>JBBCIQ010000003.1:0-1071804 GCA_037190045.1 Bryobacteraceae bacterium | reverse complement strand
AGAAAAGGAAAACAAACCGTCATGAAAAAGAAACTTCTGACCATCGCAATTCTGGCCCTGAGCTTCCTGGGAACCACTGGATCTGTGAGCGCCCTCGAGCTGCCCGTTCCTCCCTGCTACCCCTGCAACGGCTAATTACTGAGAACTGACTGAGATTAAAGGAAAACAAACCGTCATGAAAAAGAAACTTCTGACCATCGCAATTCTGGCCCTGAGCTTCCTGGGAACCACTGGATCTGTGAGCGCCCTTGAGCTGCCCGTTCCTCCCTGCTATCCCTGCAACGGCTAATTACTGAGAACTGACTGAGATTAAAGGAAAACAACCGTCATGAAAAAGAAACTTCTGACCATCGCAATTCTGGCCCTGAGCTTCCTGGGAACCACTGGATCTGTGAGCGCCCTTGAGCTGCCCGTTCCTCCCTGCTACCCCTGCAACGGCTAATTATTCCTGCAAATTTCTGAATTTAAACTTACAGATATCACTTGAAAATTACCTAATTCAGGTGTGATAACATAAAGTCAGTTTTTAAGATTATCTTGATATATTCTGATAATTTTTTTTCGTAATTAAGTAGTCACAGAAGCAGCAGTAGTAGAATTCATCGCATAAATCCTCGATGGAAAAACCACTAATAATCCTCGGATTTTTGCTGTGCTTCGGCTTGGCGATCAAGCTTTGGTTTTCCGGCCTCGTCTCCCATTACAAGGGACTTTTCGTTTACTCTCTTTTCTCTGTTGTTCGTGTATCTGTTCCTCTGATTTTTGAGTGGAAACAAACTTCGTCAGCATATGCAAACTGGTGGCTAGCCACTGAAGTGACATCGTGGGTGCTCTACGTTGTCATGGTTCTTGAGCTTTATACCGCAATTTTTCATCAATACCCTGCTCTTGCATCAGTTGGTCGAAAGCTGTTTCAGATTGCAATCGGAATTTCTGTCCTTGTCGGTTTAGGTGGAATGTTTTTCTTTTCCTCAAATCCAAGCCAGTTTCCCGTGCTTGATGCAATTCTTCTGACTCGTCGTGTGGTCATGACGAGTTTGCTGATTTTTTTGATGAGCCTTTTGTTCTCATTGAGTTGGTTCCGTATTCGTTTACGCCCGAATACGATTGCACATACTCTGATCTTTTTTATTTACTTCCTGTCTAAAGCAGGATTTGTGATGGTTTTCCAGATATTAGGGATTCAGGTTTTGTCATTTTTAAATCTGGTATTTCTCATCATTTCGAATCTGTCTATTTTCGCCTGGGCTATATTCCTGACAAAGCGAGGCGAATCCAGGGAAATACTCGTTGGTCATCAGTGGAATCCGGAAAAAGGAAAGCGTTTAACGGAGCAGTTGGCTGCCCTTAACTCATCGCTAGCCCGTACAAATCAAACGGATTCCTCTGGTAATGTTCGACATTCGGTTCATGAAGAATCGAAATTTTAAAAATCAGTGAATTTAACTACATTTTTCATTGTTTTTTCTATTGCAGTCAGTTAGCATATAAATGCAACTTGAAGGAGGAGTGATTCTTTCATGGATTCAGCCTTAATAGCGGGTGGAGTTGTCGGGCTAGCGTTACTCACAACGTTTGCCGTTCTTCTTCGTTCGCTCGTTTCTACCCAGTCGGTAGAGGCAGATATTGAATCGTCAGTGTTGCCCGATGTACGCATGGACAGGTACAAGTCCATGGCTGGTTTGTTGAGCGAAGAGGACATGGAGTTTCTCAAGCGGCAACCCGGTTTTACCCCTGCTATGGGGCGTCGTTTCCGGGCGGAGCGTCGGCAAGTAATGAGATCCTATCTGAAGTCTCTCAAGACCGATTTTGCCGTGTTACATTCAGCAGCCAGTCAGCTTTTGATGGTTGCCCCCGTTGACCAGCCACAGTTGGCTCATGAACTCATGAAGCAACGGTGGATTTTCACCCGTGAATTGGCTCTGGCACATTGCAATCTGACCTTGGATGCAATGGGTATGGGAACAGTCCGTGTTGATTCTCTGGTCAGCAATCTGGCAAAAGTACAGCAGCATTACTCGAATCTTAGTAATGCAATTGTCATGAACGCTGCCTGATTTCTGATAAGTTATCAAAAACCCCATCCGGTAACCCGGATGGGGTTTTTCTTTTGCTGATCTATCGGGTACATAAAAACCCTTTCAGTAACTTCTGTGTTTCCTGAAATTCCGGGAATAGCTTCTCTGCAACTCGAAAATTCCGTGTATGGATTTTCTTCCTTTTACCGGACACCTCAACCGGGTGAACAATATGAAGCATCTCGTGGTACATGATGTATTCCAAAAGAATGCGGGGAGTATCCGGATGATCCATAATTCGGCTGATGACAATCGCATAATGGGAGGGATCGAAATGCCCAAGACGGGTACGAGCTGCTGTGCGACTCCAGCCCAGAAGAGGTTTTTTCAGCTTTCCTTGAAAAAACTTTAGGTTGATTTCATCGAATAGATCTTCCAGATTGTAATGTTCCCCCTGAGAAGGGTGAATGATTTTTCTTCCTCGACTTTTTCGCAGTTCATGAACTTTTTCTCTTATTTCTGGCCGGTTCATCCACTGGCGATAACGGAGTTGGTAATCCTGTCCAATTCTTTTGCGAAAGAGCTTGGAGAGAAGAATGTGAGCCAATGCCTCAGTGATGGGGGAGGGGGCATCCTGAAGGATGTCCGCAATTTTCACCAGAATTTTCTGGTCTACTTTTCGGATGGAACTGTTGATGCTGACCGATCTGTAGTACTGAACCTGGATAAGTGGCAGTTGATCCTTGGGACGGATCTCCTGGAAAACCCGACTGTAAATCTGCTCCGGTGTTTCAAAGAACAGAGAAATTGCCACATTTGACGCTGGAATTGCTCCGTTCCTGTACTCTCTCTCGACTTGCATGCTCTCGCTATGTAACATAACAACTTTGGGCCACGTGTCTCGAATCAAAAGGGGAATTTTTTGGCGACCGCGAAAATAACCGCATTAGGATGTTACGTCCCTCCCGGAATCCTGACTAATCATGATCTGGAAAAGATGGTGGAGACCAGCGACCAGTGGATTATCGAGAGAACCGGAATCCGCACCCGGCATATTGCCGACAAGAATGTTGCAACTTCAGATCTTGCTGTAAAGGCTGCACAACTGGCTTTGGAGCAGCGAGGAATCCCGGCAACAGATCTGGATGCCATTATTGTCTGTACTGTCACACCAGATATGTTGTTCCCGGCCACTGCTTGCCTTGTGCAGAATCAGCTGGGGGCAAAGGGTGCATGGGGCTATGATCTGATTGCAGCGTGTTCAGGCTTTGTTTATGGACTGACAACGGCCGCTCATCTGGTAGTGGGTGGTCACCGTAAAGTTCTGGTCATTGGTGCGGATACGATGTCCCGCATCCTGGACTATGAAGATCGGTCTACCTGTATTCTCTTCGGAGATGGCGCAGGTGCCATGCTGGTTGAACCGGCAGCCGAAGGTGAAGAAGGATTTGTCGGATTTCTGAATGAAATCGATGGATCGGGCGGGGAAGCATTGAAGATGCCGGCAGGCGGCAGCCGGATGCCATCATCCAGAGAAACAGTGGAAAACAAACTCCACTATGTCCATCAGGATGGACAACAGGTTTTCCGGTTTGCGGTCCGCAAGATGGAAGAGATGTGCCTGGGACTGCTGGACAAGTACAATCTGAAGCCTTCTGATGTGAAACTTTTGATTCCCCATCAGGCAAACAAGCGCATCATTCTGGCCACGGCTGAGCGTTTGGGACTTTCGCCCGAACAGGTAATTATCAATATTGACCGGTATGGAAATACGACGGCAGCGACAATTCCCTTGGCGACTCAGGACGCTTTGACTTCAGGAAAACTGAAAAAAGGTGATCTGGTGATGTTCGCTGCTGTGGGTGCTGGATTCACTGCAGGAGCCAATCTCTGGCGCTGGGCGTACTGATTCATTTCCCATCTACACAAGAATCAAAATTTCGGCTAGCCTGAAGTCATGCAGGTTCTTGCTCCGGGTCCACTTGAATCACTGGAACAATGGGATGATCATGTTGCCTCCCGTTACCAGGAAGGCCGTGAGGAAAAGGATTTTCGAAACTACACCACAGCACCTCCTGTGGTTCGGGAATTCTATCGTCTGAACCATATTCATCAGACTCGCGAATTTGCTCTTTCCAAACGAAAAGAGTACGGGGCATTGAATCGGCAAGAGATGGGAATCTGGGAAGCCATGGAGTATCTCAATACTCTGGTGGACGATTCTGATCCGGATACGGATCTCTCCCAGATTGAGCATAATCTGCAAACAGCGGAAGCGATTCGACGCGATGGACATCCACGGTGGATGGTTCTGACCGGCCTGATCCATGATCTGGGCAAGGTGTTATGTCTCTATGGAGAACCGCAGTGGGCAGTGGTGGGCGATACTTTCCCTGTGGGCTGTGCATGGTCTGACCGGATTGTGTTTCACGAGTTTTTTCAAGGAAACCCTGACCGGAATATTCCTGAATATCAGACTCTGCATGGGGTTTATGAACCACATGGCGGATTGTCGAAGGTAAACATGTCCTGGGGACATGATGAATATCTTTACCTGATTACCCGTGATTACCTTCCTGAACCAGCACAGTACATTATTCGATATCACAGCTTTTACCCCCAGCATCGGGAAAATGCGTATGGGCATCTAATGAATGAGCATGATCATGAGATGTTTGAATGGGTTCACAAATTCAATCCTTATGATCTTTACTCCAAAGGGCACACCAAACCTGATCCAGTGGCTCTGCGTCCTTTTTATGAGGAACTCATCAGTGAATACTTTCCAGCAAAAATTCGCTGGTAGTGTCACAATCTACAACTGAAACTCACTGAATTCTATATGAGAGGGCGATCCATCTAACTGATGCTGTCACCGCGCGTCTCCAGAGGCGCTTCGCGACCCTACGGTGCATCCGTATTCCGGGACGGAATTAACTTTTCCATCTTTTCCAAGAATGCTACCCGAGCAATGCTGGTGCTTCAGGATCAAAATACTGAATCGGTTTTTGAAATCGATCTCGATCCTACCATTCACAAAACGGGAGACGTTTGGCACGTCCTGGTTAGGGGAATTGACGTCAGTTCCATTGCTTACGGATGGAGATTCGATCGAACCCCGAACAATAACCCGCTGATTCATCGATATGATTCTTCACTCGTTTTGCTGGATCCTTATGCAGATGCAATTATCGGAGGTGAGAAATGGGGACTGGGTGCTCCCAAGCCATCACAGAATCCGCGTTGTATTATTCCCCCGCGTCATTTTCACTGGGATCATGACCAGCCACTGAATATCCCTCTGGTAGATTCTGTCATCTATGAGATGCATGTCCGTGGATATACCGTCCATGGATCATCATTGGTATCGAAGCCGGGTACCTTTATCGGACTCACCGAAAAAATTCCTTATCTCAAAGAACTGGGCATAACTGCTGTCGAACTTCTCCCGGTCAATGAATTCGAAGAAGGTGATACGGATCGTTTTAATCCAGCTCTGGGTACTTCACTAGTGAACCTCTGGGGATACCAGCCAATGGGTTTTTTTGCTCCCAAGGCGTCCTATGCAGCGAATCCAGAATGGGGCGGAGCTGTCCTTGAGTTCAAGCAGATGGTGAAGGCATTCCATCTTGCCGGAATTGAAGTCATTCTGGATGTCGTATTTAATCACTCCTGTGAAGGCGATGAGCGTGGTCCCACACGGAGCTTCCGGGGAATTGATAATCCGGTGTATTACATCATCGATCCAGTCACGGGGCACTATACAAACTTCTCCGGATGCGGCAATACGATGAACTGTAATCATCCTGTGGTCCGCAGGATGATTTCAGATGCCTTGCAGTATTGGGTGACGGAGATGCATGTGGATGGTTTCCGCTTCGATCTCGCATCTATCCTGGGAAGAGGGCAGGATGGATCTGTATTAGCCAATCCACCTCTGTTGGAAGAACTGGCGAATGAACCGATTCTTGCTCATACCAAACTGATTGCTGAAGCATGGGATGCTGCCGGTCTCTATCAGGTTGGAACGTTTCCATCATGGGGACGTTGGGCAGAGTGGAATGGCCTTTATCGGGATGATGTTCGACGGTTCCTTCGCGGAGACAGTGGCATGGTTTCTTCCTTTGCTACTCGTCTGATGGGAAGTCCTGATCTCTATCTCACCAGTGCTCGAGAACCTTATCATTCCATCAACTTTGTTACCTGTCATGACGGATTTACTCTGAATGATCTGGTCTCTTATGACGAGAAACATAATGAAGCCAATGGGGAGGAGAACCGGGATGGTTCCAATGAAAACTTCAGTTGGAATCATGGAGTGGAAGGACCGACTACAGATGTAGAAATCCAACGCCTGCGGCTGAGACAGCAGAAGAATTTTGCTGCGGTACTTCTCCTTTCGCAAGGGGTGCCGATGATCCTGGCTGGAGACGAGTTAGGTCGAACCCAGTTGGGAAACAACAATGCTTACTGTCAAGACAACGAAGTGAGTTGGGTGAACTGGGAATTCACTGAAAAGAATGAGTGTCTGCTACGTTTCTTCAGGAATCTGATTGCTTATCGAAAAGAAAGCACACTGATTCGAAGGAAGACATATAACTCCGGACTCAAAGTAACCTGGCACGGGGTGAAACAGAAATGTGCAGACTGGGGAGAAGATTCGCGCTCCATTGCTGTCGAACTTTCAGACCAGAAACAGCACATATTTATGGTGTTCAATGCCTACTGGGAAGACCTTATTTTTGAACTTCCAGCACTTTCTGGTTCAAAAAAATGGAAGCGACTGATCGATACCTCACTGGAAACACCTTCTGATATTGCAGATCCAGGAAAGTCCTATCCACTGGAAACTCAGGTTTCTTATCCGGTTACTGCTCGGAGTGTAGTGGTCCTCACAATATAAAACCAGCTGTCGATCCATTCGTATTTTTGGATCGACAACTGGTTTGACCTACTCAGAATTTATCTGACTAGGAACTCTTTTTCATGGAATATTTACCAAGAGTCTGTAGCAGTGATTTGGAAGAAGCGGGGGCAGCAACCTTGCCTGTCAACAGATCTTTCTGATCCACTGTCTTTCCATAGATTGCTTTGTTCGCATCATTATCGGGACGCAATGTAGACCCCTTCAATGCGATCCCGCCAAAAACCCCTCTGGATCTCGACCAGGAAAGAATTTCAGCTCGCATCAAGGCATCAGTTTCTGCTGAGGTCGAACGCCCAACAGGACCTGCCATGGCACCGGCTTCACCACCGATGGTGAACTTTGATTCCATCAGCTTCTTCATGCCTGCTTCGTTCATGACAGCCATGACGATGTCCACTTCACCACCACCGATCTGAAATCCTACACTACCGCCTTCCATGCGTACGGTAGACGGAGCGCTCCATCCAGCTCCGGGTTTGCGGCAGGTTGCGACACCCACACCATATTGACCACCGACAATAAAGCCACCTTTTTTCAGAGATGGCACAATCACCATACAGTGGGCTTTCTCGAGGAGATCCTGAGGGATCTGTTTATCCTCGGTACCCATAATTTCTTTAAAAACAGTTTCTGCTGCCTGGATTCGTTCCACCTCCGGTTTATCAGCGGCAAAGATGGGGAACGCCAGAATTCCAATCATGAAAATAGATTTTGCAGATCGCATTACAAATTTTCCTCCCTAAAACTTTTCAAGCTACTCGACAATTCTTTAGGAGCATATGGATTGCCAAATATTTATAGCTTGAAAATGAACAATTTAAAGAGAAAGAGGATCGTAACTATGAAAAAATTACCATCCTCTTTCTTGAGTTGCTGAAATTGTTTCCGGTGGAAAACTATTCTTGAGGTTATTGTGGATTTTTATCAAACTCGAACATATAAATATCTTCCAGCTGAGTGCCGGGCGACATCTGCGCAATTTCTTTCAATAATCCACTACGAAGATCATAGACCCACCCGTGTAACTGTGGCGCCTGATGCTCATGCCAGGCTCGCTGCACAATTGCGGTTTGAGCAAGATTTCGGACTTGTTCATTGACATTGAGCTCTACAAGTCTCTCGAATTTCCGTTCCGAATCTGCAATGGAATCGAGTTCTCTTTCGTTGAGTCTGTATGTGTCCTTGATATGCCTCAGCCACTTATCAATCAGGCCCAGGCTTTTTCTGCCCATGGCGTTTTTCACACCACCACACCCATAGTGACCGCAAACAATAATATGTTTTACACGCAGTACTTCTACTGCATATTGCAGGACACTCAACAGGTTGAAATCAGTATGAACTACCAGGTTTGCCACATTCCGGTGAACGAAGAGTTCACCAGGTTCCGTTCCCGTGACTTCTTCAGCGGGAACTCGTGAATCAGCACATCCAATCCAAAGGAATTGTGGATTCTGCTCTTTCACCATTCTCGAAAAATAATCCTGATTGACATTCAGTTTGTCCTGAACCCAGGCTTTATTTGCGAGTAAAAGTTTTTTGTATGCGTCCATATGCATTCTTTAATGACCTCCGGCCGAGGCCTGTTCCATTTCTTCCAGAGTTTTTCCCTGACGATCAAAATGTTTCAGTTCAACAGTGATATTTCGGAAGTACGCCTGCTGGCGGAACTCAAACATCACATCGAAGATATCGTTATCGATGTAAAGAGCCTTTGTTGCATCGATAATCACCTGAGAATTATCCGGTATTTTCTGAAGTGTACTTTTGAAGATCGGTTTGTTAACAAAGGTGACATCTTTATTGAACCGCACCAGATAGCAATTATCCTGTTTCACCATCGTGATTGGTTCGTGATGATTGGCACGAATGACAAAGAATAATCCAACAGCCATACCAATCAGAACACCAGTGAGCAGATCCGTAAACACAATTGCCAGTACTGTAATGATAAACGGCAGGAACTGCGCATAACCGGCGCGCCACATCTGCTGGAATAACTCAACTTTTGCCAGTTTATATCCGATCAGAAGCAGAATCGCGGCCAAACATGCCAATGGAGTGCGATTGAGCAATCCTGGAATCAGGATTGCAAATGATGCCAGGAAAATGCCATGAATCAACGCAGACATTTTTGTCTGTGCACCCGCATAAACATTGGCGGAAGTTCGAACGACGACAGATGTAATCGGAAGTCCCCCAATCAGTCCCGAACAAACATTACCAGCGCCTTGCGCAATCAGTTCACGATTGGTTGAAGTAATTCGTTTGTATGGATCCAGCTTGTCCGCAGCCTCAATGGAAAGAAGTGATTCAATGCTGGCAACAATCGCAATTGTGAAAGCTGTGATATAGACTTGCTTGCTGGTAAACGCATCAAAGTTCGGAGTGGTGAAATGCCCAAAAAACTCCCCAACACTGGAAGAGAGTGGCAGCTGGACCATGTGCTCCGGATCGGCCAAATGGAATCCTGGGAAAAAGGCTTTAAAAAACTCATTGAGTCCAATGCCCGCAAACACGACAACCAGTGGTCCTGGGATAGGCTTCAGGAAGCGGATATTCTTGATGAAAGGCTTTTCCCAGAGAAGTAAAATAGCAATGCATGCCAGTGAAATGATAATTGCTGCTGGAGTTGCAGTAGTGAGGGCCTTCAGGATGTCAGTTAAAGTGTTATCTCCAGCTTGATCCAGAAAAGAGAAACTTCCTTCATAGTTGGTGTCACGCCCTAAAGCGTGTGGAATCTGTTTCAGGATAATTACGAGTCCGATGGCAGCCAGCATTCCGCGGATGACAGCATTGGGGACATAATTTCCAATCATTCCCATTCGCAGGACACCGAGCCCCATTTGGAAAACCCCAGCCAGTACGACAGCGAACAGAAAGACTTCGTAGGATCCAAGATCCTGGATTGCTGTTGCAACAATGACAGCGAGTCCAGCCGCTGGACCGGAGACAGACACCTGAGAATTCGAGAACAGGGTGACGATGATTCCACCGATGACACCAGCGATAACACCGGAAAATAGTGGCGCTCCAGATGCCAGTGCAATCCCCAGACACAAGGGAAGGGCAACGAGTGAAACTACTAATCCTGATGCAAAATCATTTTTTAGAGACAAGTGTCCCTGTGGCTTTTTTGACATACGGAAGATGAAACTATCTTAATCATATACGCAGAGAAACTAAATAGGTGAGCGGAAAAATTCATGATTTTCTCCACAAAAGTAACATCAAAAATTTGAACTGGCGGTCTTTATCTGGATAGCAGACAATTTGGCTAGATGGAATGGCTCTCTTCTCCCCAAGCCTGGATTTCCCTAGCAACTCTTACTCTTCTTGAAATAGTCCTTGGGATCGACAATATTATTTTCATTTCGATCCTGACCGACAGGCTTCCAGTGGAGCAGAGAAAACGGGCACGATTTATCGGACTCGCAGTAGCGATGATTTCCCGCATTCTCCTTCTTCTGTCCCTTAGCGCAATGATGCGTTTAACCACTCCCTTGTTTTCCGTTCTGGGGCTGGATGTCTCAGGCCGAGATCTGATTCTTCTCATTGGTGGGTTATTCCTTCTCTATAAGGCCACCAGGGAAATCCACGAGATGGTGGAGGGAGACTCCAATCACGAACGGGCTGTAGCCGCAGCGAAATTCGGGCAGGTGATTTTACAGATTATGGTTCTGGATATTGTCTTCTCACTGGATTCAGTGATCACAGCAGTGGGTATGGCAGACCATATTGCAGTGATGGTAACGGCTGTTGTCCTTGCTGTGATGGTGATGATGTGGGCAGCGAATCCCGTAGCTGACTTTGTGGAAAATCATCCTACGGTGAAAATGCTGGCATTGAGCTTTCTGCTGCTGATTGGTGTGGTTCTACTCGCAGACGGACTCGGATTCCATGTGCCTAAAGGGTACATTTATTTCGCCATTGCATTCTCCATGCTGGTGGAAATGCTGAACCTTCAGGCCGCAAAACGTCGAAACCGGATCTGATTTTTTTCGGCTATGACTGTGGCAGGTGAATGCTGATGTGGTGTTGAAGATGCAAAGATATTTCAGCTGAGAGTATGAATCTTCGCTCTGATCTCCCCTTCTGGCTTCTGAAAAACGGTCTTCCGGCAGCATATCCGGCACTGGAAAAAAGCACGCGCTGTGATCTTCTGGTGGTGGGTGGAGGGATTACTGGCGCACTTCTGGCTGATGAGGCAACCCGGCGAGGAATCCATACTGTTCTGGTGGACCGACGCCATGTTGCTTATGGCAGCACCAGTGCTTCAACGGGTCTTCTTCAATATGAGATCGATGTTCCTCTGCATCAATTGATCCGGAAGGTAGGGCTGGAACATGCACGGCGAGCCTATTGGTTTGGTGTGGAAGCCATTGATCGCCTTGAAGCTTTATCCGGAGGGAAAGGCGAGTTTCATCGACGTCCCAGTCTGATGGTTGCCAAAAATAATAGACACGTCTCTTCCCTACACCGCGAGTTTGAGGCCCGCAAAGCAGCCGGGCTGTCTGTCCGCTGGATTGACGGAAAAAAGTTACAGCGATCTTTGGGCATCAACCGACCTGCGGCGATCCATTCTTCGGTTGGTGCGGAAGTTGATCCCTATCAGCTTGCTCATCGCTTGTTGAATCGTTCACAAAAACGGGGACTGGAAATTTACGACCGTACTACTATCCTTCAATATTCTTCTGCTGGAAAACAGGTAATGGCTGAAACTGACCGGGGTTGTCGTATCCAGGCTGGAGCAATTGCATTTGCAACCGGATACGAAGTTCGGGAAATGCTTCCTCCTGATCTTTTCGACATCAGCAGCACTTATGCATTAATCTCAGAACCTCTACACGATCTTTCGTGGTGGAAAGACAGGACGCTCATATGGGAATCCGGGGATGCCTATCTGTATGCCAGAACAACTGCGGACAACCGGATCATTGTCGGAGGAGCTGATGATGAGGCACAGAGCGGAGAAGAGAGAGATGACAAGGTGGAAAAGAAATCACGATTCCTCCTTCGCAAGTTCCAGCAGTTGTTTCCGAAGGCTCCTGCTCTGGAAGCGGCTTTTTCCTGGGCAGGAGCATTCGCTCACACAAAAGATGGACTGGCATACATTGGAGAGCATCCGCAGTTTCCTCGTGTATATTTTGCATTGGGATTTGGAGGCAACGGCATCACCTACAGTGCCGTGGCGTCGAGAATGATCTGTGATTTATTCCAAGGTCGGAAGAATCCCGACCTCGAAATATTTTCGTTCAATCGTTAACGGACGCGGTGTGCGGCAATGGCATCTTCATCCACATCCAGGCCGATGCCTGGGATTTCGGAAAGCAGCACATCTCCTTTTTCTACCTTGAATACATAGGGTGTCTTCAGGAGTTTCTGTGCAGGTCCCCATTGTTCTTCCGGTAATTCAGGATCACCGATGACTTCCTGGAAGTCACAGTTCGGCATAGCACACCCTGCCTGGATATACGCAGCCAGCGAAGGACCTCCGGTTCCGTGCTGGATGCAGGGAACACCAAAGGATTCAGCCAGAATGGCAATCTTCCGTGCTGGCCAGATACCGCCACAGATGCGTGTGTCGGGCTGGATGATGTCATAAGTACGATTTGTCAGGAATCCCAGAAACTGGTGCATGCTGTGAGCGAGTTCTCCACCGGTAATGGGGATATCCACTTCTGCTGCCAGACGTGCAGGACCTTGCAGATCATAACCATCAAAAGGTTCTTCCAGCCAGTAGCCACCTTCACGTTCCAGTCCGCGTGCTACCTGCAATGCTGTCTGGTAATCCCACACCCAACCTGGCCGGACTGCTGTACGGTCATACATCAGAAGGAAGTCCGGTTTGACTGCTTTCTTGATGACACGACATGCTTCCACATCATCCATTGGTTTGGGACGCCAGGCGCGAATCTTCATTGCTGTATATCCGGCGTTCTGCAGACGGACAGCAAAGGCTGCCTGAGTCTCATAAGAGACGTCTGACTGATCCTGTTTTCCGGGCCAGACTGTGGTGCGATACACACGCAGGCGATCCTTGTAACCACCCAGCAGTTTTGCGACTGGCTGATTGCAGGCCCGTCCGACTGCATCCCATAATGCGTGTTCCACACCGGACCAGATCTGCACGCCGGATTCTCCACGCTGCATCTGTAAACGATTCAGATGACGGTCAATGGCAAAGAGGTCTTCTCCTACCAGGGTTGGTTTCACCCAGCGTTGCAGAATCGGTTCAGGACATCCAAGAAATGAGGTGCCTGTGATTCCTGCGTCAGTATGGACCCGGCTGAGCTGATAAGAAACCATGTCGCTGGTTCCTGGTTTGGGGACACGAACCGTAAATGATTGGATGTCCGTGATCCGTATGCGAGGGGGCTTTTGGGGAGCCTTGGCCTGAGCTGCCAGAGCAGCAACGGAACTTAGCGGAGCGCCCAGTGCCCATCGAATGAGTTCCCGTCGTGAAGTTGTCATGTTCAGAATTTCCTTTTCTTTATCAAAAATACGGTTGGCAATAAAAAAAGCGGCGTCTGGTCAGACGCCGCTTCTGGTCAAACCTCAAACTTTAGAACAAAAATTTGAGGGCTAACTGAGTCTGACGGGGTGAATTCCCTTGAGAGGTCACCATGCCAAAGTTTGCATTCCCCAAAGTAGTATTAGGTGCACCGAACACTACATGGTTAGCCATATTGAACGATTCCGCACGGAACTGTACTTTCACGTTTTCTCCAATTGCAAAGTTCTTGAAAATGGAGAGATCGAAGTTTTCCACACGGTCAGATCGCAGATTTGGATGTACGCGGGCTACATTTCCAAATGTGTATTGTGCTGCCTGAGTGAACTGGTTGATGTCAAACCATTGACCGATGGTTGGGTTGTCCAGACGAGCGGAAACTCCTGTTGAGTCCGGCCGCTGGCCGCCACCAAAGGACTGGCTCAGGTTCTGCTGCTGATTCATCTGGAGTGGCAGTCCGCTGTTCAGCGTGGCAATTCCATTGACCTGCCACTGACCCAGTACGGAGTTGACGAATCCATTCCAGTTGGTTCCAAAGCGTTTTCCGCGACCGAAAGGCAGTTCGTAGGTGAAGTTACCCACTAACCGATGAGTCTGGTCATAGGGGGAGAGTGATCGGTCACAGGCCCGGCAATAGGTGTTGCGGTAGCCGGAACTGATCCACGCATTATCTCCACCATCAGAAATGGTTTTGGCGTAAGAGTAAGAAACCATGATGCTGGTGCCGCCTGAGAAACGCTTCTCAAACTTTGCCTGCAGGGCATGGAAGTTGGTGTTGCCTGCTGTCAGAGATGAAATGCTGGCTCCGGGGTACTGCGGATATGGAGTCAGCAACTGTCCTCTCTGGACTCTCGGCTGGGACATGACGCCCACTGGGATGATTCCATGGAAGGGGTTGGCTACCAGATCCAGAATTCCTGGCTGCATCTGTTCCGGACGCAGCTGATCCATCTGGACGCTGATGGGAAGTTTGGTTCCCTTGTTTCCGGCATAGGCTACTTCCAGCATGGAGTTGCCGCCCAGATCCTGCTGGATGGTGAAGTTCCACTGCTGATTGTATGGGGTAACCATGTTGCCACCGGTTGGGTCAGGTGATCCAAAACCAAGGCCAGGAGCTGCCAGCAGCCCATCTCTTGATCCGGGAGGCTGGATGACTCCATCCGGGAAAGGATTTCGCAGATAGTTGTGTGGAGTAACTCCATCAACGGATGTTACCCATGGAGTGGCCGACGTGAATGGAGGTGTTCCATAGTAGTTGGCTCCAAACGGTGCTGCCAGGTAGAAGATACCGTAACCTGCACGGATGACAGTTTTGTTGGTTGCCTGATAGGCAAGTCCAACGCGAGGAGCGATGTTGTTCCACTCGATATCCCGCAAAGTGTTACGACCCAGTCCCTTGTCCGGGAAGAGCCATCCACCCTGGAGTTCCATGCCAACCTGATCGCTTAGAGGACTACGAACTGTCCGATCAAATACGGCAAAACGGTTATGCCGTTCTTTCACACCCGTTTCGAAGTCCCAGCGAATGCCAAGGTTCAGGGTGAGTTTCCGGGAGATCTTCCAGTCATCCTGCAGGAAGAATCCATAGGACTTGCTGGAGAGAGCCGGACGAAGACCATTCACGACCTGTCCACTATTGCCGGCACCCAACAGGAATGAAGCGTAGCCAAATCCACCAGTCCCACTGGCCACACGGGGATCAGGTCCCTGAGTCATTCCATTGTTAAAACCAAACTGAAGCTGCCAGGGAGCCTGCATGTGATTGATGAGATGCAGACGGCCTTCTCCACCAATCTTGAGGCTATGATTGCCGGCAATCTTTGTCAGATTTCCGACGAGTGAGTGCGACTGATTTGCCGACCGGAAGTTCCAGTGATGCTGGAGTCCCACAGGGGCCATGTCTGAGATGTCATATTGGGGGAATACCAGCAGATCGGCACCTTGTTCCACTGAAACAGGAAGACCCAGTGTGGAAGGGCGGAAGCCAACGAATTTGGACTGACGGTCCAGGATGGAGCGAGCAAATCCATAGCGCAGACTCAGAACCGTTCGTGGGCTGAGCGTATTGTTGTAATCCAGACCAAGGTTCTGCTGCCGTTCATAGTTCTGGTAACAGCCTGGTTCCGGACAGCCGGGACCTTCCCAGTAGTTTGGCTGGCTGTTGATGTTGTTGAAGATGGAGTAGCGAACAAACATCCGCTGGGTATCCGTTATCTGATGGTCAACTTTTGCGGTTCCACGGTTCACATCGACAGGGGCAGTTCCCTGATAGAAGAAGTTTTGCTGTCCGGTAAATTGTGCACCGGGCAGATTCGGTCGGGCTGTGTAGTATTTCTGTGATTCCAGAGCCACCGGGTCCATGCGGCTTGTCGGAATTCTGTTGCCTTGAAATGGGGTACGCAGAAACTCACCGGGCCGGTTTGGATCAGGTGCAGAAGATTCCGGATCGTAGATGGTTCTAAGTTGCCCGTTGGCGGCCAGAGTCTTGGAAAAATCACCTGCCATCTGGTCTTCTGTGGGCAATGTGAAAAACTGTGTACGCTGTGCTCGCTGACGACGACCTTCGTAGGTTGTAAAGAAGAAGGTCTTGTTTTTGCCGTTATACACTTTCGGGATCACGATCGGACCACCGATGCTACCGCCGAATTCATTTCTCTTGAATGCTCCCAGCTTCTGTCCGCTTGCATTTGCAAAGAAATTATTGGCATCCAGTTTACTGTTCCGGAAGAACTCGAAAAGAGAACCATGGAACTGGTTGGTTCCGGACTTGGTGACCAGCGTCATGACGCCACCGCCGGTACGGCCGTACTCAGCGGAGAATGAATTGGTCTGGATGCGGAACTCTTCCACACCTTCAATCGAAGGAACGTTGCTGACCGCATTCATATTGGCTGTGTTGGCGTTCATCGTGACCGGCACACCATCCATCAGAACGGCGTTACTTGAGTCACGGCCACCATTCACAACAAAGCGGCCTGCGGATTCAAAACCTTCTCCAATACCACCGCTGCTGCTCTGCGGACTAATCCCATAAACTCCGGGAGAGAGTGCGGCTAGTGTAAAGATATTTCGTCCATTCATTGGAAGATCAATGATCTTCTTGTTTTCAATGACGGAACTGATCGTCGAGGTGTTGGATTCCAGCAGCTGAGCCGTACCGGACACGGTAACTGATTCAGCCATGGCTCCAATCTGGAGAACGATATCGATTGATGCTTTCTGCTGAGTTGAAATCGGGAAAGAATCAATCAGAGTGCGACGGAATCCTGTTTTCTCTGCTTCAATCCTGTAACGTCCCGGAGGAAGAGGTGAAATCAGATAAAAACCGGATTCATTGGTTGAACTTTTCAGGCTGTTATTTCTTTCAATATCAACAACCGTCACTTCAGCGCCAGCTACTGCTGCGCCTGAAGGATCGGAAACGATACCCGAGATAGAGCCTGTGAACGTTTGAGCGACAAGAGGTGTTGTGGAGAGACACAATACTACTGTTGCTACAGAAAGTAAACGTCGTAGCGACATGGGCGAATTCCTTTCAGAATCGTGCAACTTCATATGTAGGGTTTCACTACTTTTTGTAGTAAATTACTATCCCTGAAACTTTTAAGCGCTTAATCGCTTAAGCGCTCATGGTTTTGGGTATACTATCGATGCTTTAGTCCATTGTCAAGAAGGCCTGATTCTGGCTCTGAATTTGATGCGTGATTTAGTCATGACCTCTTCTAACCCGGTGCTGGTGAAGGAAAATGTTGCCAACTTCCTTCGATCCGAAATTGCGTCCGGGAGATTGAAACCTGGCGACTCTGTTGTTGAAGGCCAATGGTCGAAGAAACTGAATGTTGCCCAGGCATCGGTTCGGGCTGCTCTGGAAATCCTGAAAAGTGAAGGATTTGTCCAGCGGGGGCAAGGGAGAAGTCTGATCGTCACGATCATGACTCCAGAAGAGGTGGTCTCGAATTTTCAGGTAAGAGAAGTTCTGGAGATATTCAGTGCTCGGTTGGTAGCCCACAAAAAGCCTGATTTATCGGAACTGGACCAGATTGTGGCGGATATGCAGTCTGCTGTGGAGTTGCGGAATCTGCAGGCTTTTTACCAGCGCGATCTTCGTTTTCACCTGACCTTGTGTCGGTTGGGTGGAAATCCAGTGCTGGAACGGATGCTTACTCGCCTGCTTGTTCCTCTCTTCGCATTTGTCATCATGCGGGCTCATGACAAGATGGATGACTCTTCCCGTTGGCCGAATAGTGTGGATAAGCATCGACAGATCGTCAAATCGCTGCGGGAAGATGAAACGGAAGTTGCAGTGGAGAAAGTATCGAAGATTATTGCGTACTTCTCCGGGGATATCAGTGATCTGACTTTGAGAAAGTCAGATCACTCCTCAGAATCAATCCTGAGTTAATTTTTCCAGTCCGGATGCACGTAGGGTAATGGGTCTGTTCTTTCCCCGTTCCTGAATCGTAAGCTGAGTCCCGGTCAGAACAATATCCGCAACTCCGGCGAAGTCAGTCGGGATATCGGCAAGAAACATGCCATAGTCCATCGTTTGTTTCTGTTTTCCCCCGATCCATCGGTATGTAGGCGTTTCGAAGAGTTTTCCCCGTTCGACGCTCTTTTTGAGTCCTTCCGCAAAAGGAGTAGTCCCGAATTCAATTCCCCGGGTAACTGTTTTTCCATCCCATGGCTTCCCGGTGGCCCGTCTGTTTTCCTGGAAGTCACCCAACCAGGGGACATCTTTTGTCCGGTATATGTAACCGACAAGAACCGGATAATCAGGATTGAACATAGTGAAGTAGCTGATTTTTCTGGATGGGTCCATCTGTACTGCTACGTAGACCCCTGTACCCACCTTTGGCTGAAACATACGGGCATCTGCCGGATTTCCAGCCGGATCTTTTGCATTCGGCCAGGTGAATTCCAGATTGGGTTGTATGGAGTTTGTGGGCCCGCCACCGGCTACCAGGGCTTTGGCTCCGCTGAGGTCCATCTGCATCTTCCCCGGTTCAGAGAATGGAGGGCCGAATGTAACGTGTTGCATCCAATTGATAGGACGGTCGAAGTCGGTCAGGCTCTCCACCCATTCCTCAACCAGAGCTACAGACTCTTTGTCATGAAGGGAGATGGTTCGTCCGATTTTGTATTGTGTTTTAGGTAGATCCGCTCCATATCGGAACAGAGTTTTTCCATTCTCCTTTTGCGGTTCGCCTGAGAGATTCCATTCCACAATAGGCGCTTCCCCATGATTCCCCAGTTCATTGCGGACCTCAGCTTCTGAAGAAGGACCGCCAAAGAAGGGAAAGCAGACGAAGTGGCCCATATATCCTGCATGCATCCATCGATGACTGTCTGTTCCGAAGAGTGCATCATGTTTTGCCGGATCGTACTGATAAGGCTCAATGGTTTGGTAATGAGGAATACGCATCGGATTGATCTGCCGCTTTTGGGCGCCGGACTTAAATCGCAGTTCAGCGATATGTCCTCCTCCTTTCAGCAGACTCATCCGGATCTGATCATTTTCGAGGACCCAGGCTTGCCGGCCATGAAAGGATTCGACGTCAGCAGCAAGAAAAAGCAGAAGCAGGGAAGTGAGCATGATTACTCAGTTTATGGGAGTGAATGCGAACATTTTCGGGAAATCTTGACTTATGCAAAGCATTCACGAAATAATCCACGGGAGTTGATCTAAGTGTCCTGTAAGAAATCGTTACGGCAGACACTGACAAATTAAAGGTATAGAATTTCCATAACGATGCGACCGTCCGTCCTCCCTGTCTTTGTCGCGATAGCGTCTGCTACGGTGTCTTCGCTGGCCGCTGCTCCCGATTTCCAAAAAGATGTGTTGCCCGTTCTGAACGCGAATTGTGGGCAGTGTCATTCGGCAACTGCAAAGATGAGCGACTTTTCGATTGCCAGTCTGGAGACAGTTCTGGCTGGGGGGAAGAAGCACGGGAAGGCAGTTGTTGGCGGACATCCGGATCAGAGTCCCTTAATCCAGATGTTGACTGGGGCTATGGAGCCTCAGATGCCCATGGGCAAAGCGCTCGATCCGAAAGATATTGAGATTCTCAGTGCCTGGGTGAAGAGCCTTCCTGCGGAAACAATTTCTAAAAAACAGGAATGGCGCTGGCCCTATGAAAAGCCAGTCCGGCCCGATGTTCCGGCAGTTAAAAATGCTTCATGGGTAAGAACACCCGTAGATGCCTTTATCAGCCAGAAGCTTGAAGAGAAAAAGATTGCTCCTGCGCCGGTAGCTTCCAAACGGGCATTGATTCGGCGTGTTTACTTTGATCTTGTCGGTATGCCTCCCACGATTGAAGAAGTGGAAGCTTTCGAGAAAGACAATGACCCAAAGGCATATGAAAAGCTGGTAGATCGTCTTCTTGCGGATACCCGCTACGGTGAGCGTTGGGCCCGTCATTGGCTGGATCTGGTTCGTTATGGCGAAACCAGTGGTCTTGAAGGTGATGGAGCAATCGGGAATGCATGGCGCTACAGAGACTGGGTGATTGATGCATTCAATTCGGATATGCCGTATGACAAGTTCGTGATTCAGCAACTTGCTGGCGCCGATGAACATTCAAAGACACGCAACAACTACCAGCCAAATGTTCAGGGACATATTCCGCTGGGGTTCCTGCGAGTTGCTCCGTGGGATCGATCGAATCTTGTAGCTGCTGAAGTTCGTGCAAACTATCTGGCAGAAGTCACCACTACAACCGGATCAGTTTTCCTGGGACTGTCTGTAGGATGCGCCCGTTGCCACGATCACAAGTACGATCCCATTCCTCAAAAGGACTTCTACAGGCTGCAATCTTTCTTCAATGCGGTTCAGGTAGAAAACGTCGAAGTTCCCTATAAAGATGAAGAGTTTGCTGCCAAGGCAAAACAGAAGATCGAAGAGTATGAACGGCTGATCAAAGAAGGTCCGGAAAAGAAAAAGCTGGATGAACTCCAGAAGGATCTTCTCCCTCGCTATGTTGAGGCAAAGAAAAAAGAGGCCGAAGGAAAAGAGATCACAGTTGCTGATCTTCGGCTGGAGCTGCGTCGCATTGATTACCGGGTTTTCCCTGTTGCTGTAAAGAAGCAGCATGAAGAACTGCTGGAAGATGCAAACCGCACGCAGGATCCTGAAGAACGCGAAGCCCTGGATGCTTTTGAAAAAGAACTGCTGGTCAAGCTGAATCAGGCATATAAGGATTCTTCCATTGATCCCCTGCTTCGCTTCGATGTGATGACCGTTGCAGATATGCAGCGTGAATTCCGCAATGCAAAGAGCAAGATCTTCACCGAAGAAGAACGAAACCAGTATCGCGAGTTGTCTGAAATGCTTCAGGTCTATCAGAACAGGCTGGGACGCTGGAAGCCTGTTGCTATGACTGTGAAGAACAATCCCGGTCCTCCGAATGGTGCGGATATCGCTCCTGTACGGATTCTGAAGGGCGGGGATTACCGCATGCCCGGTGAAGCAGTGCAGCCCGGCTTCCTTTCTGCCCTTTCAGGAAACCAGGAAGATGCGGTCATTGAGCAGGATCGTTACCGTCAATATCCGACGCGTGGTCTGCGCATGACTCTTGCGAAGTGGATCGCAAGTCCGGAAAACCCATTGACTGCCCGTGTGATGGTGAATCGCTTGTGGCAGTATCACTTTGGCCGCGGCATTATCGGAACCACCAGTGACTTCGGTGCAAACGGCGAACGTCCCACGCATCCTGAAATCATCGACTGGCTGGCAAATGAGTTCATTGAAAAGAAGTGGAGCGTCAAGGAGATGCACCGTATTCTGATGAACTCCGCCGTATATCAGCAGGCAACGGAGAACTCAGCAGCCAATGAATCTGCTGATCCTGAAAATAAACTGCTGTGGAAGTTTCCACGTCGTCGTTTACAGGCAGAAGAGATTCGGGATAGTGTCCTGGCGCTAAGCGGACGTCTGAGCTCTGAGCGTGGTGGCCCAAGCATCTTCCCGATTCTTCCCGAGGATCTGCAGAAGTTTGCCCGCTACTTTGAAATTGGTGGTTTGATGTGGGAACCCAATGAGAAGGATGAAGATGCACGTCGGCGTTCTATCTATGCATTCCAACGTCGATCAATGCCTTTGCCGATGATGGCGTCATTTGATTCGCCGATTTTCAGTGAATCCTGTGACCGCAGGAGTTCCACCACTACACCTTTGCAGTCGTTGTCCATGATGAATGGCAATCTGATGCAAGAGGAATCTGTATACCTTGCAAAACGGGTGGAAAAAGAATCGGGTTCTTCAGACCGGAATCAACAGATTGCTTATGCTTTTGATCTGATTCTGAGCCGTAAGGCACGGCCAGAAGAACTGAAACAATTTGCCTCCTTTGATGGCGGTCTGGAATCCATCTGTCGGGTTCTGGTGAATTCAAACGAATTTCTTTACGTGGAGTGATGATGCATTTTTCCCGTCGCGATTTATTGCTGAAATCGTACCTTGGACTGGGGGGACTCGCCCTCAATAACCTGCTGGGAGCTACCACTGCCACAAGTGCTGCAATCAATCCCCTGCTGCCGAAGCCGCAGCATCACTTTGCAAAAGCAAAGAGCTGTATCTTCCTCTTCATGGAAGGTGGCGTCGGCCAGATGGACATGTTTGAGAACAAGCCCGAACTGGTGAAGCGTGCCGGGCAGCGAATGCCAGCTGCAAAGGATACAGAGGGAGAAATTGCAACCTTCTCAGCAGCTCCCAATCGGATTATTCCTCCTGTTGCACCCATTCGACAACACGGGCAGGCAGGCCACTGGATTTCAGATCTGATGCCACATCTGGCAACAGTTTCGGACGATCTTTCCTTCATTCACGGCATCAAGGTAGATAACAACAATCACGGTCCGGCTGTATATCATACGCTCACCGGAAACCAGTTCCCCGGAAGTGCATCCGTGGGTGCCTGGGTAACTTATGGACTAGGCAGTGAGAATCAGGATCTTCCAGGTTTTGTGGTTCTGGGTGACCGTCGTGGCGCAACGATTGGTGGTGCTGGTGTGTGGGGGAATGGATTTCTTCCGGCTGCCTATCAGGGAACTCTGTTCCGCAATGGAGATACACCCATTGTCGATCTGCATCGGCCATCACATCTGACGGAAAAGAAACAGCGTTCAGAACTGGATCTTTTGAAATGGTTTAACGAAAAGCATGTTTCTGAAAGAACAGATACCAGTGAACTGGAAGCAAGAATTGCCGCTTATGAACTGGCATTTCGGATGCAGTCCAAAGCTCCTGAACTGGTGGATGTAGCCAGTGAATCTGAAGCAACACGGAAGCTTTACGGTCTGGATGATCCGGTCGCAGAACCGTTTGGCCGTCAATGCTTGCTTGCCAGACGGATGGTAGAGCGCGGTGTTCGGTTTGTTATGTGTCTGCATGGTGCAGGTGCAGACCGCTGGGATGATCACGGCAATGTTGCTGGAAACATGCCGAAGCATTGCCGTGAAGTTGATCAGCCGATTGGCGGCTTATTAAAAGATCTGAAATCACGTGGTCTGCTGGATGACACTCTGGTTGTCTGGGCCTCTGAAATGGGACGTACTCCATTTGATAACAACATGGTGACGGATAAGCCAGGTCGTGATCACAACCAGTATGGCCTTGCAGTCTGGATGGCTGGTGGTGGAAGCAAAGCAGGAGCCAGTTTCGGAGAGACAGATGATTTCTCCGTGCGTTCTGCTGATGAGCCAATTCCCCTGCGGGATGTTCATGCAACAATGCTTCATCTGATGGGGCTGGATCAGAACCGTCTGAACTTCCTCCACGCCGGTCGCTATAAAAAGCTCACTGACATTGGTGGACGGGTCATTTCAGAAGTGATAGCTTAACTGTTCGGAAAAATTATGAATCGTCGGGATTTTCTCAAGGTTGCTCCTTTTGCAGCCGCACTCCCAGCTCTGCCTTTTCAACAGGAAAAGAGCAAGCTCAAAATTACGGGTATTCGCCTGGTTAATGTAAAGCCAAAGCGTCCATACCCTACATACAAGCCAGCTGAAGGATCATGGTCGACACAGTTCGTTGAAGTTGCGAACCCCATGTCAATCTATCCGGAGTACAAAGCCCGTCGTGAGCTTTTCTTTGCAGACCCCGGGAAGATACCCAGTTTTACCGTAGAGATCCAGACGGATAAGGGAATTACTGGATACGGCAGCGGTGGACCCGGTGGTGGTGAGATTGTCATCAATCACCTGTCCAAGCTGATGATGGGCCGTGACCCATTTGATATCGAGCGAAATTGGGATATCTGTTGGCGCTCTACCATGCATTACGGACGCATGGGTGTCACCATGAATGCAATCAGTGGTGTCGATCTTGCCATGTGGGACATCGTTGGCAAGGCACTGAACAGCCCCGTCTACAAGCTCATTGGCGGAGAAACCAAAGATCGGATCCCAGCTTATTGCACGGGAAATGATATCGAGCAGCACGTCGAGTTTGGCTACACCAAGCTGAAACTTGCCATTCCTCATGGACCAGCTGATGGTCGTGAAGGTATGCGGAAGAATCTGGAACTGGTCAAGCGTGCCCGGAAAGCCCTTGGTGAAGATGGCGAAATCATGCTGGATTGCTGGATGGCATGGACTGAGCGCTACACCATCGAGATGGCTGAAATGATGGCGCCATATCGTGTTTACTGGATGGAAGAAGTTCTGCAGCCGCACGATTATGCAGGCTTCGGTCGCCTCAATGCCGAGATCAAATCCACACGCATTGCAACGGGTGAGCATGAATACGGACGCTATGGATTCAGATATCTACTGGAAAGTCGGGGTGCCTCCATCTGGCAGCCGGATATCAACTGGTGTGGCGGTCTGACTGAGTTGCGACGCATCGGTGCCATGGCAGCGGCTTATGACATCCCTGTCATTCCTCACGGTGGTGGTCTGAACGCAGCATCTCACTGGATCCTGGCAAATACCAATTCCCCTTGGGCAGAACTCTTTATGCCTGCTCCGGGTGGTCCGAAGGCTGTTTACGATCTGTTCAAGGATATCTATACGATTTCCACTGGGCCGGAGGGACTCTACATGCGTCCACCAGATCGTCCTGGCTTCGGATGGGAATATGTTGTCAGTTAACGCTGGCAACGCATTCTGACACTCAGTTATTAACGAAGATCACGGGGAGCTTTCATTCGAAGCTCCCTGAATTTTTGTAATGCCAGCTGTGAACCCTCGGAATTTTTCTGATCACGGTAGATGATCCCCAGCAAATAGTAGGGCTCAGGATAAGCAGGATTGAGTTCGATAGAACGCTTCAGCCATCGAATACTCTGATCAACCTGGTTCAGTTCCCGCAGAGCCTTTCCTCCCAGATAGAAATTCCGGGCTGATTCCGGATTTCGTTCGGCTGCTTCTGCTGCCAGATCAAAGGCCTTTCGGGCATCACCCTGATTGATCAGCAGGTTAGCCAGATTGGCAAATGGCCAGTCATATTTTGGATGAGCCTGATGAACCAGTTCAATGGATTTAAGGTAGTTTTGCGTTGCTTTACTGATATCCTGCAGACCTTCATAGCAAAGGCCAAGATTGTCATATGCTTTGTAGGATTTAGGATTCAGAGACAAAGTTTTGTGGAACTGATCGCAGGCTGCCTGATAGCGAGCCTGCTGATAGTAAAGCCTCCCCAGCGAGTAGATGGCCTCTTCATGAGCGGGATAGATCGAAAGAATCTGTTTCAGGGCTTCTTCAGCAGCACCATCATCTCCTGCAAGATAGTAGATGTCAGACTTGAGCTTCAGTCCTTCCAGATTTGCAGGATTTTCTCTGAGGAGACGTGACACTGCCTGTTGGGCTTCCGGAATCTGCTGGGCGAGTAAACGTCTTTTTGTGAGGTTCAGCAGGACTTCCTGAGTATGAGGACAAACATGCACAGCATTCTCCAGAACCTGTGCAGAGTTTCGATAGTTTTTCTGTTCGTCCAGTTGCTGGACACGCTGTAAAAGTACTCGACAATCCTGTGCCATGACGGGTGTAAACATCAGGAAAAAACTGGAGATGAAGCGGATTCCAACCAAAGCGTTCCAAAGATCATATAAAAACTTTGAGCTGGTGACTATGCCTCCTGATCGGTCCATCTGGATGAGTGATAGACTTCCACAAGATTATGCATAAGTACCTGCTACTCATTTTGATCAGCATTGCTGTGAGTACTGCTCAATCCAGCCCGGATCAGGTCGCACATCAACAGCTACAGCTGATGAACCAGATTCCTGTGAAGATGCGTCAGTTTGTCGGGAAGGAAGTCCCTGGAGTGGTGACTATGGTCGCGAACAGAACCGGAATTCAGCACATCAGTGCTGTTGGGTTTGCGGATGTTGCCATGACACAGGAACTCAAGACGGATGGTATTTTCTGGATCGCGTCCATGACCAAGCCGATCACAGCTACTGCAATTCTGATGCTGCAGGATGAAGGAAAACTGTCGATTGAAGATCCGGTGGAGAAATATATTCCGGAACTGGGGAATCTGAAAACTGTAGATGGGCAGCCTGCCAAGCTCACTCTTCGTCATCTGCTGACACATACCTCCGGCATGGGAGAAGCAACTCCGGAAGAAACAAGAGCAGCAACGAAACTTGCCGATCTGATTCCGGCTTATGCAAAGAAACCTGTTGCATTCCGCCCAGGATCGGAATGGAAATACTGCCAGTCCGGTATCAACACATTGGGAAGAATCATAGAGGTTGTTTCAGGCCAGAGCCTCCCCGAATTTCTGGAAAAGCGTCTCTTCAAACCGTTGGGGATGAAAGATACAGCGTTCTATCTTTCCCCGGAGCAGGAGAAGCGTCTGGTAACTCCTGTCCGCAAGGAAGGTGATCGTCTGGAAGATACTGCATATGCATTTCTGCAAGGATACTCACCGACGTTCAGCAATCGTTATCCCCTTGCCAATGGAGGACTCTTTTCAACTGCACCGGACTACACCCGTTTCGCCCAGATGATTCTGAATGGAGGGAAAGTTGGCAACAAACGATACGTATCTGAAGCGAGTGTTCGTCTGATGACCACTATCCAAACAGGAGATATCAAAACAGGGTTTACACCAGGGAATGGATGGGGGCTGGGCTGGTGTGTTGTTCGACAGCCACAAGGGGTGTCTGCCATGCTTTCCCCCGGAAGCTTTGGACATGGCGGCGCGTATGGAACGCAGGCATGGATTGATCCAGAGAAGGGAATTGCAGTCATCCTGATGATCCAGCGCGCCGGCCTTCCGAATTCTGATGATTCCGATATCAGGAAGAGTTTTCAGGAAGCTGCACTGCAGTTTGGCAAATGAAACATAGATAAGAGACTCTGGAAAGAATATGGTTTTAACCAAAGAAGAATTACTCAGCTCCCTGCACAATGAGGCTCGCATTCTGCTGCACCTGATGACCAAGGTTGAGCCGAGTGTGGTGAATTACCGGCCGACGGAGAAGCAGCGCAGCACTCTGGAACTGCTGCGTTATCTGAGCATCATGGGCCCTGAGCTGATCAAGAGCATTCATGCCGGTGCTTTTGACGAAGAGTCATGGGGGAAATCAGCAGCACATGCTGATTCCCTGAACTTTGAGGGGATTCAGTCTGAAATCGCTCAGTTGCCTGTTAAATATGAAGCATTGCTCGCAAAGTTCTCCGATGAAGACTACCGTGCTCCCATTACAATGTTTGGCCCGGAAGAGAGTAAAGGCTCCAGGATCGTCAATCTGGTTCTCTCCGGATATGCTGCTTACCGGACGCAGTTGTTCCTCTACCTGAAGAGCAATGGAAGAACAGAGCTGAATACGGCAAATCTCTGGGGTGGTGTGGATATGTAATCAATGGGTCATCGAATAGAGCACGTAATTGATGCCTAATCGATAAGCTTCTGAAGTAAACCGTTCAGGGTATTCCGGATCGTCGGCGAACTCCCAAGCGTCGCCGACATCCATATTGAAGCAGATAGCGATCATCACCCGGCCTTTTTCATCAATCACTCCACGCCAGTGAGGAACCACTCCTCCCCGTTCATAGCCCGGCCCATGGACGACGTTTGCACCCGGAATCTGCACTCTGTCGTTGAGGTCATAAATGACATGAAAGATCGGATGATCATCTTCCAGTTCGACCACATCTGCATCCGGGAAGATCTTCTTGACTCCCGTCATGAATATTTCCCACTCCCGCTCTGCATGGAAGTCGTCCACCATCATGAATCCACCCCGCAGAAAATATTTGCGGAGCCGTGCAGCCTGTTGGTCTGAAAGCTCCCAGTCTCCTACGGACACGCCGAAGATCCAGGGCCAGTTGAAGATCTCATCACTGTCGATATCGATGATCTCTTCAATCGACCGGGCATGAACGCGGGTCAGTCGCTTAAGTCCGACAATGAACTGCCTGTCTGACTTGTTGCAGTCGATGCCCCATCTTGCATAGGGGGCTCCACCGTGATCTCTGGGGGAGTGGTATCGCAGCCGGCCAAACGTGAATTCCGTCTTCTCATGAGCATCTGGTGGATCATTGACCGGGTCCTGCATCTCATGTTCGTACTTGGCCCATCGATTTCCCTGGAACTGCTGAGCTGCAAGTAAAAAGGCCGCCGCAAAGATTGCCGGGATGAGTCCCGCAACGATGCGACGGCCAGTCATGCATTCAAGTTTAGTGGTTGTGGCGGGCGATGTCTTTGCCGACGTTCTGATACTTCACCGCAAACTCCAGCACGCCACCATCGGAAAGCTGGCCGACATGAGCGCGATAGAGTTCCTGCCATGGAGTCTGATTGGCTGGATACTCAATCTTAAGCTCTGCTTTCCGCTTGGCGATCTCTTCATCACTGATCAGCACATTGGCTGTTCGGTCATTGAGATCGACACGGATAATGTCGTTAGTCTGGAGAATCGCCAAGTTTCCGCCAATTGCTGATTCCGGAGAGCAGTTGAGGATCGATGGGGATGCGGATGTTCCGGACTGACGTCCGTCGCCGATGGTTGGCAACTGGTTGACGCCGATCCTGACTAGCGCATCCGGTGGCAGCATGTTTACCACTTCCGCCGAACCCGGATAGCCAACAGGACCTACACCACGGATCACCAGCAGGCATGTGGCGTCAATGTTGAGTGCGGGATCGTTAATGCGGTTGTGATAATCTTCCGGTCCTTCAAACACAATGGCGCGACCTTCAAAAGCATTGGGGTCATCAGGATTCGAGAGGAACCGCTTCTCGAATTCTTCCCCGATCACGGAAGTCTTCAGCAGACCTGCATCAAAGAGGTTTCCACCCAGTACAAGAAATCCTGCATGTTCCTTTAACGGATTGTTATAAGGACGAATGACATCTTCGTTCTGGCTGTAGACTTCACGACAATTTTCTCCTGCTGTCTTACCATTGACAGTCAATGCATTCTCGCGCAGCTTTCCGGCACGGGCCAGTTCGCCCATGATGGCCTGAACTCCACCTGCACGATGGTATTCCTCGCCCAGATATTCACCAGCGGGCTGGATGTTGGCCAGCAGGGGGATGTCGTGACCGATGGTTTCCCAATCCTTCACGGGAAGTTCAACACCGATGTGACGAGCGATGGCGGTGACATGAGGCGGGCAGTTGGTTGATCCGCCAATAGCAGAGCACACCAGCACGGCATTCTCGAAGGCTTCACGCGTCATGACCTTGGATGGTGTCAGGTCCTCATGCACCATCTCTACAATCCGCTTCCCTGTTATGTAAGCCATCTGTGCCCGTTCACGCAGGGGAGCAGGGATGGCGGCACAGCCGGGAAGGGACATGCCTAGAGCTTCTGCCATGGAGTTCATGGACGTTGCCGTACCCATGGTGTTGCAGTGGCCGGGGCTGGGGGCGGAATTCGCCACCATGTCGAGATACTCTTTTTCGTCGATCTCACCAGCAGCGAACAGCCGGCGCGCTTCCCACGCCACCATTCCTGAACCTGCCAGTTTTCCTTTGTAGTAGCCATTCATCATGGGACCACCGGAAAGAACAATAGTGGGGATGTTTACAGTGGCTGCTGCCATGATGCAAGCCGGAGTGGTCTTGTCGCATCCAGTGGTCAGCACAACACCATCGAAGGGATTCCCATGCAGGATCTCCACCAGACCAAGGTAGGCAAGGTTCCGGTCAATGGCTGCGGTGGGACGCTTGCAGGTTTCCTGAATCGGATGAACCGGGAAAACAAAAGGAATTCCACCGGCTTCACGGATACCGTCCCGGATTCTGCTGGCCAGATCCAGATGATGGCGGTTGCAGGGAGACAGATCACTTCCGGTCTGGGCAATGCCGATGATGGGCTTGCCACAGGTGAGTTCGTCTTTGGTGAGTCCGTAATTGAGGAATCGCTCGATATAAATCGAAGTCATCGACAGATTATGCGGATTGTCGAACCAGGCACGGCTGCGCAGGCGGCCTTTGACTTCTTCTGACGCTGTGAGATGAGACATGGGCGAAGCCATTTTATCGCTGAATGTAGGGTTGCTTCAAAGCAGACGAAAATCAGGGGAGTCTGTCGGGGGGATGAATGTCGGATTTTGATCTGAAAAAGTGAACGACAATTCTCTGGTCCATTGGTTAAATACTCTCAGGACATAAGAACATGAACCCATGGATCCATCTTTCACTGGCGATTCTGTCAGAGGTGATCGCCACTTCGACATTAAAGAAGACGGAAGGATTTTCCCGGTTTGTTCCCTCGCTGATCACGATGGCCGGATATAGTGCTGCTTTTTATTTTCTGTCTCTGACATTGCGATCCATTCCAGTGGGAGTCGCCTATGCCATCTGGTCAGGAGTGGGGATTGTCCTGATTTCTGCAATTGGCTGGATTGTCTTCGGTCAAAAGCTGGATCTGCCAGCAGTTCTGGGGATGGCGTTGATTGTGTCGGGGGTGGTGATTCTGAATGTGTTTTCCAGAATCACTGTTCATGATTGATTCAGCAAAGGCACTCTGAAAAGTTGAAGGATTTTGCGAACAACCAGCACTAAAAACTCACAAAATGGATTCATTAAAAAAAGTGTGAAGAAAAAGAAGGAGTGGATGCTCCAGCGAGAGGTGAAAAGCAGGAAATAAATGATAAAGAGAAAAATCAGAACTGGAGAAATCCCTGAGTGGAGATAGCTCTTAAACGTATGGGGATATCTGAGTCGTTTGAAATAAACCTTTGAGAACCCACGAAAAAAAAGCCCCAGCCAAAATGCCAGAAGTATACTTTGCGGTACGAACCCGATTGTTCTCCAGGACCACTCAGGCATGATGTGAGAAGGGTCAAGATAATAGTAGAAGGAGATGCCCATTGCGAAGGGCAATCCACCCATTAACCTGATTCGAATTGGTAAGGAAGACTGATAGATAAGGATTGAGATCAGGCAGGAAACAAGAAAGACCACAACCCAGGCAGCGGTTTTTACAAGAGAAAGATTTGATAACCAGCTCTGTAACAGGATCAATAGCAGGGTAGTGATTGCCATCCCCACAAAAAGGTTTTTTTTAATCTTATTCAGCAATGGTTTCCTTGTCCATGCATCCGCATACTTCTGGATATCCGCTACTGCTGAAAAATTGTAATTGATGGGGAACTGTAGTAGCTACTGTGTTTTCTGATTTCTCTCTTCATTGAGTCTGCGAGAGTTCTGGAATGCTTTTTCCCGATATCCAGCGAGATCCGTCAGGAATAATTGAAGCTGCTTCTTGATGGATGGATCCTCGGTCCATTGGATGTTGCGCTCAATCACGAATCGCATAGTGTTTTCTGGCGGGTCAAATTGTGTCTCGGCATCTTCTTCCATGAAGAAATTTGTCAGCAGCCAGTGCTGGGGATTGTTTCTGAATTGTTGGATATGACTCTCCCTTGTGGATAACTCTTGCAGCCTTTCCTGAATCAATGGATGAGTGTTTCCAGCAACATATTCATCCATACATGAATGGCCGATGACTTCCGGAAATCTTAAAAAAGTGACGCAGGCAGCAGCTTTGTATAAATCAGGTACAGAGGATTCTAAGAACTCTTCAAATATCTCAATTCTTTTTCTGGTTCCAACCATTGACTGAGCGAGATATAGATTATTCCCAATAGATTTCAGATATTGTTCTTCAACATAACCGGATCCTGGGTAGAGAAGAATATTGATGATTTGTTCTCCGGCCGATTCACCCAGTATTGCCTCTGGCTTTCCAGAAAGTATCTGATAAGAGCATTCACTGTAGTCACAAAACAAGCGGTAATGGTTTTTGAATGGTAGTAGATAGAAGATTCGCCGATCCTGAACAAATTTCTTATTTTGGTAGTCTTTGTAAAAATCAAAAATTCGATTCTTCTGGACCAAACCTGCAAACTGTCTCCATCGATAAGCGATGATCGAGCTTGCTTCAGAGATATCCCCTTTAATTACCTTTTCAATGTCAACTTCAAGCTCTTCTAGTGCCAGGTCTGCATATGCATTGTCGGAATCCACTCGCTTGAGCTTAAATGGCTCTCCGAATTTCACATTTTTAATGCTTCCCACGGCAATGATAGGAGCTGATTGCCAGTTCTTTTGATAGAGTTCATTTCCAATTCTCGGCTCCATGTCATGTACCGGATGGCAGGTAGTCATGACCAGAAAGAGAGAGGTGCTGATCTTAAAGTAAAGTGTGTCCAACACGGATCTGATGGATAACATTGTGAGAACTCCGATTACGGGCTTAGAACCTGAACTGATGAAGAATGTTCCTTTAAACTGAAGGACGACTTCAAAGTAATCCGACAGCCTTTGTGAAGGAAGATGATTCAATACTTCCAGTTGCAATTCACTTGCGATAAAGGTCTCTAACTCATTGAATCAATGGTGTTTGTACGATTTTCGTTCCTTTCCGTTCAACCTCGATATTTGCCATCAAGCCGCTAATTTCCCCATTTGACTGCCTTGGAGTGGCAGTTTGACTGCTTTGGAGACTAATATTCGATGACAGGTCTAATAAGGTCACCAGAATATATGCACAAACCGATCAAGTATGCAGAGAAAGTGGCGACGTATGCTGCAAAGGGAGCATGGGCTGTTTACGACAAACTGAATAGTTTGAAGCAAAACCCCTCCTTTACTCCGAAATGGTCAGATAAGCCGCTTTTGAAGTCGTACCAGAAGTCGAAGCCCCCACTGGGCTGGCCCCGGACCACGGATTCCCTGTGTCCCAAGTGCGTCCCTGAGATGCGCAACAAGATTCTTGATGGCGAACTGCCTGTCGAGATTCTGAAAAATCAGAAAGTCGGCGAAATCAAGGCTCAGGTGATTGAGCGCGACGGCAAGATCCTGATGGTGAAGGACTGTGAAGTCCACGGTCACTTCGAAGACGTCATGGCCATCGATCCGGCGTTTTTTGCTCATCTGGAAAAAGTTTTCCCCGGTCGCGACATCCGCGCCCACAACGACGAAGATCTTCACAACCACGGAACATCCACCATTACTCATGGACGTGGCTCGGTTCTGACAGTTGATCTGACAAACCGCTGTAATATGATGTGCGATCCCTGCTTTATGGATGCCAATCAGGTCGGCTTTGTGCATGAGCTCACCTGGGAAGACATCACAACAGTTCTGGATAACGCACTGAAGATCAAACCGCGTCGTCAGATGTCCGTTCAGTTCTCCGGTGGTGAGCCGACACTTTCACCTTATTTTGTGGAAGCTGTTCGTTATGCCCGCAAGGTTGGATACAACTCGGTGCAGGCTGCAACCAACGGAATCGAATTTGCCAAGAGCAACGAGTTTTCGAAGAAAGCCGCAGAAGCAGGTCTTCGTTATCTCTATCTCCAGTTCGATGGTATCGGTAACGAGGCAAATTCCCACCGTGCGGTCGGCAATCTGTTTGATGTAAAGCTGCGCGCGATTGAAAGCGCACACAGTGCGGGTATCGACATCGTTCCTGTCATCACCATCATCAATGGCATCAACAATGAGCAGGTTGGTTCTGTGGTGCGTTTTGCACTCGACAACCCCAAGAAGATCCCGTTCCTTTCGTTCCAGCCGGTGAGCTTTACCGGTCGTGATGAGGCCGTGACCGATGAACGCCGTCATGCACAGCGTTACACTCTGTCCCACTTGGCCCACGATGTGAAGAATCTGACGGGTCTCGGTGAGCCGGTTCGTGACTGGTTCCCCATCTCCTTCATGTCTACCTTCTCTGACTTTGCTGACCTGATGCATGGTCCGCAGGCAGACTGGGGACAGCTCTCCTGTGGCTGCCACCCGAATTGCGGTGTCGGAATGGCTGTCATGTGCGACAAGGAAACCAAGGAAGCCGTTCCAGTGACTGCATTCCTGAATGCGGATCAGCTGGCAAAAGATATCGCCAAGATCAATGACGCGGCAAAGGGCAAGAAGTGGTCCGGAATCGGTGTGGCTCTGGCCATGATCCGCAACTACGATCCGTTTAAGACCCCAACCCACTTTAAGCTGTCCGACATGCTGGCGAAGTTCGACAAGTGTTTCGGTATCACCAAGAAGGATTACGGTAAGGTGAGTGGCGACCGTACGATGGCAGACATCGAAAAGCGCCGTGCTGATCGTTGGAACTTCCTCTTCATTGCTGGAATGTGGTTCCAGGATCTGTTCAACTACGACTTCCGTCGTACAGAGCAGTGCATCATTCCTTACGCAACACAGGAAGGTGAAATCAGCTTCTGTGCATACAACACTGGTATCGGATGGCGGAACATCATCGAAAAGATGCACATGACCGCAACTCTCACCAAGTGGTATGAAGATCGTGGCCGTCACAAGATATATGCCGGTGGTAAGGACGTCGATCTGGCCTCCAAGAATCACTCCATGGTTCTTCGCATTGAAGATGTCAACAAGGAAAAGCAGCACGATCTGGATGAAGTTGGTGTTGCGAAGAATGCCCGTGAAGAGAAACTCCGCGCCCGTGCCCAGATGCTGAAAGAGCAGGAAGAGAATGCACGGATGGAGAAGCTCTATCGCAAGCATGTCCTGAAAGAACCTGAAGTGAAGGTTGAAGGATTTGTTGCTCTGGATTCCATCGGTGGCATTGCTCCGGCAAAGCCCGCGAGCGAAAACAAAGAAGTTGAAACGATGGGTGACTAACCCATCTGGTTAGCCTCGCTTGAAACTTTGGCCCGGACTTTTGTCCGGGCCTTTTTATTTTGTGATGCAATACTCAGTAGTTCATCATTCTGGAAACGAGGATCACAATGAATTTCGGATACATATTGGCATGCATGGCGCTGTCAACCATCGCAGCAGAGTTGCCTTCTCCGGCACTTCTTGTACTGAACAAGGATGAGGCTTCCATGTCTATCGTTGATCCCAGGACAGGAAAGGTGACGGGTAAAGTCCGGACCGGTGAGAGTCCACATGAGATTGTGGCTTCTGCGGATGGGCGTACAGCGTTTGTGACAAATTATGGATCACAGACCCCAGGGAATTCACTTTCAGTCATCGATCTGGTTGCCCAGAAGGAAACCCGCGCTGATCTCCGTCCCATGTTGAAACCGCATGGCATCGATATCGCGGATGGAAAGATCTGGTTTACCGCAGAAGGAAGTAAAGTGATCGGTCGATATGATCCCTCTTCCAACCGGGTGGATGAAATTCTGGGAACCGGACAGAACGGAACCCATATGGTTCTGCTGAACAAGGAAAAGAACAGGATCTTCACCACCAACATGGGGTCGGATACAGTTTCGATCTTTACGCATGCTCCTGATGGAGTCAGCTGGAACCAGACCGTCATCGCAGTGGGCAAGGGGCCAGAGGGGCTCGATCTTTCACCGGATGGCAAGGAGCTGTGGGTCTCTCAGTTACGAGATGGAGGAGTTGCCGTCATTGATGTAGAAGAACGAAAGCTGAAGCATACCTTCGACATCGGGACTAAGAGATCGAATCGCATCAAGTTCACGCCGGATGGAAAGAAAGTGCTGGTATCTGATCTGGCAGGCGGAGAGCTTCTGATCATCGACGTTGCCTCTCGCAAGACCATCAAAAAGTTGCCATTAGGGAAAACCCTGACCGGCATTCTGATTGAGCCGAAGGGGGAGATGGCATTCATTGCTGTTTCCGGAGATCATCACATTGCTGTTCTTGATCTGAAAAAGCTGGAAGTGGTGCGCAAGATTGAGCCAGGAAAGGGACCAGACGGTATGGTCTGGGTTCCTTAACGATTTGGGAGTGATCTTATGGAAAGAAGGAACTTCAGTACCTTAATGGCTCTGTTGGGGATGACCTCTCTTCAGGGTGCGGAGAGCAAGCCGGAAGTTCTTCAGCTTCGCCGGAATGGATGGATGCCGAATAACGAGAAGCTGCCCGTACTGCTCTATCGAAGCATCTCAGGGGATGTCCGGTCGGATGTTGCATCGTACATGGAAAAGGTATTCCGCCAGAACGGGTGGCCTCCCCAATGGCGGAACGGAGTCTACTCTTTTCATCACTACCATTCGACTGCCCATGAAGTGCTTGGCTTTGCGGGCGGGGAAGCGAAGATCATGCTCGGCGGAGAAAACGGAACTGTGGTAACTGTCCGGAAAGGTGATGTGGCACTGCTCCCTGTAGGGACAGGACATTGTCGCATTTCAGCCAGTTCAGACTTTCTGGTGGTCGGAGCTTACCCCCCTGACCAGAACTGGGATCTTTGCCGATCTGCTCCTGATGCAAAAGCAATCGCCCGGATGCAGTCGCTGTCATTTCCAGGGACTGATCCGGTACAGGGAAATTCCGGGGCTCTCTCCCGGAACTGGAATCTTTGATGTCATTGATGATGAAGTCTGTGCTGGTGCTTGGATGCCTGTTGTCCTGTATCCATTGTGCAAAGCCTCCCGAACCTCCACCGAAGGTAGATGAGACAAAAGAAGCCTGGTATGGGGAAGCCGTGACTGAACTCAGGGATCTCACTGCCAGAGCAGAGGAAGCTTTCAGCAAGAAAAACGCAGATGAAGCTTCGCACCTGATCCAGAAGGGTGAGCCTGTTGCTGCGCGATTGTTGAAGGTTACGGAGCCCACACTGGAAGCGCTGGAGGCCGCATCGGATCTGGATGATCTTTACGGTCGAATGCTGCTCTCCAACAAGCATTATGGCTGGGCCCGTATGATCTTCCAGCGCAATGTCGCCCGCTGGAAAAACAGGGAGCCACAAACAGAAGACACCGTTCGCCGTCGCAAGCAGGCCGAAATGTACATCATGGAATGTGACAGAAATATTCGATGAAGATTTTTCTGCTGCTGCTCGTCAAGTGCAACAAATACTCTTTTCAGACATCGTTCTCAGTGATCAGAGAAAATAGAGATATATGAGTCCTCTGAAGCCTCGAAAAAATGTGCTGGGTGGTGATCTGGCTCCATGTTCCAATCAGCCACTGACTGGATTCTTCCGCACAGGATGCTGCGATACCAGTGATGATGATCGGGGTTCCCATACAGTTTGCACAGAAGTGACGGAAGACTTTCTGGAGTATCTGGTTTCCCGGGGAAATGATCTGGTGACTCCAATGCCCCAGTACAACTTCCCGGGACTGAAGCCTGGTGATCGATGGTGCGTGTGTGCGGGAAGCTGGAAAGAAGCTTACGATGCAGGCAAGGCTGCCCCGGTACATCTTGCCGCTACACATGAAGGTGCGCTGGAGCATGTTCCCTTTGAAGCGCTAGTGGAATGGGCGCTGGACAAGCACTAAATTGCCATTCCCTATTGAACAAAAGGGTCTGAGTCACCAGTTCAGGAATCCTGATGGTGACTCAGACTGCTGCACTACTTCTTCTGCAGAACGATTTTTCCATTCACTGTATGAATGCGGATATCCGTTCCCCCTCCATTGATTGATCCTTCCAGAAAACTCTGATTGCGGCTCTTATTTTGACTGTTGCCTTTTCGTAGCAGCTCGAAATCAGTGAAGATGTCACCATTGTCTGCTTTGAGGCGGAAATCCGCTTTCAGATCCGAGGGAAATGTGAGCTGGATGGAACCATTCAGCGTCGTGAACGACATTGGCTTTCCCGCAGTGGCACGAATCATCTCTGATTCGATTCTTCCATTCACAGTATTTGCAATGACCGAACCTGAAATTTTCACAAGGCGAATATTGCCGTTCACGTTCTGGACTTCAATTTCACCATCTACATTTTCAATCAGTACATTTCCATTTTTAACGCTCCGGGCGATCAGAGATGTCTGGACAGGTACCTGAAGATCAATCACAGGATGGCCAGAAAGGCTTCCCTCAATTCGCATGACGTTATTCTCTTCACGGATCTCTACTTCCTGCGCGTTGCGTCTTCTTCTGTCTGTCTCACGCCCGGAGCCTGCACGTTGCTCCAGGCTGGGAGCGCGCAGGATCACCTGTTTCTCTGAAGTGCCACGGATCGTCAGATTACCCGAGTTAATTTCAATCCGGATTGTTCCGGGTCGGTTGGGATCACTGAACTCTGCGCGGATCTGTCCAAATCCAATACCAGGAATCAGAACCAAAAGCAGCAACCTCATCATTGGAAAGTCTCCAGTGCCAGTCGTGCCTTCTGTCTGACTATCTGATCCATTTCTTCATTGGTTTCCATCTGCTTTAAAACGGGAACTGCCTGTTTTGCCCGCAATTCAACTAATGCATCAATCAGAGCGACTTGCACCAGAGGGGAATCCTGAGCAGGGAGCCCTTCCACCATGCCTGAACGAACCTGCTGATTCCCGGAAAAGGACCGGAGTGCATCGATCGCAGCCAGGCGCACATTTACATTGGGATCACGTTCCAGGGTTTCGATCAGGGCAGTTGTGATGCTGGCATCCGGGTGCTGCAATGTCGTAGTGGTCAGGACTCCTTTGAGGCGATCAGATGCAGATTCCTGACGCAGCATGGAGAGAATTACAGCCTCTCTCAACTGATGAACCTCATTTCGCAGTGATGTTACTTCCACTGACGCGGAAGGTGTCCTCTGTGAATCTGTCCAGTGGATATAGCGACCAGAAAACCAGCCACACAAGAGAAGAGCAGCAGCTGCTGCCCATTGCCAGGATGGCTTCCATCCAGAAGTGCCCACTTGCGTGGGAGGAGCGCTGGCGCTGGACCAGAGAAAGTTCTGAAAGCGTACTTTCATTTCCGGGCGGGGACTTTCTATGGGAAGAGAGCCGAGATGCTGCCAGACAGAAATTGCGGACTGGCAATCAGCACAGGCGATCAGATGAGATTCCACTCGCAGCTTCTCCTCATCACTGAGCGTGCCTGCCAGATATTCTGCGAATTGTTCACTGATTTGGTCGCAATGCATAAGGCTCTCTTGTCAATTCGAAATAGATATCACGCAATTGTTTGGTTGCTCGGTGAATCCGTGTTTTCACTGTACCCACTCCAATACCCAATAGCTCTCCAATTTGCTCATACGGAAGTTGCTGAAATCGGGCCAGCACCAGGATTTCCCGTTGCGGTTCCGGCAGACGCTGCAACGCCTTTCTGAGAAATTCAACATCCTGTGCCTCCTCCAGATCATTGGACGGCTGCACTGATTGTTCAATCGGAGTTTCCGAATACACCTCCCATCGCTTCTTCCGTGTCTGGTCGATATAGGCGTTCCGTGCGATCCGGTACATCCAGGTTGGAAAGGAATGGCCATCACGAAAAGTTTCCCGATACTTCAGTAAACGCACGAAAATTTCCTGCACAAGATCCTCGCTCCAGCTGGGATTGCCTGTCATCTTCATGGCATATCGATAAAGACCTGCATGATGGCGATCAAACAGAACTGCGAGTTTGCGTACCTCACCCGCACGAATATCAGCCATCAAGTCTTCGTCGCTTGGAACTTGCAATATCCTGTGTTCTGCCTGTCTCGTTTGTACTACTTGTCGGGTGTCAAAAGGTTACAGATTTTTGCAGGCTGTGAGGAGAATCTGGCTCAGGTTGAAAGAACATGAAATACTAAAAAGTAGAAGATGTCTGCTCTGGAACATCAGTTTGACCGGAATGTAATCACCACGAGTGTGGATTATGTTTTCAACTGGGCGCGAAAAAGCTCTTTATGGCCGCTCACTTTCGGACTGGCCTGTTGTGCGATCGAGATGATTGCCTCCACCACCGCACGGTTTGATATTGCCCGGTTTGGCAGCGAGGTGTTTCGTCCCAGCCCACGTCAGTCCGATCTGATGATTGTGGCAGGCACGGTTTCGCTCAAAATGGCTCCTGTCATCAAGCGGATTTACGATCAGATGCCTGAGCCCAAATGGGTTATCTCAATGGGTGCATGTTCCAGTGTCGGTGGTCCTTTCAATACCTATTCCGTTCTTCAGGGAGTGGATCGCATCATTCCTGTGGACGTCTACGTCACGGGATGCCCTCCGCGTCCGGAAAATCTTTTCTATGCCCTGATGAAACTTCAGGACAAGATTGACGCTACACCGAACCTGATTAAAAAACCGACGGAAGTCCGCCTGGATGAATCAATGCTCGAAGAGTTCCGACGCCAAGTGATGATAAGCCAGGTGCAGAATCCAGTGGCATGATTCTCCAGGTTTCCGACTGGTCTTCCTTTTCTTCACAAATCCGTCACGGTTTCGGATCCCGTCATTCTGAACACTGGACGCACCAGAATGGGCGATGCTGGGTTAAACAGACTCACTCGGCCGACGTTGTTCGTGCCGACTCTCCCGGATTTCAGGGAGAAGGCGATGCCCTCGTGACAGATCAGCCAGGATTACTTCTGGAAATCCGGACAGCAGACTGTATCTCTGTCCTTCTCTTTGATCCCCAAAAAAATGTTGTTGCTGCCGTTCATTCCGGCTGGAAAGGTACCTGTGCGTCGATCACGGGAAAAACTGTCGAGAAAATGAGCGAATGGTACGGCGTGAATCCACAGAATATTCTGGCAGCGATAGGTCCTGCTATTCGCGAATGTTGTTATGAAGTGGGTCCGGAAGTTTCTGCAGAGTTTGGAATTGAGGGACGCGTCAGACTGGATCTTGCCGGGTTCTGCCGGAAACAACTCCTCAGCGCAGGCGTACAACAGATCGTGGATCTGAATATCTGCACGATGTGCAATACAGATCAGTTTTATTCATTTCGGCGGGAAAAAGAAAAAGCAGGCAGGATGGAAACAGCCATTGAATTACTACGGGCATAAATAAAAATGACGGCGTGGAATTCCACGCCGTCGAAAGTTGGAGAAGCCGTCCGTGTGTATGTTAGGCAGTCACGAGCATCTCTTCGAGATCTTCGGTGCCATCAACCTGATTCCGATCAGCCATCTCCTGGCAGCTGATACAGTAAGGTGCCCACGGAACAGCGTTCAAACGCTTGATTGAGATGTCCTCTTCACAGTGGACGCAGATTCCAAACGTTCCATCCGCAATCCGGCGAAGAGCTGCGCGTACATGACGAAGCAGCTGCGATTCGCGGTCAAGGTTTCGGATTGCAAGCTCTCTCTCGGCGGCGTGCTGCACTTCATCGAGTGCATCGGGGCTCTTTTCAATCGCGATTCCTTCGCGATTTCGCACAACGGCAGATAATTCGGCCTGTTTGGTTTCCAGAATCTGTTTAAATTTGTTTAGTTCTTGTTTTGTCATCTGACTTCTCCTTAAATCGTATTTTTTCTTGCTTTACTGAACTCTCTAAGTGACTATAGACGAGAAAATTCCCCAAAGGTTTCAAAAAATCTTACATCTGAGTTTTCAGTACTCAAATAATTTGAATACTTACAGGGGTTTTTTACTGATCGGTTCACCCACGGTTGAAAGAGGTGGGAAAAGAAGGGAACTCCATCGATCCAATGGTTCGTCTCAACCGGGCTAGCGTTCAGCATAGCATACGAGTCAAGCAATTCGCGGGCCATTCTTTTTACCTCCTTTCTGCTTTCTGCAAAATCTAAAAAGCCATCGGCAGATCCGCTATAAACTGTACTTTGTATTGACGGAAAAAGGGAGTGAAGGTTTCACGTTTGGTCCCAGTACAAAAGTTATCTCTGGATCTATACCGAAAGTTTGCAGTTTGTTTTGTTTGCACTACTTTTGGGATGAATTCTTGTCGATATCCAGAGCAGAATCACCATGTATTCAGAATTGATGCAGTGAGTCCGGAAACGATTCAGACTGGGGAGATCCGGTTGACAGGTAAAGTCTTTGACCAGACATCAAAAGTCAGGCTGGATGGGCATCCATTGAGCACCAGCGTGGTCAATAATTCTGAAATGTATGCGCATGTTCCGGCTGGGCTGGTAAAGGAACCTGGACTTTATCCGGTTTCTGTAGAGGACGAAAGTGGTGCAATCTCAAATAGCGTGGGAATCCGTGTCATTCCTACCGACTCGTCGCCTTTTATCCGGCAAACTTTTCCGAATCGGATTCATGCGGGGCAACCATTTAATGTTCAGCCCAGCGGAGGGGCAGCGATGGGGATTGTTGGGGCTAATTTTCTTCCAAAAACAGTGGTGGAAATCAATGGTCAACCAATGGAGACGGTATTTTCCGGGAATACCGAATTAACCATTAGTGTTCCAGATGCTATATTTGCCCGAACCGGTACTTTACAGATTCAGATTCGGAATCCTGATGGAAAAGTATCGCCTGTTTTTACGTTAAAAGTTGAGCCATGATCTGTCAGTGAGAAGAATTTGAGATAGGCTCTTAAGAAGTGCGAAACGTAAAGCTCTATGACCTTGATCCGGGTGTTTCCAGTCCGGAAATCGTCCGAATGATTGTTGAGATTCCGATGAACTCAACGAACAAATACGAATATGACAGCGAACTGGATCTGTTCCGGCTCGACCGTTCTCTCTACTCCCCCATGCATTACCCGGGTGATTACGGATTCATTCCCGGCACCTTGGCCGAAGATGGTGATCCGATGGACGTTCTCTGTCTGGTCCAGGAGCATAGCTTCACCGGTTGTGTGATGACTGTCCGCCCTGTCGGCATCCTTAACATGACCGATGCTGCGCTGGGTGATCAGAAGGTTCTTGCTGTTCCGGTAAAGAATCCCCGGTATGACGAGATTCATACCATCGACCAGATCTTCCCCCATGTTCGGCGTGAAATTGAACACTTTTTCATGATCTACAAGGAACTCCAGGGTGTTCGTATTGCCAGCCAGGGATGGGGCGGACCGGCAGATGCACGCCGGACCATCAATGAGAGTCGGCAGCGGTATCTGGATAGCCGGGCTGCCCAGCTTGAAGCAGAAGGAAAAGAGAGCTAGCCCTTCGGGCTAGCTCTTCATTGTCATTTTTTCCGGATCCCACAGGCAGAGCTTCTTTTCGAAATAACTGATATTGGAAAGAAGTGCCGGGGCTGCTGCGCGGAAACCAAAAGAAGCATCTTCTGTTACTGGTTTCCGGCTGCGAACCGCATTAAAGAATGTCTCATGATGAGCGTACTGTTCCGTATAGCCACGGGGAAGTGTATAGCGCTCATCTTTCGTTCCCGGAAGTGAGGCGGAAGTCAGTACCTCCCTGGGATATTGCTTCTGATGATCCGCGATAATTTTCTCTGCATTTGCCCGGTCAAAGGTCTGTGACGTTGTGCCCGGATCTTTGTTGATTGGGCGACGGGTAATCGTGAAGCCACTCCCCACATTCAGATTCAGTACACCGTCCGTACCTATGAAGCGGAAGCCCTGACCATCCGGTCCTGCTGAGCCTGCCTCCAGATTGCAGCGTAAGGAGAGCTGGAACGATGGGTGAGCCTGTGTTTCCGGATAGTCATACATGCCGATCAGAAGATCCGGTACATCACGCCCATCCTTCCAGTAGTGCAATCCACCAAAAGTAGCCACTTTGTCCGGTCCCATCGTATTCATCACATAATGGATTCCACTGAAGAGATGGACGAAGAGATCTCCTCCGATGCCCGTGCCATAGTCCTGATAGTTCCGCCAGCGGAAGAGACGTATAGGCTCAAAAGAGCGCTTTGGGGCACGTCCCAGAAAACGATCCCAGTCAATGGTTGAGGGTGAGGCATCCGAGGGAATGGAGTATTGCCAGGCTCCCTGTGCGGAATTACGATCCAGCCAGGATTCCACCATGTGTACCTTGCCGATCACTCCCTGACTGATGAGGTCGCGTGCCTTGGCATAGAGGATATTGGAGACGCGCTGGCTCCCTACCTGGAAAATGCGCTTGGTCTTCTGCTCTACCTCAATGACCGGTTTTCCTTCATCCAGGTTCTGGACCATTGGCTTCTGGCAATAAACATCTTTGCCTGCATTCATGGCATCAATGGAGATTTTGGAATGCCAGTGATCCGGAGTGGCTACGATGACGGCATCAATCTCTTTTTTGGCAAGTACTTCACGATAGTCACGGGTGGTGAAGACATCACTTCCGTAAACCTCTTTCGCCTTGCGCTGACGGCCATCGTAAACATCAGCAACAGCTACCAGTTTGACGCCAGGGACAGTGACCGCTGTCTGGCAGTCTCCTTGCCCCATGATGCCGAACCCGATACACGCTACCTGGATATTGTCATTAGCGGAAGCCATACAGTAGAGTCTATGCCAATCATCCGGTTGATGAGAAAGCCTGTCCGCAAAAAATTACAGGCTATTTAAGGAAAGGCTTCCAGTCGTGTGCCGCTGAAGGCGGCTCTGCCCGGCCCCCCAGGTATTGAGACAGAAAATTTTCCGTGGCGGCATAGAAACGGAGACTGTTTTCTGGATTGTTGAAACCGTGGCCTTCATCCTCAAAAATGATGTATTCCACTGGTTTCCCGGCATCCCGCATCGCTTTGACGATCTGGTCACTCTCTGCCTGCTTGACGCGGGGGTCATTTGCACCTTGTCCGATCAGCAAGGGCTTGACGATCCGATCTGCCTTGTAGAGAGGGGAGACGGATTTCAGAAACTCTTCATCCTTGCTGAGCGAACCTACTCGTTTATCAAACATGGCCATCATGGGAGCCCAGTAAGGAGGAATAGACTTCAGCAGGGTCACGATGTTGGATGGACCTACGATATCCACACCGCAGGCAAACTCTTCCGGAGTATAGGCAAGACCAACCAGCGTGGCGTACCCTCCATAGGATCCGCCCATGATTCCTACCCGTTTTGGATCTGAGTGCCCCTTTTCAATTGCCCACTTTTTGGCATCCAGCAGGTCCGTATGCATTTTGCCGGACCATTCCCGGTCTCCTGCATTCAGAAACTTCTTGCCATATCCTGTGGATCCCCGATAGTTCACCTGCAGCACCGCATAGCCACGATTGGCCAGCAACTGCACCAGACTGGAGTATCCATAGTGATCCCGTGCCCAGGGTCCACCATGGACCAACAGGACAGTTGGTGCGTTCTTTGTTATCCCTGCAGGCATCGTGAGATAGCCATGAATTGTCAGCCCATCACGGGACTGAAATTCGATGGGTTCCATTTCTGCCAGGGTGTACTTCTTGAGTGCAGGCCGGGAGGAATAGAGAAAATCCAGTTTTTTCTGTGCCCTGTCAAAGAGATGATACTCAGCCGGAAGATTGGCCTGGGAATAGGTGAGAATCCAGTTATTGTCGTCATGCGAACGGCTGGAGATAGAAAGGTTGCCAGTTCCCAGCTTGACCCGAAGATACTGGTAGTCCGCTTCAACGGATTTATCGAGGAAAGTCCATTCTGTTTTTGCCTTTACAAAGGCAACAGCTTCCAGTGTTTTCCTGGTGGGATGCGTCAGAATACCGGAGATATCGTATTCCGGATCTTCAGCAAGAATTTTTTCCTCTCCTGACGCGAGGTTTATCTCAACAAGACGTGCCGCATTCGCATCCAGGCTGGTGATCAACCAGATACCCTGATTATCCGGAGTAAACCCGGCTGTGCCTCCGTTGGACTCATCAAAGCCCCACTTCCGGATGGTCTTCCAGGGCGCTTTGTCGGAAGTACGGATGCGGGTCTCCTGAAGACCGTTCGCTACTGCATCGGCACCACGGATTTTCAGATCATTATCTGCCGTCCAGTCCAGAACATCACCAGGGTTCTGGACTTCCAGTGTGGCGTTTCCTGTTTTGAGATGAATCCGGTAAGCATCAAAGAGTTCCTTGTTCCTTCGGTTCAGGGCAACAAGAATCTGGTCCGGGTGATCCGGGCTCAATCCAATCACCTGAGATCTGACTCCGTCGAAAGGTGTCAGGTTTCTGGTGTTTTTTGAATCGATATCGGTCTGAAAAAGATGAAAGTTCTCATCTCCGCCCGTGTCCTGAAGATGCAGAATGTTCTGACTGTCCTGCTGCCAGAAGAAAACGGAAATTCCCCGTTTTCTGTCATCAGTAAGGACACGGTCATCGTCCTGCCCCAGTGTCTTGACCCAGATATTCCGTTTCCCATTGGACGGAGCCAGCCATGCAATCTTTTTTCCATCCGGGGAAATGGTGGGAGCAGCCCGTTCCGGATCACTGAATAGTTCTTCGCGAGGAATCAGTTCCACTGTTTTATTCTCTGCCGGGTTTCTGTTGCAGGCGATTCCTGCTGCTGCCATCACTGTCAGGCAGCTACGCCGGGAAATTTCCATTGGCTTCATCTCCTGGAGATTATCTATCCGAGATCAGACCCGGATCGGAATATTTTTCAGAATCCAGTTCAGCATACTCTGCTGCCCGGTGTAGTTGCCCAGTGTTGCTTCGATATTGATGTAGCGCACAGATCGTTTGGCACACAGCCTGGAAAGAGATCCATCATCCGGAGGTGGCGGATTCTGTTGCAGCACTGAGTTGAATGGAGATTTTTCCATGATGTCGAAATCCTGCAAAGAAGTAGTCAGGAAGAAATCATGCCGGGAATCCGGTTGATTGAGTTGATAGCGGTCACTCAGAGGAATCTCCTCATCAATGGAATATCCCTTTGCGTTATTGTGCACAGCGATGATCAATCCTCCAGGTGGAGGTAGTAGCTTCTGGAGAAACTCTTCCCGGTCCCTGTCCAGCAATGCCACCGCACGTTTGATCTCAAAGTCTTCTGAACCGGGATTAAGCTCGCGCAGATTGGCTTCCGCTCCTTCACGGGAAAATATCCGGTTGGGGTCAATCTTCAGACGAAGTATCTGAACCTCACGATGGGGGTTGTCAATCAGGAATGCCCGTCCCTTGTTTCGGCTGATAGCATTACTGGTGACATCCCGCGCTGTGTTCTCATCCCCGTGGATAAAAACCAGCCGCAAGGGGGAATCCCCATTTTTTTTCATTTCAAAATAGATGCCTGCGATGGATGGCCGTGCATCGCGGCACCCAATCAGAGCGGTGAATGGCATCACCCAGATATCGCGGCGACGGATTCTCTTGAGTGTCGATGTCATAATGCGAGTGGAGGAGCCACTTTATGATTTCAGAATCAAAATCATCCCTGATCGACAGTGTATCGGATCAGGAACTGAACCCATGGGTGGCTGCTGAGGTGCGGTTTCAGGAAGCAGCTACCCGGTTGAAGCTGGATGACGGAATGCGGAAGGTCCTGAGTACTCCTTCACGAGAAATGACGGTGTACATTCCTGTGCTTCTCGATGACGGACGGCTGGAAGTTTTCACCGGATATCGTGTGCAGCATTCCATCGCGCGAGGCCCCGCAAAGGGCGGCATCCGGTTTGACCCGCATGTGAATCTGGATGAAGTCCGCGCATTGGCTGCCTGGATGACCTGGAAATGCGCGGTAGTGAATGTTCCTTATGGTGGAGGGAAAGGTGGCGTCATCTGCGATCCGTCCATTCTTTCCGATGGTGAACTGGAACGGATTACCCGTCGTTATACGTCTGAGCTGATCGACTTTATTGGGCCTGATCTGGATGTCCCTGCTCCGGACGTCAATACAAACGAGAAGACGATGGCATGGATTCTGGATACATATTCCATGCACCGTCGTGAAGCTGCCACCACTGCAGTAGTGACTGGAAAGCCGGTTTCTCTTGGTGGATCATTGGGGAGAAAAGAAGCGACAGGACGGGGATGCCTGATTGTGACTCGCGAAGCGCTGAAGCATCTGAACCTGCATGCCGCTGATCCTCGCATTGTGATCCAGGGATTTGGCAATGTCGGTGGGATGTCAGCCCGCCTGATGGCACAGGAAGGTTTCAAGGTAGTTTCGATTGTCGAATGGGATGCGGCGGTCTTCAATCCCAATGGACTCGATATTGATGCTCTGATGAAACACCGGAATGAAACTGGTTCCATCGAAGGTTTTCCAGAAGCAGAAGGCATCGACAAGGAGGAAGCACTCTATCAGGAATGTGAAGTGCTGGTTCCTGCCGCACGGGAGAATGTCATCACTTCACAGAACGCACATCGCATCCAGGCAAGAATTTTGTGCGAAGGAGCCAACGGCCCCACGACAGCTGCTGCTGATCCTATCCTCAATGAGAAGAATATCTTTGTGATTCCGGACATTCTGGCGAATGCAGGTGGTGTTACTGTCTCCTACTTCGAATGGGTGCAGGATCGCATGGGCTATTTCTGGAGTGAGAAAGACGTCAATCAGAAGCTGCAGGAAAACATGACCGGCGGGTTCCGGGATGTGGTGACTTATGCGGAAAAGCATGGAGTGCCGAACCGGACAGCAGCATACATGGTCGCGCTGGAGCGGGTATCCAATGCCATTCGCCTGCGCGGATTGTACGCTTGAGAGAGGAATATCTGATCCGTTAAAGAATGAGTGAATCTTCAACGCCGTTGATGCGGCAATACCACTCCGTCAAAGAGAAGGTGCCGCAAGCCCTCCTTCTGTTCCGACTTGGTGATTTTTTCGAGCTTTTCTACGACGATGCTGTGACGGCTGCCCGTGAACTGGGCATCACGCTGACGGCACGCAATAAAGAAAAAGGGCAAGCCATTCCCATGTGCGGGGTCCCGTTTCATGCAGCAGAAGGTTACATCAACCGGCTGGTGAACAAGGGATACCGTGTGGCCATCTGCGACCAGATGGAGCAGGCAGGACCGGGCAAGAAGCTGGTCCGTCGCGATCTCACACGGATTATCACGCCGGGAACAGCCACTGAATCCGGCCTTCTGCGGAGTGACCAGAATAATTATCTGGCCGCAATACTCACGGAAGGAGATCGTGCAGGAGTCGCCTTTGCCGACATCTCGACAGGTGAGTTTCGGGTAACAGAGACAGCGGCAGCAGAAGCAAAAAGTTTCGTCGAGAGTCTGAATGCGCGTGAAGTGCTGGATCCGGATTGCGGGCTGGTGGATGCATGGGTGTTTGATCCTGACCAGAGCGATCGTTCACTTCGGGAACATTTCCGGCTGCTGTCACTGGATGGCTGTGGGCTGAATGGAAAAAGAATCGCCATTGGTGCAGCCGGTGCGGTGCTTCATTACCTCAAGGAAACCCAGCGTTCTTCACTGGCACACCTTGCACAACCTGCCTGGTTTGAACGATCGGATGGAATGATTCTGGATGCGGTTACCATTCGCAATCTGGAGATTGTGGAACCGCTGTTTTCTGAAGATCGGGATGCTAAAAGAGATTCCACGCTGATTGGAACAATTAACCGCACTCTGACGGGAATGGGTGCCCGCCTCCTACGAAAGAGACTGCTGCGTCCGGCTCTGAATGCGGAAGAGATCAACTATCGTCTGGATGCGGTGGAAGAACTGGCACAGGCGACCATCGCCCGCACGGAGATTCGTCAGGTATTGGGGAAGATTCTGGATCTGGAGAGGCTGCTAGCAAAGCTGAGTATCGGCACAGGCAATGCTCGCGATGCGCTTGCCTTGGGTCGATCTCTGGAACAATTGCCTGTTCTGAAAGCTCTGGCTGGAAAGCTGAACCATCAGGGCATGGATGCCATGGATGAACTGCAAGATGTTCGTTCGCAGATCCTGAATTCCATTGCAGATGAGCCCCCCGTCAACATTGCTGACGGAGGAACCATTCGCACCGGATGTTCGCAGGAACTGGATGAGTTGCGTGATATCCAGGCCAATAGCCGTCAGTTCATTGCAGCAATCGAGGTCCGGGAGAAGCAGCGGACAACCATCCAGTCCCTGAAGGTCCGCTTCAACAATGTCTTCGGATATTACATTGAAGTCTCCAAGCCGAATCTTTCACTGGTTCCGGAAGATTATGAGCGTAAGCAGACTCTCGTCAATGCAGAGCGTTTTACAACGACCGAGCTGAAAGAGCTTGAAGTAAAAATTCTTGAGGCAGAAGAAAAGATTCTGGCTATTGAGAAGTCGATTTTTGAAGAAGTCAGAAATCACATCATCCAGGAAGCCGGTCGGATTCGCGAAGTAGCCGATCTGATTGCAGCTCTGGATGTCTCTGCCGGACTGGCTGAACTGGCAGCGGAGCAGCGTTACACGCGCCCCAGGTTTTCAGAAGAAAATGGTCTGCTGCAGATTGAAGCGGGCCGGCATCCTGTGATTGAAGCTCTTGCTGATCGCGATGCGCAGAAGTTTACCCCCAACGATCTTTATCTGGATGCCCGGCAGTTCCTTGCCATCCTCACCGGTCCGAACATGGGCGGAAAATCGACTTATCTTCGTCAGGCGGCATTGATCGTAATTATGGCGCAGGCAGGAAGCTTTGTTCCGGCAAGCTCAGCAACACTGCCACTGGTTGATCGTGTGTTCACCCGCATTGGGGCATCCGATAATCTGTCCCGGGGTCGATCCACATTTATGGTGGAAATGACGGAGACCGCCATGATCCTGAATACGGCAACCAGCAGGAGCCTGATCGTGCTGGATGAGATTGGCCGGGGAACCGCCACCTATGATGGGTTGGCCATCGCATGGTCCGTGGCGGAGTACATCCATCAGCAGATCCAGGCAAAGACACTCTTTGCGACCCACTATCATGAGCTGACGGATCTGGGGAATCGATTGCCCGGTGTCAGAAATCTGCGTGTAAGTGTGAAGGAACTGACTGACCAGATCATCTTCCTGCGTAAGGTGGAGCCTGGTGCAGCAGATAAAAGCTATGGCATTGAAGTGGCACGGCTGGCTGCTCTTCCGGCTGCGGTCATTCAGCGGGCAAGGGAAGTGCTGGCGCTGCATGAACGACAGGAAAAGGCGGTCAATGAAGAAATCGCACCTTCCGGTCTTCCTTTGCAGGTGCAACTCTTTGAGCCGGTGAATGGAGCCCTTGCGGACAGGATTCGATCACTCAATCTGGATGAACTGAAACCGATTGAAGCGCTTCAGTTGCTGGCGGATTTACAGAAAGACCTGAAGTAAGAGGAGGCATCATATGATTGTTGCCGGAATCATGTCGGGAACATCTCTGGATGGGATCGATGTGGCGATTATCCGCGTCAATGGGAGAAAGTTTGAGGTACTCGATTTTTCCTCCACTCCCTATCCGCGCAAAGTTCGCCAGGCTTTGCTTGCGGTCTCCAATTGCGACACCCATACTGCGCAGATTTCGGATCTCAATTTTCAGTTGCCGGAGCTCTATGCTGCTGCCGTAAGAAAACTGTGGCCCGGATCACTGGATCTGGCTGGATGCCATGGACAGACCATCTACCATTCGAAGAAGAGCACACTCCAGATTGGTGAAGGCTCCATTCTTGCAGAACGGCTGGGAGTTCCGGTGGTCAGTAATTTTCGTCCTCGTGACATGGCTGCAGGAGGATCGGGTGCGCCACTGGTTCCGTTTTTTGACTATCGTTTGCTGCGACATCCGAAGCTGAGTCGCGTGGCTCTCAATATGGGAGGCATCGCAAACATTACGATCATTCCTGCCCAGGCGAAACCAGAACAGGTAATTGCATTCGATACAGGTCCGGCAAATATGGTGATCGATCAACTGGTGGAGCAATTGACGTCAGGAAAACAGCTTTATGACCGGGGTGGGAAAATCGCATCTCAGGGTAAAGTGGATTCGACGCTGCTGGATCAGTTCATGAAAGATCGCTTTTACCGTCTTCCCCCGCCCAAGACTGCCGGACGGGAACAGTATGGGGCGGAGTTTGTCCGCAAGTTTCCTCTGAATGCCGATGGTGTCCGCACGGCCACTGCTCTGACAGCTGCATCCATCGCCGAAGGTATCCGCCGCTTTGCTCCTGGTCGGGTAGATGAACTGATCGCATCCGGTGGAGGAGTCCATAATCCTGTGCTGATGGCGTACCTGGCCGCATTCCTGCCGCAAACACGCATCTGTACGATAGACGAGTTTGGAGTCTCCGCAGATGCGAAGGAGGCTGTGGCCTTTGCACTGTTCGCAGTCGAAACCTGGCATCGGCGGCCCTCAAATATCCCGTCTGCTACCGGAGCAGGGAAGTCCGTTGTGCTGGGTTCCATCAGTTACTGATTCCGCTATGATGTGGCCATGTCCGGATGGCCCATTCGAACTGGCCTGTATCTCCTCATGGTTTCCGCAAACCTGATCGCATTTGCGGATCCGCAACCTGCCCTTCATCGTTTCGTGCAGCAACAGAATCCTGCCGTCCTTCATTTACAGCAGCTTCATCGATCTTCTATCGTGCCGGGGACGGATCTGGTAATTGTGATAGCCCACCCGCGCAAAATTCCAGATGAGATGGAAAGCCGGGGCTGGTGGGAAAGAGATTCCAGTCTCGGGATTTTTCTACAGAAATCCGCTGAACCTGAAAATATTCGGCAGATCGCCTTTGTGCCGGGAAAGGAACTCTTTGAATGTATGGCCAGTGTGGAAAGAGTGACAAGATCGGAAGTCACCCTTTCGTGTGTTCCCGAGAAACAGAGTGCCCTGTATCGCAAGTTTATCTTTGACCCGATACAAGGGAAGCTGATTGGCCGAAAGGATTTCCTGCCTGATGCAATCGAGCGTGTTGATCAGCAGGATAGAAAATGGATCTTATCAGCGAGCAACAGAACCCGAAAAGTATTGCTGGAGTACAGCGAAAACCAGTCAGTTCCCTTTCAGATTCTTTCCGAAGCCGTATCTTCTGAACAGCCCTCTTCTACAGATAAAGTGCAAGGGTTGAGCTCGGCCCGCTTTGGTCAACGAGGTGAATTATCTCTCGTGTCAGAAGATGATTTGGCAAATTTCCTCACGATAGAAGAAAGCGGAAATCCTGTTCGCAAATATCCCTTGCCCCGCTCTGTCCAGGAAATGTCAGATGAAAGAATTGGTCCATGGCAGGTGGTCGATGACACTTTGTGGTTTGCCCGGAGCTTCCACGCGGGCGAAGGATTCACCGGTACCGGAGGCTTTGGCTATTTCGACAACGCTCACCGGGAGTATCGGATCTTTTCCCCCTCCTGGATTCGGCAAAGAACAGCTACGGCGCTGCTGGTGGAGAAGAACGACATATGGGTCGGACTTGCACAGAGCGGTGAGTGGGGCATTTCTGGGTCTGGGGTGATTCGTTATGACAGGAACACGGAACAGATTCAGCGGCTTGGATTGGAGGAATCAGAAGTTGTACGGACGATTCATCGTGCAGGGAGTAATCTCCTGATTGGTACTCAAACGGGAATCGTTCTTTATGACGGAAAGCAGTTGAGACGGTTTTTACTGGAGGAAACCCTGGATGGCAGGTTGCGGATGGTGGAATTATTTCCGGGTGTTGTGAGTGGTGTCCTCGAAGAATGACACCACCCGGAGAGTTGACATGAACTTTTCGCGAGGTCAGACTTTCTTCGGATCGGGGTGAATCCACTGCTTGCGGTAAGGCCGAGCCAGCAGGCGATTGGCTTCCGCATCATTCACTACCTGATGCCGGGCTGCATCCCACTTCAGGCTTCGACCCAGTTGCATCGACATATTTGCAAGAATGCAGCTGGCAGAAGAGATATGTCCCTGTTCGATGTCGGCCACTGGTTTTCCACGCGTGCCGATATTGTTCAGCAGGTCCACCATGTGACCACGGATGGCAGGCGCAACGTGACGTTCCAGATCCTTTTCATCACGATCTTCGGGATATTTTTCGAACTCATAGGTCACGTCTTGATGAATTGGCTTCTCATCCTTGCTCTGGGGGATGTAATCGTAGCTCATCACACTGGCCTTGAGCGTCCCTTTTTCCCCATAGAAAGTTGCGCCCCAGGGATACTTGGGATCAGCAGGCGCTCCGTAGCTGCGATGGTTCCAGACTACGTTCAGATCATCGAAAGTGAAGGTGGCTGACTGTGTGTCCGCAATGTTTGCCTTGCTTGCCTTGTCTACGAAGATGCCGCCGTTGGATGAAATCTCTTTCGGCCAGCCCAGATCCATCATCCAGCGGACCATGTCCAGCATGTGAACACACATATCACCCATGATGCCGTTGCCGTATTCCATGAACGCACGCCATTTCCGTGGATGAACCCATTCGTTATAGGGACGCATGGGAGCTGGTCCAGTCCACATTTCGTAGTCCAGATTTGCTGGCGCTGTGGTGTCCGGAGGATTTCCGGTGGCGCGCATATGGTAGTAGCAGTAGATCTCTACCAGCCCGATTTTTCCCAATTTGCCTTCACGCAGAATCCGATCACGCGCTTCAATCAGATGAGGAGTACTGCGACGCTGCGTGCCGATCTGCACTACACGTCCATACTTACGAGCGGCCGCGAGCATTGCCTGACCTTCAATGACATCCACGCCAATCGGTTTCTGACAGTAGATATCCATTCCTGCCTTACAGGCTTCAATCATGGGCAAAGCGTGCCAATGATCCGGGGTGCCGATGATGACAATATCCAGATCTTTTTCTGCCAGCATCTTCCGGTAATCGGTATAGAGGCGAGGCTTCTTTTTGGAAACCTGACGGGACGCGACAATGTCGGCTGCCCCTTCCAGCATCTGTTTGTCCACATCACACAGAGAGATAACATCCACAGGTGAAACCTGAATGAGACGGAGCAGATCGCACTTGCCATACCATCCTGTGCCGATCAGGCCCACCCGCTTTGGTTTGGTGTCTGCAAACGGTTCGGCATAGGCTCTTCCCGCAATCATGCCCAGACCCGCGCCTGCGCTTTGGATGAAATGACGGCGATTCATAATGTCCCCGTATTGTCTCTTATCTGAGCATTGATTTGACGACATTCCCGGCAACGTCCGTGAGACGGAAGTCGCGTCCCATATGACGGTATGTCAGCTTGGTGTGATCAAAACCCATGGTGTGCAGGATGGTTGCCTGCAAGTCATGGGTATGAACTTTATCCTCGACAATGTTGAAGCCCAGATCATCCGTTTTGCCGATCACCTGCCCACCCTTGATGCCTCCACCTGCCAGCCACATGGAGTAGGCGATCGGGTGGTGATCGCGGCCCGCATTCTCAGAATCTAGCGTGTCCCGAACTTCCTGCATCGGAGTGCGGCCAAACTCTCCACCCCAGACCACCAGCGTGGAATCCAGCAGGCCGCGCTGTTTCAGGTCTTTCAGCAACGCAGCAGTGGGCTGATCGGTGATGTCGCAGTTCTTCTTGAGCTTCTTGTTGAGATTGGTGTGGTCATCCCAGGATGCATGCATCATCAGGACAAATCTTGTACCACGTTCCACCAGACGGCGGGCCATCAGGCAATTTGTGCCGAACTGGTTTGTCGGATCTTTACCGATCCCATACATCTCCAGCGTTTCCTTAGATTCTCCGGTGAAGTCCACCAGTTCCGGTCCTGCTGACTGCATGCGGTATGCCAGTTCATAAGCAGAGATGCGCGAATTGATTTCCTGATCCTGGGTACTGGCATAGTGCTGTTCATTCAGGTCACGCAGTGCGTCCAGAGCTGCTCGTTGTTTGGCGTCAGTCACCCCTTCAGGATTGGAGAGATACAGAATTGGATCTCCTGAATTACGCAAGGGAGTTCCCTGATAAGTGGATGGCAGGAATCCACTGGCAAAGTTCGATGCGCCACCGCTGGTGCCGACACCGGAACTGAGGACGACGAATCCCGGAAGATTCTGCGACTCGCTTCCCAGCCCATAAAGGCTCCATGCGCCAAGTGTGGGTCGACCAAACTGCGTAGATCCAGTAAAGAGGAACAGCTGGGCCGGGTGATGATTGAAGGCCTCTGAATGGAGAGACCGCACCAGACAGATATCATCCGCACACGAAGCTGTATGCGGAATATAGTCTGAAAACTCGATGCCTGACTGTCCGTATGGCTTGAACTCACGGGGACTTGCCAGAACTGCTGCGTCCTTCTTGATGAAGGCCAGCTGAAGATCCTTGGTCATAGAGTCCGGCAGTGACTGTCCATGCCACTTCTGCAATCCCGGCTTGGGATCGAAGAGATCCATCTGGCTGGGACCCCCTTCCATGAACATGAAGATCACGGATTTTGCTTTTGCCGGGAAATGCGGTTCCTTGGGCGCCAGTGGATTAGAGATAGCGGCATAGCCATCCCGTGCCAGTAGGTCATAAAGGGCGAATCCACCGATTCCGTACGCAAACTGATTCAGAAATGATCGACGATTCATGGCTATTCCCTTGTAATGAATTCATCCAGGTTCAGGATCACGCGGGCAGCGGTGAGGAACCCTTCTCTATTGGCCAGTTCCACCAGCCGTTGTTGTTCACGCTCTCTGGGCTCACGACCCAGGGCATATTCAAATGCTGCTTTCACCCGTGCTGCATCATCCGGAAGCGGAGCAACCCGTTCTGTCAGCTTCTGGGCTGCTTCGAAGAAGACAGGATCATTCAGCAGATTCAAGGATTGTAATGGTGTATTCGATGAACGGCGCTGGGAACAGGCAACTGTTCCTTCCGGTGCATCGAAGTTCATGAGCTGTGGATAGGGTGCAGTTCTCTGGAAGTGAATATAGAGACCACGACGATATTTATCAGCCCCTTCTGAATCCTTCCACTTGTTGCTATTTGCATAGGTCAGTTCAGCGACGCTGGCTGGCTGGGGAGGCTTGATGCTGGGTCCGCCGATGCGGGTATCCAGTAAGCCTGATGCAAACAGAGCTTCATCACGGATCTGTTCTGCGCTCAGCCTTAGCCGGGACTGACGGGCGAGAAGAACATTGTCCGGATCTTTTTCCAGAATTTCCGGACGTACCCGGGATGACTGTTTATAGGTTGCGGATGTGACGATCTGCTTCAGCATCTGCTTCTGGCTCCATCCCTGTTTCATGAACTCACTCGCCAGCCAGTCCAGAAGTTCGGGATGAGAAGGAGATTCTCCCTGTAATCCGAAATCATCGGAAGTGCGGACAAGTCCCCGTCCGAACAAGGTCTGCCATGTCCGATTCATGATGACACGTGCAGTGAGTGGGTTTTCTTTCGCTACGATCCAGCGTGCAAATGCGAGACGTGCAGGTTCACTTGACTCCTTTGCCAGTTTCGGCAGCACGGCAGGAGTATTGGGTTGAACTTCGATTCCCGGTCGCTTGTAGTCGCCTGCTACAGCAATCTTCGTGATGGCTGGTTTTTTTCCTTCTTCAATCACATAGGCCTGTGTAAGCTTGGGAACAGAAGCTTCCAGTTCATCCAGCTTCTTGTTCATCTCCTTGAACTTCTCCACCAGTTCTTTGTCACGCCGATTATCCGGTCCGACATTTCTGATGAAGTAATTGGTAAGACGATCCTGCTGTTTCTGTGTCCTTTCTGCAAAAGGTGTCATCAGCATGGGCTGTGCATTGTCCAGCATCACGGTGCAGCTGGTGAGGGCGAAATCCCATTCCACCTTCTTTCCGGGTTGCGTGATGGCAATGCGCATGTTGTCTTCCCACACGGCCTGTAATTCAGGAACCTTGTATTCCTTCAGGATTGCTGTGCGTTTTGCCAGATATTCTGGCTGAGCTTTCTTCCATGGCTCAAGTTCTCCTGCAATGGGCGCATCGATCTCTTCTTCAGCGATGGAATCCATGAATGCAAAGAGCTGGTAATACTCTTTCTGGGAAATAGGATCGTATTTATGGTCGTGACACTGTGCGCATCCGGCAGTGAGTCCCAGCCATGTCGTGGAAATCGTGTTGGTGCGGTTGATGGTCTGCTCGAAGCGATCCTCTGCACGAGGTACACCCGCTTCCCGGTTGATCAGCGTATTGCGATGGAAGCCTGTGGCCACTTTCTGTTCTGTGGTGGCATTAGGTAGCAGATCGCCTGCGATCTGTTCAATCGTGAACTGATCAAATGGCATGTCCTGATTCAGGGCATTGATGACCCAGTTGCGCCAGCGCCAGGCATATGGACGAACCAGATCCTTTTCATAGCCATCGGAATCGGCATACCGGGCAAGATCCAGCCATTGTCTGGCCCATTTTTCACCATAAGAAGGTGAAGCCAGAAATCGGTCCACCATCTTTTCATAAGCATTCGTACTGGTATCAGAGACAAACTGCTTTACTTCCTCTGGTGTGGGAGGCAATCCTCGCAGATCAAGACTGACACGACGCACCAGAATCTCTTTGGGGGCTTCTGAAGAAGACGCAAATCCTTCCTTCTTCAGACGTTCCTGAATGAAATAGTCGATTGCGTTCTTTCCAGCCGGAACGTCCGGTCGGCGGATAGGCTGGAAAGACCAGTGATCCAGTTTCGAATCTTTCTTCTTTGCCTGCGTCGATGCCGGATACTTTGCACCCTGATCAATCCAGGATGAAATAACCGCGATTTCCTGTTCCGTCAGCCTGGGCCCTGCCGGAGGCATTTTGTATTTTTCTTTGTCGCTGTGTAGACGATCAATCAGCGTGCTGGCTTTGCTGTCACCGGGAATTATGGACGGGCCGGAGTAGCCGCCCTTGATTGCTGCTTCGCCGTCGTCCAGTCGCAGACCGTTCATCTGCATCCCGGGTCCATGACAGGCAAAGCACTTCTTCTGAAGGACCGCACGAACTTCCGGTGTTTGTGCAGAAAGGGTAAGGCCTATTCCGGCAAGGATCAGCAGGCGCATGCGTATATTATTTCAGTTATTTTAATTGAGAGAAATCGGCCGGATCCATGAAGATGGATTCTACTTTTTCAACAATCTTTCCATTCACTTCTGAAGCATCCCGTGCTTTCTGCCAGACAGGATCTGCTCTGAAAGCTTCCCAGTTCTTTGCTGCCTGCTGACGGCTCTCATGGCTGATCACATAGATGAGGGTGTTCTTCTTCAGAGGATCATCCTGCGGAATCCAATAACCAATATTCTTCATTCCGTGTTTTTCGAACAATTTCACGGTGTGATTCCGGAAGCGTGCGAGAAGCTGGTCCAGTTTGCCATCCACTGCGGTGTAGGTTCTCAGTTCATATACGCGGTTCTGGGCAGCGTCAGCAGTGCTGGCAAATCCAGCCAGAAAGACTCCTGCTGCGGTCAGAAGGGTGAGAATACTTTTCTCAAACATGAATCGGAGTCTAGCGCATCAGAAATTGAAAGTGCAGTAGTTTGAGGGAGAAAAGGGGAAGAAGGGAAAGTAAGGAGGGGATCAGACCCCCCTCCTTTTATTGATGATCAGAAGTACAGTTTGAGTCCAAACTGCAGTTGGCGACGCCCGCCATTCAATTCACCACGATTGGCAAATGTGGTTCCGGCATTATCCAGAGCTGCATTCGGAAGACCAAAGGTTGGTGTATTAAAGACGTTGAAGGCTTCTGCACGGAACTGAAGTGTCAGCCGTTCGACGATCTGGATGTTTTTGAATACAGACGCGTTTGCCTGTGCTGTGCGGCCACCCAGTAATGAATTGCGGGGCTCTGTTCCAAAAGGTGTTCCAAACCGTTGCGCTGTCTCCGTAGTATTCACGATAAACCGCGCTTCATCTGTTGAAATGGGCTGTACGCGATTCTGGCGGAGCGCCACAAAATCGTAATATCCGGTAGGGGAATTCCCCAGACTCAGATTTGGGAATCGTGCTTTTGCTGTAACGTCATCAAGGGCGACCGCTGTTTCTGGAGCATCATAGTTTCCGCGGAACGGCCGCAGACCACCGTCGAAGCCTCCCGGTCCAACTGCCGAGTTGCTGTAGTCGCTATCTGCATAGACACTGCCGAAATTATTCTGGGAAACAGTGTAGGGTTGGGACGACTGTAGAATGACAGTGCCACTAACCTGCCAGCCATTTGTGAGACGGGAGAGAAATGCTCCTGAAGTTAGTTTTGGAAGCTCGTAGGAGAAGTATCCGGTCCCACTGTGACGGAAATCGAGATAACCGCGAGACCACTCTCCCTGGATGATGTTAAATGGATTCTGAGCAACCGACGATCCCCCTGCTCCACCGAATGCATCGACAAATGTATCTCGCTGATTGGCATATGTATAAGAAATGCCGGCTGTCATGGAGCGTGCGCGCACGTTCAGTCTTGACTGGAAAGAGTGATAGCTGGACCGACCATCATTATTGCGAAGCCGGATGAAGCCCCAGTCTCCGTACTGTCGTCCATTTGCTCCCGCCGTTACGCCTGCAGGGACCAGAGAGGGGAAGTCACGCAGCAGCAGATCTACGCGTGGGTTTCCATTTGCACTGCGGAGTTGTCCGTTTGCAATGGAGCCAACATAGGCCACTTCAGAAGAAAGTGCAGAAGAGATCTGCCGCTGGAATGAAACATTCCACTGATGGGACATCGGGGAATAGAAATCCGGTGAAACGGTGGTCTGATTCAGCCTCCGGGGATCCAGTTGTCCGATCGGAGCAAACTGCTGCAAGGCAGAGCGGACGCCGGGGCCAGTTGGGTCCATTGGTAACGCCAGGCCGGAGATTCCGGAAAGGCTGGTAGAAAGAGCGGCCGGACTGGAAGACTGCATGTTCAGCAGAATGTTGTAGTACGGTACGTCATAGCTCATTCCGTAGCCGATACGAATTGCTGATTTGTTGACTCCGAAAAGTTCTGTTGCGAATTCTGTTGGGCTCCAGACCAGACCAACCCGTGGGGCAAAGTTATTACGATCTGTCTTGACTCGCGGAACGGTACGGAATTCCAGTGGCAGGTTGGTGTCGTAAAGCGCGGTAGAAGCATTCCGTTCGCGATCCATGGTTACATCGTGCAGACGATTGATCGGTTGCCCGAAAAGCTCATAGCGCAATCCAAGGTTCAAAGTCAGATTCTGGCGAATTTTCCAGTCATCCTGAATGAAATAGAACTGCTGGAAATCCAGGATGTTGTATCCGGCATTTCCATAAGTAACGGAAACCTGACGAGGAGTGTTTGCGGCGAAGTCATTGATTGTCTGATAGGTAAACTGTCCATTCGCTGTAGGAAGAAAATAGAGATCGTTTACACGACGGCGGAAATCCGCTCCCACCCGGATAAAGTGCCGGGATTTCTGCCAAGACAGGATATTGACGAACTGATAGGTGTCGTTCACACGCCCATCAGGCTGGTTGGTCCCAGGTCCCCATCCCAGATAACCTGCGGGCATAGTAATGTTGGTGATTGCCTGATCCAGCTGATTGAATGCTGGCATCTGCCCTTCGCCCAGTCTGCGTGCCAGGCGGGTAAAGTGAACACGGGTCTCATTGACCAGTGAAGCTGTGGGGTTGATGATCAGCGTTTGTCCTGCTGTTTTTCCATCAAAGCCCAGATCTGCGACAAAGCCATTGGTGGCATTTCCTCCACTGCTTTGGGTGAATCGATTTTGCTGGAAATAGCGTCCAAATGTCTTCCACTTCTCATTGCCGGAGTAATCGATTCTGGTACTGAACTGATTTTCCGTAAAAGGACGCCGGACAAATCTCTGGATAGCTCCAAACTCGATATCCCGAGTCACTCCATTTACAGTCATTGGGACCATGCGGGTAGGTACATTTGCCTGAATAGTCGGATCGCCAACCGGAATATTGAAAGGGGCTGCTACATCGATCAGGTTTCGGATGGCTGGGCTTGCTATCCCTGCCAGGTCCTGTAATCCCTGAGGAGTTGGGGTCAACCCTGCTGCACCGGACTGCACCAGTTGCGAAGAAGGTTGGCGCACACCGTAATAAGAACCGAAGAAGAAAAGAGAGTTTTTCTTAATTGGGCCACCAATGGTTCCACCAAAAGTCTGATTTGTCTGTGCAGGTGGTTCTGTCAGACCAGAACGCTTTTCAAGATTTGTGAGTGAATCGAACAGTTTTTGATTGCGGTAGAAGTAGGATGCAGTTCCGTGGACGTCATTACTGCCTGATTTAGAGACAATGTTGACCACTGCGCCTGTCGCTTGTCCAAACTCTGCGGAATAGTTTCTTGTGACAATCTGATAGTCCGCCACTGCATCCGCATGATTTGTGAACACGGCCGGACCTGTTGTTGTGATCTCATTCACATCCTGCCCGTCCACATTGAAGTTATTGGAACGGCCACTGGCTCCGTTAGATGAGAGGCGTGTGCCGTTGGAATTTCCACTGCCTCCACTGAAATCGCCAATCACTCCCGGAGTAAAGAGCAGGATGCGGTCAAGACCTCCACTGGCTACATTTGCAGGGACATTGGTCACTTCACGAGTGCTGTAGTTCGCGGAGATCTGCGCATTGTTTTCAAGGACAGCTGCCTGTGGTGCGGTGACCGTTACTGTTTCGGCTGCACTGCCTACCTCCAGAGACAGCGAAACACGAAGATCCCGTCCAATGGAAACTTCAATATCCGTCAAACTGGCACGGCGAAATCCAGTTTTCTCCGCTTCTATCCGATATGTTCCTGGTGGTAGAGATCGCACCTGAAAATTCCCCTGATTGTTGGAGTTGGTGCGAACACTGGCTGCTGTGTTCTGGTTATGAATGGTGATCTCTGCCTCTATCACCGCAGCACCGGAATGATCCAGAACAGTACCGGACAAAGAACCTGTGACGGTTTGCGCAAAAGAAGGGAGCAAGATGATCAGGAACAGTGCAAGGGCCCTGAGTATGGAATGTGTTCCCATGGGCACACGAATTGCAAACGGATATAGATTTTGATTCATAAGAAGCGAGGGGCAATCTGATTTTTGAAAATCAGTTGCATGTACCAGAAGTGTAACGGAAGTTTAATTTCAAATCAATATAATTTCGTCTGATATGTTGCTGGAAAATCTTCATGGGGCGTGATGATCTGGTATAGACTCTGCATGATGCGTTTCTTTCCGTTGTTCCTGCTCTCTTGCTGGATCATATCTGGTGCTGATCTGCAAAACAGATATAAAGATCCGGTAACAGGGTATGAGATTGTGAATCTCACATCGTTTTCCTTGCCAGCGGGAAACCTCTATAACCACTTTTCTAACTTCACGGCAGACAACAAGTACGTCATTTTTGCTGGGGTGGCAAAAGGGAATCGATATCTTTACCGTTATGAAGTTGCAACTGGAAAAACAGTCCAGCTGACAGAAGAGTCTGCAATGATTGCGGGTAACGCATGTCCTGATCCCCATAATCCACGGAGAATTTATGTCACACGTGGGCCGGAGATTCTTGCTCTGGATGTGGAGACTCGTGAAATCACGAAAGTGGGAACTGTTCCGGGAGAAATCAAGGGGGAGTTGTTTCAGCCGACAGTAAACAGGGATGGCTTATGGATTACCACAGGGAAGCAGATTAACGATCACACCTGGGAGATCGGCATGATTCAGGCAAAGACAGGAGAATACCGGCGTGTCATCCAGCAGGGCTTCAGGATTGGTCATATCCTGCATAGTCCCGTGGATCCCGTTATTTTTTACGTCTGGGAGACCGGAGGGTTTGCTCCGCAGCGTTCTTGGCTGGTGAATGATGACGGTACGGGCAATCGACCCTTTTATGCTCCTACGGACCATCGGAAATGGATCACTCCTCTCAAGGAATGGGTGACGCATGAAGTTTGGGTCCATGGGACAGGGGACATGACGATGATCAATGACAAGCAGGGTCTCATGTTAGTGAAAAAAGACGGAACGGCGAAGATGGTGCGGGAAGGGATCTACTGGCATGGTGCGGCCAGTGCAGACGGAAAATACATTGCCCTGGATGATTTTGACGGGCGGATCTGGATTGCTGAAACCGCTACCGGAAATGTTCATCTTTTGGCGACAGGTACACGGGAAACTGTTCCTCTTCATGGACACTTGTCTTTCGACAGGGGAGGCAAGTATATCCAGTTTCAGAATGGAAGAACTCATGAAACGGTTTCACTTATTGACCTGAGTCAGGTGAAAGGCTTCTTCCGCGAGGCAAAGAGCGGGAATTAAGGCTGACGATCGGGTCAGGAGTTCTTTTTCACCACCAGAAGCAACTGCCGTTCACCTGCTTCCACGCGGAACTGGATTTCGTCCTGAAAAATATGTCCTCGATACGTCATTTTGAAGTCGTCATTTTCTTCTTTGACGATGACGTAGAAAAAAAAGTCATCACCTTCAACGACTCCACCCTGAAGGGGCAGTTCACCAAACTGGTTTTTCAGGGTTCCTGTTAATTTTTTCCCCTCCGACAAAAGAGTCAGAACGTTTTCTACTTTTCCGCTCGTGGTGTCAAGATCGCCTTTATAGACTCCCGAATGATCTGCAGCCAGGATCGAAGAAATGGAGAGAAGCAGGAATGATAAGAAAAGTTTCCACATGGCTTTATTCATAGACGCATTTTCAGTCACAGGGGTAACCTGTCCTGTTGTTACAGCATCTTAACAGGTGACAAGGCTATATCCAATGCCTGATTAACCCTCTGATTCTTTTGGATATATATCTCAAAGTAAGGGGTGAATTTTTCCGGTTGCTTATATATAATGCAACGGAAGCGGAAAGACTGGTTGGACCACGTAGAGAGGCCGAGTTTGCATCAAAAAATCTGGACATTTATCGTAGTTTCCGCCCTTTCAGGGGCCGCATTCGCCAATGATGCGAAGTCAGCTGCAGTTAAGGGTGGAAGCAGTTCTTCCGGGTTTGATTCCGTTGTCAAACCACTCATGACCCGTAGTTGTGTGCCCTGCCACAACGCTTCAGTCGCATCCGGTAGTGTCAATCTGGTTCCGTTTAATAAAGAAACAACACTGGCAGAACATCGGGAAGCCTGGGACAGGATTCTTTTGAAGATCAGATCAGGCGAAATGCCTCCTCCCGGTTCTCCGCGTCCTCCGCAAGATAAGGTCGATGCTGTTGTCGAGTATCTGACTGGCGAATTTGAAAAGGCAGATCGAAATATCAAGCCGGATCCAGGTCGTGTGACTGCACGGCGAATGAACCGGAATGAGTATTCCAATACAATCCGGGACATTCTGGGAATTGACTTCCGGGCTAATGAAGACTTCCCAACAGACGATTCCGGTGAAGGATTCGACAATATCGCTGATGTTCTCAGTATCTCGCCGTTGCTGATGGAAAAGTATGTCGCAGCCGCGGAAAAAATCGCTGCACGAGCGGTGGGAAGCATTGCACTGCCCAAGCCGGTTAAGGCTGTCTATGAACCGAATGCGAATAATCTCCAGCGTATTAATGTTGGAACCATCGAAGCAGACCATCGTGTCGATTTTGATGGAGATTACGACATTTTGGTGGGAATGCCGGGCGAGAGAGGCAAGGATGCAAAGCCGGTCCAGTTAGGGTTTTTCGTGGACGGGAAGCTGGTCCATCAGGTGCAAGTGGAAACCAAACCATCTGATCTGGTCTATTTCAGCCCCTTCTCGGATGTCACTTTCAGGGTGCCTCTTCCAGAAGGAGAACATAAGCTGCGGGTTGAGTTTCTGAATGATGATTTCATCCAGACTCTTGATGAGAATGAATATTACAAGTCCAAAGTAAACAAATACCCGTCAACAATCAGTATCACTGGTCCTTTTCCGTCCAAATTGGAAAAGGCAAGCCGCAAAAAAATCTTTATCTGTGATCCTGGGACTGGAAACGCATGTGTCGAAAAGATTGTGGCAAACCTTGCCAGAAGAGCATACCGTCGTCCAGTGACTCCTGATGAAACTGCATCCCTCATGAAGTTAGTGGCGCTGGCAAAGAGTAATGGGGAAGATGTGGAGCAGGGAATCCAGCTGGCCTTGCAGGGAATGTTGGTCTCTCCTAACTTCCTGTTCCGGATTGAGCGCAATGCAGACCCCAAAAACCCTGAAAAAATCCATAGGATCAACGATTTTGAACTCGCATCTCGTCTGAGCTATTTCATCTGGAGTTCTACTCCGGACGAAGAACTGCTAAAGCTTGCAGAAACAGGAAAACTGCATGAAGACCAGGTGCTGACCGCACAGGTAAAGCGGATGCTGGCAGACTCACGTTCTGTTGCGCTGGCAGATAATTTTGCTGGTCAATGGCTGGAAATCCGAAATCTGGATTCGATTAAGCCTGATCCGGATAAGTTCCTTTCCTGGGGACCTGAACTGCGCAATGCAATGAAGACCGAAACCAAGATGTTCATCATGCACATGTTGCGCGAGAACCGGCCGATGTCAGAATTCCTGAATGCCCGGTACACCTTTCTGAATGATCGGCTTGCTGGTTTCTATGGAATTGACGGAGTTACTGGTTCCGAATTTCGCAAAGTGGATCTGGCCTCAGACCAGCGTGGTGGAATTCTGACTCATGCCAGCGTCTTGACGGTGTCCAGTTATCCAACACGAACTTCACCCACTATTCGTGGACAGTACATTCTGAATAATATTCTGGGAACACCGCCACCTCCACCTCCACCGGATGTTCCGGCTCTGGATGCATCCAAGGTGGGCAGTGAAGTTTCCCTACGCAAGCAACTGGAAGAGCATCGGAATAATCCTGTTTGTGCATCCTGCCATGCGCGGATGGATGTTCTGGGATTTGCACTGGAAAGCTATAACGGCATTGGAAAGTGGCGTACGGTTGATGGGAAATTCCCTATTGATTCCAGTGGAGTGTTGCCCGGTGGCAAGAAGTTTGAAACCGCCAATGAAATGAAGGCGGTGTTGCTGGATCAACTCCCGGATTTTTCCCGCTGTGTCACCGAAAAAATGATGGTCTATGCTTTGGGGCGTGGTCTGCAGCTATATGATCGACCCACCATTAACAGTATTCAGGTCAAGCTGAAAGAGAATAACTATCAGTTCCAGGATCTGGTGTTTGAAATTGTTCGCAGTCTTCCGTTCCACTCCAGGCGCGGCGAGTTGCTGAGTAGTACAAATGGAAATTCGAAGGAGATCGCTCACAGATGATTACTCGGAAAGCACTTAACCGCCGGACTTTCCTGCGTGGTACCGGTGCCGCAGTTGCGCTTCCTTTTCTGGACTCAATGGTTCCCGCTATGGCAAATGCGGCTACCAAAACGGAGCGTCCTGTTCGTATGGCATTCCTCTATGTTCCGAACGGGATCGACATGCGGAACTGGAATCCGGATTATGAAGGCAAGCTGACTCATCTGCCCAGGATTCTGAAACCACTCGAGAATTTCAAAGAACATTTCAATCTGGTCAGTAATCTGACGCACAATGCGGGGCGAGCACTTCTGGATGGGGCCGGTGATCATGGCCGTTGTTGCGCCGCTTATCTGACCGGTGTGCAGCCGAAAAAGACGATGGTGGACATCAAGGCTGGAATCTCTTTCGACCAGATTGTCGCCAATAAAATCGGATCACAGACACGATTCAAGTCGCTTGAGCTCGCTATGGAAGATGCCCGTCAGGCGGGTGACTGCGATTCCGGATATTCATGTGCGTATACCAATAACCTGGCCTGGAGGAGTGAAACGCAGCCTCTGCCTCCGATCATGAATCCCCGGATTCTGTTCGAACGGTTATTTGGCGAAGATGCCACATTGAGTCCTGAAGCACGGAAGCGTCGTAACCAATATCGTCTGAGCGTACTGGATCTGGTGTCTGCCGATGCAAAGAAATTGACCGGAGAACTGGGACCTTCCGACAAGAGAAAGCTGGATGAGTATCTTTCCTCGATTCGGGATATTGAACTTCAGATTGAAAAGGCCGAGAAGGATAATTCACAGATTGATCCAGGTCTGGATAAGCCCTATGGTATCCCCGCAGATTTTGCGGATCACTTCCGTCTGATGACGGACATGATGACAGTTGCCTTCCGGGCTGATCTCACGCGCGTGATGACATTCCTGATGACCCGTGAAGGAACGTCTCGTGCCTATCGTGAAATTGGAATTCCGGATGGACATCATCCCCTGACGCACCATCGAAATCAGGAAGACCTGATGGAGAAGGTGGCACAGATTAACACCTACCATGTGCAGCAGTTTGCTGCATGGCTGGAAAAACTGCAGTCGATCCAGGAAGGTGATTCCACTCTGCTGGATAACTCCATGATCGTGTACGGCGCTGGTCTTTCCGATGGTAACCGTCATCTGCATGAAGATCTGCCAACACTGATTGCCGGAAAGGGCGGAAACCGCTTCAAGACCGGTCGGCGCATTGTGTATCGACGTGAAACACCGATGTGCAATATGTTCCTGACGATGATGGATCGTATGGGTGCTCCGGCAGACGATTTCGGAGACTCCACAGGTCGACTGGAAGGACTGGATCTTACCTAAAGTATGCAGTTCAGTTCAGCTGGAAAACCTCCTCTGGGGATCGTTTACGATTCAGATTTCGGGATGAGTGCAGAGTCTGTACTTGCTCTTGCACTTCTGCGTGGATTCGCAGGGAAAAATATTTCCCGTTTAGTTGGTATCAGTATTAGTAGCCCCAATCTGAAGGCTGCCCAGCTTTGTGACGTGGTGGAAAAATATTATGCCAGTGCAACTACTGGCATGGCCGCAATGTTCTTTCAGGGGCCCCCTCTTGGACTGGCAGAGAAGGGAAAAACTGCAGATTCTCCGCTGATGAAAGCCGTTCTGGATCTGAAAGATCCAGATGGAAAGCACATCTATGAATCTCGCATTGCAGACATCAACGATACTGCTGTAGGTCAGGTTGTCATCCGCAATATGCTGATGGCACAGCATGCAGGGAATGCTGCGATCGTGAGTGCCGGGCCAGCAACTAATCTTGCAAAACTGCTGATGCTGAGGGGGGCAGCTGATCTGATTCAGGACAAAGTAAAGTTTCTGGTTTTAACCGGTGGTGACTATCCCAAGGGAAAATCTGAGACAAACTTTACCGCAGATATTGATGCCATCCGGAAGGTGCTTGCAGACTGGCCCACTCCTATCATCATTGCCGGAAGAGAGCTGGGAAAAGCACTGCCCTATCCTGCAGAAAGCTTTGAAAAGGACTTCTCGTATGCTCCCCATCATCCTGTAGCCGATGCCTGTCGTGTTGCCGGATCTTCAGATATTCCTGCTGCCGCTCTTGCTGCTGCCCTCTATGCCAATCAGGCGGATGCAGGATATTTCAAATTGTCTGATACAGGTACTCTTTCTATCTCAGAAGATGGAGCTTCCACCTTCCAGCCTTCCGGTGACGGCAAGCATCGTTTCCTGTTGTTCGACCCGGAAAAGAAGCAACAGATCATTGAGAAATATCGGGAGATGGTGAGTGCCAAGCCAGTGCCGCGCATGTTGCGCCGTCCGCCCCAGCAGAATGCGGATCCGCCAAAGCCTGATCCTGCCAAACCCCCTACAGCAGAAAAGAAGAGCTGAGTCATACAGCTTTTCTCTGTCCCCGGTTTTCTTCGGCAGTGAGTTAAAATCGACTTTAATCTGTTCCGTCAGCAACCGTAGTTGTTGACGGCTTTTTCTCATGAAGATCAATACCAGTCTCAACGTGCGCAGCCTGGAACCACGTGTTCGCAGGCTTTTCGAACTTTCTGCAAAGAAGATTCAGTCGCTGGAAAACAGCTGGCAGCCCGAAGCCGGAGCTCCGGTATTTACCGTAAATGGAAAATACACCAGCAGGGGCTGGACGGAATGGACACAGGGTTTCCAGTTTGGATCAGCCATTCTGCAGTTTGATGCAACGGGTGATTCCTCTTTCCTCGAAATCGGTCGGAAACGAACCGTGGATCTAATGGCATCGCATGTCACTCACATCGGTGTTCATGATCATGGGTTCAATAACGTCAGCACGTATGGCAACCTGCTACGGTTATCCCACGAAGGTCGGATTGATGCTTCAGATTGGGAAAAGCGATTTTATGAACTGGCCCTGAAATGCACGGGAGCTGTTCAGGCGGCGCGCTGGTCGACGATTGCTGGTGGTGGTGGATACATCTATTCCTTCAATGGACCCCATTCTCTCTTTGTCGATACCATCCGCACCATCCGTGCACTGGGTTGCGGCCATATTCTGGGCCATGCCCTGTTGGGGGAAAACGATAAAAAATTCTCTCTGCTGGATCGTCTGATTGAGCATGCTGCTGCAACAGCGAAGTACAGCATCTATTACGGAGATGGCAGGGACTCTTATGATGTGTGGGGACGCACGGCTCATGAGAGTGTATTCAACCGGAACGATGGGAACTACCGTTGCCCGAACTCACAACAGGGATATTCTCCATTCAGTACCTGGACGCGGGGACTGGCGTGGGCCATCTGTGGATTTGCCGAGCAGTTAGAGTTTCTGGAGATCATTCCGGATGAAGAACTCACTACCCATGGTGGACGGGAAGCTGTTGTTGCGTTGTGGCGCAAGGCTGCTGAAGCCACCTGTGATTTCTATATCGAGAACTCTGCACTGGATGGAATCCCTTACTGGGACACTGGAGCTCCGGGTCTGGAGAAGCTGGGTGACTGGCGTTCTGTCGCTTCCAATCCGGAGAATGATCATGAGCCTGTCGATTCCTCTGCTGCTGCGATTGCTGCACAGGGCTTCCTGCGGCTGGGTCGTTATCTGAAGAATGAACGATACCTGCAGGCTGGTTTCACCATTGCAGAAACACTGTTCGATGAACCCTATCTCAGTACCGATGATTCTCATCAGGGCTTGATCCTGCATGCGATCTATCACCGTCCGAATGGTTGGGATGCAGTCCAGCCAGGACGCAAGAGTCCGTCGGGTGAATCCTGCATGTGGGGTGACTATCATGCAATTGAACTGGCTGTTTATCTGCAACGACTCATTGAAGACAAGCCATACCTGACCTACTGGAGCAAACAGAAGTGATTATTGCGGATCTGAATGAAATTGCAGGACGTACCTATCCGGCTCGTCGGCGTACACAGAATCTGGTGGGAGGCGTCAGTCCGATTCAGGCGAGCAGCTTTGCCATTGGCAATGTAACTCTTGAGCCGAATGGCGGACAGGTCCCTTGGCACAATCAGGAGCAGGAAGAGGTCTACTTCATCATTGAAGGAACCGCAGAGATGTGTCTGGGAGAAGAACGTAAGGTCCTCACCACCGGACAAGCCGTCTACATTCCATCTGGTGTATTTCATCAGTTGACGAATATTGGTGATACTCCCTGCCGTATGTTGTATTGCTATGGTCCGGCAGGAGACGTGGCTCACTGGCGGCAGGAACTGGATGGCACACTGCCGAAGGCAGGCATTGATGTGCCTGCGTTACCTGAAGGTGCACAGCCACAGTGCACAACCAAATAGGCTCTGCCCCAAGCAAGAATCTGGAGAAACGATGACTAAAGTCGGAATCATCATGAACGGCGTCACCGGACGCATGGGAACCAATCAGCATTTGCGCCGGTCCATTGCAGCGATCCGCAAGGAAGGTGGCGTCCTGCTGAAGGATGGCTCCCGCATCTGGCCGGACCCAGTTCTGGTGGGAAGAAATCCGGAAAAGCTAAAAGCTCTGGCGGAAGAGTGTGGCATTGAGCGGTGGAGCACAAACCTTGATGAAGTGCTGGCGGATTCCTACAACACCATCTACTTTGATGCGCAGACAACAGACCGTCGTGCAGAAGCGGTGAAGAAGGCCATTGCTGCCGGCAAGCATGTCTATTGCGAAAAGCCTCTTGCGGAAAAGGTTTCCGATACGATCGAGCTGGCAAAGCTGGCAAGGCAGGCCGGGATCAAGGCAGGAATTGTTCAGGACAAGCTGTTTCTTCCGGGGCTGCGGAAGCTCGACTATGCCATTAAGTCCGGTTATCTCGGACAGATCCTTTCCATCCGTGGCGAGTTTGGCTACTGGGTGTTTGAGGGTCATCAGGAAGCATTGCAGCGTCCTTCCTGGAACTATCGTGCAGAAGATGGTGGTGGTATCACTCTCGATATGTTTGCCCACTGGCAATATGTCTTCGAAAATCTGTTCGGACGGGTAAAGTCTCTCAGCTGCCGTCGTGTGATTCACATTCCGGAACGGATCGATGAACAGGGCAAGCCGTACCAGTGCACGGCAGACGATGCAGTTTACGGAACCTTTGAACTGGAAGGTGGCATCATCGCCCAGATGAACTCATCCTGGGCTACCCGTGTTTATCGTGATGATCTGTTGATCCTGCAGGTGGACGGAACACAGGGAAGTGCAGTGGCAGGATTGCGTGATTGCAAGATCCAGCATCGTGCTTCCACTCCCCGTGCCATCTGGAATCCCGATCTTCCGGTTGCTTTTGACTACCGTGATGGATGGCAGACGGTTCCGGATAAAGCCGTCTATGACAATGCTTTCAAGATCCAGTGGGAGATGTTCCTGCGGCATGTTGCCGAGGATGCTCCATTCCCACATGATTTTCTGGAAGCAGCACGCGGAGTCCAACTGGCTGAACTGGGTCTGAAGTCTTCTGAACTGAAAACCTGGGTGGATGTTCCCGACATTACTCTGGATTGAGAGTGAACTTCCGTTCACCCTCATCCATCAGCAATCATTTAGTGTTCTGAGAAGCCCCCTTTATCGGGGGCTCCTTTATTGATGAGCTGTTTCAGGACAACACTTGAAGAGTTGGTGTCTCCTTTGCGGATATCCTCCTCCGTGAAAGATGCCATCAGAATTTCACGGTCTGTATGACGGTTGTGGTCATAGATCACAAAGATTCTGCCATCCGGGGCCTGTGTGGAATCGGGGTAGGAAACAGCAACTCTTTCATCCAGCAACAGACCACCTTCCCAGGTTTTGCCATCATCATTTGAAACATAAGCAGTCAAGTGACTGCGTGAACGATGCACAGGAAGCTTTGTGTCCTGGGTTGGATGATGGCGCACCATCAAAAGTGCACCAGATTTCAGACGGCGGATATGAAAGCGGGTTACGGGATGACGGATACGAGTATCTTTCCCTTCAGTCCATGTTTTTCCGCGATCTGTCGAGAAGCTTTCCCCGATTCCGTATGTGGTGCGCATCAGCATCCAGAGGCTCTTGTCCTTGCGTTCCACTATCATGTGCTCATTGAACTGTACGTTTGGACAAACCGCATGTCCAAGATGCTGGAAAGTCTTTCCCTGATCCCGGCTGACAAACACGTTGGACCAGCCTTTTTGTTCCCCTTTGTCATAGGTCACCAGTTTCAGCATCGCTTCTGAAATGCCCAGTTTATGGCGATCACTGATGGATTTAATATTCGGATTTGTGGGCCAGTATCCAATGGGGAAGAGCCATTCTCCGCTGGAGATAACTGTAGGCTTGTTCAGCATCACTCCATCTGCGATCTTCTGAGGCTGCGTCCATATGGGTTTTGCCGCATCCGGGTTTTCCGTACGGATATACCAGACACCTCCACGACCATCCCAATGGCCATAGCTCTGTGTGTAGAAGAGCCAGAGTCTTCCCAGGGGATCTACCCAGAGGCATGGATCCCATGTGCGGGAGAAGTCAGGCATATCGATCACCAGTACAGGCTTCGACCATGTTTTGCCGTTATCTGAACTGGTCACGAGTGGAACATATGTAAACGGATCTTCCGTTGCCCCGCCTCCGTACCACGATGCCCACAGTCTTCCATTGGATGCGCGCTCAATGGTAGGGATTCCCTGAAACATTCGCATCTGGTCGCCATATTCAGGTCCCGGATTGAGATGAACCTGAGCAGGTTTTCCTGCCGGATCATATTTTTCTTGCGCGAAAGAGAGGGTAAGAGAGATAAAGAGCAGTATCAGAACTCGCATGACAGGTCACCAAACCTCAGGGGATTCTATCAGAGAAAAAAGGAGTAATTCCGGTATCTACCAGAAGTGACGGGCGATCACCTGTGCAGGGCCGGGGTTTCCACTGAACATACGAGTTGCCAGGACAAACTGGACATTTTTTTTCTCCCAGCCCGGAGTGGAATCTTTGAGAGCTGCATTCAGGTACTCCGGATTGGTCAGAAACTCACCGGCGGCCTGTGTTCCTCCACCCCGAATTCCGGCAGCCACTACGATAGTTTGCTCCAGCGTGGGGCTGAAGACACGGGAAACGATGGCATAATCCATGGGAATCTGGTCCAGTGCATGATCGCGCCGGACTTCCCATTCCCGGTTCCGAGGATTGAGTCGATCCCGGACAATTTCCAGTTGATTGGCATGATCGGATTCGAAGTAGAAGCGCTGTTCTCCTGTGAGGCTCAGTGTCCATGAGTTGTTGAAACCTCCGATCAGTACCGCAGCACGTCCCCTGAGATCAGAAAGGGACGTAGAACGACCACCTTTCAGTTCAATATTCTTTCCATGTTGCGTAAATAGCTGGACCAGTCCGGTCATGGCCTGAACATCAGAAATGCTCAGGTAGCGATCAAAGGAAGGGATAATTTCCCGTGCAGGAATCATGTCCTCACTGGAAACTCTGGAGCCGTCATAGAGCCGATCCCAATCGCCACCCAGCTTATAGGTATGTCCTTGTCCGACACAGATCATAATGGGGCCGGAAGTCCGGAGCAGGGGTCTCCAGAATAATTCAGTACTGGATGGGTCTGGCTTTTGGGATTCCTGATAGAGATGGTGACCCATGAGGACGATCAGGGTCAGCGATACTGCTGCCAAGCCCCATTTCCAACTCCATCTCCAGAAAGATTGCCCTGTCCCGAGAATGATGGGTGCTGTCTTTTCTTCCGGTAATGCGTGGTCCGGTTCATAGATCTCCGGAACATAAGCGCCGGGAGGAAGATCAATGCGAAGCTCCTTCTCTCTGCCCGGTTCACAGTAATACTGGGCCAGCCTCTTCCGGACCTGAACAGCGGTGTTGCGGACAACAGGATCCTGGTTTGTGTCGTAGTCGACAGGCCGTTCAAACAGGGCAGCGCCTAGTGCCCGTTCCTTCAGAAATTCTTTTCTGCCTTCACAACTCTCCTCGACGACATAGCGGAGAAATAATGAACATTTTTTACTTGCTTTGAATGGCTGGCTGTCAAGAAGTCGATGGAGCTGTTTCAGAATCTCGTTATTTCCGGGTGAGGAAGAAGACGGGGGAGGGCCGGATGGATTCATGACAAGACCACACCTGCTACAAGGCGATCTTTAACGTTATATAACAGGTAGCGTACGGTATGTAATATTATTTTAACTCACAGAAAATAAATAGCTTTTCTGAAGGGACTGTATACAACCTGTTTCTCCCGACGAGGAACTGGTAATCTTCTTCCAATGCCCGCCATGTTTCTGCGGAACTTATTACTGCTTGCAGGACTCCTCTGTGTTGTTTCCTCACAGCTGGCCGCTCAGCCTGTGAGTGCAGAATCCAAACCCGAATTTGAAAATACTATCCGCCCTTTTCTGGTGAAAAACTGCGTGGGTTGCCACAGTGACCGGATGAAGGCAGGAGATCTGAGTCTTCAGCAGTTCAAGTCAGCTGAATCGATTGCTCCTCATACGGATGTCTGGGAGATCGTTGTGATGAAGCTGATGGACGGTACCATGCCTCCCAAAGGGATTCCGCGTCCCCCGCAGGAACAGGTGGAATCTGTTGCCAGCTGGATCCGGGATGCTGTCACTCAGGCGGAACTTGCATCGAAGCCCGATCCCGGGCGTGTGACTGCACGTCGTTTAAACCGGGCTGAATACAACAATACAATCCGGGATCTTCTGGGGGTCGATTTCCGGCCCGCTGATGATTTTCCACAGGATGACTCGGGTTACGGATTCGACAATATCGGTGATGTACTTTCTCTTTCTCCTGTCCTTCTTGAAAAATACCTGAAGGCAGCGGAGTCCGCTGTGAAGCTGGCGGTCTTTGGACAGGAAAAGATGAAGCCCCTGGCATTGCGTGCCCAGCCTCCGGGGCGGGAATTCCCTCTCCATCCCAAAGCCAAAAAAGATTACGACGAAACCGGACTCTCCATGCCGAATGCGCTGCATGCCTCTATGCGCTTTCCGGGAGAAGGGAAATATAAGATCCGTGTGGCAATTGAAGGTCGTCGCCCGGATGGAAGTGAACCTGTCCAGATTGGTGTCTGGATTGATGGGAAACTGTCCAGAGTTCTCGAAATCGACCAGCCCAGTGATGGCAACAGTATTGACCTGTTCGGCGCACAGGTGGAATTTGAAACTCATCTGACGGCAGGAGATCACTGGATTGCCGGAACATTTGTCCGGATGTTTGAAGGGCTTCCTCCCAGCTATGAGGGACCCAGCCCGTCCAGACGCCCGATACCTCCGGGACCGGATATCAAACGCTTCATGAGGATTCCGCCTGGAGCTACAGAGGCTGAAATTGCAGATATCCGCAAACGTGCAGAAGAAAGAATGCAGCTGATTCGTGTTCCGGCCAATCGCCTGTGGGTGCATTTTATCGAGGCAACCGGACCCTATGAACAGGTTACAGCTGTGTCACCTGTAAGCCGGAAACAGATATTTGTCTGTTCAGAGCAGGCATCGGCATGTGAGCAGAAGATTATTTCTGGATTTGCGCGCCGTGCGTTTCGCCGTCCGGTTACGGCTGCAGAACTGAAGCCTTACCTGGAACTCGTCCAGTCATCCCGGAAGAACGGGTCAACATTTGATGAGGCAATCGCGGTGGGCTTGCAGGCTGTACTGGTTTCACCCGATTTCCTCTTCCGGATTGAGAAGACCGAGCCTTTGAAAGCGAAAGATGATTCGGCAGCTGCTCCGATCGATCAGTTTGCACTGGCTACGCGTCTTTCCTATTTCCTGTGGTCCAGCACCCCCGATGATGAGTTACTGCGGCTTGCAGAGCAGGGAAATCTGCGAAAACCCGAAATCCTGTCTGCACAGGTGAAGCGGATGCTGAAAGATCCGAAGTCACGGACTCTGGTCGAAAACTTCGCCGGACAGTGGCTGGAACTGCGACGGCTGGAATCCACCACTCCGGATCGTGAAAAGTTCCCTGAGTTCGATGACTACCTGCGGATGTCGATGCGACAGGAGACAGAAACATTCTTTGAGAACATCATCCGGAACGATCTCAGCATCCTGGAAATGGTTGATGCCCGCTATACATTCGCGAATGAAAAGCTGGCAGATTTCTATGGAATCCCGGGAGTGAAAGGGACTGAGTTCCGTAAAGTGGATCTGAAAGGAACGCCGCGGAAAGGAATTCTCACGCATGCCAGCATCCTGACTGTTTCCTCTTATGCTACGCGGACTTCACCCACAATTCGAGGGAAATGGATTCTGGAAAATTTCCTGAATGAGCCAATTCCTCCTCCTCCGCCAAATGTTCCGGCACTGGATGAAGAGAAGATCGGGGCATCCGGATCGCTAAGGGAACAGATGGAAGAGCATCGGACGAATCCTGTTTGTGCATCGTGCCATGCCAAGATGGACCCGATTGGATTTGGATTTGAAAACTTCAGTGCCATTGGTGCTTATCGCACAAAGGATGGGAACTTCGAAATCGACGTATCCGGAGCGCTTCCGAATGGACGCGAGTTCAAGGGATCTGATGATCTGATCGCGATTCTGGGTGAAGACAGGAATGCCTTTGTCGAATGCATCACGGACAAAATGCTGACCTATGCGCTGGGACGAGGTCTGGAACGGTATGATCGACGCACCGTCAAGGATATCGCTCGCAAGGTAGCAGCAAATGACTACAGGTTTTCCAGCCTGGTAATGGAAATCATCAACAGCCTGCCTTTCCAGAAGGCAAGACAGGAACGGAATAAATCATGATCAATACCGGAAAATATCTGAGCCGGAGAACGATCCTCCGGGGAGTGGGTGCCGCCATTGCACTGCCCATGCTGGACGCCATGACACCAGCCTTTGCAGGAACAACGGCTCCGAAATCTCCGACGCGCCTGGCGTTCACCTATATTCCGAACGGAGTGACCATCAACGAATGGAAGCCGAAGGGAGTGGGGAAGGATTTTGAGTTTACCCGCATTCTGAAGCCTCTCGAAGCACATCGCGAGCATCTGATGGTGTTATCCAATCTTGAGCATCATAATGCGAACGCTCTGGGTGATGGCGGAGGTGATCATGCCCGCGCAGGCGCGTGTTTCCTGACGGGTGTTCATCCCAAGAAGACAGCGGGATCTGATATCAAGGCCGGAATTTCTGTAGACCAACTGGCCGCGAAACATTTTGCCTCCACGACAAAAGTCTCTTCTCTCGAACTGGGGTGTGAAGATTCCCGCACAGTAGGTGGTTGTGATTCCGGATACAGCTGTGCCTATACGAACAGCATCTCCTGGAGAGGGCCACAGACCCCCATGCCACCGGAAACCAATCCACGCATTGTGTTTGAACGGCTGTTTGGGGATGACGATTTTGGAGCATCACCGGAAGCACGTGCGCGAAGGGCGAATCAGCGGAAGAGCATTCTCGATCTGGTCAACAGCCGGACACAGAGGCTTGTGCAGGATCTTGGCCCATCTGATCGTCGCAAACTGGATGAGTATCTGACGGGTGTCCGTGAACTGGAACAGCGGATCGCGCTTGCGGAAAAAGATCAGACCAGTTTCAAGCCGGACATTGAGAAACCTTCCGGTGTTCCCGTAGCTTTTGCGGATTACATCAAGCTGATGTTTGATCTTCAGGTTCTGGCATTCCAGGCAGATGTGACACGCGTCACCACTTTCCTGTTCGGACGGGAAGCCAGTGTCCGCACCTATAACGAGATCGGAGTCAGTGATCCTCACCACCCCCTCTCACATCACCGGAACATTCCGGAAGCGATTGAGAAGATCACGCAGATCAATGTCTTTCATGCGGGTCTGTACGCATACTTCCTGGATCGTCTCAAGGCAATTCCAGAGGGCGATGGCACGCTGCTGGATCACTCCATGCTGGTCTATGGCGGAGCCATCTGCGATGGCAACTCCCATTCTCACGATAATCTTCCACTGCTGGTGTCAGGGAAAGGGAATGGACGGCTCCACCCCGGTCGTCATATTGTGTATGAGAACAAAACACCCATGACCAACCTCTACCTGACACTGCTGGACAACATGAATGTTCCTGTGGATTCACTGGGGGACAGCACGGGCCGACTTCCACTTCTGACGGAGATCTAAACCACGTCTTATGCAGATTTCATTCAGGGCTATCGGACTGCTTGCAGTCCTGATGGCCTTTCCTGCTGGCGCCGCTGATCGTTCAGCGCAAAGCCCGGCTCATTTCAATATTCCACTGTGGGATGAGGGAAAGGTTCCCAATGCCAAAGGAGATGGTCCGCTGGATAAACCATTTCTGACGGTGTTTCTCCCTTCTCCCGGAAAATCGAACGGATCATCGGTCGTGATTGCTCCCGGTGGATCCAACATCATGTTGATGTATGGAGCCGAAGGGATGGAAGTTGCAGAGCGTTACAACGAATGGGGCTCTGCTGCATTTGTTCTCACCTATCGCTTGTCCCCCCGGTATAACGATGCAGACCGCATTGCAGACGGAAATCGTGCCATCCAGTTGGTACGGTCAAAAGCGAAAGAACTGAATCTTGATCCGGATCGCATTGGATTTATCGGATTTTCCGCAGGTGGGCATATGGGACGTCATGTCGTCGCTAACGCAACCAAGGGAGATACCGGTTCCAGTGACCCTGTTGCCCGACTGAGCTCCCGTCCGGATTACCTGGGGCTGGTTTATGGAACTGGTCGGGCGACGCCGACGGAGTCTCTGAAAGATTTCCCCCCTACGTTTCTTTGTGTCGCACAGTATGACCGTGGACCTGCCATTGCTTCGGCCCAACTCTTTACCGAACTGACGCGCGCAGGTGCCATCGCGGAACTGCATATCTATCAAAAGGGCAGGCATGGTTTTGGAACAGGATATGGCAGCAGTGATTTTGGGGAGTGGATGTCGCAGTTGAAACACTTTCTGGAAGAAGGCGGATTCTTTAAATCATCCGGGAGTGTGAAGAAATGATGCGATCTCTCTTCAGTCTGTTTGTGCTGAGCGGTATCTCAATGATGTCGCTGCAAGCTGTTGACAAAGTAGTAAACGATGGTTATGGAGATCTGATGCTGGTGCCTGCCGGAGCTTTCAAAATGGGAGACAATTTCGGCGATGGGGAGGAACGGGAGCGCCCTGTTCATCAGGTTGAGTTGGATGCGTTTTACATTGGGAAGACAGAAGTCACCAATGGCCAATGGCGGAAATTTCGGGATGATCCTGCTTATGAGAATCCGAAATACTGGCCGACAGGACGCCCGGTACCTAAGGATCAGATTCCTTACTGGAATGATCGCCGTAACAATGGTGGTGGCACAGAAGGCAGTGATGATTATCCCGTAATGGGTGTCAACTGGGATGCAGCTGTTGCCTATTGCAACTGGTTAAGTGAGAAGACAGGAAAGAAGTATCGTTTGCCCACAGAGGCGGAGTGGGAAAAAGCTGCACGAGGGACGGACCAGCGACGTTTCCCATGGGGCAATTCCATTGACCACAGCTATGCAAAGTATGTGGAAGGTAGTGGGTTTGTTACCGCTGAAAAGGTGGGATTCTATGACGGCACCAAGCGTGGTGATTTTCAGACAAAGAATGGGGCTTCTCCTTACGGAGTACTGGATATGGCTGGGAATGTCATGGAGTGGTGCCAGGACTGGTACAGCAAGGACTACTATTCCGTTTCTCCCAAAAAGAATCCAAAGGGTCCAGCTACGGGTGCTTATCGGGTTCTTCGGGGAGGAACTTTCTTTGAAGATTCCTTTGATCTGAGAACGTATCGTCGGTCGGCAGCATGGCCTTCCTTCCAGGCATATCGAATGGTTGGGTTCAGGGTAGCAAGAGACCAGTAGAACGAATACTGAAGTTTAGATTCTGAACTCATCAGACAGCATGGTGAAATATTTTCGCTGTGCTGTCTCCTCTTTTTTGCTCTCAAAAAAAATCATTTTCACAGAAAAAAACCTGTGCTAGTATCCATCCATTAGTTTCGTCAGGATGGTCTCGCCCGGAGAATCCAGACAAACTCAATTTTTGGGTTTGCTGAGGGGGTGATGGTGCTGGTGATTCGTGTATTTTTCCTTTTTCTTTCCGTATTTGTAGCTTGCTTTGGACAGGCTGAACGCGGAACTCTCAATGGTTCAGTGACAGATTCCACCGGTGCAGTGATTCCGGGAGTGACTGTCAAAATTCTTAATCCTTCCACGGGAATTGAATACAACGCAGCGACTACGGATGCCGGAATCTATCGCATGCCCGGATTATCTCCAGGCACATACAGGATTACGGCGACTGCTCCCGGCTTCAAAACTGCGGTTCGCGAAAATATTGTACTTGCTGTTGCACAGACACTCACTGTAGATTTTGCGCTGGAACTCGGAAATGTAACTGACCAGATCACTGTGTCCAGTGATCCACCGGTGATTGAAACCGGAACTGCAGAACTTGGAAGTTATGTTTCCAAGAAAGAGTTTGATACCTGGCCGATCACCGTTGGTGATGGTCGCCGTCAGATGACCCAGTTCATCTTTACTTCGTTACCCGGTACGACAGGAAGTGTCTGGCAGGGTTCGATCAACGGAGGGCAGAATTTTTCCCATGAAATCATGGTGGATGGCATCTCTGTTGGCCGTATGGATCTGGCTGGAGGTTCCACTGGAGAGTTCAGTCCTTCTGCTGAATCCATTTCCGAGTTCAAACTGCAAACAGGAACGGTTAGTGCCCAGTATTCCGGTGGCCAGACTGCTGTGGCCAACTTTGCAACGAAATCCGGAACCAACGATTTTCGCGGATCTGCCTATTACTACGGCCAGAACGATGCCCTGCGTGCAAACAGCTTCAATAGCAATGCTTCCGGGATTCCTCGCCAGCCGTTCAAGCAGCACAATTTCGGGTACTCTATTGGCGGGCCGGTCCTGATTCCCAAGCTATATAACGGAAAGAATCGGACATTTTTCTTCCATAACTTTGAACAGACCCGTTTGAGAGACTTCAACCAGACGGCATTCACACAACTGCCGACGATGGATTACCGGCAAGGTGATTTCTCCCGTTTGCTGAACAGTAGTTTTACGGGGAATGCAAGATCGGGAACTAGTGTCGGAACCGATGCGCTGGGACGGCCTGTCATCTTCGGATCCATTTATGATCCGGCAACATCACGTCAGGTTGGAAATACATGGGTGCGTGATGTATTTCCAGGAAATCGAATTCCTGTTCAAAGTTTTAGTCCCATAGCGAGCAATATTCTGAACATAGCGGGGCTGGATGCTCCCATGTTCGACACAATGCTGCGAAATATGCCAGCAATTGGCACCTGCTGCCCGGTCTTTGATGAAAAGATGCTGACGTTCAAAGGGGATCACAACTTTACTGAGCGCCACCGAATCAGCATCATGCTGAATCGAAACCTGAGGAAAAGAAATAACTCCGGTGCCAACAGGTGGGGTCCTCCTCCTGGACTGCCCACCAACGTTTATCAGGATCAGAACACTCCGGGTGTCATGGCACGTGCCGCTTATGACTTTACCCTCACTCCCACTCTGATTGGCCGGGTCAATGTCGGATACAACCGGTTCGGAAACATCAATGAAAGTGTTTATGTCGATCAGGACTGGCCTCAGAAAATCGGGATGCAAAATGTCCCCGGCGTGCACTTTCCTGTGTTGAATTTTGTAGGGCAACCTTTCCAGGGTGGTGGAATCGGTGCCAATAATCGACTGGGTTCTGGAAGCCGTGGGGGATCATACAATGGCTCCACCATCATCCAGTCGGATTTCACATACATTCGTGGAAAGCATAACTTCAAATTTGGATTTGAAAACCGTCGTTATTACTACAACACGCGGAATAAATCAGGCTCCGGTGATTTTGAATTCTCTCCCAATCAGACAGCCTTGCCTGGCTTTATCGATACAACGGGGCATAGCTTTGCCAGCTTTCTATTGGGTGGATACAACACCACCAATCGAGGAATTGCTGCCAGTAATTTCGGACATCGCTGGCGTACTGCAGGGTTCTATTTCCAGGATGACTGGAAAGTATCCCGCAAGCTGACTCTCAATGTTGGACTTCGTTGGGAAGTGATCGGAGGCCTGATTGAAGTAGCGGGCCGTATGTCAGCTCTGGATATGACTCTCGCAAATCCTGCTGCTGGTGGGCGCCCTGGTGCATTGGCATTTGCCGATCAGGAAGATCGTAAAGGATGGCAGAACACCTATTGGAAGCAGTTCTCACCTAAGTTTGGTTTAGCGTATGCTGCAACGGAGAGACTGGTCTTTCGTGGTGGATATGGCATCAACAATACCCCGGCCATTTCGAATGGATTTGGATTTGGTGGAACTCTCGGATATAACGGCAACATTGTGGTGAACAGGGATAATACTCCTGTGCGTTTTGCAGAAGATGTACTTGGATACATTCAAAACCCCTATCCAAATTTCACTGGTACATTACCCAACTACAATCCATCGCTGGCGAACGGGCAGGGAATTGATTACTACAATCCCATCAGTAATCATCTTCCTTATGTACAGAACTGGAACTTTGGATTCCAGTATCAACTGCCAGCATCGACTGTGCTGGAAATTAACTACGTCGGGAATAAGGGAACCCGTTTGATTGCCAAGGGATTCTCGCAACCTAACAATCTTCCCTATTCCATTGTTCAGCAGTATGGGGATATCCTGACGCGGCCCTGGTCATCGTCCAGCCCCATTCCTCAGCCGTTTCCTGGATTTAACGGAACCAATCTTCAGGCACTTCGGCCTTTTCCACAGTTCACGGGTATCAATGACATTCTGCCGAATATCGGATCTTCCTCCTATAACGGGCTTCAGGTGCAATTAACCCGTCATTTCAGCAAAGGATTCGCTGTGATGGGGAACTATACCTGGTCCAAGTCCATTGGTTTGACAGACAATGCAATTGATTCAGAAAGCGTGGCTGATGTCTTCAACCGTCGACTGGATCGTGCAATTACCAACTACCATATTCCCCATCTGGCAAAGATCAGCTGGATCTATGAACTGCCTATTGGGAAGGATAAGGCCGTTAACGTAAAGGGGCTTCTGGGAGGAATCATTGGAGGCTGGCAGTTGAGTGCAATCCATACTCTGCGTGCCGGAAACCCGGTCGCTATTACAACCGGGGGAATCACCAACCCAACAGGGACCATTGCCCGGCCGGATTATATCGGTGGAGACATCGTTGCTAACAGCGATGCGGGAATTAACTTCCGGGGTATTCCAGGTGGAGATGCCTATCTGAACCGTGCAGCATTTGCCAATCCAGCTGTATATGCAGGGGGACAGAATATTGTGCAGCACCTGGGAACTGTTGGACCTTACCTGCCCAATATCCGGGATCGTCACTTCATCAGCGAAGATATCAGCATTCAGAAGTTCTTCCATATTGATGAATACCGAAACTTCCAGTTGCGGGGCACTTTCCTGAATCCATTCAACCGTCATGGAATTGGTGGATTAATTACCAACATCACCGATCCAAACTTTGGTCAGTTCACGGGCCAGCAGATGGGGCCCAGGAACATAGAAATAGCTCTGCGATTTTCTTTCTAAGTCCGATAATGGATTTTAAAGAGCAGGTCAGATTTTTGACCTGCTCTTTTTTATGATGGGTGGCCTCAGATGGAGGGAACCGGGAAGAATACTCCCCCAAAGATCAGCCAGGCCAGAATCAAGGTCCAGATCACATTGAATCCCTGGGCTCCCAGGAATCCCCAGAATGGCCGACCTTCTTCCATCTTCAGTAGATCTGTGAATTTTGTCTCCAGTCCAATGGAGACAAAGGCAAGTGCAAACCAGACATTCCGCAAAAGAGTAATGACCGGTTTTGCCGATTTGGCAGTTGCCGGTTCCATGGCGAATGAAAAGACCAGTGAAGCACCAATAAATCCGAGTACAAACTTGGGAAATCGGCTCCAGATCACACCGATGGTGCTACCTTTTTGTTCATTTCCTTTAGTGGAAGATCGTGCGCTCCACCATACAGAAAGAATAAACGCTGCGATTCCCAGAAGGACGTTCTGTGAGAACTTGACGATAGTCCCCACTTTTGTGGCAGTCTCACTGATCAGTTCCCCGGCGGCAACAACGGATCCAGTGGTGTCGAGAGTTCCGCCCAGCCATGCTCCGGCAACGACATCCGGGATATTGAAATACTTGATCAGCCATGGCTGAATCACAATCATGGGAATTGCTACGATCAGGACAATCGAGGTTACATAACTGAGCTTGCGACGGTCTCCCTCAATGGCTCCACAGGCAGCAATCGCTGCAGAAACTCCACAAATGGATACAGCTGTCGAGAGCATCGTGGCAAATTCATCATCCAGCTTGAGCTTTTTGCAAAGCCAGAAGCTGAAATACCAGACCACCACCACGACAAGAACCGATTGCAGGATGCCGTAAAGCCCCGCCTGCAGGATTTCTCCAAACAAGATGGTTGCTCCCATCAGGATCAGACCTGTTTTGATGAAGTATTCGGTTCGGACTCCTGCCATCAGCCATTCTGGTGTGCCTACGGTATTACTGATCAGTAATCCAAGAATAAGCGCAAAGATGACTGATTCTAATCCCAGGGTATTCATGAGGGAATTTCCGGCAATGAATTGAGCACCAAACGCCAAGAGAAAAACAACGAAGTATGCTGGTGTGTACCGGGGGACACTATCCTTCATCAATAAGATTCCAATACTGGAAATCAACCAGACAACTGCTGAGACTCCCGCCCACCCAAGAAGTGATTCCAAAGAAAGAATTTGTAGGCCGTCGTTGAGGCCTTCCCATTTGAGAGAGCGGGCAGCGGGACGATATCCAGCCAAGATCACAATCAGGGAAGTAATTCCGATCCAGACTGCTACCCAATCTTCCAGACTCCACCAGTACTTTTTTTTCGATGGTAAGAGTTTGACTGGTTCAGATTCACTTGTCATGTCAGCGTTTATTCTATTCGAACTTGAAGTACTAGGAGATTGAAAGTATTCAAAATTGGGAGTGGGACTAGGTATAGTGTCCTTTTATGGTATCCGAATGTGATAATATGTTTCACTTATGTGTCTTTTTAAATATTAAAGAGAATTCACATATGCTTCAGATGAAAGTGAAGAGAGGTTAGAGAATTTGTTTCAGCGTATTCTCCTTGTATGTTTAACCGCTGCGCTCACCTGTTTTGGTCAGGCTGAGCGTGGGACTTTGAATGGCTCTGTTGTTGATTCGTCGGGTGCAATTGTTCCGGGCGTTTCTGTTAGAATCCTTAACCCTGCAACTGGTGTAGACCTGGCCGCCGCAACTACCGATGCAGGAATTTATCGCATGCCTGGTCTGCAGCCTGGAACCTACCGGATCACCGCATCCGCTGCTGGTTTCAAAACCGCAATTCGTGAAAATGTTGTTCTGGCCGTTGCACAGACCCTGACCGTGGACTTCGTCCTGGAAGTCGGTGCAGTTACGGACCAGATCACCGTATCCAGCGATCCGCCACTTCTGGAAACAGGAACCGCAGAACTGGGTAGCTATGTGTCGAAGAAAGAATTCGATACCTGGCCCATCACTGTGGGTGACGGTCGTCGTCAGATGACCCAGTTCATCTTTACCTCACTGCCCGGTGCTACAGGTGGTGTTTGGCAAGGATCCATCAACGGTGGACAGAACTTCTCCCATGAAATCATGGTGGATGGTATCTCTGTCGGCCGTATGGATATTGCTGGTGGCTCCAGCGGTGAGTTCAGCCCGTCTGCTGAATCCATCTCTGAGTTCAAGCTCCAGACTGGTACTGTCAGCGCTCAGTACGGTGGTGGCCAGACCTCAGTTGCAAACTTTGCAACTAAGTCCGGTACCAATGACTTCCGTGGATCTGCATACTACTACGGACAGAATGATGCTCTGCGTGCCAATTCCTTCAATGCAAATGCATCCGGAATTCCACGCCAGCCGTTCAAGCAGCACAACTATGGATACTCCATTGGTGGTCCTGTTCTGCTGCCCAAGTTGTACAACGGAAAGAATCGTACATTCTTCTTCCACAACTTTGAACGCACCCAGCAAAAGAACTTCACACAGACGTCCTTCACCCAGTTGCCAACGATGGACTTCCGTCAGGGTGATTTCTCTCGTCTGCTGAACAGCTCCTTCACCGGCAACGGCAGTTCCGGAAATGTTGTTGGAACGGATGCGCTGGGCCGTCCCGTTCAGTTCGGTGCTATCTACGATCCTTCCACTTCACGTCAGGTTGGAAATACCTGGGTGCGAGATATGTTCCCCGGTAACCGGATTCCTGTCAGCCGTTTCAGCCCGGTATCTGCCAATGTTCTGAATGTGGCAGGTCTGGATACTCCAATGTTTGACACCATGCTGCGGAACACACCAGCTTTGGGCGCCTGCTGCCCCATCTTTGACGAAAAGATGCTGACCTTCAAGGGTGATCATCACTTCAATGAACGGAACCGCATCAGCATCATGCTGAACCGCAATCTTCGTGGTCGTTTCAATTCTGGTGCAAACCGTTGGGGACTTCCTCCGGGACTGCCCACCAATGTGTACCAGAATCAGGACACTCCGGGAACCATGGCTCGTGCAGCCTATGACTTCACGATCTCTCCCACTCTGATTGGTCGCGTCAACCTGGGCTACAACCGGTTTGGCAACATCAATGAGAGCGTGTATGTGGATCAGGACTGGCCGAGCAAGCTGGGAATGCAGAATGTTCCTGGTGTTCACTTCCCCGTACTGAACTTTGGTGGACAGCCCTTCCAGGGCGGTGGTATTGGTGCAGATGGCCGTCTGGGATCAGGCAGCCGTGGCGGTTCCTACAATGGTTCAACCATCATCCAGTCTGACTTCACCTATATCCGTGGAAAGCACAATTTCAAGTTCGGCTTTGAAAATCGCCGTTACTACTTCAATGCCCGCAACAAGTCCGGTTCCGGTGACTTTAACTTCCACCCCAACCAGACTGCTCTGCCTGGGTTCATTGACACGACAGGACATAGCTTTGCCAGTTTCCTGCTGGGTGATTACAATTCCACCAGCCGTGGCATTGCAAACAGCAACTTTGGACATCGCTGGCGTTCAGCCGGGTTCTATTTCCAGGATGACTGGAAGGTTTCCCGTAAGCTGACCCTTAACCTGGGTATGCGTTGGGAAGTCATTGGTGGTCTGATTGAAGTTGCTGGCCGTATGTCTGCAATCGACTTTGATCTTGCCAATCCAGGTGCCGGAGGACGTCCCGGTGCACTGGCCTTTGCCGATCAGCGCGGACAAAAAGGCTGGCAGAACACCTACTGGAAACAGATCTCACCGAAATTTGGATTTGCCTATGCAGCAACAGAACGCATGGTTCTGCGTGGTGGTTATGGCATCAACAACACGCCTCCCATTGCAAATGGATGGGGCTTTGGTGGAACTTTTGGCTACAACGGAAACATTGCTGTAAACAGCAGCAACACTCCGATTCGTTTTGCCGAAGATTCTTTGGGGTCAATCAGCAATCCGTACCCCAACTTTGCTGGAACATTGCCGAATTATAATCCTTCACTGGCAAACGGACAGGGCATTGATTTCTACAACGGAATCAGTAACCACATGCCGTATGTCCAGAACTGGAACTTCGGTGTTCAATACCAGTTGCCTGCTTCCTCCGTTCTGGAAATCAACTACATTGGCAACAAAGGCAGCCGTCTGATGGCAAGAGGCTTCTCTCAGCCAAACGCTCTGCCGTATTCTGTCGTCCAGCAGTATGGCGATATCCTGACCCGGCCATGGAGCCCATCCAGTCCGATTCCACAGCCCTTTGCTGGCTTTACTGGAACCAACCTGCAGGCTCTGCGTCCGTTCCCGCAGTACACAGGGATCAACGATGTATTCCCCAATGTGGGTACTTCTTCCTACAACTCCCTGCAGGTGCAGCTGACTCGTCACTTCACCAAGGGACTGGCCATTATGGGTAACTACACTTGGTCCAAGGCAATTGGACTGGTGGACAATGCCATTGATTCAGAAAGCGTTGCTGATGTATTCAATCGCCGCCTGGATCGTGGAATCACTAACTATCACATTCCTCATGTTGCAAAGATCAGCTGGGTATATGAGTTGCCCATTGGTGCAGACAAGGCTGTCAATGTGAAGGGAATCGTCGGTGCGTTCATTGGTGGATGGCAGCTGAGTGCAATTCACACTCTGCGTGCAGGAAACCCTGTATCCATCTCTACTGGTGGAATCAGCAATCCCACCGGTTCAGTGGCACGCCCGGATCTGGTGCTGGGACAGGATATTATCCTCAACAGCGATGCAGGTATCAACTTCCGGGGAACCCCCGGTGGAACAGCTTACCTGAACCGTGCGGCATTCGCCAACCCGGCTGTTTATGCGGGTGGACAGAATATCGTGCAGCATCTGGGTACAGTTGGACCATACCTGCCGAACATTCGGGATCGTCACTTCATCAGCGAAGACATCAGCATTCAGAAGTTCTTCCACATTGATGAATTCCGGAACTTCCAGCTCCGTGGAACATTCCTGAACCCGTTCAATCGGCACGGAATTGGTGGTCTGGTGACTAATATCACCGATCCCAACTTTGGTCAGTTCACTGGTCAGCAGCAGGGACCGCGTAACATCGAAGTCGCGTTACGCTTTACCTTCTAATCTGTTGTCGCTATAAATAAAAGAGGCGAGCTTCGGCTCGCCTTTTTTGTTTTTAATGCGTGAAATTTATCCTGTGATCTGATGTAATTCTCTAGGAATTTCATGCTGAGACAGGTTGTTTTTTTAATAGCAATGAGTTTGTGTTCTGCCCTTTATGCGCAGAGAAACTCGACATCGGTCTTTGGAAATATCACTGACCCCAGTGGCGCACCAGTTGTGGATGCTCAGGTTCGAATCCTGAATTTGAATACTTCATTAACAAAGTCCATCAATAGTGATGAGCGAGGGAACTTTGCTCTGGTAGATCTTGATCCCGGTAATTATTCTCTACAGATTTCAAAAACAGGTTTTAAAAATTATGTTCAGAACAACATTGTCCTGAATGTAGATCAGCGTCCACAGATCAACGTATCTCTGATCCTGGGAGACACGGCAGAAACAGTGACGGTCAATGAGGGAGTTCCTCTGGTGGAAGTGACTCATGCAAATGTTGGGGGCATGATCGAAAATGCTGCTGTGCAGCAGCTTCCGCTGAATGGACGTCAGTTTCTGCAGCTTGCCCTTCTTCTCCCCGGTGTTTCACCCGCAGCAGGAGGACAGACGACATCCAGAGGTGGTGGACCTCGTCAGGTTGGGGTCCAGTTGGGTGGAAATCGGGCAACTAATAATACTTATCTGATCGATGGTGTTGATTCTTTTGGTTTCCGCTTCAAGAACACAAGTCTTCGACCCTCAGTTGCTTCCATGCAGGAATTCAAGGTGCTGGAAGCTCCATATGATGCCCAATATGGTGTTGCTTCCGGGATCACGGTAAATGTCATCACAAAGAGTGGCGGAAACCAGATTCACGGTGAACTGTTTGAATTTTTAAGAAACGATAAGTTTGATGCCAGGAATTTCTTTGATCAGAGAAAAGCCGCTTACCGGCAGAATCAGTTTGGCGGAACTCTTGGGTTCCCGATCATCAAAGACAAGACCTTTGGGTTTGTTTCATATGAAGGACTGAAGGTACGCAGAGGCCAGGCAATTGGAAGTATTGTCCCCACGGCACAGGAATTGAGCGGGGATTTTTCTCGTGACCCTCTCCCCATCCGTGATCCTTTAACCAATCAGGTTTTTGCTGGAAATCAGATTCCAGTGAGTCGCATCCGTGATGTTTCACGAAGATTTCTGGATCTTTACCCTGCGGTGAATACCAGCCTTGCTTCTCCGAATTACATCAATAACTCCTCAGATCGCATTGATGAATATCAGTGGGTAGCCCGGATGGATCATTCCTTTAATGAAAGTCTTCGTCTGTTTTCCCGATATTCACTCTCAAATGTTGACCGGTATACTCCTGGAGCTTTGCCTCAATTCGGTACGTACAATCTGATGACAGTTCAGAATGCAGCACTTGGTCTTACTTATGTTGTCAGCCCACAGTCAATCATCGATCTGCGGGTTGGTTTCAATCGTGAAGATGCCCGAAATGCTTCACAGCAAATTGGCCAAATGAGCTCCGCTGCATTCGGAATTTCCGGATTGAATGTTCCTCCAGGTCTGGATGGTGTGCCGAACGTGAGTGTATTAGGAATGGCCGGATTGGGAGATGCATCCTACAGTCCGGAAACTCGTGTAGAAAATTCAGAACAGATTCTGGTGAATGCGACCCGACTGGCAGGCAGGCACTCCATTCGTTATGGTGCAAATGTATGGCTTACCCAATTGAATAACGTTGCCGCTCCAGGTCGTCAACGTGGTGCTTTTGCATTTAACTCTGCATTGACCGGAGGGTCTACTGGCTTGCCTGCATTAATGTTGGGTACACCCACACAGGCAGATGTAGATATTGGTGTGGGACGTGAAGATGCACGTGGGACCCTTTACAACTTTTATGTAATGGATGATTTTCGAGTCAATCGCAGGCTTACTCTGAATGTCGGTTTAAGGTATGAACTCCGATCTTCCTTTGTCGATAAGCAGAACCGCTTGAGCACTTTCATTCCGGAAGGGGAAGGACGGATTGCTATTGCTGGTGATCCAAACAATGGATTTTCCGGAAGAGAAAACCGTTCTTTGTATCCAACACCAAAAACAAATTTTGCTCCCCGATTTGGGTTTGCTTATGATCTGACCGGTGATTCCAAAACTGTTCTGCGCGGTGGCTATGGAATTTTCTGGAATCTTGCAATTTTCAATTCCCAGTTTTTGTCTGCCTTAAATGCTCCATTTGTAGAAGCACGCACCTATCAATCAAGCCCAGCGCAAGGGGTTGTTCTGGATCTGGCTGCGCCATTTTCAGCGAATCCACTGGCAGGAGGTCTTCCTGGTGGTTTGATGATTACTTCTTGGTTCAAACAAGGATATATGCAGCAATGGAGCATGAGTATCCAGCGTCAACTTTCCGAAAATTTCAGCCTGGATGTTTCATATTTGGCGAATAAAGGAACTTCGCTGGATTCTCTACGAATCATCAATCAGGGAGCATTGCCGGGTACACCCAATGCTGCTTATTATCGTCAGTTCCCGAAATTTGGGCTCTTTACTGCTGCCGATAGTCATGGTGATTCGATTTATCATTCCTTGCAGACCAAACTCGTTCGCCGTTTTTCAACAGGCTTTATGTTCATCAGTTCTTATAACTGGGGGCATGCCATTGATAACTCTTCCGGTGAAGGTGGCGGCAGCGGCGGCCAGTTTACAACGATGGATGATCGCAATACATCGCTTGATCGTGGAAATGCCGATTTCGATGTGAGGCATCGTATAGCAATCAGTGGTGTATACGATCTTCCTTTCGGAAAAGGAAAGCGATGGGCTTCCAATGCAAGTGGGCTGTTCGGCAAGCTGGTTGAAGGCTGGCAGTTGAATACGATCTGGCAATGGCAGACTGGCTTACCCCTGAATGTTGTCCAGAGTGGCAACCGAACAGGAACATTTGGAGGTGCAGAGCGGGCTAATCGAACCTGTGATGGAAATCTTCCTCGAGGCGAAAGAACTCGTGAGCGCTGGTTTGATACTTCCTGTTTTTCTGTTGCTCCTCTAGGAGTTTTTGGAAATGGAAGTAGAGGATCGATTCGTTATGACGGCATTAATAGTCTGGACTTTTCAATGATTAAAAAGACTTTTGTTACAGAAAGTCGTTATGTGGAGTTTCGGGCCGAATCATTTAATCTTCCCAATCGCACAAAATTCAGTAATGGCGGACTGGGGAACAACGTAACCGCACCAGCAGCTTTTGGGGTTTATACATCCGCAAATGATGCTCGAATTTTACAGTTTGCTCTTCGGTTTATCTTTTAGACCACGTGTAAAAGCTGCAAGATGTCTTGCCGGAGTTTTGAAAAATCCAGCTCAATATAACGTTGAACTGGATTTTCCTTTGAATAGGAGAGTTGAGAAATTGTTGAGCCGATGTCCGTAAGATGAAAGATCGTCAATAAGGCTGCTATGGAAACGATACAGTAGTAGAGGTAAGGGATTCTGCTTCGACCGTCTGGAGCAGCACTTTTGTTGTTGAAAGAGGCGAAGTGAAAGTTTCAGAAATTGTCAGTGCATGGGGCAAAATTCTCAAGGGTACTCCTCCATCCCTTTCCATTGAAATCACAAAAGAGTGTCCACTTCGTTGTCCGGGATGCTACGCATACGATGATGCTCATCTGGGCGGGGAAACCACTCTCAGAAGTTTGAGTGATCGCAAGGGGCAGGAACTGATCGACAGTGTTCTGGAAACCGTGGATCGCATCAAACCACTCCACCTTTCTCTGGTTGGTGGAGATCCTCTGGTTCGATATCGCGAAGTAGAAACGATGATTCCCCTGATTCTTGAGCGAGGGGTCCATGTTCAGCTGGTGACCAGCGCGTTCCGGCAGATGCCTGTGGAATGGGCCAGTATGGATCATCTGAATGTTGTGGTTTCCATTGATGGGCTGCAACCAGAGCATGACATCCGGCGTGCGCCCGCCACCTATGACCGCATTCTGAAAAATATATCGAATCAGCTTGTCACCATTCACAGCACGGTGACGGGACAGATGATGAAACGTCCAGGTTATCTGAAAGAGTTCCTGGATTTCTGGACTCCTCGTCCGGAGATCCGAAAAGTCTGGTTCAGTATCTTTACTCCACAGATCGGCGATGACTTCCCGGAGATCCTCACTCCCGCAGAAAGAGAGCAGGCTGTGCGTGAGATGCTGGAACTGCGAAAAGAGTATCCGAAGCTGGATATGCCGGAAGGGCTGGTCAAGCAATTCATTACTCCGCCACATAGTCCAGAAGAGTGTATTTTCGCCCTGACGACAGAGACTCTGTCGGCGGATTTCAAGACAAATGTGACTCCGTGCCAGTATGGGGGAAATCCGGACTGTGCGCAGTGTGGCTGCATTGCTTCGATGGGACTAGCCGCAATCGGTGCTCATAAACTGGGAGGAATCATTCCTGTGGGAGCCATCTTTAAAGCATCGGTCAAAATTGGGCAGATTCGATCTGGCAAAAATCCGGTGCAGGCCGTTCAGCCCAATCCATTGAAGGTATTGCAATAGCGATGGATTGACCCGCCAAATCCCCTCATGCTAGTTTGAAATTGCCTCAGGTGCCCGTCAAGGGCGTAACAGGGAAGTCCGGTGCAAGACCGGCGCGGTCCCGCCACTGTAAGGATTCAGAGCTCTCTCAGAAGCACCACTCGATGCAGACCATCGGGGAAGGTTGAGAGAGTGACAGATCATCTGTCAGATCCAAGCCAGGAGACCTACCCGAGGGACGTAACGATGAACTTTCTGCGGAGAACGGAAAGCATGCGATTCATACCTTACAGTAGTCACTCGCATCACGAAACAGGATTATCCAAAATCCTCGTCTGTCCGCGTCCTTACTCAGAAAACAAAAACTGAAGACTGAATTTCAGGAATCATCTACGTCCGGTCAGATTGAAAGGATATTCATTTGAAGTTTCGTTTGCTCTATACGTTGATTGCGTTTACAGGGGGACTGTGTGGTCAAGACACTCCCACTCTGGCTGGTGTCGTGAAAGATCAGCAGGGATCAGCCGTTCCTCAGGCCCAGGTTCGCCTGTTCCGCGAAGGTGCCGGGACAGTGCTTCGAACGACTACCACCAATATCGGGGAGTACAGATTCGATGCGGTAGCAGCCGGATCATTCATCCTGGAAGTGGAAAGAGATGGATTTGGCGCACAGACGTTTCCTCTCCAGTTGAATCGGGGCGAGCAAAAGACGCAGGATATTGTGCTGGATGTGGCAGGCGTGAATCAGTCCGTATTTGTCACGGCGAGTGGATCACCTCAGCAAATGGATGAAGTTTCAAAGGCTGTGAGCGTGATCTCGGCAGAAGAGATCCAGAGCCGGAATGAGTACAGCCTGAGCGAGACCATTCGTACAGCACCCGGACTATTTGTGACCAATAGTGGTGGCCCTGGCCAGAATACAAATATCCGCATTCGTGGTCTGCGACCCGATGCAACCTCGATTCTGGTAGATGGGATTCGCTTTCGTGATCCATCCATCCTGCAGGGCGATGCCAGTTCCCTGATCCCGGCCATGAATATGATGGCGGTGGATCGTGTGGAAGTTCTGCGTGGTTCAGGATCTTCTCTTTATGGAACCAATGCTGTGGGCGGTGCAATCAATGTGGTGACGCAAGAAGGTGGATCGCCTTTCCATGGACAGCTTCAGGCCGAATCCGGCAACCTTGGGCATAACCGGGGAAGGGGAGTCATCGGTGGAGGAGCTTTTCAGGATCGTTTGAAATACACGGCCGGATTCATGCACCTGAATGTTCGTCATGGTGTCGATGGACAGGACGCCAATCGCAATACAGGGGGCCATGGTTTTGTGCGTTATGATTTCACACCGAAAGCAACATTGAGTGCCAGATTGTGGGCCAGTGATGATTTTGCACAGCTGAATACCAGCCCGTCTACTTCCGATATTCCCATGTCGAACTTCCCGGCATCAGGAGTGATTCCCGCACGTGCCTTGTCTCCTGAAGGAATGAAGATCCTGGAGCAGGGGGGTACACCGGACTACACCGATGTAACTTTTATCCCGAACCGGAATGATCCTGACAGCCGGAGAGGAATTCGCTTCTATAACACTGCGCTCATCTTCCGTCACATCCTGACGGCACGCACAAACTGGCAGAGCAGCTATCAGCGGTCCCATAATGTGCGTACATACCAGGATGGTCCTTTGGGTCCGGGATGGCAATCTACAAGTCGGAGCCGGTATGCGGGGGATATCGATACAGCGGACGTTCGTGCGACCTCGCTGATTGCATCCTGGTTCAGTCTGACCGGTGGGTACGAGTATGAACGTGAGAAGTATTCCGATCATCAGAGGAATCTCCAGCCTGCACCGGACACTGTCGATGTACGGACAAAGATTCAGCAGGAATCACACACTGGGTATTTTGCGGGTCAACTGGGATTGCTGGATCGGAAGCTGCAGATCTCTTTCTCTGGTCGTGCCCAGGCATTCCGTCTTTCCCGTCCAGAATTCCAGCTGACAGGATCTGCCAGCAACTATGACAAGATTCCGCTGAAGGCTCCAGGTACAGCTCTGACAGGGGACGTTTCTCTTGCTTATCTGCTGTCTTCTTCCAATACAAAGCTGCGGGCGCACTTCGGAAATGCCTATCGTGCCCCATCTTTGTATGAACGGTTTGGTGGCGGATTTTCAGCGAATCCCATGACACAGACCGTAGAATTTACCGCTTATGGTGATCCGCTGCTTCAACCGGATCGGTATAATTCTGTGGACTTTGGGGTAGACCAGTATTTCCTGTCAAACAAGGTGCGGATTTCAGCAACCGCTTTCTACACCCGGATGATCTCCCTGACTGCTTTCGACTTTGCAGGGAAAATCCAGCCGTCTACAGATCCTTATGGACGCATGATGGGATATCTGAATGGTTCTGGTGGGACATCCCGTGGCTTTGAACTGGGAGTCGAAACAAGACCTTTGCGCAGTGTCACCATCAATGGCTCATATACCTATACCGATGCCAAAACTGATCACGATATCTCTGTCCCGAATTTCCGGCGAGTGCTCGGTGTACCGCGTCACATGGGATCGCTGGTGATCACACGTAACTGGACCAGTCGCATCGATACTTCAGTGGATATGTTCCATGGGTCCAGTTCTTATACGGGGTTATATGCCGGATTCGATACACGAGCATTCCAGTTTCCGGGATTTACCAAGGTGGATGCAGTCGGGAACTACAGGTTCTGGCAGGGAGAACGGCAGCACGCTCGGATCTACGCAAAGGTGGAGAACCTCTTCAATCAACGCTACTATCAGGCTGGCTGGTTGGCTCCCCGAGCCACCTTCATGATCGGCCTGGGTTATGGATTCTGATGGTTGATCGGGCAGATTTCATTCAGTAGTTTGTTGAGAGTGGCTGGAGAAGCATTTGACTCCAGCCATTTTGCTAACTGATCGTATGATTTCTGATCGCTTCTTTGACGATAATCCGGGTATCCAAATAACTCAGCAATCACCAGCTCTGATTCTAATGCTCCATGAAGACATGTACCTGCCGTATGAGGAAGAAGTACACCTTCATTGATCGCATGATCGACAACAGCAAATGGCATCACTGGCCTTGTCGGTATGGTTTCTCCCGAACGGACTTCATAGCAGTCAAAATAAACTCCGGAGCTCATTTTTGCATAGTGTGCTCTTGTCAGGCGATCTTCACTCAGAATTGTTCTGACAGGCAGTAATTCAAGTCCCTTGATTGTGCGGGGTGCACCTTCAACTCCATGTGGGTCTTCAATTAGCTCACCCATCATTTGAAATCCCCCTCCAATACCAAAAACAAAAGTCCCATTTCGATGCTGGTTCAGAATCCACTGTGCAAACCCTGAGGAGTGAAGCCAGGTGAAATCACTAAAGAGAGCTCTTGTTCCCGGGAGAATGATGGAATCATATTTCTTTTCAGAAGGTCGGGTCAGCCAGTCTGCCTGACTCAGAAGACGAAAATCGGTAGTGTTTGAGATATTGGGAAGCCGGACGATTGCGATATCCGGTTTTTTCCTCGCACTGAAGAAAGAGCGATATGAAGATGCATGAATAAAGCCTTCATCATCGGGAAGATGGATTTCTTTGGAATGAGGAAAGATACCCATGCATTGCAATCCAGATAATTCTTCCATGATTTTGCGCCCGTCCCGAAAAAGGGAAGTATCACCCTGAAAGCAATTAATAAAAAAGGATGAAAAAAGGTTTCGTTGTTGTGGGGGAAGAAGATTCAGTGTTCCAAGAATCGATGCAAATACTCCACCCTGTTCAATACTTGTGACAAGAATGCAATTGGCATTGATTTCTTCTGCCAGGCTGAGATTAGCAAAATCGTGTTCCCAGAGATTGAGTTCGGCAACACTGCCGAACCCTTCCACAATCACAACATCGAACTTTCGGGATAGTCTTTCATAGGCAGATAATGCTTCTGCTCTCAATGTGGAAGCATGTTCTGCAAAATCCTTTGCATGAATGGTCTTCCACTCTTTTCCGTTAATGAGAACCTTTGAGGTTGAATCTCTATCGGGCATGAGAAGGACAGGATTCATTGCTGCCTCAGGAATCGCTCCACTTGCGGCAGCCTGCATCGCCTGCGGAATGTCGATCTGTCCTCCGTCTTCACAGGGGAACGAACGGCCTGACATGCTCAATGCCTTGAATGGTGCAACGCGGACTCCGCGTTGATGGATCAGGCGACACAACGCTGTCGCTATCCAGCTCTTGCCGACGCTTGAACTGGTTCCTCCAATAAAAATAGACTGCGCCACGAACGAATAACTATTGTGGCAGCAGAAGAGGTCATCCTGCTTTCATAGCAGGATCACTCACTCCCGGTTTGCCATCTTCCAGGCGTCCAGCAAAACGTCGGTGGTATCCGGAATCACCATCAATCGTGATCGTGAAGTCATACCAGTTTCCACTTTGAACAATGGGAATCGAACTAATCACGAACTTTTCAGGAGGAATGGTGAGTGTGGGAACAACTCCCTTCTTGTATTCATTGTGTTCGACCACTACTTTCTGGAGTGATTGACTACGATTATGAATTCTGGAAAAGAGAACATCCGGAGATGGACCAGACCTTAACTCCACATCGGTTGCAATATTGGAAGATTTTCGAATATCTCCACGAAATTCCCGAATAAAACCATTGGGACCATAAACCCAAAGATCATATCTTCCCTCATCACTCTGCAATACATCCCAGTTATCAGAAAGTTCCTTGCCCGCTTCAACCGTGTAACGACGTGGAATTCGGTCCAGGTGGAGCTTGTCATACACATGGAAGACTACCCCCTGTGTTCCCTTATTCTGGAACGTAAGAGTAAGGGGTGAGTTGGCAGTTGTTTTGAGTTGGACTTCCAGCCGATAGGGAAGTGGTCTTGCATTGCGGACGCCTGCTTCCTGAAAGAGACTGGCGGGAGTTGCCGGTGGGTCCGGCTTTGGTTTTTTGCTGTGTTCTGTCGCAATGGATGCAGAGCCGGAAACATCGGGGAGTCTTGGAAACTTCTGGTTATTCGGATTTTTGAAATCAAAAGCAGAAGTCAGATCGCCGCAGACTGCACGGTGCCATGGACTGATGGCGGGTATCCGTACACCGAACCGCTTTTCCAGAAACTGTCCTACGGATGTGTGATCGAAAACCTGAGAGCTGACCCAGCCTCCTTTACTCCACGGAGACACAATGTACAGAGGAACTCTGGGCCCCAAACCCCACGGACGAACCTTCCCCGAAATCGTGTCTTCAGGGTTGATATATTTGCCGTCGATGTCATGGAAATATTCTCCGCGCAGATCAAGCGTGGATTTGCCAGCCAGTGTTCCGTCTGCGTTATAGGAGGGAACGGCTGGAGGTGGAACATGATCGAACTGCCCATCGTTCTCATCAAAGGTCAGCAGGAAAACAGTTTTACTCCACACCTTTGGATTCGCCGTGAGCGCGTTCAAGACACGAGCTGTAAATTCGGCGCCTTCGATGGGACTGGATGCAGATGGATGTTCAGACCATTCCTTGGGTGGAAGTACCCAGGTCACCTGCGGCAGTTTGTCATTCTTTACGTCTTCCGCAAACTGTTCCAGGCTCCACAGGCTCATGCCTTTGCGATAGATGGCTGAACCCTGTTCTGCTTCACGAAAACTCTCGAATGCAAGACCGCCGTGCATGGCTCCTGTCCAGTTGTCATTCGGATCCTGATAGAAGCGCCAGCTGATGTTTGCTTTTTCAAGAACATCCGGAAGGGTCGGCCATTTGAATGCTGATCCCTGATATGTGTAACCCGGCTCCGGAAGCGCTCCCTTGATCCAGCAGCGCAGGTTATTCGGTTCAGAATCGGCATCCGTGCAGTTTTCACCTTGAGCCTGCTTATCAGGATTAAAGTTTGATCCGGACCAGAACACAATTCTGTTGGGATCAGTTCCTGTGGTGATGGAGCAGTGATAAGCATCACAGATAGTAAAAGCATCAGCTAACGCGAACTGAAAAGGAATATCCTCTCTTCGGTAATGCCCCATCGCATATTTTGTCTTGTACTTCGGCCAAAAACCGAACTTTCCCTGATTCCATGCAGCCTGTGAATCTGCAAAGCCGTGTGGAGTTCCGGGAACTCGGATGGCGCTGGTTGTCTTTGAATCCAGGTGATAGGGAAGAATTTCCTGATCGCCATCGGACTGATGCCAGACAGTTTTTCCGGATGCGAGAGGTGCCGGATGTCGATCACCAAAGCCACGAACTCCCTTCATCGTTCCAAAGTAATGATCGAATGACCTGTTCTCCTGCATGAGGATTACTATGTGCTGAACATCCTTAATGGTTCCATGATGGCTTGCAGCCGGGATTGCCAGCGCTTTCTGAATACTTGCTGGAAGTGCAGCCAGAGCAGCGGCTGCTTTCAGGAACTCGCGACGGTTTCCGGTGGACATATGAACTCCATTATGTAAGAACGGTCTTACAGTTGGAATAACAATCAGATGAATGTGACGATGATGGAAATCAGCGCACTGCCGAGAATGACCCAAATACTGTCAATATCAGACGATAAAAGAATAATCAGGCTGACCAGCGCGATAATCCAGGTCAAGGGATTGACCAGCGCATCCACCGCCAGTGGAAGCGTCGCAGAAAGACTGATTCCTGCACTAGCCAGTACAACAGCATGCAATGTTCTTCTGGCTCTCGCAGAGTGAATTCTGCTGGATGCAAACCGAATGATAGGAATGACCAGAAGTGCTGGAGTAATGATCGCCAGCCATGCAATTAATGCTCCTGCATTCCCAGCGGCATAGTAACCAAGTGAAATTACATAGAGTCCTTTGGGGCCGGGAGTGGTTCTGCCAAGAACCAGTGCAGTGTTCAGTTGGCGATCCGTAATGAGCTGATGCTGGACGACGAAATCCTCCCGGAGAATTGGAAGGGACGCCAGGCCGCTGAATGAACTTAACGTAGCTTTGAGCAACAGGAAATAGAGAATCAGCAGATTCATACGGGTTCCTTTTCCGGCCAGAACCAACCCATCGCAGCAGCAATTAAAAGAACAAAAATTGGAGAAAAACTCAGGAACAGAGAGAGCAGAATGCTGATACTCACAATGATCACACTACGTATGAGTGATGATTGGCGAATGAACGGCCGCAAAATAATCCAGAAGCCGGCCAAAAGCAATGCAACTGAGGCAGCCATTGCTCCTTCGATTCCTTTCTGAGCCAGCGGATTTCTACTCCATGTATCGAATCCTGCAGTAAGTAACCAGACAATGAAACAGCATGGAAGAGATGAGGCAAGCAGAACGGAAAGCGCAATGGGGGTTCCCGCGATTAACCACGCACTGGCAGTACAGAATGCATAGAGATTTGTTCCTGGTGTGATTCGGGAAAGAGCATAGCTTAATCCATACTGTTCCGGGGTGAGCCAACGCTTTTGATCGACTAGCTCACGCTGCAATGCGGCGACGGTTGGGGCACCGCCACCAAAAGTGAGATTGGCAAATCGAAGATAGATCCATAAAAGCAGTCCTTTTTTCAATTGGGGTGAGGAAGTGACAGAGGACATTACGCAGTTATCTTGCCAGATCAGCGGATAAAAAATGCGCCGGAGTTTTCCGGCGCATGAAAGAAAAGAAGATATGAAGTAATCAGAAATTGAATCGAAGCTGGAGATCGATTCTTCGGTTAGCAGTGGCATTGGAGAACATTCCTCCGCCGAGAGCGTTGGAAATACCAAAAAGCGGTGAAGAGAGATTCCCGATTGGGGCGCCTGGATTCACGTGGTTTAACAGATTCCGCGCAGAAACTGAGAGGTTCAGTGAATACTTTTTGCCACTGGAACCGCCGCCGAAACCACCAGATCCACGCCCCCCACGCATTCCTCCACCGCCGCCTCCGCGCGGTCCGCCCCTTCCGGGGCCACCACCACCCATAGGAGGACCGCCCATCATCGCACCATCTGCCCCAGTTCCTGTCTGTGCACTGGACCTTTCGCCCCATCCCCATGTCTTTGATGCACGAAGATTGACAACAAACTGTCCAGGTCCCTGTGCATAATTTCTGGCGATGATGGCAGAACCGGGAGCTGGATTTGTATCAAAAGTTCCATAGGGTGTCGCAATGATATTTGACCCTGTCGTTCCTGTTGAGACCAGTGCCGGACGTTCAGTGAACTGATTGTCACCATTCAGATCACGACCCAATGTGATGTTGAAGGGTGCTCCAGTATTTGCCATCACGAAGGGATTCAATGATATTCCTTTCCATGTGGTGATGGAGCCGCCCACCACCATGCGATGACGGGTATCAAACTGCGCTCTTCCCCACTCTGAGGTCATGTCATATGTATTTGCGGGAAATGAACCAATTCCGTCGGTATTCGAATTTGCAAAATTCAATGTATAGAAACCGAACAGATTGATCCGTGTGGAAAGAGGCGTTCTCATATTGACGATCATCTGATTCTGTTTGAATGATCCGGATGATTCATAGAGGTATATATTCCCAGCATCCAGACCATAAGGTCTGACACCGCTATTTGGATCGGTTGGGTCATAAGTTCCTGTCAAGGGAGCATTGATGTTACGTGTTCGCAGGACATTCAATCCCCTGGAATTGACATAGGTAACTGCAAGTGTGGATCTTCGGGGTAGCTGACGTTCCACACTGACCATTCCCTGCATGATGTAAGGAGAATTCAGATGGGAATAAACAAGCCTGGTTGTTCGGGCTGTCAGGTAGGGAGACAGTTCCTCACCAGTAGGGATGGTTGGATAGAAGTTCGGTAGAGTGACAAAGAATTGTTGCTGAACAAGCGGGTTGATCCGGTTTGCCTGCAATGTATAGTTGCTGTCGAAACGATCGTAAAACATGCCCCATCCCCCACGGATGACAGTCTTTGGTGTCCGTCCGGAACTGGAAGATCCTACTCCCCACGCGAAACCGATTCTTGGTGCGAAGTTATAATTGCTGGAGATATTGTTCTGTGTTTCATAGCGCAGACCCGTGGAAAGCGTGAAATTTGGTTTGATGCGCCAGTCATCGGTAATAAAAATGCCGACATCATACTGAGAAACGGACGCAAGTGGGATACCAGTGGAAAGTGTGAACTGTGAAGGACCACCACCCAGAGCGCGGATCTGTTCATTTGTAAGTCCATTGGCCATACCCTGTAGCTGAAGCTGATATGAAGTCAGACTGTTAAAGGTATAGGTTCCGTTATAGTTCGTGGTGGTGTAATCATCCTGAAAGTTTCCTCTAAGGCGGCCACCGAATTTGATCATGTGTGAGCCTTGTGTCAGCGACGTGCTGTTAGCCAATTCCCAGTTGCGGGCTCTGTTATAGGCAAGTCCCAGATTGGCTCCACCACCCTGGAAAGCTTCCTGGACATTGATTCCTGGTGTGGAGTTATCTCCACTCTGGTCCTGATTGACCCAGATGTACTGAAATCTGGTTTCATTGATCGCCTTTGCTCCCAGAACGGCGGTTTCTGTGAGCTGTAATGTATTGTTGGTCGTGCCGCTGGAAATTCCTCGCGTTGGCAGTGTCAGTGCGCTCAGTCCTGAGTTTGTTGAGTCAAACTTTGTCCATTCATACCGCGCAACCAATGTGTTATTTGCATTGAGTTGGTAGTCGAAACGGGGATTCACTGTAGTTCTGGTCCGTGGATTGAGAATAGCCGTGGAAAACGGAGTTGGCTGGAATGAATTAGGATCCAGTGTAATGGCGTTGATTGCTGATGTTTCATCCTGCTGACGTCGGTCTACTTCAATGAAAAAGGAGGACTTTTTCGTAACAGGTCCACTCAGATTTCCGCCGAAAAACTTTTGCTGATAAGGGGGACGAATTGTTGAATATGGATTTCGTGAATTGAAAACTGCATCTGTGAAATTGAAGAATGCCGATCCACGAAACTTATCCGTACCTGGCTTTGTCAGAATTTCAATCCGACCAAAACCCAGCTTGTCATATTCAGCAGAAAACGGATTTGAGTTAATGCGAATCTCGCGGATGGATTCTTTTGGAGGAAGCCTTCCACCAGAAAAACCATCAATGAAAATCTGACCTCCATTGGGACCAGCAGAGGGTCCGGCAAGAGCTTCCAGATCGCTTTGCAGATCATCAGGGTTATCGGAGAGAACATCCAGATCCTCCCCTTTTAGAACAAGTGCTCCGACGTTGCTGGAAGGATCAGAAGGATCCAGATTAATTTCTGCAGTATCAGAGACAGTGATCTGTTGGGATTCTACGGCCAGTGTTAATGCAATATCGAGAGTTAACGGACGGTTCCCTCCGACATTGACCACTCTTTCAAACGGAGAGAATCCTGCTGAAATGACACGTAGTGTAAATTTTCCGGATTGTAGCCCAGTAAGAACATATTCACCTTCCACGTTCGCTTCTGCACTCCTGGCGAAATCACCACCATTGATGGTAATTGTGGCGCCGGGGATTGCGGCACCTGACGGATCGGTAATTCGCCCTCTCAACTGAAGGGCCGTTTGTGCAAATCCTGTGACGGACAGAATTGCCAAAGCAAAAAAAGACACAAATATCCTGGGCATGTTATTTTTCCTGTTGTTTTGCCAATGAATTAGAGACTGGTGGGGGGAGTTATTGCATACCCATGCCACCACCACTTAAATCGACATTCCAGTTTCCAAGAATCGATTGACGATCTTTCGCTGGACTTGTCAGAATCGGTTCTACACCGGCAACAATCATGGTCGCGGTAATTTCACCTGGGTTTTTTCCAGATGGGGCTGAGATAATCAGCGCATCACCTTGTTTTAATTCCTGAAGAGAAAATGTAGGAAGTCGATCAAATATTTGTCCTCCCCCTGGGGCAACATTGGGAGGAGCATTTCCCGGACCACGCGGTCCAAACAATCCACCGGGGCCTCCACCCACTCTGGAAGCTCCTGAGGGCGGAGCCTGTGGTGGAGCAGCTGTGGGTGACGCCTCACTCGCTTGCGGTGATTGATTTATCCGTGAGGCCATCATTTGTGCCATCATCGGTTGCATTTTCTTTAGTACAGAATCGTGGTTCAGTTTAACGAGAATGGGTTTTTTAGTATCCAGATCCGTCACTTTCAGTGTCTGAGACTGCGGATCGACAGAGATCACTGTTGATGCAATGTTATGGAACAATCCGGAGATGATTTCTTCAGCGATCAGGGAAGATCCGTCCGGGGACTTTTCCCCGCGAGCCCTGATCTGATCCCCTGTCTTCACTTCAGCCAGCTTGCTGGATTCCGCCTCTGAGAATTTTACAGAATCGGGAGCATACCTACGAATGACTGTCGATTCTTTTACCTGGACATTCACTGTTTTTGATTCAGACATGCCGGGAATTCCTGAGCGAACATTGACAGAAACTGTTCCGGCTGAAGAATCAACAGATGCAACCACACCAAAAATTCCCCGACGGTTCCAGTCCGCCAGATCAGAAGCTTGTTTGCTTTCCAACTCTGAGCGGGTCATGACGATGATTCTTGTCGCTGGGATGGATTTCTGATCTTCTGCCAGATTTCCCTGGACGAGGATACGATCCCCTGCTGCTACCTCAGCAAGGCTGAGAGTCGCGGCTCCTGTCAGGCTGGTCTGTCCGGGTTTAATCTTCACTACTTTGGTTGTCTCAGTAGAGATGACCTGTATTTCTGGTCCAGCATCTGTTTTCAGGACAATTTTTTGCCCTCCATTTTCAATGGATTGTACAGATCCGATAGGCCTGACAGCCTGTGCCAAAAGAGCTTCGGAAGTCAGGGCAAGACCAAGGATGAAAATATACTTCAGCACTGATTGTATTGATGCGTTCCCATTCAGATTGTTACGCTCATCTCGCAACATATGGGTAAAGAAGTGTTAAGGATACCTTGGTGCTGAGTACACAATAGAGAAGTGGAAGAAAAACCGGAAGCCAACATTTTATTGATCGAAGATGATGTTGAATTGTCTGCTTTGATGAAGGAGTATTTCGAGCAGCACGGCTTCTCCCTGGAAGTCGTTGAGGAAGGGAAACGGGGACTATCGAAAGCACTTGAAGGCCAGTACGACCTGATCCTGCTGGACGTTATGCTTCCTGGGATTGATGGCTTTGAGCTTCTACAACTTCTTCGTCGAAAAAAGACTGTGCCTGTGATCATGCTGACGGCACGTACAGCACAGTCAGATCGGATTGCTGGACTGGATGCTGGAGCGGATGACTATCTTCCCAAACCATTTGCTCCCGATGAACTGCTTGCACGAGTTCGCGCAGTACTCCGTCGCACACGAATGACAAATGCAATCAAGCCTGATGTTGTGGAAGCAGGTCCTGTTCGTGTAAATGCTGGTACACGCGAGGTTTGGGTAAGTGGAAGGACTTTGGAGCTAACTGGTCTGGAGTTCGACATTCTGGAGTTCCTGATCCGCCAATCCGGTCAGATTGTCTCCCGGGATCACTTAATGACGGTTCTTTATCAAAGAGAAGCAAATCCATTTGAAAGATCTCTGGATGTTCATATCAGCCATCTTCGGAAAAAGCTGGAAGAGTGTAGGGATATGATCCGCACAGTCCGGGGAGCTGGCTATATGTTTTGTGTGCCTGAGGGAACAAATCATTGAAGACTACTTTTGCCAGAATCCTTCTCTGGATGGTGATCACAGTTATCATCTGCGGAATATTGATGACAGCAACTTCCTGGGTGCTTGCTCTGACGATTCGGCGGGATGATCCATTTGCGCGAAGTCTTTCTCTCCAGATGGAGATGCTTCGCAAGGCTTATGAGTCAGGTGGGAAAGAAGAACTGGGGAAGCAAGTACAGAGAATTGAAGAGTTCTTCCCCGGAGAACGTCATTTTCTGGACTCGGGAGGGCGAGATCTGCTGAGTGGAGCTGATTACTCGGCATTGATGAAAAAAGCCAGAAAAGTTGGGTATACCCCACGAATTTTCAGTTCCAGTGCTCCACTCATTTATTCTTCTCAGGATCAGACTTATCACTACCTTCTGATGCCCCGTTTCAGACCATCCTTTTGGCAGGTGTCACCACAGTTTCTCTGGGTAGTCGTCGCAATTGCTGTTCTTTCCTGGATTTTTACCAAGTCGCTGGTGCGGCCGTTGTCAGAACTCAAGGAAGTAGTGGATCGCTTTGGCCGCGGAGATCTGTCAGCCCGAATCAATTCCCAGAGAAATGATGAGTTTGGGGCTGTTTCCCGCTCTTTTGACAACATGGCCGATAGAATCGAAACACTTCTGACTGCGGAGAGACGGTTGTTGCAGGATATTTCTCATGAGTTAAGAACTCCTCTATCCCGCCTTGGCTTTGCCATTGAACTGGCAAGGACTGCACCCGATAAGGAAGCTTCTCTTGCCAGAATCCGGAAAGAAGTGGATCGGTTGAGCCATCTGGTGGGGCAACTCTTGCAAGTTACTCGGGCTGAAGGAGATCCGTTCAGCCGGGAGATGAATGATTTTTCTGTGGACCTGCTGGTCAAGGAAGTACTGGATGATGCTGCAATGGAAGCTGAGCTCCGCAATGTACGCATTACTTCCCGGATTGAAGATGAAGTTGTGATTCAGGGAGATGAGGAGTTATTACGCAGGGCAGTTGAGAACATTGTGAGGAATGCAATCCGTCATTCTCCGGAACAGTCCTCGATTGAGGTTCATCTCGAAAAAGAAATTGGAAAAGTTTCCATCAAAGTCAGAGATTTTGGATCGGGTGTCAGTGAAGAGCACCTGACCGATATTTTCAAACCATTTTTTCGAGAAGATTCATCCAGAGCTGCCGCAACAGGAGGCCTCGGCCTTGGCCTGGCCATCGCCCATCGAGCCATTCAGCTTCATCATGGAAAGATCTCTGCAATGAATGTCTATCCGGGTTTGCAGGTGGAAATGGAACTTCCCGTGGCTTCCTGATTTTCGAGCCCCTCCGTTTTTAGGTTTTTTGCCGAGTATGCTAACTTAAGCTTTCACGTCCTCTGAGTTGCCCTGTTCGCACCGGAAATAATTCAGTTTCAGGAGTTCCAGTGCGAACATTTTTACTGACAGTTTTTGCTGCAGCTGTCTCATTTGGGCAGGCTGGTCCAGCCGCAGTTCCCTTTGTCCCGGACAACTTCAATGTCCCCACTCTTTATGAGACAGCTACTTACAAGCTGGTCCCTTTGGGGCCGGATCTGGCGAAGCATGATTACGATGCTTACATGAGCAGTATTGAACATCTGCGAAAGACTTTCTCGAGTGGTCGATGGCCACACGAAAATTTGACGATGGATGATGCCCGGAAAGATGTCGAGGGAGAAATTTCCAGATTCAAAGCTCGACGCTCATTTACCTATGCAGTTCTGACTCCGGATGGCTCCCGTGAAATGGGATGTGTCTATATCTCTCCGAGTCCTAAGGAAGGATACGACGCTGTTCTGCGAACATGGGTCACTCAGGCCGATTTTGACAAAGGCTTTGATGAAGTGCTCCTAAAAGAGATGAAGGAATGGGTTGGCAAGACCTTTCCCTTTCAGAAAATTGCACTTCCAAAACGAGAAATCCCGATTGATGAGTGGCAGAAGCTTCCGAATAAACCAAGAGGCTGATTCACTGATTCTTTCGTGCAGCTTCAATCAGGGCTGGTGTATATCCATGCCATTCCCAAGGGGTAATGGTATTTCCCAGAATTCTTTCCATTAAAGGACGGTATGAAAGCTCTCCATTGTCACTATTGGTCAAAATGATCATGCAGGTCTGGTGGCGTTCAAAACAGATCATGTAGTTTTGAGCGCCGTCTCCATGTCCTTCCTTAAAAAAAGCCGGGCCAAATTTGGTTTTCGTTAAAAGTCCCCATCCCATTCCATATGCAATTCCGAGGTCTTTGGCTTCTTTGCCTTCTGGTTCATCTGTCTTTAAAGGGAATTGATGCAGGCTTCTTATTTTGATTGCAGGTTTCAGCATCTTTTGCATCGTGCTCTTTTCCATTAACCTTCCGCTGAATAGAGCTTCTACAAAATGTCCGAGATCCTCCACTGAAGTTGTCATTGAGCCGGCTCCGCGGGCAGGAAATCTCTTTGTTTGGGAAATAAATTTTCCGTCTTTATCGAATCGATCCGCGACGTTGTTTTCGAACTCTTTCCGAAAAATCATCCCTGTATTAGGCATAGATGCGGGTGCAAAGATAGCCTGCTGCATCAATACTTCGATGGGCTGCCCCTTCTTTTGCTCAATCAGGAATTGCACAAGATTAATCCCATCTCCGGAATACCAATATTTAGATCCAGGGCGGAAATGTAGGTGCATTTTCTTGTCAGGTTCCAGGAATGGAAAGTTGAAAAGCCCTGATGAATGAGAAAGAAGAATTCGAGGAGTGACCAGTTTCCAGTTGGGATCTTTCACAAGTTCGGAAGCTGTTTCCTCATAGGGCTTATATGCATTCAGTGGTTTTGGCAGTTGATTACTCACTGGCTCATCCAATGAAAACTCACCCTTTTCGACCAGTGTCATGACATAAGCAGCAAATACGCCTTTTGTAATGGATGCTGCCCAGGTATTAGTATTTACTTCCATGGAATTATCAGGATTTTTGGTGCGGAGTCCGTAGGCATAGCTCCACACTAGTTTTCCCTGATTGAGCACTGCCAGCTGAGCACCCGTAACATTTGCATTTTGTAGTACTTCCTTTGCAAAAGCCTCAGCTTGCTGGTGGGATATTTTACTGCCGTCCAAACGAGTGATGACTTGTTGTGCTTGAGCGAATGAGAGTGTCAGCAGAAAGAAAATTGGCAGCATTTGATAAAAATGAAAACGACCAAGGGAAGATGGATGTTCCATTTTAGTCTGGCTAGTATATTGATTAAGAACTGGTCATCGATTTGCTGGTCCAAAACCTAAAAAGGAGCTGTTATGTCAGAGAAAAATACATCCCGTCGTGAGTTTGTTTCTGCTGCCGTTGGAATTGCCGCATTAGCCGATCAGGTAATTGCACAAACCTCCAGTGCTGCGACGACCGGGTTACCCACTCGCGTGCTGGGTCGCACCAAAGAAAGAGTTTCTATTCTTTGCCTTGGCGGATGGCATATTGGTGCAGTCAAGGACCACAATGAATCCATCCGGATCATGCATGCTGCCATGGATGAAGGTCTGACTTTCTTTGATAATGCCTGGGATTATCACAATGGTCATTCTGAAGAGATTATGGGGAAAGCGCTGGCAGAAGACGGTCGTCGGAAAAAAGTTTTTCTCATGACAAAGAACTGTGAGCGGGATTATGAAGGATCCATGCGTTGTCTGGAAGACTCTCTGCGTCGCATGAAAACAGACTATGTTGATCTCTGGCAGTTCCATGAAATGGTGTATGACAATGACCCGGATTGGGTATTTGAAAAAGGCGGCTTGAAGGCTGCGCTTGAAGCCCAGAAGCAGGGAAAGGTACGGTTCATCGGATTTACCGGACATAAAGATCCCCGGATTCATCTGAAGATGCTGAATAAGCCTCATGCCTGGGATACAGCGCAGATGCCTATCAATGCGGCTGATTACTTTTTCCGTAGCTTCCAGCGGGAAGTGGTTCCTGTCTGTCTCAAGAAAAATGTCGGTGTGATCGGAATGAAAGGTTTTGGCGGGACTCATCCTAATGGCCGATTGCTGGAAAAGCTGAACTTGCAGGCGGAAGAGCTGCTCCACTACAACCTGAGCCAGCCCGTGGCTTCTCAGGTTGTCGGAATCAACACCATGGAACAGTTAAAGACAGATATTAAGGTTGCCCGGAACTTTAAGCCCATGGCTGAAGCCCAGAAACAGGCTCTGTTGGCGAAAGTCAAAGATGAGGCAACTGATGGACGTCATGAACTCTTCAAGACCACGCTGGAGTTTGACGGCCCGCATCATCGGAAGCAACACGGCTTCGCTCTCGGATAATTCGTTATTCCTGCCCCGGCTATTTTGCTTCGTGCGGTAGCCGGGGACGCAGTTTCAGAACTTCCTTCAATGCCTGATCCACGGCTTTTGTATCCGATCCGAGTGCAGCAGCCATCTTGAAAAAGAGATCTGTCTGATCCATGTATCCCATGAAGAAAAGTGCTCCAGGACCTTCCGCTGTTACAGGTAATGATGTACCTGCATGGCCTCCTGTACGGAATCCTACACTAAGCCGTTTCCTTCCTTTCCCATTTACTTCGCGATTTTCCGGATAGCCATCACCATCCGCATCAATATAATCAGGATGTCCTCCCATGCGCCCAGAGAAGGATCGCAAGTTTGCTGGAAGTGTCCCCAGGTTGTTACGAAGGTTTACCAGTGCGTCTTTGTATACCTTTTGTCCTGCTACTTCTCCAATCGGTTCACGATCAGTCAAATCTTCATCACTCATCTCAACGACACCATTGATTGTCATGCTCTGATCGTGGTCTCCACTGACGACGATGACTGTATCCTGGTTTTGACGTTCTTTGGCCCATCGGCGTGCGACTCCCACCGATTTGTCCAGTTCAATAACATCCCAGAAAACGCCAGCAGCGTGATTGGGATGAGACTGCTTATCCACGAGTGCACCTTCTACCTGAAGCGCAAAAGGATGACCGTCCCGCGAAAGAATTTCAATCGCTTTCCGGGTCATGTCATCCAGAAATGGCTGATCTCTCCACTCTTCAAAATTCGGAATTGGTTCACTGCCGGGGCGTTTGTTGGCTCGCCCCAGCAGGCCTAGTTTGTCATAGGCTGGATCCATGCTGCTGCTGATGGTTGGTCGTAATTTCCCCACAGCAGTCCTGGATTTACTGTTGGCACGAAACAGCCCCAGTAGTTTTTTCTGTGATGCCGGAACTTCTTTCAGTTCAGTGGCGGACTGTACAAAGCGAAAGCCCTGCTTTCGGAATTCTTCAATCAGATCCCGGCCATCGCCTCGTAACCTAGGATCAAAATCTTCCTTGCCACCGCCGAGGATGACATCAAATGTCGGACGATTTCCCAGGATGGGATTTTCCAGATACTGCCTTGCTATTTCGAAAGTTGAACCTCGAGTTGGTGTGTGTGATCCCTGGGCAGCGGGGGTGGCATCTGTAATGTAGGCTGACGAAACAACACCGGTGCGGTATCCATGCCGTCTTTTCAGGTATTCCAACATCGATTCAATACGCGGATTATCCCGCAGAAATGCGATATTCTTCTCTGCAAATTCACCACGCCAGTGGCAATCTGTTCCATCAGGCAGGGCACTCAGGGCACCACTTAACGGTTTGTTGCCTGTGCTCCAGTGAGAAGCTGTCTGTGCTGAATCCGGTACCAGGGTTTCATAGCCATAAGTCATTGCCAGGCCAGTGACCGGCATCTGATCCATCTCATTCCAACGGTCCAGAAATCCCTGTCTCAATCCCGGAACTCCAGGGCTGGTTTCAGTGGAGCGGGCAACAATACGGCCTGCATCGCGATAGGCATTTCCCATAGCATCCCCGATAAACAGAATCAGATTCCTTTGCATGGGGCGGAAGGGATGAATCTCGATTTTCCTTTGTTCTGTCAACTTCAGATTCTGATGGGTCCATTCCACTGTCAGGTCATTGATGCCGACTGTCGTGAACTCATAAAGATCGGTGCGCCAGACATAATCCTGCGTTGCATCACAATCCAGGTCAGTTGCTGCAGCTTTTGAAAAGCGGGAAGAAATATCCTTCCCCTGAATCATTATTTTTAATTTGCCGCTAGCGGGTAGATTTCTCCCCTCGATCACCAGATCAATCTGCTGATGGGTGAGGAGTCGTGTTTTCTCAGGCAAAAGGAGAGTGAGGGAAGGTTCGGCGAATAAAGAAGCCGCGAGAATAAGAAGCAGGAAAGGGGAAAAAATACGCACGTTTCTTCATATTGTCATTTGCAGGTGAAAATCCTGTAACAAAATGTGAGGAATTATTTTCCTAGACCTCGGAACGAAGATTGGCTATGATACCTCGTCTACGTTCACCCAGGAGGAGAAACGAAAGATGTCTTTAACTAAAAGATCGCTGGCAGAAGCGATCGGAACATTTTGGCTTGTGTTTGGAGGTTGTGGTAGCGCTGTTCTCGCTGCTGCGTTTCCGAATGTTGGGATTGGCCTGCTCGGGGTTTCCTTTGCATTCGGATTAACAGTCCTCACCATGGCATATGCAATTGGTCATATTTCCGGATGTCACTTGAATCCTGCCGTTTCCATTGGTCTTGTGGTGGGAGGCCGGTTCTCGTCGAAGGAACTTCTTCCTTATATTGGCGCACAGCTTGTAGGAGCCATTGCGGGTGCTTTTGTCCTGCATGCAATTGCCAGTGGTACTGCCGGGTTTGAGCTGGGAGGATTCGCCGCCAATGGATTTGGAGATCATTCGCCCGGTGGATACTCTCTGGCCGCTGCGCTGATCGCAGAAATTGTGCTCACCGCATTTTTTCTGATTATCATTCTGGGCGCAACAGACAAACGTGCCCCCGCCGGACTGGCTCCCGTAGCCATTGGTCTGGGCCTGACACTGATTCACCTGATCAGCATTCCCGTAACCAATACATCCGTCAATCCTGCCCGCAGCACCAGCCAGGCAATCGTTGTGGGTGGATGGGCACTGGAACAGCTGTGGGTATTCTGGCTGGCACCGATTGTTGGTGCAGTGATTGGTGCGGTGGCCTACAAGGTCATCAGTACAGACGCTGATTAGTCGATTTAAGCTGGAGGAAGTGAATCTTCCCCGGATTGCCGACGCAGCATTTCTTGAAGCAAAACGGCGTGCAGGAGAGTGGATCTCCTGCGCGTCTGGCTGTGATGACTGCTGTCGGAAGCCTTTCGCTATCACGACAGAAGATGCGGAAAGGCTTCGAACGGGCATTCAGGAGACCGGACTGGAAGATATCTCCCAAAAGGCTGACCTGATCTGGCAGAAAATGCAGCAGGATTTTCCCGGTGATATCTCGACAGGTATCCTCAAGGGAAACGGGGAATGGCGAGAGTGGTTTTTCGAAAAACATCAGGGAACACCCTGTCCGGTTCTGGATGAAATCACCGGAGCTTGCAGGCTTTATGGGTATCGGCCTGTCTGTTGCCGGCTATATGGTCCACTGATTGAAATTGGGGGGCAGACAAGTGATCCGTGCCCCCGCTGTTTCGCCGATGTACCCTTATCAGCCATCAACGCGACAAAAGTAACCATTGATCTCCCCGAACGGACTTCGCCTCTTCAGGAAACGATCATCGCTGCCGCTCTCATTTCGCAGAAACTACAATCTTTCCAAAGTGGCTTCCACTCTCCATGTGGCGAAGAGCCTGAACCACTTCGGTAAATGGAAAAACCCGGTCCACCACAGGTTTCATCTGGTTCAGTTCAATTGCGCGATTCATGGATTCGAACATATCTCGGGAACCTACATAAATACCTTGCACCGTTAGTGTCTTGTGAAGAATGAGTGCTACGTTGATATCTGTTGTCAGCCCACTGAGAATGCCGATGCTTGAAATTCTTCCCCCAGCGCGTGTAGCCCGGAATGATTTTTTCAGAGTGTCTGCTCCCCCCACTTCGATGACATGGTCTACTCCGCGGCCCTCTGTGAGTCGATGAACTTCTTCATCCCAGTCGGGTGTTTCCCGATAGTTGATGACATCCGATGCACCCAGTTCCAATAGATGCTTCTGTTTTCTTGATGAACTGGTAGTGGCGATCACTTTTGCTCCCATCATCCTTGCAAACTGAAGTGCAAATAGAGAGACGCCGCCGGTTCCCAATGCCAGCACTGTTTCTCCGGCTTTCAGCTTGCCGTGGTCTACCAGTGCGTTCCAGGCTGTCACTGCTGCACAGGGAAGAGTAGCTGCCTCTTCGTCTGTCAAATGCGAAGGAATATGCACCAGAGACTGGGCATCAATCACTACCAGTTCTGAAAGCATGCCCGGAATCGCTCCTCCGGCGGCTGTAGATGCATAACGTTCTTCATAAGGACCATGCAGCCATCCCTGCATGAAAATTCCTGCTACACGATCTCCTGTCTTGAAGCGGTGGACGCCTTCACCGGTTTCAATGACCTCTCCCACCCCATCGGAGAAGGGAATCATGGGTAATTTCAGTTTTGGATTGTACTGACCATTGATCATTAGAAGATCACGATAGTTCAGTGACCATGCTGACATGCGAACTAGTACATGTCCTGGACCTGGCTTGGGATCGGGATGATCCGTCAGTTTCAGGTGGTCTGTTCCGAATCGCTGTATCTCATAGGTCTTCATATCCGTAGAATATCCTCATGGCCAGTGATGGATTACCTGACTACGAAAAGCTGGGTGCTTTTTATCTGGGGAAGAAGATCGGAAACGGAGAAACACTCCTTTACGACTCAAGAGATCTGATGACGCATGCCGTCTGTGTCGGTATGACGGGGAGTGGAAAAACCGGACTTTGTATTTCTCTTTTAGAGGAAGCAGCCATTGATGGTATCCCTGCCATCGTGATCGATCCCAAAGGTGATCTGTCGAATTTGCTGCTCACATTTCCTGAACTGGAGCCTGAGCAGTTTGAGCCATGGGTGAATCCTGCGGAAGCGCAGACCAAAGGAATCAGCGTTCCGCAGTTTGCGGAACAGCAGGCAAAGCTCTGGAAGGATGGATTGGCGAAATGGGATCAGGATGGGCAACGCATTGCCCGTCTGAAATCTGCTGCTGATTTTTCTGTTTACACTCCGGGCAGTGATGCGGGAATTCCTGTTTCTGTTCTGAAGTCTTTTGATGTTCCGGATGCGGCGACTCTGGATGACCGGGAAGCTTTCCGTGATCTGGTTTCTTCAACTGCCAGCAGCCTGCTGAGTCTTGCCGGAATTACTGCTGATCCTCTGCAATCCCGGGAACACTTGCTGCTGTCCACTTTGCTGGGTGAATCCTGGAGCAAAGGGAAGTCACTCAATCTGGAAAACCTGATTGCCCAGGTGCAGTCTCCTCCTGTTTCAAAAGTGGGAGTGATGGATCTGGAATCGTTCTATCCGGCAAAGGAACGGTTCACTATGGCCATGGCATTGAATCGCCTGATCGCTGCTCCCGGATTTGAGGCTTGGATGCATGGCGAACCGCTGAATATTGACCACATGCTGTATGGGAAATCCGGAAAGCCACGCATCTCCATTTTCTCCATTGCACATCTGAATGACGCAGAAAGGATGTTCTTCGTCTCACTCATCCTGAATCAGATGCTGGCGTGGACGCGTCGTCAGTCTGGTACAGCAAGTCTGCGCGCCATGCTGTATATGGATGAGATTTTTGGCTACTTCCCGCCTGTTGCTAATCCTCCTTCCAAGCAGCCATTGCTGACGCTACTGAAGCAGGCCCGTGCCTATGGAGTGGGGATCGTACTGGCGACACAGAATCCGGTGGATCTGGATTATAAAGGCCTGGCCAATACCGGTACGTGGTTTATCGGAAGGTTGCAGACAGACAGAGACAAAGCCCGGGTTCTGGATGGACTGGAAGGTGCTGCCAGTTCCAGTGGAAGCGGGTTCAATCGGGCCGAAATTGATCGGATTCTTTCTGGTCTGAAGAGTCGGGTCTTCCTGATGAACAATGTGCATGAGGATGAGCCTGTCCTTTTTGAAACACGATGGTGCCTGTCTTATCTCAGGGGTCCCATGTCCCGCACAGAGATTCGCAAGCTGATGGATGAACAGGGAAGTGAATTGCCCGGTCTGGCTGAAAGAGAAGTTTCTTCACGGGTTCAGTCGTTAGCCACATCCGGAAATCGTCCTGTCCTTCCTCCCGACATCAGACAGTATTTCCTCCCTTTGCGCTCTACTTCGGAGCCAGTGTATGAACCTTATCTGCTAAGTGCTGCCGAGATTCATTTCACAGACGCAAAGCGGGGGATTGATAAAGTACGCCAGCTGACTTTTCTGACTCCCCTCCTGAACGATGCGGTGGGCGTGGATTGGGAACAGGCAGAAGAATGCCAGGAATCCCTGTCTGATCTGGAAGAAGCTCCAGTTGAGAATGCTTCATACACGGACCTCCCTGCCATTGCGGCGAATGCGAAGAACTATAAGGTTTGGGAGAAAGGATTCAGTGCCTGGCTGTTTCAGACCCAGACTGTCACCCTGTTGAACAGTCCTCAGCTCAAACTGACTTCGCAACAAGGAGAGTCGGAACGGAATTTCCAGATCCGGTTAGCTCAGAGATCCCGCGAACTGCGAGATGAAGCGGTGGATAAACTGCGTGCGAAGTATGCCTCGAAGATCCAGACGCTCAGTGAAAGAAAAAGACTAGCCCTTCAACGTGTGGATCGTGAGAAAGCGCAGGTTCAGGACCAGACACTGCAGACTGTCATCAGTGTGGGGTCCAGTATTCTGGGCGCATTCTTTGGCCGCAAAAAGGTCAGTGTGACCAATATGGGGAGAGTTGCCACGGCTGCACGCTCTGCAGGTCGTGTTTTGCGGGAACAGGGAGATGTAGGGCGTGCAAATGAGACAGTGGAGTCCATTGATGCCCAGCTTCAGTTACTGGAAAATGAGCTTCAGGCTGAGATTGATCGTCTTCACAGTGAATCTGAAATGAATCATGAACTGGAAGAGCTTGTGATCCGTCCCCGGAAGACCAATATCCAGATCAAGCTATTTGCACTGGGATGGAAGGCGTAGCGGCAAATGCAGCTACTTCTTCCGTTTGTTGAAAAAGCCTTCGATCACGCCCTTGACTGTTGACTTGACGGCATTGCGGGCGAGTCCTTTCACTTCCGGGCGGATCTGTGGGTTGTCGAGTGTCCCGGCAACGGTCACAGGAATCATCAGATCTCCCTGCATAAATCCCGCAGTTTTTGCTTTGAGAAGTTCGGCGGCATTTCCCGTCAGCTTGGATTGCAGTTTGAAGTCGAGAGCTTCCTGGAAAGTCACTGTTCCCTGACCATTAATACCGATGCCTGGACCATCCACATCAATGCTGTTCATGTGTATCCTTTGGTTCGCCACGTTAAAGCTGGTCTGGAATTGTGCAAACTCGCCAGTAGCCTTGCTGTCAGCACCTCCCAATGCACGTTCCACTGCGGCAAGGATGCTAAGTCCCTGAAACCGTCCATTGCTGATTCTGAGGTTTCCATCTCCATTCAGGGACTGTTTGATGGCTTCCGTAGTTCTTCCGGCAAAGGCAAGGTTGAACTTCGGAATAGTCAGTGTGCCGAAGACTTTGCCCGGTGTGGCTGCAAAACTTGTCAGCATCTGATTGACATCAACACTCTGGATGGACCCACTGACCCGCCCCTGAAGTAAAGCACCCTTTCTGAGGGCATTGAGATTTCCATTCCAGGAACCGCTCCCCAATTGAAGCTTTGCGTTATTGGCACGAATTTCGATCTCACCGGCCGAAATCAATTTCAATGCACGGATCTCCAGTGGTGTCTGTCCGGAAAGATCCAGACGATTGGTTTTATCATCTCCAATCATGAACTTTGAAAATTTGATATTGCCTTTGCCGGTAGTTGTTTCGTAAAGGTCGCCTTCTAGGGCCACATCCAGATGGATGCGGGAATCCGGACCCGGTGCGGCTGCCAGTTCTCCCATCGATCTCTTGAGAAAATCTTTTGGGAACTCTGCCAGCGCAAGAACAATCTCGCTCTTTGCATTTAAGGGAAGGCCAGCGTCTTTAAAGGGTCCCATGGTTCCGTTGAGGTCCAACGATGAGTTTTTACTTTCAAAAAACTTGCTGGAGAGGGAGATTCGACAGGCCCGCCCGGGAGCCAGATCAGACAGTGTGAGATTCAGGGACCGGATGGTTGGTTGTGGAATGTTTCCATTCTGTTCATTTGCCACTTCCACAATGCCATCCGCAATGGATAGACCTGCCACGCTGATGACCATTGATTCATCTTCTTCTGCGGGTGTGGTAGCGGTAGGATCGGTTGGGGCTAAGTGTTCAGGTGAGGATTTCTGGAAGTTAGATATCAGTGTTTCCAGATTGGTTGCTCCTTCAGAAGGAGCTTCGATCAGAATGCGGGGACTATCAATACTCAGATCGGAAATAGTGATTTTTCGGCTCAGTGCGGATGACAGATTGATCTTTGCTGATACCTGCTCAGCTTCGAGAAGATTTTGTTTGGAGAATCCGGATGGATTTGCGATAGCCAGATTGTTTAGCACAATTGACGGACGCAACATCAGCACTGATTTCATGTCGAGCGAATAGCTGTCCAGCTCCACCTTCGTTCCCAGTTGTTTTTCTGCCAGTGCAACCAGCTTTTCTTTTTGATTTCCGGAAACAATAGAGTTCAGGATAATGGCGATTGCAGCAACGGCAATCACAAGGACCAGAACCAGACCAATCAGACCGTATTTCACAACTCTCATAAATCCTCCAGAGTCTTCAAGCTTTCAATGTTTCTCTTAACCGGGCGGCGGCGCTTTCCGGAGTAATATCCCGCTGTGGCATGGCCAGCAGCTCAAATCCCACCATGAACTTCCTGACAGTTGCCGAACGAAGCAGTGGCGGGTGGAAGTGCGTATGAAAATGCCATTCCGGGTGGGCCTCACCATCTGAAGGCTTCTGGTGCAATCCCATGGAATAGGGGAAGGAAACCTGAAAAAGGCGATCATAGCCTGCTGTGAGGGTTTTCAGAATGTCTGCAAATCCCAGCTCTTCTTCACTGGAGAAGTGATCAATTGAGGCCACATTTCGTTTCGAAAGAATCATGGTTTCAAATGGCCAGATCGCCCAGTACGGCACCAATGCAACGAAATGATCATTCTCTGTTACGATTCTCTGCTGCAGCCGAAGTTCCTGCTCCAGGTAATCGGAAAGCAATGTTTTTCCGTGACTCTTCCAGTATTTTTGCTGAGAGTCCTGTTCTTTTTGGATCTCATTTGGAATGACGGAAAGACTCCAGATCTGTCCATGTGGATGAGGATTGGAACAGCCCATCATCTCCCCACGATTTTCGAAGATCTGGACATAACGCACGAAATCAAGGGAGGAGAGTTCCACATACTGCTCTTTCCATGTGCGGACAACGCCAGTGATTTCAGATACAGACATCTGTGAAAGTGTCAGATCGTGACGGGGGGAGAAACACACCACACGACAGACTCCCCGCACTGGTTCACTCTGAAGAAGCTCATGAGCGGATGGGATTTCCGGTAACGGGTCCGGAAGAAGAGCAGCAAAATCATTATCGAAAACATAAGTTCCCGTATAGGCGGGATTCTGCTGTCCTCCAGATCGGGTTGTACCCGGACAGAGATAGCATGACGGATCATGCGGTGGACGGTTGGCAGAAGGAATGGCTTCTGTCTGTCCCTGCCAGGGACGCTGTGTTCGATGTGGTGAAACAAGTACCCATTCTCCAGACAGCGGATTGAAGCGGCGGTGCGGGAATGAAAGTTCACTCATGGATCAGCAATCGAAGCTATTAGGATATCGCTTGTGCTCAAGTCTTGTATTTCGGATCAGTCACAGGGATGGTACGATTTCCACCATGGCTGGCCAAGATTTTTTGATGGAAATCGCATGCCCTTGTTGTCAGGCAAAGCTGAAGATTGATCCCGAAACACAGTCTGTCATCACGTTTGAAGAGCACTCGAAGCCGCGTGCCATCTCCGATATTGAAGCCGCTGCAAAAGCACTCAAAGGTGAGGGAGCAAGACGCGAAGAACTCTTTCAGAGATCCGTGGAAGCCCACCGGAACTCAGCTGATGTTCTTTCTAAAAAATTTGATGAACTGCTGAAAAAGGCTCAGTCGGATGATCCGGATAAACCACCGCCCAAGCCTCTGGGTCTGGACTAATTACTTTACTTTCCAGTTCTCATCAAAAAAGCCTGCTTTCACAATTTTCCCCGGAGCCACTGCATCAGCAGGAACTGAAGTGTCGATGATTGCCCAGTCTGGCAGCTTGGGTGTCTGCTGGGAATTGGTTGCGTGATGTGCTTCCCGGAATGTGAAGCCTGAGTTCAGGACCACATAACGTCCGGAATGCTCAGGGTTCGGATAAATCGCCAGCAACACTTCATCCTTGCCGGATGGCCATGAGAGGGGTGCCTGCCATTTTTTGATCAATGTAGAGCTTTCAGGTGTTCCCCACAGAACCAGATGAGCGCTCTGCAGATCTTCCGGCGTGAGTTCGGATTCTTTTTTCACCAGTGCATCTCCCCGGAAGATCTTTCTCCATTCGCGGACAGCCCGTTCAAACTCAGACCTTACCCAGCCTGGTGCATTACTGCTTGGTTCAACCATGATGAATCGAGAGAAAAAAGCATCGTCGATAGGACCCTGCAATCCGTGAACTTTGCGTGCAGGAACAGGATCTGAACTCCACTGCCAGCTTCCATCTGTACGTGAGGGAATGGCTTCAAATGTTTTCGATCCCCATTGAATCCGCACAGGAATTCCGGCAGGGAATGGCGACTCGCCGGGATTGAAATCAAATGCGATGCGCGTCACATTCTCAGTGCGAACTTCAATCCCGTTAGGCGTAATCCGTGCATCGATCTCGGCTCGCTTCCAGTGCTGCTCCAGCCCCTCAATCGCTGCCCAGTGGGAACGGTGATAGCGCAGGGTATAAGTTTCAAAACGGATATGGGAAGGAATCTTGCGGCCACGATTCATTAATGGCTCGAAGTTCTCGATCAGGGAATGTTTGGCACCTGGCTCATACTTGTGTCCTGTCTTCGGTCCAATCTGGTGCACAAGGTCGAGACCGTGTTTCTTCATTTCACGCGCCATGATATCTGCCGCTGCCTTCTGCGGATCATCTTCTCCGGAATAGGCAATGACGGGCAGATTAAAAAAGTTCAGTGCATAGCTTTTCGCATTGGTCATGTGCCAGAGAGTCTGCACCCAGGATGTCGGCATCGCATTTTTTTCATGGAGCTTCTGATACTCTTCCGTGTCCACAAAACCAGCGCCTGGAGCTGCTGCTGCCCAGATACCAGGGTGATGGGCAGCGATATGCCAGGTTCCCGCGCCACCCATGGAAAATCCTCGAATAGAGATGCGATCGTCATCAATCCTGTATCTGCGTTTGATATCCGCAATGGCCTCAAAGACATCGGTTTCTCCAGCAAATTTGAATGAATTGCAGTGTCGTCCAAAAGGATGAAGAACAATTGTGTCGTCCGGTGCAAATTCTCCCCGCTTCGTCAGTCGATCATGGATGAAATTCAGTTCCGTAATTGTGTCGCCTCTGCCATGCAGCCATACATCCAGCCTCCACTTGCCTTTCGAAGATGGCGAATAGGAAACAGGAAGCACTACGCCATACGGTTGGATGCTCTCATCGATTTCACTGCGGTATCCATGAACTTTCAGGCCGGGCTCACCAAACTGCGTATCCAGAATCGCGTATGCCTTTGCCACTTCTTCCGGTTTGAAAAACTCGTCATATCGAAGCGCCCAGTCCACTGCCTTGATGCGGACTTCAAGATCAGGATGGGCCAGTAGTTTTTTACGGGATTCTGTAACCAGTTGAGTAAGGGCGGTCCGGTCTGAATCGGAGATGGAAATTCCGGGAGGGGGAAGCGGCTTGACCTGTGCGAGGACTGTGCTTGCAACAAGAAGGCAGAAGAACGATCTCATGTGGACCAATTCTCTCGAAACTCAGGGTAGAGTGTAAGGCCTCCGTCCACAAAAATTGTCTGTCCGGTAATATATTTCGCATCCTCGCTGGCCAGGAAAGCAAAGACAGAAGCGATCTGATCCGCTTCAATTGCATAGCCCATGGGAATGTGACTTTCCACCAGAGATCTTCGTTCCTCATGATCTTTCCATGAGCGGTTCATGTGGGTCAGGATAGCTCCCGGACCTACATTGTTTGCTCGAATTCCCTGTGGTGCATACTCCAGAGCAATGGTTTTTGTGTAATTTTCCAGTGCCCCTTTGGAGATTGAGTAAGAAAGAAAACCGGGCTTTGGAATCTGCTGGGCAACGGAACTGTTGGTGAGGATCAGGCCTCCACCCGGACGCGACAGAAAATGACGAATGGCTGAACGGGCGCAAAGCACTGGACCCCGCAGGTTCACTCCCATCACCTTGTCAAAATCCTCCATGCAGATCTCATGCGTGGGCGCTTCAATCAGGATGCCTGCATTATTTACCAGAACATCCAGATGGCCGATCCGCGAGAACATTTCTTCCACCTGGTGCTCATCGGAGATATCGACCTGAAAATCGACATCACCCTGAATGTCGCACCGAAGAACAGTGGCCCCTTCTGCAGAAAATCGTTGAGCGATGGCCAGTCCAATGCCGCGAGCGCTTCCGGTGATCAGAGCAGTTTTTCCAGTGAGTTTCATGAGGGTATGAGGAAAATGAAAAAGGGCCGTCTCTGCACGGCCCTTTTTGTATCAATCCATCCGGGATCGAATAAATTACGGCTTGGTAACGTTCTCAGCTTGAAGACCCTTGGGGCCTTCCTTCACGTCGAACTCCACTTCACTACCCTCTTCCAGCGTGCGATATCCGCTCATCTGGATGGCAGAAAAATGGACGAACACGTCCTTACCTGAAGAATGCTGGATAAATCCGTAGCCCTTCGCGGCGTTGAACCACTTCACAGTACCTTTTTCTCTCACTACACCTTCTCCTAAAAACAGCAGCTCTGAAAATCTTTCGCCGGCGCGATGCGCTCGGCGATCAGGACTACTTTCGAAGATTGTCGCACAGTGTCTGACCTACTCGTGGATGGACTCAATGGCAATGACATCGCGTCCTTCCTGACGGACTTCCAGTGTTCCACGAAGTGACTTGAGGGCACTGTGTTTCTTCCAGGCCGACAAGGCTTTCTCTGCACTGGATTCATCTTTCCATCGTGATCGGTAAATCAGCATACAGCATGCCTTCTGATGTCTTTTCACTTCATAGGCCGCACCCCTCCACGCAGACGCCAGTTCTTCTGCTTCGGGGTGCTCCTGCATTCTGAAGATCACCAGATGATCCAGTTCCCCGAGTGTTCCTCTGGAAATGGATTTCCATCCCTTCTTCTTGACCTTCGGGAGTTCTGGGGTGTCCGCTTTTCTTCCTTCCAGATATGCTTCCGGATGAAGAATCTGCTGAGTGGTTGAAGGCGGTTTGGTGAATACTTCACGAAAGCCTTCCACTCCTTTCTTTGCGAGAACAGCCTGCTGAAACCGCGACCCTTCCCAATAAGGAAACAGAAGACTGACCTTCATATAAAGAGGTGCCTTTTGTAATACCGGGAATGAGGAATAACTCGAATCCTGGAAGGAACTCCACTGGGGAAGCAGATCGCCATTGGTGAGCAGCGATCCACGTTGATCTTTCCGGAGCTCCCATTCATTCATCAACCAGGATGCTTGCCCTTCGATGACGGCCTGATGGGCGAGGAGAGAGTCATCTGTACGTGCTCCCTGATCCATGAATCTGCCGATCCGGAAATGCTGGTCGGCAAGGGCATGAGCCAGTTCATGCGCCAGCAAAGTCGGGCTGAACTCTCCGAGAGGATTTTCGACGAAAACCAGCTTCTTCTTTCGGTAGTCATAGAAGGCAGCAGCCTGTTCTGTCAGGAGATCGACAGTTGTCTCACGCAGATTGAAGTCACCGGGAACCAGTCCCAGCCATTTCATAGTGAGTTCATCTGCCTCCAGATCCTTTGGTTTTACGGCCTTTTTCAGCCGCTCATCCAGATAAGACCGGAACTCCTTACGGGTCATTTTTTCAAGAGGTGCAGGCTTTCGTGGAGTGAACCTTGTGATTTCACCCAGGTCACTGAAGATCTTCTGGATCTCCTGTTGAGATGGAAGATCCGCCCCTGATGCCGGCAGCAAGAAAAGAAGAAAGAGAAAGACCAGATGAAGGGGGGCGAAAGGCAATTTTGTCCTGCTACACTTCTAATGTAATGGCAACAGAAAAGTTATACAAAGCTGAATACCTCGGTTCCGGAACCTTCATCATCAGTAAGCCCAAGCGCAAGAAGACCAAGCTGCGTCAGTCACGTGTGAAGTCCCCACAACGCGGCGCCCGCAAATAGTCTTCCCGTTTCATATATACTCACAACTCAAACATGCGAATTGCAGAAATGCGTCTCCACCCCATTGCGGTGGCAGATGGTCCATTGCGCAGTTCGTACGGGCTGCATGCTCCGTACGCATTGCGAACGATTGTAGAGCTTCGCTCCACTGACGGGTTTACGGGAATCAGTGAAACCTATGGTGGCGATCGGCCTCTGGCTGCTCTGGAGGCACTGAGAAGTCGAATCGTTGGAATGGACCCGTTCCATCTTACCGGCCTGTGGCAGGATCTGGAAACAGATGTTTCCGAAGCTTCTGCACAACAGGAAGGGGGACGGACGCAGACCTGGTTTGTACCGGGTGAGAATCCGCTGGATCAGCATGCACGCAGCTTTGCGGCGATTGAGATGGCTTGCCTTGATCTGATTGGCAAGACGCTGGGTCGTCCTGTCTGTGATCTGGTGGGCGGTCGCGCACGCCGGAAGGTAGAGTTCTCCTGTTACCTGTTCTACAAGCATGCAGGTGGTGGTGGACTGGGCGATGATGTTCGTGAGGATGAGTATGGGGAAGCCCTGTCCCCGGAACAGATCGTCAAGCAGGCAAAGCAGATGACCGAAGCCTATGGCTTTCGCGAAATCAAGCTGAAGGGCGGCGTTCTGGACCCGGATGTGGAAATCGCATCCATCAAGGCATTGAGGGAAGCTTTCCCGGATGCTCCATTACGGATTGATCCCAATTGTGCCTGGAGTGTTGATACATCTGTTCATGTCGGCGAATCCCTTAAGGATGAACTGGCAAACGGTGGATATCTGGAAGATCCGTGTGCAGAACTTGAAGGGATGGGTGAGGTTCGTCGGCGATTGCGGGAGAAGGGAATTGAAGTCGATATGGCTTCTAATGTTTCCGTTACCTGCTTCCCTCATGTCCTTGAAGCGAAAAAGCTCGATGCGGTCCAGGTTGTTCTGAGTGACCCTCACTACTGGGGCGGCATTCGTGCCCAGCAGCGGCTCTCTCATCTTTGCGACGTGTTAGGCCTTGGGCTTTGCATGCATTCAAACAATCACCTGGGCATCAGCATGATGCAGATGGCTCATGCCGCTGCTGCCGCACCGGGCATGACACATGCCTGCGACACCCACTATCCATGGCAGACAAGTCGCGATGAAGTAATTGTTGGCGGTCGTGTGCCCTTTGTGGATGGTTGTGTCGAAGTGACTGACCGGCCCGGACTGGGTGTGGAACTGGATTATGATCAACTGGCTCGTCTGAAGGAACGGTATGAGAAACTGCCCTTCCGCAAGCGTGACGATGAAGCAGAGATGCGTAAGCACGTTGATCCCAACTGGAAGCGCGTATTGCCGCGCTGGTAGGAGACCATGAGCGATCTGAAGCAAAAATTAAAAGGTGTATTCGGTTTCCCCGTTACACCACTCAAAGATGATCTTTCCCTGGATTTACCAGGTCTCGATAAAGTCATTGAGTCCATGCTGGCACATCCCTTCTGCGCGATAGTCGTCACAGGCGGAACAGGGGAGATTTACTCTCTTTCCACAGATGAAGCAGTAACGGTGGTCGAACGGGCAGTCAAAGTAGTGAATGGAAGACTGCCGATCGTAGCGGGTGTGGGCTATAACACTGCAATCGGCACTGAGATGGCCCGACGTATGGAAAAAGCCGGTGCTGATGCATTGCTGGTCATGCCGCCGTACTATATCAATGCTCCCGAAGCAGGGCTGTTTGCTTATTACCAGGCAATTGGCGAAGCATCAGGACTTCCACTTTCCCTGTATTCCCGAGACTGGGCAGTGTTTTCCCCAGATCAGGTTGCACGGCTTGCTGATCAGGTTCCCACTCTTCAGCTCTGGAAAGATGGACAAGGAAATGGCCGCAATTTGCGACGCATCATCAATAAAGTTGGTGATCGATTGGCGTGGATCGGCGGTCTTGGTGATGATTGTGCTTCCACCTATTTTTCAGCTGGGGTGCAGGCATACACATCTTCCATTTCCAATGTTGCGCCAAAAGTTTCCATTGCTATTGCAGAAGCTGGTGTTGCGCGGGACTTCAACAAGCTGGATGAATTGATGGACACCTACGTTCATCCGCTCTATGCTCTTCGGGAACGCATGAAGGGCTATGAGGTCACAGTGATGAAAGAGTTCATGAAGGAAATCGGACTCTGCGGAAACGCGGTGCGTCCTCCACTGGCTCCCATGCGTCCAGCCGATATTGAAGATCTCAAAAAGATCATCGATATCTATCGCCCCATGCTCTAGAAGATTGCAGACCAGCACTATCGGGTGGTTTTTGCGTCTAATAGTAGAACGCAATCAACATGGTGCATAGGAGTCCGCAATGTCAATTACTCGTCGAGAATTGCTGGGTGCCACGGCGTTGGCACTCTTTGCTGATGAGCCCCGTTATAAGTTAGGAATCACCACCAATACCAAAGGTGGATGGGAAAACGATACATGGCTTGCTTTTCGTGAAGCAAAAGAAGCCGGGTTCGCTTTCGTTGAAACCTTTATTCAGTACTTCCACGATGATTATTTCCCGGAACAGCCAGAGAAGCTGAAAAAGAAGATCGAAGAGATTGGTGTTAACTTCGTCACCATCTCAAACGGTGCACCGATGGAGATGCACTTTGAAGACCCATCAAAGCATGAACAGATTATTGAGGAGCATGTGCGGCTGGCTCAGTTCGTCAAAGCGCTTGGATGCGATCATTTCAAAGCAAATGCGGGACCACGAAAGCCACGAGGAACTCCACCTGCCGATCTGAAGCACATTGCAACGGTCTATAACGAAATCGGACGCCGGACAAGCGAAATCGGAATTCGGTTTGCTCCTCATGCCCATATGTGGAGCCAGTTTGAACGCATGAACGAGATCTACTCCATTCTGGGCAATACGAATCCAAAATATGTCAGCTTCGTTCTGGATACCGGGCATATCACGATGGCTGGCATCGATCCGATACGTCTGGCTCGTGAGCTGAAAAGTCGTGTCATTGAATATCACCTGAAAGACACTGCTGCAGCGACAAAGGGTGGTGCGAAAAAGCGGATCGAGAGAAACGATCCTTTGAAAGATCCTGTGTTTTTCGCACTGGGAACTTCAGGTGGGGTGGATTTCGAAGCACTGAAAAGTCAGCTGGACACATTGCAATGGAAAGGCTGGCTGACCTGTGAACTGGACTCTTCCCCCATGCGTCCTCCTTTGGAAGGTGCAAAGATCAATCGGGAATACATGCGTAAGGTCTTCTCTCTCTGAGCATCGCTACACTGGTAGCTTATGGTCTTTCCCGTCACCCGGATGAGGCGCCTGAGGGCAACAGAACCCTTGCGCCGATTGGTTCGTGAAACAAGGCTTTCCCCTGAGCAGATGATTCTCCCTCTGTTTGTCGTATCGGGAGAAGGGGTAAGAAACGAGATTTCCTCCATGCCGGGAAACGCACAGCTCTCCATCGACAATCTGGTGAAAGAGTGTGAGGAAGCGAAATCTCTGGGGCTGGGGGGTGTGCTTCTGTTCGGGATTCCCGATGAAAAGGATGAAGTGGCATCTGGTGCATATGCTGAAGATGGAATTGTCCAGCAGGCGCTGCGCGCATTAAAAAAAGAAGTACCTGGCTTGTTGCTGATCACGGATGTCTGCAACTGTGAATACACCTCACATGGACATTGTGGTCTGATTCAGAATAACGATGTCGCAAATGACCCCACGCTGGAATGGCTCGCAAAAACAGCGGTATCCCATGCACGGGCAGGAGCAGATATCGTGGCTCCTTCTGACATGATGGATGGTCGCGTTGCTGCGATCCGGGCAGCGCTGGACGAAAACGAATTTACCAATACCCCAATTCTTGCCTATTCTGCGAAATTTGCCAGCAGCTTCTATGGTCCGTTTCGTGAAGCTGCTGAGTCCACTCCCCAGTTTGGAGATCGCCGCAGTTATCAGATGGACCCTCCCAATGCGCGCGAAGCCATGCGTGAGATGGAACTGGATCTCGATGAAGGCGCAGACATGCTGATGGTGAAGCCGGCAGGACCTTACCTGGACCTGCTGACAAAAGCTCGTGAGCGTTTTGATGTTCCTCTGGCTGCCTATCAGGTCTCAGGTGAATTTTCGATGATCATGGCAGCAGCACAAAATGGCTGGCTGGATCTGGATCGGGCCATGATGGAATCCCTGATTGCCATCCGTCGTGCGGGCGCTGATTTCATCCTGACCTATTTTGCAAAGGACGCTGCTCGCGCACTTTAGAGTATCTGCTTTTTCGAGTGTTTATGTTCTGTGAGGCCTGGTGACAGAGCCTCACAACTGTCATAGGATAGGCACTCATGGAAACCCGGTTAAAAGTGCCGTTGAGATCGTTCTCGTTTGAAATGATCCTGCGAGCCGTCCTCTTGATCGCCATTCCCTTGCTTGCGAATGCCGCAGACATCTGGGATGTCACAGCTCTTGCCAAACCTCCAAAGACTCATGAAGTGAAGACGACGGAACCAGGTGTGCGAGCGATATTCTTTGAATCTGTTCCCTGGAAGGGGAAATCCACCAGAGTTTTTGCTTATTATGGTGTCCCTGCCGGAAAGAATCTTCCCGCCATGGTTTTGATTCATGGAGGTGGTGGGACAGCTTTTGCCGAATGGGTACGGATGTGGAACAAGCGTGGCTATGCTGCCATCGCCATGGATACGAATGGTACCCAGCCCGAAACTGCTTCTGCCGATAAACTCTGGAATCCTGTTCGAAACCGGCATGAACATAGTGGTCCATCTGGTTGGGGTGGCTTTGCACAGATTGAAGAACCCATCACCGATCAGTGGAGCTATCATGCCGTAGCCGCAGTGATCAGTGCTCATTCATTGATCCGATCCTTCCCCGAAATAGACTCAAAGAAAATCGGAGTTACTGGGATTTCATGGGGTGGATATCTGACAAACATCGTTGCGGGTGTGGATGATCGATTCAGTTTTGCGGCTCCGGTTTATGGGTGTGGTTTCCTGGGTGAAGACTCTACATGGTTGAAAGATTTCGAGAAGATGGGACCAGAAAATGCGAAGAAGTGGCTGAGCCATTGGGATCCTTCCGTACACTTGCCTCACGCGAAAATTCCAATGCTATGGGTGACCGGAACCAATGATTTTGCATATCCCATGGGCTCTCTTCAGAAGTCGTATCGACTGCCTAAAGGGAAGCGCACCCTTGCTGTTCGTGTAGCAATGAAGCACAGCCACCCTGATGGAGCAATCCCTGAAGAGATCTTCGCATTTGCTGATTCCATGGTGAAATCACGAAGCCCTCTTCCACAAATTACGGATGTACAGCAAGGAAAGCTGAAATTCAGGACATCTCGAAAAATTGAGAAGGCTGAACTCAATTACACAATTGATTTGGGGAAGTGGCAGGATCGAAAATGGCAAACCGTTCCAGCCAGGCTTGATGCTAAAACAAAAACTGTTTCGGCAGACATCCCTGTTGAAGCAACAGTTTGGTACCTGAATATCTTTGATGAAAATGGTCTGGTAGTGAGCTCAGAGCATGAGTATCGGAATACAGATGCTGCGAGCCCACGATAAAGGAAAGCTCTATTAAAAATGGCCGGAAAGAGAGTTTCTCCTCTTATCCGGCCTGCCCAAAAGTCTAGAAATAGAACTTCGCGGCGACCATAATCCGCCGTGGTGTTCCCTGTTGGCTGGTAATCATGCCGATAGTCCGGGAAAGAATGGCGTTTCCAGGATTACCCGGGTTCATCGTGTTCAGCAGATTTTGTGCTTCCATGCGGAACTGCACAGTCTTTCCCTCCCATGGAGTCCGGAATGTCTTGAGTAGAGAAAGATCCCACTGAGAAAAACCAGGTCCACGGAAGTTGGGTTGAGTGGACGGAGTGTCGCCAATTTCGAACCCTTCCACCACTCGAATGGCATTGGGATTCAAATATGGTGTATATCCGGCGGCACCTTCCAGAGCTGTATGCGCACTGACTCGATTATCCAGATCAACACCAGGAACATACATTGGTTGCGAGTCACGGCCATGGCCGATGTTGTACCAGTTTGACCCTAAGCCTCCCACTGTATTGGAGGGCGTTCGAACGGTGATCGGTACTCCACTGCGGAGAGTTGTTGTTCCGGCGAGTGTCCATCCTCCCACCACCTGATCCAGTAATTTCTCTCCAAAGGCATCACTGTTATGCAGGAATCTTCGCCCTCTTCCAAATGGGAGTTCGATGGAATAGTTGAACAGAAACTTGTGAGTGATATCTGTTGTAGCGATTCCGTATGTATTGGAAACGGGTAGACCCGCCTGCGGATAGGGCATCCCAAATCCACCATCATAGGAACCTACGTCGTTGAGCATTTTGGAGTAAGTGTAGTTTGCCAGGAACCCAAATCCCTTTGCAAAACGATGTTCCGCCTGAACGTATCCTGCATGATAGTTGGATGTTCCCAGTGGCTCTCCCAGTGTCCAGATTTCCGTCCAGAGAGGGTTCCGTTGGAAGAGTCGTCCAAAGGGAATTTTTTCTGAACCTACTCCTGTGAGTTCCGGAATAAAACCGTAGTAAGGATTCGAGACGGGATTGTTTAAACGCTGTCCTAATGGGCCGATCTTATGATAGGCGTCTGGGAGAATGTGTTCTCCAGTACCCAGATAGTAGGGAAGGGAACGGCCAAGATTTCCGGTCAGATTTGCTTCCAATAGCCATGCGTTTGACCCCGAGCCGACTTCTCTCTGGATGCCAAAGTGAAAGGCGTGCTCATAACCGGGGCTCAGATTTGTTGCGGATGATACAAACCAGTTCCCCATGACTGAGCGATTCAGTTCATTAATATCTTTTGTCAGCCGAACCACTCCTGCGCCACCGGGCAAGGGGTTGGCAAAGGTAAGCGGGAATGTCACACCACCATCAGCAGTTCCACCCTGAATCATCCGGGCAGCGTCGCCATAACCGATGTTCCATGGAGATCCATTCAGGTGAAAACTTCCGGTAAGGGTCATCCAGATCAGGCCATATCCTGCACGAATGACCGTTTTGGGAGTGACGGACCATGCAACACCCAGGCGAGGACCAAAGTGATTTCGAGGTACTTGCTGCATGGACCTGCCGGGATATTCGGGTGTCCCCATCAAAGCGACACGGCCATAAATTCCTTGCTGCGTCCAGTCTGGAGTTGGTGCTCCAGCACCGTTCGCGTTTGCTTCATTCAAGGCTTGATTCCAGTTCCATCCTGGTATCGCTTCAACAGGCCAGCGGTAGTCGCGATCCCAGAATGTCTGGCGGTCATAGCGCTCAGTTCTTGCGGGTTCGATATCCCAGCGCAACCCAAGGTTGACCGTCAGGTTTTTCAGAACCTTGAAATCATCCTGAATATAAGCCCCATGGTAGGTTTGCAAAGATGCGGGACCAGCTAGCTGGGTTCCGCTTCCTCCGCCAACAACGCCCAGAAGCCATGAAGCAAATCCTGATCCCGATCCGTTGTTGGGTGCATCAAAGTATTCTGAAGTCGAACTACGAATACTGGATGTGGAGAATGTTCCCCCGGAATAGATATTGGAGTAATAGCGGCGATGTTCGTAACCCATCTTGATGGTGTGTCTTCCGGTCTGCTTCTGCAGGGAAAACTGCCCGGAATAGATAGTATCCCGGTTGTCTGTTACACTTCCCCCACCAAGACCGTTGATCGTGTCAGCAGTCCCGAGAGTAGGTACACGATTAAGGGTTGTCCCCAGCAGATTGATGACTTCCGGAGACAAGTTCCATCCTGCCGAATTTGCATCCACCTGTGATCCTGCAAATGATTTTGAGCGGACGGCACCCAGCTTCATGTTGAAAATTGTGGTGGGCGTCACCATGTAGCTGTGGTCAAAGGCCATCGTATATGCGACGTCATCATTTGTTGTGATGGGCTGCAATGCAGAAAGCCATCGATTCGCAGCTGAAAACTGGTCGAAGTACGTCAATGTGAAATGACTGTTATGTTTTTCAGACCAGTAGTGATCGAGCCTGCCTGTCCATCGATTGTTGTCTAGTGGCGTGGATGCTGAACCTACAAAATTCTGGTCGTGAGAGGAATTGGCGCGAGCTGGCTGGTTGGCATCAGGATAAAAGCCCAGATAGATTCTGGAGAGTGGATCGATTCTGCTTTGTGGAATCCGGTTCCCAGGGAAAGCGGACCGAAGAACCCGTCCATCCACCACTCTTGAAGTCAGAGGATCGAAGACACGCGCCGGAATACCACTATCAATCAATGTCTGTGAGAAATCGCCCGCTCGTTCCAGTTCTGTAGGAACACTTGCAAGCTGTGCGTTCGATCCAGTTCTTCTTCTGGTTCCTTCATAGTTGAGGAAAAAGAAAGTCTTGTCTTTTCCGTTGTAAAGCTTGGGAATCCAGATGGGGCCACCGATGGCTCCTCCAAAAACATTGTCGTGAAATACTCCCTTTGGTCTCCCAAAACGATTGGAGTTCCAGTCATTTGCATTCAGCTTGTCATTCCGGAAGAACTCATAGGCTGATCCATGAAACTGATTGGTGCCTGAGCGGGTAACCAATGTAACAGCTCCGCCAGAAAGTCGGCCATACTCTGCTGCCAGACCGTTGGTGATGACCTTGAATTCGCCTACTGCTTCCATAGAAGGAATGGAAGGTGGAATATCATGACGATATCCAGTAGTAACTGCTACACCATCAATGATGTATTCCGCTTTTGCCGTTCTCCCTCCGTTGATTCGAAAGTCTGAAGAATACCCCTGTTGATCGGATGTTCCGTTCACATTCGGAGCCAGTTGCGCAAATGCCAATGGATTCCGATTGTATTGGGGAAGCTCCTGAATGCGTTTGTTATCGATCACGACTCCGGTCTGGGCGTCATCTACTCGCAGAAGTGGTACTTCAGCATCGACACTGACTGATTGTGATTGTGCGCCTACCTCGAGTGTGAGATCGATACGGACACGGTCATTGATTTGAAGAATGACATTCTGCTGGATTACTGGGCGAAATCCCTCTTTACTTGTGGAAATCCGGTAAACGCCCGGCTGGATCAGCGGGAGTACAAATAATCCCTGGTTATTTGTGGTCACAGTACGGGTGATGCCGGTTGCTTCACCGCTGAGTGTAATTTCCACCGCAGGAATTGCCCCACCACTGGCGTCTGTAATCTGCCCGGATACCTGGGCCTGTTGTGCGAACCCTGGAAGGTTCACCAGGTAAAACAAAATGAAGAAGAGGTAAAAGCGTAAGCTTTTCATGAAAATGAATTGATCTTTCTGGCTGAATTTCACAAAAAATCCTTTGAGGATGTATCTGCCGATACAGTTGTATGGATTTCAGAAAGAGATAGCAATACGGAAAAAGGCAGTGTGAAATTTATATTTGAATATTTTGAATAAATTTACGAAAAGACTGAGATTAAAACAGAAATAAAGAAGCTCGCCCTGAGGAGAGCGAGCTTCTTTGAACAAGCAGAAAAATAGAGTGGACCTTAATGCTCTTTGCCGTTGTACATTCCTGCGACGTACTTTTCATATCCGTTATAAAGCAGTGTCTTTCGTCTTTCTCCCGTTGGGATCATGATGTCGTAGGACTGTGACCAGCGTGGATGCGGAACTGACGGATTCACGTTGGAATAGAAACCATACTCACGGGAGTTCAGTTTGTTCCAGAGTGTTGGGGGTTCTTTGGCAGTGAATTCAATTTTGACGATGGCTTTTGGACTTTTATAGCCATACTTCCATGGAGTGATGACCCGCAGAGGTGCACCATTCTGCTTGGGTAGTGCTTTGCCATACATTCCCGTAACGAACAATGTCAGAGGATTCATGGCTTCATCCATGCGAAGTCCTTCATGATACGGCCAGGGATAAGAAGGTGCCATTTTCATGCCGGGGAGCTGTTCCGGGCGATTGACACTGACAAAGCGGATATATTTCGCTTCTGGTTTGGGGTCCACTTCCTTGATCAGTGCTGACATCACAAAGCCGGTCCATGGGACAGCCATTGCCCATCGTTCGACACAACGGAAACGATAGAGACGTTCTTCCATTGGCATGCGCTTCCGCAGATCGTCCAGATCATATTTTTTTGGATTGTTGACCAGGCCGGTGACTTCTACAGTCCACGGATCGACGATATATTTCTCTGCCATGAATTGCGTGCGCTCCTTGTCATAAGGATGCAGTTCATAGAAGTTGTTATAGCCTGTCGCTACGGGTTCTTCCGTCATGGGGCGGTCAAGAGTGAATTCCGGATTGCGTTTGGCTGCGTAACCATCCTGGGATGCCAGAAGTTCCTGGGTGACTAGACCGTGAACGCCAATCAGCCCGGCTGCCTGAATAAACTTTCGTCGATTGAGGTAAACAGATTCAGGGGTTGCCAGTTGTTCAGAGATCTCCCAATCTTTCCGAATGCGAATATTCATCAGTGGTTCCGCTCCTGTCCGTCATCCTAACATCGAAAGCCGGAGACAGGCGGATGGAACTTGAGGCCGGAAATATCGGTACCAAAATTGCAGGAGCTAACTTTTCCGGGAGTGCTGACGTCATACCTGAAAAGGGGCAGGTGGTTATACTGAAGTTGGGAGTTGTCGCGCTCAGGAAGGGAGCCTGCGGCATGAGAATTCAGTTTAGTTTACCTATTATCGGCATTCTTATATTTCTTGGATGGATTGGTCATGGTCTGGCGCAAAGCGGTGGAAGCAAGGTCACAATTCAGCCCCGGAAAAGTACTGTTCCGGAGAAAAAAGAAGAGGGACGCGAAGCGAACATTCGTGTCGATACCAACCTCGTTCTGATTCCTGTCTCAGTAACTGATCCACTGAACCGGTTTGTGACAGGTCTGGAGCGGGAACATTTCCGTCTCTACGAAGACAAAAAAGAACAGACCATTGCTCAGTTCGCCAGTGAAGATGCACCCCTCTCCATCGGGCTTGTGTTCGATATCAGTGGAAGCATGGGATCCAAGCTGACCAAATCCCGTCAGGCAGCCACACAGTTTTTCAAGACAGCCAATCCTCAGGATGAGTTCTTCCTGGTGCAGTTTAACGATCGTCCTGAACTGGTGGTTCCGTTTACGTATCAGACAGAAGAGATCCAGAACCGGATGGCATTCACCAGTGCGAAAGGAAGAACGGCGCTCCTGGATGGTGTTTATCTCGCCATGAATCAGATGAAGAAGGCGCGCAATGCCCGCAAGGCAATCATGATCCTGTCTGATGGCGGAGATAATTCCAGTCGTTATACGGAAAGTGAAATCAAGAATGCCGTCCGTGAAGCTGATGTGCAGATCTATGCCATCGGTATTTTTGAACCGGTTGGTGCACGGGGCAGAACTGCTGAAGAGCTTTCCGGTCCTGGGTTATTGAATGATCTTTCTGTGCAGACTGGTGGCCGCCATTTTGCAGTATCCAATATCAATGAACTTCCGGATATTGCTGCAAAGATTGGAATCGAGCTCCGCAATCAATATCTGATTGGATACTCACCCACAAATGTGACCCGGGATGGGAAATATCGCAGAGTCACTGTAAAATTAAACCAGCCGCGTGGCCTCCCTCCTTTGCGGCCTTTCTGGCGGCAAGGATACTATGCACCGGCGCAATAAAATTTTCATCAGCTTTCTTTCACTTCTCCTGGTTACTTCAGCTATGACCAGGGCGCAGGATGCTCCACAGCAGGAAGATGCAGTTTTTCGTTCCGATACCCGGCTGGTTGTTCTACATGCTTCTGTGGTTGATAACAAGGGGCGTCTGGTGACCACTCTCAAGCAGGAAGCCTTCAAGGTTTTTGAGAATGGAAAAGAACAGAAACTACGGACATTCCGGCAGGAAGACGTTCCTGTTTCTCTTGGACTGATTGTCGATAATTCCGGCAGCATGAGAAACAAGCGGCAGAAAGTAGAGGCTGCTGCCATCGCCATGATCAAGGCTTCCAATCCTCAGGATGAAGTCATGGTGGTGAATTATAACGATGAAGCTTATGAGGATACTCCTCTGACTTCAGACCTCAAGCGCATGGAAGAAGGTTTGTCCCGCATTGATGCGCGTGGCGGCACCGCCATGTACGATGCCATCAGCATGACCATGGATCGTCTCATTCAGAAGGGAAAGCATGAAAAGAAAGTCATCATGCTGATTACCGATGGAAACGACAATGCCAGCGTCACCAAGCTGGAACAGTTGATCCGCAAGGTCACTACAAACCACGATATTGTGATCCACTGCATCGGCATTCTGGAAGAGGAAGAGAAGCGGGAAGCCCGCAAGGCAAAGCGAGCTGTTGAAGCGATTGCAACAGCCACTGGTGGTCTTTTCTACTTTCCCAAGGATCTGTCAGAAGTGGAGAAGATCTCCCTGGAGATCGCTCATGATATCCGCAACCAGTATGTGTTGGGATATTCCCCTGATATCCAGCAGCTGGATGGAAGCTTCCGCCAAATTAAAGTGACTGCAAACGGACCAAATCGGCCTACTGTCCGCACTCGCAGCGGATATTACGCGACGCCATCTAAAGGAAAGCCGAACAGCTGAGTCGGGAATGCTGAGTCTGCTCTGGAAATTCTCGCGCGGTTACTGGCTTACACCCTGGAGAAGTCCCTATCTGCGATGGAGAATTGAAACCTTTTGGGGATTGCATGCGGATGAGATTTCTCCCGGACAATTCTGGAAGTTTGTCTGGGAGCGCCGCAGCGATCTCATCCGCTACTTATTCTGGGCTGACCGGATGCGTTAAAGCGTTCGGGTGACTTTTGTCAATGCTCTTGGCTGATCAGGGTTTAATCCCTTTTCCGAGGCTAGATGAGCTGCAAATAGTTGGGCCGGGATCACATAAGGAATCGGAGTCCATAACTCATCCAGTGAAAGTGGCAGAACAATCTTCCGGGAAGCATGCGCAACAGCTGCTTTATTCTTTCGGTCTGTAATCAGAAGTGTTTCTGCTTTCAGGGATCGAAGCCGTTCCAGCGTTTCGCTGAGTGACTTCCAGATATCGCCGTGAGGAGCAAACATAAATGCCGGAAATCCTTCATGCACCATGGCAATGGGGCCATGTAGCAGATCGGCTGAAGAGAAACGCTCAGCAACGACATAACAGGTTTCCATCAGCTTGAGTGCCATTTCAAAGGAGTTGGAATAATTGACCCCGCGTCCGACAACCAGCCCACGTTCCATGAACTGATACCGGGATGCCAGTTGCGCGACTTCCGATTCCGCCTTGAGCGCCTTCGATGCATACTCAGGCAGTTTTTCCAGTTGTGCGGGAGTGATCTTGCCGCCCAGTGCATGGGTCAGCAGATACATCGCCAGCAATTGACCTGTGTAAGTCTTGGTGGCAGCGACACTTTTTTCTTTTCCTGCTCTGACCAGAATGGGATAGTCAGCCAGCTTTGCCAGGGTGGAATCAGCTTCATTGGTGATTCCAACTGTCAGCGCACCTTGTTTGCGCGCCTGTTCCAGGACAAAGTTTGTATCTGTGGATTCGCCCGATTGGGAGATAGCGACCACCAGAGCGTCTTTGAGGCTGACATTCGCTCCATAAACGGTATAGACACTGGGGGCAGCCAGCGATACCGGAATTCCGGTCAGGATCTCAATCAGGTAGCGTCCAAACTGGGCTGCATTATCGGATGTTCCCCTGGCTGCAAGGACGATGAAGCGCGGCGGCGCCTTCTCAATATGAGCTTTTAGTTTTCGAATTCCGCTGAGTTCCCGCCGGAGAGTTTTCTCCAGTGCAGCGGGCTGCTCACGGATTTCATTGAGCATGAGTGACACCACTCCAGTGTGCCACTGAACCTGTTCTTACGGTTGTGTTCGGATTCCTGCAGGCCTTGGAATGCGACGCAAGGCATTCCCTGCAAAAATGGCCAGGATATAGCATCCTGCCCCAATCAGAAGCGTCATCCTCAACCCTGCATAGATCGCAAAGAAGATTGCTGCGGCAGAACCCAGCACACTGGAAGCAGCATTGATGGACCATGCCCAGCGAACTGAAGCCGGATGCTTTTCTTTCAGGATGCTCAATCCCTGAGGGAATGGAATACCCATCAGAAATGCAGGGAGAGCGATCAGTAACGTCGCAACCAGAAACTTGACGGTGAGCGGCCAGCCCACACCAGCTTTTGTGATGAAGGGGACTGCAAAAGTAAGGATGGTTATTGAAAGTGCAATCATCCATCCGATGCCCGGCCACTCCCGATTGCTGACCCGGCTCCCCAGACTGGAAAAGACCAGCATGGAGAAAACGATTACAGTCAGCGCATAAGTTGGATGTCCCAGGAAAAGGACAAACTTCTGGATCAAGGCAATCTCGATGAGAATATATCCGGTTCCAATCAGAAGAAAGTACAGCAGAGATTTTCTCGTGTTCTTTTCCGCAGGAAGGCGTGTCCCTAAAAGCAGAGGTGGCAACGAGAGGATCAACAATGTGGCCAGAATGCTGATTCCCACGAGCCCGAATAACAGTGGCACAGCACGATTGATCTTGTAGTCCGCTGAATCCTGGGATGTGTTGGTCAGGAATGCCCATAGGTCCGAAGGCTGGACGGTATAGAAGAAGAATGGCTGATTGTCGTTAACTGGTGTGACGTCGTACTGATAGGAGGCGTAGAAACCTTTTGGATCTTTTGTCAGCAGCAGTTCAGAGAACGGAGTGAGAACTCCACTGCCGGGCAGATAGACCGTTTCCAGTTTGGCCTGCGTCAATGCCTCTTTTGCTTTTGCAATATCAGTTTCTGCAAGAGGCTTTCGGGAGATGATCACAGTATCCTGTGCACCCCAGCCCTGAACACTACCTTGCCGAGCCACAATCACATGCTTTTCTGGTTGGTGTTCTCCTAATGTGGCCAGAGCTTCACGAGCCAGCGAAATCAGCCGCAATGATTCGCGCGGAGGATCAAATCCCCAGCGCGTAAACACAAGAATGCCATCATCTGTCAGGTGAGACAGATAGTCGTAAAAAGCTTCGGTTGTATAAAGATTATTCTCTGAAAGTGCAAAAGCTCCGGCGGCTGTGGATGCCCATGTATCAACAAGAGTGGCCTGAAGGACCTGATATTTTTCCGTAGAGCGGCGGACGAAACTGCGTCCGTCTTCCACAACAATGCGGATCTCCGGGCGCAGATAAAGCCGCTTCGAGATATCGGCAAACCTCTCCCGCATGATGGTGTTGGCGATGATCGGATTGATCTCGACACCTGTGATGTCCTTGCTGCCGGATGCCAGAGCGCGGGATACATCCCATCCGCCACCGGGACCGATGATGAGCGTCTTGGCTCCGGGTCGGATCACATAGGGAATTCCCGGTCCCTGATAGAGCAGGTCTTCCCGATCCTTTTCCGAAAGATTGCTGAAATCAAATTCAGGGATGCCTGTGGCTGCGTCCGCATCAATGACAATGGCGGTCCGCCCTGAGCCGGGTTCGGGTGCAAGTGCAATCCTCGAGAAGCTGTTCCATTTCTGGAAGGTCTCATGTTGCAGATCCTGCCCCTTGGCATACTTCACATCCAGGAACGGCCATCGTGCGTTGATGATGAGAACGGCCATCAGTGCAAGACCCAGGCTTACTCCGGCCGCTCGTCCAGCCGGGCGCTTATCCAGTGAGAACCAGATTGCGGATGAAGCAGCAAACAGCATGGAGACAACCAGCACAGTGTTGGGGGCGCCGAATGTATTTAACAGTGGCACCAGTAACAGGCAGCCGCCTGCAGCTCCCAAAAGATCGAAGAAATAAACCCGGTCTACCCGTTCAATGGTTTCCGAAATGATCAGCGATACTATGGCTCCAGCCAGAAAGAAGGGAAGGGCACTGGCGAAATATACGGCTGTCAGTGTCCAGTTATCAAAATCACCGCTGCGGGAAAGCAGGAACGCAAGGGACCCAATGGAGACAAAACTGTTGGCAGCTGCCATCCAGGCGAGTTTGGAAAACAGCCCTCCGCGCCACCCTGCAATGACATAGGAAAACACTCCACCCACACCCAGGCCAAAGAGAGCAATCGAGATGGCCAGGAATGCAAAGTGATAGTAGAAAATAACCGAGAAAATTCGGGTGAGGGAGAGTTCCAGTAATAGCGTGGCCAGTGTAGTCAGCAGTACGCCGATATAAACCAGAGGCCAGCTCAGAGCTCTTTCCTGAGGCTGAGGAGAGGTGGAGATCCGGGACAATCATCTATCGTAACAATCGCCCGGATCAATTTCGTTAAACCATTGCAGATGGTGGTGCAGGTTCATCTGCGCGGCCTGCATTCGCCAGCGGAACACGAATCAGGACAAAGGCGATCAGTCCGATCACCAGAAGTCCGACAGCAAAAGAGGGTTCCTGGAAGATGGTGGGAAGCGGGAGTTCCCGCCATGCAAAGTAGGCAGTGAACAGTCCCATCAGTGCTTCACCGGCAATCATTCCTGAAGCGCTCAGGATGCCGATGTTTTCCACGCGTGTTTTCTGAGCTTCATTCAGCTTCCGGCGTTCGACGATGGTGTCCGAGATCCAGCGGATGATGCCTCCCACAAAGATAGCGGCAATCGTTCCGAAGGGAAGGTACATTCCGATAGCAACCAGCATCGGGCTCTTTACCTGAATCAGAATCAGTGCAACTCCCAGCATGATGCCGAAAATGACCAGTCCCCATGGCATGTCGCCCCCTACGATTCCCTGTGCCAGTGACGCCATCAACCCTGCCTGCGGAGCAGAGAGCGCCCGGTCGCCAAATCCGATGCCACCCATTTTGATATTTCCTTCATGAAGAATCAGCAATGGGAAGTACATGACGGCGCTGGCGATGGCTACTGCTACCAGTTCCACAATCTGGATTGTCCGCGGAGTTCCGCCCAGAATGTAGCCCACTTTGAAATCCTGCAGCAGTTCGCCTGCAACGGCGGATGACACACAAACAACAGCAGCCACTCCAAGGACAGCAGTCACTCCACTGATTCCTGATACTCCCAGGGAAACCATCAGTAGTGCAGCGATGATCAGCGTGGAAAGCGTGAGGCCGGATACGGGATTGTTGGATGATCCGATAACACCCACCAGATAACCGGAAACAGTGGCGAAGAAGAATCCGACAATGAGCATCACTACGGCGGCGATCAGACCCGCCACCAGATTGCCGGACAGATAGACATAGATACCAATCATTGCCAGAAAGACCACTCCGATCAGGGCGAAGACAACTTTTGAACTCATGTAGCGTTCATTGCGTTCCAGCTTGGAAAGATCAATCTTTGGGCCTTTAAATTCGCCCAGTGCCTTGCTGAGCCCTGTCCACAGACTTTTGCGCATGCGGAACAGAGTGTATGCTGCGCCGGTCATCATGGTGCCGACTGCAATCGGACGCACGATATAGAGCCAGGTGGAGGTGGCCAGTCCCTGCCATCCCTCTTCCGGTGAGACTCCTGCTGGCAGATACTGCTGCAGGTTCGGCCCGAGAACAAACATGAGTAAGGGCACCAGGACTCCCCATGCCAGAACACTTCCGGCAAAATTCAGGGCAGCCAGCTTGGGGCCAATGATATACCCCACACCAAAATAGGCAGGAGCAACGGCAGGCGTAGAGATCGCGGTGAATGCTCCGGTGGAAAGGGTCTGCGTGCTTCCCTGTGGTCCAAGGCGAAGAACACTCTGTCCCAGATCACCCAGCTTGAAGAGGAAATCCCGTTCTACTGCAAATGCTTTGAGGGCACCCAAAAGATAGACCAGTCCGCCGAAGCCCATATTCCAGAAGAGAAACTTCGCACCTTGTGAACCCGATTGTCCGGCCTTATGAATTTCAGCAGCAGCAACGGATTCGGGGTAAGGGAGTTCAGGATCTTCGACAAGAACGCGTCGGACCAGCGAAACAAATAAAACACCCAGGACACTGCCCACCATCATCAGCGCGGTGGACTTCCAGTAAGCTTCTTCCGGGGCGAAAGATGGCCATGCGCGAGAGATATAGAAGGCAGGAATCGTGAAGATGGCACCTGCTGCCACGGATTCACCAATCGAGCCTGCTGTCCGGGCAATATTTTCTTCCAGAATTGAACCTCGCCAGAGCCGGACAATCGCCATGCCAATGACGGCTGCAGGATAGGTGGCCGCAATTGTTTGTCCTGCCCGGAGCCCAAGATAGGCATTTGCTGCTCCAAGAACCACTGTCATGACCAGACCAAGGATCAGGGCCCGCCATGTGAATTCGCTGATCTGCTTACTCGCAGGGACATAAGGGATATGCGTTTTCATGAGAATCGGATGTCAAAGATTAACATTTGTGGGAGGGGTTCGGGAAAAGGGAGTCAGGAGTGGAGAAAGAAAAAACGGCCGGAGAAGAAATGGAGGTCTCCGGCCGGGAAGGCACTGCAAGCAAAGGGAATGATGAACCGAGTTATGCGCGTTTACGACGGAAGTAAGCAATTGCAGCCACTGCGGGAGCCATCAGCATGAAAGTTGTGGGTTCCGGGACTTCAGAAGGGTTGGGTTCAAATGAACCGCCTGCTGCTGCGCGAAATGCGTGATTGTCTGTTTCAAATGCATTTGAGCTGGAAGAGATGCGGATCTGTGTGAAATACTCACTGGCATCGGCGGCAAAGATATTGACATAGGTGTCTGCGACCCTTCCAACAGCTTTTTCAATATCTGTTCCGGTCAGGCTGAGGACCAGGCCAGATGCGCTGTAGAACTGAATCAGGTTATAGCTGTCCAGACTGCCTGCATAAAAACCAAAGTAGTCGACATCAATATTGAAGTCGATGACAACATTGTTTCCACTGGTTGGACCGACGGAGAGGTATTTGCTGGCGTCTCCAGTAGGAGCCAGATATACACCCGACAAACTGCCTGAAACGATGTTGGAAGAACTGTATGTGTATTGAATCGGTCCGGAAGTGGGCGCTGTTCCATCATTAAAGTTGATGGTGACTGCATCTTCGACGGAGGTGATCTGTCCTTCACCGACGACCGGAGTTCCCGTCAGCGTGATTGTAGCTGCTGATGCAGAAAGAGCGAAAAACGCCAGCAGGCCAGTGAGAAGAGTGTTTATTTTCATGAGTTTTTGTTTTCCTTTGAGCGACTCTAACGGTCGCGACAAAGCCAGATTAACAACGCCCAAATGTTTTTCCATGAACCAAAAGTTCAATTTTTGAAGTGGAAAAATACCAGAACTGAAAAGGGGTATTAGGTGTATTTTCTATACCTTGGAGTAGTACTCTGGTAAGGGAACCGAGTTCGGAATACTGTTCACTCAATCTGCGGCGCAGATTGACAGCATATAAACGATTCGTTACCATAAAGTGTTTGTAAGTCTCGAACGGAGATCGTCTGTCCAATGAATACCGTATTTCCGTCTGGGAACGACATTGCGCGTAAGTGGTTCATTCTGGATGCTGAAAATGCTGTCCTGGGTCGCGTTGCCTCGCAAGCGGCTGCCCTTTTGATGGGGAAACACAAGCCAACCTACACGCCGTTTCTGGACACTGGCGACCATGTAATCGTCATCAACGCCAAAAAGGTCAAACTGACCGGGCGTAAAGAAGATCAGAAAATTTACCGGCATCACTCGGGTTATCCGGGCGGGCTGAAAGAAGTTAAGGCTGCACGTATGCGTGAAACACGTCCTGAACGGATGCTGGAGCTCGCAATTGCAGGTATGCTTCCGAAAACAAAGCTTGGAAAGCAGATGTACCGGAAACTGAATGTTTACGCGGGTGATCAACATCCGCATCAGGCGCAGAAGCCAGAAGCTTTTGCCTGAGCGAGTGAGGAATTTTTGTGCCAGCTAATTTAGTTCAATACCTCGGTACCGGACGCCGCAAGCGAGCGGTGGCTCGAGTATTTTTGCGTCCTGGAAGTGGAGCGATCAAGGTAAATGATCGTCCCATTGAAGAGTATTTTGCGAATGAAACCGCTCGCAGTACTGTTCGCCAGCCTCTGCTTGCCACTGAAACTGCGGATCGTTTTGATGTCGTGATCCTTGCCGATGGTGGTGGTTTTACCGGCCAGTCTGATGCTGCAAAGCTGGGTATCGCCCGTGCTCTCTGCGAATTCAATTCTGAATTGCGTGGAAAACTGAAAGGTCTGGGCTTTCTGACTCGTGATCCTCGTGAACACGAACGTAAGAAGTACGGCCAAAAAGGCGCCCGGAAACGCTTCCAGTTCTCCAAACGATAATTTTTCCGAAAGGGGCCGCCACTCCAGCGGCCCTTTTACTTGTTTTCAGTTCATTTTGTTGTCCTGGGTTTTTCCACATGTTCGCGGCAAATCTCGCTTTGGACCGCCGGATCTCAAGGAAATCAGCCTATAACCAGAAACCAAACCCGGAAAGAGACACTTTCCGTTGTGGCAAGGAGGAATTTTGCCCTCAATTTCAATGAAGGAACTGCTCGAAGCAGGCGTTCACTTCGGGCACCAGACCAAGCGCTGGAATCCAAAGATGAAAGAGTATATCTTTGGCGAACGTAATGGAATCTACATTGTCGATCTGCAGAAGACGCTGAAGCTCTTCAAAGATGCAATGCGTTTCGTTGCGGAAACAGCAGCCCAGAACAAGACCATCCTGTTTGTTGGCACCAAGCGCCAGGCACAGGAAGCGATTGCAGAAGAAGCCACCCGTTGTGAGATGTACTACGTCAACAACCGCTGGCTGGGTGGACTGCTGACCAACTGGAGCACTGCACAACGTTCCATTAAGCGCTACAAAGAACTCGACGCCATGTCCGTCGAAAACAACTGGGAAGGACGTCCGAAAAAGGAAATCGTCCGCCTGGAGCGAGAGCGCAAGCACATGGAATCCAACCTGAAGGGCATCAAGGACATGAACGGTCTTCCCGATCTGCTCTTCGTCATTGATTCCAATAAGGAAGCCATTGCTGTGAAGGAAGCCCGCAAGCTGGGTATCCCGGTAGTTGCCATTGTGGATACAAACTGTGATCCCGATGAAGTGGATTACGTAATCCCCGGCAATGATGATGCTCTCCGTGCGATCCGTTTGTTTACCAATAAGATTTCTGAGGCTGTCATCGAAGGTCGCGCGCTGGCGACTGAGCTGGACTTTGCTCCTTCTGCCGCGATCGATGAGAACTCGTCAGATGATTCTGAAGAGCTGATGGAAGATACACTTCATTACTTCGATCCTCAGTATTCAGAACAACTCATGTCGGAAAGTCTGATCTCTGATGAAGATCTTCCGAATGTCTCTCTGCCGAAGAAAACTGCTGCTGCTGATGTAGCAGAAGAAACACCCCAGGCAGCTGCAGAGACTTCACAGTCTGAGTAATTTTTTCGAAAGGTCGATGAAAAAAAATGGCAGAGATTAACGCTCAACTTGTCAAAAAACTCCGGGATCTCACTGGAGCCGGGTTTGCCGATTGCAAAAAAGCACTGGAAAAAACAGGCGGAGACCTGGACAAGGCAGTCGATGAGCTTCGGAAGGCTGGGATTGCATCTGCTTCCAAAAAAGAATCACGTGCGGCAAAGCAGGGTGTTATCGGAACATATGTCCATGCGGGTGCTCAGTTAGGCGTTCTGGTAGAAGTAAACTGCGAATCTGATTTTGTGGCACGTACCGATGATTTTCAGGATCTGGTCAGAGACCTCGCTATGCAGGTTGCTGCTGCAGACCCGAAATTCATTCGTCGGGAAGATGTTGATCCTGCTGTGATTGAAAAAGAGCGGGAAATTGCACGTGAGCGTGCAAAGGCAGAAGGAAAGCCGGAAAAGATCTGGGACAAGATCGTGGACGGCCGCCTCGAGAAGTTCTACGAGGAAATCTGCCTTCTGGAGCAGCCATTCATCAAGGAAAATACACTGACTATTGGTGAAATGGTGAAGCAGAAGATCGCCAAGCTTGGTGAAAACATCGTAGTTGCACGGTTTGCCCGCTTCAAGGTGGGTGAGACCGCAGCTCCGGCAGAGGCGGAATAGCCCTACTCATGTCGGGCTACCAACGAATTCTCCTGAAGCTTTCCGGTGAGGTAATGGCCGGACAAGGCTCTTTTGGTATTGATCCTGCAAAAGTGAAATCTCTTGCAGAAGAAGTAGCTGAAGTTGCCCGCACAGGTGTTCAGATTGGTTTAGTCGTCGGTGGCGGTAATTTCTTTCGGGGAGTTGCCGCTGCTGCAAAAAACATGGATCGAGTAGCTGCCGATCACATGGGAATGCTGGCAACCGTGATTAACGGAATTGCTTTGCAGGATGCTTTGGAACAGGCGGGAATCCCCACCCGGCTGATGACAGCTATTCAGATCAATCAGGTGGCTGAGCCTTTTATTCGCCGCCGCGCTATTCGCCATCTGGAAAAAGGACGTATTGTCATTTTTTCAGCAGGCACTTCAAATCCCTACTTTTCCACTGACACAGCCGCAACCTTGCGCGCCCTGGAAATCCATGCAGAAGTTGTTGCCAAGGCAACACGCGTGGACGGTGTCTACGATAAAGATCCGCTGAAACATTCCGATGCGGTGATGTTCCAGCAGATCAGTTATACAGAAGTCCTCACTCAGCAACTGGCTGTGATGGATTCATCGGCTGTTGCCATGTGCCGTGACAACAATCTGCCGATCCAGGTATTCAACCTGAATACCTATGGGAATATTATGCGTATGGCATCCGGTGAACGGATTGGTACACGCATTCATTCCGGCCGCTAGATTCGGCACTTCACCAACTAAACGAATAGACTGGATAAGAGCGAACAGCTATGACCTTTCAAACAGCGAAAGAAGTGGAAACGCACGCCAGGCAAAGAATGGAAAAAGTTCTGGCCGATCTGACCAATGAAATGGCCGGTATCCGTACGGGTCGTGCTTCAGTGACCCTGTTGGATTCAGTCCGTGTAGATTACTACGGAACTCCCACTCCCATTAATCAGGTGGGAACACTGCATGTGCCGGAAGCTGGCATGATTACTGTCCAGCCGTGGGATGCGTCAGTGATTCCTGCCATTGAAAAGGCGATCCGTGCAGCAGAATTGGGATTGAATCCGGCAAACGATGGAAAGCTGATCCGGATTCCGATTCCCCCATTGACGGAAGAGCGTCGTAAGGAAATTGTCAAACGTCTGCATGGCATTGCTGAAGATCATCGGGTAGCTCTGCGAAATGTTCGCCGGGATGCTAATGATGCTTTGAAGAAGCTGACCAAAGACAAGACGATCAGTGAGGATGATGAGCGTCGAGGACTGGATGAAGTTCAGAAACTGACCGATGCCAATGTCGCAAAGCTGGATGCGGCAGTAAAAGTTAAAGAGAAGGATATTCTCGAGGTCAAATAATGATGAGGCTGGCATGGATCTTTTGTCTGGGTTTGGCCACGTTTGCTGCTGATATCGAGACCATCATTCCTCGCAATGCAGCAAAACCGGTTGGACCATATTCTCCTGGTCTGAAGGTAGGCGACTACCTGTATGTTTCAGGACAAGGTGTGAATGATTCCGCGAATCATCGCCCGGGAGATATTCAAGGACAGACACGTCAGTGCCTTGCAAATGTCCGGGCCATTGTCGAGGCCGGTGGCTTTACGATGGACCAGATTATCCATGCCCAGCTTTATGTGGCAGATATTTCCAAATATCGTCATGTAGAAAAGATATGGAAGGAATACTTCCAGAATCAGCCTCCTCGGATCACCCTGAATGTTGCCCGGATGCCTACGGACACCACCGTTGAAATCACGGTGGTTGCCCACAAAGGAACTGCTGCAGACAGAGTTTATCTTCCGGAAGCATCTTCTCTGAAAAACTTTTTGAAGGCAGTTCGTAAAGAAAAACTCACTCAGGGGCATGTTGCAGCCATCACTGTCTATCACACTGCACAGAAGCCTGCTTATGAGATTGAACAGCAGATTGAGAAGATCTGGAATGCGGGACGGCCGGCTATCACTGTTGTTGAAGTGCCTGCGCTTCCCTCGAAATCCGGAATGACGGTGACAGGAGTTGCTGCCAGGGAAATTGCTTCCCTGAAACGTGAGGGCAACTGTTCTTCCATTGGAGATACCAATTTCTGTTCGTTGTCTTTTGATGATCCGGCAGGAGATGTGGAACAACAGACTAAATCCACTCTGGAAAAGCTCTCTCTGAATCACGTCGTTGCAACAAATGTATACATGGATTCCATCGACGAATTCGGCAAGATGAATGCGAAATATGCAGAGGCCTTCAATGGGAAGACTCTGCCAACGCGCACCACTGTTCAACCTCTGTCTCCAGGGTCTGCAAGGTACAAGTTCCGTTTCAGTTTTGTCTCTGTTCAGTAATTACTGAACATGCTTGAGGACCCGTCCCGATCTTTCGCCCGTCATGTTGCCATTTAGCATGACGGGTTTTCCATTGACAATCACATCTCTGAAGCCGACTGAGTACTGATGGGGCTGATCAAAATCTGCACGATCCATCACCTTTGATTCATCAAAGATACTGATATCAGCTTTTCTCCCAATAGCAATCTGTCCCCGGTCATGCAGGCCCAGTCGAGCTGCCGGAAAACCACTCATCTTCCAGATAGCATGTTCCAGCGGAATCACTTTCTGTTCGCGGACATACCGACCCAGCACACGAGCAAATGTCCCATAGTTGCGAGGATGAGGAATATCGGTAAAGGAAGGCGCCGAGATTCCTCCGTCGGAAGCGATCATGGCATAGGGCGATTTCATGATGCGGATAATATCCGTTTCCGAAATCGCTTTATAGACACAGGAACAACCACCCTTTGCCTGAATATCCATAGCTACCTCTGCTGCATTTTCGAAGTTCACTTCCATGCCGCGGTCGCGCGTGATGTCTGCCAGTGTTTTACCGGATAGTGACGAGTCGAAACTGCAGGAGACAAATTGAATATTCTTCGGATCGCCACCCCCGCGATCATTCTCGATCTTGTCCGCGATCACTGCCTTGATGCGCGCACGAGTTTCCGGAGCACTCAATCGTTCCAGAGTTGCTTTGCGTCCTCCCTCCAGCGCCCATTGTGGAAACATGGCTGCGGAACCAGTTGAAGAGGCAGTATAAGGATACTGGTCGATCGTCACATCCACACCATGGGATCGCGCTTCTTCCACTAGTTGCAAAGTTTTTTCAGTCAGTCCCCAGTTGCGTCTGCCAATTACCTTGTGATGAGAGACTTGGGTGGGAATTCCGCCTTCTTCACCAATGCGGATGGTCTCTTTGACTGATTGCACGATGTCAGCAGCTTCATCACGCATGTGAGAGATGTGCATGCCACCGTAACGGCCTACGATTTTTGCGAGTTCAATGACTTCCTCGGTTGGCGCGAAGTTTCCTGGTACGTAGAAGAGCCCAGTCGAAAGACCGAACGCACCATCCTTCATCGCCTCCTCCACCAGAGCCTTCATCTTTTCGAGCTCTTCAGGGCTGGCAGTCCGTTTTGCGATTTCGAGGACTTCCTGGCGCACGCTTCCGTGCCCCACGAAGAAACCCATATTGATTCCCGGATGTGCTGCTTCCAGTTTTTGCATGAAAGGCCGAAGTGGCAGCGGCGAGCTTCCATCATTGCCTTCCATCAAGGTGGTCACACCCTGCCGGATGAAATTCTCCGCAGTCGGCTCCTGGAAAATGGCATTACGTCCATGGTTATGGATGTCAATAAAACCGGGAGTAACAACCATCCCCTGTGCATCAATTTTCTGGACAGCAGTTTTCTGCTTCAAGTCTCCAAGCGCAACAATGGTGTCGCCCTTAATTCCAATATCCGAATAATGCCAGGGGTTATTTGCACCGTCTACCAGACGTCCATTCAGAATGATCAGATCGAAATCAGCAGCGAAAAGCAGAAGGATGGCAAGAACCATGCGCTCATTTTACGGCTGATCCGGAAGTGCAGATGAATGGGTTCTGGAAAATTATCGGCGTTGTTTGGGAATCCGCACCGGCTCCTGCTCGGGTTCACGCGGCGATTGGGTCAGCATGCTGAGAAACAAACTGAAGATAATCATACCCGCGATCAAACCTGAGATAAGCATTTTACGATTCCTCTGATATCTATTAGTTGCACCAGAGGATCAAATCGTTTCAGAAAATCAGGAAAAAATTGTGATTACCACTTTTCCACAGCAACCAGTTCGGAATGGATAGGGACGCCATCCCGAACATTGACCCTGATGAGTGCTTCAAAGTAAGGGAATCGATCATCCTGCAGGCTGAGTTTGTTCTGAAGCAGCTTTAGCGAATCTTTCTCAGTCAGGAATTCAAATGCAGCCTGGGTTCCGAATGTAGTCATTCCCGCAGCAATGACCATGGGTCGGTCTGGTGAAAGAGTCGGAAGGTAAGCAATGATGGCGTAATCCTGGTGGATGGGATTTCCAGCGGCTACATAAAGTGAAGCGCTTTCATCTTTCGCTTTCATGTCTTTGATGTTGGTTCGAACACGGGTCTGCCCATTCATCAAAAAAACAAATCTCTTTGTCTTGGGTAGTGAGGAGTGAGCTGAATTCGATTCAGGTCCACCGATCAGAATGAGTGTTTCTTTTCGAGCGTCATCCCAGTTCAGGTTCAGGCTTCTTTTAAGGATGAACGATTTTTCCAGCGAGGTAAAAATATGGGTAAGGCGATGTACAGAGACAAGTGCACCCACTCCTGCCCAACTACTGGTAAAAGTCAGATCATCTTCGTGCGCTGCCCATTGAGCGCGGGCAGTTCCGGGACGGGGTCCACCAAAAACAACGATGGGAGGCCTGTCACCGTAAAGGAATGGTGACCAGAACATCTCCACTTCCTGCGGTACAGGAAGAGTCCATCGCTTGTAACCGAACCAGGCAGAAACAAGACAGATAATCACAATGCCTGCTGCAAACAGGTACAGTACAGTGGAAGGTTTTTTCGTGGGAGAAGCGGCTGATTCCTCTGCTGGTGGCTCAGTCTGAAGCGGAGTCAGAACCTCAGGCTGGATATTCCGAGGATGATAAACAAGCTGGTAGGAACCTTTCGATAACTCTACGATGAGTGGGTCATTTTTACCCTCACCCAGATAATATTCAGCCAGCTTGGACCGGAGTCTTCCTGCATGGACTCTGACTCCGGAGTCAATCCGGGCATCAAAATCGGATTTACCCAGTACAGTTTCGGCGATTTCCTGTTCCCGGATATTTTCTCCCGGTCTGTCGGTCGCAGCTTTTGCCAGAAAAACTAAAAGTCCCCGAAGAATATCCGAGTTTGCGAATGCAGAACATTTCGTGATTTTTGAAACCTGTTCGAGAAATTCATTGTTCTCGTGTGAGTTTCGAATGACTTCGGCAGGAAGCATTGGCTCTAAATTGGCCTTAAGTTTCAAATTGCTTACAACCTACTGATTCTAGGCGTGTTAATAACAGTATTATACATGAGTTTTGACTTCCACAGCTATCTGGTGACGGATATGATCGGACTGGGCAACCATTCCGGGGCCCAGCTTCGAGAGGTGAAACCTTATGTTTCTTGTACCGGGACGATTCAGGTCCCAAAGTGTTCTTCCACAATATGGAAAGTATTTTTCCATTTGTGTCTTTTTGTTCGGATTCAGTCCCGTCATATCCGCCCAGTCAGCTGCCACCGCAAATCTGACAGGCATCATTGCGGACTCATCTGGTTCTGTGATTCCTGGCGCTGCCGTAGAAGTCACAAATGTCGCAACTGGTCTTGAGCGGAACATGCGGTCTGACTCATTGGGGAAATACACATTTACATCCTTACCCGTCGGTGAATATACGCTGGTGGTCAGCCACGATGGATTTCGGAAGTTTTCCCAATCCGGTATCCGGCTGAACGTAAACGTATCTGCAACAGTGGATGTCCAGTTGGAAGTGGGTGATGTCGGACAATCCGTTTCTGTCACTGCCGATGCCAGCATGGTGAATACCCAGAGCGGGACATTGAGCCAGGTGGTACAGCAGCGATATATCGAGAGTCTTCCGCTGAATGGAAGAAATGCAGCTTCGCTGATCCTGATGGTTCCCGGAACGGTGAGCAACAGTGGACAGACAACAGCAGGCTACGCAAACTCCTCTGAAACAATTTCAATCAGTGTGAATGGTTCTCGTGGGAATGAAGTGAGCTTCCGGCTGGACGGTGCCACTCATATGGATAATGTCACCAACCTGAATGCGGCACTTCCTAACCCAGACGCCTTGCAGGAGTTCAACGTCCAGACCAGCAACTTCAGCGCACAATATGGAAATTTTGCAGGCGGAGTTGTCAATGTGGTGACGAAATCCGGAACCAACCAGCATCATGGGTCTGCATTCTACTTTGTGCGGAACGGGGCCATGAACGCCCGCAACTTCTTTGCTGCCCAGTCCGATAATCTCAAGCGGAACCAGCTTGGATTCACCATGGGCGGACCGATTGTCAAAAACAAGCTGTTTTACTTTAGCAGTTATCAGGGGACGATCGTCCGAAATGAATCTTTTACCAATACAGCGATTGTTCCTTCACAGGCAATGCGAAATGGTGACTTCAGTGCGCTGAGTACACCCATCCGTGATGCGGTAACCGGCGAGGAGTTTCTCGACAAAATTATTCCCTCGCATAAGATCCGCCAGATCTCCTCCAATCTTCTGTCGAAGGTGCCCACGACATCTGATCCCACCGGATTGTTGCGGTATGCCAGACCGGATCGCAGTTCCACACATCAGGGACTGGCAAAGCTGGACTACCTGATCGGAAATCATCAGCTTTCGGGAAGCATGTTCATTACACGTCTGACCGATCCCGGCTGGAATGGTGGGGGCACTTTGCTGACCACACGGATCGGACAGGAACAAACCACAAAATCCTTCAAGCTGCAGGATGTCTATACCATCAGTCCACGCATGGTCAACACTCTGATCGCCTCCGGCCTGATGCTGGATTCCACTAATATCAGGACCTCCACTTTCTGGCTTAGCCAGTTTGGACCTCTTCAGTATTCGGAACCAGAGGAAGCTTTTCGGGAACTGGAACTGGGTGTTACCGGATATGCAGGGTGGGGAAGTGTCTCCAATGCTCCGCCGGGACAGTGGGTCCGCCGCAATGTGGAAATCAGCGACACACTGACCGTGATTGCCGGACGCCATACACTGGCATTCGGTGGAGAGTATACGCCTGTCACCTGGTTTGACAGCGACACCAAGTTCCAGCAAAGCGGAAACTTTACTTTCTCCGGACAGTTGTCGGGAAATGGCATCGCTGATCTTCTCCAGGGACGTGCCGCTGCATTCACCCAGTCTGCTGGAAAGTTCAAGCAGACGCGCGGACAACAGTTCAGCCTGTTTGCAGAAGATTCATTCCGTGCCACCAGCAATCTGACATTGACGTTCGGTGTCCGCTGGGACCCATATCTTCCTTATCACGACAAACTGGACCAGGTATCGGGCTATCAGGCAGGTGCCCAGTCACAACGGTTTGTCAATGCACCTCCCGGAGCGATTTTTGCTGGCGATCCCGGCTTTCCACGTTCAGGAATGAATAACAATCTGGGTAATGTGGCTCCGCGTTTTGGATTTGCCTGGCAGCCCACAAAGTCCGGATCCACCGTAGTGCGTGGCGGATATGGAATGTTCTACCTTCGCCCGTTCCCTCGTCTGTATAACAACTTTGTCGAATCCGCACCATTCAGCCCGACCATTACTCTTAATAGTGTCGATATGCAGGATCCTTATGGATCATCCGGCGTACGGAATGCATTTCCTCCGTTTGCTCCGGTAGATCTTTCAGACAGAAATCAACCATTCTCATTCCCGATGCCGTATGCATACTTCCAGCGTGACTGGAGAGTTGGATACTCACAGGCATGGAATCTGACTGTGGAGCATCAGGTGGCAAAGGACTGGCTGATCCGTGCTGCATATGTCGGAAACAAGGGAACCCGGCTGCAGAGCTTCCGGGAAAGAAATGCTGCTGTATATGAGCCCGGAGCTACCGTGGGGAATACGAATGCACGTCGCCCGCTGGCCCCTTACTTCTCTTCCATGAAGGAACTGGTAGATGCTGGTAACTCGAACTACCATTCGATGCAGCTGACACTGGACAAGCGGTTCAGCAGCAACTTTTCTATTCTCACTTTCTATACATGGTCAAAATCAATTGATGATGAATCAGCTAACAATCAGTTCGTGATTGCAAATCCGAATCCATTCAATCAGCGGTTCAATCGTGGAGTTTCAGACTTTGATATTCCACATTCTTTCAGACTGACCGGAACATTTGATCTTCCCCGTCTGCAATCTTCATCTACTGCCTTGCGCATGCTGGCAGGCGGATGGAGCATCCTCAGCATGATTGATCTTCGTTCCGGGACACCGTTCTCTTTAATTTCCGGAAGAGATAACTCGTTTACAGGGATTGGTCTGGATCGTGCGGATCTTCTGGGGAATCCAGTTCTTTCCTCAGATCGTTCAAAACAGGAAAGGATTGCAAACTACTTTGATAAATCCATGGTGAGTGCCAATGCTGTCGGTACTTTCGGGAATGCACCACGGAACTTCATGCGTTCCAATGGATTCTTCAACATTGATATGGCAGTCCAGAAGACATTCAGTGTCATGGATCGGATGAATATCCAGTTGCGGGGTGAGTTCTTCAACCTGCTGAACCATGCCAATCTGAATGCTCCTGGAGCCAATGTCAGTTCAACGGGTGATTTCGGTCGCATTACCAGTGCTCGCGATCCCCGGATTCTCCAGTTGGGTACACGCATCACTTTCTAGTCCTTGTCCGTTCATTTGACAGGCTTCCTGCATTCAGCGGGAAGCCTGTTTTCTTTGAAAACGGCTGGTGTGCTACGGTGCCGTTATGCAGGTGGAATTAGCATATGGAAAAACGGGACTGGCTGTAGAACTGCCGGATCAGTATCAATATCAGGTTCTGGAAGCCAAGTCGGCCCGGGCCTTACCTGATCCGGATGCAGTCCTGGAAAATGCACTGGAATCTCCGGTTCAGCTCATGTCCTTGAGAGCGATAGCAAAAGGAAAAAAAACAGCTGCGATTTCTGTATGCGATATTACTCGCCCTGTCCCGAATCGTATGGTTCTTCCCCATGTTCTCCGGCATCTGGAGCAGGCTGGGATTCCTCGGGAGAATGTCACTGTTCTGATTGCTACCGGGCTCCATCGTCCAGCTACAGAGGAGGAGATCCGGGAAATTATCGGGTCCGATCTTCGGGGTTCTCTGAATGTGGTGAATCATGATGCAAGAGATCTTTCCTCACATCGATATTTGGGGGAGACCGCTTCCGGAATCCCAGTCCATATTGATGAACGGTTCATGGAAGCTGATCTTCACATTACGCTCGGTTTTATTGAGCCTCATCTGATGCTTGGATATTCCGGTGGACGGAAACTAATTGCGCCGGGACTAGCTGCACAGGAAACGATCAAAGTCATTCATTCCCCGAAGTACATGCGGGATCGACGGACTTCGGAAGGTTCCATTGCAGATAATCCTTTGCATCGCGAACTGTTGGAAATTGCCAGGATGGCACGTCATGATTTTCTGATCGACGTATCCCTGACCAGGGACCGCCGCATTGCTGCTGTATTTGCCGGGCATCCCGAATCTGCCCATCGGCAAGGTGCGGATTTTGTTGCACAAACTATGCAGGAAGTGATTGAAGAACCGGTTGATGCTGTACTCACCACGTGTGCCGGATATCCACTGGATCTGACTTTTTACCAGACGGTAAAGGGAATTACCGCAGCTCAGCACATTGTGAAACCCGGTGGACGCATCCTAGTGATTTCAGAATGTGCAGAAGGTCCGGGTGCTCCAGAGTTTTGTGAAATGCTGAAGGGCTTTTCCAGTGATCAGGGATTTCTGGATCACATCTCCACCCAGCCAGTGGTGGTGGACCAGTGGCAACTGGAGAAACTAGCTATGGTAACTACGGAAAAGAATGTGTTCTACTGCACCCCCGGACTTCCTGAGGAGTTCAGGTCCACACTCTGGGGAAGATTTTGCAATTCGCCGGAGGAAGGAATTTCAGCCTTGCTGGATGGACTTCCCCATGATGCCCGCATTGCCATTATTCCGGAAGGTCCCTATGTGCTGGCTCAGTTGGAACTTCCAGTCAGAAAAGAAGTGAAAGTTATTGCATGAAATTTTTGACCCTATGGATGATTGGGATCATTTCCCTGACGGCCCAGCCAGTAGAGCATGGAACATTTCTTCCTACAGATCTCGTCGAACTGGTTCATCTGGATCCAACAATCCGGCTGGATATCCGCTATGCCACAGAGAACAATTTCGCAAAAAGGAAAGTCTACACTCAGGCACGGGCATTTCTGCAACGCCCTGCTGCCGAAGCGGTGGTGCGTGCCAACAAGAAACTGCAAAAAGAAGGATACGGACTGTTGATTTTTGATGGCTATCGGCCATGGTCCGTCACGAAAATTTTCTGGGACATCACTCCGCGCGAGAAGAGAAATTTTGTTGCAAATCCCGCCAAAGGATCGAAACACAATCGTGGATGTGCTGTGGATCTTTCTCTATACGATCTGAAAACAGGGAAAGAAGTTGTGATGCCCAGTGAATATGATGAGTTTTCTGAGCGTGCTTATGCAAAGTACAAGGGAGGAACTACGCAGGAAACGGCACGAAGGGAACTGCTGCGAAGAGTCATGGAAAGTGAAGGTTTCCAGGTAAATTCGGAAGAATGGTGGCACTTCGACTACAAGGATTGGAAGAAGTATCGTATTGAAAACGTGCCATTTGAACAGCTCCGAAAGTAGGGGCGACCCCGAAAAAAATAGTTGATAGACTGGTCTGCGACAAAATGCGGTACTTCATCGCCATGCTCGCGACAGGTCTGCTTTGGGCTGACACACCAGAGCATCCTTATACGTTTGAAGACGCGCAAACTTTACTGAAAACCTATTGTGAATCCTGCCATCAAGGCAAGGGTGGAGCCGGTGGTTTTGATATAACCCGACTGAAGACGAAAGAAAGTCTTGCAGAAAAGTCTCACGACTGGATCTCTCTTACTACACGGATTCGCAATGGTGAAATGCCCCCCAAAGGATTACCTGCTCCGGGAATGGACCTGAAGGAAAAGTTCCAGGATTGGGTGGATACCAGTCTTCGTGCTGAAGCCTGTGGATCGGGAATTGTTTCGGGCCCAGCTCCTCTTCGAAGATTGAACCGCGACGAATACACGGCAACTATTCGTGATCTTCTCGACATGCAGATGGAAGTTGGTGACGCACTTCCAGTAGATGGCGCAGGCGGGGAAGGATTCGATAATGCTGCAGAAACTCTGTTCCTGTCTCCTCTGCATTCAGAAAAGTATATGGAGGTGGCAAAGTTTGCAATTGACTTCGCTGCCAAGGAATTCAAATCCAAATCCAAACTGATTACCGTCACCCCCGGAAAGGGAATCACGCCGGATCAGGCTGCTCGTAAAAATCTCGAAGCATTTCTGCCCCGGGCGTTTCGTCGTTCGGTGGCTGAGCAGGAAGTCGCACCTTATGTCCAGCTATTTCGTGCTGCCAGCAAGCAGGGAATGACTTTTGAACAGGCCCTGTTCTTTTCCATGCGTGGTGCGCTTGTTTCTCCCAATTTCCTTTTCCGAATTGAGCAACCAAATCGTACGAACGAGATGCGCCGCGTTGATTCCTATGCTCTGGCTTCCCGTCTGTCGTATTTCCTGTGGGGAAGTATGCCTGATGAATTTTTGTTCGATATCGCAGAGACAGGAAAATTGCATGAGCCTGCGGTTCTGAAAGTGGTTGTTGACCGGATGCTGCAGAATGACCGCTCCTATAACTTTTCCCAACGTTTTGTTGAGCAGTGGTTGAGGACACGGGAGCTCACTCGAAACAAAGTCCCGGATGCCAAACTGTTTCCAAAGTATGCAGAGCTTGAAGATCTGCGCGCAGATGTAAGATTGCAACCCGTCAATTTCTTCAGAAATATCTTTCAGGAAAATGCTTCGCTTCTTGAATTTATTGATTCAAAGCGAACTATCGGAACCCAGAAGCTGGCAGTTCACCTGGAAACAAAACTGGAACTGAACAAAAATAATTCGCAGCAACCGCAATGGGTGAATCTGCCGGAAGGGTCGCATCTGGGTGGGCTGCTGGGAATGCCCTCAGTGCTGATTGTCTCTTCCCACACTTATCGCACCAGTCCTGTTCTACGTGGAGCATGGATTCTGGAATCTTTACTGGGAACTCCACCCCCACCTCCCCCTCCAAATGTCCCGGAACTGGAGGAAGCCAAAGACGGTGAAGCTCCAAAGTCTGTGAGAGAGCGTCTGTCCCAGCATCGTGCCAATCCAGCATGCGCCAGTTGCCATGACCGCATCGATCCACTGGGTTTTGCGCTGGAGAATTTTGATGCCGCCGGCCGCTGGCGCGATGAGGATAGTGGAAAGCCCATCGACAGTACGGCTGAGCTGAATGATGGAACAAAGTTTGAAGGTCCGGCCGGATTGAAGAAAATCCTGATGGACCGCAAGGATCAGTTTGTCCGCAATTTCACCAGCAAGATGCTGGGATATGCTCTGGGCCGCGGACTGACATTACAGGATTCCTGTACTGTGGATCAGATTGTGGAACAGGTAAAGGCTGCCAATTATGAATCGCGTGCACTGCTGGAAGGAATTATTCTGAGTGTGCCGTTTCAGTATCAGTCACCTGTACCTACCGTCACATCCTCAAATCTGAAGGATCAGGAAACCCTTACACGCAATCAGAGTCAGAAGGAGTCACAGCAATGAGCCGACATCAGCTGAACATTTCTCGCCGCACACTGCTTCGTGGTGCAGGTGTGAGCCTGGGATTGCCCTGGCTGGAAGCCATGGTTCCCTCAAAAGCCTTTGCATCTTCAAAACTGCCGAAAAACCCTGTCCGGATGGCCATGCTCTACATGCCGAACGGCACCAATATGGCCGAATGGACTCCGCAGGAACAGGGCCGGAACTTCACTCTATCGCCGACGCTTTCTCCTCTGGAAAGCCTGAAAGATCAGGTAGTGGTCCTGAGCAATCTTTGGAATCAGGCGACAAAGAGTGGCGATGGACACTATGTCAAGGAAGCAGCCTGGCTGACTTGCGCCACTATCCGTAAGACTCCGGGTGCTGACATCCGCAACGAGACATCTGTGGATCAGGTGGCAGCGAAGCAGATCAGTGGACAGACTCCACTCCCTTCTCTTGAACTGGGTGTTGCTCCAGTTGCGATTGGAGTAGATCAGGCAGTGGGGTATACCCGCATTTATGGCTCTCATATCTCGTGGAGCAATCCGGCAACTCCGCTGGCGCGCGAGATCAATCCCCGTGCCGTGTATGAACGGTTGTTCCGTGCTGCTTCCGGAATGTCCTCCAATGAAGCGAAGATGGATACGCTTCTTCTGGATCGGGTGCTGGGCGATGCGAAAAAGCTGCGTTCAGAGGTAGGCTCAGCCGATCAGATCCGGCTGGATGAGTACCTTTCTGTCATGCGTTCCCTGGAAGAACGTGTGGAGCGTGCAAGCAGTGGCAAGCAGAAAAGCTGGAAGCCTCGCGTGCCCATCGATAAAAATCAAATTCCTACAGACCGTCCGGCAAGTCATGCAGAGCACGTAAAGCTCATGATGGACATGATTGCCATTGCCTTCCAGAGTGATACAACCCGCGTATCCACATTCATGTTTGGCAATGCTGTGAGTGATATCAACTTCCGGTTTATGGAGACGATCACCTCCGGGCACCATGAGGTGTCTCATCATCAGAAAGATGCAGAAAAACTTCGTCAGTATGCGCTGATCAGCCGATGGCATGTTGAGCAGTATGCATACCTGATGAAACGCCTGAAAGAAATGAAGGAAGGGGATTCCACAGTGCTGGACAATTCGATGATCCTGTTCGGCTCTGCACTGAGTGATGGAGACCGTCATGATCCTCACAAGCTTCCACTGGTCGTAGGCGGCAAGGGTGGCAATCGCATCGATACCGGACAGCATCTGGTGTATGCAGAGGACAGTCCCATGGCAAATCTCTATGTCTCTATGCTGGATGCCTTTGGCGCACCGGTAGAGCGATTTGCCGACAGCACCGGACACCTGCAAGGATTCCTGAAGGGATAAGCCATGATGCGGCTACTACAGTTTGCCAGTCTGGTTCTGTTGGCGGGATCTCTGAATGCTGCTGATGTGAGCGGCATCTGGACTGGAAAGATTCCGGTTGGCCGTCAGGGAGCATTACTGGATATTGCTTTCAAGCTGACACAGGATGGGAGTGTCATTGGCGGCAAGCTCTATGGTGACTACAAGAGCTTTGCCATTACAGAGGGATCTATCCAGGGCGATACGATCAACTTCTCCGTCATTGTTCAGGAACAGGCTGGTAATGAGATCAACAACACATTGCATAAATTCACGGGAACAATTACGGACGGGAAAATGGAACTGACGCGTGAACGGGGAACAGCTACCAGCGCAGGCAATGGCGGCGGTTATCAGTTCCGTCGGAATGATCCTGTGAAGTTTACGCTCAATCGTCTGCTCTGAGTTCTTCTCATGACACGCCGGACCTTTCTTGCGTCCGCTCTTGCTGGTCGATCACCACTGTTTGAAGGTACTTATCTCCAGTTTCATGCAGGTCATCTCGACTGGCCTGAAGCCCGATGGATCGGTCTCTTTGACGCTCTTCAGCAACTCCGTCTTCATCGGGTGATTCTTCAATGGACCTGGAACGATAGTGTGTCGTACATTTCTCTGCTTCCTGTTGTGTTCGGGCAGGCTGCAAGATGCGGCATTCGCATCCAGATAGGGTTGATGCATTCAGGTGAGTTCTGGAATGTGAAACCTGGATCGATGACTCTCTTCTTCTCGGGTCTTCATCGCAGAAACACCATTCATGTACAGGATCTTCTGATGTGGGTTCGGCACCCTTGCTTCAACGGCTGGTACATCCCGCAGGAGTTTGATGATGTCCGCTGGGATCGGCAAACCATGAAGGAGAGAGGAGGAGATTTCCTGAAGATCACGCGTCAGTTCCTTCGCAAAGTCGCCCCACGAAGTTCTGTTTCTGTTTCCGCATTCTCCAATGGAGTGATTTCACCACTCACACTGGCTGAGTTATGGAAAGATGTCCTGCAGTATTCCCGTGTCGATGAACTTCTTTTCCAGGATGGTGTGGGAGTAAAGAAATTGACCATCACTCAGGCGGGTGAATATGCTCAGGCGTTTCGGCAAAAATTGGGAAAGAAAATCACGCCTGTCATCGAAATTTTTGAACAGGTGGAATCTGATCCCTTCCGAGCTGTTCCTGCGCCGCAGGAGCGGATTCTTCAGCAATTGCAAGTGCTCAGCTCAGCAGGATTGACACGTCCTGTTGCTTTCAGCATTCCGGAATATATGTCGCCATTGGGTGGAGAAGAGGCAGATCAGCTTTTTCGATCCGTAAAGGAAAGACCTGCTCTTTAAGCCACCATTGACCGGTGATAACGGAGGAAGCTCTCCAGCCCATCCGCATCCATGTAGCGTTTCAAAATAGATCGGTCTGCACTCGCCAGATCCACAATTACCAGCCCATCCAGACAGCGTGAGAACTCAGGATCGACATTGAAAGCCAGCAGCTTTCCACCCAGTTTCAGGTACTGACGAAGAAGAACCGGAACTCCTTTTCCGTCTTCTTCCAGATCTCCGATGATGGTGGAAAGATCATCCAGGTTCAGTTCCCATTGGACCTGTGGCGACAATGGCAGCGTCCGGAATGGCTTGCGGGGTTTGACAAAGCGGCTTAACCGCTCGTCACTTTCATGCCGCTTCAGATAGTCCACCAGAAACTTCCGGGAGAGTGGGTTGTAGTCGTTGGAGATACTGACGGGTCCGAACAGTGTCCGATAGCGTGGATACTCCGTTACAAAGCGACCAATCCCTTTCCAGAGCATCAGAAGAGCACTGAAACTTTTCTGATATTCAGCGCGGATAAAGCTGCGTCCCAGTTCCAGTGCCGGATTGATCTCCAGCATCAGATCCTTGCCATAGCGGAAGAGGGTGGAGGTGTAGAGTCCGCTGATGCCATGCGTGCGAAAGATTTCATCTGTTTGTCCCAGTCGATATGCACCAATCACTTCGCGGGTTTTGCTGTTCCAGCTGAAAAGATGCAGGTAATGGCTGTCGAACTGATCCAGATCTCTCGATTTTCCGGATCCTTCACCAGCCATGCGGAAGGTCGCTTCACGCAGGTCCCCAATTTCATCCAGTGTTTGGGGGATCTCGTTTGCAGGTGCCAGGTAGACCTGAGTGGTCCCTGATTCCAGCAATAGCCTTTTGTCTGCAAGAGACTCTACTTCTCTTGCAATGGAAGGAATGGAATGCCTGACAAGTGGAAGTGGTTTGGGAGTGTGTTGCTCCTGTTGCTGGCGATGACTCAGCAGATAGGTTCTCCAGCGAAGGTAGCGAGTGAAAGATTCATCGCTCGACATCTGTTGTGCCTGTGCAGAAGGAATCGGAGATCCGATCCGGATCTCCAGCTCATGATTTTTCTTGTTCAGAAATTCATGTGGAAGCATGGCTGTCCGCAGATGGGGATGAATCAGACCCAGGATCTGGAACAGTTTGCTGTTACTCCCTTTGATGAATGCAGGGATGGTGGTGGCGGAGGTCTTCCGGATCAGGCGACCGATCATGGAACTCCATTCCGGGTCCACGATGGAAAGCTGGTTCCATTGCAGGTGACTGACCTCACCTGCCGGAAACACCACCAGCAGTCCACCCTTACGAAGCCATTCGAGTGATTGCCGCAACCCCTTCTGATTCGCATAGCGGGCGTTCTGGCTGCTCAGGACATCCACGGAGATGAAGGAATCCCGTACCTCCGGCACGGAAGCGAGAACAGAGTTCGCCAGTACTTTGACATCACTGCGGATCTGCGGCAGCCGCGCCATCAGGGCGGCTCCTTCCAGAATTCCGAAGGGATGGTTTGCCACGATGACGCAAGGTCCTATAGCAGGAACCCGGGCAAGTTCAGATTCATCCAGCTTCAGGCGAACCTGAAGACGATCAATCATTGCCTGAAAGAAAGAAGTACCGTTTCCAACATGCGCGATCTCGGCATACATTTGTGCCAGTTCGCCAAAACGGAGGATGGGAAGTGCTGGCTTTTCCACTCTCCTGACAATGCCTGACTGGCATGAAATCCCGGTGACAGAAGCATGAAACTTGCGTCACGGTTCGACAACTCGGGATGTTTAGTTTGCGAGGGCTTCTTTCTCGAGTACTGGCCGGGCTGTTGCCGGGAGGATTCTCCAGTTATTGTCTGGTCGGGAAGGAAGAGCTTTTTTCTTTGTGTAGTAATCGATAATCAGGTCGCGAATTTCCCGGTTGGACTTCCATACCACCGGAGCATTGCGAAACATGGTGTACCCGTTTGAACCGCCTGCCCGGTAGTTATTGATGGCGATCCGCAGCTTCTGGTCATCCCGCAGTGGCCTGCCTTTATATTTCAGATTCCGGATGCGTTGTCCATCGGGCTGCGAAAGATCGATCTCATACTCTACACCCTGGGCAATATCGAAGTTGTATCCGGGTCTTGTTTTATTGGTCAGGGGACCAGTAGAGCAGGTCGGTTCCTTGCATGCCAGATAATATCGGGCTGCGTTTTCAAGGGCTGCTTTCACCATCGCACCATTTCCTTCGATGGCATACAGCTCATTTTCATAAAGGTAGAGTGCGGCGATTTCCCGGATAGTGACATTTCCTTTGGGAACCTTCAGCCGTGGATTGAAAAGGGCAGTGAATGATACATCCGCTTTTGCATAGTGCATTTGTACTTTTTGCACCGCATCCAGAAGAGCATTATCTTCAATGCGGCCAAGTCGGGCATCCAGTGCGACAGCCGATTTTGCAATTGAGGTGGAGAGCCACTTTTCGGCAGCTTCATGATAGGGACGTGCCATCGCTTCCATTTCCGGATCTGCAACGGTGTCAGCTGTAACCTGTAGCAGTTTTGCTTTCTTGTCTGTGATCTTCCATGACCCGGTACGATTATCCAGCTGGAATGTCAGGACGCTCAGATGATCGGCCCAGCGGCCGGGCTGTGTGAGTACAACATCATTCACCTTGAGTTCTTCTGTCGTCTGATGCGTATGGCCGTAGACGATAGCATCGATTCCCGGAACAGACTTTGCGATGGTGTCGGCCATGTTCTCGTAAGGCTTTCCTGACTTGGGTTCCAGCCCGGCATGAACGGACCCAATGATCAGATCTACTTTTTCTGCCCTGAGCCGTTCCACGATTGTTTTCGCTGCTTCCACTCCGTCCTGAAAGGTATACCCGGCATAGTTTTCCGGCTTTTCCCAGTTGGGAATATTGGGAGTGGTGATTCCGAAGATGCCTACCTTCACACCCGCCACTGTTTTGATCACATAGGCGTCGAAGGGCCGTGCGCCCTGAGCGTGAGTGTTTCCGGAAAGCCATGGAAAGCGGGCTTCATCCCGTGCACGGTTCAGATTCTTCATTCCGAAGTTGAACTCATGATTACCCACTGTCATGGAGTCATATCCCAGCTTATTCATCAGCAGCATCATGGGGTCAGATCGATCCGCCTTTCCCTCGCGGACTTCTGACTGATGGAATGCTTCAAGTGGTGTGCCCTGGATCGTATCTCCGTTGTCGATCAACAAGGTATTTGGGTTCTGTGCACGCTGCTGTTTGATCAGGGTTGCTACTTTTGCCAGACCACGGGGGACAGTCCGGGAAGTGTAGTAATCCCAGGGCAGGATGTTTCCATGCATGTCCGTGGTGGCCAATACCTGGATGGTGACAGTTTCCGCAAAAACCGAGAAAGAAAGCAGGAGAAAAAGTATGAGCCTGACCATCTCTATAATTGTCTCTGATGGCCTTGAATTTTGTATTACTCGCCGGACTGCTGATGCAGGTTCCGTCTGCCCCGGTCAAAACGGAAGCTCCGCCCAAACCTGTCGTGACACCAGCCGCGGAAAAGGCGCCCGGTCTTTATGTCACGTTTGATGTGGTGCATGGGGATGAACCCATGGGAAAGATAGTCTGCAAGTTCTATGAACAGGCATCACCCATCACCGTGAAGAACTTTACGGATCTTGCCAGGGGATTGAAAACTTTTCAAGACCCTAAAACCGGCAAGCCGGTGAAGCGGCCCTTCTATGACGGCCTGACCTTCCATCGTGTAATTCCGGGGTTCATGATTCAGGGAGGGGATCCGCTGGGTAGTGGAATGGGCGGAACCGAAACCATTCCGGATGAGTTTGATCTGGACCTCCGGTTTGATCGACCGGGGCTACTTGCCATGGCCAATGCCGGACCTGACACTGGATCCAGCCAGTTCTTCATTACGGAAGGAACCCCAACTCATCTGAATAACCGGCACACGATTTTCGGTCAGGTGATTGAGGGACAGGACGTTGTTGATGCTATTGCACGTGTACCGCGTGACGATGATGATAAGCCACGGACTCCGGTAGTAATGCGCAAAGTGACTATTGAACGGTTCCCGCGTCCTGCCGCTGCGCCAAAAGCTCCTGCAGCCAAAAAAGCAGTGAGTCGACCCAAGCCTGCTGCCACCAAACCAGTTCCGAAAAAGGCAGCACCTGCGGCGAAACCAAAAGTCCCGGTGCCCCCTCCTGCGAAGCCATAAGCTTGTAAATACATCGGCTCCGACGAAAAAGTAGAGAGAGTTTTAGCGATGTGTGAGCGGGATCTCTGTGAAAAAGAGATCCTGCCTGCTCACACTGTCTCTCAGTCCTGAGATCATAATGGTGACTCCTCCGTGGTACTCCGTCAGGAAGTAAACAAACCCTGACGCCGACTCGCCGGGCGCAATCATTGTGGCCGCAAAGGCTCTCTCTTCAATGATGTTGTTCCAGAGTGGCCCTCCTTTTTTGCGGGAGGGGAGGGGAATGGGATAACGGGGGGTTCCTCCCACGCGTGGTCGTGTGGGTCCAGCGCCTTCATACTTAACATCGGATGCCGGAAGAGCTTCGATTTCGCGTCCTCCGCGAGGTCTGTATGTAATCTTGAGACCATGAAGATCCAGTGGAGTCTGACGGTTGTTCTGGATGACCAGTAATACTGGAAGGATGGAATAGCGGGGCGGGTTGATTTTCCCGAATGCAGACTTTACTTTCTCTTCAGTGTCATAAGCGTCCACAGCCATTACTACCTGATCCAGGTTTGCCTTGGCTTCATATTCAGAGGCAGGGAGCGACCGGAATGATGCCGCTTTGTCTGCGGCAATTGAGACTACACTGGTCAGGAGCAGGACAGACAATTTGAATCGTAAAATCCTGTTTTTCGGGTATCGGCTACTTCTCACTCTGGGATTCCCCTTTCTTCTGGTCTTTGTTCTTTTCCGGGGCTTCAGGAATCAGAACTACTTTACTCATTCTGGTGAGCGTTTCGGATTTCTCCCCTTTCGCTCGACGATTCCGGGCGGCATCTGGTTGCATGCAGTTTCTGTCGGAGAGGTAATTTTAGCGATCGGTCTGATCCGGCAACTGAAGAAAAAATTACCAGGTCTTCCTGTCTATGTCTCCTGTGCAACCCTCGCTGGACGTGCCATGGCAGAGCAGCGGTTGAAAAAAGAGACTAGTCTCATCTTCTACGCACCATTTGATTATCCCTGGATGATCCGAAATGTCCTCAGAAAATTAAGACCCTCCACTCTCATCATCCTGGAAACAGAGATCTGGCCCAATCTCTGGCGGGAAGCAAAACGATTCGGGATGACTCTGTTTGTCGTGAATGGCCGCATCTCCGATCGTGCCTATCCTCGATATCAGTCCTGGCGATGGGCTTTTCAGTCAGTGCTGAAACTGCCGGACCGAATCATGGTGCAGAGCCAGAGAGATGCGGAACGATACCAGTCACTGGGGGCGGTTGATCCTCTCAATATCGGTAATCTCAAGTATGACTTTTCTCCTCCGGGTCCGGTCCCACCAGAGATCGCAAGTTGGGCTGGAGGTCGACGGATTTTTATCGCTGCGTCCACCATGCCACCTGATGAAGTAGATACGGTGATTGCTGCCTACCGCATGATGCCGGAAGGAACGCGCATGATTCTGGCTCCACGTAAGCCGGAACTGTTTGAGGAAGCGGCCAGCAAGCTGCAGGAAGCGGGCATTGATTTCGTTCTGCGTACAGAGATGAGTCACGATGCTCCGGTTCTGCTGCTGAATACCATTGGTGAACTGGCCTCCACCTTTGCGCTGGATTCGGTAGTCTTCATGGGAGGCTCTATTGTGACCTGGGGCGGGCACAATGTCCTGGAACCTGCGTTCTTCGGCAGAAGTATTCTCACCGGGCCCCACATGCAGAACTTTGCCGAAATTGATGCAGAGTTTCGGGCTGCAGATGCCTTCAGGTATGTTCACAATGCTGAAGAGCTGGGTGAGTCTGCCACAGTCTTGCTGAAAAATCCGGGCGAGATGGGGCAACGTGCCAGGGCTTTGGCTGAGTCGAAAAGAGGCTCCACTCAAAAGGCACTGGAGGTGATTCGCACCCGTGCACCATTGACGCATCGTCCGTTTCGTTTCGTGTTTCAGATGCTCTCTCATGTGTGGTCACTTGGGGTGGCGCTGGATCGCAAGTTCACACGACCCAGAAAACTCTCCCGGCCCGTCATCAGTGTGGGAGGGCTGGCCATGGGTGGGGTAGGGAAGACTCCTTTCATCCTGTGGCTTTCCGGCAAGCTGGCAGCGCAGGGAATTCGTGTGGGGATTCTGACGCGTGGCTATCAGCGAAAAGAAAAAATTCCTGTAGCCTATGCTCCTGGGGAACAGCCGCCTGTGGAACTGACCGGAGATGAAGCTCAGCTTTACCTGCAGGCAGGCACCGCCTGGGTGGGAATCGGTGCGGATCGTTATCTCACCTCAAAGCTGATTGAGAAAGATGTGGATGTCTTTCTGCTGGATGATGGATTTCAGCACTGGCGATTGCAGCGGGATCTGGATATCGTTCTGATTGATCCTCTCGATCCATATGCAGGCGGAGGTGTATTTCCAGCAGGATTTCTCAGAGAAAGTTTCCAGGCACTGGAGAGGGCAGATATTGTCGTTCGCCCGGTGAAACGAGCAATTCATCCACCTCCTCCAGGTATTTATTCAGCATTTTGCGGAATTGGGAACCCTGCTTCATTCCGGTTCACGTTGGAGCAGTGTGGAATTGAATTGACAGAGTTCCGGGTATTCCCTGATCATCATCATTACTTGCCAGGAGATCTTGCCGGGATGGGGGCACCAATCCTGACAACTTCAAAAGATTCCGTGAAACTTCCGATAGGTGCTCCCCCTATTCGGGTGGTTCAGATGGAAATCCAGATTCCAAATGAAGAAGAGATCCTGGAAAGGGTCGGGAAAATTATTGAACTTTCTTAATGCGGTGTGCGTTTTTAGTCTTCAGGTACTGGAACTTCCATTGATATAATGGACTTATTCGTATGCTAACGGGAAGTGCCGCCAGGAAAATTGTGCTCTTGAGTCCGCGTGGTTTTTGTGCGGGAGTGGTACGGGCCATTGATGTGGTGAAAATTGCGCTGGATATGTATGGCGCACCCATCTATGTCCGTAAGGAAATCGTACATAACAAGCACGTTGTCGATGAGTTGCGGGAAGCAGGGGCCATCTTTGTTGAGGAACTGGCCGAAGTTCCTGCAGGTGCAAGAGTGATCTTTTCAGCCCACGGTGTTTCTCCGGCAGTGCGGGAAGAAGCGAAGGAACGTGGTCTGAGTGTCATTGATGCGACGTGTCCTCTGGTGACAAAAGTTCATCTCGAAGCGATCAAGTTTTCGCGCCAGGGCTATCACATTGTTCTGATCGGGCACAGCAACCACGATGAGGTCATCGGCACCATGGGAGAAGTTCCCGATGCCATGACACTGGTGGAAACCGTGGATGATGTGGATCATCTGGAACTGCCAAACCCTGAGAAGGTTGCCTATCTGACGCAGACAACACTTTCTCTGGAGGAGACCCGCGATATCATTGCCCGGCTTCATGAACGCTTTCCCAAAATCAGTGGTCCCAAGTCGCAGGACATCTGCTATGCCACTGAGAATCGCCAAATTGCTGTCAAAGCAGTTGCTCCCATGTGCGAGTTGCTGCTGGTGGTGGGAAGCCAGAACAGTTCCAATTCACGAAGACTGGTTGAAGTCTGCAAGAATCTCAATATTCCTTCTTATCTTGTAGATGATTACAGAGATGTGAATCCTGCGTGGCTGGAAGGCATCAATACTGTAGCTGTAACTGCAGGAGCTTCTGCTCCGGAAAATTTGGTACAGGAATTGATTGCTTCTCTCAAACTTTTTGGTTTCAATGACGTCGAACAAGTGGAAATCAAAGAGGAAGATGTCCGGTTCTCCCTCCCGGCAGAACTGGCGTCGGCTCGCCTGACCCAGATTCAGGCAGCTTCTGGTCTTGCTGTTCAATAATGAGTTCTGGTTTACAGTTACATGACACAACAAGCACCGCTGTTGCGCGGTCACTGCATGCAGCCGTAACGTGGCTTCAGAACCAGCAGAATGATCATGGATTCTGGTGGGGAGATCTGACTGCAGACACGACTTTGGAGAGTGACTATATCCTTCTGGAGTTGTGGCGATATTCTCCTGAAAATGGTGTCTGGAATCCTCCCAGCCGGATTCGGATCGATAAGGCAGTCCGTTCTATCCTTGATCGGCAGTTACCCGATGGTGGGTTCAATATTTACCCTGACGGACCCTCTGAGATCAGTGCATCGGTCAAAGCATATTTTGCGCTGAAGCTGGGTGGTATCTCTGTGTCTTCCCCTCAGATTGTGAAGCTGCGGGAAAGAATCCTGACGCTGGGTGGTATTCAGGCTGCAAACAGTTATACAAAGCTCAATCTGAGTCTTTTCAACCTTTATCCCCGGCAGCATGTCCCATCTGTTCCACCGGAAATCATGTTGTTCGGGAATTTGCTCTATGAAATGAGTTCGTGGTCCAGGGCAATTGTGATTCCGTTGGCGATCACTCAGGCATTGAATACAGGTCGTCCTGTGCCACAGGGGTTCAATCTTCAGGAACTTTTCCTGGATGGGGTATCTACAGCGTTTTCTCCTGCTGAATCATTTTTCTCCTGGAAGAATTTCTTCCAAAAAGGTGATTCATTTCTCAAATTTTGGGAAAAGGCAGGCATTCAGTCAATCCGCCGACGTGCCATTCGGCGCGCCGAGGAATGGATGCTGGAAAGATTTGAGCATTCAGATGGTCTGGGTGCCATCTATCCCCCGATGATGTACGCCATCATGGCTCTGGATGTTCTGGGGTATTCCAAGGATCATCCAGCTGTGACAAATGCAGTTCGTCAGTTTGAAAACCTGTTAGTGGATGAGAAAGATCGCTTCTTCTTCCAGCCGTGTTTCTCTCCTGTGTGGGACTCCGCAATTGCTGCTTTCGCTCTCGGCGAATCCGGATTGTCTTCCAGTGAAGACCTGAAGCAGTGTGGGGACTGGCTGCTGACAAAGGAATGCCGTCGTAAGGGTGACTGGTCGATCAAGCGGCCGGACCTTGAACCCTCTGGCTGGTATTTCGAGTTTGCGAATGAGTTCTATCCCGACATTGATGACACGGCCATGGTGTTGCTGGCTCTGAAGCATACCGGTGCATCTGATTCACATGCACTGAATGCTTCTATCAGCCGTGGTGTGAACTGGCTACTGGGTATGCAGGGTTCCGATGGCGGCTGGGCTGCTTTCGATGTCGATAATAATCTGGAATTTCTGAGTGACGTTCCATTTGCCGATCACAATGCCATGCTGGATCCCACTTGTCCTGACATTACAGGCAGAGTTCTGGAAGCATTGTGCCGCTGTGGTGTTCCCCAGGATCATCCAGCCATCCAGAAAGGTGTTCAGTATCTGATGGATACACAGGAGCAGGATGGTAGCTGGTTCGGTCGTTGGGGCGTCAATTATGTTTACGGTACCTGCTTGGCCCTGCGTGGGCTGAAGGCTGCGGGTGTGGATGAACGTGAAGCCCCTGTCCTCCGTGGCGGGGAATGGCTCCGTTCCATCCAGAATGCAGATGGTGGGTGGGGTGAGAGCTGCCGGAGTTACGACACTCATATGTTTGAGACGGCGTCATCCACTCCTTCACAAACTGCCTGGGCCGTTCTGGGGCTGCTGGCCTCGGGCGATGATACTTCATCCAGTGTGATTCGTGGCGCGGGATATCTGACAGAAATCCAGCAGCCTGAAGGAAACTGGCAGGAGTCTCTGGCAACTGGAACAGGGTTCCCCAAAGTCTTTTATCTGAATTACCACCTCTACCGGAATTCATTTCCGGTGCTGGCTTTAAGCGAGTATCTGAAGAGGCGTCCGTCGAGCGAATAAAACATGCGATTTCCCCTTTCTATGACCGCCGGCATGGCCGGTTATATTTTCAAGAACAAGCTGCGTCCGAAGCCTGAATGGCAGCTGACTGTAAAGCAGGAGCCGGACACCTCCAATCCATTTCGCATTATCCATTCCCGCGTTGGTGAAAATACCGAGCCACGCACTCCGCATCCCATGATCAAGAAGCGGTTCCCGCTGGTGCTGATGCTGGAGCCGTTGCACGCATGTAATCTCACCTGTACCGGATGCGGTCGCATTCGGGAGTATGAGACCACCATCCGTGATGTGCTGCCTCTTGAAAAGTGTCTGGAGGCTGTGGATGAGTGTGGTGCCCCCATGGTTGCGATTGCAGGGGGCGAACCATTCCTCTATCCGCATCTGGGAGAGCTGGTCGCGGAGATCCTGAAGCGGGGACGGATCGTCTATCTCTGTACGAATGGAATGTTCATTCGGAAGAAGCTCAGCCAGTTCACTCCGCATGACAAGTTCTACTTCAACGTCCACCTGGATGGCATGGAAAAGAACCATGACATCGCCGTGGAGCGGGAAGGTGTGTTCAAGGCTGCAATTGACGGCATCAAGGCAGCCAAGGAAGCCGGCTTTAAGGTTTCCACAAACACAACTGTCTATGCAGAGACAGACATGAATGAGATTGAGGAGATGTATGAACTTCTCAAGACTCTTGGTGTAGATGGTCACACCATTGCTCCGGCATATGGATATTCAGCAGTGAACGATCGTGAAATCTTCCTCACCAAGGAGATGATCATTGAAAAGTTCAAGCATGTGGATAAGCTTGCGAAGAAATATCCCATCTCGAACTCTCCGCTGTATCTCGACTTCCTGCGTGGAAAACGGGATTACCCCTGCACTGCATGGGGAAACCCCACTTATAACGTCAAAGGATGGAAAGGCCCGTGTTATCTCATTACGGATGCCCACTACGACACCTTTGAAGAACTGATGACCAAAACACCCTGGGAAAATTACGGTCAGGGAAACGATCCTCGGTGTGAACAGTGCATGGCACATTGCGGTTATGAAGCATCGGCTGCGTTTGGAATTAACTCCGAACCTGGCGATATTTTAAAGCTCATGACCTGGATGTTCAGCTAGGCATCGAATGAAACCCACCCTGGTAACGGGTGCGACCGGATTTGTTGGGTGGCACGTCGCACGGCTTCTGCTCGAACAGGGAAAATCTGTTCGGGCTCTGGTGCGCAAAAACCCGGTTCCTGATCTCGATGTAGAAACCGTGCAGGGGGATCTCCGGGATCCTGTCTCTCTCGAAAAAGCTGCACAGGGATGCGGAGATGTTTTCCATGTGGCAGCAGATTATCGTTTGTGGGCAGCAGATCCGCAAGAGATGTTCCGTTCCAACGTGGATGGAACTGTGAATCTACTGAATTCCGCACGGAAAGCAGGATGTGAGCGGATTGTCTATACCTCGACGATTGGATGTATTGGCCTGGAGGGCCCCGAGGCAGGGACAGAGCGTGCAGAAACTTCCCTCAAGGCCATGCAAGGTGCCTATAAGCAGTCCAAGTATCTGGCCGAGCAGAAAGTCCTGGAGATGGCGAAAGCAGGATGTCCGGTGACGATTGTCAATCCCACTGCTCCGATCGGGGATCATGATTTCAAACCCACTCCGACCGGGAAGATTGTGGTGGATTTCCTCAAGGGGAAAATGCCGGCTTTTGTGGATACAGGAATGAATCTTGTGGATGTTCGGGATATTGCACACGGACATCTGCTGGCTCTCGAAAAAGGTAAGCATGGCGAGAGATATATTCTGGGGGCAGAGAATCTGACGTTGCAGTCGATTTTTCAGTTGCTGGAGAAAGTGAGTGGACGGGTTGCTCCTTCGACCAAGATTCCTTACGCAGTTGCTTTTACTGCCGGGCTCTTTAGTACGGGATGGGCAAAGATTTCCGGGAAGGAACCCCGTGTTCCCCTGGATGCGGTTCGGATGTCTGCAAAAAGGATGTGGGCTTCGCATGAGAAAGCGGCGAAGGAACTGGGATACCAGCCATCATCAGTGCAGGAAGCATTAGCTCGAGCAGTCGACTGGTTTCGTGCAAATGGTTACACTTAGATGACGATTGTCGTAATCGCTTCTGAGGCTTTTGAGCTTGCGGGGATTGCAAATAAGCTCGAAAACAAAGAGAAAACTGCGCTGCCTTTTCGTTTCTCCTGCATGGGAAAATGGAAAGGGAGTCAGGTTATATGCGTTGCAGATGGTCCGGGTTTTCGGATAGCTGGAGCTGTTGCGGAAAGAGTGATTAATGAGTTTTCTCCACAGGCACTGTGGAGCGTGGGATTGTGCGGTGCACTCGAAAAGTCTCTGAATATTGGAGATATTGTTATTGGAAAAGCTGTGATTGATCCTGAATCAAATGAAAAATTTGAACTTCAGCCACTTGGGGAAAAAAGTGGAAAAATAGTAACTGTTGTCAGTCAGGATCGAGTTGCTGGTTCAGTAATTGAGAAGAGAAATTTAAGGAGTTATGGCGAGGTAGTGGAAATGGAATCTGCTGCTATTGCCCGCAAAATCTCTTCAAAAAACATTGCATTTAGTTGTATTAAAGCTGTTTCAGACACTGCGGAGGAAGAGTTCGGAATTGATCTGAATCTCGCTCGGGACCAGCAAGGGCGTTTCCAGGCCGCCAGAATCCTTGGAGAATCTATACGCCGTCCTTTGAAGCATTTTCCTGAACTTGCTCGCCTGTACAGGCAAAGCAGGTACGCTTCAGGACGTTTGGGAGAATTTATTGTCAACTGTCGAATCTGAACTTGCAATTGCTGCAGCAACATCAACAACGTCTGTTGAGAAAATTCCTCAAGTGATGCGGGCAGCCGTCTATCGGGGAAACGGCATTGTAAAGGTGGAATCAGTAGCCACTCCTGAAATCGGTACTGGCGAAATCCTGATTCGTGTTGAAGCTTGCGGTATCTGCCACACCGATCTCAAAAAGGTCGAATATGATCTGTTAACTCCCCCACGAATTTATGGTCATGAAACGGCCGGTATTGTTGCAGCGGTAGGCATTGGTGTCACCCGTTTCAAGCCAGGTGATCGAGTGATTGTTTTTCACCACATCCCGTGTGGGGACTGTTTCTATTGCCAACGGAATCTATACGCGCAGTGTGAGACTTACAAAAAAGTTGGTGTGACTGCTGGTTTTGAACCTGCCGGGGGCGGATTTGCCCAGTACGTGCGAGTGATGGACTGGATTGTGGAGCGGGGCGTGGAAAAGATCCCGATGGGTGTGTCATTTGAACAGGCGAGCTTTGTAGAGCCGGTCAACACCTGTCTCAAAGCGATGTCACTTGCTGCACCTGTTGAAAACGATACCGTTGCGATCTTTGGTCAGGGACCGATTGGTCTGATCTTTACTATGCTGGCCAAACGCGCGCGTACACGAATCCTGGCAACGGATACAATGGACAGCCGGTTGAAGCTGGCTACGGAATTTGGCGCTGATCTTGCCGCAGACCCACGGGTTCAGGATGTCCCTGCACTTGCTAAAAAAATGAGTAATGGCAGAGGAGCAGATCTGGTGATCCTTGCTACTTCCGCTCCCGGGTTGGTTGAACAGGCAGTTCAGTCTTCCCGACCGGGTGCAAAAATTCTGTTATTCGCCCAAACTTCTTCACAGGAAAGAATCGAATTGTCCGGTGCGGACATCTGCAAAGACGAGAGAATAATTTTAGGAGCATACAGCGCGTCCGTGGACTTGCAGAAAGAATCAGCAGATCTTGTTTTTTCGGGAGATTTACCGGTGAAACGATTGATTTCGCACAAATTACCACTTGATCAGATCCATGAAGGCTTCAAACTTGCATTGCATCCGGATGAGGAATCATTGAAAATTGTAGTTCAGCCTCAAAGGGGCGTGTAGTGGATATCTCGATCGAAAACAATAAGATGCTGGCTGCCGTGTTATACGGCAAAGAGCATGTGGAAGTGGAAAAAGTAGCGGTTCCGGAGATTGGCGCAGGTGACGTTCTGGTCCGGGTAAAGGCGGCGTTGACCTGTGGGACAGACGTAAAGGTTTTCTCTAGAGGCTACCATGCCCGTATGATTGTCCCTCCTGCTCTCTTTGGGCATGAATTGGCTGGAGATGTAGTTGCGGTAGGGGAGAACGTCACCCGCTTTCAGGTAGGTCATCGAATCATGGCGGCAAATTCTGCGCCATGTGGAAAGTGTTTCTATTGCGAAAAGGGTTCTGAAAACCTTTGTGAGGATCTTCTTTTCAATAACGGTGCTTATGCGGAATATATCCGAATTCCTGCTCGGATTGTGGAAAAGAACGCGCATGAGATTCCTGCCCATGTGAAATATACGGATGCGGCATTGGCTGAACCCCTGGCGTGTGTGTTGCGTGGTGTGGATGAAACCGGAATCAAGCCTGGGGATAATGTTGTCGTGATTGGTCTGGGGCCCATTGGCTTGATGTTTGTTCGGGTGGCAACTCTTCGCGGCGCTCGTGTGATTGCTGTTGGTCGTCGGCAGATGCAGCTGGATCGTGCTGCTGCTCTTGGCGCTCAGGTGCTGCTGACTGCAGACGATTCGCTCAACATCGTCACTGCTGTTCGTGATGTTACGCGTGACCATGGGGCTGACGTTGCTATTGAGGCGGTGGGAACTCCCCGCACTTGGCAGGAAGCTGTTCAGATGGTCCGGCGGGGCGGTACAGTGAACTTCTTTGGTGGATGTCCTAATGACACAACAGTGCCGATTGATACAGCGCATCTCCATTACTCTGAGATCACGTTGAAGGCTAGTTTCCATCACACACCAGCTCATATCAAAGCTGCACTGGATATGATCTCTGCCGGACACATTACTGCCCGTCAGTTTGTGAATGGGGAAGAACCTCTGAAAAATCTGCTGGATGTGTTTAAGCATCTGATGTCCCACAATGGACATCTGAAAACGGCGATCATTCCCTAAGTGGTCCTGCCTGTGGACCATCTTCTCGAACCCAAGGATTTTGTTCGTCAACCGGAGCTTCTGAACCGGAAATGGACGCCAGCTGATTCTTTGCAATATACGCATTGGCTGGCGACACACCATTACGAAAACTTCCATGTTGTCAGCTTCCTGTTGCCCAAAAACCTTCATCAGGATTTCTATAATGTCTACTCTTTCTGTCGTTGGGCTGATGACCTGGGCGACGAGATCGGGGATCCACAGGAAAGCCTGAAACTACTGTCCTGGTGGAGAAATGAACTCCATTCCATGTATGCCGGAGACGTACGGCATCCCGTTTTCGTTGCATTGCAAAATACAATTTCTGCACGGGATCTTCCGGTTGAACCATTTGACGATCTGATTACTGCATTTGAGCAGGACCAGACGGTGACACGATACACGGATTGGAACAGCATTTTCGATTACTGCAAGTATTCTGCGAATCCCGTCGGACGCCTTGTGTTGATGCTTTGCGGATACCGGGATGAAGAGCGGTTCAGTATGTCTGATGCCACGTGTACCGGATTACAGTTGGCCAACTTCTGGCAGGATGTGACGGTGGACTGGGGGAAGGACAGAGTCTATCTTCCACAGGATCTTTTGGTGCGACATGGGTCTTCTGATGCCGATATTGCGAACCGCAACTTCACTCCGCAATTTCGTGATGCTATGCAAGAAGCCGTGTCGGTTGCACGGAGTTGTTTCAGGGATGGGTTACCGCTTGCACGGACGCTGAATGCCCGTCTTTCGCTGGATATTGAGTTGTTCTCCCAGGGCGGACTTGCGATTCTCGATAAAATCGAACAGCAGGGATATGATGTGCTGCGGCAGCGGCCCAAAATCACGAAGGTGGAAAGAGTATGGCTTCTACTCCGCACAATGTCGCGGTGGGCCTTGGCCCGCGCAGCCTGACGGTTGAAGAGTCGTACCTCTGGGCGCGAAATATCGCCCGTGAGCGTGCGCGAAATTTCTATTATTCCTTCCGGCTTCTATCAAAGGAAAAGCATGACGCCATCTCCGCTGTCTATGCGTTCATGCGTCATTGCGATGACCTGAGCGATGAGAAGGATGCCAGCAGGGAAGCGATTGAAGCCTGGAGAGTTGAACTGAATCGCGCACTGGCTGGAGATCTTCCTGCCCATCCCGTATGGCCTGGTTTTGTCGATGCAGTTCAACGGTTCTCCATTCCGCATCACATCTTCCACGACATGATTGAAGGGGTCCTGAGCGATCTGGAGCCTCGTCGCATTCAGACCTTCGACGAGCTTTATCAGTATTGTTACCAGGTGGCTTCAGTGGTTGGTCTCAGTGTGATCCATATTTTTGGATTCCACGATGAGCGTGCTCCGCTGCTAGCTGAAAAATGCGGAATCGCATTTCAGCTCACCAATATCATCCGCGATATCAAAGAAGATGCCGAACGGGATCGTGTGTATCTTCCAGCCGCCGATATTGCCCGCTTCAAGGCTTCCATTGAAGAAGACTCCGAAGAGTTACGAAGTCTTCTGCGCTACGAAGGTGCACGTGCACGCGCTTACTATGATGAGTCCCGGCCCCTGCTGGAGATGGTGGACAAGAGTAGTCAGGCTTCTCTGCGAGCTTTGATGGACATCTATTCCGCACTGCTCGACCGGATTGAAGCTTCCGATTATGATGTGTTGCGTCGTCGAATCTCACTGCCCGCATGGCAGAAGACATGGCTCATGTTACGAGCACTGATTTAATGCTCTCTGGTCAGTTGGTGGTTTCCTTAATCCGGAACCCGAGCTTTCGCAGACTGTTGTTCAGAGCCTCTTCCACTTTGTTTCCTGCCCCGACCTGATACTCCACAATCTTCCCTTCCGGACTAATCAGAACCAGTGCAGGAATCGCGATTGCTTTGTACATCGTGTGCAATGCGAAGGGCGATGGGTCAAAGAGATTGGACCAGGGAATTTTCTCCTGATCAATGTATTTCTGTGCATCTTCAGTGGTTGCATCCTTGTTGATGCCAATGATGATCAGTCCCTGATCTTTCAGTTCCGCATGAAGCCTGGTCAGAAACGGAGTTTGCATCCGGCACGGTTGACACCAGCTTGCCCAGAAGTCCAGAAGAACTGTCTTTCCTTTGAAGTCGGAAAGACGCAGCAGAACATCATTCATGGTCTTTTGCTGAAATTCGATGGCCGGAGAACCGATCTGATTCAGGGCATGCATTCTGTAAGGAGAAATGATCTCTGTTACGGATAAATAGTGAGCGGGCGGGGAATAGGTGAATAAACCATCGGAGATTGGTTTATTCACGGATGCGATCTGATAGCGTGTGACGGAATGGCTTTCTCCTTCCTCATAAGGAGTGTCCGGACGGGATGCGCCACGTGTCACTGCTTCATCCCGCAAGATAATGAACTGATCCTTATCAATCCAGAAGGTGCGATACAACTGCATGGGCGGATTGAGCGGATGATGGTCATACGTTGCGTGGATGACATAACAGGGAATCTTCTGTCCCTGAATCTCAATGGTTTCTTCCGGAAGAAAGTAACTGGATCGGATTCGCTCCGTAATGCGGCTATATCTTTCTTTTTCGTGATAGGCACGCATGCTGGCTGTCTGGGCATCGTTTCCTCCTTCCTTTACCTTTCGCAGATCTTCCGTGGCTTTGTTGACAACAAACTGACGGAGTTGATCGGATGCTATCCAAAGATTTTCTCCATCCTGCACAACCGTGTAAGAACCCATCGGAGACTCCACCTGATACCGTAGATTTCCGGAATCAGTCCCAGAGATTGAGGTGAAGTGGTAACTCATACTTCGACTCAGCTTCGTTCTGTATGTGGATTCACTTTCACTCTTGAAGTGAAAAGTTTTGGCATTTCGATAAGTATCGATAACCTGTTGGAGAATCTCGAAAGCAGCAGGCTGGGCGATGGAAAGTCCTGAAATCAGCATCAGGACTCCGATACAACGGGGGACCAGATTCATGGCAAACCTCCTTGTCAGAGGATGACGATGAATCTGGTCAAATGTGCAGGATTAAGCTGAAAATTTTCCTTCGTGAATAAACTCTGCAATTGGTTTCCGATTGCTGGGAGTTTCACGGGATTGTTCTTTTTCTGTGAGGTCTTCCACCTTGCCTGGATAGCCTACGGCGATCATGGCATTGATGTGATACTCCTCTGGAATCTCAAGAACTTCCCTGGCTTTCTGATAATCGAAGCCTGCCATTCCGTGAGCAACCAGTCTTTGATTGCTGGCTTGCAAAGCAAAATTCATCCAGGAAGCACCTGCATCATAGGAGTGGGTAGGAGAAGGTCGCCCCGAATCCGAAATTTTTCTTGAAAGAACAACAATCAGTGCCCCTGCGCGGACGCACCAGCTCTGGTTTCCGGGCATCAGCAGATTGTAGAAAGTATCAAAATGATCTGTTCCAGCAATCGCGTAAAGGTATTTCCATGGTTGTCCATTCCCGGAAGAAGGAGCCCAGCGTGCTGCCTCGAATAAACGGAAGAGATCCTCTTGCCGAAGTGGTTTCCCATCCATGGCCCGGGGGGACCAACGGTCCAGAAAGCGTTGATCAATCGGATAGTCTGCAGTTCGCGACATATAGCGATGGTAGCGAATGCAGACTGAAATTTAGTGACGGGGAGTCGGGAATGTTTTGGAAATCTGATCGTGCCAGGTGAGGTGTTCTTCGTCCACCAGGGCCCAGAAAAGTCCTAAGGCACCTGGAGCAAAGCTTAACCATGCTGAAGTAGTGCGAGCAAAGCGCTGCCTTCGACCTGGGCGACGACCATCGAAATTCACGAGAGTGAGCTGCGTCATTCTCATGCCGGAAGTTTCTCCGTTCCCCAGAACCCAGAGGATCTGATAGAAAATGGCCACCATCGCCACCATGCCACCAGCAATAGAAAGAGAGACTGGATCCAGTTCAATGGATGCACCCGTCCAGATGAAGAAAATTGCTGCAATCATTGTGGTTGCAATTGCAATGACTCCACAATCAATAAAGGCTGATACGACACGATGTTGAGTGCTGGCCACGGGGGCACTGCAATAGATTTCTGATTCCACTTCCATTGGGCGGCGTGCCTGAGCATGACCAAATGAAAGTTGCTGTTGTGTCGATCGGACTATTTCCGGACTATCTGTGCGTCGGCGTGATGGCTGCTTCGGTGGAGCAACAGGCTTGGAAACAATTTGTGGACCAAAGATCGGAACCACTCGCGATTGTTCAGGACTGGTAAACAGAGCAGGCTGATGCCGGGGTGGTGCAGGTTTTCTTTCGGAGGGTGCTTCTACTGCAACAGAACCAGACTCCAGTTCCACTTCGCGTTGATAAGCGAGTGCAAACGGACGATGCGATTGTGGAGATGACAGGCTGGGAACTGTAACAAGCAATTTTCGTCCACATCGTCCACAACGATGATCATCCGCCATATTACTGGCACTACAGTATTTGCAGTTCATGGATAATGCTCTTGCTATGCTTCCCACTCTGTCCTCATTCCGGCGGAGCGGCGCTCAATCCAGTCAATTTGCATTCTTGCCCTTCTGGCGCACTGCATGTTAGCGTTGACGATTGAAGTCCGTTTCCTCAACACTGTTCGAAACCCGTCTTCATTTAATTAACATATTCAGAATCATTTGTCACGGGAATTTGTTTCATCGTTTTCTTCAGTTAATTATTGCTAGCTTCTTGTTAAATGGGCACTTGGCTCTTTCCCAGACTGCCGACAACCCCAATCAACGAGTAATTGTCGTTCGGCCCGATGCCCCGGAGCCCGATGAAGTACTAGTGAAAGCTGTTACTCAGGAAGCGGTTGGTGCTATTCGCCATCTGCGAGAAAATGCGCTGCTGGAAACCACGGAGGCGATGCTCACGGCAGATGAGATCGACTACAACCTGGAGACAGGGTATGCAGAAGCGCGGGGAAATGTTGTCTATCGCAATTTCAATAGTGGGGAAGAGTTGCGGTGTGACAAGGCGGAGTACGACACAGTTAAGGAAGTCGGGAAGTTTTATGAGGTCTCCGGTACTGTTCCGGTTGCTGTACAGGCCCGCCCCGGCATTCTTCCATCCAGTAATCCATTTGTATTTCGTGGAAAATGGGCAGAAAAGGTAGAAGATCGCTACTTTCTTTACGACGGGATGATTACGTCCTGTAAGCTGCCGAAACCCTGGTGGACGTTAAGAGGACCAAAGTTCGATATCGTTCCGAATCAGCGTGCCATCGCGCAGCGAGCGATCTTTCGTCTGAAGGGAGTTCCTCTTTTCTACGCTCCTTACTACTACAAGTCACTGGAGAAACAACCTCGCCGCAGTGGCTTCCTGATGCCGAATATTGGAAACAGCAGCCGTCGGGGATTCATGTTTGGGATGGGGTATTACTGGGCGATCAACCGCAGCTATGATGTCACCTATCGTCCGCAATACTTCAGTACTGTCGGATTTGCGCATCTTCTGGATTTTCGGGGAAAGCCTACCCAGAAATCTGATTTTGATTTTCTTTTGTATGGCGTAAATGACAAGAGTGATCGGAAACAAGGTGGTTACTCCATCCGCTTTACGGGGAAGACCGAGTTGCCAAAAGGGTGGACTGCACAAGCAAATATTAATTATCTGAGTTCATTCAGATTCCGACTTGGTTTTGCGGAAAGCTTTAATGAGGCGATCTTCGGTGAAGTAAAATCGACGGCTGTCATTCGGAAACATTGGAACGGATACACCATCAATGGCATATTTGATCAGGTAGAGAATTTTCAGTCTGAACTGGATGGAGATAAAGTCTCTATCCGCAAGCTTCCTGAAATCCAGTTTTCCTCGCGAGATCGACAAGTATCACGCAACCTTCCTCTCTGGTTTTCCTTTGATACTTCGGCATCCCTGCTGCGAAGAAGTCAGCCGCTTTTCCAAACCCGTCGGGCAGTGGAACGGATGGATATGGGACCTCGTCTGATGACGGTGGCTCGTTGGAAAGATATTCACCTGATTCCTTCGATTCAAGTTCGGGAGACATATTGGGGATCTACTTTTCTTAATCAGTTTGAAATGACTGGTTTGTCGAATCAGGTTACTGGCAAAGGATTGTGGCGGCATGCTTTTGAATTGGATACTCAGCTCATTCTTCCTTCCGTTGCAAAAATATATGAAGGAAAAGGATGGCTGGGGGAAAAGTTTAAGCATGTGATTGAACCCCGCGCCGAGTTTCATTACGTTTCCGGTATTGGCGATATTTCAAGAATCATCCGCTTTGATGATGCTGAGATTTTGACGAATACAAATGATCTACAGGTGACCCTCACCAATCGTTTCTACTCCAAACGGAAAGAAAAAACCCGGGAATGGGCGACATGGGAAGTCTGGCAACGTCGTTATTTTGATCCAACATTTGGAGGAGCCCTGATTGAAGGTCAGCGGAATGTATTTGCTGCCACTGCTGCTGTGTCTGGTTTTGCCTTTCTCGATCAGTACCGGAATTATTCACCTGTCGCATCCAATTTCAGGGCTGAACCGATTACAGGATTGGGTCTGGCATGGCGTGCTGATTATGACCCATTGCGGAGTGGAATTGCGAACAATGCGATTACTGCCGATGGCCGTTTGGGTGACTTCTTCCTTTCTGCTGGCCACAACCAGGTAAGATCCGACACAGTACTGTCACCTCCTGCAAATCAGTTCCGGGCTACTGTTGGCTGGGGAAGGGGAACACGCAAAGGTTGGAATGCAGGAATGAATACAGTCTATGACTATCGTCAGGGTGTGATGGTTTACTCTCAAAGTCAGGTTACCTACAACTCCGACTGCTGTGGTTTCTCATTCCAATACAGACGCTTCAATCTCAGAACAATTGATGGGTTGGGAAACTTTACAGGCCGATTCGAAAATCAGTATCGATTCTCTTTGTCGATTTCCAATGTGGCAAATTTTGGAACGATGCGGCGACAGGATACGTTGTTTTAGAGATTCTGGCTGAGGAGTTCTGCCAGACGGCGTGAGCCTTGCTCGACGCGTTCCTTCACTTCTTCTGTTTCAGTGCGGGACGTACGGAGTTGATCGGCGAGATGCAGGGCTGCCAGAACAGCAACCCTGGAAGTATCAGAAACACCGGTTTGTGAGGCGATGGTGGCCATCAGTTTGTCGACTTCAACCGCAAGATCCGTGATTTCGCGCGGATCTCCCGGTGCCAGAACAGTAAAGGTCTGACCGTAAATCGTTACCCGAACTGAAGCCTTGTCGCTCGCGGCCGGATCCTCTCTATGCTTCGGAGGATAGCAGATCCATCTGCCCTAACAGCTTTTCAATGCGAGACCGGACTTCCTTGCGTTCCACCTGGAGGGATTCACGCTCAGAAGTAAGATCAGACAGCTGTTTGCGCAGTTTATCTGCTTCTTCTTTGGCTTCATCACGCTCAAGGCGGAGAAGCTGGACGAGTTCTACTGCCTGGGAGACCCGCGCTTCAAGTGTCGCGAGTTCGTCTTGTTCAAGATCAGTCTGAGGAGCCATGATCGATTATTATGCCCTGCCGATTGCGGATTTTGCTTTGCTGACCAGTGAAACAAAGGCTGCTTCATCATGGATCGCGAGATCTGCCAGGATTTTCCGGTTCAGATCGATTTCAGCCTTTTTCAGGCCATCAATAAAGCGGGAATAGCTGATACCAGCGGCACGGGCGGCTGCGTTAATACGCTGAATCCACAGCTTGCGGAAGTCACGCTTCTTGCGGCGGCGTCCCACATATGCGTAACGTCCTGCCTTTTCGACGGCTTCCTGTGCTGCACGATACAGCTTGCTCTTGTTGAGGAAGTAACCTTTGGCGCGTGCGAGTGTCTTTTTGCGATTCGCACGACGATGAGTACTACGTTTAACTCTGGGCACGTTTTATCTCCTTTGATTCAATTCATTCTGGTGATTAGTTTCCGGTGGAACGGGCACGTGCAAGGAGCTCCGTCCACACGGTTGTACGCTGATTAAGCGTACGGAAGCATTGTGCGAAGTGCGTCTTCGTTGGTTTCGTGAACTACGACACCTTGTCCGAGACGACGCTTCTGCGCAGGCGACTTGGAAGTCAGGATGTGGCGCAAAAACGCCTTGCGGCGTGCAAATTTGCCCGAACCTGTCTTCTTGAAGCGCTTGGCTGCGCCCTTATGGGTCTTGAGCTTAGGCATTGGATTTCCTTCGGTTTACAACGCTATACCGCACGTTGTGACCGTCTATTAGAATAACAGCGGGCGGATCAGGGCGTCAAATCACCTTCCTGTCAATTCTGTTTTATTGAGGTCTTTGTTAAGTGGCTTAAATTCAGTTGTTTAGATTTGTGGTGTTCCCGTAAGGAATGGGAGGTTTCTTCAAATGGATCAGGATCGCACTAATCTAAACGCAAATTCCAGTGCCTTGATGAAGCTTCCATACTGCGCTTTGCCCGTACCGGCAATGTCGAAGGCAGTTCCATGATCGACAGAAGTACGGATAATCGGTAATCCCAGTGCAATGTTCACGCCACCCTCGAAATCGAGCAGCTTGAGTGGAATGTGTCCCTGGTCGTGATACATGCAGACGATGGCGTCGAATTTATTTCGTCGGACGGCAAGGTAGAAGAGGGTGTCGGGAGGAAAGGGACCATCCACGGGCATTCCCTGTGCCTGTGCCCATTCAACAGCAGGCCGGATCTCCTCGATCTCTTCTCTTCCGAACAAGCCATTCTCTCCCGCATGAGGATTCAGTCCCGCCACTGCGATGCGTGGGTTGTCGATCAGACGCGTCACCGCATCAGAGGTCATCTGAAGAATGGTCCGGATGCGCTTCTGCTTCGTGCGTGCAATCGCGTCCGCCAGTGAACAGTGTGTACTCACATGCGTCACAATCAGCTGTTCAGAAGCAAGCATAATCGTGACATCTTCCACACCGCAGACTGACCCGATCAGTTCCGTATGTCCCACGAAGTGAGGATCCGTCAACTGGGTAGCTTCCTTGTTCATGGGAAGCGTGACCATGGCAGAGATCTCATTGGCGAGGGTTGCTCTGGCTGCGGCTACAACATACTCGCGAGCGGCGTGGCCTGATTTTCCATTGAGTTGTCCCGGAGTGACGTCTTCCTTTGCCATCAGCTTGTGGTCCAGAACATTCAGAAATCCTTCTTTGTAACCGGACGGGTGATCGATGGCATGGAATGCAGGAGAGTAATTCAATCGTTCTGCGTAGAACGTCAGAACCTGCAGATCGCCATAGACGATGATGGGATGCTGGATTGCGTTTTCCTGCCAGGCCTTTAAAAGAATCTCTGGCCCAACGCCACTGGAATCGCCCTGGGTAATTCCGAACAATGCACTCATCTCAATAAACTCCTGATCTCTTGCAGAATGTTAGGCGATCCAAAACCACCCGCCTTGGTGATCCACCGGAGCGTTCCGTTTTGAGAGACGGGTACACCCGTGAGCAGTTCTCCCAATGGCGTAAACGGCCGGGAATCAAATGCTTCATGAATCCCCAGAGCAGTATCACCGCCAAAGACAACGACGGCATCAAAGGGCTGTGACAACAATGTCTCCCGGATTTGTGACCCTGCTCTGCGCGCGCGTTCCAGTCCGTTTCCACTAACAGCCTGATCGAACAACTGAAACTGTGAATCGAATAAACCATTGTCGCGTGCCCACTCGATCTGGTTGATGGAAGCGGGGTGCATGCTTCCATTGACAACCAGGCATTGCTGACAACGAATGCTGATAGGTGCCTCCCGGTACTTTCCGACTTGTGCAGCCAGTGCCTTCGCCAGTGAGGCAGGTCCTGCTGCGATGATCGGATCAGGGGATTGCAGGATCTTTTCCGCTGCCTGCAGAATGTCCATATCTGTTTCCCCATCCAGGACCTCTCCGGGAAGGCCTGCAAGCATCTTCCGTGTATCACTATCCGTGACGGGATTGAGCGTATCCTTTCCGAAGTGAGTATCCTGAACAAGCATTCCATTGACTCGTAACAAGCCACCACGGACAGTTCGTTTCATTGCCGGATATGCCGGGACATAAATAATCCGGTGATCCGGAAAGGCTCTCATTAAACCACTGAACTCAGCATGAATATTGCCGCGAAGCGTGGAATCTGTTTTCTTGTAGATGATCTGCGGAGAGTCGCTTGCGATCTGACGGCCGATCTTTTCCAGATGATGCATTGCTTCGTCGGCAGAACAGTGACGGGTCTCACTGTCAATAACCAGAGCATCTATATCCATCTCTCCCCATGATTGTTGAGTTGTAACTGAGGCAGCTAATTGATGATCTGCAAATGCAGCCCCTGTTTCCAGGGCTCCGGTAAGGTCATCCGCAATCGCAACGATACGAGGCATGGAGAGAACAGAGTTTGTAGGAGAGCCGGGGCAGTCTGATTCCTGTCGACCACAAAAGCGAAACTCTGTCTACCAGTGGAACAGACAAATCCGGGAAGAGTCAAAGCATCAGTTTGCCGGAATCAGCTCAATCTTCTCTCGCAATGCCTTCTCTACCGCAGGACGTGTGTAGGGAAGCGGATGTGCCTTGCCGGAACTCCAGTCCTCAAAGAGGTCCTTGTAGTTCCTGCTGTTGGGGTCTCCGGATTCTCCCGGAGAGTTTGTGATGACAGATTGATCCCAGTCAGAGGTATCCATCACCTGTCGGTAGGAAGCTCCGTGGCTCATGCGAAACAACTGGGATGGTGACCATCCGGCTGCATTGACAGTATGCGTATCTCCTGGCATCGGCTTGCTGGGGATATGGAGGCTGCTTCGATTTACCGGATGCTGAAGAAGGATATGGTGAAACTGCCCCCAGGTCCATTTCTCGCTCTCAGGCCCCAGATTCTTTTCAATAGAAAGCAGAGCCATTTCCAGAGAAGGGGACAGCGCAGGATGGTTGGGGGTAGCCTCAAGCGTTTTGAGTAATAGCTGCCAGCCAGTCATGGGAGCATAGGTATCTCCGAAAATCCGACCAGGGAGATAGTGCATCCACAACTCGAATACCAGGGCTTCATAGGAGTCCGCCGAAATTTTTCTATCCCATTTGAGAAACCGGTCTTTGATCCGGGTATTTCTTTCACCTGTGGGGGTCCATTTTTTCAGGACTTCCTGGAATTGTTGCGCGGGGACAGATGTGACGTCATATTGCATGCGCACAAAATCTTCAATCGAGAATTTTTCCTTGCTGGCGAACAGTTGTTTGATGCGCTCAAAACGGAAGGGCGGTGAAAACTCATAGCCCAGTTGATGCGGATATCCGGCGGGCAGATGATTTGTATTCGCTGTACCTACCCAATGCTCCGGTGGATTGTATTTCTGGGGATGCTGGTCGATGTTCAGGTATCCTTCCCACTCATACTCCCCTGTATGTCCGGGGACAGGAAGTAATCCTGTCCAGTTCTTGCGAAGAGGGGACTTCCCACTGGCGATCCAGCCAATGTTGCCCGCCCGATCGGCATACACAAGATTTTCTGAAGGTGTTTTGTAGCTGGCCGCAGCTTTTTTGAACTCTTCCCATGTTTTGGTACGGGAGAGAGACAGTGCGGAAAGATATCCGGCGCCGCCCGGTTCCGCTCCGAGCCAGCGGAGGGAAACAGCGACACCCCTCCGGGCATTTTCATAGATCACCGGACCATGACGTGTATATTTCAAATCAAGAATCTGTGGCTCTGATCCTTTGACCGCAATTTCTGTTTTCTCCACTTCCATGTCCAGCCACTGGTCCTTGAACCTGTACTGATTGGGGTTTTCCGGGTTCAGCTTTTCGATGTAAAGGTCTTGCTGGTCAATGCCGACGATGGTGAATCCAAATGCCATCTCTTCGTTATGACCCAGGGCAATTCCGGGGAGTGCTGGTTCACCTGCACCAATGATGTTCCATCCAGGGGCAACCAGATGGACAGTTTTTCGAAGAGAAGGAACGGTGAGAGCGCGATGTGGATCACTGGCGAGTAAAGGCTTCCCCGTGACAGATCGGCTTCCGTCAACTGCCCAGTTGTTTGAACCGTCATTGATGTTCACTGGGCCCACTGCCGCTTCATAATCCGCCAGCATGTCTTCGCTCAGCAGGGAGAGGTCCAGTCCAGTGGGGATGACCAGTTTTACGGGAGGATCCAGATCACGATATTTCTGGACCGCATCGATTCCAAATTTTTTGATCTCCAGTGCACGGGTAATCTCTGTGCGCGCATTACGGAGCATCTGCAGACCCGCGATGCGTGCGGTAATGTCTTCTGGTTGCCAGAAATCAGGCTTGTATCGGGCTGCTGCAAACTCATCCGGCAGATATCCATCAAGTGACCGGATATATGCATTGATACCGGATGTGAATGCGATCGCAATCTCTTTGGCATCGGGTGAGTAGGCACTCCATTCCTCGTCCCAGTTGCCGCGATATCGAACCAGTCTTGCCATTCTGTCTCGTTTGACATAGGCCGGTCCCAGAGCTTCAGCCAGTTTTCCTGTTCCGATTCTGCGCCACAGATCAATCTGAAACAGCCTGTCCTTTGCCGTAATCCACCCCTGTGCAAAGAAAAGATCGTGGGTATTTTCTGCATAGATATGGGGCACCCCCCATCGGTCTCTGAGAATCTCCACGTTGGCCTTTAGGCCGGGAATCTTGACTGGTGCGGCGAATGCAGTGATTCCCAGAAGCAGAAAAGTCAGGACGGGCTTCATGCAGGGCATTTTATCGATTCCGGAAGGAGTACCCCCAATGCTACTTCAGGGATGGCCAGACCGGTTTCCTTTTTTCGTGGAATGCCTGGATTCCTTCTGCGAAATCTGGGGAGTGGAAGGTTTCTGATCGAAGTTGCAGAGCCAGCCGGACAGAATCATCCAGCGGCAGATCGCGGCTTTCGCGCACGTAACGCAATCCTGAGGAAATGGCAGTGGATGAAGACTCTGCCAGTTGATGGGCAATGACTGTTGCTCGATCATCCAACTCAATGGCGGGCACCACTTCATGTACCAGTCCCCATTGATAGGCTTCATTTGTTCCAAACAATCTACCTGTCAATGCCAACATAAGCGCTTTTCTTTCTCCGATGGCGCGCACCAGCGAGTTCCACATGACAAAGGGCCACATGCCGACGCGGATTTCCGTCAGCCCGAACTGTGCACCCTGAGCTGCAACCACAACATGAGAGTTTGCAACCAGCCCAAGACCTCCTCCTACTGCTGGCCCCTGTACCGCACAGACAATCGGAACCTCTGACTGCGACCCTAAGGTAAAGAGCTTTTCGTGGAGTTTGGTTTCACTGCAATTGTTCGTGGATGTCAGATCCATCCCGGAGCAGAAAACCGGACCTTCTGCATCAATCAGGATTACGCCTGTCGCTTCCTTTGCGGCCCCTACAATAGCCTGACAAAGCTCCTGATCCAGAGCATTGTTCTTTTCCGTAGAGGCCAAAGTCAACCTCAGCACCCGTCCTTCACGGCTAATTTTCAGACTCATGACCATTTCCCTCTATTTCCATTTGCATGAATTTATCTGCGATTTTCTGAATATCAATGGGAATTTTTTCACCCGCCATTCCGTCATGGTTCTGCACATAGACAAAGTTCAGGGACGAAATGTTGGGGAGTTCATACCGAAGGATTGACCCATGGATCAGATTATCCAGAGACATTCTGACTTTCCCTGTGCTGAGCGATTCAGCAAGCAATACATAATCACTCTCATTCCATGCGATGACACTGATGTTGATGCGAGGTCCCTGAACGCTGACATGAGTATGAGCAATCTGGTGAAGTGGAATTTTCAAAACTCGATCTCCATTTCTGAACGGACCAGCTTCTGTTCAATCAAGGTGGGCCACTCAGAAATTTCTGCATTACCGGATCGATAGTAAATGACCATACGAATTTTTTCCGGGCTGGGTTGACCCGTCACTCCAGTGATGCGGACGCGATTTTCTCCATCCTCACGAACGGTCAGTGTGGTGAGATCTGCAATCACATCCGGGGAAGAAAATAGGGAAGGATCTCCCATCTGATGCAATAGTTGCTGCCTTACGGTATGGGTCGTAATCTTTCCTTCTGTTCCCGCATCCTTTGTCAGCGTAAAACAACCATCTGCATCCACTTCAAGAATCAGCGGGCTTCTCCATGAGGGTTTCGATTCATACTGAATGCAACAGCTGTCAGGACGGGCCAGATGTCCGGCAATAATACCAGCTGCCAGCGCATTCCAGTTCTCTGGATCAAATGCGTAGGCGTTCATCACGACAGCCAACACCATGGTGCTGCTAGTGCAGGGGCCATCTATGACAATCCTTGTGCCGTCATTAAATGATTTCACTGCTGACTGGGCACTTTTTTCAATACTGGTTGCAATGATATTTTGTGGATCTGCTGGAAATTCGTTGCCTGTGTAGGTATTGAGTAACTGCTGACCATCGATCATCCGTTGGGCCATTTCTTTCGGAATGGAACAAGCCTGTGAATAGGAAACAGCTGAATGAGGAAGTGTTTGAAGAATTTTGTTCTTAAGGGCAGTTGGGTTTGCACCACCCGCATTGGTAAGCAAGCGAATTCTGCGGCGCGTGAGATCCTGTGACACCTCTTCAAGAAACGGGATGACATCAGGAATATATCCCTCACCCGGATGATGGATTCTTCTCATTTCCAGGTCTGCAAATGAGTGATCGGAGAGATAGTCCAGAATCAGGAAATCAATCGGGCTGGCATTGACCAGCCTGTCCGCCTGAGCCGTCCATGCGGCAGAAGGTCCCTGTGGAACTGCGATGCGAATCAAGACCAGACTCCTGACTCAGGAGGCAGTGGGTCATCTGGAGAGGGGGGGATCTGTGAATCCATCTTCTTCGGGTTAGGATAACGAACATGCTGGGCTATGATGTTCGGGCCGCACGTGTGACTGTCACCGTGCTGGGGGTGGTGGGGGCGATTGCGCTGCTTTATGCATTGCGTCAGGTCATCTTTATCCTGTTGCTGTCCTTGTTTTTTGCATATCTGCTGCTGCCGTTGATTAACTTGATGGATCGTTTACGACCGCCGAAGATATCGCGAAATCTGACGATGGTTGCCGTTTATCTTGGTGTTTTGGCATTGATGGCAATTGCGCTTACGGCGCTGGGCGGAGAAGTGATGGATCAGGCGATCCAACTCCAGAAACAATTGCCGACATTGCAGGAGCGAGCCACAAACTATCTGTCCCGGATGAATGATCCGAATGCAATGGATTCATCCCTGCACACGCTTCTTCTCTTTCTGCGGGATAAAGTCGCCGCATCTACAGAAAAAATTCTTCCTTTTCTCCAGAGCCTCGGGTTGAAGGCGGTGACCGTTGTGGGAGGAACTCTGGTTTATCTCCTGGTGCCCGTTTTCGCTTTTTTCTTTCTTCTGGAAGGGCTGACGGTCAGGGAGTCAATCATCCGGGCTCTTCCCAGAGAGGCGGGGGATTTTGCCCGCAAGGTCACTGAAGATATCGATGTCTTTCTTGGCGCCTATATCCGCTCGTTACTGATTCTGTCTTTGGCGACGTTTATTCTCAGCTTTACTGTTTTCTCTATTCTGGGTGTTCCTTATGCACTGCTGCTGGCGGTGATGGGAGCTTTGCTGGAAGTGATCCCTGTCGTGGGTCCATTGATCTCTGCAGTTACTGCGATCGTGGTTTCGACATTTGGAGGTTATGACCATATCGGATGGGTGTTGATCTACTTTGTTGCTTTGCGACTGGTTCAGGATTATGCTCTTCAGCCGAGAGTCTTTGCTCAGGGAGTTAAACTCAATCCCTTGCTGATTCTGGTAGGAGTATTTTGTGGAGAGCAATTGGGGGGAGTGGCCGGAATTTTCCTGTCGATCCCGGTTATGGCTGTATTGAAGATTCTGATTGAACGGCTGCGTTACCAATGAGAGTCCTTGCGCATCCGATTAGCCTGAGCAGTTCTGAACTTCGCATGGAAGATGGCATCGTGCGCTTGTTCATTCGCCTGCCGAAAGATGAACTGGATCATGTTCCACTGGCAGAACGGTCATTGCCTTCACGATTCCGGATTAATGGGGAATCTCCGGTTAGCCAGTCCTGTAATTTTACCGACAGCGATTATGAATGCCGGGCCACGTTTGTGGTGCCTGATCCTATGGATATCTTCTGCGACCTGACAGCGGTGGTGGTTCCGCATCATGTGCATACAATGCAAACGCCCGATGGAGCGCTGATCTTCACCAATCTGGTGACAGAACAGCAGCTGCAGCATCGGGCGATTCCGTGGTGGCTGCTGGGAGTGTTTTTGCTGGTGGTGGTGCTTAGTATCCGACTATGGCGGCGAAGGACTTCGCATCAAGGCTAGCGCCACCCACCAGTCCGCCATCGATATCCGGCTGTGCCATCAGACCACTGATATTGTCCGGCTTTACCGATCCACCGTAGAGAATCCGTACATCGCTGGGAAGCAGGCTCCGCAGAAATGCATGAGCTTCCTGTGCGATTTCAGGGGTTGCTGTCTTTCCGGTTCCGATCGCCCAAACCGGTTCATAAGCGATGACAATTTTTGAAAACTCATCAGCAGAAAGAGAAGCAACGCCGTTGGTGAACTGAGTCCGCAGGACTTCCTCCGTCTTGCCGGCTTCCCGTTCTTCTAGCAGTTCGCCAACACAGACAATCGGCTTCAGGCCAGCTGCAAGCGCTGCCTTTGTTCGCTGAAGAACAGTTTCATCGGTTTCACCAAAGTACTGGCGGCGTTCACTGTGGCCGATGATGACCCATTCCGCCCCGGATGCCTTCAGCATCGGGCCAGAGATTTCGCCAGTGAATGCTCCTTCATCTTTCCAGTAGAGATTCTGTCCACTGATCTCCACATTGGTTCCTTTTGTTGCTTCCACTGCTGCAGCAATGTTCACAAATGGAGGAGCAATGACAATATCGTGGGGAGAACTGGCAACAGCAGGCAGGAAGGCTTCAAAGAACTCTTTGGTTTGTGCGGGCGTCTTGTACATCTTCCAGTTGCCCGCCAGTAGCGATTTGCGCATAAATTCCAGTTTAGCGTTCAGGCTGGATGTTCTTTAGAAAGCTCTCTCCGTGAGTGAGAGTACAGCCGAAATTTTCTGCCACAGTCTGGCCGATGTCGGAAAGAGAATCGCGAGTACCCAGGTTTACATTCAATCCCCCATGGACCAGCACCGGAACATACTCGCGTGAGTGATCGGTAGAATCCGTCGTGGGATCGCAGCCATGATCCGCAGTGAAGATAACCAGATCCGTCTCCCGGCATTTAGACAGCAGTTCGGGAATCCAACGGTCCACTTCTTCCAGTGCCTGCGCATATCCCGGAACATTGTTCCGGTGTCCATACAGTGAATCGAAGTCCACAAGGTTGGTGAATATCAGTCCACGATCCACTTCGTCCATAGCGGCAAGGGTCTTCACCATGCCGTCTGCATTGGACTTTGTTTTTTCATGCGGGCCAATTCCCCGGCCAAGATAGATATCGAATATCTTGCCGACAGAGAAAACAGTTATCCCACTCTTTTCCAGCTGATCCAGCAGCATGCCTCGTGGAGGTGCCACTGCATAGTCCTTCCGATTCGGTGTGCGAGTATATTGCCCATCCTCACCCAGGAAAGGACGGGCAATCACGCGTCCCACTTCCCATGGACCCTTCAACAGAAGACGAGCTGTTTCACAGATCTTATGCAGCTCCCACAATGGAATTACTTCTTCATGAGCTGCAATCTGGAACACGGAGTCAGCGGATGTATAGACAATTGGTGACCCGGTACGGACATGCTCATCCCCCAGTTCCTGGATGATCTCTGTGCCGGAAGCTGCTTTGTTGCCAATGGTGGTACGACCGATTTCATCTTCAAACTGGCGGATCAGTTCAGCGGGAAATCCATTCGGAAAAAGTGGGAACGGTTTGTCCAGAAGAATCCCCGCCATCTCCCAGTGGCCTGTTGTTGTATCTTTGCCCGGTGAACGAAGGGCACATCGTCCGTAAGCTGCCAGAGGAGACTCAACCGGACCAATCCCTTGCAGGGGCCGGATATTGCCAATTCCGAGTGATGCAAGATGAGGAAGACTCAATGGATACTGTTTCGCGATATTGCCCAGTGTGTCTGAGCCGGAAGGATCTCCATAATCGGCAGCATCCGGCATCGTACCAATTCCGACTGAGTCGAGAACAACCCAGATGACTCTTTGAAAGCTCATTATTTTGGCAGAGAGACCTTGAAGCTCTCCAGTAATTTTGCGGCCCGTTCCCGATCCATGTTCAGAAAGCTCTTGTTCTGTACGATTCTGTTCAGCCAGGGAACAAACTGCTGGGGGGCGACCAGTCTTTTCTTGTCCCAGCTTACTTCCAGTTGAAGCAGGGCAGCATTCACGCCCAGTTTGTCAAAGCGAGTGGTTCTTTCAAGAGCAAACAGATGGAGTTCCGTTTCAGTGATCTTTTCGAACCACTCCTGAAGTGCCCGGCAGTTTTCATCGGTGGAGTAGTTGTAAGTCTGTTCGCTTTTCTGGTTGTCCTGAATCCAGCGAAACGTCTTCTGTCCCATCTTTGCTACCGGTAATCCGGATTCCAGTGGAGTGGTGAAACGATTGAGTTTTTCTGCCAGCCCGAAAATCTGATTTGCCTCTTCTTGTGTTAACTGGAAACTCACAGGCTGATCGTCATCCGGCTTTTCCTTATACACGGCTGATCCGTCCCGGTTCAGGTGGATTTCGACGTACTCCGGATTCGAATTCGGGAAGGACTTCGAATAAAAAATCTGTGGATCTGCTGCAAGCAGGGCAAGAAGAAGGATTGAGGTCATGAATGTGTCACATGACAGATGGCTACTGCCAGAGCATCCGCAGCGTCATTGGATTTGATGGGCTCTTCAAGGTGAAGCAACGCTCTTACCATCAACTGTACCTGAGATTTTTCAGCACGGCCATAGCCCACTACGCTGGTTTTGATGGCCAATGGAGAGTATTCCCCGATAGGCAGGCTGGCCTCGTGTGCCACCAGCATGGCGACGCCACGTACCTGTGCCAACTTCAGTGCTGATTTAATGTTGACGGAAGTAAAGACTTCCTCAATGGCCGCTGCCTGAGGGGAAAATTCTGCGATGACACGGCGGAGACCACGGGCGATCTCCGTAATCCGGGCAGGCATCGAGTCTGCCGGAGATGTGCGGATGACCCCATAAGTCACCAGCTTGTGTGCGCGTCCGTCGGATTCAATTACACCGAAACCGGTTCGTTCAGTGCCACAGTCGATACCAAGGACGCGCATGGAGTGAACCAGAAACTAGCCGAGAGCTTCGAGTTCCTTTTCATCAAAGTCAAAGTTGGAATAGACATTCTGGACATCATCATGATCTTCCAGAGCTTCATGCAGCCTGAGCATGGTCTTGACATTGGTGCCTTCCAGCTTCACGTAGTTATCCGGAATCATGGAAATTTCTGCGGATACTGGAGTCAGTCCTGCTTTGGTCACTGCTTCCACAATCGCTTCGTGTGCGGAAGGATCAGAAAGAATGGACCAACTGTCTCCATCATCGGCAAGATCATCTCCACCGGCTTCCAGAATGAGTTCCATCAGCTGATCTTCTGTCGCTGCTGCCCTTTCCAGAACTACCTGGCTCTTTCGCTTGAACATCCAGGCGACAGAACCCTGTTCGCCCATGTTGCCTCCATTTTTGGAGAAAAGGTGCCGGACGTCTGCGACGGTGCGATTGCGATTATCCGTGGCGACATTGACAATGACGGCAGCGCCGCCCGGTCCATATCCCTCGAATGTAATTTCAACAATTTCGTCGCCCTGCAGTTCACCGGTGCCCCGCATGATGGCGCGCTTGATGTTGTCCTGCGGCATGGAAACGCCCTTTGCTGCTGCGATTGCAGTTCTCAGGCGGGGATTCCCGTCCGGATCACCACCACCGCGGGCTGCGATGACAATTTCCTTGATCAGCCGTGTAAACAGCTTGCCGCGCTTTGCATCAAGAGCGCCTTTCTTGTGCTTGATAGTATGCCATTTTGAATGGCCAGACATTTAGTGTTTCACCTCGAACTATTGAGGATAACAAAGCGGATAATTTCAGGAAAAATTCGTGCCTTTCCCAGCTGTCAGTCAGATTGTTTTTGTGACCAGTGCCGGATCGGGGGGAACGAGTGATAAGCTTCTCCCGATGAAGCTTGGAATTAATACTTTTATCTGGAGTGCGGAGTTCACGGAAGCCCAGCTTCCCCATCTCCCCGGGATCAAACGAGCCGGTTTCGATGGAATCGAGGTAGCAATTTTTGATCCGGTCAAATTCCAAGCTCCTCTGATCCGTCAGGCGCTCAAGGATGAAGGACTGGAGTGCACAATCGTTTCTGTGCTGCCTCGTGAACTCAGTCTGATTGACGAAAATGCCGAAACGCGGAGAGCAACGCTCGATCATATGAAGAGAGTGATTCATGCGACTGCGGATGTGGGAGCAAAAATTGTCGCTGGTCCCCTCTATTCTCCGGTCGGATACCTTCCCGGTCGCCGCAGGACTCCCGAAGAATGGCAGAATGCAGTGGACTCCTATCAGGCATTAGGGCCGGTGCTGGCGGAGTATGACGTCACGCTTGCCGTGGAACCGCTCAATCGGTTTGAGACTTTCTTCCTGAACACAGCGTCTGATGCTGCTCTGCTGATGCAGGCAGTGAATCATCCCAACGTCGGAATTCTGTTTGATACTTTCCACGCCAATATTGAAGAGAAAAGTATTGCGGATGGATACCGCAAGGTTGGACCTTGGCTGAAGCATGTACATACATGTGAGAACGACCGTGGCATTCCAGGATCGGGCCATGTGGACTGGCAGGGAGTCTTCCAGGCTCTGCACGACGTCCAGTACGATGGCTGGCTGACGATTGAAAGTTTCGGGTTTGCCCTGACAGAGCTGTCAGCTGCTGCCTCCATCTGGCGGGATATCGAATCGTCTCCGGAAGCTATTGCTTTTGAGGGAGTTGAGTTCCTGAAAGAGAACATCTAGTTCCAAAAAGAGAGCATCACGGAAGTTTTCGTGCAGGGCATCTTAAACTGGATAAGGATGCAGTCGTTCCATATCCTAAATTTCGGTTGCCGTGCCTCGCAGGCAGATGGGGCTGCTATTGCCAGCCAGCTGTCTAATGCCGGACTTGCACCTGCGAATGGGCACGAAGCGGAACTGGTGGTTCTCAACTCCTGTACGGTAACAGCGAATGCGGATCACGATCTGGAAAAGGCTGTTCGCCGAACACGGCGGGATAATCCTTCTGCCCGCATTCTGGTGACTGGATGCTATGCCCAGCGTGAGCCGGAAAAACTGGCCGGGCTGGAAGGTGTCACCTGGGTGGTGGGGAATTCCCATAAAGATCGCATCACGGAACTGCTTGCTGGCGACTCCTACCACCAACAGATTCTCATCAGTGACATCTTTGAACGCAGCGAATTTTTCTCCGCTCCCATTGAGGACGCATCCGCTGAGCGTGCCCGTCCCAACCTGAAGATTCAGGATGGATGCAGCAATCGATGTTCTTTCTGCATCATCCCCTCGGTTCGGGGTTCCAGTCGCAGTGCGCAAGCGGATTGGGTGCTGACACAGATCCGTCAACTGGCTTCCAGATATCGGGAAGTGGTCCTGACCGGAGTGAATCTGGGACGCTGGGGACGCGAATGGGGCAGGGGACGTGCACTGGTGGATCTGCTGCGCAAGGTTTTGGCAGAGACGGATGTTTCCCGGTTAAGACTCAGCTCCATTGAACCGATGGACTGGACGGATGACCTGATTGAACTGGTGGCCACAGAGCCACGCATCGCAAAGCACCTGCATGCACCGTTGCAATCTGGTTCCGATACAGTGTTGCGTCGCATGTTTCGCAAGTATCGTCCGCGGCATTATCGGGATCGAATGGAAAAGGCATTTGCTGCTATGCCTCACGCTGCATTTGGTGCAGATGTGATGACTGGGTTTCCGGGAGAAACGGACGAAGAGTTTGCAGAAACATATTCCTTCATCGAATCCCTGCCTTTCACCTATCTGCATGTCTTCACTTACTCTGAGCGTCCGGGGACGAGAGCGGCCAGCTATGAGCAGGTTCCATGGAATATCCGCAAGGAGAGGACTCGTCAGTTACGGGCACTGAGCGACAGCAAGAATCTGGACTTCCGGCGTCGTCTGATTGGGCAGAATGTAGATGTGGTGACTTTGGGAGGTAAAGAAGCAATGGCTTCGAACTATGTCACAGTCCATCTGACAGAAGAGACCCCCGCACAACAACTGCGAACAGCTGTTGTGGGAGGCCTGTCAGACTCAGGAGTTCAGGAAAAAGCTCTGCTCCCGATCCTACGTTAGAACATTAGCTTCAACCCCAACTGTAATTGCCGGGGTGTGTTTGCCTGGCTGGTAACTCTTCCAAAGTTCTGGCTGGTGAGTCCGTTATCCGGCCCCCCCCAGATTACCCGATTAAACAAATTGAAAGCTTCGCCACGGAAGTCCAGACGAATACTCTCGGAGAAATGGAATGTCCGGGCGATTGATACACTTTCGCTCAGATTCCATGGAGTCCTTACTCTCGGATTTCGTACAGGTGCTGTTCCCAGACTAGATTTTGCGACCCAGACTGCAACATCTCCTCCAGGGGCTACATCTGTCGGTGTCTTATCAAACTTTGACTGATCCCACCACAAGTCTTTATTGGGATCGAACTTCCCATTGGCGTAGTTGGTGTTCTTCCAGTCTTCGAGACTATTGACGGATACCCGGTTGCCCCCAAAAAACTCAAATCCATAACCAGGTGAAACCATCATGGGAGTTCCAGAGGAATATTGATGGATTCCGGCGATCCGCCATCCTCCGACAATCTGACCCGCCACTCCGCTGGAGAGATACTTTCTTCCTTTTCCAAAAGGAAGCTCATAGCTGTAGCTGAACTTCCAGTTGTGCGGCTGATCCGATCGAGCCAGTGTCTTATCCAGTGCGCGATTGTAATGAGTCATGGTTTCTCCCACGTTCGCGTTAGCCACATCGGCATTGGAGAACATTTTGGAGAATACATAGCTATTCAGGAAGGTGAGGCCAGAAGAGTATCGTTTTTCCCATTTGAGGATAAACGCATGATAAGTGGAAGCTCCGCTGCGATCTCCACCATCGCCTCCGGCATTGATGTCCCCGAAGAGTGGGTAAGGCCGAAGTGCCTGTTTCACTGATCCCGTAAAGTTTGCATATGGGAGCGGGATTCCAGCTGCACGGGCAGCAGGAGAGTTAATGTTGGAATTGAAGAGTGTTCGGGCCGCCTCAATTCCTCCAAGCCGGTCTGCCCAGCCAAAGAAAACATCAGGATGAATCTGATTCATACGGACAACATTGGTAGCCAGATGGCGGCCCAGTTGTGCGCTGTAGGATGCTTCAATCACCATATCGCCGGGTAAGGCTCTCTGGATTCCAATATTCCAGTTGTAGAACTCGGGTAATCTTCCGGCATCATAGGACTGCCAGAAAGGAACAGAGTTTGCCTGTGGGTTTGCTGCATTCTGACCTTCCGGGCGAAGGAAAGGTGGAGCTGGCCAGAAAGGATAGCCATCATCCAGATGGAATGCCGGAGTAATGTTGCTATCGATTGATGTGAAGGAATAGTTTCCAATGAAACCCTGGAAGTGAGAACTGCCACCAGTATTCTTGATGGCTCCAAAGGTACGAGCTCCGCTCACGCGCAGAACGGTTTTGTCGTTGATGGTGTAGGCCAGACCGATTCGTGGGCTGAATCCATACGGCCATGCATTGAAGAGAGTTCTTCTTCCCAGTCTTCCCTCACCGAATCCTGCGTACTCCACAACACCAGGCAGACCATCTGCGTACGGATTGGCAATTGAGGGATTGAAGTTTGAGTAAGCATCCGGGTGATGACCTTCAACCGTGGGTGGCGTATATTCCCACCGGAGACCATAACTGATGGTCAGCCGATGATTCACTCGCCAGTCATCCTGTGCATACCAGGCGAAATGCTTCCACTGGTTGGAGACAAATCGTTCTGTTTCCATACTTGCTGACCCCACGTAGCCCAGAAGGAATGAGGCAAAAGCATTTCCTGAAGTGTTGGTGGTATCCAGCGGAGTACTGGTGGCAAGACGGCTGAAGCCCATGGAGCCACTAGCTGAGTGATTGCCATATCCGTTGTAATGGTCTTCCTGGAACATGAAGCCGAACTTCAGTGTGTGTGCTCCTTTGACCCAGTTCAGATCATTTGTGATGGCTGCTGTCTTGTTGTACGATCCACCATATTCTGCACGACCCCAGGTGGAATAACCATCGAATCTCAACTCAGGAAACAGCAGATCAGGAATGGCGGTATTCTTCAGCCCAAGTTTGGGAGCCCAACCTTGGTTATATGAAGGATCACCAGCGCGACGTACCTGACCCCAGTCATTGAAGCCGACAGAAAGATGATTCAAAAGCGTGGGAGAGATATTCCAGTCATAAGTTCCCCGGTACACTTTCGTCCAGGTATCTCCATACTGGAATCCATTGTTGAGTGGGCCGGGAAGTCCGGGAGGTTCACCGACTGCCAGCTGCCATGTCTGATTCTTCTGGAACAGAAAGCCAACACGATGGCTGTCATTGAAGATGTGATCTCCCTTGACACTCCATTTATCCCAGGGATCCGTGCGTGCGCCGGTGGTGGTGAGAAAGTTGTTCCGCGGATTAGGGTTGAGGATTCCACGGGTGTCCGCCAGATTGGGCTGCATCGTAGCTAGCGGAAGCGTGTTTCGCGCTACCTGACTGAAGCGGGAAACGGGAATCTGGTTGCCTGGAAAAGGCTGCCTGAGATAGCTTCCGTCTGGTTGTACCGTTGTGCTGGCCGGATCATAGATGGGTAACAGGTTGCCGTTCTGATCCTTCCAGTTGGAAAAATCTCCGTTATACATCTCAGGAAGGGGAATCGTGAACTGGTCGGCTCGTGGTCCAGTTCTGTTCCGGAAAAATTCAGTGGAGAAGAAGAAAAACGTTTTGTTCTTCCCGTTATAAACTTTCGGAATCCACACAGGGCCGCCGAAGGTTCCGCCAAAGTCATGCTGCTTCAGGACAGGCTTCCGCTTGTTATTCGCATTGTCAAAGAACCCTGCGGCGTCCAGATAGTCGTTCCGAAGGAACTCATAAAGATTTCCATGGAACTGATTGGTTCCTGATTTTGAAACGAAAGCGAATGCGCCACCACCGGCATGGCCATATTCCGCTTTGAAGCCATTTGTATCGACAGCAAATTCCTGGATGGCATCCACAGAAGGAGAGTTCACCATGGTCCAGAGTCTTTGTTCGAAAGGTGCAGCAGGGGTGGCGGAGATGCCGTCGATGGTCATATCCCATCCACCTTCCTGTCCCCCTGCAACCTGAATATTTCCGCCTCCCTTCGCTTCCGGGACAACAGATACCAGGTCAAGAGGTGAGCGCAGCTGTCCACCGACAACCAGTGGAAGATCATTCACAAACTGGGGAGTAACTGCAGTGTTTACTTTGGCAGAATCAGTGGTGAGTAATGTTGCCTGAGCACTAACTTCTACTGCTTCTGAGACCTGACCGACCTGGAGAGTGACATCCACACGGACGATGGCTCCGGGGGTGAGGTTATAACCAGTGTTGAGCGACACTTTGAATCCGGACGCTTCTGTTTTCAGCTGGTATTCCCCGACCACCAGCTGCGGCAGAACGAAATTTCCTTCTGCATTGGATGTTGTTGTGCGGGAAGCATTGGTGTCTACATGGGTGGCCGTGATCGTTGCACCCGCGACAATGGCACCCGATTGATCTTTTACCGTTCCAGTGAGATTTGCACGATCAGTCTGGGCGAAAAGTGATGATCCTGCAAATAAAATAGCGAATCCAAATCCCAAAAAATTTTTCATGCCATACATGGAAAAATCCTTTACCAGCGTGATAAGTGGGGCCGATGTTATCACTCTGGAAAGCGCTTTTCAAAAGGAATTCCAGTATTTTGAATTAGTTTTGTCAGGAAATGAATTAAACGGATTTACTATAGCTCTCGTCGATTTTCGAGCGACTTGGACATTGTGACTTCGTCTGCAAACTCGAGATCGCTACCGACGGGGATGCCCATGGCGATTCGAGAGACGCGGACACCCAATGGTTTGAGCAGTCGGGCCAGATACGCTGCAGTTGCTTCTCCTTCGACTGTTGGACTGGTTGCGAGGATAATCTCCTGGACTTCACCGGAAGAGAGACGTTCCAGTAACCCTTTGATCTTGAGTTGCTCGGGTCCAATTCCCCGTAGTGGCGATATTGCTCCATGCAGGACATGATAAAGGCCCGTATAAGTACGAGTGGTTTCAATGGGGAGAATATTGTGTGGTTCATCCACGACACAGATCTGAGTCTGGTCGCGATTGGGATTGCGGCAAAAATTACACTGCTCACCATCAGAGATGTTGTTGCAGATGCCGCACAATCCCAGGTTATCTTTCACATCCAGCAGGGCTATCGAGAGACGTTCTGCATCTTCCCGTCTACCCCGCAGGATATGAAATGCCAACCGTTGTGCGCTTTTCTGCCCGATTCCCGGCAGACGGCGGAACTCATCAATCAGCCGTTGTAGCGGCTCAGCGAAATCGGGCATGGAAGGTTATAACAGTCCGGGAGGAAGTCCCATTCCGCCGAGCATGCCACCCATCTTGGACTGTGACTCCTGATCCACTTTTTTCACCGCTTCATTGAAAGCAGCCAGAACCATATCCTGGATCATTTCCACATCACCGGCAACTTCAGGGTCAATGGTGACGGAAAGGGCATTCTTCTGGCCATCCATTTTTACGGTGACCATACCACCACCCGCAGTGGCTTCCACGCGGATCGCTGCAATCTCTTCCTGCAGCTTCTGCTGCATCTGCTGGGCCTGTTTCATCATGGCCTGCATGTTTCCGGGGAGTTTCATAGGTCTGATAAATCCTGTACGTTTTTGATCTGGCTTCCGGGGAACAGCTCCTGAAAGCGCTTTACTTCCTGATGAGACATGGCTCGCTCGGTTGCTTCTGCTGAGTCTGTCTTTGTTTCTTCTTTGGGTGCTACTGCTGTTCCGGCACCCGATTCCACTGTGATTTTTACAGGTTTTCCGAGAACCTGTGTCACGGCCTTCTGCACATCCGGTGAACGAAGGCTCAGCATGAACTCACGGGGAGCGGAAAAAGTGATCCCTTCCGGTGATTCCCGCACTTCAGCATGTTCAATTGCTGTAGCCGATTGCTTCTTGCCTGCTTCGATCAGATGATCGAACAGCCGTTGTTTCAAACTTCCATCCGCAGGAACAGAGAGTTTCGATGCAGCAGGGGGAACAGGTGCTGCCGCCATTGGCTGCGGAGCCGGAGGTCGTGCTGGGGCAGAAGGCGGAACGGCCTGGATAGCGGGTCTGCTGACCGGAGCCGTTGCGCGAGGGGAATTTCCGGCAGGAGCAGTCGGCGTCGATGGTGGTGCCTGGCGGGAAGGTGCGGCCGCCGGACCCAGATTTGCCAGTGCTTCCTCAACCTTGACGAGACGTCCGGCATAAATCAGGCGGAGTAAGCCCACTTCAATCTGTAATCGAGGTTGCAAAGAATACTGAAGATCCTGAAAGAGATCCAGCGTCAACTTGAGATATCGGGTCAGGTCTTCCTCAGAAAACCGCTTAGCGGTTTCTGCCAGCCTTTCCTGCTCAGACTGCTGTGCTGCAATGAGACGCGTCCCCGGACCTGTGATCTTTGCGACCATCAAATTTCTGAAATACCGTGCAAGTTCCCGGCAGAAGTGCTGCAGGTTGCGGCCATTGCGTTCCAGTTCCTGCACCAGTTCCAGCATGCGACGGGAATCACCTGCCTCCAGCGCTGCGGTGACATCTGCCATGGTGTCGAGCGAGAAGAGACCCATCAGGTCGCGGACTTCTTCCGTCTTCAGATCATTGCCACAACAGGCGATTGCCTGATCCAGCGCCGACAGGGAATCGCGAACGCTTCCTTCGCCGACCTGAGCCAGAACAGCCAGAGCACCCGGTTCTGCTGTCAGGTTTTCCTGCTGGCAGATCCACTCCATGCGGGCAATCAGTTCCTCAAAATCGACAGACCGGAAACTGAACTGCTGGCATCGGGATGCAATGGTTGTCGGGATCTTGTGAGATTCCGTCGTACAGAGAATGAACACCACCCACTCCGGTGGTTCTTCCAGTGTTTTCAGTAATGCGTTGAAGGCTTCATTGGTAATCTGATGCGCTTCATCGATGATGAATACCTTGTAACGATCGCGAGCCGGGCGGAAACGCACATTCTCGCGAAGTTCTCGCATCTCGTTGATGCCCCGATTCGATGCAGCATCGATTTCAATGATGTCGATTGCATTCCCCTGGCCGATTTCCACACAGGAAGAGCATTTCCCACAAGGATTCGCAGTGGGACCTTCAACACAGTTGAGACATCGTGCCATGATGCGGGCCACTGTGGTTTTACCGGTTCCACGTTGTCCGGAAAAGATGTACCCATGAGCAATACGCCGCTGGGTGATCGCATTATCCAGAGTGACTTTAACGGATTCCTGCCCAATCAGTTCCGCGAAGGAGTGCGGACGGTATTTGCGGGCGATGACCTGATACATGGGGTGAGAGTCTTATGCCAGACCCCGGGGAATCCGCGGCACACGAACAATACCACTACCGCTGCTTCCTTCCGGATCTGACGGGGTTTGCGGCTGCTCGTTGCACGGAGCCCGGAGCCTGACAAACTTCAGGGTAGCATAGCGCTCCAAATTTCCTATCTGAATGATTTTGATAGGATTTGTACAATTTCCATGAATCGTGACCAACTCTCACGTAGATCCATTCTGGCGTCTGTGCTTGCCGGAGTTCCAGCCTGTTCACAGGCTTTGCCGGACACCGCACAAAGGATGGCAATTCCTGAAAGTCAACTGGGTACGGAATATACCGTGATCCAGTCGATTGCGGACAACTCTCCGCTGGAACTGTCGTTTTTGCAGGATCGGTTTACTCATCTGGAGTCCTGGCAGAAAACTACCAGAGCGAAACTTTTTGATCTGCTCCATTACAATCCTGCAAAAGTGGATTTTGCTGTCCAGCCGATCCTCCGGAAAGAGCATGATGGCTATACCGAAGAGCAGTTCACTTTTCAGTCCACACCCCATACCCGTGTTCCCGCAACTCTTCTGATCCCCAAAGGTGGAAAAGGTCCGTATCCGGGAATCGTTGCCCTGCATGATCACGGAGGATTCTATCTTTGGGGCAGGGAAAAGCTGAATGCGACGGACAATGAACACCCGGTACTGACGAAATTCAAGGCAGATGCCTACGGTGGACTCAGTATTGCGAATGAACTGGTCAAGCAAGGATATGCCGTCATCACCATCGACTTGTTTTATTGGGGAGATCGCCGCTATCTGATAGCGGAGGATCCGGACTCCTGGAAAAAGCGTTCGTCTGAGATTACCGACACAGAGATTCAAAGCTTCAATCGCCGATCCTCCCAGAATGAACAACTGATGGCACGTGCCATTCTGACATCAGGTGCCACATGGCCAGGAATCATGCTTTGGGACGATCTGCGGACGGTGGACTATCTTGCATCCCGCCCGGAGGTGGATCCGAAACGGCTGGGTTGTGTCGGCTTGTCTGTGGGCGGCTATCGCAGCTTTGTTCTGGCTGCACTGGATTCCAGAATTAAAGCGGCAGTGGATGTCGGATGGATGACCACTTATGCTGCCCAGATTGAAAAGCACATCGTAAATACGATGGGGCAGACATTTACGATCCCCGGTATGTATCGTTACTTTGATCTGCCGGATCTGGCAGCACTGATTGCTCCTCGTGCGGTGATGGTCCAGATGGGATCACAGGACAGGCTGTTTCCTCAGTCTGCCATTCAGGCAGCCTTTGGGAAAATTGGGAAGTGTTACCGCAAAGCTGGATCCCCAGACCATCAGAAATGTCTGCTCTACAATGCTCCGCATCAGTTTAATCGCGAGATGCAACCGGTTGCCTGGGAGTGGCTGCGTCGATGGGTATAGAAACGGCTTTAAGAATGATGCGGTGAGGAATCTGTTGCAAACTGCTGCAGAATGACCGGCAGTTTACTGGACAGAACAGATCTTGCAAGTACCTGATCTGCACCGCTTTCTTCCGCCTTTTTCCGAAACTCCACCTGCACATGAGAGATATAGGCGATCAGTGGAATCGGTTGTGTTTCCGGGGAGCTTTTCAGCTTTCGAATAATGTCGAGAACGGGAAGGGAAGAAAAATTGAGATCGAGGAGAATCAGTGAAGGACGATCCTTCACTGATTCGAACAGTTTCTCTTCCGTTTTGACGAAAGAAATTTCAAAACCAGCCTGACGGGCTGCTGCATCAATCTTGACCAGAAACATCAGGTCGTCCAGAACAGCGACTACTTTCTGTTTCTGCATGACAGTCAGGCGGTCAGGAAAGCGGAATTAGTGTCCGCCACCTTCTCCGGGCTCACCGAGTTGTTGGGCCAGATAGTTCTCATAACCCATCTCCTGCAGAGCATGGAGCTGACCTTCCAGATAATCGATGTGGTGTTCCTCATCCGTCAGAATCTTGACGAAGAGCTCACGTGATCCATTATCATTTGCTTCCACTGCTGCAGTAATGGCCTTATTCAGGCGTGCTACAGCTTCATATTCCAGCTGAAGATCATTTTCCAGCTGCGCCTTGATATTCTGTCCGATTCTCAGCGGGAACAGCTCACTCATATTCGGTGATCCATCCAGATAAAGAATCCGCTCGATGAGGGCTTCAGCGTGAAGCATTTCCTCAATGGATTCTTTCCGGGTCACTTTTGAATTCTTGTGATAGCCCCAATTTTCTGCCATTTCGGCATGAAGAAAGTACTGGTTAATGGCAGTGAGTTCTGCTTTCAGCACTTCCTGCAGGTAAGAGATGACTTCAGGATTACCTTTCAACTTTAAAAACCCCCTATTCAGGCTCAATTCTACCAGTATCGAGCTTGAAATCCTGTTGAATGGAGGCTGGCATCATCATTCATACTTGAGGGTAGTAGCAGGATCAATGGAAGCAGCTCTCATGGATGGGATAAAACACGCCATCAACGAAATGAGAAACAGGAATATCGGGACCAGCACGAATGTCAACGTATCTGTAGGGCTGATTCCATATAAGAGACTGCTCGCCAGACGCGTTGCTCCAAAAGCCATACCCATACCGATCAGAGACCCGGCTATGGTTAGGACAAACCCTTGAGAGAGGATTCCTTGCATCACCTGGGCTCGAGTGGCACCCAGTGCCATTCTGATTCCGATATCTTTCGTTCGCTGTACAACTGTAAAACTGACCAGCCCGTAAATACCGACAGAGGCAATGATCAATCCCATCAAACCGGCAATTCCGAAAAAATAGACAGCTGTACGTGGAATCATCATTGCTTGTGTGAGATGCATTTCCATTGTCTTGATTTCGGAGATGGTTGCGTGGGGATGAGCATCGGTGATGATTTGTCGAATTGAAGATGAGTAGGCAGCAGGATCGTCTTTGGTATGCACAAGAAGAGTAATTCCCATGAATGCCCGGTTTTCCTGAGTGAGTGGTAAATAGAGAGCAGGAGAAGGATCTTCTCCAAGCGTATTTGTTTTAGTGTTTTCTACCACTCCCTGAATGGAATATGACTGGCCCTCATAGCGAATACGATGGCCTACAGGATCATGGTCGGAAAATAACCGTTTGGACAGAGACTGATTGATCAAGGCCATTTTTTCTGAGGACGGTATGCTTTGAAAATCCTGACCATGCATCATATGGATGCCGAGAGTTTTGAAAAAGTTGGGAGTAATGGAAATAATTTTGGCCGAAACGATACCGGACTCCTCCCCTGTTCCTCCTTCTTTTCCTACTGCCGAATTGATCATTCCATATGGCTTCAGCGGAACAGTATTTGCCAGTGCTGAGGACCTCACTCCTGGTATCTGATCTATCTTCTGCAGGATGTCCCTGAATATATTTCCTGTTTGATCCACAGAATTGAGATCAAAAGTAGCCAGTAAAACATTGCGATGAGAAAATCCAGGGTAAATTTTTCCTGCCTGATAAAAGCTGCGAATGAATAGTCCTGAGCAGATGAGAAGTAGCGTGCAAATAGAAACCTGGATGAGAACCAGAGCATTTCGCAAGCTAAAGTTCTGAATGGAACGTCCCCACCAGTGATCATCTTTCAGCGCATTTGTCAGATTGAACTGTGTTACTTTGAGCGCGGGTAAGATCCCAAAAATAATCCCGGTCACCGTTGAAATACAGATACAGAAGAGTGTCACGCGGTAATCCACAGATATATTCAAATCAATGGGCAATGGAAGGGGGATTTGTAAGCGGCTGATTGCTTTCACACCTGCCAGAGCAATTCCGTATCCAGCGATGCCTCCGATCAATGCAATCAGAATACTTTCTGTCAAAAGTTGACGGATGATTCTTTCGCGCCCGGCTCCAATCGATAGCCTTGTAGCAATTTCCCTTTTTCTGGATGAGCCACGGGCAAGAAGAAGATTGGCGATGTTTGTACATGCAGCAATCAGGATCAGAATTGATGCTGTCAGCAACAGCAGAAAAAATAGTTTCATGAGATGCCGAATGCCTGGATGAGCCTGCCCTGCAGGTTCAACGATAAATGAACGATCCTGATTTGAATCCGGATAAGCAGTTTCCAGATTCAGAGCAAGAGCATTCATTTCAGCAGAGGCGATGCCTGCATTTGCTTCCGGACGAATTCGACCCACAGCAGATAACCATTGGAAGTTTCGATTGAGTAATCGATCGCTGGTTTTCCCCAGACTGGGGAAAGAGTCCATCATTGAAAACGGTACCCAGAATTGTGTGAAAAAAATTGGGTCTTCACCCTTAAACTCAGGCCCAGTCACACCGATCACAGTAGCCTTTTGACCATTCAGCAGAATGTCTTTTCCCAGTATGTTTCTATCGCCTGAATAACGGGATTTCCAGAGTTGGTAGCTCAATACAATGATCGATTTTTCTCCCAGCCTGTTATCGTGCGTTTGATCAAAACCCCGGCCCAGAATAAATTCAGGACGGACGACATCAAAGTAATTCGCTGTAACGATTGAGCCCCAATATTGTCGTGGTTCTCCTGCTGTGGTCATGCCTGAAGGAACCATCGAGATTACTGCCGCAGCATCTGTTAACGATTCAGTTTTTCTGATGTCCTCAAAATCGGGAAACGTGAGAGGCGTTCCGGCTTTGCCACTCTTCAGATTCTTTCCTGTAATGCTGACTAGGTGATGCGGATCTTCCACCGGAAGAGAGCGGAACAGTGCAAAATTTGCCAGAGCAAAGATCAGAGAACATGCTCCGATTCCAAGAGAAGCTGAAAGGATGGCAACCAAGGCAAAGCCGGGCTGATGACGAATTGATCTGAATGCATAACGGATGTCTTGCATAAAATCATCCATCCAGCGTGTCATCCAGATTCCCCGAACCTTTTCCTGATGCAGAGTGAGGTTTCCGAATTGTTTTCTGGCGACATTGCGTGCTTCTATTTCTGTCATGCCTGATTGCATCAGCTCTTCCATTTTCATTTCGAGATGAAATTTCATCTCTTCCTGGAGAGAGTTTTCACGAGCAGCAGGATTCAGCCAGTATCGAAGCTTTCGGATGAACCGGTCGAACATCAAGTGATCTCCATAACGAATGAAATTGCCTGAGCCATTCGGACGTACCGTTCTGTTTCGGTAGCCAGTTTTTTTCGACCGGCATGAGTTATGCGATAAAAGCGTGCCTTGCGGTTGTTTGCGGACAGACCCCACTCACCATCAATCCACCCATTCAATTCCAGACGTTGCAGTGCGGGATAGAGGGAGCCTTCTTCCACTTGCAAAACATCTTCAGATACTTGCCGCAAGTGTTGTGAAATTGCATAACCATGCATTTTTTCGCGGGACAAGGTCTTGAGGACCATCATGTCCAGTGTTCCAGGTAACAGATCCTGCTTTCCCATAGACAGTCTGAGTATAATCGCAAGCAGAGAATTTATTCCAGAACAAAATACTCAGGAAGTGAGTCTCGAAATTATCCAGACAGAGTTCAGTTTCGAAAATGACATGGAGTTCTCTTACGTCAGAAGAGAATCGAAGCGCTGAAAAACGGATCAGGCAAACTGAATAAAGAGAGATGAGGAACCGCAATCGATTGTTGCACCCTGCTGATCGGGAAACATTCCGTCGCCAGTTCTGCTATTTTTGCGAAAGTCAGCTGTACCAACCTCTCGCTGCAGAAGTGATCGACTGCGCAGCATTGCTTCGGTTTTCCTATCGTGAAGCGTTGCGTCAGATGAGGACGGGAATCAGTCCTCTGTTTAATACTCCTCAAGGTGAACGGCACTTTGCGGATGCACAGACGCTGAAGCATCTGAATTGTAAATTTATCAGCCGCGAATGGAAGGAAGCCCGTTCAGGAGATCTTCTCTTTTATCTTCAACTGGAGCAGGACCAGCCCTTCCATGCCATGGTGTTCCTGGGCCAAAGCCAGTGGGAGCCGAACTCCCGAAAATATGTGATTTATCACACGGGTGCAAAGCCTGGGGAGATTCGACGGCCAACGATCGAAGAGCTCTTGCTGCATCGTGATCCACGCTGGCGGCCCTTTTCCGGCAATCCCGGTTTTCTGGGCATCCATCGTTGGAGGATACTGAGTTAATGCGCCGTTCTCTCGTGATTGCGGCTTTCCTACTGGTCATTCAGAGTGTCGCCCAGGTACCGGCGCCTTACTTTTCCCTGAACTCGGATCGCACGTTTGCGCCGGGTGAAAAACCAAGGATTTCCTTCACATCGCAAAACGTAGATGCTCTGGACTTCAGAGTCTATCGGGTCAATGATCCTGTTGCCTTCTTCCGGCAGCTTCCGGAGCCTCATGGCTTTGGAGGACAGGCTCCTCCCGTTCCTCCCTCCAAGACCCTTCTTGAACGCATTCATCGGTGGAAACAGCGCACTCGCTATTCCATGCGGAGGACGGTTCGGATGCAGTTCGGAGACGATGAGCATCAGACACTGATGTCCTGGATGGGCAGGAAACCGCGCACGCCGCAGAAAGGCCCGGGAGGAGCAGAGTTTGCCGAAGTTCCTCTTCTCAATCCGCAGCAACTGGTGAAGACCTGGCGGGTTCCGGTTAGCCAGAAGAATCCGTGGGACTCCCAGAATGTCGAGTTCGATGTTCCGGGTAGCGGTCTCTACATTGTGGAAGCGGTCGCCAAAGGATTACGGGCAGCAACCATCGTCAATGTCACGCCTATTGCTCTTCTGAAGAAGACGGGTCCCGGAAAAGTGGTGACGCAGGTAGTGGATCGCACTACGGGTGAAGTCATCCCCGGAATCAGTTTGCATCTGGTGAAGGATACGGAAGTGCTGACAACGGTAAAGACCAACGCAGACGGATTTGCTGAATTTCCCCTGACCATTGAAGGAGATTCCACCATTACCCTGATTGCCCGCAATGGAAACGATATAGCGGTGGCGTCAGTAGAAACATGGGCACTGGGACAGAAAAGAGATCGCGTATCCATTGGCTATATCTACAGCGACCGGCCGATTTATCGTCCCGGCGACAAAGTCGGATTCCGTGGCATTCTCCGCGGAGAAGATGAGAACGGATGGAAGCTTCCAGATGTCAAAGAGGTGCGTTGCGAGATCAATGATCCGGAAGGACAAACCATCTTCAAACGCACGATGACTCTGACCGAGTTCGGCACGGTGGCCGGAGAATGGACTGTCCCTAAAAGCGCTGCGCTGGGATATTACTCTGTTCTTCTGTATGCAAACGACTCAGTGCAGTCGGGCAGCTTTCAGGTAGAAGAATACCGGAAGCCTGAGTACGAAGTGAAAGTGACTTCTCCTCATCCTCGGGTGTTGCAGGGTGAGCGAATCAGTTTCGAAATCGATGCGAAATATTATTTCGGGGAGCCGGTAGCGAATGCAAAAGTTCATTACGTCGTACGGACATCACGTCACTGGAACTGGTTCTGGGAGGATTTTGATCCGGACGAAGATGGCGATGATGGGGATTCCGATGTGAACTTTTATGGCGAGCAGGTGGCAGAGGCAGATGCCCAGCTGAACGCGGAAGGGAAACTCACCATTCATCTGCCCACCAAACGCTTTTCGAACGATTTGGATTATCGCATTCAGGTGGGAGTGACCGATGAAGCGAAGCGCGAAGTCACAGGACGGGGAGTTGCACTCGCGACTGTTGGGCATTATGTCCTTCAGGCCCAGCCAGAAAAATATGTATACAGTCCGGGTGAACCGATCCGGTTGAAAGTGGAAGCGCGAGACTATGATGGCAAGCTCCTTCCCGGCATCTCATTCCGGCATCGGGGACGCTCTGCCACTACAGGTTCTGATGGAACAGCACTCGTGGATGCAGGAACACTGGGAGCGGGATCACACAAGCTGACAGTGACCTCTGGTCGCGTGTCCAGTTATGCCTATGTCTGGGTTTCAGGCAGCATTGCACCATCTGCCACAGAGACGCGAGTGACTCTGGTGCCGGATAAAAAATCCTATCGTCCGGGTGAGACGGCTAAAGTGCTGATTGTTACCGGAGTGAAGGATGCTAATGTTCTGATCGGGATTGAAGGTCGTGCCCTGCATCATACGGAGCGGAAGAAAGTTTCCGATACTTCCTTCATCTATGAAGTGCCCATCCGCAGTGAACATGCGCCAAACGTATACCTGACAGCAGCTTTTCTGCAGGATGGGAAATATTATTACGGCTCAAAGAGCCTGAAGGTCCCTCCCACGGAAAGGCTGATCAACGTTTCTGTCACTCCGTCCAGCAAGCAGTTCAAGCCCGGACAACCTGCCAGTTACACCATCGAAGCAAAAGACCATCAGGGGAAACCGGTCGCTGCTGAATTCTCTCTGGGTGTGGTGGATGAAGCTGTATACGGAGTGCAGCCGGAATCCATTCAGCCCATCGACAAGGCTTTCTATGGCCGCATCTATGACCATGTGTTTACGGATTCCTCTCTGAACTATTACTTCTATGGACAGGCAGGCAAGCGGGCGATGCCCATTGCCCGCAATGCACGACAGCAGGCGCTGGCACAGGTGAAACCTCCCAATCCCAATGATCCGCGTGTCCGCAAAATGTTTGATGACACCGCCCTGTGGCTGGCGACAGTCAAGACCGACCAGTCCGGCAAGGCGGAAGCACGGTTGCAGTTCCCGGATTCCATTACTGCCTGGCGGGCAACCGCACGCGGAGTGACACGCGACACAAAAGTCGGTTCTGCAGTCAACAGAGTGATTACCCGCAAGGATCTGATACTGCGACTGGCCACTCCCCGTTTCATCAACCAGGGAGATGAGGTGGTCATTTCTGCCATCGTCAATAATTATCTGGATTCTGAAAAGAGTGTCCGGGTTTCTTTGGAAGCATCGGGATTACAGATGCTGGATGGAGGCATCAGAGAAGGGTCTGCTCCGCCAAAGACAGAGACAGCGTTCCATTTCCGTGTGAAAGCAGGGCAGGGCGAGATGGCAAGATTAACTGCGAAAGCGATTACCAATGAAGAGTCTGATGCGCTGGAGCTTCCTCTGCCGATTGAGCCGTATGGTGTGAAGATGACCCGGACACATTCCGGAATGCTGACCAACTCTGGTTCAGCAGAACAAGCCATTGCCTATCCAGCTGGAACCCATGGACGGGCAATCGAACTGCGTGCCATGCCTTCCATGGCAGGTGCCATTTTCGGCGCACTGGAATATCTCACCAGCTACCCCTATGGCTGTACTGAACAGACGCTCTCCAGCTTTGTTCCGACAACTCTTGTCGATCAGGCGTTGCAGGAACTGAAACTGCCACCCATGGATCGTGTCCGGTTGCAGCGTCAGATTGACGCGGGTCTGGAACGGCTGGCTGATTATCAGCATGAAGATGGAGGATGGGGATTCTGGAAGTCGGATGATTCCGCTCCCTTCATGACTGCAAATGTGATTGCATCACTGGATCAATGTGACCGTTGGGGGCGTGTGGATCAGATGAAGGCAAAGCAATGGCTGCGTCAGTCCTTTGCGAAGCAGGGGCGTGCCAGTGCGGACTTCCGTGCGTTTCTTGCCTATGCACTGAATGAGCAGGGTCCACTGGATGAAGTCTGGAAGCAGAAAGATCAGCTCTCATCGTATGGGCTTGCTCTGATCGGTCTGCGCAGCAGCGGGGACCGTGCCAATGAGATTGCGGACCTGCTGGAGAAGTCCGCCACTGTAACGGATGCCGAAGCTCACTGGAAGCTGGATCATGATCCTCTGATGGAGATCGACTGGGATGCTTCACCGGATGCAACTGCATCTGCCCTGAAGTTTCTGACACGCGTGCGACCACAGAGTCCGTTGCTGGCAAAAGCTGCGACATGGCTGGTGAATCACAGAAGCACCGGCTACTACTGGTCTTCCACCAAGCAGACAGCCACTGTGATTTATGGCCTGATCGATTACCTGAAGCTCACGGGAGAACTGAATCCGAAGCTGACGGGAGAGATCAAGGTGAACGGGGAGAGTGTCTGGATGAAAGAACTGACTCAGGCCGATGCGCTGAGCCTGCAGATTCCCGGACTGAGAGTCTTGCCAAAACAGGATTCCAATCAGGTAAACATCAGCGCTAAAGGGACTGGACGGCTCTACTGGAGTGCCACTGGTGTCTATTACGATGAGAAGCCTCAGTTCCGGAACAAGCGCGAACTGAAGATTCAGCGTGAATATCTGCGAGTCATTTCCGGCGGGCAGAAAGTTGCCTTTGATGGAACAGCACGTCCCGGAGATGAGATTATTTCCCGCATCACTGTTACCGGAAATGACTGGCGCTATCTGGTGATTGAAGATCCTATTCCTGCCGGAGCGGAATGGGTGAAAGAGAATCGCTGGTGGGGAACTCACAAAGAACTGCGCGATAACCGGGCGGTGATTTTTGAAACCTACTTCGGTCGTCCACAGACTTATGAAACACGCATGAAGTTCACCCGACCCGGTAAGTTCAGGGTCAGTCCGGCCAGGGTTTCGCCAATGTATCAGCCGGATGTCATGGCTGCTTCCGATCCTGCTTCCGTGGAGGTGCTGCCATGATCATGATCTGGGCATGGTTTGGACATCTTGTCCTGCTGGCTGTTTTCTTCTGGTGGACCGGAATTTCTGATGCGACAAAACTGAATGTTGCTCTCAGCTTTGTGGTGGCGATTGTGTGGCTGGTCGCGTTCTTCTGGCTGCAGCGGAAGATTTTTGTGGGCGCCCAATGGAGCAAAGCTCTGCTGCGCCCTCGATTCTGGGGATCGGTGATCCTGTTCATTGCGTCATTGGCAGTCGCAAAACTGCTGATTGGATGGATTCCGGAAATCCCCGGCACAGCTTGGCAGCTATTTAGCTTTGTTCTGCGGTTTGGGCTGGCCTGGACGCTGGTGAATGCCACCTGGACCGGCATCGCGTGGCAGACCACTCTTCCACCATCCGTTGACAGCACTGCGTCCAGACCGCTGGATTAGCGCACGCACACGTTGAGCAGCTTCCCGATACCGGGGATCGGAAGGCTGCTCATTGGCAATCACCAGCACCATTCCTTCCCGGAACCACCAGGGATGCTGTGCGGTGGTGTTGCTTTCCATGACCACATGAAGCATTTCATGAAGCAGTGTGGAATCGAGTACATTGCGTGATCGCAAGGTAGCAATCGGTTGCATGCGGATGGTTGAACCAGTTGTCACTGCAGCGACAGTTCCTGGCTGTCCGGTGGCATCCCGGAATGCAGCTACCGTAGGATAGATCCTCAGTGCCGGACGCCCGGAGAATCGCATCCCGCTCAGACGCTCTGCCTCGCCAAGCGCCTTGTCTGCCTTTTCCAATACACTGGGATCCATCTGCATTGCACTCAGGTGAACACGTTCTCCGGCGCCATGTTTCCAGCTGATGCCGGAAGCGGTGATGCCCACTGCTGTTCCCGGATAGTAAAACGAAAGAATTTCCTGATATGTCTTCTGGTTCTGACCCATCCGGTCGCAGCCGTCCTGACAAAGACCGATCCCATGCCCGCTACCACGTCCCTCAAAGACAAAGCGATCATTGATGGATTTCACACTGAACCAGGTGGAAGGTAGGCGGCTCCAGCCGAGCTCTCGTCCAATGGAAATCTGAAAAGTGTTTCCATCCATCACATTTCCCGCAATGTTGATTCGGGATGCTCGTTGTCCGGGTGTTCTTTGCGTGATACGGATTTCGCTGAATCCAGGCGGAAGCCGTCTGCCATTGGCAAGAAGTGCACGGGCAATCTGGTCGCGAGTAAGCACAGACCGCCACTCCTGAGAAGATTGTGAGCAGTAAGGATCTTTCTGTGCCCTGAGATAAGGGCCTTCCGCAGACTGTTCTGTCAATCCTCCGCAGTTCTGGCTGTAATAAGTAGCTGCCATGCTTCCCTGATACCAGAGCATCTCACCTTCCGTTGCAGACACCGCAGAGAGGATGGCCTCGGTAATGGCCGTTTTGCGGAAGTCCTGGCAATGTGTGGTGTCGCAGAAGTCAAACCCTTCCTTGCTATGTCTTCCCCGGAAACGGGCAGCATAGGTCCGTGCTGCTACCGCCATCGCTTTCATGGATTCCGGAGATGGCATTCCTGCTGCTTCTCCGCCGAGCACGGCTGCGACATACTCCTCTATGGGGACTTTGATGGTTTCGCCATTCCCCTGGACCCAGTGCAGGCGGACGGTGATGTCGATTGCCAGAAAACCGAGTATTGCTAACGTAACCACTTTTCGAAGATCGCACGGGCAGCCGGGTAAGCATCCGTGATTCCTCTTCCTCCTGTCATGACTGCGACCACGATCCGCGGCTTTTCCTCAGGAGCCCACCCTGCATACCAGGCAGCATCCCGAGTGGTTCCGGTCTTTCCATTAAAGCTGGGAGGGGGTCCCGTCAGAAACAGTTTCCGGTATGCCCGTGCCAGATCCAGTGCGGAAGTGGAGACTCCCCAATAGCCGATGGCCTGAAGCTGTCGCTGATCGTTTGTCGTAGCCAACTGGGCATTAAAAGGACTGAGTGCCTTCCTGAGTTCTTCCGGCCTCATGCGCAGTGCCAGTGCAGCAAAGTAGTTGTTGCAGGAGAGCCTCAGGGCATCTATGCCATTTACGGGTCCAAATGTTCGCGGATGCGTACAGTCGAAGCGGCGTCCGTTGATAGTGAGTGAGGCGGGACACGGAAATACTCCGCGTGCCGGAATGAATGGCTTGACGGTGGATCCGGGCAGGGAAGTCGCATTCTCGTTCCGTGCTTCCAGCAGTCGGCCCGTAGAGATATCCAGAACGGCTAGTGACTCAGGCGATCCCAAATGGTCCTCTGTACTTTTCCGGGAGTCGGGTAGGGCGAAGATCCCGCCCACAGAATACGTGAGCTGTTTCTCCTGTTGCCAGCTTCAGGTTCGATTCCTCACTGATCATGTGGTACTCAAACCGCACCATGCGGGGATGTGCCACTTTCAGTGTGGTTTCGATTCGGACCTGTTCGTCATACCGGGCTGGGGAGTGATATCGGCAGGAAGCCTCGGCAACTGTGAGCAGGATGCCGTCATCCGCTTCCATATCGCGATACCGGATTCCTCTGGCCCGGCACCATTCAACACGACCAATCTCCATCCAGACGAAGTAATTGGCGTAGTAGACAATCCCCATCTGGTCGGTTTCTGCAAAACGGGCTCGCAGCCGGGTGGAAACAAACGACATACTATTGAGAATATGCGGAAATGTTTCGCGATCCTCCTGCTGGCTGTTTCAGCTATTGCACAAGACCTCAAGGAATTTGAGAAGAAGATCACTGAATTCACACTTCCCAACGGACTCCACTTCATCATTCTGCAAAGAAATGAAGCTCCCGTCATCAGTTTTCATACCTATGTGAATGCGGGTTCGGTGGATGATTCCAATGGGCGTACGGGAATTGCCCATATGTTTGAACATATGGCGTTCAAGGGAACGGACCAGATCGGATCAAAGAATATCGTTCTGGAAAAGAAAGCCCTGGCCAACATCGAAAAAGTCTATGACGAACTCAGTCAGGAGCAGCGCAAGACAACCCCTGATGCGGCAAAAGTATCGGATCTGGAAAAGAAACTGAAGGATGCCATCGTTACTGCCGATAGCTACGTGGACAGCGAACTCTACACGCGCACGATGGAAGACAACGGAGCTGTGGGCCTGAACGCATCGACAGGGGTAGATCAGACACAGTATTACCTTTCCTATCCATCGAACCGACTGGAACTCTGGTTCCTGATGGAAGCAGACCGGTTCCGGAATCCTGTCTACCGTGAGTTCTATAAAGAGCGGGATGTGGTGCGGGAAGAAAAGCGGATGCGGAGTGAGTCCAGTCCGCAGGGTGAGCTGATCGATGCTCTGCTGGCCGGAGCATTCCAGGGACACCCCTATAAAACTTCACCTGCTGGCTTTGCTTCCGACATCGAGAACTATCGGGTTGCTGATGCCGAAGACTTCCGCAAAACCTATTACGTCCCCACGAATATGACCATTGCGATCGCCGGTGATGTCGATCCGGCTGAGTGCAAGCGTCTGGCAACGAAATATTTCGGTCCAATGCCTGCCGGGCCGCAACCACCACCCGTAATTACAGTGGAGCCGAAACAGAATGGAGAACGACGGGTCACCATCGTTTCTGCTGCCCAGCCCATGCTGCTGATTGCGTACAAGCGTCCCAACCAGAAGCACGCCGATGATCCTGTGTTTGATGTGATTGATGGCATTGTCTCCGGCGGCCGTACAGGCATCATGTACAAGGAACTGGTGGAGAAGCAGAAAATCGCTCTTGCAGTACAGGGCATTGCCAGTTTTCCCGGCGGAAAGTATCCGAATTTGTATCTCTTCTACGCTCTTCCGAATCCGGGAAAGACCATTGAGGATGTGGAAAAAGGGGTCTACGAGATCGTTGAGAAGCTCAAGAAAGAGCCCATTGACGAGGCGACATTAAAGAGAGTCAAGACAAAGGTGCGAGCGGGACTCATCCGCCAACTGGCATCCAATCCAGGCCTGGCTTCGCAGCTTGCCTACTACCATGCCAACTATGGCAACTGGCGCATGATGTTCCAGGGAGTGGAAGAGATCGAAAAAGTGACGGCCGCTGATGTGCAGCGTGTTGCTCAGACCTATTTAATCGAGAAGGCACGCACGGTTGCCTATCATGTGAAGCCATCCCAGGAGGCCAACTAAATGAAGTTCCTGATTCTGTCCCTCATCGGGCTTTCACTGCTGGCTCAGCCCGCCCGTACCCAGCTGCCTTCCTACAAGAGTCTGAAGTTTCCTCCGATTCGGGAGATCAAGATTCCGGATGTAAAGACAGTCACTCTTTCCAACGGCATCAAGGTCTATTTGCTGCCTCACCATGAACTGCCTGTTGTTTCCGGTTTTGCTCTGGTGCGGACAGGAAACCTCTTTGAGACGAAAGACAAAATTGGCCTGTCCGGAATTACCGGATCTGTCATGCGTACCGGTGGAACAAAATCCAGAACCGGAGATGAAATCAATGAGCAGCTGGAGAATATCGCAGCCAGCGTGGAATCCAGCATTGGCGAAACCAGTGGTCGTGTCTCCTTCAACTCCATGAAGGAAAATGTCGATGAAGTCCTCGCCGTGTTTAAGGATGTCCTGACATCACCCGAATTCCGGCAGGACAAACTGGATCTTGAAAAAACGCGAGAGAAGGCATCCATTGCGCGCAGGAACGATGATCCAGGCAGCATTGTGCGCCGGGAGTTCGCCAATATCCTGTATGGACGCGACAATCCCTATGGCTGGAGCCAGGAGTATGAGCATGTGGACAAAATCACCCGCGAAGATCTGGTGAACTGGCACAAGCGTTACTTCTTCCCGAAGAACATTGTCCTGGCTGTCTATGGTGATTTCCAGGAATCTGAAATGCAGGCGAAGCTGGAAAAGCTCTTTGCCGACTGGACAGTAGCTCAGCCGGAAGTTCCTGCTTTCCCCAAGGCGGATACCAATGCGCGTCCGGGACTTTACCTGGCCGAAAAGAAAGATGTGAATCAGACAACATTCCGCATCGGACATCTTGCCGGAACATTGCGGGACAAGGACTATCCGGCACTGGAAGTCATGGCCAGCGTGCTGGGTGGCAGTCCCTTTACCAGCCGATTGGGCAGTGCCATCCGGGTTCAGCGCGGCTACGCATACCAGATCGGAGCCAACTGGGGAGCTAACTATAATCATCCGGGGATCTTCCTGATCGTGGCGGGAACCAAGAGCGAAAATACTGTTCCTGCCATCAAAACCATTCAGGAAGAAGTCACGAAGTTCCTCGCATCTGAACCGACAGAAGCAGAACTTCAATCGGCTAAGGACAAAATTCTGAATACATTTGTCTTCAACTTCGATAATCCATCGAAGACACTGTCCCGGCTGGTTTCCTATGACTATTACGGATACCCCAAGGATTTTATCTTTGAGTATCAGAAGGCAGTGGAAGCGGTGACCCGCACTGATGTCCTGCGTGTCGCAAAGCAATACCTGAACCCTACCAATTTCACTTATATGCTAGTGGGGAATCCGGACGAGTTCAAGACTCCTCTAAGCGAACTTAATCTGCCGGTTAACAAGATAGATCTCACCATCCCTGAACCAAAGAAGGAAGCTGCTGCAACCAGTCCTGAATCGATTACGCAAGGTAAGGCACTTCTGACGAAGGTGATGGGAGCTTTAGGTGGCCAGGGAAAATTGAGCGCTCTCAAGGACCTCACCCAGACTTCAGAGATTGAGGTCCACACCGGAGGAGGAGCGATGAAGGCCAACCGAACTTCCTTGCTGATTCTTCCTTCCGTGATTCGTCAGGATACGGATTTTCCCTTCGGAAAGATGAGCAACTTTTTTGATGGGAAAACGGGGTGGCTGAAGACTCCTCAGGGAGATACTCCACTGGCCGGGCCGATCCTGCGCCAGAATCATGAACAGGTATTTCGCAATCTGTTGGGGCTGGTTCAGAGCGGATCAAATGCGGATCGCACTGTCAATGCTATTTCAGCCGATACCCTGGAAATTTCAGACAAAGCGGGTTACTCCACACGGTTGGTGATTGACCCGGCAACCGGTCTTCCCAAAAAGCAGGTGTATACTGGCCTGGCGATGAATGGACCTCCATCGGAAGTGGAAGAGGTCTACAATTCTTTCGCCGAAGTAAATGGAGTGAAACTTCCCTCCAGCATCACCGTCTTACAGGGTGGTAACAAATTTTCGGAAACGAAAATTCTTGAGACAAAGGTCAATACTGGCCTGAAGGTGGAAGATTTATCCAAAAAACCATGACGCGAAGGTTGTTCCTGTCCCTGGCGGCTCCAGCTGTATTTGCACAGTCTGCGAAAGAGCAGCGTGGCGGGAAAATTATTGAGGATGTCATCCAGGCTCTTGGTGGAGAAAAGTTCCGGACGATGCAGGATCGTCTGGAGACTGGCCGTGCCTATTCGTTTTACCGGGAGCGGTTATCCGGACTGGCACAAACAAAAATCTATACTCGTTATCTCACTCGGCCGGAGCCTCCTCAACCAGGATTTATTGGCCTCCGTATCCGGCAGTTCATGGGCAAAAAAGATGAGTCCTCTGTTCTGTACCTCGAAGATAATCAGGGTTGGGATATCACGTACAGGGGAGCTCGCCCGATTCCGGAAGAAGATCTCAAGCGTTTTTATGAAAGCCAGTTGAGGAATGTTTTTTACATTCTCCGGATGCGCATGGGAGAGCCGGGGTTAATTATCGAACATCAGGGAACGGAAGTTGTCGATAATCAGCCTGCTGACATTATTGATATTACTGATTCTGATAATCGTGTCGTCACAGTCTGGGTACATGAAACCACCCGTCTTCCCATCCAGCAGAGAGCTTTCCGTCGTCAGTTTGGAGGTCTCGATGAAGAGGTGACGCATTTCTCGAAATATAGAGACGCAGGTGATGGAATCAATTGGCCTTATGCCTGGCTTCGTACGCGAAATCAGGAAAAAATCTTTGAATTATTCTCAAGCTCAGTTGAAGTAAATCAAGGGTTTACTGATGAAATTTTTTCACTTTCATCAAAAGTTAAAGTCTTGAAAAAGAAGTAAAGATTCTTCTTCGGGTGATATAATTCAACGGGCGTACCGGAACCGTGTTGGAAATATCCAGGGAAACTTTACGCCGGTAGTGTCATCAAACTAAATAGGGAATGCTATAGCGCCATGTTTGCGCGAAAGATAATCGCTTAAACCATCGGATCATTATGGATCTCGATCAGCTTCATACATTTCTGGAAATTGTCCGGCTGAAGAGTTTTTCTAAAGCCGCACAGACCTGCTTCCGGACGCAGCCAGCCATCAGTGCTCAGGTACGTCAACTGGAACAGGAGTTAAATACAACTCTGTTTGAACGGCTGGGTACGCGTATTTCACTTACTGCAGCCGGAAAAATCTTTGCGGAATATGCAGCCCAGATTCTGGACCTGCGGAGACAGGCTCAGGATTCCATCAATGAGCTGGAAAAGACGCCTCGCGGAGAACTGGTGGTTGCTGCTAACGAGGCAACCTGTATCTATGTCTTGCCGGAAGTTTTCGCTCGCTATCAACAGCTGTTTCCGAATGTCCAGATGCATGTGGACCGTTCCTATGGAAGTAAGGTAGTCCAGGCTGTTCATGAAAATATGGCAGACTTTGGCATCACCCAGTTGCCGGTTCAGGAAAAGAAGCTTCAGGTGGTGAAAATCCATTCGGATGAGATTTGCGCCATTATGGCCCCGGATCATCCGCTGGCTCAGAATCAGAAGATTTTTCCCAAGGATCTTCGTGAAGTTCCACTTCTTTTACCTAAGTCCGGGACCACACGTTCCAGGTTGAATACCTGGGTAGAAGCAGTGGAAGATGATCTGCACGTTTCAATGGAGCTGGACTCCACAGAAATGATCAAGCGGTTTGTTATGGCCGGATTGGGAATCAGTTTTATTGCTGCATCCCACGTGAAAGAAGAAGTGGCTGCAGGCAAGATTGCTTCAGTGTCACTGGGTCCTGAACCGATGATCCGCAGGCTGGCCTTGATTTACAGGAAAGACAAGGCACTTTCCAGGGTTGCTCTTGGATTTATCGATGTAATCCTGGAGCATTCCGGAAGTGCAGAACGCTACGATAATACGAAGAAGGAAATTGCGGAACTGAAAACCGCACCACAGGAAGTGTAGTTATGGATGCACAGATACCCGGTCGTTCTTTTACTCTACGATGCTCTACTGTTTTCGTGACAGAGGGCGATGAAATGGTTATCTATCGCTCTATCGATGCGATTCCTGGTGATATCAGGGAAAAGCTGGAAGAAAAATCGCGGGCAGGCACTGCCACCATTTTCATTGCAAATCAGGGTGGACGCGATGAACTGGCAAAGCGGCTTCGTGGGCTACCTTCACGTGTCCAGACACGGTTGGAAGAAAAGACGTCAGATTTTTCCAGTGTTCAGGAGAATATCGAAGGCCCTTCCTTTACTCCTATTGAGGATCAGAGTGGAGCCCCGAATATTGTCAGGAATGTCCTGATGATGACGATGGGGCTGGCGTTGCTGATCTGGCTGATTGCAAGCTGGCAATCCATCTAAATTTTCTAAACTTTTTCAACTGAGAGCCGATAGTAACAGTGTGGAAAGACGTAAAGAACCACGCATCCCGCTGCAGCAGACTGTTCTTCTTACTTCCCTGAGGATCGAAGATCAGGAAGAAACCAGCATAGAGGCAGTTCTGCTGAATGCTTCTGGCCGGGGAATAAGCCTTGAGCTTGCTGTTCCGCTTGAGATTGATAGCCCGGTCCGGATTGATGTTGGAAAACAGGTGATTCTGGGTGAGGTCTGCTACTGCAACTTTCTGGATTCTGGACGATACATTGCCGGGTTGATCTGCAGCCACCGGATGGAGGACAAGGATCTTTACCAGCTCTATAAGGTGCTGATGAAGGATGATGCAGAATCTGCCAGACTACTCAACCAGGTTCCAATCAGTAATTCCCAAAGCAACTGAAAGCTTTTTTTGCGGAATCACGGTATTCTCAGAATTCCGTTTAACATGCAACAGACAGCCGTGATCATTGGCCGTGCCGGTCAACTGGGAACTGAACTTGTACGGGAGTTTTCTTCCCGTAACTGGAATATTGTCGGATTTGATCGTAAATCCCTGGATATTGTCGATCTTTCAGCGGTTGAAGCAGCGCTGACCCAGGCAAGCCCTTCGCTTGTTTTGAATGCAGCAGCTTACAACCAGGTGGATGTCGCCGAAAGAGAACCTACTGCCGCATATCAGGTGAATGGGCTGGCAGTCCGCAATCTGGCTGTTGTTTGTCGCCAGATTGATGCCAAGCTGGTGCATTTCTCCACTGACTATGTCTTCGATGGCATGGCCGGCCGTGCCTATAACGAAGAAGATGAAACCCATCCTTTGAGTGCCTATGGAGTTTCCAAGCTTTCAGGTGAATTCTATGCCCGTGCTTACCTGGACAATCCTCTGGTCATTCGTACCTCTGGAGTTTTTGGTCCCGCGGGATGTCGGACTGCCCGTGGCAATTTTGTCGAGCTCATGCTGCGTCTTGCGAATGGAAAACAGCCGATCCGGGTGGTAGAGGACCATGTAGCATCTCCCACTTATGCGCCGGAACTCGCCAGACTCACTGCTGATCTTGTCGAGAAAAATGCGAGTGGTATTTACCATGGTGGAGGAGAGCAGGCGATCTCCTGGTATGAATATGCGCGATTGATTTTTCAGACGGCAGGAGTTTCTCCGGAACTTCAACCGACCAATGAACGTGAGTACCGGACCGCTGCCCGGCGTCCGAAATTTTCTGCCCTTGCTAACGCGCGGGCACAATCCCTTGGTATTCGCCCCATGTTGTCTCTGGAAGAATGTATCAGCCAGTACATCCAGAAGCGTCCCGAGTTCCAGATCAAATGATTGATGCAACCTGTTCAGGAATTGCGACGTTATTATTGAAGTCAGGAGGAGTCAATCATTAACATGAGTGATCCGGGGCAGGGAAGTTCTTATATACCGCCACAGAATTCAAATTCAGGCCAGAAGTTTGCTGTACTCTTTGGCGCGGTGATCGCATTGCTGGCCGCAAATCTCTATCTGTATTTTCAGGTCGACAATATCCGTCAGGATATCGGCCGGATGCAGGAATCGATTTCCACTGATGTGGCGGCATTGAAGGAAAGTTCTGCGGTAACTGCTCAAACGCATCGCCGCACTGTAAACAGTCTGCGAGATGAGCTTGAAACTGCACGGCGTCAGCAGACAATGGCAGTTGGGCAGGCAAAGGTCGATGCTACTAAACGCGCTGAAGAACTGGCTGCCAGATTATCAGCGGCTCAGGAGGCACAAAAGAGAGCTGTTGCAGAAGAATTTAGTGCTGTTCGTGAAGCTGCTGCTGCTACCGAATCAAAAGTTTCTGAAGTCACCACCGACCTTGCAAAAGTGGATGATAAAGTCGATACCACTCGTCAAGAACTGGAGCGGACTGTCAGTGACCTGAAGAGAGTGACTGGAGATCTTGGGATTCAAAGTGGTCTGGTTGCCACAAATGGAACTGAACTGGCCATGCTGAAGGCTCTCGGTGAGAGGAATTACTTCGATATCAAGCTGGGTAAAACCAAAGATCCAGTCAAGGTCGGCGACATCATGATCAAGTTGAAGAAATCGGATCAGAAGCGCAATCGCTATACGATCGAAGTGATTGCCGATGACAAGAAATCGGAAAAGAAGGACAAGACCATCAATGAACCTGTTCAGTTCATTGTGGCAGGATCCCGTCAACCGTATGAAATCATCATCAATGAGGTGGGCAAGAACTCCATTACCGGGTACCTCGCCACTCCTAAGGTTCGGGAATCCCGTCGCTAGATAGTCCATCCAGGGATAGCCCATCAAAAGATGGATTGACTATAAAATCTTACTGATTTGAGGTTGGCAGCATATTGCGAATCGCGGATATCTGCCAGCCTTTTTCATTTTTCACAACGACAAATGTTGCCCGCATTTTTCGAACAGGAGACGTTCCACTGGCTTCAATTGTGTATGGGCCGTCCACGATCGCAACAGTGGGTGTGATCAGACGGATCGTATCAGCAGTGATGGTCCGTTTTCCCTGGGATGTGCGGGAACTCTGCATGGCGCCTGCCACCAGCTTGTCCCTTCCTTTTCTCCATTCACCTGTGGAAACAAGCTGATCCGCTTCCTCCGTAAAGAGATCTTGTGTGGCTGCCGGATCTATCTTCTCCCTTGCATCCACATATTTTGAAATGAGATCCCGGATCGCCATTTCATCGTTTGTCTGGGCTGATACTGCTGTTACCAGAATCAAGCCGGTAAGGATGAATCGAATCATTGGATAGCTGTTCCTCTTTTCTTCTGCCTGCACTGTCAGTACGGGGAATAGGCTGAATTTCCTAGTACTCAATACCTCATATCGTGTACAAATTTAACCTTTAAATCAAATGCGGAGTGCAACTAAATACATCTGATTCTCATCGAATTGTTGGGAGGAAAATCGTTGAAAAAGTATCTTGAGACGAATATTCCGAAAAGTGAGCTGGCTGATCTGACTTCACTTGCGATGAACGGTGTATCCATGTTTGCAGCGACGCTGGCAATCTGGAGTCTGACTTCCAATTTGCAAATTACAAATGGGTTCCCTGTGAGCGCAGGTGTATTCTCCAACTGGATTGTTTGGGTGTCCGTTTCCGTGGCGCTCTGGTTTTCCGGAAAGCACATCTCAAAAGCGATTCGTCATTCACCTGAACGGCCACGTCATATTGTTGTTGTTCAGGATCTGACACTTCCTTCTTCATCACGAGACAAAACAAATATTGCTGCTTAAGGCATTGCAGCATCAATAGTTATTGATTTGATATCCTGAACATCAGGACCGCGACGATGCCATTGTCCAGCCGAACTTACGCTCCTCGTGGTTTTTCATCAAACTACCTGCCCCCGGGAGTGAAGTGGCTCCTGATTGCTAATACCGGAATTTTTATCGGTTATTTCCTGTTCTCCATGATGGGAATGGGAGGGTTATTGTCCTGGATGGCTCTGGTTCCCTCAGCTGCTTTAGGTTCTCTGCAAATCTGGCGACTGGTGACCTACATGTTCCTGCATTCGGCAGGAGACCCGTTCCACCTTCTCATCAACATGCTGATGCTCTACATGTTTGGTGTGCAGTTGGAGCGTGCATGGGGAACACGTAGATTTCTGAACTACTATTTCCTCTGCGGAATCGGAGCCGGAATCTGTGTTGTTCTGGCGCCATATATCTTTAGTGGAAATCCACATGCGGCGACATTAGGCGCTTCTGGTGCAATTTTCGGCCTCTTGCTGGCCTTTGGCATCGTGTTTGCCGATGCCACTATTCTGGTTCTTTTCCTGTTTCCGATGGCTGCGAAATATGCCGTGATGATCTATGGTGTGGTGGAACTATATTTCACTCTTCGTTCTCCCGGCGATGGGATCAGCCATGTAGCTCATCTTGGCGGAATGGCGTTTGGATACATCTATCTCAAGTCAGGACTGAGCAAGAAGGTTCTGCGCGGCCCATCCTTCCGTCCCATGGAAAGTATTCAGGAATGGTATAAGGAATGGAAGCTGGCACGAGCGAAGAAAAAGTTCGAAGTCTACATGCGAAAAAATCGCGACCTTTAGCCAGAAATCTCCGGAAGGTCTGTCTGGACTGAAACCGTATTCCTTTTTTCCTCGTCTTTCCTATTTGATATCCTTGGGGCACATTATGAAAACGAGGCGATTTTCTACCGTTTTGGGTGCAGGAATAGCGCTGGCATTCGTTCTTAGCGTTTTGAGTTATTCAGGCTATTCAGTATTTGCACAATCTGGGCCGAAAAAAGGCTCTTCGGAAACGGTAGCCAAACCTCGTAAAAAAGATGCGCCTGCTCCAGTAGAAGAAGAGAAGATCGAATCCAAACTGAAGAAAAAAGATCTTCCCGAAGATCTCCCCACCTTTAAAAGCGACATTACTACCGTCAATGTGGATGTAGCTGTTCTGGATAACAAAGGACGGTTTATTCCCGGAATTCCTGGGGGGAATTTCCGTGTCCTCGAAGATGGTGTTCCTCAAAAAATCACAAATTTCGGTCAGGGTGAGGCACCCATGACCGTTTGTATGGTGATTGAGTTCTCCAACCTCTTCCAGCAATACTGGTCCTGGGGATGGCAGGAGACTCTGAATGCCTCTTACGGCTTCCTTGAGACTTTGAAGCCTGAAGATTATGTAGCCGTTGTGGCATATGATCTTCGTCCGGAAATTCTCTCTGATTTCTCAACCGACAAACGGAAAGCGTATGAAGCGATGCAACGTCTGCGCATCGCTGCTTATTCAGAATCGAACCTCTACGATGCTCTGGTGGACACGGCTGAAAGAATGTCGGAGATTGAAGGTCGGAAAGCGATCGTTGTCATGGCCAGTGGCATGGATACCTTCAGCCGCATCACATTTGGAACAGCGCGGAAGTCGCTGCAAACAGCTGGTGTTCCCATCTATTCAATTGGTCTGATGCAGGCTATGCGTGAATGGTACGATTCCCGTGGCTATCTTGGCTCCATTCAGCGACTGGATTTTCTTCAGGCCGATAACCAGATGCGGACATTCGCAAAAGAAACAGGGGGGCAATCATTTTTCCCACGTTTCTTTGGTGAGTACCCCGGTATCTTCCGTGCTATCCATGACTCACTCCGCAACCAGTACTCTATTGCATTTCAGCCTTCCAATACTGCTCGCGATGGAAAATTTCGCAAGCTGAAGGTTGAGCTCATCAATCCGGAAAATGGAGAACCATTGAGGATTGTGGATGAAAAACGCAAGCCGATCAAATATTCCATTGTTGCCAAACCTGGCTACACAGCCCCAAGAGAAGTGGAATAAATCGGTCAGCCGGAAAAGTCAAGCAAAGGATTTCACGTTATTACAACCTGATACGATTTTGATTGACAGAGCCTTCACCGGATTGTTACCTTCGCAAAGTCTCTTTCATGACTCTGTCAAAAAACTCTGCGGTAATCCTGATCGTCGATGACAACAAAATGGGCCTTGCAGCTCGTAAGCATGTACTCGAAGAACTCGGCTACCGTACAATCACTGCCTCCTCTGCTCATGTTGCTGTAGAGCTGTTTTCGAAGAACAGTTTTGATCTTGTGATCACCGATTACAAGATGCCCGATCTGAGCGGAGTGGAACTGATCCAGAAACTTCGTGTCATCAATGAAACAGTTCCCGTCATCCTAATCTCTGGTTTTGTAGATGTCCTGGGGCTGGATGAACAGACAACGGGTGCAGATGTCGTGATGATGAAGAGTGCTAATGAGGTGAATCACCTTGTCCGGTCTGTCAGTCGATTGCTGAACCGCAAACTGAAAAAGCCAGTCAGTAGTATTGTTTCCCGCGCAACTTCAAGAGCACGGAAAAAGTCCGGTTGATGCGCTGGTTTGCTGCATGTCTGCTGGCAATTGCCTTCAGCTACGGAGCACCTCCGCAGAAGAAGGCTTCACCTGCCAGAAAGTCAGCACCAGCCAAAAAGTCAGTTCAAAAGAAACAACCCTCCGTTCGTTCCGTTTCATCTGATCCCGTCAAGAACTGGATGCAGAAGCTTACTCTGCGACAGCAGGTAGCCCAGCTTCTGATTGTGAAGTTCTACGGAGACGCACTCCCGACACGATCAAAAGAATTCCGCGATCTTGACGCTTTGGTGCGCCAGACTGGCGTCGGAGGGCTGATCGTTCTGAACAGAGTCAAGAACGGCCTGACGGTCAATGCTGAGCCGTATGAGATGGCTTCATTCATCAATCGCCTGCAGCGAAGTGCTGCGATTCCTCTCATTGTGGGTGGAGATTTCGAGCGGGGTTCATCTATGCGGATGGCCAATACCGTAAAGTTTCCGCATAGTATGGCCTATGCTGCGGCAAAGGATCTGGATGGATCGCGCTATTTAGGGTTATACACAGCGCAAGAAGCACGAGCGATGGGCGTACATTGGGTATTTGCTCCTGCTGCTGACGTTAACAATAATGCAGATAATCCTGTCATTAACTTACGATCTTTTAGCGAGAATCCGGATGAAGTTTCTGCACATGTAAAAGCCTTCATTGAAGGAGCACATTCAGATCCTGATAACAAAGTTTTGTTATCTGCCAAGCACTTTCCCGGGCATGGTGATACTGCAACAGACAGTCATCTGAGTCTGGGTACAGTATCTGGAGATCGTGCTCGTCTGGATGCAGTGGAACTGAAGCCATTCCGAGCTGCGATCGAAGCAGGTATCGATTCCATCATGACCGCCCATCTCACAGTACCCGCGCTTGAGCCTGAGCCGATCCCGGCAACTGTCTCACGCCGGATCATGACCGATCTTCTGAAAAAAGAAATGGGATTCACTGGTTTGGTCACCACCGATGCCATGGATATGTTTGGACTATCGAAACAGTTTTCACCGGGGGAAGCTGCTGTAAGGGCGATTGAAGCCGGTGTGGATGTGCTGCTGGTTCCCCCTGATCCCGAGAAGGCTATTACCGGCGTAGTGCAGGCCGTACAGTCCGGACGAATCTCGCGTGAGCGTTTGAGACAGAGCGTTGAAAAAGTTCTGGCCGCGAAGGTGCATCTTGGGTTGCATCGGGAACGCCTGGTAAATGTGGATAACATTCCGGATGTCATTGATTCTGAGGAAGCAATACGACGTGCCCAGGAAACCGCTGATCGAGCATTAACGCTGGTTCGAAATCATGGAAGTCTTTTCCCTCTTCAGGTGCCAGCCCGTACCTGTGTGTTTGTACTGAGTGTGAATCAATACTCATTATTGGGAATGCGATTCATGGAAGAGCTCAGGCAGCGTTCTCCTGATATCCATACTCACCGACTGGATATTTCCATGGAGGATAGTTTTTTTGACGATGCGGTCTCTGATGCACAGAAATGTTCTTCAGCTGTGATTGCATCGTTTGCAACAGGCGCAGCGTATCGTGGAGATGCATCACTGGCGTTGCCTCCAAATCTCACTCGTTTTATCAACAAGATGGTGGAAAGCCCCGTTCCGGTTGGGCTCATCAGCTTTGGAAATCCATACCTTTTACGTAATTTCCCAGACGTGGATGCATTCATCAATGGGTATTCCACCGTTCCGACCAGTGAAATTGCCATGGCGAAGGCTCTGCTGGGAGAAATCCCTTTCCGGGGCCGGATGGTGGTCACGATTTCCGGGATAGCGGAATACGGTTCCGGTATCACACAATAGATCCTATGCAGATTACCTGGCTTGGACATAGTTCATTCGAATTGCGTCTGGATTCCGGAGAAGTGGTTGTGGTTGACCCTTGGTTTGGAAATCCCAAATTTCCTGCCGGATTTACTCTTTCCCGTTGCGATGTTCTGTTGATCTCGCATGGACACTTCGACCATATCGACAGTGCAATTAGTGTTGCGAAAGAGTTTTCTCCGGTTGTGGCAGCCAATTTCGAAATCGTCTCATGGCTTCAATCCAAGGGAGTAGAAAACGGAGTGGGGATGAATCTGGGCGGAACGGCTCAACTGGGACCTCTCAAGGTAACCATGACCAATGCGATCCATTCCTCAACCATCAGTGACGGAGAACAGACCATTCCTGCGGGTAATCCTGGTGGCTTTATCCTTCATCTGCCTGATGGCCGCAAAGTATATTTTGCAGGAGATACAGCAGTTCATGCAGATATGGAACTGCTGAAGAGACTGTATCAGCCTGATCTTGCCTTCTTCCCGATTGGTGACCTTTTCACCATGGGACCGGAACAGGCCGCCCTGGCTGCCGAACTGACCGGCGTGAAAACAATCATTCCGATGCATTATGCTACTTTCGAGGCGCTTACGGGAACACCGGAAAAACTTCAGGAACTTGTTCAACCGCTGGGTGTCAAAATCATCAAATTGAAGCCTGGAGAACCGTGGACTTATTAACTCTCGCATTACTGGCTCAGATGTGGCCTGTCTATCATGGTGGGCCGGACAACATCAAATATTCGAAGCTCACACAGATCACGCCCGCCAATGTCGCAAAGCTGAAAGTAGCGTGGCGTTATGACTCTGGTGATGAGTTCCAGGGATCAGAGATCCAGTGCAATCCAATTGTGGTGAATGGGGTTCTTTATGGAACCACGCCAAAGCTGAGAGTGGTTGCACTGGATGCAGGGACAGGCAAGGAAATCTGGAGTTTTGATCCGAATCCAGCCGATGCCAAGCCCCGCAAGCGCCGTAATCGCAGTGTGACGCACTGGAACGGACAGATTATATTCGGCTATGACTACTGGCTGATCCGTCTGGATGCAAAGACAGGAAAAGAGGTTGGGCGCATTGATCTGCGTCAGGGGTTGGGACGTGAGCCGGAAGGGATGTTCCTCTCGACTACCTCTCCAGGAATTATCTATCAGGATCTGCTGATTATCGGGCACCTCACCAGTGAAGATCTGCCAGCTGCGCCGGGTGATATTCGTGCTTTTGATCTGAAGACGGGAAAAATCGCATGGACATTCCATACGATTCCTTATCCGGGTGAATTGGGGCATGATACATGGCCTAAAGATGCATGGAAAGAGTTTGGTGGGGCGAACAACTGGGCAGGGATGGCTTTGGATGAAAAGCGAGGGATTGTTTTTGTTCCTACCGGCTCTTCTTCGTTCGACTTTTATGGAGCCAATCGCCCTGGAGATAATCTGTTCGCAAACTCCTTGCTGGCACTGGATGCAAAGACCGGAAAACGGATCTGGCATTTCCAGTTTGTGAAACATGATGTCTGGGATCGTGACCTGCCAACTCCACCTAGTCTGGTGCAGGTAAAACGGAATGGAAAACTGATTGATGCTGTTGCACAACCGACAAAATCAGGCCATCTGTTTGTCTTCAATCGTGAGACGGGAGAAAGCTTGTTCCCGCTGGAAACGCGGGAGGTGCCTCCTTCAGAAGTAGATGGAGAGATCCTCTCCAAAACCCAGGTATTGCCGTTAAAACCTGCTCCATTTGCCCGTCAGATGCTCACTCCGGAGAATGTTCATCCATCACTTGTTCAGAAGCTGAAGCTACTGCGATCCGGTGATCAGTTCACACCTCCTTCTTTTGAAGGAACGATTATTTTTCCCGGCTTTGACGGAGGTGCGGAATGGGGCGGTGCTACTTTCGATCCGGAAACTCGTCTGCTTTACGTCAATGCCAATGAGATGCCGTGGATACTTCGCATTATTCCACGCAAGAAGCCCCGGCCAACGATGACGGCAGCTGAGCTGTATGCCGTCAACTGTGCCAATTGTCATGGTGTAGATGGAAGCGGATCGCCTCCACAGTTTCCTTCACTGGTAGGGCTGAAGAGCTCAGAGAAGGATACAGCTGAGATTATTCGCAAAGGTAATGGCCGGATGCCTGCCTTCAGTCACCTTGGTGAAGATGTTGTATCGGCAGTCACAAAATATATTCTTCACCACGAGAATCCAACCGTACAGGGGCAGGTGCAACGGAACAGCCTGAAATATGGAACGGATGGGTATAACAAGTTCCAGGATGAAAAAGGGTTTCCGGGGGTCAAGCCACCATGGGGAACTCTGACGGCTATTGATCTGGATAGTGGTGAGTTCAAATGGAGAATTCCATTCGGGGAATATCCTGATCTGGAAGACAAAACCACTGGTTCAGAAAACTATGGGGGCAGTGTGGTGACGAAGTCCGGGCTACTGTTTATCGCTGCTACGAATCATGATCGGAAGATTCGAGCCTTCGACAAGAAAACGGGAAAGCTTCTGTGGAGTGCTGAACTACCTGCTTCCGGAAATGCAACGCCGGCAGTTTACGAACACAAGGGAAAGCAATATCTGGTGATTGCTGCCGGAGGAGGGAAGAGTGACCGTTCCCCCAGCGGTGGCAGCTATGTAGCGTTTGCTCTTCCGTAGAATAAATGGATGCTGGTGGAGGCTTACGCTTCCACCAGTTCAGAAATATCAGCGGCGGTGAAGTAGGCACAGTCGGGATGGTGGAAAACCAGAGCTGACACACTTGCTTCCGGTTCCATCATGAATCCATCCGTAAGTGAGATTCCAATTTCTCCGGGATTGATCAGGCGGAACAGCTTCACCTGATCTTCCATCACCGGACAAGCTCCATAGCCAAAGCTGTAACGTTTGCCTCGATACCTTGATGTCCAGCGTTCCTGCATGGTCATAGCCGGAGAGTCCGGAAAGCCCCAGTCTTCCCGGATGCGTCGGTGGAGCCATTCGGTAGCTGCTTCGGCCGTTTCAGTGGAGAGAGCAGACAATGCAACGCTGCGGAAATATTCACCCTGCTGCTTGGCTTCTTCTGCCTTCTCACGAATACCTTCACCTGCTGTTACTGCCATGACCGCCACATGATCCCGGACTCCATTGACAGGGTCGAGCACATAGTCAGAAAGGCAAAGCCCATCTTCCTTGGCCTGCCGTGAGAAGTGGAACGACTCCAGCGGAGTTTTTTCTCCCGGTGCAAAGAGATGAATTGTATTTCCATCCCGCTCTGCTTCAAAGAACTGCCAGACGGCCTTGGGTTTGATCAGCGGCAGAGACCACTTCTTGACTTCTTCCACCTGATGGTAAAGCTCAAGTGCTTTCTCTTCCCGCTCTGCAAATCGCTTTTCGAAATTGCCCTTGTACCCCAGGTTCTTGCCATAGAGCATGTAGGGATTGATGTAGCTCCAGACCTCAGGAAGGTTGGGAATCGAACGAACCTTGCGATCCAGATAAGGAACTTTGGGGATCGGAATATCGGTCCGGACTTTCGATGATCTGCGATCTGTCTGTGGAACTTCCGCAACAGGTGCTGGTGCTGCGGCTTCCTCGCTCTCAGAGAAAGTGAACTTCTGAAGAACTTCTGCCCGAACGGAAGGATCAGTCAGTTCATTCATCAGCCGTAATCCGGTCATCGCGTCCTTGGCATACAAGGTTGCTGAACCATATGCCGGAGCGATCCGGGTCCGGGTGAACTTGTCGGAGAGTGCCGCTCCACCAACAAGAAGAGGAACATTGATGCCTGCTTCTTTCAGATCGGTTCCGGTAATCACCATCTGCTGGGCACTCTTCACCAGCAGTCCTGAAAGTCCGATGGCGTCCGGCTGATGTTCTTTATAAGCCTTGATCAGATCTTCAGGTGGAACTTTGATTCCAAGATTGACGACTGTATAGCCATTATTGGAGAGGATAATCTCCACAAGATTCTTGCCGATGTCATGGACATCGCCTTTGACGGTTGCCAGAACAATCTTGCCCCTTGCTGCTGCATCGGCTTTTTCCATGAACTGTTCCAGATGACTGACAGCAGCTTTCATTGCTTCTGCCGACTGCAACACTTCGGCCACAATCAGTTCATTGGCATTGAAGAGGCGACCCACTTCACTCATGCCTGCCATGAGCGGACCATTGATGATATCGAGCGGGCTTATCCCTTCCTGACGTTTCAGATCGAGGTCTGCAACCAGACCATCTTTTGTGCCCTGGATGATGTAATTGGCCAGTCGCTCATCCAGAGGAAGATCGGCGACTTTCGGCTTTTCCTTTGCATTCCTGCCACGGAAATGAGCAGTAATAGCGGCAATGTGGAACTGGTTGATGGCGATCTTCTGATCCCGTGTCTGTTCCCGCCAGTCTGCTGGAACACCTGCAAACTCAGAGGTATCCGGAGGTGTGTTATAAAGCAGGTCTTCTGCCAGCTTTCGTTCTTCTGCCGGAATGGATGCGAATCTTTCCAGCTTCTCCGTGTTCACGATGGCAAGATCGAGTCCTGCTTTGGTGCAGTGGTACAGAAAGACCGAGTTCACCACTTCACGGGCAGAAGCCGGAAGTCCGAATGAGATATTGGAGACACCCAGCGTTGTCTTGACGTAAGGGATGTTTTCCTTAATCAGCCGCAGCGCTTCAATGGTCTCTACTGCTCCACCGATGTAGTTCTCATCACCTGTTGCACACGGGAACACCAGCGGATCAATGATGATATCTTCCGGCTGCAAGCCATACTTGCCAGTTGCCAGTTCGACGGATCGCTGAGCAACTGCCAGCTTTCGTTCACGAGTGAATGCCTGTGCCTGCACAGGGTCTTCATCAATGGTTCCGATGACGATGGCTGCACCATAAGACTTGATTAATGGACAGATCTGCTCGAACTTCTCTTCACCATCTTCCAGATTCATGGAGTTGATGATCGACTTGCCCTGGCAATAGGTCAGTGACAGTTCAATAGCCTTATGATCTGTCGTGTCGATCATGATGGGAGCCTTGATCTTGCGGATCAGCTTTTCATAGAAATGCGGGATATCCTGGATCTCATCCCGGTCACTGGATTGCAGGCAGACATCAATGACATGGGCTCCACCGCGCACCTGACGGCGGGCAATGTCGGTGGCCTCATCCCATTTTTCGTCCGCGATCAGTTGCTTGAACAACCGTGATCCAATGACGTTCGTTCGTTCGCCCACCAGCAGCGGACGGGTGCTGTCATCGGCTTCCACCAGTTCGACCCCCGAATAATAAGCACGATGCTTTGATTCGGGAACCCGGCGTGGAGCTTTGGACTCCACCATGTCTGCAATGGCACGGATATGATCCGGAGTTGTTCCACAGCATCCGCCGACAATGTTCAACCAGCCATGATCTGCGAACTTTTCAAGCTGGGCGGCCAGTGACTGCGGATTCTCGTCATAGCGGCCTTCTTCATTCGGCAGTCCTGCATTGGGGTAGCAGGAAAGGTGGGACTTCGCCATCTCATGCATGGTGCGGATGTGGTCCGTCATAAATTCAGGCCCCGTAGCGCAATTCAATCCAATAGAGAACAGTTCCGCATGTGTGAGAGAGGCACAGAGAGCATCGGCTGCCTGTCCGGCAAGCATGGTTCCCATTGGCTCGATGGTTCCCGAAACCATGACAGGAATGCGCTCGTTGATCTCACGGCAGAACTGGTTGATTCCCAGAATGCCTGCCTTGACGTTGCGCGTATCCTGACACGTTTCGAGCAGCAGGATATCGGCTCCACCTTCATAGACCGCCTTGGCCTGCAGGTAGTATCCACGCTGCAACTCTTCGAAGGTGGTTCCGCCGGTGACTGTAATGGCCCTGGTTGTCGGGCCCATGGATGCCGCCACAAAGCGAGGACGTCCGGGTTGGGAGAACTCATCGGCTGCTTCCCTCGCCAGACGGGCTGCTGTGTGGTTGACTTCATACCACTGATCCTGAAGCCCAAATTCCGCAAGGGTAATCAGATGCCCGCCGAAGCTGTTTGTCTCAACAATGTCAGATCCAGCTGCAAAATAAGCCCGATGAATATCTTTAATCCAGTCCGGACGGGTGAATAGGAGGTTCTCCGGGCAGTTCTCAAAGTTGGGACCACCCCAGTCATCAATTGTGGGATTCTTCTGCTGCAACATGGTGCCCATCGCACCGTCCAGGACTAAAATTCGGGTGGCAAGAGATTCGAAAAGAGCCTGTCGACGTTCACGCGCTGTTAACATAGAAGAAACGGGGAAGGACTAGGTCCAGTCTAACATTCGGAGGTCATTTGCCCCATCGAGTACTTATTGCCCTTCTGATATTCGGAACAGCTGTATTTGCAGATCTGAAGCCGGAAACAATGAAAGGTTATCAGGCTTATATTCAGTCTCTTGAACCGAGACTGAATCAACAAAATGCGTCATCACAGGGTTTTCTGTGGATAGACAAGAATGCTGCTCGTCGTCAGCAGGTTCGGGATGGTGAAGTGGCGACGGAACAGGTCAAGGCCCCTGATATTCCGGGTGGGTTGATCCAGCATTGGATTGGTGGAGTTTTCATCCCTAATGTCACGATTGATCAAGTAGTGAAAATAGACCAGGACTACAACCATCACAAGGTGATTTATGCACCTGAGGTTGCGGATTCAAAGCTGCTGAGCCGGAATGGGAATCATTTCAAAGTATTCCTGCGCTTCCGGAAGCATAAGGTAATTACCGTTGTGCTGGATTCCTATCATGATGTGGACTATCAGACCCTGGCTCCGGGCAAGCTCTTCAGTCGTTCCATCTCTTCAAAGATTCAGGAAGTAAAAAATCCTGACGAACCCGGCGAAAAAGTACTTCCGGTTGGAGAAGGTATGGGATTTCTCTGGGCCATGAATTCTTACTGGAGGATGCAGGAGCGGGATGGAGGAGTCTACGCGGAATGTGAGGCCGTGACACTGGCCCGCAATGTTCCAGCAGGTCTGGGTGGCATGATCGGACCCATCATTCACTCTCTGGCCGCGGAGTCTTTGACCAGTACCCTGGAGACCAAAAGAAAAGCTCTGCCCTCCTCTAAAAAATGAGTCAGCCTAAATTCGAAAATGCGAAGAGGCAGCAGGAAAGTCTTCTGGCTCCACTGGAGCGAAGAACTTTACAATGGCTGGTCCGCCGGATGCCACCAGCTGTCAATTCCGACCATCTGACATTACTTGCTCTCATTTCAATGTTCCTTGCTGGCTTATGTTTTTTGGCCGCAGGGGAGAATATCCTTTGGCTGCTCGTAGTCCCTGTGATGCTGGCTCTGAACTGGTTTGGCGATTCCCTCGATGGAACACTTGCCCGGCATCGTAACCAGCAACGACCACGTTATGGGTTCTATGTAGATCATCTGTGTGATTGCCTTTCGACAATCTTTATCGCAACCGGAATGGCATTAAGTGGACTGATGACTCCCTGGATTGCTGCTGGTGTCATCATTGCTTTTTTGATGCTCTCCGTAGAAGCGTATCTCACGGCGTATACTCTGGGGCGATTCAATATTTCGGTTGGATATTTTTCCCCGACGGAATTGAGGATTCTGCTTTCCATAGGAGTATTGCTGCTGATTCCATGGCCGCGAGCTCTGATTGGGGATGAATACTATTTGTCTCTGGATGTTGGAGGCATCTGTGCCATTGTGGGGATGTCCGGAATGTTCATGTGGCTGGCGATTCGCCACATAATCCAGCTCTACAACGAGGAGCGGATTTCCTAGAGGTGCTGTCACGACGTCGTCATTTGCGTTCACTATGATGATGCGGTGAGATCTCCGCATTTTCTACAGAAGATTTTTTCCAGCCTAACTGCTCTTGCTGTTGTGGGAGTTGCTTTCAGTGCGTCCCTTTTGGAGGCACAACCTGTTGCAGGCGGAAAGAAGACTTTTGTGGTGGCGCATCGTGGCGCATCCGGCTATGTGCCAGAACACACCGTTGAAGCTTATCGACTGGCGATTGCTCAGGGTGCGGAATATGTCGAGCAGGATCTTGTCCTGACAAAAGACGGTGTCCTGATTTGTTCTCACGATCCCTCATTGGAGCGTGTTACGAACATTGAGGAAGTTTTTCCGGATCGCTTTACCGAAGTAACCGTTAATGGCAGAACCTTCAAAACCTGGTACGCCGAGAATTTTACTCTGGCAGAAATCAGGCAACTGGATGCAGGATCCTGGTTTGATCCCAAATACAAAGGACTGAAGATTCTCACATTCAAAGAGGCGGTTGAAATCGTCAAAGGGAAAGCGGGATTCTTTCCCGAACTGAAGAATCCCGGTCATCTTCGCGCCAAAGGGTTCAATCTGGAAAAATCGGTAGCTGACGCTCTGCGAGAAAACGGGCTGGTGGATTCGCAAGGGAAAGTGGCCATGTTCCGTGGGCGTCCCAGTGTTCATCTTCAGGTGTTTGAAGAAGACAGCCTGCGCAGGTTGGCAAAGATGTTGCCCGATGTGCCACGCAGTTTTCTGATGGGTACGCCGGAACAGATCAGCCGCTGGGTAAATCCGCAAGGGCTAGTGGAACTGAAGACTTTTGTGACCGGTATTGCTCCCAGTATTCCCCTGATCAATCAGAATCCTGAGATTGTGTCCCTGGCTCATCAGGCAGGCCTGACTGTCGTACCGTATACGTTTCTTCTTCGACCCAAAAAGATCGATTACCCCAACCTCTCAGATGAGATGCGAAAGAGGATTGAGGAGTTTTATCGCTCACTTCCCGGAAAGCCGGAGGATCTGACAGCTGCGATGAAAAAGTTTGTCGATGTCTATCAGGTGGATGGCTTGTTTACTGACAATCCGGATCTGTTTCCCCGTTGATCTCGGGATAATAGCTCTGGTTCGGAACCTTGAGGATCTCTCTTGGTTTCCGACGCTGACTGTGCCGCGAGTAAATTGTCTCTCAGCGGGCAAATGTGTTAGCGTTCATATTGCTTGTTTTCTGGAATCGGGTTCGGCAATGTTTCAACGCTGGTTGAAATTTAATCTTGCCGGAATGCTGGGTGTCGGAGTTCAGTTAGGAACTCTTCACTTGCTGGCACATCATCTGAAACTGAACTATCTTGTCGCCACTGCAATTGCAGTTGAGGTGGCGCTCATCCATAACTTCTTCTGGCACGAACGCTATACCTGGAAAGGGCGAAATCTGAATCCAGGGTTTCGCTCTCGTGTGCTTCGTTTAGTTCGATTCAATCTGACGAATGGGTTGATTTCGCTTGCCGGAAATCTGTTGCTGATGACGGTTCTTGCGGGATATCTGGGTTGGCCGTATCTGCTGGCCAATGGATGTTCAATCATTGCCTGTTCACTGGCGAATTTCTATGCCAGTGAACGGCATGTGTTTGTGGAACGAGCCCGGCTGCCCTGAATCAGGCTACCGAAGCTGCTTCTGCAGGGTGGCTTGCACTTGTTGGCTTGTCATTAAAGCTGTAACCGAATCCACGGACGGAACGGATATATCCGGGATTGGTTGCATCCCCTTCAATCTTCTGCCGCAGACGCAGAATATAGACATCAACTGTACGATCGGTCACTGCGCGGTCATGTCCCCAGACGGCGTCAAGCAGCTGTTCACGGCTGAAGACAATTCCGGGTCGCGACATCAGGAATTCCAGCAGACGGAATTCTGTGGCAGTCAGCGTCAGTTCCTCTTCGTTCAGGGTGACACGGCAACTGGTGCGATCCAGTTCCAGACCACCAGCTCTGAGAGAACGCTTGGGTCCAGCCTGTCCACGGAAGTGAATTTTGATGCGGGCGATCAGTTCGCGAACAAAGAACGGCTTCACGATGTAGTCGTTTGCGCCAAGTTCCAGACCGACAATCCTGTCAGTCTCAGAAGCACGGGCGGTGAGGAAGATCACCGGGATGTGAGCCAGTTCAGGGTGCTTCCGAATACCTTTGCAGATATCCAGGCCATCAGAGTCCGGCAGCATGATATCCAGAAGAATCAGATCCGGCCGTTCACGACGGCAGAGCTCGATTGCTCCTTTTCCGGTTTGAGAGCCAGCTAAAGCAAAACCTTCTTTTTCAAGGTTGTACTTCAGAAGAGAATAGAGGTCAGCGTCGTCTTCGATCAGAACAATCTTCTTCATGACATCCAAACGATACCGAATATTTATGAAAATTCAATTACAGATTGGTGAATTCAGTTTGAATTGCGCCATGTTCCTGTAACCCAAGATCATGGACCGGAAGTGTGAAGCGGAAGACAGATCCTTCGTTTACAGCACTTTCCACACGAACCTGACCACCCTGGGCAAGTGTCAAATGCTTCACAATCGCCAGTCCCAGACCAGTACCACCCATCTCCCGGCTGCGCGCTTTATCCACTCGGTAAAACCGTTCGAACAGGCGCGGCAAATCCTCCGCCGGAACGCCAATTCCGGAATCGCGTACGGAGATCTCTACCCTTTGTGGTTCTTTTCCCTGTTCCGGGATTTCACGGGCAGAGAGTGTCACACTACCGCCTTCCGGTGTGTACTTGATCGCGTTCTCAATCAGGTTGGACAGGATCTGATGAACGGCTTCTGAATCGCAGAAAACCTCAATTTTTGGAGCTGTTTCCGCAATGATCAGCGATATTTTTTTCTTATCCGCTACCGGCTGGAGCGTGTCGATAGAGTTCTGAAGCAGAACGTTGATGTAGTAGGAAGCAAACTGAAACTTTGTCGACCGGAGTTCAATGCGGGAAAGAGTCAGCAGGTCACTGGTCAGCCTCGCTAACCGCTCTGCATTCTGGCGGATGATCGACACAAATCGCTTGTTATTTGCGGGGTCTTCCAATGCCCCATCCAGAAGAGTTTCAGCATAACCCTGGATGGAAGCCAAAGGAGTCCGCAGCTCATGAGAAACATTGATCACAAAATCTTTTCGGATGCGCTCGAGCTTTTCCAGTTCCACCTGTTCTTCCTGTAGCTGGTTGAACATTGCTTCCAGCTTTTCGCCGGTATCGTTCAGCTTTGCGGAAAGGACTCCCAGTTCATCCGAACCTACTTTTTTCAGACGTGCGCCGAAATTTCCTTCAGCCAGCTTCCCTGCGTATTCAATGATGGCGCCAAGTTTGGTCGATGCATATCTTGCAAAGATGGCTGCAATGACGATGGCAGGCAGGAATGCGATGGCTGTCGCCGCCAGCATCTGCCGCCGGATAGGGTCCACCTGAATATTCACTTCTGACATCGGCACGGCCAGCCGCATCGCACCATCCGTAATTGGGATGGCTACATAAAGAAAATCAATACCCATGGTGGGGCTTCGACGACGGATGGAACCAGTTTGTCCATTCAATGCAGACTGAATTTCCGGACGATTATTATGGTTCTCCATGGTGGCCACATCGTTTTCGGAATCTCCGGTCACTCGTCCATCTTTGGCCACGATGGTGATTCTTCCCTCTGCTGCAGTCGCCAGTTGCCGGATTCTGGCAGTATTCGGAACTTTCCAGCTTTCCAGTGCCATGATGCGGCACTTTTCTTCCAGTTCCCTGGTCAGGGTTCTTTCATATGTGGATTGAGCAATCCGCGAAGCCATCAGGTCGACAGCAACCAGCGAGATGGTCAACACGCCCATGACTGCTGCGATGAGCTTGAGGAAAATTTTTGCAGTCATGCGTAGAGGATTACTTCTTCACGAAGTCGTATACCGCATAGGTGGTGAGCCGGGAGACTGTGAAGTCTGTACCGCCTTCGTAATAAGTAATCTCTTCCGCCTTTACAGATGGATCGTTGTAGCTGGCTGCTTTTGAGAATTTCCAGTCTCCCAGAATCCGAACCCGAAAACTTTCGATTGGGTCTGTTGCATAGTTGAGCAGATGCAACCGGGTTTTTTTCCCATCTGAAGTAAGATAGCCCACAATTATTTCAGATCCGTAAATTCTGAGAGAACGCTTTTCATCGGTCAGTTTCTTTCGAACCAGCCGTGCGAAATCTGAAGGATTCACTGCCAGCTTTTTCGGGAAATCTGCGGAACCTACCTCCACCACCAGCTTGTAACTCTTCGCAGGCTTTTTTCCTGCTTCAAACAACAGATTTCTGCGGGACAGCAGATTCATGACTTCGCCCAGAATGGGCGTTCCATCATCATGCACAAAGATATCGGCTACTGGAGGCAGTTTCGGATCATCCAGCTTTTCGAGAAATGACAACATGGGCTTCAGTGCAGCCTTACCCATTTCATCGGTCTGGATGACTGATTTTGCACCATAAGAGAAGGCTTCGGCAGCTGCCAGAGGAAGTCTCTGGACCGCCACACCTTCGTAAAGAAACGTGCCAGCAGGATTGCGATGGAAATGCCACCCATTGGAATCCACCCATGGAGCACGGGATGACGATGCGTTCATGGTCTGATCCGCACGTGTTCCCGGCTTCAGCAGCTTAATGGCTCCAGCGGGCGGGTGATCAACAACCGCAGGCAAGGTAGCACAGAGAAGTAAGATTGCCAGGTTCAAGCGGAAATCTCCTCAATCTTGATTTTTGATTTATCAGCGACTCCCAGGCCGATTTTTCCTGCAAATTCGATATGTCCCGGTTCACGCATAAAGGTCTGTTTCTTCATGGCCTCAGGAGAATGATCCCAGACACTGGGCCATCCTTCTTGCTTTCGTTTTTCTTCGATGACATCCAGAAGCAACCGGTCGATTGCAACGGGGTCTGTCCCCAGCCAGAGTTTATTCGGGAAAAAAGCAAAATGGTCCTCGCGCACAAATGGACCTCCCTGCCATACGCCCTTAATGCCATCCATCACATGGAGAACGGTTCGGGACCGAAGGGGCTCGGTATTAAAAAGTGTGCCAATCAGGGTCAACGTGTGGGTTTTGGTTCCTTCATGGCTGCGAGCGACGTTGGAGAAACTGCCATAAGCCATGTTCTTGAGACATCCGGTCACACCGGATGCTCCGTGGTCTTTCATATTCGGAACATCAATGATCTTGGTGAGTTTTTCAGTCACCAGCCTTGACATGAAACTGCGGGTTTCCTCTTCACCGAAGAAATCTACTTCGACAAATGTTGCTGGATCATAGTTCCGCAGATCACGGACACGACGATCCCCACCTTCCATCGTATGAATCTGAACTCCCTGGGGCACGTAGTCAGCGTAGGGAACTGTGATGACCTGGCTATGAAATCTTTCATAAAGATAAATATTGCCGGGCTTCACACCAACATCGACGAGACGCTTTGCAATCGCACCCACAACCAGTGGATGGGACATTACCTTTGGTGCACCGGAGCAGTTCAGCTTAATACCAACGACATCTTTAGGTTCGATGAAAACACGCCAGGCATCACGAACGTCCTTTGTTTTCGTGAGCGCTTTCATCTGAGCATCGAGGGTTCGCTCCACGCTTTCTGCAGTGGGTTCAATGAAGGATTGAAGCACGCGACCAGGATATCGGTTGGGGTTTCGTTCACTACGGTAGGAACTTGAAATTTTGTATTGCGGAACGGGGTCTCCGTTCTCAGCGGCTACGGCTGCCAGAGCAGATAGCTGGATAAATTCTCGCCGATGCATAAAATTATGATATGAAGAATCGCAGATCAGTATTGAAGGCGGCCACAGCCGCACTCGCTGGAGGGGTTGCCGCGTCTGCGCAGACTGGCGCCGCAAAGCCCACCAAAAAGGTTCACTACAAGGACGGGAAGAAGCCTGAAAAGACTCCCCTCTTCTCGCGTGCAGTGAGCTATGGAAACCTGTTGTTCATTTCGGGTATTGGTGCTCACTTCGAAGGTGATATCCGTGCCCATACCAAGCATGTTCTCGATGAAGTGGAAAAGGCACTGAAAGATGCCGGTTCTTCCATGGAAAAAGTATTGAAGTGTAATGTTTATCTGAATGATCTCAAGGACTACAAAGCCATGAATGAGACATTCATCGGACGATTTGGCTCAGAGCCGCCTGTCCGCACCACGATTGCCGCCGCCGGAGGAATTCCTGGAGATTCTCTGGTGGAAATCGACGTCATTGCCTATATCTGATGGCCTGTATCTCATGAGTACCCTCGGACTGCATCTTCACCGTTACAACATGGTGAAGATGCAAGCCCGACTGCCTGATCTAAAGGACGCGGAGGAATGCGACCAGATCAGATTTTTCCCGTGCCGTCAGGTTCAGCTCCAGCACCAGATTGAAGAACTCCACAGTATCTTCCAGTGTCAGCAGCCTTCCATCATGCATGTAGGGAGGTGATTCCTTGATGCCCCGCAGTGGGAACGTTTTGATGGGGCCATCAGCAGAAGCAAAACGGCCATTAATCATCTTTGGCTTATAGAATCGCTCTGTCTGCAGGTTATGCATCAGGCCATCCGTGTAATACGGTCCGGGGTGGCATGTGCTGCATTTTCCTTTTCCAAAGAAAACTTCCTGTCCGCGTATTTCTTCCGCTGTTGCTTTTTTCGGATTCAGCTTTCCGTCAATCACGCTGAGTTTGGGAGCTGGCGGGAAGTCCATCAACGACTGGAACTCTGCCATGAAATGCACCTGGCTTCCACGTTCGAGAACATTGACGCCTTTCTTGGTGGCAATTACGGGGTCGCCATCAAAGTAAGCTGCACGTTGTTCGAACTCAGTGAAATCCTCAATGGTTTTCAGTGCTCGCTGGGAACCGAACAGCCGCTGGATATTTACACCTCTCAGTGTCGGAACATCAATTCTGTGGCGGAACTCCTGTGGACGAATATCCCCAACCAGATGAGTGGCCGCATTGGTATGTCCATTAGCATGGCAGTCAAAGCAGGTGACTCCTCGATGGGCTTTGAGTGTACGACGGTCCTCTGTTTGGTTGTACTGTTGTTGGGGAAATGGAGTCACCAACAAACGCAGCCCTTCCAGCTGCTTCGGGTTCAGGATGCCATTGAAGAGCTCATAGTAGTTGTCGATGGTGACAAGTTTGCCTTTGGAGACATCGCCCAGATCAGGACGGGTGGTCAGAAACATTGGAGCAGGGAATTCCGGTAAAACGTGATCCGGAAGATCATAGTCCAGATCAAAGCGAGTCAGGTCCCGCTCTTCCTGCTTCTTGATTTCATCAATATGGAATTTGGGGAACAGCATTCCCCCTTCAGGATGATTGGGGAAGGGGAGCGGGTAAAAACCTTCAGGGAACAGATCTTTGTCTTTGATCTCCTCCGGTGACATTCTGGACAGGCTTTCCCAGTTAGTGCCAGATTTCAGCTTGACGCGAACGCCACTCTGTACAGGTTTCCCCTTGTACATGGTGACTCCCTGAGCTGGCTTGTTGGAGAGATCGTATCTTTGCTCCAGCAGTGTCTGATGTCTCTGCTGGATGCCGCTTTTGGCAGCCGTCATGCGGGATACGATTGCCGAGAATTCCTCATTAATGACTACAGGAGAATAGCTCGACGGTTTCTTTGGCGTTTCTTGTGCCGTGAGTGTTCCCACGGCGATTGCCCCGCAGGCAGCAATAAAAGCTAAGCCTACGGCCTTCCCGTTTTTTTTCATGTTCGTCTCTTCCTTCGAAATAAGCTTTGGAATGCTTATGTATCCGGTTGCCCAGGGGAACAGTCTTCTAGGCAATCTCGGATTGTTTTAATGCACAGTCTTTACACAATCCACGGAATTGAATCGAATAATCTTCGATCTGAAAACCAGAAGAATTTCCCGGTAAAGGAAGGGAATCCAGATTCGGGTCTTCAAGGTCCACCATTTTTTCGCAATCTATACACACCAGGTGGTGGTGCCGGTGCATTTCCAGTTCATAACGAGCGGCTGCACCCGGATGACAAACTTTCCGGGCCATGCCGTATTCACATAAAGTCTCAAGCACGCGATAGACCGTAGTCTTTGCAATTTCCGGAGCCAGAGACTTTACATCGAGAAAAATCTGTTCAGCAGTTGGATGATCTTTTCGGGACGATAAGGTTTCCAGAACCATCCTTCTCTGAACCGTAAGGGGGAGCGTCCTCCCACCAATTTGATGCTGTTTTTTCACAGATGCAATATTATTGCATACGAAATTTATTAACAGGAAGAGTTTTTTCTCTCAATATGGCTTATCATCCACATTTTTTTACGCTTATTTTTTATTTGCGAAATAGGCGTCCTAATGAGAAATGACACTTCGGAGTTAAATTTGAGATGCAATCAGATTGCACACAGTTGATGAGTGAGATTGCCTCAATATCGAAATCACCTTAAATTTCACAAAGATTTCGAAAAGAATAGACGAGGACAGGATAACTCTGTATGATCCTATTATATGCAACTCAGTTGCTTAAAAAAGGAGATCCTGTCCTAATGAATCATCCCGATTGCCTTCTCGCGGAAATTCCTGGTTTTGGGCGGGTTTATGACTGTGGAGACTGCGGAAACATTCATGTTACTGTAGGACCAGTAAGCCTGACTCTGACTCCGGATGCATATATGCAGCTGGTTGCCCTGGTGAACACCAGTGCGGCGAACTTCGAGACTTGGTTGCAGGAGCGTCAATCCTCATCCACATGCAGTTCCCAACATGAAGAAGGCTTTCACGTTGACCATGATCCAAAGCCGGATCAGATGAATCGGAGAAGGATAGATGAATAAGTTAGGTTCGCGCCGTAAAAAGTGGAAAATCCAGCGAGCGTTGGGATTGGAGTTGCCTGGACTGGGACGCCCCGGTGCGCTGGAAAAGCGCGGCTATCCTCCAGGACAACACGGACCCAATGTCCGTCGCAAAAAACCCACAGGATATGCATTACAGCTTCGGGAAAAGCAGAAGCTGCTGTTTAACTACATTATTCGTGAAGAGCAGTTGCGTCGGTTTGTGCGTGTCGCACAGAGCCGTTCACAATCTGACTGGATGGAAACACTGATCAGCCTGCTGGAACGTCGGCTGGACAATGTTGTATTCCGTCTGGGATTTGCCCGCAGCATTTCCGGAGCTCGCCAGCTGGTCTCTCATGGCCATGTCCTTGTGGATGGCCGTCGTCAGACCATCAGCTCTATGGTTGTGAAGCAGGGAGCCCGCATCACTCTTTCTGAGAAGGCCAATCAGTTTGAAGCCACCAAGTTCTCTCGTAGCAGCCCACGCCTGACTCTGCCTTCCTACCTGATGGTGGAAGTGACGGACAGCAAAGATGAGGGTGTGGTGGTTTCAAACCCGACTTCTGAGCATATTCCTTTTGAGTTCAACAAGTCACTGGTTGCCGAGTATTACGCCAAGCGTGGCGCTTAATTCGAAGTAGTCATTAGTCAACTGGAAATAAAAAAAGCCCCGATGCCAATGGCATCGGGGCTTTGGTTTGTAGGTTAGAAGATGAACCTTGCAACCAGCTGGACCATGCGTGAATCCTGACTGACCGTTGTGTAATTCCCGAAATTCGGGGAAGTAATGTTCCGGTCAATTTCCAGGAATGAGGTGTTGTTGAAGATGTTATAAAACTCACCTCGAACCTGGAATCTGGCGCGATCACTGACACTGAAGTTTTTTGCAATCGTCCAGTCGAAATTACGTTCGCCATTCATCCGCACAATATTTCTTCCCAAAGAACCAAAGTTTCCCAACAATGGTTGAGAGAGGCCAAGGCTCTGAGCATATGTGGAAATAGCCTGACCATTTCCTGCACCACCGGGGATAGTTCCTGAATATGAACCTTCGGAACCGATTGGTTTGGGTGCAATGTTCAAAGGTCCGGCAATGTTGGGACGGACGTCACCGCCTCCACCATATACTGCGGATCCTGCAATCGAGAGTCTGTTTCCCGCCAGAAGAGTGAGAGGGTAACCTGTACGGAAGCTGGTGATTCCTGAGAATACCCAGTTCCCCACCAGATTTTTCACTGCCCAGTTTGAAGATCCTTTGAACCAGCCAGGTTCCCAGCTATGCATGATAACAACACGATGTCGTAGATCGAACTGTGAAGGGGCACGGTTATTACGATTATCTAGTGGGTTTTGCTGATTGGAGCCATCCCCTACCAGCACGCCCAAAGCATCGGACCCGTCGTCGATGGATTTTGCGTAGGTGTAGTTGGCATTCAGAAGGAAAGTGGAGCCAATCCGTTTCTGTGCTTCAAACTGCAACGCATGATAGTTGGAATTGGCTGAGTTATCCAGACGAACAATTCCGTTGTATCGGGGATCAATTCGATTACTCACTGCATTGACGTTTCCGCTCTGAGCTTGATTTGCACTGGTGAACTGAGACAGGCGAGCCTGTTCATCTTCCAGGCTGGTTGCCGGTGCCGGCCGGTTGGCGATGAAGTTGATATCACGGGAACGCAACAGATAATTGCCTTTAGTTCCCACGTAACTTGCTTTGAATACGATTCCGAGCATGTCCCTTTGGAGACCAAAGTTCCACTGATGAATCTGGGGATTTCTCAGGTTGGGATCGATAATAGGACTTAATGCCCCAAAGTTTCGGGCCGTTTGTGAGAGTGTACCCGCTGTTGCTGCTGTCGTGGTCTGAATTGTAGACGTACCAGCAAGGATCGACGCCAGACTGTTGTTCCCGGTAAAGCTGTTTACGCCCGTCAGAGCTCCGGTCACAATAAAGGGTGGAAGGAACCGCTGGTTGGTGATGGGGTTCAGGAAGATAAAGTCATACGCAATTCCGTAGCCACCACGGATCACAGTCTTTCCGCCTCCAGGGGACCATGCAAATCCAACGCGAGGTGCCCAGTTGGTAGTGCTGTTGAAGGAAGGTTTACCGGTCTCCATCAGACCGAAGGGACCAGCCCCTGCTGCTCCATAAGGAGTCTGATTCTCAAAATAAAGGTTGGAAGTCATTCCTCGCGTCTCATAGGGACCTCCCGCCCATTCCACACGCATTCCCAGATTGAGTGTGAAGTTACGGGTAACTTTGAAATCATCCTGAGCAAAGGCAAAGAAATTCTTTACACGGTTAAATCGTGCTGAATCCCCAAATCTCTGCTGGAACTGCGTTGGCCTGCCCTGCTGGAAATCAGCAAAATTGGCAAAAACAAAAAGACCACGTGTCAGGGCATCAAATGTGCTGTCTGCTACCAGGTAATACCACTCTCCACCAAATTTGAGATTATGTCTTCCTGCAACATAGGAGAAATTGTTTGTGAACTGATATGTTTTTTGTGATCTTCCTTGTGGAAGGCCTTCCCACACACCAAAAGAGTTAACAGAACCATCACCAAACTGGATGCGTGGTCCAAGCGGATAAGGAGTATCAATGGCAAATCCTGCATTGCTTTCTCCAAATCCAAAGCGAAATTCATTGACAGCAGAAGATCCAAACAGATGAGTATGCGCTCCAGTTGCCTGACGAGGTTGCCCTGAACTGGATGCGCCAAATCCTGGAAGATTTGTGTTGATGAATGTATTTGAAGTGGAGGCTACATTGCTGTCAGCCTGGCTGTAGCGAAGCCACACAGAGTCACGATTGCCCAAATTGAAATCACCACGGATTGCATACTGCCAGAAGTTTGTCATGTTGGGAGCGGACGTCTGAAGAGTTCTGCTTGGTGAGGTAGGCACCTGATATTGCTGGAAAAGAGCCAGGGCTGAAGGATCAGTGATGCCAGCAGCCTGTTCCGGGGTGGGGACATTCGCTATTCGGGATTGTCCTGCTCCTCGAATCTTGTGCTGCTGGAAATCTGTCTGCCAGAAGACTTTGTTCTTCCCGTTAAATATTTTAGGGATCAGTACCGGGCCGCCCAGAGAATACCCATATTCGTTGTGGCGGAGTTTATTGGTTTTTCCTGATGTATCGAAGAACGGCCGGGCATTCAGAGCATCATTTCTAAAGTACTCAAAAACCTCGCCCCTGAGTTCATTTGTGCCATTCTTTGTGGCATAGATAACCTGTGCGCTTGCGTTGCGTCCATACTCTGCGCTGAAGTTGTTTGTAATAATTTTGACTTCTTTGATGGATGCAAAGTTGAGTGGATTGAGCGTCCCACCAGTTCCCGTGACAGAGACATCAGTTGCGGTAATTCCATCCACAGTGATGTTGTTTCCACGGCCTCTGCCGCCATTGGAATTAAAGCTTCCGGATCCCAAAAATGGATTATTTGCGGATACGGGAGAAGTCCCCGGCGCAGTAATTGCGAAATTGTTGGGATTTCTGGCAACGGGAATCTCCTGAATTTTTTCACCCACAATGGATGTCTGCATTTGCGAGTTTTCTGCATCCAGTAGAACGACAGCATCTGCCGTTACTTCGACGGTCTCACTGATGCTGCCGACTTCCAGCACAAAGCGAACTGTCGAAATTTCTCCGGTTTTTACTTCCGCCTGAGCACTGGATGTACGAAAGCCAGTGGATTCAGCATTGACTTCATACAATCCGATTTTCAGAAGAGGGAAGCTGAAAGTCCCGTCTCCACCAACTTCAGTTGTTCTTACCTGTCCTGTTTCAAGGCTCTTTAGTGTGACTTTGGCGCCGGGAATCGCACTGCCTGAGCCATCGGCGACTGATCCACGTAAGTCACCAGTAATCTGACCGAAACTGATATTCATTGCAGCCAGAAATAAAAAGAAAACGATCAGAGATCGATTCAGTATTTGTTTCATATTTCCTTATGTACGGGGAGAAAGCTCCCCATTCCCCTTGTTAGATAGTTAAACTGCTGGCAATTTCACGACCAAACGGAATACTTCAACAGGCTCAATACGATACAAATAATCTTTAATCTATTCTTTCTTTAATTGGAATATTACTACCGTTTTTCAAATTGTTTTCAGTTATTTATCCAGAAGGGATAAAGAATTTCGAAATGTGACTGTAAAACCCTGCCGGAAAAGTACTAGTGCAATTAGGCGATCCCGTAAAAGTGAGAAAAGAGTGAATTATTTTGTATCAGGCATAAGAATTATCTGGTCCTGTTATAAGAGATTCCATATTCCAGAACAAGTATTGTGCGAATGCTTATCATCAATCCGGTGATGCTGATTTCAATGCCTATCCTGATGCCCTATCAGGAAAAGTCTGTAGCTCTTATTCGTTTCATGAATAGGGGCCAGAAGTTAAACTACTTTGACTTTGCCCAGGAAAACCCAGTATCCTCCAAAAAAGAATTTATCTGTGGGAAAGGGCTGCACGTAAACGTTTATCGTCCAGTCTTCTCGAGTCTCTGTCTGCCTGAAGTCATCTCTCATCGTCTGAGCCAGTAGGCTCTCCTTGTCTGAAATCCTGAAGGGCACTTGGATGTGTCTGTATTTCAAGAACAGAAGATGCAATGTCCATCTTTCTGCTTATGCATTGCTGCATAAGGGCGGTCCGTCTACCGCTACTCAGTTACTTTTTGCAGTTTCCTCAGGAGAACTCATTCGTGAAGTCAAGATTTGTCAGAACCGTCCTCTTTTCATTGCTATGCGCAATGACATGGAATTTTGAAGTACATGCGCAGGGGACCGCATCCTTGCGTGGAACAATCACTGATCCAACAAAGGCAGCAATCCCCAGCGCAAAAGTCACGCTGACTGATAAGGAAACCGGACAGGTCAGGTCTGTTTTGACCGCCATCAATGGTGAATATCAGTTTGCTCAGACCCGTCCAGGGAATTACAGTTTGCTAGTTGAAGTTCCCGGATTTTCAAGTACCAGAGTAGAAGATGTAAAGCTTGTTGTGGATACTCCAACAACTCTGGATTTGTCGCTGGATATCTCAAGCAATCAAGCCACGGTTAACGTTGAAGCAGATATACAACAACTCAATACGGTTGATGCATCTGTGGGAAATGCCTTTATTGAAAAGCAGGTAAATAACCTCCCTTTACAGACACGCAATGTTGTTGAACTGTTATCTTTGCAACCCGGTGTGACACAGACGGGTGAAGTGATGGGAGCGCGCCGTGACCAGAACAACATCCAGCTGGATGGTGTTGATGTGAACGATAACCAGAATGCACTGTCCGGTCTCAATGGTACGGAAACTGATCGAGGGTTTAATGCTGCTTTGCCAGTTCCTTTGGATTCTGTGCAGGAGTTCCGTGTGACTGTTGCAGGACAGGGAGCAGATGATGGACGCTCTTCCGGTGGCCAGGTGTCTATGGTCACGAGGGGCGGAACAAATCAACTGCACGGAAGCGCCTATGAGTTCAACCGGAATACTGCTTACACCTCAAATACATGGTTCAACAACAGAAGTGGACTCAATCGGCCTCAACTCGTTCGAAATCAGTTTGGCGCTTCACTTGGGGGGCCCATCAAAAAGGATCGTGCATTTTTCTTCCTGAACTACGAACGTCGAATTGACGCAAGCCAGGAAACACAGAGCCGTACCGTTCCTTCTGAAACCCTCAAACAGGGTCTGATTCGATTCCAGACGACAGACCGTGCAATTCATACACTGAACTCCAGCGATATTCGTTCCATTGATCCTTTAGGAATCGGTGTCACACAAGCAATGCTGGATCATGCAAACAAGTATCCGGTCGGCAATAATTGCGCTGCGGGTTCCGATGCTGGGTTAAACTTTTGTGGATTTCTTTTCAATGCACCATCAAAGGTAGATTATCGTTACTATGTCGGTCGATTTGACTATATGGTGGATCCTGCAGGGAAGCATGCCCTTTCTTTCCGCGGAACTCTCTCCAATCAGGGTCATACAAATACGATGGCGCAGTTTCCTGGACAGGATCCTGCTTCTGAGTACCTTGCGAACAATAAGGGATTTGCTCTCTCCTACACTGCTTCCATCACTCCGTCTTTAACAAATACAGCGCGTGTGGGACTGACGCGAGTCGGATTTGAAAGGACTGGATCAACTTCTCCCAGTCTCAATTTTGGCCTCGCTACCAGTCTCGAAAACTTCACTCGTGCTCAAGGGCGCATCAATCCCACATGGAATTATTCAGATGATCTGAACTGGATCAAGGGCAAGCACACAATTCAGACCGGACTCAACATTCGCTTTATTGACAACCGGATTCTGACATATGGAAATTCGTTTCCCAGCTATAGCTTTGGACGAGGCACACTGCTTGGTCTGGGACAGGATATCTATACATCAGCCTTGAATTATGTGGCTGGTGGAAATTCATCGTTGGGGCTTTCCAATGCCACTGCTGTGACAAATGCCTTTGGACAACTGCTTGGATTATTGAATGGAACCAGCATTACCTATAACTATCTGAAGGATGGGTCAATTCTTCCGATTGGAGATCCTCGGCAGAATAACTTTATCAACTACAACTATGAGTTCTATGTTCAGGACACATGGAGAGCAACTCAGAAGCTGACATTAACTTATGGACTGCGTTACAGCATCAATACTGTTCCGTGGGAAGTCAATGGTATGCAGGTCAATACTACTACTCCCACTGATGTCTATTTCGCAAGCCGGGTAGGCGGGGCTGACCAGGGAATTCCTGTATATCAACAGCCGAATTCAGGAAGGATGACATACGACCTGAATGGTCCCATGAATGGCCGGGAAAGCTGGTATCGTCCAGACAAAAACAACTGGGCTCCCCGCTTGTCCTTGGCTTATGCAGTGAACGAGAAGACGGTGGTGCGTGCGGGTGCTTCCATGGTGTATGACCAGTATGGAAATGATCTGGTTTCGCAGATGGCCACCAGTGGCTCTCCAGGCATCACTACAACAATGTCTGCTCCTGTTTCATACAATTTCACTACTTCTCCCAGGTATGGAAATGGCGTATTGCCTTCATTGCCACAGGCATCACCGGGTGGATATCCCTTTACCCCTCTGGATAACCGTGCAATCAGTGGTGGTCTTGTGTACGGAATGAATCCACAGCTTGTTGCACCATATTCTTTCCTTCTGAATGCTGCCGTTTCGCATCAGTTTGCAAAGAAATACACAGTTGAAGTGGGCTATGTTGGAAGACTTTCACGCAAAAGTCTGTTGCAGCAGGATATCTACTCTCCTGCACTGTATTTCAAGGATCCGAAGAGTGGTGTTCGTCTGATCGATGCAGCAAACGGTCTGCGTGGTCTCTATAACCAGGGCCTGACAGCTCCGCAAGTGAGAGCTAATCCTGGCCTGGCCGGAACCAATGAATTTTTCGAAAATATGTTCCCCGGACTTGCCAATCTGTACTTTCCGGGAAATGCCACTGCCAACTTTTTCCATGGGGTGTATGGAGTCAATGCAGGTAGTGATCTGGATTTTGTCCATTCTCTGGACCGTACGCTCAGCCTTGGGGGAAAGAATTTCCCCAACTGTGTTTCGGCCACAGGGTGTTTCACATTCTTTGCGCCACAGGGGAGTAGTTTCAATAACTGGACGAACTCCGGTTTTGGAAACTATCATGCGATGACAATGACAGTGAGACGTCCGCTTTCAGCTGGCCTCTCCTTTGATCTGAACTACACGCTGTCTCATTCCATTGATAATGAATCGAGCGCAGCCAGTGGTGCTGGTCGCGGGGGTGGTGTCATCCTGAACGTCTGGCAACCTGGTATCAACAAGGCCAGCTCAGACTTTGATATCCGTCATCAGCTCAATGCAAACTTCCTGTATGAACTTCCTTTCGGAAAAGGAAAGAGATATATGGGCAGTGTGAATGGCTGGATGAATCAACTGGTGGGAGGCTGGCAGTTGTCTGGCCTGATGAGAGTTCGCTCTGGTCTGCCAGTTGGTGTTGGTGGTTCAGGTATCTTTAATACCAACTATTATTCAGGAACTCCTGCATATCTTATAGGAACAGCTCCGCAAACTGGACGATTTATTAATGAGAATGGCAATCCCAGTCTTTTCTCGGATCGTGCTGCTGCATTCAGTTCTTTCCAGGATGGATATATGGGACAGGGAGGAACTCGAAACTTGCTGCGTCGCCCGTGGAACCGAAACGTGGATCTTTCAGTGATGAAATCGTTTGGCATGCCTTGGGAAGGGCATCAGATGAGTTTCCGTGCTGAAGCATTTAATGCCTTCAACTTTGTAAATTTCACAACCCTGGCAGTAGGAATTTCCAATTCGACAACCTTTGGACAATTTTCAGCTGCCGAAGACCCTCGTGTATTCCAGCTGTCACTGCGCTATTCGTTCTAGGAAAATTGAAATTATTATCAACGAGGGCTTCTTTGGAAGTCCTCGTTTTTTATGGGGCTTATAGATTAAGCGATTCTGTTGAATCCGTATGTAGCGATTCAATGATGGGAAGAAATTTCAAATCCTGAGGAGAGACCCTGTGGAGAGCAGAGAAGGGAAGATACCCTGATTCCTTCTGGCATCGTTCCCTGAATCCTGGGCTCTCGATATAGTTGCTCTAAACAGCAATGATCCTGTTCGTTGCTCGTCCAGAATCCTCCCATGCGCGTGAGCATCGGAAAGGGAATGATATCTCTGGAACAGTGCGGACCTTCTTAGTAGAGAAGTGTCCTTCACTTGTGAAGCAAGAGCCGAACCCACATCATGAATTTCAGTATCAGACCATTTCATGGCTGGATAAAACATTGTTCCTGAAGCGAGCAAGCCTGGATTTGCTTCAGCGATTCACGCTTCGCTGCTGCAACCGCGCTCAGGCGTGAATCCGCCCGCACGGCAGATTGCAGTGCGGGTGATTTTTCAATGGTGGACAGAAGATAGAAATTCTTCTCCTGCACCGGATTCTGCCAGTCAATCGGACCAACAGAAAAGAGAAGAAGCAGATAGGGAATCATCATTGTTTCTCAGGAACTGGAGGTCCGGGAGGTGCTGATCCTGTTGCAGGGTTATATAGAGGACCTTTGGGATCAATTGGATTTCCGCCCTGACGGTTAAAGCGGAAAGGCTGTTCACTTTCAACCCAGGCAGTATATGTCAGGTCTCGAAGAAGCTGGGAACCCGCTGCCAGTCTTTCATAAACCAGCATTCTGGCCTTTTCGTTATCCTTGTCCGCAAGAGCTCCGGATTTATCCAGTTCATAAACTTCCTCCACATGAGAGAAAGCTTCATTCAGATGATTCAGGATAGCTGCGAAGGGATCATCCAGTTTTTTCGGAGACTTTACCAGCTTGATGAAATCTTCCGGTTTCACTTCTATCATTTCGACATACTGCGATTCAAACCTTCCATGAATCCGTGGCTCACGTGTGAAGTCACGGGGATTTTCTCCAGCCCAGCCATCATGATGAATCGTGTCATGCAGCGGCTGTGCTCCATCACCGGTGTAATGTCCCAGTCGCCCCATAGATGCTGAAATTTCACGTTCGACGAAAGTCGTATCCTGTCCCCCGCTTTTCATTGCACGATACCGTCGCATGGCAGCCTTCATCCGTTCATACTCTTCCTGCGCAGCATAGGGAAGAGTTCCTGTCCAGCGGATGTTGGTTAACCGTGCACGCTCAGGGTCTTTTACTGCCTGTTTCTTCTGTAACTCATAAAGAGCAATCACAAATTCATAGCGGGATCGTGGGATCTCCTTCAATTCGGAAAACTGTTCCTTGAACCAGCCATGGTTGGGGTCTTCGATGATTTTTAGAGTGGGTTCAGCGGGAATGCGCCATGTGTCAGGAATGATGGCCAGGTGTACGATCCAGTCTTCATGCTGTTTGAGGAAAACCGGTCCGTTATCCGGAATCGTCATTACTGCAACCCTGTTGATTGCCTGATGACCGCGCAGCCCCCAGCCATAAAGGCTGGAGGTGCAAAGGATAAGAATTGTCAGTAAAGTTCTCATCAGAAGGAATACCTCATTCCGAACTGGAAGTTTCGACCGGCTCTGGTGGCTGTAATGCGACCGAAGTCAGCAGCTCCATCGCGATTTACAACGGCCCCTGTGCAGCCTGTGATGGAACAGTTGGCATTGAGCCGATTGGTCAGGTTTTCTGACTCTGCAATCAGTTCCAGATATTGCCGTTCCGCAAAGCGAATTTTGCGGGCCAGACGGAAATCCAGCTGGAAGAAGCTGGGACCCTGGAACGAATTGAATGAGCGGAATGGAACGCGATCATTCAGAACAAGATCCTGATTCAGATCCTGTCCGGCAGTCGCATTGATGGGATATCCGGAGTTGAAGAATGTTGTCGCAGAGAACTCAAAACCGTTGAACCATTTCATGGTGGAAGCCTGGAAAGTGGGTGCCCACAATCCCTGCATGATCCAGGAGTGACGGACATCGGCATTCGCATTTCCACGATCACGGGAACGCAGTGAGGGATCAGTGAGCGCGCCGCTCTCCAGATTTCCTTCGGCAATTGAGTGTGACCATGACCAGGTGGTGGATAACTGAAGCCCCTGGCTGAAGCGCTTGGTGATTGTGAAATCAAATGCGTTGTAGCTGTTGTTTGCGCCGGATTCAATCAGATTGATCGCACGGAAACGAGGATCTGGTCGGCCTGCTGTTCCCTGGTAGATAGGACGTCCATCCGCAAGTCGTCCCACTGGTGCACTGAGGTTGATGTCACGTGAGTAGGGTGCAAACCGATGACCCCAGAATGAGTATTGTGCATTGACAGACAGGTTGCGAACTACTTCACGCTGGATTTGCAATGTCGCATTATGTCCATACATCACCTGGAAATCAGGTGCAAACGCAGTGATGCTGGGTGGTGTCTGAAAAGACGGATCGCCTGTCGCCAAAAGATTTGGGAATAATGGCGCACGAGCATCCGATCCGGGAACGACATAACTCAGGATACGGTGGCCGTTGATCTGCGCTCCCGATGCACTGGTTCCAAGGCTTGGATTGTCGTAGTACATTCCATATCCTCCTCGGACCACTGTCCGATTGTCCTTGAACGGAGACCATGAAAATCCAATGCGTGGAGCGATATTATTCGTGTCGTTATTTACTCTGCGGGAAAGTTCATAAGGTGCCTGATCATCCAGAACCGGATTCAGCATCAGCTCATAGCGGACACCAAAGTTCAGTGTCAGGTTGGGGTTGACCCGGAATTCATCCTGCAGGAAGAAGTTGATGAAGTGATAGCGAAGGCCGTCAATTGAACGATCTCCGATATCCTGCTGAAGCTGGGTATAGGTGTAGGGCCGGTTGGTTGCCGGATCAATTTCTCCACCCACTGCACGCAGATACTGATCTAGCGGGGTCACCGCAGGACGTCCGTTCAGTGCGGTGAGTCCACCGAATGTGAATGAGCGGGCCAGTGCACTGGTGATCTGAAATCCTGTTGTCTGGAAGTCAATTCCTGTCTTGATGGTGTGGCGGCCTTTAGTCCAGGTCAGATTATCGATGAACTGCGTGGACGTCTCAATGCTCGAAGATCCTGCCAGCGGGTTCACGCCGAAGTTGGCCACACCAGTGATATTGATGTGTGCTCCGTTAGGTTCACCCGGTACATAAGTGTTCCGCATTTCTGCACGACGGTTAATGCCAAACCGAAATTCGTTCAGCAGTGTGGGTGTAATGACGGTGGCCAACTGTGCTGCTCCACCATTCATGCGATCTTCAAATGTATTGCTGCGGCTGATTGCTGTCAGTCCTCCACCACCCCCTGGCTGATCATTCGTGAACCGGTTATAGCGGAAAAATCCGCTGTTTTTCTCATTGAGATAGAAATTCACTTTGCCGCTCGGGGTGTGAAATGTTTCGCCGAAAGGAGAATCGGCAAGATCTGAAGCGGAAAGTTTGAGTGCCTGGGCTGCGGCAGGATTAATGGTTACCGGTTGCGGAACCTTCAGGGGATTGTATTCATCGTTGATGAAGAAAAAGAGCTTGTCTTTGACAATTGGACCCGAGAGGTTTCCTGCCATCATCCACCATGTCTGGTCTGCGCGGCGTGCTGCCAGCGGAGATCTTGCAGAAGTTCCCACCGGGCGATAAAGTCCCATGCCTGAACCATGCCAGTCATTGGAGCCGGAACGGCTGACAACATTGATCACCCCTCCAGCTGCACGTCCAAATTCAGCACTGTAGGAACCGGAAAGTACCTGCATTTCCTGCACTGATTCCGGAGTGGAGATGACAAGGCGGATCTGACGGTTGGTGCGACGCTGGGAATTGTCCAGTCCATCAATAGTCCATGTGGAACGGTTGTGACCCCCAAATGTGAACTGCGTTGTTCCGAAACCAGTGGAAGGAATTCCTTTGACACCGGGTCCGAGAAGATGAAAGTTATAAACATTACGGGATGTGATTGGCAAACTGCGGACGGCTCTTTCATTGAGCACTTCCTGCTGTGCAACCTCACCTACCGCCACCATTGCTGCATCGCCGACCACCGTGACACTTTCTGAAGCATCACCGACTGTAAGACTGATGTCGAGCCGAGCCTGCTGCCCAACAGTGAGCTGGATTCCTGTTTGTGTGTATTCTGCGAATCCTGGAGCATTTGTCCGGATTTCATATTCCCCAACCTTCAACAAGGGAAAGCGAAAATACCCGTCTTTATTCGTCTGTGATGTCGAAACTGTATTGGTATCCAGATGACGAATGGAAACACCGGCCCCTGCAATTCGTGCATTGGAGCCATCGCGTATATAACCATCAAGTGCCGCGTCGGTTGCATTGGATTGTGCAAGAAGACCGGCGGGAAGAAGCCAGATTAAGGCGTGTAAAAGACCCTTCATTCACAACGAATTGAATCACCCGGATGTCACATGCTTATGGCAGATAAATCACAGTCGTGTGTCAAAAAAAATCTGGAGTAAATCTTGAGTTCCATGCAGCATAATCAGATGTAAGTGGCCAATCAAAAATATGCACTTCTGGGTGCAACCGGTTCTGTGGGGAAGTCGCTGGTTCCCGTTCTTTTCCGGAACCAGATCCCGTTCAAAGTGATCGGAAGATCGCTGGAGAAGCTGCAGAAAGAATTCGGAAGCTATGAGCCACTGGTGGAATATCATGCAGTGGATCTCAGTGACACTGAGGCACTGACCAGAGTTCTGGAAGGCGTCCACACTGCTTTCTATCTTGCTGGTGTTCCCTATACAGATTTCTCGCTACACCCTCAACTCACTGCTAGCGCGCTTGATGCTGCACAAAAGGCAGGTGTCCAGCGATTTGTTCACCTGAGTACCGTCTATCCTTATGGCATTCCCCGTACACATCGTGTGAGTGAAGAGCATCCTCGTGAACCGAATACATTCAAAGGAAGAATGCGGAAGGAACAGGAAGATCTGGTGATTCAGGCTGATGGGAAAAATGGATTGAGAACCACTATTCTGCGTCCCCCGGATTTTTATGGTCCGGGGGCACAGTTGAGCTATGTCTACTCTGTGTTTGAAGCTGCGCTCAAGGGGACATCGGCAAACGTGATCGGACCTGTTGATACTCCTCACGAATTTATCTTTGTTCCTGATCTGGCCGACACTCTCTGGCAACTTTCAAATCAGGAAGAAGCATTTGGGCATTCATGGAATATCGGTGGTACTCAGGCGATCACCACTCGCGATTTTATTGAACAGGTTTTTTCCCAGGCAGGCAGGAAACCGAAGTATCGTGTGGCTGGAGGGTTTCTGCTTCGTGTGATGGGATTGTTCAGCCCGTTCATGCGGGAAGTTCAGGAGATGCACTATCTCTGGACTTCCCCTGTAATTCTGGACGATCAGAAGATTGCGCGATTGCTGCCCGATCTCAAAAAGACTTCCTATGCTGACGGTATCCGCCTGACTCTGGCTTCCATGAGAGCCGAGTCTGACTCTGGCGCATAGTTCTGGAAATTCGTGAATTTCTCAGGCTGTCAGTTTTTCATAACGGCTGGTGATGAAACTCCAGTTCAAGACGTTGAAGATTGCGCCGAGATATTCAGGTCTTCGGTTCTGATATTTCAGATAGTAGGCGTGCTCCCATACATCGATCCCCAGAACAGGCTGAAGTCCTTGCAGGATTGTCGGGTCCTGATTGGGAGTGGAGATGACCTTCAGATTCTTTCCCGAATCGAGCACCAGCCATGCCCAGCCACTCCCGAATACTCCGGTGGCGGCAGACTTCAACCGCTCTTCCAGTGTTTTCTGGTCTCCAAAGGATTTCTGGATCGCCGCCTGTAGTTTTCCAGTGGGCTGGCCCTTGCGGGGAGATTCCAGGCATTGCCAGAAGAGAGAGTGATTCAGATGTCCACCCCCGTTATTCTTCAGCGCGGTCTGTGCTGCTGGCGGAAGATCATTCATTTTGGTGAACAGCTGTTCCAGCGGTAAACCTTGCAGTACAGCATTTTCCCTGACCACCTTGTTCAGATTATCCACATAGGTCTGATGATGCTTGGTGTAGTGAATCTCCATGGTTGTGGCATCGATATGAGGCTCCAGGGCGTTGAAGGCATAAGGAAGTTTGGGAAGGGTGAATGGTTCTGCAGCGTTTGCCTGCAAAGCTAGGCCGCCAACTGCTGCGATCTGGATTACCTGACGGCGTGTAAGGGGCTGAGTGATTGGCCGAGTGATTGAATGATTCATAAGTAAGCTCCTTGATCTGCATCATCCGGAAGTTGAGGGAGTGTCCTCAACCCGGCTTCCGGATGCTTTGTTGAGAGTTTCCTGAGGTAGGTAATCACGAGTGTGATCCCTGCTATCAGGACCAGAAGAGGGATGGAAACCAACCATGCAAAAGCGAATCCTCCCGGCTCTCGTAGTATTCTTTCTCCAAAACGCTGCACGTAGGTGTCCACAATGTCCTCGGGATCATTTCCGGCAGCGATCAGTGCATGGATTTCAGCCCGGATCTTTTCTGCTTCAGGAGACTGATGTGTTGTCAGGTTTTCACGCCAGCAACAAGGTGCTACCAGCCGATCTGTCACCAGGCGCGAATGGGCTTCAATTGATGGATTCGTTTCCGCCTGTAAGTTAAATAAAAATAAAACAGATAAAAGAAATAAGTTATGAAGGAGAAACTGCCGGAAATGCCTCTGCATCTATTTTGTTTTGTAACAGCTGGGAAGAGCCGGGTCGATGCGTCATGTTGACGCATCGCGATTTCCGGGAGAGGAGGCGAAGTGTTGCGCTCTAGGAGTTTGACTGTTTGAAGTGACGCAGTCCTTCCACGCGACCCATGGCTGCACCTGTATCGATGGATTCAGCCGCCAGAGCGACTCCTTCCAGCCAGTTTTTTGCGACTCCTGCGGCCACCAGTACGGCGCTGGCATTCGCCAGGACAATATCGCGTGCCGGACCGGGTTTTCCTTCGAGGACTGACTGAGCTGTGGGGACCGGGTCCCCACGCAGCTGATCCAGTTCATAGCGCGGCAGGCCAAATGTCTCCGGTGTTACCTGAAATTGGTCCCCGTGTACGTCCCATATGGTGGTGGGGCCTGTGAGCGTGATCTCATCCATACCATCTGATCCGTGAACCACAAATCCACGCTCCAGCCCCAGTGTGCGCAGGGCCTGAGCCATCAGGCCGGCGGCCATGGGAGAAGGTGCACCCACGATCTGAATCTGTGCTCCGGCAGGATTAGTAAGCGGTCCAAGCAGATTAAAGGCTGTCCGCATCTTCAGTTCGCTGCGTGCTGCTGCTGCGTTTCTCATGGCTGGGTGGATATGCGGAGCAAAGAGAAAGCCGATTCCTACTTCCCGGATTGCCTGAGCTGCTTCCGGAGGAGACATATCAATGCGAACTCCCAGCGCTTCCATCAGGTCAGCACTGCCAAATCTACCGGAGATAGAACGGTTGCCGTGTTTCGCTACCGGAACACCCGCTCCAGCGACTACGAAGGCAGTAACAGTCGAAACATTGAATGTATCGAGTGAGTCTCCTCCGGTTCCACATGTGTCCACTAGCAGCGAGAGGCTGGTATCCACAGTATTGGCTTGACCTCGCATGGCCTGTGCAAAACCTGTAATCTCTTCTGCCGTTTCACCCTTCATTTTCAGGGCGACCAGAAAAGCAGCGATCTGAGGAGTGGTTGCTTCTCCCCTGAGGATAATGTTCATCGCGTCTTCAGCCTCGGCGGCAGTCAACGAGACTTTATTTGTCACACGATGTAAATGATTCAGCATGTTAAGCTCTTATTTTCCGATGAAAATCCACGAATATCAGGCCAAGGCCCTCTTGGCAAAATACGGGGTCCCTGTACCTCGGGGCGAAGTGGCTTTTACGCCGGAGGAGGCAGAAACCGCCGCTAAGCAATTTGGCGGGGCTGCTGTCATCAAGGCGCAGATCCACGCAGGAGGCCGCGGTAAAGGCGGCGGAGTCAAACTGGCAAAGGACTTGTCTGAAGCGCGTGCGCTTGCAGAGAAGATTCTCGGCATGACACTGGTCACCCACCAGACCGGCCCGGAAGGGCAACTCGTAAAGCGGGTACTGGTGGAAGAGACGATGCCCATTGCTAAAGAATTTTACGCCGGGATCACCCTGGATCGTGCAACCGGAAAAAATGTTTTCATGGCATCGAGTGAAGGGGGCGTTGAAATTGAAGAAGTTGCTGCCCACTCACCGGAAAAAATTCTGAAGGAACAGATTGAGCCCGGCTTTGGACTCAGCGCCTATCAGGCACGGAACCTGGCCTTTGGGATCGGGATTCCGGCAGCCAGCGTCAATGCTGCTGCTAATGCCATGCAGGCACTGGTCAAAGCCTATGAGGCTTATGACTGCTCTCTGGCAGAAATCAATCCCCTGATCCTGACAGAAGATGGCCGCATTGTGGCTCTCGACGCCAAGATCAACATCGACGACAACGCTCTTTATCGTCACAAAGATCTTCTGGATCTGCGGGACTTTGATGAAGAAGATCCTCTTGAAGTGGAAGCTTCCAAGTTCTCCCTCAACTACATCAAACTGGATGGAAACGTTGCCTGTATGGTGAACGGTGCCGGACTGGCCATGGCAACCATGGACATCGTGAAGTATGCCGGTGGGTCTCCTGCCAACTTCCTGGATGTGGGTGGTGGCGCCAATGCGGACCAGATCAAAAATGCTTTCCGCATTCTGTTGTCAGACCCAGGAGTGAAGGCAGTCTTCATCAATATCTTTGGTGGAATCCTTCGCTGTGATGTGCTGGCAACCGGTGTGGTGAATGCGGCGAAAGAACTGGGATTCAAGATTCCGGTTGTTGTCCGCATGGAAGGCACAAACGTCGAAGAAGGAAAGAAGATCCTGCTCGAAAGCGGCTTTAACTTTACAGTGGCCGATGGAATGAAAGACGGAGCAGAGAAAGTCGTGGCGGTGGCAAAATGAGCGTTCTCGTCGATCAGAATACAAAACTCATTGTTCAGGGATTTACTGGACGTGAGGGTACCTTTCACGCCACTCAGGCGATTGCTTATGGAACGAACGTTGTCGGTGGAGTCACTCCCGGCAAGGGCGGGCAGTCTCATCTCGACCGGCCTGTCTTCGACACCGTTGCCAATGCTGTCCACTCGACTGGCGCCAATGCCAGCGTGATCTTTGTTCCTCCTCCATTTGCGGCGGATGCCATTATGGAAGCCGTTGCCTGTGAGATTCCTCTGGTGATCTGCATCACGGAAGGAATTCCTGCCAACGACATGGCAAAGGTCTGGGAGTTCATGAAAGGCAAGAAGACCCGTCTGGTGGGTCCCAACTGCCCCGGTGTGATCTCACCCGGCAAGTGCAAAATCGGTATCATGCCGGCACATATCCACCTGCCCGGTAATGTTGGTGTCGTATCCCGCTCCGGTACCCTGACCTATGAAGCTGTCGGACAGCTGACCAAGCTGGGAATCGGACAGTCCACCTGTATCGGAATCGGCGGCGATCCCATCATCGGAACAACTTTCGTGGATGCGCTCAACCTCTTCAACGAAGATCCGGATACACACGCCATCATCATGATTGGTGAAATCGGCGGAAATGCGGAAGAAACCGCTGCCCAGTTCGTCAAGGAAAACGTGAAGAAGCCTGTCGTCGGATTCATTTGCGGACAGACTGCACCTCCCGGACGCCGGATGGGCCATGCAGGTGCCATAATCTCTGGTGGAAGCGGAAAAGCTTCCGACAAGATGGAAGCTATGCAGGCAGCTGGAATCGAAGTTTGTATCTCACCGGCAGACATCGGTGAAACTCTCGCCAAGAAATTGAAATAGGAATTGAATGAGTAAGACTTTTGCAATTATTAAGCCCGATGCTGTCGAGCGCGGGCTTGCTGGAAAAATTCTGGCTGTCATCGAAGAAAATGGTTTCAAGGTTCGCGCAATGCGGCTTTCCCAGTTGTCCCGTCCGGAAGCAGAAGGCTTCTATGGTGTCCACCGGGAACGGCCATTTTTTGGCGAACTGGTGGATTTCATGGTTTCCGGACCCTCTGTTATTCTCTGCCTGGAAAAGGAAAATGCAGTGGCAGACTGGCGCAAGCTGATGGGTGCGACAAATCCTGCCAATGCAGAAGAAGGAACCATTCGCCGTCTGTTTGCTGAGTCTACTGGGCGCAACTGTGTCCATGGATCAGATGCGGATGAAACTGCCCAGGTTGAACTGGCATACTTCTTCCGCGCATTTGAAATTCAGTAGTTTCCTGCCTTATCCGGAAGTGGAGTGATCCACTTCCGGATATTCCACATTCAATAAAAAAAGTCCCTGTGGTGGAGCGGTTGTCCCACACTTGGCTGGCCACTGATCATCCGGGATATTGCCTCGTCCTGCTTCAATCAGCGTTCCCACCAGATTCCGCACCATATGCTTCAGGAAGCCGCTGCCCCTGACGCGATAGATGATCCGGTCAGCTTCCTCAAGCAGGACAGATGAAAAGATGGTTCGTGTCATGTCGAACCCTTCCACGTAGCGATCATCAGCTGCTGCAAAGAGCCCATAGTCATGAGTTCCTTCAAATACGCGAGCCAGCCGTTGCATGGCAGCGTGATTCAAGGGATAGGGATGGTGGTGGACGTATCGCCGCTCAAACGGAGAACAGACTTCCTGCCGGAAAATCCGGTACTCATAGGTTTTGGCAATTGCGGACCGCCGGGCATGAAACTCCGGGTATGTTTCCTGCACATCCAGGATACGGATGGTATGTGGCAGCAGCCGGTTCATCGCTTTGCGGAGGTTTTCGCAAGGGATGGGATTCCTGAGGGAAAAATGAGCCACCTGAGCAAACGCATGAACTCCGGCATCGGTTCTTCCTGAGCCGGTGATCCGTACCATCTGATCCTCAATCTGGCTGAGGACTGTTTCAATCGCTCCCTGAATTGTGGGCAGATCCGGCTGGACCTGCCATCCATAAAAATCGGTACCGTCGTAGCTGACTGTAATGCGCAGGGGGCGCATCAGCTCTTGCGGGACCCGGGCTTCGTGACGGGCAGGCCTTCCTTGCACAATGGACATTCGGCTGGATCCCATGCGGTGACCGTCAGCGTCGCCAGAGCAACTCTGGGGACGCCGACATTGGCCTCTCCGCCCGAGCGGTCAACAATCGACCCGGCGGCCTTCACGGTGGCGCCTTCCTTCTGGAGGAGTTCGATTACTTCCTTCGTGCTGCCACCCGTGGTGATGACGTCTTCAATGACGACGGCAGTATCACCGGGCTCCACCGCAAAGCCGCGACGGAAGGTCATCTGTCCATCTGTATCGCGTTCTGTAAAAATATGGCGGACGCCCAGGCTGCGCGCAACCTCATGGCCGATGATCAGTCCACCCATGGCGGGAGACACCACAACGGAAACTGGCCCGTGAGCTGCAAGTTGCTCACTGAGAGTTCGGCCGAGTTCGGCGGCATGGTGAGGGTATTGCAGCACTTTGGCACATTGAAGGTACTCAGGGCTATGAAGGCCGCTGGTCAGCCGGAAATGGCCTTTCAGATACGCCCCGGCATCCGTAAACCGGCTCATGGTAGAAGCTGTGAGATCAGACACTGGATTCAATTTAACAGGCAAAAGGTGTTCGATTCCGGGAAAAAGTGGATCGAAGCCGGACAGTCAAAATCTGGCGGTCACATGGCAGTACGCGATACGATAATGGATTCTCGGCAAAATTTGGGAACCTCCAGTCCAGGTTCCTCGTTCATTCAGAAGGAAAGTTAATGCGAACGGTTCAATCTCTCGTTGCAATACTGTGTTCTGGCCTGGTTCTGATGCCACCCAGCTTTGCTCAATCTTCCGGCTCGACGGTGTATCGTCCGGAAGCCGCCCCTTCGTGGAAAGATAATTTTTTCACGAGACCTTACCGGCAGAAGCCAGTGGCTCCCATCAACCTGTCGAATTCAAACCGTGCCGAACAGCTGATCCGGGCAGGGAAGATCTATCTCTCCCTGCAGGATTCGATTGCGCTCGCACTGGAAAACAATCTCGATATTGAGTTGCAGCGGTATGGTCCGCGGCAGGCTGAGGCCGATCTACTTCGTGCTCAGGCTGGTGGATTGATTCGTGGTATATCCACAAACATTTCGCAGGGTGCAAACTCAGCCCAGAACTTCCTGACCGGCGGTGGAACAGTCGGCAGTACGGCGACTGGCGGAAATATGTCCGGCAACTCTGCTGTTCAGTCTGGTACACAGTTTCAGGTCACGGGTACAGCCATCCCTTCTCTTGATCCCAATCTGAATTTTGGTTTTACTCGCAGTCGGACGAAGCGCCCCCAGACAAATACCCTGATTACCGGTGGTGTGATTGGGCTGATCAGTGAAAACAACGCGCTGTCTGGTGGTATCAGTCAACAATTTCTGACTGGTACAGGATACAGCCTGAACTGGAATCAGAATAATATTTCCACTAATCAGCGAACCAGTGTTCTGAATCCATTCAACCAGGGAAGCTTCAACCTTCAGGTAACACAACGTCTGTTACAAGGTTTTGGAACAGGAATCAATAACCGAAATATCCGTATCGCTAAGAATAATCTGAAGGTTTCTGACCTGGTATTCAAGCAACAGATCATTGCCACCACGCAATCCATCGTGAATCTGTATCTGGATCTGGTGAGTTTCAATGAAGTGGTGAAAGTCCGACAGAAGGCAGTTGAGCTTGCTCAGAAACTGCACGATGACAACAAAAAACAGGTAGAGATTGGAACACTGGCTCCGATTGAAGTGGTTCGTGCAGAGGCTCAGTTGGCACAGGCGCAGACAGAGCTGATTGCTGCTGAAACCCAGGTTTTGAACCAGGAAACCATTCTGAAAAATTCATTGAGTCGCACTGGTATCGACAGCATTACGTGGGAATCGGCCAGAATTATTCCTACAGATGCACTGCCTGCTCCCGAGATGGATCAGTTTCCTGACATGAAAGTGATGATGCAGGAAGCAATTGCAAAGAGACCGGAAGTGGATCAGATCAGAATCCAGATTGGGAATACCAAGATCGGCCTGAACGGTGCCAAGAGTCAGTTGTTGCCGTCTTTGGATGCATTTGCCAGTGCAACTAATAATGGTCTGGCTGGCTCACAGAGCCCTTATTACGTGATTGATCCTGATAGTGGTCGGCTTCCTCCAGATCCCTTTATCCTTGGCGGTGCGGGAACAATGTATGGTCATATGTTCCGGCGTAACTTTGGTGATTATGCTGTCGGTTTCCAGCTCAATGTGCCGTTGCGGAATCGGGCAGCCCAGGCTGACATTACAAATGACACTCTGAATCTTCGCCGTCAGGAATTGCAGGAACAACAGCTTCAGAACAATATCAAGGTGCAGGTGTCACAGGCAGTAGTGAATCTGCGACAGGCCCGTGCCGGATATGATTCCGCTCTGAAAGCTCGCAAACTGCAGGAACAGACACTCGATGCAGAACAGAAAAAGTTCGCATTGGGAAGCTCCACTATTTTCGTGGTGGTGCAGACCCAGCGCGATCTGACTCAGGCTCAGGCGGATGAAGTCCGGGCGATCACAGCCTATAACCAGGCGCGAAACTCATTGGATGTGGCACTGGGACGTCTGCTGGATGTCCATCAGGTGGACATCAGTGAGGCTCTCCGGGGCGAGATCAGCCGGGGACCCAACCAGATTCCGGTGCAGTAATCCCGGCAACTCAAAACAGAAAAGGCCACAACCCGAGAGTTGTGGCCTTTGTTTTTTCCAGCAAGCTTTACGCCAGCGCCTGTTTGCAGTATTCGAAGCAGCGCTTCACTTCTGCCACAGTGTCTTCGCCCTTGTATTCATATTCGATCATGGCAGGGATCTTCCACTTACTGTTTTTCTTCAGAGTCTGCAGAACTTCCTTGATGGGGGTATCACCCTCACCAAAAACCATATTGGGTCCCTGATTCTTCCTGCGATCCTTGATGTGCAGCGTCACGATGCGGTCATGATGCTGGGTCAGGTATTCCACCGGATTGAAATTGGCTGCCCAGAAATGGCCGATGTCCAGATTGACGCAGATGTATTTCGACATCCCGTCCATGGCTGCCGTGAAATCTTCCGGGGTGGCAAATTCATTGGGGACGATCCGTGAATGGTTGTGCATGCCGCAGTAGATCTTAGCCTTGCTGGCAAATGGATCAACGCGACGAGCCGTAGAGACATTCGATGAGGCAGTGATCTTCTTCACACCCAGAGTCTTGGCGATCTCGAATCCCCGTTCAATCTCGGCATCCGTAAAGTCATCCCGGAAAGAATAGTTATAGGCGTGCAGTTCGATACCTGCATCATCAAACTTTTTCTTCACTTCAGCGGCTTTTTTCAGGGCTTCCGGGGACAGACGCCAGTTCCGAATCTCTTCGCGGCCACCTTCCTTGCGGAAGTCGTATTTCGGTTCCACATGGCCGCTCCAGAGTTCGGTATAGCCGAGACCGATTTGCTTCATTGCTGCGATGCAATCATCCACGGAACGGTCACGGAAGCTGTAGCTCTGTGCTCCAATTGCGACACCATGGATGACGGAGTTAACACGGGGTGCGCCCACTGCGGCAACCGAGGCCAGAGCGCCAAGCGAGAATTCTCTACGGGAGATCATCAACGAGATTTTAGCGCTTCGAGATGCGTTGCGATATCCCGGGCAATGGCTTCCCCATGGAAACGACCATTCTCAATGAAAATCTCATTGGTATGCACACCAGCGACGATCACTCCGGCAAGATAGAGTCCAGGCCGTTCGCTTTCAAACGTGTCCGGGTTCACCACAGGTCTGCCCGTAGACTCCTCCAGCCTGACTCCCTGTCTGGCGAGAAATTCAAAGTCCGGACGATATCCCGTCATGGCGAGCACAAAGTCATTCCGGATGGTTTTGATTCCTTCAGGTGTCAGCAGATCCACTTCATGATCGCGGATCTCCTGAATGGAAGTGTTGAAATATCCGGTAATTTCACCGCTTTTGATCCGGTTTTCGATATTTGGCTTGATCCAGTACTTCACATGAGGGTGGATGCCCGGCCCACGGGCGGCCAGCGTGACACGGGCTCCGGTCCAGAACAGCTCCAGCGCCGCAATGGCTGCGGAGTTTTTTGCTCCTACCACCAGAACATCGTGGTTGTAGAAGGGATGAGATTCCTTGTAGTAGTGAAGAACTTTGGCCAGGTTTTCACCTGGGATGTTCAGGCGGTTGGGGATATCGTAATAGCCAGTCGCGAGGATCACCTTCCTGGCTTTGTAGACGCCCTTGTCGGTGGTAACAGAGAAGTTTCCATCATCCCCTTCAATACCGGTGACCCGCTCATACTGCCGGATGTCGAGATTGAAATACTCCGCACAGCGACGGTAATATTTCAAGCCTTCGGTACGGTTGGGTTTCTCATTGAGCGATGTCATGGGAAGCCCACCGATTTCCAGAAGTTCCGGTGTCGTAAAGAAAACCAGATTGGTGGGGTAGTGATAGAGAGAATTGACGATGCAACCTTTATCGATCAGAACTGCTTTCAACCCTCGTTTGGAGAGTTCAATTCCACAGGCAAGGCCAGTAGGTCCTGCGCCAATTACGATTGCATCGATCATTCTTCTCTTTCTTTAAACTGTCTTGAGCTGTTCCAGCGCAGCCTTTAGCTTTGCCGGTTCTTTTGTACTGCCACGGGCGAGGTCCTTGCGACCACCACCCTTCCCACCAGTTGCTTCATTCAGCTGTTTCACGATGGCATTAGCATCCTTGCCACTGTCCTTGCGGACCGCAACAGTATATTCACCAGTGTTTGTTCCCAATGCCACAACGGTTGCTGAATCGCGCAGGGGATCAATCAGGTGTGGAATCTCATCGGAATCCAGTCCGAAGACAATGATGGCATCGTCCTGCTTCTGCGCCTTCAGTTCAGGCAGTTTCGCGCGTGCGACTCGGCCTTTCAACTGATCAACCTGGCGTTCCAGTTCCTTCTTGTCCTGCTCCAGCTTGTGGGCATGCTGTTCTTTCTCCTGAATCTGATGCTCCAGGTAGGAAAGAACTGCGGGTCCGGTGACAGCTTCGATTCGTCGCACGCCGGCAGAGATGGAGCCTTCATATGTAATCCGGGCAACTCCGATGTCCCCGGTACGCTTGACATGCGTGCCGCCACAGAGCTCACGGCTGAATCCGGGGACGGTAACCACACGGACGTTGTCTCCGTACTTCTCTCCGAACAGAGCCATGGCTCCTGTTTTCAGAGCGTCCTCAATGGGCATGACTTCTGTGCCGACAGATACATTTTTCAGAATCTCTTCATTGATGAGAGATTCGATCTCCTGCCGTTCTTCCGGTTGCACCCCGGTGTAGTGGGTGAAATCAAACCGCAGACGATTCGGTTCCACCACTGATCCAGCCTGTTTCACATGATTCCCCAGCACGCGCTGTAAGGCTGCCTGCAGAAGGTGCGTCGCCGTGTGGTTCCGCATAGTGGACGTCCGTGCATCCTGATCGACCCGGCAGGTAACAATATCTCCGGTTTTTGCTGGTGCCAGGAATTTCACTTTGTGAACAAAAAGTCCCGGAACAGGCTTGAAGACACTCAGGACATCAGCAACCTTAGCTCCGGTTTCTTTGGAAAAGATTTCGCCCTTGTCGCCAACCTGACCGCCGGATTCCGCATAGAACGGAGTTTGGTCCAGAATCAGTTCGTCTTCCAGAACTCCCTTGACGATTCCATCTGCTTCCAACTGGTCATAGCCAACAAACACAGTCTGCCCTTGTGCCGCCAATTCCTGATAGACAGGATTCACCTGAGATTTCTCAGCACCTTTCCAGGAAGCACGGGCACGACTGCGCTGGGATTCCATGGCTGCCTCAAACCCTTCCATGTCGATGGCGAGGTTCATTTCACGAGCCATGTCCTGCTGCTCATCCAGGGCCAGTCCGTAGGTGTCGTAAAGCTTGAATGCAGCAGTGCCGGGGAGAATGCCTTCTTTTGCCGATTTTGCTTCGTCGTAGAAGATCTTTTCTGCCACCGCAAATGTGGAAGCATAACGATGCTCTTCTTCCCGGACAATTCTGGACACGCGGTCCATTGATTCAATCAGTTCCGGATAGGCAGGCCGCATGAATTCAGCCACGAATGCAGTCAGCTGATGCAGGAATGGATCCTGCGCTCCGTCACGACGTGCATGGCGCATGGCGCGACGCATGATCTTGCGCAGCACATACCCACGACCTTCATTTGCCGGAACCACTCCGTCATTGATCAGGAATGCAGTGGCACGTCCATGATCAGCAGCAATGTTGAGGGTGGCGGGAGTCGCCTTGGGGCCGATCAGTTGCAGAGCCCGTTGCCGGATGGGCTCAATCAGATCGGTTTCATAGTTGGACAGCTTCCCCTGCATGACTGCCGCTACGCGTTCCAGGCCCATCCCGGTGTCGATGGAAGGGCGGGGCAGAGGTGTCAGCACCCCATTCTCATCGCGATCAAACTGCATGAAGACCAGGTTCCAGATCTCCATGAAGCGTCCGCCGCCATCCAGTGGAAACTCTTCATGCTCACGACCCGGTTCTGCTGCTTCAGGACCCAGATCGTAATGGATTTCACTACACGGACCGCACGGACCTGTATCCCCCATCTGCCAGAAGTTGTCCTTCTCATCCAGCCGGAAGATGCGGGACTTCGGAACTCCAGCTACCTTCTGCCACAGCTCTTCTGCGTCGTCATCTTCACGGAAGACCGTGACATACAGCTTGTCTTTGGGGAGTCCATAGACTTTGGTGATCAGATCCCAGGCAAACTCAATGGCATCTGCTTTGAAATAGTTACCAAAGCTGAAATTGCCCAGCATTTCAAAGAAGGTGTGGTGCCGTCGGGTGTAGCCGACGTTCTCAAGATCGTTATGCTTTCCACCCGCACGCACACACTTCTGGGATGTGGTGGCGCGGACGTAATCTCTTTTTTCCTGTCCCAGGAAGACATCCTTGAACTGATTCATCCCTGCGTTGGTAAACAGCAGGGTTGGATCGTTGGCGGGAACGAGAGAAGAGGATCGCACGATGCGGTGACCGCGATCTGCAAAAAAATCAAGAAAAGTTTGGCGAATTTCGTGGCCGGTCATGAAATAGAGTCAGTCTTTCGGGAAACTTCTATTTTCCCATGAGGGAAGGGAATTACGCGATTTCAGCCAGAACCTGCTGAATGGCAGCCTTTGGATCGGCAGCGCGGGTGATCTGCCGTCCCAGCACAAGGTGTGTGGCACCGTTGCGCAACGCATCGGCCGGAGTCGCCACCCGCTTCTGATCTCCAGTGTCAGCCCCTGCTGAGCGGACACCGGGCGTCACCAGTAACGCTCCTGGTCCTGCAAGATCCTTCACCCGCGAAACTTCCAGCGGAGAACAGATGAGTCCGTCTGCTCCTGCATTGCGGGATTCGCGGACACGCAGTTCCACCAGTTCCGGAACCGTCATGGCGAATCCTTCCGCACGAATATCCGATTCATCCAGACTGGTCAGCACGGTAACCGCCAGCAGTTTCAGGGGAGCATCTCCGCGTCCTTCTGCCGCTGCACGAACCACTGCACCACTTCCATGGAGTGTCAGCAGATCGACTCCGGCTTTTGCCACCACGGATACAGTCCGTTTAACTGTTTCCCCGATGTCGTAGTACTTCATGTCGAGGAAAATCTTCTTGCCTCCACTCAATAGTTCTTTCACGAAACCCATTCCGGCAGAAGCATACAGTTCCATGCCGACTTTATAGAAAGTGGCGGAATCTCCCAGCTTTTCGACAAGTGCCGATGCCTCATCGGCAGAGGGTACATCCAGGGCAACAATTAAACGTGGATCACTGATTGCGGACATCTCGGACCAGTGTAGCGTTCCCCCGGCAGCGATCAAAAAAATCGAAGACCTCTTCGAGAGAGCGTGCTGTGACAGTGAGATGCGTTGCATTGTATGGATGCAGTTCAAGATTTCCCTGTCCTGCTGCGAACAATGAAGCAATATCTTCCGGAGTATAGGGAATCAGGAAATCCTTCATTCCCCATCCAAAAAATACAGGCATTGAGCTGTTTTTTAACAGAGCAGCGATTGAGCTGACGGAACCTGTCGAATCTTTGCGTAACTTCAGCGCCGGTGCAATTGCGGCAATGCTGTCAAATTGTTCCGGATTGCGCAGACCAATCAACAGTGCGCCTCTTCCGCCCAGCGAATGCCCCATCAGAAAGACATGACGAATGGAAGGATACTGTTTCAGCAGGTCCTTCCGGGTTTCCAGAATTCTCTCTTCGAAGTTTTCATAGCGGGGACGGGTACCCGTGCCACCGGGACAAACCACGATGTAGTTTCGTTCTTTTGCGAGAGAAGGCAACTGGTTCTTCATGAACGGACCACAGTAGAAACTGGCGGGGGAGAGTGCTCCATGCAGAGCAATGATGAGAGTATCTTCTTTTCCGGTGGGGGTAACGACCATCTCATAGGGAAGAGATGATGCTGCAGTCATGGTGGCGATCAGGATCAGAGAAAGCATGTTTGACGCCAGAGCCAGAAAGCAGGGAAATCAGTTTTCCTTGCGAAAACAATTTCCCAGAAGCATTCCAGTTCCTGTCATCAGCATACTGAACACCAGAGCAAGGAGTAGCCTCCATGCCAGCATTGGGTAGGGCTCCGTCGCAAGGTCAACTGTCAATGTATTGGCCGAAAACCCAAAGATCCGGTTATGTGATCCTTCTGACAGAAGGAAATCCGTGAAGGTCCATTGCAGAAACAGGAACACTCCGAAAAAGACGAAGCCATTTAGGACTGACTTCATGAGTACCGATCTTTTTTCCGGAGAAGATCTCATCAGATCCAGAGCGATGGCAGGAAAGATCAACAGCAGAGGAAATTCTGGAGCGCTCATCCTCTGAATGAAAATGCACGACACATACCAGAGCAGAAAGAACAGAGAGTAAAACAAGGTAACTCTGGTGGTCGCCCAGCGGTGGGTGGCGACTGCACCGTAAAAAGCCAGGATCAGGGGTGCAATCGAACATACCAGCAGATAGTAATTTCCGGTATGAGCCTGAAAGCGGTGAGTCCAGTCAAAACCCAGCATGGCCACGGAGGTGAGAACAATGCTTCCGGTAAACAGCAACAGTCGATCCAGCTTTTGATGAAGCACTTCTCCGGCTTGATTTCTTTGATGGATTAGCACCATTGAAAGAACCACTCCCAGTCCCAGGACTGCACCAATGGCTGCATTCGTCGGAAATGACAGGAGAGAGTTTCCGGTCATCCATCTGGTGCCGATCGCCCAGAAGGTTGCGAACAACGCTGCAGTGTTCAGGACCAGCAACAACCAGATCCATGGGGAAACCGACTCTTTAGCGGAGATTTCCTCTACGGAATCGATGTCAGTAAAAAGAGAGAGCGAATTACCGCGTGTAGCCATGGGAGATCTTTTCCAGATACTTGGCCAGAATGTCCACTTCCAGGTTGACCGGGCTTCCCGCTGTCTTTTCCTTCAAGGCTGTATGCGCATACGTATGAGGGATGATTGTGATGCCAACAATCAGGTCTTCAATGGAAGCCACCGTCAGGCTGATTCCCTCGACGGTAATTGATCCCTTAAATACGATATACCGATCCAGTTCCGGCGGAATACGGATGTCCAGCCACCAGTTGCCGTCGGCGAGTTCTTTCAATGCCAGAATTTCTCCGGTTCCATCGACATGACCCTGGACGATGTGTCCTCCCAGTCTCTGGTCTGCGCGCAGGGCACGTTCCAGATTCACCAGTGCGCCCACTGGAATTTCTCCCAGGGTAGTTCTGGATTTTGTCTCCGGAGCCAGATCGGCACAGAAGCTGTCTGCATTGATGTTTGTTGCTGTCAGGCAGACTCCGCTGACACTGATGGAATCTCCTTCCTTCAGATCATCCAGCACGGTTTTGCACTGGATCACCAGACGCGGTTCTGTGGCCGATACACGGCCTGTCTCTTCAATGAGGCCTGTGAACATATGCTTCAATTGCGTACTCATCGGGGGGAATGGGGTGGATGGAGAGCCGCTCAAACTCAATGGCATCGATCCGCCGCTTGCGGCCTGTGCCACCTGCGACAGGCAATGACTGGAGTCCACCGAGGATCTTGGGGGCGTAATAGAAGAAGATCTTGTCAACGATATCTGCTTCCAGGGCAGCCCAGTTGACCTTACTTCCTGCTTCAATCATCAGTGAAAGATATTTGCGCTGAGCCAGCAGATCGACAACACCCTGCAGGCTGGCGCGGCCATCAGGACCATCCAGTGCCACCACTTCCACTCCTTTGGACTCCAGCGTCTTTCTGCGTTCAGGACTCGCTGCTGAAGTACACACCACCAGCAGATCATCTTTCGCGTTCTGGACGATTTCGTATTCGGGAGGAAGTCTCAACTGGGAATCCATCACAATACGGAGAAAGGGCCGCGAGCGGGGAAGTCCGGATCGATCAGACAGTCGTGGATTGTCGGAGAGAACAGTTCCGATACCCGTCAGGATGGTGTCATGCTGATGACGAAGCGTCTGGACATGAGTCCGCGCTTTGATCGAAGTGATCCACCCATCATTATCTTCTGGCGCTGCTATCTTTCCATCCAGCGTGACCGCCGCCTTCAGCGTGACCAGCGGTTTGCCTGTTTTCATGAAGTGGAAAAATGGTTCGTTCAGAGTGGTTGCTTCTGCAGATACGGTCTCATCGATTTCCACTGCTACACCAGCACTCTTCAGCTGGTCAAAACCGCTTCCGCTGACTACCGGATTGGGGTCGCGGACAGCAGCCACCACTTTGGAAATTCCGGCTTCGATCACTGCCGCAGTGCAGGGACCTGTGCGTCCGGTGTGGGAACAGGGTTCCAGCGTGACATAAAGAGTGGATCCTTTTGCCTTCTCTCCCGCTGCCCGAATGGCCACCACTTCGGCATGATCCTTGTTCTGCCAGATGTGGAATCCTTCGCCCACAATTTCGTGATCCCGCACCAGGACAGCACCCACGGTCGGATTGGGGGACGTCTGGCCCACTCCCTGTTTCGCCAGGTCCAGTGCCCGGCGCATCGCTTCAATCGAAGAGACTGGCAACAAATTTCTCCGGTTCAAATGGTAAGAGGTCGTCGACTTTTTCTCCGACGCCGATGTAACGAATGGGAAGATTCAGTTCCCTTGCAATGGCGATGGCGACACCGCCGCGCGCTGTCCCGTCCAGCTTGGTGAGAACAATGCCAGTTACTCCGCTAACTTCTGTAAATTTCTTTGCCTGTTCCAGGCCATTCTGACCGGTGACGGCATCAATCACCAGCAGAACTTCATGCGGAGCATCCGGAATAATTTTTTTTACCGTCCGGCTCATCTTTTCCAGCTCAGCCATCAGGTTTTCTTTATTGTGCAGTCGCCCGGCAGTATCGATCAGAACATAGTCCACCTTGCGGGCCTTTGCTGCCTGCACCGCATCAAAAACGACAGCGCTGGGATCGGCACCCGTCTGCTGACGGATGATGTCGGTCTGTGTGCGCGCTCCCCACACGTCCAGCTGTTCAATGGCAGCAGCGCGAAAAGTATCGGCAGCTGCCAGTAAGACGGAACGTCCTTCAAGGCGATACCGATTGGCCAGCTTACCTGTGGTGGTGGTTTTTCCAGCTCCGTTGACTCCAACCATCATGACGACGGCAGGAGGCTGATTTACTTTGGGCAACGGGCGTTCCGTGGCTTCCAGAACCTGCAGAAGATGTTCCCGGATCAGGGGCTTCAGCTGTGAAGCATCTGACAGAATATTCCGTGATGCGCGATCCCGGACGGCATCCAGAATCTCGGTGGAGGTACGAATCCCGATATCTGCTGAGATCAGGGCATATTCCAGCTCCTCCAGCGTATCGGCATCGATTTCCTTCTTGCCCAGCACTGCATCATCGATTGCAGAGACAAGGCCGGAGCGGGTTTTCTGGATTCCCTGTTTGAGCCGGTCCAGAAGAGAAGGCTCTTCGGGGACGGCTCCGAACAACGTATTTATCATGGGCTGAGATTTCAGTGTAGCGAGGAGACCGCGGCTCTCGCATACTGGTAAGAGTCGATGACTGCCGGACATATAGGCCGATATCAGATTTCTGATGAGCTGGGGCGGGGAGCGATGGGTGTCGTTTATCGCGCAACAGACCCTGCCATTGGCCGGACTGTGGCCATCAAGACCATCCGGCTTTCCTCCAGTTCTGCGGAAGACCGTGATCAGCACGTGGCAAGGTTAAGGAGAGAAGCGCAGTCAGCGGGAAGATTGTCTCATCCCCATATCGTGACGGTCTTTGATTTTATTGAATCCGGAGATGCGGCCTGTGTTTGCCTGGAGTTTATTGATGGACCTTCGCTGGAAGTAGTCCTGAACCGGGAAAAGTCGCTTCCTCGTCAGGAAATCCTCAGAATTCTCCGACAGGCAGCTGAGGCTCTGGATTATGCCCATTCTCGTGGCGTGGTCCATCGGGATATCAAGCCAGCCAATATTCTGCTCAGTGCAGGGCTGAACGTCAAGATTACCGATTTCGGTATCGCTGCCCTGGTGAATGACGATGCAACGATGACAGCACCTCTGGCAGGAACTCCCAGCTATATGTCGCCTGAGCAGGTTCTTTCCCAGCCCATCAGCGGTTTTTCGGATCAATTTTCTCTTGCTGTAATTGCTTATCAGATGCTGACTGGAGAAAAACCTTTCCCGGGCGCATCCATGCCTTCGATTGTCTACAAGATCTGCAATGAGAGTCCAGAACTGCCTTCTTCTCTCAACCCGGAACTGAATTCCCTTGTAGATGAAGTCTTCACTCGCGCTTTGTCCAAAAAGCCCGCAGACCGATATGCGACTGTTATCGAGTTCGTTACTGAGCTGGAAAGTGCTCTGGCCGGAGAGAAAAAGCCAGTTCCTGCTGCTGTAGCCGGTCCTGTAGAAACACGGCCGGAGCAGAAAGTCCGAGCGATTCCTCCGGCTGGACGCGTCCCTTCCGGAAACAGTGAAGTCCCGGAACGCAACAAAATTTCTCCGTTACTGTATGCCCTGGCGGGCTTTGCTGCCGTGGCTCTGATTCTGCTTCTGATGCTTCCATCGGGAGAAAAGCCGGATCGTCAGAATCAAGCTCCTGAGGCTGCCCAGTCCGGGACAGATTCACAGACTCTTCCCGATTCGTCCGGAAATCAGGATGAATCAGCTCAGAAGACGGATGATGAGGAAGTACAACCGACAGGGACTGCTGGTGACGCAACAGACGCATCCACTGAGTCTTTGGAGGAAGGACAAAATACTGCGGATGCAACTGCTGATTCTGGTGCGGGAACTCCTTCCGAATCGTCATCAGAGCAGCCTGCTCCGGTGGATGCTGCAACTAAAGGAAATACAGAAAAGGCAAGTCCTGCGCCCGTTCCCTCCCTACCTGTTCAGTCGGAAAAACCCAGGCAGAAAGCAGCAGCTGCGGCACCGACTGCCCCAGAACATCCTCTGGCTATTGCGACGAATCCCGCCGGGGCGACAATTGTCGTTGATGCGATTCCTTCCTTAACTTGCAAAACTCCTTGCAAGCTCACACTGGAAGCAGGCAGGCACTCCCTGAAAGCGGACAGGGCAGGATACAGAACTGCATACCGCAATATCAATATTCCGGAAGATTCTGCCATTCGAATCCCCATGGAAACACGGGCGGGAACAGTGATGGTCCGCTCAAATCCGGCCGGGGCCCGCATCTTCGTGAATGGAAAAGAGTGGTCTCAGACAACTCCTGCCATGATGACTCTTCCTGAAGGGAAGCATGTTATTGAACTGCGGAAAGAAGGTTTCCGTAACGATACAAACCAGATCACCCTGCGTGATGGCGCAGTCCTGAATCTGGATGTGAACTGGCCCGGTCAGTAAAACCTAGGCCAGCATCTTCTTCATGACGTTTCCGTGGACATCCGTCAGACGGAAGTCGCGTCCCTGGAAACGATAGGTCAACTTCTTGTGATCCACTCCCAGACAGTGCAGGATGGTTGCCTGAATGTCGTGGACATGGATGGGATCTTCAACAATGTTGTAGCTGAAGTCATCGGTTTCCCCGATCACGGTGCCGCGCTTCATGCCGCCTCCGGCAAACCACATGGTGAAGCATCGTGGATGATGGTCTCTACCGTAATTGCTATCGGTCAGAGTTCCCTGGCAGTAGGTGGTGCGGCCAAACTCTCCGCCCCAGATCACCAAGGTGTCATCCAGCAGACCTCGTTGCTTGAGATCCATCACCAGCGCTGCGGAAGCCTGATCGGTTGCCTGGGATTGCAGGCGCAGATCGCGGGGAAGCTCTCCATGCTGATCCCATCCACGCTTGTACAACTGGACAAAGCGGACTCCGCGCTCCACCAGACGGCGCGCCAGAAGGCAGTGCGATGCATAGCTGCCGGGTTTACGGGAATCCGGTCCATAAAGATCGAATGTGGATTCAGATTCCTGGGAAAGATCCATCAGTTCAGGAACTGAAGTTTGCATGCGGTAGGCCATCTCATATTGCGAGATGCGTGTCTCGATCTCCGGATCTCCAAACATCTCGCTTCGCATGCCATTCAGCGAAGAAAGAGAGTCCAGCATTCGGCGTCGTGTTTCGCGGTCAATGCCGGGAACATCGGAGAGATACAACACAGGATCACCGGAAGAACGGAACTTGATCCCCTGATAGTTTGAAGGAAGAAATCCAGCAGACCACAAGCGGGAGAAGAGGGGCTGGTCGATATTCAGGCCACTGGCTTGCGAAAGTAGCACTACAAATCCAGGTAAGTTCTGATTCTCGCTGCCCAGGCCATAACTCACCCAGGAGCCAAGACTGGGTCGTCCCGGCTGCTGGGAACCTGTCTGGATAAACGTGATAGCCGGATCATGATTGATGGCATCGGTGTGGACCGTCTTCACAATGGTCAGTTCATCGACGATCTTTGCTGTATGCGGCATCAGTTCGGATACCCATGCCCCGGATTGTCCATGCTGTGCAAATTTGAAGATGGTGGGAGCAACGGGAAGAGAACTCTGCCCCGACGTCATTCCTGTAATTCTCTGACCCCGGCGGATGGAGTCCGGAAGTTCAAGACCTCGTTTATCTGTGATGTTTGGCTTCCAGTCGAAGAGATCCTGTTGTGAGGGTCCGCCTGACTGATGCAGAAAGATCACATTCTTTGCTTTCGGGGCGAAGTGAGTTTTGCCCACTGGAGTTGCCAATGCGTTGAGCGCCGCAAATCCCAGCCCTCCGGCCGTGCGCGAAAACAGGTCGCGACGGGTCATGGCCAGTTCGAAGTTCTTCCGCATACTCATTCTTTGGTCACCGTCTCATCAAGGTTCAGAATTACACTGGCAACTGTGGTCCAGGCAGCAAGTCGGGGCTGGTCCAGATCTTTCGGGATTGCAGATTCGCCATTACTAAGAAGCTGACGCGCTCCCTCCGGATAGTTTTTATAGACGTTCCACTGATTGTTCCACTGCTTCAGCAGGACAGTCCTTTCCTGAGCCTCAGGTTTGCGTGCGAGAGCGTTCTGGAATGCCCATCCAATGGGATCGCTGCCGCCTTCCTTCATCATGCGGGCAGCGAGTGCACGCGCAGCCTCGACATAAGTGGGATCATTCATCAGTACCAGGGCCTGCAATGGAGTATTGGTCAGAGAGCGGCGGGCGATGCACTTTTCCCGATCTGGCGCATCGAATGTGGCCAGTGCAGGAGGCGGTGCCGTCCGCTTCCAGTAGGTATACATCGACCTGCGATAAAGTGCATCTCCGTGGCTTTGTTGATAGATCTGTGAAGAAAAAGTATCGCCATAGGCGATGTCTTCCCAGACGCCTTTGGGTTGGTAAGGAAATACACCCGGTCCACCCATCTTTTCATTGAGCAGTCCGCTGACTGCCAGTGCATTATCACGGATGATTTCAGCCGGGAAACGGAACCGGGGGCCGCGAGCCAGCAAACGGTTTTCCGGGTCACGTTCCAGCAAGGCAGGAGCGATTTTAGATTCCTGCTGATAGGTGGAGGACATGACAATTTTCTTTTGCAGAGCTTTGATGTCCCAGCCGGATTCACGGAACTCGACGGCCAGCCAGTCCAGCAGTTCCGGATGAGAAGGAAGCTCTCCCTGATTTCCGAAATCCTCGACTGTCTTGACAAGACCCGTTCCAAAGTACATCTGCCAGAATCGATTGACAGCCACACGCGAGTACAACGGATGATCGTCAGATGTGAGCCATTGAGCCAATCCCAGTCGTGTACGGGGAGTATCTTTCTTTAACGGAGGCAGGAAGCTGGGAACATTTGGCGTGACCACATCAGTCCCATTGCGATAATCTCCGCGTGCCAGAATCTTCGTTTCTCGTGGAATGGCCATTTCAGACATGACCATGGTGGTTGGAATCTCATCACGTAATTCCTTGCGCTGATCATAGAGATCTGTCAGTTCCCGGTATACAGAACTGACATTGTCAGTGGCTCCATTGGCAAAGAAATATTCCAGCAGCATGATCTTCTGGTCGGCTGCGCGTTTCTCCTGCGCAATTTCCAGAGCTTTGCGTGCTGGCTCATCCACCCCAAGAATATGGATCTCTTTCTCTGTCAGTGGACGAGAGAAAAACTGCAAATCCGCCTGTGTTCCTCGTTTGAACAGTTCAGGCAGTTCACGAAGCTGAATCCTGTTGAGTTTCAGTGGCTTCCTGTCCACCCAGAGTTGCGGCTCATTTTTGAGATTCAGTGCGATGTGCTGCCATGGTCCCGTGATGATGTATTCCTGTGTGCGATAGACATCATCACCCTTCTTCAGGAACAGATAAGAGCCACGTCGATTTCTTCCAATGGCTACTCCACCATCGATCCAGAGCTTGTACTGCGGATGATCGATGAGCGTTGCTTCCACGGAATCCAGCCGTGCACTCTGACGAATGCGGACGGAGACAGCTTCTGTGCCATTTTCATCGGCAGAGGGTGCAGCAGGGAACTGTGGCTTGTTCTCTTCCCATGCTTCCCGTAAAGCAAACACGTCCCGCTGATCCAGCCATGCCTCCAGTTCAGAAATCCTGGATTCTACCCGGTTCAGTTTTTCTTCCTGCAACTTGTCCGGTAGGGCAAGAAATGGCTGTGCATTTCCGATGGAACCATCCAGCCCCTTTTCATTTACGGTGTTGAAGAAAGCGAAGAACTCGTAGAACTCTTTTTGCCGAATGGGATCGTATTTGTGATCGTGACAGCGCGCACAACCCATCGTCATTCCCATGAATGCATTGGCCGTGGTTTCAACTCGATCCACGACATACTCGACGTGATACTCCTCGGGAATCGCGCCGCCCTCGAAGTTGATCATGTGGTTCCTGTTGAAGCCGGAAGCCAGCAACTGTTCCCGTGTGGGATTTTTCAGAAGATCGCCAGCCATCTGCCAGACGGTGAACTGGTCGTACGGCATATTGCGATTGAATGCGGATACCACCCAGTCTCTCCAAGGCCACATATCGCGGTTGGAATCGATATGAAATCCATGCGTATCGGCATATCGGGCCAGATCCAGCCAGGGCATGGCCATCCGTTCGCCGTATTTGGGAGACGCCAGCAGCCGATCGACGACTTTCTCATAAGCATTTGCCGAAGTGTCAGAGAGAAATGCCTTCTGTTCCTCGATTGTGGGCGGCAGTCCAGTCAGGTCGAATGTGACACGGCGCAACAGCGTAGCGCGATCCGCACGGGGCGACGGTTTCAGGCCTTCTTTTTCGAGACGAGCCAGAACAAACCGATCAATTGCATTGTTTCCCCATGTGGACTTTACAGACGATGGATCCTTTTTGACCGGTGCGGTAAAGCTCCAGTGGCTCTTCCACTCTGCTCCCGTATTGACCCACTGACGCAATAATTCGATCTGGGCATCCGTGAGATCCTTCGCTCCGGGTGGAGGCATGCGGAGCGCTTTCTTCTCGTGACCCACACGAGATATGAACTTTCCTGATGCGATGACCGCAGCTGCACCCTCTTCCGTATCCAGACGCAGTTTCGCCATACGATTCTGCTCGTCCGGGCCGTGACAGGCAAAACAACGGTCTGAAAGCAGTGGTCGGATGTCCCGAATGAAGTCTGGCTTTACCTGGTTCTGTGCCAGCAGCGGAACTGTACAGAGCAAGCCCACAACTACCCTAATCATTTGGCATCATTATGACACCGTGCGTAAGTTTATTCTTCCCTCTCTTCTTTTCTCCACGCTGATGACGTTACAGGCTCAATCAACAGATCCCTTGCCTGAACTTCTGTGGCCTAATGGTGCTCCGGGTGCCGTGGGGGATGAAGCCCCAGATCGTCCTGAACTGACAGCATGGCTCCCAAAGCCGCAGCAGAATCCGACGGGCGTAGCGGTTGTCCTGTTTCCCGGCGGTGGATACCGCAACCTCGCCATGGATCACGAAGGAAAGCAGGTGGCGCAATGGCTGAACTCCCAGGGAATCGCTGCCTTCGTGGTGAAGTACCGGCTGGGTCCGCGTTACCGCCATCCGGCTCCTTTGCAGGATGCTCATCAGGCGATCCGGATCGTCCGGAAGCGTGCATCCGAGTTCAAAATCAATCCGGAAAAGGTTGGAGTGATGGGGTTCTCCGCGGGGGGTCATCTCGCATCCACGGCAGCAACCCATTTCAATGCACCAGGAGTGCGGCCTGACTTTGCCATTCTCGGATATCCCGTGATCACGCTGACACAGGAAGAATTCACCCATAAAGGCTCCCGTCAGAATCTGTTGGGTGACAATCCTCCGAAGCGCCTGATGGAAAACCTGTCCAATGAACTACAGGTGACAAAAGAGACTCCCCCCATCTTCCTGTTTCACACCAATGAGGACACTGCTGTTCCTCCGGAAAACAGCATCCTGTTCTACATGGCTTGCCGCAAGGCAGGAGTTCCTGTGGAGATGCACATCTATGAACAAGGACGGCATGGTCTGGGTCTGGCGGCCACGGATCTCTCCCTTTCCAGTTGGCCCGCACGTCTGGCGGACTGGCTCCGTCGCAGATAGGCGTGTTTCTGTTTAAGTACTGGTACTAAAAATAAATTAGTCCTATAAATTCCCTCCGGGAGGTGATAGGTTCGACTTACCCATAACTGGGTAAACTCCAAACTTCACACTTTCGGAGGTAACGAAAAGTGAAAAGAACACTGGCTTTTTTAAGCCTGACTCTCCTCTCCATGGCTTCTTACGCCTCACCGATTATCGGCACTGGAAGCTTTACAAATTTCGGGATCAATCCAAACAATGACGGTGTTCCTTTCTGGGACAGAGTTTCGAGTGATGGTGGTAGCTGCAATGTTGGTTTTGTTCTGGCTGGCAGCAGTCTGGACTGTGGCAATAAGCGATTGGGTACAACGGATGGGCAGGGAATCGGATCGTCCAATCTGGATTACTACGCTTTCAGTGAAGGAAACACTACCTTTTCGCTAGCAGCAGGTTCATACTCCCTCTCATTGCTGTCCAGCATCACTGCTGCATCCGTTTATGAAGTCGGATATTCCATCGGGGGCGTGGATACAACCATCTTTTCTTCAGGATCGAATGTGGTCGGGGATGTATTCTCATTCACTGCCGCTTCTGATTTCAGTCTGTATATCAAAAGTGATGGAAATACCTTCCGCTCTACAGGGCCGGATGGAGTGCTGGCAGCAGCATTCCGCGACAACACCGGCAACTACTACTTCGGATTTGAGGATCGGCAGAATGGAGACTTCGATTACAACGATGTCGTGGTTTCCTTTGCGCAGCAGTCAGAGGTTCCGGAACCGTCAACATATCTGATTCTCGCCAGTGGATTATTTGCTCTGGGCATTCTGAAGAAACGTGCCTAGTTTCGTCTACAATTGAGGTTGGTTGTCGCAGGCTCCGGGCTATCCCCGGAGCCTTCTTCCTGTAAAATCGAAGAACTCTGCGATACCCTGTAAAATCAGCAGACGATTCATCACACGATGGCTACTCAAACCCCTTTTACTGTTGCGTATGACGATGACATCCGTTCGGAGGTCATGGAATAAACCATGCCACTTGTCGGCGTCATTATGGGGTCAAAGTCAGACTGGGAGACGATGCGTGCTGCATCGGAAATGCTGGCGGAACTCGGCATCGATCATGAAAGCCGGATTGTTTCTGCTCACCGCACCCCGGAACTGATGCGTGAATATGCGCATTCCGCACAGGAGCGGGGGATTCAGGTCATCATTGCCGGAGCCGGTGGCGCTGCCCATCTTCCGGGCATGGTTGCCGCACAGACGCTGATCCCGGTGCTGGGTGTCCCTGTGGAGAGCCATGCATTGAAGGGCATGGATTCCCTGTTATCAATTGTGCAGATGCCCGGTGGAATCCCCGTGGGTACGCTGGCCATCGGCAAGGCGGGAGCAAAAAACGCGGCTTTGCTGGCAGCGGCCATTCTGTCCAATCACGATGAGCACCTCAGAAGCCGCCTTCAGGCATTTCGTGACAAACAGACCTCAGACGTTCTGAACCAATCCCTGTGATTCTACCCGGCTCGACAATTGGAATTCTTGGAAATGGGCAGCTGGGTCGGATGACCGCGCTGGCCGCCCGCTCATTGGGGTATCACGTGGCTGTAGAGCCGCCAGATCCCACATATCCGGCGGGGCAAGTGGCGGACCGATCCATGTCGGATGCCCGCGTGCTGACTTTCGAGTTTGAAAACGTCAAGGCGTTCCAGACCGCTGCGATTGTTCGCCCTTCATTTGATGTTCTGCATATCACCCAGAACAGGCTGCGGGAAAAGACATGGCTGCGGGATCACGGAATCCCGGTAACTCCCTTTGTACCCATCCTCAAAGAAGAAGATCTGGATGGATGCTCCTTTCCGGGCGTACTGAAAACCGCTGGTTCCGGGTATGACGGCAAGGGACAGAGCAAGGTTCACAATCTGGATGAGGCGAAAAAAGCCTTCCTGCACCAGCCTTCGATCCTTGAGGCCCTGATCGATTTCCGGCGTGAAGTTTCTGTGGTGGCTGCACGCGGCGTCAACGGAGAATTTGCCCACTTTGGAGTGATCGAAAATTCGCACACCAATCATATTCTGGATGTGTCTATCGCTCCGGCACATGGGGCATCGGAAGCTCCTGAAATTGCCCGGAAGATTCTGGAAGAGCTGGGTGTGGTTGGGGTCCTCTGTATCGAATTCTTCGAGACAAATGATGGTGAGTTGATGGTGAATGAACTGGCTCCCCGTCCCCATAACTCCGGGCATCTGACGATTGAAGCCTGCATTACCAGCCAGTTTGAGCAGCACGTCCGCGCCGTTTGTGGACTTCCACTGGGAGATACTTCCTATCTCAAACCTGCTGCCATGGCCAACCTTCTGGGAGATCTCTGGGAGAATGGCGAACCCAACTGGGCGGCTGCGCTCTCAGATCCACGGATCAAGCTGCATCTGTACGGAAAGGCCGAGGCTCGACCCGGTCGCAAAATGGGACACCTGACAGCACTTGCAGATACGATGGAAGAAGCGGAAACAGCCGTACGGTCCGCAAGGGAACGCCTAACTGTTCAACCTTAAAAACTCGTCGGAGAAGCCAGTGGTAGCCCTAGTCCATAGGATTTTCTCTCCAGATGTGGGCAGCGAATCATCATCTCTTTCAGGAATCTGTCCTCTTCTTTCACAGCGATGATTTCTTTCTGACCATCCTGTGTCACGACAAGAATCCGGTGTGTGGAAAAGACAGGAGCGCTTCTGCCGTCTACCGTCACCTGCAGCTCAAAGACTTGGGAGAAAGGAAGCAATTTCTTTCGTGTTCCCCGACGGAGGAAGAGGCCATTGGTGCGGATCTCATAATATTGCGGAAGACAGAAAAGAAGAGTGATCGTCACAAGAATAGCCATGGGGATCAGAAACTTTCCGTATTCCGAAATATCCGCATCTTTCAGGAACAACAATCCAGCGGCAATCGTCCAGAAGGTCATCACCCCTGTCAGCAGGACAACGATCCAGCGGTCATAGCGTGTATCAAATCTCATGGCTTTTCACTGAAAGATTACCTTTCAGGCGCAGGCAGATCAAACAGTATTGCTGGATCGCTTCTTGCCTGACCAGAATTTAACCTTGAAGCTTCATGCGATATTCGATAATCCCTGGCTTCTCTCCAATCCAGTCATAAAGCCGCTGTGCACGATGGTTGGTTTCCTGCGTGTGCCAGTAGAGCCGGGCACACTGTTTTTCTTGCGCCAGCTTCTGTACCCATTTAATAAGTGATTTGCCGATGTTTTTCCCTCGCACTCCAGGTGACACATACAGATCTTCCAGATAGCAGTAATCTGCCTGAGCCCATGTAGAACGATGGAAAACAGTTGTGACCATGCCGACAGGTCGACCTGATTGAATTGCCAGAGCTGCGCGTAAAGGTTCTGCTGGTTCCAGAAAACGTTTCCATGTTTCCTGTGTAACGTCTTCAGGAATGTTTACCTGATAAAACTTCTGATATTCCAGCCAGAGGGGAAGCCATCCTTCATAGTCATTTTCCTGAACTTCCCGGATTGTAATTTCATTAAGAAAGTCGCTCATTGATTTCGATTCTAGAAAGATTGGATGGTTACGAAAAGGTCCATTTATCGATAATTTTATGGGGCCACTTTAAAATAAAAGGATGAAGAAGAAAATTCCGATTCTTCTGAGTGGTCAAGGTACTTTGCAGGACCGTCTCTATCACTCCATCCGGAGTTCAATCCTGCAGGGAGTCCTGAAGCCTGGGGCACAGCTCCCCTCAAGTCGTGAACTTTCACAGGAAATTTCTGTTTCCCGGAATACGGTGCAGGCTGTGTTTGATCAGTTATCCACTGAAGGTTATACGACAGGAAGAATTGGGTCGGGAACTTATGTTTCGACTACTCTCCCTGATAATCTGATGGCTATTTCCGGAAGTAAAATTTCCAAAAACTCTGGAGAATCCATGCCACTTCCGCTCGGGAAGCGCTCAGAGATTCTCAACAGTTTCTGGTCTTCCAGCCAGCCTCGTGATTCTGCTCCGCAGCCGTTCTCTGTGGGGATGTCCGCGGTGGATCATTTTCCAGCTGCTGTGTGGGGACGATTATTGGGAAGATGCTGGCGGGAGTCCCAGGATGAAATCGTGAATCATGTCTGGCCCTCCGGACATCCTCGGTTGCGGCGGATCATCGCAGACTATGCCCGCTCTTCACGAGGTCTTCAATGTACAGATGATCAGATTGTGATTGTGAATGGAACCCAGCAGGCAATCTCCCTGGCCGCGCAGGTAGTTCTGAACGACGGAGATGCCATCTGGATGGAAGATCCGGGATATGACTGTGCCCGTGCAATATTTGCGGCAGCCGGAGCGCAGATCCATCCCGTGGAGGTTGATACAGAAGGATTGACGATTGAAGCGGGCAAAGTGGCCAGTGCAGATGCACGTCTGGCGTTTGTCACTCCGTCACGACAATTTCCGTTGGGTATCACGATGAGTCTACGACGCAGGCTGGCATTGCTTGAATGGGCCCATCGTCAACAGTGCTGGGTCTTTGAAGACGACTATGATCATGAGTTTCGTTATTCCGGTCGGCCCATCCAGGCTTTGCAGGGACTCGATACCCATGGGCGAGTCATCTACTCAGGAACTTTCAGCAAGATGATGTTCCCCGGATTGCGACTGGGGTTTCTGGTTCTTCCACCGCCCCTGGTAGAAGCTTTCTCCTCCGCAAAATACTTTGCAGATGGACAGACATCCATGCTGGAGCAGTTAACGATGGCAGCTTTCATTGAAGAGGGTCACTATTCCAGCCATGTCCGTCGGACAAGGCGTCTCTGTGCGGAAAGACAGTCTGTTCTGATTCGGGAGGTCAACCGACAGCTGCCGGGAAAACTGGAAGTGCATCCATCTGAAGCGGGACTTCACCTGATTGGCTGGCTTCCGGAAGGGAGCGATGCTGCCAGTATTGCGGAACTCTGCCAGCAAAAAGGGGTGGATGTTCATCCTCTTTCCCGCTACACCATCAGAAACCGGCAGCGGGAAGGGTTGGTGATGGGATATGCCGCTTATAGCCCGGCTCGGATTCGGGCAGGTGTCCGCAGGCTGGCATCTGTTCTGGAGAAGTTATTTTGATTCCGGAATCCATCCAAAGAGACAGAATCCCGCTAATCTAGGAGATGTGCTTTGTTGCTAGTTTTGTCAACAACAAAACAGGCTACGTGACTCCGTAGGTTCATATGAAAATCTGCTATTTCGACGCTTATTCCGGTATTGCCGGTGACATGACGGTTGGTGCATTGATCGATGCGGGTGCGCCGGAAGCGGAGATCGTTCGCGGGCTGGAATCGCTGAACACGGATGCAAAATTCCGCGTGGAAAAAACCCGTCGTCGTGGAATTGCGGGAACCAAGTTTCATGTCGATCCACCACAGAATGTCAGCAAGCATCGTCACTTGCAGGACATCCTGGAAATCATTGAGCAGTCTCCTCTCTCCATCCGTGCAAAGACCACAGCGAAGAAAATCTTCCAGGCTCTGGGAGAAGCAGAAGCCGCCGTTCACGGAGTGGATCTGGAGAAAGTGCATTTCCATGAAGTGGGAGCGGTCGATTCCATCTGTGACATTGTTGGAACGGCTGTCGGACTGGATCTGCTGGATATAGAGGAAGTCTACTGTTCACCGATCAATGTCGGCGGCGGAACGGTGAAGGCAGATCACGGCATCATGCCTGTGCCTGCTCCTGCCACCACCCGTCTGTTGGAAGGAAAACCGATCTATTCGCGCGGACCGCAGGTTGAACTCACCACCCCCACCGGAGCAGCCATTGTGGCGGCGCTGGCCAGGCGGTTTGGTCCGGCACCAGCCATGAATGTTCTGAAGTCCGGCTTTGGGGCAGGAGATAATGATTTCTATGAGCAGGCAAACCTGCTGCGTGTGATTCTGGGAGAGTCCAGCAAGGCTTCCGAGGCGACGACGGTTTCCGTTCTGGAAGCGAATATCGACGATGCCACTCCGCAGGTGCTTTCCTACACACTGGACCAGTTGATGAGTGCGGGTGCTCTGGATGCTTCACTGGAATCCATTCAGATGAAAAAGGGACGTCCGGGAAGTCTGCTGCGTGTGATCGCAAAACCAGAGGATCAGGAACGTCTGGCTGATGTCGTCTTTGCGGAAACAACCACGCTGGGCTTGCGGATCTATACTGCTGAACGTCGCGTGCTGGAACGCGAACTGGTGGATGTCGAGACCCCATGGGGAACTGTCCGCGTGAAGATTACTCCGCGGGGAGCTGCTCCTGAATATGAAGATTGCCGCAGGATTGCGGAAGAGAAAGGTGTACCGCTGAAGGATGTAATGGCAGCGGCAACAGTGGCATATCGCCCATGAGCGAATCGCAGAAGAAATACTACTTTACGACGCCCATTTACTATGTGAATGCGGCGCCACATATCGGTCACGCCTATACGACGATTGCAGCCGATGTCATCAAACGGTGGAAGACGCTCCAGGGATTTGATGTCAGGCTGACCACCGGCACGGATGAGCACGGGCAGAAGATCGCACGCGCGGCAGCAGCACAGAGCAAGCAGCCGAAAGAGTTTACGGATCTGATCGCAGCGGAGTTCAAAGATACCTGGGATTCCCTGAAGCTGGACTATGACTACTTCCAGCGCACCACTGATCCAAAGCATGCCGAACAGGTGGGTCGGCTCTATCAGGCTTGCAAGACCAATGGATTTATTTACAGCGGAACGTACTCCGGTACTTACTGCTTCTCGGATGAGCTGTATGTGAACGATGCAAAAGATGGCGATCCGTGCCCGGATTGTGGCCGTCCTTTGGAGTTCATTACCGAAGAGAATCATTACTTCAAGCTTTCGGCGTTCACAGACTGGCTGATTGAGTATCACGAGCAGAATCCTGAGTTCTGCCAGCCGGAGATCCGCCGGAATGAAGTCCTGTCATTTCTGAAGCAGGAAGGTGGCCTGAAAGATCTTTCTATCTCCCGTTCCACGGTGAAGTGGGGTATCCCGGTGCCAGATGCGCCTGGACAGGTCTTCTATGTCTGGTTCGATGCGCTGATGGCTTATTACACAGCAGCGCAGGCAGAGAAGCGCTGGCCGGCGGACCTGCATCTGATCGGCAAAGAGATCCTGCGCTTCCATGCCATCTACTGGCCTGCCTTTCTGAAAGCCGCGAACTGGGAACTGCCGAAGAAAATCTTCGCTCATGGCTGGCTCCTCTTTGATAACGACAAGATGTCGAAGTCCAAGGGTAATATCGTTCGTGCCACCCCGATCCAGAAGGTGTTGGGTGCTGATGCACTGCGATATTTCCTGCTGCGTGAAGTGCCATTCGGCAGTGATGGAAATTTCTCCTTTGATGCGCTGGTAACTCGTTACAATGCGGACCTTGCGAATGGGCTTGGAAATCTTGCTGCGCGGACACTAAAGCTCTCGACGCAACACAACGTCAAGGCTGGTGAATTCCAGCATGAAGCGGAGAAACAGGTTCGTGAAGCTTACGATGAGTTCCAGTTTCACAAAGCACTGTCTGGAATCTGGGAGATGATTACTCATCTGGATCAGTATCTGGTGACGCAGGCTCCCTGGAAGCAACCGGAAGACGAAGCGAAGAAGACTCTGGCTTATACGTTGGGCGGGCTGAAGCTAATCTGTGATCTGGCTGAACCCGTGTTGCCCGAATCTATTGCAAAGATCCGGGAACAGATGAATGGTGGCGAACTGGCCCCTGTATTCCCCCGAGCGGACGCGAAAGAAGTAATTCCAAAAATGCACGACCTTGAACAAGAAGAATTAGCAAGACAGAAGACACTGCTGGCACCAGCCGGAGCGACTCCAGAAGTTGCCCCTGCAGAAGAAGCAAAGGCGGAAGAGCCTTCCTATATCTCGATTGATGACTTTGCGAAGGTAGACCTTCGCGTGGGCCTCATCCTTTCCGCAGAAGCAGTGCCGAAGGCAGACAAACTGCTGCATCTCAAGATCGATCTGGCCGAGCCATCCGGTCCGCGTACCATCCTGGCTGGCATCGCGCAGTATTACCAGCCGGAGCAGTTGATCAACCGCAAAGTAGTGGTGGTCGCAAATCTTGCCCCACGCAAGATGCGTGGCATTGAATCCCAGGGCATGGTGGTTGCGGCTTCACTGGAAGGCGGATCTCCGGTGCTGGCCGGGTTCCTCGAAGAAGTTCCCGTTGGCGCACGGTTGAAGTAAGTCTGTGATCGATTCTCATTGCCATCTGGATGACAAGGCCTTTGTCGATGATCTGAATGAAACCATTCAGCGGGCACTGGATGCAGGCATCACAACAATGCTGTGCATCGATGCCCCGCTGGAATTCATTAACCGGCATCCGGCATTCCTTGGCTCGGTGGGTGTCCATCCGCATGAAGCTCAGAATGCGGATGAGTCCACCATCCCTCGTCTGAAAGAGATTGCCCGGCATCCGCGCATCATTGCGGTGGGTGAGATTGGTCTCGACTATCACTATGATTTTTCTCCTCGTGATGTCCAGAAGCGCGTGTTTATTGAGCATCTGGAAGCAGCGCAGGAACTGAACCTGCCCATCATCATCCACACGCGGGAAGCCTGGGACGATACGTTCGACATTCTGCAGAATCACTGGAAAGGGCAGGGAATCATGCACTGCTTTTCCGGTGGTCCGGCAGAAGCCGAACGATGTCTGGAACTGGGTTTTTATCTGGCGTTTGGAGGAGTCATCACCTTTCCTAAATCCATTGAGATTCAGGAAGCAGCAAAACTGGTGCCGGACGATCGTATTCTGATAGAGACGGATGCTCCATACCTGGCTCCTGTTCCCCGCAGGGGACGACGCAATGAGCCGGCTTTGATGGTCTATTCTGCCGCAAAACTGGCGGAATTACGCCAAAAGACGGTAAAAGAAATCGATCAGCAGACAACGGAAAATTTCAGGCGTCTGTTTTCGCTAAACTGAATAGTTTCATGGCATTCGGCAAACTCGGGGCCGCACTTACCGCTGCCGAAATACATCTGCTGGTCAAAGATGATCTGGCACGTGTAGAGCAGCTAATCGCGGACCAGAGTGTAGGATCAGTTGAACAGATCGCAGAGATCAGCCGTTACATCCATTCTTCGGGTGGAAAACGGCTGCGTCCCACATTGCTTTTGCTTGCCTGCCGTCTCTTTAATGAACCAGGTTCCATGGCGATCCAACTGGCAGCAGTGGTGGAGATGATCCATGCAGCAACTCTGGTCCACGATGATGTCATCGATGTGGCACAGACACGCCGGGGACGACCTTCTGCCAATGTGATCTGGGGAAACCATGCAAGTGTCCTTGCAGGTGACTGGATGTACATGGAAGCCTTCCAGGTTGCCCTCAAGCTGCGCAACTTCCATGTTCTGGATGTCCTGATCACTCTGACGCAGATGATGGTGGAAGGGGAACTGATCCAGCTTCAGCGCATCGGACGGATAGATGTATCGGAAACCGATTACATGGAGCTGATTGATCGCAAAACAGCTGCTCTCTTTGCGGCCTGTGCGCGACTTGGAGCGGTGTCCGGTGGTGCTTCCACTGAGTTTGAGGATCGGCTTTCTGATTTTGCCTGGAATCTGGGAATGGCCTTCCAGCTCATTGATGACATGCTGGACTTCACCTCACGGGAGAAGGTTCTGGGCAAGCCAGTCGGCAATGATTTACAGGAAGGCAAAGTGACGCTTCCGGTCATCTATGCGCTGGAGAATGCCACTGATGCTGAACGTCAGCTGGTAGAGACTGTACTGCGCGATGGAAATTACTCCCGCGTCCCACTGTCGCGCATCAATGAATTCATTACGGAAAAAGGTGGCCTGGATCGTGCACGGGAACGGGCGCAGTTCTTTACGGCGAAAGCCAAAGAACTGATTTCCACTTTCCCGGAATCCCGGTATCAGGGAGCTCTTGCGGCGGTAACTGAACTGGTGACGGATCGCGACCGCTAACGATTACGATTGACCTTCGATCTGCTTCTGCAGATTCTGCAATTTTCCCATGTAGAGGACAAGTACAAGGACTGTTGCAACCCCAATTAGAACCAGGAAAACACTTCCAATTCCTGTTGCTTCTCCTTTTGCCACTCGCAGGGTCTGCATGCACAAAAAGGCCATTGTTCCCACAATCACCAGCTTCAACACAATCGAAAAATTAACGATCGCCCGTTGAATAGTCGGATGATCCCTATTCACATTGATGGGCAGATTGATCAGTTTGTTATACTTCGCCGCAAAGGTGAGCAGCAGCCACATCGCCAGTGTAGTGAAAGGAAGAATGAGCATGCTACTCTTTGTTCCCCAACGATCCGGTTCCCCTCCGAAACTGTAATGAGTTGGGACTTTTTCCGGAAGCTCATGCCAATAAATCCACAATCCTGCAAATACAGAGATAACCAGAATAAATGAAAAGAATTCCATGACCCATTCCGCGGGAGTACGTCTCATGTACAGATACTGTATTCCAAAAATGGAATTCCCGTATTGAACTTTTCATACACCCTATGAAGGTGGAAAAGCAGACAACTTTGGTCCTCATTAGTGAAATTGATTAAACCGGTTTACTAAATCCAATTTTTTCAAATTCTCATTTTATTCAATAAAATCGGCCCTTTTATGCGGTCGGAGGGTTGACTTCGGCAGTTGGAAAGCTTAATCTCTCTTCGAAGTAGGCATTTACAGAAGTGTAACTAACACCAAGTGTATAAAGGGGTCCGCGAATGACCTTTCAAATCGGCGAAAAAGTAGTCTATCCAAATCAAGGGGTAGCTACGATCGAGAATATCAGTCAACGCTCATTCGGCGCTCAATTTGAGCACTTTTATCTTCTCCGGCTCTCATACTCAAGTATGACGGTGATGGTACCTTTCTCCCATGTAAATCAGGTGGGATTGAGAAAGGTAACTCGTGGTGCAGAAGTAAGCAAGGTCCTGGATTATCTGGCGTGTGGCAATTGCAAATGTTCGGAAGACTGGAAGAGACGATTCAAGGAAAATTCTGAGAAGATGCAGGCGGGCAGCCTTCTGGAGATCGCCCAGGTCTTTAAAAGCCTGGTCATTCTTCTGGCTGAAAAACCGCTTTCATTCCGTGAAAAGAAAATGCTGGAGCGGGCACGGCAAATGCTGCTTGCCGAAGTTGGCACAGCAAGAAACCTTCAAGAGGATGGTGCAGTTGAAGTTCTGGGTAAGGCTCTCTCCCGAAGTTCTCTGAAATTCCCCGAAGCTTTGTAATCCGGTTTGTTTCACTTTTCTCCCCAGTCCATCGCAGCAGTAAGCGCTTATCATGAGAATTCATGACTGCGCTCCTACTTCTGGCTGTTGCGATGGACTTCAGTGGTTCCTCTGCCTTTGAGTTCACCCGTCAAGCCGTTCAGTTTGGTCCCCGTCCTTCCGGTTCCCCTGCGATCCAAAAATTGCAGACACATATCACTGACAAGCTGAAATCGTTTGGTTGTGAGGTGACGGAAGAGAATTTTTCCGCACGAACACCCCGTGGACCTGTCGCCATGAAGAATATCCTGTGCCGGATCAAGGGTGATGGTTCAACGAATAGAGTGCTGGTTGCCAGTGGCCACTATGACACCAAGTTGATGACGGATCGTGTGTTTGTAGGAGCAAATGATGCCGGATCATCGACAGGTATCCTGATGGAACTTGCCCGTGTTGCAGGCAAGCAGAAGCGGAAGCGAGATCTGTGGATTGCCTTTTTTGATGGAGAGGAAGCTGTTGGACAGTGGTCTGCAACGGATAGTCTGTATGGCAGCCGTTATCAGGCAGACCGATGGTCTTCCACCGGACTACTTTCGCGTATTGATGCGCTGATCAATGTAGACATGCTAGGGGACAAGGATCTCAATCTACAGAGAGATCAGAACTCATCTTCACATCTGGTGGAACTGGTCTGGAAAGTAGCTCATGATTTGGGATATGCCAGACACTTTGAGGATTCGATCACCGCGATTGAAGATGATCATATTCCTTTCCGACGCAGAGGAGTTCCTGCGGTCGATCTGATCGACTTTGAATATGGAATGCTGAATCGATACTGGCACACTGAAAAAGATACTCTCGACAAACTAAGTCCGCGAAGTCTGGAAATTGCCGGTAAAGTAGTGATGGAAACACTGAGGAGACTCGACAAATGAATCGAAGAACAATGCTGGGTGCACTTGGAATGATGAATATGTTTGGGGCTGCGATTGATGGTCCACTGCCCAACGTCACCTTCAATGAAGGCGATGCCAAGTTAATTAAAGAGCCATTTGGCGAATTGCGGATCTACTTTGATGGCCCTACGGATATGTTGAAGCGGATGACTGCCGGTACCCTGAAACTCAATGCAGGAGAGACCCCTCATCCCCCTCATGAACATCCGGAAGAAGAGTTTATGGTGATTGCAGAAGGTACAGGCGAGATGTTCTGTGATGGAAAAACAGTAAAGGTTAAACCCGGTGCCATCATGTATTGTGCAGCAAACAAGCTGCATGGAATCGTTAACACAGGAAAAAAACCACTGCTTTTTTACTTCTTCAAGTGGAAAGTTTGAGGCGGAAATCAAGTTGTAGCAGTAAATAAAAAGAGGACCATGCAATTCCGCATGGTCCTCTTTTTATTATTTGTTCAGAATTTCGTCAGCCGAGATTTACCCGACGAAGATCGATCTTGTCCCAGTTCCACTCACCGAGGCCAAGTGCACCCGCCAGTTCGACATGCTCAGGCTGTTTGCGAACAAACGTGGAAAACTTGTCGGGGAGTTCATCTGCCAGCTTCAGACGCCCGACAGCAAGCCTCTTCTCGTCGATTTCCCGCCAGCAGACGTGATCGAGTGAAACGGGGTCAGTTGCAAAGAACATCGCTTTCTGTTCCCAGACAAACTGTGGCCTTGCACCGGGTCCTCCATGATAGACACCCTTGATTCCATCCAGGATATTGAGCACTGTTTTGTTCCGGATGGCAGGCATGGAAACTACTGCCGGAATAAATGCCCCACAGGTGTTCAGAGATCGGGTTGAATGGCTCCGTGCCACGTTGTTGACCAGCCCATGAGAAAGATTCTTGAGCGCTAGTGTGACGCCAGCGGACTGATGATCCTTGAGAACCGGAAGATTGATCAGTTTATTCACTTCCTGGGTGATGAACTTGCCTGCATAACTGCGACGTGCAGTGATGTTTGAAAGATCCTGGCCGGGAAGCACCAGAGCCATGTCCATATAATGGTCCGGATCATAGCTGTGTTTGGCATCCACGCCCTCAATAGACTGCTGAATATCGTCATAGTCTTTTGAGGTAAAGGAGATCTGAACCCCTTCGGGTAACCACTTGTCGAAACCCGCTTTGAAGAACTGATCCCGGTAGCGATCGTAGACAACAATGTCCCGCTTTTTGACGCCGGCAGCTTCCAGTCCTGCGATGATTTCACGAACCACGGTTGCATCGGAGATTACATGAGGATCGCCGACCGGATTCACCTTGATTCCCACGACATCGCCGGGTTCAAAGAAAAGCTTCCATGCGGACTGCCAGTCCGGGGCACCAGTCAGCTCCACCATTCCTTTACGTACCATCTGTTGAATGGCTTCAGGCTGATACTGATTAGAGATGATGGACGACGGATGAGAAACCCGTGCCACCCTGCCGCGGAAAAGACCCGGCATTGCTAACTTTGAATCCGCTGCTTTGGATGAGGATTGTGCTCCCTGAACCAGGCCTGCTGCGGTGAGTGCTCCGGCAAAACTCTGCAGAACGGCGCGACGTTTCATTCTCATGTTCAGAGTATACCCCTGCCAGGAAGGAAGAATTGCAGACATCCTGCATATAAAATGTGTTTGTAAAATTACGAATTTATCGGAGAATTGACAGATAATCCGCGTACAATTGTAGTTCACCTTAACAGGAATTGATGGCCGGTGCCCGCTGAAATCTGGAGGATATATCGGTGATTGATGACAGGAGTAAAGAAAACGTAATGAGCAGATTTGAGGATGCGCCTCTCTCCGGTGGGGCCTGGCTTGGAATTTTTGTAGGGGTTGATCTGGTTCCAAGGAAAGTCACTGCAGCACTGGATGTAAAAGGGAACCAGATTAGTGGTGAAATTGCTTTTGCTGCTGATGACAAACGGATCAAAAAGGAACTGAAATTAAGGGGTACCGTATCCGGAAAAGTTGATGGCTCAAAGGTCAGTTTCACAGTGACTCTTCCGGTAACAGCCCAGGAACAGGCGGGAGTTACGCTTCCTGTCCTGGAATTTTCTGGTGATTTCTCTAATCAGCCTCTCGGTCGTCAGGTGATTCTGGCCTTGACCGATACACCCACATCTGGTGGGGTTGGTCGCAAAGGCATCAGCAAAGGAAGTAGTGTGCCATTTATCGGAACACTCATCCTGAAGAGCACACCTGCAACCACTGCCATGCTTGCCGCACAACAGCCAGAAGCTGGCTGGATGGAAGGCTGATCTCAAAACGAGGAAGGGCAGTGAAACGTTTCCTGCCCTTTCTTCACTACTCCTATGACGCTTGACCCGGGCGTTTTCGAAGCAGCAACCGATCGGGGAGTGGAGTTCCTGATGTCCCGCCGTTCTGACGATGGCTGGTGGCGTGATTTCGAAACGCTGGCTGGTGAAAGTGACGAGTGGGTAACGGCCTATGTGGGTTGTTGCCTGGCTCACACCCATGGAGGAGATCGTGCGGCGCAGGAGGCACTGGAACTCTTGCTCTCCCGTCGCCGTACGGTTGGGTGGGGCTATCATCAGGATGTTCCCGCCGATTGCGATACCACTGCCTGGGTCTGCCACCTGATTGAAGTCCTGGAATGGACCGTTCTGGATGAATACCAGCGCGCGATTGCATTTCTGAGAAATGCAATCCAGCCTTCAGGCGGAATCCCCACTTATCCCTCTGATTCTGAAATCCGGCATTATGTAGCAGCTCTTCCTGAAGTTGATTTTTCAGGCTGGACACATGCACACACGTGTGTGACTGCAAATATCGCGAATCTGAAAGCATTTCAAGACGAGCCACGACTGCGTTCCTTTCTATGGTCCGCCCGGAATCCTGCTGGTTATTGGTCTGGATACTGGTGGGATGGTATGGCCTATCCGACGATGCTGGCCAGCCAGACAGTGCTGTCAGTTGCGGCCAGAAAAACAATTGCAGAAAACATTGCAGACGATTCATCCTTTGCTCTGGCTTGCCGACTGAAGATGGGAAACCCTGTTTCGGACCGGTTATGCTCCCAGCAACAGGAAGATGGGGGATGGCTCGCTTCCGCACGGCTTCGTGTACCTGCTCCTTTTGTCCAGGATCCAGATGCTGAAAGGGTACGGAAGTCACTGGACCACCAGCGGGTCTACACCACAGCAACAGCAATATGGGCACTTCATGAACAGGCTCTCATCTGATCCCCGGCAAATTCGTGACTCTCTGCGGAATCTGCTGTCTCTCTCTACTCGTACCCAGCCTGATCGCAGTGAAGCCTATCTGCGCGCACTGATTGAACAACGGGGAGCGGTTGAACTAAGCCAGCTACGTGCAAAAATTGAACCGGAAATCTGGGAACGGGATCTCGAGTATCTGAAAATTGCCGATGTATGGAAATCCATCCAGTGGACTCTTGGGTATGGATCATTTTTGGGAGAATTTTTCGCCTCCCCTCTGAAGCCTGACCCGGATGAGTTCTATCACGCGGCATCTATCGGAGCGAGGGTAAACCTGATTGTCAGTCTGTATGACAGTTTTCTGGATCAGGGGATTGCAGATTGTGAAATTCTGGCTGATGATTTTTCTGCGGGAAGCCGAATCCAGTTGGTGTCCCTGTTGGTTCGTGAATATTTCCGCCTGATTCCGAAGCCAGATCCATTATTGCTTCGTGCAATTCAAAAGATGTACTTTGCGGAAAAACAGTCACGCTTGCCTCTGACCGGCCATTCAGCACTTATGATGTGGCGAAGAAAATCAGCGCTTCCCTTTGTTGTCATGGCTCTCAGTCTTTCTTCTTCCGGACAACCGGATTGTTCCCGATACTCCTGGCTGGCGTGGGTGTACCGGACGGGTTGTTGCCTGGGATGGATCGATGATGCCTCGGATATTGGAAAAGATCATATTTCCGGACAATTCAATCGGTTTAATGAAGGTATTTCGGTGGATTTTGCAGCAAATATGGTTCATCGTGTGATGGAATGGTGGGACAGACATGGTGACAATGCTGATTGTCGGCATGTTTTCCTGTATTGCATACACTCGTGGATCGCTCCGCGCACATCGTAAATCCGGAAGTTTCCCGCAAACCGATCTTTTTCTGGTTTGCGCTGATCATGAGCATTTTTATGCTCTTTTATCTGGCCTTTTCAATCGGGCTGTTAAAACGTCACTGGCATGAAGCCAAGACCTTCAGTTCAGTCTGGATTGCAAAAGGAGATCACTGGTATACAGCGAAGCGGGGGACGGTTGCTCCCTTCCAGCAGAATGACCGACTCGTTGCCATCGACGGAGATTCCACAGCCGAATGGCTTGGTCCCTGGAAGTGGTACCGAAGAGTTCAGATCGGGGAAAAGCTCCGGTATGACATCGAAAGAGATGGACGAAAGCTCTCCATAGAAACCATCATCCGGGCACGTGAACTGAATGTGTTGGATTCTGTCATCCAGTTTCTGAAAAGTTTCGCTCTGCTGGCCATGGCAGCCCTGATGGGATTGATGCGTCCTGGTTTTGTGACGGCGCAGGTAGGGTTTTGGGCCGGTCTGATCAGTTCGTATCTTTTTGCCTGTGCAGCCGTCACGCCTGTCTCCGCCTCATTACAGGGGTGGGAGCGGTTCATCGACCTGATTCCCTATCAGCCCTTGCATTTCGCAGTAGGCTATCACTTTCTTTCCAAATTTCCTGCACCTGTCGCGGAATCTCTGCCCTGGCGCATTTTACGTCGGGTAATTTATGCGCTGGCCATCTGGCTCTGGCTTCCGCGCAGCATCTGGTCCATCTGTGTCGATCTCGGATGGGAAATTCCTCGCAGCATGATTCTGCGCCCATCGTGGGTACTTTCGTTTCATGATGTGACGGCCCCTGCTCTGTTTCCCTTGCTTTACTTCATTGCTGGGGGCGCGATGCTGGCGGTGGTGTTCAGGAATTATCGTCTGATTCAGGATGAAGTTGACCGCCGGAGGATGCGTTTCGGAGCAGCTGGCGCCATTCCTGCACTCGTCCTTGCGCTCATCAACGGCATTCTGGGGACAATTTCCCAACTCACCGGAGTTGCTGTAGATTCGCAGAGTCTACGTTATCTTGGCACGGTGCTGGTGATTCTGGCCCCGCTGTCACTTGCCTATGCTGTCCTGAAGCATCGTCTGATGGGGATACGGTTCGTCATCCGTCGCGGTGTCCAGTATCTGTTGGCCAAGAACGTATTGCGGGTGATCCTGTTCCTGCCGTTACTGCTCACCGGGTGGGAAATTGTCACACAGCCCAATAAAACTCTGGCAGATATCATTCGTCAGCAGTCGATAACTTTCGACATCATCATTTTCTGTCTGGCTGCATTTAGTCTTCGTTACCGGAAATCAATGCAGGAATGGATCGACAGAAGGTTTTTCCGTTCCGTCTATAGTCAGGAGAAGATCCTGCTTGAACTGCTGGACGATGTCAAGAGTGCGGACTCTCTGCAAGATATATCGCAGATGGTTGCCAGCAAGATTGATGCTGCACTGCATCCCAAGGATCTGTTTATCTTCTACCGCAAGGATGCGACTACTGAATTCACGATTGGTTATCCCGAAGACCATCGGGGAAACTATGCACTGAATCTTCTTCGCCAGCGTGAGATTCTGGATTCGCTGGAGAGCGGAGCCAATACTCCTGTGATGATCAGCACCATGGGCGATGTTGTGCAGCCCATTGATGCTCCGCAGCATAGTCTCCTTGTACCGCTGACGGGAGCCAACCAGAGGCTGGCGGGAGTATTGTGGCTGGACGAAAAGAAATCAGAAGAACCGTATACTGCGCGCGATCGTGATCTGCTGCAAGCCATCGCGGGGCAGATCGCTATGGCATACGAGAATCTGAATCTTCGAGAGAAGCTTGACGAGGAAGTTCGTGTCCGGATCAATGTTATCGGGCGGCTGGATAAAGAAGCTGTCAATCTGCTGAAGGAGTGTCCTTCCTGCGGCAGCTGTTATGACCGCTCGATTGAGCACTGTACTATTGATGGTGCAGAACTAACCATGAACACTCCGGTGGAACGGGTGATCGATAAAAAGTTCCGGCTGGATCGAAGAATTGGTGTGGGTGGAATGGGCAGTGTGTATGAAGCTGCAGACCTCCGCCTGGGGCGTAAGGTTGCCATCAAGATCATGATCGGACGTTTGTTCGGAAACCGGGCTGCTTTGCGGCGTTTTGAAAGAGAGGCTCGTGCTTCTGCTCGTCTGCGTCATCCGAATATTGTTACCATTCACGATTTTGGTCCACTGCAAGGCGAAGGTGCATATCTGGTCATGGAGTATATTGCGGGAGATTCCTGGAGAAACCAGATCAATCCTCCACAAGGTATGTCTACTGCAAATATCACATCATTGTTTGATCAGTTTGGGCTCGCCATGATTGCAGCTCACGAAGCAGGTATTGTTCATCGGGATCTGAAGCCGGAGAACCTGATTCTGACTCAAACGCCGGAGTCAAGATTTCACCTGACTGTTCTTGATTTCGGACTAGCCAAGGTTCGCGAAATTGAAATGGGGGAAGGGAATCGGTCTACTATCACGGCTACAGGTGTTGTGATGGGAACCTTACGCTACATGTCTCCGGAACAGCTGGCAGGTGATGAAGTAGATGTCCGCAGTGACATCTATGCAATGGGGCTCATTCTTGTAGAGACACTTTTCGGTAGTTTTCCTACGAAGTTGAAAGAGTTACCAGTGTGGATTGAGAACAAGCTGCAAGCTCAGGCCGAAAGAAATCCTGGGTGGGATTACCATCCACTGCAGGATGTACTGACAAAAGTGCTGGCACGGAATCTCACCGAACGCTATCAGACTGTCACCGAATTTCATGCTGATATCCTGCGAGTGTTGAAGGATTGTCCTGATTTCGTCACTGATTCGGTGGAGGTGCCTCCCACACGATGACTGCATTGTTACTTTGTGTCCTGCTGGCACAGTCTGTTCCCGCAAAAGTCCCGGTAATTCTCGATCATGATGGAGGGACTCCCGACGATCTGGTGGCACTCTCGATTCTCACGCGTATGGAGAATGTGAATCTGCTGGGTGTGATTGTGAGCCCTGGTGTCAGTTACACAGACCCTGCCATCAGTGCATCCAGAAAAATTCTGGACCTGGCGGGTGTGCATGATGTACCGGTTGCCAGAAGTCTTTCACGGCTTCTGAATCCGTTCCCCACCTCGTGGCGAAGGCGTGTGTATATCGCAGATGCATTGCCCGTGCTGAATCAGAAAAAAGTAGTGTCTCCTCTGAGTTCAGAATCCGGGGAGAAGCTGATAGTGAGGCTGATTCAGAGTAGTAGCCAGCCCGTGACCGTGCTGGTGACGGGACCACTTTCCACGGTACGAAACGCTTTGAAGCTACAGCCTGCAATCGCTTCAAAAATCGACCGTATTATCTGGATGGGAGGAGCGCTCAAAGTCCCCGGCAATGTTTTTCCGTCTGATGAGCCAGCTCATGATGGCACTGCGGAATGGAATGTCTATGCTGATCCATCGGCTGCCAGTGAAGTGCTGAAAACTAAAATTCCGATCTGGCTGGTCCCTTTGGACACCACGGATCAATTCCCTGTCTCTGCCGATTTTCTTCATGAGCTGGGATCCCAGCGCAAGGATGTACTTGCTGATTTTGCAGGACAGGTTCTGGCGCTTCCATTTGCGGATGGAGGATCGTTCTATTTCTGGGATGTGCTGGCAGCAGCAGCAGTAGGAAAGCCGCAAATATTTCAGAGAACCGAATGGGAAATTTCTGTGGTGGAAGAAGGCCCTGGCCAGGGCAGAACGGTGATCCGCCCCGGCTCAGGACGTAAGATTCATGTGCTGGAAAATGCGAATCGTCCCATGTTCCAGCAGTATGTACTTCAGCTACTGAATCCGAAGCAGTGATCTGCTTCTGGTGAGGACAAACAGACCAACCCCGATGAAGAGAGCCGTTGATGGTTCAGGCACCTGCGCAGCCTGAGTCAGATCTGCGCGGATCTCCCCTCCTGGGTAAGTACTGTTGTGAATATTACTGTAAGCTCTTCCCGATGCCAGTCCAGCCAAAAGAGCATCACGGGCACCTTCTACAGTCCCTCCTCCAAAATTCGTTAAAAATCCCGATGTATAGATGCTGGCATCCAGAAGATCAAACATACGGGAATAGGTGCCTGATGCAGCTGCCGGGAAACCAGGAAACCCCACAGCGACTCCTATATTGGACCCGGGATCTGTACAACAGTGAATGTGAGCAGCACCGGGATTTCCTCCGATTAATCCATCCCAGTCCAGACTCACTGTCATCATGTTCCCGTCGATGAGAACGGTAATCGATCCGGTTGCAGTTGAAGGGTTTGCAGGCACCTCCAATCCACCGGACATCTCACCTGTATAAACAATTGTTGCGTTGACGTTAAAGGCTGCAAGTGTAGTGACAGCCAGAAATGCGAATAGAGCTTTTCGCTTCATAGTGGATGGAGTATATGCGACTTATTGCCGGGTGAAAAGGGGGATTTCAGAGAGAGATGCCAAGTCTTTCTGCTGCGCTGGTCAGATCTTTCCAGTTGCCTTCCGGGATAGGAATTCCGGACTTCAGTCGTTCGGCTTCGATCCTTTTTTCCGGATCACCGGGCATCAGAATTTCGTGGAATCCTTTTGCGGGCTCACTGGAGAGCATCCATTCCCTGAGTCTTGCGATACGCTGGTTGAACTCTTCCAATGGCATGAATCGGGCTATGTCGATTGCCAGGTAGGTGTGACTAACGCGTACAGGCTTGTCCGTAAAACGGATTCCACCCACGTCGTTCGCCATTGCGCCTCCGGCGAGAACTGCGGATAAGATTTCGACCATCAAAGCGAGGCCATAACCTTTGTAGCCACCCAGCGGCATCACCAGACCTTTGTATGCGGCTTCCGTGCTGGTGGTGGGAACTCCCTCGGCATCCATTGCCCACCCAGCTGGAATTTCCGGCTCCTGATTGATCCATGCTTTGAAAATTTTGTTTGCCGCTACCGTGGTAGTCGCCATATCGAGGAGGAATGGTTCCTGTTCGTCAATCCCCGATGGAGGAATCGCCATGCAGATAGGGTTGGTTCCGAAACGGGGTTGTTTTCCCTGCCAGGGTGCAACCAGAGAAGATGCATTACAGATAACGATGGCGATGCGTCCGGCCTGAGCAATTTTTCGTGCCCACCAGAAGCAAGCACCGAAATGATTCGTCTCTCGGGCCGTAACAATCGAAATTCCGTTCTCGTCTGCAAGGCGGATGGCATGATTGCTGCAATGGTTAGCCGCCACCTGGCCCAGTCCGTTCTGTCCGTCGTACGTCAGGCAGGAACCACTCTCATTCAACACGATCCCCTGATTTTGCGGATGCAGGACACCTGCTTCAATCTGTTTCAGGTAATACGAAAGAAGATGGATTCCATGGGAATCGATGCCTCTCAGGTTGGCTGCCAGCAGCATAGTCGCCACCAGTTCGGCATCATCAGAAGAAGTCCCTGCCGCTTCCAGCAGGGATCGGGAAAAGGGTTTCAGTTCATCGTGAGGAATTACGGGCAAGCATTCACCGCAGGAGGAAGTGATGTCTTTTGAGGAGGTGTTTTTCCGTCCAGCTTATCGATCACCGTTTTGACTGCCTCGTACCCCAGCTTCTGAGGAGCCTGAACCACCATGGCATTGATCACCCCATTCTTGCAATCAGATTCAAGGGTGACACTTGAATCAAAGGTGACCAGCTTCACCTTACCCGACAGACCACGTGCCTGAATTGCAAGCGATGCTCCGACAGAGCCGGGTTCGGCAGAAGCAAAAATGCCTTTCAAGTTGGAATTGGCCGTCAGCATATTTTCTGCAGCAGCCCGTCCTCTTGCGCGGTCAGACATGGAGTACTGGCGTGCAGTAATCCTGATGCGTGGAAACTCCTTACTCAATGTCTCTTCAAAGCCCCGTTCCCGATCCATGGTAGAAGTGGACCCGGGTGTGTGCATCATCAGTGCGACTTCACCAGATCCGCCGACTGCTTTTGCCAGTGCACGTGCTGCCAGTGCACCGCCTTCAAAGTTATCGGTGGAGATGAAAGACACAATATTGTTCGTATCGACACCCGAATCAAAGACAACCACAGGAATACCTGCCGCCATGGCCCGATTGATAGATGCGGTAAGAATCTTTCGCTCCGTTGCCGCTACTGCAATTCCATCCACCTTGCGGTTGATCATCGAATCAAAGATCTGGACCTGCCGGGCATAGTCTGTTTCTGCCGGAGCGCCATTCCAGAGGATTTCCACATCGAAATCCTTGCCAGCCTGGCGCACTCCTTCTTCCACTGTGACCCAGAACAGATGCGATGTTGCCTTAGGAACAACACCGATCGTCCGTCGTTTTTCTCCCGAACAACTGATTAAAAAAATCAGGCTGATCAGAAGACTAAAGCGCAGTCCAGCCACCATCAATGAGAATATCCGTTCCCGTGATAAATCCAGATTCGGGGAGACAAAGATGTACTGCAAGTGCGCCTACTTCCTGAGGATCTCCCCAGCGGCCGACGGGCAGCTTGCGAAGAAACTCTGCATTTTTTTCCGGGTCATTGATGAGAGCTGTGTTCATTTCCGTGGCAAAAGGACCTGGGGAAATTCCATTGACCGTGATTCCTTCAGCTGCCAGCTCCAGAGCCAGTGCTTTGGTCAGTCCTAACATGGCAGCCTTGGATGCTGAGTAAGCAGTCCTTCCCGGAAGGGAGACGTGGGCCATGATGGAGGTGAGATTCAAAATACGTCCGTATCCCTTTCCTGCCATCAAGGGAACAAAAGCCCGGCTCATCAGGAAAACACTGGTGAGATTGCTGTCAATGACACGATTCCACTCTTCCAGCGAGAACTCCACCAGATTTTTCCGAAGGTTGATGCCTGCATTGTTGATCAGAATGTCCACTTTGGGGAAATTGCTAGCCAGGTCTGCAACCTCATCTTCTTTTGTGAGGTCAGCCTGAAATGCCCGGGCATTTCCTACCAGCTTTACCGTCTCATCCAGTGCAGCTTTATCGCGGCCAATAACAGAGACTTCTACTCCTTCATTTGCCAGGGCGATTGCCATTGCGCGTCCTAATCCCCTGCTACCCCCAGAGATGACGGCTACTTTGCCTTCGAGTTTTTTTGCCATAAGAGAAAACTACTCTCTCATTTTAGCCGGATAGACAAAAAAATCCTGAATCAATGTTTAACGGGGTTCGTGACAGGTTGAGCAGTCATTTGGAGCTTTTTGCTGCTGATGGCATGCCATGCAGGCTCCCATAGAGAGGTCTCCCTCTTTGAACAGAACATCCCGTTCAGCGACTTTTCCGTGACAGTTTTCGCAGGTTGCACCTGCTTCCGTATGAACGCGATGAGAGAAATAGACATAGGCAGGGATCTGATAGACCCGCTTCCATCGGATTTCCTTTTTCTCTGATGCCGTAGCCGCCATAGTCTGAATGTGTGGAGAGTCCGTCTTGATGGCCCTGTGGCATGACATACAGGTGGAGAGTTTTGGTATCCCCATCACTTCCCCTGCCGGATCTGAATTTGTATGACAAGTCTTGCATTGAAGGCCTTTGGAAAGGTGCAACTTGTGGGAATAGGGGATCGGCTGCTCAACGGGTGCCGGAGCTTGTGCGACCAGAAGAAGGACAAGAACGCTCAACACAACACTTCCATCATATGACGGGAAGAAAAAAACCCGCTTCCGGAGAAGCGGGTGTGGAGTCGTCGGAAGAGACGAACAAAGTTACCGAAGAATGCTTGCCGTGGAATTTTGCGTCCTTCGGATCACCAAGACTGAAAGATCAAACCTGTTCTACTTCATCCGGACTGGAACCTCTGTGTTGATGGTCTGGATAGACGGCGGGACGTAGACTTTCTTGGGTTGTTTCAGCTGTTTCCACTTCTTGCCCAGGTAACGGTTCCAGTACATCAGAACTCCGGTAATCACCAATAAGGGAAGGGAAAAGCCAAGGATAAAGTAAAGAATCTTGACTGCCATCCCGAAAGAAGTTCCGAAATGGAGAGGATGCATTGCCCAGATAATCCAGTCTCCCGCAGTCTTCTTTTCTGACCGTTCTACGGTTTTCAGATATTTTCCGGTTGCAGGCTCATAGTAAACGAAATCAGCTCCTGTCAGATCCACCGCATCCGGCTTTGCCATGTAAAACATGAACGGTGCCTGCGGTGACATGGGAAAACGGATCGCCGCCAATTTGGTAGCGGGTGTGCGGGTTTCTGTATCCCGGACCATTCTACTGAGGTCCGCCCATTTGCCGGATTTATTCGGCGGAACAGTGACTCGTTCAGATTTCTGTGAGACCGGTGAAAAGTAGTTCACAAAGGATGTTACTTCTCGCGGCCAGGTAAAGTAGACGCCGGAAATTGCCCAGAACGAAACGATGGAAAGCGTCCAGAAGCCAACGACATTATGGGTATCAAAGTTGATTCGTTTCCAGCTTTTGCTGAAGTCTACAACGAATCCACGTGCCCACGCCTTCAGGCCGGGCCACCAGAGAACCATTCCCGTAAATGTCAGGAGCAGCAGCAGAGCTGATCCAATGCCATTTAACAGCAGCCCCGGAGATCTTCCCAGCAGCAGGAAATAATGAAGCTGGCCCACCCAGTTCAATACTGATCCCTGTGTATTTAATGTCCCCAGAATCTTTCCATTTGAAGGGTCCACTCCGTAAATAGTGGATTCTTTTCCTTCCATCGTGTAGAAAACGTATGCAGGCTCTTTGGCTCGTGGAGCATACATGAAAGTGATTTTCTTTTTTGGATATGTTTCCTGAATGATCTGAGTCGCCTGAACGCTGTCGATACGGACTTCTTTTGAAGCGGGGGCTGGAAATGTATTTCCTGAGAGACGGGTCAATTCTTCCCGAAAGACCAGAATCGATCCACTGACCCCAATCAGAACAATATAGATCGCAACAAAAATTCCTACCCACAAGTGGATCTGAAACATGGCTTTTCGTAGCCATATTTGCTGGGGTTGATGAAGAAACCGATGAAAAAAGCGAGCGATCATAAACCCTTTCCGGGTTGGATGAGATTGTGGACTGGATAGGTCCACAATCATCAAATACAGATTATGAAATCCGGAAAGGTGCTGTCAAGGTTTTAGCAACTGAGTTGCATAAATTTAATTTCAGAGCTCTTTGTTTTTCATTTTTTCTACAAGATATTCAGAGGCTCGCATGCTGAGTGACAGGATGGTTAAAGTGGGATTCTGTGCTCCACCCGTGACAAAGCTGGAACCATCAAGCACGAACAGATTTTTCACTTCATGGCTTTGATTCCACTGATTCAGCATGGATTTTTTTGGATCACTTCCCATCCTGCATCCACCGAGTTCATGAATGCTTTCGCCGGGAGGCACCATCAGTGCGTGGGATTCCAGAAGTTCGAATCCTGCTTCATGGCACAGCTCAGCCATGACCTGACGGGAATCTTCCGCCATCTTGTGTTCGTTATCTGTATAGCGATGCTGGATGTTCAGGGAGGGAATTCCCCAGGCATCCTTGAGATTGGGATTGATGGTTGCCACATTTTCATGACGGGGCAGAACTTCACCCATTGTGGTGGCTGCGAATCCGGCTGATTGCAGATCGGAAAGCTCTTTGAGCATCGATTCGCCATAACCTTTGAGGTAACGAGGATTCGGCGCACCGCCTGAACCAAAATCAAGGGTGTAACCGCGGATGAATCCGTTTTCGCTCTGTCCCGGCTTCAGATTCCGGAAACGGCAGACATATCCGGCACCTCCTGTGACTCCACGTTGTTTGCGTGATGCTCGAGCTTCAGGAACAATTGCCTGCACTACATTCTTCACGTAGATCTGGTCAAAAAGATAGCGGCCGAGAATATCGTTGGAGTTTCCCAGCCCATTGGGCCAGCGGGGAGATTTTGAATTCAGCAGAAGGCGCACTGATTCAAGTGCTGATGCACCCACGATGATTCTTTCGCCACCGACCCAGTATTCGCGTTTTGATCGGCGGTCAATAAATGAAACTCCGTTTGCCAGACCAGTTTTTGGATCAACCGTAACTTCCCGTACAACTGCATTCGGAACCAGGGAAAGCTTTCCGGTCTCCAGTGCTTCCGGCAGCAACAGATTCAGGCTGGATGCAAGTGTTCCCGTTGCGCGTCTGGGTTTGGTGATCCGAATGCCACGTTTTGCTGCTGCATCGATAAATCGCTTGTTGGCTGGTGAATCTGGAGATTCATCCGGTAGCAGCTTTCCATCCGGAAGCTGTGGAATCCCCTCATTTCGACCCTGAACTTTGAAAATAGGTTCTATACGGTCATAAAAAGGAGCTATCTCTGCATAGGAGACAGGCCAGTTTTCACCGAAGCCATCATGATCCTTTGCCTTGAACTCCATGTCACTCAACCGCCAGGACGCACGCCCCCAGCGGTTCATCTTTCCACCGACCATCCGGATGCGTACCCAGTAGTAGGGATCGTCCTTAGGGTAGGAATAAGGATTCTGTTTCTCGTCAGCCCACAGGTTTTCATCAAACTCTGAGGCCTGAGTGACATGTGGAAACCGACCCGGTGTACCAAACCCCTTAAACGGAAGATCGTAAACAGGGCGAAGTTCACGCTGCTTTTCAATGTCAATCAGTGGTCCTGCATCCAGAAGGCAGCATTCAACACCAAGTTTGGTGAGCGTCCATGCAGCCATGCCTCCGGCAGCTCCTGAGCCGACAATCACTACGGGGAAAGTTTTTGGCATTGCGAATCTATCTCAAATCTGAAAATGTGGGCTAATCGACGGGATTCCAGTAATAGTTGGTACCACCACCACGCCTGCCAGAGGAAGCAATCCACTGCTGGGAATTAAAAGTGGCTCGAAGGACATCTTCTTTTAGTCTTCGGACAAACCTGGAGGGAATATCTGTGGGCTCCTGATAGGTCCAGGGCTTATCGAGAAGTTCCAGTGACGAAACAGAGGCAAGCCCCTGTCTGTAGAGCTGCTGATCTTCTTTGGAGCATCGGGAGATGTAGAAATCGAGAAACTCAGCTGCATTTGCTTCTTTTGCACCGGGTTTTCCACCCAGGCTGGGAATGATCTGATCTGCAAGTTGGCGGAGGTTTTCAATCTCCTTTTCTGTAAAGAAATGCAGGCGAGGTTTTGCAACGCTATCTGGCGTGACAACGGCAAGATCCTGAGCACTCAATGCCGGGGCGGCAACGAGGGCTTGTAAAACGTGACGACGTTTCATGAACCTATCAACTTATCACGTCTATTTTAGGATTGATCTGGAGATTTAACTGCTGGGAAAGTAGAAACTATGGCAGATTTCTTTCAACCTGGATCAATTACCACTCTTCATCGACTGACAGAGCGTGGACATGAACGTCTGGAAGACGAACTGGAGCGTTTTGGAAAAGCCGATGGCATCGGTCTGGTTCTACCAGCGCTCTACAGGGAGTTTGAACATCCCGCCATGAAACAGATCTGCGACGAGTTGCGTGAAGTCCGCTATCTCAGAAGGATTGTCGTGGCAGTGGGACAGGCAACGCGTGAGCAGTATGAACATGCAAAAACTTTCTTCTACGGATTCAAGACTCCTGTGACCGCTCTATGGATGGAAGACCCACGAGTGGAAGAACTATGGGAACTTTTCGAAGCCAACGATCTGAGTGTGGGAGGAGCTGGAAAGGGTCGTACCTGCTGGCTGTCCTTCGGTTGTCTCTTTGCCGATGATGATATCGAAGTCATTGGCCTGCACGATTGTGATATTCGCAACTACTCCCGCGAACTCCTTGCCCGACTAATGTATCCGGTTGCTCATCCGAATCTTGGAGTGGAATTCTGCAAAGGATACTATGCACGGGTTTCCGGTACATTACACGGACGAGTCACCCGTCTTTTCTTTACTCCACTTGTCCGCGTCATTCAGGAAATGATGCCGGAAGTTCCTTATCTCCGTTTTCTGGATTCATTTCGTTATGCGCTGGCTGGAGAGTTTGCGATGCAGACTCATCTTGCTAAAGTGCTGCGAATCCCTAGCCATTGGGGACTTGAAGTGGGAGTACTGAGTGAAGTCTTCCGCAATGTAGCTCCACTTCGAATTGCCCAGGTAGACCTGACAGACAACTATGAACACAAGCATCAGGATCTCTCTGCAGGGGACCCGGAACAGGGACTTCGCCGCATGGCCCGGGATATTGCTGCCAGTTTATTCCGCAGCGTGGCGCAGGAAGGCCACGTGCTGACCACAGACCATTTCCGTGCCATGCAAATCTACTACATCCGGTTTGCTCAGGATACGATTCTGCGATATCACGCGGATGCCACCATCAATGGTCTGAAGTTTGACCGTCATGAAGAGGATCATGCTGTTCACACATTTGCCCAGGCTCTGCGTGACGCTGCTGAATCCTATGTTGAAGATCCGCTAGGTGCCCCACAGATTCCCAACTGGAATCGTGTGGGCGCAGCTATACCCGACATCTATGATCGTTTACGAAGCATCATGGCTGATATGGAAGTGAAGGAGCCGGAGCCAGAGGACGAATCAGAAGAACAAGAATAATTTATCTCTAAATTAGATATTTTAGTTATTTTGAATCATTGGTTTAGGGGGATTCCTCTACATTGCAATGTCTGATATTTTACCGGGCAGTTATGTTGAGACTGATTCTTCTCTTGTTTCTGTGCCTGCCTGGTCTGCTGGCTCAGAATATCCGCGCATCTTTATCCGGAACTGTTTCTGATCCAAGTGGAGGAGTCGTTTCCGGTGCGCGAATTAATATTGTCAACTCCCAGACGGGAGTAACCGCATTCAATGGAGTTTCGAATGAATCCGGGGTATATGCTGCCGTTGCGATTCCTCCGGGAGTGTACGACGTCACGGTTGAGCTTCAGGGGTTTAACCAATCCAAAATCACGGGGGTCACGCTTGAAGTAGATCAGCGAGCCCGGCTGGACGTTGTCCTTCGTCCAGGTGCTGTGAGTGAGTCCATCACGGTGGAAGGAGAGGGCCTGGGCATTCTCGAAGCGGAGTCTTCTTCCATGGGTGCAGTGATTGCCAATAATTTTGTTCTCGGGTTGCCTCTGCCAAGTCGGAATGTTCTGAACACCCTGACACTGGTGGGAGGCGTTTCTTCTGGTGGAGCAGCTACCGGCATCAATGCCAGCCAGCTTTCCATCAATGGCAGCCGAACGCTGAATAGTGAATTTTCCGTGGACGGCGTATCCATCGTCTCCGGTTCAACCGGCGGCGTTCAGCGCACTCCCACTGCTGAAATTGTCCGTGAGTTCAAGGTTCTGACATCAGGATATACAGCAGAATATGGGCGGACTTCCGGTGGATACTTCAACGCAATTATTGATTCAGGAACAAACAGTCTCCATGGATCACTCTATGAGTACTTCCGCAATGAAAAACTGAATGCCAACAACTTCTTCAACAACCTCAGAGGAGTCAGTCGCCCTAGCGACCGGTATAACCAGTTTGGAGGAAAGATCTCCGGACCTGTTTTGATCCCCCGGCTTTATAACGGGCGTGACAAGACATTCTTCCTGTTTAACTATGAAGGGTTACGGCGTCAGATTCCCTTCAATAATCTGTCCACAGTTCCGGATGTTGCTTTCAGGTCCGGTGATTTTTCCGGGTCGCCCATTATTGTGAATGATCCATCCACGGGGACACCGTTTCCAGGAAATCGAATTCCTGCCAATCGTCTGGACCCGGCAGCTCAGCGGATCATGAATCTTCTTCCCGTGCCCAATCAACCGGGAACGCGGGATGCCGCCAATGGAAGATTCATCAATAACTATCTCAATACAGGTTCAACATCCTTGACAGACAACCAGTACACGGTCCGTGGAGATCATTCGATCGGGGATGCCGCCCGCTTATTTGGAAGATTTACCACATCCAAAAATCTGGCTCCCAGTGGTTCCGTATTGCCGGGTCCTCTGGATCCCAGAGTGGGGGATTCGGTTACAACCAACTATCAGGCCGCAGCATCATGGACACATATCTGGAAACCTACATTGATCTCTGAGGTATGGCTTGGATTCCAGAGAAATAATCCTGCTATTGATCCTCCCAGCCTGGGGCTGAATGTTCAGGATGTGTTGGGAATCGCCAGATCATCATTCCAGGCATCGCCCCGATTCAACTTTGGATGGGGTGATGTAGGGATTGATTCAAACACTTATCGCAGACAGATTGACAATAACTACCAGTCTTCTGCTTCATTGACATGGATTCGTGGCAATCACAACATCAAGTCAGGATTCCAGTTACGGAAGAATCAGTTCAATGTATTTAATCCCGGCGGAAGTTTTGCTGGAGTCTATACATTCAATGGACAGCTGACCTCGCCTTCTCAGGTTGCCGGGAATCCGGTAAATTCACTCGGTGATATGTTGCTGGGAGCGGTGAAGACAGCCAACTATGATCTTTTTCAGCCACCTACCGGGCGCCGCAATTACAATCTGGGAATCTTTCTGCAGGATGACTGGAAGGTAAATCAGAAGCTGACGATCAACATAGGTCTGCGGTGGGAATACGAATCACCCATGACCATGTCCAACGATATCTACTCTCGTGTAGATCCCGTGAGCGGACGTTTACTGGCTGCCAATCTCAATGCCAGTCGCTCCCTGAATCTGAATGCTCCCCGGAATAATTTTGCCCCACGCATCGGATTCGCATACAGCCTGAATGACAAGACTGTAATCCGTTCTGCTTTTGGCGTTTTCTACAGCCAGATCTTTTCCAATCTTGGTGGTGTTGTTCTGTATCCCGGTTTTACCGTCAATCAGGTATTCCCTGATCTGGGTGTCGGGATTGCACAACCGTTTAGCTTGCAGCAGGGCATTCCTTTGGTTGCGACGCAGGACTTCGGGGATCCGTTTGCCGTGGAGCGCAATGCATCCGTCAATAATCCCCTGAATGCAGGTGCCCAGTTTGGCGAAATCAATCCCATGCCCCGATCACTGCAATGGAATTTTGGAATTCAGAGGCAGCTGACCCGCACAACAGTTCTTGACATCAGCTATGTGGGAACACGGGGACTCCATCTTCCCCTCAGCCTTCAGTTCAACCCCATTCCTTTTGAGCGAGGTGAAGAGCTGGCTCGCCTGGGTTCCGGAATTGAAAATCAGCGGGCACGACGTCTGCCGAATGTGAATGCGCTCGGTTCGTTTGTCCACGCTGGTACTTCCAGCTATCACTCCCTGCAGATTCAGGGACGGCGGCAGTTTGCGAGTAATTTTGGTTTTGTCGGGTCATACACCTTTTCAAAATCCATTGATGACGGAAGTGGTCTCTTCCCTTTTTCTCAACCCAATGGCCTGGACAGCGGACAGTTTCCTCACTTCTTCCGGAATCTGGATCGAGGTGTCAGTGCATTCGATCGGCCTCATAATTTTTCGGCAGCGGTGCAGTATCAGACCAAAGGTCCGTGGTGGGCACGGGACTGGGTGGTAAGTCCGATTGTGGTGCTGCGGAGCGGGCTGCCAGATACGATCATTCAGAATAATCTCTATCCGGGAGCCGGACAGCAGCGCCCTCATTCTGGGGGTTCAAATTTTGGAGGATACTCTGATCAGATGACTTCTGAAGGACAGGCAATCCGATATCTGAAGTCACCGAATGACGCGGATTTTCCTTATCTCCCGGCTGGGCCGCTCTACACGGGGAGCGGCGCCAATCGTCGGCAGATTCTTCCCGCAGAAATTGGAACTCTGGGTCGGAATACAACCCGTGAACCTTACGAGTTTAATATCGACCTGTCTGTTTCCCGGCGGATTCCCATTCGGGAACGGGTGAAGCTGGATATTCGTGGAGAAGCTTTCAATGTATTCAATCGGGTGAACTTCAATGGACCCAATACAACACTCTCTGTACAGGCTGACTCCCAGGGGAGAAATGCAATTTTCAATTCTCCAAATTTCGGGTTGATCACTTCAGCCAAAGCATCCAGGTTTATGCAGCTGGTGCTTCGGCTGGAATTTTGATTGAGAAACAAAAGATGATTGCGCCGGAGAAAACTCTCCGGCGTTTTCTATTTCAGGATCTGCCGAAGAGGCTTCGCAAAAGCTTCTGCCTGTCGAACGAACCCGAGATCACTCGGGTGTGATCCATCCGTGGTACCTTCTCCGTCATCTCCCAGCAGAGTTTCCGCTTTCAGGTAATGCAGATTTTTTACACCTGCCTGCTGAAGTCTTTTATAGGCATCCTGTAATGCTTTCTGGCTGGTCTGGTTCCGCTCACGTCGAGAAGGGATAAGGAATCCATCGGGATAGTTCCGGTCTTCTACAAGAAGGATGGGAGTGTTGGGATGCTTTTCCCGAATCATCCGCACACAGGGTTCGGTTCTCTCTTCCACTTCTTTCGCTACCATATTCGGAAGGCAATCGATGACAAAGACAGCCGGATCCAGTTCCGTGATGAATTTTGTGACTTCCGGCTCCATTTTGCCATTTCCTGAAAATCCAAGATTGATGACGGGACGGTCAAACTGACGTCCGAGAATTGCGACGTGGGTCATGCCGGATCGGGAGGCGGAAGCTCCATGTGTGATGGAAGTTCCATAGAACAAAATCGGTTTCTGGTTAGCCGGACGAGGTACGCCGGGATTGATTCCTGTACCTCTGGGAACACCGATCTCCAGCGAAGTGACGCCATTGAAGAGCGGGAGATAGAGCATATATTCCCGTTCTCCCTTGGGAACTCCGTTAATCAGTACCGATTCACTTTGAATAGTCTTCTCCGGTCGGCCAAAACCCAGCCAGCGCCATTTTCCTGGACCGGTTTTTGTATAGAGATCCAGCCCGCTGGCGGAAATAGCCGTCATGTTGACTCCGGCCAGTTCTTCTTTCGTGCGTGCCCATCTTGCCTTGAGGGACGGTGAATTTGTGCTGAATCGCACCAGGACTCCGGCAGAGTGACGGCTCAGATCCCATACCGCTTGACGCACAATCCCTTCAGCACGTCCGGGGAGACGGTCATAAGGCGATTTCAGATCCTGAAACCCGAGCCCTTCAATGGTCAGTTTCTTTGCATCATGCCATTCGTATTCAGTTGAATCCTGTGGAGCCTGCCCCAGTAGTGCTGAGCCGCACAGCAGGGAAAAGTGTCGTCGGTTGAGCATGCGTGGATACAGTCTAACCAAACAGGCTTCCGAAGGAGGAAATTTTTGCGGTTAGATTAGGTGTATGCGAAAGCTGATTGTACTTTTTTCTCTTTTCACGATCTCACTGATCGGTGCGGACCTGAGCGGAACATGGACGGGAGTTATTGAAAGTCCAGATGGCAAGTTTGAACACTCTTATGTGCTGCGGATGGAAGGGGAAACTCTCACGGGAGAAATGGTGAGCAAGTCTCTGGGAACATTTAAAATTGCCAACGGAAAAGTGGACGGGGATTCCCTGTCCTTTACGGTGGATATGATCTATTACGGAGATCCAATCAAACTGCTGGTGAAAGGGACTGCGAGCGAAAACAGTCTGAACCTGCAACTGGAAACAGCGGATGGAGATTTCTCCACTCGCTATATTGTCAGCAAGCAATAATCACTGGAAATCGGCATTGCAGGAGAGTAGGGTAATTTCATGAAAAAAATTCTTGCGATTTTTCTTCTTGGCGCTTTCTCGGCATTCGCTGCAGATATCGCCGGAAACTGGAAGGGTACAGCTGAAGGTCCTAACGGGAAGATGGAAAGGACCTTTTCCTTCAAGGTGGACGGTAATCAGCTCACGGGCGAAACCGCCAGTGAAATGCTGGGGAAATCCAAAATTGAAGATGGCAAAATCGATGGAGACAACTTGTCCTTTTCGGTCAAGGTCAATTTTCAGGGACAGGATCTGAAAATTCTCTATCAGGGAAAAGTTTCAGGTTCACAGCTGAAACTGAATGTCCGGTCTGAGGATGGCAGCTTTTCCACGGATTACGTGGCTGAACGGATTCCCTGAGATTCCAGCAGACTCAGCACTGCTTCGTTCCATCCTGCAGGTCCATCATTTTGAGTCACAAGAGCATGGGGAACCGCTTCCATCATTGTGAGTACTTTAGGGGAACGAACGATCACCGGGTAGTCAACCACCGATAGGAAGCTGATGTCATTTGGTGCATCACCCAATCCGATCGATACCGCATTCGGTATGGCTGCCTGGATGTCTTTGACTGCTTCACCTTTGCTGCCTCGTTCGAATACATGATGGAATCGACCTCCTCGCGTCCAGCGGAGTCCACGATTTTCCAATGCTGAGAGCAGTTCAGGAGCCTGCTCCTCATGAACAAAATAGAATGGCTCTGAAAACTCACGCTGCGCCGCCAGCCGGGCTGAGGCCGGGGGCAGGGAAGTAATTGCTGAAATCTCTTCAATGGACATCTGGTGGAAGCCACGGGTGGCAACTCCAGTTTCCCTGGAGGCATGCAGCAGTTCCTGACAGATCCATTCATAGCTTCTGGACCAGGACCCGTTCTCACAGACATCAGGACCGGGGATATCCAATTCTTCCCGCAACCCTTTAATCTCCACGCGCGTCTTACTGGTAACGATTGCGAGCGGAATATTTCTTTGCTTGAGTTCTGTCAAAGCGGGCAGAGCCCCGGCGAAAGAATAGGTATCGTGATCCAGCAGTGTGCTGTCCAGGTCTGTGAACACAATCAGATTCGTCATGTACTGATTTCAGTATGCAGTGTCCGGGGCGGTAGAATGAAAGTGTCATTCCCATGAAAGGAGGGGGCGCAACGGTTTCGACAGGATTGAATCGTCGTGAAGAGGCGTGCCGGGTTCCGAGCTCCCGTTAAACGATCGGAAAACAACAACTGCCAACACGCAGTTTGCATACGCTGCTTAATTAAAAGTAGCCGCTCCCGAGGGTGAGCCCGATTGCCTTCGTCCGAGCGTCATAATTCGGGATAAGCGTAAGGTCTCGGTCCGGGGCCCCAAGACGAAAACTAACCGGACTAGATAGTTGCTTTTTCGCCGGGTCTAAGGTGGCTATCGAAACAAATGACGCGGATACGTACGTAGGCTCTTCATCGCGGACTTTCTTGGACGGGGGTTCAACTCCCCCCGCCTCCACCAGAACATGCACCTGAAACTAATGATGATTGATCAGGATTTGATTTAGCGTATCGTTCGGTACGAGATACCTAAATCTCCCTTCAATTTTTTTCGTTGAGTTTTGATGCTATGTATTCGTAATAGATCAGTTTCAGACAGGCGTGTGAAGATTCCACCCCCATCAAGCCGAAAGTTATCTATATAAATTTTTTGAGTGATGCCATCCTTCACATCACTGAATATGATTGCGCGCTTGCCAATATTACTTTCAGCTGCAAAATAGTATGTGAAAGTATCTTTTGCCCAATGATCTAATGTATAGGCTGTTTGATTTGGTGGAAGCAAAATCTGCAACTTCCCATCGACCTGTCGGACATGCAGATCACCATAGTATTCACTGTAATATGTGCCAGTATAAGCAGATAAATCCATCGCCGGCATGCTTGGATAAGGCTTCCATCGTTTTGAATAATCGGGAATGGGGTCGGCATCTGCAATTTCAAAGCGTTCCTGCCACACTTTAATCCAGTCAGTCTTCAAATTATTTCCGTTATAGACAAGATCAAAGAATATATCAGCAATGGCCTCAGGAACACCGTGTGGCGTGGCATTACTCAACACAATGATGCCGATGTTCTGGCCAGGTACCAGAACAATTGTTGTGGCTGCTCCAAGCAAAAAGGCACCGCTATGAGAAACTCTCAGGTTTCCCTGAGCAGACCAGTCTACGTTCCAGCCAAGACCATAAAACCCGACACGTCCCGTTGCCAGATCAACATTCCGGATAATCTGAGGTGTTTGAATCTCCTGAAGCACCATCGGATCAATGATCTTGTTCCCTTCAAATGTTCCCTGATTCAACAGCATTCGCATCCACATGCTCATGTCACGTACTGAGGAACTGACTCCACCAGCCGGGGCCTGTGCGTCAGGATTACGATCATACTTTGCGACAGCCTTTCCATCCTCGAAGGCATGCAGCCATGCACGATTGGGTGATTCAGCGTAATCATCGTGAAGAACGCTGGATGAAGTCATGCGAAGAGGCTTAAAGATAAATTCCTGAACGATGTCTTCCCAGTTTGCGCCATACTTCCAGGCCACTGCCTCAGCTGCCTGAGTAAATCCGAAATTTGTGTAGTTGTAGGTTGAGCGAAAGGGATTGAGATTTTTTTTAATCGCTCGGAGCCGATACAGAACTTCATCCCGGTCATAGCCCAGATCTTCCAGGATGTCACCATTATGATCGGGAAGGCCACTTCGATGAGTGATGAAGTCCCGAATCGTGATGTTGTCGGTGATCCATGGATCGGAGAGTTGAAAATTGGGATCCCATTCTGCGATGCGATCATCCCAGTTCATCAGGCCATTGGTAACCATCGCTCCCATTACAGATGTTGTTACTGGTTTGGAGATGGATGCAATTTGAAAAACGGTATCAGCATTTACCAGTTCGGGTTCATCCACTTTACGGAATCCATAGCCTTTAAGGAGAGACGGTTGACCTCGATGAACAATAGCAATTGCGACTCCTGGTACGCCCGTCCTTTTCAGGATGTCTGGCATCATACTGTCCAGCGTCCGGGAGGCTGTGTGAACCCGAACAGGCTCCAGAGCAGACTGCGCAAACAATTGACCAGCAAATGCTGCTGCAAAAAGGATACCGACACATATTTTCTGAAGCATCCTGCTTCTCCTTATTCCAAATGAAAAACGGATCATTGATCAGAAATCTTGGCTACAGCACTGACATGTGCAACTTCTGCTGTAGTACGACCTACCTGGACATAAATTGTATGTTGTCCAGCCTGTTCGGGAATGAAAAAGGTTCTCATCGATATGCTGGATTGTTGACGTAAATGCGGAATACGCTGGATATCGAAAGGCTTGCCACCAGCAGCTGGGTCCCCCAGATAAAACAGGATCGGAACATTGCTTATATCTGCAGTTCCATTATTTTTGGCAGTAATTGTTACTTTCATGCGGCTCCCCACTTTTCCTGGGCCGCTTAACTTGATTGATAACGATTCTGCTTCAATCGGAGCACCTATGCGTGTGGACTGCTTGTGAGAAGGGGCTGCGACGGTGAACGGACTATAGGTTCCGTATAATCCCACATTGTTACTATACAATTCAACTGGAACATTACTGATCTGTTGGTATACCTGCCCGGCAGGACTGGATGTTAAACCGTGACCCTCCATTTCAGTGATCATATTGGTACCATCATCCATCCATGTGACTACCCAAAATACCAATTGAGTATCGGAATACTTCGTCGTGTCGAAATTGACGCTGGCATAGCTCCAGTTGGGCAGAGTTCCCTGATTGCTTGCGGAATTGAATCCTGGAATAGGTGCGATGACATCTTCACCAATCAGGAAGGAATTACCAAACAGGCTGGCATTTTTGAAAACCTGCCCATAAATCTGAACGTGAACTTTAGCATTCGAAGGCATGTCTACAAGGCTGAAATTGTAAACTCGCACTTTAATCTGGACCTGGTCTCCGGCAGTCGCAAATGACAATTGTGGGCCCTGGGCATTCGGTTCGGTAATGAATAACCCTTTCATCTGATAGAAAGCATCATCTTCAGGCGGGGCGTTGACGTCGCGCTGGTTGAAAGTAGCTGTCTGTGTTCCCTTTGTCCATGTCCAACGGGCAGGGTGATTTAGTGCAACATCGGGCTTATTATATGCTTGCTGCCACCATGGAGCCCCTCCACGAAGAGGATCGGCCATGAATGCAACAGTCATGGGTCCCGCAGTCTGAAAATCAACAGGCTTCCCATCTGAATCTTTCAACTCTTTCTGATCGTAGATATTTGTTGAGTTTGATCCAAGTACGTATCCGGAAAATTCATAGTTATAGACTGTCGCTACCTTGTCAGAAAACTGTGGCTTGTTGACTTGAATACCAGTGGACGCATCCATAGAGGTGGCAGACGTATTCATTTTGGTCGTCGAACTGCTATTGCTGTAGTTGAACTGATTCTGAGTTTTTCCTGAGACAGTGAAGATACCAGGAATGCCAGCTTTGATTTGCCCAGTAATGGACGTTGAGAAATCGAAAGAGTGACTTGTTGTACTACCTGTAGTGATTGATTTACCTTCACCGGCTTTCCATGTGGTTCCATATGAAGTCATGGATGTATCGGTTGATCGCCAGGGGGCTGGATCGGCTGTCAGAGCAATCAGGTTTGGATTCTCGTTTTGTAGAAGAGAGAGGTTCCATGGATAGGACAGGACGTTTCCAACTTCGTGCACCGGTTGATACCACTCTTGTGTAGTTGCATCAATATCGTTTTTCTCGATCAGATCCGGACCTGAAAATTGAACAAAGACTGGCTGCCGCTGATCTGGTGAGCAGCTTTGAGTTCCATCGGGGCAGGAGAACTCCCCCAAAACCTGGTAGTAGTACATATTGAGGCGTGAAGCTGTATAGAACAGATGGTCCGCAAAGCCTGTTGTGGCACTCAGAGAATTTGTGACTGACTGATAACTGTTGTCATTCTTCGCCACACTATTCCCATACGTGTCCTTGCCGGAGGCTTTTACTTCTGCCCGCACAAAATCACTTTTGGGATCGCCAAATGTTACGGTATTGTCGGTTGATCCACCTAATGAATAGTTGTAGCTGCTGGTTGTGCTTGAGGTGGCACTTGTAGAACTTGTGCTGCCGAATGCATATTGTGTACTAAAGGCCGTGCCTGGGGCAGGAACACTTGGCATCACTGTGAAGTTGACCACTCCGGGTTTGCCAGTTGGTCCAAGATTGTCAATATCTCGGACATAGTCAATGTGCATGGGGGGGATGGCCAGAACCAGGTCAGGTTGAATATGACCCGAGATGCTGACTCTGGTTGGCGCTCCAAGGAAGACAGAGCGTCCCTGTAAATCACCGATGCCCAGATAGTTTGTTCCAAAAGGATTGTAATTTACAGGAACTATGTTGCTTGCCAGTGATGTTGTATTGATTAATTGAGGGGTCCATGAATTTGCTTGTGAGGAAGATAGTAGTGAAACCCAACTTGATAGCTGAGGGGATGATGGGGGCCCCGAATTGTAAAGTAGTGCAATCTGTTGATTGAAGTCTTTAGAACCATCCTGGGAATCTGGAGGATCAAATCTCCCGATTGCTATTCCTATTGGGGTGGAGACAGAGCCCGCTGTAGAGACTGGAATAGATGTGGGGTGAGCTGTCATTTTCAGATCACTATCAAAGGTAATCACTGAGAGTGTTCCCCCGTCAGTTTTGGTGTTCAGGTCTGCATAAACTACCTGATCAGTTTGAACCGTCCAATCTAAAGAACCAGCTGCCATCAGGAATGGAGTTGCATCATATCCGGATGTGGAATCAGGAATCTGTAAAGTTGATGTGACAGATATCTCGAGATTGGGTCCAAACTCTATTACCTGAAACTGGTGATAATTTGGTCCACTGAACAAGCCTTCACGCTGGTGAGTCACTACCTGTTTTCGATTGGCAATGCCTTTGAAATTTCCTGACACAACGGACGGCCACTGATTATTAGCTGGGTCTGGAATATGCCCTGCTTGCCCACCCAGATTGAGCGTGCGTTGATATCCGTGCGGATAGAGAATCTGGAAGGGAGCGTTGCACCCCAAGCCGATGACTGACACGCTGGCTGCTGGACAGACTGTCAGCACTTCCAAAGAAGAGTCATTGTCATCGCCGACCTGATTCCACAGGCCTGCTACAAAAGCAACATCAATCGCACCGTCTCCGTTAAAGTCACCCACAGACAAATCATTTTTTGGAGCTGTGTATTGACCAAGATCATTCACTAAGTTGGCCACCAACTGGATGCCTTTGGAAGGGTTCGTGGGATCCACAGCAGACAGAATGAAAAAATGGTTGATGTTCATCACAATGATGTCGTCAAATCCGTCACGATTGAAGTCTGCTAATGCAAAGTAAAGCCGCTCTACAGTATCGGTCAGTGGAAAGACACTATTATTTGCCGGATTCTTGGCGTCAGTAATGTGGATTGCCAGATTTGGTTGGCCGTTTGCAGTACATGAAGAATCAGCTGCTGCAGTTGGATAAATCGCCACTTGAAATGAATTCGATGTATTAAAGAGTCGACCGGCTTGAGGAGGAAGAATATAGGTGCAGGATTTACTGGTATCCTCTATGTTCACGGTAGTTGGTGTTCCTGGTTTCAGGGCTGAAGTTAGTGAGGTTAGGTCCTGATACCCAGAGGATGAATTGAAGTTGGTAATAAACAGATCGTCATTTCGCAAGAGTCGACGCTTGCCGCCAAGTATGTCATCGACATTGCTGTAACAGGGATTGGGCGTGCTATCGCACGGCTGCACGGCCCAAACAGGACCTCCCAGAAGGAATAATGCAGTAAACAGCAACTTCATAGGTGAATATCCTTCCTGACGAAAGCTTTAATCTTTTTAGGATGCTAAATTATACACCTGAAAATGGCACTTGCTCAAAATTTGAAGTGTTTACGTAGTTTTCCCTGCGGGGCGAGAGTTGCATGCAAAGTTTGGTGACAATAGTAAATTTCTGGCTATTACTAAATGGATGTTGTCAAAAATGGAACAGATCAGGAGTTTTTGAGAGCATACGCTCTATTGTCAGATAGGTATGTGGGATTACACCTCCCACAGTTCTTTCACCATGTGCTCTCCTGCCACAACTGTGGGGCGTTCAGCACGTCCATTATGCTGATACGTGAGCCGGAGGTGGTCCAGCCCCAGCAGCCAAAGAATGGATGCATGCAGGTCATGGACATGGGCAGGGCGCTCTACTGCACGAAGGCCAATCTCATCAGTCTGACCAATGGTCTGTCCTCCACGAACACCGCCGCCAGCGAAAAACATGGAGAACCCCCATGGGTTGTGATCGCGGCCATCCCCTTTTTCGTTGAATGGTGTCCGGCCAAATTCTCCACCCCAGACAACGAGTGTTTCCTGCAACATGCCGCGTCGGTCGAGATCTTCAAGGAGTGCCGCTACGGGTTGATCCGATGCCTTACACCACTTTTTATGATTCCCTTCAAGGTTTGAGTGTGCATCCCAACCACTTCCAGAGCCGCAATAAACTTCGACAAACCGAACACCACGCTCTACAAGCCGCCGGGCTAAAAGACAGTTGCGACCGAATACAGCCGACTCTTTCTGGTTCAGTCCATATAGCTCTTTGGTCTCTTCATTCTCTTGTGATAGATCCACTGCTTCAGGTCCGGATTTTTGCAGTGCATAGGCAAGTTCAAAGCTGCGGATGCGAGCCTGCAGGCTGGTGTCATCGGCATGGCGTTCTGCATAATCCCGATTCTGTTCCTGTAGAAAAGCCAGCTGTGATCGCTGCCGTTCGTCGGTATAGCCGGGTCTCAATTTAGTGTTCAGGATCGGGCTTGGACCTTGCCTGAAGAGTGTTCCCTGATACACTGCGGGCAGAAATCCTGAGCCCCAGTTCTTTGCATTACCGAAGGGTTCCCGCTCATCGATCATGCTCACGAAAGTAGGAAGATTTTTGTTGGCTGTTCCCAGTCCATAGTTCACCCATGCACCCAGGCTGGGTCGACCGGAAAGGATATCGCCAGTGTTCATTTGGCTTACACCGCCTGCATGATTCAGACCATCGGACTGGCATGTACGCACTACAGCGAGTTTGTCCGCATGCTTTGCGACATGCGGGTAAAGCTCACTCACCCAAAGTCCGCTTTTCCCATGTTGAGACCACTTGCGCGGACTGCCCATCAGGGTGTTATTGGCCGTACCCATGGCGGTAATCGGGCGCCCGAAACTCTCCGGCATCGGCTGACCTGCAAGTTTGTTCAGCGTGGGTTTCGGATCAAAAAGGTCAATGTGGCTGGGGCCCCCTTCCATGAACAGGAAGATCACTGCTTTGGCTTTTGGTGCATGATGGGGCGTGGTGCCTGCTGCGAGTGAGTTCTCCGCAAGCATTGTTGCCATGGCCATTGCGCCCAATCCACTACCAGCTCCACGTAACAGAGCGCGACGAGTGATTTCTTGTTTCATATGCTTAATCGATATACAGAAACTCGCTGGAGCTGAGCAAAGAAAGACAGAGGTCCTCCAGCGGACTTTCATTCAGAAACTCACGGCTTCGTTTTGCTTCAGCAATGGAAGGAGCACGCCCCAGAGTCAAACGGAAAGCGCGTTCAGTCAACAAATCCGGAGTTTGCCCGGCATCATTTGCAACGCGTGCGGCTAAGGCTTTTGCGAAGCCGGCTGTCGCCGTGCCATTCATCAGCTCAAGAGCCTGGTCGGGGGTGACGGTTTCCTGTCGGCGCCCACAGCTTTCAATAGCGAGTGGAGAATCGAAGCTCTGGAGCATCGGGTAACGAACCAGACGTCGAGCAAAAATATAGATGCTTGCCCGATATTCATCGGAAGGATCAGTTGATTTCTTCCAATGCCGTCCTTCCTGAATTTCGGTGCCTTCAGGAACAGCAGGGAACACACCGGGACCGCCCATCCTGGGATCGAGAAGACCTGAGACGGAAAGCATGGAATCGCGGATTGCTTCGGATTCCATGCGCCGCCGTGGATATCGCCACAAGAGCTTATTCTCACCATCTGTCTTTGCCGCTTCGGCACGATAATCGGATGACTGGCGGTAAGTTGCGCTCAGCAGAATTCGCTTGTGCAGTTTCTTCAGGCTCCATGCATCAGTAGTGGTAAAGGTTGCAGTCAGCCAGTCCAGCAGTTCGCGGTTTACCGGACGTTCGCCCATCACTCCGAAGTCATTCGGGGAGCCGACGATGCCACGACCGAAATGGTAATGCCACACGCGATTTACGATGACGCGTGTGGTCAGAGGATTTTTCGCATCAGCCATCCAGTTTGCAAGAGCAGTGCGTCGTCCACTTGAGTTCATCTGAGGAAGTGGGTGGACTTTTGCTGGTTCCGGGTCAAGGATAGTCAGAAAGCCCGGAGCCAGTTCCTCACCGGGAGATTCGATTGAACCTGCATGCAGTAGATGTGTTGGAGGTGCATCAATCGCCTGATCCCGCATGACCTGCACCAGTGGCAGCGGTTGAGGTAACAGATCCTTATGTGCGTCCAGTTCAACAAGAAGCGATTTATATTTGGCCTTGCCTTCAGTATTCATTCGGCCAGTCACTCTGTCATCGGAAACTTCAACCTGAGTAATTGCCTTGTGATAAATCTGCCATTGCATAGGGGTACGCTCAGTTGCTGGCATCCGGATCACGGATTGCACTTCTGAGGGGAAGCGCTCCGTATAATATTCGCGATATTCCTGTCTAGGCTCTGTCATCAGAGCTTCGATGCGATCCAGCACGGGTTTGGCTGCCAGCTTGTAGCGAGCCATCTGCTGGTTGTGTGCTTTTACTTCGGAAGCAGTAGCCAGAGTTGATTCGTCATCGATTTTGAGATTGGCAAAAAATGCCTGCAATCGGTAATAGTCGCGATGCAGAAGCGGATCGAACTTGTGATCATGACAGCGAGCGCATGCCATCGTAATTCCCATGAATGCATAAGCAGTATTGTCAGTGAGATCATTGAGCAGTTCCTGCCGGCGCAGCCGGATATGAGCCTGATTGAATTCGTCTTCAAACAGCCGGAGATAGCTAAGGCCTGGTAATGCATCACGGTCACCCGGATAGAGTTCATCAGCAGCGATCTGTTCACGGATAAAACGGTCATACGGCTTGTCAGCATTCAGACTCTGGATGACCCAGTCGCGATACCGCCACATGTTCGGTCGGGTATCATCCTGCTTGAATCCATCGCTGTCGGCATAACGCACCACATCCAGCCAATGCCGCCCCCAGCGTTCGCCATATCGCGGGCTGGCCAGCAGACGGTCCACCAGACGCTCTTCGGCGCCAGGTTTAGAATCGGTCAGAAAGTTCTGGATTTCAGCAGGAGTGGGAGGAATGCCGGTGAGATCGAGAGTGACGCGTCGGATATATGTTGGACGGTCAGCCATCATACTAGGCGCAATGCCTTTTGACTTCAGCTTGTCGTAAATAAAGTGATCGATTTCGTTACTTGCCCACTTCACTCCGTCAGCGTCAAGAGTTGGTAGTGTTACTGTTTTGACAGGTTGAATAGCCCACCAGCGAAGTTGCATCGGCTTGAATGTCGGCGCTTCGGCCGCAAGCGAGGCCATTACGAGGATCAGAGTCTTCAGCAGAACAAGCTGGCACACACGGGTTGCCATAGTGCGTCAATATTTTCATCTTGTTGAGTCTCTGTCAATCACCCCTTATTATTTGTCCTCATGATTGACATACGGCGGATTGAATATATGGAAAACTATCGAGCAGATAATTCCGTAGAGTCATCCATTCAGCGCGATATTGATGAACGAATTTGATGTGTTGGGAAAGATGGCAGGAAGGAGTTCTTGATTCTTTCGAGCAGATGACTCCGGTGAGAAACCGGAGCCATCCGTCGATAAGTATCCTGAACTAATAGGACATTTTGATTGACTTGTTTGAATGACGCTCCATGTTCGCTCCAAAAGCGTACATCGTATTGTCGTAAGTCGTCAGCATCACCTGTCCCAGGCTGCTCCACAATGCCGAAGTATGCGGAATAAACGAGGTGATCGTCTTGCCGCTATCCCACAGCTTTGCACCAGTGACTGCATTCATTGCATACAGCACGGCTGGTTTGGAGTTTGCGATGCGCTGAGCATCCGTTGGTTTGGCATTGGCCGGGGCAACATATTCACCGCTGGACGCGATGAATACCACTCCATTCACGATGATGGGCGCCAATGGCGATTGCAATCCGGACAGCTTCCAACCTTCACTCAATGAAGCGGTATTGCCATTAACGGTTAGCTTATGAGCAATCACAGAGTTGCTGGTTGTTGACAACAGCCAGCGCTGGCCGGAGTCATCCACCCAGCTGGATAATCCTGCGGGCTTATAGTTACCCAGACCTGTGACCGGAGCGCTGATGTGTAGCGGGGTCGTCAGGGCTTCGTTGAGGATAAAGATTCGTCCGTCACGAGCCTGTGCGGCGATCAGATTGTCACCTTGCGTAGCAGGTCCTGGAGTAAAGGGAGTGGATGGCAGGACGATGGGCGCCCCTACAAAGTCTGCTCCTGCATGGGTGAATTTGGCCTTTACCGTGAGGGCAAGAGTTGCTTTTTCCGTCAGCGGAGTCATGGCCGGGCTATTGAGCGTAATGATTGAATCACCCACACCCGTGCCTGAGCTGGTGGAAACAACTGCGATGCCATTCGAGAGGAATGTCACCGGACTCGGGCTTGCCGTACCACCGGTTTCCCATTTGAATGCCTGACCTGCTGGTGGAAGTGGCGGAAGTGAATCGGGAGAAGTACCCCGCGGTAATGCAGCAATCCGTGGGTCCACTTCAGTTCCCGGGCCACGAGGAATCATGATGGTGGTGATGCCCCACACAGCGTTGGGGGCTCCGCCACACCCGTTCACTGTAGAGGTGTAGAGGACATTGTTCAAATGAATCAAGTCAGTTGCCTGCGCGCCAACCGGGAGGAAGGGAAGAGGCTTCACTGCATCCAGTCCATATTGTTGGGTCAGGAAATGAACCTTACCATCATTGGAAATGGCATAGGTGTTGTTGCTCACACCAGCTCCAGGTCCGATGGGGTTTGTTCGCTCCCGTGCTCCAACGGCACCATAAAGGAGAGGGAGGCGGCCAGTTGGGCTCTCGGGAAGAGCTCCACTGTTGGGACCCTGACCTGCGCCGATCGCAGCTCCCGGAGCGTTGATGGGCTCAAGTGGTGCAGCGTTGCCGGAGGGGCGGGCCCGCATGGCAGGTGCTGGCTGAGTTGTTGTGACAGGGCCCGGTTCAGTGCCAACACGCTGGTTGGATATTCCGACACCCGGTGCATAGCTCTGTGACCAGTATCCAATCTTCCCTGTGTGGTCAGTTACCGGTAATGGCTCTACCGGGCGTGGAATCGTCAGCACCGCGGGGCGAGCCGGAGTTGCCAGACTGGAACCAGGGCAGAGCGGGGAGCCAGCCGGATTTTCCCCACTATGTTTGGTGACAAAAAACTGGTAGCCAGAGTCCGGGTCGATGCCGATAGTGCGATTTCCGGAAGCACCGACAATACCCAGATTCAGACCCAGTCCTGCTGCGGTGATGGTTACACCTCCGGAAGCAGATGCCAGATTGCGCGAGGTGTTGTCCAGTTTTTCTTTCACCTGCAGACCAAAGCCTGACATCTCATCCGGAGAACTGAAGTCGATTTTTGCACCCATCACAGTTTCAGGGCTGATCGTGCGGGATGCCGGTGACTCGGGACTGATGCGTTGCCAGTTGGTACGCTGGGCGTCACCTCCGGCATTGGCCCAGTCCTGCTGTGTGGCTCGACCAACGATCTGTCCGTAGGCAATGCTTGAGATCAGAATTACGGCGGGGACGGATACCGTCAGCGCGACGTAGAAATTATTCTTTTTCACGATTTTTCTCACCTTGTACGTCGCTTATTTTTCCACTCCGAAGGCGTAGACTACGCCATCGACTGTGCTGAGCATCACTTTGCCATTTGCAAGAGTAATGGTGTTCCAGTGGTTCCAGCTCTTGATCAGATCCCCACTGTCCCACAGCGTTTTTCCTGTCTGGGCATCCAGTGCGTATACCGTTGCATGTGTGCCCATATCCAGACCGGGATGTGGTTGTTGACCGAATGGAGTGACATAGTCATCCCAGGTAATCTCACGTCCCTGCTGGCGATTGCTAACTCCACTGGCATAAACCCAGAAGATATCGTTGGCGAAGACACCAGCCTCACCCATATTCATATCTTCAGAAATCCAGCGAGGAGTCAGCTTGAAGCCTGAGCCATTTTTGTCTACGGTAAAGGCGGCTACGCCACCATGCCGGGATAACTGGTTGTCCCACACGTCAGCGTCTGGCACAGCGGGAGTATTCACAATTGGCGGGTTGAATTCCCGTGACTTTTCGCCCCAGAAGGGAACGAAAACCCACTGCCTGCCTGCTGAATCCTGAGCAGTAGAAATTGCACCCCAGGCACCTTTTTCATCCCAGAGCTGGCGGTCATTGCAGATCAGCGATGTTGTGTCGAGAGTTTCCCGCAGTGCCTTGGCGCCTGCCTTGCGGACTGCATCCAGATCCACCAGATGGACGCGGCAGGTTTTGTGCGTGTAGACCATCATTTCCTTGCCAGCGTAGGTGAAGATGCTGGGGCTGACACTGATGTCCAGATCCCGCTTGAAGATCCAGTTGGAGTTGTAGGCAGAGTGTGCACCAACCAGATCAATGGTGTTTGTTTCTGGATTTGGCTTGACTCCAACAATTGAGGTAGCCAGTGTTCCCGGTCCCTGAATACCGCCTTGGGGCTGGAAGCGTGCACCACCAGTACCGATCCATGCAGCACCCTGCGAATCGACTGCGACGCCGCGGCGTCCCCACATGCCACCACCAATGGGAGCAAACTGCATGGTGCTGCCATCGCGCGTATTGTAGAAACCAAAGGCATTGATATGGCCGCCACAACCTTGTGAGGTTGAGGTCACCACATAACCCTTCGTCATATTCAGGGCGTATGTCTTGAAATTGCCGTATTGATACCACTTTTGGGGAGGTGCGAGATCTTTTCCTGTTGCCGGATCAATCTGCCAGACTCGACCATCACCCGCAAGAGCCCAGATCTTATAAGAGCCATCTGCCAGCTTTTCAATTGTTGGAATCGAGGTCTGGCCATTCGGGCAGAGACGGTCAACGGAGTCAGGGAGTGCACCGCCAGCGTGTTCCATCTGTTTTGTCCACAGGATTGCTCCTGTGGTGGCATCCACACCAAACAGCTGATCGGAAATACCAGCAACAACTGCAACTTCTTTCATGCCGTCTGGGGTCTGAAGGTTCCCGATTACCAGTGGTGTGTGAATGTTGTGATACAGCCGTTGAACGGATGGCAACTGTACGCGCCACAACATCTTCATCTTTTCGATGCTGGCCTTGGTGAGAATCTTTTCGTCCTTGATCCAGCCAGTGCGACCTGCGTCATATCCTTCAGTCAGATAGTCACCAGCATAAATAGTGCCTGTACAACTCAGGATCATGGCGGCGGCAGCGCTAATCAGCGACATCTTTCGTAAATGCATTAAGTATCCAGTACCCATAAGGGTTTTCTCTCCAGCCTTATTTTTCTGAATCCATTACTTTATCAGCAATGCTGGCTGGCCTTGCGTCTTTCTGCCCGATTTACGTACGCTGGATGTGAAAGTTCGTATCTGTGCCAAATGGAACGAAAATTGCCCGGATGGGTGAGGAGGAAAAATGAAGATTAAACACATTACAGGAACAGCAGTGCTTGCTTTAATTGTCCTCGGCTCGGTTGCCATTGGTGCTGACACCAAAAAAACATATGTTTTGACTCAGAGTTCCGAACTGTCTCTTACTCCTGTGCAGGCTGAACAGGAAAAGAAGCAAGAGAAAAGCGATTCCGCTTCATCTGAAGCTCCTCTGACACGCGAACAGATCCTCAAACTAGGGCCTGAAGCTTTGGAAAAGAATTGCATTGGATGTCATCTGGCTGATAAGTGGGAAGGGACTAATCGTGATCGTAATGGTTGGGCTGCAATCGTGCAGGAGATGTCCAAGCTGATGGATGATGCAGAAATGCCTCACATGAACGACAAGACGTTCAATCTGATTGTGGATTACCTGGCTCTCACCCGTCCACAATAGCAGCCAGTCAGCAGCGAACTTGCCGTCAGAAGGGGTGCGTCCGTTAATGTAAGTTAGGATGGTCCCATGCGTGTATTCCTTTGCATGGCGATTCTCCTGCTTCCGGCTCTCCAGCTCTCTTCTCAAAATTCAGGAGGTGCAGCTATGACACTGACTGTTTCGGGTTTTCCGGATGGAGGAAAAATCCCTGTTCAATTCAGTCAGGCAGCGCCAGGAGCCAAACTTGGAGAAGGGACATCCCCTGCGATCAGCTGGGCCAATGCACCGGCAGGAACACAAAGTTTTTTCCTTCACATGCATGATCTGGATGTAGCGCGGAACAAGACAACTGACGATCAGCCTCACTGGGTTGTCTGGAATATTCCTGCAACAAGCAAAGGGTTCCCGGAGGGAATGCCTGGAGGTTCGCAATTACCAGATGGGAGTTATCAGATCAGCGCCACTGGACCTGTATATCGTGGTCCTGGAGCGGCAGCGAATGGTCCATTCCATCACTATGTATTCGAATTGTATGCACTGGATATCAAGCTGGATGTGAAGCCGTCTGATGATGCTTTTACAACACGGGCCAACGTTATGAAGAGCATTCAGGGACACATCCTGGGGAAGGCTGTTTACGGAGGATTATTCCGTCGGCCGCAGTAAAGCAATCAGAGACGTCGCCCTCTGTATTTTGAACTTTTCCGGGTTCCCCGTCTGTTAATCTGTCGGCATTATCGCCTGTCCTACACTGTGTAGCTAACATAATTGGCGATTTTGCCACTTCCGCAATAAACGATCTGCCAAGTGTTCCTGCCAGGCAGATCGTTCCTTTTCTATTGCATTTAGGGATTTGGATTAACTGATGATGGCCTTGACCACTTCGCCGTGCACATCGGTGAGCCGGAAGTCTCGTCCAGCGTGACGATAGGTAAGGCGGGTATGGTCAAAACCAAGTTGATGCAAAACGGTCGCGTGGAGATCGTGGACATGAACACGATTCTCAATGGCTTTATACCCGAAGTCGTCAGTGGCGCCATAGGCCATGCCGCCCCGAATCCCGCCGCCAGCCAAAAGCACAGAGAAGGCTGGTGGATTGTGATCACGGCCTTGACCGAGTTTTTCCAATCCGGAATTCTGGATCATCGGAGTTCGGCCAAATTCACCGCTGACTACGATAATCGTATCGTCGAAGAGCCCTCTCGATTTCAGATCGTCCACCAGTGAGGCTATCGGCCCATCAGCCTGTCTGGCAAGGTGGGCGTGAGTCCGGATGTCATCATGATGGTCCCAGGGCTGGGAACTGCCGAAATAGACCTGCACCATGCGTACTCCGCTCTCGATCAACCTGAGAGCCATCAGGCAACCGCGACCGAAATCAGACTTGTCGTACTTCTCCCGAATTTTCTCGGGTTCTTTCCGGATATCGAAGAGTGTTCCCGCTTCAGTCTGCATGCGGTATGCCGACTCCATGGATTGAACTGCGCTCTCCAGTTGCGGCTGTCCATTGGCCTGCTTCAGATATCGTTGGTTGAGTTTTTTGAGGAGTTCCAGTTGGTGCTTTTGCTCTTCCAGAGACAGATCACTATTTCGCAGATTCGGGATCAGTTTCTCAGGATCAACTGACGAGTTTTGAATATGGACACCCTGAAACTCTGTTGGCATATAGCCGGAAGACCAGAGCGAAGACCCCATGATGGGAAAGCCGGGACAGAGGACAACATAGCCAGGCAGATTGCGGTTATCCGTTCCCAGTCCATAAGTCACCCATGCACCCAGAGACGGCCGTCCCGGCAGTTGATGCCCGCAGTTCATGAGTTGCAGTGATGGGCCATGATTCCCGTTATCTGTATACATGGACCGAATGACACAGAAGTCATCAATTCGATTTCCGATTTCAGGGAAGATCTCACTGACTTCGATGCCGGATTGTCCGTATTTTCTGAACTCCCACGGGGACCGCATCAGAGTACCGCTGGCGCGGTCTGTACGGATTTTTGGCCCTGGCATGGGCTGTCCATCGTACTTTGCGAGTGCTGGCTTATGATCGAAGGTGTCGACCTGGGACATGCCTCCATTCAGGAAGAGGAAGATGACATGTTTCGCCTTGGGAGCAAAATGTGTCTTCTGGGCAGCTCCGGCCTGGAGTACACTTTGCGCGCCTGCCATTGCAAAGCCGCCACCGATGTATGAGAGGAAGTCTCGCCGATTAAACATGGGGTTAGTTGACACTGGAAAACTCCGCTGCACCAAGCAAGGTCCGCAGATAATGTGGCCACGCTTTTGCGCCTGTTGAGACAAATTCTATACCTAACTTCAATTCTTCTGTAGCTGGTGGTCTTCCATAAAGAAGTGAATAAGCACGAGAAATACGCTTAGCTGGATCGGATCCGGCTTCCTTGATTAAACGCTGATTCAGTGCGTCGGCGCTGCGCGCCACAAACTTACTGTTGAGCCAGAAAAGTCCCTGGAGTGGGCCCGCTGTGACAGGTCTTTCATCCGTTGAGATGTTGGGATCCGGAAAATCAAACAAGGCAAGTCCAGGATCAAGGCGTGTGCGGCTGACGGTTAGATAAATCGAACGGCGGACGTTGTCATCAGCCACTTCCTTCGAAGCACCGCCGACCTTCAGATCCAGTTGTCCGGAGACTGACAATATTGAGTCACGCAGGGCTTCCATATCCAGTCTCGGGACGAGATCAAAGTGGGAGAGAAGCTTGTTGTCTGGATCCTTATCGACACTATTGCCAGTGGCCTGGCCATAAGTGTTTGACAGCAGGATTTCACGGTGGATCTTTTTGATACTCCAGCCATTCTTGATGAACTTGTCCGCCAGGTAATCCAGAAGTTCCGGGTGTGACGGCCGTTCTCCCATCCTTCCAAAGTTGGAAGGTGTCCGGACAATACCCTTGCCGAAATGGTGCTTCCAGATTCGATTGACCATGACCCGGGCGGTCAACGGGTTCTTGGGGTCCGCGATTGCTTTTGCCAATTGAGCGCGGCCACTACCCTCTTTGAAGATCTCCGGTTCGCCGGAAGAAAGAATCTGCAGGAAGCGACGGGGAGCGATATCTCCTGGAGTTTTCGGATCTCCCCGCAACGCAATATTCACATCAGCAGGTTTATCCACATCAACCATGGAGTGATAGAAGGGATACATTGGCGGCATATCCTTCTCAAGTTCTGCGATTTCTCCCCTCAGCTTATCAACGTAGCTCTTTGCGATTCCACCCAGGAATCGTTCTATTTCTTTATTCTTGTGCCCATACCAAAGTACACCTGCGGGTGCTTTAAAGCCGTCACTGAAATAGGGGCCGTGTGCCAGTTCCCGCCATTGATAAAACTTCAGAACGGGTAGGGAGACGATATTCGTATACTGGCGGGTTTGTTCGTCCTTCATGCCTTTTCGCCCACCAAAGGCTACATAGTTTTTATCTTCAACCTCTTTTTGGTCTGCCAGAAGCTCCAGAACAAAAGCCTGATACTTTTCGGCGGCTTGTTTGACCTGCTCTTCGGTTGGATGATTGTCGATCACATCCCACCAGGGCTTCAGGTAAGGATGATCTTTGTCCCGGTCTGCGAGATATTTTGTCCAACGTTCGAGAGTTTCTGTATCCAGACCCGGCTCCTCGGTCTTCTTTTTCCAGACTGCCATCAAATAACGAGCGGTGTCCCGTGCCAACAGATCGCTCAGTTCCTTTGTCTGTTCAGCCAGATAGTCATTGAGGATCTCCTTGAGATCATCGATCTTCTTTTTTTGATTTTTGTATCGGTCTACTTCTGTGGCTGGAACTAATGGATACTGATCAACTTTGGAACTCTTAAATATCCCAAGGAGTGAGTAGTAATCCGAGGTGGGTATAGGGTCAAACTTGTGGTCGTGACACTGTGCACAGCCGACTGTCATCCCCAGGAAAGCTTTGGTTGTCACATCTACCTGATCATGGATGCCTGAATCAGCTGCAAGCGCTTGAAATCCCAGTCCTGCCCGATCATCTTTCATTCCGGGTAGAAGATCAGCCGCGATCTGCGCCTTGACGAACCTGTCATAAGGCATATCGTTATTGAAAGCATCAACAACCCAGTCACGATACCGCCATGAGTTTGGAAATGGTGTGTCCGTATCCGCAGCTAACTGACCATCAGAATAGCGAGCCAGATCCAGCCAATGGCGAGCCCATCGCTCCCCGTAATGAGGAGAGCTGAGGAGACGGTCTACTACCTTCTCCTTCGCGTTGGGGGCATTGTCGGAAACGTAAGCATCGGCTTCTTCCGGTGTCGGAGGTAATCCAGTAAGGTCGATTGTGATCCGCCGCAGCCAAGTGCGTTTGTCTGCTGGTGGAGCGGTCTTGAGGCCCGCTTTTTCAATGCTTGTAAGGATGTACTGATCCACTGGTGTGCGAATCCAGGATTTGTTCTTAACTGGGCCTGGTTGCGATAGTTGAACTGGCTGATATGACCAGAAGGATCTTTGAGCAGGGCTAATGATGCTGACTCCAGCCAATTGATCCTGCTTCGTCGATTCAGGCCACGGTAAACCTCGGTTGATCCATTCGGCCAGGGATGTAATCTCGGCTTCTGTTAATGTTCCAATCGGAGGCATCTTGATCCGGGTGTGAGTGCGGCGGACGGTTTGCATTAACAGGCTCTCATCCGCTTTTCCTTCAATCACTGCTTTTCCGGACTTGCCGCCTTTCAGAATGGCTTCTCGGGAGTCGAGCCGTAACCCTCCCAGTGCGTCTCCTGTATGACAGGAGTGGCAGTTTGTTACGAGTAAGGGGCGAATTTTGGTTTCAAAGAATTCAGCATCATCGGTTGCAGCTACTAGCGGGAAAGTAAATGCTGCGAGTACGACCATCAGGCGGATGCTGTTCATACAGAAGGACATTCTATATGAATCTTCACTTTTACTCCAGCCTTGGAAGGGCATTAATCTTCAACAATCGTGGGTGAATAGAGGGATTCTCAAGAGAGAAAGTTTGCAGGAAGAAGTATAGCTATGCGGACTTGAGAGCTGATGGTGAGCAAGTCAGGCAGATGGACAAAAATTGTCAAAGCAAAAATCGACGAATCACATTGCAGGTAATCTGAGAAACTGCTGAGTCCACCAGAAGGGAAGAACACCACGTAATTGATCCAGCTGCAAACCCTGCTCCGCCATTTTCTGTTTCGTAGTAGACCATTTCACCGCCACCGTCATCCGGATTATCCCCTTTTGCTAAAAGAATTGTTCCGGGTGGAGAATAGGGACTCATTTTGTCTGTTTCATATCCTGATGCACCACCCGGACATCGTTCATGCAGGCTTTCTTTGCCAAACAGATCTCCGGTATGTAAATCAGTATTGTCAAAAACCCAATGATCAGCTTGAATGACACGGTACGGTGCGCCTGTCATGATTCCTGTTTCCGTTGAAACTACACCCAGAAGATTAGCTTCAGATTCAACTCTTCGATGAAAACGGCTTTCGAAAGTGAATGAAGGATTATCCGGATCAGGCATGGAAAAAGTGCCGGTAGAAGTTTTCAAATGACTGTTAAGACGCATAGTTGTCTCATTTAGAAATTCGACTTCGCAGTTCAGTCCATTCCCACCCAGATAAAGAATTTTTCCTCCACGCCGGAAAACCCATTCTTTGACTCGCATGTACATGGCTCTTGACCAGTATTCAGGATGGACCGAGAAAATTAATACATTATAGGCGTCCAGATCCAGGGTTCCATCGTGTAACTGATAATCGGAGTACAGATCATAGTCAAAACTTTCGCGTTCCAGCCATGCAAGCAGACGCCATTCGCCCGGCGCCATGCTGGATTGAAGTCGGCCCTTGATGGAATCAGTTGCTTCTTCATCTCTTGCTGCATTATTCACGGGTTCCGGTCGTTGAAAAGAGAGAGGGAGAAAGTCTGAGTCTGGATATGACCATTCATTAAAAGGCCCAACTGTATATCGGGGAAGATCCTGCCTGCTGTATACCACTGGTTCATCTGGAAGTCCGGCTGTATTGACGTAGTTACTTCTTCCACCCCAGTTGTTATAAGCATTCCAGCTATTGGTTGAGGCCACAACAGCGATTCCTGATTGGGGTTTTTGTGGAGCAACTACCCAGGGAAAGGAATAAAATTCCCCGGATTCTGTTTCTGCATGGAAGTAATACAGGCCGGATTTTTCAGGCGCCTTCACCAGTTGATTGACATGAGGATTGGTGTAGCCAAGACGATTCCATCCAACGCCAGGTTGGGTGAAATCACCATCGGGGAGGATCTGCCGCATAGCCTGCGGACCATGCTCATCGTACCAGCCAAGATGTCGAATAAACTCTCTTTTGAGACCATATTTCCAGAGAGTGAGGCGGAATGGTTCTACAGAATGAACATGAGGTTCTCCATACTCTCCGGATCTCACCCATTTCGGCCATGCGTAGCCGGTCAATTTATCTGAAAGCAGACGAAACTGATAAGGGCGATCTGGCTGTATCCTGAACTGCACTCTTTTCGATCCAAATCCAGCTCGGGAGAGAGTCACCCGATATTCCAGGGAAGGATCAATGTCCGCATGCAGGGCTCCTGAAGGTGTTGTGCGAACAACTGTAACCAGTTTTCCATTGTGTTTGAATTCCACTGAAACATCAGGGATTGCCATAAAGAACTCATCACTCACGTAACCGATCAGCACACTTTACCTTCCTGTGGATGAGAAATCTGAACTGCTGTATTTTGTAATTGCCTAAAAATACGATCAAGCGAATCTATGGAAACTTGCCGAAGACTACCGGAAACACTCAATGCTGCAAGAAAGCGTTGAGTGTAATCATATATTGGAACCGCTACACAACGGATTCCCAGTTCTTCTTCCTCATCGTCCACTGCGTATCCGGACTTGCGTACCTGAGAGATCTCCTGGGTGAGCATTCGCGGATTGGTGATCGTTTTCTCCGTATGTCTCATGTAGATTTTCTTGGAGAGCATATGATCTCTGATATCAGCAGGTCCAAATGCCAGAATTACTTTTCCGACACCTGTGCAGTGCAGATCCATTCTGCGACCAACATAGGTATCCAGCTCAATGCTGCCCGGAGCCGAAACTTTCTGAATGAAAACACCCTGATCCTTGTCGGGAACAGCCAAATGGACAGCTAGCTGAAGATCTTTTGCAAGAGCTTTCATATATGGTTCTGCCGTATCTGCCAGGTGCAGAGTCTGTACGATTCCCTGGCCCAATAAGTATGATTTCAAGCCCAGAGAGTAGAGGATTCCATCTGATTGTTTTTCCAGATATCCCAGTTTTTCCAAGGTTAAAACAATGACATGAGTAGAACTTTTAGGAAGATTCAGTCTCCGGCTTATTTCTGAGATATTCAGGCCTCTTCTGGAACTATCCAGACACTCCAGAATTGTCAGAGCTCTTTTCACAGCTTCCGAAGTCGGAGTTATCGCATCTGACTGCCTCATGCAGTCCTCATTTTCCGGGATCAGGTTATCTGGCAACAAGTGAAGCTCGGTCATTATGAACTGAGGCTTTCAGCATATTGAACGGAATTTCCAGAAAAGCTTGAAGGACTTATTTTCTATATGTAATCTGAATCTAACCTGATTGAGATCAGCAGGTTAGCGACGTTTCCGGATATCGAATGAAAATTACCAATGTTGAGCTGTTTATTCTGAAGAGCGACGGCTTATATGCAAATCCGGAGGGATCGGAGGAACCTTCCGGGCCTACATACATGGGAATTGTGAAGGTAACGACAGACGCCGGAATCTGTGGCTACTCCGATGTTGAAACCTGCGCTTCCGTTGCGAAGGCTGCGATTGATGCTCCCAAATGGAGCACTGAACCAGGCATGGAATGCTTTGATGGTCTTGCCTCTCTGTTGATTGGCGAAAACCCGCTGGAAGTGGAACGTCTCTGGTATCGAATGTACCGGGGTAGTATTTACTACGGACGGAGAGGTGTGGCAATCCAGGCTATGTCTGCGATTGATATTGCCTTATGGGATATTGCCGGCAAGTTCTATCAGCAACCCATTCACATCCTGCTTGGGGCGAAATGGAGAAACAAAGTCAGAGCGTACGGCAGCACTCTGTTTCGACCCAAACCAGAAGCAATGCGAGTAGCCGTTCAACAGTATCTGGATCAGGGATTCACAGCCGTAAAATTCGGATGGGGTGTATTCGGGAAAGATCCCCGGCTGGATGTAGCCCTGGTCGAAGCGGCCCGATCTGAACTGGGGGATCATGACGATCTGCTGGTCGATACTGGCTGGTTTGTGGAGAGAACTCCTAAAGAAGCTATCCAACTGGTTCGTTCACTGGAACCATATCGACCATTTTTTATCGAAGAGCTGCTTCACCCTGAAGATTACGACGGATATCGCCAGGTTTCAGAAGCTGTGGATACACGCATTGCCTGTGGCGAACAGGAAGCAACTCAATGGGGATTTCAGGAGCTGATTTCCCGCGGGAAAGTAGATGTGGTTCAGCCCGATCTCACCCGTTGTGGAGGATTCACCGTGGCTCGAAAAATTGCAGCCATGGCGGATCAGGCAAATATTCTGGTGATTCCTCATTCCTGGTCCAGTGATCTGCTTACCTCAGCTTCGCTTCATTTCAATGCTTTCCTGAGACGCGCCTCTTTTATTGAATTCAATACTTCAGAAGGACCCCTTAGTCGGTCCCTGGTGAAAGAACCACTGAAGCTGAAGGATGGATATCTGGATGTTCCTCAAAGTCCCGGTCTTGGAGTGGAAGTAGATGAAGAATCCATCAGAAAGTACAGAATCCAATGAGATTGAGACATTTTCGGTACAGAGTTCTGGACATGATGATTCCCATGGATTTGACGGTGATTTAGCATATTGACAATGAAGCCACCCCCCTCCCGATTCTGGCTTTTCCTGCTACTGGCTCCAATCAGTACACTGCTGACTGCTGATCTCCATGCATCTTCTGTGGATTCAGTGTTTTACAGGGAAAAAATTAAACCTGTATTCACAAAGAACTGTTTGGGTTGCCACAACGCATCTGTATCTCAGGGTGGATTGGATATTACTAATCGCGAATCTTTGCTCAAGGGAGGAGAGAGTGGACCAGCGATTCAGGCGGGGAATTCCGAGGCAAGTACTCTTTATAAACTGATCAATCATTCTGAACAGCCGGGTATGCCGTTTAAGGGAAAGAAACTTTCCGATGAAACAATTGCCCTGATTGCTGAATGGATTAATGGCGGCGCTCCTTACGATGAGTCCTCTTTAGTGTCAAAGGCAAAGGGAGAAGAAAAGCCCATTGAAGTGAGTCATTGGGCATTTAAAGTTCCCGTTCGACCGGATCTTCCTGTTCTGGGAGACAAAAAAAGGAAATTTAAAAATCCGATCGATCTTTTTCTGGAAGCCAGGCGTACAGAGCTGAAACTTCAGGCATCTGCGGAAGCGGATAAGAAAGTTCTCCTTCGTCGAGTCTATCTGGACCTCATTGGGTTAGCTCCAACTCCGGAAGAGACAGAAACTTTTCTCAAAGATAAATCTCCGGATGCTTATGAAAAAGTTGTGGACCAGTTACTGGCAAAGGAAGACCATGGAATCCGCTGGGGAAGGCATTGGCTGGATATCTGGCGATACAGCGACTGGTATGGTTATCGAAAAACAAATCAGGTTCGCTACAGCCAACCACACATCTGGCGCTGGCGAGACTGGACGGTAAAGGCCGTTAACCAGAATAAGCCTTATAACCAGATGATTATTGACATGCTGGCCGGGGACGAGGTGGCGCCTGATGATCCGGAACACCTGGCTGCGACTGGATATCTGGTAAGAAGCTGGTATCTGTTCAATCGGAACGTCTGGCTGCAGGATGCTGCGGAATACACTGCCACAGCTTTTATGGGGCTGACCATGAAGTGCGCCCGATGCCATACACATAAATATGATCCGATTCAGCACACGGAGTACTATCGGTTCCGGGCATTTTTTGAACCATATGATGTCAGAACGGATCGCGTTGAAGGGCAGGCTGATGTACTGAAGGATGGCATTGTCCGGGCCTATGACGGGGATGTCACCGCTCAAACTTATCGTTTTATTCGTGGAAATGAGGCGACACCTGAAAAAGATAAACCACTGACACCCGCTGTTCCGGCATTCTTTAACAGCAAAATTGATATCAAACCAATCAGTTTGCCAATGGATCTTCGCTATCCGGATGGACGTGAGTTTGTTCAGCGGGATGTTGTTGCACAAGCTGAAGCCGAAATTCAGACGGCAAAGGAAAAACTGGAAAATGCGAATGCTGAATATAAAAAGGCATCTGCTCCTGTTCAGCTTTCCTCCGGTGAATGGAAGGCTGACGAGAATGCTGTAAAGAAAGCAAGAAATGATGTCACTTCGGCAGAGAAGCATCTTGCTTATGTAGAAGCGAATCTTCCTGCCATTCAGGCCCGAATTGCAGCTGACCGTGCTGCATTTCAGGAAATAGTTCCTGCCAATGCTGAGGAGCTTTCGGATGAAAGCCGCAAGCTCGAGAGAAAAGCAAACTTCCTGAAAGCGGATGAACAATTGTTCCTTGCCAATCTGGAAATGGATGAAGCAAGAGGGAACGATAAAAAAGTTGGTGCCGCGAAAGTAAAGCTGGAAGCTGCTGCAAAAGTGCTGAATGAACCGGCTGAAGGTTACACCTCAATCGGAAAGCTTTATCCTTCAACAAGCTCAGGCCGCAGATTAGCACTCGCAAAATGGATCGCTTCTCAAGATAATCCCTTAACTGCGCGAGTGGCAGTGAACCATATATGGTTACGACACTTTGGCAGACCTCTTGTGCCCACCGTGTTCAATTTCGGAATGAGCGGAAAATCTCCCAGTCACCCTGAATTGCTGGACTGGTTGGCAATGGAATTCATGGAGTCAGGGTGGGATATGAAGCATCTGCATCGCCTGATGGTGACCAGTGCTGCCTACCGAATGACTTCATCGATAGAGAACGATAACCCGAATATTAAAAGTGACCCGGACAATATCTATCTGTGGAGGATGAATACACGCAGAAAAGAAGCTGAAGTGGTCCGGGACTCACTGTTGAATATTGCCGGAAGGCTGGACCGAGCAATGGGTGGTCCGGAAATCGATGAGACAAAAAGCGAGAGTGTTCTGCGGCGCAGCATTTATTTCCGTCATACTCCAGATCTGCAGGTAGAAATGCTTCAGGTGTTTGATCTGGCAAATCCGAATGAATGCTTTGAGAGAACAGAAAGTGTGATGCCGCAACAGGCTTTGGCAATGTCCAACAGCGGTCTGAGCTACTCAATGTCCCGTGTAATTGCTGGAGAGATGAAGGATTTACAAGATGATGCATTCATCAATCAGTCATTTGAAAAGATGTTGGGACGAACTGCGTCAGCTTTGGAGTTGAAGGAGTCTCATCAGTTTCTCCATCAACAGATGAGCCTTTATCAGGATCTGACCAAACTGACACCATTTACATCGAAAGAGATGCCATCCGTAAAAGCATCCACAGATCCAAAGCAAAGAGCGAGAGAAAGTCTGGTTCATGTGCTGATCAATCACAACGACTTTGTAACTGTTCGATAGAGGAAATATGAACACCAGGAAAATTCAATCTGATATCTGCTCCAGGAAAGACAGGCGTGTTTTTCTTGCAGATTGTGGACTGGGACTTACGGGAATGGTTTTGGGTTCAATGATGGGGCAGAATATCCGCGCTGATGAGGCGTGGAGTCTTCCTGACGGGAAACCACATTTCCAGCCAAAAGCAAAAAAAGTGATCTGGCTGTTTATGCTTGGTGGTGTTAGTCATGTCGAATCATTTGACCCAAAGCCTGCATTGAACCGCTACGGTGGCAAAGCAATTGGCGATACGCCTTTTAGTAGCGCTCTGACTTCTCCTTTAACCACGGGAAATGCAAAATCGATTACACCAGAAGTCCGTAAGCTACAGACAAAACTCTATCCCATGCAGACTGGGTTCAAAAAATATGGGCAGAGTGGAATTGAAGTAACAGACTGGTTTCCTCATATAGGAAATCAGGTAGATGATCTTGCTGTGATCCGTTCCATGTGGACTACAGACAATGATCATGGTGCGATTCTACAGTTCCATACAGGAAGGCACATTCTGGATGGGTACCTTCCTACGATTGGATCCTGGGTTCACTATGGCTTGGGTTCATTGAATGAAAATCTTCCTTCATTTGTTGTTCTGGGAGAGCCACCAGCAGATTGTTGTGGAGGGATCGGAACTCATGGATCAAGTTATCTGGGTCCTGAACATAGCGGTGTCCATCTGGAAGTGAATCCTGAAAAACCCCTTCCATTTGTATCCCCGGGAGGGGATGTCTTCAGGGAAGAGCAACAGCGTGAGTTTGAATTTGTCAAAAAGTTGAATTCCTTGTCTGGTGTGGAATACCCATCAGATGCTGCATTGAAAGCTCGGATCAAGTCTTATGAACTGGCTTTCCGTATGCAAATGGCAGTTCCGGAAACGATTCAGTTTAAGGAAGAGAGTGAAGAGACCAAAAGAATGTATGGTCTTGACAATGAACTGACAAAAAGTTTTGGTGAAGTTTGCCTCTCTGCCAGACGCCTCTCTGAGCGAGGAGTGCGCTTTGTGCAGATCTATCACGGTGGTGGGGGAAACGCCTGGGATTCACATCAGAATTTAAAGAAAAACCATTCTGAGCTGGCTGGAAAAGTGGATAAGCCTATTGCGGGCCTGATTCAGGATCTGAAGCAGAGAGGCTTGCTGGAAGACACAATTGTTGTCTGGGCTACTGAATTCGGAAGAACTCCCGGAGCAGAAAGTGGCAATGGCCGTGATCATCATCCTTATGGGTTTTCTGTTTTCATGGCAGGAGCCGGTATTAAAAAGGGAATTGTTCACGGCGCAACAGATGAAATCGGCTTCCATGCTGTGGAAGACAGGCATTACGTCACGGATGTTCATGCAACTGTTCTTCAGCTAATAGGAATCAATGCTCACAAGCTGGAAGTTCCTGGACGGAAACGGCTGGAAATTGACTATGGAAAGCCCATTCACGGAATTCTGTCCTGAGAGTTGAGAATCTCTGATGAACCGCCACATCATAATCGCAACGCTCATGACGGTTGGTGTGGTTCTCGCGGCTGATGAGAATCCGGAACCAAAAATCTCAAGTATCTACCCAATGACTCTTCAGATGGGTCAATCAACGTCAGTCGTGATCAGAGGTGAAAATCTCGCAAAAGCCCAGTCGATTTTCTTTCGTGAGCGAGGAATTACTGCGGCGATTGAGCGGATTGAGGAAGTTGAGCCGGTGCAAAAGAGTCCAGCCGGTAAAGTATCTTACATTCTTCATGCCACTCTCGCTCTGGAAAAAAACACTCAATCTGGAGAGAAGAAATATAGTGTGGTCACTCCAACTGGGATTTCCAATGAACTAGTATTTCATGTGACAGAAGATCCAGTAATTCAGGAAGCAGATAACAGGAATCTTCCTGCTCATCCAATTTTCTTGAATGGAAAAATTGAAAACTCTGGAGAGATGGATGACTACTGGGTGACTGTCTCTGCCGGAGAGGTACTAACTTTTCAGGCTAAAGGAAATGTAGCGCTTGACCCATCCATTGCCTTGTATGAGAAATCAGGCAGTTGGTTCGATCCAGATCGACTGAACAGGCTGGCCTTCAATGATGAGCCACTGATTTTTCCCGGCATGTCCAGAAATGCCATTTTGACACATCAATTCCAACGCGCTGGAGCTTATTGCGTTCGCATTCAGGGGCAAGCAGGACAGGGTGGGCCCGATAGTTTTTATGAACTGCAGATCAGAAAAGAAAAGTTCTCCATCAATCCTTTACGCCCGCTGATGAGTGCCAATGCCGAATGGGAAGAATGGGAGTTGACCCGGTCCATCGGAAGTGACTGGATGACTCAACTCGCCAATCGATCTTCCGTTGTGCCGCAGCCTCTACAGATGGAAACATATCGAGCAGTGGAGAAGGGAAATCCTGATGTTCCTGTAATGAAGATCCCGGGGGTTGTGGAAGGTGTAATCGCAAAAGCTGGAGAACAGCACGTCCTTAGAATCAATGTAGATAAAGCACAGGATATGGTGATTGAGGTTGAAACTCCTTTCGCAACAACACCAGTCTTTAACCCGATTGTGCGTCTGTTGGAACCCGGTGGAACTGAGATTGTCGGGAATGTTTATACACGACTGAACAATAACAATCTGGGGATGATGAAATCGCTAAAAGCAAAAGCGACATTTTCACTGGTTGCTCCTGGGCTCTATACGCTTGATATTCGTGAACTGAATACGGATCATGCCGGAGAAGATTTCAAGTATCGTGTGCTGGTTCGTCCGCAGATTCCTCATGTCGGCAAACTCAAAGTACAACAGGATCGTGTGAATCTTCCGAGCGGGGAAACCCGGCCTCTGTCTGTGCGTCTGGAAAGAGAAGAAGGATTCAATGGTGCGGTAGTGCTTCAGATTGAGGACCTGCCAACAGGTGTGACATCTTTCACCGGTGTGGAGGATCCCAATGAGCGGCCAGTATTGCCGAATGCCGGCAAAATAGAGCGATACCAGCCGCGCGTGCAGGCCACTTCATTAATTCTTGTCGCGGCTGAAAACACACCTGGATTTCATTCCCCGAAAATTATTCGATTGGTTGCCCGGCCGATTCGCAATGGTCAATTAGGCTCGGTGATTGCTTCAAAGGAGATTCTTCTGATGGTGGTGAATCCATAATGCACCGTTTGTTTTTTACTCTTCTTGTTGGCATGTTCGGCTGGGGGCAGACTTTTCCTCAATCTGTTCAAATCTATCCGAAGTCAATTCTTCTGCTGGGACCGGATTCATCGCAGCAGTTTGTGGTGAGTGGCTTGTTTGAAGGAGGTCTCGAAAAAGACATAACTCATCTTGTGGAATTTTCTTCTGACGATTCATCCATAATCCGTATGGATAAGACGGGGAGAATCCATGCTCTGCAAAATGGGAAAACCATTTTAAAAGCAAAGATGGGGAAAACAGTTGTTCAGGCGGAAGTGAATGTTCAGGGCATAGAGCAACAACCAGAATTTCAGTTTGCGAAGAACATCGGAACCATCCTCACAAAGAACGGATGTAACGGGTCCGGATGTCATGGTGGTGTCAAAGGGAGAGGGGGGCTCAAGCTTTCTGCTGGCTCTCTTTATCCCGAAGATGATTATGAATGGATTGTCAAAGGTGGAGCGTATCAGGTTCTGACTTCGGAGGTAAAAGGAGATCGAATCCCCCGTATTGATTTGAAGCAGCCGGAAAAAAGCCTGATTCTTCAGAAAGCCACCGGATCAATTCCTCATGGAGGAGGACGGCGGTTCAAAACAGATTCTCCTGATTACCAGATGATTCTGGAATGGGTAAAAAGTGGGGCACCATATGGAGCAGCAGTAAAAAAAGAAAACAAGGTAGTTAGCCTGGAAGTTTTTCCTTCAACTATTGCATTGGAGGCGGGTGGTCAGCAGCGGGTCATTGTCACCGCTCACTTTTCAGATTCACGTAAAGAAGACTTTACCAACCAGGCATTGTTCGCTTCAAACAATAAGGATGTTGCAACAGTCGATGGTTCAGGTCTAATTCATGCCCAGCAGCTGGGTGAAACAGCCATTCTGATTCGTGCTGCAGGTCAGGCAATTAGTACCACCGTCGGGGTGATTGGAAGTCCGGTTCGTAATTACCCCAAAGTTCAGAGTGCAAATTTTATTGATGATCATGTATTTGAAAAGCTCAGACGTTTTCGAATTGTTCCTTCTGAACTCTCTTCGGATAGTGAGTTTCTTCGAAGAATCTGTTTGGACCTGACAGGAACGTTACCTCCTCCCCATCGTGTACTGGAATTTATTCAGAGCAAAGATCTAAAGAAGAGAGAAAAACTGATTGATCTCTTGATTGGGTCTCCTGAGTTTGTGGATTACTGGACGTATCGGTTTGATGATGTCTTTCGTGTTTCTGTGAACGCAAACGCTCTTCCCAAGTGGAGTCAGATGTACGCAGAGTGGATTCGAGACAATATCGAAACGAACAAACCGTATGATCAGGTAGCCCGGGAAAGATTGAGTGCACAGGGCTATACGGCGACCAGTCGACATTTTCTTCCATATAACGTCATAGCTCCAGTGCAGGAGATTGTTTCTGAAGAAGTACGTGTGTTTTTTGGTCGCCGCCTGGATTGTGCGCAGTGTCACAACCACCCTTATGAAACCTGGAGCCAGGATCAATTTTGGGGTATGGCTGCCTTTTTCGGGCGAATGTTCAAGATGGGTGACAACGGAGTGGCTGATGACTACATCGTGTTTGATCATCCGCCTACTCAAAAGATGGGAAGCGGTGATGTGAATGCAGACCTGAAGGTACTTCATCCCCGTACCAAAGTTGAACTGAAGCCTACATTACTGGATGGAAAAGTCGTTGAACCGGTTAACGAGAAAAATCCAAGGATTGCTCTGGCTGAGTGGATGGTGAATCACCCGTACTTCGCTGAAGCAATCGTGAATCGCATGTGGTCTCATTTTTTCGGACGAGGAATTGTTGATCCGGTAGATGATTTCCGATCGACCAATCCTCCCACGCATCCTGAGTTGCTCGCAGAACTGGCTGAAAGGTTCCGTCGTGATCATCATGATCTTCGGAAACTGATTCGTTTGATTGTGACTTCTCGTACCTATCAGTTATCCGGTGCCACCAAACCCGAGAATGCCAATGACAGGACGAATTATTCTCATGCGTTTCCTCGCGCTCTGGATGCAGAAGTGCTGTTAGATGCCATTAATGAAGTGACGGGCGTTCCCGAAATCTTCACTATTGGGATTCCTGACGGGAAGTCTGCACCGAAGTATTCACCCATAGGGTTGAGAGCAATCAATATTCGGCAGCCGGAAACATATTATTCCCGCTTTTTGGATCTTTATGGCCGTCCGAGTCGGTTAACTATTCCGGAGAGATCAGGAAAGGCAAACCTGTCGCAGGCATTGAATATGCTTGCGGGACCCGTCTATAACGAAAAGGTTTCATCCGAAAAATCAAGACTCTCAAAATTACTTCAGTCTGGAAAAAAGGATACCGAGATTATTGAAGAGTTCTATTTGGCTGCTTTCTCCCGGAGACCGGAGCAGAAGGAGATGAGCGCACTATTGGAATTGATTGGACAGCGTTTAGATCGATCTGAGGTATTCCGGGATTTTGTATGGGCAGTTTTGTGTTCCAGAGAGTTTGCTGAGAATCATTAGCTGACAGGAGATAACAGATGCAGATTTTTCAAAATGGTTTTACAAAGAAGCGACAGTTACGTCGTGATTTCCTGACAGTCGGATCTCTTGGATTCTTAGGGATCCATCTGAATCAGTATCTGAAAGCAGCAGAAACTACTAATAGTTCAAGCACAAAAGCAAAATCCTGCATCCTGTTCTGGTTGGAGGGTGGTCCCAGCCAGATCGATACATTTGATCCAAAACCTTCCTCTGCATTTAAGCCAATTTCAACAAATGTAGCCGGTATCCAGCTCTCTGAATTGTTGCCCCATTTGTCAAAGAGAATGGACAAAATGTCCCTGATCCGCTCCATGCACTCGAAGGGCAGTGATCATCCCCAGGGAACACACTATGCAATTACTGGTCATGAAGCAAACCCGGTGATGAGCTTTCCCAGCATTGGATCGATTATTTCCAAGGAGAAGGGAGGTCAAAATGGAATTCCTCCGTACATTCTTGTTCCTCAATGGCAGAATAATCGCCAGTACGAACAGTATTTTGGGTCAGGGTTCCTGGGGGCGGATTATGATCCAATGACTATGCCTGATCCGAATCAGCCTGATTTCCAGGTAACCGATATGAGCCTCCCAAAGTCTCTTTCTGAACAGGCTGCGAGCGGTCGCAGTTCATTTCTGGACATTGTGGATAAACGGTATCGGGCAGCATCGCAATATGCCGAACATGCAGCGATGGACAGCTTCTCTGGCAAGGCAATGGAGATGCTTCTGAACCCAAAGGTTCGAGACGCCTTTGACCTTTCAAAAGAGCCGGAGAAATTAAAGGAAAGATATGGGAAGGACACTGTTGGTCAAAGTGCACTGTATGCACGAAGGCTTGTTGAAGCTGGGGCAAGATTTGTCACTGCTGCTGGTTATCACACAATGGCCTGGGATACTCATGGTGAAAATGATGCAGGCCACAAAAATCGGTTGTGTCCTACCTTTGACCGGACAATCTCAGTTTTGCTGGATGACCTGAGTGAGCGAGGCTTGCTTGATTCCACCATCGTTGTTGCGATGGGAGAGTTTGGCAGAACTCCTTTTGTAAATCCTGATCGGGGACGAGATCATTGGCCAACCTGTTGGTCGATGGCGATCGGTGGGGGAGGGATCCATGGTGGAAAAGTGGTGGGTTCAAGTGATGAAACCGGTGGGTACATTACAAGCCCGGCCACGAGCATTGGTGACATTTATGCCACTATCTACAAAGCTTTTGGGATTGACTGGCATAAAGAGTATGACACCCCAATAGGACGTCCGATCAAAATTGCAAACTCACTGGATGATGAGACAGGGAAGCCAATTCAGGAAATTCTTTAGCCACTTTTGAGTACGGCCAATGGTTAATTTTCTTTCGTGAAATTGATGATCTGTCGTCAATAATGGCTTTAATCAGACCCGTGCAGTCAATTGAACAGATTTGTATTTTTGAAGCTGCTTATTGATTGTTTTCAGAAACTCTTAAGTCAAACTAGTCAAAACAACAGATCACTTATGGCCCGCGTTTCGGCTCTGTTGCACTAAGGAGACTTATGAGGCGAATACCCTTTTCTAAATGTATAAGCGGTGGCTATATCTATTATCAGGCCGTCCTTGCTCTGACTTTATTGCTGATGCTTTGTGGAGTCATGAACGCTCAGAATGTTACTGTAGGTTCATTTATTGGAACTGTAACTGATACATCAGGAAGTTCCATTCCAGGTGCAGAAGTTTCAGCAAAACACCTTTCCACAGGATTAGTACAAACCGTTTCAACAGATCAATCAGGGAACTTTGCAATTGTTGCGCTTCCTGCTGGTTATTATTCCGTTTCGGTTTCCTCGCCAGGATTTAAGCGCTGGGAAGTGGGCCGAGTGGAACTGATTGTTGGAGATCGAAGCCGCATTGCCCCTGTGCTTACTGTCGGTGAAATTACAGAAATTATTTCAGTTGAAGATTCTCAGGAAATTCTACAGACAGAAAAAGGTTCAGTGGAAACATCAGTTCAGATGCAGCAGGTTCGGGAACTTCCCCTTCCCACTCGTAATCCTCTTTATCTGGTTGGAATGGCTCCCGGCATGCGTTGGGAATCATCACAAGATGGAGGTGAACGTGCAACTTATGTACAGGGACAGGGCCTCCGGAATAATAAGGCAGGTTTTCAGCTGGATGGCGTGAATACTAATGCTCCGATGGACGAAGGCGGAACAGGAATACCGAATGTGGATGCTGTAGCCGAAGTCAAGATTCAGACACTGAACTTTAGTGCAGAGAGTGGAAGAAATCCGCTGCAAATCATGGTTGTCACGAAATCAGGTTCAAATAATTTCCATGGTGCGCTTTGGTCTTTCACCCAGAATGATGCGTTTAATGCAAGAAATACCTTTGCAGCAAGTCGGCCGACAGTTCGTCGAAATCAGTTTGGAGCTGCGCTGGGTGGTCCCATCATCAAAAACAAAACATTCTTCTTTGGCAACTATGAGGGAACAATCATCCGCAATGCCCGGATATACAACAGTCTTGGTGTTACGCCTGCGATGAAGCGGGGGGATTTCAGTGCATTAAGCAAGACAATTATAGATCCAACAACGAATTCGCCTTTCCCTGGAAATGTGATTCCAGACGAGCGTATTTCCTCTGCCTCAAAATATTTCCTGCCTTATATTCTGGAAGCGAATTCCCCGGACGGCTTTTATCGGAACAATGCTTCAGCTAAGAACGACACGCATGAAGGAACGCTACGCATTGATCATATGATCACTCAGTCTCAGCGTATTTATGCTCGCTACTATACCGTTCGCCAGCCACAAGATCAGTTAGGGTATGTTCCTGATCCTTCCATCATCGGGTATTCAAATGTTGAACAACACAGTGGAAGCTTAAACTATACCTGGACCATCACTCCCAATACACTATTGACAGCTTCAGGTGGACTTCTTCGCCATGACAGCACATATGGAAATCCTTCTCTTGGCAAACAGAATGATGTTCGCCTGGCTGGAATTCAGGGCATTCCTGATGCAGGTCGTGAACGATGGGTTGGGCCACCAAATATCAGTTTTGCCAGTGGATATACCGGTGTGAGCTTCCCAGGAGGATGGGGTGTTCCTGGATCACTCTATGGCGATTCCTATAACTTTAAGAGTTCAATCAGCCATATCAAAAGCAACCATACCTTTTCAGCGGGATTTGAGTATGGAGACTGGCGAACGTTTGGTGCGCATGGTTCGGCTGCCCCACGTGGAGCTTTCACTTTCGGAAATCTTTATACGGGCGACGGCTTTGCTGATTATCTACTGGGTTATGTATCTTCTACAAACCGAAATGATCCTCTTCAAACATTTGGAAATGACCGGGCTCCTTATGCTGCTGGTTATGTCCAGGATGTCTGGCGTATACGCGAAAACCTGACACTAGAACTAGGTATCCGCTATGAAAGATGGTTGGCTCATCACAGTTATCAGGAAATCTCCAGCACCTGGGATCCGAGAGTCAATAAAGTAGTGACAGCCGTGAATTCCAGCGGTCAACCGAACCTGACAGCTTTCCCGGTAACTCCTCATCTCGCAGAAGCAACGAAGGATCTCTGGATCACCTCAAGAGATGCAGGAATGCCCGATGGTCTCTACGAAGCAAATGGGAACTGGGCGCCACGTCTGGGAATTGTTTATCGACCTTTCGGAAAAAGAGATTTTGTGATCCGTAGTGGATACGGAGTCTTTTATAACTCCTTTACTGGAAATCGGGGAGCTTCAACTCTCAATGTTCCTCACTGGAGTCTTGAAGGTTTGACCATTAGTCCCAATACTCTTCAGCGTTGGGAGACCGTATGGCCTGCTGATCCATCTGCGTTTAGTGCATTTAACGTCTATGCACCTCTATACAACATTAAACCTGCGAGAACGCACGAATGGAATGTATCCATCCAGGCTGGATTACCTTTCCGGACTGCTTTGACTGTTACCTATGCAGGTACAAAAGTAAATAACGAAGTGGGTGGTGTTCTTCTGAATGAAGCGACTATAGGAAGTCATCCAAATCTCCAGGCTGCCCGACCATTTCCACGCTTTGCCGGAATACAGGTTTATGACAATATCGGAAAGAGTTGGTATCACTCCCTTCAGACAAAAGCCGAACGTCGATTCTCCAGCGGATGGTCGTTTCTGTTTGCATACGCCTTCTCCAGAAGTATGATGCAGAATCAACCAAGCGGTGAGGCGGATGCATTATTGCCTTATTCTCCAGACTGGTACAACAGAGGACGAACTCCATTTGATTTCCGGCATGTTCAGTCTACGGCGGTAGTTTGGGAAGTGCCTTTTGGCCGTGGAAAGAAAATTGCCACAGATCTTCATCCAGTTGCCAATTTTCTGTTAGGTGGATGGCAGCTTTCAGTCTGGCAACGAGCACAATCAGGAGCTCCCCTGAGTATTTCTGCTGGAACCCCCAGCCTGGGGAATGGGTTCACCCCACGTGCGAATGTAGTGGGCAATCCTGCAATCGATAACCCAAGCCCGAGTGCCTGGTTTAATCGAAGTGCATTTGCGGCACCTCCCCAGTACACTTTTGGAAACTCTGGTATCGGACTCATCGAAGGACCTGGGGCTTTTTCATTGGATAGCAATTTGTCCAAAAATTTCCATATCACAGAATCAAAGTACTTCCAGTTTCGATGGGAAGCCTTCAATCTCATCAATCGGGTGAATTATGGCAATCCGGATACAACTTTAACCAGTGGCAATTTTGGACGAATCACTGGTGCTGGGTCTGCACGTTATATGCAGCTTGGGCTGAAGTTTTTGTTCTAGATGTGAGGCATTCGGGGTGATTCTAAAGATCACCCCTTTTTCCATGACAATCCCATTCTTTCTATTTTTTCTGGCTGCGAATCCAGTCTGGACGATTGATCATTTGATGGACCTGAAGACTATTCATGATCCTCAAATCACGCAGGATGGTTCCAAAGTTGCTTACGTGGTTCGCCAGGTAAACCTTTCAAAAAATCGATACGAATCAACTATTCAATTTCAGTCTGTTGACCAGAAAAAGGTGCAGAAAATTCAGGATGCGCACTATACCGACTCAACTCCTCGCTGGTCTCCTGATGGCAATACTCTTGCATTTCTCTCAAGAAGAACCGGTACCAATCAGATATATTTCTTGAGATCAGGTAAAAGCTCCGTTCTGACTTCATCCCCGACCTCTATTGGATCCTTTATGTGGTCACCGGACGGAAAGACCATTGCATACATTGCACAGGCTGATCAGACAGAGACACAAAAAGGGAAACAAACTGCTGGTGATGATGCGATTGTTGCTGGTGAGGAAAAACCTGTCAATCAGATCTGGCTGATTGAGGTCCATGATTTGCGTGTGCGTCTTTTAGCGATTCAGAGACATATTCTGTCAATGGACTGGTCTCCGGATGGATCAAAGATTGTTTACTCGGCACAAAAAACTGCTAGCGGAACAGATATTTTTCACAGTGATTTATATGAGTACGACTTAAGGAAAAATGTTGAAACAGTTCTGGTTGAACAACCTGGGCAAGATCTTTTTCCGGCATATTCCCCTGATGGGAAACACATTGCTTTTTATTCACAGTGTGGTTCTCTGGTTTATTTTGGAGAACGACAAATTGGTATCGTGCATTCAGGTGGTGGGAGCGTTCGCTATATTTCCCGTTCACTGGATGGTGACGTATTTGGTGGAGCATCCAGATTCTGGTGGTCTCCTGACTCAAAACGGATTGTCTTTGGAGCGGGCAAAGGAACCCGGGAGCATCTGTATTCCATTGAGATTGAATCAGGAAAACATCAGACCTTGCTTCAACAAATCTCTGGAACAGCATCCTTCAGTTTGAATCGGGATGGTTCCAGGGTCGCATGGCTACGCGCTTTCGCAGATAAACCTCCAGATCTCCATATCTTTCAAACTCTAAATTCTTCTGATCACCCTCTGACTGATCTCAATCCTTCTGTGAAGGAACTGCCTTCTGTTCAGGCACAAACTATCAAATGGAAATCAAAGGACGGGATGGTGATAGAGGGGGTACTCAGAATGCCATTTCATTCGAGCAGAAATCCGGTTCCATTACTGACAATCATTCACGGTGGTCCGACCGGAGCTTCGCTCGAAAATTTTCCTGTATCTCGCCTCTATCCAGTTCAGCTATTTCTGGAATCTGGTTATGCGATCTTCGAGCCCAACTTTAGAGGCAGTATCAACTATGGTGTCGGGCATCGGTTGCCTACCATTCAGCAACAGGGTTTTGGAGATATGGCAGACGTCATGACAGGAATTGATTCTCTGGTGGAGCAGGGGATTGCCGATCCAAACCGTCTGGGTGTGATGGGGTGGAGTTACGGCGGGTTCTTATCGGCGTGGATTGTAGGAAACACCAATCGATTCAAAGCTGCCTCCATTGGCGCTTGTGCGATGGACTGGACTACATACTATGGGATGAGCGTGGGAATTGCAGATGCTCCTCCTGAAGTCGTAAGGGAGTATTTTGGCGGCACTCCCTGGAAGAATTTTGAAGCATATGATAGGCATTCTCCAAGATTTTTCCTGAAAAATGTCAAGACTCCATCTTTGCTCCTGAGAGGTGAAAAAGATCTGGATACGATGAGCGAGATGTATGTGGCGCTGAAGGAACTTGATGTTCCTGTTTCTTTTGTGACCTATCCCAGAGAGCCGCACGGAATCGGCGAGCCGGTTCATCAACGTAATTTGTTAGATCGGAACTTTGACTGGTTTCAGCGTTGGATTCCTGTTCAGTAATCAGGCAGCATTTGAATCCTGATGAAAGCGTAGAGGAGCAGGAATCGTTGTAGCTTGCGGATTGGGCAAGTGAATACTTTCTGAGATTTTGGATGCTGTGCGAATCAGATTGCGGGAAAGAGTCTCCAGGGTTCCTGAATGAATTTCATTTACTGAACCAACCAGGCTCAGTGCACCGATTGCTGTCTGATTTTCAAATAACGGAGCTCCAATACAGCGAACACTGATTTCCTCTTCCTGATCATCAAGTGAGTATTGACGCTTGCGAACCAGTTCAAGATCCTGTTTCAGCTTTTTTAGAGAACAGATCGTATTTTCGTTATGGCGTAAGAACCCATGTTCTTGAAGAATGCTTGCCAATTGGTCTTCGGGAAGATAAGCAGCCACTGCCTTTCCAACGGCTGTGCAGTGAAGGCTTAGCCTTTTTCCAATCCATGAAGCAATAGAAGGATTTCCTGTGGGGGTGATCTTCTCAATCAAGACACAGGAACCATTTTCCAGAATTGCCATATGAACGGTTAATTTGGTTTCTTCACACAAACGACGGAGGAAAGGTCGTGCCTGATCCCTAAGATTGGTTCCGCCTAAAGCCAGATTGGCCAGACTGGAAATTCTCAGACTGACTGTGTATTTTCCAGATTCAGGATTTCTGAAAATATATCCACACTGTTCAAGTGTCTTCAAAAGACAGAATACGGAGCTTTTGGGAAGGCTGAGATAACGAGTGATCTGCGAAAGCGATAACCCCCCTCGGGAACGAGCAAGTGCTTCCAATATTGCCAAGCCTCGCTCTAAAGCGGGTGCGCTACTTTTCTCTAAATGTTCCATAATCCTCGCAAGATTGCATCAGAATATTTTCTGAAACGTTAGGTGTCAAGGTATTGATCACGCTTCAGATGGGGCAGCCGGGCCGAGGTGTTCGACTAATGGAACAGTATTGCCGCTTTAAAGTCGACAGGGAACAATTTGAACGTGAGTGCGGCGCTACTATGACCAAAGTACCTGAGGTGATTCAAAAATGCTAGTAGATGTTCATAGCCATTACTTTCGATATCCGCAGCACTTTACTCCTGAATTCGTTCGTGAATCCATTCGTGGGCGAAATTATGAGATCGATTTAACCGTGCGATGGGAAGAATACGCAGCTGGTGCAACTGCGGCTTCACATACTGTTGTTTTTGGCGGAAAAGCCAAGCTCGCAGGACTTTGGGTCCCTGATTCAGAAATTGCTGATTATGTGGCAACACAACCCGGTCGGCTGATCGGGTTTCTTTCTCTGGATCCCACCCAACCTGGCTGGCAAGATGAGCTGAGAGAAGGGCATCAGAGCCTGAAGTTAAAAGGGATCAAATTGATGCCTATGTATGCTGGTTTTTATCCCAACTCTCGGGATCTGGATCCTCTCTGGGAATATGCGACCAAGCATCATCTTCCGGTATTGCTCCATACCGGAACAACATTCATCAGCAAAGCTCCCCTTGATTGCACATTGCCTCGTCTTCTTGATGATGTTGCGATTCGTTTTCCTGAAGTGAAAATGATTCTGGCTCATCTGGGTCATCCATATGAAGGAGAATGTGTCGCGACTATTCGTAAGCATGCGAATGTATATGCTGATTGTTCTGCACTTCACTATCGCCCATTTCAGCTTTACCAGTCTTTGATGCTTGTGCAGGAGTATGGTGTTTGGAATAAGCTGCTGCTGGGCAGTGATTATCCATTTACGACCATTGATGCGAGTCTCACGGGAATGAGAAGTCTGAATTCCATGCTGGAAGGATCCGCTCTACCCCGTCTCAATATGGATGAAATGGAAAAAATGTTTTATCGGGATTCACTCTCTATCCTTGGAATTAATGCGTGACCTCTCGAGAAAATGGTCCGTGGACTGTTGTATTTCTGCTATCAGTTGCATTTATCCTGAATTACATTGACAGACAGGTTGTCTTCGCAATCTTTCCTGTCCTTCGGGCGGATATGTCATTCTCTCCAACTCAACTGGGGTTGGCTGGCAGTGTATTTACCTGGACATACTCTCTGGGAATGCCATTTGCGGGAAGATTGGCAGATGTCATTCCACGTCACCGGCTAATCATCATTGCCTTAATTCTTTGGAGTCTGGCAACGATTGGAACAGGCATTAGCCGAAATTTTACTGAGTTCATTATTTCCCGTGTACTGATGGGATTGAGTGAATCACTATACTCGCCAGCTGCAATGGCACTGATTGCCCGGTTTCATACAAATCGAACAAGATCCCGTGCTCTGTCTGTGCATGGACTTGCACAGTTTATCGGGATCACATTTGGAGGTTGGTATGGTGGATGGGCAGCTGAAAATATTGGCTGGAGGACTGGTCTGATCATTCTGGCCGTGATTGGTTTAGGTTACGCTGTGGTGCTTGGAAAGTTTCTCCGGGATCGTCCAATAGAAACTACAGAAGAATCGATCCGATCCTCGCCTCTAAAACTGCTCAGGTCATTAAACTTTTGGGCGATTTCTACTACATTTTTCTGTTTCTGCGCCATGCTCTGGATGTTGTATGCATGGTTGCCCACATACATCTTCGATACTTTCAATCTCTCACTTGCACAAAGCGGTCTGGTGGCCACTCTGTACCTGCAATCCAGCTCAGCTGTGGGCGTTTTGACGGGTGGTCTCTTGGGAGACTATTTTGCAAAATCAAATCCGATTGGTCGATTCCGGGTTCTCACTCTAGGACTATTTGTTGCTGCGCCGTTTGCTTTCTTCATTTTTGAAGTTGAATCACTGGCTCTTCTCAAACTGAGCGCCTGCGTTTTTGGTCTTTTTACGGGATTGTTTATCGCAAATATGTTTTCCAGTGTGTATGATCTGGTTGAAAAAAATAACTATGGACTGGCAGTAGGTTTAATCAATATGTTGGGAGGACTGGGGGCTGGAGCAGCTATCTTAGCAACAGGAATGTTTAAAGAAATGATGGCATTTTCATCGCTCATGATGTGGGCAACGCTTTCATCCATGGCTTCCTCTCTATGGCTTGCATATGTTATTCATCGTTATTTTGCAGGAAAAAAAGTTTTGTCTGAAATCAATGGATGAAGAGAAAAAGAAATGCTTCTGGCTGATGCTACCTGGAAAGAAATTCAGGCTCTAGATAAAAGAACAGTGGTGGTTGTTCCGTTTGGTGCAATGGAACAGCATGGTCTTCACCTTCCAATGAAGACTGATGCTGCAGTTGCAGGTGAACTTGTCCATCGTATTGATCAGAAGCAGAAAGACTCTGTTCTGATTCTTCCGGTTCAATGGATTGGTTATTCTCCGCATCATATGAAGTTTGGTGGCTCAATCACTTTAAGTGCAGAGACCTATATCAAGGTAGGCATCGAAATTGTTTCCTCAATTGTTCAGGCTGGGTTCACCAATATTCTTCTGCTGAATTCACATGGAGGGAACCGGTCAATTCTGGATATAGTTGCGAATGAATTGAAAATGCAGAATCCATCAGTCCGTTTTGTGACGGCTACGTACTGGAATGTTGCTCGCGGGCAAATTCAGCAGATTCGTGAATCAGAACTTGGTGGTCTTGGTCATGCCTGCGAAATGGAAACATCCATGATGCTTGCTGCTTACCCTCAAACTGTTCGAATGGAGCTGGCGCGACCGGATGGTGCATGGCCATGCTCACAGTTTCAAGGGCAGGATATGTTGATGGGAAGTGATGTCGGTGTGCCCAGTTCCTTTTCTGAATTTACTGAAAGTGGTGTGAACGGAAATCCCCTGACAGCCAATGCAGAGAAGGGTGAGATGTTTCTGGATGCAATTGCTGATCGCCTGATTGAATTGATTACAGAAATCCAGAATGGGAAGTTGTTTGAGATGAAAAAAGTTGAGGGTTGAAGGAGGGAAGTCCCTCCTTCAGTTTTGTTTACAGTACTCCGTATTTGCGATAAACGTCCGCCAGGTAGCCACCCTCCATCAATTCACGGCGACTACCTGTTTCACGAGTAACCTTATCGGTAGCGGATTCAATCACTTCTGGTACAACTGCAGCGGGGATAACAACCACACCGTCAAAGTCAGCAAAAACCAGATCTCCAGGGGAAATTCTAACGCCACCGCATTCAATAGGAGTATTGTAGTCAATCACAATACCTCGCCCTTTGGAATCAACTGGTTTTATTCCCGTCGCAAATACAGGGAAATTCAACTCCTGAATTTTCTGTACATCCCGAACCAGTCCACCAATAATGGCTCCTCGTGCTTTTCTTGCTTTGGAGGCAGTCGAAAGTAATTCTCCCCACGGAGCATTTCTCTCAGAATCTCCAGTAGAGACAACCACCACTTCGCCTTCCAGCAAACTGTCAATTGCTTCAATTTCCAGACCATATGGATCATCCGGAATTTCGAAGACATCTTCACACTGAATGGTTCTCGCCCAACCAGCACATTTAAAATCCGGATGAAGCGGGCGAAATTCTTTTCGCATGGCTTGATCCCGATATCCAATCTCATCCAGCGAGTCTGATACTACTGCTGTATAGAGATTCTTCTCAATATGCTCAAAAAACTTGAGATCTTCAGCTGATGCAGCAGTTCGTGCGACACGTTTGGATGATGACGAAACAATGTGGGCTTCCCTGTTCATGGGGCCTCCTTACGTAATTAGTGGCAACATATGCCCAACAGGTTACAGAATACGTTGATGGTTCCGTCACTTACATTCACTTCATGTAAAATCTGCTGAATTTGTTCAATTGGCCGAACCATGAACTGGATGTCATTGATATATTTCAATTCTGCAAGCCTAAAATCAGGTAGATGAAAATCGCTTCGATCAAAGCATTTCCCATTTCCCAGGTTGTTCGGACAGACATGGCCATTGTGAGCGCTGCCGGGTCTCATCCTCAATCGAATTACGTAGTTGTTGAAGTGAAGTCTGAAGATGGCATTGCGGGCTACGGAGAGGCAACGGTTGTTGCTCCCTGGAGCGGAGAAACCCAGGATGGGGCGATTCATATGATTCGGAACTATCTTTCTCCCCTCCTGGTCGGTGAAAATGCGCTACATCTCACAGCTCTCGTCGACAAGATGGATCGTTATCTGATTGGAAATCCATTTACGAAATGTGCGGTAGAGATGGCATTGATTGATCTGGTCGGAAAAGCTCTGAATATTCCTGCTTATACATTGCTGGGTGGTCCTCGAAGAGATCCCAAAATTCGTCTGCGCTTTTCCATTGGCGCTTTTTTGCCTGAAAAAGTTTCGAAAATTGCAGAAAGGGCCATACAACTAGGTTTAAAGTCTTGCAAGGTCAAAGTTGGTTTTGACGTACAGGCTGATATTGAACGGGTAGCAGCAGTCCGGGATGTTGTGGGAAAAAATTTTCGGGTTGGTGTTGATGCAAATGGAGGCTGGCTGGAGAATGACGCAATTCGAGCATTGCCTTATCTCGAAAAACTGGAAGTCAATGTACTGGAACAACCTCTACCGAGAGGAGATTTTCGAGGCTGTGCTAGGATCCGGCAAAGAACTCATATCCCACTGATGCTGGATGAATCTGTGTTTACCTGCCAGCAGGCATTGGAGGCGGTCCGCCAGGATGCTGCAGACATCATCAGCATCTATCCCGGAAAGAATGGTGGGATGTTGCGGTCAATGGAAATTGCGCAGATGCTTTCAACTGCGGGTTTGCGTTGTACGATCGGCAGCAATCTGGAGATGGATCTGGGTTCTGCAGCTATGCTGCATGTGGCTATTGCCGCTCCAGCTCTGGATACAACAGTAGACCATGACATCATTGGCCCCATTTATTACGACAGCAAATTTACAGATCAACCAATTCAATATGAAGAAGGTTATGCAGTTGTGCCACAGGGAGTAGGTCTTGGGACAAACTTCAAGGAACCAGTGCAATGAAAATCATCGGATATATTTCAGATGAAGATTATCTGGCAACTCCGGACGTTTCAGTTGAAATCGTAGGGAACGGATCAGAAGTACCTGTCCTCACAAAATCTTCTGCCACTGGTGCCATCTATTCTGATATCCCTCCAGGAGAATATCAGGTCACTCTTTCAAAGAGTGGTTATGGAGCAAAGTGGGTCAGATGCCATCTTGATTCCAGTCGACCTTATCAGTTTCGCTTGCTGAGAGATGAAGTCTATGGATATATGTGGCCGAAGTGGGTTAGGTCTGGGGAAAAATCGGAAATCCGGGTTCATAGTCCGGAGCAATATCAACTGAGCCTCTGGCGTTATGGATTGAAGAAAGAATCTTTAGGTGTTCATAGCTGGTTTGATGAACATGGTCCCCGGGCAACTGTGCAGATTGCCCCGGATGGAGACTTCACTCAGACAGGAATGCATTGGAATCAGCATGGTTATCCTGCTCCTCATATCCAGCAATTCATCACTGCACCAGATCAATCCGGACTCTACTATTTGTGGGCTCGCACACCGGGAGGAAAAACATTTTCCTTCCCCTGGGTTGTGGCACCGAAAAAGCCTGCCGCAAAAATTGCAGTACTTGCTTCCACAAATACATGGAATGTCTATAACAACTTTGGTGGCCGATCGAATTACATCAATCCCAATGGACTCCCGGATCGGCCAACAGTGAATGCTCGTCTGGATCTTGATCGTTACACACAACCAAAACCGGTCTGGCGATTTCCAGATGAAGACTACAAAAATCTTTCATTTGAACGCCCGGAACCAGGAAATCACATTTTCGATAACCCTCCATGGAACAACAGCTCGATAGAAGATGGCGTTCAGGGAAGAATGCAGAGTGGGCTGGCTCCTGGTGAATGGCGTCTGCTGGGGTGGTTGGAACGGGAAGGCTTTTCCTATGATTACTATGCAGAAGTACATCTGCATGACGGATCTCTGGATCTGAGTCAATATCAGGTTCTTGTTGCATCTGTACACCCGGAATACTGGACTCGTGAAATGTTTCGACGGGTCAAGAAATGGGTTTCGGAAGATGGTGGAAAATTGATGTACCTGGGCGGGAATGGCGTCAATTGTGAAGTCACCTTCGAATCAGATGGTTCTCTAAAGTGCCACACTTTCGATGATTCGGATGTTCCTGGTGGTCATGAATCCAGAATGCACCGAACCTATAAATCAGAAGCCAGTCTATTGGGTGTAATCTTTACCTATTCTGGGGTGATGACTTCCGCACCCTATCAGGTGCTGGATGACTCTCACTGGCTGTTTGAAGGAACAGGGCTGAAGAATGGTGATCTTTTCGGAGAAAAAACTCTCCATGAAAGAGTGCCGGGTGGAGCTTCCGGGCATGAGACAGATAAGATCTGTGCCGATTCTCCTGGGGGACTTGAACTGGTGGCGAAAGGTACAAACCCGGATCAGGGTGGGGCAGATCTTGTGTATGGAAGAGTCGGAAAAGGTGAAGTATTTTCTGTTGGTTCCATTACATGGGTCTCTGCTTTATTCCCCGATCCACATGTCTCAAAAATCACACGAAACGCATTCATTCATTTTTTGAAATAAATTGCTGATCGTGTGAGCTGGGGTTTCGCCATATCAGAATGCGCTTTTGTAGGATGACAATTGTAAAAAATGTTGATTCTATATACCCTGCAGCAAGAGATATCCCTGGAGTAGTCTGGGCATAAAGTGGATTACAGCGGCCCATGTTTGCGGTCACAGCGTTTGATAATACAGAAAAGAGAATGCTTTTTATTAAGCCAGAGAACTACTTATTCTTCCTGGTCTATGATTGAATTGTTATGCTCTTGTTGCTTTAAATTTGATTTCAAACTATTTTCCGGTTTGTGGTAGATATTCTCAAAGAGTGGATCTGAACTCCCTGGGACTGCAGCCAACAATTTTGCGAAAGTTTGAAGCAAAGTAGCTTTGATCGCAAAATCCAACGGATTCAGCGATTTCCGCTAACGACAGGTCAGTCTTTTGCATCAGTTCCTGGGATTTCTGGATTCTGATTCTGTTGAGATAAGGCACAAATGCACTACCTGTCATATTCCGGAAACAACGCATAAAATGTGACGTACTCATGTTGAGAATCTTTGCTGCATACTCTGTTGAAATCGATTCCATGTAGTGGGTATTGAGATATTTTAGAAGAGGTTGTAATCGTAAAAAGGCTCGTCTATCTTCGATCAGAGGTGGAAGATTGATGGTAGAAATCGCATTCGGTAATTGTTGTCCAAGTAGCAGGAGTACCGCCTTCAAGTAGACTTTCATTTCAAGAGTCGCAACTGTCCCTTCGGTTGCTGATAGCTTCTGAATATGTCGGATCAATCCGATAATTGCTAATTGTTGGTCTGCATGGACAGAAATGACGTGGGGTTCTTTCTTTTGCAGGTATCCAAAAGATCGAAGATATAGAGCCTTTTCGACAGTGGAACTGTCCTCCATCACTACTGATTGTTTGAAATAAATCATTAGCATCTTCGCTCCCTGTGTCCGCCATCTGCGAATATGCTGATGTGTTTCTGAACTAATCATAACCAGACTGCCACGTTGTATTTTCATTTCCCGTTTCGGCAATTCCAGTACAAGCGATCCTCTTTCCAGACATAAAAGAACATCACACTCCCATTGGTTGCTGTTCTGGAATGGTTCGGCTAATCCGACAGAAGATAAAGCCTGCAGAGAGTGATCAGGGTATTCGGTTACTTGTTCCATTTCGAGATCTCTGAGGAACACATTAAAAATTCAGCACATATGATATACTCATAACACCAGTTCGTCAATGTACTGAAGATATTTCATAAAATATAGAGTGTGGGCAAAGTTTCGATTGGCGAAGGAGTCCACTCCATTTTTATTTAATGACGATCCTTCCTCTTCTCTGATTCTTTATTCTCGGCTTTGTTAGAGACCATCCGAACAAAATCTACAACTTTTATATAGGCATTTATGATGGTTTATGGGTAAGATTTTTCAAAAACGATGTGGTAGTTTTGTCCCAAATTTTTGATAGGATCCTTATAACTTTTATTTTCAATCAACTGGTATGATGAGTGCCACAGTTGGCTATATACAGAGCCAATCAGGAGATTTTTCATGCCAAATTCACGAGTCATCCGAATCCAGTTATTACTATTTTGTAGCTGTATCAGTGTCTGGTCTCAGACAATTACCGGTACTATTTCCGGTAGTGTGGTCGATTCCAGTGGTGGTGCCATCGCGAATGTGACTGCCAGACTTCAAAGACAGGAGACGGGTGAAGTTCGCACGAATCAAACGAATGAAAATGGTGATTTTGTCTTTAATGCACTGCTCCCTGGTACGTATGATCTGGTTATTGAGCACACGGGATTCAAGACTCTGGAACGTCCGGGCTTGATATTAACTGCTACGCAAAGACTTGCTGTTGGTTCATTGCAAATGAATGTGGGAGCTGTATCAGAGCGAATCGTTGTAGAGACATCAGGTGCAATAGTGGAAACTACAAGTTCAGGGAATTCTGCCGAACTTTCAGGAAAACAACTCAACCAATTGATGACTCGGGGCCGGGATGTTATCTCACTGTTGCGTGTTCTACCGGGTGTAGCAACAGGTAATGATGAAAATGCCCTCGGCGGAACTTTTGGTACAGGGACGCCCAATATTGGTGGTCAGCGTAACGGTATGAATACGATGTCATCCGACGGTCAGTCCGGGAATGATGCTGATGGTGTGGGTGGTTTCAATGGGATGACCAGTCTGGATGCCATCGCAGAAGTGAAAGTACTCATCAATAACTATCAGGCAGAGTATGGGCGCAATGCAGGAGCAAGTATCAATCTTGTGACGAAGTCAGGGACGCAGGACTTTCATGGAAGTCTTTATTGGTATACCCGCAATAATGCACTCAATGCGAATGATTTCTTTCTGAACCGGAATAGTCAGGCCAGGCCACTTTACCGTTACAACACATTTGGCGGAACAATTGGGGGGCCCATCTATATTCCGGGAAAGTTCAATACGAACAAGGACAAATTATTCTTCTTCTATTCCAGAGAAAACTGGGAAATTCGGGAGCCTGGATCAACACGACGCGTGACAGTGCCAACAGAACTCGAGCGAATGGGGGATTTTTCAAGAACTCTTGATGTCAGCGGCCGAATGATTCCGATCACTGATCCCGCTACCGGCACTCCTTTTGCCGGTAATAAAATTCCCACAAGTCGCCTGAACGCAAATGGTATGGCCTTGCTGAATGTTTTCCCGCTCCCGAATTTCCTGGATCGAAATATCTCTGGAGGTAACTACAACTACACTTTCCAGGGAATCCGTCAGCACCCGAAGAAGCTCAACACGCTAAAAGTTGATTACAACCCAACCCAGAATGACCGCATCTCGGCTCGTTACACCAGTTGGTGGGCAGATCAGCGTGGCCATGACGCAGCTGCCGCAGTAAGTTCAAACTGGGATCATGTCTACGGGCATTATCTTTTCAAAACTGACCAGATACAAATCAACTACACCAAAGTGATTCGTCCCAATATTGTGAATGAAGCGCAGTTTGGATTTCGCAAGCTGGGTGAGATCGGTGCACCGAACAGTGCCGATTATTTTGACCGGATCACCAGGTCCAAGGTGGGGCTTGGTTCACTTGGACAGTTGTATCCCGCAGGTAATCCTCTGGATATCATGCCGGCGTTGAGTTTCGGAGGTGTGCCGAACGGAGCAACCGTCGGCTACGACGGGCGGCTCCCGATTGATGCGAAAGATTGGCGATTTAACTACAGCGACAATCTCAGCTGGGTACATGGCGCTCATTCACTCAAGTTCGGTCTTTATGGTGAATACCAGATGAACAGTGAAGGGCCACGGTCCAATTTTGGTGGAAACTTTGCATTCGGTCGGGATGTCAACAATCCGTTCGATTCAAACTATGCCTACTCCAACGCGGTTCTTGGAAATTTCCAGACCTACAGTGAAAGCACGTCTCGTACAGCAGGTGTGGCTCGTCAGGGATTGTTCGAATTCTATGCACAGGATTCCTGGAAAGTTACGCGGCGCCTGACGCTTGACCTTGGTATTCGATTCACGTGGTTTACACCTTGGCGTGTACAGGATGGAAATGCAGCAGCACTGGCACTTGATTTCTATGACCGTAAGAATATACCTGCATTTATTCAGCCAGTTCTTGTGAATGGATCTCGTGTCGGGTTCAATCCTTTAACCGGAGAAAATCTGCCTGCGGTGATGATCGGCTCTTTCGTACCGGGGTCCGGTGATCCAGCCAACGGAATGATTACTGCAGGATCGAGCACTTTGCCAGCCGGGTTTGCCAATCGGGGATGGAATGCGGGGCCGCGCTTTGGCTTCGCATATGACGTCTTTGGGAACGGGAAAACTGCCATTCGAGGTGGTATCGGTGTAAGCAAGCAGGGAGTGCCGAGTGCAGGTTCATATTTGTGGGAAGCTCGTACCAATCCACCCGTCCAATTTAATCCTCAGATTTTCTATGGATCGCTGGATACATTCAAGGATGTTGGCAGCACTTTATTCCCCAGTAATGTTAGTGCTTATGAACGAAATCCCAAAACAGCGACAGTAACAAATTACTCATTTGGGATTCAGCAGGAAGTTGGCAAACAGACGATCCTGGATGTTTCCTATGTTGGGAATCGTTCGCAGCATCTGCAACAGTCACGTGATCTGAATCTGCTTCCTTATGGGACGCGCTTCAATCCGGAGAATGCTGATCCCAGTGTGCCCAGTCGTCCACTACCAGATAATTTTCTTCGTCCTTATCCTGGTTATGGGACGATCCGCTACGTAGAAAACTCAGGTTATGGAAATTACAATGCCTTGCAGGCATCCCTGAATCGGCGCATGAGTTCCACATTGCAGTTCGGTGTTGCATATACCTGGTCCAAGGCGATGGATCTCACCAGTGGAGATAACGGTTATCTGCCAATGTACCGTCCATATCGCGTCTGGAGCTATGGTAAATCCAGTTATGATCAGACGCATGTCTTTGTCTTTAACTACCTGTACGAACTGCCAAAAATTGGTTCACTCATGCGTAATGGTGTTGCCAAATTTGTTTTCGATAACTGGCAACTATCCGGTATTGTGACGATGGCTAGTGGAACTCCACGGGATATAGGTTATTCCACTGTGGATGGTGCTGATATTACCGGAGGTGGTGATGGTGGACGTGTCATCATCACAGGGAATGCAAATCTTCCGAAGAGTGAGCAGACCTTTGATCGCTTCTTTAATACTTCAGTATTTGAGCGACCTGCTCGTGGGGATTTTGGGAATGCACCAAAGGATGTATTCCGTGGGCCAGGCATCAACAACTGGGATATCTCATTCTTCAAGCGATTCCCACTACGAAATGAAAGCCGCTTCTTCCAGTTCCGATGGGAGCTCTACAATGCCTTCAATCACACACAGTTCAATGGTGTCGACAATCAGGCACGCTTTGATCTGCAAGGGAATCAGGTGAACGCTCAATTCGGACGCTTTACCTCAAGCCGGTCACCACGCATTATGCAGGGATCTCTGAGTTTCTATTTCTGATTATGCAGAGATCCATTTTCACTTGTCACATAAAACTGGTTTGAAAAGAGCAGGATTGAATCTTTACGGAGGTAAGTCATAAAAATGAGAGAACTTTTGTTTGCAATCGGTGTTGGATTCATCTTCAGCAATCTGGGATTTGCGGATATTCAAGCCGGTCTGGTGACTGAATTTCGTTTTGAATCTTCAAAGAAATATTCGGACCCTTTCAATGACGTGATTCTGGATGCCATCTTTACAGATCCTCAGGGGACAAAGCGTCGTGTGCCTGCATTCTGGGCTGGTGGCCAGAACTGGAAGGTTCGTTATTCATCCCGCATTCCTGGACGACATACTTTTCAGACTGAAAGTTCAGACCGGGATAACTCTGCACTCCACGCTGTACGTGGAGAAGTGAACATCACACCATATACAGGGAAAAATTCGCTTCATCTGCACGGTCCAATTCGGGTGAGTGAGGATCGTCGGCACTTTGCACATGCTGACGGTAAGCCTTTTTTCTGGCTTGGTGATACGTGGTGGATGGGACTGGTAAAGCGACTGAACTGGCCCTCTGAGTTTCAGGAATTAACGGTGGACCGACGGGATAAAGGATTTACTGTGGTTCAACTGGTCGCTGGACTTTTTCCGGATATGCCTGCATTTGATGAGCGTGGTCTTGGTGATAGCGGTTTAGCCTGGGAGCCTTCATTCGCAAGAATCCGGCCTGAATATTTCGATGCTGCTGATCAGCGCGTCGAGTATCTGGTAGAGCAGGGAATTGTTCCTTGCATTTTTGGTACGTGGGGCTATTATTTACCATGGCTCGGTACCGAAAAGATGAAGCAACACTGGCGCTATGTCATTGCGCGATGGGGTGCACTTCCTGTTGTCTGGACTGCTGCCGGAGAGCAGGCTATGCCCTGGTATCTTTCCGGTAACAGGCTCGGTGAGGTTCAGCAACTACAGAGAGAGTGGACCGATGTCATTCAATACATCCGAACAATCAACTCATTTGATCGCATGCTGACAACTCATCCACGTAGCAATGCAAGAGATGAGTTGCTGGATCCAGCCCTGCTTGATTTTGAAATGCAGCAGACCGGTCATAGTCAATCTACGGAACGTCAGGCAGCGAAGGCTCTTGCCGCATGGAATCGCCCTCCTTTCATGCCTGTAATTTCTGGTGAGTCTCGCTATGAAGCACTGGAGATCAGGATTCCAGTGACAACGAAGGATGCCCGTGAGGCTTTCTGGGGACATCTGTTGAATAGTGGTGTTGCGGGACACACATATGGAGTGAATGGCGTATGGCAAGTGAATCTTCCTGAGAAAAGATTTGGGAAGTCTCCCGGTGGCGGAGACTGGGGAGGAACACCATGGCGCGTAGCAATGAAGATGCCAGGATCCGCACAGCTTGGACATGCGAAGTCTTTTCTGCTGACTCTGCCATGGCATCAGATGGAACCGGCGACTGATCTCGCGAAGGGTGTTATTGCAGCTGCTGCAACTTCCGATCGTCGATGTGTCCTGATCTATGTGATCGGAAAGCAGAATTTCTCAGTGGATCTTGCACGGTTCAAGAGGAAAGTTGAGGCTCGGTGGTTTGATCCTACCAATGGAAAACTGCAGCCGATCAGTAATGGCTCTGTGACTGTTGGTCAATCGCGTGATTTCCAGATCCCCGGCGCAAACTCAACTGGTGATGAGGATTGGGTTCTTCTGATCGAAAGTAAGTAGCGGGATCTGTAAATGGAAAGCAGCGTCACTCAATCCACTGGCTGGATCACTGATTCATTCAGCTATCGATACATGCTACTGCGTATGAGTCGAGATTGAGTGTCAGCTTTCCGTCTTTCGGGGTCAGTGCTGCAAGAACGCTTCCAATCATTTTGCGGCGGGTCAGCTGACTATTGTGATCCACCTGACCGGGTAAGGTTCCTCCTGCTGGATTTCGAAACGCTTCCGGATTTCTGCACGCCTGTTCTGCATTCGATGCATCTAAAATTCGGATTCGGGGTTTTCCTCCAGTCAGCTCTTCCGGAATCTCGATGTTCTGAACATCGTTGGTCAGATTTGCCAGCAGTATCCGGTTTCGATTCCCTGCTTGAAGAACCAGTGAGACTACAGACTGAGGATGGCTGGAGGTGGACGGCAGGATCTGGCTTCCTTTCAACTCACCAAAGTCTGCCAGTACATGCCAAAGCGGAAAGACTGAATCGGCTATGGATGGGAAGCGGCTGGGTAGACGAGATCCTGAAGTAGTCTCTAATACACCTTTCCAACCGGCCGTTTCAAAGTACGTGATTCCTGCTGCTCCTGCTTCAGAAAGATACTTGAGGCTGGCTAAAGTCCAGGCTGCGCCGAACAGTGACATTTGGCGAGGATCAACACGTGAGGGCAGAGTACCCGCAGGTGCAGGTGCTTCAGAACCAGTCGCAACGGGATTGAACTGTTGCTTCAAAGTAACCGGTGATACATAGATCGGCATTGTTCCGGAAAAATTCTTTGCGCTGAGAATGACGTCGCGCTGTGCCAGAGTATTTTCCATTAACGATGCGTTGTCGAAAGCATGTACCTGCGGATTGATAGTGAAGCATACCCCATCAAATGCATTCGGTGCGGGACGATTGCGATTCAGTTCAGTAAAGTTCGCCCGGGTGCCACCAATGATTGTTGCACCAGGAAGAATTGTTCTGGCCAAATGAATTGCATCTGGTGTCGTCACCAGCGAAGATTCTTCGAGAATGATCCATCTCGCCACTTTGAGGTTGAGGGATTGAATGCGTGCAAAGGTTTCCCTGAGTTGCGACTCAGGATTTTTTCCAAGCAGTACGGATACTTCAATCGGAATGTTCATTGCTTTAACTTCAGGTAAAGGTGAATGAAGAAAAGCAGCATCGATACATAGATGGGAAAGGTTGAGCTTACGCAGGCGATCTATCTGGCGTGGAGTGGGTTTCCATACCTCAGAAGTTGCTGTGATGCCCACCCTTGGAATAGGTTGGGCTGCTCCGTTTGCAGAAATGATGATCTTTGGTTTGCGGCCAGCTGGTTTCATGCCTGATGGCTTTCCGACAAGGGTCAGAGTGATGCTTTGACGAATTTCTGTCCCAGCTTTGATCTCAACAGGGAAGGGAAGGCTGAGTGGAGTTCCGTAAGTTTTGAAGTTTCCGTCTGTCCAGTTCCGATGATCTTCCATTTCAAATACTTCACCCGAAAAACGAACTTCCGCTTTACATGCAGGACTAACGGCATGTCGAATCGCACGCAGATTTAGGAATGGCTGATGGGGCGCGATGGTGGCCGGGACCTGATCCGTTTTCCATGTACCATCTGTCGTTTCGACCTCACAAGTATGACCTGCAAATCCATCAATAGGATGATGGACACAAAAGCCAATCCTGTTTCGTTTAAATGTTGTTAGCGCTTTTCCATCAAGTTCAAAGCTGATGCGTCCATCTGGCGATCCAGTGATGGTGGCTTCCCACCGAAAATGAATCGAATCCTGCTGATGATCTGCCCGGTAGCGGATTTGGAATCGATCACGTCCCGAATCAATTTTAAGATTCGACAAGGTTGCTGGTACGGTTCCCCAGTTGTGATTCCTGACTGCTACATAGATGCGTTTGAGGACGTCTCTACCTTCGTAATTGATGAATCTCAGATCTCCGTCCTGGAAGGACAAACTCAATGGCCCAGCGTTCAGTGGAATAACTGGAGAAGGTGCAGTTTCACTGCCATATAACAGAACATTTCTGGATAGCATCTTTCTCCCGGGAGATCGAAAAATTTGATTCTACTGCTCTGCCACTTCGCCTCGAACCTGTCTGCTCATCGTGGCATCTTCCACAATTCTGTAACGTTGGTTGGATCTTGTCAGGTGATCTTTCATTGCCCGTTCTACTTCTTCAGGATCATGAGAAGAAATCGCATTGAGAATCTGTCGATGTTCAGAGATTGTGATAATTTCTGACCCTGGGATGCGGAGTAAATCCCGACGGAAGTGGAATAACCAGTCCAGCATCGCTTCACTTAACATTTCGCATACGCTGTTTCTGGTGATTCGGGCAATCGCTGTATGGAAAGCCATATCGCAGGTCACAAATTCGGCGCTGTTGGAAATCGCGGCTTCCTGCAGCTTTAAGGCTTCTTCCAGATGTCGGATGTCTTCTTCATTTGCATTCGTAGCAGCAATTCTGGCCATGCCCACTTCAAAGAGGATTCGGGCAGATTTCAGGTCCTCCAGGGTCTTGGGCGACGTCTGCAAAAGATGCAGCATGGTTTGACCGATTCGATCAAAGATTGTGCTGGTGTTGGGGATTGCAACCCTGGCTCGTTCACCATGATGAATTTCGATCAGACTGGCAGAATCCAGAGATTGCAATGCTTCCCGGACAGCCGGGCGGCCTACACCAAACCGTGTCATGAGCGCTCGTTCAGAAGGAAGCTGATCACCTGGCTGGAATTGACCGCTTCGGATCATGTCCATCAGGCGGTCTCGAACTTCGTCAGCCAGTTTTCGGCGAACGATGGGGGTATCTGCCATGTACCAATTCTCGCTTAGTTGTCACTGAATCACTTATAAAAAGACCATAACTCAGTATGTGGTATCATAACTATACCATTAATGAACGATTCAGGGCGAGTTTTTGCAAAATATGAAGTAGAAACAGCTTTTCCCTTGCAAGATGCAATTTCAGCTATGGCTGGGGAGCAGTCTAGTGGCACCTTTTTGCCCATTCCGGGCGAAACACCAAAACTCAAGGAAAAGAGTGGTGCCAGGGTGGAATGGATTCGAGAGACAGATGCTGTCTCTGCGCCTTCTCTTCCGGGAGCCAGACGGCCCAGAGGTGTCAATCCACAAGAGTGGAAACGGGCTGAAACACTACTATCCTGGCCGGTTGAGAACATGGGAGCCAGTCTTCCTAATCTTCTTGCCACTGTTGCCGGAAACCTGTTTGAGTTACAGCAGTTTTCTGGCCTGCGATTGCTGGATATCCAGCTGCCTCAGGTTTTCCGGGATGTTTATCCGGGTCCGCAATTTGGTGTGTCTGGTACGCGCCGTTTCAGTGGAGTTGAGGGACGACCGTTAATTGGAACAATTGTGAAGCCAAGCGTCGGTTTAAGTCCTGCGGATACAGCTGCGCTGGTAGAACAATTGATGGAAGGTGGGATCGATTTCATCAAGGACGATGAACTACAGGCAGATGGCCCTCATTGCCCTTTTACTGAACGAGTAACCGCAGTCATGGATGTGATCAATCGTTATGCGGATCGCACAGGCAAAAAGGTAATGTTTGCATTCAATCTCACTGGGGAAATTGACCAGATGAAAGAACGTCATGACCTTGTAGAAAAGCTTGGTGGTACCTGTGTGATGGTGAGCCTCAACAGTATTGGTCTTCCCGGATTAACTTATCTTCGGCGTCATTGTTGTTTGCCGATCCATGCACACCGGAATGGATGGGGGTTATACCAGCGCTCACCTCATATCGGTATGTCCTACATTGCCTATCAAAAGTTCTGGCGCCTTGCGGGTGCCGATCACATGCATGTGAATGGTCTGCAAAACAAGTTCTGTGAAGGCGATGAGTCTGTGCTGGCATCGGCTCGGGAATGTCTGACACCCATGTTTGAAGGGGAGGGAAGAGGGTGTGAAGTCATGCCTGTTTTCTCTTCAGGACAAACGGTTCGACAGGCTGCAGGCACTTATTCAGGACTGGGGAGTCAGGATCTTATTTTTGCTGCGGGTGGTGGTTTAATGGCCCATCCCGGTGGAGTGGCGTCAGGTGTCAGGGCAATGCGGCAGGCATGGGAAGCATCTGTTCAGGGAATAGATATCGATACATACGCAAAACAACATAGTGAGCTCCGGCAGGCACTGGAAAAATACAAATGACTGATTCAGCAGATCCTCTGTTGGTGTTTTATGGCGATGATTTTACCGGTTCTACCGATGTCATGGAAGTCATGTCAGTCAACGGTTTGCCAGCAGTGCTTTTCCTTGGACAGCCCTCAACAGAAGATCTACAGACCTTCGCCGGGTATCGTGCTTTTGGTGTTGCCGGTATCAGCCGTGCCGAACCCCCTGATTGGATGGATGAAAATCTTCCGCCTGTATTTGAATCACTCCGGTCACTGAATGCTCCGCTTTGTCATTACAAAACCTGTTCTACTTTTGACAGTTCTCCATCCGTGGGGAATATTGGTCGAGCGCTAGAGTTGGGGCAATCTGTCTTTGGCAATCGGGCTGTTCCGATGGTTATTGGCGCTCCTGCGTTAAAGCGCTATGTTCTATTCGGAAATCTCTTTGCGACTGTCGGAAATGAAACTTTCCGGCTGGATCGCCACCCCACAATGTCGCAACATCCTGTTACCCCTATGGATGAGTCAGATGTTCAGCGTCATATAGGAAAACAGACGTCGTTAGTTTCCGGGCTGGTGGACATTCTTGCTCTTCAGTCAGAACAGGGTCTGAGTCAGTTTTACGAACTGGTTCAACAGGGAAAATCTATGATCTTCTTCGACACATTGGATGATCAGAGCTTGTGTGAAGCCGGTCGTGTGATCTGGGAGACACGCGCTGAAAACCCCTTTGTGGTTGGCTCCTCCGGGGTTGAATATGCTCTGATGGCCTGGTGGCGATCGCAGGGTTTGCTTTCTGAAAAACCAAAACTGATGGAGCCCGGCCCAGTTGATCAACTGCTTGTGATTTCAGGTAGCTGTTCTCCTGTGAGTGGGAATCAGATTCAGTGGGCAGTGGCTAACGGATTTGAAGGAATACCGATTGATCCGGTGAGGTTGCTCTCAGATTCAGGTGAATTTGATCAGGTACTGACCAGAACCCGGCAGTTGTTGAGTGAAGGGAAAAGTCCAATTGCATATACCTCGACAGGTGTTTCTTTATCAGAAACCGGTGATGTCAATTTCGGAAGAAAAATCGGAGAACGCTTGAGTGATCTGGCAGTTGAAGTATTTTGCCAGACAAAGCTTAAACGTGTAGTCGTTGCTGGAGGAGATACTTCCGGTCGAGTGGGTCACGCACTGAATATTCAGGCGCTGACAATGGTGTATCCCTTTGCTTCTGGTTCTCCTTTATGTAAGGCATGGGCACCGGGACGTCCCATTGATCAAGTAGAAATTATGCTGAAAGGCGGCCAGGTGGGCGAAGTCGACCTTTATGGGCAGATTCGGGCAGGTTCTCGAAAAGTTTGATTAATAAAATCTGATGTACTTATCATACCAGTTGTGATAGAGTGCTGAAGAATAAATGTCCAAGACGATCGCTCTCATTGGCGCTGGCGGAAAAATGGGCTGCCGCATTGCCGATAATTTTAAGAACACCTCGAACCGTATCCTCTATGTTGAAGTGAGCCCGGCAGGGATTGAACGGCTGGGTTCCCGTGGTTTATCGATAACCCCACAGGATGAAGCTGTGGCTGTAGCGGATGTGGCAATCCTTGCTCTACCGGATGCGTTGATCGGTAAGGTATCCCCACCTATCGTTGCCGGACTCAAGTCTGGCGCAATGGTGATCTGCCTGGACCCGGCAGCGCCATACAGTGGTGAACTGCCGGAACGCACTGATATTTCTTACTTCATTACTCATCCTTGCCATCCTCCAGTCATTCACGATGAAACCGATCCGGAAGCTCAGATGGATTTCTTTGGAGCCATCAAAGCGAAACAACACATTGTTTGTGCTCTCATGCAGGGAAGTGAAGAGGACTATGTTGCGGGGGAAGCTCTGGCCCGTGAAATGTTTGCCCCTGTAATGGATGCATATCGAGTCACTGTTGAGCAGATGGCAATTCTGGAACCGGCCCTCTCAGAGACAGTTGCGGCTACCTGCCTGACAATCATTCGGGAAGCGGTGGATGAAGCTGTCCGTCGTGGTGTGCCGGAAGAAGCAGCTCGAGCATTTGTGATTGGCCACCTCAAGGTCAGTATTGGAATTGTCTTTGACTATATTGGCTCTCCATTTTCAGATGGAGCTCTGCTGGCGATTGATCGTGCAAAAAAGACTCTGTTTCAACCCAACTGGAAAGATGTTTTCAAGCCTGAGAGTGTTCTGGCAGAAGTGAAAGCTATCACTGCTGGCACTTCTGTTCGGTCAAAAGAGCTTCAAGGGAATCAGTAGGGTTTAATCGATGATCTCAAAACAGTTGCTTTGGATTTTTGTGATGTTGTTGGCCACTGCATCAGTGCGTGCAGCTGATGCAGCTACATCCAAAGCTGCACTTGAGATCCTTCGTACGAATTGTGCGCAGTGTCATTCACAGAAAATTGCGATGTCCGGACTCGCTCTGGATACACGGGAAGCCGCAATCAAAGGTGGATCCCGAGGTCCATCTATTGTGGTGGGTGAATCTGCAACAAGTAAGCTGATCGAGGCAGTGGAGCGAAAAGGTAAGGTGATGATGCCTCCTAATAAATCGCTCACTGCCGATGAAATCGATGTATTGCGGCGCTGGATTGATCAGGGTGCTTCCTGGAGTGATGAAGCAGCAGGCAAGATTTCTCCGCAGCCGACATGGTGGGCGTTCCAGAAGGTTGTACGGCCCAAAGTGCCTGCAGGAAACAGGGCCTGGGCCATCAACGAGGTGGATGCGTTTGTAGCCCAAAAACTGGCAAGTGAAAATCTCAAGCCATCAGAAAGGGCATCTGGGGCCACACTGGTGCGTCGAGCCTATATGGATCTGCTGGGTTTGCCGCCAACTGCTGTCCAGGTAAAGGAGTATTTAGACGACAAGTCTCCGGATGCCTGGAAAAATCTAGTCAACAAACTGCTTGATTCACCACACTATGGAGAAAAGTGGGGACGCCACTGGCTGGATCTGGTGCGCTATGGGGATACTGCAGGGTTTGAACTCGATCCTTATATTCAGGATGCATGGCGTTATCGCGATTGGGTGATCAACTCTTTCAATAACGATAAGCCATATGATCTGTTTATTCGCGAGCAGATTGCTGCTGATGAACTCATGCCCGAAGATGCCGTGGCGCGTACCGGAACGGGTATGTATTGCGTCGGGCCAAACCGCGATCTGTTTCCAGACCAGGCAGATATTAACCGGGAAGAAACGCTGACTGATTATGTAGATACTACTTCGGCAGTATTCCTTGGTCTGACTGCAGGGTGTGCTCGCTGTCATGACCATAAATTCGATCCCATTTCACAGGAAGATTACTTTCGCATTCAGGCGATCTTTGCGCCAAGCGTAAAAGTGGATGTTGCTCTGGATCGGCTTGGATCATTAGGGCATATCACGGGAGAAAATAACCGGGAATGGAAGTTGCGGGAGCTTGGCGATCAGATGCGGGCAGTTCGGTCTGCGTGTGAGGAGAAGATACAGAAAGCCAATCTTGAAGCATTACCGCCGGAAGCCCGTATGGCGCTGGAAATAGAGGAAGCTCAACGAACTCCACAGCAAAAACAGCTTGTCTCCCAGTATCGTCGCCAACTGCGGGTGAATGATGATGATGTTTTTTCCTGTCTGAATAGTGAGCACTCATCATCGTTTGTTCAGATTCAGAAACAACTCTTCCGTATGTTTAGTGGTTACAAACCGAAGCCCTTTGCTTGTGGCATTGAAGATATGTGGAATGTATCTCCGAAAACATTCATGCCCGTGAAAGGAAATCCGGTCGGGAAGGAGATTGAACCAGGTTTTTTCTCTATTCTGGGGGGCGGAGAAGTGCCGCCTCCGACTGAACATCGGGAAACAACCGGTCCGATTCCGCTAATGCCCACCACTGGCCGTCGTACTGCACTTGCCAACTGGATTTCTGCACCTGATAATCCGCTGACCGGCCGCGTGATGGTGAACCGCATCTGGCAATATCATTTCGGCCGTGGACTGATTGCAACAGCTAGCGACTTTGGCACCCGGTCTGGCAAGCCGAGTCATCCGGCATTACTCGACTGGTTGTCAGCAGAGTTTGTTTCCAACGGATGGTCCATCAAGCACATGCATCGTCTGATAATGAACTCAGCAACATACCAGCAGAGTTCCGTGCCAACAAAGACAGCCGCTGAAAAAGATCCTTTGAACATTTTCCTATCACATTTTTCACGCAGAAGAGTGAGTGCAGAAGAACTTCGGGATTCAATATTGCTGACTACGGGTGGTTTGAATCTGAAACAGAGTGGACGTCCTGTTGTGCCACCTCTCTCTCCGGAGGAGAAAGCAACGCTCACTCAGCCTCCAGAGAATGCCTGGGTGCTGACTGCTGACCACTCAGAGCATAATCGACGGAGTATTTATATGATCCAGAAGCGGACATTTCGGATGCCAATGCTGGAAGTATTTGACGCTCCTGAATCGATGCTGACTTGTTCTCGCAGAGAAGCGAGTACAACAGCCCCACAATCACTGTCTCTCTTAAATGGTTCGTTTACGATGAACCGTGCCAATTCTCTTGCTTCACAGTTGGACGCAGAATACCCGCAGGATAATGCGAAGGTGATTCAGGGAGCATGGCTGAAAGTCCTGTCCAGAGAACCCAGCGTCTCTGAGATGAATCGCTCACTCAGTTTTCTGAAACTGCAATCAGTAGATGCAGGAGGACGACATCAGGCGATTGTTGAACTGAATCGTGCACTTCTGAACTTAAATGAGTTCCTCTATGTTGACTAATTCACGTCGGAAGTTTCTTGCCTCTCTCGGACAGGGATTTGGGGCTGCGGCAGCTTCTGCATTGTTGCCGAATACCTGGGCTTCACCTAATCATCCTCTTGCTCCGAGAACTGCGCACGAACCCGCGCGAGCCAAAGCTGTCATCTATCTATATATGCATGGTGGCGTCAGCCATGTAGATAGTTGGGACTACAAACCCGAACTGGAACGTTTGACGGGGCAGACGCTGCCAGCCAGTTATGTGAAAGGTCTGAAGACCAGTCGCATCGATTTTACAAAGGCGTTGGCCAGAGGAAGCGCATGGAAATTTCGTAAGCATGGCCAGTCCGGATTAGAAGTCTCAGATCTCTTTCCTCACATGGCCGAACATGCGGATGAACTGACAGTGATCCGGTCTTGTTATGGGGATGCATTCGATCATGCTCCCGCTATGTACCTGCACACGACAGGATCACAGTTTCCGGGGCGTCCGTGCCTTGGTGCCTGGACAGTATATGGATTAGGGACTGAAAATCAGAATTTACCAGCTTATGTCGTTATGGCCGATGGTGCAATGAAGTGGGGACCTCAAGGATATGGTGCAGGTTTCCTTCCTGCAATCTATCAGGGAACACTGTTCAGAAGTGGAAATAGTCCTGTGCTGGATCTTGCATCACCGGAAGGCGTGAGCAGCAAAACACAACGAGCCACTCTGGATCTGGTGGGAGATCTCAATCGTCAGCATCTGGAAACACGCCCTTATGATAGTGAACTGGAAGCTCGTCTGGCATCTTATGAACTTGCATTTCGAATGCAGTCTGAAGCTCCCGACGCCGTAGACATTTCAACGGAGTCAGTAGCAACGAAGAAGCTTTACGGGATTGGTGAAGGTCTGTCAGATGATTTTGGGCGTAAGTGTCTGCTGGCACGTCGACTTGTGGAACGAGGTGTGCGCTTCATCCAGCTTTTTGCGGGGAGCCATCTGGGGGATGACTGGGATGGACATGGTGATCTGGTTGGTTCGCACAGCAAAATGTCAGCCAAAACAGACAAGCCAATTGCCGGACTACTGAAAGACCTGAAAGCTCATGGACTTCTGGATTCAACTCTTGTCGTCTGGGGAACCGAGTTTGGACGTACGCCACTTGCAGAAGGGAAGGGAGGACGTGATCATCATCCCTATGCTTTCAGTACCTGGTTTGCCGGAGCTGGCCTCAATGGTGGTCGTACGTATGGCTCAACCGATGAGTTTGGTCTTCGACCGGTGGAACATCCTCTGATGGTGCACGATGTAAATGCAACGATTCTGCGCCTGATGGGGCTCGATCATATGAAGCTCACATATTTCTTCCAGGGACGTGACATGCGTTTAACGGATGTTCACGGTGAGGCAGAGTTTACAAATTTCCTGATGAAGGGTTAGCTTCTATAGCTCAATTCAAAAGCTGAATGTGCATGGATAAGTTAGCATTGCTGCATTCTGATAATCGAGAGCAATATTTGGTTTTGAGTTCGTGAAATCTTCTTGCCGCATAGTAAGTTTTTGTATTCGATTTCAGTAGAGATATTTCCGTTGGGATAAAAATGGCTGGATTAACCACTGCTGATAATTCCTCTGTTGATGTAAGTTGGGATAGTCCAATGCGTTGGCTTATCTGTGCTGTGTTTCTTTTACTTGCTGCTCTTCGACTATCTTCTTAAGCTCTGGGGGAGCAGCCATGACATTCACTGTTTCAGATTTCCCCGATGGAGGGGAGATTCCTCGAATTGCCATTGATACCGCCCCTATGAAATTCGTATATCCGTTAAGTTGGAAAACTGATGATGTGTCGAAGCCACAACTCACTAAGACGCAAATCTACTTCAGATTCAAAACTGGTAAATGAGCTTTATCTTGAATTGATGAAAATCAAGGCGCTTAGGCTCAATTAGGTAAAGAATGATAATGATGAGTACAGGTATCTTTATCAGATTTAAACTTCATAGAGAAAATTGAATCGGCTACGGGGTGCTCATTCCCATGCCAGAAGTTAAACCTTTGGCGATTGCCAACTCATAGGCAGCATAGGCACGAAAGTAGTCGGCTAGTGCATTGGCTTCACGAATTGCGGTTTCGGCCGTCGATTGTTCTCGTTGGTTCAGCACGAATAGAGTGCTGTCGCCTAATTCGTAACGAGTCCTTTCGGCTTCTTCAACCTGACGTGTCACTCTCAACTCATCAAGAAGCACTTGTGCCCGTTGAAATGCGGCTTTCACTGCTGACGCAGCATCCTTTACCTCGGCGGTGGCCTGATCACGCTGGAAGACCTCTCGTTCTTGGTACTGACGAATTCGTGCCTCAGCTGCTTGTAGTCTTCCCGTTGCATGCCGCCTTTGAAATGGAAGATCAAACAGGACACCCGCCCGGACGTCATTTGGCCCCCGAAGCACAATCCCTCGACCTATCTCTCTGGAATATTCCGTAAAGACATCGATTCCCGGCTTGCGTTGATTGATAGCTAGTTTTCTGTCAACCTCAACCTGATTCCTCTGGAAAACAAGTCGCAGAATGTCTGGACGCCGGAGTACGGCTGCTTCCAGATCTGCAGCCACTTCCTCGTCACTTGGCGGGGCAGGATCGGGGAAAGCAGTTGGTAATTCAGAATGAACTGCCAGTCTGGGATGCCCACTTGCATCTCTCAGAAAGAGGCTCAACTCGATTGCTGCATTTTCTATTGCACGCTGGGCTTCCACAACATTGTTCTGTCGCTGCAAAACCAACCGCTGGTTGTCCAGTTGTTCAAATTGTGGAAGGGCTCCTAAACGTACAGCTTCACGCAGGATAGAGTCGCGGGCCTGCGCTACTTCAAGCAGAGAGTTTGCTATAGCCAAGCGGCGACCTGCCGACACCCAATCCCAGTATCGCCTGGTTGCACTTTGCAGAATAGCGATTCTTTGCTGGTCAATCGATAAATCAGCAAGGCGCAACCCAATCCGTTTCTGGGCCAGATCTGCTCTGCGACTATCAATCTCTCGATCTCGCGCCAGCGGCACCCGGACGCCAGCTATGTATTGGCCACCGTCATTTGTCAATTGCTTGCCTTCGTATGTTGGGTAACGGCCCGAACTCAAGGCGTAGCCACTATAGAATGTTGAACCCCAGAGTTGTGTAGGCTGCTCTAAACTTACAGAGAAGCGTTCATTTTCGTAATAGCCAAATTGCTGAATATCAGCGCGAGACTTCAGAATCAGGTCGAATCTCCCCTGAGCGGAAAGTAAATCTGCTTCCGCCAGAGGGCGTTCCAGAAGAGCAGCGCGTAGCGGTGGAAAATTCTTGTTCAGACTCTCGATGACTGTGGACAAAGAAAGTGCGTTAGCCTGTTCCTCCGCATTTGTTTCACTAAAGCGATTTGTGAGGGGCCGCTGTTTAGGCAACCGGAACTGTTGCTGCGCTGTGAGCGTCAGTATGCACAATAATGCCGCAGTAAAGGCTTTCTGCAAAGCCATTGCTAACTTTTCTTACCTCTTTTTTTTGAATCTGTCTCGAGTTGTGGTGTAACAGTGGGGGGGAATCCATTAAACTGTCGCCAGAGCTCATAACCAAGCGATACCTGCTTCAGGAGAACCCAGCCATTTGTTCTGACTCCCTGACGTAAATACCGATCTGACGGCCAAGGCTGATCATTTTCATTGGGCCTGACCAAAATCCTGAAATTTCCCATTCCGTCATCAGTTGAATCTACCAGCATCACCAGCCCGCCGTATGTTCCTACGGCAACACTGGGCCAACCAGCGAACTGGATTGCCGGCCAGCCCTCAAACTGTAGACGAACAGGGTCACCTTTGTGAATCAAGGGAACATCGTTACCACTCATCCACAACTCGACGACTAAATCGTGGGTTTCGGGTACGAATATCGCTATCGGATCACCACCTTTGAGTTGTTGGGCACCTGGTTGACTGAGCAAACGCAGGATTGTGCCATTACGAGGTGCTCGAATAGTCTGGCTTGACTGGCGCGCCACCCGTACTTCAATGCGCTGCATCTCTGCAACAGAGTTGGCTACATCAGATTTCCCGGCAGCCAAAGTAGCTTTAGCTGTAGCAATTGAATTTTGGAAATCTGTTTCTATCTTTTGAAAATCGGCATCCCGCGCCAGCTTTTCATTCATGGCCGCGTGCAGCGCAGCTTTTGCTCGATCAACTTCTGCCTGAGCTCGTCCCATATCCTGCACCTGTAATTCGTATTGACGGGTAGAGTAGAGACCACTTGTCAATCCGGTTTTCACACGTTCAAGGTTTTGTGTATTCGCAGTTACCGCGAACTCAGCAGAATGTAATGAATTTTCAGCCTGCTCCACATTATCTTCAGCAACCTTAATCCTGCTTTTTGCACTCTCAATCGCATTCCGTCGTGAAAGTTCTATCTGCTGAACGCTCACCTCCTGAGCTGCGACACGGCTCTTGGCCTGGTCCACTCTCATTGAAATCATATTGCGTTCTTCGTGCAAACGCTCCAGAATCATTGGGTCATTGTCAGCAACATCGGCAATCAGATCACCTGTTTTAACAGTGGAACCCTCAATGACATACCACTTTACGATTCTGCCTTCCACCGGAGAGTCAATGGTCTGCTGCCTTTCAAAGGGTGTAGTCCCCACGACCTTACCAAAACCAGTGACGTTTTGAACCCATGGCGCAAAAATCAAAACAGGGATAGAGACAGCGAAGATTGCCCCAAGCAGGATCGCCAGCAAGCGTGGGCCACCGCTGCTGCCCACCATACCTAATGCTGGCAGGTGGGACCCGAAGGTCTCCTTCGTCTTAATCACTTCCATGCAGAACTTTTCCTTCTTCAATGCGAATGACCATAGTGCATTGGCTGACTACCTTTAATGAGCGACTGGCGACAATCAATGTCCACTCGTTTGCCGGATCGCTCAGAGCAGCCAGCAGTTCGTCACGTTCCGGGTTGTCTTCGAGTAAATCAAGGACTCCATCCAGAATGATCAGCCGTGGTTTCAGGGCAAGCACTCTCGCCAGCATTAAGCGCAAACGTTGCCCAGTAGTAAGCGGCTGTCCCCCCGTTACAAGCTGTGTTTTTAGACCTTTCGGTAAATTTTCGACGATCTCCAGAAGGCCCACACGACGAAGAATTGTGCGCACATCAGAGGAACTCAGTTGAGCATTTCCGAGACACAAATTCTCTTCAATCGTGCCGTTAAATATCTCAGATTTCCGAATGATGCCTACTTGGCTGCGCAGATCGTATAGTCGAAGGCTTCGGTAGTCATAACCATCAAATAGCAAAGTGCCTTGCAACGGTTCACGAAGGCCATGAATTAAATCCAGGAGTGTACTCTTACCCGAACCCGTCGCACCTAATATCCCAACACGAGCCTTAGGTGGAATCAAGAGGTTGACCCCCTGAAGTACGGGTTTCCCTGGAGTAAAGCCAAACGTAACACCACGCAATTCAATCTGTGCACAACCAACAGCCGCAATACGATCCTGACCTGCATTTTCAAGCGGGAGATCTGTCAGATATCCCAGCTTGTCTACAGCAGCAAGCAGATCGTAAAAGGTCTCCAGCTGCTTACCAAACTTGGAAAATCCATTTAGTACCATAGCGACCACCAGTTCTGCAGCAACCAATTGCCCGAGGGTGAGTTGTTGCTGCATTACTAACCAGCCGCCAGCACCTAATACTGCTGCATTTCCTACAGCCTGCAACATTAACGACCCGGCTATCTGCCGTAGAAGAATTTGCCAGTGATCTTTTCGATTATGCAGATAAGAGGCGACGAGATGGTTGCCGCGGCCAAGAGCATATTCAGTCCCTTGTGCGGACTTGAATGTTACTGGATTTCTGGCAATCTCCTGGAGCCAGGCAGCAAGAGCAAACTTCGATCGGCTTTCACCTACTGCTGTCGCTACGGCACCGCGACCAAGTGGAAAGAGTATAACGAATACCAAAATCAGCAAGATCAGAGCAAAGGCCATCAGGAGCGGATGATAAATGGTTAATAGCAGCATGCCGACGAGTGTGGTCATGAATAGTTCCACTCCCTCGATCAGTAGCGTGGCGCTCCCTTTTTGCAGCATGACAACATCGAAAAAACGATTGACAAGCTCGGGCCCATGTCTGTTGTCATAGGCGCTGATTCTGACACGGAGCAGACGTTCAAGTGAATCCGCTGAAACACGGACAAAAACCCGGCGTTGGATCACCTCAACAACATGCGCTCTCATCGCACGAAGCACACCAGAAAAAATCAGGGCAAGAAGAACCAAAATCGACAAAACGACTAACGGTTGGAGCAAAGTCCCGAAGGCAATCGTATTAACAAGATTTTGGGTAGCAATTGGGACGACGAGACTCAGCAACCCGATGAAAATCGAGTAGATGATGACAACCCATATGTCTTTGCGTTCCGCCTCCATCCATCCACGCAGACGGAGAAAAGGGCTAGGGTGTGGCTTCCCTGAAAAATCAGTCATTTACATTTTTTTAGTAACGGAATTGATGTGCGGCACGGGGGACATCAATTCTCCGTTCTCTGTCGCTAGATTAACATATGCTCATAATTGAACTCTGTGTTCGTACCCCTTCATCCGTGATGGTATCCACCTGCTAAGCGCATTTTGGATCAGATACATCTTGTCCCTACGACGGGTGTCAGAAATGCCAAATCACCGTCAAACATTCCAACACTGTCTGCCTGCATGGCTAACTGTGAAATATCAGGAAGTTGTTCTGACACAGATGAACTTTACTGACTGTGATACTGCCTTGGAGATTACGAAGCGGGTAATGCAAGCTGTAGCGATGTAAACAGCGCGTTAGTAATGCAGCGTGTTCTTCAGAGTTGTCGTAAGCCACTGAGTTGGCCAATTCTCTTCAGACTGCTTATTGAAGCTCTACGTTTACGGTTTGGCAGCATGGCATAGAACGTCATATTCAGTCATAGCCATCCCCGGAAATGCGATTGCCCGAGCAATGACTATCCCAAACATATCCCGTTAGAACACCTCGAAAAATAGCCTGTCTGGGCGATAGGCGGGTTGCGAGGGTGCCCGGATAATAGGGACGATGACATCTCCCTATAGCAGTTCGAGTCCAAATACTAGTCTCCCCAGCCGGATGCCAGTGGAAATTGCGTGATGTCCTGGATTGCCGAACCACACGCCGATGTCGACGCAGTGGTCCATCGGCCGATCAGGACCCGATGGGCGAAGAGTTTCAAGCAACTGCAAGCCAAAATGAACGAAATTTCGGAAATAAAATCCGAAGTCAAGGCCGGTCGGATGCGAGCAACATTCCTTATGCTGGTGATCGTGATGGCGACGGGGTGCGTGCCAAAACCCCGAATGGGAATGGCGCGCCCTGCAAACCGCACAATGCCCGACTCCTTCACTGGGATGAGCGATACGCAAAATTCCGGACTGATTGCGTGGCGTGACTTCTTCAAAGACGCCCAGTTAGTTGCACTCGTCGATGCGGCACTCCAGCACAATCAGGAGCTCAACATTGCTATTCAGGAGACGGTGGTTGCCAATGCCGAGGTAATGGCTCGGCGTGGTGAGTACCTGCCTAAGGTGGGCTTCGGTGTCATACCCGGGAACGAGCGCGTCGGAAAGTTCACGAGCCAGGGTCAAAGCGACGAGAGGTCCGGTATCGGACCGAACCTCCAGAAATATGAGTTTGGACTCTACGCATCGTGGGAAATCGACGTGTGGGGGCGTCTCCGAAACCTGGCCAATGCCGCGTCCCGCCGATATTTGGCGAGCATCGAAGGTCGGAACTTCATGGTGACGCGTCTCGTTGCTGAGATCGCCAGTAACTACTATGAGCTACTAGCGCTTGATCGCCAACTCCAGGTGGTAACCGATAACATCGCACTCCAGGAGCGATCACTCGAGCTCGCGCGGGCTCAGTTCCAGGCGGGCCGGGCCACGTCGGTGGCCCCGACACGCTTCGAGGCCAACCTGCGGGATATGCAGAGCTCACAGTACGCAATCCAGCAACGGATCGTCGAGACCGAGAACCAGCTCAACTTCCTTGCCGGCCGCTTTCCGCAGCGGATTGAACGGGCGAGCACCAACTTTCTCGACAATCAGCCTGCTGCAATGGCAGTGGGCGTCCCCGCGGAGCTTCTGGCGAATCGACCCGACGTTCGTCAGGCAGAGCTCGAGCTTGCGGCAGCGGGTCTGGACGTAGAGGCGGCCAGAAAAGCCTACTATCCGTCAATCGGGATCGAATCAGTAGTGGGCTACCAGTCATTTGACGTAACCAAGCTGGTGAATACGCCCGACTCACTACTTTTTGGACTGGTCGGCAGAGCGTTTGTGCCCCTGCTCAATCGGAAGGGAATCACGGCAGACTACTTCTCGGCGAACTCCCGTGAGATGCAGGCGGTACTCCGCTACGAGCGAGCCGTGCTGATCGCTTTTGTCGAGGTGAGTAACCGCGTGAGCCTCACTAGAAATCTCAGCCAGGGCTATGGGCTGAAGCAGCAACAGGTCGACCGCCTCGCCCAGTCGGTCGATATCTCGACCGAGCTCTTTAATTTGAATCGAGCCGACTACCTGGAAGTACTAACAGCCCGGCGTGAATTGCTCGAGGCACAACAGGATCTCGTTGAAATGAAGCAACAGCAAATGGTTGCTACCGTTACGCTTTATCAGGCCCTTGGAGGCGGTTGGCGCGGCACCGGTCTGGAGCCTCCCGATGCAACTGACCCCAATCATAAATCGACGCAAGGAATGAAGAAATGAAGCTGCAGCAGCATCTATGGGTTACGTTCATCGTAACTGGCCTGAGCCTCCTTGCTGGTGGTTGCTCGAGGAATCATGCAGATGGTGGTCACCATGAAGAGGAGCAACACCCTGTTGTACTTACTACTCCCAGCGTGATGAACGTGCCCACAACGCAGGCCTACGTCTGTCGAATGCAGTCCCGGCGTCACATCGAGATCCGCGCTTTGAATGAGGGCTATCTCGAGGAGATTCCGATTCAAGAGGGCCAGGCTGTGTCCGCAGGCCAGCGTCTCTATGACCTCTATCCTGTCCTCTATCGGACTAAACTCGAGGCCGAAAAGGCCGAGTTGCGCCTCGCTGAGATCAATCTGGAAAACACGGAAAAACTCGAGGGGCGCGGCTTCGTGGCAGCCCCTGAGCTGGCCAGGGCTAAGGCCGAGCGAGACCGGGCGAAAGCCAAGGTGGATCGCGCTACGGCTGAAGTTGGCTTTACCAGCATCGTCGCTCCGTTCGACGGCATAGTGGGGCGTCAACTCATGCAGAAAGGAAGCCTGATCGAAGCAGGCGACATCCTTACGACCATGTCGGACAACGCTGTTATGTGGGTGTACTTCAATGTCCCCGAAGCCGACTATCTGCGATTCAAATCTTTGCGGGGCGCAAGTGATCCTAAATCACCCCGGACGCTCGAACTTTCAGGTGCTACCATCCAGCTCCGACTAGCCAACGGGCAGATATTTGATAGAAACGCCGCGAAGATACTAACAATCGAATCAGAGTTCAACAGCGCCACAGGAAATATTGAGTTCCGTGCCGACTTTCTGAATCCTGAAGGCCTTCTGCGCCACGGTCAGACCGGTACCCTGCTGATCAACCAGAATCTCTCAGGTGCCTTGGTTATCCCGCAGCAGGCCACGTTCGAGATTCTTGATCGACGGTATGTCTTTGTCGTTGACCAGAATTCTGTCGCGCACCAACGCGAAATCACCGTCGCCCGCGAGTTAGAGGATATCTATGTCATTAAAGCTGGCCTCTCAGCGAACGAAAAGTTCGTGCTCGATGGAGTTCGTCAAATCCGTGATGGCGAGCGACTGGAGCACGCAGAGACTCTTCCGCCCGAGGAAGCCATCAAAAACCTGAAGCACCACGCCGAATAGGAGCGATATCCAGCCAGTATGTTTACGAAAATTCTCCATCGACCTGCCCTGGCGATCGTCCTGTCGATCATTATTGTGTTTCTGGGGTCACTCGGAATAACCAGCCTTCCGGTCGCACAGTTTCCCGACGTCGCACCACGAACCGTCTACGTTTCGATTGCATATCCCGGAGCCAGCGCCAAGGTTCTGACCGATTCAGTTCTGATTCCTCTCGAGCAATCGATCAATGGCGTTCAGGGGATGCGCTACATCGTCTCCGACGCAACAAGCGCCGGAGAGGCGACGATTCGGATCTTTTTCGAGCCGGGTACGGATCCCGACATCAACGTAGTAAACGTACAGAACCGGGTCAACATCATGACGAGCCGACTACCTGAATTGGTGGTGCGCGAAGGAATTCTCGTCAGTCAGGTTGTGCCTAGCATGTTGATGTACCTCAATCTGTACAGTAAGGCCCCAGGTACCGATCAGAAAGACCTCTTCAACTACGCCAATGTATATATCATGCCCGTGCTCAAGCGGATTAAGGGTATGGGTATCCCCGTCAATCTGGGCAATCGCACGTTTGCGATGCGCATTTGGCTGAATCCAGAGCGTATGCGTGCTTACAACGTGTCGGTCGACGACGTAATGAAGGCTTTGGCCCAGCAGAGCATCATCGGATCACCGGGTCGGCTCGGTCAAGCGACGGGCATGACTTCCCAGTCGAAAGAGTATGTGCTCACTTATATAGGCCGCTTCAATGAGCCGGAGCAGTATGCCAATATCATCTTGAAGGCTAATCCAAACGGCGAGATTCTCAGACTCAAAGACGTCTGCGTGCCACCGGTTGCTGACGGCAGCAATGGCGCGGAAGAGAATCATAATAATGCAAGTGTCGAACTTGGCTCGGAGTTCTTCGACATCTATTCCGACGTCAACGGTCACCCGGCCGCATCCATAGTCCTGAAGCAGACGCCAGGGTCTAATGCCGCCGAGGTAATCAAGGAAGTAAAAAAGACGCTTGAGGAGTTGAAGCCTTCGTTTCCTCCCGGGATGGACTATGAGATTGCGTATGACGTATCCCGGTTCGTTGAGGCCTCAATTGAGCAGGTGCTTCATACACTCGTGGAAGCGTTCATCCTGGTGTCGCTGGTGGTCTTCCTTTTCCTGGGTGATCTGCGCTCCACGATCATTCCAACGCTTGCAGTGCCGGTATCGCTGATCGGCAGCTTCTTCGTGCTGCAACTGATGGGCTTTTCCATAAACCTCATCACGCTTTTCGCCATGGTCTTGGCCATCGGTGTTGTTGTCGACGATGCCATTGTGGTGGTCGAGGCCGTACACGCCAAGATGGCCGAGACGCACTTGTCTCCGCACAGGGCTACTATCGAAGTGCTCAAGGAGATCAGCGGCGCGATCATTGCGATCACACTGGTCATGACCGCCGTGTTTGTTCCGGTTACCTTTGTCCCGGGTCCGGTAGGCGTGTTTTACCGCCAGTTTGGAGTGACGATGGCTGCGACAATCGTCCTTTCCGGTGTGGTTGCATTGACGCTTACCCCAGTGTTGTGTGCCATGGTGCTGAAGCCTCATTCACACCAGCCCGATGGAGTAGTGGCGCACAAGGGTCTTCGGGAAAAACTTCGCGGGCTGAGGGTGAGGACCCTGCTCGGGTATATCCTCGTGGGGGCCCCGCTGCTAGCGGGTATCACCTATCTCGCCTATAAGCTTTGGGGCCGCTTCGGGTTGCTGCTGCTCCTCGTGCCGTTCATACAAAAGCCTTTCAGCCTTGCCATCGACAAAATCACAAATCTGTACGCATGGCGCCTGCTGAGGCCGATTGTCTCACTTCGGGTGGTAACCATGGCTGTCATTGGGGTATTTGCATTTGGCATCGTCTCGACAAGCGCCAACCTGCCGAGCGGCTTCATCCCCGGTGAGGACCAGGGCATGATCTATGCCGTTCTTCAGACACCACCTGGGTCGACGCTGGAGTATACCAACGCCAAATCGCAAGAGCTTGAACGAATCGCAAAGGAAATCGAGGGCGTTCGCAGCATCACATCAGTTGCGGGGTATGAAGTGCTGACGGAAGGCCGCGGCTCGAACGCGGGCACAGCCATCATCAACCTCGAAGATTGGTCTCAGCGAGCAGAGACCTCGTCCATGATCATCGAACATCTCAAGGAAAAGACTCGTAAAATGACCAACGTCAAACTTGAGTTCTTCGAGCCACCTGCGATTCCCGGCTTTGGTGCGGCAGGCGGCATATCCTTGCGTGTGCTGGATCAAACCCAATCGAGTACGGCTGACTACAAGAAATTGGGAGAGATAAACGAGCAATTCATCGCCGAGCTGAGGAAACGTAAAGAAATCGGCAGCGTGTTCACGTTCTATGCATCCGACTACCCACAGTACGAGCTGGTTATTAACAACGATGTGGCCATGCAGAAAGGGGTGTCGATTCAGGATGCGTTGAATAACCTCAACATCCTCATTGGCAGCACCTATGAGCAAGGCTTTGTTCGTTTCAACCAGTTCTACAAGGTTTACGTTCAGGCCTGGCCGCAGTTCCGGCGGATGCCTACGGACTTGGACGATCTCTTCGTCAAGAACGAAGGGGGGGAGATGGTCCCATACTCGTCGTTCATGACACTGAAGAAAACGCAGGGGCTGAATGAGATCACCCGATACAACTTGTTCCCCTCGGCCGCCATTCAGCTTATGCCAGCAGCGGGCTACTCGAGCGGTCAGGCAATTGAAGCAGTGAGACAAGTCGCCAGCGCGGCCTTGCCGCGCGGATATGGCCTGGGCTGGGAAGGTCTGTCCTGGGACGAGTCGCAGAAAGGCAACGCGGCACTCTACATCTTTCTGATTGTGGTGGTGTTTGTCTACCTCGTGCTGGTTGCGCAATACGAGAGCTTCCTGATTCCTCTAGCCGTGGTTTTATCTCTGCCGGTTGGCATCTACGGCTCTTTCTTGTTCTTGCAGGTTTTGGGATTGGCGAACGACGTTTGGGCTCAACTCGGGATGATTATGTTAGTCGGGCTTTTGGGCAAGAACGCGATTCTGATCGTGGAGTTTGCGGTGCAGCGCCGGAACGAGGGAGCCTCTATCAAAGACGCTGCTATCGAGGGAGGAAAACTCCGCTTCCGGCCCATTCAGATGACATCCTTCGCCTTTGTTGCAGGTCTCATTCCGCTGGTCGTTGCCCATGGAGCTGGAGCGATTGCCAATAGAACCATTGGGGTTACGGGCGTCGGTGGCATGCTCCTTGGTACGGTGCTTGGTGTGCTGGTAATCCCTGGTCTTTACTACCTATTTGCTCGCATTTCGGACGGACGCGAACTCCTGCGGGACGAAACGAATGTTCCTTTCAGTGAAAGTGAACTCTAATCCATGAGGGAACACGGAGTTGAATCATGACCAACCAAAAGCCGGTCGTCGTGGCATTACCACTCGATCACCATACCGATGAGCTGTTGGCTACGGCTCTGGCCCTCGGCCAACGGCTCGAGTGCCCTTTTGTCGTAGTACATGCGCTCAATAAGCGCCGCCTGGAGAGCGAATCGAGTATCACCAATCGTATTGCAAAGGCAAAGCAGGCCCTCGGTCTGTTGCTGCAACCGCTCAGGGATGCGGGGCTGGATGTTCGGGAAGTTGTGGAGGTTGGTGCTCCAGCCGATCTCGCAATCAACACGGCCCTACGCATCGCCGCTCAACTCATCATGACGGGCCGTGGCCGGTCGGCGACCATCCGGCGATGGCTTGTGGGTTCAACGGTAGAGGCCATCGTCCACCGCGCCGTTCTCCCCGTCTGGGTCGTGCGTGGGGAACGGGCCGTCATGAGGCCTGTGCTCTGCTCGCTCGATCTCAGCCAGCCATCCAGGCTCGGGCTCGCATCCGCCGTCCGTATGGCCCGGCTCTTCGAGGTACCTCTCCGCGTCATGACGGTCCTGTCGGACTCACCTGGTGAAGGGCCATCAGTCGAGGAGGTACACCGGGATCTGGAGGAGATGCTTGCCGAGTATGAGGTAAACGGATTGGACGTCGAGGTCATTGTGGCAACAGGAAGCCGAGCCGAACGAATAGTCGATGCCGCAGACGACGCAGGGATGCTGGTTGTCGGCAGCCGGGGCTTCGCCGCCCCGGTTTCCCAATGGCTCGACCCCGTCACCATGCGAGCACTTCGTCACAGCCGATGTAGCATCCTGGCAGTACGAGAGGTACATGCTGATCTCGAAGCGAGCGAGAGTGAGATAGTAAGGCTGGCAGATGCTTGTCGTGTCACCTGGCAGTTGATCGAAGACGACCGGGCGGTCGAGGCACTCCCTTTCATCGCTCTTGCAGCCCAGCGCGCTCCGTTCAATGCGACGATTCAGGAGGCCTACGCAATTGTCCTTGAGAAGGTGGGTCAAGAGGTGGAGGCTCGAGCCCGCCACGAGCTCTCCCAGATGATTCGTGCCCACATCGACCGGAGTTGAACTAATCTGCTCAGTGGGATATCGACTTCAGCCTAAAAGGAAGATTGAAATCGCTGACTCCCAAACGTGTGGATGGTCGGCAATCCGTCAGGAAAGCACCCGCACCTCTCGGTGACGGTTCAATGCTTATCAGGTGCGGATTCATATCTACCCTCTCTGTTAAGCGATTGAGCGAGCGACTCCTGGCAAGATCCTCAAATTTAATGCAGTGAGCGAATATCAGTTTTGAGCAGTTCCATTCCTCCTCTGGTTAACTCATGCAAAATGGAGAATCAAACTTTTCTATGAAAAACTTCGATGTCCTCATTGCTGGAGGTGGTCCTGTTGGATTGCTGCTCGCCTGTGAGCTTGGCCTTCAGGGGGTGTCCGTTGGAGTACTGGAGCAACTGGAAGATCCACATACACTGCTGAAGGCAGGCTGGATGGGGATGCGTCATGTGAATGTTTCCTCTGTTCAGGCTTTATACCGCCGTGGATTGCTCGGTCAGATTCGGTCGACCACTCTGATGACAGTCCGATCAGAAGGATCCGCCTCGGTTGCTGCAGGGGAAGGGAATCAGGCGGCAAAGAAAGCTTTTGTTGGCCATTTTGCAGGGATTCCGCTGAATCCTGAAAAGATCCATCTCGAAAATGATCCATACCTGATGGATGGGCCTTCCATGACCGGGGGGATGTTTAATCTGGAAGGCATTGAGCGGGTATTGGAAGCTCGAGCCAAAGAACTGGGCGTGACTGTTATTCGAGGCACAACAGTAGACAGGTTTGAAGAAGAGGAAAATGAAGTCCGGGTTTTTGCAGGAGAGCAGGTTTTCCAGGGGAAGTGGCTGGTTGGCTGTGATGGTGGAAGAAGCTTCGTTCGCCGGGCAGCCGGATTTGAGTTCGTGGGGACGGAAGCTGAGTTTACTGGTTTTACCGCTGAGGTGGAGATTAAGGATCCGGAAAAACTGGCGCCTGGATTTAATCTCACAGATCACGGAATGTATGCCTATGGTCCGGGCCCTGGCAAGATCAGTGTGATGGATTTCGATGGAGGAGCCTTTGATCGCTCGCAACCCATTACGCTGGACCTGCTGCAAAAGTTGCTTCGTCGAAACTCAGGAACAAACGTGACTCTGACGGCGGTTCATGTCGCGACAAGCTATACGGACAGAGCGAAACAAGCTGTCACTTATCGAAAAAAGCGGATTCTTCTGGCTGGCGATGCTGCTCATATTCACCCACCCTTGGGGGGACAAGGGCTGAACACGGGAATCGGAGATGCCATCAACCTTGGATGGAAGCTGAGTGCAGTGATCAAGGGTTGTGCCCCGGATGCCTTACTGGATACTTATACAACGGAACGTCATCCTGCAGCAGAATGGACGCTGAGGTGGACGCGGGCACAAGTTAATCTGATTCGGCCTGTGCCACACTCTCAGGCGATCGCCAGCATTATCCGGGATCTCATCAATACGCAAGACGGAGCTACATATTTTGCTGAAAAGTTATATGGACTGAGCTGGCGTTACTCATTACCCGGACAGCATCCCTTGATTGGACGAGTGGCTCCTGATTTCGAGTTTGCAGATGGAACGCGTCTGGGAGTGAAGCAGCAATCCGGAAAAGCTATTTTCCTGGATTTCACACAAAGTGGCTGGATAGGCGATCTATGTAGTTCATATTCAGGGTATCTGGAGTATTCGGGCGATGTCGCAAAGGATACACGAGGCATTCAGGCGATGGTGATCCGGCCCGACGGGGTTGTTTCGTGGGCATCTGACTCTCTACCGGATCATGCTGAAGTGGAATCAGCTCTGGCAGGATGGGGTATTGTTCCTGGTTAAAAAATAGCTGAAGTATCAATCTCCATCCCAATAAAGAACCGAATGGGTTTTTCGCCCTTCATTCAATACCTGAATTGCTTAAGCTAAATTTTTCAATTTTCTTGATAGATTTTTCCTTGTACAAGCCCCTGTCTCCAGTAAGGAATCTTTGAGGTGAGAGCAAGGAAAAACGGAACTGACATGGGCGAATTCTGCTTACCTTTTGTTTCACAGATGTGGATCTTCCATCGACCGCAAATGTTCTGAGCATAAAAGTAGCAGGAGATTTTTAACGATTTCAGCAGCAAAATGATCGTCTGCTGAGAACTGAGTATCTGAACAATCCTGTCCCCCAATCCCTACTTCGATGTGGGGTGAGGACAGGTGTGAAATTTTTTCGGGAATATGACCACGGCTTGTTAAAATGTTCACCATGCAGGCGGTGGAGCCGGTTTCTACTCTCATGGCAGCTTTTCGAGCTGGTGAAAGTGATGCCGGAGCAAAATTGATGGAGTTGCTGTATCCGGAACTCAAACGTCTTGCCGCATCTCATCTTCGAAAAGAACGTCAGGGACATAGTTGGCAGCCTACTGTTCTGGTGAATGAACTGTTTCTGGAGATCTCCAGAATCAAGGGTCTGCCCTCCTCACAGAAAAGCTATAACGATGACAAGGCAGCCTTTTTTGCCTTGGCAGGCCTGCTTATGCGCAGACTACTTATCCATCATGCGCGGCCGTTATCCCAGAAAATCGAAAAAGTACCCATCTGGAGTGATCTGAGATCCAGTCCGGAAAGCGATCTGGCGGAAGTGGAATCTCTTCTTCAGCATCTTGAAAAAATTGACCCCATACTACGCACCGTTGTTGAAATGAAAGTTTTTGAAGGCTATACCGCTGAAGAAATAGCCAGCAAAATTGGTTGTGCGCCAATAAGTGTTTATCGCCATTGGCAATTTGCCCGGCACTGGCTGGGGACGAAGCTCTGACTCTTCGACGGGAAGATCATGTCGAAGGATTTTAGTAGTAGTGAGTGGAGAGAGATTCTTCACCTGGCTCGAGCCGCTAGTGATCTACCCAGCAATCAACGCATCATTTTTCTTCAATCAAAAAGTATTTATCCAGAGTTGATTGCAGAAGCATTAAAAATAGCGAGAGAGTTTGACAAAGATCCTGATGAGCCGCTGGGTAGGGTCAATACGGATGTTGGGCGCTTCCATCTGGTGGAGTATTTGGGCTCTGGCGGGTCCGGTGAAGTGTATGTTGCCAATGACCCTGAGCTTCATCGAAAAGTAGCCATCAAAATTTTCCGTTCCACTGTCGCAGCTTCTCCCACAGCCAGCCAGCGTTTTATTCGGGAAGCCCGTGCGGCTTCGGCATTGAACCATCCCGGTATTGTCACGATTTATGAGATCGTGCGGAGCGGGAATGATACTGCCATCGTCATGGAACTGGTTCCGGGGCGGCCATTGCGTGCCCTCTGTGGAAGCCCAGTGGATTTGCAAACGGTGATCAGCATCGGGCAACAAGTCGCGGATGCACTGTGTGCTGCGCATTCTTCCGGAATTATTCATCGCGATATCAAGCCGGAAAATATCATGCTTCTGCCTGACATGCGGGTAAAGCTTCTGGATTTTGGTCTTGCCCGGCAATCACAGAATATTCCGGAGGCGACTGCGCTGACTGTACCTGGCAGTATACCCGGCGGTACTTTCCGCTACATGTCGCCTGAACACTTTCGTACTCAGCCCATCACGGAGAAGAGTGATATTTTCGCTCTGGGGCTTGTACTTTGGGAACTTGCGTTCGGCCAGCATCCCCTGTCTGAAAAATCCGAAGAGAGTTCATTCGATTCATTCCATTCAATGGTTGTCGGAGAACTCCCGGAAAAACCTTTATCGAAGGGCAAAAATCTGGCTGTATTGGAGAAAATTCTCCGCAAAATGCTCTCAAATGATCCGGATTTCAGGCCTTCGGCTGCAGAAGTTGTGCAATGGTTGCGGGAGTACGACGATCAATCAGCCGCTGCGGTGTCCATACCGGTCTACAGGAGATCCAGGAACTTGAAGTGGATTGTGACTGTGGCCGGGATTCTGACCATAGTCATTGTCTATCTGTTACTCCCCGCTTTTCACCGGAAAGAAGTTCCGCGGTTTATCCAGGTAAAACGGGCAACAGATTTGAGTGAAGAGAACAGCGCAACTGCCGCAGCACTTTCTCATGATGGCGGCCAGTTGAGTTATGCAAATGCCGATGGGGTCTTTCTCCAATCCCTCAACAGGAATGAGATTACCCGGTTGAATAGCCCGCGAGCGTTCATTATCGACCATCTTGCCTGGACAACGGATGGAACGAGACTAATCGCCAGCGGATTTTCCAGTGAAAACAATACTCCAGCTATCTGGTCAATTCCGATTCAAGGGAGTTCTTCACAGGAATTGCGGGTAGGGGTTCGCTATGGAGTTCCATCCCCAGATGGCAAACAAATCGCCTTTATCAGTGGCGACTTTGCTTCTGTCGGACTGATGGATCTGGACGGCCATCATACAGATATTCTCCTGAAAGCGAATCAGCCCAGTTCTTTTAATCTTTTGTCCTGGTCTATGAATGGTCGTCACCTGATTATCCAGCGACGTCATTTGATTACCGTGAATGTAGATGACTCTCCCGCATTTAGCTGGAGTCTGGATGTTTTCGATATAAAAAAGCGCATCATTACCAGTTCTCGGGTCAATCTGCCGGATGAACCTATTCAATCCATATCCGCAATCCCGGATGGTTCTATTGCATTTATTGCTCATGACGGGAGCTCATCTTCCAGTCATGAACAGCTATGGAGTATACACCTGGATCCGGAAACAGGGCGGTTCGCTTCAACTGCAAAACAGATCACTGACCCATTGTTGCTGGCGCAGGATCTTTCATCTCAGGGATTGAGTATCAGTGCAGATGGGACCACTGCACTTGCTTTAAGAAGTAAGGTAAACGATATCGTTTTTGTGGGGAATTTTGATCGCAAAAACCTTACTCTTTCAGGCTTTCAAAGACTGACGCTCGTAGATACCTCCAGCTATCCTCATGCGTGGACACCTGACAATCAGTACGTCATTTTTGAGTCAAACAGAGAAGGAAGCTTTGATCTTTATAAACAGCGTGTTCATCAGCGTCTGCCTGAAACTGTTCTTTCCACTCCCGGTCACTGGGAATTTCTTCCGCAAGTAACACCAGATGGCAAGTACATTCTTTTTGCATCAACGAAAAATGCAGTTCGCCCATTTACACTCAGAAGAATTCCTCTTGAAGGTGGTAGTACTGCAGAAGTGCAAACAGATGGTCCATTAGATGAGTTTCGCTGTAGTATCCATCCCAAAGGCCGTTGTGTGTTGAGAAAGACAATTGAACAGCGCGAATTTATCTATTACGATCTGGCCCCTGTGGATGGAATTGGACGGGAATTGGCTCGTACATCCTGGGTGCCCCCTATCCTGGGAGATTGGGATATCTCTCCCGATGGCAGAACTGTAGCATTACCTATTCATGATGTGAATTCAGCCAGAGTACGGGTGATCCAACTGGACTCGACAGAGGGGAAATCAAGAGAATCCGAAGTGTCTCTTGCCGGACTGTCGCAAATCTCTTCTGTCGTCTGGCTGGCCGATGGAACCGGCTGGTTTGTGAGTGTGGATACAACACTTGGCCGGCGAATGTATTTCTCGGACATGCAGGGAAAGGTTTCTTTTGTTGGAAATATTTCCGGGTGGGCAGTGCCTTCTCCTGATGGGACAAAAGTTGCTTTCCTCCATCGGGTTGTTTCCGCCAATGTGTGGACATTGAACGGGAGATAATCACTCTGCTTTGGTCCCATGACTGAATCACTTCGTGGTTTCAGAGATCCAATTTTGTCCTTTTACTGCTGAATCCGGCGACGAGAATTTTCCAGCGATGAATGTGTCATCGGGGGAGGCTGAAAAAGTCATTCTCTTTACTACTGTCTGGAATGCCCGGGCAATATCGTCTTTGACTGAATCTTTCAGGAAATAGCCCTTTGCCCCGATAGACCAGCACGTAGGAGGAACTCTTCATCGGAATACGTGCTCAGCCGGATGATTCTTTCATGAGGATGATTCTTGCTGATTTGTGATGGTGAGTCGGTATCCATCCCGCTTCTAAGTGAGATATCTCTTACCGAAATAGACGGGCTACACATCCCGGAGTGGATAAGGCGTTAAAAAAATTTGATCAATTTTTATAAATGCTTCCCCCCTTCATCATTGAAGCCTTCAAAGCGCTTTCTGATGTCTTCCAAGAGGGAATATTTATGAATCACACTACCAAATCTCTGATTGCAGGTGTTGTTGCTGTTGCAGGATCCGCAATCCTGCTCTTTGCAGAGGGACCTGTGGTCAATATTGATCAAACTAAACATGGAAACTTGTGGAGCGCTCAGAAGGATATTGTTGCCGCTTACAAAAAAATAGGCGATGCACAGAAAGCAAACAGCAGCCGTTTGGGTGGCCATGCAGAGAAAGCTCGACAGTTACTCATTGAGGCTGGTGAAGAACTCAAACTTGCAGCTGAATTTGCAAATCAACGCTAACGCAGATAAAAAACTGAAGAACTCTCTATTGTGCAAGCTACCTGATAACCGAGTGGTTATTGAGAGTGTAAGCACACCATTCCATTTTGTTCAGGAGCTAAGAAATGAAGCATGACAGTATCAATATAAGTAAAGTGAATACCGGCGTCAGCCGACGGAATGCCCTTGCCACAATGTTCGGAGGTGGAGCCGCTCTCTTGGGTTTACCTGCTTTAGGCCAGGCACAGACACCCGCCAAACGTCCAATCAAGAAGCTTCCTCCTGCAAAATTGGGAGAAAACCAGGGGGCTATTAAATGGACAAGCAAATTCAGCGAAAGCGAATTCTTAAATACAGCTACTGATCACCTTCATGCCCTGGGTCTTGCCATCACCACACTGCATCAAGGCACAATGTTGCAACTGAACGATCTTTATCTGGGGGACAGTCCGGATGGCTTTGAAGGGCTTAATACTACCGGCACCTATTCCAATCCAGTTCTTTTACCAGATCTCAAGATGATTGTGGTTGCAGACACCCTTAATCATCTCTTGACCATCCAACGCAATACCGATGGAAGCCTTAATATACAAGAACTATCATTTCCCTGGCAATTTGCAAGCAATTTTATAGCTGCAGACGGAGATACATTTGCCTTTGTTACACCTGATAATCAACTTATCGGAGTAACTCCTTCAACTGATGGATCTACCATCACAACCAGTTTTTCTGTCCAGGGTAATGGTGGCACAGTTTCCAATGTAACTCTCAAATCAATTGGGGCTAATTCTTTTGTATATGTAAATGGGGATTACTTACAGGGTCCAGTTTGTAACTATATGACCCGTACGACATTAATTAATAGCTTCAAGCCGGGTTTTGCTATTGGTCCATTCAGTATTAACGGACAGTATATCTATTGTTTAGGGGATGACGGATCTCTCTATCATATTGAGCAGTTTCGCCTGGATACCCCTCCGAACTATCAAGGCTGGAAAACTTACCTGAATGATAACAGTACAGGCTTCAGTAACTTCGAGATCGCAAATGGTGCCATGTATGCCGGGTACGGAGATGGAACTATTCGGTCATTCAATCTGGATACAGGAGCAATGCAGACCATTCCTGTGGGAGATGGCAATGCCGGGGAGCTGGACAAAAATAAATTCTTTATTGAAGATGGCATTGCATATGTAGCTATTTACAATGGAAAAACTTTTGCAATTGACCTTGCCAGTAATGGCATCAATAGCATTTCCTATGATTTCCAAAGCCTTCCCTATCCAACATGGGCAGTTGGTGTGGAAAATGGAATATTCGTAGTTCTCACTGCACTGCCGGGGGATGAGATCGTTTATGCCGGTGTCAACCTTAGCGCAGTTTTGCATGGCTATTCCTGTGACAGTGTTCTGATGGCAGAGGATTACGCGGCTGGTGGTAATAGTGGATATGTACCAGCAAATCCGGGTTATAGAACGGTAGTTCATCTTTCTGATGAAAATAATTGCCCTCGCGTCAACACGCAAGTTCGAATTGAGGCAACGGATACTGTCACCATTACGACTGATGACGGAACCGTAACAACTCTTGCGGCAGCTGGGGAATTCACATGGCTCACCACTGATGAAAATGGTGATCTGCACTTTATTTCGCAAGCAGATGATATTCAATCGCCTGCTTTATATCTATGGTCGGCATTCATGGATACGCAGGAAGCCATTATCATTTATCCGGATCATGTCAGCTTAAATAAACTCACAGTATCTCAGGCAAATGATTATTCAACGGCGAAGTCCTTTGATGGATCAGACCTGGTTGGCAGCAATATCGACCATGATCAGTTAGCAAAAACAGTTTCAGGTATTCTTGGGGGCGGCTCCACTATTGATCCCCCGGCTGGTCCGTATTCTTCATATCCTGCCACACAGACCAACATGCTTTATCAGTCAGTAAAGTCAACAACAAATCGTTTGATGACGGCGGGGGCTGCAGAGAGCTTTGTGACTACCATCAATAGTGATGGATCAATTACTTATGGCAGCGCAAACACCTTTACCTCAATTCAGGAAAAACAGTTATCCGGCGTACAGGTGCTCAGTTGGAGTGATTTCAAAAAAGATGTCATTAAAGCCGGGAAGAAAATTGCAAAAATCGCAGTAAACATTGGGGAAGCGATAGAGCATGAAATCACCGCCATTGATGGGGCGATCTATCAGTTTGTCATAACAGCTTTTGAAGATGTAGTGGGTGTCATCACAGGATTCTTCAAAACGATTTTTGCCGATATCAAGAAGGCTGTTGAGTGGTTGAGTGCTCTATTTGATTGGGATTCCATTAAACAGGCCCACGAGCAAATTCTAACCATGATTGATAATTTCCGTGGTCAGGTTCGGGGATATCTCAATCAGGATAGGGTAATACTGGTAAATAACTTAAGCATTTTCTTCGCCCATGCTGAACAGTCTGTTTCAGGATTTTTCAATACGCTTGGATCAAGCATGGGTTCATTCCAGTCACAACAAAAGAATGGAAATGATCCCAAGACAGCTTATGGTGGAAATGGCGCTTATGCTCAATCGCAATCAATGCATTCAAAAGCCAAAAACAACATAAAAAAGACATCAAAATGGAGTACTCCACCAACGACAACTCCTTTGGCAATGCCAAGTGCATTATCCACGATCAAGGATCTCGTCAATAATCAAATTCCGAATGCAATTGAACCAGAGTTGGAAGATATTCAAAAAGCTTTTCAGGATTTCAGACAGGAGTTCAGAGAGTTCGCCAGCAATCCCGGAGCGATGTTGAAACATGCAATCGGTGACTTATTCACGATTATTGGAGATCTGGTTGTTCTTTTCCTTAAGTCTGCAAACTTGGTTCTGGATCTATTGATTGATCTGATTGCAGATCTATTGGATACAGCTTTCAACTTAGTCACTGGTGGAATTGATATTCCAATACTTTCTGATCTATTCAAGTTAATTTTTGGAAGAGACATCAGATTTGTGGATCTGGTTGCTTGGATGATTGCGGTTCCAGTGTCAATTATTCAAAAACTATCAAGTGCTTCAACTGGTGTAGGGAGTGAGAATTCCTTCCAACTCATCGCCTGGGCGGTTGCCACGATGTTTGGAGGAATTATTGATGCTCTGAATGATGGGTTAAGTCCAGCTGGAAATGATCCGATTGCAATTCTGGATCTGGCCTGTGCAATTTTCGCATTTGGTCTTGGTACACCATCCAGTTTTCCAAATGATCCAACCATTTGCTACTTTGCCTTTGGTGTAATTCCAATTATTATCAACTTCTCCAACATTGCGAATGCATTCATTTCATCAGCTGATCCTGGGCCTGAGGAGGAGGCTGAAATCAAGGCATATGCTGATTTCTGCTGTCTGATGCAGGGTATCTATGGAACTCTGAATCTGGGAGTTGCCATTGTAAATTCTCAAATCAATCCAAAACAGTTTTCAGATCCAAATGGATCTGTATTGGCTCAGAATATCTTCTCAAATGTTGGATTGATTTCAAAAATAATTTATCCTGACCAGCCGAAAGTCACAGTTGTTACCGATGTCGTATGCCCTGTATCTTCTGCAATCTGTGGCATTGTTGCAAACGCATAAACAAATATAAAGGAACAAAAAATGAGAAAAATCAAAGTAGCTATCCTTTTTCTGCTTGCTGTTTGCGCTATCGCACAAACGATTCCAGACTGGGATGCAAGTGGAAACAGTCAATTAGAAGGAAGATATAACTTCCGTCATGTCGCATATATCACTTCACATCTCGGAGGCGATATGAGTAAAAAAATTTTGTTGCATGGAGCTATAAATTTCGATGGAAATGGAGGTTACACCATATCCGCTACTCAATTAGATACACGAAATGGACAAAGTTCACCAAGTAGAGTCTCTTATGCCGGAACATACAGAATTGCAGCAAATGGGTATGGATACCTCTCTAATCCAGTCGTGAAAAATTCTTCGATATATGGCTCCATTTCAAGTGGTGTATTTATCGGAGCCAGTACGGAAAGTGGCTTTAACGATCTTCTGATTGCAACTCCCGCTCCGCAATTCGGAACAACGCCAATTTTTCATGGCCAATATTCTATGGTTGCGATGGATGTTCCGTCGAATAATCATAAAGACATTAGCAGCTTCACTTTTCCTCTAAAACCGAATGGTTATGGAAGCCTTGGTGAAATTTCAATTACTGGCTTTGTTGCGGGATCTCCTGAACCTGTGAAAAGCGTGATGCAAGGCTCATACTCTCTGGCGGGAAACAGGGTGACCATATTACTTCCGTTGGGAGATGGAAAGTTATTGTCAGGTAATCAGATGATTCATACTTCTACAGATGGAACATTTATCTTTGGTGGATCTTCTGATTCTTTTAATATGATTGTTGGAGTCAAAGTTCCATCTTCTGCTCAGACACAAAAGGACCTTGAAGGTCTTTTCTATCAGGCAGGAATCGACCATGATGCCTCTGAAATTCTGAACAAAAATCAAAGTATCCTGAGTAGCTTTCATGGTTCATTTCGAGCTAAATCTGGAATGGCTATCAACCATCAGCGCCTAAATTCGTTAATCTATCCCAAAGCCTTGGATTATACTTTTACAGATAACTACAGCCTCAATCATGACGGCACCGCCTCTGATACCTTCCAGCGATACTGGATTACTGAGCAGGGAAAGATTCGAGTTGGAATTGGCAATTACCCTTATCTTGGTATCAGTGTGAGTGCAAAGGTACCAGTAATGAATGGACCTGGAGTTTTCATCAACTCCACTTCTATCCGAAATGCTGGAAGTGAAGCTCCTTTTACGGCTGCACTTTCTCCTGGGGAATTGGTTACTCTTTCAGGGAAAAATCTTGCTCCTGGGTCAACTGTTTATGAAGGCTCAATTGCCCCTAAACAACTTGCAGGTGTCCAGGTTCTTATCAATGGTGTGAGTGCACCTGTTGTTTCTGTCAATCGAACAGAGATTACTTTTGTTGTTCCTTATTCGATTCGTGCGCTGGCTTCGTTACAGGTAAATAATAATGGTCAACGGTCCAACACGGTGACGACTTATGTTAATGCAACTTCACCGGGGCTGTACACGATTCCATCCGGTGGAAGTGCTGCTGTTGCTGCTTCTCATGTAGATAATACTCCGGTAACAGCTGATAATCCAGCCCGCACTGGTGATATCCTTCAGCTTTATCTCACCGGCCTCGGAATCGTAAATCCGGAAAATTTAGATGGGATGCCTGGACCAATTTCACCTCTTGCAAAAACTGTCGATAGAATACAGGTTTATGTTGATGGTAAAGCAGCAGAAGTGAAATACTCTGGGCTGGCTCCAAATTACATTGGCCTTTATCAGCTTAATATTGTAGTTCCGGATGATATCCGGTCAGGAGATGTTTATGTTGATGTATCTGGTGTGGATGCAGATACTTCACAAGCATATCTTTCAATTATTGATGGCTCAAAGAGCAATTCCGGTACTCTGAAGTCCGTTAACTCTCAGAATAGTCATAGGGCGGGGCAACGTCGCTGGCGCCTGAGAAGTATGCCTGGTGAAATTCCAAACTCATTACGAACAGGGCATCGCCATGGAGTGTTCGATTAGTAACAAACCTTGACCTCATACAGAGCAAATTGGATGCCCTGTATGAGGTCAACCTGGATCGACGAATTGATACGGAATTCTATGACCGAAAGTCCTATGAATGGAAAAAGGAACTCACAAAACTGAGGAAGGGCATTGAAAAGCATCAGAAGTACCTGGTTTCTTTCTTACAAGAAGGGATTCAGATCCTTAAATTATCCCAACGGACTGGGTAGCTTTTTGATCAGCAATCATCGTTTGAACAACGTCGCTTTTTGAATTGCATGATGCATTCAGGAATCTGGAAGAATAAAACGCTATTCGTCCAGCTCCGGCAACCATTTAATCTTCTTCTATCATCTCACCCAATTTCTGGGCTGCATCCGAATGGCACACATTCGAACTTTGCAAATCATTCAATTAAAAGAAGGAATCGACGCAGAGATTGCAAAATGGAGCAGGGGCTCCCCCTTGTGGATGCTTTTCTAACTTTCTGCTGTTTACCCAACATACAAAGAGAGAGGCTGTTTGTAGAAATTGCCTCTCTTTAAAATCTTGCTGCAGAGCTACGGTCTTAAATAATGACGGCCATTTTTGCAAGAATGTACTTCCTGAATATTATGACGAAGGGCTCACGACGACGAATCCGCCTGGGTCCGTGGGAAGGAGAACCCGTGCCTGTGATGCAAGCGCTGAGGGGGTGAATCATGCCAGATTCCTCGTTCGGGGATTGGATCGTCTGGGTATCCACCAGATCTTTCTGAAGATGCAACCCAACTCGTCCTGAAACAGGCGGAATTGTCCACGGACTATGCTGAAACATGAACTACGGATGCTTAATTGCTGATTAAAATGTTCTTTCTGGAAATCCCTGATGCCTTACTGTATGGCAAAGCACTCAGCCTCATTGTTTTGAGAAGTAGGGAATGTATCGCTACATCGATTCCTGGTCAATCTCCTTTTATGAGTCAGCGATTTGGTGCGACCATAGAGGTGGTTCCCACTCCTGAACGCGCTGTCACTCTGAGCAGTGAGTTTTAGGCAGAGGTAGCTGCATATCCTGTCTCAGCTGATCCAGAAGCCACTAAAGTGATGACTAGGTTCCAGCGCTTCTTTACGTCTTTAAGTGATTGATATATATGTTTAGTTGCCAGTCAGAAGCTATTCTGTTCATTAATCCTATTGGTCTCACCCAGAAACTTGGTTATGTCGAATATTCTCACCCGAGTAGCTTTCGCGGCATGTCTGAACATTGAAATATTCATTACCTTAGTTTGCCCAATGGCTATGATCGTGCTTTGGGATCTTATCAATTCAATAGGAATGTCGTCATAGGGCGATAACATTTATCCTGTATTTATTTTTCGATTTGTATAGTCGAATTTGGACTTCAACCCCAAGGCTTTCCAAAGAAATCTGATCCGGAGTTTTCTCCTTTATCAGACGGTTTTTCTGTTAAGTGCGCAGACGTCGCTTACACCGGAGAAGGCAGTTGAAGAAGCACTCCGCAATCACAATGCTCTGGCTTCCGCATCCGCTCACATCACAGCATCTGAAGGATTACGAGTACAGGCAGGCTTGAAGCCGAACCCACGCTTATTCCTTCAAACGGAAAACACTCGTTTCAATCGAACCCCTCCTTTTCGTTACGGCAAAGAAACGGACAACTTTGCATATCTTTCCCAAGTGATCGAGGCTGGAGGCAAGAGAAAGCGAAGGATTGATGCTGCCAATGAGAATGTCATTGGAAATGAGCTAGCCCTCGAATCTCTTCGAACTCAGGTTGCCAGTCGCGTTCTGAGCGCTTACTGGGCAGCTGTTGGAGCTGAACATCTGGCAGAATCCTTTAAGCAAGGACTGGAAAATCTTGATCGTGCTGTTGAGTTTCACCGAATTCGAGTACAAGAAGGCGCTATTGCAGAGGCAGATCTGATTCGCATTGAACTGGAACATCGCCAGGTTTCCATCTCTTATCAAAACGCGCTGCAGGATGCGCGACGCCTGAAGATTCAGCTTTTCCGAGAGATGGGCGTTGAGGCGCAACCAGATACTAAACTTTCAGCTCAATTGGATGAAATTCCTGATCCACCACCTCAGGATGCTTTCGAAATTGAGCGTCGCCCTGATGTGCGATTGTCCAATCAGGGTATTCGTCACGCCAATTCATTCACCCATCTTCAACGAGCCAATGCTGTGCCGGATCCGGAAGTGTTGTTTGGATATAAACGATCTACTGGCTTCGACACATTGATTGCAGGGATACAGATTAATCTTCCATTCCGTAATAGAAATCAGGGAGCGATTGCAGCAGCAGTTGCCGAAGAAGCTGCTGCTGCAGCTTCCCTTCGTGCAGTGAAACAGGCAGCAGCCACAGAAATATCTGCATTACGGGGCGAATTCCAGCAGAAGAAAGAATTAGTTGAACAGATGCTTCCGGGACTAAGACAACAAGCTGCTGAAACCAGTCGAATTGCTTTGGCCGTTTACCGCGAAGGAGCTTCTGACATTCTGCGTTTGCTGGATGCTGAGAGAACACGACTTCAGGCAGAAACTATCTATATTCGTTCACTTCTTGAATACCATCAGGCAGATGTATCTCTTAGAACCGCTCTTGGATTGATCCCATGAACTTTCTTTTTCCGCTTTTTTTGTTGTCAATTCTGATCAGTGCTGCCTGTACTTCTACTTCCCAAAAGCAATCTGATCAACAAAATCTCACGAATACATCTCCAGCCATTACGGTTGATCAGAAAACACAGGAGCAACTGGAAATAAAAGTGGAACCAGCAGCACTGAGTTCTGTTACAGCTCCGATTGTTGCCACAGGTCTTTTAGAGCTGAATGAAAACCAGACATGGCAAGTGGGCGCTTTGATTGCAGGGAAGATCATGTCTGTTCCTGTTCATCGGGGCGACTTCGTCCGGGCAGGTCAGATCATTGCCCAGATGCACAGTCATGAGGTTTATGACTCAAGAGCTACACGACGACAGTACGTGGCAGAACTGGATCGTCTGAAAACCCTGGAAGAACAGGCATTGCGTATTCGGGATCGAACGCAGCGTCTATTGGAACTGAAAGCAGCATCTCGTGAGCAGATGGAAGCTGCTGAAACGGCCTATCGAAGTGCACAACTGAGTGTGGCAAATGCTCAGGCAGAGGTAGAAAAAGCCAATTTTCACCTGAAAAACTTTCTGGAAGTCCCGATTGAAGAAAGTAGTCGTTCCTCAGGCTCAGCCAGTGAGCAGGATAGGATTCCGATCAAGTCACCTGCTTCCGGAACAGTAATGGAACGCCTTGCCAATAATGGCAGCGTGGTTTCTGCTGGGGATCCAGTTATTATTGTTTCCGATCTTTCGACTTTATGGCTGATTGCAGCCGTCAATGAAGAAGATCTGTCCAGAATTTTCCCTGGTCAAAGTGTTTCGGTTTCCGTTCGAGCCTACCCGGATCGTACATTCATGGGGAAGGTTCATCAACTAGGTGAGCGCATGGACCCTCAAACCCGCACATTGCAGATCCGTGTGTCTGTAGCCAATACAAAAGGTCTTCTCAAACCTGACATGTTTGTTACCGCTGAGTTTGCTCCTCAACAAACTGAGGAATCAATCTACTTGCCCGAATCGGCCATTCAACAGATCGACGGTAAGGCAATGGTGTTTATCAGATCTGCTGACGGAAAGTATGAACCCCATCCGGTGGAAGTGGGCAAAAGAGCTGACCAGAAAGTCGAAATTCTGAGTGGCATTGATCTTGGAACTTCGGTTGTGGTTCAAGGTGCCTTTCTTCTGAAAAGTCATCTCCTGAAGAGTGATCAGGATTAAAAACATTCATGTTGAACCGGATCATCAATTTTGCACTGGATAATGGCGTTGCCACTCTTTCCCTATTAATTTGTTTTACGGCATTCGGTATTTATACAGCTGTTAGTATTCCTATTGATGCATTTCCTGATCTCACCAACAACCAGGTAGTGATCATTACAGAGTCTCCTGGTTTTCCTCCGACAGAAGTAGAGCAACTTATTACATACCCCATTGAGACAGCTGTGATGGGTTTGCCCAACACGGAAGGAGTTCGATCCATTTCCAAGCTAGGGTTGTCCATTGTCACCATCATTTTTGATGACAGCGTTCCTACTTATTTCGCGCGTCAGATTGTGAATGAACGACTTCAGGAAGCAAGAGCCCGAATTCCTGCCGGTATCGAACCCACTTTGGGTCCTGTAGCTACAGCCTTTGGAGAGGTTTATCAATACACTCTTGAAGGTTCTCAGGACGTTATGGAAAGGAAAACGCTACAGGACTGGCAGATACGAAACACACTTCGAACAGTGCCAGGGGTCAATGAAGTTAATAGCTGGGGTGGTTTAACCCGTCAATATACCATTGAAATAGATCCACTCTCTCTTCAGCGGTATGGATTGACACTGCGCGATGTCCTTTCTCGAATCACTGAGAACAACCGGAATTTTGGTGGTGGGTTTATTGAACACGCGCAACAGCAGTACACAATCAGAGGCCTGGGCCGGGTTCATACACTTCAGGATCTGGAAAAAATTGTCCTGCTCGCACGACAAGGAACACCCGTTCTGATCCGGGATGTTGCAAAAGTTGAAATTGCTTCTGTTCCCCGGCAGGGAGCAGTGTTGAGTAACGGAAAAGGTGAAACTGTTTCCGGCATGGTCATCATGTTGAAGGGTGAAAATGGGCAGCGTGTCATTCAGAGAGTCAAGGAGAGAATTAGCCAGATCTCATTACCGGAGGGCCTGCGCATTGTTCCGTTTTACGATCAGTCAGAAGTAATCAACAGTACGATCCGGACTGTTACCCGAAATCTGGTGGAAGCCGGAGTTCTTGTCATTCTTGTATTGGTGGCATTTCTGGGCAATTTCAGAGCCGCTCTTGTCGTTGCAGCCGTCATTCCTCTTTCAATGATGTTTGGCATTGTCGGTATGTCAGTGTTTGGAATTTCGGCCAACCTCATGAGTCTGGGAGCCATTGATTTTGGAATGGTTGTGGATGGTGCAGTCGTGATGATGGAAAACTCCATTCGGCGACTATCTCACCAATCGTCTGATCGGCCAAAAGAAATAATCCGCTCAGCTGCGCATGAAGTGGCACGCCCGATTGTTTTTGCAGTTGCCATTATTATTGCTGTCTATCTTCCCATCCTGACATTGCAGGGATTGGAGGGGAGGATGTTTCGTCCCATGGCGATTACGGTATGTTCTCTTCTGGTAGGATCGCTGATCCTCGCGCTCACCGTTGTGCCGTTATTGGGAAGCTACGTCCTCAAAGGAAAGATTGAAGAAAAAGAAGAATCCTGGTTCCTACGACTGCGTGAAGCTTATCGAAGATCGTTGGAGAAATCTTTTGCTTTGCGCACTCCGCTGCTTCTGGTTGCTGGCACGATTGTCCTGACATCTGTTGGATCTCTTGCGTGGATCGGTTCAGAATTTATGCCCAGGCTGGATGAAGGATCTCTGCTGATCACTACCAGAAAGTTGCCAGGTATATCCGTATCTGATTCAGTCAAAGTCAGCAATGTTATCGAACAAGCCATTCTGGAGTTTCCGGAAGTACAGGGAGTTGTCACTAAATTGGGCAGGCCTGACTTGGCAACTGAAGCAATGGGTGTTTATGAAGCTGATGTATACGTAGATCTACAAGCCAAAGAGAATTGGTCAAACGGAGAGACTAAAGAAGAATTAATCGAAAAAATCAGAACACGACTGGAGAAAATCCCAGGCGTCTCCTACAACTTTACCCAGCCTATGGCTATGCGACTGGATGAGGTTGTGAGTGGAATCAAAGCGGATGTTGCTGTGAAGATATTTGGTGAGGATATTTCAACACTGGAACGTATTGGTGAACAGATACGCCGGATTTTGATGCGAGTTCCAGGATCTGCAGATGTCCAGGTTGAGATTCTCTCTGGTGTGGCAGAACTTCGTGTTGTTGCAGATCGAAGTGCATTGGCTCGTTATGGACTCAATGTTTCTGATGTTCAGCAACTTGTGGAGTCAGCTACTGGTGGGCAAAGAGTTTCGGAAATGATTGACGGTCCACGTCGGTTCCCAATTGCTATCAGATTACCGGAACACTATCGTACCGACCTGGATGCAATGGCAAACCTTATTCTTCTGTCACCTAATGGAGAGCAGGTCAGACTGCGACAGATTGCGGAACTCTCGATTGAGTCAGGACCTGAGATTGTTTCCCGAGAACGAGTACAACGAAGAATCGTAATCCAGACAAATGTTCGAGGGCGGGATATCGGCAGTTTTGTTGGTGAAGCCCAGCAGGTGATCCAGGAAGCAATCCAGCTTCCACAGGGCTATGAAATGGAATGGGGTGGGCAGTTCGAGAACCAGCAGCGAGCCACCAAACGTCTCATGATTGTTCTGCCGGCTTCTATCTTGGTAATTCTTGGTCTTCTGGTCGCAACATTCAAATCAGTAAAGCAGGCATTCCTGATCCTGCTCAATATTCCCTTTGCGCTGGTGGGTGGAATTGCTGCGCTCTGGATTCGAGGATTGAACTTGAATGTATCCGCATCCATCGGTTTTATTGCTCTGTTTGGAGTCGCAGTCTTGAACGGTATTGTTATGGTCAGTTATATCAACAGTCTTCGAGAGAAAAATTTACCAATGCGTCAGGCAATTTTGGACGGAGCTTCACTACGACTGCGTCCGGTATTGATGACTGCTCTGGTGGCCAGCCTTGGTTTCATTCCTATGGCACTATCTCAGGCTCCAGGCGCAGAAGTCCAGCGACCATTGGCCACTGTAGTAATTGGCGGTCTGATCACTGCAACACTTTTAACTCTTTATGTACTGCCCCTGCTCTATTCATGGTTCACTTATGAACCGGAGCATCGGGACCAATCATCTGTATCCTGAGATCAGGTTTCAGAATAAAGATGCGTATTCTTGTAATCGAAGATGAGCCGGATGCAGCACGCTTTCTCGCAAAAGGATTGAGAGAGCATTCGTTTGCAGTGGATACAGCAGAAACTGGTCAATCTGCCTTGGAAAAAGCATATGTCAATTCATATGATCTGATCATTCTGGATGTCATGCTTCCTGATATGGATGGATTTACTGTCTGTCAACAACTCCGTTCTGCTGATCTCAGCCAACCTGTGCTGATGCTCACGGCAAGACATGCCGTTCCGGATCGAATTGAAGGGCTAAACTCTGGAGCTGATGATTATCTCAGCAAGCCATTTGATTTCCAGGAGCTTTTAGCCCGAATCAAGGCTTTGCTACGCCGCAATCCCAGAATGGAAAGTCCTGTGATTTCTGTACGGGATCTGGTCATTGATACACATCGTCAGTATGTGCATCGGGCAGGTGTTCAGGTTTCCTTGACCACACGTGAATATGCACTTCTGGAATATCTGGCTCTGAGTAAAGGTGCCGTGGTGGGAAGGGCTGATATCTCAGAGCATGTCTGGGATGAAACCTATGATCCCACTTCCAATTTGATTGAAGTCTATATCCAACGCTTGAGGCAGAAAATTGATCACGGACATAGATTCAAGCTTTTGCACACAAGACGGGGTGAGGGATACCAGCTCATCGCAGAGGATAGTCCACGAAATGCATAGCACTATCCGCTTTCGTTTGACCCTCTGGTATGTCTCAATTCTTGCAACAATCCTGATTCTTTTTAGTCTGGGAATCTATTCACTGCTTCGCAATAACCTGATCCAGCGGATGGATGGAGAACTTCGCTCTGCACTGCAGGTTGCTTCTCTTTCTCTGAATCATGAAATAGAAGAACATGGCGGAAAAGTAGAGGGCGAAAAACATCTGATAGCAGTAGTCAATACTATGCATCAGACCTCCTTTCCTCGTCCCGGAATAGCGATATGGGAAGGGAGTCGACTCATTGCAGAAAAACCAGGAATAGCAGGTTTATCAGCAAACGAGGCTGGCGAATTCTCTTCCAACATGGAGGACGAGATTTTTGTGGATGTCATTTCAGCGGACAAAGTTCCTTATCGCGTCATTGCTTCTGAAGTTTACATTCCGGAAATTCAGACTCGCTATCACATTGTTGTTAATGAGTCGATGGAAGCAATGGAAGCGGAGCTGTCCACTCTTCGTGAAATTCTGATGATTGCGGTTCCTGTCTTTCTCATTCTCGCAGCCGCAAGTGGATTTTTTATGGCGAGAAAGAGTGTGGAACCAATGTTGGCAATGGCTCAAACTGCTGATGAGATCAGTTCTTATAATCTGGACCAGCGTCTTCAAGTGGCAAATCCTAATGATGAGCTGGGTATTTTAGCAGATACTTTCAACCGTCTGTTTGCCCGTTTGCAAAAATCCTTCGAACAACAGCGCCAATTCATGACTGATGCATCACATGAATTGAGAACGCCTCTTTCTGTTGCACTCACTGCCACACAAGTAAACCTTTCAACCAGACCTGCAAGTCAAGAAGAAGTGACAGATGTATTGGAAGTGATTCAATCTCAGTTACTGCGCTTACGTCGTGTTGTAGAGGATATGTTCATTCTTGCTCAGGCAGAAAACGAGGCTTATCCCCCAAAGATTACTTCTTTCTATCTGGATGAAATTCTGGGAGAAACAGTTAGAGCAGCACGCATACTGAGCGAAACAAAAGAGATTCAAATCCATCTGAATCTTCGGGAATCTGATTTGGCTTATACAGGGGATGAAGGGCTTTTGCGACAGCTTTTTCTGATTCTCCTCGATAATGCAGTGAAATACTCTTCTGCGGGAAAGCAGATCACTGTTTCCTTAACCCGGAATGAATCCACAATCGTAGTAGCAGTTCAAGACGAGGGATCTGGAATTCCTGAATCCGCTCAGGCATATATCTTTAACCGCTTTTATAGAGTGGATCGATCACGATCAAGGGGTGCCGTGGGTTCAGGGAGTGGAGCAGGACTTGGCCTCGCTATTGCGCAATGGATTGCGCAGGTCCATCGAGGGAAAGTTTTTCTCAGTAAATCCAATCCTCAGGGAAGCCTGTTTGTTGTGGAATTACCATACTCTTGATTGGCCAATTAAATCAACGGATTTTCTGAAAATCTTTGTTAGGATTCTTGTAAGAGGGCTTCAGATCCTCAAATTATCCCAATGGGCTGGACAGCTTTTTGATCAGCAATCATCGTTGGAAAAACGTCGCCTGTTGAATTGCATGATGCATTCAGGAATCTGGAAGAATAAAACGCTTTCCATTAAGCTCAAACAACCATTTGATCTTCTACTGTCGCCTTATCCCATGAACGAGTATTCGGCGCGACGATCTTCTTTTCGAATGAACTGGCTCGTGCCAACGCGGCACTCCTGCACCGAGGCTGGTTCAATTTCCTTCGCGAGGCAGAGATCTGGGACGATCGCATCGGTGGTCTCCATCCCAGGAGAATACTGTCACTTTGAGCAACGAATTCTACGCAGAGGTGGCTACGCATCCGGTTCCGGCTAACCTGGAAGCCATTAATGCCTTGGTTGCGGCTCCAGCGTTGCTGGACCTTTTCATGTGGTTAACATATCGATGCTTCGTAGACAAAGGACCGGAAGCTGTTCCGCTGTTCGGTGCCTTCGGACTGACACAGTAACTTGGCTGTGTCGAGTACGCTCGTCCTAGCCGCTTTCGCGGCATGTTGGAGCAATGGTTGCAAACCATTCACGCTCTATGGCCCGGATGCCCAGCACGGATGAATCGTGACGGCAAGTTTTTGCGTATTGATCGGCAAGGTGCCATTCTTACATCACATTGCCTCGGTTAAATTGCTAGCTTCTGCACGCTGTCTCAATAATCTTAATATATTAATTTAAAATTCTTTTATTTTCAATAATATAGAGAGTTTTGGTCTGTCCTGGCTCTTGCATTAAATCTATATATGCGGATAAAATCTATAAAGTCTATAAAATAGATATATAATATGGGTTTAGGGTTCTTTGGTTTGAGTTTTGAGGTAAGACAGGGAATGCAACAACGATGTTTAGTTTGGTGTAGGTTTACTGCGATTTTGGTTTTTCTGGCAGGTTCTGCACTATCGCAGGGTATTGATGGGTCTATTGCAGGTGTAGTGTTTGATGCTGGAGGATCTGTAGTGCCTAATAGCCGACTGACTTTCTCCAATGAAGCGACAGGTTTCAGCAGAGAAGTAGTCACAAATACTCAGGGACGCTATGTAGCGTATTCATTGCCTACTGGACCATACAAGATTACGGTGGAAGCACAGGGTTTTCAGAGACTCTCGCGCACAGGAATCACTCTTGGTGCTGCAGACGCTCTTACTGTAGATCTGACACTGACAATTGGAGATGTTCAGCAGACAGTAGAAGTGACGGAAACACCGCCACTTCTGCAGGCACAAACAGCAATGGTCTCTTCATTGGTTACCAATGAAAAGATTGTGGAAATTCCCCTGCAATCACGTACCTTCACAGGATTGCTTCTGCTGAGTCCTGGTGCGACAACAGGTTCCAGTGGTAATCTGACAAGCTCACCTTATGCCATGCGCGGCAATGCAAACATTAGCGTGAATGGCTCCAGTGCCCAAAATAACAGCTATTTCATTGATGGCATGATCAATCGTAATCTATGGCTCAGCACTCTGATCATGGTGCCGACGGTAGATTCCATCCAGGAAATGCGAGTTCTCACCAGTAACTATACGGCAGAGTATGGCATTGCCGCTGGAGCAATTACGATTGTCCAGACAAAGTCCGGTACCAATCGCTTCCGCGGAAATGTTTATGAATTCCTCCGCAATGACAAGCTGGATGCAAATACGTTTTTCAATAACCGTTCCGGTGTGGAACGGCCAGCATTCCGTCGTAATGAATATGGTGGGACCATTGGTGGCCCGATCCGCAAAGACAGTACATTCTTTTTTGCTGATTATCAGGGCATCCGTGTCCGGCAGCCTCTTTCCTCGGTTTCCACGATACCGACCCTCGCACAAAGGAACATGCTCACGACGGGTGACTTCAGTGGTCTGAATACGCAGATCTATGATCCGACAACACTCGTGAGCGGACCGAACGGGACGCAGATCCGAGCTCCATTCGCAGGCAATATTGTTCCTCTTTCTCGCATTGATCCGGCAGCGCGTACATTGGCTGGGTTACTTCCTGATCCAACAACTGGTGGTAATACGCGAAACTTCGTGTTTAATCCGCGAATCAAGCAGCGCACGGATCAGTTCGATACACGTCTGGATCAGAATATTGGACAGGCAGACCGTTTGTTCTTCAAGTACAGCTTTGACGATACAAACCTGGAGACTCCGGGAGTTCTGCCTGTGGGGAATCAGGGGAACATTCCCATTGGTGAGTTTTTATCTGCAAGTGGATCCGGTTCGGGGACAACTACTCCTCTGAGAAACCAGTCAGGTGTCCTGAATTATGTAAAGGTCTTCACTCCCACTTTGATTAATGAAGCTCGCATTGGTGTCGTCCGCTGGAATCAGAACATCAATCCACTCAATAATCAGTTCAATACTGCTGATGCAGTGGGCATCCCAGGGATTAACATTAACGATAAATCCGGTGGTTTGCCTGCACTGAACATCAGCGGATTCCAGACGATTGGCGATGCCTCTACATTTCCGGAAACCAGCCGGATGACTTCATTCCAGTATGAGAATGTTCTGACATGGACCAAAGGAAACCATACGCTGAAAGTCGGTGGGATTTTTGTTCGTCATCGGTTCAATGGCTTTTCTGCTTTTCCCACCAGAGGAACCTTTACTTTCAATGGCCAGTACACACGACAGATAGGAACTGGGGGAGCTGCTAGCGCACTGGCAGATTATTCGCTGGGAGCATATGACAGCGTGAACCGGAATATCCTCGTCGGAACATTCGGGATGCGCTTCTGGAATCTGGGAGCATTTATCGACGATACATGGCGTGTGAACAACCGCCTCACCTGGAATTTTGGCCTGCGCTATGACATCCAGGCGCCTCCCTATGAAGTGAATGATCGCTGGGCAAATTACAATCTGGATACCGCAAGACTCGAACTTGCATCGGGGAGCGGAGCTTCACGCAGATTGCGGAAAATTGATCGGAATAACTTCTCTCCGCGAACCGGAATTACCTACATGCTGACGAATGATCGCAAGACTGTGTTTCGGTCAGGTTTTGGGATTTCCTATGTAGAAGCAGGGCAGGGTGGGGGGCAGTTATATAAAAACCTGCCATTCTTCTTTTCCCAGGTGATTGCCACAGATCAGAATGCAGCGCCATCCGGGAGATTGTCGGATGGATTGCCTACGCCGGTTGCTCCCGATGCAACGGATATCACCGGGCTTTCTTCCGGCAGTCCTACTGCATGGGACTACAACCTGCAATCAACCCGCGTCACTCAGTGGAGTGCTGGTATCCAACGGGAGCTGGTGAATGATCTGTTGGTGGATGTTTCCTATGTAGGAACAAGAACAAACGGATTGCTGGCACCACTGAATCTGAATCAGTCCGTTCCCGGTGCCGGTGCGCAGGATCCACGTCGGCCATATTACTCCGTGAATCCTCTTCTGGTGAACCTGAACTATCGCACCAATGCAGGCGATGCCAAATACCATGGGCTTCAGATTCGCCTGGAGCGACGGATGAAAGCGGGTGTCTCCGCCTCCGTTGCCTATACCTTTTCCAAGTACATGGCTAATGCAGCGCACGTGAATGGCGGTGGAAACGGACCACCCCAGGACATCCGCTGCATCTCATGTGAATGGGGGAATATGCCGGAAGACCGGCGCAATATCCTGGTCTTCAATCATGTATGGGAGCTCCCGTTCGGTAAAGGTCGTGCACTTCTGACGAATGGACCTGCATCATGGGTTCTGGGGAACTGGGATCTGGGAGGTGTCTGGACATTTACTTCGGGTGAACGATTTACGGCAACATTGGCCAGTGGTGTATCCAATTCGGCTGGCGGTGGTGGTGATCGCCCAAATCGCATTGCAGATGGAAATCTTCCATCAGATCAGCGGACGATTGATCGATGGTTTGATACCAGCGCCTTCGCTACTCAGGCCCAGTTCACTTTCGGAAATTCCGGAAGAGGGATTCTGATTGGTCCAGGAGCATTTACAACCAACCTGAATATTCAGCGGAACTTCCTCCTGGGCGAGAGTTTCCGGCTGCAGTTCCGGACAGAATTGTACAATGCATGGAATCGTGCAAATTTCGGCATTCCGAACGCAGCCATCGGGAATGCACTGGCTGGACAGATCAGCAGCACAGCAGAAGCCCGGACTGTACAACTGGGTATGAAGCTGTATTTCTGATTTCCGATCCATCATTTCATCTGCATGGGCCAGGAGGGATCTCCTTGCCCATTGCTGTTTTCAGATCACTCCATGGATCTGAGGCAGGGAAGCCATCAGGCAGGAGTCATTTGTGATGCAACGAAAATTTTCCCGGCGCGAGATTCTCAGCGCTGTTTCTTCTGCAGCAGTAGCTGCAAGCGGAGCCACTGCCTTGAGCAGCTTCGCCAGTGCCAGTACCAGAAAGCAAACCGGACGTCCGCCCAATGTTGTTCTGATTTACGCGGATGATCTGGGATATGGAGATCTGAGTTGTTATGGAGCTACCGCTCACAAGACGCCCCGCCTTGACCGCATGGCGGCGGAAGGTGTTCGGTTTACCAATGCATTTGTCCCTACTCCATACTGTGCGCCGTCACGCTGCTCTCTGCTGACCGGGAGATATCCTTTCCGGAGTGGTATGGTGTTCAATCCTGCGCCGGATGCAGGGATCAACAGTGTGGGTCTTCCTGCGGAAGAACTGACGATTGCTGAACTGCTCAAGAAAAAAGGCTATGCGACAAAATGTATTGGCAAATGGCACCTGGGACATACAGAAAAGTTTCTTCCACGTACACAGGGCTTTGATGAGTACTACGGCATTCTTTACTCAAATGACATGCGGCCGGTGCAGATCATTGAGAATGATCGTGTTGCTACCTATCCGGTGAATCAGACCACCATCACGCGTGGGTACACAAACAAGGCGATCGACTTCATCAAGCGCAACCAGAAAAAACCATTTTTCCTCTATCTGCCTCATGCAATGCCTCATAAGCCTCTTGCTGCGTCAGAAGAATTCTATACTCCTGAGACTCCGCACGATCTTTATTCTGATGTGATCCGTGAACTTGACTACGAGTGTGGAAGGCTCTTCGACACCCTGAAAAGCCTGAATCTCGACAGCAATACCCTTGTCATTTTTGCTTCTGACAATGGACCCTGGTTTGGTGGCAATACTGCTGGATTGCGTGGGATGAAGGGCAGCTCATTTGATGGTGGATTGAAGGTTCCGTTCATTGCACGATGGCCTGGTCATATTCCTGAAGGGAAAACCTGCCAGGAACTGATCGGGGTGATTGATGTTCTCCCTACTGTTTGTGAACGTGCGGGTGTTCGTGTGCCGGATGACCGTACCATCGATGGCCGGGATATCTGGCCGCTGATGACCGGTGAGCAGGAAAAGACACCGCACGAGGCGCTCTACAGCATGTCCGGTGCTGCGCTGGCTACAGTTCGTTCCGGAAAATGGAAGCTGCATGTCCAGCAGCCCACACCCGGATTTGCGTATATGGAACCTGAGAAAGCAAAGGACTGGATCGATCCTCGTGGGCCGGATGGAGTGACTCTTCTGGGCCAGTTTGAGCAACCAGACCCGAGCCATTATCCGGGATTACGTACGGGAGATGCTGCCAGGCCGATGATGTTGTTCGATATGGAAAATGATCCGGGAGAGCAACATGATGTTTCGGCGAAAAATGCTCAGGTGGTCACTCAACTCAAGACTTTGTTTGACAAGATGAATGCACAGGTTCCCACGATCAATCAGCCTGAGCGCCATGGGGCTGGAGGAGTACAGCGGTTGACGGGTGGCTCATTGCAATACGACAGGCTTCCCAATAATCCTTCGGTGAAAGATTAAAACCTTGTGTGGATCTGTGTCTGTTTGTCGAGAATGGAAGGATGTTGAAGTTGAGAGTGAAACCGAAGAATTCTGAGTTTCGGATTCACTCTCGACTAACGTTTGTCGAAGGTTTTTGCCAGGCGATCTCCAAAAGATTGCAGCGACTGAACGAGGATAACCAGAACCAGCACCGTGCTGATCATGACATCCGGGCGAAACCGCTGGTAGCCATAACGGATTGCCAGATCTCCCAGTCCACCACCGCCCACGGCTCCGGCCATGGCTGAATAGCTGACAAGTGTAACTACCATGATGGTAAATGCACGGATCAGGGCGGGAAGAGCTTCCGGTAAATATGCATTCCGTACAATCTGCCAGGGGCTTGCACCCATCACAGATACCGCCTCAATAATTCCCTGATCCACTTCCAGTAATGCGCTTTCAATCAGTCTGGCGACATAGGGAATTGCCCCGATCACTAGCGGAACAATTGCAGCTTTTGTCCCGATGGATGTTCCCGTCACAAGCCGTGTGAAGGGAACCACCGCAACGATAGTGATGATGAACGGGACACTTCTTCCGAAATTGATGACGGTGCTGAGAAATCGATGGAGAAGTGGTGACGGTGAAATCCCTGTATTACTTGTGATGACAAGCAATACTCCCAGGATTAGTCCAAAAACTGCGGCCAGGGGAGCTGCCACCCCAACCATAACCAGTGTTTCGAGAGTAGAAACCAGAAGAAGGTGAACCAGTTCTTCCATCACGCACCTTCCACCAGAGGAGTTATCCCATTCAGAAGTTCACTGCTGGGAGTCAGTAATCTTTTAGTTGCCTGATTTCTGGGGAAGTGAAGGATTTCAGAAACGGGCCCTTCCTCGACGACCCTTCCATGTTCAAGAACAGCCACCCGATCACAGATCGCACGCACAGCATCAATTTCATGAGTGATGAGGACAATAGTGACTCCCAGTTCATCCCTCACCCTGCGCAGAAGCCGCAGGGCAGATGCTGTGGTTTCAGGGTCCAGTGCAGAGGTAGGCTCATCCGCCAGAAGAACTGCGGGTTTCAACGCCAGTCCACGCGCGATCGCCACCCGTTGACGCTGTCCACCGGAAAGCTGAGCAATGCGTTGCGTCGCCAGTTCTTCCAGTCCGAACCAGCTGAGCAACTCGCGAACTCTTTCCTTGATCTCTGAAGGAGGCACGCTGGCCAGTTCTAATGGAAGACTGATGTTCTGTTCCACTGTTCGGGAATGCAGAAGATGCAGATTCTGAAACACTACACCGATTCGGCGTCGTGCTTTCTGTAAAGCTTCTCCTTCCAGAGTTGCCAGGTCTTCTCCTGCGATGGTGATGTGTCCCTGCTCCGGTTTTTCCAGACGGCTCAGACATCGAAGGAGCGTGCTTTTCCCGGCTCCACTGAATCCGATGATCCCCTGGATCGTACCGGAAACAATACTCAGGCTTACCTGATCCAGTGCAGAAATGGTTCGTGGTCCCTGGGAATAGATCTTGCCGACAGAGTTGAGAACAAGAACCGGATGAGAAGAGGCAACAGACATTCAGAATGCCGGGATTACGGCTCCCTTATAACGTTCTTCCAGAAATTTGCGGAGTTCAGGACTGTTTAGAGCTTCCCCGAGCGCCTGAATCCGTGGGTCGGACTGATTATCTTCACGAGCCGCCAGGATGTTGGCATATTGAGCAATGTCTTTTTCGTAATAAAGAGAATCGTGGATGGGATGAAGTCCTGAATCCATCGCATAGTTTGCATTGATCACCGCAACATCTACATCCGGGAGAACGCGGGGAATCTGTGCAGCTTCCAGTTCCTGAATCTGAATTCCCTGAGGATTGGATGTAATATCAGCCGTTGTTGCAGTTGTACCTGTTTCTGTCTTCAAGGTGATCAGTTTGGCTTCCTGCAACAGCAGAAGAGCGCGGCCCAGATTTACCGGATCATTTGGTATTGCAATCCGTGCACCCTGGGGCAGTTTACCCAGATCCTTCACCCGGCCTGCATATATCCCCATGGGTGGTCCGTAGATCTTTCTGATCGAAACAATGCTGGTTTTCCGGTCCTCATTGAAACGATCCATGAACGGGACATTCTGATAGAGGTTGGCATCGATATCCCCACTGGCCAGCGCAAGATTCGGCTGAATGTAATCCGTAAAGGTGATAATCTGAACCTCTACGCCTTCCTTTTGAAGGGAAGGAACAACCTGAGCAAGAACTTCCCCTGCAGGAACAGGCGTTACACCGACTCTCAATACTATGGAATCTCCGCCGCGATTGCAGGAAACGAGGATCGCCAGGGAAGAAAAAATCAGAAAAAATCTAAACATGGTTACTTATACTGTGACGGCTTCCGGCTGAATCACTGCCTCACTGAAGCGTTCCATTTCCTCCAGTTGAGGGCTGAACTGAAGCAGAAGAAGATTGACTCCAACTCGTTCCAGTTCTCCAATACGATCCTGAACCTGATCTGGTGTGCCAATCAATCCTGTACGCAGACCACGATTGGATACAGAATACTCTTCAATAGACATGCGCTGTTCCAGCTGTGTTCCGGACAGCCACTGCTGATAATTTGCATAACCAGCCGCACTTTGCTGAACATCCGTAATGCGCGCGATCTCCTGCTTTACTTCGCTCTCGTGATTCCGTACAACGACATAGCCAGCAACGCCAAACTGCATGGGAGGTTTTCCCAGGCGGTCTCTGCGTTCAGACATGTCTGCAATCTTTGCGGCAACATGTTCTGGTGAATCGCCATGCATCACATAGGCATCACATTTTTCAGCAATCAGATTTTTAGCAGCTTCCGATTCTCCACCTGCATAAATTGTGGGTCGTGGTTTGCTGACAGGCTTTGGCTGCAGAACAGTATTTTCGATCCGGTGATACTTTCCATGAAAGCTCACATGGTCACTGGTCCAGAGTTGATCTACGACATCCAGCCATTCTGATGTGCGGGCATACCGATCATCATGTTGCTCAAAGGCAACACCATACATTCTTGCCTCATCGGCCCACCAGGAAGATACGACATTCAGGGAAAGGCGCCCATTGCTGATGTGATCGATGTTGGCCGCCTGTTTCGCCAAAAGTGCGGGCTGATGGAATGTAGGCCGCACAGCAACCATTAACTCCAGCTTCTGAGTGATCGCTGCCAGGGCTGCTGCAGTGGACCAGGCATCCAGAGAAGGGGATTCAACACCCTTAATATCATTGAGATTGAGTTCGGCAATCAGACTCAGGTCGAACCCTATCTCTTCACTCCGCTTTGCCAGCCTGCTCACATAGTCCCAGGATGCTTCCATTCCTTCATTGGCGACATTCCTGAGCCAGCCGCCAAACACAGGCATCCAGTATCCGTAGCGGATTTTTTTACTTGCTGACACGCGAAACCTCTTCCAGAAGGAAATCAGTTAATTTTGCAAAGGGATCGAAACCAATGACGCGAGGTGCATCGGCAACAAAATTGGAAAGAGCATTGATGTCGTAGTAATAGATCTGTCCATCACGATCATCAATGACATATTCAACTCCTCCGACATCAATTCCGGCAGCCTGAACAATGGATTCAATGGCAGAAATAACAGACGAAGGAGGATCATAGCTTTCTACTTTGAGACCTGATTTTGCAGCTTCCACGACACAGGCGTTTTCCAGCTTGACGCCTGAAGAAGTCTGGCAGATATCGGCAGGACAAAGATCAAATGTTTCCCCGGTGATATGGACATGGATCGCATAGAGAAATTTTCCATTCAGAGTTTCCACTCGGGTGATGCGTTGCTTGCGTGCAGGAATAAATTCCTGGATCAGCCCGACATGATCAAATCCCAGGTCAATCCTGTTCTCTGCGATTGCTGCCTTCAGTTCTTCCAGTGTGTTGAAGCGCACAACGCCGGCACCACTGCCCCCGACATTCGGTTTAATCACAACCGGGAAGCGCAATCCTGTTGCGGCTTCTGCTGCTGTTGCCGGATTGTGAATTACCCGTGATTTCGGGAAGGGAAGGCCCAAAGAACGTAAAAGAGAAAGCTGCAATGCTTTGGAGATTTCATACTGGAACGCTTTTGAACCATTAATCACCCGCACTCCCGCCCGCTCCAGATCATGGATGTAGGAGAGTGTATGGTAAATTCCGCTGCCATGTTCTCTTCTGTGAGCAGACGGACTCATCCTGTTGAACACAACAGCAGACTTTTCCTCCAACCCGCCGGGCTGATAGAAGTGATCTGTAGCTAAAACCTTGTGGTATTCCGCTCCTCGCCGATCCAGTTCAGCAAAAAGCTTTTCAAACCAGGCCGGATGTTCATAATAAATGGAAAGTCCAGACCTGTTTACGTTCTGAAATCCTTCAATGGAAGTGCCTTCGAGAATTTGTTCGAGAATCATGCGGCTATTCCAGACGTTGTCTGATTCGTGAATCAGCTTCTGGATACATGACTAATTCTATCAATATATGAGTTAAATAGGCAAAAGTGCGATAATCTGAAGTTGCATGTTGAGTCTTGCTGCTATTGATGCTTCTTCCAGCCGTTTGTCCGGGTTTTTAAGTGAGCGAACCAGTCGGTTTACCGAATCAGTAATCCGTGATATGACACGCCAGGCGATCCGATATGGGGCAGTGAACCTGGCCCAGGGTTTTCCGGACTTCTCTGCACCAACGGAAATTAAAGAAGCAGCCAAAGCTGCAATTGATGCTGATCTGAATCAGTACGCCATCACCTGGGGTGTGAAGCCGCTGCGGGATGCATTGGCGGCACGCTATCAAAAGGTTTACAACCTCAGTCTGGATGCAGAAAAAGAGATCACGGTTGTGTGTGGTGCGACGGAAGGAATGATTGCATCCCTCCTGGCAATCATCAATCCGGGCGATGAAGTGATTTCCTTTGAGCCTTACTACGAGAATTACGCTCCCGATATTCAGTTATGTGGTGGAGTACTGAAAACGATCACATTGCATGCGCCTGACTGGAGCTTTGATCCGGATGAGCTGAGAAAAGCGTTTTCAAAAAAGACCAAAGCCATCATTATCAATACGCCGAATAATCCATCCGGGAAGGTATTCTCGCTGGATGAACTGAATATAATTGCTCAGCTTTGCCAGGAATTTAATGTGCTGGCGATTACGGATGAGATTTATGAGTACATCACGTATGACGGTACAAAGCATATTCCCATCATGACTTTGCCTGGCATGAGAGAACGGTCCATCCTTATCAACAGCATGAGCAAAACTTTTTCGGTGACGGGTTGGAGGATTGGATGGGTGATTGCTCCTCCCGAACTGACAGACTCCATTCGGAAGGTTCATGATTTCCTGACGGTGGGGGCTGCTGCACCGCTTCAGCATGCAAGTGCATTGGCTCTTGGATCAACCGATGAATACTATAACCACCTTTCCGTGGATTACAACAAAAGGCGTGAGTATCTGATCAAGTCGATTGAAGATGCCGGGTTCCGCTGTTTTTACCCCAAGGGTGCCTATTACGTCATGACGGATATCTCGGGGTTCGGCTTCAGGAATGATCTTGCCTTTGCCCGGCATTTGCTGGAGAACGTCGGTGTGATCGGTGTTCCCGGTTCCAGCTTCTACACAAATAAGGCAGATGGTGCACAGCAGATGCGTTTCTGTTTCTGTAAGAAATTTGAAACGCTGGATGCTGCTGCTGAACGGTTTGCCAGACTGAAGCGTGGCTAGGCTGATCGTTTGACCGGAATCCAGCGTAAAGCAAAAAGCAAAATCAGAATCGCTGCATAAAGCGCTGGATACCGGATATCGGATTTTACGATCCACCAGTAGTGGACAATAGCGGAAATCGCAGAGATATATACCAGGCGATGCAAGCGTCGCCAGTTCTTTCCTCCCATGCGTCTGATCCATCCTGCGGTAGAGGTAATAGCCAGCGGAATCATGATCAGGAGAGAGACCATTCCTGCCGTAATGAACCGCCGGAACAGCACGTCTTCCCACATTTCCTCGATGTTCAGCATCTTGTCCAGGTAACCCCAGATAGTGAAGTGAAGAATCGCATAGAAGAAAGCAAATAATCCCAGCATTTTGCGAAAACGAATTAAATCCGGTTGGCCGAAAATCTTCCGGAGTGGTGAGATCGACAGACTGGCCAGCAGGATCCACATCGCCCAGTCACCGGTTACATGGGTGAGTTCCTCTATCGGGTTGGGACCCAGATCATCCGTTCGAAACCGGAAATAGAGGCGAAAAACGGGAGTCAGACAAACGATAAAAAGGGCGGGCTTTGACCAGCGAGCCCGCCAGAGTGATGACAAACCAGACACTGAACGTTTAAAAATCCTTTTTCAAATCCATTCCTGCGTAAAGCTGTGCGACCTGATCACCATACCCGTTGAAAATCAGAGTCGGTTTACGGGAAAGCTCTCCCAGCCTGCGTTCTGTGGCCTGACTCCAGCGCGGATGTGGAACATCAGGGTTCACGTTGGAATAGAATCCATATTCATGGGGCTTCATCTTATTCCATGCTGTCGGTGGTTTTTCCGTGACAACACGAATTTTCACCAGTGATTTGGCACTTTTGAACCCATACTTCCAGGGAACAATCAGTCGTACGGGGGCGCCACTCTGATTGGGAAGCGTCTTGCCATACATCCCTACCGTCAGGAGTGTCAGTGGATGCTGGGCTTCATCCAGACGCAGGCCCTCCAGATAAGGAAAGTCGATTCGGCTGACTCCTGCATTGGGCATCTGGGCTGGATCGTAGAAGGTTTCAAACGCCACAAACTTTGCCCGTGAGGTTGGTTCCGCCTTCTTCAGGAGTTCATTTAATGAATACCCGATCCAGGGCACAATTGCTGACCAGCCTTCTACGCAACGGAAGCGGTATGTTCTTTCCTCAAGTGGCGCAAACTTCCGGATGTCATCCAGGCTTAATTTGAAAGGTTTTTTAACTTCCCCTTCAATTGAGAGTGTCCATGGATCTGTACGGAAATTTTTTGCAAGTTCGACTGGTTGCTTCTTTCCGGTTCCAAACTCGTAGAAGTTGTTGTACGTGGTCATATCAGCTTCGGGATTCGGTTTATCAGTGATGCTGAATAGACTTTTTTTCAAGGGAGACAGCGGTGTGCTGGCAATGGAATTTTCCGGAAAACCTACTGCCGCTGCAGCAGCGGCAAGCCAGGCGCGTCTGGAGAGAAAAACCTTTTCTGGAGTGATCTCAGAGTATTTGAAAAAATTGTTGATTGAATGCAGCATTATTCAGCTCCCTTTGCCAGCAGTTCCCGGATCTGTTTTGCACCAAGATCAATCTTGAGATCCAGAAATCTTTTGCCAAGTTCAGCTGAGGAACGGCGTGCATCCCCGGAAATGCCATTATTGATTCTCTTTACGTTCGGATCCGGAGCTTCACCACGACGGCGGACTGGATCACCCAGTGCGGTGGCCACGAGTTCCCGCCTTACATAGATTCCTTCTTTGTCGAGAAAGAGCATTTCTGAAGTATCGGGGATACCCGCATGCGCACTTGCCGGATATCCATTGTCAGCCAGCCACTTGAAAAACTCTGTGTTTGCTTCTGTATACGGAGCGCTGCTGTAAATGACTCTTGCACCTTGTGGTTTGTATTTTGCATCCAGCTTCTCTGCAACTTCCTTCAACTCTTTTTGGCCGCCTCCATGGTCGCCAATCAGGACAACTGCCTTAAAGCCATTTTTCAAAAGCTGTTCGGCGACTTCTTCATTGATGGATGCATAGAGTGCTGTGCTGAGTCCAATTGTTCCGGGTAGCTCAGGGTTTGCGCGGTTGGGAGAGAAGGGAAGCACGGGTGCCACCAGCGCCGTCCCCAGCTTCTTTGCAATCTCGATTGCCGTGTAGCGGGCGATGACATTATGTCCGCCCGTTGTATTGTGGGGGCCTCTTTGCTCTGTGCCGCCGTTGTATACAATTGCGGTAGTTTTTCCATCTTCCAGAGATTTTTTGATCTCTGGCCACGTCATCCTCTCAATTTCTATGAGTTCAAAGGTTTTCGCATTCAAATGAAGTCCGCTGACGCTGGTGAATGCTAATGCTGTTAAAGAAAAAATAAGAGCTCTCGTAAGGGTCATGGTTGAATCTCTGAATTCAATCATCCTATACTATATCTAAAATGTCGATTAGATATATTTTGTCGGTTGCTGGCAGGGCTTATAGCTTATCCTTTCTTTCGGCATTTTTGATGGTCGCTCAACCTGCATCGAAAGTTCAGGAGGGGAAGACAAATAATTCTTCTGTTCGCAAAGCATTGACAGCAGAGGAACAGCAGGCCCTTGTGAAGAGGAATTGTGCCGGTTGTCACAATGCCCAGGTCAAATCAGGCGGAGTGAATCTGTCTGAGCTGGATCTGGTTCATCCCTCGAAAAATCCTGCTTTGGCAGAAAAGGTGATCCGCCAGGTCCGGACGGGCATCATGCCCCCCCCTGCGGCGCCTAAACTGTCTCCGGAGCTTCGCCAGCAGTTCTTCAGAAGTATCCAGCATTCCATCGATCAGGCAGCCGCTGCTCGCCCGAATCCCGGTGCACCCCCTCTTCATCGGTTGAACCGGACAGAGTACGCCAATTCGATCCGTGATCTGCTGGATCTGGAAATCAATGTGTCTTCGCTTCTTCCAACGGATGATCTGACACGTGGGTTCGACAACATGGCGGATGCTCTGACTGTTTCACCGACTCTGGTTGAAGCATATGTCCGTGCCGCGGGAAAGATCAGTCGGGAAGCAATCGGAGATCCACAGATCGCTCGGCAGCGGGCCACCTATCCTCTGCCGAGAGTGATTTCCCAGACACGGCATGTGGATGGAGCACCATTTGGTACCCGTGGCGGAATCTCTGTCGTGCACAATGTGCCGATTGATGGTGAGTACCTTGTTCGTCTGAACTTCTATTTCCATCAGATGGGAACCGCCCTCTTCGGAAGGGCTGTGGGTAAAGGCCAGCAAATCGAAGTCTCTGTCAATGGAGAGCGAAAAGCGATCTTCGATATTGATCCCGCAATGAAAGCAACTGATGAACTGGTAACTCTTCCTATCTTCTTAAAGGCGGGTCCCCAGCAAATTTCCGCTGCATTTCCCCAGAAGTTTCTTGGCCCTCTCGAGGATGTTGTTTCTCCCGTGGAGCAAAGCCTGGTGGACGTGAACATTGCGGGTATCCCTGGACTAACATCGCTGCCTCATCTTCATGACATGGTTGTGGATGGTCCCCTCAACTCCAGTGGGATTACGGAAACTCCCAGTCGTCGCAAAATATTTATCTGCACAGTCGGAGAAAATGCCGAGGACATTCCTTGTGCAAAGAAAATTCTGGGAGAGTTGGCCAGAAAGGCATACCGACGTCCCATCAACGATGGTGATATCGATCGTCTGCTGACTCATTATCAGCGTGGAAGAAATCGTGGAGGGTTTGAGTCAGGTATTCAGCTGGGTTTGCAGTCCATCCTGTCGAATCCTGAGTTTGTTTTCCGGTTTGAAAAACAACCCCGCACCGTGGCTCCAGGAACCAATTACAGGATCAGTGATCTTGAACTGGCTAGCCGCCTCTCCTATTTTCTCTGGAGTAGTGCGCCTGATGACCAGCTTTTAGCTACTGCTGCACTAGGGACACTACGGAATCCAGGAGTTCTCGAGAAGCAGGTGACCCGAATGCTTGCAGATCCACGTGCTGAGACACTGGCGAAAAATTTCGCAAGTCAGTGGCTGACCCTCCAAAATCTTAAGGAGATTCTGCCGGACCCTCTTCTGTTCCCGAATTTTGACCGGAATTTGTCTCAGTCCATGCGTAGGGAGACGGAACTGTTATTTGACAGCATTGTGAAAGAAGACCGATCTGTTCTGAATTTATTGACAGCTGATTATACGTTTGTGGATGAACGGCTGGCCCGGCATTATGGTGTTCCGAACATTCTGGGCAGCCGGTTCAAGCGGGTAAAGGTTACCGATGAAAATCGCTATGGACTTCTGGGACATGGCAGTATCCTGACTCTTACATCTGTGGCCAACCGCACTGCGCCGGTTATTCGTGGCAAATGGGTGATGGAAGTGCTTCTGGGAACACCACCACCTCCAGCTCCTGCAGATATTCCTGCACTGAAAGAGATCACTGATAATTCCAAACCTCTGTCTGTTCGGGAACGGCTGGAAGAACATCGTGCAAATCCGGCATGCTCGTCATGTCATGCCTTGATGGATCCTATCGGGTTTGCCCTGGAGAACTTCAATGCTGTGGGTGTCTGGCGAAGAACGGATTACGGATTCAATGTAGATGCCAGTGGACAGATGTTTGATGGAGTGAAGCTGGATGGTCCTGTCAGTCTTCGGAAGGCAATCCTGAATCATTCTGAGTCTTACCTTGAAAATTTTGCTGAGCGTATTCTGTCCTATGGAGTGGGACGGGTATTGACTGCAGAGGATATGCCTGCAGTCAGAACGCTGGCAAGAGAAGCGGCTAAAAAGGAAAACCGACTTTCCGCATTTATTTTGGGTGTAGTCCGGAATGACGCATTTCAGATGCGTCAGGCCCAACGACCGGAATTGAAATCATCAACTGCTGTAACAAATCAATCAGGAGATTAGTGGTGTACCTTACAAAGAAATATTTATCCCGTCGAGCAGTTTTGAGAGGTGCCGGTGCTGCACTCTCACTTCCATTTCTGGAATCCATGGTGCCTGCACAAACTCCGCTTGCAAAAACAGCAGCAGCTCCAAATACCCGGTTGGCCTGTATTGAAATGGTGCATGGCGCTGCCGGAAGCACAGTTGATGGTTCAAATAAAAACTACTGGTCTCCAAACAAGGTGGGTTCTGACTTCGAATTTACACAGTCACTGGAACCCCTGGAACCATTTCGAGATTATCTGACTATCATCAGTCATACGGATCTTCATCCGGCAACTGCGCATGATCCTTCAGAAGAAGGTGCGGATCATTTCCGTTCCAGTGCCGTATATCTTTCTGCTGCACATCCGAAGCAAACCGAAGGTTCGGATATCTATGCCGGTATCACAATTGACCAGATATATGCACAGAAGTTTGGGCAGGATACGCCTCTTCCGTCTCTCCAGCTTTGCATCGAGAATGTGGATGCAACAGGAGCCTGCGCTTATGGGTATGCCTGTGTCTATGCAGATACTATCAGCTGGTCTTCACCAACCTCTCCACTGCCGATGACCATTGATCCGCGCATGGCATTTGAGCGCATGTTCGGAGATGGTGCCCAACCGCTGGAAAGACTGGCAAGGCGTCGTGCTGAACGGAGTGTGCTGGATGGCATCGTTCACGATGTTGCCCGACTCAAAAAAGATCTTCCTCCCGCAGACCAGTTGCGGCTGGCCTCTTATCTGGAGGATGTCCGCGAAGTCGAACGCCGGATCCAGCGCATTGAAAAGTTCAACGCCAGTGGTGAGGCTCGCAGTCTGCCGGCAGCACCGATTGGGATACCGGAGTCATATGAAGAACATGTGCGGCTGATGATGGATCTTCAGGTCCTCGCCTTTACTACCGATGTGACGCGGATCACTTCTTTTAAGATGAGTCGGGATGTCAGCCAGCGCGTCTTTGCCGAAAGTGGAGTGAAAGCGCCTTTTCATTCTGCTTCCCATCATGGAAATATTCCGGCGCGGATTGCTGATTTTGCAAAAATCAATCGGTATCATGTCAGCCTCTTGCCGTACTTCTTCGACAAGTTGAAAAATACTCCCGATGGAGATGGCAACCTGCTGGATCATTCGCTGATTCTCTACGGAAGCCCAATGGGAGACTCCCATGTCCACAACCATAAGCGGGTACCCATTTTGCTGCTGGGACATGCAAATGGGAAGCTCAAGGGCAATCTGCATGTGAAGGAAAAGGATGGCACTCCCATGGCGAATGTGCTGCTGACCATCCTTCATAAGCTGGGAATGGATACTCCGTCAATCGGAGACAGCACTGGCACGATTTCTGTTTGATCAGAGGTGACGATTCTCATGAAGTATCAATTTTTGATGGTTGCTTGCCTTGCAGGAATTGTTTCTTTGGCAAGTGAAGATACGTCTTCGGTTCCTCTTCTTGCCAATGCTGCACAGCTCCAGTCCGACGATCAGGTGAAACAGCTGATTGCGCAAAAAAAAGCTGTCAATCAGGCACAGGGAGACGGGATGACAGCTCTGCATTGGGCTGCGTATTATGAGAATCCCGCAATGGTGAAAACTCTTCTGGACGCAGGAGCCGATCCTGCACTCAAGACACGGAATGGATTTCTTGCTCCATTGCATCTTGCGGCCCAGACGGGGAACGCATCAGTAATCCGCGCATTGCTGGAAGGAAAAGCGTCTGTAGATGAGCGATCAGAAACAGGATCCACTCCTCTGATGATTGCTGCGGCATCCGGAAGCCTGGAAGCAGTTCAGCTGCTGTTAGAGCGGGGTGCTGATGTCAATGCAAAAGATACGGCAAAAGAGCAGACAGCATTAATGTACGCTGCTGCACTGGATCGAGCTCCTGTAGTGAGTTTCTTACTCGGTAAGGGCGCGGATCCCAAAATAAAGTCAAAAACTACTACGCTGGAACGGCTTCGCATGGATCTGGATGGAAATGTGTTTCCTGCCGGCGGAGCAACCGCCCGTCCTTCTGGGTCGGGTAGTCCGGCAGATGCAGCCAGGCCAGGAACGGCAACAGCGGCTGGCGAGGCAACGAAAAATCCCGATCTGCAAGAGGGCGGGACAAAACAAACTGCCTCCATAGATGCTTCATCTACGGCAACTTCTCCCTTGCCACCGGAAGCTCCGAAACCAGAGGCACCGAAGGCTGCTGCACCAGCAAAAGCTGGGGATGTGGCTGCCCGTCCTCCTCGTGAGTCAGGAGCAACCGTGATGGGCGGCAATACAGCATTGTTGTATGCAGCTCGGGATGGCCATCTGGATACGATCAGGGCACTGCTGGATGGCGGAGCTGATATCAATGAAGTCAGTCTGAGTGATAAAACCACTCCATTAGTTATTGCTATTATCAACGGACATTTTGATGTTGCTGCCTATCTTGTGGAGCGCGGTGCTGATGTCAATCTGGTCAATGATGCGGGACTTGGTGCTCTCTATGCAACGGTGGATGTTCAGTGGTCTCCGAAATCCTGGTATCCGCAACCCGATACCACTCAGCAGCACGTCACTTATCTGGAACTGATGAAACGTCTGCTGGATAAGGGGGCATCACCGAATGTAAAACTTACCAAGCGACTCTGGTTCAGAGGACTGGCTCAGGACCCGGTTTGGGTGGATGCCAAAGGATCAACCCCTTTCTGGCGTGCTGCTCAATCAGCGGATACTGCTGCAATGAAGTTACTGGCTGAACATGGTGCTGATCCAAAGATCCCTTCGGATCAGGACGTCACACCACTGATGGTTGCATCAGGTCTGGGATGGATGGCAAATCATTCCACCAATGCTCCCGATGCATGGCTGGATGCAGCAAAACTTGCATATGAACTGGGAAATCACGATGTACAACTGGCAGACAGCCGCGGATACACTGCCCTTCATGGTGCAGCGTATATCGGCCATAATGATCTGGTCCGGTTCCTGATCAGCAAGGGTGCAAAGGTAGATGTGAAGACCAAGGCCGGTGATTCACCGGCTGATATGGCAAATGGGCCAACCCGTTTTGGGCTTCCTCAACCGGAAACATTTGCATTGCTGGTGAGCCTTGGATCTCCAAGTTCAGATAACTGCCGTTCTGACCAGTGCCTGGTGGCCCCCCAGAAAGATCCTCGTGCTCGTCCACAGGAAGAAAAGCCTACAGAAAAGACTGTGGAGAAGTCTGAAGAGAAAAAATCTACATCATTGGACCAGTAACCGAATGGTGAAGTTTTTCCTGATGGTTCTTGCTGTGCCACTATTCAGCCAGGAGTTGGTCTATCTGGACAATATATCTCCGGACCATCCGCAGATTCGATACAAAGAGACAGGACCAAAAGATCCTGTCTCTTCTTTTATTGAACGTGTCCAGTCTCGACAGATTTCTCTGCGAGCTGGAAGCGACAGTTTTGGCTATCTTCCGGATCTTTTGAATAAGCTGGGAGTTTCGACAGATTCCCAGGTCCTAGTATTTTCCAGAACCAGCCTCCAGGCCCATAAGATTTCGCCCTCGAATCCTCGTGCGATTTATTTCAATGAAAACATTGCAGTCGGCTGGATACCGGGTGCTCAGTTCATCGAGGTGATAGCGCAGGATCCGGAACAGGGTGCCATTTTTTATACGCTGGATGCTCAAAAAAATCCTCCGGTGTTTCAAAGACAATTCCATTGCCTGTCCTGCCACCAGGGACCTGCAACACTCGGTGTACCTGGCCCCTTTGTTGGGTCTGTTTTTCCGGCCGCATCCGGAAAGCCTTTCAAGGAAGGAGCCATCATTACAGATCACCGCACTTCCTTTTCCGACCGATGGGGGGGCTGGTATGTCACAGCAAAAAACGGACAACAAAAGGATCGTTCCAATGCCTTCTGGCTTGACTCGTCTGATCTCTCCGCCACAGGGCAACCCCTGAACTCACTGGGAACTGTCAATCAGCCACAGCTGCCACGACAAATCAAAAGGGATCAGTATCTCTCCCCATCGAGTGATATCGTCGCTCTGCTGATTCTGGAGCATCAAACGCGGGTGGCAAATCTGCTGACGCGTCTACACTGGGAAACCCGGTTAGGGCAGAACACTGAAGCACGAATCCAGGAAACGATAGACGCTCTTCTTTTTCATGACGAGGCTCATCTTGTTGAGCCTATTGAAGGTACATCATCATTTGCACAGACGTTTTCTCACTCAGGCTTCAGGGACCAGAAAGGGCGATCGCTGAAAGATTTCGATCTAAATCAAAGGGTTTTCCGCTATCCCCTCAGTTACATGTTGGAGAGTCGTCAATTTGCCACCCTTCCATTTCCGGTCAAAAACATTATTCATCAGAAACTAATGGGAATTGTTGCAAGACCTGACGGGAACGATCGTTTTCAGCAGCTTAAATCCGAGGATAGAAAAGTCCTACAGGAATTGTTGCAAGAAAGATCTAAAATTTTTCAAAAAAATTAAAATTTTGTAAGTAATTGTATCTAAATGGATTATTTTTACAAAAACAGTCTACTATTCAGATAGAGTACTTGACCATGGAAGATAAATTATATAACCTATGGATTAAGTATAGTTATAAACGGGGCTGAAGTTTTCTACCGCCTGTTTATCTTCCTATTCAAAAAATTAATTTCTGGAGGGGTTGGTCGTTATATCAAAGACGTCCCTTTGTCTTTGAGGAAAAGTTATCGCTATGAAGTATCTTTTTTCCGTACTGATGGGAGTTATTTTTATCACCTCTCCCGTATTTTCACAAAGTGTAAACGCAACGCTACGAGGAACTGTTCGTGATGGTTCCGGTGCCGTTGTCCGTTCAGCAACTCTAACCATTACAAATGTGGAGAAGGGAATCACCAGAGCAGTAAAAACGGATGAATCTGGTGATTACATTGCTTTGCAGTTACCCGCCCAGACTTACTCAATTCTGGTAGAGTCACTAGGATTCCGTTCACAAGTGCGGGAAAATTTCATCCTTCAGGTCAGCCAGGATGCGCGCCTGGACTTCAATCTGGAAGTGGGAAGTGTGAGCGAACAGATTGTTATCAATGAAGCAGCTCCATTAATCCAATCTGAAGATGGCAGTAATAGTGGTGTAGTAGAAGAACGAAGAATCAAAGAGCTTCCATTAAACGGAAGAGTTTTCTATGAACTCGCACGGCTGGTACCCAATGTTTTTAATCCGCCGCAGGGATCCTCTCTTGCCAACCGTGGTGGATTTTACGTAGCAGGAAACTCTGAAGTGACGAACAACTTCATTCTGGATGGAATTGACAATAATGATCGAACCTCTGGTCAGCCCAGCGTTCGCCCGTCAGTAGACGGCATTCGTGAATTCCGGATTCTCTCCGGATCTTATGCCGCTGAATATGGAAGACAGTCTGGTGGACAGGTTGTTGTCACTACCAAATCCGGAACCAACGAGATTCATGGAACAGTCTATGAATTCTTCAGAAATAATAAGCTGGATGCCCGTGACTATTTTAGCCCGGGCGCACTGGAACCCTTCACCAGAAACAATTATGGATTTTCCATTGGTGGGCCCATTAAAAAGAACAAAACATTTTTCTTCGGTACCTTTGAGGGACTGAGGAACAAGCAAGTGAATGTGAGCCAGGGAATTGTACCCACTGAAGCCCAAAGAAGAGGGGACCTTTCCGATTCACCCGGAAATATCAACATCCCCGGCGTGACCGGAAAAATTATTCCTCAGTCACTGCTACATCCCACCAGTCAAAAACTGCTGGAATACTATCCTTTGCCGAATGTAGCCGGTGCAAGTTCAGGCTCTCCGAACTATATTAATTCCACTCCGTCCCGTTCTCCGCAGGATCAGTTTTCTGCTCGTGTGGATCATGTCTTCAATTCAAAGAACAACATCTCTGTTTCTTACCAGTTTTTCGATTACCTGGAGTTCCGGCCAAGCACACTGCCAAACTTCAGCACACTGGACAAGCAGCGTTCCCATCATGCAGCGATTTCTGATTATCATATTTTTTCACCTGGTCTGATCAACGAATTCAGAATTGGATATAACCGTTACTCTGGCCTCCGCTACTACGAAGACAATGCACTTGGAAACGTTGTGGCACAACTTGGGATTCCTCAGGGTGGAGCTTATGGAGTTCAGCCTACTAACAATGTGAACGGTGGTGTACCTTCTATATCAGTTGCCGGTGTCAATGGATTATCGGGGATTGGAACAAGCACTCCTCAATGGCGCGGTGACAATACCATCAATATTGTGAATGCCCTTACATGGGTGACTGGAAAACATACCTACAAGTTTGGGTTCGATTACCAGAACTTTTATAAACATTCTTATTTTGACAGCAACTCAAAGGGATCTTTCTCATTCAATGGGCAGTACACAGGAAATGCACTTGCTGATTTTCTCACTGGACAGCTTCGCTCTACCTCCAGAGCTATCGGAGATCCAAACCAGCATCCATACACTCGTTCCGCGAATTTCTATGTTCAGGATGACTGGAAGATTCATCCTTCATTAACCCTGAACATTGGTCTGCGATATGAGGCTAACTTCCCTCAAAGGGAACGCACTAACAAGCTTTCTGAGTTTGATCTTTCTACCGGACTATTGAATTCAGGGCAGGGAATCACCTACGACGTAAATCGTGCGACTGGCTTGCTGATCCCGGTGGGGACGAAAGATATCGGGAATACGCTCTACAACATGCCCAAAAAGAACTTTGCTCCAAGAGTTGGCTTTGCATGGCGTGTGGGAAGCGGCAACAAAACCGTTATCCGTGGTGGCTATGGAATTTTCTATGACCAGGTTGTCGTTGGTAACGGACTCTTTCCTTTATTTGGACTGGGTGCTCCGTACTTATCAGCATTTACAACCACCAACACAGCAACAACACAATTTGCTACCTGGGATAATCCGTTTCCTGCCGGTGTCGCCGGTGGAAGTGTATCACCGGGTGCAGTCAACCGTAATTTTCCAAACACCTACATGCAGCAGTGGAGTTTTGGAATTCAGCGTCAGATCGCAAGCAATCTGCTTCTGGATGTTACATATCAGGGATCAAAAGGAACTGCGATTCCAATTGACTGGGATATTAACCAGGCTACTCCAGGTCCTGGAAATATTCAGGCCCGACGTCCCTACCAGCAGTGGTCGAGTGTGACATGGCGTGATGCTGTGGGACGTTCTGTCTATCACAGCCTCACTACAAAAGTTGAGCGACGGTTCGCCAATGGGTTGTCTTTCCAGTCCAGTTTTGTATGGTCCAAGTCTCTTGATCTGCAGAGCATCAATGCAAGTGGAAGCACCGGTGATGGTTCTATTCGCGACACCAAAAATATCAACGCTGAATGGGGACGTTCAGGCTTTGACGCAAAACTTCGGTTTGTTTCCAGCTATGTATACGAGCTTCCCATTGGTCGAGGTCGTTATTTATTGAATACTGCTCCCGGATGGTTGGACGCTGTAGCTGGAGGGTGGGAAACCACTGGTATCCTGACTTTCCAGAGTGGACGTCCGTTCACAGTAACTACTACCCGGGATACTTCGAATACTGGTGGTGGTAATCGGCCCAATGTCATTGGTGATCCACATCTGGATAGCCGAAGCCCGCAGCTTTGGTATAACACTGCAGCATTCAGCGATATCGTTCCTGCTGGCACATACACTTTCGGAAATGCTGGCCGAAACATCATCAGCGCTCCTGGAATCCAGACGTTTGATGCAGGACTCTTCAAGAACTTCCGATTGCTTGAGTCTTTGAATCTTCAGTTCCGTGCTGAAGCATTCAATCTCCTCAACAGGGCGAACTTTGCAGTTCCTGTCACAAACATCGCTGCAACAAATGCAGGACAGATTACCTCAACTGCAATTCCCAATCGCAGTATCCAGTTTGCATTGAAGCTTGTCTTCTAGAAGCAAGTCTCTGAAGTAAACCATTGGTCCCCGAATCTTCGGCCCCCTCAAAAAGGGGGCCATTTCTTTGTGATGTCCATAAAGCATAATCCTTCACGAATTTTCGAAATACACTTCTCTGCAAATATCACGACAGGAGTTTAGGCAGGAGTAGCGGTTTCTTTTTCGGAACAGAACAGAAGTCACAGCTCAATGTTTGGCACTTCAGGGGTGGAAACATGGATCAGGCTCATTCAAATAAGAATCTGATCAACATCTATGATGGCCAGAATTTGAAAGTGGATCGCCCTGATTCTTTTGAAGAGATGTCCGCTCAGTTGATAATCTTCATATTCTCATTCAGGGAGTATAGGAGAATCCTGGTTGGGAATAATCAGGCAAGCTTGATCTTCAGCAAAGTGTAGATGCTCATGGAATGCTCGATAGCATCGTGATGAGTCAGAGACTCATAGCCATCGCCGCTCTTCGAACATTCTGAATGGATGGAAGGTCCTCGAAGGTGATGACTTCACACTTGCCGGATGCTTCAGGCAGAGTGGGTGTGAAGGGAGCATCTGAACCCATCCTTGCTACCAATGCTCTCTTCATTGCTGCCCTGCCAATTAGAACAAAAGGTGCCGGATTACAAGCTGCATCTGGGGGTGACCCATAGGGAAAACTCTATCGGTGGATGCAAAGGGACCGGTTCAGCCCCGAATCACCAGAGACTACGGATGCTCTTGCACCATCACCAAAATCCAGAGCCCAGTATTCACCAGGTTCTTTTCCCTCAGTAGTACTCCAAGCCCAACCAGTGAGCCTTAGAGGAATAATGATTCGGAATCCCCTCTCATCACCGGTTCCTCCAAATATGCCACGGAGTTCATCGATTTCAGGAAGTTCCCAACTGGATAGAGTTCCGATCTTTAATTTTTTGCAGTAAGCATTTGCCTGTATCCAGCTCACGGCAGCACCATTGTCTGCTGCTGCCCATTTCATCCTGGTTGCGGTGTCCTCCCAATAACCTTTTTTCTGGATCTCCTCTTTCAGAACAAGCCGTTTAAGTGGAACATCTATTGTTCTGTCTGCTGCAGCATCAATGTGAACAGTACTCTGCCATTTCACATTTTTATCGGGTGAGATTGCTTCTATCTGATGTTCCCCTTGGGGGAGTTGAATACTGATCTTCACATTCTGTTGAAGTTCAGTGTGCTGATTTCCATTTACGATAAGCTGGCACGGATAATCACTCTGGATATGCAGAGTTTGTCCTGTCAAAGAAGACAGCACGAAGAAGAGAATAACGATTCTGTTCATGATAAATTCTGGGTGACATAAAAATACCCGCCAGCGTGTTTCACATGCTGACGGGTTTTTAGTGCGCTTAGCAAAATTAACGGGATGCTACCTGGTTCGCTGTTGGCTGATTGTCGAAGCTCAACTGCTGTGAACTTTCTTTTACCAGTCGTTCAATGATGGAAGTGAACTCCTCTTTCAGAGCAGTGTGATACACCCCGCTGGCAGGTGCAGCAAAACCGGAATGGATTGCTTTGACCCGACCATCTTTTCCAATGAAGAAAGTGGCTGGCCAGGTGTTGAGATTTACCGCCTGGGGAACTTTATCCCACATTTCAGCAGGTGTTCCAGCGATCAGGTAAGGGTAGGGAACATTGTATTTTTTAATGAAAGATTTGACCCGGGTCAGGCTTTCCAGCTGATCCTGTTCTTCAAAATCCAGAGCAATGATCTCAATACCCTGTCCTGCATACTTTTTATGGAGTTCGACCAGGTACTGAGCCTCATCGTGGCAATTCGGGCACCATGTTCCGGTGACCACAGCGACCACAACTTTATTTTTGAAACGTGCATCTTCGTTGGAGACAACATTTCCATTGACGTCCGGGAAGCTGAAGGTAAAAATTTCGTTAGGGTCACGAACAGTTGTGTGCGTCAGGTAGTTGGATGGTTCAGGAAGCCCTTTTTCACGAGCCACCTTGGGACGATATGCAGTCAGGACTCCATTTCTCTGGCCCGCATTCAGCTTTACCTGCAGGCTTCCGTCCTCCTGGGGAGTGAGTTCGATCACTCCAGGCCGTGAACCGTCATAGTGGCTGGCAAAGAATTTTCCATTTGCCCAACTTCCAGTGAGTCCACCTGTATCTCCGTCTACCCGGAGAATTGTGGTGAGGATATCCGCACCTTTTTGGCGAACAATCAGACGCCAGGCTTTTTCTCCCTTGGGAGTTTCCTGAGCCACTTCCCACACGCCATCAATGTTGGGTACATTTTTTGCATCTACTGGTGGGGGGGCTACATACTTTTTCGCGTGGAACGGAGTTCCATTGTCGTCATAGTTATTTCGTCGATTCTCGGATCTTGCACTTGCGTACTGTTGGTTGCCCAATGGGCCGGTAGCTACTCTCCTTTGACGGAGAGAGACGATCTTTCCGTCCAGTTCACCATCTTTATACGTGGCTTGAATCGACGTCAGGTAATGTTCCAGATTTAGTTCCAGTTTTCCATTCTGAAAACGTCCACTGCTAGTTGTTTTAGGGTCTTCGCCGTTGAAAAAAGTCCCTACAACATGATCTCCCTGGCCCGAAATGTCCAGCCGAAATGGTACTTCGATATTTCCCTGTTTCAGAGTTGCGGACCATCGTCCCTGAATATTCTGACTATGGTCTCCTCCCAGGAGGGTACTCATGCCAATTGCAAATGTAGTGATTCCAAATAAGCTTCTGGAAAGAATGCTCATGTTAATCCTTTCTTGAGATCGGGCAATGTTGTTAAGCCAGTCTGATGCCGGCGTGGGAATATACTTCAGAACCTGAATTATTCAGCAGCGATATGAGACTGCTGTAACAGAGCACTCCTGAATGAATCGGGTAGATTCTTTTTGGTATCCACCAGAATTTCAAGAATGGCTTTTCGATCTTCCTTCGTCAGTGAAGCGTAAGATTCGCTCTGGTCCTGATTCGTCAGGACTTCCAGCAGCCTTTTATAGATCTGAGCTTTAGCGATTTCCGGAATTGCATCAAAAGATTCCGAATAAATTAAGTAGCTACAGGGATACTTGAAAATTCGTTTCTGGAGATCAAACTCTCTCAGGGATCTTCCTTGACGGTCCTTCATGCCTGTGGAGGAAAATTCCTCTGTAAAGCCGGAGGTGCCCACAACTTTGTCTTCCAGCGGGAACTCATTGGCGAACAGAAGATACTTGACCACCTCTTCTGAGACATTTTCGATTTGTTGGAGTGTGTTGCCGGAAATGGTGTCAGAAGACAGTCCACGTTTCTGATCAGCATGGATTTCCAGGCGTACGCGATAGTTCGCTTCTGTAATGAAGTTGTGCATCTGGGTCTGATGCGCCAGCACCAGATGTGCAACGATATCGCTGTGACTCGTAAGATATTTTGAGTGATCAAACCTGTCTTTCAGGCTGGTCAGATTCCATCCGGATTCATAATCACTCAAGTCGACCTTTTTCGTGGATGGCGCAATTGTGTTCCCCATGTGCTTTTGCTTGCCATGAGTTCCCGTTACATACCATCCTCCCCATCTTTCAGTGAATGGAGTTTCATGGCCTGTCGTATAAACAGGTGTTCCGGCTTTCTGGTATCCACTGGCGCTTGTGTGAACAGATCGCACCATGACACCGGGAATACTCCTGGTTGAACTGGCGATATGGCACTGGATGCAATCCAGTTGAGACCGTTCAAAGCGGGGATGATCCGCCTTTTCCTCGTTGAGGATATAGAAGATAGCGCCTTGGTCAGGATCAAATGAAACGAACTCCAGGGCGCTGGAATGGTGGACCTGACCCGCATAGACGTCGTCATTGAAGTACAACGCTCTGGGTGAGGTGGCCGTGATATGTGGAAACTGAAAGCTTGTTTTTGAAAATACAAGCGTCTGGGAACTGACGGGAATATTCAACTCTTTCAGAACGGACCTTAAGTATCCGTGTTTGGATTCGTGTTGCAGCTTTACTTCCCCGGCATCCAGTCGTTTCTGAAGCCTGGCGATGGGATCGATAAGATTCCGGGATGATCTGTAGTGAATCGGTTCGTCTCCAAATGGAAGAAACGCCTGATTTTTCACAACGATTGGTTTCTGAATGGATTCTCCCTGAAGGGAGAGCATCCCCAGTCCCGTGATGAAGGTGAAACCTGCGATAACTCCGGATCTGTAATGCATTCAGACGCTCTTTTCGAAAACCAAATACGTTCCATTACACGAAAACCGTAACGGGCAATAAGACGTGTATTGGCAGAATAGATCACATCCGATGTTGAGTCAACAAAAAACGATAGAAATAGTAGATAAATGTAAAATAATGAAATTAAAGGAAAATTTAAATAATATATGAAATATCTATTGACGATGGAAATAGTATACATTATGATTCTTCTTGTTTAGGCAGTAGCTCTTGGATTACGGCCCAGTGGTGAAATGGTATACACAGTAGTCTGCAAAACTACTCAGAACAGGTTCGATTCCTGTCTGGGCCTCCATTCTTAAAATCTGTCGAACACTTTCATTGATGCTCCGAGTCGGAGTTCTGTATTTTGAGGAACGCTCAGTCGCGATCCTTTGTGGCGATTTTCATGTGGAGAACGCATGCAGCGACTAGCTTTACTCGTACTATTTCCTCTTTTGATTCAGGCACAAACTTTTCAGGGATCATTACGCGGACGCGTTGTGGATCCGAACGGATCAGCGACTCAGTCTGCCCGGCTCACCATCACCGATGAGGCGACCCTGGTTTCCAGAAGTTCACTGAGTAATGAACAAGGGGAATATGTCTTTACAGCCTTAAACCCGGCTACTTATACAATTCAGGTGGAAGCTCCTGGTTTCAAGCGACTCGAAAGAAAAGGAGTCATTGTATCGACGCAGGCGGCTGTTCTGGTTGACCTGAATCTGCAACTGGGAGAAGTCAGCGAAGCCGTCAATGTAACGGCAGAATCTCCATTACTTCAGGCTTCAGATGCTTCAACCGGTCAGTTGATTGATAACCAGAAAGTGACAGATCTGCCGATTCTGGGCAGAAATCCTTTTTATGTTGCCAAGCTGGCTCAGACCGTTGTCTATGCAGGAAATCCCAAGTTTGCAAGAATGCAGGACCACAATGCAAACGCACAGGTATCCATTGCGGGAGGTCCTCTCAGGAGTAATAACTACATGATTGACGGAATTTCGATCACGGATTCCTCAAATCGTTCATCTATTGTTCCTTCTCCGGAAGCTGTACAGGAACTGAAACTGCAAGCCAGTACATATGATGCTGAAGTGGGTCGTACCGGAGGTGGAACTTTCAATACGTTACTCCGATCCGGTTCCAACGAGTTTCATGGAAGTGCCGTCGGGCATATCCGGGAAACCGAATGGCAGGCGAATGATTTTTTTGCCAACCGTGCCGGTCGCCCGCGAGCAGAGCAACCTTTCCGTGACTGGGGAGCATCGTTCGGTGGTCCAATTCTGATCCCTAAAATTTATGACGGAAGAAATCGTACTTTTTTCTTTCTATCCACGGAAGCATATCGGCAGAGAGATGGTCAGACCAGTGTCTACTCTGTACCTACAGCACTGGAACGAATCGGAGATTTCTCTGAAAGCTTTGCACCACTGTCAGCGGGACAGGCCGCACAGAATCTGCAGACGATTTATGATCCGTTGACGACAACCAGTGCTGGATTAAGGACACCTTTTGCGGGTAACAGAATTCCACTGAACCGTATCAATCAGGTCGGGTCCAATATTGCGTCATACTATCCGTTGCCAAATGGCGGGACAGCTTATCATGGAGCACCCAATTTTAGCTTTACTGGAAGTAGCCCAAATCGGGGGGATCAGTACATTTACAAAGCAGATCATCAGTTTGCTTCATGGCTGAGGGCCTCTGGTTCTTACATCTTTCAAAAGAGCTTTGAGACAAGCACTGGAAATTCTTTCAACAATGCTGCTTATCCCGGACAAGGGTTCTGCTGTGATCGAAAGGTGGATGCCACGCAGGCAAATGCGACGATTACTCCGGATCCGGCGACAGTGATTTCTGTGAGATGGGGATTCAACAGACTTTATTCCCGCAGTTCTCAAGCCTCAGATGGGTTTAGCCTGGCTAGCCTTGGCTTTCCTTCTTCTCTTGTTCAAGCAACGCCTAATCCTGCATTTCCTGCGATTACTATGACGAATCTGAGTAGTTTTGGCGGAGGACAGACCTCACAGAATGTTTTCTATTCCAGGAATTTCAATGCAGTTTATGCCAGATTCCTGGGGCGACACAGTCTGAAGTCAGGGTTTGACTTCAGGACGATTCATGATTCCGGTGTTCCCTCATCCGGTCCGTCCAGCTTTGGATTTAGTGATGTATTTACACGTTCAAACCCTCGATCTGCAACGACAGGGCAGGGAAGCGGGTTGGCAACATTACTGTTGGGATATCCCACGAGTGGGGATATGAATGTTGTAGGGAAATTTGATAACTATATTCGCTATTTTGGCTGGTTTATTCATGATGACTATCGTGTATCTTCCAAACTGACTCTGAATTTTGGCGCCAGATTTGAATACGAATCTGGAATTCGTGATGTGAATAATCATCTGGTTATTGGATTTGATAGGACTGCCCCCAATCCTTTGAGTCTTCCTGGCCTTCCACTGGTTGGGACGGTGCAATACGCGGGAGTAAATGGAAACCCCGATCATACTTTCTCACCTCGCCGGATCAAGCCAAGTCCACGATTTGGATTTGCATATTCAGCGGACAGTAAAACTGTAGTCAGGGGTGGTTATGGGATTTTCTGGGCACCCACCTATTTCAATTTCCAGAATGCGATCGGGTACTCTCAAAACACTCCCATCATTACCTCAACGGATAGTAATTTCACACCAGCTGCGACACTGACCAATCCTTATCCGAATGGTCTTCTGCAACCCTCAGGAAATTCACTGGGAGGCGCATCCGGAATCGGGCAGGCCTTGACGATTCCTGATGTGCTGACAAGGTCTGCAGGATACGTGCAGCAATACTCACTGGAAGTTCAACGACAGGTTCCTGCCGGGTTCGTTCTAACTGTGGGTGCATTAGGGTCACATTCTCTGGGTCTGTTCAGAAGCGGCCAGAATATCAACCAGTTGCACCCGGACTATTTCTCTCTTGGATCGGCACTTCTGAGTCCGGTGGCCAATCCTCTCTACAATAATGGTGGCGTGGGTTCGGTAGGTACACCTACCGTGAACCAGAATCAGTTATATCGACCATTCCCTCAATTCACATCTGTCTCAATCGCACAATCTGACTCTGCCAAGGCAAGATATTATTCGGCTTACGTACGTGCAGAAAAAAGACTTTCGGGTGGATTCAGCGTTCTTGCTTCGTACACTTTCTCTCGCAGTGTAGACAACATCACTTCTGTGAATACAGCCGGAACAAACCAAATTACAGCGGTAACAGGTCCGCAAAATGCATATGACCTGAATGGAGAATGGAGCCTTTCCACGCATGATATCCCTCATCGCTGGACCTCCTCCGTTTCCTATGAACTTCCTTTTGGAAAAGGAAAACCATTTTTGCGGAATCATCGATTCCTGGACTATATTGCCGGAGGATGGGCGGTGAATGCTATGAATGTATATCAGTCAGGATATCCACTAGGTATCGTTCAACCCAATAACAACAGTGTCATTGGATCCAGTTACCAGCGACCCAATGCAACTGGAATCAATCCAGCTTCAGAAGGTTCGGCTCATGATCGTTTGGATGGATGGTTCAATCCTGCGGCATTTTCCCAGGCACCCTTGTTTACTTTTGGAAATGTTGGACGCTATATCAATGTTCGTGGGCACAGGACAGCAAACATAGATTTGTCTGTATTTAAGTCCTTCACATTCGTGGAGCGGTTTAAAGCGCAGTTCAGAGCTGAGGCTCTGAATGCATTTAACACCCCAATTTTTGGAAAACCAAATACCACATATACTGCAAGCCAATTTGGTGTAGTAACCAGTCAGGTCAATGCACCAAGATTGGTTCAATTGGCTGTACGTATAACTTTTTGATATTTTGAGAACGAGATTGTCCGTAATGGGTCAGGTTGTCATATCTGTCCTAACTGAGCTTAAAGCCGAGCTTTCGAGTGGAGCGCTCGTCACAATCGAAACTGAGAAGCGACGCGCACGAATCTTACCGCTCTGATTCGCAATATGGCAAATGCGGGGCTCTTCCGGTTTTTCGAAAACCCGTAAACCGGGTTCCCATGGCCGTCATAGCAATCATTCAGCAAAAAGGGGGAGTTGGGAAATCGAACATCACGGCCAACCTCGCAGACGAACTTGTTGAAAAAACTCATCGTCAGAGTGCTAGATCCAGACCCTCACGAGAGTCTGGCCGCTTGGGCAAGGATGGGGGCGTCTTCCTGTCAGAGATCGTCAGCCTAGTAATCGTCAAAACGCCCAAAGAGTTCAAAGCTGTAGTCGAAGCACCGGCCAATGAAGCCGAGCGCGTAATTTTGGACTGCCCTCCCGGACTTCCCGATACCGGTATGATGGCCGCATTCATGGCCGATCTGGTCATCCTTCCCGTTACCCCCTCCCCGCTTGACGTGAGTGCGAGCTGAACTCATTCGTGACGTGCAAAAGCAGAGAGTGAGAGGCCGACCGCTGATCGCCTATGCCCCCTCAAGGATTATATAAAACACGGTGCTGGCACGGAATCTCGAAAAGAATTTGGCTCCAACTACCTCGACGGTTTCCGCCAGTTGAGGGACTGCGTGGTTAGCAGGTTTTCGGAAAACCAGCTTCTTGGGTTTCGACTTCTCTGCCTTTGGTTTGGGCCGGAGTGTTTGGCTCCTTTCATCCGGGGCAAGTAGAGATTCAGCCAGATCTATCCTTCATGCTCGTTTGCTCATCCTTTCACCATCCTTTCTATGGCGGTTGCCATGTCCTTAAATTCCTTCATGCTTTCGCTGGAAAGCGCGTACTCACGTAATGTGGGACCCATAAGCACGGATTCTGCAATCGCTGTGCGTTGGGTGATGCTTGGGAGAATCTTCTATTAGCCCGACGACATATGTTCATCAATGCCGCTGAGTACTTCGAGAAAGGCAAGCGCCAGAATCATCTTCTACCGGAGCATATCGGTAAAATCATCGACACCTACCAGTTCCGCAAGGAAGAGACTAAATATTCTCAACGAGTAAGCATGGAAGAAATCGACCTGATGGTTGTGCATGAAGAAAGCGTTTCTTTGGATAAGAAGATCAAAGAAGCTACTGACTGTCATAACAGTTTTCTAAAAGAACTTAGATTGCCGTTGTTGTCGTAAACAGAATGAACATGCCGGTACAGTGATATTGATCAATTAAATATTCGATGCGATTGGAAGTATAGAAGCTCTATTTGGAATTTGTTCTGGATATTAAGTTTAATTATTTCAATTGTTTGTGGGTTTTTATGTATCTTGGGTAGAATGATGAAATTCTCTGTGTTCAAGCTCTGACTATATTTTCGAAAGTTAAAAAGCCGATCAATATACCCCTCAAATCAGGTGAGCGAACTCAAACTATTGCATAGCTCCTTTTAGTGGAAGTCGAAATCGACAAATTTTCTTCAAGAAAAATTTTATCTACAGGTGTTTTTTGTCGGTCCCCTTACTGTCCCCTGTTGCTACCCTTGGAAACTTCTGTTGCATATATATATATATATAAATATAAGAATCTTGCAGAATTGAAAATCCCCGTTTAGCATTTAGTCATGAAGTATGAATCGGCCAACAAGCAGGTGAAAGTGAAATCGGACTTATCGAGGAATCAGAATCCACAGATTTTCCTTAAACCAGTTGATTCTAAAGAACATGCACAAAGTCGAGTTTCAATTCTTCAAAAGAGAAGCCCAAAAGAGGCAGTAAAAGAAAAGAAGCTAATTATTCAAGGAGTTAGCCGACCTCGAAACGAAAAGGTGCGCGGGAGAGCCATTGCTGACTATCCTGGTGAGCCAGTATTGGAAGAGAAGCTGGTTAACACTACATTGCTATTCTGGCAGCCACGAGCTACATGTGTTTTGAATGCTCATGATGCTGAATGCATTGCGGTCAGTTGTCTTAAGTTTTTTAAAATTCTGCATGCCTGGGAAAGGGCCGATGTTCAATTCAGAAAAAGAAAATTAAAACGAAAGTTATTAAAAATAAATAAGTTGAAGTCAGATGTCTCTTAGTGAAAAAGCGGTTATCTATACCAGAGTCTCTTCCAGAGAACAAGAGAAGGAAGGGTTCTCCATTCCTGCGCAGGAGAAGCTTCTTCGTGGCTATGCATCAGAGCATGGGATTTCTGTTGTTCGTGAATTCAAAGATGTTGAAACAGCAAAGCGTGCAGGACGTACGGAATTTGGAAATATGATTACCTTCCTGAAAAGGAATCAGGGTTGCCGGATTGTTTTGGTTGAAAAGACGGACCGGTTGTATAGGAATTTTAAGGACTACGTCACTCTGGATGATCTAGATCTGGATATTCATCTGGTCAAAGAGGGACAGATATTATCAAAAAACTCGCGCTCTTCAGAAAAGTTCATTCATGGCATCAAGGTTCTGATGGCCAAAAATTACATCGATAACCTGTCAGAAGAATCCCGAAAGGGCATGGTGGAAAAAGCAGGTCAAGGCTTCTGGCCATCCTATGCCCCATTAGGGTATAGAAATGTTTCCGATGCTCAAAGCCGTAAAGTAATCACTCCAGATCCTGAATTTTCACCTTTAATCAAGCGGTTATTTGCGTTGGCTGCCCATGGGGAATATTCCATCAAGGAACTGGCTAGGATTCTCTCTGCGGAAGGTTTCACGGCTCGCAGCGGGTCCAAACTATCCACGGCTACAGTTCACAAGATATTGAGAAATCGGATTTATTCAGGCGAATTTGATTGGTCAGGAAAAGTATATGAAGGAATTCATGAACCACTGGTGTCCCTAGAGAAGTGGGAGCATGTTCAACGCGTATACGATCAAAGGCTTGCCAACCGAAGCAAGAAATCTAAACATCAGTTTCTGTTTTCAGGCCTGTTGAAGTGTGGTCACTGCAATGCTGCGTTGGTGGGTGAAATCAAAAAAGGGAAATATATTTACTACCACTGCACTGGATCTAAGGGGAAGTGTCCGGAACCGTATGTGAGAGAAGAGGTTTTGGCATCCAAAATCTCTGCAGTCCTGCGAAAGCTGCGATTGGATGATGAGATTGCATCATGGATAGTTCAGATGCTTCGAGAAAGTCAGAGTGAAGAGAAAAAACATCGGGAGCAGATGATCCATCAGTTAGAAAGCAAGTATCAACGCTTACAGAACCGCTTGGATGCCCTGTATGAGGACAAGCTGGATCAACGCATTGATACGGAATTCTATGATCGAAAGTCCTATGAATGGAAAAAGGAGCTCACAAAACTAAAGAAGGGCATTGAAAAGCATCAGAAGTATCCAGCGTCTTTCTTACAAGAAGGGATTCAGATCCTCAAATTATCCCAACGGGCTGGGCAGCTTTTTGATCAGCAATCATCGTTTGAACAACGTCGCCTGTTGAATTGCATGATGCATTCAGGAATCTGGAAAAATAAAACGCTTTCCATTCAGCTCAGACAACCATTTGATCTTCTACTGTCGTCTTACCCAACTTCTGAACTGCATCCGAATGGCACACATTCGAACTTTGCAAATCATTCAATTAAAAGAAGGAATCGACGAAGAGATTGCAAAATGGAGCAGTGGCTCCCCAGCCTGGATTCGAACCAAGATTCACGGCGTCAAAGGCCGCTGTCCTACCATTAGACGACCGGGGAATGAGATGAGATTCCTTTCATTTTACAATGTTCCGAAGTCATTTGGCTGTATGCTTTTTGCGGTAAATTGAGGGCAAAGCGAGGAGTAAACAAATAATGATGAAAAAATTCTTCCTGACCGGAATTTCTGCCCTCTGCATACTCTCCCTTGGTTGTGCTTCCCGGCAATCTGAGGTGAGTGAAGTCGACAAGAAGATCGAAGATTTGCAGAAGCAACTGGATGAGGCAAAACAGGAACTGGCCGATGCAACTGAAAAGGCAGAAAAGGCGGTGGAGGGCGCCAATGTTTCTGCTCAGGAAGCATCGCGGAATGCTTTAGCAAAGACACAGGAAGCCAAAGCTGCAAGCTCGGCACTTGCGAAAAGCAAACAGGCGCAATCGACAGCTGAAAAGAAAATTCAGTCTGAGCTGGCTGAAACACGCCGGCAGATTGCTGCCGCAGACGCAAAGGCTGATGAAGCCCGCCGTCTGGCTGCTGCTCCGAAATCTCACACGCTAGCCGCTGGAACACCAATTGTGATTCGGACTACCAATAAGCTCACCACAAAAGATCTTGCTTCCGGATCAACTTTCGAAGCCTCTTTGGAGCAACCATTAGTCGTGGATGGGTATGAGATTGCCCAGCGCGGTGCAAGTGTAGAAGGTGTCGTGACCAATTCGGATCCGGGTGGTCGTGTCAAAGGTGTAGCCTCCATCACTATTGGTGCCCGGCGCATTGTTATGGCAGATGGACGGACTTTGGAAATTCGTACCAATAGCTACTCGGCACAAGCGAATAAATCCAAGGGGAAAGATGCTGCCAAGATTGGTATCGCTTCTGGTATTGGTGCCGCAATTGGTGCTATTGCGGGAGGTGGTAAAGGCGCAGCAATTGGTGCGGGTGCCGGTGCTGCAGGTGGAACCGGTGTTGTCCTGGGAACTCGTGGAAATGCTGCTGAGATTGGACCGGAGACGGTGCTTACTCTGAAGCTATCGTCTCCGGTTACAGTGCAGGAACTGAAGCGCTAGGTTCTTTTACGCTTCAATCTGGGGACGGCTGGATTCCGGCCAGTCCAGATGGAAGAACTTCCCACGGGGCGCATCCGTACGTTCGTATGTATGCGCTCCGAAGTAATCCCGCTGTGCCTGTAGCAGATTAGCTGGCAAGCGTTCACTCCGATACCCGTCATAGTAGGCAAGTGCGGAGAAGAAGGTCGGTGCTGGAATACCATGTGTAGCAGCCAGCGCAATCACCTTCCGCCAGTTTGCCTGACAACGATCAATCTCACTCTTGAAGTAAGGATCCAGCAACAGATTCGGAAGTTCCGGGTTGTTCAGGTATGCTTCTGTGATCTTTTGCAGGAACTGTGCACGGATGATGCAACCACCACGCCAGATTCTTGCGATCTCATCAAACGGTAGCTTCCATTTGTACTCGGCCTGGGCAGCACGCATCAGCTGGAATCCCTGTGCGTATGCACAGATCTTTGAGCTGTAAAGAGCATCGTGCACGGCATCAATGAATGCCTGCTTGTCTTCGCCGAGGGAAGCAGTTGGCCCTGTCAGAACCTTTGATGCATCTACCCGCTCTTCTTTCACCGCACTCAGGAAGCGGGCAAAAACTGCTTCTGCAACTGTAGGAGCTGGAACACCCATATCCAGTGCACTGGTGGATGTCCATTTGCCTGTTCCCTTTTGTCCGGCCGTATCCAGCACGATATCGACAAAAGGATTTCCGGTGGCAGGATCTTTCTGCTGCAGAATGTCAGCAGTGATCTCGATCAGGAAGGAATCCAGGACGCCCTTGTTCCATTTCGCAAAGATTTCCGAGCATTCAGCTGGTGAGAGGCCTGCATGGGAGAGCAGGGAATAGGCTTCGCAGATCATCTGCATATCACCGTATTCGATGCCATTGTGGACCATCTTGACGTAGTGACCTGCTCCGTTAGGTCCGATGTAAGTGGCGCAGGGAACTCCGCCCACTACTGGCTTGCCAGGAGATGCATCCAGAAGTGGTTTGCCCGTTTTGTCGTCAACCTTTGCTGCGATGGCATTCCAGATGTCTTCAATTTCTTTGTATGCCGCAGGATCTCCACCGGGCATCAGGGAAGGGCCAAAACGGGCGCCTTCTTCGCCACCGGAAACACCGGATCCGATGAAGCGCAGTCCCTTTGCTTCCAGATCTCTTTCTCTGCGAATGGTGTCAGTCCATAAAGCGTTGCCACCATCAATGATGATGTCATCCTTCTCCAGAAGAGGAATCAATGAATCGATCACCGCATCTGTTGCTGTACCGGCCTTCACCAGGATGATGATCTTGCGGGGGCGCTTCAGTGACTTCACAAAATCAGTGAGTGTGCGTTCTCCTTGCAAACCGCCCGGTGTGGAAGGATTTTCAGCAACGAATTTCTCCGTGGTTGCTGTTGTCCGGTTATAGACTGAAATCCGGAATCCGTGGTCAGCGATGTTCAGGGCAAGGTTCTGGCCCATTACTGCAAGGCCGACTAATCCGATATCTGATAATGCTTCAGGCATGAGTGAAAAAGCCATTCTAACCTTTTCAGGGTTGTCAGCTCAGCAGAGAGAAGTACGACCAGGAAAATGCTGCCTCTACCACTCCGAATAACGGGTTCCATCCAGAGCTGTCTTATCTGACCCACTGTGGATGTCAAAGATACCGGGTTCTGTCTGGTTCACGCTGGACATGGAATCTTCCATGATGATGTTCCATGTTTCGGAAGATCCGGTCATTGGATCTAAAGGAACCTGCCGCAGATAGCCGGACTCCACCAGATCCCGTATCGACTGAGGAGCTTTCTGCTTGTCGTAAGTGTACTCGTCAATCAGCGTGCGCATGGTGAAGAGGTTATTTCGCAGAACACTTTCCTTCGCACGGATGATGGACTTCTGATAGATCGGAACAGAAATGGAGACGATGATGGAGATGACTGTCAGCACGATCATCAACTCAATCAGGGAAAAGCCTCGTCTACCACTCGGAATACGGTGTGCCATCAGCAGCCTTGTCCATTGTTTTGGAATACACATCAAAAACGTTATCTCCACCCCAGCTCATTGACTTCGGATCGTCCTGGGTTGCCCTCAATCCCCATTCATATGTATTGGTAAACGGATCCTTGGGAATGCGACGCAGGAAGCGGATCTTCTTGCCATCCGCAGACTGGGCGAGTTCCACTCCGTTCACCAGAACTTCCAGAGTTTCCGGATAATTTTCCGTGCCGATCTTGGTCTGACCCAGCTGTCCGGCGTCCGCCATATCTTTATATTTGTCGATTGCCTTTCGCATTTCAGACAGAGCGATACGAAGATCCCGCTCTTTTTCACGACGAACCTTGTACTGCGCCATGGGTACCGCCATCGCCGTCAGAGTCATCAGGATGGTGAAGGCGACAATCAACTCCACCAGCGTCAGTCCCTTTTGATTCTTCCTTTTTGACTGATTTTCCTTCCGGACTGTCGGCGCAAGATTCATGGCACTACTCGATTGGAATCGTGACAGGTTTCAGAGTTGGGTTCAACGATCCCAGTTTTGAATCCAGGAAGAATGCGTCCTCTATGGAAACTGTGGCTGAACCCTTGGCGAGCGGCTGAAAAGTAAACGTAACCAGTGAGCCTGAGCCACTCACTCCCGGAGCTCCGGGTAGCCGCGTCAGCTTTACGGAACCTGAATTGACATCACGGGTGAATGAGACGGGCTGACTATCTCCGGACATAAAATCGCCACGTGTAATTTCTGTCAGCTTCAACAGCTTCGGATCATAATTGACTCTCATCGGCGCATTGAACAGATCCTGTGCATTGCTTACTTCCAGCGTCACCGTTACAGGATTTCCCACCGCAGCTCTGGGCATTCCCGGCACCAGTTGCAATGACGTGCGGGGGGGTGCCGGGGCAGGAGGATTTCCCGGTACTGGTGTCGGTGGGTTCACCTGGGGTGTGGTCTGTGCCGGAGTAGCAGGAGTTTCCGGTCCTGTGGTCTGCGATGGAGCATAGTTGAGCTTGATGGTTGCTTCATTTCCGGAGGAGATGCCTCGCAGATTCACTTCATTGATGTCCTGAGACCGGACGACGCGGGGAACCATCACCAGCAACAGCTCTGAAGTACTGGCCTCTGTTGCTCTGCTGCCGAACAGGAGCCCCAGAATCGGAATATTCGCAAGCCCGGGAATGCCGGTAATCGTTTTACTGTCACTCAGACTGGAGAGTCCTCCCATGACGGAGATTTCTCCTTCCCGCAAACGAACATCCTCGAAAATTTTGCGCTGTCCAATGACTGGTTGTTCCAGTCCACCTACATTGATCCGGCTGCGTATGTTGGATAGTTCTACTTCCACATGAAGAGAGACGTCATTATTGCCATGAATTTTTGGGTGTATATCTACGTTGACACCCACTTCTGCAAACTGGAACTGGGTAGAAACAAGTGGGTTGATGGCAGCTCCCCCGGCAGCAGTGAAGCTACCTGTTGCATAGGGGTAACGATCACCAATCTTGAGTGAGGCTTTGACATTATCCAGGGTACGGATCTGCGGATTCTGTAGGACGCGAGTTGTATTGTCCGTCAGCAGTGCCTGCACCAGAGCTCCGGGGACGGCTACGGAGAAATCATTAAGCGAGAGATCGCCCAGATTTCCCAGCGTTGTTGTTCCATTTCCCCCGGTTCCTCCGGCTACTGGAGCTCCTCCTGTATAGGAAATCGGCAGATTGATTCCAGGTTTTCCACCCGTGGCGATGGCCGCGGCCAGATTCCGTGTCTTGGTCCGGTTCGCTTCCATCACGATGACGTCGATTACCACTTCCATCTTCGGCTTGTCGAGATCATTAATCAGCTTCTGGGCCAGCGCGATCTGGTCTGCCGTTCCGCGTGCCATGATAGCCATCTGTGCCGTGTACGTTAACAGCTTCCGGATGTCCGTGACTCCACGGATGGCAGCGGCAATTTCATTCAATTCCTGGGCCAGAGTGACATTTTGCAGATAGAAGACCTTCACGACGTTGTCTTCATATTCAGCACGTTTCTGCCTCTGGTCCTGGGTCACGAAGATCGCATTGGTGGAGATGGGTTTCCAGAAAGCTTTGGTCGTCAGCGAAAGATAATCCAGTGCCTCTTCAATGGTGGCATTCATGATGTCCAGTGAAAAGTTCTTTCCCTGTAACGACTGGACGAAGTCCTGATCAAACAGGACATTGATTCCTGCCAGTTTGGAGACGGTCTCAAACAGAACGCGGACATTCTGGTTGTTCATCTTGAGATTGGAGATCTGGGGATTGAGCGGCTTGAGCGTAGGGACGGCGCGCAAAGTGGAGAGTTTTTCTTCCATCTCCTGATTGGCCAGTTCTGCGGAAGTTTTTCCCTTGTCTTCCTCTGTCGTGACCACCGGACCGGATTCCCCGTTATTGCGACGGATCATCTCATACGTGCGGCGGGCTTCGATCTCTGACTGGGTGGAGGCAGGATCAATCGCAAAAGCTTTCTGAAACTCAGCCAGTGCTTCTTCCAGCTTTCCCGCGCGCCGTAGCTTCAGTCCAGCTTCCAGATGGGACTGGGATGCCTGAAAGCGGATTTTTCGGACCCGCAACTGATAGGCAGGATCGCTGAAATCCGTCGCAAGTGCCTGTTCATACAGGCCCAGCGCCTTGTCCCACTCTTCCGCAGCTTCGGCCTTTTCCCCTTCCTTGAGCAGTTTTTCCCCTTTTCGCGTTTTGGCGAGCAGAGGAATCTGAAAAGAAGAGAAGGCCAGCCATAGACTCAGCACGATGGCTACAGGTCGATACACTCCCAGCATCACTAATCAGTGACGCTGTCCGGAGCCAGAACGTGCAGGTGAATTTCGTTTCAGGTGTTTCCGAACGAAACGGTATGATGATGGTTTGGCTTCTGAATCTCCCATTAAAATCCTCGCGGACAACCGTCGTGCCGGACACGAGTACTTTTTGCTGGAAAAGTACGAGGCCGGGATAGCCCTCACCGGAACAGAAGTGAAGGCGGCAAAACTGGGGCGGGTCCAGTTAAAAGAGGCTTATGCAGATATCAGCAACAATGAAGCCTGGCTGCGAAATGCTCACATCAGTGAATACTCTCACGGCAATATTTACAATCACTTGCCGGTGAGAGAGCGGAAGCTTCTGCTCCACCGGAAAGAGATCGACAAACTGCTGGAATTCACCCAGCAGAAGGGACTGACCCTGATCCCCACCAAACTTTATCTGAAAAAGGGAAAGATCAAGGTGGAAATCGCTGTGGGACGAGGCAAGAAACTGCATGACAAGCGGGAAAGCGAGCGCTCCCGTGAGATGGAATCCGAAGCACGCGCTGCAATGAACCGAAGAAACTAAGAATGAACCTGACTCTCTCTTTTTCCCAACTGGCCAAAATTGAGGCCGATGCACTGGTAGTTCCTGTATTTGAAGGAGTTCTCCCGGTCAAACTTCACCCCTGGATCGCCCAACTGGAAGCGTCCGGAGAGTTTAAGGGGAAGAAAGGGGAAACCGAAGTGATTCCCCAACCGGAAGGATTTCTGGCAAAGCGTCTGGTGCTGGCTGGGGCAGGGAAGGAATCTGCTTTTACCGGGACCGAAGCCCGAAAGTGGGCAGCAACTGTCGTCCGATCCTTCAAGTCAAAAGCTCTGAAGTCTATTGCACTGGTAACCGGAAGCGAGCATGTCGCATTTGTGGCTGAAGGCGTTGTGCTGGCGGATTGGGAAGCCGACGCACACAAGTCGAAAAAAGATCCTTCCTGCAAGCTGGAAGCGGTAGCTGTGGTGGTTCCCGGTGGCGATCCGTCACTGGAAGTTGCATTTGAACGGGGCAGGATCGTGGCGGAAGGGCAGAATCTCACCCGGGATCTGGCGAATGAACCCGGAAATCTGCTGCCTCCGCGTGTTCTGGCCGAACGCGCCCGTCAGATGGCGGCAGACAACGGGCTTCAGTGTGAAGTGCTGGATGAAACAAAGATGCGTGAACTGGGATTTGGAGCACTGCTGGGTGTTTCCCAAGGGTCGGCCGAGCCCCCCACCTTCACCATTCTTCGCTACGAACCAGCCCAGGCAGTAGAAGGGGTCCATCTGGGCCTGATCGGCAAGGGCGTGACATTCGATACGGGTGGTATCTCTATCAAGCCATCCGAGGGCATGGAAAAGATGAAGTACGACATGTCCGGTGGCGCAGCCATGATCGGAGCCATGTACGCCATTGCCCGCCTGAAGCCTTCTGTCCGGATCACCGCCTTTATCCCCTCTGTGGAAAACATGCCCGGCTCCAAAGCACAGCGGCCGGGTGACATCGTTACGTCGCTGGCAGGGAAGACGGTAGAAGTCCTCAACACCGATGCGGAAGGACGCCTGATCCTGATCGACGCCATCACTTATGCAAAGCAGCAGAACTGCACTCACCTGATCGATGCAGCCACTTTGACGGGAGCCATCGCGGTGGCTCTTGGGTCGGTGAATTGTGGTGCATTTACAAATGACCAGCCGTTCATGGACCGCTTGCTGGAATCTTCCCGCACGCAGGGAGAAAAGATCTGGCAGATGCCCATGGATGACGAATACAAGGAAATGTTGAAGTCCCCTTATGCGGACCTGCCGAACATCTCAGGTGGTCGTTATGGCGGCGCCATCACTGCTGCAAAGTTCCTGGAAGAGTGGACAGAAGGGACTCCCTGGATTCACCTGGATATCGCGGGTGTGGCATGGCTGGATGAAGGAAAGGCTGGGTTGGCTAAAGGCCCCTCAGGGTTTGGAGTACGGACGCTGGCGGATCTTGCGTGTAAGTGGCGATAAGAATATCTACTATCTGTGTGCGATTAGTTCTTTTAGCTGATCTTGAAGGGGTAAAGGATTTCCAGTGAAGCTTTCAATCATAGCTCGTAAGAATGCTTCAGGATTTACCCTTTCAAATTCGAAGGGATATCCACAGGTGTCCCCAATTAAACTGATAAATACAAGTTGAGTCCGGCCATTTCCTTCCCGGAATGGATGTATGGCGTTCAATTCACCCAGAAAATGGGAAATTCTTGCAATAAACTCTTCTTGATTGCACTCCTGAAGAAACGCCATATCCAGTTTCTCGGTAAATAAAAAATACATTTGCTCAGAGATGTTTTCTGGGTAGCAAAACGTGCTGTTATCTTTGGCTATACGAACAGTGCGATATTGCCCAGCCCACTCATATACATCCTGAAAAAGATGATGGTGGATTGAACAATAGTGCTCAGGATTAAAGGAGCCTTGTGGCAGCGGTTCATTTGACCGACGAACTACGATTTCAATTTCAAATTCGATGAGTTCCGATGGATCATCAATATCGAGTAAATTTTTTAAGACGGTAGAGTTCGGCTTGGTGTAAGGATCATCAAAGGAATCATAGCCTTCGATGTCCATTCGTTATTTCTTCTTTTTGCTGAATGCCTGAATTGTAATTTCACGCCCCTCTTTGGGTGAAAGATGACGAGTTTCCAGCAATCGAATCTCACTGTTTCTGGTCAAGGTAAGCCCCTCAACTTTAGAGATTGCAATGAAATTCTTCTGGCCAATGACGAACTCTTTTGAAGATGTCACCTTCGTTGGAGATGAAGATTTCATATATATGTATGATATCTCGCTACACGAGCCAGAATTCTACGCCATCTTCCCCGGTGCATACTCTTTCCGCACCAGAAACACATAGCTCAGAATTCCGATCACCAGAAAGATCAGCACAGCAACGAGTGGTGCTTCCCATCCTCCGGTTGTCTTGCGCAGGTAGGATGTCAGCAGCGGAACAACCACGCCGGGAAGATTGGCTGCGGTGTTCTGGATGGCTGCCAGACGCCCTGCAGGGGCTCCGGGGAGCATGGCAGGGGTGAGCGCCCAGTAGTTGCCTGTAGCGAGCCCCAGGCCGCTCAGGGAGACAATCGCGATCACGATGGCGACATTCTCTGATGGAGCAAAGACTCCCAGAATGGAAGTGCAGGCAATCATGAGTCCACCGCAGATGAAGAGCTTGCGCGTTTTTACCAGATCGTAACCTTTACGGATCATGGCATCGGCAATCATGCCTGCCAGAATGGCCACAATGGCGAATCCCAGATAGCTGAATCCCGTATACATGCCGTTTTCTTTCAGTTGAAGATTCCAGCGCTCTGCAAAGTAGGTCGGCAGGTCGAGCAGACAGAAATAGTTGAAGTACTGATAGCTGAATGTGCCGATGATCACTCCCCAGGTGACACGATTGGTGAACAGGTCCCGGAACGTCATTGCACTGGTCTCTTCTTTCTTGAGAACAGTTTTTTCCAGTTCGCGGTCGTCATCCTTGACCAGCAATAACCAGGGAATCAGCCATACCAGCGCACCAAAACCGAGGAAGATGAACATCTTCTGCCAGCCATAGTCCACCAGCAGCCATGCGGAAAGAGGAGCTCCCAGAGCAGGGCCGACCTTTGCCGATGCCTGATACAGTCCCATGACAAAGCCATGCTGGCTCTTGGGGAAGTTGAGGCGGATCCAGCGAATCCCGGCGGGTGTATTGACAGCTTCACCTGCGCCAAGCAGGAAACGGAGCATGAAAAGCTGAGAGACTGACCCGGCCCATGCCGTCAACCCGGAAACGATGCTCCACAACATGAAGCAGATGGCAAAAGGTTTCTTGACGCCATAACGATCAATCAGCCAGCCTGCAGGGATCTGGAGAAGCGTGTAGCTCCAGAAAAAAGCTGAATTGAGTAGTCCACGATCCGACTCCGTGATATGAAAGAAGTTCCTGAATTCGGCAACAGTCAGGGCAAAGGAGAGATTTTGTCGGTCAAAGTACGCAACGATAAAGGCTATGCACAGAAGAAGGACAATTCCCCATCTTCGGATATTGGAAATCGGAGTGCTGGTTGTTGTAGACACTGTATGACTCAAGCGACTTACGTTATCATAGGCGGCGCGTTGGACTAAACATGCAACTCAAAGTAATGGCATTCGTACTGGCCGGGGGTAAAGGTACCCGGCTCTCTCCTCTCACGAAGGAAAGAGCCAAGCCGGCGGTTTCTTTCGGGGGACGATACCGCATCGTTGACTTCGTTCTCTCGAATCTCATTAATTCCGGAATTTATTCCATCTATGTTCTGATCCAGTTTAAAAGCCAGAGTCTTCTTCAGCATCTGCGCGATGGGTGGGAATTTTCTGCCATCCAGAAGAGTCATTTTGTTATTCCTGTTCCTGCACAGATGCGGCTTCCGGGTGAGCAGTGGTACCGGGGAACAGCGGATGCCATCTACCAGAACATCAATCTGGTACAGCAATCCTCACCGCATATCGTGGCCATTTTCGGTGCGGATCACATCTACAGAATGAACATCCGCCAGATGGTGGAGTTCCATGAGCAGAAGCGTGCCGATGTCACGGTGGCTGCGATTCCTGTCCATAAGAGCCTGGCCTCCGAATTCGGTGTCATCGTGGTGGACAGCGATGGACGAATTCTGGAATTTCGGGAGAAAGATCCCAATGCTCCCACCATTCCGGGAATGCCGGATCATGTGCTGGCTTCCATGGGGAACTATATTTTCAAGACATCCACGCTGGTGAATGAACTTGAAAAAGATCACATCAAGCAGGGCAGTGATCACGATTTCGGGCGAAATATTCTGCCTGATCTCATTGGCAAGGCGGAGATCTATGCTTATGACTTCAATACCAACCGCATCCCGGGTGATCCGCCAGATCAGCCTGCGTACTGGCGTGATGTCGGCACCATTGATGCCTATTACGATGCGTCCATGGACTTGCGCAGTGTCACACCATCGTTGAACCTTTACAACAAGCAGTGGCCACTCCGTACCGCAGGGTATGAAGATCCACCCGCAAAGTTTGTTTTCGATGAAGAGGGACGCAGAGGTATGGCTGTTGAATCCATCGTGGGTGGTGGATCGATTGTGTCCGGTGGATACGTTAAAGGTTCGATTCTCGGTCGTGGTGTCCGTGTCTATGACGGAGCCATTGTCGAAGATTCTATCCTGTTCGACAACTGTGTCATCGGGAAAGGCGCACGCATTAAGCGGGCAATCCTTGACAAAAATGTGAACATCCCCGACGGAGCAACAGTTGGAATTGACCCTGAAGCGGATAAGGCCAATCCAGACTATACGGTGACCGAGTCAGGGATTGTCGTCGTCGAGGGTGCGCGATCCAAGGTCAGCGTTGCGACGATGGATATTTAACGGCCTCAACCATAAGTGCGGTGGTGATCACCACCGCACATCCAATGACGTTGTACCAGAGAAAGCTGATATCAGTGAAAAATCGTGCAGAAAAGATCGCGATCTCACCAGCAATCACTCCGATAAAAGCTGCATTGGCTCCCACTCGCGGGAAATAGAACGCTAGTGTAAAGATCCCCAGCATTCCCCCATAGAATAGTGACCCCAGCATATTGACAGCTTCAATCAGTGAGCCGAGATTCTGTGCATATCTTGCTGTGATGATGGCGTAGATACCCCAGAACAGCGTCGCCAACTGGGAGATGCGGAAGTAGTGGTGATCCTCGGCGGAAGCCCGGATATGGCGCTTATAGATATCGATGACGCTAACGGTTGCCAGTGAGTTGATCTCTCCGGAAATGGTTGTCATGGCGGCGGTAAGAATCACAGCAATCAGCAACCCCACCATTCCAGCCGGCATGTACTTTTCGACAAACGAAAGAAAGATGTAATTTGTGTCGTTGACTCCGGTAGAGGTTCGCAACTGTTGCATCTCATCGTTTGCTGCCCGGAACTTTTGCAGTGCTTCTTCTTCACCTTGGATATATGCGCGTGCTGCGGATGCTCTCTCTGCATGAGCCGCTGCATATTTCGGTTCCAATGAACTGTGCTGTGCCCGTTGGGTGGAATGGAACAGCACAGGATGTGGTTCAAATACGTAAAACGTAAACAGAATCGCGCCCACGAAAAGAATCAGGAACTGCATCGGGATCTTTGCCACTGCATTGAACAGCAAGCTCAGGCGACTCTGTGTAATGGAGCTTCCGGTAAGATAACGCTGCACCTGGGACTGATCGCATCCGAAATAGGCCAGAGCAAGAAATGTTCCACCGATGATGCCGCTCCACAGGTTGTAGCGATCATTCCAGTCGACAGTGGTAGTCAGCGGATTCACCTTGTTGGCGGCTCCAGCTATCCGGATGGCATCGAAAAAAGAGATGTCGGCAGGCATCAGATGGACAGCGACTCCCAATGCGAGAATGATCCCCAGCAGCAGCACCAGCATCTGCTGGACATCAGTCCATGCGATAGCCTTGATGCCACCCCACGCTGTATAAATCACCACAACCAGACCTGTCACAACCGTCGTCATCGTGCTGGACCAGCCAAAGATTACAGTCAGAACAATGGCAGGAGCGGACAGGGCCACACCCACTGCCAATCCACGCTGAATCAGGAAGATGATGCTTACCAGCAGCCGTGTCTTGGCATCAAAACGCTTTTCCAGATACTCATAGGCTGTAAATACGCCCGCCTTGTGAAAGATTGGGACGGCGGTCATACAGATAATGACCATGGCGATCGGAAGGCCAAAGTAAAACTGGACGAAACGCATTCCATCGGCGTATGCCTGCCCTGTTGTAGAGATGACAGTGATCGCAGAAGCCTGGGTCGCCATGATGGAAAGTGCCATCGGATACCAGGACATTGACTTCCCGGCCAACAGGTAGTGATGTGTGGAGGATGCTCCCCGTGCCTTCCAGAGTCCATAGGCAAAGATAAAGCCGAGCGTCAGGAGAAGAACAGCCCAATCCAGCGTGGTCATGGAGTAAAGATTCTCCCGAAGACTCCGCAGAACACGATCAGGCCTGCCAGGTACAGCAACACTGCTGTATAGACACGCGTCCAGGAACCAAGGAATGGTGACTTTTCTTCGTTCATTGGTTCAACGTTTTTCCTGCACTGAGAAAGTTAGCGAATAGCCGGTAGGCTCCAGGAACTCCTGCAGGCAACTGCCGGAAGAATGCCAGTGAAGTGTAGATATAGACTCCCTTGCCCTGTCTCAGGACAAGAGTAGATCCGTCCTGCGGGTTCTCATTTGGATCTTTCATGCGGAACAGGGGTTTATATTGCGGATCCCATTCATTCGCGAAATAGAGACCTCTTTCCTGAATCCATCCCTCCCAGTCTTTTGCTGTGATCTGGTTTGGTTGATGGATAAGTGGATTCTGGGGATCGATCGGCTCTACGGTTGCAGTTTCATCGGTGACGCGTCCATTTCCAATCTTCAGGGGAAGTGGCCCAAGTTTTGATCCGGTTGTCTGATTGCCAGCCCAGAATCGGTTATCGGCGACATTGTACTGGGCAATGACAGTTCCACCATGAGAGACGTAATCAGTCAGACGATGGAAGTTGGCTCGCAATTCCGGCCGTGTGTTGAAAGCCCTGACACCCAGCACGATGGCATCAAACTGTGAGAGATCACTGCGGGCAAGATCGTCGCCCGAAAGCAGTGTCACCATGCATCCCATCTCTCTCAGGGAATCCGGCACATTGTCTCCTGCTCCCATAAAGTAGCCGACTTTTTTCGATGAGATGCGGACATCCAGGGGCACCAGCTCTGCGGCAGCTTCAGGAAACAGTGTCTGTGGCGGAAAGTGCGGATAGCGAATCACATCAATTCCCTGGGAGTAGCTCTTTCCATTGAGGTGAGCCACTGCTTTCACCGTGCCACCTTTTGCACTGGCAGCGGGAGTGACAGAGAAGCGCAGGGTGAACTGATCATTGATTTCCGCCAGAGAGAATGGCGCAGAAGCCGGTTCCGCTTTCCAGCCAGATGGCAGTTCCAGTGATACCGTTCCTTTAGCTGCTGCAACTTTTGCCGTCAGACTGACCTCTATCTGCTTCGGGCTGGAGGAAGGGAAGAGCAGGACTTTCTCATTCAATGTGACTCCAACAGGAGGAACAATCACCAGGGAACGAACCAGTTCACCTTCTGCACGATCCACATAGCGATAGTGAACCGGACGATTCAGAATGATCTCCTGCCCTTCAACAAGGGCCTTGATGGTGATGGTCTTATCGGGAGGATTTTCTGGCAGCCCGTTCAGAACGGGGTCGGGAACACGGTAGAGAGCACCGTCTCGTGTTTCCCGCAGCCAGTATGGTTGAGAGAGGGGCTGCTCTTCCGGAATCTTCCATTCAATTGTATGCGTCGCCATACGATTCGGTTCCAGTGTGATTGCCGGATCAGACAGAGAAACAGCAACACGGCTGCGGCTGATTGCATTGAGTGAAATTCGAAGAGTGCTTCCGGGGACGGCTTCGGGTTTTTCTGCCGATGCGTCAATCCACAGACCTGCACATAGCGTGATCAGTTCATCGATCTCACCCAGCTTGATGCGTGCCCAGTCAGTAGTGTTTGCTGCAATGATCGTCCGTGCTTTGAGCAGAAAAGGAAGGATCGATGTCGGATCTGTTTCCTGGAAATCCTTCTGAGCCTGACTGATCAGCCTGCCTGCTTCCGAAAGTCCAATCCGGTTCCATGTGATATCGATTCCCTCGAAAGGATCTTTTTCCGCCTTGTCACCTGCTAACAGCAGGAGATGATTCCGCATGGATCCTTTGCGTGCCGGAGCTCCCATGGCCTGGCTGCGATGCTGGCTGCGGCTGAATCCGGCAATCTCGGCGTAGGAGTAGCCAAGTACAGGATCAAACACTCCATAGTCCTCTACGATGGTTCCCTGAACCTTGTCGTTTTCTTTCTCCTGTTCCGGAATGAAGGCAAACAGATTGAAGTACATTCTCTTCGCCTGCCAGGGCTGAACATACTTCAGCTGTTCGGGAAACTGGCTGGAATCGGCAGCCATGGAGAAAGCTTCTTTTGCCAGAATTGCGGAGGTTTGATGGTGGCCATGTCCGTCACGGGGAGTGCCGGAAAATCGCAGGACAATCACGTCAGGGCGAAACCGGCGAATGTTCCAAACAATATCGGACTGGATGTTTTTCCGTCCCCATCGATCAATGGTTTCGTCGGCTGTCTTCGAGAATCCGAAGTCAATCATCCGGCCAAACATCTGTTCCCCACCATCCAGACTGCGGGCAGCCAAAAGCTCCTGTGTGCGGATGATGCCGATTTTTTCGCCCTGTTCTGCACCAATCAGATTCTGACCCCCTTCACCTCGAGTCAGGGACAGGTAGCCCGTCCGCATGTTTCTGCCGCGGGCATAGTAAGTGATGAGTGCTGTATTCTCGTCGTCTGGGTGAGCTGCAATCATCATTACGCTTCCCAGCGTATTTAGCTTGTCGAGGGCCTTTCTGATTTCCACTGAACCGGAAAATGGCTTTTGCGCCAGAGCCGGAAATGAAGAAACTACCAGAAGGATGGTTGCGAAGAGACGGAGCCGCATCTCATTCCAGTTTATGCGCAGACATCCATCTTCTTGATCATCTGGAGAACGGACCCTTCCGAAGATTGCAGGCGGAAACCCAGCTTCTCAAAGAATGGGGCAGATGAAGGAATAGTTAGCGCACTGACCGTAGGCAACGGACCGGATTTTCCCATCTCGCGCAGCAGGAATAACGTCAGGAACTTTCCCACTCCCTGTCTTTGCAGATCGGGATGGATCATCAGCCACTGAATGGATGCCTCACGGGAACAGGTCATGCCAATCAGTTGCCCATTGTGCTCAGCGACAAATATCAGAACGTGTGAATCCTCCAGCAGATTTTGAAAAACCTGAGGATCCACATTTGTGAAGAATTGACCCTGATTTGCCTCAAAAAGTGACAAGCACGCTTCCTTGTCGGCCGGCAGAAATTTGCGAATCTCCATCGGTACTACCTTACATGTAATTGGCTATGTCCCTCAAAAATCTGATGTTTTTTGACAAGCTGACATGCCCTCGAAAACTGGAAAAGGAATTGCAACAACCTCTTAGTAGGAAGCCGGATCCGGATTTCAAATGGATGCGGTTTTTCATAGGGAGAAAAGTTATGCAGGATCATTTGAAAAAAACAGTTGATCACCTGAACCACCTCATCCGAACACTTAAAGATGGAGAAAAAGGTTATGAAACAGCCGCTGAGGATGTGGAACGGGTAGATCTCAAGACTTTATTTCTGGATTTTGCGGATCAACGGGCTGGCTTTGCTGTAGAGTTGCAAAGATTTGTGGTCACTTTAGGTGGCGAACCTAAAAATCAGGGTACATTTGCTGGTGCGCTCCATCGTGCCTGGATCAGTCTAAAAGCCTCTTGGGCGACACGAGATGACGTTGCCATCCTTCAGGAATGTGAGCGTGGTGAAAAACGGGCAGTCCAGGTCTATCAAGATGTTTTGACTAAAGACATGCTGGGACATACCCATTCTCAAATTGCAGCGCAGGCTGAACTGGTCAGATCTGCGCAGGAAAGAATTCACGATCTGAGAAATGCACTCCGGGAAGAAATTCATGAAGAAATATCTCCCCGAGAAGTCCATCACTAGATCTTTTAGTGGACTGAAGCAGGCTCATCATTGTTCACTTTTCCTGCAAATCGGCGATACAGGAAAAAGAAATATCCGGTAGCCAGCAGCATGCCTGGAATCCACCAGATCATTCCTACTTTCAGGCCATATTCAGGTGCTGCTGCATTGTAGACAGTGAGTCCGTTTTGTGGGGTTCCGTTCGATGGCAGTACATAAGGAAACAAGCTGAATGTAGCTGATGTCATCATCCCCAGGATAAATCCGCAACTTCCCAGGAAGGCTCTTTCTTCATTCTTTGCGCGCAATGAAACAAAGATGAGAGCAAGACTTCCCAATGCAATCAGGGGAAAGATGGCTCCCCAGGGACGTTCGGTAAAGCTCTGCCACGCCAGCGGTTGGATAGAGAACGTCATAGCTGTGATGACCAGAGTCAGCACGGCAGTGAGCAGCAAGGTCAACTGGGAAACCCGTTGCATCTTTCTCTGAAGTTCTCCGGATGTTTTCAGATTGAGCCACAATGCACCATGCAGGGCAAGGGTGATGAATGCCAGCACACCTACTGAGACGGTATACCAGTCCAGAATTCCGGGGATTTCTGTAATCCGGAATGTCGTCCACAGTGGCAGAAAGAAGACTCCCTCCTCATCCAGAGGGACCCCCCGAATCACGTTTCCCAGAGCGGCTCCAAAGAAAATAGCCAGCAGCGCACTGGCAATGCCAAACACACGATCCCACAGCACAATCCACATAGGGGACTCGAGATGATTGCGGAATTCAATAGCGATTCCACGTCCCATCAGTAGCCACAGAACCATCATCAGTGGCAGGTAGAAGCCGGAAAAGCTGGCCGCATAGAGAACTGGGAAGGCGAAGAAAAGTACGCCGCCTGAAGCCAGCAGCCACACTTCGTTCCCATCCCAGAAGGGGCCAATGGATTTGAGGATCAGGTTTCTCTCTTCAGAATTCTTTGAAGCAAATAGCGAAATGATTCCCGCCCCCAGATCAAACCCGTCCAGGATGACGTAACCCGTTAGCATGACAGCTACCAGACAGAACCAGATTGTTTCCATGATCTATTTCCCCGGACCGTGTGAGATTTCCCGGCTCACCATGAAGATGAACAGGACAGAGAGCAATGCATACATTCCCATGAACCCCAGAAGAGTAAACAGAGTGTTGCCGGATGAAACCTGATGGGATGTTCCGTCTATTGTCCGCATCAGGCCATGGATCAGCCAGGGCTGCCGCCCCAGTTCGGCGGTCATCCATCCTGCAGTGTTCGCAATGTAAGGGAACGGCGCTGCCAGCATGAGAATCCATAACAGGGAGCGGGTGGTAAAGAGTCTGCCTCGCCAGAGCTGAAGCGAACTCAGGGACATGATCAGGATGAAGAGTGTCCCCAAGCCCACCATCACATGGAATGAGTAGTAAAGCAGGGGAATATTCGTTGGCCAGTCTTCTTTGGGATATTCATTGAGGCCTTTTACTTCAGCGTCCCAGCGCTTGTAGGTGATGAAGCTGAGTGCTCCCGGAATGGTGATGGGGTTATCCAGCCGCTGCTGATCCACATCGGGTTGACCCAGAATAGCGATCGGCGCAGAAGATTGCGTATCGAAGTGACCTTCCATTGCGGCCAGGGTGATGGGTTGATGCCGGGCCACCAGCAGGCCTTGCTGGTCTCCGGTGGGAAAGGCAACCAGTATGGAAGCAATTACCCCAGCGGTCACTCCAGTTCGCAGAAAGATGCGTCCGTACTCCTCATGAGTGTGGCTGAGCAGGTAGTAGGCGCCAACTGCCGACATCACAAAGCAGGCCGTCACCACTGAGCCCATCATGTTATGCGCATACTGCCACAATGCCCATGGATTGAAGATCAGCGCCGTCCAGCTGTTCAGAATGATCTCCCCTTGATCGCTCAGGTGATAGCCAACAGGATGTTGCATCCACGCATTCGTAGCAATGATGAAATAACCGGACAGCCAGGAGCCGATGAATACACAGACGGCGGACAGGAAATGTCCAATGCGTCCCAGAATCTTCTCGCCATAGATAAAGAGTCCGAGGAAAGTAGATTCCAGAAAGAATGAATAGACGCCTTCCAGTGCCAGCGTCTGCCCGATCACACCTCCGGCTGCCTTGGAAAATCGAGCCCAGTTCGTCCCGAATTGAAACTCCATCGGGATTCCGGTCACTACACCCATGGCGAAATTGATGGCAAAGATTTTTGCCCAGAACCGGGCTGCACGATTGAACAGTTCATCGCCTGTTTTCAGATGAACCGCCTTCAGGATGACAATCAGCAGAGCCAGCCCCATCGTCAGTTGCGGAAACAGATAGTGGTACGTGATCGTAAACGCGAAGTGAAAACGATGCAGATTAACTGCAGAATCCATTCTCAGACCTCCCGATCTCAGCGTAACAAAAATTCTCTTAAAACAAGAAAAATTACGGTTAAACAGTTATTCGATGGAAAAAGTAGAAGAAGAAAGCATCTCTTCCTGACTGATTCGATCTTTCAGCAAAACTGAAACAGTATATACCCCTTTGGGGGTATCCGAAGAAAGCTGAAGACCAATTGCACCCGGAAGATATCCGGGGGGATAGAAAAAACCTCGTGTCTCTTCTGCGGCGGCAGGTTGCTCAAAAAGAACCTTTCCTTCCGCATTGGTGACCCGGATTCCATAAGTGACATCCATCCGCTTTTCTTTCCCGGACGGGTCTTTTGCAGACTGGAACCCTGTCATCATAAAACGGGCAAAGATGGGATCAGTGGCACGGAATGCTGCGATTTCCAATGGATTTTGATCTGTCTCTGTTCGATAAAACTGAAAGTCCTGGATCAATAGCTTGCCGGATTCAGCAAATGATGGACCTTCCACTAGAAAAGGATGGTCAGCGGAGATCTCCTTTTTCGCAATCATGTCAGTCACGCTGATGTGAAGCTGATGCGTAGCGGAGAGAAGGTATAGGGGGAGATGAAACTGGCCTTCGATCTTTGGCTTCCAGTTTTCTTTTTTGTCTTCCTCTCCGATGGTTGTCTCGATTTTTCCCGAAAGAGGTTCTGCCAGGAGTTGTTGCTTCGCATCACGGATGATGACTTTGTATTCCAGGTGAACCTTATCTTCAAAGTCACCCGGAATTGTCTGATAACCGGCGATCAGCACCTGAAAGGCGAGAGCATCGCCTTCCCGCAGACTGGTGCCGGATGGAAGCTGAGGACCACCCTCAAACTGATGGAAGCTGAAGGATTCAAATGCAAGCGGAGTCTGTGCATGGAGTCCGCCTGCAATGAAAATGGGGACCAGAAGGAGTCTACTGAAGTTCTGTGCGCGGCATGGAATCATTCATGCTGTCCATGTTGAAAGGAAGGTCAACTTTGACGATCTCTTCATCTTCCAGGTCTTCGGCACCACTGGAACATTCCAGTGAATAACTGTTGGGTGGAGCATCAAACACAATCCAGCCTTCCTGTGTTTCTGCCGGGGACAGTGTGCGAAGAAAACCGAACCAGCCATTCACTCCTTTTCCATCCTGCAGTTCCTGGAATTCACCACCACCAGAGTTTTTGATGTTCAGCAGGGGAAGGGAAAGCTCTTTGTTGCCGGAATTGGTAACAATCAGCCGGACCAGAAGGAACTGCTGCTGGGGAATTCGCTGATTGAACATATCGCCCAGGCTGGAAACCCACTTCGTTTCGAGAACGTTATATACAAGGGTGCCGACCTGAATTTTTTCACCCATGCGCACAGGCTCTGTACGGGCCTGTCTTTTGTCTCCGCAACCAGCGAAGATAAGAACTGTTGCGAGCAACAGGGCTTTAATTTGAAACATAAGGCGGGAGTCCTTTATCCATATGAACCTGAGAGTAATGCATCGACGCATCTGGCTGCAAATCCTGTTTGGGATGATTGCATCCTTTACAGTCTATGCCCAGGCGGTACATCCCAAAAGCGGTCGCAAGATCGCGGGTGTGATGGGGATCGGGGGAGCGGACTGGCTGGAAAGATCGGAGCGGGAAATTGAGGAAATGCCGGAATCCGCCCTCGATACGATTGGACTCAAGCCCGGAATGGTGGTGGCTGATGTTGGTGCGGGATCTGGCTACTTTACGGTGCGGATGGCGCGGCGTGTCGGTAATGAAGGCAAAGTCTATGCGGTGGATATCCAGCCCGAGATGCTGCGCATCCTGAGGCGTCGTCTCGAAAGCGCTGAGTATCGTAACGTGGAGACGATTCTGGGAGCGGAAGCTGATCCACGCCTTCCGGAGAAAACCCTGGATCTGATTCTGATGGTGGATGTCTATCATGAGTTCGCCCAGCCCCAGAAGATGCTGGCGAAACTCCGGAATGCCCTGAAAGATGATGGCCGTATGGTGCTTCTGGAATACAGAAAAGAAGATCCGTGGGTTCCGATTCGTCCGGAACATAAGATGAGTGTGGCGGAAGCAAAGCTGGAAGTGGAAGAAGAAGGATTTGAGCTCGAAAAAGTTGCTCCCGATCTGCCGCGTCAGCATATTCTGATCTTTAAGAAAAAGCCTGATGCTGCAGCCCGTCTCCACAATGACTGAATTTCCCCAAACACCCGCCATCCGGCTGGCGGATCTGACCAAGGTCTATGGCCAGAAAGCCGCGGTGGATCAACTCTCTCTGGAAGTTCCACGTGGATGCTTTTTTGGTTTCCTCGGTCCGAATGGAGCAGGGAAGACAACGACCATTCGCATGATGATGGGGTTGAGTGTTCCAACCAGCGGTTCCGTTGAGATCCTGGGCAATGAAATGCCGAAAGACTCTCTGGCGATCCGCCAGTCGATCGGTGTGGTGCCGGATGACACGCTTCTCTTTGATCAGTTGACCGGCGGAGAGTATGTGGAGTTCGCTGCGCGAATCTATGGCCTGCCTCGCGAGCTTGCACGGGAGCGGACACGCGAACTGCTTTCTCTCTTTGAGCTGGACGCTTCCCCCAAGAAACTGATCTCCGAATACTCCAAAGGAATGCGGAAAAGAACCGCCATGGCTGCTGCACTGGTGCATCGGCCTCAGTTGTTCCTCATGGATGAGCCGTTTGAAGGTGTGGATGCGGTGGGATCGCGTCTGATGAAGAATATCCTGCTGGACCTTGTCCGCAACGGAGCAACCATCTTCCTGACCTCGCACGTTCTGGAAGTAGTGGAACGTCTTTGTGACCGCGTGGCGATTATCAACGATGGCCGTATTGTGAAAGAAGGCTCCATGGATGAACTGAGAGCAGGCGGGGAAACACTGGAAGACCTCTTTGTTCGCATCGTGGGTGGGGAGCGCGCGAGCAGTAATCTGGACTGGTTGCAATGAACTCACAGAGCACCGCAATCCTGGCGATGCAGTGGAAGATCCTGCTGAACTTCTACCGTCGTCATGGACAGATGGGGTTCATCTTCTCCATGCTGGTGTCGCTGCTGTGGTACAGCGGATTTATTGTGCTGGCAGGGTTTGCTTCCTCCTGGCTTGCCACCGTGGATTTACAGGGAAGAGCGGAATTCATCCTTGGTATCGGATATTTTGGTGCGTTTATCTACTGGCAGGGAATGCCTCTTGCGATGGCTTCCATGGGGGGCTTGCTGGATATCCGGAAGCTGAGTGCCTTCCCGATTCCTTCCGGAACACTATACCGGCTGGAACTGCTTCTGCGTGTCTTTCTGTTTCCGGAGATGCCCATTCTGATGATCGGGTGCATGATCGGGTTACTGCAGAATTCCGGAAGTCCAAAATGGGCTGTGTTCTCTCCTCTGCTTTTTGCCCTCTTCAATATCTTTCTGGGAGCGGGAGTCAAGGATCTCATTCTCCGGTTGATGAACCGCAAAGGGCTGCGAGAGTTTTTTGTTCTGGCGATTGTTCTATTGATTACTCTTCCTTCTTTCATCGCAAGGAAGGGAAGTATGATTCCGGAAGAAGTTTCGCGCCTGTTTTCCTGGATACCGGTGGTTATTCTTCCATGGGGGGCAGCAACCGAAGCCACTCTTCATCCACAAAGCATGCTGCCCTGGGCTCTCCTTATTGCAATGACAGGCGTCGCATGGCTCTTCAGCAGATGGCAGTTCAATCGAAACCTGGACTTCGACAGTGATTCTGCCAAAGGGGGAGTCAAAAGGAAGGAAGCACCGTCTCGTTTCGATTTTCTGTTTACCTGGCCTGACAGGATTTTTCCTGATCCTCTGGCCGTACTGGTTCAAAAAGAGATCCGATTCCTGAGCCGTGTCTCCCGATTTCGCACGGTGTTCATGATGGGATTTAGTTTTGGCTTGCTGATCTGGTTGCCCATGATGATGGGGAACAGCCGGAACTGGACGTCACAAAATTTTCTGGTGATGGTTTCCGGATATGCTCTGCTTCTGCTGAGTGGAGTTTGTTTTTACAATATCTTTGGATTTGATCGCGGAGCTACCCAGTTTTATTTCGTGACTCCTGTGGCAAGAACAACCATCCTGATTGCAAAAAACATCACGACTGTTTTCTTTGTCATTCTGGAAGTTCTCATCATTGTCCTGGTCTGCATCCTGTTTCGAATGCCGCTTACTCCGGAAAAAGTTCTGGAAGCTGCCTGCGCCTGTGCGGTCATGACCCTGTTTTTACTGGGGTTGGGAAACATCATCTCCGTTCAGTCTGCCCGGGCTGTGAATCCCAATGACAACTGGAAAAATAATTCGGGCAAAGCAGCCTGGGTGACTTTATTTGCCTACCCTTTGTTTGCAGCTCCTGTTGGGTTGGCATATCTGGCTCGATGGGCGTTCCAGACGAATACGGCTTTTTACAGCGTCATAGTTGCTGGGCTTTTCCTCGCTGCCAGCTTTTACTGGGTGTCCCTGTCTACTGCATCAGAGCTGATGGAAAAGAATCAGGAAGAGATGCTGACTCTTCTGTCGCAGACGGACTCCCCGTCCATCTGAAGACTACTTGCGGACAATAGAAATGATTTTTACCGGCGGGTCCAGAGCCTGTTCCTTGAATGGAGACATCTGGATCTTTTTCACGACATCCATTCCCTTGGTCACGCGGCCAAAAGCCGCAAAACCCTGCAGGTCAGGATTACGTTTTCCATCCAGATCCAACGACGGCTGATCTCCAATACAGATGAAGAAGTCGCTGGTCGCAGAATCCGGAGCAGATCGTGCCATGGAAATAGTGCCATCCAGATGTTTCAGCCCGGTGACTGAGGTTCGTTCCAGAAGGATGGCGGGCCATGTCGATTGATCTTTATAAGTAGGGTTCACTCCACCCTGAATCACATCGATCTTGACGGTGGATTGTGGCTGATTGTCCGGTGATGTTTTCACCGTGCGATGGAACAATCCCCCGTGATAACGATGTGCATCCACATAGCGAAGAAAGTTCATCGTGGTGACCGGAGCTTTCTTGTCTTCCAGCACCGCTTCAATGTCTCCAGCCGTTGTGTGGATCACAATGGGAACCTGAGCCAACAATAAAATCGCAAGAATCATGCAATGATGTCCTTCACGATGTTCCCATGAACTTCGGTCAGGCGTTCTTTACGACCCTGGTGCATATAGCTGAGAGCATCCTGGTTCAGCCCCAACTGATAAAGGATGGTGGCATGGAGGTCCCGGAAGTGGACCGGATTTTCTGTGACCTGAAGCCCGATATCATCGGTAGCTCCATAGACGGTACCGCCTTTGATTCCCCCCCCTGCCATCCATGAGGTGAATCCCAGATTGTGATGATCCCGTCCCTTGCCGCCTTCAGCTTCGGGGGAGCGGCCGAATTCTCCACCCCACACGACCAGTGTAGAATCCAGCAGTCCGCGACGTTTCAGATCTTTAATCAGGGCAGCAACGGGTTGATCTGTCTGGCTCGCCATGCGCGGATGATTTTCCTCGATATCTTCATGGGCATCCCATTGCAGATTTCCCGGACCGCCACCGGAAACTACGCAGATGAACCGAACCCCCCGTTCCACCATACGTCGGGCCAGCAGACAGCGGCGTCCATAGTCATCTGTAGGCTCTTTGTTGACACCATACATTTCGAGCGTCTCTGCAGATTCCCTGGAGATATCAAATACCTCCGGAGCTTCAGTCTGCATACGGAATGCAGTGTCATAGGCGGACATACGGGCTGCAAACTCAGGATCTTCTCCCACCATCCCTGCTTCATTCAGATGCCGGATCAGGTCAATAGTCTTGCGGCGGTCACCAAGAGAAACCCCGGATGGCAGGTCCAGATTGAGAACCGGTTTGTTTCCCGGACGGAGCATGGCAGGCTGGTAGACGGCTGGTAGAAATCCATTCAGATACATGGGTGATCCTGCTTCCAGCGCTCCCTTCGGATCAGGGATAACGACATAGGCTGGTAAAGACTCTGATTCAGAGCCAAGGCCATAAGTAATCCAGCTTCCCATGGAAGGAAATCCTGGAATGATGCGGCCCGTCATGCACTGATATTGTGCGGCTGAGTGGACCACCATATCGCCCTGGCAGGAGCGGATGATGCACAGATCATCCACCACTTCTGCCTGATGGGGGAACAGATCGGAAACCTCAATTCCTGATTGGCCGTACTTTTTGAATGTCCTCTTTGTACCCATTAACAGGGCATTGCCCTTGATGAACTGATACTTGGCCTCACCAAATTCGGCAGGGCGTTTCTGCCCGTCCAGTTTATTGAGCAGGGGCTTGGGGTCAAACGTCTCCATGTGAGATGGTCCGCCCGCCATGAAGAGGAAGATGACGGATTTCGCTTTTGCTGTTTCCGGCATATGCGGCTTCTTTGGAGCCAGTGGATTGACCGTTGTTGCATGGGCAATCGACTGAGATGTCATCGATGCATAAGCAAGAGAACCAAATCCGCAAAAAGCATCAGTCAGGAATTCACGTCGGTTTCGGGTCCATCGTAAATGTTCAGACATGTCAGTTTCCTAGTTCACGTAAAGAAATGAGTTGAGATTCAGGATTGCCAGTGCAAATTCACGAAGGGAACCCGAAGCCAGAAACTGTTGTGCGATTGCTTTTTCTTTAGTTGCAGGATGTCTTCCTGTCGCCAGAAGATAGGCAAGATCAATACGGGTGTTGTTATCTTTTGCTTCCTGCTCCAGGCGTTTTGCAAAAGAGTCAGCCATGGCATTGGCAAAATCTCCATTCAGCAATTCCAGGGCCTGTGGGGCGTGAGTGGACTGTTCACGTCTGGGACAGGAGATCTGCAAATCCGGAGAATCGAATACTTCCATGAAGGGCAGACGCAGGTTGCGCTTCTGGAAGAGATAAACACTGCGGCGATTATGTTCCTTGGCGTCTGCGGTGACAGCCCATTGAGAAGGTTTGTAGAGAAAGTTTGTGAGGTCCGGATCAATCGGAACAATGATGCTGGGTCCACCTGCTTTTTCATTCAGGCGTCCAGCCACGGTGAGAGACGCATCACGGATCTCTTCAGCTTCCAGCCGTCGGCGGTTGAACTTCCAGAGCAGCTTGTTCTCTGCATCTTTTGTCATTGCCGTGTCTTCAATCGGCGATTCGCTCGACTGACGATAGGTTTCCGACATGAGAATCATGCGATGGATCGGCTTTACCTTCCATCCACCTTCGACGAACTGGTTGGCCAGCCAGTCGAGTAGTTCAGGATGAGAAGGCCGTGTGCCCATGCGGCCAAAATCATTTGGAGTTGCGACGATCCCTCGACCGAAATGATAGCCCCAGATTCGATTCACCATGACACGAGCAGTCAGCGGATTTTCTGGATCAGAAATCCAGTCGGCCAGCTTCATCCTTGGATTTTGAGTGTCGGAGGGAAGCTCCGGCGTATCGGGCGGAAGCAGTACTCCAAGCGGACGCATGCCCACCTTTGCTCCCTTGTTGGTATATTCTCCCCGGGCCAGCACATGAATGGGCGTCGCTTTTTCATAATCGTTAGCAGTGGAAAAAAGGGAAGGTAGTGGAGCTGGCAGCTTTGCTTCGGTGGCCTTTACCTTCTTTCCCATCTCTTCCTTTGCAGAGCCAGTCAGTTTCTTCATCTGCTGCTGCATCTCTTTGATCTCGGCAGTCAGGGTATCTGTTTTTTTCTTCCACTCGGCTCGGACTTCTTTGGATGTCAGGGGAACATCTTCATCAAAAGTTGCAGAAAAATAGCCCTGCATCCGGTAATAATCCGTATGCCGGATGGGGTCGAACTTGTGATCGTGGCAACGGGCACAACCCAGCGTGACACCCAGCAATGAAGCGCCAACGATGTTGGTCATTTCAGTGAGGACTTCATTCCGGGAACTTGCGACTTCCTGATTGCCAGCATTCTTGCGGAGCGGACCCAGGCGGTTGTATCCCGAAGCAATCCGCATGACTTCATTGCGAGGGTTCATCTCATCCCCGGCGAGTTGCTCATGAATAAATTGCGTATAAGGTTTATCGGTGTTGAATGAATGGATGACGTAATCCCGGTAACGCCACGCATCGTGGCGGTGAGTGTCATATTCAAAACCATCTGATTCTGCAAACCGGACTACATCCAGCCAGTGACGTCCCCAGTGTTCTCCGTATCGTGGTGAAGCAAGCAGTCTGTCGATCAGTTTTGTGTATGCATCCGGTGATGCATCAGAGACAAATGCATGGATCTCCTGTGGTGTGGGAGGAAGCCCGTGCAGATCGAATGTTACCCGACGAATCAGTGTCTCCCGGTCAGCAGCAGGTGCGGGCTGAAGATTGTCTTTCTGCAAACGAGCCCGGATGAAGGCATCAATGGAGTTCGTTGTGCCAGAAACGGCTGGTGGAACAACCTGTTTTCTGGGTTGGAAAGACCAGTGTCTGCGCTCGGCTGGAGTGTATTTTTCCAGTGAAGCGATCTCGCTGTCTGCTGCGAGAAGTGTGAGTCCGGTAAGAAGAACGAGAATAGGCTTCATCAGATTGGATCTAAACCATTTGAGTTGAATCGAATTTTAACAGAGTGGCTTTTCTGTGGGAATGGATGGCGAGAAGTTATTTCAGGCTGCTGTGGTTCTACCCAGGGGTGTGCTTTGGCATTCATTTTCTATATGATTGACGGGTAATGCGGTGCTCGCCCTTAACTCTGCTACCCACCCTGGCAGTGGGTCTATGTCTTTCTGTTTCAGCCCAGCCCAAATCCGGAAGCAAGGTTGATTTTCAAAAAGATATACGCCCTTTGCTTTCTGAAAACTGTTTCCAGTGTCATGGTCCTGATTCAACTACTCGCATGGCTGGTCTACGGCTGGATCAGAAAGATGCGGCGCTGGAAGCCAGAAAACGGGGCGCAGCAATTGTTCCGGGCAGTCCCGAAAACAGTCTGATCTATCAGCGAATGGTGACGGAAAAAGCGGCTATGCGTATGCCGCCTGCCTCATCGCACAAGACATTGAATCCTCAACAGATCGACCTGATCAAACAGTGGATTGCACAGGGCGCTGCGTGGGAAGAGCATTGGGCCTATCGTGTACCCGTCAAGCCTCAACTGCCAGTAGTCAGGAATAAAACCTGGGCGAAGAATCCCATCGACTCCTTTATTCTCGCGAAGCTGGAATCACAGGGACTGACCCCCGCTGCACAGGCCGATAAGCGAACTCTGATTCGCCGCGTTGCTCTGGATCTGACCGGTCTCCCGCCGACACCGGCAGAAATTGACCGATTTCTCAAGGATGTCAGTCCTAAGGCATACGAAAGCATGATCGACCATTATCTGGCTTCTCCCCACTATGGAGAGCATCGCGGCCGTTACTGGCTGGATGCTGCACGGTATGGAGATACGCATGGCATTCACGTCGATAACTACCGCGAGATCTGGCCGTATCGGGATTGGGTGATCCAGGCATATAACCGCAATCTTCCGTTCGATCAGTTCACGATTGAGCAGTTGGCAGGAGATTTGTTGCCGAATCCTTCGCTGGACCAGCGCATTGCCACTGGATTTCATCGCAGCAATGTCACGACCAACGAGGCTGGAATCATTGAAGATGAGTATGCCGAAATTTATGCGAAGGACCGGGCTGAAACTACCGCTGCTGTCTGGATGGGGCTAACGGTTGGCTGTGCAAACTGCCACGACCATAAGTTCGATCCCATTCCGCAGAAAGACTTCTTCTCTCTTGGTGCCTATTTCCGCAATACCACTCAGAAAGTGATGGACGACAACATCCCGGATACTCCGCCTGTCATAGTGGTTCCCCGTAAGGAAGACCGGCAAGAGTGGGATCAGATCTCATCACGCCTGGCACAGGTCCGTCAGGAAATTCGTGATTCAGAGTCTCGCGTAAAGCCTGATTTCACTAACTGGCTGACACAGAGAAAACCTGTACAGACGGCAAACCCTTTAGATGAAAAGGATGAGCTTTATCATGCCAATGTCACAGGGTTGGCAAAAACGGATGGGCCCTATGATCTGATTCCCTCTGAAGTTCAGGGCGTTGAATCTCTTCACTTCAAAACCAATGAAGGCCTTAAAGTGGAGAATGCTCCACGGCTGGATGCAGACAAGCCCTTCACGATCAGCGTAGGCTTCTTCTTCCCCAAGGCTGAGCAGTCCTATACGATTGCCTCCCATCAGAATGAGAAAGATAAAAATCGGGGATGGGTAATTGGGGTTGGTGGCCGCGTGTCATTTTTGCGATTGGTGGGCGAAGGTGGACGCTCCATCGATATCAGAGCAGGGCATCTGGAGCAGATCAAGCATGGTTCCTGGAATCATCTGGTGTTCTCCTATGACGGAACAAGACATCAATCCGGCCTGAGCCTTTACCTGAATGGCCGTGCAATTCCCACACAGGGTGGCGGAAATCTCAACCTCGACCTGCCGGGAGATATCGGTGTGGATACACCGCTTGTTTTAGGAAGCTCTCTTTCTGATGGGGCTATCTCTGATTTCCGAATTTTGAATCGCGTTGTGTCTGAAAGTGAAGCCCGCCTGCTCAATGACTGGGTGGCAGCTTCGGTAGCACTGAAGAAAGATAGCCAGACCCTCTCCGATCCGGATAAAGAGGCATTGCTGTCCTGGTACCTGGTGAAAGAGGATGCCCGTTTCCGTGAACTGAGTCAGGAACAGGCAAAGCTCAATACACAGGCAAGAGCGATTGCACGTCGGGGTGCCATCACTTTGGTGATGCATGAGCGTAACGATGGGAAGCCTGAAGCTCATCTGCTTTTCCGCGGAGCTTATGACCAGAAGCGTGATCGTCTGGATGCTGCTCCACCTTCGGTTCTTCCAGCACTAGGCAAGGATCTGCCGAATAATCGATTGGGTCTCGCCAAGTGGTTGTTCCTGCCGACCCAACCTCTTACCGCCCGTGTGAATGTGAATCGTATGTGGCAGGAAGTCTTCGGAATTGGCATCGTCAAAACTGCGGACGATTTTGGAAGCCAGGGTGAGATGCCTACCCATCCGGAACTGCTGGACTGGCTGGCGGTAGATTTCCGTGAAAGTGGATGGGACATGAAGCGCTTCTATAAACAGATCCTTCTTTCTGCCGCTTATCAGCAGTCCGCAAAAGTGACGCCGGACAAGAAGGAAAAAGATCCGGAGAATCGACTCTTCAGCCGTGGTGCTCGCTTCCGTATGGATGGAGAAGTCGTAAGAGATTATGCGCTGGCCGCTAGTGGCTTGCTGGTTCCTGAAATTGGTGGACCTAGTGTGAAACCCTATCAGCCGGAAGGTGTTTGGGAAGCAGTGGCGATGAATGGTTCCAATACCCGCTTCTACAAGCAGGATCATGGAGACGATCTCTATCGCAGGTCCATGTATACGTTCTGGAAGAGAAGTGCACCTCCCGCAAACATGGAGATTTTCAATGCTCCAACCCGGGAAGCCTGCACGGTACGAAGGGAACGAACCAATACTCCATTGCAGGCTCTGGTCACCATGAACGATACACAGTTTGTGGAAGCTGCCCGGATTCTGGCAGAACAGAGTATGGTGAACGCGGCGGATCTGGACAGCCGTCTGGATTTTGTCACGACACGTTTACTGGGTCGTGCGCTGACTGCTGCCGAAAAACAGGTGGTCCGGAAATCGTATGACGGTTTCCAGACCTATTACGGATCACATGGTGAGGATGCCGTAAAGTTGCTCTCGGTAGGAGAGAAGAAGACCAACCCGGCTCTTTCTCCCACGGATTTTGCATCAATGACAATGCTGGTGAACCAGCTCATGAATCTGGATGAGGTACTGACGAAATGAAACGCTCGATTTTGAAACCCGATCACGAAGGCCATTACGATCCGCAGGCGCTTAATCTGGACCGGAGTTCCCGTCGAACGATTTCCTTGGGAAAACATCCGGTGGATGAACTGGCAGCATCCATGGTGAGGGAAGAGACACGCCGACGCTTCTTTATGCGGGGAGCGCAGGGAATTGGTGCACTTGCTCTGGGCTCACTCATGGGCAACTCCGCAATGGCCGCCGGAGTGGACACTTCGGCGCCTCCTGTTGGAGGGCTGGAAGGTCTTCCTCATTTTGCACCGAAGGCAAAGCGCTGCATCTATCTTCATCTTGTTGGCGCACCTCCTCAAATGGAGACGTTTGATTACAAGCCAGAGATGGAAAAGTGGTTCGACAAGGATCTGCCTGAGTCGATCCGGAAGGGACAGCGACTGACCACAATGACCAGTGGTCAGACAAGATTCCCAATTGCTCCTTCCATATTCAAGTTCAATCAACATGGAAAATCCGGAGCATGGGTTTCCGAACTGCTGCCATACACGGCAAAGATGGTGGACGATATCGCCATCATCCGCAGCATGAATACGGAGGCGATCAATCACGAGCCTGCCATCACGTTCTTCCAGACCGGAAATCAGATTGCAGGTCGCCCCTGCATGGGTTCCTGGATCAACTATGGTCTTGGGAGCATGAACCAGAATCTCCCGGCCTTTGTGGTGCTGCAGGCAAACCACTATCACCCCAAGGCAAACGTGCAGGCAATTTCTGCGCGATTGTGGAGTGCCGGATTCCTTTCCGGTCAGTATTCTGGTGTGGGTCTGCGCAGTTCCGGCGACGCTGTCCTGTTCATCAATAACCCGAATGGTGTTCCCACAGCAGTCCGCAGACAGATGCTGGACGGTCTGGCCGAAATGAACAATCTCACTTTCCAGAAGCTGGGAGATGAGGAGACCAAGACCCGTATCAGCCAGTATGAGATGGCTTTTCGTATGCAGTCATCTGTGCCGGATTTAACAGATCTTTCCAAAGAACCTGACAGTGTATGGGAAGCATACGGACCGGATGCAAAAAAACCGGGATCATTTGCCCAGACGTGTCTGATGGCCCGGCGGCTGGCAGAACGGGGTGTCCGCTTCGTGCAGGTTTACCATCGCGGATGGGATGTCCATGGCAATCTTCCGGAAGTGTTGCCCGCTCAGTGCAAGGAAATCGATCAGCCCGCATGGGCACTGATTCAGGATCTGAAACAGCGAGGAATGCTCGACGACACTCTGGTCATTCTGGCTGGAGAGTTTGGGCGGACTGTCTACTCACAAGGCAAGCTGACAGCTACTGATTATGGTCGCGATCATCACCCGCGCTGCTTCAGTCTCTGGATGGCTGGTGGCGGAATCAAGGGTGGTATTGTTCACGGGGAAACAGACGAGTTCAGCTACAACATCACCAAAAATCCTGTCCCGGTCCAGAACTTTCAGGCAACCATCCTGCATCAGTTTGGAATCGACCATGAACGCTTCTCCTATAAATATCAGGGGCTGGATGTAAAGCTCACAGGTGTAGAGAAGTCGTATGTAGTGAAAGAGCTCCTGGCGTAAAATCCTTCACATAAATTGCGTGAGAAAGGTCCACCTTCGGGTGGACCTTTTTTATTGGATGTCTCTCTATTTGGTTGTCAGTTGACAACCAATGAAGAATCATCCATAGTGGAGGTGCAGTTGTGGCTCGGTCCTCTCATCCAAAAAAGGAAGTGGAGGCAGCACTGGCTTATGCGGAGGATCATGGATGGCGAGTCCATGTTGGGGGTAGTCATGCCTGGGGAAAGATCTATTGTCCGTCTAGAGATCATGAATGCCGATGTGGTGAGTTTTGTATTACCAGTATCTGGAGCACGCCCAAAAACCCAGGGAATCATGCAAAGGCAATACGAAGAGTTGTCGATAACTGCACCGGCAAGAACAGGAAGTCGTAAATGGAATTTTGCTTCACTCTCAAATATCAGCTTGAGGATTCGGAGACGCAAGCAGATGTACTCATTGAATGTCTGGCAGAAGAAGGTTGTGACGATGCCTTGATCGGTATCGGCGTTCCCGGAAAAATAGCGATGGAGTTTACGCGTGAATCTTCCAGTGCGAGGGAAGCAATTCAGTCCGCTCTCTCTGATGTTCGACGGGCAATCCCTTCTGCCCATCTGATTGAAGTTTCACCTGATTATGTCGGTTTGACAGAGATTGCCGGGATTACCGGAATGTCCCGGCAAAATATGCGTAAACTCATGCTGGCTCATTCCTCCAGTTTTCCGATACCTGTTCATGATGGTAATCCTTCCATCTGGCATCTTGTGGATGTACTCGAATGGATGAGAGAAACGGACAGATATGCCATCCCGCCCCCGATTCTGGAAATCTCGCAAGTGGCTCTGGAAATAAATCTGGAAAAACAGATCAGCCAATATTTCATTTCCCCGGCTCTTTAGTCATTCCTTCCGAATGTGGTGATGCTCTGGATGCTGCGGATCATTCCCTGAAATAGAACACTGTTTGCTTCTCGCTTTACTGAAGGAAATGGGTTGATCGTGAGGAGTGGGCAGAACGTGGATTTCAGGTTTGAAGATCCGAATCGCAACGGCGAATATCGTATGATTGCCACACCGTGATTTTTTCCATCGTTACCCTGCTTCTGGCTCAGGCATCCGTCATTCCGCAGATGGAACAGGCCATGGGAGAGTTTCCCAAAAAGGAAAGACCTGTTCCTGCGGTGCGGCTGATTGAGGAAAAAGAGATGGATGGTGTCCTCTTCCGCAAGATTCAGTATGAATCTGAACCGGGAGACTGGGTTCCTGCCTGGCTGCTGATTCCCCGGAACACAGGGGGAGGGAAGCGGCCAGCTATGTTGAGCCTTCACCCCACTCATCCACAGGGAAAAGATGTTCCGGTGGGATTTGCGGCTGATCCTTCCCGGCATTATGGAAGAGAACTGGCTGAAAGAGGTTTCATTACCATTTCGCCAGACTATCCCAGTCTGGGTGAAAACAAAGCCGACCCCTACCAGATGGGATATCTCAGTACTTCCATGAAAGCCATCTGGAATCACGTCCGGGCGATTGATCTGCTGGTTTCCATGCCTGAAGTGGATAACACCAGAATCGGGGCGATTGGTCATTCGCTGGGTGGGCATAACTCTTTATTTGTTGCTGTCTTCGATTCACGAATTAAAGTGATTGTTACCAGTTGCGGGTTCACGAAGATGTCCCATTACAAAGGGGGCAACCTGAAGGGATGGAGCGGCTGGCGCTACATGCCGAAGATCGAGAGCGAATACGAAAACTCTCCTGCGAAAATTCCCTTTGACTTCCCGGAGATCCTGGCCTTTCTTTCAGACCGGGCGATCTTTGTGAGTGCTCCCCTGAACGATGACAACTTTGATGTAGAGGGAGTCCAGCTCTCGATGAAAAGTGCGGGTAAAAGAGCAGTTGCTGTCTATCCCAATACCGGCCACGAGTTTCCGCAGGATGCACGTGAAGAGTCGTATCGGTTTATTCGGGTTGCTTTCGATCTGCGCTGATGATTTGTGCGCATGCCGGGTTTAGCTATTGCCTCTATGCTGCAAAAATTCATTCCCGTACTTTATGGAAGTGACTGAAAAGAATCAGAAAAGGTGTCAGTCTACTTGCTTTGTGGGGTTCTGCCTTCTCACTGTGGGCTACACTATAAAATTCCATGAGTGAAGCTGTTGCACTACGAGTGACGCCCCTGAATGCTGTTCATCGTCAGTCTGGCGCCAAAATGGTTGATTTTGGTGGCTGGGATATGCCCGTGCAGTATTCGGGCATTATTGATGAGCACAACACGGTCCGAAATGCGGTTGGTCTGTTTGATGTCAGCCATATGGGTGAGATTGAGATAGAAGGTCCCCAGGCGCTGGAACTGGTTGAGTATGTCTCCTCGAACTGGGCTGCAAAGCTGAAGATTGGCCAGGCGCATTACTCAGGGCTCCTTTATGACCACGGTGGTTTTGTCGATGACATCCTGGTCCATAAAGTATCCGACAATCACTTCTTTATCTGCGTCAATGCCGGAAATCAGGATAAGGACTTTGATCACATTCAGAGTCAGGCCAGTGGATTTGATGCCAAAGTATCCAATCATGGCGATCGCTATGCCCAGCTTGCGATTCAGGGTCCGAAGGCTCTGGATACTCTGCGTAAACTGACAGATGCGGATCTTGATGCCATCCGTTACTACTATTTTGTAGATGGAGAGGTTAGCGGAACCGCCGCCCGTATTGCCCGTACCGGATATACCGGGGAAGACGGATTTGAGATCTATATTGATCCGGCAGAATCCCCCCGAATCTGGCAGGAGATTCTGGATGCAGGGGCAGAGTTCGGCATTAAACCCTGTGGACTTGGCGCACGGAATACATTGCGACTGGAATCGGGAATGGCTCTTTACGGACACGAGATTGATGCATCCATCTCTCCTCTGGAAGCAGGGCTGGCATGGATCGTCAAGTTTGATAAGCCAAATGATTTTGTCGGCAAGTCTGCTTTACTCAAGCAGAAGGAAGCCGGTATACGGCGGAAGCTGGTCGGCTTTGAAATGACGGGTCGTGGAATCGGTCGTGATGGTTATGAAGTGCTGGTGAATGGCATTCCGTCCGGATGGGTCACGTCAGGCGGACCTTCTCCTACACTTGGTAAAAATATTGGGCTTTGCATGCTGCCCGTAGATGAGGCGGTTCCCGGAAAAAATATTCAGGTGATGATCCGGAACCAGCCAGTGGATGCAGTGACTGTCGAAACACCTTTTTATAAACGAGAGAAATAGTATGTACCCGGAAAACTTCCGTTACACCAAAGAACATGAATGGGTTCTTGTCGAAGGCGACAATGGAACCATCGGAATCACTGACCACGCACAGAGCGAACTGGGCGATATTGTCTATGTGGATCTTCCCAAAGTGGGAACCAGACTTTCTGAAGGAGCAACGATGGGCTCCGTTGAGTCTGTGAAAGCAGTGTCAGATATTTATGCCCCTGTTTCCGGAGAGGTTGTGGAAGTGAATGAAGCTCTGGCAACAGCTCCTGAAAAGCTGAATTCTGATCCGCATGGAGAAGCATGGCTAGTGAAGATTCGTCTCTCCAATCCAGCTGATGTGGAGAAGCTGCTTCCGGCCGCAGACTACCAGACCTATATCGGGGCTTAACTCAAAAAGTGCGTTACCTTCCCAAGTCTCCCTCTGAGCGTCAACAGATGCTCGAAGCCATCGGTGTGTCATCCATTGATGATCTTGTGGCACAGCTCCCGGAAGATGTCCGGCTGAAGAACCCTCTCAACCTCCCACCCGGTAAATCCGAGTTCGAGATTGTGGATTACTTCAAGGCTCGTGGTGCCGAATGCGCCAATGGATATGCTTCCTTTCTGGGAGCTGGTGTCTACAATCACTATCGGCCTGTGGTGGCAGATGTCCTCGTACAGCGCAGTGAATTTCTGACATCCTACACACCCTATCAGGCGGAGATTTCCCAGGGACACCTGACACAGATCTTTGAGTTTCAGTCGATGATCTGCCAGCTGACTGGCATGGAAGTGGCCAATGCCTCCATGTATGATGGCTCCTCTGCTGTTCCGGAAGCTGCCATGATGGCTGTCCGCATTACAAAACGCAGCCAGACGCTGGTGGCGAAAAGTGTCCATCCGGAATACCGGGAAGTACTTTCCACTTACGCAAAATATCAGGGAATGCCGGTTACTGAGTTTGGTTACGATAGCCAGACTGGCCGTATCGACCTGGATGATCTGAAAAGCAAGATCAATGAAGATACAGCTTCAGTGATTATCCAGTCTCCGAATTTTTTTGGGTGTGTGGAAGAGCTGGAAGCAGTTGCTGAACTGGCCCAGAGCAAGGGTGCACTGCTTATTTACGTGTTTGCCGAGGCCGTTTCGCTGGGGATTCTGGCTCCGCCGGTTCAGGCTGATATTGTGGCAGGTGAACTGCAGAGTTTTGCGATCTCTCCCAGCTACGGTGGACCCTTCGCCGGAATCATCGCAACCAAAGAAAAATACATTCGCCAGATTCCTGGAAGACTGGTGGGAGAAACAAAAGATTCCAGAGGGAATCGTGCTTTCTGTCTGACTCTTTCCACGCGGGAGCAGCATATCCGCCGGGAAAAGGCGACATCCAACATCTGTACCAATCAGGCATTGATTGCTCTGGTGGCAACAATTTATCTGAGTATTTATGGCAAGGAAGGTTTGCGTGAGCTTGCCATCCAGAATCTCTCCAAGGCACACTATCTTGCTTCAAAGCTGGAGCGTCGCTTTGAGGCTCCCTTCTTTAATGAGTTCGTAGCAAAAGCCAGTGATGTAGCAGCAGTCAATGAGCAGCTTCTGGAAAAGAAGATTATTGGCGGACTGGATCTGGGCCGCTTCTATCCGGAGCTGGCTGGCAATGTCCTGCTTTGCGCTACTGAAATGTCGAAGAAGGCGGACATGGATACTGTGATTGAAGCACTGGGAGGTCGCGCATGATCCGGAAAGTAAAATCGCATCCCACGCAGGATGAGCCGTTACTGTTTGAGATCAGCTCACCGGGAAAAAAGGGATACCAGTTGCCGGATCTGGATGTGCCGGTAATCGACCCCGAAGTAGCTCTTGGAGTCTCTTCTGTACGTAAGGAAATCGAGCATTTTCCTGAGGTTAGTGAGGTAGAAGTAATCCGTCACTTTACCCGTCTCTCCACCTGGAATTATGCCATTGATCTGGGGCTATATCCCCTTGGATCCTGCACGATGAAGTACAACCCGCGTGTGAATGAACTGGTGGCTCGCACGGAGGGTCTGGCCTGGGCTCACCCCTATCAGCCAGAGACTGTCTCTCAGGGTGTGATGGAGATTGCAGCAGCACTGGAATCCGCACTGGCGGAGATCACAGGGATGGACGCAGTCACTCTGCAGCCTGCTGCCGGAGCACATGGTGAGATGACTGGTATCCTGCTGGTCCGGGCAGCTCTTGAAAAACAGGGCAATCCGCGCAAAAAGATCCTGTGTCCGGATTCCGCTCATGGCACCAATCCGGCAACTGCCCAGATGGTGGGTTATGAAGTAGTCAATATCAAGTCAAACGATCTGGGCATGGTAGATGTGGCCACACTGGATGCTGCCGTCGATGAAGATGTCGCAGCACTGATGCTGACGAATCCGAATACAGTGGGTGTGTTTGAGCAGGACATTGCCAGGATCGCAGGTATTCTCCATGACAAGGGCGCGATGCTTTACATGGACGGTGCCAATATGAATGCACTGTGCGGAGTCGCCCGTCCGGGAGACTTCGGAGTGGATGTCATGCACCTCAACCTGCACAAGACATTCTCTACGCCGCATGGCGGTGGTGGCCCTGGTTCCGGTGCGGTGGCGATGAAGAGCCATCTGGAACCGTATGCCCCCGTTCCTCGCCTGAAGAAAGAAAATGACAAGTGGACGTGGGACTATCACCGTCCGGACAGCATTGGCCGGGTGCGTGCGTTCTACGGAAACTTTGGAGTGCTGGTGCGAGCACTGGCCTACATCATGGCCCACGGTGGCCCAGGGCTGCGTAATGCAACCATGGACGCCATCCTGAATGCGAACTACATCCGGAAAGCTCTTGAGCCTTATTACGAGCTACCCTATAAGTCGCCTGCCATGCATGAAGTGGTATTTTCAGATGACAAGCAGGTTGCTCTGGGAGTCAAAACCGGAGATATCGCCAAGCGTCTGATTGACTATGGATTCCATCCATACACGGTCAGTTTTCCTCTGATCATTCATGGCGCTCTGATGATTGAGCCTACAGAAACGGAGTCCAAGGGCGAACTGGATCTGTTCATCGACGCCATGCAGTCGATTGCAAAGGAAGTGGAAGAGGATTCGGAACTGGTAAAGACAGCTCCGCACACCACCAGAACCAGCCGTGTGGATGAAGTGACAGCTGCGCGGAAACCCATTGTCCGCTGGAAGCCCTAATTCACTATGTCAGCAGTACGCAGAGACCTGTTTATTCTCGCTTTCTTCGTATTGCTGACACGACTACCGTTTATCATTCAGCCCATCCAGGGTGACGATCCTTATTACCTCTACGGCGCGATGCACGCGCAGATTGAACCGCTTCATCCGCATCATGCGAAGTACGTTTTCCAGGGTGTTGAGGTCAAGATGCAGGGGCATCCGCATCCTCCGCTGAATGCCTGGATACTGGGTGGAATCCTCGCGCTGACAGGCGATGTCATGGAGCCCGTTTTTCATGGCGTCTATCTGTTGTTCTCATTGATCTGCGGAATAGCGGTTTATTTCATTGCACAGAAGTATGCGCGGCAACCGTTGCTGGCGACTTTGCTGTTTCTGTCCACTCCTGTTTTCTGGGTCAATGGAATGTCTCTGGAGTCGGATATACCCTTGCTGGCTTGTCTGATGACCGGAATGGCTCTGTTCATCCATGGAAGAGTGTGGTGGGCGATGGTCCCACTATTTCTTGCTGGACTGGCCGCCTATCAGAGCGTGGCACTGATTCCGGTGCTGTGGCTGCTGCGGCGAGGCTATCTACAGGCATGTGCTCCGGCACTGGGCGTGATCAGTTATCAGTTGTTTGAGCGCATCACTTCCGGCGTGTTCCCCGTTGCGGTCTCTGTGGGGTATTTCCAGGAGTACGGATTACAGCGGTTGGTCACCAAGATGGGAAGTGCAGCCGCATTGACTGGACATCTGGCATGGCTGGCGGGACCCGTGGCTGTCTGGGAATGGTCGTGGGCACTGCTTGCTGGAATCCCTGCTGCGTTCTGGGACTGGAATCCTTTGTTCTGGGTTTCATTTGGTATCGGTGTAATGATTCTCTGGCGTGTGGATGGATTTCTGGGCTGGTGGATCCGCATCTTTTTTGCGGCCGCAGTTATCCTGTTCTTCGCCGGGTCCGCACGCTATCTGCTTCCGATTGCCCCTGCCATCTGCATCTGGGCAGCGAATAAGATCTCGGAAGATCGTCTGACCTTTGCGATTGCGGCTCAGATGATGCTGGCCGGAATGCTGGCTGTTACCAACTATCAGCACTGGGATGGATACAAACAGTTTGTCGAAAAGCTGAAACCCCAGATCCAGGCGACACTGGATGCCAATCAGGATGTCTGGGTGGATGGCGAATGGGGCATCCGTTTCTATGCGGAAGCTGTGGGGGCGCAGCCTCTGAAGCAGAATCAGGAATTTCGTTCCGGGGATCTGGTCCTGCATCATCAACTGGGCGGCATCGCCACACGGGCAGGCACACTCCAGCCGATTGTCACCACAAAGATTGAACCTGTTCTTCCTTTTCGGCTGATCGGCCTGGATGCAAAATCCGGTTGGGCCAGCGCATCGTTTGGTCAACGGTCGTTTGATGTGACTTTTGCTCCCGTGGACGTGCTAACTGCTTATCAGGTGATCGACAGATTACCCACCGTCAGCGATCTGCCCATGAATGCGCCGGAAGTGGAAACGCAGGTCCTCAGTGGAATTTTCGATCTGGAGCAGGAAACCAATCGCTGGATGGCAAAGCGAGCCAGTCTTCTGCTGAAGCCTTCACCCGGAGTTCTGGAAGTAACCGCCTATACGCCTCGTGCGGTGGAACTGATCCTGAAGGTTGATAACAAGGAAGTCCATCGCCAGAAGCTGGAAGAAGGACTGCACACCATTGAATCTCCGCCAATCCATGTAGAGGGTGAAAGTGTATTGATCACGCTCGAAACGGACACCAGCTTTATTGCCTCCGGCGACACCCGTGAGCTGGGTTTAATTCTTCAGCGAGTACGGATCAAATAACAGCACCCGGTGCTTCTCGCTGTCGCCGATAAACACCTCTCCCCGTTTGTTCACATAGATTCCATGAGGCCGCTTTAGATCGCGCACCAGAACTTCCACGGCGCCAGTATTCGGATCAATGCGGGAAATCTCATGACTCTCTGTGTCTGCAATATAGATCTTTCCGTCCGGGGACCAGGCGATACCTTTGGGTCCATGAAGTTTCTCTGCCACCGTTTGAACTGACCAGTCGGCTGTATTGACGCGCAGCACAGCATTGCCTTCACGCAGTGCCAGCCACAGTGTTCCGTCCGGTGAGAAATCGATAGCTCGTGGACCTTTTACCGGGCGATCCGGGCCGCCCAGCACCGTCTCAATAATGCCTGTCTTGAGATCCACGCGACGGACACGATGATTGCGGATATCGCAGATCAGCAGACGTCCCTGTGGATCGAACTGGATGGCGTGGGGCTGATCCAGCCTGGCGAGGTGAGCAGGTCCACCATCTCCTGAAAATCCAGCCTCACCCGTTCCGGCGATAACTGTGATGGCTCCTGTCCGGTGATCTCTTTTCTTGACGATGTGGGTTTTCATATCGACAAAGAAGAGATCTCCTCTGGCATCGAACCGGACTTCATAGGGTTCATTCAGTCCTTCGACAAACGGGGTCAGTTTTCCTGTCTTGCGGTCCAGTCGGTAAATCTTGTGATCGTCAATGGAACAGATGTAGAGTGCGCCATCCGGACCCTCCACCACTCCGTAAGGATTATTGACCTGGGCCAGTTCCGTCTGTGCTGTAAGTCCGCAGCAAAGACTCAACAGTATCAGCCACTTCATCGACACTGATCTGATCCATCGGCTCCCGTTTGATGACCACGGATTTCTCTGTGCGTGGTGCCCAGATTGCAGGGTCCATGGGGCCGAACAGCGCAACCACCGGAGTGCCGACAGCCGCTGCCAGATGGGTAATTCCGGAATCATTGCCGATATAGACTTTTGCATGTGCCAGAAAACATGCTAGCTCATAAAGATCTTCAATGATCGGAGTTCCATCCGGTTGAATGGCCCATTCTCCCTGGAGCCGTTCGAGAAGCTCATGAAATCGTTGCGGTGGCCAGTTCTTTTTGGAGCTTCCGGAAAAAGGATGGAGCAGGATTTTGGTGCGAGGCACTTCTGGCACGATAATCCGTGGAACTCCCGGTGGGGGAGGCAATGCAGGAAAAAACCGGAAGGGAAGATGAGAGACTACATCCCTGAATTCCGGACGGTTGGTTCCATACCAGGAGATGACTTCATCAAACTCTTCCAGTGCTTTCAGGGCAGGGGATGGAGTGATGCCCACAAGATCCAGACCAGTATCTGCGATACCGCGTACGCGATCCGCGAACTGCACCAGTGGCTTCATGATGGACGGAACCCAGACTTCGGTGTAGTCCGCACAGAATGATTCCATGGCCGGGAATGTAAGCAGGCAGTCTCCAATGGCTCCCGGCCGGATCAATAAACGTCGCAAGGGGTTCAGCGTACTTCGAAAGGAAGCTTCACTTCAATGGTCTTCGGTGGATAGCAGGTGGTATCGGTGCACGCCTGATATCGCAGTTTGCCGTTGGCAATTCCCAGTCCCGGTGTGGCGCTGGCAGGGACTTTGAATGTCGTTTCAATCACGAAGTCCTTCGTGTACACACTGACGGGCTGCTCTGAGAAGCTATGCTTCTCCAGCTTCGCTTCCGGGTAATGGAGTTCAGCTGTCTCCATCGGTTTTGCATCCCACGTCAACCGCAGGGGAATCAGATACTCCTCCACCGGTTTGTTGCTGTTGGTGTGAAAGCCTTCTTTCATCCGCACCTGAATCGCTGCCTTTGCTGTCTCTCCCCGTTTGGCGTTGATCTTTTTGGGAGGATCAACAGAAAGCGGATTAGTGGATTGTGCCTGAACTGGAAGCCAGATGCTGGCCAGCAGTAGTGCCGTTTTGAGAAGCCTTTGCGGGCTGTTCCAGAAGTTGATTGATGTCATTCAGATACTGTCCCTTGCTGACAAGGCCGATATGGACCTTTGCTACTTTTCCATCACGATCAAGAATGAATGAGGTCGGAAGAGATTCCACACCACCGTAAAGCTGCGCTACCTGATCTGTGCCCATCAGCACACGGTAGTTCACTTTCTTGGAGTCGATATATGGCTTGACGATATCCCAGCCTTCTTCGTCCAGAGAGACGCCCAGGACTGCGAAGCCTTTATCCTTGAGCTGGGTTTCAAAGTCGATAAACCAGGGAATCTCAATTTTGCAGGGACCGCACCATGTTGCCCAGAAGTTGAGCAGGACTACTTTTCCTTTGTAGTCAGAGAGCTTGACCGACTTTCCGTCCGAATCTTTCAGTTCGAAGTCCGGAGCCTGTTTTCTGTCTCCAGCATTCTTCACAGGATTATCTGCCTTGGTTGCCGTAGAACATGCCGCAGCAAAAAACATCGCAGACACAGCAACAAGACGCATCAGGCGAAAGCCATTCATATTGAGATTATACGGTGATTCAGATGTGAAGTTGCCTGTCCTGCAGCAACTGCCTGAACCAGCGCTGGCGGGCGGTTCTGGCTGTCCGGCCCAGCGTGATCTCGTCATGGTGGTAGCTTTCCAAAAAGAACCACGCTGCGGTGTCACAGAAACTCTCGCAGACGTAGTATTTCCAGCGTGGACCTGCATTCTCTTTGAGTTTGCCTTTCTGGAGTTCAGAGGACCAGCCCAGTTCTCCACGGACTCCCCTCTCCCGCTCTTTCAACAGATGGGCTTCCCAGCTTTTTCGGGTTTTGTTATCTAGGCGGCGCCAGACAAAGTGGAACATCTCATGGATGAAAATACGAATCAGTTCGGGAGCATTATCGAGGAGGGAAGCATCCATGATGAGCTCACGATGCTTGAGGAATGCGGCGGCGTGAATCTCCACGCCGCCGCGAGGGACGAGTTGTCCGCGAGAAACGCGGAGTGATGGGCGGAAGCTGATCCGCATATATTTTTAGTCTTGCTGTGGAACTGGAATTCCCTGAGCCGGGGCTTCCGGTGCAAAGAACGCTTCATTCTCAAACTTCACATCCAGAGTATTTCTTAATCCCTGGAACCACTCATTAAACTTCTGCTGACGCAGCCGGGCAATTACCCGCTGGCGATCCTGCTGTGCATTGCCTGAATTCAGGCTTTCCAGCCGGAACAGATAAAATCCACTGGCCTGACGAATCGGCTCACTATACTCACCGGGTTTCAGCGTAAAGATCGGATTCTTGATGACATCCGGCAGGGCATCTGATTTCTTGATAGGAGGATAGAGACCTTCATTTTCCTTGGACATCTTGTCATCGGAGTTTTCAGCAATCAGTTTTACGAAGTCCTCACCTGCGACTGCCTTTTTCCGCAGATCCTCGATCTTTGTCTTTGCTTCTGCTTCCGAACGGCCATCACCCTTTTCTCCGAATGCCACATAAAGAACACGGGTATTGGCCTGCGCATTCTCTGCATTGTTCTTTTCCAGTTCCGCGGTGATCTGGTCTTCACTGATCGGGGAGTTATTCATCTCCTGCTCAATCATGCTCTGCATCAGGACGTTATCGCGGGCAAATTCCAGCCGACCTTTGTACTGAGGTTGCTGATCCAGTTTTTTCTCTTCTGCCATACGGGCGAGTTTGGTCATCAGTGCGTAGTACCGGACCAGTTCCTGTTTATCCCTTCTGGCATTCTGCTGTAGCTGGGGAGGCAAGGCAGAGAGAAAAACGTCGATTTCCTGTGCTGTCAGTGGTTTACCGTCAATTGTGGCGACCACGGTTTCGGGTGCGACAGTTGGCTGGGGAGCCTGCGCAAACAGACCGAGACCGGTCAGAACAATTGGTAAATAAAGCTTGAGGTGGGTCAAATCGATTTCAGCTTAGCATGCCGATTTCCACCTCGAATATGGGAGTTTAGTTCAATTGCATTGGCCCAAAGACCAGTGCCCCGAATCCAAACTCATCTCTCAGATTGCAATACGGATTTTTGCCTGCTCCATATCGAAGAACCGAGCCTGCTGGTGGATCTGCGATCAGATGGATCAGCACAGACTGCGTATCGCGTGGATCCACTTCCTGCTTGAAGATCAGCGGGAGTTCGTCACCGTTTGGCCCATGAAGGGTGAACCCGTTGATTCGGTCTTTTGATGTCAGCTTCCCATTGGCTTCAACGAAATTGACGCGAACCACACGGTTGTTCAGATTGACACTGGCCATCCGCGGCCCCTTCTTTGCTTTTCCGGCGGCGTAACGACCCATATTTACCCCGATCCGTTTCAGATCTTCAGTTCCCACATGGATGATGTCGTCCAGATCGCTATCAACAGCGGCAAAGACTGTGGAGTTCGGGATAGACTCTTCTGCTGTTCTCTGGTCTTCCTGGATTCTGTTCCAGACATCCTGGTTCTGTGTATTGATGAATCGTCCAATCTGGACGTACAGGAAAGGAAGTGTAGGATCTTTCAAGTCCTCCCGGACTTTGGCGACAAACCGCTCAAACTTCCCCTTAAAGAGTGGTGCTGCAGTTAGGCTGGCATCGGACTCTCCCTGATACCAGAGAACTCCCCGGACTTTCCCGTTGTGGGAGGCTACCTTGACGCGACGAAGCATGGATCCATATAACGAATCACCGGGAGAGGCAGCGTTGTAACGTGCCGGGTCCCATTGATCCATGGACGTTCCTCCATGGGCAGCGGGAATCAGGCCTACGGGTGCATCGCCATGCTTGACATAAGCGGCTCCAAAGGAGATCCCCAAGCCAGCACCCTTTTTGCGGTTCCGGTTATACTCTGCCAGCTTGTCCCCGGTCAGGCGCTCTGGTTGTTTCTGTTCATTGACACGCCAATGGACCTTGTCCACTGCGCCGGGCAGGTTATGCAGTGGCTCAATGGCTGCCTGCCACTTTTCCTCCACCATGTCGATCATCCGCACCTTGTCGTCTGGAGGATGGACAAATTCCAGATTGCCGACTCCCTCCATGTTTGATTGCCCACCCAATACCCACAGATCGCCAACAAAGAAGGGTTCAATCTGGGTCACATTCTTCGAACCCTGGATGCGGGCTTCCAGTTTGTAAGGACCACCCGTCGGGAGTCCGCTGATGGCTGCTTCCCAGGCACCATTGGTGACTAGACCGTATTTCTTCCAGTTGAATCCAAAGTTCGGCAGGATTCCCCGAGTCACGCGAATCTCTACCTGTTTTCCTTCTGCGTCAGATGCGGTTCCCTTGAGAGGAATGTCGGTTTTTCCATTCTGCTCTCGCTGGAAAACCTGATCGGTCTTGATGCCATCCGTGATCTGGATGGATTGTGCAGAGAGCGCAACGGAAATGACGGCCAGAAGGAAAATCTTCATTTAGCGAATTTTATTACGATACGCATCTCAGGAGTTTGTGCGGACTTTTGCCTGACGTGGTTTTTCCTGATTCAGGTTCTGACGTGCCTTGTTCTTTGCGCCTTCACTCACCACAATGTTGTTCACCACTTTCTTTGCTCCGGAAGCCTTGGCCATGCGGGTGGCTGCTCCTTTGTGCTGGACGACATCGGCAGTACCGGAAAGATATGCCACGCCACCAGTGACTTTTACTGTGAACTTTCCATCACCAGCCTTCGCTTTGGACAGCTTTTCCTGAATTTTCTGCTGAAGGGCTGTGTCAGAGACGGCAGACGGAGCCGATTTGGTTGCCGCTTTTTGCTGTGCCTGGACCGGAAGTGGAGTTATCAGGCTCACAAGAACCAGGAGAATCAGGGAGTACAGAATTCTGCTCATGAAGAAGATGTGCCGGAAATTCCACACTATTCGCATGAAATTTTACGGAGAAGTGATTTTCCCGGCTGAGTGACATGGCGGCGGCATGGACTGCCTCAATTTCCAGCAGATTACGAAGATGCGTGAAATCCTTCTTTGCGAAGAGCTTTTTCAGTCTCCGGTTCAGCATAGTGTCTGATTTTTCGAGTAACTGAGGTTGTTGCATCAGACCCGGCCGACGCACATACTCTTCCACAATCTCTCTTTCAGCAACCAGGATGGCTTGCAAAATTTGTGGCTTCCGTTGATAAGCGGCCAGAATCCTGTCCCAGTGCAACGGGGCGTATTGCCGTGCGCAAGGATGTCCGAGTTGCGTCAGCATGGTGCAGATCGATTCCAGTGTTCGGCAGATATTGCGTCGGGCCGAATAGAGAATCGCTCGGTTTGTATCTCCATCCAGAACATCAAACGTATACGACTGTTTGTTTCGGGGAGTAAATACGCGGCAGCAGGAATAAATCAAAAGACTGGCAGAGAGGGGGAAATCATGAAACTGCGCCGTGTCCCTGAACCACAGCAATGGAAGCCAAACGCGTAAAGTTTCCTGCAGATTGACGGATACTTGAGATGCAAACCGAAGAAAATTTCCACTGGAGCTGGAAGGCGCAGCTTTCCAGATTTCATCCGGATTTCCTGAAAAATTCATCTGAATGTTGATCTCGCAATTTCCGGACAGGTTTTGTGGCATCTGTTTTTCATATCGGCTGGCAAGCGGAGGCAGGAGTCCGTATATCTGCTCCGCGGAAAGAATCTGTTTCGAGGCGAAAGTCAGCATGAGTGGCGCGCAGATCCTATCACGCTGTTTCGGAATTCCTGAGGCTGAAGAACGATAATTCTGGCTGTTAAGGAGTGCTAAATGGTTGGAAGAACGAGTGCAGACCGTTTCGATGATTTTTTTCGAATTGGTTGTGACCGTCGATCCAGAAGATAGCGGTTTACGTCTTCGAGTGAGGCGAATAGTCCTGAGAATCCTTCTGTGTGGCGACGGGGTGGAATCCGTCGTGGAGAGAAATCACGGGGACGAAATAGCCCGGTGGTGGAGATGACAGCTGCACCCATTGGTTTGTACTCATGGGTTCCCTGTGCCCAGACGACATCTTTTGCTATCCACAATGCAAACCCCATCCTGTTACGATATCGCTGATGAATCGCCGATCATTTTTCTCCACCGCTGCCGTCACCATGGCTGCCATGCCAGCAGCTGTTCATGCTCAGCAAAAGGTCACCCGGAAGAATCGCATCAAGCAGGGTGTCTGTGGAGGTGTCTTTGGCCGGGGAAATACGATGAGCTTTGAAGAGCAGTGCCGAGAGGCATCAAAACTGGGGGCCCAGTGCTATGACCTCAGAACTCCCAAGGATTTTCCCATCATGAAGAAGTACGGCCTCAGGCCGACTGTTGTTGCAGGCGCCATGACTCTGACTGGTGGATGCAATCGTAAGGAAGATCATCCTGAAGCCGAGAAGAAGATGCATGAGCTGCTCGACGCCGTGGCTGCGGCAGGTGGCGGAAGTGTGATTGCTCTTTCCGGGAATCGACGAGGCATGTCCGATGAAGAGGGTCTGGAAAATGTCGTCACTTACATGAACAAGGTGAAGGCTCATGCAGAGGACAAGGGTGTCATGATCTGTATGGAATTGCTGAACAGCAAAGTGGATCATCCGGACTATATGTGCGACCACACACCATGGGGAGTGGAGATGGTGCGCCGGGTCAACTCACCACAGGTCAAGCTTCTCTACGACATCTATCACATGCAGATTATGGAAGGCGATATCATCCGGACGCTGCGGAATAACATCCAGTACATTGGCCATCTGCATACAGCAGGAAATCCGGGCCGGAATGAGTTTGATCTGGACTCCCAGGAGCTCAACTACCGTGGTATCTGTCGTGCAATTGTCGAAATGAATTATACGGGTTATCTGTCTCACGAATACTCCACCCGGAATCCCCAGCCCATGAAGATTCTGGATGAGATGCTGACCATCTGTGACGTTTAAGTTCCCGTTCACCGCTAGTTGTTCTCCGTTCGCGGTTGCGATATGCTGGCCCTCTCGTTGGATTCATAAGGAGCGAAAGAAATGGCAAGCAACCGCGGAGTTGTCTATCTTGCACCAGGCAAGGTAGAGGTTCAATCAATTGACTTTCCAAAGCTGGCACTGGGTGATCGCAAGTGTGAGCATGGCGTCATCCTGAAGATCGTTTCCACAAATATCTGTGGCAGCGACCAGCATATGGTTCGAGGACGAACCACAGCCCCGGCTGGACTTGTCCTGGGTCATGAGATCACAGGTGAGGTCATTGAGTGTGGCCGTGATGTCGAGTTCATCAAGAAGGGTGACATCTGTAGTGTTCCATTCAACATTGCCTGTGGCCGCTGCCGCAACTGTAAAGAGGGCAAGACAGGAATCTGTCTGAACGTCAATCCATCACGCCCCGGTGCTGCATATGGGTATGTGGACATGGGTGGCTGGGTCGGGGGACAGGCTGAATATGTCATGGTTCCTTATGCTGACTGGAACCTTCTGAAGTTCCCGGATCGGGATCAGGCTCTGGCAAAGATCGGTGATCTCACGCTGCTTTCTGATATCTTCCCCACTGGCTATCACGGTGCCTACACAGCCGGAGTTGGTCCAGGATCCATTGTCTATATTGCGGGTGCAGGACCAGTTGGTCTGGCGAGTGCTGTTTCCGCCCAGTTGCTGGGAGCGGCCTGCGTGATTGTCGGCGATATGATTCCGGAAAGACTCGCACAGGCAAAGAGCTTCGGCTGCGAAGTCATCGATCTGACTCAGGATGCAACGCTGGCTGAACAGATTGAGCAGATTGTCGGCGTTCCTGAAGTGGATTCCGCTGTGGACTGCGTTGGTTTTGAAGCTCGTGGGCATGGTGCGGATGCGGTGGTGGAACGTCCGGCCACAGTTTTGAATGCGCTGATGGATGTCACACGCGCCGGTGGTGCAATTGGAATTCCGGGACTGTATGTGACGGGTGATCCCGGTGGTGTGGATGAGAATGCCAAGGTCGGTATGCTGGGCATCCGCATTGGTCTGGGATGGGCGAAGTCTCACTCATTCTGTACGGGCCAGTGTCCGGTGATGAAATACCATCGCCAGTTGATGCAGGCAATTCTTTATGAGAAAGTTTTCCCGGCGAAGGCTTGCAATGTGGAAGTCATCTCACTGGATGATGCGCCAAAGGGGTATGCAGATTTCGACAAGGGTGCAGCAAAGAAATTTGTCCTTGATCCCCACAACATGATCAATGCTGCATAGGAAATAACTGTTCAGAAGAAAGCGCCGCCAATTGCACGATAGGATGAAGGCATGACGCGGCGCGTCTTTCTCTGGTGTGTTCCGGCATTAGCCCTTGCCAATTCCCGGGGCCAGAATTTTCCGGGCGAAAGTGTCACCTTCCCAGATGAAGCCACTGAGAATGAAGTCCAGCGGCTGACTTCTCTTTCTTCTTCCTGTTATCTCCCTCCTTCATGGAATCATGTGGCATCTTCCAAAGGTGCTTTTCTCCTCTACACATCGGATCGTACTGGTTCGCTGCAAGCCTATCGACTGGACCTCCGTTCAGGGAACTCCCGATTACTGACAGAGGCCAACAACCTCAATCGGGAAACACTTCTTCTCCAGCCCGATGAAAAATCCTTTAGCTATTTTGATGGACCTTCTTTGAGATTTACCAACTTGGGAAATCTTCGGGAACGGGAAATTCACCGTGCGAACGAGCCTGTTCGGGGACTGACAGTCAGCGAGGATTCTCAGTATGCTGCTTTTATTGAAGGCCAGTCGCTGATGCTGGCATCTGTTCGCGGACCAGCAACTGTTGTTGTATCAGTAACTGCGGATGCGGAGATTCCGTTGATTCGTCCCAAACGAGCAGGAATTGTTTACCGGCGAGGGAATGAGAGCTTGTGGCTGTGCAGTTTTGATGGAACAGAACACCGTCGTCTCAAGACATCGGTTGACTCGATCGGAATGTTCCAGTGGTCTCCGGATGGACGATCCATTCTGTATCTGGCGGGAAGGGAACTGCGTGAGCATGTTCCCGATAGCAATACGGATCAACTGATTGCTAAATCCACACCGCTGGCTGCGTTTGACCGGAATCCGGATGCGAGTGTATTTCTGGGCGCCAGCCAGAGTAAGGCCAGTCCGTATCTGATTCTTCTCCTGCGGGTGACGAAAAGAGAATTTGCGCTGTGTGAACACCGTGCGTCTGATCCAGCCCAGGTAAATCCTGTTTTTGCTCCCTCCAGCCAGCGGATCTACTTTCAGAGTGATCGTGAAGGAGTGATGGCGATTTATTCGATGGCCGTCGATAAACTGGTCGAGAAAACAGAAACTTAGCTTTCATCAGTAACATTTAGCCCCTGTTCAGCGTTTGCGATAATAACGGTTTATTCCATGTCTACCTCCCGTTCCACGTGTGTCATTTTCATTACTTCTCTTTTGCTCTCTGCATGCGCGAATAAGCAGGCAGAGGTGAAGCAGGATAAATCCGGGCCTCTGCAGGTTACCGCCACCTCTGTTCACTCCCGACAAATTCAACGAACCGTGGATAGTGTGGGTACTCTCTTTCCTTACGATGAGGCGATCATCAGCGCAGAAATCGAGGGCCGGCTGGACCAGGTCAATGTGGATCTCGGAGATACAGTTCGCGAAGGTCAGGTGATGGTGCATATCAGCGATGAAGAGCAGCGTTACCTGGTAGCCCAGAATGAGGCTCAGCTCCGGTCTGCCCTGGAACGTCTCGGACTGAAGGACGAGAAAGATCGTATTATCGACATCAAGCAGACCCCCGATATGCGGCGGGCACAGGCAGAGTTGGTGGATGCTGAACAGCGTTTCAATCGAGCACGTGAGCTACGTGATCAGGGCATCGGGACGCAGCAGGACCTGGATCAGGCGCAGGCTCGCTTCCAGGTGGCCACCGCCACGCTGGATGCCACCGCCAACCAGGCTCGCAACCTGATTCAGGAAGTGGAGCGATTCAAGGCAGTCCTTGATCTGCAACGCAAGAAGCTGAGGGACACCACTGTCCGTGCTCCATTCAATGCCTTCGTGAAGGAACGACAGGTGACAGTCGGGCAGTTTGTCAATTCCAATACACCCCTGCTGACTCTGGTCAAGATCGACCCTATCCGTCTGCGGCTGGAAGTGCCGGAGAGGATGGCTCCCTGGGTGAATACCGGACAGCAGGTGGAAGTTTCTGTGGAAGCATTTACGGATCGCAAGTTTACCGGACGGATTTCCAGAATCGCTCCTACTGTTGATCAGCAGAAAAGAACATTTATTGTGGAAGCGCTGATCCCCAATCCAAATGGACAGCTGAAGCCCGGCAGCTATGCTCGTTGCCGCGTCCCCACCAGCAAGATGGATCGTGTGATGCTGGTCCCCTCTAAGGCTGTGAATTATGTTCTTGGTGCGAACAAGGCATTCGTGATCAAGGATGGCGTGATTGAAGCGCGTGAAGTGAAGATCGGGGATCACTTTGATCAGGATGTGGAAATCCTGGAAGGTCTGGAACTGGGAGAAAAGATCGCTACCAGCGAGCTTGCCAAGCTGGATTCCGGCGTCAATGTTCAGGTCCAGCAGGCTGTAGCCGACCAGAAAAAAGCATCCAACCCTTCTGAATAACTCTGATGCGCAAAACCGCCCTTCTGCTGATGCTTTGTTGCTGCAGCCTGATTGCAGAGTTGAAGGTTGTGGTGACGGTTTCCAATCCGAAGACAGGAAAAGTCATCCGGGATCTGAAGTCTTCTGACTTTGAAGTGACGGATGGTGGTTCCCAGGTTCCGGTCCTGAATGTAGAAAAACAGGAAGGACTGATCGACTATGTTCTGCTTCTGGATAACTCCCTGATCGGGGGAGCTGTTCGTCCACTTGCCACTGATCTGGTGGAACAGCTGAAGTCAGAAGAACAGATGTCCGTAATCTCCTTTGCTTCTTCTGCAAGCATTGCGCAGGATTTCACTTCCAATAAGCAGTTGTTACTGCATTCCATTCAGCAGCTCAAGTACGAAGATAGTCCTCGAGTCTTTGACTCTCTCTATGCTGCGATTGATGGGGGCTTCCGGGGAAGTTCTTTTCGACGTGTCATTCTGCTTCTCACTGCCGGAGTGGAAGGGCCCAGCCGCACTTCTGATCGGGAAGTGATCCGGCTGGCGTACCAGAACAAGGTTTCCATCTATCCGATTTTTGTTGCGGGATATGGCAAGGGATTACTGGAACAACTGGCTCGACGAACGGCTGGAGCTTCTTTCTATCTGAAAGACTTGCAGAAAAGCGGGAGCAGAACGATTGCCCAGGATGTGATGGAGACTTCCCGTTTTTCGTATCTGCTTACTTTACGGGGGAATCTTCCTCTGAGTGAGAAAGCGAAAATTTCTGTTCCGGGAAAGCAGAAACTGCTGGTGTCATTCCTTCCACTGGAATAGATGCCTGAATGGCTGATTCCGGCTGGGGACGTGTTCCATAGCGATCCAGAAAAATAACGACAATATGGAGTGCCAAGGCAATGGCAATCCATACCTGCCAGTGTGAAAAAATTCCTTCAGTAATGGCAAAGTCGCTGGCGAACCGAAGATCGCTGGCCAGTCTCCAGAGCGCAAGCACCCATGCTCCCAGAACGACGGGAACCAGCAGAGACCCAAACGCGAGAGCCAGTCGCTGATTTTTTGTGCCGGTGCGGCGAACCCTTGGACCAATACGGAAGCGGATCCTGACGACCATCTTTAGCCCAGTTTATCGCAGCACTTCAAGGATGATAGTCTAAGGTCTTTATGGCAAAAATTCGAACCGCTATGATCGGAACCGGCTTCATGGGCAAAGTCCATACAGAAGCTGTCCGCCGTCTGGGAAATGTGGAAGTCACAGCTGTTGCAGGCTCTTCTGATGCATCCGCGAAGAGGTTTGCCGACGCCACATACATCCCGAAGTCTACGGGGGACTGGAGAACTCTGTTAGCCGATCCTGAGATCGATGCCGTGCATGTGCTGACTCCCAACGCGATGCACGCTCCCATGTCGATTGAGTTCCTGAAAGCGGGTAAGCATGTCCTCTGTGAAAAGCCGCTGGCCATGAACTCAGCGGAAGCGCAGGAGATGCTGGATACGGCAAAAGCCAAAGGCCTTGTCCATGCAACCAATCACAATCTGCGGTTTTATCCTGCCGTGCAGCAAGTTCATGAAATGGTTCATTCCGGCGAGCTGGGAGAAGTTCTGCAGGTTCAGGGAACCTATTGTCAGGACTGGCTGCTTTACGATACGGACTACAACTGGCGCATCGAATCTGAAGCAAATGGAAAACTGAGGGCAATGGGTGACATTGGTAGCCACTGGATGGACCAGATCCAGCACGTTACCGGACTACAGATCACTTCAGTCTGCGCCGAACTGGCAACATTCCACAAGACCCGCAAGAAGCCGAATCATTCAGTGGAAACATTTACCGGAAAGACGCTTTCTCCTTCGGATTATAAAGATATTTCTATTGAAACAGACGACTACGGTGCTGTTCTTTTGCATCTGGGCGATCGTGCGCGTGGTGCTTTCACGGTCAGCCAGGTTGCAGCAGGAAACAAGAATCAGTTCCGGTTTGAAGTTTATGGAACAAAGTGTGGAGTCCGCTGGAGCCAGGAACGGCCGGATGAACTGTGGATTGGCCATCGCAATAGTCCCAACCAGCTTCTGCTGAAAGATCCATCCCTATTCCTGCCCGGTGCCCAAAGCTATGCAAACCTGCCGGGTGGCCATAGCGAAGGCTACGACGATTCACATAAAGAGCTCTTTAAGCATTTCTACGCCAGAATTGCAGATCCCAATGCTCCGGAAGACTATCCGACGTTTGAGGACGGTCTGCATGGCATGAAAGTCCTTGAAGCTGTGCTGGATAGCCATAATAAACGTGCCTGGGTGGATGTGAAGTAGACCCGGCTATTTTGCAGAATTCTGAACCCGGAAGAGCGAATCTTCCGGGTTTTTTGTTGCCTCGCCGATATGGAATCATAGATGCAGAGTAGGAATGTAAGACAGAAAAGATAAATCTGGCCAGTAATTTATGCCAAAATATCGTGCTGTCAGGATGTTTTTACCAATGGGGAGAAAACCAGAATGAGATCTCTTTTAATCAGTGCAGTCGCCGCCGGACTCCTGTTATCGACCGGCTGCTCAAACAAGGAAGCTGAACGGAAAGCTGAAGAAGCCCGGGAAGCAGCAAAAGAAGCGGCAGAGAAAGCTCGCGAAGCAGCAGAAGACGCTGCTGAAGCAACTAAGGAAGCTGCTGAGGACGCTGCTGAAAAAACAAAAGAAGCCGCTGAAGAAGCCGGACGGGCAACCAAAAATGCAGCTAATAAAGCAGCCACGGCAACAAAGAATGCTGCCCGCGACGTGAAGGAAGAAACCAAAGAGAAGAGTGAAGGTCTGATCGACAAGACCAAGGATGCTGCTAAAGCAACCGGAGAATTCACAAAGGACGCAGCCAAAAAGACTGGTGAAGTGACCAAGGATGCGGTGAAGGCTACCGGAAGTGGCATTAAGAAGCTGGGTGGAAAAATTAAGGACTCAGTAGACTAATACTGATCTGATTATTTTGTTGAGTGTAAATCCGTTGTGGATATCCACAACGGATTTTTATTTGTCCGCTTTTTTTCAAATTCTGGATTTAGCTGGTTGGGGCGATATAGTTTTCTAGATCTGCCTCAGTAATTTGTCGAATGACTCGCGCAGGATTGCCTGCTACCAGTGTGGATTCAGGAACATCATGCCGAACAATAGAGCCTGCACCAATGACGCTACCTCTCCCGATTCTGACTCCTGGAAGAATCGACACACCGGCCCCAATCCATACGTTGTCCCCTATAATGATGGGCCAGGCATACTCCAGGCCCTGGTTGCGTCGTTCGACATCCATCGGGTGTCCAGCTGTATAAAGACCGACATTCGGAGCGATGAATACATTACTTCCAATCGTTACTTTGGCCCCATCCAGAATGACGAGATTCACATTGGAGTAGAAATTTTCACCGATCTCAATGTTGTAGCCGTAATCGCAGTGGAAGGGACTTTCGATGAGGAAATTGTTTTCCGTTCTTCCTAATAAGGATTTGAGAATTATCTGACGCTTCGCATGGTCGGTGGGTGATGTTTGGTTGTACTCAAACAGGAGCACTTTTGCTTTATGACGTTGTGCAAGCAATTCCTGATCAGAATTGGCGTCATACAACATTCCTGCGGCAGCTTTTTCCGATTCAGTCATAGACTCTTGAGTTCCATCCCGTCAGTATGGATCATCGGTAGCTTTGGCACCGCTGATCTGCGAAAGATCAGGCATCATGTCAAACATGATGCCCGACAACTGCTGATCGGTCTCTAGCCCAGAACGATGGGTTTGAGCTCAGGAAAATTTTCCAGAAGGTATTGCGGCTTTGGATCTTCCAGTGATTCCGGCTTAAAACCGTATTTCATTCCACATGATCCAACACCAGCATTGTAGGCGGTTTCGATATCTACGTTGCTATCACCCACCATGAGCGTTCTTTCAGGGGCAATTCCGGTCTGTTCCATCAGTTTCTGGATTCCGATGGGATGCGGCTTCTTCTGGTCAAAAGTGTTTCCGCCATAAACCTGAATAAAGTGGTGAGCCACGCCCAGATCTTCCATGATGGCTTTGCTGATTTTTTCCGGCTTGTTGGTCAGGATCGCCATCTTGACGCCCGCTTCAGCAAAAGAATCAATTGTTGTGTTGGCGCCTGGATAGAGTGTTGTGTAATCCACACGATGCTGGTGGTAATAGTCCACGAAGTATTGCAGAGCCTTTGCACAGTCCTCATCTGTAGCTGCCTCTCCCATTACTCGCCGGATCAGCATAGGAGCACCATGTCCCACAAAGGAGTAGATGGTTTCATTGGGCAGCGGTTCCCGTCCCATCGAGGTAAGGGTGGCATTGACAGCATGAGCGATATCCAGTTTTGAATCGATCAGCGTTCCATCCAGGTCAAAAATCACAAGGTCATAGCGAGGCATCTAAAAGGAGAACTCCGCGATATTTTTTTTCTTTTCGATCATTTCATTCCAGGTTTTTTTGAGGGCAGTGAGATTATTCAAAAAGGAGTCCTGCATATCCTGTGGTGTTGCCATGATCAGCACTTCAGAAGCGCTGATGACATACGGGGCAAAGCGGGAGCGGGCGACTGTCTCCGGGAAAGGGGTTTGGGGAAATGCCGTAGCGATCATGACCACAACAATCGCAACAAGAGCTGCCCGGACAACTCCGAATGCAGCGCCCATCAGGCGATCCATCCATCCCAGCCCCACCCATTTGAAAGCAGTTGCCAGCAATGCGCCAACTAAAGAGCCCAGGATAATGAACCCGAACATGACCAGAAAAAATCCGGTTGCATTGGCCATTGCGGCGGAGTTCATATACTCCCGGACATAGAATCCGGCATCGGTGTACCAGCGGCACGCAAAAAGGATACCCAGCACTATGGCAAAGATCCCCACCAGCATGCGGGCCAGCCCCCGGGTGAATCCCGAGATAACAGACCCGATCAGGATGGCGATAAACAGATAGTCCAGCCAGTTCATGGCAATGTCAGAGAATTACCAGTCAGTAACCGGTAAGCTTCAGTGTACTTTTCCAGGGTGCGGACTGCGACATCTTCAGGCAAGGCAGGGGCAGGTGCCTGTTTATTCCAATGAATGGATTCCAGATAGTCCCGCACGAACTGCTTGTCATAAGAAGGCTGTGCACCACCGGGGGCATACTGGTCCGCAGGCCAGAAACGCGATGAGTCCGGCGTCAGGACTTCATCTCCCAGCACCAGTTCATCGCCCACAAAGCCAAACTCAAACTTCGTATCGGCCAGGATGATGCCGCGAGTGCGGGCATAATCAGAAGCCTTTCCATAGATGTCGAGAGTCAGGGTTTTCAGTTTCTCTGCCAGCGGTTTTCCCACCTGATCCACCACATACTCATAGGAGATGTTCTCGTCATGAGCGCCATCCTGCGCCTTTGTGGCAGGGGTGAAGATTGGCTCCGGCAGCTGTGAGGACTCCTGCAGTCCGGCGGGCAGGGAAATGCCACAAATGGCGCCTGTCCGCTGATAATCCTTCCAGCCTGATCCGGAGATATAGCCGCGAGCGACACATTCCACTTCCTCCATGCGGGCACGATGCACCAGCATGGAGCGTCCTTCAATGACGTCCCTGTATTGCTGCAACTCTTTTGGATACTCATCCACATTGGACGAGATCAGATGGTTGGGAACAACATCTTTCAGGAAATCGAACCAGAACAGTGAGAGCTGCGTCAGGACGACACCTTTACCCGGAATGGGAGATCCCAGGACAAAATCAAAGGCAGAGATCCGGTCCGTGGCGACAATCAGAAGTTGATCATCGCCCACGGGATAAACATCGCGAACTTTACCGCGATAAGGGGCAGGGAGCCCGGCTAATTCAGTCTTCAGTACCGGCTTCACGATTTCAGAGTCTTTTCCCAGGTCACTTCACGACCACTGTAGATTGCTTCACGGGCCATGATTGCCATGAGTGTGGAATCTGCACCCCAAAGCGCTGCATTTTCCATCTTCCCAGTGCGGGCACCTTCCACGAACTGGTTCACTGCATCCTGAGTGATGTCGTATTTGGTGGGGATCTCTTCCGGAGGTGTCCCGGATTTCTTCCAGATTGTGATGCCTTTGCGGGAGGTCTGAATGGTGCCGTTCTCGCACATGAAGACCTCAGAAACATCCTGATATCCCTGCATTTTTCCGGCGAACTGGTTGGCAGAATAGTTGAATACCAGACCGTCGTCGAACTGGAGTGTGGCGCTCAGGCTGTCCATCACATCGCCTTTTTTGCGGATCGCCTGAGTGCCGTAGCCATTTGCTTTTACAGCTGTTTTTCCCATGAACCAATGGATGACGTCCATGTTGTGGCAGTCCTGCTCAATGATGATGTCGCCGGACATATCACGGTAGAAATACCAGTTCCGGATCTTCTCTTCACTGTCCGGATGACCTTCGTGGATGGGCGGACCACCGCCAAGCCATGATGCACGAATCATCTTCACCTTGCCGAATTCACCGGCTTGCAGCCGATTGTAGACATCCTGGTAATCCTTGCCGTACCGCTGCTGGAATCCCATGGAGATCCGTTTGTTTTTATCCGCCCGCTGAGCAGCACGCTTTACACGCAGGCATCCCTTTGCATCGACCGCTGCGGCTTTTTCGAGATAGATATGCTTCTTTGCGTTGACCGCCAGCTCAAAATGCTCCGGATGGTACACAATAGGCGTAGCAATGAGGACCGCATCCACGTCAGAGGCCATCAGTTCCTCTGCCTTGCGGAAAGTCTTCACTCCCGAATACTTTTCCTGACCATTTTTGATCTTGTCGTCATAGATATCGCAGATCGAGGTGATTCGCGCATGTTCATTTCGGGCAAAAATGCCGCCGACATAGGCACCCCGGTTTCCATATCCCAGAACGCCAACGGAGAGGGCAGAGTTTGCCTGTGATCCGAAAGCAATGCGCGGGGCGACGATACTGAGGCCCGCGCCGATAAATTGACGGCGATCACTCATAACTGCTTATTATACTGGCGGATTTGACCAAACACTTATACTGGTTGGTTTGAAGCTCTCAATCCTCATTCCCGTATACAATGAGCGCGCGGTAGTGGAAAAGTGCCTGGAGCAGGTATATCATGCTCCCCTTCCGGAAAACCTCTCTCGTGAGCTGATCATCGTGGATGATTGTTCACGGGATGGCACGTTTGACATCCTGGAACGCTTCGCTGCAACTCATCCGGACGTACGGCTCTACCATCACGAAGTCAACCAGGGAAAAGGCGCGGCCATTCGCACTGCTATCCAGCATGCGACCGGGGATTTCTCGCTGATCCAGGATGCGGATCTGGAATATGACCCGAATGAGTATCCCTACCTTCTCCAGCCGTTGCTGGAAGGTCATGCCGATGCAGTATTCGGATCACGCTATCTTGCTGCTCACCAGAAACGGGTTCTGCCTTACTGGCATTCCCGGATCAATGCTTTTCTGACGTGGGTTTCCAATATGTTTTCCAATCTGGATCTGACAGATATGGAAACCTGCTACAAAGTTTTCCGGACAGATCTGTTGAAGAGCATCCCCATCCGCTCGAACCGCTTTGGAATCGAGCCGGAACTCACCATGAAGTGTGCCAAGCGCAAGCTGAGGATCTATGAAGTTCCCATCAGCTATCACGGCCGCACGTTTGAGGAAGGGAAGAAGATCGGCTGGAAGGATGGGCTGAATGCACTCACCACCATTCTGAAATTCTGGATCATTGACGATCTTTACTCTGCCCCTTATGGCAGAGCGTTCCTGAACAACATGAGCGGAACGCCGCAGTATCTCTCCTGGATTGTCGATATTCTGCGTCCTCATCTGGGTGACCGCATTCTCGAAATGAATGCCGGAATTGGAAATTTCACTGGAATGCTGATGGGGAAACGCATGTGGTACGTGGCCGCCGAGCGGGATCACCTCTATCTTCATGCACTGCGGAACAGATTCCTGCGGACTCCCAATGTCCAGGTAGCCCAGCTGAATGCTGATGATGTGGAAACCCTGTCCACCATCAATCAGGAGTTCGATACGATTCTCTGCATTAATGTTCTGGAGTATCTGGACAATCCTGCGAATACGCTGGCTGCTCTCTATGGAGCCTTGCAGCCCGGAGGCCGTCTGCTCCTGCTTGCGCCTCATAATCCTGTACTGGCAGGTACCGTAGATGAAACTCTGGGAATCCGTCGGCGATATTCCAAAGAGGGCCTGGAAAACCTGATCCATGACACCGGGTTCATTGTCGATGAAGTGGTGGATATCAACCGTGCGGGAGCACCTGCGTGGTGGTTCTTCGGAAAAGGGTTGCAACGGCGTCAGATCAACAAGATCACTCTGAAGATTTTTGACAAGACAGTCTGGCTGTTCCGGCTGATCGACAGGATTCTTCCTTGGGGCGGTGTGTCGATCATCATGGTTGCCAGGAAACCTCTTGAGCAACCTCTTCTAAGATAGAGAGAGTGCCTTTCAAACACGCTCTCTGTAACGAAATTTATCAGGACTGGGATTTCCGGGAAGCCTGCAAAAGCATCCGCTCAGCGGGATATACCGGGATTGAGATTGCCCACTTTACGCTGGCAGCTGAGCCACAGTCGATTTCCTCTGAAAAACGCCGGGAATACAAGCAGATCATGGAAGATGAGGATCTGACTTTTGTCGGTCTTCACTGGGTGATGGTAGCTCCCCCCGGACTGCATGTAACCACTCCGGATACAGTATTGCGGGAGAAAAGCTGGGATCACATTCGTCATCTGGTAGACCTTTGTGCGGATCTTGGTCCTAATGGTGTTATGGTGTTTGGTTCGCCGAACCAGAGACGCAGCACCGGGGGATCGACACGTGAAGAAGCCACCCGTCGCTTTATTGATGGGCTGGCGGCTGTTGCCCCACAGGCTGAAGCCAGAGGCGTGACGATTCTTGCAGAAGCCTTGCCCCCCAGCCAGTCTGATGTTCTGCAGTCACTGGATGAAGCGGCGGAACTGGTGAAGGAAATCGGTAGTCCTGCTATCCAGACAATGTTCGATTCCCACAATGCGGTGGATGAGGTGGAGCCACATGCCACTCTGATTGAACGTCATTTTGATCTGATCCGTCATGTTCATGTGAATGAAACGGATGGTGGGCACTGTGGTACAGGTGACTATAACTTCCGGCCCATCTTTGAAATGCTGGCGAAGAAAAACTATCAGGGATGGATTTCTCTGGAAGCTTTCAAGTTCGAACCCGGATCAGAACGGATTGCACGAGAGTCGATTGCATACCTGAACCGCATCATCGAAGAAATTTCTGCAAAGTAACGAAGAAAAACAAGAGCAAATAAAAAGAAAGAGAATTGAATTTAATATGAGCAAAGTTGTTGTCACTGGAGGAGCTGGGTTTATCGGGTCGGCAATCGTCCGTGCACTGATTGCTGAAGGAGAAAGCACTGTTCATGTGCTGGACAACCTGAACTCAGGCAAGAAGGAGAACCTGGAGGAGGTTTCTTCTCACGTTCAGCTGCATGAGCTGGATATTCGGAATTATGATGCAATTGCTCCTGTCCTGGTCGGAGCCGACAGGGTATTCCATCTGGCTGCCATTCCTTCGGTTCCCCGTTCCATCAGTGAGCCTGTTCCTTCTCATGAAGTGAACATTGATGGGTCGTTCAATGTGTTTCGTGCTTGTGCAGAAGGCAAGGTGAAACGCGTGGTGTATGCTGCATCTTCGTCTGCCTATGGAGATACGGAAGTTCTTCCCAAGGTGGAAACAATGTCTCCCAATCCTTTGTCCCCTTATGCCGGTCAGAAGTTGATGGGTGAATATTATGCCAGTATCTTCCACTCCTGTTTTGGTCTGGAAGCAGTGTCACTTCGTTTCTTTAATGTGTATGGACCTCGTCAGGATCCCAACAGCCCCTATTCCGGTGTGCTCTCGATCTTCATGCGATGCCTGATCGAAAAGAAGTCTCCCACTCTTTTTGGAGATGGGAATCAGTCGCGTGATTTTACGTTCGTTGAGGATGTAGCAGGTCTTTGTCTGAAGGCTTCCAAAGCAGAAGGCGTGGGTGGGCGAGTGTTCAATGCGGGTAATGGTAATCGCTATACGCTCAATGAAATCTGGGATGCCCTGCAAAAGGTAGAAGGTGTTTCCCTTCCTGCAAACTATGGACCTCCACGGGCAGGTGATGTTCGCGATTCGCAGGCTGATACCGTTGCTGCTGGAAAGTTCCTGGGTCATGCTCCAAAGTTCTCTCTGGAAGAGGGACTCAAGCGGACTCTGGAGTGGTACAAGGCCGACTACGCTAAATCAGCAAAGTAATCAGAAACGGGTATATCCATGACAGGTCTGATTGTAGGCATCGTTCTCACTCTGGCTGCTGACATCCCGGTGCATGGTCACCGGGGTGCCCGATTTTACTATCCGGATAACACGATTAAGGCATTTGAATATGCCATCGACCATGGTGCGGATTGGATTGAACTTGATTTGTGGGCGACAAAAGATAATGCTCTGGTCGTGATCCATGATCCGGCTGTTGATCTAAAAGTCTGTCGAGGCCCAGCCGACCATCCGCAAGTCATCCGCACCATGAATCTGGAGGCAGTACGCCAGTGGGATTGTGGTGCGCGCGCCAACTCTTCATTTCCGAAGCAGATAGCCGCCCCCGGTTCAAAGATTCCCCTGTTCGATGAGGTGCTGGCTCTTGCCTCCCGTGGCAGCTTCCGTTTCAATGTCGAAATAAAGAGCGATCCAGCCAGGCCTGAACTAGCTCCATCACCGGATAAGTATGCCCCACTGGTGATCGATGCCATTCGAAAGCGAAAGCTGGAAGACAGGGTGATGATTCAGTCTTTTGACTGGCGTCTGCTGCATGCCACGGAAAAAATCGATCCTCGCATTCCGCGTTCCGCTCTCTTTCCGTCACGGGATCATAATCGGGAGATGAATTATGTGGACATTGCGAAAGAAGCGAATGTCAAAATGGTCAGCGTCCACTACAACACAGTGACTTCTGAAAAAGTACTTCAGGCGCACGCTGCGGGAATCAAAGTGATTGCTTGGACAGCGAATGAACCGGAAGTCTGGGAAAAACTGGTGGCTGCCAAAGTGGATGAAATCATTACGGATGATCCAGCGGGGCTGGTTGCCTGGCTGAAATCCCGTGGACTCCATCAGTAGTTACCAACTGACGAAATAACCGTTCCGTCACCTGTGCCGGATCTGCATCACAGATTCCCGTATGCACCGGAGATACCTGGATGATCGTACTGCGGGGAGATACCAGCCAGTGAAACCTTTCCCGTCGGGGGAGGCGCGCAATTGGACCTGCCGCTGGATCTCCCTCACAAATCCGTAGTGCCGCATTCAGGTGCCGGTCGATCAGTTCCAGATCCAGACCCGGCCAGAATGCGCTCAGCCGTTGCTTATCCAGATGAATTTTCGCTGCCAGATAGTCTTTCTGCAGGGAGAACACTATGACCCCGGCATTCAGGAACTCCTGTCTCTCCACGCGAGGCATGACACGCAGCACGGCGTAATCAAACGAGGGCTGCATGAGCTTTCGCTGCCTCCTCAGTGAAATTCCGGGATGCTTCCAGCCGTCGGGTCAGAAAATCCACATATATAGAACGATCGACGGTCAGCCACGCTTCGGGAACCAGATCGAGGATTTCTGAAAATGTATTCCGGTCGAGTTTCTGATGCGCTGTTGTATCGGCCTCACTCATTGCGGATGCCCAGGGAAGCAGCAGATGGTCTCTGACCGGAGGAAATGCAGACAGTGCTGACTGGTCAGCTGTTTGCCAGTTGTGATGGACATACAGCGATGCACCATGGTCGATGGGATACAGTTCCTTGTGCCAGATGAGCAGATTCGCATTTCGTGGGGTACGGTCCACATTCAGTGTGAAAGCATCCAGCCAGACGATTTGAGATGCGATCTCTGTTGTGGCAGTATCCCCCGCCGCAGGATCAAACATCGTGGAGCCAGGAAGATAATCCAGTGCCAGATTCAACCCCTCACTGGCCTTGAGCAGATCGCGAATCTCTTCATCGGGTTCATTTCGACCGAGGACGGCATCCACTTCGGTAAAGACAATTTCCGGAACCTTCAGTCCCAGTGCGCGGCCAATCTCTCCGGAAATCAATTCCGCAGCCAGGGCAAGTGGACCCTGTCCGGCTCCCCGGAATTTCAGGACGTAAAGCCCCAGATCATCAGCTTCAATGATGGCGGGAAGTGATCCTCCCTCACGCAATGGAGTGACGTATCGTGTAGCTCGAACTGTGCGGAGCATCAAAATATAAGCTTATCGAGATTCGGTTTCAGGAAGAAATAGCGGAGAACAGAAAAGCGGAAGGGATGAGCTTCCGCTTTTCAAACCAGCGAGTGGAATTGTCGAACTATAGTTTGACGGTAACGGTCTTCACTTCAGTGTATTGCTGTAAGCCATATTCGCCCAGTTCCCGACCGATGCCGGACTGCTTGAATCCGCCGAACGGAGCTGCTGCGTCGAATACGTCATAACAGTTGACCCACACCGTACCCGCACGAACATTATTGGCGATGGCATGAGCCTTGCCGATGTCACGGGTCCATACGGCAGCAGCCAGTCCATACATGGTGCGGTTCGATCGGTCAATTACATCGTCCAGATCCTTGAACTTGATGATGCTCATGACCGGCCCGAAGATCTCTTCCTGCGCGATCTTCATCTCATCCGTGACGTCTGTGAAAACTGTAGGTTCGATGAAGTATCCCCGCTCTCCTACACGGCCTCCACCGGTTGCCAGGCGAGCCCCATCCTGTTTTCCAGCGTCGATGTATCCCATGATCTTGTCAAACTGTGTCTGGTCGATCTGTGGTCCTTGTTCTGTCTGATCATCGAACGGATCACCAACCACACGCGATTTTGCACGGGCAACACTCTTCTCAACAAATTCGTCGTAGCATTTTTCTTCCACAAACAATCGGGAACCCGCACAGCAGGCTTGTCCCTGGTTGAAGAAAAGACCAAAGTGAGCGCCCTCAATTGCCTGATCCATGTCTGCATCAGCAAAGACAATGTTCGGGCTCTTCCCGCCCAGCTCCAGCGTGATCCGTTTGAGATTTGTCTGGGCAGCTGCTTCCATGATGAGATGGCCGACTTCCGTTGACCCTGTGAAGGCAACTTTATCGACATCGAAATGACGGGAGATTGCCTGTCCGGCGGTGGGTCCATATCCAGGAACGATGTTGACGACGCCGGGAGGAAATCCGGCTTCCACGATGAGTTGTCCGATCCGTAAAGCTGTCAGAGGAGTCTGTTCAGCTGGTTTCATCACCACTGTGTTTCCGGTGGCCAGTGCCGGGCCTAGTTTCCATGCCTGCATCAGGATGGGGAAGTTCCAGGGAATGATCTGTCCGACTACGCCGACTGGCTCATGACGGGTATAGCAGAAGTAATCTCCTTGAATGGGGATAGTCTTTCCCTGAATTTTGTCAGCCCAGCCTGCATAATAGCGGTAACAGGCGATGGCTAGAGGAAGGTCGGCTGCCTTTGCGACAGAGACAGGTTTTCCATTATCCAGAGATTCCAGTTCAGCCAGTTCATCGGCATGCTTTTCCATCAGGTCAGCAAGACGATTCAAAAGCTTTCCACGATCAGAAGCGGAGATTTTACGCCAAGGACCATAGTCGAAGGCAGCTCGGGCTGCCGCTACGGCAGCATCGATATCTTCTCTGTCTCCTTCTGCCACACGAATAATTTCTTCTCCGGTAGCAGGATTCAGGGTGGGAAATGTCTTTCCTGATTTGCTGTTCACCCATTGGTTATTGATTAAAAGCTGGGTAGCCTGAATGGAGACTCTGTTTTCAACCGGACTGGCTAGCGTTGCCATGACTGCACCTCCGCACTCGGGAATGATGCTGATGTCGCCTGTCAGGGGATCATCAGACTACGGGTAAAATATCATAGCCGCCATACAGAGATAAGCTGTGCAGCCTGACTTCCGCTGCCCCTGCCCGAACACCCGATTCCCATAATCGAACAGTCTTGTTGCAAGGTGATTCGTAAACTGTTGAATTTCAAAGTCCGCAAGTGTGGCACCATACCTGCAATTCGTTAGGATGAAACCAATATGGATGTGAAACGCGAAGGTGTAGCCCGGCAGAAGATGATCCGGAAAGTCATGTGGGGTGGCTTGACTGCCATTGCCTTGGCTGGAGTGACCTGGGGAATCTACCAGCTCAAGCCTGCCGCACCGAACGTAGAGAGATCGACGATCTGGATCGATACGGTGAAGCGAGGCCCGATGCTGCGCCAGGTGAGGGGACTGGGAACTCTGGTTCCGGAAGATATTCTGTTCATCCCCGCCCAGAACGAAGGAAGAGTGGAGAAGGTTGCACTGCGTCCCGGTGTTCCTGTAACTCCGGATACGGTCCTTCTTGTTCTGTCGAATCCTGAACTGTCTCTCGAAATGGTAGATGCCGAATGGAAGGTGAAGGCCGCTGAAGCATCCATGTCCGATCTGAAGGTTCGCTTGCAGCAACAAAAACTGGAGCAGCAGGCAAGGGCTGCTCAGGTGCAGGCGGATTACGTTAAGGCACAACTGACCTATGAACGGGATGAGCAGCTGCTGAAGAGCGGACTGACTCCTGATCTCACCGTAAAGCTGTCGGAAGCTGCCGCAAAGGAACTCAAGCACCGGAATCAGGTGGAAGCGGATCGGCTGGCCAGCTATGACGAAATGATGCGGGCCCAGACTGAGGTCCAGCGCGTGGAAGTCGAAAAATTGCGGGCTGCATACGAGCTCAAGAAGAAGCAGGTGGATCAGCTGACTGTTCGGGCGGGTACGGCCGGGGTGTTGCAGGAACTGACGCTTCAGGTGGGAGAGCGCGTCACGGTAGGGACCGTGCTGGCTAAAGTTGTTCAGCCCACCAAGCTCAAAGCAGAACTGAAAATCCCGGAAACTCAGGCAAAAGATGTGGTGGTAGGCCAACCGGCAGAGGTGGATACACGTAATGGAATTGTGCAGGGGACAGTGGCTCGCATTGATCCGGCATCGGTCAATGGAACGGTGACGGTGGACATCAGATTAACCGGAGAACTGCCTCCAGGATCCCGTCCTGATCTGAGTGTTGACGGAACAATCGAACTTGAGCGGCTTTCAGACGTACTTTATGTTGGACGCCCGGTTTTCGGTCAACCAAACTCCCTGATCGGCCTGTTCCGGTTGGACCCGGTCACGAAGGAAGCAAACAGGGTCCAGGTGAAGCTGGGCAGGAGTTCGGTGAACACAATCGAGATCGTGGATGGTCTGAAAGTTGGTGACCAGGTGATTTTGTCTGATATGTCGGTCTGGGATTCCCATAATCGGCTTCAGGTGAACTGAAAGCCCGGCATCCAAAAAAACTGAACGGGAGAAATTCATGAGCGAAGTAAACGGTGATAACCTGATCACCCTTGACGGTGTAACCAAGGTATTCCTGACAGATGAGGTAGAAACTCATGCGTTGGCAGGAATTCACCTGAATATCCAGCGTGGCGAATACGTATCCATCTCCGGCCCATCCGGCTGTGGGAAATCCACGCTGCTCGCCATCCTGGGCCTTCTGGATACACCCACCGGCGGAACCTACACCCTGAACAACCGGAGTGTGGAGAATCTGAAGCTGAGTGAACGCGCCCGCATCCGCAACCGCGAGATCGGGTTTATTTTCCAGGCATTCAATCTCATTGGTGATCTGACAGTCTATGAAAATGTCGAATTGCCACTGACCTATCGGGGGATGAGTGCGTCAGAGCGGAAAAAGCGCGTGCATGATTCTCTGGAGCGCGTGGGGATGTCACACAGGGTGAAGCATTATCCTTCACAACTCTCTGGCGGACAGCAGCAACGTGTGGCGGTTGCCCGTGCTCTGGCAGGTGAGCCGTCTATCCTTCTTGCCGATGAGCCGACTGGAAATCTGGACTCGGGAAATGGAGAAGCTGTCATGGATCTTTTACGGGAACTGCACAGTGGCGGTGCAACCATCTGCATTGTGACCCATGATCCCCGTTATGCTGCCTATGCCGACCGTACCATCCACTTGTTTGACGGACGGGTGGTAGAAGAGAAGCAGGAGGTCATGCAGTGATCCAGTTCCTGAAGCATCACCCCGAGGTAATTCCTCTGGTCATTCTGGTGATTCTTCTTGCTGGCATCATGCCGCATATTCATTCAGCTGCGGAGCTTTACTGGGGAGAGCTTCAGTCATTCGATCCGGGCATTCGGATTGACAGACTGGTTATCCGCTGACCGGAAACACACCTGATGATCCAACTTCGAAATATTGAAAAGTCCTATCAGCACGGGCCCACCCGAACTTTTGTCCTGCGCAGGGTGAATCTGGATATTCGTGAGGGAGAGTTCATCTCCATCATGGGACCATCCGGAGCAGGGAAGTCCACCTTGCTGCACCTGATCGGCATGTATGATTCAGCCTGGACAGGAGAATATAACTTTCTGGATTTTCCAGTACACAGACTGGGGAAAAAAGAGCGGCAGGAACTCTATAAGCAATACTTTGGGTTTGTCTTCCAGAGCTATCACCTGCTGGATAACCTGACAGTATATGAGAATCTGGAAATCCCGCTGAGTTATCGCAACATTCGCCGTGCAGAGCGGGAATCCATTGTGGCGGATATGCTGGATCGCTTCCAGATGGTGGGAAAGAAAGATCTGTTCCCCAACCAGCTTTCGGGTGGACAACAGCAATTGGTCGCAGTTGCCCGCGCCATGATTGCGGGACCAAAGGTGCTTCTGGCTGATGAACCAACCGGGAATCTCCATTCCTCGCAAGGGAAAGAGATTATGGAGATGTTCCGCAAGCTGAATGATCAGGGAACAACCATCATCCAGGTGACCCACTCCGAAGTGAATGCCGGATACGGGAATCGTGTCATCGAGATTGCCGACGGCTGGATTACAAATGAGACAAACGCGACAAGCTCCACGACTACTGCTGGCTGACGATCAGCCAGATGTGATTGAGGCGCTGCGTTTTCTTCTCAAATCGGAAGGCTACGCAATCGATTCGGTAACATCCCCGGCAGCCATCCTGACGGCGCTGGAGTCACGAGAATATGATCTTGCCCTCATCGATCTGAACTACACGCGAGATACCACTTCCGGCACAGAAGGGCTGGATTTGCTGAGCCAGATGCAGGCAATCGATCCGACGGTGCCTGTCATCGTGATGACTGCCTGGGGGAGCGTGGAACTGGCAGTAGAAGCCATGCGCCGTGGAGCAAGGGATTTCATCTCCAAGCCATGGGATAACGCCCGGCTCAGCACCATTGTAAAAACTCAGCTGGAACTTGGAGAGGCTCTCAAGTACGGACAGAGGCTGGAAGCTGAGAATCGTCTGCTGCGCACAGGAGATGGGCCGATCCTGATTGCACGTTCAGCCGTGATGCAGCCTGTCCTCGATCTGATTGCCCGTGTCGGACCCTCAGATGCCAACATCCTGATTACCGGAGAACCTGGAACAGGAAAAGAAGTGGTCGCGCGTTCCCTATATGCAATCTCTGAGCGATCGTCTAATCCTCTCATCACAGTGAATGCTGGCGGACTTTCTGAAGGAATTTTTGAAAGTGAGCTCTTCGGCCATGTCAAAGGTTCCTTTACCGATGCCAAGACTGACCGTGTGGGACGGTTTGAGCTTGCCGATGGCGGAACTCTTTTTCTGGATGAAATTGCGAATGTCCCGATTAACTTACAGTCAAAACTTCTACGAGTGCTTGAGATTGGTGAAATGGAACGGGTGGGATCTTCCCGGACCCGGAAAGTAGATGTTCGGATCATCTCTGCCACCAATGCCAATATCCGGCAAGAGGTCAGGGATGGAAAGTTTCGGGAAGATCTTCTCTTCCGCTTGAACACAATTGAGATCCACCTGCCTCCATTGCGGGAACGGCGGGAGGATATTCCATTACTGGCTTCTCATTTTCTACAGCGTCATGCCGTGAGATATCGAAAACCTCTGATTGGATTTGAAAATTCCGCACTGCAGGGTTTGCTGGAAAATCCCTGGCAAGGGAATGTCCGTGAACTCAATCATGTCATTGAACGAGCCGTCCTGATGTCTCAGGGGGACAGAATCCAATCGCATGATCTGGCTCTGCGGACGGGGCGTGAAAATTCCGCACGGCTGGAGGATATGAGTCTGGAGGAAGTGGAAGCATTCCTCATCCGGAAGGCTCTTGCGCGGCATAACGGAAATGTCAGCCATGCGGCTGCTACGCTTGGGCTATCCCGCAGTGCGCTCTATCGTCGCCTGCAGCGGTATGGTTTGTAGCCTGCCTGGATAATTAGCCCCTATATAATTAACCATCGATTACCAGTGGCCTTCTCTCATGAGCGACGCATACAGCTGACTTCCCTGCTGGGAGGACTTCCGGCGGTGGCTGTTGCTCTGGGCATTCTGTGGTGGATCGGAGACTATACACCTCGAATCCAGTGGACATTCACAGTACTGATCGTGGGATTCTGGCTGGGGACCGCCTCTGTGATTCGGGAGAATGTGGCACAACCGCTGCGGACTCTCGCCAATCTGTTGGAAGCCATGCGTGAAGGGGATTACTCTATACGTGCACGTCAGGCAGAAAATGAGGAGGCTCTGGGAGAAGCGCTTCAGCAGGTAAATGCCATCGGAGAAACCTTAAGAACCCAGCGACTGGGAGCACTGGAAGCAGCAACTCTCCTGCGGAAGGTGATGGAAGAGATCGATGTGGCTGTATTTACCTTCGATGAGAAACAACGGTTACGGCTGGTCAACAGGGCCGGGGAGCGACTGCTGGGTCAGTTATCCGAAGAGCTTCTGGATCAGACAGCAGAGCAACTGGATCTGGGTGACATCCTGAATGGAAATCTCTCAACAGTACAGCGTTCCTTCCCCGGTGGAGTAGGGCGATGGCGAATCAGCCGGGGTCACTTTCGCGAAGAGGGACTTCCTCTTGAACTGTTGGTACTGACGGACGTCACCCGTGTATTGCGTGAAGAGGAGTTGCAGGCATGGCAGCGGATTGTTCGTGTTCTGGGACATGAACTGAATAATTCATTGACTCCGATCAAGTCGATTTCCGGAAGCCTCGAACGGATTCTGAAACAAAATCCATTACCGGAAGACTGGCAGACGGATACCCAGCGAGGGCTGGAAATCATCACCACCCGTTCGGAAAATCTGAGCCGGTTCATGGCATCTTATGCGCGGCTTGCCCGATTACCGCAACCAAACAAAAGAGATGTTTCATTGGGACCACTGCTGACACATATAGTGCAGCTGGAAACCAGACAGAAGATCCAGGTGATTCCAGGGCCGGATATCCTTTTGCATGCGGACCGGGAACAACTGGAACAGCTGCTGATCAATCTATTGCGAAATGCGGTGGATGCCGCTATGGAAACACATGGCGAAGTGATCATTTCGTGGGATTGGAATGTATCCCAGGTGGAAATCAGTGTGCTGGATGAAGGGCCGGGTCTGGCCAGCACAGCCAATCTTTTTGTGCCATTTTTTACCACCAAACCCGGAGGAAGTGGTATCGGTCTGGTTCTAAGCCGTCAGATTGCAGAAGCACACGGTGGAGTACTCACCCTGACCAACCGGCTGGATCGCCAGGGATGTGAGGCAAAATTAATCATTCCCGCCCGGCTCTCATTCTAGATCCGCTGGACCAGTTTCACTGGCAACAGGACAATCGCCCAAAGAAACGCGAACACCCCACTCACCGCCAGTCCAAGTAACTGAAAAGGGAGAAGAACAAGCCAGATAATCGGATAAAGAATCAGCACCAGAAATGCAAGTGGTGCGCAAAGTACAAGCAGGATCAGCCATAAAAGAAGTCCAATCATCGCTACTGATCAGTACGGAAAGAGAATACACATTGTTCCTTTTTTGCGGGACAATACAGAAATCACAATATGTCAGACTTGTTGCACACAGCTTCCCGGCGCGACGTTATCAAAACAGGCGCGTTTCTGGCCGGTGCCCCGGCCCTTTTGAAGGCACAGTCCACTGCGAAGGCGATCAAGGTTGGTCTGGTTGGCTGTGGTGGCCGCGGGACTGGAGCAGCTGCTCAGGCCCTGAAAGCTGACGACTATGCTGAACTTACCGCCATGGCTGATCTGGATCTGGAACGGATCAATTCTTCTCTGGAGACCCTGAAGAAGGTTGTGGGTCCCAAGGTGAAAGTGGAAACCGCCAATATGTTTACTGGTCTGGATTCCTACCAGAAGCTGATTGACAGCGGTGTGGATGTTGTCCTTCTTGCAACACCTCCCGGATTTCGTCCGGCTCATCTCAGAGCCGCAGTGAATGCAGGGAAGCATGTTTTCTGTGAAAAGCCAGTGGCTGTGGATGCTCCCGGTGTACGGGATGTCCTGGAAACAGCAAAGCTGGCAAAAGAAAAGAACATATCTCTGGTTTCCGGATTCTGCTGGCGCTACAGCAACTACATCAAGGAAACCTTCGACCAGATCAAAGGTGGCAAAATCGGTGACATTGTTGCCTATTACGGTACTTACTACACCAGTCCCGTAAAGCCGATGCCTCCGGAGAGCCAGCGTCCAGCAGGCATGTCAGACGCGGAATGGCAGATCCGGAACTGGTATAACTTTGTCTGGCTGGCTGGCGACAGTATTGTTGAGCAGGCAATTCACACTGTTGATAAAGTAGCCTGGGCATTCAATGACCAGCCTCCCGTCAGTTGTGTCGCCACAGGTGGACGTCAGATCCCGAATAATACAGGAAATATCTTCGATCATTTCTCGCTGAATTATCTTTACCCCAATAATGTTCGCGCTTTTGTTTCGAACCGTCAGATTCTGGGTTGCTACAACGAAAATGCGGACTACATCATGGGGACCAAGGGTGTCTGCACTATCGGACGGGGTCCGATCCCACGTATCGAGGGGCAGGAAAGCTGGCAGTTTGAAGGCCGCAAAGTCGATATGTATCAGGCAGAGCATGACGCTCTGTTTGCTTCCATCCGAAGTGGCAAGTACATCAATGACGGAGAGCGCCAGGCAACCAGCACTCTGCTGGGAATCATGGGCCGCATGGCTGCTTATACCGGACAGACTATCACTTGGGACCAGGCAATGAACTCGCAGGAACGCCTATTCCCTGAAAAGCTGGATCTGGGGATGAGCATGCCCATTGCACCCATTGCTCAGCCCGGAATTACAAAATTCATCTAATATGCGGCTGATCGTTTCATTGTTCGTATTGAATGGCCTCCTCTTCGCTCAGGTGGAAGAGGAGACCGTCAAGAAGCTGCACGAGAGGATTGTCAAGAACTCTCCTGAGAAGTCAGCTTCTGAGATGAAGGTTTACAAAGATACCCTTCCTGATTCGGATGTCAGTTTTGAAATGCTTCCGATTCCGGGCGGTGAGTTCACGATGGGAACTCCAGATTCTGAAAGCGGACGTAAGCCGGATGAAGGTCCGCAGCGCAAAGTAAAAATCGAGCCGTTCTGGATGGGCAAGCATGAAGTGACCTGGGATGAGTACCGTTTCTTCATGTTCAAAACCATGACGAAAGAAGCTCAGAATAAGGATGAAGTTGTGGATGCAATCAGTCGTCCCACCAGTCCTTATGTCGAAATGAGCTTCGGTATGGGAATTAACGGATATCCTGCCATCAGCATGACCCAGCATGCAGCGAACAAATATGCAGAATGGGTGAGTGCAAAGACAGGCCATTTCTATCGTCTTCCGACAGAAGCTGAATGGGAGTATGCCTGCCGTGCTGGAACGACCACTGCTTTTTCATTCGGGGATGATGTCTCAAAGCTGGATGAATATGCCTGGTCTTCCGCCAATTCACCTGAGAAATATCAGCAGGTCGGCAAGAAGAAGCCGAATCCATGGGGACTGCATGACATGCATGGAAATGTCATGGAATGGACCCTCGATCAGTATGACGAAAAGGGATACGTCGGTCTGGGAACGGATAATCCTTTGAATGTATCCACCAAGCCATATCCTCAGGTTGCCCGTGGAGGTTCCTGGATGGATGGCGTCAACAAGTTACGCTGTGGTGCACGTACCGCTTCCGATCCGGAATGGAAACAGCAGGATCCACAGTTGCCAAAGAGTATCTGGTATCACACTGATGCTCAGGGACTGGGCATGAGACTGGTTCGGCCCCTGAAGGTTCCCACCGCAGAACAGATGTTCAAGTACTGGAACAGCGGAGTTGAAGAAGAAGAGTATTAGGCTTCTTTTTGGATTTTTTCTCCTGGTATCGTTCGCACATGCTGCTGAACGGTACCAGGATTCCCAACCGCATATGGGGACGGTGATTACGATTACCCTCTATGCAGATTCTCCTCAACAGGCCACACAGGCTTTCTTTGCTGCCTTCCGAAGAATCGCGCAGATCGACCAGATTCTCACCGATTACAACCCTGATAGTGAACTTTCGCGCATCTGTCAACTGAACGGACCCATGAGTCCGGAACTCAGGACAGTTGTCGAGGCAGGCCAGAAGCTGTCTGAAGTCTCTCATGGCGCTTTTGACATGACAGTGGGCCCGTTAAGCCGACTGTGGAGAAAATCACGCAAGGAAAAACGTCTTCCTTCCGATGAAGAGATTCAACAGGCCTTGCAGCGTTCCGGATATCGCAAGCTTACACTGAATGATGGGGTGGCTTCCTGCGCTGTTCCTGAGATGCAGCTGGATGCCGGGGGTATTGGAAAGGGTTATGCAGGAGACGAAGCGTTGAAGTCTCTGCGCAAGATCGGAATCCATCAGGCACTGATTGCAGTCAGCGGAGATATTGTGGCGGGGGATGCTCCTCCCGATCGTCCAGGATGGCGCGTGAAAACGCCGAGAGAAATTCTGACCATTGCGAATCAGGCAGTCTCGACATCCGGTGACGAGTTTCAGTTCCTGGAAGTGGATGGCGTGCGGTATTCTCATATTTTTAATCCACGGACGGGACGGGCACTCAAAGACTCAAGAACAGTGACGGTGATTGCAGAAAAAGGAATCGATGCAGATTCCATTACAAAGACGGTTTCCGTTGATGGTCCTGCAATCGTCGATCAAATAAAAGCGAACTACGACGTGAAGATCATCGTCTATTAAATTTATCCATGAACAAGATCTATCTGCATTCCTGCAGTATCCTCAATCGATCAATAATATAATCCTGTGTCTTTTATTCCGGATGTCCTCTCATTCTTCTCCGCCTGGACCACAAATCCAGCATCTCTTGGCGCAGTCACTCCATCCGGTTCAGCTCTTGCTGAAATCATGGCTAGTGAGATTTCTGCGTCTTCAGGACCTGTTATTGAGCTGGGACCGGGAACGGGTGTGTTTACCCGAGCCTTGATGGCGCACGGTGTCCAACCGCAACACCTCACTCTGATTGAGTACCGTCAGGATTTTGTACACCTGCTACAACTCCGCTTTCCCGGAGTCAGGGTGGTGGGAATGGATGCTTCAAGGATGAGACAAGAGAGACTGTTTGAGTCTCCTTCCGTTGGTGCTGTTGTGAGTGGTCTGCCTTTGTTGAGCATGCCTATGGCGCGAGTGGCCGGCGTGCTGACAGGTTCTTTCAGCTATCTGAGGCAGGATGGGGCACTTTATCAGTTCACCTATGGACCGCGATGTCCTTTTCCGCAGAGAATGCTGGAGCGGTATGGGCTGAAAGCAACCTGCATCGGCAGAACATTGATGAACCTTCCTCCTGCGTCGGTGTATCGTATCACCCGACGAAAGTCAGCTCTGTTTCAATAAAAAGGGTTGTTTTACTGAGCTAGCTCCAGCTCTTCGGCTGCCGTTTCCCATGCCTTCTCTGCCTGAGCCAGCAGTTCCCGCTTCTCCCCCAGTTCCCGTGCCAGAGTCGCTGCATCATTGCCACCGGATGAGAGTTTGTCGAGGATGGACGAACACTCTTCTTCGAGACGAATGACACGATTTTCCAACTCTGCTACATGATCTTTCAGCTTCCCCAGCATGATGGGGTTGATTCGTTTTGAAGGGGTGGATGTCTCCGCCACAGGTGCAGCCACAGTCTGCTGGATGACCTGGGGTGTGGCAACAGGCTGCAGCATCTGCTGCTTTTTCCAGAGAAATTCTTCATAGTTTCCTGGATAATCCACCACTTTTCCCTCGCCTACTTCAAGAACGCGAGTGGCCAGCTTATCGATGAAGTAACGATCGTGGGAGACAAATACTACTGTTCCGGTGAACTTCTCCAGCGCTTCCAGCAGGACATCTTTTGCCCGCATATCGAGGTGGTTGGTGGGTTCGTCCAGCAGAAGAAAGTTTGACGGCTGCAGCAACATGCGCGCCAGCGCATAGCGGTTGCGTTCTCCACCGGAGAGGACACCAATCTTCTTGTAGACATCTTCATCAGAGAAGAGAAAACTTCCCAGAATGTTACGCAGTTCTGTTTCTGTCCGACGAGGGGCGAGATCCCGCAAATCATCGTATACAGAAACTTCAGGATTCAGGGTCTTGTACTGATCCTGGGCGAAGTAATCGACCTCTACGTTATGTCCGATCTTGTACTCCCCTTCGCTGAGAGGCTCTGCTCCTGAAAGCAGCTTGATTAGCGTGGATTTACCAGCTCCGTTATGTCCCACCAGCGCGATTCTGTCGCCGCGCTCAATGGAAAACCGGACATTTGAGAAAACCAGCTTGGCATCATAACGCTTGGCAACATTGGTGAACTCCGCCACGATGCGTCCGCTGGCTTTTGGCTGAGGAAAGGTGAAGTGAATTGTTTTCTCTTCAGGCGGCAGTTCGATCCGCTCGATCTTTTCCAGCTCTTTGATGCGGCTCTGGACCTGTTTGGCTTTGGTGGCCTGTGCCCGGAATCGGTTGATAAACGCTTCCAGCTGTTCGATTCGTTCCTGTTGATTCCGCTGAGCGGCCTTCATTAACTCCAGACGTTCCTGCTTCTGCTCCAGAAACTTCGAATAGTTCGCTTTATAGATGGTGATCTTCTTGTTCCAGATCTCTGCAATGCGGTTGATCGTTACATCCAGAAAGTAACGGTCGTGAGAAATGAGAACAAAAGCGCCGGGATAGCTCTTCAGATAATCTTCCAGCCAGTTACGCGCTTCCAGATCGAGATGGTTGGTTGGCTCGTCGAGCAACAGGATATCGGGTTTCTCGATGAGCAGTTTTCCAAGAGCGATACGCATCTGCCAGCCCCCGGAAAACTCTTCCGTCCGGCGTGACCAGTCCTCTTTAGGAAAACCCAGACCGGTGAGGACAGACCCCACCTGTGCTTCCATCGTGTAGCCGTCGTGATTGCGAAACTGTGAGTCCAGCTGATGGAGCCGCTCTGCTGCTTCCATATAGGCTTCGCTGTCAGGAGCCAGATCAGAGAGCTGGGCCGTGAGGGTTTCCATCTCTCGTTCCATGTCATGCAGATTGGAGAAGACGCTCAGGCATTCATCGAATACAGTGCGGCCGCTCATCTTCAGGCCGTCCTGGGGAAGGTAGCCGGTCCGCAAACCCTTGGCGACTGCAAAATCCCCATCATCCAATGTTTCGATTCCGGCCAGCACTTTCAGTAATGTCGATTTGCCGGTTCCATTTGCACCCACAAGACCTACTCGGTCAGTAGGGGTAATCATCCAGTCGACATCACCAAAGAGAAGTTTGTGGCTAAAGCGCTTGCCCGCGCGAGAAAAACTGATCACTATTCCGCCTGATGCCGCAGCACTTTACCGCCGCGACCATTTGTAAGTTTGCCGTTGTCCACCATGACTGTGCCGTTGACGAGCACGAAATCAATTCCTTCGGTGTACTGATGCGGCTTTTCGTATGTTGCCTTGTCCTGCACTTTTTCCGGATCAAAGATCAGGAGGTCAGCAGCCATGCCTTCACGGATCAATCCGCGATCCCGGAAATTGAAAGTACGGGCGGGAAGGGAAGTCATGCGCCGCACTGCATCTTCCAGAGTTAGCAGCTTCCTGTTCCGCACATACTCTGCAAGAACCCTGGCATTAGTCCCGTAACTTCTGGGATGCGGCATCCCTTCGCCAAATACACGGATCCCGCCGTCACTGGCGATAGCCGTGTTCGGATACTTCATAATTCTGTCAACATCGGAATCGCCCATGGTGTGATACACCATCTGGGCTCCGCCTTCGACCATCAGATCGAAGATGGTGTCAATTTCATTCGAAACACTTTTGCTGCGGCCCTTCAGCTGATTAATGTCTGGGATGGTTTTTCCGTCATAGGAGCGGTTTGGCGCAAATCCGGCGACAGTGGCATAAGAGTAATCCGGAATGCCCCGGCTCTCCAGCATCTTTAACATCTCTGTCTTGATCTTTGCCCGGGTTTCCGGCTGAGTCAGCCGTTCGCGGATCTTCTCGTCACCGTCTGCCAGAGCCCAGCTGGGCAGCGTGACACCCAGGTTTGTGGAAGAACGATCGTAGGGATACTGATCAATCACCACATCCACACCTTCGTTCCGGAATTTCTCAACCAATGCTAAGGACTTCTCGGAGAATCCCCACAGCTTCCGGTTATCGATCTTGAAATGGGAGAGCTGAATCCGTAGATTTCCTGCCCGTCCAGCCCGCACTGCCTCTTCGATAGCCTGCAGAACAAACTCACCTTCGTCCCGCATATGGCTGGCATAGACTCCGCCGAACTTTCCTGCTGCCTGGGAAAGAGCCACTACTTCACGAGTGTCCGAATACGTGCCAGGGATATAAATGAGCCCGGTAGAAAAGCCGACGGCCCCATCCTTCATCCCTTTTTCGACCAGTGCCTGCATTTTGACCAAATCCGGATCAGCGGCTTTCCCGAAGGAAGTTCCCATCACTTCCCGGCGGACAGTGTTATGGCCGATCAGGGATGCCACATTGAGTCCGAGTCCCGCTCTATCCAGTTGACGAAACCAGGAAGCAAGATTCAGGACAGATCCGCCACAGTTTCCTGAGACCACTGTGGTGACTCCATCCAGAAGATAGTTATCTCCACGGGGAACTTTCTGAACAGTGCCTTCAATGTGAGTGTGGACATCGATAAATCCTGGAGTGAGTACTCGGCCTTCACCCGGAATGATGCGGTCTGCACTTTTGGAAGCCAGACGCCCAATGGATTCAATTTTCTGGTCCTTGATTCCTATGTCAGCGATGTACCAGGGGTTGCCTGAGCCATCAATGATACGGACATTCCGGATCAGGAGGTCAAAATCAGCGGCAAAGGAAAAAGTGCAAACACAAAGAAGAAAAAGAATCCGCATGTCAGCCGACAAAGAAGTCGAATGCGTGTTCGAGATATGGTTTCAGTTCAGGGCGCGGAACAACTGCGTCCAGAAATCCGTGTTTCAGCAGGAACTCGCTGCGCTGGAATCCCTCTGGCAGCTTTTGCCGAATGGTCTGCTCAATGACACGAGGACCAGCAAAGCCGATCAGTGCACCGGGTTCCCCAATGTTGAGATCTCCCAGCATGGCGAAACTTGCAGTAACTCCACCAGTGGTTGGGTCAGTCAGAAGGCTGATATAGGGGACACGTGCCTCATCCAGCTTCATCAAGGCTGCTGAAATTTTACCCAGTTGCATCAGGCTGATTGCACCTTCCTGCATGCGGGCTCCACCAGATGCGGAAACAATAATCAGCGGATGGCGGTCTGCGATGGATCTTTCCACTGCGCGTGTAATCACTTCACCCACAACGCTGCCCATGCTTCCACCAATGAATTTCAGTTCCATCACGGCAGCATTGACGGTATGTTTTCCGATACGGCCACGAACACTGACGATGGCATCCTGAAGCTGGGTTGCTTTCTGCATGGCGGCCAGTCGCTCCGTGTATGGTTTGGAATCGATAAATTTCAGAGGATCAGTGGATGTGAGTGTCTGGTCAAAATGTTCAACCGGACCATCAAAGATGATTCCAACGCGTTGGCGAGCATCGATTCTGAAGTGAAAATCACATTTGGGGCAGACGTACAGATTCTTTTCGATGTCGCTTTTGAAGCTGACTTGTCGACAACCTTCACACTTCACCCACAACCCTTCTGTGCGAACAGTACGATCCTGATCGCTTGAAGGTTTAATCGGCTGCTTTTCCCGTTTCCACCAACTCATTTAGCTATTCCATCTAGTTTCGCACGCAAGAGAGGCATTTGCAGTCTCACCTCGGGTAAGGATGGTTTCGGAGGATCGTGTAGGCCCGATAAATTTGTTCTGCGATCATCGCCCGTGCCATCTCGTGAGGAAAGGTCATCGGAGAAAGAGAGAGCAAAAGATCGGCATTCCGCTTCCACTGTGGTTCCAGCCCGTCATGCCCACCGACAACGAAAATAAGATCTCTACCCACCTGTTCAGCTTCAGAAAAGATTTCAGAGAACTTCCAGGAATCCATCTGGCGTCCAGCGGGGTCCAGGCAGATTTTTCTTCCACTGGGATGTTTTTCAAAGGGATCAAACCGGGCGGGATTGATCTCTCTCATCACACAAGGGCAGAAGCGGGAAATCCTTTTGACAAACTCCTCGGCTGACTGATTGAGGTGAGCGTCCTTCGGCTTTCCCACAAAATAGATGAACACTTTCATGGAATGGATCGCATTAACCTGCTTTTGGGATCTGTAACGGATCTTCTGCAGGATTCTTCCAGACCAGTGGCTCAACACGGGGGATCAGCAAGAAATAGAGCAGTGATCCTACCACCAGCACTACCGATGTCGAGAGAAATGCCAGGTAGAACGATCCGGTTTCCTTGACGATGTAACCTGTCAGCCAAGGGCTCACTACTCCTCCCAGATTGCCGAATGCGTTCTGAATGCCAGTCCACTTTCCTGCTGCAGGTTCCCCAGCCAGAATCTGTGTGATTGCCCAGTTGTTGGAGGAAGAGAATCCCATGGAAACACCTGCGAGTGTTACTGCAATCAGCGCCATATTGGGATCAGGTACTCCAGCAAACAGAAGAAGCGCTGCTACACCCAGAAGGCCACCACTCATGAAACCCTTGCGAACCCATGTTGCAGAACTGCCATTTTTCACCAGACGATCTGACCACCAGCCATTGAACATACTGGATGCGCCTAGTAGCCAGAACGGAATGGAACCCATCACCGCCATCTTTTCCTGTGAGAATCCACGTTCCATCACCAGATACGAAGGGAACCAGAAGATCAGAAAATACCAGGAGTAGTTCAGGCTGAAGAGTCCGAACATGGTTCCCCAACATTCTTTGCGCTTCAGGATTTCTCCAAACCCTACGATGAATGATGCTTTTTTTTCAGTGCCATTTTCGGTAACAGGCTCTTTAGATTTCCACATCAACCAGGGGACCAGCCAGATAAGTCCGCCGATTCCCATAAAGAGGAAAAAGGGGCGCCATCCGAACTGGGCCACTACAAGTCCGCCAACCAGCGTACTGAGAGCAGGCCCAAACTTTGAGAAGGCATCAATCAGTGCATTGGGGAATCCACGGCTTTCCGGAGGGAATCGGGTAGCGATGATTTTGGAATAGGCAGGATATGCCACACTCTCTCCGATCCCCAGAATCAGTCGCAAAACCAGCAGCGACATAAAAGAGGAGGAGATTCCCGTCAATCCAGTGGCAAGGGACCAGACTGCAAATCCGATTGCCAGAACCCATTTCACATCGAAGCGTTCCACCAGCCATCCCGAAGGAATCTGCATCAGGGAGTAAGTCCAGAAAAACAGGGAAGCCATCAGCCCCAGTTGATTCTGGTCAAGACTCAGTTCACCCTGCATCTGCGGCATGGCAATCGCCAGTGCGCCGCGATCAACGTAGTTCAGGAAGACGGATAAGGCCAGCATCCATACACCCCATTGGGTGGTTTGCCAGATGCGGCGGTGTGTGGTCTCAGACATGCGTTTTCTATCTGTATCACGAATGGGAGGCTTGTTTTGGAAATAAATTGGAACCATTCTCGTGTGAAACAGGAAATATAGTTTGAAAACGGATGAGCAACTGATTGAATCGATGCGATCCGGTGATGAAGAGGGTTTTCGTGAACTCTATCAGCGTCACCACGCGGATCTGTTTCGATTTTCATGGCACATGACGGGTTCCCGTTATCTCGCCGAGGAAGTTGTTCAGGAGACCTTTCTGGTTCTGATCCGGAAACCAGATGCATGGGTAGTTGAGCGTGGAGCAGTCCGTTCCTATCTGTTCGGAATCGCGCGAAATCAGGTGTTGCGGCGGATCGATCAGCAATATGGACTGGATGAAGAGATCAGAGAGGTGCCTGATCATCAGGACATCTTTGCAGATGTGGCCAGAAACCAGCAGATTCTTGCTGTGCGAAAGGCTGTTTTGGCTCTGCCGTCTCTCTATCGTGAAGCTGTTGTTCTTTGTGACATGGAAGAGATGACGTATGAAATGGCTGCACACATCCAGGGATGTGCAGTGGGAACCATTCGTTCGCGTGTGAGCCGTGGACGACAGATGCTGGCAGAGAAACTGAAAGTGAAAATGGCAGGAAGCTGGATATGAATATCGAGGACCTTCTCAGGGAAGCCGGACGGGAAGCTCGAAATGAGCAGGTTTCCCCCGCGCTGGAAAAGAACCTGGTTCGTGTGTATCAGGCCCAGAGACGCAGACGCTGGATTTCCATTGCAGCAATGGCGGCATCGGTTGTGATTGTCGTTGGAGGATTGTGGCAGCTGTCCCGATTGACTCCAGTGCAACCGGAAACAAATGTTCACACTGCAATCGAGAAAGTTGAAATTTTACCGGAAGGGGAAGGGCTGGCCTCAGATTTATTACCAATGCAACCCGAATCTTCTGGGATCCCTAGGCGCAGTAATGCTGGCAGGGGAACTTCAATCAGCGGTTCGTCACAACGTGATATTCGCGATACCGCTGTTCATAGCGAAATTCGGACGCGCTTCTACGCACTGGATGCGAGTGTCCTTGCAGAAGAGATGGATGGATATCTGATCCGTGTGCAGGTACCCCGGGCAGCTATGGCCTCTTTTGGTATTCCCGTGCAGTATGGGGTGGAGGAAACACGGGTGAATGCAGATCTTTTAATTGGGGAAAACGGAATGGCTCGCGCCATTCGCTTTGTACAGCCTATTCAATAGCAGGGAGTGAAAATCATGAAGAAAATAATCATTACAGGCGGAGTTGCACTCGGGACGATTGTTTCCGCGCAAGAGCCACCACCACCGCCTTTCGATAAACACGCTGTCACCGTGATGAGGAGTGGCGACATTACCATTGTCAATGCTGTTCCGGCAACTCCCGTCATACCAGGTGTTGCTTCCTCTGTTGCATTCGGCATGACAGGTGGACCTTTCAATCGAGCGATGAAGAATGCTCCATACTCGGCCGAAACGATTACAGAATCATTGCAGATTTTAGGTGACGGCAATAAAATCACCTCTCGCTTGAAGCTGGTGACGTACAGAGATAGTGATGGCCGTGTCCGAAGTGAAAATATTTCCGGAACTGGTGCTGAAGAGCATAAGGTGATTTCCATTGAAGATCCGATGGCGGAAGTACATTACATTTTGGATGAAAAAGAAAAGACCGCCACGAAAATTCCTTTGCCGAAATTCAGCCGTCAGTTTGTGAAAGTTACGCCTGAATCAGCAACTGCAACTGCCTCCACAACCTCAGTACGAGCCTGGAGACCCACCTCTCTTTCGGCAACTGCTGGAATGACTGCTCCGCTTGTCACTCAATTTCACGGGAATGGGGCGGATAAAGAGGATTTGGGTACTCAGGTGATTGAAGGAGTGAATGCAAAAGGAGTTAAGTACAGTTTCACGATTCCTGAAGGACAGATCGGAAATGAGAAGCCAATTATTTCTGTAACGGAAAACTGGTTCTCTGAGGAACTAGGGATACAGGTGTTGATGAAGCGTACAGATCCACGGTTTGGGGATACTACTTCGAGAACAACAAATATTCAGCGTGTGGAGCAGCCCAACCATCTTTTTGAAGTTCCTTCAGACTATAAGATCGTGGAAGCGGAGCGAGCACCCTTTCCGTCACCTCCACCGCCTCCACACTTGAAAAAGGATTAACGGTCAGACTCTGCTTAAATTACAAAAAGGAGGGTGGACCTTTCAGTCCACCCTCCTTTTCATGTTTTGAAAAACTCTGATCAGGCATCCACTATCTGCATGAGTGCCTTGAAGTAGCCAAAGGCAAATGCAAATGCCTGCAATCCACCGGGATCACCTTCGATTTTCGGGACATGATCCGGCATCACCATGCCGTCATAGCCGACCGCTTTATAAGCTTTCATGCATTTGAGGAAGTCCACAACACCGTCATCGGGAAATGTTTCTGTGAAGTCGAGAAACTTCCCATTGATGTTGCGGAAGTGCAGATTGAAGAGCTTCTTCCGCTTTCCGAAATACTCAATGTAGTGATAGATCTGGTTTGCCGGATCTTCCAGTCCCTCGCATACTGTTCCCTGGCAGAAGTTCAGTCCGTGATACGGACTGGGAGACATCTCAATGAACTTCTTGAAGCCCTCTCCATCCAGGACTGTGTGGACACCGCGCCATCCTTTGTCCTTCGGCATCATTGGATCTTGTGGATGACATGCGATCCGCACTTTGGATTCGGTAGCCACCGGAACTACCCGCTTCAGGAAATACTCGATCCTTTCCCAGTAGACTTCCTGGGGCACATGACCGGCTTCAGTCAGGGGAGGGTCCTGCACTCCCTTGTGGTACTGGAAGGTAGATAGTGTGGCTCCGCCTCTTCCTTTTAGCGAAGGAGTCCGCACCACACCTAGGATCGACATGTTGTACTTCGCAGAGGGAATCCCGGCCCTGCCGATATTGCGGATGATGTTGTTGATATCGTCGATGGCTCTGTCCCGTTCCGGGGTGCCCAGCATGATCTCGGGATACTCGGCTCGTGTGATGTATGCAGAACTGAGTGGAAGGGGAAGCATCTCCAGCGTCAAACCTGCTTTTTCCACACCCTCCCGAATGGCAGACAGAGAGTCTACAGACCATTTCGCGTCGTATTTCCGGGAAGGGAGAACTCCGCAAATATGAGTCAGGCCCAGTGCTGCACTAACTTTGAGTCCATCCGGGGTGGAGGCAAAACCATGCTGGGTGCCGAGCTTCATCTTTCCCTTACGTAGATCCCGAGGAAGTTTTCCATCAGTAGAGGTAGCGGCAGGAGACTGCGCAGCAGCAGGCATTGCAGCGAAATGTCTCTCGGCAGTAAAGGCTCCTGCTGAGGCGACCTGGAAGAATGAACGGCGATCCATGGGGGGAACTATTTCATGAAAAGGGCAGGGGAGTCAACGGTGTTTTTCGCCTGTTTTTATTCTTCTCGACGGTGTGAGGAAGAGATATTTAGTCTATATGGAAAGAAAACCATGCCATCGTCAGCTGTGGTTGGAAGATGTGTCTGAAAACCTTTCCTCATCCAGTTTCCAGGGATAGTCGAAATTTTTCTGTTGGAGTAATCAGGAATCAGTTCTGCTCATATTGATATGGAATCGGAAGGTGTACGCATAGTGGCCTTGAATGCTCCCTTCAGGTCTAAGGCAGAAGACCCCTTACGATGCCTCCGCATGTTAAATTGTTAATGTTCCGAGATAGTCTACCGATGATCACAACGAAACCTGAAGTACGTGCCGACGTTAATCCCCAGGAGACCAGTGAATGGCTGGAAGCCCTCCAGGAGGTGATTGGCGAATCCGGTCCGCAGCGTGCAACGTTCCTGCTCAACGAACTCCTGACGCAGGCAGCGGCGAGAGGTGTTACCGCACCACTAAAGCACACCACCCCGTATGTCAACACGATTCCGGCTGCAGAAGAAGTAGCTTATCCCGGTGATCTTGAACTGGAACGGCGAATTCAGAACTACATTCGCTGGAATGCGATGGCGATGGTCGTACGAGCAAACAAGTACGACGCCAATATTGGCGGTCATATTTCGACCTACGCATCGTTGTCAACGATCACTGAAGTAGGATTTAATCACTTCTTTAACGCCCGGTATGGTGACCAGCCGGGCGATTTTATTTATTTCCAGGGACATGCCTCGCCCGGAGCCTATTCCCGTGCCTTCATCGAAGGCCGCCTGAGCGAAGAGCATCTGACGAATTTCCGTCATGAACTGCGTGATCATCCCGGTCTTTCCAGCTATCCGCATCCCTGGCTGATGCCGGACTTCTGGCAGTTCCCCACGGTGTCGATGGGGCTGGGGCCGATCAATGCGATCTATCACGCCCGCTTCATGCGCTATCTGGAAAATCGCGGCATCATTCCCGTAACCAAGCGGAAGATCTATGCCTTCCTGGGTGACGGTGAAACGGATGAGCCTGAAACGCTGGGTGCCATCAATCTGGCCGTCCGCGAAAAGCTGGACAACCTGATCTTTATCGTCAACTGCAATCTGCAGCGACTGGATGGCCCGGTCCGTGGAAACAGTTCCATTGTGCGTGAACTGGAATCCTCCTTCCGTGGCTCTGGCTGGAACGTTCTGAAAGTTCTCTGGGGTTCTGAATGGGATTCCCTGTTCGACAAGGACAAGGCTGGATTGCTCATCAAGCGCATGGGCGAGTGCGTGGATGGTGAGTATCAGAACTTCAAGGCTCGTGGTGCAGCATATGCACGAAAAGAGTTCTTTGGAAAGTACCCGGAACTGGCAGAGCTGGTGGCTCATCTTTCCGATGAGGAAATCGCCAGCCTGAACCGTGGTGGGCTCGATCCCATCAAGATGTATCAGGCATACAAGCGCGCCCATGATACCGTTGGCATGCCCACTGTCATCCTGGCCAAGACCATCAAGGGCTATGGTCTTGGTGAGGCGGGTGAAGGACGTAATCCTTCCCATCAGCAGAAGAAGCTGAACGAGGAAGAACTGGAATATGTGGTTCGCCGCTTCCAGATCGACCTGCCTGCTGACGTCGTGAAGAATATCTCCTTCTATCGTCCGCCAGAAGATTCACCGGAAATGAAGTACATGCGGGCGCGCCGTGAAGCTCTCGGTGGCTACATGCCAGTGCGTCAGCCCAAGAAGATCGACATCAAGACTCCAGAGAAGGAGTTGTTCAAGGAAACCCTTCAGGGTTCCGGAACACGTGAAGCTTCCACGACGGCTGCCTTTGTTGGTGTACTGAAGGCACTTCTGAAGGACAAGTCGATTGCAAAGTACATCGTGCCGATCGTCCCAGACGAAGCACGTACTTTCGGTATGGAATCGCTGTTCCGTCAGATCGGTATTTATGCCAGTCAGGGGCAGTTGTATGAGCCTGTTGATTCCGACATGTTCCTGTACTACAAGGAAGCCAAGGACGGTCAGATTCTCGAAGAGGGAATCACGGAAATGGGTTCACTGGCCAGCATGATGGCTGCTGGAACGGCTTATGCGAACTATAACGTTCCGATGATCCCGTTCTACATCTATTACTCGATGTTCGGGTATCAGCGTGTTGGCGATAACGTCTGGGCCTTTGCAGATTCTCGTGGCAAGGGATTCATGCTGGGTGGCACTGCTGGTCGCACTACACTTCTGGGTGAAGGTTTGCAGCATCAGGATGGACACAGCCACATTCTTTTCAATGTCGTGCCCACCTGCGTTACGTATGATCCTGCCTATGCTTATGAGCTGACGGTAATCATTCGTGATGGTATCCGCCGTATGTATGAAAACGGTGAGGATATCTTCTACTACATCACCGTCTACAACGAAAACTATGTTCAGCCCCCAATGCCGGATATCCCCAACCTGGAAGAAGGTATTCTCAAGGGTATTTATCGGTATCAGGCTGCCCCCAACGGAAAAGCCAACGTACAACTCTGGGGTAGTGGTCCGATGTTGAACGAGGCGTTGAAAGCACAGACGATCCTGAATGAGAAGTACGGCATTCAGGCTGATGTGTGGAGTGTCACCAGCTACAACGAACTGCGTCGGGATGCCCTGGACGTGGAACGCTGGAATCGTCTCCATCCCGATCAGGCTCCACGTCGTCCTTATATCCAGACTGTTCTGGATGGACATGATGGACCCATCATTGCTTCCAGTGACTACATGAAGATCATGGTGGATCAGTTGTCACCATGGTTACCAGGTCGCCTGGAAACATTGGGTACAGATGGATTTGGTCGTAGTGAAAACCGCGAATATCTGCGCCGCTTCTTTGAAGTGGATGCAGAAAGCATTGTTGCAGCTACCCTTTCCAAGCTTTCCCGCTGGAACTGGTTTGATGCAGGTAAGGCAGCCGCGGCGATTAAGGAACTTGGGCTGGATCCTGAGCTCCCCAACCCCACAACAAGGTAGGTAACTGCTGTGATCCAGATCACAGAAGATGATGTTCAACGGCTTCTTCCCATGGAGGAAGCCGTTCGTCTTTTACGACAGGCATTCCTGGACCTTCGCAATGGAAAGGCAGGAAATCAGGTGCGACGTCGGCTACATACGCCGGACGGAACAGTCCTGCATTCCATGGCAGGATGGCAGGGTAAATATCTCGGCACCAAGGTCTACACCACCAATGTGAAGCATGGAGCCTGGTTCTGGTTCCATCTCTATGAGCAAGAGACGGGCAAACCGCTGGCTCTGCTGGAAGCCAATTATCTGGGGCAGATTCGCACGGGAGCAGCATCCGGTCTTGCGACGGACATTCTTGCCAACCCTGAGGCAAAATCACTGGCGATCATCGGCAGCGGATTTCAGGCGCAAGCCCAGCTGGATGCCATGCGTGCAGTTCGAACCGGGCTGCAAGATATTCGGGTGTGGAGCCGCTCGGCAGAAAAGCGGGAAGCTTTTGCAGCCACAAACATGATTCGTGCATGCTCGACAGCGGAAGAAGCAGTTCGCGAAGCAGATATCATCTGTACCGCAACTTTTGCCAAAGATCCGGTGCTGGAAAAGGAATGGATCAGCCCCGGCGCTCATATCAATGCGATGGGGTCGAACAATCCTGAAAGAAGAGAGCTGCCAGCTGACCTGATTGAAACAGCAGAAGTGATTGTTGCGGATTCCAGAGAGGCATGTCAGAAGGAGGCAGGTGATCTTTTGTTATGTTCACCGCTGGACTGGGAGCAGATCCGGGAACTAAAAGATGAAAACCCCAGTTGGAAACCGGGGCGTAGTTCAATCTTTAAATCAGTTGGTCTCGGGCTGGAAGATGTCGCAACTGGTGCTTTTGTCTATGAAAAGAAACTATTCTTGAATGGGGATTGAGTGATCGGAATCTCTCCAGGCACTCACCTTCAGGCGACGGCATACCCAGCACAGCTTTTCCGGATCGTTCACGACAGAATCCGAACCGCAGATTGGGCACTTCGCCTCAATTACTTTTGCGGCCAGCACGCTACGATGGGGAGCAACCTTTCTGGATACACGATTTTCCATATTGTCTCTTTCACTGTAACATTCCGGCCCGCAAATGAAGTTGATAAAGCTGCCGCATCCATACGAATTACATATGCTGCATCCAATGGAGAAGAGCAGCGGGAACACTTTTGTCCGGGGATTACTTTCGGAACCCGACGACGCGCCGCATTCACCACCATCGTTACATTGGCAGGGACATTATGCGTGCAAAGAGGACAGTAAACGAGAGCGGTCGCAGTTGGAGCCTGAACCGCCTCGGTAGTCATGGTTTTTACCTTGGCCATTCGTTGATCTCACTTTCACCTGTACAGACGCTGAAGGATAGGGTTTGGATTCGAAAATTTCAAAAATCAAGTACTAGCGAATTTGAACTACTTAGGCAGGGATTTTCAGGATGATAAAGAACAGTATTGCCATTAAAAAGGGGAGCTACTGCTCCCCTTTTCCTGATTAGTTTGAGCAGGAAACAGTTACTTCACAGTGACATGAACCGGCTGGCTGACTCTGCCACCGATGGAGATGACCAGTTCATGTTCACCCGGAGGCAGAGCCGGAATCTGCACGTTTGCCTGAGCCAGGCCGATAAAGCCGGGGGAAAGACCCAGGAAATAAACATTGGCGTGAGTGTTGCCGATGTTGATTCCGAATCCAGCCTTGGGAACAGAGAGTGGACCGGATGGGCTGGGAGTGCCTGTTGGTGCAGCCGGATCGACTTCACCGACTCCGTTGAGATAAACAACTACATACTCACCAGCAACTGCTCCATTGTTGGGGAGGTTCTGGGTGTTGTTGGCATTCATCACGATTCCACGACCATTGCCATCCCTGAAGACTTCAGGCGTGGTTGCTTCTACTGTGACAGGGATGGGTGCAGTTCCTCCCGTAGCATTGAAATAGCGGGAAAAACGGGTGCCGGGTTCCATGCCAAACGGAGCCTGGACATTGATCTGTCCGGGGCTGGCGAAGATCATGGGAGCCACCTTGCTGTCGATGCATGCCACTGCTCCACCTAACTGGGAGGGAAGGGGCAGGGCACTGGCACTCACTGTACTTGTGGAGATGTTGGCTCCAAAGATACTGGCCAGCCCACCGGGTGAGATTGAGTTCCGGAACGCTGCTGCATCCAGAATTCCTTCGGGCACAACTGTGGGTGCCGCTGAGCCGATGGATACGTTCGTGGGCAGCCAGAGTTCAGTGAGTCCACTTGAGTAGGTGGAGACGTATACCGTGTCATTCTCTGCGACAAGCATCCCTCGTGAAACTCCGGCAGGATTGGGAACATAGCGGGCCCCTGTGCATCCGGAAGCTGTTCCTCCGGTTCCATTGAAAGCGACATCGGCCAGCTTGAAGTTCCGATCAACCCGCCATATAACATTTGCCGTGTTATCCAGAATATAGAAGTAGCCATTCCGGGTTCCGAATCTGTCGATGCGCAACTGCCGTCTTCTAGCATCATCACTGGAACTATCGTTATTGGACGAAGTACTTCCCGCGATCAGGGTAAGTGTCCCTGTGCTGCTGATGCGGAACAGCCTGTTTTGCGCAACAACCAGAACTCTTCCTTCTTCATCGGTATTGAGACCACTAATGGAACCAAAGGATACGTTTCTGGACAACACACCATCGGCTGGGCTGGTTGTTCCTCCTCCTTCTGCAATCTGGAATGCACCGTTTTCGATGCTCCAGACCCGACCGCTATGGCCGATCAGTAACTGGCCATTCGGACGCACAGCCAGATAGGCATCCAGCAGAAAGCGGACAGAAGAAACGGAAGATCCGGCTGTAATGGAAATGGATCCTCCGGTAGAGACTCCGGCAACGGTACGGATGATTCCATTGGGTGCAATTGCCCGAATGACATAGTTGAAGTTGTCATAGAAATAGATGGTCCCATCCGGAGCGAGAGCAATACTTCCAGGACTGCTAATCCTTGCGCTTTTTGCACTTCCGTTATCTCCGGAATATCCATTAGTGCCTGTACCGGCAACTGTTTCCACTGTGCCGTTGGGGTGAATGGCAATCAGTTTTCCCAACTGTCCTGCATAGATAATGCCATCTCTGGATGCAAGTCCGGCGAAGCTTCCAAGGCTCTGGAAACGGCTCCCCAGGAAGACACCGGGGGATTCAGGGGTTTCCAATACTTCATAACTTCCGTTCAGCAAGACCGTCTGATTAGCAGCTCCGGTAACTGGAATGCCAATTGAGAAATTGTGTACTCCTGATGAGGCACCTTTCCCTGAGCGGGACATTAAAAGCGCTGGAATGGGGTTTTCCGGATCACTACCATCACGGGTGACGGTTACAGACAGATTGTCGCCTTCCACTGTTGGCGCAGAAATTCGAAATCCTGCTGCGGTGCTTCCTTCTGCAGCAGTGATCGTAAATGAGTTGGAGATGGTGCTGGTATCTTCCCGAAGAACTTTCACGCTCTGCATATTTCCGCTGATCACAGCAGTAGGGGTATAAGTTCCTTCTACTTTTCTCCACAGGTTGGCAAGGGGGTCGAGTGTAAGCAGACCTCCACTGGCGATGGGCGCAAGAAGTTGTCCCGGTCTGCTGTGATCGAATGTTGAGGATGTCGGCCCCAGGTTTACTCTGTCTGAGCTTCCTTGTAACACTCTGGGCAAGGTCCGGAATGTCCGACCAGCGTCATTACTGTAGTACAGATCCAGCCCGCAACAGTCGCCCACCAGCACTTCATTCGGATTGTTTTGGCTGATGTTGACACCAATATATCCGCCGACTCTCACATTCTCCCAAGAAACTCCCCCATTCACAGAGCGAAAGATTCCATTTCTGGTGTTAGTTGGACCTGTCATGGAAGCAATCATGAGGTTTGGATCAACTGGGGAAATCGCGAGCCCACCAATACCGTTCAGATTATTCGTACTTGCCCATGTCGTTCCCATCAGTTTCCATGTTTTTCCACCATCCTCGGATCGATGCACACTTGAGCCGTTACGAATTCCGTAGATCGTGTATGCGTTATCGGGAGCTACTGTAATGGTTCCGCCGTTGGTAAAGGGATGCCAGTCTGCTCCGGCATTGGTGCTCTGATATGTGACAGTTGTGGACCCGCGTCGAGCCACTGCATAGAGGACGGAACCATCCGAAGGTGCCACCAGCAGTGTCTCCAGCGTTGTGTTTTCCTGGAAGTTGCTCAGTGTGGGGGAAATCTTCTGCCAGGAGAGGCCCCGATCCGGGGATCGCCAGATGCCAACCAGTGGATCAGTTGTATTGCCTTCGGAATAAGCATACAGAACAGATGTATTTTTCAGGTCGAAACGGACTTTCTGTAACCGGGGCTGGGGCTGACCCAGTGGGAAGATCGGAATCTGTTCCCATGTTGCTCCACGGTTTTCACTCTTGAGAATTCCTCCAACAGTGCTTGCGTAGAATCGATTCGAGTCAGAAGGATCAACTTCAATGGCAACTAAACGTGCATCAAATGGAATCGCACTGAATCCAATTGCGGCGCTGGCAAGGGAGAGTGCGAACAGTCGAACGACCGAAGAAAAAGGGCGGTTGAGAGACATTATGCTTCCTAAGGGTTAATTTTAGGTCGAAGCCCTTAAAGTAACACAGCAGAAGATTTCAGTCAGATTGCGGGTGAGAAATTAAAAAAGGCCACCTGATGTAAGGTGGCCTTGGGGAATTTACCAGTTGGTGAAGGAACCATCAGGACGTTTAAGAAGAGGCGTCAGTGCATACGCTTCCTTGTAGTCGCCAATCTGCTGGAGCTTGGATGTATCCACCTCGACACCGATGCCGGGGCGTTCATTGGGCCAGAGTTTTCCATTTTTCAGGTCATAACTGGTTTTGAGATATGGCCACTCACGCAGACCACCCATTACCATCTCCATCAGCACAGGACCGGAGAACACTGTCGAGCAGTGAACCATGGCTGCTTCAGAGATAGGGCCTGTAAAGTGAGGAACAAGTCCGGTGTAATGTGTTTCACAAAGGGCTGCGATCTTCTGGAACTCAGTAATGCCGCCCACATTGGGGATGGTGGCACGGGCATAGTCGATCAGATGGTTCTGGATCAGCTCATTCCATTCCCACTTGGGGCCGAACTGTTCGCCGACAGCAATCGGTACCTTCACCTGCTGGCGAAGGGTTCGGTAGACGCCTGGATTTTCGCTGCGAACGAGATCTTCGACAAAGTAAGGACGGAGTGGTTCAATTCGATTTGCCAGATCGATAGCAGCGGGCATATCGAGTTCTGTGTGGAAATCAATACACCATCCACCATCGCGTCCCACGCCCTCACGAACCTGCTTGCAGTGCTCATACACATTGTTCACGACATCGAAAGTATCCATGACACGGTTTGAGCCATTAGTGGAGATTCGATAAGCACGATATCCAGCTTCGACACAGGCACGAGCTACTTCTTTCGGTGACCCTTTGGCTGGATAGCCAGTTGAATAGCACTCTACATAATCCCGAGCCTGTCCGCCCAGCAACTGATAGACGGGAACACCCAGTGCCTTTCCTTTGAGATCCCATAGCGCAACGTCCAATGCACCAAGAGCGTGAACTTTTTCCCGGCCAGCCGGATAGAAGTAGCCACGCATCATGATCTGCCATAGCCTGTCTGAGCGGAAAGGGTCTTCACCGATCAGCATGCTGGCACACTGCTCCATTGTGTCGCCTGAGCCACCTTCACCGACGCCAATCAGACCGGAGTCAGTTTCCACGATCACCACATTGGTGCTCTGGTTGAACAGGGGTTGGCGAGTGTTGGGACGTCCGGCTGCATCCGTTGGTGTTTTGTAATAACGGATGCGGGTGATTTTGGTCTTGGGAAGTCCCGCTGCATCAGCCCGGTCTGCCATGGTCATGAGCCCTGCGGCTCCGGCAAATGCCTGGAAAAAAGCGCGGCGATTCAGTTCCGGTTTTTTTCGGGTTTTCTTCGTAATTGTGTTGTCGGTATCAAATAACATTTCAGAGTCTTAAAACGAGATCAGTCTCCCACTGCAGGGGAGGTTACAGCATGGCTCTTTCTTCGTGAAAGAGCTTCTTTGGCTTCCTCAACCAGTGAATAGCCGACAGGGACGACCAGAAGGCTGAGGAGAAGACAAAGTGATTGACCACCAATGATGGTAATGGCAATTGCAGAACGGGTGGAAGCTCCTGCTCCCGTACCAAAAGCGGTTGGAATCAGTCCGGCAATGATGGCCAGTGTTGTCATCAGAATCGGACGGAGTCGAACGCGGTTAGCCTCAAGAATCGCAGGTCGAAGCGGCATTCCCCGACCTCGCAAAGTATTCATGTAATCGATCTGCAAAATGCCGTTTTTCTTCACGATTCCCAGCAGAAGCAGAATACCCAGAGCACTGAACAGATTGAGTGTTCTGCCCGTCATGATCAGCGAGAGCAGGGCAAAGGGGATCGAGAGTGGCAAAGTGGACAGAATGATGAGCGGCTGAACCAGACTTTCAAACTGAGCGGCCAGCACCATGTACATGAAGATGGATGCCAGCGCGATCGCAATAATCATGTTGGTCGTGGTTTCTTCCAGGATGCGAACCTGTCCCGAGAAGAGCGCGCGGAAGCCGGGCGGCAAGCCAACGCGATCAATGGCTGCCGTTGTTGCATTGGCGCCCTCGCCTAGTGCATGGCCAGGTGAGATATTGCCATACAGACTAATCGTGAACTGGCGGTTGTACCGATCGATGCGGCTGGGGCCGAGTCCTCGATCCAGCTTAGCGATGGAATCCAGCCGAATCAGGCCCTGACGAGCTGACGGAACAAGCAGTCTGCTCAGTGCTTCCGGATCATCACGTTGCAAACCGTTCAGACGCATGGTGACGGGGTACTGTTCAGAGTCTTCCTTGAAGGTCGAGATTTCATCTTCTCCAGACATCAACAGACGGACAGCAGAAGAAATATCTGATACCCGGACTCCCAGATCAGATGCCAGTGGACGGTCAATCACGATGTGATATTCGGGATTATTCAGATTCAGGTTTGCCTTGACGTCGGTGAGTGATGGTTCCTTCATCATCTCGAGTGAAATATCGCGTGCAACGGGAACCAGTCGCGCCAGGTCAGGTCCCAGAAGCTGCATGCGGATGGGTGAGAATGTATCGCGGCCACCCAGCACATTCGGGAACGTGACACGAGGGCGTCCGATAGCAAACTCCTGTGCGACCTCACGAACTTTCTGTCCCATTTCTGCAATCGATCCACGTTCATTGGTGGGTTTCAGAAGAATGGTGGTGAAGGACATGGTAACTCGCCCCAGGAACATGGAGGATTGGGGAATTACTGCCGTAACCCCTTCAATCTTTTCCAGTTTCCGTGCCATCTCCAGGGTTACTTTCTCTGTGGCTTCAATCGATGAACCTTCAGGAAGTTCCATAAAGACGCTCAGTTCGTTCTGGTCTTCCTGTGGCATCCAGTCACGACCGATGTGGTTGTTCAGGGCGAAGGTAGAACCAAATGTGCCAATACAGATGAGGATGATCACCCAGCGATGACGCAGTGACCAGTCCAGTGTGCGGATGTAGAAACGGTCCAGCCAGGTCTCTTCATGATCCTCATGCGAACGTTGCGGCTTCCCATCTTTTCCAACCTTCCTCTTGAGTAAAAGAGCCGAGAGACTGGGCGTCAGTGTGAACGCAACCAACATGGAAACAAGAACGGACACAGCCATGGTCCAGCCAAACTGATTCAGGAACCGTTTCGCATAACCGGACATGAATGCAATCGGAACAAAGATAATGACCAGTGACAGTGTTGTAGCAACAACAGCGAGAGTGATTTCCTTTGTTGCAGCGATAGCGGCCTCTTTAGGAGGCATGTCATGTGTCTCGATATACCGATAGATATTTTCGAGCACAATAATGGCGTCATCAATGACGATACCCACAGCAAGCGTCAGCCCCAGCAGCGTCATCGAGTTCAACGTGAAGTCCATCATCTTCATCAGGGTGAAGACAGTAATGATGGAAGTCGGAATGGCGATGGAACTGATCAGAACGGTTCGCCAGTCCCGAATAAAGAACCAGACAATGATGGATGCCAGAAGACTTCCGAGAACCAGATGCTCTTCCAGCGCAGCTACGGACGCTTTGATATAGGTGGCCTGCTCGGTAATGACGTCAATCTCTACACCGTTCGGGAGAGTGCTGTTGATTTCCACCAGCTTTTCGCGAATATCATCGACGATCTTGACGGTGTTCATTCCCACCTGTCGCTTGACGTCAAGAATGACTGCGGGCTTGTTCTTGAAGTAAGCGAAGGAACGACGTTCCGCCATCCCGTCTTCTGCGACGCCGACATCCTGAATGCGGATGGGTGCGCCGCCAACGTTCTTGACGATGATGCGGTCAAAGTCGGGAACGGAATCGATCCTGCCCAATGTGCGGACACCCAGTTCGGAAGGTCCACGGACGATTCTTCCGCCGGGAGCTTCGATATTTTCCGTACGGATGGCCTGTTCGATATCCTGCGCGCTGAGTCGATACGCATTGAGCTTGTCGATATCCAGAAGAATGTTGATCTGGCGTTGACGGCCCCCGGCTACGTCTACTGATCCGACTCCATCCACAGTTTCCAGTGCTCTGCGGACCTGTTTGTCAGCAAGCTCCGTCAGTTCCCGGACCGGACGCGTTCCATGCACGGCCAGCTTGATGATGGCGTCAGAATCAGGATCCTGCTTGATGATGGTGGGGGGAAGTACGTTTGGAGGAAGCTTCCGCATAGCGCTGGAAACTTTCTCCCGAACATCTTCCGCCGCTTCCCCAATATCCTTTTCCAGAACAAACTGGACACTGATAAAGGTGTTGCCTTCTGCCACGCGGGCAACCATCTCATCAATTCCGGAGATAGCAGCAATAGACTCTTCCAGCGGAAGAATAACCTGGGAGACCATCTCTTCCGGACTGGCTCCAGGTAACTGCACCTGGACGTTGACAGTAGCGGGATCACTGCGGGGGAATAGATCCACTCCCAGATCGACAAAGCTGAACAGGCCCATCACGACCAAAAACATGATGAGCATGAACGCAAACACCGGACGTCTTACACAAGTCTCTGAAAGGGACACCAATCCTCCACAACGGGGTTAAGAAAAGCAGGCACCGGGTGCCTATGCTTAAGTCGATTGTACTGCGCTAAAAGGTTACAGTTCGCTAACCTAATAAAGATACAAAAGATAATGAAGACTGCCTTCCAATTCCCTGGTCAGGGATCACAATTTGCCGGAATGGGGAAATCTCTCGCAGATACTCATCCTGAAGCCCGGGAGATTTTCCGTCGTGCGGATGATGCTCTTGGCTTTTCTCTCTCCTCTCTGTGCTTTGAAGGTCCGGAAGATCAGCTGAAGCTAACTGAAAATACACAGCCAGCGATTCTTACCGTTTCTGTTGCTGCATGGAGTGTTCTCTCCCGGATTCAGCGCCCGGATTTTGTGGCCGGTCACAGTCTGGGGGAGTATTCCGCACTGGTGGCTGCTGGCGCAATTGAATTTGAGGATGCTGTTCGTCTGGTTCGCAAACGGGGACAGTACATGCAGGAAGCCATGCCGGCGGGAGTAGGTGCCATGGCGGCTCTGCTCAAACTGCCAGAAGGAAAGCTGGAAGAAATTCTGAAAGAGGCCGCACAGGGAGAAGTTGTTTCTGCGGCTAATCTGAATTCACCCGATCAGGTCGTGATTGCAGGACATAAAGATGCAGTGGAACGGGCAATGGAACTGGCAAAGGCAGCCGGAGCGAAACGTGCCGTTCCTCTTCCTGTCAGTGCTCCATTTCATTGTGAGCTGATGAAGCCTGCGCAGGACAGGCTGGCCGTCGATCTACATGCAATATCTTTCCGGGATCTGGATATTCCCTTGGTGAATAATGTGGATGCGCAGGAGATCCGGAGCGGGGAAGCAGCCCGGGAAGGACTGATTCGTCAGGTTTCCGGAACCGTACGGTGGACTGAATCCGTTCGTTTTCTGGTCGGTCAGGGCGTCTCCCGTATGGTGGAAGTCGGCCCTGGGGCAGTATTGACAGGGTTGCTGCGGAATATCGATTCTTCTGTGACCGGAGAGAAATTCGGGGAAGCGACGGATCTCGAAAAACTCAACCCATCGGTTTGAGTCTTTCATTACAATACAATAGGAAACTTAATGCTTAGGTACGTACTCTTACTCGCTCTTGCCGCCACCTTGACGAGTTGTAAAAAAGACCCGCCCAAAGATGTTGCGGCGATCGTGAATGGACGTTCGATTACATTTGCTGAACTGGAAAAGCAGTATCAGTTTCAGTTTGCAGGTGCTCCTGAGCGTCCCAGTGATGACTACAAGCAGACACAGATGCTGGAACTGCTGCGCACCCTGATTGATAGTGAGATCATGATGCAGCGGGCCGAAAAGCTGGGGCTGATGGCAGTGGATGCCGATGTTGAAACAAAGTTCAACGAGATGAAGGCACCTTACACGCAGGAAGAGTTCCAGAAGCAGCTCACTGCCCGCAAGATGACGGTAGAAGATCTCAAGTCACAGATCCGCCGGGATCTGAGCATCCAGAAGCTGATTAACAAAGAAATCACGGCTCACATCAACATCTCGGAATCAGACATTTCTGAGTTCTACACGCAGAACAAGGCTGGCTTCAACCTGCCCGAACCCCAGATGCATCTGGCCACAATTCTGGTGTCGCCCATTCCTGACCCCAACGTGCGCAATCTGAAAAACTCCAAGGCACAGAATGAAAAGGAAGCTGTAGAGAAGATCAAAATGATCGATGCGCAGCTGAAGAAGGGAATTGATTTCGGGGAACTTGCACGAAACTTTTCTGAAGACCCCAATACTGCTCCCAATGGTGGCGATATCGGTTTTATCCAGGATTCAGCCCTTGAAAAGGCTTCCATTGAACTGAGACGCCTTGTCATGTCCATGCAGCCCGGCCAGTTTTCTCCTGTAATCCGGACTCCGGAGGGCTATCGCATCTTCAAGTTGTTCTCACGTGAACCTGCCGGACAGCGTGAACTGACAGACCCCACCGTTCAGCAGTCTATCCGTGAACAGTTGATCACCCGTAAGGATCAGCTCTACAAGGCTGCCTACTACGAGATTGCCCATAATGAAGCCAAGGTTCAGAACTTCCTGGCTGGTTCCATTGTGGAAGTCATGGGGAAGAAGTAGAGTCGTCTTTTTTTCGATCTCGTCCTGCGGTCTGCACGGCTCGCCGCAGGACGAATTCAATCTGGCCATTTAGCGAACGCAGATCATCGTCAGCCCAGCGCTTGAGCTGTTCCAGTAGCTTTTCATCCACCCGAAGAAGAAATGATTTCCGTTCTGCCATGGCTGCAGGGATACCTTACTGGTAGATGGTTCCCGTATTGATGACTGGTTGTGTGGATCTTTCTCCGCACAGGACAACCAGAAGATTCGAAACCATGGATGCTTTTCTTTCTTCATCCAGGCGTACCATATCTTTTGCGCTGAGCATGTCCAGAGCCATCTCCACCATTCCGACAGCTCCTTCCACAATCTTCTGCCTTGCCGCAATGATGGCTGAGGCCTGCTGCCTTTGCAGCATTGCCTGAGCGATCTCAGGAGCATAGGCGAGATGACTGATCCGTGCTTCTACAACATCCACTCCTGCCTTGGCCACCCTTGCCTCAATTTCGATCTTGAGCTGGGTTGCTACCAGATCCGTATCTCCGCGCAGTGAGGTTTTATTCTCCTCATGGGCATCGTATGGATATGCCGTGGCCAGATTACGAATCGCTGATTCACTCTGAACATGGACATAGTTCTCATAGTTATCGACTTCAAAACTGGCCTCTGCGGCGTCCACCACTTTCCAGACCACAACAGCAGCAATCTCAATCGGATTGCCGTCCTGGTCATTCACTTTAATTCGTCCCGTTTCGAAGTTGCGGACGCGAAGGGAAACTCGCCGTCGAGTGAAAAATGGATTTGCCCAGTGAAGTCCGGCACTCTTGACCGAGCCAACATACCGGCCAAACAGCTGAAGAACCACAGACTGGTTGGGGGCAACGGTAAATAACCCTTTCATGAGCGCCAGAAAAGTCACGATAGAAAGAATGATCAGAGTACGAGAAAGCAGTTCATATTCTTCCTGTCTGCCAGCAGACAGGATACCTGTCGCGATCCAGAGTGCAAAGGCGATTCCGATTGCCAGAATGCCTGGGATGGTTGTTCGCAGCCTTTCCTGAATGGCCATAGTGATATTTGTTCTCCCTGAATGGACTATATCAGAGTGATATCACTTTGCAAGCAAAATATTAAGTCAGATGGAACGGATGATGTTGGGTTAATCTCCTTCGGCGGGAGAAGTGGCCATGGTGTGTCCGCGATCCTGAATCCATTGGCGAATCTGGGACCAGTTAGTTTGGATCAGGGAGAGCCCAAGCATGGCAAGGATGACGATGACGGCCAGCAGCATGATCTGGGGAATGGAGAGATTCCCTTTGAACGACCAGAGCCAGCGTCCATAAACCAGTTCGGTATGAACCCAGTAAACCAGCAGACTTGTCAGTCCCAACTGACGGACGAAACTCCAGCCCGGTGCAACGTGAGTGGTCCATAGGTAGGCAAAGGACAGCATGACCATGATGATGCCGGTCTTGATGAACACTAACCAGGGACTGTCAATCCAGAAATTAGATTGGGAATAGAAGGAGTAAGGGAGATTTGAAAAATGCTGGCAGGAGAAGATCAGCACTCCACCACCGATGGCACACCACTGGGCAAAACGACCCAGATCGCGTGTGGATGCAATCTTCAGTATGGTGCCTGTGGCAACGCCGAAGGCAAGGAAAGCTGACCAAGGGAAAAGTGGAAAGCCTTTGGATCCGGGCACCAGATAACTTTGCAGAATTTCCGGAGTTCCGCCCCAGTTAGCGTTAGCCACTAGCGGAGAGATGACTGAAATGCCGAGTCCTGCGAAAATTCCCCAGCGGACCCTGTCCATCCTGCCCAGAAGCGTCAGCGGGAGCATCAACAGGATCGACACCCCCATGCAGTTGAGGATGTCCACCTTGAGGATGTCGGTGATGGAGCTTTTAGGTAGGCCGAAGATCCACATCTGCAACCGAAACAGCAGAGCAATGATGAGCAGGTAGCGAGCCCGGTAGGCAACACCGATCAGCTTTTCCCGGATGCCGAGTTCTTTGCGTTCCTGGCTTTCCATTAAAAAGGCCAGGGTGACTCCTGTCAGGAATAGAAAAATAGCAGGCGGCATGCCGCCAATGAACTGGGAAAGAACAAATTCACTGGATGTGCGCTGATCCCCTTGTGCAAAGGCATCAAAGACATGTCCTTGTAGCATGATGAGTGCGGCGAGACCACGAACCCAGTCGAGGAAATGAAGACGGGGCTTCGCCACACGATCCATTACTTTTGTGGGTACTCTTTTTTCACATCAGCAGGAAGCTTGAGTTGCACTTGCTGATCGGTGAGGCCAGGCACCAGCTTCATATCGGAATAGATGATCTGGGTGTAATCACCAGACTGCTGATGCAATTTTTCCTGTACAGGCAGCCCGGTTGTATTGCTGATCCACAGTTCCAGCCGCGAAAGATGCTGTTGAATGGTCTGCTGTGTCGGAGTCAGTTCCAGTTTTGTGCAAGCCTGTCCTGCTACTGATTCTTCTCCCAGCAGTTTGATCTGATAGTTCTTTCGGATCTCTTTTGCAGGAGTAGCAAAGCCGATCAGCAGCCCCTGAGTCAGGAGACTGTCGAACTTTCCCATGTCATATTCCTGAACGGTATTGATCTTGGGAAGATATATCTGAACTTTCTTGTTTCTGAATGCAATGGACTTTGTATCCGGTTTGACGAAATTGATCAGTGCGTTGACGGTTTTCGTCTTGGTTCCCCGGAGAGCAATTGTGCCGCTTTCTTCAGTGCTTTCCTTGATAATTGCCGTATGGGAAATCATCTGGATGTTGGATGTCATTCCCTGAAAGTTGTTGGCCGCTTTGTCCATGCGTGCCAGCACGCTGTCCACTGTGGCTCCGGAAACTGTTAGCCCAGAGCAGAGAAGGAAAAGATAGCTGATATATTTCAATGGTTCGAATAGACCATGAAGCCCTTGGTTTGCTTTTCGTTGTCGAAAAGTGGCTCCAGACGAATCACAGTTTGTTTTTTGCCACTGCGTTTGCTGATTAGTTCTGTTGCTTTTGCCCATCGTTGTTCTTCTTCCAGACCGGACAGCAATTCGCCTTCCAACCAGAAGACATCTGCCCCCTGTTCTGATGGCAGTACGGCTACGTCAAACGCTCGGGGCTGATCGCGGAAAAACTCCCGTGGCGTCAGAAAAATAAAGGCCAGGATGATGGCCACCATCACATCGTATTGCCAGACTGCACGAGGGTAATCCCATAGCAAAAATCGCTTCATGGACCCTTTAATTCTAACATTTATGATGATTTGATACGGATGCAGGTTACAAATTCTACAGATCAGAAGAAGAGAGGTTTGCCGGAGAGTGCCTGTAGAAAAACCAACATCTGTAAGCAGAGCCAGCCACTTGCAACGATCACCAGAAAAATAATGGGGTAACTTATTCCGGATTTATCCAGAAGAAATCCTGTAATCGGTAATAGTTGCAGGGCGTGAAAGCCCAAAATTGGTGCAATCCTCAGGTCGCCATATCGGGTAGACCAGTTAAAGAAGGGGATTCCCGGGCTTCCATCGGGTCCACCTACCGTCCAGCTCTGAAATTTCCAGATGAACAGTGCCTGCGTACATCCCAGCAGGAAGAAGAGAAATCCAAGCCTGATTCCCCAAAGAAATCCTTGTGTGATTCCCGATGCTGTCAGGCAGAACAAAATCAGATAGCCAGCCATGATAAAGGCAACAGAGATCGCGCCAAAGAACAAAAACTGGGAAATGATTCTATCCGCACTTGTCGTCTGATGAAAATATGCTGATACACCTCGATAGGACTGACTACAAAGAAGTCCAATCTGTATAGAAAGGCTCATCGAAAGTATCCAGCCCAGAAAAGGAAGGTCCTTTGACGGACCTGGATGATGTAGCAACCAGCTCAGCGTCACCATCAGTATCAAAGATTCAATGCAGAACCGGAGAGGTCTGAGCCAGGGATTTACCCCTTGTACGATTCTGGAGTCTACAAGAAGACCGAGGAGGATAAAAGCCAGAATCAACAGGTGAAGAAGGGAGGCCCAGTAAAATTCCGGGACGGTTTCCTTCCAGATGCGAAAGATGTCGCCCCCTGTCACAGATCCAGACTCTTTGTCGTGAAAAATCGAATGAGACAGTATCCCAGAAAACCGACTGGTCCGAGGATCATTGTCAGCAACAGAAATGGGACAAGTCTGAAGTGGGGAACCCCGGACTGTTGACCATTGCGAAGGATCCACGCGCCGACGAAAAGATCAAAAGCCAGGAAGTGAATCCACGTAGCCAATAATATGTGGCCACTGTTGAACTGTGTCTTCAGTTCTCCAAAGGAACCAAAAGATGCACCGGAAGAAGGAAAATCCAGAACAAACAGGATGACAAAAAGAAACGAAAGTATCAGGGGAGCAACAAGGCCGGAGAGCCGTTGTGTCCACTGCCAGCGTGGTGCAAAAAGCAGCAAGCCCCAGAATGGAAGAATCAGGAGATTCAGAATGAGAAAGATACTATCCAGTTGGGGCATGAGATCAGTTGCTATTCCGAATCAGTTCATCGGGTAATGCAAAAGCAATGTATGCCCCTTTAATGGGCACAATGGTTTTCGGTGTCAGGCCCACCTGTGCAGATGCGCAGAAAACAATGTATTGTTTGCCATTAAGGGTATAAATGGCTGGCATTCCTTCCAATGCGGCATCTACTTCTTTCTCCCATAGCATTTTGCCTGTTTCAGAGTCGAAAGCGCGAACTTTCTTATCTCTCGTCCCGGTGAAGATCAGTCCTCCGGCTGTTACTACCGGGCCAACTTTCGGATAGTGAGTGCCTGTATTGCGAATCCCTTTTGCTGCCAGCTCCGGAACTTCTCCAAGCGGAATTTTCCACTTAATGGTTCCCTTGTTGAGATCGTAGGCAGTGAGCGAGGTCCATGGTGGAGCAATTGGAGACAAGCCATTTTTAGACAGCATGAATCCGAAACCGCTGTAGAATCGTTCTCCAGCTGAAGCGGCCAATGCTGCAGTGTCTTCTGGATTCTTTTCCAGCTTCAGCATTGCCGGGAGATCTTTGGAGACCACGAACAACGATCCATTATTTGGATCGATAGCCGCACCAGACCAGTTTGCTCCTCCATTATTACCAGGCATCTGGACAGTGTCTCGCTTGCCCGGAGGCGTAAACAGACCTTCATTCCGTGCGCTCAACAGACGATCCTTCCATTCCGCCCGTTCTTCAGGATCAAGATAAGGACTCAGGTCATCTACTGTGAACTTCTGACGGGAAAAAGGTGGTGGCTTCACAGGAAACGGCTGTGTAGCTGCTGTCTCCTCGCCTGGCATATCCGATTTTGGAACGGCGCGTTCTTCCACTGGCCAGAGTGGTTTCCCTGTCTCGCGATTGAAAACCCAGACAAAGCCCTGTTTGGTCACTTGTGCAACGATGTCCGTTTTCTTGCCTTCATGATTCACCGTGAGAAGTTTGGGTGCTGTGGCGCCATCATAATCCCAGATGTCGTGACGGACCATCTGGTAATGCCAGACCCGCTTTCCTGTCCTTGCATCCAGCGCCAGCAGACTGTCACTGAAGAGATTGTCTCCGGATCTGTCGGCACCATAAAAGTTATATTTCGCGCTGGCCGTGGGGGCGTAAACGACACCACGCTTTTCATCAATGGAGATTTCACTCCAGACATTGGCGCCACCCACGCGCTTCCAGGCATCCTTTGGCCAGGTATCATACCCAAACTCACCAGGGCGGGGAACTGTATGAAACACCCATGTCAGCTTGCCTGTGCGGACATCAAATGCGCGGATGTCTCCCGGTGCTGATCCGTATCCCTGATTTGTGGAGGATCCGAGAATGATCAGGTTTTCAAAGACACGTCCGGGAGTTGTGGATTGGACCAGCTTGATCGATGAAGGATCACGATCCAGTCCTTCCTTCAGATTGACTTTTCCGTTCTTTCCGAAAGAAAGAATGGCTTTCCCGGTCTGCGCATCGATTGCACGGAGGGAATGATTGGCAGCGAAAAGTAGTCTGCGGTCGGATCGGTCGCGGCTTTCCCAGTAATTGATTCCGCGGTGTGTGATGACATCAACGGGCTCGTCCAGACGGTAAGCCCAGATCTGTTTGCCTGTTGCTGCATTCAGGCAAACAATGGAATTGTTCTGCGCCAGCACATACACTTTCCCGTCTACCACCAGAGGATTGAAGGCGTATTTATTGCCATCCCCGGTGGGAAAGGTCCATGCGATCTCCAGCTTATCTACATTCGATTTGTTGATCTGCTTCAGTGCAGAGTATTGGGCAGAGTCAGGAGCTCCTCCGTAATCATTCCAGCCTGTATAAGTCTGGGAAATGAGGGGCAGCATCAACAGCAGGGCGGATGTGGAAAGTCTAGTCAGCATGGTAAACACACTTTCCTGAAAGCCATGTCTTCAGAATTCTGATCTCTTTCTCTGCATCGTTCCATTCAAACTCAATCAGATCAGCTTTTTCTCCAATGTTGAGCCCGGTGGTGCGGTCCGGAATCTTCCCGGCTTTTGCTGCATTGAGGGTTCCCATGATGATCGCATCCTGAAGAGAAAGCCCTACCATCCTTGTCAGGTTGCGGACTCCATGATCCATGCGCAATGCAGATCCTGCCAGCCGATCCCCATCCCGAAGCGTCACGCGATCACCAGGTGGATGCAGAGTGACTTCCACCTCGCCCAGTTTGTAATCTCCCGGAGAGCATAATGCGGGCATGACGGCGTCCGTGATGAGAACGCTGCGTTCCAATCCCTTTGCCCGGAGGGCTGTTTTCAGAAATGCTGATCCAATGTGGATTCCATCCACAATAAAGCTGGCTGTCAGACGATCTTCCGCAAGTTGATCCCAGATATAGTTGGGATGCCGTTTCATGACGGAGTGAGCACCGTTGCCCAGATGGGTGGACATGGTTGCACCTGCGGAAACAGCATCGGCAATCTGCTCAGTCGTGGCTTTGGTGTGTCCGATTGAAGCCACAATTCCTTCTTTCACGATGGCTTCAATGTAACGAGGTGCTTCCTCCCATTCAGGAGACAGCGTGATCAGCTTGATGTAGCCTCGTGCAGCTTCCTGGAGTTTTTTAAACTCTTCGAGATCCGGGGGGCGTACTGCTGGCATGGGGTGGGCACCACGCGGACCATCTTCAGGAGAGATGTGAGGGCCTTCTACATGGAATCCTTCCATTGCCTCGCCTTCCGGTAGTTTCTCTTTTGCATCCGCAAGAAGGCGAAGTGCTCCGGTCATGACGCCATGACTGCCGGTGATCACTGTCGGAAACAGACGTGTGACGCCCGTTTTGAATTGCGCATGCAGGGATTGTCCGATCTCTTCAATAGATGCCGTAGGTGCGCTGTAGTCCACGCCAGCAAATCCGTTGATCTGGATATCAATCAGACCCGGGGCCAGCAGGGGAAGGGAAGCTGAGGGATGTGATGCGGCCTCAAGCGACGTGATCGTCCGATTGCCGGATATCGTGATTGCCTCTCCGGTAAAGACATTAATTCCAGAACATTTCATGGCATCTCCGTTTTATGCACAGTTTTTCCAAGGGAAAAGCCGTGCAAGTTCTTCTCTGAGAATAGGATATTTGTTGTGGAAATGAATCCAAAGTGATGAAAAATGGGCTTTTCAATCCACAATCGGGCTGGTAGATTAACACTGATCCTTGCCAGACGCGGTTTAATACGGAATATCTCGGGGGAGGTGGCCGGTTGAACCGTGTCTGAGCTGGGTCCTTCCCACCCCATCCCCCCTCTAAAACTACAAACCGAAAACTAGCTGACGAGCTGCGCAGAGGGAACTGGTGTCAGCCAGCCGTGCTGATCCACTGACGTTCCGTCAACGATTCCAAAGAAGGCCTTCTGCAGAGCTTCAGCAATGGGGCCACGACGTCCTTCACCCACCTTTATTTTGTCGATGGAGCGGATGGGCGTGACTTCTGCTGCCGTTCCTGAGAAGAATACTTCATCGGCGACGTAGAGAAGTTCTCGGGGAATAATCGATTCCACTATAGGAATCCCCAGTTGACCTGCCAGTTTCAGAAGCGTATCGCGTGTGATTCCGGGGAGCACACTTGCGCCAAGCGGCGGTGTGATGATCTTGCCGTCACGGACGACAAAGATATTTTCTCCCGAGCCTTCGCTGACATAGCCATTGGTATCCAGACCGATTCCTTCTGAATAACCGTTCGCGAGTGCTTCCATCTTGATTAATTGCGAATTCATGTAGTTCGCACCGGCCTTCGACAAGGCAGGAAGAGTGTTGGGTGCAATGCGGTTCCAACTGGAAACACAAACGTCCACCCCTTGCTCCAGGGCCTCTGGCCCCAGATATTTCCCCCACTCCCAGCACGCCAGATAGACGTCCGTCGGGTTCTTTCCACCAAAGACTCCCATTTCCCCGTACCCACGCAAGGCGATAGGTCGGATATAACAGGAAGAGAGCTTGTTGGTGCTCACCAGCTCAACAGTTGCTGCGCTGAGCTGGTCGACTGTGAATGGAAAGGGATCGATTCGATAGATTTTTGCTGAATCGATCAGTCGCCTCATATGTTCGCGTAAACGGAAGATTGCAGGACCGTTTTTCGTTTCATAACAACGGATGCCTTCGAAGACCGAGGATCCATAGCTGACGACGTGAGAAAGTACATGAATCTTTGCATCTTCCCAGCGAATAAATTCGCCGTTACGCCAGATCTTCTCGGTGGGCATCATAATGTCAAAATTATAACTTGGAGGAAAACTTAACGTGCGCTTCAGGTTGAGAACACAGTTATGGATTGCACTGTTCGCGGCAGCTTCGATGCTCTGGGCTCAGAAGCTGAGAGAGATCAAGCCAGCGGACAGCGTGAAAAATATCCCGATCGAAGAGGATATCAAGATTGGCCGGCAGGCTTCCCAGGAAGTTCCAAAGACAATGCGTGTGATTCAGAATAATCAGGTGCAGCCTATGCTGGATCGGATTCTGAAAAACCTTACCAGCCAGCAGGAAGCAGGTCAGTACCCGTATTCTATTGGCCTTGTCTATGATCCATCCATTAATGCTTTCGCATATCCGGGTGGTGTCATGTTCATGCATACCGGACTGATTCAACAGGCAGAGAACGAAGATCAGGTGGCTGGAGTGCTTGCGCATGAAGTTTCGCATGTGGCTCTCAGGCACGGTGTGGCAAACATGGTTCGTGCACAAAAAACTCAGACCTTTGCCGGGATTGGCAGCATCATCGCTGGAATTTTTCTGGGAAATGGGATGGCTGGGCAACTGGCTCAGATGGGAATTGGTTTTGGGGCAAATAGCCTCATGCTGAAAAATTCCAGAGATGCAGAGCAACAGGCTGATCTGTTGGGTGCGCGCATGATGAACAGTGCTGGTTATAACCCTCTGGAAATGGCAAGGTTTTTCGAAAAACTGGAAGCGGAGAGTGGAGGAGGACGGGGAACGGAGTTCTTTTCCAATCACCCCAATCCCGGCAATCGTGTGAAATATGTCCAGGAGGAGATCCAGCTTCTACCCCGGAATCAATATAATTCAGCAAATTCTACTGAATTCCAGCGAGCCAGAAATGCTGTCAACGCGATCAAATCACCACCCAAAGCTGTCAAAACAACAAAAGGAACGCAGTCGCAGGAAGGACCGACAGGCCAGGTGGGACGAAGTTCTACACGAGGCATGCAGCGTTACACGGGGCAGTCTTTCGCGATTGATTTTCCGCAAGGATGGGAAGTGTTTGGTGGTGAACAGGATAATCTGACCATTGCTCCGCGGAATTCGATTCGTCAGGGACAGGATGGGTCTTCACAGATCGGAATGGGCGTCCTGATCAGTTCTGCCCAGAATCAGGGGAACCTGAATCAGAGTACGCAGGCATTGCTTCAGAATCTGCGTCAACAAAATCCTTCTTTGAGAATGGGCGGAAATCGTACGGTGACTGTTGCAGGGTCCCAAGGGTTGTTAACGACGATGCAGTCCCAATCAGCTTTAGGCGGTACGGAAATCGATTATCTCTTAACCGTGCAGCTTCAGGATCGGCTTTTCTACGCAGTGTTTATTACTCCTGAGCAGCAGTTGTCGCAAAATCAGGCACAGTTCCAGCGGATGATTGAATCAATCCGGTTTCAATAAGAAATCGGATTGCAGCCTATTCCAGATGTAGTCTTTTGTACCGGGAATCAAAATACATCAGTGGGTTCCCGGTGCCGACAGTTGCTGTCAGTGCTTCTCCGATAAAAATTGCATGGTCACCTGCTTCCACTACTGAATGGATTTTGCATTCCAGTGTGGCCAGAGTTCCTTCCAGAACGGGGACCATTTCAATGCCTGGTCTCCAGGAAACTCCCTCAAACCGATCCTTACCCCGAAATGCGAATGCAGATGAGATCGCTTCCTGATCCTCATCCAGGATATTGATGGCGAAGTGTGAAGCCTCGCGGAAGACGGGAAGGATATTGGCAGAGTAATTGATGCAGAAAAGAACCAGTGGAGGATCCAGAGATACTGACGTAAAAGAATTCACTGTGACTCCATGGGGTTTTCCATCGTGCGTTGTGACGACAACGATTCCAGTGGCAAATTTGGAACAGGCGCGACGAAAAAGATCCGCGTTCAAAGAGAGCTGATTGGACATGGAGCACAAACTGCCGGTGAAAAACAACCTTGACAGGGTATTAAGCCTAATCCTATCATGGGCTTTGCGGTAATCGGAGGCTTTTCATTGATTAAACTCGACATCATAAATGAAGTTGTCAATAAAACCGGGATCACCAAAACCAAAGCAGAGATGGCGGTGGAAACGGTTTTCGAAAGCATGAAGAGAGCCCTCGGCAACGGCGAGCGGATCGAACTTCGTGGCTTTGGCATCTTCAATGTCCGGCCTCGCAAAACAGGCATTGGACGGAATCCCCGTACTGGTGCTGAGGTTGCGATTCCTCCCGGAAAAGCTGTCCGGTTCAAACCTGGCAAAGAACTCCAGAGTCTTCCCTAAGCTCAGTGCGGATGGCCCGGCCTGCGCGCCTGTGGCTCCACGCAGGACTCTTTCTTCTTACTCTCATCACCTGCTCCGCAGCAGGATCGCGCCTCATCGGAAATTTCCAAAACGGCTTGTCTGCTTTTTCATTGGACAGGGATTTTCTGGGCATGCTGGAACCCTTTACCGATCCTGTTCTATTACTGCAGGGGCTTCCTTTTTCTCTGGTTCTTCTGTTAATCCTGTTCGTCCATGAGATGGGGCATTATCTGGCTTGTGTTCATTACCGACTGGACGCATCTCTTCCTTATTTCCTGCCTGCCCCCAGCTTTATCGGAACATTCGGGGCCTTCATTCGCATTCGTACCCCCATCTATTCCAAAAAAATACTGTTCGATGTTGGGGTAGCCGGTCCAATTGCCGGATTCATTGCGCTGCTTCCGTTCCTGATTGCGGGGCTTGCCTTATCGAAGCAGGTTCCGGGGATTGCCGAACAGGGGGATATTGTCTTTGGAACGCCACTGCTGCTGACATTTTTCGAGCATCTTTTCTTCCCCGGAGTTCATTCTGCAGATATCTATCTGCATCCAATTGCCCGTGCAGCCTGGGTGGGGTTATTTGCAACTGCTCTGAACCTTCTCCCCATCGGTCAGCTGGATGGAGGTCATATTCTGTATGCAGTCTTTGGAGCCCGTCACAAGCTCATCTCCCGGATTGCACTGGTCGGTATGATTCCGTTGGGATTCTTTTACTGGCCATGGTGGGTCTGGGCGGTCATTCTGCTCCTGTTTGGCAGAAAACATCCCTATATTTATGATGAAGAGTCGATCGGCTGGAAACGGAAGGTGCTGGCAGTTGTCTCGCTGGTGATTTTCCTGATCTGTTTCATGCCCGCTCCGATCCTGGTATGAAAATCTCTGCCACTATCATCACGCTGAACGAACAGAGAAACATCGCACGCGCCATTGAGAGCCTGCGATGTTGCGATGAGATTGTTGTGGTGGATTCCGGGTCCATTGACAGGACCTGTGAGATTGCAGCGAACCTTGGTGCCCGTGTGGTGGAGGCGGAATGGCGTGGTTACGCAGGACAGAAAAACTACGCCACGGATCAGTGTACGCATGATTGGGTGCTGTCCCTGGATGCGGATGAAGCATTGAGCGAGGCACTGGAAGCAGAGATCTGGCATCTCAAAAAGACTGGCCCTTCGGCGGATGGCTATACGATGCCCCGTCTGGCACAATATCTCGGGAAATGGATTCTGCATTCAGGCTGGTATCCGGACAGGAAAGTCCGTCTGTTTGACCGGCGCAAGGCGAAATGGATCGGAGATTACGTCCATGAAAGCGTTCGTGTAGAAGGCACTGTCCAGCATCTGGACGCAAATCTGCTCCACTTTACCTGCCAGTCCCTGAGCGAACATCTGAAATCCATGGATCGATACACCACTCTTGCGGCGGAGCAGATTATTGAATCCGGTCGGAAAGTGGGATGGAAAGAACTGGCCATCAATCCGGCGTGGACCTTCTTCAATACATACGTTCTCAAACGTGGATTTCTGGATGGATTTGAGGGTCTTGCAATTGCGCACATGGCGGCTATCTATAACTTTGTGAAGTATGCCAAGGCTCGTTCGATGAGGTCCGGCCGTTGAAGATCCTGCACCTGGATACAGGCAAGGATGTTCGTGGAGGTCAGATCCAGATGCAGATGCTGGTGGAAGGATTGCGTGACGCTGGAATCGAATGCGGAATTCGGTCGCCTCTGTGGAATGAGCCCGTCAGCAATCCTGACCTGGTTCATTGCCATGATGCGAGGTCGCATACTTTTGCCCGTCAGCCATTTGTTGTTTCGCGGCGTGTGGGGTTTCCGGTGAAGCAGGGATGGCTGAGCCGATGGAAATACTCCAGGGCCAACGCTTATCTGGCAGTCTCGGAATATACGGCACAGACATTGCGTGAGGCTGGTGTTCCAGATGGGAAAATTTTCGTCGTGCCCGATGCCATCAAACCCATGTCTCTTGCAGACCGTTCGACGGGCAGAGTTCTTCTGCTCTCGAAGAATGGACAAAAAGTTTCGGGAACAGTACCGGTGCGGAATCTGGAAGAAGACCTCAGAGAATGTGATGTCTTCGTCTATCTGAGTGACATGGAAGGTCTGGGATCAGCAGCACTGCTGGCACAAGCGGCAGGTGTTCCGGTTGTGGTCAGCGCCGCAGGCGGATTGCCGGAAGCCGTGAAGTTTGGAACAGTGATTCATCGATTGGAAGAAGCACAGGACGCCATAGAGGAAACACGGAAGATAGGGGTGGATGTGAAGGTGATTCTGCAGGAGTTCGGTCTCCCGCGTCTGGTGGAGCAAACCCTCAATGTTTATCGCAAGGTACTGGGATGATCGAACTGCTGCTTGCTGCTCTTTTGGGTCTGATCATTGGCAGCTTTCTGAATGTCTGTATCTATCGGCTGCCTCGGGATCTGTCCGTTGCTTCGCCTTCCCGCAGTTTTTGTCCATCCTGTGAAAATACCATCTCCTGGTATGACAACATTCCGGTTTTGAGCTATCTAATCCTGGGAGGAAAATGTCGGTCTTGTCAGGCGGGAATCCCTGTCCGCTATCCACTGGTGGAAGCATTGACCGCACTGTCCTTTGCCCTTGCTGTCTGGCAGTGGGGTATTTCCGGGGATGCTCTGCGCCTCAGTTTTTTTGCTGTCTGTCTGATTGCTCTTTTCTTTACGGATCTGGAAACACGAATTCTCCCCGATGAGATCACTCTGGGAGGAACGCTGGTGGGATGGGTTCTGGCCTGGTTCTTCCCATTGCCTTTTGATCTGATAACGATGCTGCTTCCAGAAGGACTTTCCCCGTCCTGGCAGTCTTTGATTGTTTCTGTCTGTGGCGGAGTTGTCCCTGCTGCTGGTCTCTGGCTGATCGGCGAGTTCTATTTCAGAATCCGGGGAAGGGAAGGTCTGGGATTTGGTGATGTCAAGATGATGTTGCTGCTGGGGGCTTTCCTGGGTCTGGAAAAAACCATCCTTACCATCATCGTTGGCAGCGTCTCCGGTTCTGTGGTGGGGCTGACATTATTAGCGATCAAAGGGAAGCAGGCTGCCCGCTATGAACTGCCATTCGGAACCTTTCTGGCTGCTGCCGGATTGCTGGTTGCCTTTCTGTTCATGAACATCCCATGAACGGACCGCTATACTGAAAGTGGCCCCTGTAAATGCAGGATATTAGTGTTTTCTGGTTGCGAATCGCTGCCGCCCTTTACCTCCCCGGATTGATCTATGCCATTCTTGTCATCCTGCGGCGGAATGAAGGGCTGTTTCGCTATGCCCTGAACGCATTTAGTGCAGGTGCTATTCTCCACTTCGTTTCCATTATCGATATGGCCCGCCAGACGGGACGATTTCCGGCTCAGAACTTCTACGAGTCCATTTCTCTCTGTGCATTTGTGCTGGCGATTGTGTTTTTGTTTGTGAACTGGCGATATAAGTTTGAATCGCTGTGTATTTTCGTCTTCCCTCTGGTTTTCCTGATGTCGCTGGTAGGAGCCACCAGTACTCCAGTCTCGAAATGGGCGAACTCCAACGTCCGGGACGTATGGCTGATTGTGCACGTAGCGCTGGCTGTCGCATCGTATGCCCTGTTACTGATTGCAGCTTCGGCATCGATCTTTTATCTGGTGCAGGAACGCCGGTTGAAGAATAAACAGCTTTCCCAGAAATTGCCGCCGCTGGCAATCCTGGACAATCTGCTCTCCCGTTCCATGGCGATCGGCTTCATTCTGATTACCCTGGCAATTATCATGGGCAGCATCTGGGCATTTATTGAATCCGGGACACAATGGATTGCTGATCCCAGGATTCTGTTTGCGTGGGTAACCTGGATCGGCTATCTGATCATGGTCTTCCTGCGTGTAGGAGCGGGTTGGAGAGGACGTAAGGTGGCGATTACAGCTATTTGCGTTCTGGGGGTGTCTGTCCTCACCTGGGCGACTCATTCCGGGCTCCGGAGTCATCTGATCAAGTAAGCCGCCATGAAGCTTGCCATTGCTGGAGTCAATCATCGAACCGCGCCCGTCGAAGTACGGGAACGTCTGGCCTTCAATGCGGATATTCTTCCTGCTGAACTGCAACGGCTGCGGAATCGTCCCGGACTTAAGGAAGGTCTGATTCTTTCCACCTGCAATCGAGTGGAACTGGCCTTTACTCTGGATGATGCACTGGATCCTGCCGCGTGTGCGACAGAGTTTCTCCCAATGGGTGAGGAAGTTCGCAAGCATCTGGTGATTCATGAGGGTCGGGATGCGATCCGGCATCTGTTTCGCGTTGCATCCAGTCTTGATTCCATGATGCTGGGAGAACCCCAGATCCTGGGACAGTTAAAGCAGGCTTATCAGGTAGCAAAGGATCAGGGTGCCATCGGTGGCATGCTGGATGCGGTAGTCACGTCTGCGTTCAGTGTGGCAAAGCGCGTCCGCAATGAGACGGAGATTGGCGAGAATGCCGTGTCCATCAGCTTTGCCGCTGTGGAACTGGCCCGTGAGATCTTCGGATCACTATCCGATTCGAAAGTCCTGCTGATCGGTGCGGGAAAGATGAGCGAACTTGCTGCCCGTCATCTGCATCGAAATGGTGCTCAGCACATCTATGTCACCAACCGGACTTATGAACGGGCGGTGGAAGTGGCACGGGTATTCAAAGGCTGGATTCTGGACTACCAGAGCTTCAAGCAATCATTGCCCCATGCCGATATCGTCATCGCATCCAGTGGGGCTAGTGGCTACCTTATTACACCGCAGGATGTAGAGCAGGCGATTCGGGCTCGTCGAAACAAGCCGATGTTCCTGATTGACATCGCAGTGCCTCGCAACATCGATCCGGATGTGAACAATGTCGACAATGCATTTCTCTATGACATTGATGATCTGCAGGCAGTGGTCGAGCGAAATCTGGAGGAGCGGAAAAGCTCCGCGCAGGAAGCGGAACGGATCGTTGAAGAAGAGGTGCTGCGGCTGGAAGAGCGCTTCAAGGTTCGGGAAGCAGCCCCGGCTATTGTCAGTCTGCAGTCGACGTTTGAGCGCATCAGGGCAGCGGAAATCGAGCGGATGCGGAACAAGCTGGGGCCGCTGACACCAGAGCAGGAAGAGGCAGTGGAAGCATTGACACGGGGAATTGTGAACAAGATTGCACATGGCCCCATTGCAGAGATGCGGCGTCAGGTGGCTGCACCGGAATCACTTCCTGTGATTGAAACCATCAAACGGATTTTCAGGTTAGGGGATCGATAATTTTGGTCGTTATTGGATCACGTGGCTCAAAGCTGGCGTTGTGGCAGTCGAATCATGTCCGGGATCTGCTGGCACAGGCAGGGATAGAAGCACGGATCGAAATCATCCAGACAACCGGAGACAAGATCACGGATGTGCCACTGGCGCGTCTGGGCGCAGAGACATCGACAAAGGGGCTTTTCACGAAGGAAATTGAAGATGCCTTGCTGGACCAGTCCGTCGATCTGGCTGTTCATTCCATGAAAGACATGCCGACAGAACTGCCTTCCGGCTTGAGGATCGCTGCCGTTCCGGAGCGGGAAGAAGTTCGGGATGCTGTGATCGGAATGAAGCTGAATGATCTTCCGGTAGGAGCCAGAGTAGGTACCAGTGCATTACGCCGACAGGCACAGCTGAAAGCCTTTCGCCCGGATCTGGTGATTGAATCGGTACGAGGGAATGTTGATACCCGCCTGCGCAAGCTGGATGAAGGACAGTTTGATGTCATTCTTCTTGCCGCAGCAGGATTGCGACGTCTGGGCTGGCAGGATCGCATTGCTGAACTGGTTCCAATGGATGTCATCTGTCCGGCAGTGGGGCAGGGCGCTCTTGCGATTGAAACGCGTGATGGCGATACCCGATTCGATTTTCTGAATGATGCCGCTGCCCGGAAGGCAGTGGATATGGAGCGGTCTTTCCTGCGTGCGATGGGGGGCGGATGTCAGGTGCCGATGGGCGCACACTTTGACGGAGAAACTTTCCAGTGCATCGTAGCTGAACCGGATGGAAGCCGCCTGCGGCGCTTTTCGGGGCAGGGTGATGATGTTGTGGAACGAGCCTTAAAGGCGGTGGAGTAATGCCTGTCGTCTTTGTTGGAGCAGGTCCGGGAGATCCGGGACTGCTGACCATTGCTGCCACACAGGTTCTGGAAGCTGCCGATATTGTCCTTCACGATGAGTTGATTCCGCCCGAGATGCTGGAACTGATTCCCAATGCGGAGCCTTATCAGGGCATTGAACAGCTGGTTTCCCTGGCTCAGCAAGGTCTACGCGTGATCCGTCTGCAGATCGGCGATCCCACCATTTTTGGTCGTCTGGTGGACCAGATGGAGGCGCTGGATGCAGCAGATATCGCCTATGAGATTATTCCAGGAGTGACCGCGGCTACCGCAGCTGCTGCAGCCGCAAGAATTTCTCTGACACATAAAACACTGGGACGTTCCATCGCACTGGTTTCAGCTCATGATCCTTCGATTCCGGTCCCGGATGCAGACACAGTGGTTTTCTATATGGGAAGGCCCTCACGTCCCGGTCCTGTTGTAGCAGTGGAACGGGCTTCACAACCAGAACAGAAAATTCTGCGGGATGTCTCCTCTGCTCAATCGCCATCCATCGTGATCAGTGGAGCAGTGGCGGATCTGAACTCTCTTCCGCTGTATGGAAAGAAGGTCATTGTGACTCGTGCGGAGTCCAGCAAACTCGATAGCCGATTGCGTGCATTGGGTGCGGAAGTCGTTTCTTTCCCCGTCATCCGGATTGTGCCCCCTGAGAATGAGAAGCCATTGCTGGATGCCATTGCAGAAATCCACACGTATGACTGGGTGATTTTTACATCGGCCAATGGAGTCCGTTCATTTTTTGACCGGATTAAAGATCTGCGGCCATTCCGTGCCCGTATCTGCACAATTGGACCGGCCACCCAGGCTGAAGTGGAAAAGAACAAGCTGCTGGTGGATGTTGTTCCCCAGGAATATGTCGCTGAAGGACTGGTCTCCTCTCTACCGGAGGACCTGACCGGACAACGCATTCTGATTCCGCGCGCAGCAGTTGCTCGTGATGTGGTCCCTGTGGAACTGCGGAAACGAGGGGCGATTGTGGATGTGGTGGAAGCATACCGGACCATCATTCCGGAGAATTCCCAATCCAATCCGGGGACCGCAGACTGGGTTACCTTCACCAGTTCTTCCACCGTAAAGAACTACCTGCAACTGGCCGGAAAACCACAAGCCCGGATTGCTTCCATTGGTCCGATTACCTCCGCAACACTGAGGGAGAATGGCCTGGAGCCGGATCTTGAAGCAGAGGAGTACACCGTTGACGGACTCGTCGACGCCATTCGGCGACGAACCATTTCAGATTCCCATTGAGGATGTTCTGGACCTTCATGCTGTTCCTGCACGGGATGTGCGGGAGGTTGTCGATGCCTGGCTGGATGAAGTCCATGCTGCCGGATTCCGGGAATTACGGATCATCCACGGGAAGGGAATCGGTGTGCAACGCGAGATTGTTCATTCCGTTCTGGCTACTAAAAAGTTTGTAAAATCCATCAGTGATGCCCCTCCTGAAGCAGGGGGATGGGGTGCCACAATTGTGACTATCCAATGATGAAAGTTCGACCGGCAGTCAGCGATGATGCTGACTATATTGCAAGATTTAACCAGGCGATGGCTCTGGAAACAGAGCGCAAGCATCTCGATGATGACCTGATCCAAAGTGGAGTGCGGAATCTCTTTGAGAGACCGGATTACGGCTTCTATATGATTGCGGAATTTGAAGGGATTCCCGCTGGTTGCCTGATGGTGACCTATGAATGGAGCGACTGGCGCAATCAGCTGTTCTGGTGGATACAGAGTGTCTACGTACAGCCGGAGTATCGGGGAAAAGGTCTGTATCGCGCGCTCTATGAAAAAGTAAAGCAGCTGGCTGAAGAGCAGGGGGATGTATGCGGTTTCCGATTGTATGTTGAAAAGGAAAATGCCTCCGCGCAGCAGGTTTATGAGCGCCTGGGGATGCAGGAAGCGCAATATCTGATGTACGAGGAAATGCTCTGACAAAAATAAAAAACCGGGGATGATCCCCGGTTTTTCTTATGCCTGATCCAGCTGTGGATTGGTTGTGGCTTCAATATCAGGCTTTTTCTTCGGAATCAGCATGATGGCAAAAGCCCCTATGGCCGCTAGCGCGAACACGATATTGAGTGCTGGTCCATAACTTCCAAAAGCGACCCGAAGTTTCGCAATGATATAGGGGAACCAGGTCTGTCCCAAAGTGTCTGCCGGAAGGATGATCGACATGGCTCTGGCCAGTGAATTGACTCCAAATACTTCCGCAGCCATCAGTGGAATCAGCATGTAATCTGCGCCCATGCCAAATCCAAACAGGATGCTGAAGGCGTAAACCATGATGTCATCGCCGGGTTTCACCAGCAACAGCAAGGGAATGGTACCGGCGACCAAAGCATAGGTTGCCAGCATCACCATTTTCTTATTGAAGCGATCTGCCAGCCATCCGGTAAACAAACGCCCACCGATGGATGCGAACAAAATGTACATGGTGGCATCACTGAACATGGCATCCAGTTGCTGTTGATTTTCGTAGCCCTGTTCTTTGAAGACAAACTTCATGTGCTGGTTAATGGAACCGATTGCTCCGATGGAGCAAACACTTCCGATCAATAACAGCCAGAAAGAGGATTGGCGAATCAGATATGAGAAAGGCTTTCCTTCAATCTTGGTATCAGGAGGGGGAAGGGGATCACCATCCGGATTCTGGCCGATATCTGATGGCTTGTCCTTCAACAGGAAGAAGGCAATTGGCCAGGCAAGAAGGAAACATGCACCGAATCCGATTAATGCTGTGCGGAAGTCACCAAAAGCTTCTGTCAGTGGGCGAGCGATAAACTTTGCCGAGATTCCACCGAAGACCCCAACGCCAAGGTAAACGATTGCCATCGCAATTCCTCGCTGGCGCTTGAACCATTGGGAAACAATTACCTGATGAGCAATCGGACCAGAGAAGATATATCCGACGATATAAAGTAGCCAGAGGCTATAGTAAACCGGCAGCGAACCCTGCATCTGACTGAAGCCAAAAAATGCGAGAGCCGATAATCCTGTACCGATAATGATGAGGTAACGGGGAGAGAATTTCGGAACAACCAGTGGACCTACCCAGAGTGTCAGGGTAGCCGCAATTGGAAATCCCAAGGTAATTTCAGGACGGGTCCATCCAAAAGACGATTCGTAATAATCGTAGAAGAACGGACCACCATAGTAGGGAATTCCAACTGCAATTCCAAATGTGAGAAAGGCGAAGGCGGTAATCCACCAGCCATAAAATGAACGGTGCATGTTTTAATCAGCTTATACCAAGCCACTAGAGGCTTCGTATATGGAAGCCTCCATCTGCATTAATTACCTGTCCGGCACAATAGTCCAGCAGCCCATCGGCAACGGCACGAATCACCTTTGCGATATCTGATCCTTCACCCATGCGTCGTTGTGGGAGTAATCCGTTGGCGATTTTCTCGTCGTAGATTTTTTCCACTTTGGAGATCATGTCGGTACGGATGATACCGGGCCGGACCTCAAACACCCCGATGCCTTCGGGTGCCAGACGCTGGGCATATACCTGTGCGCTCATGCTGACACCAGCCTTGGAAATGCAATACTCCGCACGGTTAATGGAAGCGGTGTAGGAACTGATGGAAGATACAAAGATAATCCGACCCAACTTCTGTTGCACCATCTGTCGTGCCACTGTCTGAGTCAGAAAATGAGGTCCTCGCAGGTTCGTGCCAATCAGTTCATCAAAGCTCTCTTCTGTGGCGTCCAGAACATCCAGCCGTTCACGGGGAGCGATGCCTGCATTATTCACCAGCAGGTCGATGTGTCCGTACTTTGAGAGTGTTGAGCTAACCAGTTCCTGGCGATCATTTGCAGAACTGATGTCACTCTGAATGATGTCTGCCCCGGTTTCCTGTTGCAGCGACTCCGCTGCCTCCCTGTTTCCCCGATAGGTAGCAATCACCTGGTGAGTCCGGGAAAGTTCGATAGCAATAGCGCGGCCTATGCCTCTACTGGCGCCTGTAATGATTGCGACTTGCTTGCTCACGGTTTCAATGCCTTTTCAATCGCAATCGCGATGTCATCTCGTCTGAATTTCTCCACAAATGATTCGTTACCGATATAGAGGGTAGGCACCTTTGTTACCCCCCGTGCAATGCCTTCCTGGTAGTCATTTTCCACTGCTTCGTCCAGACTGCTGCTGCGTAATGCACGAATGGCATCGGAGGGATCGAAATTATTATCCCGGGCAAATTCACGGACTCGTTCTTCAAAGACTGCGGCGTTGATTTCCTTGTATTGCTCCAGTACGTAACGCCGGAATTCGATACCTGCTTCCGGACGAATCGACCCGAAGTGTCGCGCAGCGATCGCTGCCTTGCGTGCCCAGTCATGCTTCGGCAAAGGAAAGTCTTTGTGCTCAAATGCGACACGACTTCCATATCGCGGCAGCAGATAGGAATTCATCATCTGCTGGAATGCCGCACAGTCCTTGCATTGCAGAGACTCATAGATAACAACCTTGATTTCAGAGCGGGGATTTCCCTCGATCATTTGTGAAAAGAATAATGATCCCATCAACACACCCAAAGCAATCAATTTTCAGGATTCTCTCTTTCGAAAACGGTTCAGAACTGAGGCGGCAACATCCTTTCCGCGTTCAAAAGCTTCTCCATATGCTGCTGAACGTTCGGCCTGTGTATAACCATATCCAATTCTGTAAAGCCTCTCCATGGATGATCCAATCACCCATGTTCCGGCATAGGCCACGGCAGCTTTGGGGATAAGTCCGCCACCGGCCGGAATTTTGCTCACCAGTTCACGGGCAATAGCACGCAGACCAAAAGCACCCGTCACAATGGAGGCAATCTCGGACTTCTGTTCTGTATATCCAACGGCACGGTCGCTGGCCGCTCCCAGTTGAAATGCCAGCCGAATCTGGTTCAGGGTAATAAAGGCTGTATCGGAAGCAAACTCTCCTGGTGCCCATACAAATCCAATAAATGGCGCAATATTGGGTAGCGCTGTCACCAGAGAAAACATTGCATTTTCCGTGGATGCGGTCTGGATGGACCGGTGTGTCACTTCATCCCTGAAGGGGGGGAAGCGCCGCGCCAGAGGAAGGCGCAGGTTTTCCTTTTGATCCACAATTTCTTTGACGAGCGTTTTCTCTTTTCCCGGGACAAAAATGAAGTCATCTGACCGGGCAGGCATCCCATGAAAAACAATGCTCAGATCAACATGAGCCGGAGGATTTGGCTCACCTTCCAGATAAAATGTACTGCCTAACTTTCTGCGTTTTTCAGCAGAGAGTGTATCCGGCATCAGAAAATGGAACAGGGCATCATAGCCACGTTCGGAATCTGCACGGAGTCTGATCAAGAGTGGTGCATCTGCTGCTGCACGCACCTCATTGGGGTTCAATTTCCCTGCTGCGTCTCTTAACTGACCAAGAATACTCATTATTCTCCTGACGCGAAACCACTTTCAGCTCGCACCTCCAGTTTGCACCAAGACCGAGGCAAATGACAGGAACCTCATGTGCAAGGTATCGGAGGATGAGAGCGGTTGTTGGGTGAAACTCCAGTGATGGAGCAACCAGGTAGAGTAGGGGTGGCTTTTGGGCTAGCTGACGGTGTGGAAAATATCCCTGTTGTGGGAATGAACCCTGTTTCAGATGCCATTGGATACTGATCCAGTAATCCAGTGCCTGAAGCGGTAGATGGATATCCTGGCCTGTCTTCAGTTCAATAATTGCCAGCCGTCCTTCAAAATCCACGGCGAGAAGATCCATCACTCCACGATCCAGCGCAGTGATGGAGAGTGCCTGCCGATAGACAGGTTCAGGGTCCAGAGCAGCATCCACAATGCGGATTGATTTCTGGAGCAGGGTCTCCAGCATAAATTCAGGTGTTTCCCGTGTTCTCAGTGGCAAAGCTTGAGCTGGACGAAGTGTAGTGTCCAGGTTTCCATAATCCTGAATATCTGCCGGATACTCTCCGACATCGGTATAAACAAACAATCTGAACAGCCCTGCAGATGCATTCAGATATTTCATTCGTAAAGCCGTTCTCTGTGCTTTGCTCTCTGGCAGAAAAATAATCAGCGTGGAAACTACTTGCCTTTGTTCCTGTTTGTGAACATGCTCCAGCCAGATTAATCCGAAGGTGAGTGCTGCTTCTGGCTCCATCGCTTCTTCTGGAGAGAAAATGACTGCCATCACCTCCTTCTTTCGTTGTAATGTGGCGCGGGGGTAAGACGGTGAAAGAGAATGTTCGAGATCCGGAGCAGTGGAAAGATGAGAAATGATCCAATCCGGAAACTGGCGAGTGAGCATTCGGCGGAACTGCTCTTTCTGGAATTCGCGCAGGTTACGTTGGCGGATGGGTTGATTTCTGCCATGTAGAAGATCCAATAGTGCGAGCGTGCCTTCCGGCTTCCCCAGTCGCGACACCGAAAATTCCAGCCGGCCCGGAGTATTTTTCTTCAGCCCCGTGATTGTTCGGGAATAACTGCGATCATCCGTCCATGCATGAATCCTGATGTTTCGGCCAAACGCATCGACGGACCACGAACCTTCAGTCAGTGGAATCTCTTCCTCTCCAGCTTCCAACAGGACAGGATTCTCGGCGGATCGGATAAACTGCTCGATCAATGTGCGGAGTGAATCACGCTGGGGCGGCATGGTGCGGACATTATAATCAAAAGTGTGTTTCGCGACCGTCTTGATGCTGTTGAATCCCGTATCGAAAAGGCATTGATCCGTGCTGGAAGAAAAAGGCAGGATGTCACACTTGTGGCTGTCACCAAGACATTTCCAGCAAGCGCAATCGAGGAAGCTTATGCTGCCGGATTCCGTGTTTTTGGTGAAAATTATGTTCAGGAGTTTGAGAAAAAGGCTCCTTTATTGCCTGAGCTTCCAATGGCTTCTTTTCATCTCATCGGACATCTACAGTCCAATAAAGTGAGAAAAGCAGGGGATCTTTTTCAGGCCATCCAGACAGTAGATAGTGAAAAGCTGGCCCGTCGGCTGAATGAGTTGGGAAAACCGCTGGAAGTCATGATCGAAGTGAAGCTTTCTGACGAATCTTCGAAACATGGAACCTTGCCAGATGATCTTTCTTCTATAGTGGATGCTGTTCGAAATTGTGAAAACCTCACCCTGAACGGGCTGATGACTATTCCTCCGTGGACAGAAAAGGGAGAAGATTCCCGGCCCTTTTTTACTCAATTACGTGAGTTAGCTGTACATCACGGATTGCAAAAACTGTCGATGGGGATGTCCAATGACTTTGATGTAGCCATCGAAGAAGGCGCAACCCATATCCGTATTGGAACAGCTTTGTTTGGCTCCAGGACAAAGATTTGACTCTCGGACATTTTGCTCCTCTCCAGTTCGAACTGACTGGTGTAGCTGACTATGCTCTGGCCCTTCATCATGCACTCGCAGAGAAGGGAACGGTGCGTTGGAATGACATGAGTGCGGATGCATTCCTGTATCACATCGGTAATAACGAACTGCATGCGGACATTTACCAGTGGGCTCTGATGAAGCCAGGTGTAATCATCCTGCATGATGCTGTTCTCCATCATTTTCTGCTCTCCCGTTTTACTGAGCAGGAATATATGGATGAATTCCTTTACAACTATGGATCATGGGCTGAAAGTCTGGGCAGAAGCCTCTGGAAAAACCGTCATCTGGCGGGATGTGATTCCCGGTTTTTTGAATATCCACTCTTGAGACGAATCGTTGAAACGTCGAAAGCGGTGATTGTTCATAACCAGCGTGCTGCGGATCTTGTCAGACGACACGCGTCGGATGCAATTATTGAAGTGATCCCTCATCTGTTTGATGCTCCTGATCCGGCTCCACGCGAAACCCGCATTAGTGATGGGGTGCTTTTCGGAGTATTTGGACACTTACGGGAGCCCAAAAGAATCGGAACGGTATTAAAGGCGATTCGTCATATTCCCAATGCTTCCCTGATGATTGCGGGACGATTTATGTCCAGAGACTACCAACATTCCTTGCAGAGTGATCTGGAGAATGAACAGGTGATTCTCCTTCCCTTTGGCAGCGAAGAAGAGTTCTGGACGCGTGCCAAGTCTGTGGATGTGTGTGTCAATCTGAGGTCGCCTTCGGTGGCGGAAACATCTGGAGTCAGTGTTCGATTGATGGGATTAGGAAAGTCGGTGATTATGACCACTCCTGGCGAAGCTGACGATTACCCGTCAGGAACATGTGCTTCTGTGGAACCGGGTGAAATGGAGGAGGACATGCTGATCGCCATGATGCAATGGCTCAGTTCTTCCGCTTCTGATCGCCGCGCAATGGGGGAACTTGCCCGGCAACATGTTCTGGAAGAACATGCCCCAGAAAAAGTAGCTGGGAAAATCTGGAATCTGATCGAGTCCGTATCCTATTGATTTTAAAATATTAGGATTGTTTAGCTGGAGGCGCGGGCGGGAATCGAACCCGCGAATAAAAGTTTTGCAGACTTCTGCCTTACCACTTGGCTACCGCGCCAGACCGTTCTTTTGAAGATACCATGGGCGGCACTCTTTCGCCATTTGGGAGATTTAAATCTGACTTCAGATGGTCAACCGCTTCATTTGATAATCACTTGTTTCAAATGAAGAAGCCCCAAATGTTCTTCCTGAAGCACCACCGAATAATGCGCTGAGGCAGTATTTTTGAGGCTCAAAATTTCTGCTAACTATCTGTATTTTCTTCCCTCATGAAAAGCATTTTCCTGATGAAAAAATCAACAGAGCTAAAAATAACAGATGAAATAATACTCATCACTCCATGAACAATGATACTGAGTAGTATGTGCGAATGATCTTCTGCACTGTAGACTTTCCATGCCGTATAAGGAATTCCGTAGAGTAGGATCCAGAACCACATTCTTGACAGAAAAGTCGGAGGGGAAGCTTTCTTAGGCTCTTGAATGTTAGATGAATTTCCCTGCATGAGATTAAATGATCAGTTAGAGGAAGTTATTCCTCATGGTTAATCTTTTTCTGTTCAAGCATCAAGCTGGGCTGGTTTGCCGCGACGAAAGAACACCATGCTCCACATAGGACCTAAGACAAACCAGGAAATGATGGAGAAAAATGCTATCTGGAACCAGGTCTGGATTAATTTTGGGAGAGATTCCTGTCCAACATATGTCATAAGCCCTGTCAATAATGCCAGTGTGATCATCCAGGCCAGAACAGAACGAAACCAGAGCCTCAGTTCCCATCTGACAGCGGTCCACCCAAGTTTTGGAGTGGTGTCAGTCGGTGGTCCATCGGAAAATCTGTGTGCGAATAGCTGATCTGTCCACTGAATGATAATAGGCCCAAACATAACTGTGAAACCTATATAAGCTGCTGCTAATCCATGTGCAAATGTAGCGGGCGTCCCGGCACGTAGGTCTACAGCGGTAAAGGTGATCAATAGCAGATCTGCCATTGGCACTATGAACAGAAAGAATCGGCTGAGAGGAATTTGTTTCAGTATGTACCGGGCCACCAGGGCAAGAAGGAGAAATGCCCAGAAGGCAACTTCACAGCCAACAATAAACCAATAAAGATACTCAGATTTATTCAATGGTTAAGAATACCTATTGTTCTTCTGTACGAAATTGATGACAGTGAAGTTCCAGATTCCGGGCAATGAATGACAGATATAAGGTCTAGTCTGTAAGCACGATTGTTTTCCTCAAATTAAAATCCTTCCCAAAGATAATCAAAGCTTTGACTATCCCGATACTTTAGCTCTCTTCTGAATTCCATACAATTCAGCAAATGCTGCAGCAGGCAGAGGCCGACTGAACAGATACCCTTGACCTTCCTGACAGCCAAAACTCATCAGAAGATCGCGTTGTGGGATCTCTTCAATTCCTTCTGCTATGGTTTCCAGGCCAAAGCTGCGCGCCATGTCGAGAATTCCACGAACCAGTGATGCTTCCCGAACGGAGGGAATAATTCCTTGCACAAAGGTGCGATCCACTTTGATCCGGCTCAGTGGATAGGTCTTCAACAAACTGAGGGAAGCATAACCCGTGCCGAAATCATCAAAAGCGATGCCAACACCGTATGCTCGGAGTTTTTTCAAAGCTTCCAGCACAATCGTGTCGTGATTTAGCGCAATATTCTCTGTCAGCTCCAGTTCAATCGCTTCCGGCGGAAGCCCATGTCGTTTGAGAGCAGAGATCACCTGTTCGACCAGATTATCGACACGGAACTGAGCACCGAAAAGATTGATGCCCATGCGCAGATCCGAAGCTCCATTTCTGCGCCAGAATGCCACCTGTGCACAGGCTTCGTCCAGCACCCAGAATCCTGTGATGGCAGCCAACGGACCTTTTTCCAGCGCCGGGAGGAAGGCAACCGGCGACAGTAATCCCCGTTGAGGATGCTGCCATCGCAACAAAGCTTCAGCTCCCATCAGCTTTCCATCAGTCAGCCGAAATTGCGGCTGGTAGAAAAGCACGAACTCACCCTCATTGACTGCCCGATGCAGTTCAATGCTGTATAGTCTTCGTGCGGCGGCTTCCTGCCGCAAAGCAGGAGTAAAGAGATAAGACTGACTTCGGCCACAGCTTTTTGCCTTAAACAATGCCAGATCCGCATTGCCAATGAGCTCCAGCACTTCCTGCGCATGATCGGGAGCCAGTGAGACGCCACAACTGGCCGCTACATGCACTTCATGTCCATCGACCATAATAGGTTCGGCGATTTTTTCTGTAATCTGTCGGGCAAATCTCATGGCCTGATTGGAGTCAGCAGTCTCCGGCAGAAGAACGGCAAACTCATCTCCGCCAATCCTTGCAACCAGATCATTGGGGCCAGTGAGTTGTTTTAATCGATTCGCGACTTCACAAAGAATACTGTCTCCAATCTGGTGGCCCAGGGTATCGTTGACATCTTTGAACCCATCCAGATCAATCATGCAAACGGCTGCGGGAGTCGGCTGAAGAAGAATTTCTTCTGTGTATCGATACAAGCGGACACGATTGGAGAGGCCTGTCAACAGATCGATGCTGGCAAGGCGCTGGAGTTCTTCTTCTTTTCTGGCACGGGCAGTGATGTCTTCCATGTGAGCATTTAGTACCAGATGCCCATTTTCTTTCCAGCAAAACAAGGATAGTCCTAGCAGAAACTCACTACCGTTTTTTCGGATGCCACTGAGCTTTTCCGGAACTGAAATCCCTTCCATGCAGCCTGCGGATGATACCTGCTGAATCAGGTTCTGAACTGCGGGCCGATTTCGTTCCTCAATCAGGGTTTGAAATTTTAAGGTACGCCATGCGTCCAGGTCATATCCGAACAAGGATGCTGCTGCCTGATTCCAGGTGAGAATATCGCCTTGCGGGTGAAAGCAAACTACCGCAGTGGGCGAATTTTGTGCATAGTTTTCAAAGGATCGCCGATTGGCTTCAGTGGAGATCTCCAGGCGCCTTAATTCCAGACGGTCTGAGGCCATTTTGGCCAGTTCCCGAAGACGGGTTCGATCTTCCTGTGTGAAATCGGAATGCGGTTGGTTATCGATGACACATAACGCTCCCAGAGCCAAACCACCCGGTGATCGCAAGGGAACACCAGCATAGAAGCGAAGTTGTGCCGGCCCCGTGACCAGCGGATTGTCGTGGAATCGCTCGTCCAGCATGGCATCATTCACCACCATCACTTCATCCTGAGTGATCGCGTGAGCGCAGAATGAAACATCTCTGCCTTTGTTGACCTCGGCTCCGTCCATTCCGGCACTGGCAGCAAAGAAAACATGATCACTCCCGATCATGTTCACGACAGAGACGGGCATATTGAACATCCGGGTTGCAATCTGGACTACCGGATCCAGGCTGGTAAGAGCTCGATCTTCACTCAGCCCATATTTCGCTAACGCTTCGAGCCTTTCCTGCTCGTTGGGTAATACAGGAGGGCATTTCATACGGAATTTTTATATTTCGATCTGTAAACAGTAAACTATGGCGCCAGTATTTGTCGAAGTTATTGCAACGCTATGAAAACTATTCTGATGCCAAAGGAGAATTTTCTAATACTGGATTCTAAATTCTAAAAAAAATTGAATGAATTGGAAAGACTATTCGGGATTAATTATTATTTTCGATCCAGAACTCAATGAGTGAAATGATTTTTCATTCATAAAGTGCTCCTGATATATTGATTGCCACAAACATCATGGATCGCCGCACCTTTCTCACTACCCTTGCTGCTGCGCAAGCAGTTCCTTCATTCGCGAAAGAGAAAGTCTGGGAAGGGATTTTCGTCATCATGCAGACCCCCTTCCATCCGTCACTTGAACTGGATGAGGAGTCGCTTCGAAAGCAATGTGACTTCCTTGTGCGCGGTGGCATTCATGGAGTTGTCTGGCCCGCCGGAGCAGGGGAGAGTGTTTCCCTGACAAAGGAAGAGCGGCTGAAGTATTCCCGGTCGGTAGTGGATGAAGTGAAAGGAAGGAATACAGTCCTGATCGGCGTGCATGGGGCAAACAAATTTGAAGCGATGGAGTATGCGCGGTATGCAGAGAAGATCGGAGCTGACGGACTGCATGCCCTTGGACCAACAAGTGGCATTACGGATCGCCAGTATCTGATCGACTATTTCACTGCGATTGCCAGTGTTTCGAAACTCCCAATGTGCATTCAGGTCACCAATGCTGGCATGACTACAGATCTGTTGCTGCATCTGGCCGAAATTATTCCCACGGTGAAGATTCTGAAGCTAGAAAATTCTGATGTCCCACGGGATGTGACTCGTGTGCGGAAGGAAAGCAAACGTCCAGTAATTGCCTCCACAGGGGGAGGTGCCATGAACTTCTATACCGAAATGGAGCGTGGTTCTGGCGGAACGATGGCCGGAGCCGGTCTTGCGGATATCCAGACAGAAATCTGGGATTTGTTTCAGGCCGGCAAGAAGCGTGAATCCCGCGATCTCTTTCTGAAGTTTTTACCTTCAGCTGTTCTGGAACGCAGGACAACCTACGTCGTCCAGAAAGAGATGCTCCGCAGGCGTGGGATTTTCAAAACAACAACAATGAGAAGCACCAGCCGTTTCAATATGGACGAACATGATCTGCAGGAACTGGATCTCATCATGGAATCACTCAAGCCCCACTTCCGGGTTTAGTGATTTCAGATGAACATTGTCACTTTAGTTCTGACCTAACACTTCACGAAGCTGCTTTACCAGTCTTTTGCTGACCACAAACTCCTGGCCGTTATCCATGGTCAGGAGCCAGCGGTGGCTGCTGAGCGTACTCATTTTTCTGACGTGATTGAGATTGATGAGTGCATTGCGATGGATGCGCTGAAAGGGTGAATTCTGGAGAACCCCTTCCATTGATCGAAGAGTTCCGGATGAAAGATACTTCTTTTTCGCTGTATGAATCCAGACGAGATCTCCTTCAGCCTGAAATGCCAGCACCTCGTGTGGCGAAAGGAAGAAGTATTCTGAACCAGCTTTCCCAATAATTCTTCGATTGACTCCTGCGGATGTGGTCGGTAATGCCTCAACCTGATCCTGCTGCGATTGTTGATTGAGTTCTCCTTGCCACTGAGGATTGCCTGCCCGCAAGAGATTTCTGGACGGACCTCTCTTGGGGAATGAACTTTGAGAATGATGATGCATGTTTATCTGTTCTTCTCTTGCCTTTCAGCTGACTGGGAAATCCAACCAGTTGGATTTTAACAGTAATGATAAATCAATATCAAATAAGAGTCATCAAAATACAGAACTATTGAGATTGGGATAGCAGCAAGACCTCAGACACAATCAGGTATAGAATGCTGAGTGAAAATCAAATGGCTACCAGACGTCAGATTCTCAAAGCTGCGGTTGCACCCATGGTTGTTCCCAGTCTGGTGCTGGGACAGCGTGCGGGTGCAGTTGCTCCCAGTGACAGGATTACTTTTGGAGGAATTGGCATTGGAGCGCGTGGTGCGCATGTGCTCAGCAAGATTCTTCCTCTTCCGGATGCAAAGTTCCTTGCCATCTGTGATGTACGTAATGAGCGCCGCGAGGCAATCAAGTCCATTGCGGATAAACAGTATGGGAATAATGACTGCAAGATGTATGACGACCAGTATGAATTGCTGGCCCGTCAGGACATTGATGCGGTCCTGATTGCGACAGGAGATCGTTGGCATACTCCTCTGTCGATCATTGCTGCCCAGCACGGCAAGGATGTCTATTGCGAAAAGCCCTGCTCCATGTCGATTGAAGAGAGTTGGGCTCTTGCTGATGCCTTCCGCAGATATAACCGTCTTTATCAGGCAGGATGTCAGCGAAGAAATGGTGCCAATTTTATCCTCTGCCGGGATCTTCTGAAATCCGGTGCACTGGGAAAGCTCAAGACCTTGTATGCCAATGTGGGGCCGTCTGTAAACTGGCCTCCCATTCCCAGTCGTGACTGGCTGGCTGAGGAAAAACTACCGCCAAAGCAGGTTCTGGATTGGGACCGCTGGTTGGGTCCTGCACCCTGGCGACCTTATCATTCCTCTTATGTAAGTGGTGGATGGCGTAACTATTACGATTTCCATGGTGGTGGGATCCTGGAATGGGGATCGCATACAGTGGACCTCTGCCATTGGGCAGCTGATCTGGATCATACACAGCCTGTAGAATATGAACCTGTCGGAACCAATACTGGTCCCTATCATGTGAACTGCACGTATGAAAACGGCGTCAAACTGGTGATGCGAGATAACGGATGGGATGGTGCATTGAATACGGGTTCCTGCAGTTTCCGGATTGAAGGTGAGAATGGCTGGGTGGAGACTGGCGATCTGACAAAGATTGAAGCTTCCGACAATATCAAGCCACTATTGCGGGAAACGGAATCAGCCCGGCTGGCGCTGGAGAATCACGTGAAGGAACTGGTGCGCTGTATCAAAACGCGGAAGGAACCCAGTGCCAGTGCCGCCAATGCTGCCAATTCCCACGTCACTTGCCATGCGGCATTCATTGCCTATCAGCGTGGCAAAACATTACGCTGGGATACGAAAAAGAGCGAATTTACCAACGATGCAATTGCGAATAACATGCGGTCACGTGCCTTGCGTGAGCCCTGGCGCATCTGATGTGAGGGAGAGAGAAATATAACCATGGCACAACAGAACACACCAGCACCAGCAGCTGCGAAGCCACAGCCTCCCGTTCCTCCCGCAGAGTTTCATGAGGGCGCAATTGAAAAGATGAGTGCTGCAGATCTCATCGCTATTCTCAAAAGTTCATCCTCTTCTGAATTTCAGAAGAGCAAGGCCTGTGTCCGTCTGGGGGAGCTTGGAGCAAAAGAAGCGGTTCCTGTGCTTGCCTCCTTTTTGTCCAGCGAACATCTGAATGTTTATGCCCGCTATGGACTGGAACCCATTGCCGATCCTGCTGTCGATGATGCACTTCGGGCCGCACTTCTGAAACTCAAAGGGAATCTTCTGATTGGCGTGATCAATTCGATCAATAAGCGTAGAGATGCCAAGGCCGGACCTGCGCTTATCAGGCTGATGTCTGATTCCGATGCGGATGTTGTTCGTGCTGCAATCGCAGCACTGGGCAGCATCGGTGGTGATGAAAATGTGAAAGCACTGAAAGCAGCGTTAACGAAAACAAATGGCCTTACACGGCTTGCGGTTGCAGATGCGGTTCTGGTCAGTGCGGAAAGGTATCTGCAAAACGGAAAGAGAACGGAGGCACTGGATCTGTATGCATATCTCGGGTCTCCTGAGATTCCGAAATCCGTCCGGCTGGCTGCCATGAATAGTATTATTCGGGAAGAAACATCAGTAAATCGTCCCCGCTGAATTTTGAATTTTAAGAAGAGAAAACTTTGATTTCTGAAAATAATCAGGGTTTTCTTTCTATGCTCATTTGAGTACTGAGCCAACATCTTTCTTTTTCGTTAATCAGGCCTTTTCTCAGATAAAAATAATCCATATAATCTTCCCGATTCAGTTCAAGAAAAACGAAAATGCAAAATCGTTCTTCAGGAAATAAGGGAGAAACACCGTTGTTTCAAAATATCCATTCATTCGGAATTATGTCTCGCATAATTCTGCTTGCCTCTTTCTCGATCTGCTCTGTCATGGCACAGGTCAACACATCAACCATTGCCGGATTAGTCCGTGATGATACAGGCTCTATCGTTCCCAATGCAAAAGTCCAGATCACCATGATTGATACCGGACAGCAAAGAGAGACAACCAGCAATGTCTCAGGTGAATTTGTTGTACCTCAGCTTGGACCCGGATCTTATCGGCTCAACGTCAGCGCAACCGGATTCCAGACGTCTATTGTGGAAGGACTCACCCTCAATATTGCAGAGAGAGCAGTGGTGAATGTCACGTTGAAAGTGGGGCAGGTCAATGAAACCGTCACTATTGAAGCCAGCACGATCCCGTTACTGGAAGTGGAAACCGCATCTCTTGGACAGATCATCAACCGGAAGGCGATTGCTGATCTGCCTTTGAATGGGCGGAACTACATCACACTCGGCGCGCTCTCCCCCGGCGTGATGCCTCAACTTCCGTCCAGCACTGGACCGGCCAGTTTTGTAGCTTCCACCACACAGCGGTCAGACCGTAGTCTCCTGGTGGGGGGCCAGCGGGAAAGCTCCACCAGCTATCTTTACGACGGTGTGGAGATGAGAAATCCACGAATCGGTGACAGTTCCATCACGCCTTCTCTGGATGCTGTTCAGGAGTTCAAGATCCAGCGCAATTTTTTCCAGGCTGAATTTGGAAATTCACCAGCGATTATCAATGTTGCCAGCAGAGGTGGAACAAATTCCTTCCATGGATCTGCGTTTCATTTCCTTCGCAATAATGCCATGGATGCTCGCAACTTTTTCTCTCCAACGGTGGAGCCTTTCAAGAGAAATCAATATGGAGTTGCCGGTGGCGGATTTCTCAAAAAGGACAAACTTTTCTTTTTTGGAAACTGGGAAAGTTTTAAGCAACGACTTGGTGTAATCCAGCGTGGCATCTATCCAACCCAGACTCAATTGAGAGGGGACTTTAGTGGAGTTCCAACAACTATTTATGATCCTCTGACTTTTGATCCGGTAACCAATACTCGTCAACCTTTCGCTGGTAACAGAATTCCGGAAACACGAATTAATGCTGTGTCAAAGAATTTCCTGCCGTATATTCCTGTGACGGATGCTCCAACTGTGAATGGAGCAAACTTGCTGGGTACTCCTGTACAGAGGCTGGATGACGATCAGTTCAATCTCCGTGGAGATTGGTTGATCAATGAGAAGCATTCATTATTCGGTCGTTATAGCTGGCAGAAGGCTCCTCTATCCCCAGCTTCACTGGTGCCACTTGGGGGAGCGATGGTGGATACCAAAGGTGTTTCCAGTGTGGTTCAGGTTACCTCCTCATTTTCCCCGTCAGTAGTCAATGTCGCCAGAGCCTCATACACCTATATGACCCTCTTTGGGAAGCAGGTAACGGTTGACCGAAATCTGGCTTCTGAGATTGGCATCACTGGTGTTTCTACCACTCCCCTCAACTGGGGTGTTCCTAATGTAGGGTGGCAGGGATACAGTGGCATCGGCAGCAATGGATTGACTCAGGGTAATGTCATTCATAATTATCAGCTCACGGATAACCTGACATGGATCAAGTCCGGTCATACAGTCAAGATGGGATATGACATCCGGCAATCACGATTCATGCTGGATAGCGATAATGGTCCGCGTGGTTCGTTCACCTTTAACGCCAGCTACACAGCAGCCCTGAATCCAGCAACGGGGAATCCCGTTTCCGGTTCGGGGAATGGCGTAGCGGATTTTCTGTTGGGGTACCCCACAAACATGAGTGGTGCTGTCGGAACTTCCATGACTCACTTCGACTTCTTTACCCACAATCTGTTTATCCAGGATGACTGGAAAGTTTCCCGTGAGCTGACAATGAACTATGGACTCCGATGGGAGTACATGGGTCCCCCAAAACCGATTGACCAGGAGATGCATCATGTCTACGGGTTTGACTTCCAGACAGGAAAGCAGCTTTTTCCAACTCTGGGCCAGGTGCGTCCATCCATCATCAGACCGGACTACAAAAACTTTGCGCCAAGACTTGGACTTGCCTACAACCCGCAATGGGCACCCACTGTCTCAATCCGTGCAGGGGCCGGAATCTATTATGACCAGACACAGATGAATGAGACACAGTTCATCACCAATGGACCTCCCATTTTCACGCAGCAGAACTATAACCTGACCGGCCGCGGCCTTCCGGAATATGAGTTCGGACGGAATACATTGCCTGTCATTACTGTTCCTCCTGTCGATGAAAATTACATTACACCTCAGGGGACAAACCTGTTTGCTGCGGAAGCCACTGGAACGAAGCCCCGAGTCTATATGTGGACCTTCTCACTTCAGAAGTCATTTTTCCGGGAATGGATGGTGGAAGCGGCTTACGTGGGAACGCAGGGGCGTCGGTTGTCGAAACGCTATAACGCCTATTCCAATGTTACGCCCGGAATTCTTTATGACGTCACACCCGGAGTTGCCACTCAATATCCTCAGATCAACCAGATGCTGTATTCCTCGCAGGCAGGGAAGTCTACGTTCCATGGATTGAATCTGAAGCTGGAACGCCGGTTTTCCAGTGGCTTCCAGATTCTGCTGGCACACACTTATGCAAAGTCGATCGATACGGATTCAGCCGGGTCGTTCGGGTCTCCCAATCTCAATCCGGCAAACTTCCAGCTGGACCGGGGTCCATCTGATTTCGATATCCGTCACCGAACGGTGTCGAGTATTGTCTATGAGCTTCCCTTCGGCAAAGGAAAACCCATCGGGCGGGATGTGAACAGAGCTGCTGATCTGGTGATTGGAGGGTGGCAGGTGAACGGCATCATCTCTCATCAGTCAGGTGTACAGCGAAGTGTCACTTCAACCAACACCACTGGTTTGTCATATATTACACAGCGTGCAGATGCGACGGGAATTGCTTACAACTCTTCTTTCGGAGGAATTAATCCCGGTGAGGATTTTGGAGGGAACAACACGAACCTCTTCTGGTTCAATCCGAATGCTTTTTCCCAGACACTCCCTCTCAAGTTTGGAACTTCAGGAAGGAATATCATTACAGCTCCGGACTGGTGGAACTTTGATCTGTCAGCCTTCAAGAACTTCAACTTTAAGGAAGGTGTCTATCTTCAGTTCCGTGCGGAAGCTTTCAACGCATTTAATAACGTTCAGTTCAACCCGCCGGAAATGAGTGTGGTGAGTCCTAACTTTGGCCGGCTCACCAGTGCACTCCGTCCGCGTGTCATGCAACTGGCTTTGCGGTTTAACTTCTGATGGAGCTGGAGTAGAGTCCCATCCGGCTCTTTACCAGTTCCACTGTCTCGATGGCAATCGGCTGAATCTTTTCCTGGCTCTTCTGCAGGATGCCATCGAGATATGCCGGATCACTGGTGATCTCCGCGTATCGCTGCTGGATCACTTCCAGACGGGAGACCACCATTTCCGCAACTTTCTTCTTCAGGTCTCCGTAACGTAGTCCTTCGAACTCTTTCCGCGCCGTATCTGCATCTACTTCACCGAATGCTCGATAAATATTGATCAGATTTTCAACACCGGGACCCATCGTTTCATAATCTACAGCTGGATTGGAGTCCGTGGTAGCACGCATGATCTTCTTCTTGGCCACGCTGGGCGGATCCAGCAGGCCAATGGAATGATTCGGGCCAGCAGCGGATTTCGACATCTTCTTGTCTGGCTCATCCAGGCCCATGATGCGGGAACCCACCAGCGGAAGCTTCGTTGCCGGAACCACGAATGTTTCCCCATATAGGGAATTGAAGCGCTGCGCGATATCGCGGGTCAGTTCCAGATGTTGTGTCTGGTCATCCCCCACAGGAACAATGCCTGCCTGATAAAGAAGAATGTCCGCAGCCATCAGGACAGGGTACTGGAGCAGACCATCGCCAATCACTTCCTGTGCTGCTGCCTTGGATTTGTACTGTGTCATGCGCTCCAGCCAGCCCAGAGGCGTGACGCAGGTGAGCATCCAGGCGAGCTCCGCGTGTTGGGCAACCTGTGACTGAACAATGATAGATGAATGTTCCGGGTCAATTCCGCAGGCCAGGAAGATACCAGCAGTTTCGCGGATCTTCTGTCTCAGCTCATCCGGATTTTGATAAACCGTGATGGCGTGCAGGTCAACGATGCAGAAGATACTCTCATAGTCACGCTGGATGGTTACCCAGTTTTTGAGTGCACCTAAATAGTTGCCAATATGGAGATTACCGGATGGCTGAACCCCGGAAAAAACACGAACTTTCATGAAAGGGAAACCTTCATGGTAGCCTACTCGCGTTGGCAAAGATTGAAAAGCTTATCTACGGCGGCGATGGTCTCGCCCGCATTGACGGACGTGTGGTCTTTATTCCGTACTCGATTCCCGGCGAAGTCTGGGAGGAAGGGAAGCTGGAAGAGGCTGCTCCGAATCGCATCCAGCCGGAGTGTGAATACTTCGGAGATTGTGGTGGATGCAGTTATCAGCACCTTTCTTATGAAGATCAGCTGCAACAAAAGAAACTGATTCTGGAAGAGCAGCTGATGCGACTGGGCAAGATCACACCACCGGCTATCGATGTTGTTTCTGCTGAACCGTGGGGCTACCGGAATCGGATACAACTGCATTTTGATGGACGCACACTCGGCTTCCAGCGCCGAGGAACGAATAAACTCTGCCCCATCACGCATTGCCCCATCTCTTCTCCTGCCATCAACGCAGCCATTGGAACGCTGAACGAAATGGCGAAAGATCGGCGATTTCCGGATTTCCTGCAATCAGTGGAACTCTTCACGAACGAAAAAGAGACGCTGGTCAATGTTCTGTCTTCTTCCCGCCCGGTCGGGAAGCGATTCTTTGAATGGTGTGCAGAGAAAATTCCGGGGGCAACGGAAAGCGCACTTAATTATCAGGGTTTTCGAACCAGTCATAAATCCTTCTTTCAGGTGAATCGTTTCCTGATTGATCGACTGGTGGAACTGACCCTGGAAGGAGCCAGAGGAAAGTTTGCTGTGGATCTCTATGCGGGTGTGGGTCTTTTCTCCCGGACATTAACCGGAATGTTTGACCGTGTAATGTCTGTTGAGGTGGTGCGAAGTGCGATTGCTGATCTGGAAGTGAATGTTCCTCAGGCAGCAGCAATTCAGGAATCGACAGAAGACTTTCTGTCCACCCTGGATGAAACACCGGATTTCATTCTGGCGGATCCTCCCCGTTCCGGGCTGGGGAAACGGACAGTCGATCATCTGGTGCGTCTGAAAGCACCGCAACTCACTATCGTTTCATGTGACCCTGCTACGCTTGCGCGGGATCTGCAGGCACTCACCGCAGGTGGCTACAAAATTGAGAAGATGACTCTGGTCGATCTGTTTCCACAGACCTATCACATAGAAAGTGTTACGCGACTTCGTCATGAATAAACTGATCTGCTGTTTGCTGATGACGACGGCTCTGATGGCCGCCGACTGGAAAGCCGGAATCTCCCGCATCAATATCACGCCGGATGGTTCCATCTGGATGTCCGGGTATGGAAGCCGGACAAAGCCTTCTGAAGGAAAAATCCACGATTTGTGGGCGAAGGCGGTTGCGCTGGAAGACCGGAAAGGGAATCGTGCCGTCATTGTGACGACGGATATCATCGGATTTCCTCGCTCGGTAGCGGATCAGGTGTCGACAGCAGTGCTCAAGCAGTATGGTCTGGACCGTTCCCGACTGTTGCTGAACTCATCCCATACACATACCGGACCCATGGTGGCTGAGAATCTGAGAATCATGTTCGATCTTCCTCCAGAACAGGAAGAGAAGATTCGGGCCTATTCTCAGAAGCTGGTCCAGTCTGTGATCGATGTGGTGGGTGCTGCTATTGCCGATCTTCAGCCTGCAGATCTCTTCTATGGCAGTGGAACTGCGGATTTTGCAGTGAATCGACGCCAGTTCAATCTCAGCAATGTGGCGATTGGAGTGAATCGTGATGGTCCGGTGGATCATTCTGTTCCTGTGCTGGCGATCCGTAAGCCGGATGGAACCTTGCGTCTGGCACTCTATGGCTATGCTTGCCACAACACCACTCTGACAGGCGAGTTCTATCAGCTCAGCGGAGATTATGCGGGGTTCTCACAGATCGATTTTGAGAAGGAACATCCGGGTGCGATGGGAATGTTTATGCTGCTGACCGGAGGCGATCAGAATCCGAATCCCCGGAGTCAGCAAGACCTGGCGATCAAACATGGAAGTCAGCTTGCGCGATCCGTCAGTGAAGTTCTGAAAACGAAGATGACACCAGTTGAAAGCCAGGTGAAAACTGCGTTCCAGACAACAGAGCTTCCGTTTGCTCCTCGGACACGGGAAGATTTTGAAAAGGAACTGGAAGACTCGAACAAAGTGAAAGTACGCCGTGCGCAAATGATGCTGAAGGCGATGGATGAGCGGCGTCCCATCAAGTCGGTGACTTATCCTGTACAGGCAATCCGGCTGGGAAAACAGGTGACCTATATTGCACTGGGCGGGGAAGTGGTAGTGGGCTACAGTCTCCGGACAAAGAAAGAATTCCCTCGCGAAAACACGGTTGTGGCTGGCTACTCAAATGATGTGATGTCTTACATTCCAACCGCTAAAGTATTAAAAGAAGGCGGCTATGAAGCAGTGGACAGTATGATCTATTACGGAAAGCCCGGTCCTTTCACGCCTGATGTGGAAGAACGCATCATGAAGACAATCCATAGCGTCATGCAGCGCGTTGGCCGGAAGCAATAGGAGACAACTACAGGCATGCTGGTTGGCGGTATTGAAGCCGGAGGGACGAAGTTTATCTGTGCGGTGGGTTCCGGCCCTGATGATCTGGAAATCTCACAACCCATCCCCACAAGATCTCCGGAAGAAACCATGCGGGATGTGGTGGCGTTCTTCCAGGGAAGAAAACTGAAGCGGATGGGGATTGGTTCCTTCGGCCCCATCAGCCATCAACACGGGACTATCTCGCGAACTACTCCCAAGCTGGACTGGCGTGGAGTTCCTATAAAGTCCATCGTGGAAAAAGAACTGAAGGTGAAAGTCACCTTTGATACCGATGTGAACGCTGCTGCATTGAGTGAATACCGCTGGGGTGCGGCGGTGGGCTGCGATAATTTTGTCTACATTACCGTCGGAACAGGAATCGGGGGCGGAGCCATCGTCAATGGCAAATTGATTCAGGGCCTGTCTCATCCCGAGATGGGACACATTCGGGTTCCACGAGTGAAGACAGATCGATTTCCGGGTGTGTGTCCTCTGCATGGAGACTGTCTGGAAGGCATGGCATCCGGACCCGCCATCAGCAAAGGATCGAAGTTTGCTGCCCGCTATCTTGCCTGGGGAATGATGAATCTCACGGGCATCCTCTCACCCAAAATGATTGTTCTGGGTGGAGGCGTCATGAAAACCCCAGGATTGCTGAAAGAAATCCGCATTCATCTCAAAGAAGAACTGTGCGGTTACGTGCCGATGCCGAAGCTGGTACGTCCCGGACTGAAGGACTCTGCTGGAGTGCTGGGAGCGATTGCGCTGGCTCAGGACAAGTGAAATTCGCTGCCGATTTCACGAGCCACCACCCGGTAATCGGCATTTCCTGCCACCTGAACCAGTCGTTCAATCGGTTCCGTTGACAGTTCTTGGCTGAGATTGAATGTCTGGTGATGCACACCCAGAACATGCTCCGCTCCGAATTCATTGGACATGCGCCATGCCTCTTCGGGATTGCAATGTGCATGTACCCAAGGGTTGTATGCGCCAATCGGGAAGATGGACAGATGGACATCGCCCTGCCTCTGGTCCTTGAACGCATGTGTGTCGGCAGTATCCCCGCCGAAGAGAACACGCCATTTTCCGGATTCAATCATGTATCCGTTGTAGCCGCGGTAGGTATCCGTACGCATGCGTGCGCCCCAGTGACGCACTTCCAGTCCACGAATCGTAAACGGACCAACCTGCTTTTTCTCGCCCCATCCGATCTCCTGAACATTCTGATAGCGGTTGCCACGAATCAGATCACTGGTGGACTTTGCCATCACCACCTGTGTTTCCTTGTCCTCCAGTTGACGCATGGTGGCAAGATCCAGATGATCCATGTGAGCGTGTGAAGACAGGATCACATCGATTTTGGGAAGCTGATCAGCCTTCAGCGCAGGATCCACCAATCGTTTCATCCCCACAGTAGCGATCCTCAGATCAATGCCGATCCAGGTATTCAGAACAGGATCAGTAATGAGAGTGTGGCCTTCCATCTTCAGGAGAACCGTCGAATGGCCCAGCCATGCTGCATGAAGTCCCGTATCCGGCCACTGGGATGGATCAGGTTGGTGAGGTGCCTTTTCCGTATTTCGTGACAAATCTTCACTCAGTCGCTGCCACATCATGGAAGGAACTGCTTTATAGGCTGCCAGGCCAAGACCTGCTGCCCCAACTGCACTTCCCAGCATCACTCTTCGACCAACTTTACCGGACGTCGCCAAAACTCTGCTCCTTCTTCAATTCTACTGAGAGACTACTGTGATTTTCTGCACTACAAACTTGTACGAATATGAGACGTCTTCTGTTCTTTTTTGTTTCCATAGCGATAGCTGCTGATCATGGGACAAAAGTGGAATATATCGGTGGCACTTTGGAACAGATCAAGGCGGGAAATGATGTTCGTCTCCTTTTATCAGATGCCTCAGTCATGGGGATTGATTCAAAGGAGAAATTCCTGAAGATTCCCTATGATCAGATCAACCAGATTGAATATGGACAAAAGGTAGGACGGAATATCGTACCCGCCATTGTCATTTCTCCGTTGTTTCTTCTGAACAAAACGCGGAAGCATTTCCTCACATTGGGTTTTCTCGACCAGCAGGGAAACCAGCAAGCACTTGTCTTGCGAGTCGGAAAAGGCAACATCCGGGCATTATTGGCCAGTCTGGAAGCAAGAACAGGGCAGAAAGTTCAATATCTGGACCCGGAATCGAGGAAGCTGTGAAGCTGCTGACTGGGTTTCTGATATCTGTTCTTCTTCTTGCTGCCTCTGATCTCAACCAGCAGCTTTCAGGTGTCAAGCGAATCTATGTGGATGAACTTCATGGCGGCCCGGCCGCGAAGCAGATCCGGGATCTGCTGATGTCGGGGCTGCAGGGAGCTCGGCTCTGGGTGATTACGGAGAACAAAGAGCGTGCCGACGCCATCCTTCGTGGATCAGCAGACAACATGATCTATAACGAAATGTTTGATACCCGTGATGGGATCTCGGTACGCGCTTCTGTCAGTTCAAAGGACGGTGGTATTTCATCGAGCGAGCGGAGAGATCGTACTGCCAGTGCGGCAATCAGTGACAACGAAGCTACACGCGGGGTTGAGCGAAAGTATGAAGCGATCACTACTGTTCGCCTGGTAAATGGGGAGGGTGATCTGATCTGGTCTACCACCAAAGAGTCCCGTGGCGCAAAGTTCAGAGGATCAGCAGCAGATGTGACGGATAAAGTTGTTCAGCAACTGGTCTCAGATTTTCAATCAGCCCGCAAGAGTCAGTACCCGCAAGAGTCAGTAAAAGAGTAACGATCGAGCCTTTCCTTTCTTTTTTTCCGATAGTTCATCCTTTGTTTTCCATACGTTTCATTCGATTTCATGTCTGGAAAGTGAATTGCTTCTTTGAACGAAAATACACGAAATCCTGAAAATCAGAATCCTTTTCAGTGGAAAGGGTATCTTTATTAGGTTTGCAGGGAAGGAAAGAGGAGAGATGCCAATACTGACAACTAAAGATAAGACAGAGATTTACTACAAAGACTGGGGAGCAGGCCAGCCCGTGGTTTTTTCTCATGGCTGGCCATTGAACTCAGATAGCTGGGAGTCGCAGATGCTGTTTCTGGCTTCTGAAGGCTATCGTGTGATCGCCCATGATCGTCGTGGTCACGGCCGCTCCAGCCAGCCTTGGGGCGGAAATGAGATGAATACTTATGCGGACGATCTGGCTGAACTAATTGAACATCTGGATCTCAAAGATACAGTGCTGGTTGGATTCTCCACTGGGGGTGGGGAAGTGGCTCGTTACATCGGTCGCCATGGCATTTCGAGGGTTGCTAAAGCAGCTCTCATCTCTGCAGTTCCTCCGTTGATGCTCAAGACGGAGAAGAATCCCGGCGGATTACCCAAGGAAGTGTTTGATGAGATCCGGGAAAACTCCATCAAGAACCGCTCGCAGTTCTATCTGGATCTTGCCAGCGGCCCGTTCTTTGGCTTCAATCGTCCCGGTGCAAAATCCTCCCAAGGACTCATCAATTCATTCTGGGCTCAAGGCATGATGGCAGGTCATAAAAATACCTACGATTGCATCAAGGCATTTTCTGAAACAGACTTTACGGAAGACCTCAAGAAGATGACAATTCCCACGCTGGTTATTCATGGGGATGATGACCAGATTGTGCCGATTGATGCGGCAGGCAGGGCTTCTGCAAAGATCCTCCCAAATGCCACTTTGAAAGAATATAAAGGAGCTCCGCATGGAGTGGCTGACACACACAAGGATCAGCTCAACAAGGATCTTCTGGAGTTTATTCGCAGCTGATTTCAGTCGTTGATCCGGACAGTTTTTCGAGTGGAAGTGGCGCCTGCGATCACTTCCACTTTTCGGATGGGAACCTCGTATTCACGCGCGATCACCTCACAAAGCTCGGCATTGGCCTTCCCTTTTTCAGGAACTGCCGCCAGACGGACCTTGAGAGAGCCATCGTCCATCTTGCCGACAATCTCACTGCGCGAGGCTCGTGGAACAACCTTGATGCTCAGGATTGTCATTTTGAAGGCAACCTGACTGGTCTGCCTGGAATGTAATCCGGTGTGAGAAAGAATGCCCGTACTGAATCGACTTTACAGGCCGGTTCCACGCCTTCTTTTTCTGGCAGGCAATCGAATCCGAACTCTGCCAGATGCCTTTGTGCAGTATTGGGGGGAAGTTCAATAGTTGCGCGTACCCAACCGCTTCGTTCAATAGCCATCTTCAGATCTCCCCGATGCGAAGTGCGCCAGTCCGATTCAGTGATGAGTCTGGTTTTGAAAGCGACCCTGCTGTTTCGGTTGGTGATCTTTGCCTCAAGATAAAGATAATTTCGGGGATCACGGATTTCTCCCAGCCGTCCTTCACGGATCAGTTCTTTTGAAGAAACGGCATAAGTCCATGGATGCTGGTCCATGATTACCTCGCGGGAGTGGTCTTCCAGTGAGACCAGCTCAGGCACCATCTGGAATCGCATGACTCCTTCACCCGGAGCCACCATGTTATTCAGAGTGACCGGAATCAGTAACGGATGTTTGCCGGAAAACTTACCTTCATACCGGATGTCCTGATGGTTTTTGGCCTGGATGAATGTTCCGTTGTCTTCCACTCGGTAGATATACTCGATGTCCGTCGTGCGTCCCCAACGGGACATCAGGCCGGCGGTGGAATGTCCCCCGTCCTCATTGGAGAAGATCACCGTATATGTCAGTGGTGATTTTTCGACATACATCAGAAGTGGTACATCAGAGAATTTCCCAATGGTGTCCTGACGGGCGAAGAGGATGGGTGCATGAGCGAGATGTTCGGAATCCTCTTCAGAAAAACGAACACTTCCGATATCCAGTTTCGATTCCGGGGCAGAGAATTCATCATCCCGTTCCACTGTCAGCGTATGTTGACCGGGTTCCAGCGGTCCCAGAAATACCTGGTATTTTTCTTTTCTTTCTCCAAAAACAAGAATGTGTTGTGACGGACCGTTATCGACACGAAGCCGTGCGACCGCAGCTGTTCTGTCGGTGGTGGTGAAATCTGAATTTGGGGACTTCAGTTGAAGAGTTGCGATTGCCTCGCCCTTGCCGGAAGTGGTGAAGGAGAATTCCTTGCCATAAGAAATGCCATGGGCCACAACAAGTAAACACACAATCAGTCGGGCGATAGTCTCCAGCAGATTCCGGGTGGGACACGGCTTTTCGAGAACGGCGGAAACGTACTCCCGTTCAGGATGCTGATGGATCTCATTGGCCCATCCAGTCAGAACTGCAATTGACGTTTGTGGACTCTGGCGATGAATTTCCCGGACCAGCATCCGGCCATCGGCTGGGTCTGGAAGACTCAGGTCTACCACGGCAGCTCGGGGCGAACTGCTGAGATGCGAGATTGCCTCATCATATGACCTTGCTCCCTGCACCTGATACCCTGCTTTTTCCAGAAGCAGGGTCCGGATTTCCAGCTGATCCGTATTGTCTTCCACCAGAAGGATTCGGGACATGGTTCCTCAACTTTACAATGGCTTACTGGTCAAAGATGATGTTGGCGATTACCAGTTGAGGCATGGCCTGATTCCAGCCTTCCGGCAGGTTGTCAAAGGCCAGCCTGAAGGGCCGTGTGTCTGTGGATTTCAGGCTTTTGCCGGAAGAGCGCACAATGGGGAGCCGTTCCCGTGCAATCGCCTGCGTATTCGTGTCATAAAAGACACACATTACCTCTACAACGCGAACTGCCTGTTCTCCGTTATTGGTGATATTGCCAGTGATCTCCACTACCTGTTGGCCGGAGTATGCTTCTTTGGCTTTCATCTCTACATCACTCAGGGCAAGGTTACGAACATAGGCTTTGGCTTCCGGAGTCAGCGGAGCAGGACCTGCAGCTTCCCGGTTACATCCGAGGCAGAGGAGCAGAAGGAACAATAAACCGAATCTAGCTGCCACTGATCGTCATCTCCTCAATCATCAACGTAGGAGATGCCGAAGAACCTCGAAATTCCAGATCATTTCCCACCGCATTCACGCGCATCAGAATATCCTTGAGATTCCCCGCAATCGTAATCTCGCTGACAGGATATGCGATTTCACCGTTCTCGATCCACAGTCCTGCTGCACCGCGGGAGTAGTCTCCATTGACGATATTCACGCCCTGTCCCATCAGTTCAGTAACCAGCAAGCCTTCTTTCATGTTCCCGATCATATCTGCAGGGGAAGTGGTGCCGTTCTCAATGAAGAAGTTTCCCCGATCTACCCATGGACTGCCCGCCAGCCCACGACCTGCATTCCCGGTGGTGCGAGTTCCCATTTTCCTTGCTGTATAGGTGTTGTGCAGATAAGTTTTCAGTACACCTTTTTCGATAACCACCTTGCGGCGGCCTGGAATTCCCTCATCGTCGAAGGGAGCAGACCCGAACAGTCCCGGAATGGTTGGATCGTCAATCACCGTAATCAGGTCACTGGCAATCTTCTCTTCAAGTTTGTTCTCAAGGAACGATGCATGACGATAGATGGAATCTCCACTGACCGCTTCGAAGATATTCGAGAGCAATGAACGGGCAATGCGGGGTTCAAATATGATGGGGGCCTTGCGTGTACTGATCTTGCGCGCGCCAAGTCTGCGGAGTGTGCGACGTGCTGCCTCAGTTCCCACCTGTTCCGGGGATTCCAGTTTTGCGAATGAGCGACTGCTGGACATCCAGTAATCCCGTTCCATCTTCCCTTCCGCTGCCGCTACCGGAACCGCACTGATGGAGCATGATGAAGAGCGATAGCTTCCGGAAAAACCGCGTGAATTAGCAAATGCCCTCTCAGAAAGGTAGGAGCCAAACGCACCTCCTTCAGAGTTGTTGATGCGCGGATCCGTCTTGAGTGCGGCCTCTTCCACTGCTTTGGCCAGGGCGATCCGCGTTGGGGTATCCACCTGCTCCAGATCGCTGGAATACATTTGCAGATCCAGATCCGTCTTGCCGAAATCCTTGGGGGAGGGAAGTCCGGCGAATGGATCTTCACTGGTGATGGCTGCATTGTCCATTGCGGCCTGCACCATCTTCCGGATGCCGTCTGGCGTGAGATCGGATGTGGTGGCGGAGCCGGACTTCCTGCCCTGGAACAGGCGCAACCCCGCACCGCGAGAGGTGGCTTCCTTCAGTTGCTCCACTTCACCCATCCGCACGTTGACGGAAAACTCGGTTCCGCTGGCCAGCGTACACTCCGCATCGGTCGCCCCTGCTTTCAGGGCCTGTTCGACGACAGAGGCAGCAATCTGCTCAAGTTCGCTCATGCTGTACCTCCCACCGTCATCCGGTCCACTTTGATGGTCGGAATCCCAACGCCTACCGGCACGGACTGGCCTTCCTTACCGCAAACACCGATGCCTTCATCCAGCTTCAGATCATTTCCGACCATGCTGACGTACTTCAGAGCCTCGGGTCCGTTTCCAATGAGAGTTGCCCCACGGACCGGACGGGTGACCTTGCCGTCTTCAATCAGGTAACATTCGCTTGCCGAGAAGACGAAATTTCCGGAGGTGATGTCCACCTGTCCTCCGGCAAAGTTGGCGCAATACAGACCCTTGGGAACGGAGCGAATAATATCTTCCGGTTCACTATCTCCTGCCAGCATGAAGGTATTGGTCATCCGGGGCATGGGAACGTGCTGATAGCTCTGGCGTCGTCCCGATCCGGTGGCTGAACTGTTCAGTAAACGGCTAGACAGTTTGTCCTGCAGGTATCCACGGAGGATTCCCTTTTCGATCAGGATATTCTCCTGCGTTACATTACCTTCATCGTCCATATTGATGGAACCACGTCGGTTATGGATCGTTCCATCGTCCATCACGGTGCATAGTTCGCTGGCCACTTTCTGACCGATCCGGTTGGAAAATGCAGAAACACCCTTACGATTGAAGTCAGCTTCCAGCCCATGGCCGACAGCTTCATGCAGCAGGACTCCGGGCCAGCCGGATCCCAGAACCACTGTCATCTCCCCGGCCGGAGCTTCTACAGCATCCAACTGAGTGATTGCCTGACGGGCAGCATCCACTGCATATTTCTCAGGGGGATTTTCGGCAAGCAAAGTATCGAGCCCAATGCGACCTCCACCACCCGCATATCCTTCCTGAGGAGTTCCGTTTCCTTCTCTGGCGAGAACGCTAACGCTCATTCTTGCCATAGGTTGACGGTCAAAATTTAATGTTCCATCAGAAGTGGCAATCAACACATGCCGGACATTATCGACATAGCTGGCATGAACTTCAAAGACTCTGGAATCGTAGCTGCGGGCGGCTTTGTCGGCGCGCTGAATCAGCTCCACTCGCTCTGCAAGCGAAGCATCTCCCGCCAGATTCAGAACCGGATAGAGATCGCGGCGAGGTTGTTCCGCCAGTCCGATCTTGTCCACTTTGGAAGGTCCATTGGCGATACAGGCGGCGGTACGGGCAGCCTGCCTAATCTTTTCCGGGGAAAGATCGTCGGAATAGGCATACCCGGTTTTTTCTCCGGAGATTACCCGAACACCGACCCCGAGAGAGACTCCCTGGCTGGCTCCTTTGACGATGCCTTCTTCTAAAGAAAGAGAGGTGTTCGCAACATATTCAAAATAAAGATCTGCATAATCCCCTCCGGCAGAAAGTGCCAGGGAGAGGTAGCTTTCCAGGTCAGGCACCGTGATGCCAAACTTCTGGGCAAAAAACGACTCAGAAAAGCCCATAATTTCAGGCTAACATGGGGGCTTTTGAAAGGAAGACTGACGGGGGCTTCTGCAGCGAGGTTCAGTTCAGTATATGAAGACCATCGCTCTCCAGATCAAACAGATCATCTGGTCATGTTTCCGGCAGCATCATTGATCTATGGGAGTCTAAGATGTGTAAAAAATTCATCGGATAAAGAATTTCTTATGTGACAATAAATCCATTCATTTTCAGCGGACGCATTCATGTCCATGACAAACAGATTGCCCGCATTGCGAATCACGCAGGATCACATTGCTCCTGTGTGTCGAAATGACTGGGCAAGTGTTGCCGCTGAAATACTGACCACCAGCGATTCTCGCCCCTATGATTTCCGGTTCGAAGGCCAGGCTTTATATCTTTGCTTTGGACTCCTTGGTCGTCGCAAAGACAGTGTGGTCAAAGTAGATGGCGAAAAACCTACAAGATTTGTGGAGATCGCGAATCGTTTTCATGTGGTGCCCGGCGGGGCCCGGTTTGAAGGGTTTTCTGTTCCTGAAACGACCCAGCGTTTTGTCCAGATCTATCTGGATCAAAGACCAGGAGCCATTCATCCGGAAATTGATCTGAGTGAGATCGCTCCACGACTGGCTGCAATGGATTCTCAAGTGTTTTCCACTGCCCGCAAGTTTGAGGCTGCTGTTTTAAATCCGAACCCTCTGGGAAAACTCTATGGGGAAACCTTAGCCTGCGGATTGGTGATTGAACTCCTGCGGTGGCAACATACCAACCGGAATCTTTTTCGTTCTCATCAAGGTGGGTTGAGTTCCCATCAGGTGCATCAGGTGACCAGCTTTGTTCATGAGCATCTGGCTGACGATATATCTTTGACGGTTCTCGCGAATCTGGCGCGACTTTCCCCCTGGCATTTTTGTCGTGCATTTAAGCAGACGTTCGGAATTCCACCCCATCGATGGGTGAACTCTCTACGGATTGAGCGCGCGAAAGAACTCCTTGCTTGTCCCACTCTCAGCATTACTGACGTTGCTTTGTGTACAGGGTTTGCTGGATCTCCCCAGTTTGCCCGCTCATTTCGAATGGCAACCGGATGCACGCCAAGCAAATATCGGAAGCAGTTGTAATCAATTTTCCAGCAAAAAATGTCACAGTCAGCAAGGATTGGCAATCTGAATTTCAGCCGGGAGTTCTATGCTGCCATCTCAAGGAGGATTTCTTCCAGATGTCAGACACAATTCCCGCCTTTCACCCTAGCAGTGCTGAGGCATCCGCAGAAGCGCGGGCAACAATTCCCGGATATAGACTGGGTGACCCAGCTTTGCCGAAATCACCCGTTACACTTCATGATCTTGAGCTTTTAAAAAAGACTGTACTGCTGGATGAGGACGACATCCTTTCCCTGCGTCGGGCCGGGGAAATTCTGGTGCCGCAGACAGAACAGATTCTGGATGTCTGGTATGGATTTGTCGGTGCAAACCCGCACCTGTTGTATTACTTCTCCAATAAATCTGACGGACAGCCGAATCCAGAATATCTCTCCCGCGTTAGAAAGCGCTTTGGGCAATGGATTCAAGACACCACAAATGCAATCTATGATCAGGCCTGGCTGGATTATCAATATGAGTTTGGATTGCGGCACACACGGGCAGGAAAGAATAAAACGGATCATGTCGCGGCTGCTGATCACATCCACTTCCGGTATCTGATTGCTTTCATCGTTCCCGTCTCTCTGACCATTGAGCCCTTTCTGATGAATGGAAGTACGGATGCCAACGAGGTGAAGAAAATGCAGGTTGCATGGACCAAGGCTCTGGTACTGCAGACAATCCTGTGGAGCTATCCCTATGTCAAGCCGTATGACTTTTAAAAGTTCTGAAGTGTTGCTGTCCGCACAACTTCTGTCTGTGCGGATTCACTGTTTGTATGAGACGGGAAAGGAAAAAGCATGACAACAAAATTTGAAAGTAAAAAGAATGAAGAAAAAGTGACAAGGGAAGATGGTCCCGGCCTATTTGTTCGTTCCTGGCATCCTGCGGGTCAGCCACATGCAGCTGTCGCCATCGTCCATGGCTTCAATTCCCATGGCGGATATTATTCCTGGGCTGGGGAAATGTTTGCAGCAGCCGGGATCGTTGCTTATGCACTTGATCTTCGAGGAAGAGGGCAATCCGATGGGGAACGCTACTTCATCAGCGATATTCATGAATATACTGCTGATGTCCAGGTCCTCATCAATCTGGTGAAATCCCGTGAACCTGACTTGCCTGTGTTTTTGTTGGGACATAGTGCCGGGGGCGTGATCTCCTGCACGTATACTCTTGAGCATCAGTCCGGAATTGCAGGATTGATTTGTGAAAGTTTTGCCTTTCAGGTTTATGCTCCGGATTTTGCTCTGGCTGTGGTGAAAGGGCTGAGCCACATTGCTCCTCATGCTCATGTACTGAAGCTGCCCAATCAGGAATTCTCTCGTGATCCGGCCGTGGTGGAACAGCTGAATCAGGATCCTTTTGTCGCTCATGAAGTACAATCCACCAGTACGGTTGCCGCGCTGGTGCGGGCCGATGAGCGGCTCAAGGCTGAATTTTCTTCCATTACATTGCCGGTTCTGATTCTTCACGGATCAGAGGATAAAGTGACTCGACCCGGCGGAAGTCAGCTTTTTTATGACACCGCAGGTTCGACAGACAAGACACTCAAAATCTACGAAGGGTATTTTCATGATCTGTTGAGTGATGTCGGGAAGGAAGCAGTATTCAGCGACATCCTTACATGGATTGATGCACGAATCGGCTGAGCTCATTGAAGGTAGCTGCCAGCAAGGATACAGATGTAGTTGCGGAGCTCCAACTGAAAAGGCGAGACCCCATTGTCCGGTTTCTTGAATCCTGTCAGAAGGGATGGTCGCTACAGGACTGCTGCAGAAAAGAATTGTGGACCTGGGATCTGTCTTCAATTCTTTTTCATCCCGAATAGTTCCACGGAATCGGCTGTAGGGTTTTTGCCAGATAGAGCGGATGCTTGGGACTGCCATCCAGGTTGATGGCAAGGCAATCCAGCCGTCCCATCTTCTCTTTCAGGTAATGTCCGCGATGCCAGCCGGGAGTTCCTGGCTGCAAAATGCTGCCCGCATGTTTCCCCCAGGCAGCAACCGGATTCCCTGAACACTTGCGGGCAAGAGCTCGCAGATACTCAGGTGTGTTTTCTTCCCCAATGGGCTCTGGATGAGTCAGCATGATTTTCGGGTCCGTTGAGCGGAAGGCAAACGCATTGGTCATGATGAGACCTCCACATCCCCAGTCCCTTGCGAAATTGATGCAGCGACGCACTGTGGGGTCATCCTGAATCTCATCAGCAGTCGAGGGATTGAGACCAATAAACATCTTTGGTTTCCGTTTCGGGTCCCAGATGACGCGGAGCTCGTAGCGGTAGACGCGGCAAGTGGAGAAGTGGCAAGTGCGGATGGGTTTGCTGGCGGGTGGGGGAATGAAGGGAATTCTCATCTGTTCTGTAGTGACAATCTGCATCGAACGAATTCCGAGCAGATAAGTACAGGATAAAAAATTAGAGCTCAGGAGTATAAATCCTTCAGTAAAAGAGGGTGTACGATCCTACACCGTGGTCCCTTTTGATACGTGTGAAGAGGTGCATGAAGTTAACTATAATTTTCGATACCGATTCATGAGTCCTGCAGGCACGTTAGCTGAAGAATGATCGCTGTCCATAGAGCATGGGTTGATTCCATTTTCACCATGGCATTGCTTAATTCGAGGTAATCAGTATCATTCTGGTTGTCGAAAACTTGGACCGTCGAATGTTGACGATGAGGAAAAATTTAGATATGCGTACGCTATTGGTGTTCACTATTTAATATTCGGGGAACTATGTAGAGAGATCATTAGTAAAGCCTTATGAAAATCTTGAATGGACCAAAGACGCATACATCCAAGATTCCCCGTTTCTTTAATTCATCCAGATGCCATTTTGCGGGCAACGGACAGACCTTTGGCACCACTTACAGAAACAAATAATGGAACAATTTCACTTGTTCTCACTATCTATTACTCAGTTATAAATGCTGAGAATTCAACTTGAATGTATAAATGTAAGTTTGAGATGTAAATTCGTAAAGAAAGGTTTTTACGATCCAGTTTCTGGTTTGATTTCGCCACCGTCTTTAGCACAGACTACGCTTAAGAGAATACCTAACTATAAAGAGATTTTGAATTCTGGATTTATCCCATTAAAGGATGATAAAAGCGAACAACATAGCGGTAATATATACAGGATTTCTTTTGTTAAATAGTTTTCACTGCTCTCACCTATCCCTCACATTCGCTAGCATCTTCGTAGGACAGATAGGCAGCTGCACTCCGATCACAGTCAAATGGATCTCCTTATTGAGAACAAATGCCCAGATATCGCCATCCAGACCGAGCGGCTTTGAAAGTTTGTGCACCACAATGGTCGTCATAAAGTAGCTGACCTATAAAATGCGGAATTACATTTTCTTTATCTTTCGTTATCAAAAAGATGGTCAATAAATGGACAGAATAGTCACAAAGCAAGCGTTCAAGGCGCTTAATGCCACCTGAACCAATTTCGTAAGGTATTGATTTATTAGGGAAGGATGGTACGCCCGAGAGGATTCGAACCTCTGACCTTTTGCTCCGGAGGCAATACAATCGAACAGTTTCTTAAAGTTTATGGGCGAAATAAAGGCAATCAATACGCGAACAAATGGTAGAGGGTTGCGCCTTTTGAGCGGGTATATTGAGCGGGTCATATTCCCATCTCCTTTTCCATTGCTTCAACGGCTTGTCTGACTTCCTCAGGAATAGAACCTACATATACATTCACGGTTGTGTCCATGTCAGCATGGCGCATTAAGCCCTGAGCTTCTTTTGGACCACCATGTTTATTTGCCCATGTTGCAGCTGTTCTCCTCGCCAGTCGAAAATCAACTTTTGGGAGTTCTGCCTTTTCAGCCAAGGGCTGAAGAACTGAACGCCTCCAATCATTTACTCCGAATGGCATATGGGGCCATCTTCCATGAAAGATCCAGGTATCCCCTTTGAGTTTCGATCTCTCAATATAGTCAGCAAGTTCTGACGTCAGGGATTTTGTCAAAGGCACCCATCCGTCCGCTGTTTCTGTTTTCGTCTCTTTGATTACTCCTCTGGCTATGGCTTCATCGATCCGCAAACAACATTGCTTTTCATCAAAATCATTCACCCGAAGAACTGATAACTCCTGCGGTCGAAGTCCAGTTTGAAAAATGATCCTGAGGATCAGACGATCCCTCATAGTTTCTGTCGCGTTAATGAGAACTTTTACTTGGTCGAGTGTGTAATATGGTCGATTGATCCTTTTCGTCTTGGGCATGAGGAGCCTTTTTGCGGGATTTTCTCTGCAAATCTTATCCGCTACTGCCATTTCCAGGACTGCCGCCATGTATGTCTTGGCTTTTTTCACCATGGACTTGGACCAGTTCTCAGCAAGTGAATTTAGCCACTCCTGGAGGCTCTGCCGTTCGATTGAATCGATAAGCTTATTTCCCCATGAAGGTGAAATATGATTTTTCCAAACAGCATTAAAGGTTTCTGCTTGGTTTATCGACCATGAAGCTTCTTTTGTTTTGACATACCGAACTTTTGCAGCCTCAACAGTGAGTTTTCCTTGTGCACTTGGTTGCCCTACAGATCTGGAGATCTCGATAAGCAGCTTTGCTGCAGCTTCATTTTTGGTCAGGGAAGAGACCGGCCCCAGAACCTTTGTCCTGCGACGCCTTACTTCCTTCCCATCCTTCCACAGGTATACATACCAGGACCCTTCATAAACCCTTCCAGACTTCTGGCGGAGGACTTTGATAGTTCCTTTCTGGAATCTCGTCTTTCCCATTCTTCGTCCAATTTTTCTGAGGTCGAAATCACATGACGTGCGCATATTTCTTTTTCAGAGTCCCCAGCCATTCTTCAATCTCTGATTCCTTAAATCGGAAGTCTCTCGAGCCCATCTTGATACAAGGGATATAAGGTCTTCTGCGGCCCGCAGCATGATCTCTTACCCACCGTTCCGACCTTCCGAACCACTTTGCAATATCGTGAACTGTCAACAACTCTTCTCTCACTACTCCTCCAGTAATTTCTTTTCTCTTTTCCAGTCGTTCAGGCCTAGCAGCATGTCTGGGACAGGCTCCTCTCCTGCTTGTAGACGCTTTTCAATGGCTGCAATTTCCTGATTGCACTGTGCGATCCGAATGAGCTTGTCCAGTTGGGTCCACCCTAGTTCGTACTCACCGGGAATCATCAGTTCTTCTACGAACTGCTGATGTTCAGACCTGTACATCGACAACATAGATTCGTTGTTTGTGAGCGCATGCCTGACATTGGAGATCCGATGAGCAAGCTTGATGAGAACTGCCAGCCGATTTGCTTTGATTTTGGGGTAAGTTTTAGCTTTTCGTTCCGCCCGGTTCCGGCCCAGTTCATCTGTGACTGCATAGACAATGTCAGCAACTTCAACCCCAAACAAATCAACCAATTGAACAAAGTTGGTTTCCGTATCTTCCATGACATCGTGTAAAGCGGCTGCAGCAGTCAGAATGTGTAACTTTTCAGGCAGGTAGATTATCGACAAGTCCTGCGTGATTTTCAGCACATCCTGCAAATGAAAAAAATATGGCTTGTCCCCATACTTCTGGAGTCCGTGTTGCTGAAGTGCGAACTGGATTGCTTTAGTTGAGAGATCAAGATTCATAAAAGACCTTCCTCCGGAATGTCGTATTCCCAAAACCCTAGCTGACCTTTTGCGGGTATCGGATTTTCCAGCAGAATTGGATTCTGCAGCACGAATCCATACTTTCCCTCAAACCAGGGTGATTGGCTCCTCTTCACGCAGTCGACAATCTCAACTGTGCCGATAATCGCTCCCGTTACTACCTTGGGTTCCTTCGTCCAAAGCTTGATGCCATTTTTGTATTCAAATTCAAACCTTGGTAATAAGGCATTAGTTTTGTTTTTTGTGATGAATCGGTCAGCTTTCACCCATTCTTCCGGATCATTCTTTGCACTTGTATGGATTGCGACTCTTCCTCTGATGTGAGTTCGCCACCCCCGGTTTTCAATGTCCTTGCCCTCGTAAAAGATGAGCCACGCCCATGGTTGTTTGATCGTGAGAACGTGCATTAGCCTGGATACTCCGTCTTTACAGCTGTATTGAATAAAACTGACTGCTCTGGTTTTGGCCCCTGCGGCTGGTAAGTGCAAATCTTCAGATGGTTCCGGCCATCTTCGGTGTAAGGTATCTGCGTACCAGTCGGCAGTGTGATGAAAAACAGACTCTTCCCACACACAAGACACTTTCGGATCTTGTCAGCATGAAGAGAGAGCATTCCTTTGATCAGCTTCTTTACCTGTGTTTCACTCAGCTTGATGTATCGGGAACCCTCCGGATGGTCCAGTGCTGTTCCATACCACTCAGATTCGGAAAGTGCTTCAAAGAGGGCGGATTCCTCAGGTCTCATTCCTTCTCCCCCAGCTTTTCTGAAATCTCTTCGAGTACTTCGATTACGTCATCCAGTTTGTTCCAGATAAAGATCAACAAGAGCGTGACAATTCCGAGTTGGATTTGGTCCAGAGTCATTCCTTCCCCTGTTCAATGCGCTTACGAATCGCGCCAATATTCTCATCGATCCTGAAAGCTACCCAGAGCAACCCAAACCCGATGAAAGCCAGCATGATATCGGTGACGGTGACAGTCGTGTCCATTAGTCCGCCAAGTGCATCATTGCCGCGAGGGCTATCTGGGCCTTGATGACTCGCTTATTTTGGTGCCACTCCTCTCGGCTATCGAGCTGTGCTTCGTGCATTACGTTCTCAGCTGAGTCGCGGATCTGAATCACATCGTTATAGCGAACGACCGACCAGCCGTTCTCTTTTGCAGTGCGCTCCCCAATTGCAAGCGCCATGTAATCCTCGCGGCCAATAGACTTGAAATACTCCTCCGGGGTCTGGCGGCGAAAGATTTTTGCGAACTTTTGAACGATGCTCATGCTTCAATTACCTTTACGTTTCTGATTTCTGCTTTCCTGTATCATTTCTTCCGTTGGGAAGCTGCCTTTACGCGATCCTGAATCAGGATTTCCCTCAACACTTCCCACCTGCCCGAAAATTTGATTCAAGTGTTCTCTTGGCTTGTTCCACCCGATACCATTCCTCAGCGGATCCACCAGCGTCCGGATGGCAGCGCTTTGCAGCCTGTCGATATGCTTCTTGCATGGCACCCGGGTCTGATAGGATCAGGTCCACTGAGAGTGCGGGTGAAAAGGTTGCCAATATCGCAGCCGCTTCGCGAGTGGTATCTGACTTTCCAGCTTCAGGAAGTGCTGTCCAGCCCTTATACTGCTCACCACCCTGGCTGACACCGTATCGGTCGATATCTCGCAGAGATTTCAATGTGAGGCCGATTGCCCGGAGGTTATCCTCCATCTGGTCATATGAGTCACAGGGGAAGGAAACCTCTTCGTTCTTACGATTCCTGTAGCTCAAAACTACTGCAGGATGTGATGCCTTGGCGTTTGCATATGGCCAGCCATCATTTCGGATCTGGGATAGTGCATATCCCGCCTGAATCACAATGTCTTTCGCTCGTAGATGATTGAGCTCGTATTCCAGCAGGTCCAAGGTTTGTTTATACGTCGCCTTAAACCGGGATCTTTCGCGGGATTTCCTGCGCTCCCGAGTCTCATTCGGATCGCTCAGTGGTCGGAATCGAACGTCAATCATTTCCCCTCCAATGCAGCCACCACATGCTCTGGATGCTTCGGCGCTTCGAGTGTCAACGCAAGGCAGAACAACAGAGACCAGACGATAACGATGGAATAGATGGCTGTTTTCATCACTTTTCTCCGAGATCGATATAGCAAGCCATTGCATATGCAGCAGCCAAAATACCCATGGAGTTAAGTGACCTTCCATCGAGCATTGAGCATGTAAGCTCAATGCCAAACATGAGTGCTATGCATCCGAATAGCTTCATGCCCCTACCTCTTTTCTAGATTCCCGATAAGCCTCAGGGAATCTCTGACAGAAAGCCTTCAAGGCTTCCCAACTCACTTGAGTGAGCAATCGAATTCCTGCCCGAACGGCATTCAACACCTGGATCAGCCAGTAAAGCGGATCCTTTCCAGTGCACAGCCACAGCAACACCACACTCAGAGAAAGGAAGAATGTCCGGTTTTCGAGAATTGCTTCCCTGCAATAGGTGAAGAGGAAAAGCCCCAGAATCGCTGTGGACAGCGAAACCATCACGACAGCTGCAGCTTTCGCCATTGGCAATGCAGACTGCCAGAATGCACGGGTACTCTCTTTCAATTTCGAAAACCTGGACATAGGGATTCCTTTCTGTTTCCTCAGCGCAATTAGCTGATGAGAACGACTGACTTTGTGGCTTCCTCAATCTGATCGATGACTTTTTGGAACCCAGCGCGAAGAATAGCTGTCGGGCGCAGAAGGTCGTACCAGAAAGCGATTCGCCCACCATTCAGCCTGTAGCGAAGCCGGGCCACAATCTCCACCGGTGCAGTGCCATTAAAGACAGGGATCCGGATAGTGAATCTCTCCGGGACTTCTACGTCTCCTGTTCCGTACGAGCCCTTGATCTCTTCCTTATAGGTGAGCTTGACCTGGCCGTTATCCAGCCGAATGCCGGAAGCGAATTCCACATCATTCTTGGCGCTCAGCGTGCGTGCGACTTCCAGCATGGTGGCAGCTGAAGGATCGATGATGTCCGGAGTGTTGTCTTCAATGAACTCGGCAAAATCCACCTGTTCGCGCTTCTTGCCGTTGTGCCCGATCCAGGTATTCCACTCATCTGAAGGTTTGACTCCCAGCGTGACGGTGTGTTGCCCCCAGCGCGGAGGCTTTGTTCCCGCCCGGTGATAATCCAGCACTGCTTTGACCCAGAGTCCATCCAGATCTCCAAAGATCCGGCTGTCCTCATCGTGGAAGAGGTTCCAATATTCAATAAAGCTTTTCGGCTCCTGAAGTCGGACATCTCCCTTCTTTCGATGGGGAACTTCTGCATAGTCCGTATATTGCAGTCTCTCCAGACTATGAACCTTATAGTCATCGGGAATCACCGCAAACTTGATGCCACTAATGTCAGCCTCAAGTACTCCGATACTCCGTCTGCCGGTCTCAATCAGCTCTTTTACTGTGGCTGCGCTTTCAATTTCCATGTTTATTCCACCTCCCGTCGTTCGCCTTCTTCCAGGCCTTCCAGTTCCAATTGGTTCGGATCCTGACGGCTCAGGCCGCCGTCCTTTGTCATAAAGAAAATGCTTCTGCCCGGATCAAGTTCTGGCTCCGAGATTTTGCAGCTGTGGTGAAGATCTACTTCCTTCACATCTCCCATCGAATCCATCCGGGACGGTGAAATCTCAATGGAGAGAGTGATCCGTCCTTTCTTCCGGGTTTCTGTGACAGCAGCAATCAGTTTGTTGAATTTCCGGTTGCAGTCTGCCGCTGTGCCGCCGTTACGCATTTCCATGAGTGCTGCGATGAAATCTGCCATGATCACTTCCCCTTTTCCGGTTCACCCTGCTGAACCTTGAACTCTCGTTTCACCACCCGTCGTTGCGGCTTCCATGTATGTTCGGCATGGTGGCAATCCGGGCAAAGTAGCTTCAGATCCTCTTTCAGTTCCGCACCAAAGCGCGTGTATCGCAGATGGTGAAGATCCAGCGGAACGTAGGGAAGAGAAAGGCCGCATGCTTCGCACTGGTTTCCGCGTTCCCGGATAATCTCTGCTTTAAGTTGCTTCCACTCCGCTGACTGCAGATACGCCCGATACGCCTGTTCCTTTTTCCTTCGCGTTTCCCCGGATGGCTTCATCCTGGTTCGCTTCATTGGCTTTCGGCTTCGTTTGAGCGCTGTTCGCTTCAGGGGAGTTCGTTTCAAATTTGTCTACCTGCACCGTTACGGAGACGGCTCCCGGCTCAAAGAAAAACCCCATCGATACGCCAAGTGCACGGGAAAGCCGGAATAGAGTCTGGCAAGTGGGGATTAGTTTCGAGTTCTCGATCTGACTAATCATTGAAGCTGACAGATCCACTTCCTTTGCCAGGCCTTGGAGTGTCTGACCTTTTGCCGTCCGGAGAATCTTCACCTTCTTGCCGATCTGAACCAGTTCCTGATGTTCTTCTTCCACGGAGCCTCTCCTTCTCAGTAACCGCCGCACTCAATTCCGGTAGTTATCCACACTCCCGGGGCCTCAGACATACGGCGGCTACTCCTTGCGTTTGCCATGCTCCTCATGGCCCGGTGCCTGTCGGCGGCTTCTCCAAGTGACTTCATTGCGGCGGAATCACCCCGCCGCTTGGTGACTATCGCTTAGTGGGACTACAGATCGGCCTCTCGATAGCTACAGCCGATCTCCCCCTCGGTTGTTTGGGGTATCTCGTTATTCCGCTGGCTGTTCGGGTTCTGGCTCGTAGATCGCATGAATTGCGTTCTTGATCTCGGCCAGATCCTCGGCAGTAATCACACCACCGTTGCGGATCGTGTCTTCAAGTGCCTGGATACGAGCTTCCTGCTCGGCCAGCTTCCCTGCGACTTGAGCCTTCTCTTCTGCTACTGCCTGAAGAATTTCGTCTTTCATTTGCTTTTGCTCTCCTCTCAGCTGTTCAATTGGTCTCTTCCATGGTTGGAAGAGGTCACTCAAGATGCCCATATAGTCACCTCGAAACTTTTGCTAGTGGAAGTGGTCATCGCTTCGTGAAGCGCGAGATATACCGGTAAAGAGGAAGCACCCTATGCTCAGCGCGTTCACGAGAACTGGCCTTCTCTTTCAGGCGTCTTACACCTGTTCACCGATAGCAGCCTTTCTTCACTTGGCTCTCACTCCCACTAACTCTGAAGCCGATGGGCCGGATTCGAACCGGCAATGGAGCGAGTAACGGGTTGCAATCCGTCTTACCACTCAAGTAGCCGTCGCTACTTGCGGGTCGTTTTTCGCTTGAGACGCTCCTTGAACGACCACTACTCAGCGTGTCGCCATCCACGCCGCCATCGGCATAAAACCCTTCATTCGAGCCACCAGATCAACCTGCTAAAGCTCCGCCAAGCTCCCCTCGCTCAATCCAATGGCCCGAATGAAAAGTTCTAAAAATCGGGGCAGTTCCGGGAACCGCCCCAGGTTGACTTCTCAGGGGACAAACACCGAAATACTTTCTTCCTTGCCCGAATGGTTCTTGAACTGAACCTGCTGAGTTTTGTGCACCACAGCGTTGTTCAGAGGGAGTGGGTTGCTGACTCTTGTACAACCGCACTCCCCGTGTTTCGTAAGACTCTCCTGACTTACGAAGCCTTTTTCGGACTGCATGGCATCCCGGAAGCAGCGGTATCCGTATGCCAGTCCTCCGATGCCAATGGCAAGTACCAGAAATTCATTCATCGCTCTTGCTCCTTCTGTTTGGTGACCAGAAATCCTCTGCGCCTCAGGACCTGATTGATGTAGGCCTCACGCTTCGGATCGTTTGGCTCTTCCTCTTCCCGCACGCGGGGCAGAACCTTTACTGGTGGAAGCTTTTTCATCGCTTACGCCTCTCATGCAGCTCGTAGGTCAGCATGGACACTGACATATGAAGGACTGCTTTCAGTAGCTCCATATCACCGCCAGTGATACTTCGGCCTTCCTTGAGAAGCATCACTGCTTTCGCACTCAGTTCCATGGAAAGCTGTTCAGCCCAGGCAGCATCTTTAACAAGAACCTCAGGAACGTATTTAATGCCCGGTTCCACCACCGCGACCTTACCCGGCATGGCTGGCTTAGGCCGGCTGCTGTCCTGCATAAAGCTCATGGTTTAGTCCCCTATGCTTTTGGTGCTGCTTCTTCCACATCTGCCATTCGGACTTCCGGATCACCACCGTCTGGTGATAGATCACCTGTCTGGTTTTCTCGGCAAGAATTTCTTTGAAGGAATTCACCAGCCCTGCCAGGCGCTGCATGGTCTTCAGTTCCTTGTGGGTGGCATCCACCACATTCTTCTTTCTCTGCTCATGAGAGAAGACAGCCACTTTCGGAGCCCGGCCAAACTTCTCAATGAATGCTTGACGCAATGCTTTTGTTCTTTTTCCGCTCATTGGCAGCTCCTCATCAGTTCCTGCATCTCCCGCTCGACTCTCCGGATGGCAGCCTGTTCTGCGTGTTCAATCACCCGGTGCAGGCAGATGAGCTGAATCTCGGCACGCACGCCATTCAGGTTCTGCTGGGCATGCAGAGCTTCCAGTAACAGGTCCAGGCCTTTCACTTCAGGGGTCGGTGCGGGTGCTGTCATGCAGCCCTCCGGATTGCGGGAGGCGGGACCAACGGGCCGCCTGTGGCTTCCTGCCACACGTCACACTCAATCTCACGGAAGATTGTTTCCAGCTGCGGCTTGTAACAGATTCTGGCCAGTCTTCCCTGTCTGGAGTTGATCTCCTGCCATCCCCACAACACGCGCTTGATCTGTTCTGCTGTCACTCCCAGGCGACGTTCGATCTCTGCACCAGGTCTCCTGTCCCGCCAGAGTTCGAGGATCTGATGACGGATCGGCAAAGTTGGTAATACAACAGGTTGCGGACCTCGGCCGGATTTTCGGGAAGGGAAGGGGATAACCTTGGCCATGACTATTTCCCTTTCCGTTCTGCCTTCGACAAGTACTGCTCAAGAGCCTCACCAACCAGTTCACTTTCGGAGCGGCCCTCAATCTTTGCCTGAGCTTGTGCTTTTCGCTTCACATGCAGAGGAACGTTGCGGAGCTGCCAACCTTCTGTTTTTGGTATGCTCTGCATTGCTTGGTTTGTAAGCATTACAAGGGAATCATAGAATACTTGTCTCCATGGAGACAAGAAGAAAATGAGCACATTTGTCTATGTTGTTGATTAGAAAGTGAAAAAAGATGGTTAATCTTAAGTGCCGTGTGTCTGATGAGATTGCAAAAGAGTTAAAAATTGAGGTCGCAAAGCAGGGCACAACTACTCAGGCAATTCTTTATGCGGCTGTAGAAGAGTTTCTTTCTGGAAAAACAAAACTTTCGAGCCCTCAACCTGTTGGGAATCAGATCGAAAGCGATTATCAGCAATTCCTAAAGTATGGAGATCCTGCGATTGTCGACATCGTCAAGAATTTGGTAGACACCCACAAGATCTCAAAGAAGCAGAAGGATAAAGGGCAGGGAAGAAAGACAGGCTGAATCTAAGGAAAAAATATTTTAAATATTCCTGTAACACTTATTAGAAAGGTTGCTATGAGAATGGCCCAATGCGATACCTGTAGATGTTTTGATTTGCTGTCAAGCGATGATTTTGCGGATGAGTTGCATGCCTCCCAATCATCAATTTGGTTCAACCACAGGTTTGTAACAGGATTTGATCTCTCATTAGGAAACTTTAAGATGGATTTTATGTGTGACTGAATTGTTCCTGCATATGGAGCTTCCACTACAGCACGGAGTTGCATAGATAATAGGGCGAATAGAATTCCGACTGCTAAGGAAATTAAGGTGAGTGTAACCAGAATTTGTTCGAAACAATTCAGATCGACTGTTTTCCGACTCACGAAAGCTGCTGTAGCTGCAGATAAGATGCCACAAATTGCAATACTTCCTTGAGCTTTTGAATCAAGATGCCTCCAGTTTTCAGATATCTCTTTGTAATCGTCCTGGTAGCTTCGAATGCATAGTTTGATTAGATTGGAATCGTCAGTGTCAAAAGGGTTCATAGCGTAAACAAGCCCAATTCCTGGGCTTGCACAATTTATTTTTTCTTTTTGTTTGGTGCCTGAGTCAAAGCAGATCCTGCAGCCGATTTTGCGTTTGCTGAAGATTTGGGATTTCTTAAAACCTCAGATGCCTTACTTGCTACACGTGCTGAAGTCTTTTCATTTTTGGCCATACATATACCTCCTTTCGCTATGACTTTTGAAGTGTAATCCAATATATGAGAGAACTAAATTTATTACTAGTGTTAAATTGTTAAATTTTGATTGAAAGAATGACCTGCAAATGATACATTCTTTCGATTACATTAGTTAAGGAGTTTGGTAAATGGCCGCCAACTATTGCCAGAACTGCGGGTCGCGCCTGACAGGCCCCTTTTGTTCCCAATGTGGCACAACTGTTTCGCACAACCAGCAAGAGAAAACTCCAGAATACAGATCGCCCCTCACCTTTCCAGAGCCTTCTACTCCAGAAGTTTCTAATGGAAGCAAAATCATTTGGGGGATTTCATTTTTTGGATTGATGGGGATCGCCTGGCTCTTTTTTTCTGAGACAGATGCTGATAGATACTACCGAGAACAAGGATACAACCCTTCGGCAATAAGTTTAGATCCATCTAAGCCAAAAGCTTTCAAGATATCCGTTGGAGGTACTCCCGGAATTCCATTTCAGGGATCATACATGACCACACAGCCTAATGGACAAAGTTCTTCCAGGTCAGTGGAGGGCGTGACTCCGACTTCATTCAATGCATCGGGATGGATGGTTTCGACAGCCGTCCAGAAAAAGGATTCAGGGGGAGAACTATCCGTTTCTATCCAGGTTGAGGGAATCACGTTAAAGACTGAAACTACTTCAGTTCCTTATGGCATGGTGAGTATTGCTACACAGTGAGCATCTGATAATAAACTTGTTTCTTGATCTATTTTTCATGTCGGGATAGGATATCTGAACAGATTAAGCACCAATAAAATCCCGGAGTACTGTTATGCGAAAACTCGCCGCCCTTGGGTTTCGACGCAAAAGCATTCTTGCCACGAATGTTCCGTTTCAATCCACACCTCAGACTCGTTCTGGGCTGAAGAATATCCTAAGCCATCTGGCCATAATTTGGACTTCCAAACTGGCAACACTTTCCCCTCCATATGGAATCAGAGATTTATGGTTACCTATCTTTCTGCTGTTCTTTTGGATGGAAGATCTTCTTGCCGGCATATTCCGTCCTGTCCTTTGTCCCCATTGCAAATCCCCTGACACCTGGCTAGCCAGCGGCACACACGTATTCAAATGCCATTGCTGTGGACTCGAGTTCCCAAAAGGGATGAACTGGTTCCGCAATTTCAAATGGAAACGCTGGAATCGTGCCGTGAGAAGCCTCTCTCACTGTTGGAGATGTAATCAGCCTTTTGAAAACAAATGCAATCGTTGTGGAACTTCGATGTGCAATCAGTGTGACCGAGGTTACCAGGGAAAATGCACAAAGCAAGAGATGTGTCCCTGAGAGTATGAAGATCAAACCTCATGTTCAGGCGAACCAGAGAAAAACCTGACCAAAGTTGAAAACTGAAACCTTGACCAAAATTATAGAAAGGTTTTTGCTGATGGAAGCATATCCAGTACTTCTTTTACAGAAGAGATTTCTACTTGCATAGAGAATCTTTTGGTATAAAGATCGATGGTTTTTTCATGAGTTTCATCACAGGTGCTACAAAGAGCATCCCGCGGAATGATTACACGATATCCCAGATCAATTGCTCCCAGAACAGTGGCCAGCACGCAAACATCCGTTTCTCCTCCGGAAATAATTAGCGTGTCAATGTGGCCGTTTTCGAGATAATTTCGAAGCGATGGATCCACCCAAGGGCTATAGCACCGCTTGTCTATAACCCTGGCAGGTGGCGTGAACCGAATTAAATCAGGAACTAAATCAATTGCGGAAGAGGGGAGGGAATCCAAAGTCATTGAATCCCATTGATTGTAGTATTGCTTCCAGGTTCCCCACCATTCTTCTTTGTTTTGTTCCGGTTCAGCTGGAAATGGAGAAGGCGTTCTCCCAGTAAGGTACAAGGAGAGAACGCATGAAGAAGCAACGGAAGCACTACTCGCCGGAAGAGAAGGTCGCCATCCTGAGGCGGCATTTGCTGGAGAAGGAGCCCATCTCGAAGTTGTGCGATGAAGTGGGACTCCAACCGACGGTCTTCTACCGCTGGCAGAAGGATTTCTTCGAGAATGGGGCTGCTGCCTTCGAGCAGAAACGGCCAACGAACCATTCCGCTGACCAAGAGCGCATAGCATACCTGCAGAAGAAGATCCAGACGAAGGACGAGGTTCTGGCCGAGCTGATGGCGGAGCACGTCGCGCTAAAAAAAGACATTGGGGAACTCTGACCGGGAGCTGGGTCCCGCACGATACGCGGGATCAGATCGTGGATTTCATCCGGCGCTGGTCGGAGAAGACCGAGATCAGCGCCGGGCGGTTCATTGGGTGGCTCGACATCACTGCCAGCAAGTTCTACGACTGGCGGGAGCGCTACGGGAAGGTGAATGAGCACAATGGCTGGGTTCCCCGTGATTTTTGGCTGGAGGATTGGGAGAAGCAGGCCATCATCGGCTTTCATCTAAAGAACCCGCTGGAGGGCTACCGCCGTCTGACATTCATGATGCTTGACGCAGGCATCGTGGCGGTAAGTCCGACCAGCGTATGGCGCGTATTGGGGCAGGCGGGACTGTTATCGAAGTGGAACGGCAAGCCGTCGAAGAAGGGCACGGGCTTTGAACAGCCACTGGCATCGCATCAGCACTGGCATATCGACGTGTCGTACATCAACATCAGCGGGACGTTCTACTACCTGTGCAGCATTCTGGACGGCTGCAGCCGCTACATCGTGAACTGGGATCTGCGGGAGTCGATGGCCGAGCCGGACATCGAGCTTATCTTGGAGCGCGCCAAGGAACTTCACCCGGAAGCGCGGCCCCGGATCATCTCTGACAACGGGCCGCAGTTCATTGCCAAAGACTTCAAGGAATTCATTCGTGTCTCGGGCATGACCCATGTCAGAACGTCCCCCTACTATCCCCAATCGAACGGAAAAAGCGAACGTTGGCACAAATCGCTAAAAGGAGAGTGCATCCGGCCGGGTACGCCACTGTCGCTGGAGGATGCGCGGCGGCTGGTGGAAAGCTACGTGGAACATTACAACGATGTCCGCTTAAACAGTGCCATTGGCTACATCACGCCGAAGGACATGCTCGCCGGCCGTCAACACGAGATCCATGCTGAGCGAGATCGGAAGCTGGAGGAGGCACGAAAACAGCGTCAGATTCGTCGACAGCAGGCCGCGTAAGGAAGGGACCGATAGGCCCATTGTCGGGCGCAGCCGACACTAGTAAACGCTGCGCCGTCAGCCGCGTCTGATCGGCCAACTGTGTGTACATCCGCTGTTGCCACCTGATTCTGCTGTGCAACACGAGTTTGCCAGCCGTCATGTTTGTAAAATAGGCCTAGGGGAGGCCACATGGCTCAGACGTTGATTCGCCGCTGGTCGTTGCTGTTCGTGCTTGGCAGCTTCCTAACGAATGTCTCCAGTTTCGCGGAGCCACAGGCCGAATCGCCTGCCGTTCCCATTACTCCACCTGGACGGTTGGTCGACGTCGGCGGATGGCACCTGCAGCTCTATTGTACGGGCGAGGCGAGCTCTTCGCAGCCGACCGTAATACTTGAAGCGGGGACAGGTGATTTCTCCGTAGAGTGGAACCTCGTTCAACCCAAGCTCGCGGCTTTCGTTCGCGTCTGCTCATATGACCGCGCGGGCACCGGATGGAGCGAACTCGGACCGCACCCGCGCACGATGCATCAGATCGTTTACGAGTTGCATGTGCTCTTGGAAAAAGCCGGCGTGCGGCCGCCATATGTGCTCGTCGGACACTCCTATGGGGGCTGGCTCGTGCGCCTCTATGCTTCGAAATACCGTTCGGACGTTGCCGGAATGGTCCTTGTTGAAGGGGGCTTCGACAATCCGTGGCGCCTGGTAAACGGGAAACTTGTGCGTGCCGCCGAATTGCCAGCAGGGAAACCGATCCCAGCCGTGAAAACCGCCGGCCCATTGACCGAGAGTGATATCCCGGCGGAGGCCCTCAAACAGATGAAGGCGGGCGCGGCAGGGCTGGTCCGTGGCGCGAATGATCCGCCAAGAAACAAGCTCTCCTCCGATACACAACGGATGCGAACGTGGGTGCTGTCGCGATGGCAGCATCTCGCGGCTCATGTGAATCCGTACGAGGCTGAGGAACTGGCGATTCTGAGAACGGAGCGCGTCAAGACCGAATATCCGCTTGGCGACATGCCGTTGGTCGTGATTACGCGTGGCGTTCCTGACGAGGATGGTCCCGGCGGGAAATTAGCTGAGCTGGAGCGCCGGAAAGTCGAGCATGCTGAATTGGCCAAAACGCTTTCTCGAAGAGGTAAGCAAATCATTGCGGAGCGGAGCGGGCATCATGTTCAGATTGAAGAGCCGGAGGTCGTTGTGACGGCCGTGCGTGACGTCATCGCTGCGACGCGGAAATAGATCCTGCCTTGTCGCCAATAACCGGCGGCGCAGCCTGCGGAATCGAGTGGTGATTGTTTCCTTTCCTAGCCAGTTTTGTTTTTGCGGCGTCAATGGAGCAATTCGAGGACACCAGTCAACCTGATTTTTTTTTGAAACTAGTTGCAGCCCTCGTCCGCGGCTTCCTCGTGCCAGCAGACGCTCGCGCTATACTCACTAGCGGAGAGCGTCCGCTTTCCATTTCACGCTGAACCAACACAGTTTTTCAAAGGAATGAAGCGTGTAAAAACACATCGTGCAGGATTCGCACCCACCAGCTCTGAAATCAAGGGCAAGGTTTTTCTAAACCAGGGATTATGCCACTCGGTGGGATCAAGGAACATTCGCTGGGCATCCACACATATGTGAATAAAATTTTCACCAATAGGCTTGTCTAATGGCACTTGTTACTCTGTCTTTTACTGGCTTTTGGGGAGAGTGATTCTTTCCTCTCGCTCTCTTCTTACGGTATGAGGATCCTTATCATCCCTTAGTCCGGCAAAGCTGGAATGACGTAAGTTGTTTGTTGGTGTCCATTCAGTAAATTCCACCTGTGCAACAAGTTTGGGTTCTAGCCATCGACATTTCCTCATGACTTCGGCTGTCAATGCTTCACCTTTTCTGGCATTACGCCTTTCTGGAAGATTTGCAAATGGGCAAGTCTTCGTTTCAAGGCCTTTAAATTTTGCAGCAACTGCTCTTCTGATGGCGGGAGAGAACCCATTGCGTAGCTTGGTTATGAAGATCAGCTTGTCCTCATTGTCGAAATAACCAATCAGGAGAGAATCGAAGCCATGATTGCCTGGAATGTATCCTCCGATGACCAATTCCTGGCCATGATAAGTTTTGTATTTCATCCATGCTCCGGAACGCTGACCGGATTCATATGAGCTATTTATGCGTTTGGCAACGATCCCCTCTAAACCTTGTTCCTTCACCGCACTGAGGAATTCTGGAGTTGCTGGAAACGTGTCCGAGAGTTGGACGGGCTCATTTAAATTTGGTATGACTGATCGTTCCAACAATAGACGTCGGTCAGAAAAGGAAAGACTTCGAACATCCTTTGAGTCATAGGTGATCAAATCAAAAATATAGAAATGCAGTTTTCTGTATGAGCCGCGAGAATTCTGCAAAAGATTAAATGAAGGCTCTCCATTCTCTCCAAAGGCCACAATTTCACCATCAACCATGCAGCCGTCAGGTAGACCTGCACAAGCATTCGCGATGGTGGGGAACCGGCGATTCAGAATGTTTCCCCTCCTTGAATACACGATCGTTCTATTTTTGTTTCTCACCACCAGAGCGCGATAGCCGTCCCATTTGACCTCATACTGCCAATCTGAACCATTGGGAGGCTTATCTACCAGCTTTGCCAACATTGGATCTACAAACTGAAGGTCAGAAGCAGGAAGTGCTTTAAGATCCAAAGTGCTTTCTGGTTCTAATTGGTCAGAATTATAGTTGCTTGTCCAGGAAACATGAGGATGAGCTGCAATCTCTTCCATTGATCGATTGGTTAATGCGGAGCTATCCTCGATTTTCCTTGAAGGGGGCTTCATACTTTTTTTGATCTTTGAAAGAAACCAAACTTCCCGCTTCTCCTTGCGGGATCGAAGTAACGCCCATTCCCCAATGAGTTTCTTTCCTTCCAGTGTGATGTGAAGAAAACCTTTCTGGTAATGCCCATCAATCACTTTGTATGTCCCTATGTCCCACACCATGACAGTTCCCCCACCATACTGTCCTTTTGGGATCACACCTTCAAAATCGAGATATCCAAGCGGATGATCCTCTGTCGGCATAGCGAGGCGCTTCTCATTGAGTTTGTATGGAGGACCTTTGGGGACCGCCCAGGATTTCAGAGTCCCTTCCATTTCGAGTCTGAAGTCATAATGAAGGTGGCTGGCAGCATGTTTTTGAATGACGAATCGATGGCCTGCTTTTAGTATTTTGTTCTGAGCCTTGTCATCTTCAGGTTCAGGTGTTCGAGAGAAATTCCGTTTAGCCTGATAAGCACTCAGTTTTCCATTTACTCTCTTTCGTCCCTTTGATGATGAGGATTTTTGAAAATAAGCCATGACTTCTGTTGGAAGCTTCTGCTTTAAATTCAGAACAGGTTGAAAAAGATCTTTCTTTTTCTCAATCCTCTTCAATGCATCTGCAGCCTGCCAGTAAAGACGGTCCTTTTTTCCAGCCTTTATCGCTGCTGAAAGCTCCTTCCATTCGACTGGCATGGAAACATAGGGAATGCCTGTCTTCGCTCGAAGAGAATAAACACAAATTGTGGTTTTAGTCTCTGAATTTTGGCTCCAGTCGATGAATACTTTTCCAGCTCGAAGATGCTTTGGCATTTTGGAAATGATGAGATCACTCTCACGCTCTTCCAGAAATTGAGCCATGGCATGCGCAAAGGGTTGAGTACTTTCATAAGTAATGTTCGTGTTCAATGGAACATAGATTTGTATCCCTTTAGATCCTGAAACTTTTGGGAAGCACTCCAGCCCCATGTCCTTTAGGACGTCACGAAGAATAAGGGCCACACGGGCACATTCCAATATGTTGGTTCCTTCACCCGGATCCAGATCAAAAGCAATGTGAGTGGGTTGATCGGTTTTCGGAACTTGATGAAGGAATGGATGGATTTCCAGGTTGGCAAAGTTCGCGGACCAGATCAAAGCAGGAAGGTCATTGAGGAGAATATAGTTGATCTTCTGATTCCGACTTCTGCGCGAAACAGCGAAAGTCGGAATCCACTCCGGCATATAGATAGGAGCATTTTTCTGATAAAAGAACTTGCCATCTACTCCATCCGGGAAACGTTTCATTGTTACAGGGCGGTCTTGCAAATGGGGCAGTATAAAAGGAGAAACGCGGGTGTAATAGTCGATGACTTGACCCTTTGTAAATTGCGCTTCGGGATAGAGGATTTTATCCAGATTGGAAACTGGAAGAGATTTGCCTTCAACCTCAAGAATTTGTTTCACGCTCGCCATTGAGGGATTCCATGGAATCAATTTGCCCTTTTTCTGATGGGACTGACTCGTTTCGAGGTAGCGTTTTTAACGGGTTTCTTTTTCGTTGTTGTGGAAGATTTACGTTTGTTTTGTCCGGAAGATCTACTGAGGCTCCGTTTCAAGGCTTCCATGATATCGATGACTTCTGCTTTCCTGCTGGATTCTTCCAGTTGCACAACATCCTGTTTGCGAGATTTTTTCTTCCGCGCGTATGCAAAGAGTTCTTCAGATAACGAGTCTTTCATTTCTTCTGTTGAAATATCGTCTTTGGACAATTTTCGGATGAATTTTTCAAAGTTCTGAACCATCGCAGGAGAAATATTTTGATGTCCGGGCAGGCCAATATCTTGCGGTGTCCTGATCTCATTAGGAAAACGCAGCGTTTCTGCTTGCAGAATTCCATTTTGGGGCAGAATTGCAATCAGGTACTCTTTGCCCCTCATGACAAAAGTGGCAATTCCAGCTCTTCTGGTTTTTTCTATGGCCGTGACCAGAAGCTGGTATGCCTTTTCAGAAGATTCAGTTGGAATTAGGAAATATGACCGCTCAAAATATGCTGCAGGGATTTGGTCAGCTTCTACAAACCGTTGAAGATCAATAGAACGAGATTGTTCGGGTGCAAGTCTTTCTAACTCTTCATCTGTCACAATCACATACTCATCTTTCTCGATCTCATAACCCCGGATCATCTGATCATCAGAAAGCTGATTTCCCTTTTCAGGGGCATAATAGCGTCTCGATAGAGGTCGGCCCTCAGGGCTCAGCATTCGGAGTGAGAATCGGTTATGGCGGATTGCCGGGAAGAGATTAACAGGTACGCTTACCAAGCCGAAGGTAATGACGCCAGACCAAAATGGCCTTGAAGATACATCATCCTCCTGTGTGTTATTTTTTCTAGGCAACTGCTTTTCCTCCTGCCTGTTTCACCCGTTTCAGACTTTTCTCCAATGCACTCACCAAAGAAGCAGGCGGCTTTCGGGTTCGAATGATTTGCAGTTTGGGCTTGCGACCTTTTGCTTTTGCCTGGATGAATTCCATGACACACTCTCGATAGTTGTCGCGGTAGTCCTCAGGTCTAAATTCGTCCTGAAGGGCAATTACAAGCTGTTCTGCAAGACGGACTTCACGGTCATTAAGAGCGACTTTTATCGGGCGTGGTAGTTGTTTTGCGGAAATCACTTCATCTGCTTTCCTTAAAGTGACCAATACTAAATAGCCCTCTTTAACCCCCAATGCTCCGATGTGTTGCTTATCCCGCATCACCCATCTGGCCACACCCTCACGTTTACTCTTATCCAAGGCGGCTACAAGAGAAAAGTAAGCCGAGTCATCGCCATCCGGACCTAAGTAATAAGGTCGGTCATACCATTGATGGGTAATTTTCTCATGAGGCACAAAACGCAGAAACTCTATTTCTCGTGAAGACTTTGGCTGAAATTTGGCAAGCTCATTTTCTTTTAGAACGATGAACGTACCTGGTTCAACTTCCACTCCACGCTGGATCTCCTCAGCCGGAATTTCTTTCTCAGTTTCCGGATCGACCATGCGTTGCTTAATGGGTAACTTTCCTTCACTATCCAGAATATTGAAATGAATATTCTGATCCTCCAGCGCTGAATACAGCTTTACTGGGATTTTGGCCGTTCCAACATTAAGAATACCTTTCCAGATTGCTCGGGCAGCCACGGTTATTCCTTCTTTCCTAAGGAATCTGTTTCACAACTGGCACATAAGAATCGTTTAGGTTCAACGCGACGGGAACAGAGAACACAGAGTGCTACATCACAATCACCGCAGTAGCATTCCATCTCATATAGATACAACTGGCTGCATGCAGAACAAATCTCTGTTCCATTGAGTATCCAGGAAGTCTGACGCGTTTTTTCAAGTGACATGTGATGAACTCAGTTCTACCTTTGTATTGCAACAAAAACACTAAGCAAGACAATTACCAAACAAAAGATTAAAAATCATTTAATTCTCATTTTGCCTGTTATGCCACTGTGTGGGATCAAGGAACTCTGGATCTGAGAATTACATTTGTTTTATGACATAAAAGAATATGATTCAATGTCTGCACGAAGATAATGAATCACAAATGAGTAAAAAAAAGTTCATCAGCATTCTTACTAGCCGTAATGAATGCCATTGTTGCTTTTTCCTTACCTTAAGCCTCCCCCGGCCGGTGCACAATGAAGTCTGCCCTGTGTGCATTTGGGAAGATGACCCCATTCAAAATGAGAATCCGCACTTCGAAACGGGGGGGAATCGGGTCAGCCTGGTACAAGCAAGATTGAACTTCATCAACCACGGAGCTTGTGAACCAGGTTTAGCGAATCTGTCTCGTAGCCCGCAGGAAGATGAACTCCCCTTACCGACGGACTTCCACGGACTCAATCAAAAACAAACCGAATTTGCACTTCGGAAAGTTAAAACTCAAATTCTGGTTATTGCATTAGGCATTTTCGATAGAGATATTGAAACTCTCCGTGGATGTTCAGCAATCACATCTATTGCAGATCCCTTGAAGAGTGATCCTGTTATCTCCCCTCATCTTGAATTCTTTGACTCGGTCACACGGAAGGCCTCATCAATTCAATGTGGCGGAGATCGGATTGAAAGCCTAAAGAATGATGGGAATGCTGTCGCTAAATATAGGAGACAGATTCGAAGTGAAGTCGATAATCAATGCGATATTCTGAGCGGGATTTTGCTCGATCAGCTATTGCGGGAGAAGGGAAGTTCACAATCGTAAATCATTTCAATGAGCAGCAACTCTTTTTATGAGTCTTTCACCAACCTTTGTGGAGCTTTTCAAGTTCAATGAGGAAGAGGGAACATTTATATTGTTTCCTGGGCAATCCTGCAGCCTGACGCTGCTTGGCACTGGTCATGCCGATGCACAGAGAATCACCCATGCTTTCCTTTCTGGGGAAGGTCTGTCTCAGGTACTGCAGGAGACAGGTGGAAGAATCAAAGAGTATGACGATCTGGTCTATGAACTCATCCTGTGCAGAGTCGCTGCTGATCAGCTTGCTCGGGAACAAAATGTGACTGAAGCAGAAAGGGAAGACTGGGTGTCACGGAAAGAGGACCAGCTGGTTAAAGAGCGGGTCCCCCACCATCCTTACAATTGGGAAGACTACACGCAAGAAGATCCCGGAAGAGAGTTTGAAGCTGAAGTGCTTGTGCGCCATTTCCAGAGATCCATACCTTTCCCAAAGGCTTTTCCGTCAACTTAATGGACTGGATAATTCCTTTCCCAGTTGGGGAAGATGCTTTTCATTTCCAGGATCAACCGTTCCACCTGAGCTCTCCTCCTGATCAGTTGGTCGATCAGATTCAGTAGATTCTCTTCGTCCCCTTCCAGCCAGGCAGAAGGTACACTTCTCATGATTCGAAGGAGTACTGTTTCCGGAAAGTTCCGCACCTGATCCAGCCAGGGATCAAAGTCCTCCAAGCATTCGATTCCTCGATATACGTCTGGCCTGAAGTAGTGTCCTCTAAGCGGAGAATCCTGGAATACCCACTCTCCACCACCAAATACATATCCGTGATCAATCATATGGGCCACACATCCTATTGGAGCCCGAGTGAAAATTGCTTGGCGGGAGTCATTGTTCCCAAGCCATTTATCAATTACCAATATTCCCCAAAAGTCTCGGATGTTTTGGATTCTGTGAATGAATTTGTCAGGAATGAAATCATAAATCGGGCCTTCCGTGGAATATAGGGATCCAAAATGTTCCCCCGCCGGAGGAGGGATTCTGCTAAACCCTAATTGAATGTGGAGATTAGGATTTTCTCGGAGAAATATAGTACTCAGATTTATGCGATTTATTAGTGGAGTGGAGATTCCCAGATACTGCAGAATGGACGTTGTAATCCACTCGTTCACGAGAATTCTTCGGTGTTGCGGATTATTCTGAAACTTGACAACGTACTGGGTTCCCTCGTTTGTCTCCAGCAAATGTGCTTGTGAACCACCACGCATCTTTCGGATAAACCGGGTCGCGAGTGGAGATGGGTTCTTATTATTGTTATCAACAAGATAAGGTTGAGAATGGAAAGAGCGTTTTTGAGCGCAAGAATGCTCAAGCTGGATTGGGCGGATCAGCTTCAATGTTTAACCTCTTTTGGATATGCCTATTGGTGCGAAGAGCCAGATTCTCTGGTTGATATCTATCGTCTGGCTTCTTTGAATCCTTTAGAAAACCCCTTAAGTATGCTCAGTACTATTGGTACTGTCTTGTAAGAATAGTTGCATAGATCATTCAAATTCTCAAAAGAAACATTCAAAGCAAGTTCAATGTTTAAAGTAGTGAAAAACTACACGTACAGCGTTTGATAAAGTACTGAACCCGTTCTAAAACTGGGACTACTTCCGTCTCGACTTTATGTCTCGATAAAAAGTCTCGACATGAGTATTTTTGTTCTGAGACCGCCATCTGAACCAGACATTACTCAGTCTGAGATTGATGTTTACCGGCAGATATGGAAACAACAAAAGCGTTTGAAAAAAAATGCAACTCGATTCTAGATGACTTTCTCCGAAGGATTGAGAACGGAGCGCAGATAGAGCCTGGACCGAATAGTCTTGCGAGAAAAGAGAAGCGAAAAAAAGGGGGGAAGAGGAAGATCTGGATTGAGGTGAAGTGAGGAAGGGAAGGGTGCCTACTGGCACCCTTTCGAAAGAGAGTGGGGAGGGGAAGGCTTATGCTGCGGCTTTGCCGAGAGCCTGATCCAGGATCTTTTCAATTTCGACAATGAAGTCTTCTTCGGAATTTATGAATCTTTCCGAACTTAAGATTCTGTTGATGAGTAGAACTTCTTCTCGTTCCAGATCAATTGGCTTCTTCACAGGAGGGAAGTACACTCCACCTTCCGTTGGCTGCAGATATTTATCCCGCTCTTCAGGAGAAATCATAATTTTCTCCTGAACCAGTTTACGTGCAGATTCCCGATATTCATCTTTTCTAAGTCGGTCAATGCTCATAGCACCCTTGGATATGAGATTTCTTTGAAAAAGGCTGAGTTCGATGATCATTCTGCTGCCCCTGTCTTCGGCGACTCCGGCACAAGATTTACTTGTGAATATGGCTGAGCGCTTTGCAGGGCTTGGCTGTAGGGACTATCCGGAGCATTTTGCATCATCAGCTTCAGATAGTTGGCCACCTGATCTCTGATCATCTCTTCCGGAGTTGTTCTGAGCATTCCGGTGTTGAGATGCTTCTTCAGCCACTGATACGTCTCTTCATGAATGGCCAGTGGGATAATTCTTTCCATTGTTTCTCCTGTTTGTTTCATCCGGCCTACCCTTCGGTTGGCGGTTCGGGCTCAGCCGGTGGTTCTGTGGTGACAATCGGCTGGCAGAATGAGTTGATTTGCGCAACCGAAGACTGGATGGACTCGGGTGGATCCTGCATGGCGTATGCCCGCAGATTCATGGCAATGGCGACTTCTATCTGTCTCTCAGCAGAGACTACACCGCCGTTCCGATTGTTCATCCAGTCGTATAGCTCAATCGGGAATTGAATATAAATTGTTTTCATCATGGTCCGTACACATTCATCGTCTGGTTATTGCCAGCGTGATCCTTATAAGCAATGGTCCTGAGCTGGTGATATGCAGCCAGATGTGTCGAGAATGCATTAAAACTATTCCCATCCACTTCTGATTTCGCATACACCTCGCTCTTCAGGTAGTAGGAAGAATTGTGGTTGTGAACAATCGGTGCAAATAGAGAAGAGATAGGTACTCCGTTTTGCTGAACGGTTGTTCCATTGACAACATGGGCAGCAACAATCACTCCACCAGAGGTTGGTTGAGCAAAGGTCAGGTAGCTGGATCCGTTATAGACAGAAAAGGATCCCCCACCCACGCCAGCCCCCTGAACAGCAACGCCAGAGCCTCGGAAGGATCCACCCTCATACCCACTGACGAAATTGGCTTTTCCAGCTGCAGAAACATTCCCGTCCCCATCCGCTTGATAATTGCCACCATTGATCTGCATCGCAATAGTGCTTCCTGTTGCTGTGGAATTGAACGTTTCACCAACAAAGTAGTCAGCGGTTGCCCAGAGTTTCCCACTCATGAATCGGGCTAGCCACTCTCCAGCTACCTGGTATCCATTGATGAAGTTGGCATAATCACCGCCAGAGACTCTTCCGTTGCCATACATCTGGAGCGCACCGCCACCGGCCTGGTAGGCAAGATTTGCACCAGTTACTCCGGAGTTGACAATCCCAGATACATAGATGTGCCCTTCGACATGAGCAGCAACGCCAGGAATAGGATCATTGGTCCCCAATCCCAGAACACCACCCTTGTACACGAACACATTGGAAGCGGTAACTCTTCCACGCGCGACCGTGAATGGGATTGCACCATCTACAAGCATGGAGTCGCTGACCAGAACGTCGTAGAACTGTCCACCATGCTGTGAAGCCTGCAGCAGATTCAGTGTCGAATCAAAATAGAGACGGGCCTGATTGGCCGAGGACACACCAGCATTTGCGGCACTGTCGGACATCATGGTGAGTGAGGTCCGGGCAATCAGCCACTTTGCGAATGCACCGCCATCCGGTGCCTGGATCGCATCGTAAGAGGTTCCCTGTGTGGAAAAACCCACGCTGGAATTCGCAAATCCCGCGATCTGAAGAGCTGCCCCGCTACCGTCTTCATGATCCTGGCCGACAATTACAGGTCCGTCAGCATAATAGATCGCATCATTCGTTCCGACTTTCTTCCAGAGCCCAGCCAGTGCCTCCCACACTCTGGCTCCGCTGTCTACCTCAAGCGAGACTTCAACACTGCCATCGTCCCCTCTGCGGATCAGAGTATGAGTGTCGTCATACTGATTCGCGTCAGCATCGTTGAACGCGACTGATCGAAGAGCAAGGAAAGCATCAGCCTGCAGCCGATGAGTGGATGTGCCTGCGTAGCTCTGAGAATCAGCATGCCTCAGGAACTCACCGTAATTGGTGCCACGGATGAAGTTGTTGAAGATCTGATTCTTACAAGTTGAATTGAAAGAGCCGACTTCAACGATGCAGTGATTGGCTCCATTCCACCAGATCCAGTTCGAGTCGATCTTGTTCCCATCGCACCGGTTTGCATCGCTCCAGAGTTGGATGGGAGCTTCCGTTGCCGTGTCTGGATGATCCACAAGATTTCCAGCCACCACACAGTTCTTTGCATGGTTTAGACGGAGAGCGGCCTGAAGGCTTCCCCTGAACTGGTTATTGACGATCTGGATCTTGTCACATGCACCATTGCCCGAAGTGTCGCCCAGATTGACGCCCATCTTGAGCGGGATCTCTGGTGCACCTTCCCAAGTGCCATCAAAGATGTTCCCTTTGATGATTCCCTTGCGGAAACCGTCTCCGTCGATCATTCCGCCATAGACGGAGTACATCTTGTTGTCAGTGATCGTTACATCTTCTGCATAGCCGGAAGTATCGATAGCAACTGCCCAATGGCCCATGAGAGCCTGTGGGTCTGGTGTGTCAGAATCCGTCTTTGTGACATATCCAATCCGGCGCATATCGTTGTTTGAAACAGTCGCGCCGTCGCAGTTTCCAATGAGCACTGCATCTCGGGCGATGGTGTCGAATTCGCAGTCCTGCACCCGGAATCTCTCATGATGAGAATCGAAGGCAAGGCAGTGCTGCCAGACCTGGTTTCCTGCGCCTCGGTAGAACTTACTGTTCTGGACAAAGAAGCCAACGATCCGCCCGAGATTGGCACCTGAGCAATCCCCACGGACAAAGATCCCACCTGTCCAGCTGCCGTACTCGAGATCAAGATTGTCCAGACCGAACAGATGTGGGCGGTTGTAGCGGAACTTGTTTCCCCGGAAGTGGAGATTGGCGATTCCGAGGGTTTTGGCATTGGCAACAGAAGCATATCCACCCGTATGCTCCACCACGCACTCTTCGAGATAGAACTCGGCCGCTCCATCGTGCTGCCAGAATGTGGAATTCTTGGTCAGCAGTATATGCATCGGATTCCCGCCGAATGCGCTGTAATTCAACTGGACAGGGACCGTGACGTTCCCTTCAAAGAACAGCCGGAAGAGTCCCATCCCATATCCATGAGTGTTGAACCAGCCTTGCCCATCCGGCATGTCAGCAATTCTCCGGAGTTTGGAGGCTTCTCCTGCTCCGAAGAAGTTCACATTCCTGGCATCGTCGGGCTGGACAACATGGGTTTTGAAATCGTAGAACTGCGCTCGCTCCGGAACCAGATAGTCTTTGCCGCCTGTGAGCTTCGATTCCTCAATTGCTCGATTGAAGGGGATTCCCCAATCATCCGGATCATCACCCGGCAGCATGAACTTGGTGATGTCTTCTTTCGTCGACACGCTGATGATAGTCGGTCCACCACCTGAATAGCTGCTGCTTCCGCCACCCATAGAAGCGAATGTCTGGAAGCCATCTTTCAGGAGATGTCCGGACACTGCGGAGATGCTGACTTCCAGATGATCGTAGTCGACCTCATTGATATTGACCGACCGGACAATGGCGCTTTCACTCAGGTCGCCACCGATCCGCATCAGAATTTCCTGACCAGGACGAAGCGTGTTCCAGTTGCTCAGTTGTGCATTCCAGCTATAAACCCTGGACGGCTTATCCATCTGGTCAAGCATTGCGTTGGCCAGAACCTGCAGATTCCAGCCGCTGACGGTGTTTTCCAGTCTTCGTTCATGGATTCCGGCAGTGGTTTCAGCCAGTGCACGGGCTGCAATGTCCGCTTCATTGGATGCAACTACGGTGATGTCGTCGAGCTTCCAGTAGTTGAAGGTGACCTTCTGTCCACTGGTTAGGGGAGTTCCGGTGGAAGCCTGTTCGACATCCACACCACCCGGAGAGTAATACCAATCCGCTGCTGTCGGTCCACCTGCTACAGAGATTTGCTGAGTGACGCCGTCTACATCGACTCCAATGGATCCTTGAGAGACGGGAGAACTCAGTGTCCATCGGGTTCTTGTCCCATCGGTCGGCTGTGAAGGATGGCTTCCGTCAAAGCTTTCAATTACATGGACCGGCTGTTCCTTGAAGGTGACAACAATTCGATTGGCAAACTGCTCCAGTGTCTCTGTAATCTCAAGCGAATCGACAAAGGTATTGTTGGTATTTGGAAGTGCACCATGGTTTTGATAGATCGCGCCTCCACCTTGTGGATCCGCTGGGTTGAATACTCTGAGTTCACGGTCCTGGTCGATATACCAGCGAAGCCCAGTGACGTCACAGACCTTATTGAAAGCTTCTGCAACCGTGACATCTTCAAGGGTGATAGATCCGATGACAGGGCCGGAGGCGGGTGTGACCAGACTGTTACCTACTCCATCTGCCCCATCTCCACCATTGATGCAGTTGGAGAGAATATCGAGCAGAATGTCCGTTGCGAACTGATCAGTGTAGGATCTGACACCAGTGCTTCTTCGATCAAACAGCCATTCATATCCAACGGCTGTAATCTCATTCCTGCGATAGTTCTGTCCGGATAGCTTTCTTCTCGAAACACTCCAGATCAGACCGCCGAAAACAAGAACGCCTTTGTAGTAGATCTTTATTTCTGCCCCAACCTGCGGAGTCCATGAATTGTTTGCACTGTCCACACTGATGGTCATCTGAGACCGTTGGCTCAGGTTGTAGCTGATGGTCAAGGATGGACAGATGATTACCTGTGACAGCTTGACGCCGCCAATGTAAACCTCAATTGGTGCCATGTTTTGGAAAAAGAAAAGAGAGAAGGAGGATCAGTTGTTTTCTGAGATTTTGTCGACAGGTAGGGCGGGTACATCCTGCCTGCCACGAAGATGGAGAAGCAGCTTAAGTAGCGGGGGAGGGAACCAGGTTCCCAGCTTCACCAGATTTTCAATGATGGAGACGCATTCGTTATAACAGAGCATCAGAGCAAAGGATGTTCCTACCTTTGGCTCGTTTAGCATCATTCCAACCCAGTATCCAATCCCCACCACCACCAGACTGCCTAGCTTCTTGACAATCCCCCACCATCCTCTGGTGGAAGAAACTATATTGTGCTTTCGGGCGGCAAGTAGGCCGGTTGCATAGTCGACCATCAGGAAGATAAGAAGCCACTGAGTTGTTTCATGGAAGCTGTACCAGACACTTCCAAGGATGGCTCCTGAAATCTTCAGGAATCGAAAAGCCATGACTTCCTGATTCAAGTTGATCCAACCCGACGCGACTTCTGACATCCATTTATGGCTGACCCAATCCATGAAACTGTTGGTGAGGCGCTGTTGAAGGTTCATCTATGGTTTCCAGAGCACGACTCGTTTGTTGACGTAGCACCACCGAGCCCTCTTTCCTGGGCGGATGTCTACATGGAGGAAATTCCGGGCATCGTCCCGACCGATCCCTGTCAGTTCAGGACAGTAGGAAGCGACTTGTTCAAGATCCCGTGCTGATATTCCTGGGCATGTGATGTCTGCTGCTCTGCCCAGTCCGGCTTCATCCGGAAGGTGAAAGCTTTTGCGCGCTCCACCGAGTCTTTTGTTGTGAGAGACACAACGGACGCCGGAAGTGACGATTACAGGCCTACCCACAGCGTGCCTGATTTCATCCAGCGCTAAGGCGAGGCGAGGATCAATCTCCATCGCCCCGCATCCGCACCGGCAGGCGAACTCTTCCGGCTGGAAGTATTTCATTTCTTCCGGATCAGAACATCAAATGAAGAATAGTTGTTGAACGCCAGTTCTTCATCATCTTCCAGGTCGCGAATAGGTACAGGCACTTCAGGTGGCAATGCCAACTGTCCTGTGACTGACTTATCAGGAAGGTTCAATCTGGAGGCTTCTGCAGGACGCAGCGAGATGATCTGTACTTTGGGATCATCCGGGACGTTCAGCCGCAATGGCTTCCCGTTCCGATTCATTTCGATCACCTTGTAATTCAAGTAGAGCTTTCGCAAGTCTCCAGGTGAAGGATCTTCCCAGTGTTTAGGTGGTGAAGCAGGATCATATGCTGGTGCATCGAGACCAGTCTCCTGGGTGTATTCCTCCCGATCCCGGTATCTTTTGAAACGATAAAGATTGCTCATGTTTTCTCCTATTGATTGGGCCCGGATGTAACTCCAAGGGCGGTGCCGATCACGGCATTGGACATCGAATAGAGCGTCATCATCCGCTCTTTAGCTTCTTTCGCGGCTTTCCTGCGGACATGCCATTCCTGAAGGAACAGAAAGCCGACTGCCACTCCACTCCGGATGGCATATGTTTTGTCGATCTTTGGTGCATTCACCGCATTGATTGCGATTCCTGCCACCATGGAAACCTGTGAAGTTCTCCAGACCACCTGGTGTGTGACAGATGGCTTTTCGTCTGGGGAATCAAATCGGTACTGCTTCCCGACTTTTGCTCCGAGATTGGAGGATTGTGTCTGGGAAGGCTCCTCCCAGACTCCTTGGGCAGACGCAAAAATACTTGTCAACAGCAGGGCTGTGATGAGTTTCATAAATTGTCCTTTGGATATAGCCCGACTGGTTTGAGTATTTTAGGGCTTTAGTCAGAGTAAAAAAGTACTAATGGTACTTAGGATTCTCGGTTAGAATCTGGGCATGTTTCCCACTATATTGCTTATTCTTTGTTTGTTGGCATTACCAGTAGCAGGTAGTCCAATAATCACGGCATACGGATCAGCTTCAATTGACGGATATGCAGTGATTGTGGATGACAGTATTTTCTATGATCCTGAAACTGGTGAATATATTGGGTACGAAGGAGACCTTTGGTTTTCTCATTTTGATTCTTCAAAAGCTATCCAAGGTGGATTTTATTTCGAAGACTACATATCTTCTTATGAAGGATCGGGTTCACCTGCTTACGCAAACACTAGTGTGTCATGGGACTTAGGTGAGATATCTGGAAGCGCCTCTGGATCTGTTGAAGGATTTGGAGGAATGTATATATGGCCATTTGAAGGTTTTGCAAGTGCAGACGCATCAGTAAGCTATAACTATAGAAATCAGTTCTTTATCGCTGGAAATGGAACCGCATCCGTACTATTTAATGCAGGTGCATATTCCGGGAATGGTAGTGAATATTGTGAAATTAGAATCAATCAGGGAGACTGGGGATCATGCTTTTATGAGTTCTCGGTAAATCTAAACGAGGTGTTTGAACTTGAGTTGCAGACTTACAACTCTGCAAATGCATCGGCTGGAAGTATCGAGTCTATGTATTCCTGGTATGATTTCTCATCGGCCATATCTAATGAATCCGTCTTAACGATAATTCAAGCTTCCGAACTTCCAGGTAACGAAGTCCCGGAGCCATCCACATTCTTGCTATCGCTCATTCCCTTGGCCGCAATCGGATACAGAAAAGCCTTCCGGAAATAAATCCGGAAGGCACTATACACTCTAAAATTCTCCTATCTGACCAGAACCTTCCTGATCGAGCTGGGAGCCTGCAATGTATAACGGACGTCCAGGACACTCCCTCTGTTGATACCAGGAAGCGTAATCGTGCACCCGCCTGAACATGGCTGAGTAGTTGACTGATTCATATTTCCGGGCGGTCCCCACTCAACTGTGACCGATGAGATCCCAGCCTCGGGCTTGAACTCCAGAGTGAAATCACGAGTCCCTGATACCTGCTCCGGTGAGAAAACGGAGTAACCGTTATCCTCTCCGCAAGTGACCTCAGCCCGGAACACCTGAAGAGCAACCAGCGAAGATATCGCCACTGTCCGCACAGCCAGACCGGATGCTGAGATGGCAGAATCCACAAGCTGATTGAGGTTGTTGAACACCTCGACTGTGCAGCTCTGGTTTGCATCCAGACCAGCCTTGCGGAAAGTCACCAGCCCCACTGTTCCCGCCGCCTTCACGCCGACATCGATATTCCCGATGGGCGTTGGCGGTGTGTCTTCAATGGTCAGAGACAGAGCCTTCTGCGCCTGCACCGAGTTCGAATCAGTCACCCGGTAGGTGACGTTGAAAACACCATCTTCGGTTGGAGTGCCGGAAAGCAAGCCGCTGGAGGACAGATTGATTCCGTCTGGCAGAGTCCCGGATAGAATCGACCAGGTGTATGAAGGTGTTCCACCTAGAGCCGCCAGTTGGAAGCTAAGCGGAGTCCCGACTGTTCCGTTGAGAATGGATTCAGTGGTAATTGAAAGCTCTCCGGCAGGCTCAAGAATAATGATGGTGAAGTCTTTCGTGACAGTTTCTTCTGTTGCATCCTCGACTTCAACGGCAAAAGAAAAGACTCCAGCTTCAGAGGGAGTTCCGGAAATCACACCTGCTGCATTGATCTCTAGGCCCGGTGGCAGAGGATCTTCACCGGCCAGCTTGAAAGTATATGGAACTGTGCCGCCTGCTGCGTTAATGGAAACGGTGTACGCGGTTCCTTGAAACCCTCCGGGGAGGTTGTCATTTGTGATTGTGAGCGCACCACTGGCTGGATTGATTTTCAGCGAAAATGATCTCGCTGCGGAATTGATTGTATCGTCAGACTTCACCATGAAATTAAAGGTTCCAGTCTGAGCAGTAGCACCCTCTAAAGTTCCATCAGAAGCGAGAGTCAATCCAGTGGGAAGCGTGCCGGAATCCAGAGAGTATGTCTGATTTCCCGACCCACCCTCAGTGACGAATCGGAATTTGAACGGCGTATTCTGAAGCTGATCGGGGAGTGTCCTGGTAATCCACCACATATTTTCCTGACACAGATCCGATGAAACATGGCTGAGGATGAATGAATTGACACCAGGGACCATGGACGACCTCAGTACTTTATTGGGTCCAATCACGCAATGCGGAAAAGCTGCCCCGCCGTTTCTGGAAACAGTCCACGTCCCTGGTTCAAGGCCAGTGAAGTAGATAGGCCCAGTGTTAGAAGTGGTTTCAGATAGAGTCAATGACGTTAACGGCGTGTGCCGCTTAGGGAAAGTGACTACATAGTTAAATGGAGATCCTTCGATCCTCAACGCAGTAATATTCGGTGAAGTTGTCTCCACCAGGGATGCCTGCACCATCGTCGGACTGGTTCCAGTATTTGCTTTATGAACCCATAATCCTTCCCTGTACTCATTCGCATCATTGCCATAGTGGATATCTAATGCAGCGCCGTATGAAGTTGAAGTGTTGATCTTCGAAAAGTCATCTGTGATGGATGCTGCATCCGGAAGAAGAATCTTCGTTGTGATCGATGCACCACCTGGGCGTGTGGTGGTGACGGGCTTAATAAATGTGATCTCATTCCCATCCCGGACCTGTGTCGTAGAAGGAACGACAGCCTCCTGGCTCAGTTCAAGAGAATTTCCGCGATAAAAAGCAATCCGGTCAACCACTTCACGTCCGGGTCCATAGTTTTTCACAACGTTATGGACGATGGAATAGTCTTGACCTCCTTCGGGCCGCAAATGGAAGAAGTGCCGCAAGTGATAATCCATGGAATTTTCTGTATAGAATCCTTGCGTCGGTCCTTCCTGCCCCAGAACCTGCCACCAGGTGTAGTCCAGATGGGCACCTCCAGATAGAACCTTGGCAATTGGTCCACCCTCATTACTTGTGCGGATTCCATTAGTCTGGAACCCGTTTGTCACTCTTGAGTCGCGACCAGTGATGATTGCCGCAATTAAACCTGTCCCCACTCCAGTGGAATCAACATTAATATTTGTGCTGAACGTATTTGTCGATTGGGCTGAGATTGCCAAAGTTCCAGATGCAGACGGGGAAGCGGCTACGAAGAATTTCGCACTTGTCAGACCGTTTCTGACGCGAACCGTTGGAGTTACCTTCAATCCAGATGCTGCTGTCATAGAGACATCTACACCTGCCCCAGTGGCCGGAGCTGAAAGCGTGACAGTGCCTAAAACATAGCCACCCTGAGCAACCGAGGAAGATTCGAAGGTTACGTTTGCTATTGTTCCAGCTACTGGTGATCCAGGATTGAACTGATTTGGAGAAACCAGCAATGCTGTGCGAGTATTCGCACTTTCCCCTGTGATTACTGCTTCCTGCTGCCCGCTGTACATATATCCCAAGGAGGGAACAGTGGCCGTGTCCTCACCGGCAGGGACAGTCACCCATCCCGGAACTGCTGCAGCCGGATCACCGGAGGAAAGCTCAACAGCAACTCCACCGACAGGTGCAGGTGATGACAACTTTACATAGATATCTCGATCAACTGTCGAAGTCCCAGCCGGAAGAGTAGTGAAGTTTGGAGGTGAAAAGATTCTCACCCCAGACTGCGAAAGATGGGATAAACAGCCCACCGTTCCGGTGCAGATCATCTCTCCACGCTTTGTAATCTGGTATGCAGCCAGTGAGTTATATGTCCCCAGATGATCCCCTTGCGGAGCAAATGCATACGACCAAACGGCAGTTGCATCAGGATCGGTATAAGAAGTCCGACTGGAAAGCATACCAAGCCCATAACCTTTTGCCCTTGCCTCCGGATCCGCCTGAAACCAGACATCCCCCAGGGGCGCACTGGTTCGATAATCATCTTCCTGAATATATGGCTCGTACATTACAGCTGTGGGCAATGTGCGATTATTCGCACCAAGGAAATTGAATGCCTGCCCGGTGATTCTTCGATTGTGGAAGTTGCCCCATCTGGATTTGATTCCATTGGACAGGTAAGACATATAGTTCTGGTTGTGATGTCTGCCTTCGATAAATCGGGCAGTTCCAGCATCAGAAAAAACCATCCGATATCGCTTGTTATAAGGCTGTGTCACGTGGATGATCCAGGAATGCAGATCGGCAATCCAGTCATAGTTTGATCTGCAGGTCTGAAGAACATCAGCAGAAGTCACTGTGTTTGCAGCTGCCAGGCAGGCAGGAATCACCTGATCAGACTGACGACCATAAAAATAGCCTGGGTTGGTTGCTGCGGGATTGTTTCCTGCCCAATGTGTCTGTGCCCATCGGAGAGAATAATCACGGTAGACGTTGTACCACTTCTCAAATATTCCTCTCACTCGATCAGACTGGCGAGAGAATGCTGCTGCGGCAGGAATGACACCACCCAGATCCGTCATTCTCAGATTCTGATATGCAGAGCCCACCCACATTGATCCTGGCGTTGTACTTTCGCCTGCGACCCGTCCGCTTTTGGACAAGATGAATTGAACGGAAGAGTTAATCGGAACCACAATAGGAGTAGTGTTATACCCGCGCTCGACTGTGATGATTGCGTCCGAAGTTGTGTCGTCTGGCAAAAAAACATCAGTGGCCAGCATCTGTTCAGATCCAGCCGTAACAATAAATGGAGGGGTCCATCCACGAAGAACACCGGCATAAGTTGGAGGAACATTGATGGTAGTTGAATCAACCGCCAGAGGATATCTGGCGATGAAAGTCGCCTTCACGTCCATGGGAACAGATGCGTCATGATGGCGAATCAGCCAGTGCATTCCACACGAGTTGGAGCTCCATGGACGACGCTTTGCATAGGGAGAATTTGTTGCAGAAGGAATATCTACCGAAGTGGATAATTCGTTTCCATTAATGGCTGTAACCCGAAACCATGTTCCCTGCGTGTTGGGAACAAGAGCATAGGTGTAGATCTCAAGATTTGCATGTGTATAAGAGCCGGGGGAGACTCCTGAAACCGTAAAAGTGATTGTTGTTTCACCTTTCGCTTTAAAAGTCCCTTCCAGACCTTCTACTCCACTACCCGTGATCTTCACATAAGAACCTTCAGAACCTGGAGTATGTGCAGCTGAGAGCGTGACCGTTGCTGTTGTTCCTGAAACGGTAATGGGGGTAAGTATAGTTCCGTCGGAAACCTTGAATTTCCGATGACGATTTCGGACCAAGCCCCAATCTCCAACTTGCCAGCCAGTCGCATCGTCAAGGGTTAGTCTATTGGTTCCTGTAGAGTTTGACTCACCTGATGGATTCGGAAGGAGGTTCTCACAACCGATCTCATCGTCATTCCACAGCTTCTGTTCAACGGCCAGCTTTTCCGGTTCGGAGAGAACTGATTCCATATAGCTGTAAGCCATGGCCCAATTGCGAATAGCCAGCTTTGCAGTGTCAGAGGCTTCTCCACGGTTTCCGTGGGTAACAATCGTATCCGCTGCTGTAAACCTTCCTGTCTGCACAGCGAGATTGTGAAGATTATTTAGATAGGCTCTGGCAGAATTCTTCCAACGGGTATTTTGCTGGTTCATGTACCAGGCAAGAGCAACGGTGTAGGGATTATACCCATGAATCACTTCGCTGTTTGTAGTGGAAAATTCCTTCGAGCAATTGGATGTGGAAAGCGGAAGATCAGGATTGCAAACCTCGGAGGAATAGTCATTTGCATTCTTCGTGATGGCGGCAGCGTATGCACCTGTCATTGCAGGAGCAGAGAGAGGCCCCGGCCCGTCAGGATCATCAATCCATACACGGCCACTTGTTCCCGGAGGTGGAACCATACCGAGAGGCCCGGCTGCATGAATGGAGTAAGCAACAACCTTCCCGCAGCTTGCCTGATAGGAAGGCGTCCGGTGTTGATCCGCATTGTAGTTATATGTCTTGAACTTGACGTTATAGGTCTGGACTGGGTCACCGGCCAACGTCTTGAGAGTGATGGTGTTCGCTGCTGGTGTTGCTGCAACCAGAAAATCACCGTTCAGATTCGGCTGTGACTGAAAGCCCCAGCAGTTCACGCGCTCATTCACAGAAAGACCATGATTGTCGGTAAAAACGACGTTTGTGCTTGCGCCAATTGTCCAATCGTTCACCATAAATTGAGGGGAGTTATCCCGCAGCCAGACAGTTTGTGAAAAGACAGAAATAGAAATCAGGAAAAGGAAAAGAGTTTTCATTCTTAATTGCCTCGGCAGTTTAGGGAAACGACTACTGCACTGGTGGCAGTGGAGTTGTTGGTTGCCTGCCACGAAAGCAGGTCACCTGCTGAATAAGTAGCGGTGTGTGTTGTGTCAGAAAAGATACCAGCAGATCCATTAATTGAGATTTCTATACCTGTTGCGACACCGTTCTTGAGCAACACAAATACGAGAGCTGAACCTGTCTGCGCACTGCTTGTATTCACATAGCAATTCGACACAGTTCCACTGGAAACCATGACGTTTTCCCTTGTATTTCTGGAAGCTGAAAATGCTGAAGGGACACCGCCGTTAAAGAATGTGTAGCGAACAGCTGGAACTACGGGTGGGCCTGTCTCCCCGCCTGGGACGGTTGCTCCAGGAGTTGAAGAGAACATATCTGTCCCACCGCTTACCGACTGACAGTCAGTTGCGTTACCATTCGCCAGCACGCCACGCGGAGCTTGTCCTGATGGGCAGGTTGTGGGAGTTGCTGCCAGTGCCGTTGCTGTTGCAGCATTTCCGCTGGTGTTCGCTGCGTTGTTTGGAATGTCAATGGACAGGAGTGCCCTTGTCGCATGAGCGGCAAGTTGAGACAGATTCACAAGCTGGATCGGAGTATCCTGTGCAACGAAATAATAAATGGTTCCGTTTGACCGGAAATAGAATCGATATGCTTCGCCGGTGGTTGGTGCTGCCGATCCGGAGTAGAACAGCGGGACTACTGTTTCATCAATGCCTAGCTCGTCGTCGGTCAGCTTTAAACCCAGGTCCAGTTCAAACACATCTGAGGGCTGGTGAGTATGCGGAGCGGGAGTAAATTCTGTGGGTTTGTTTTCGACCGAATCCCAGTCAACACTGGACGTACAGGTATATGTGATGACTCCCGTGTCTGGATCGATATCAATGCAGCCCTCGCCTGTGTACGCGAGACGGGATGCCTCTAAAAAGTCCGTGATTGTCGATGCTGATTGTGTGTGAGCTGATGGTGGAAAACTAACGGGTTTATTGAGTACATCACTCCACTCCACGGATACCGGCCCACCTGAGCAACCAGTGCAACTGTATTCTCCAGTGGCCTCGTTGTATGAGAGACCACTTCCAGCACTAAATAAGGCCCTGGAAGCAGATGCGAAATCAGTGATGGTCGATGCAGGCTGAGTGTGGGCGGAAGGCGTGAAGCTGGGAGGTATTCCGGTCAGCTTCGACCACACCAGAGAATTGATCCAACTTGGATTCTCGTACGAACCGGAAAGCGAGGGATAGAAAGCAGAATAGTCCCCGGCTTGAGCCGTGACGGGTCCAGTCCTGCCAAAGACACTGGAGACTGCTCCACTGCCACCACCAGAGGTGAACTCCTCCCATACTCCAAGGCGGCACCGAAACAGCTTTCCTGTATCAATAGTCTCTACCCATCCCAGTAAGCAAGGTCCAGTCGGAGTGGTTTCCACAAGACGGAATGGCTGTGTCATTGTTGCGGTTGATGTATCGACGCTTCCCAGAAACTTTCGATCACCGTTGACATTGACCTGCGCGAAGGCGCAGGTCGACATAAGCGCCAGTAGCGCTAAATTTCGGAATGTTTTCATTTTTAAGCCCCGAAGATGATGCAACTCCCTGTTTGAGGCGTTGCGAATGAAATGTTCAGATCAGATGATTGGCCCATCACTCCACCAATCGATAAAGTTGTTGGGGAAATCGAAATCTCTCCCGTCCCCACAACGTTTCCATCCTGATCTCTGCAATTGATGGCCATGACAGCCCGAATCATATGAGTTTCAGCCGGGATTGAAATAGATGTTTGGGTCGTGAAGGGCTGCACATAAGCTGCAGGATGTGTTCTCAGGACAACGGTTCCGGATTGATGAACTGCGAATGTAACAGTGATCCCGCTCCCTGAAAATGTGATGTCCCCAGGCTCTACTGGTAACCCGTCTGACCCATAGACCTGAACATAGAATTGACCCGAGAGACCATGTTCAGATTGTGGAATTGTCACGGAAGTGACGGATGAAATCGCTTTTTCGAACTGCGATGTATCTCCACCACCGTGACAGGGCTCCCAGACGCCGCCGTTTATGCCGCTGGTCATGCAATATCCAGGTGTTCCTGGCTTGATCTGCCCGGGAAGGATGGTAAGTGATGGAGTCGGCGCTTGAGAAATCCGGATATCTGCAATCTTGACGGGATCCGCCGTCTCAGGGACGATCCAATATTCCACCCATGGAGTACCTTGGCCAGGCACGAACTGAACATGATAGGAAGTGCCTACTGGTTCGGCTGTTGTGTTTGGGACCAAGGTTTCATTGAACACACCATTGGTGACTCTGATGCTCTTCTGCCAGCCGGAGTATGTTTTGGCATCCCACTTCATCTGATTGGGTGCAGTGATCACTATCCGGCCATTGAAGGTTCCACCAGTTGGAGCAAAAACAGTGTCAACGACAGGAGTTTGTCCAAGCAGGGATGCTGCGAGTAGGAGTAGAGGGATGAATTTCATATCAGGCTATGGCTCCTCGAGCGCGAAGACGGGATACGAGAATGTCGACAAAATCATCAATCGCCTTGGGACTCATGATGTACGCTCCGGCGAAATTGAACTGATTGCCGATAGATGTGGTTGAAAGTGTTGAAGGAGTTACGTCAACTACAGGCGGCTGTTGAATTGTAAGAGTTGGAAATTTCCATTCGCCGTACTGAAGAACGCCAAGACCATGGCCGGTGAAGTGCCAAAGTCTGCCTGCAATATTTTCCATCCATGGCCAATAGGTCGTTGCCTCACCGAGCATGTGCTCAAGATGCAGAGACGACTTCCGCGTATTCCATTCAATTGCGTTGAGTGTCGTTTCCTGCCTTGCGTTCTGGAAGTTGCCGATAATTCCTGAGATCATCGACCCAACTGAACCAACTGCGCCGATGATTCCGGTTATCCCACCTCCGAGAATTGAAGAAACTGGGTTTTTAATGGCTTCAGTTGCTTTGGATGCTGCACCTGTAACGCTGCCAACAATTCCGGGAGTGGCTGCTGCAGCTTTACTCACTCCACCGAACAGTTCACCAATCTTCGAAAGGCCAGGGATCTGAGCCACCATTCCTTGCATTGAAGAAAGAATTCCCTTGAACGTTTGTTCAATCGCCATTCGCAGAAGAGCTTTCCCAAGCGCTTCAATGGCACCGACCACGACTTCCTTCAGGCTTCCGCCCTTGACGATCAGATTACTCAGATCTCGGGACAGGTCAGTGAGAACAAGCGACACCTGACGCATTGCCTCTTTGGCAACCTTGTTCTGATCTTTCCATCCCTTTTTTAGGTTTTCGAAAAGAACATTGAAAGTTTTATTCGTTCTGGTTGAAAGGTCAGATAGGGTTCTGTAAGTCCATTCAACATCCAGGGCTTCCTTGATCTGCTGATTCGGATCCACCTTGAGATTCCCGAAGATGTCTGAAACCTTTGGCATTTCACTGACAACTTTTGGGATTTCTCTTAACGCACCTTCCATCAGTGCAATATTTGCCGCTGCTACACTGCCATGCTTTCCTACAAGGTAAAGAGCTTCAGCAATGCGATTGATACCGTTCTGGTGATCTAACTGATATAGCCTCTGAAGTGCTTGCTGTACAGGATCAAGCTTGACCTTTACTTTTTCTGCAGATTTAGATGCTTTTTCCAGTGCAGATGAGAAATCATTTGTTGCTTTTGTTGCCTGTTTTTTCTGGGGAGTAACATCACCGATGGCCTTCCCAATCTTCTGCATCCCTTGCATGTACTGCTGCTCGGTGATCTGTCCAGCTTTGTACTCGTCATAAAGCCTTCTGACTTCCTGTCTCTGCTCACGAGTAGCATGCTGATTGGTAATCAGAGAGTCACGCAGTCTGTCATGAGAAGAGGCTGCAAGATTGTTAGCGTCGACCTCCCTGCGAAGAGCATTACCGGCTTCATCAAATGCAGAAATCAGTTTGTAAATTGCATAAATCGCAGCTGGAATACCGATGGTAATTGCAGACATCCACAGGCCAAAAGTCACTGTAGAAGCCTTAATGCCAGTGTCCAGCATTGCAAAAGCAGGAACTGCGGTTGTTGTGATAGCGCCAGAAGTTGTTGCTACAGCAGCGGAAGCGGCTGCCGAAGCACCCCGGATTCCAAGAAGAGACTGTACAAGTGTTTGAGAGGTTCCTCCGATTGCCGTAGCGGCAGTGGTGGTTTGCATTGCAGCCGCACTCATTCCGATGCCGATCTGAGTAACACCAGCCGCCCCTGATACAGCTACTGTGGAAAGCGCAGTAATCCCAGCTCGAGCTAATCCTAATGCAGATCCAATTTGAATCGCTGAATTGACAAGTGCTCCGATAGCAAAAACAGCTGGCCCGACCACAGCTGCAATTCCTGCTGCAGCAATGACAAATTCCTGAGTTTCTGGTGCAAGGGATGTGAAAGCATTTGCAGCTGTCTCAATCGCAGGAACCAGAACATCCACAATCTTTGTGATGACTGGGGCCATCGCCATACCGACATCGGACATTGCAATCGTGACTGTGTCGCCAAGGTTTTCCAGATCATTTTTCAAACCTCCCATGACGCGAGGAAGTTTTTCTAAAGTAACGAGAACATCTTCAATGAGGCGCCTGGGGGCAATCCCCATTTCCTGAATTTCTTTTGTGTCTACAGTTCCATACAGCTCCTTGATTGCTTTTCCCACCATCGGGACGTTGTTGATGATGGGTTTAAGGTCATCTGCGGCAACCTTTGCTTTCGCACCCATCTGCTGCAGCTGGGTGATGACACCAGCCAATTCAACCCGGCCACCACCCACCATAGCGATGGCATTCCCAAACTGGAGGAGAATTCTCTTCGCTTCATCAGCTTCGTATCCAATCGCCTGAAGTCTCGTTGCACCCTGAAGCGCTTCCTTCAATCCGAGACCAGGAAGCTTCGCGACTTCTCGAAGTTCAATAAACTGCTTTCCTGCCGCTTCGGCTGAGCTTGTTACAGCGGCCAGTCCACGCCGGAGAGCATCGATTTCTCCTCCAGCCCTGATTGCAGCCGCTCCGAAGGCAACGACCGGCAGGGTCACAGAAGCGGATAGAGTGGTCCCTACGCTCTGCAGGTTGTCTGCTGCAGTGCGAATGTTCCCGAAGTTTCGGGAAACCTCGCGCTGCATCGTCCCGAGGTCCTTATTCAGCCTCTCGATACCTTCAGAAAATGCAGAGGTATCCAGGCCGAACCGGACGATCAGTTCACCGATTGTCGCCATCTGATGTTGCTTTGAGTTGCTTTAACCGTTCGAGAATTGACTTGCGGTCTACCGGAGCCTTCGGAGTAGGAATGATGTCTTCCGGCGTGAGGAGTTTGGCTCCCTTTTTTCGTTTTGTATTTACGAGGAAGCAACAGATGAGTGCTGCTGCTCGAAGATGTTCCCTGTCCGCTTCATGCTTTCTCTGATTGAGTGCATGAAACTCTGCAGGAGTAAGCTTCCAAAACTGTTTTGAACTGAGTCGGAGGTCATATCGACCAATGGCCCAGAGCTCCAGCCACGTTAGTTGCTGGGCTGGGCCGGAAGAGGGTTTGGGTCAGCTGGTGGGAAGCAATTCATGATTTGCCGAGTAATGTTTTGAACAAATGCCTCATCAACAGGAATCAGGTCAGCAACATCTTCGACGGTTAACGTCCCACGAACTTCTTTACTAAGTCCTGCCCAAATCAGATCCCAGAATGGAACATCATTCAACGGTTCTCCGGGAAGTTTTCCCAGTCTTCGAAGAAGTCCAAAGGTGAACTGAAACTGTCTTTCGACACCATCACTCAGAGTGATAGAGATTTTATTTTGCATGGATTAAAAGCCTCGAAATGGTTTGAAGGCGAAGAGATCTCTTCGCCTGGTTAGTGGATGTTTAAACTAGGTCGACTTTTCCGTTAATGGTCAGGGTAATGCTGCCCTCAATGATTCCATCAATGGGAAACCCGAATCCAAAATCGGTGATGTATGCCATGAACTTCAGTAACTTCCCTGGAGAACTCTCGGCAAAGAGGATTTCGAAGTATCGTTGTTCACCGTTTTCATAGATGGTGTTCAAAGACACATGCTGTGTATCGTTTGCATCAAACCAGAGAGGGAATGATACAGTTCCCCCTTCTTTCAATGCTGGTTTGATCTGTCGATATCCCCCAATTGTGTCTTGGGAAGTGACATCGTGCGTATTTGCGCTACGGTTGGGCCCGTCGATGTCGCCGACGAGCGCAACCGTTTGCGGAGCATAGGGCGAGCTGGCAGCACCCAGTTTCAGTAAATTGCCAGGCCCACTGCGTGGCTGAGCCATGTATTGCCTCCTTGGTTGGGTAGGAAATAAAAAAGCGGCCCGGTAAGGCCGCTTTGGAAGCTGCTTGAGCCTGTTTTGCCCAGCAGAAAAAAGTTAAAAAATCGTTGGTTTACTTGTTGGTCAGGTGCGCGTTTACTTTGTCGGCCAAGACTGACCAGTCAGTTTTTGGAATTCGTACGATTGGCTGACGCTCGACAGGTTCAGCCACCCATGGCCGGACGATGTTGCTATACCAATCGGCAAGCTCTGTTTTCAAATAGGATTCGCAGTTCGGATTTTCCCGGAATTCTTCTTCAGATCGTTTTCCAGTATTTGAATCGTGATCTCGGGAGACCAGCAGATCGTGTTTTCCACTTAGAGAGAAGAGCTCTCCCTGTTCCCGGGCAACCCTTGCAATGGCGGTATCTTCACCGATGGTTTTGTCCGGAATTGGGTTTTTAAGCAACCATTCCCGGCGAAAAGACTGGGAGGCTCCGAGCGGATCGAAGCCGCTTCCCCACCACTCCCAGCCATGGGGAAACCCTTCACGGTAGAAAATGATGGAGGATAAGCCGACCAGGCTTTTTCCAGACATCCTGAAATGCTCAACTTGCTGGGCGATTCGATCCGCACTCTGCCAATCATCATCATCAAAGCGAATCAGATACTCACCATTGGCAACAGCCGCGCCTTTGTTCAGCTTTGATCCTGTCGTTCCCTCATGACGGAGATAATGGATCCGAACATCTTCCTCCACAAGGATGGTTGTCACTTCGCCACTGCGGATTAGGCGCTTGAGCATTCCTGCGCCTGTCTTGAATACACCGAATTTCGTCATCAACCAGCTCCGGAGATCGTTCTCTCCGTCTTCCAGAATGATGAGCTCTTTGGGTCCATACGTCTGGTTGACGAACATTTGGACAGCCATAGATGCATATCTGGCTCTGTTTCTGGTTGGCATCAGAACCGATACCAGTGGATTGCTCATAAAATGACGTACCTGAGTTGAAAATCTTGTTGAGCGTGATAAAGCTCCGCGCTCACTTCACGGCGAATGGAAGGTTCTTCAAGAGCAAGTGAAGAAGAGACTCTTATGAATTCGTCCTGCCATTTCCCGTAATGAAGAAGTGATCGGATCTTTTCGATCTCCGTGGAGACCGATATTCCGCTCTCACCAAATACAGAGACCTGAACTCTCTGTTCGCGAAGTGTGACCGGTGCATCCTGCGCCAGAATCGGTAAACCGCCAATCTCATAAAGGATGATGTATGGCTTCAGACCTGCAGATTCATCAGAGAAATCACAGAAGATTCGATCATCTGAGTCCAGATTTGCAGCCAGAAGCCAGGCCCGGACACTTTCCAGAATCATCGTTTAGACCACTTGTCGAGCACGCCTCTCAGACGAGGCATCAGATTGTTCACGATGACTGATCGGCCATATCTGAATGCCGGGCGCATAAATGGTTTTGCTCTCATTTTTGAGGTCCCGTGTTCGAACATCGTGCCTAGCGACATTCCCACTTTTCCACCAGGTGAAACTTTCGCTTTTGGAGATGAGGGGTTCTCAGTGGCCGTCCATTCGACCATGGTGTTTTTCTTATTCAGCCCCACCAGAACTGCAGGTTCATTCTTCTTGATCTTGCTGACCCGATCATCTGTGAAGATCGAATCGATGACGGACTGAGGAACGCTTTTAGCTTTTGCATTTGCTCGAGCTACATCAGCAATGTTTTGATTCGCGCACTCTCCCAGAATCGCCATCACATCCCGGCAATATTCATTTCTGCTTTGCCCTGAGATCCCTTTACCCATGTCCTCCAGCTTCCGGAGAAGTTCATTGAATCCTTCAATGTCAGAACCTTTGGAGGGGCGGAGAGTTTTTGCCATTCACGACACTCTCCGGCAGTGCAGTTCAAGTGCGCGACGTTGACCAACCTCGACGACGTGATCTATCTCATAGAGGTTGCCATTCCAATCGACAACCATCTGTTGTTTGATATCTGTCCTGAACCGGATCAGAAAAATATCAATCGCCGAAGTTAGTTCAGCACCACTGTTCATTGCCCCATGCTCAAACGATTTGTATCGGTATCCAGCCCAAAGAGTGACGGCTGTTTCCAGTTCTCCGGATTGCTGCCCACGCCGATCTCGTTCGACTGACTTCTTCTTAATAACGATTCGCCGACGCATCCGGCCAGCTCGCAAGATCGCATTCATCAGAAGGAAGACCAAAGACGAAACTTGTTAAGCAAATGTTTTGATCCCATCGCCAGTTCACGACTGTCTACGCTGGACCGATCACCAACAACCACTGACTCACGATGTGCATACATATGGCCCAAATGAAGCAGGACTGCTTCTTTAATGCCCGCAGGAACATCTTCAGGTTGTCCGTAACCGCACTCAATAACTGCTTTGATCGGCGCCACTGGTGAAAGTTCACCACTTGGCCAGGAGAAGCCTTTTGCCAGCACGATTCGGGCTGGTTCAATGTATTTGTTGATCAGGATCTGGGTTACCAGATGAAGCTGATGTGAAACTCCATCTGCTGTTGTGTATTCCAACAAATCCAGATTTTTCAGTCTGCCAAATGGCACTCTGAAGAATCCGCGGCTGGAATCAGGCCAACGATCCCAGACGATGGTGCACTTCTGCGTCAGAAACTTTCGAGCTGTATACTCCTCTGCATCTTCTGTGGCAGCACGAAGTTTCCGCAAGATATCGTCGTCTTCCTCAACCAGGTCAGTGCTGCATTGAACACGAGCCTCCTGAAGAGAAACGATCGTTTCCTCGGGAAGCCCTGCTGACTCGGTATAGATATGACGAACGCCGAAGTGGCAGTCCATCTTCTGGGTCATTGATTACTTTTTCTTGTTTTTCTTATCTGATTCAGAAGGTTTGTCTGGTTCATCACCCTTTTCGGGTACCGGCGAATCTTCCTTCGTTTCAGATTCCTGATTTTCACCAGGAATTGGAACTTCCTGATGTCCTTCAGGGCTGGGATCTTGCATGGAAGATTTGTTGCCCTCCGGTTCCTTTTGGATCAATGCTGGCATCGGTTTCACTACAGCGAAACCTCGATTGATCAGGCTTTGAGCATCAGCCTGGGGGAATCCGGCAAATTCCCCACAGTTGTATGCGTTCCAACGCTGAATGAACTGTACAGTGACATTACTCACTGTTGCGGCACCTCATTAAGCCCCCCGAAAGTTGCGACTCCACCGCCCAGGACTGCCGTATCCGTGTTAGCTGCGGAGAGATCAGGGGTTGCCTGGATTCGAATATATCGGCGAGCCTTTGTCAGATCGAATCCAAGACGGGCAACTCCTGTTTCAGTAGATCCTCCTGATTTGCCGGTCAGGCTCAGGATCTCTGCTGGTGCAGTGATATCAGTCCAATCACTACCATTGGCGCTGTCCTGCAGGTTGGCCGTGACTTTTCCAGTGTTGGCAGCACCCAGAACAGCACGAATGGGAAGTTCAAATACTACTGAATTCGGACTTCCCGGTACAATGGCCAGGTCAATAGCTACGCCATTCACCTCTGTGTTATCACCCGATCCACCAGCTGTCACTGAAGTGGACTGAAGAGCGAAGATGCTGTGAAGTACAGACTTCACATCTTTTCCAAGAGAGTTCATGATTTTCTTTCCTCTTTCAATTTGATTGACGGGCGAGGACTCGCCCGTCAGGTTTCAGTCAGAAGTGGAGGTTAGGCTCCCCACTTCACATCAGTGAACAGCGCAACGCTTTCTGCATGGCGGACAGCCAGATCATTCTGCATGATGATGCGGATGACAGTCTGATCCATAGAGAATGCGGCTACTACATTGTTGCCGTCGTGATAAGCAGCTTCAGATGAGACATCGATCATCAAACCCGGAACTTCGCCAATCAAAACATCCGCAAAATCGACAAAGTACAATTCGGATTCATCTGTGCCTGTCACTGCCAGATTGATTGGGACATTCGTGGAAACACCGATGGGGAATCCGCGGAACATATCCCGCTCGAGTTCCGGAAATGCTTTGTTGCCATTACCATCCCGAAGATCTTCAAGGAAAATCTTCGTACGGGGTGCCATAATCCATCCTGGACGGACCATACGAACATTGGCATTGAGCAAGCGAAGCATCAATCGGCTGGTGTCCTGCGTCACATTGTCCAGGTTGACTGTTGGGTTGATTGTCAGCCGATTATTCACCGGAGACCAGAACTTTACACCCTTTGGACCTGCCCCTGTACCATCAGACCGCAGGAAATAGGTGTCTTCTGCCTGCCCAATCGCAGCTACTAGATCCGTCCGAACCAGCTCATCCACTGCCGGAGATGCAAAGCGGATCAGATCATTGGAGATCGGAGTCAGGGCAGCCAGCTTTTTCGCTGACAGGCTGACTTGACCGAAAGACGGCTGAGAAACAGGGATATTGGTGTTTTCACCAATATATGAAGCAGATGCTCCCCCTGTTTGTTTTGGTATCGACAGATTGCCGTTTACCAGTGGGACAGGCCGTGCGCCCATACGCCGGACAACAGATACTGGACGGAGAAATTCGATGATCTCGGATGTAAAGTTGTCCGGAACCAGAAATCCTCCAGCTGCTCCTGAACCAGCAGCCAGTGCTTTGGCAACTTCTCCGTCACCAAAAACCCTTTCACAGTGATCTGCAGCCAGATGAGTATTTCCCTTGGTTGCAGCCAGTGAACGGACAATGAGCGAAATTGCATGGCCCTTCTCTCGCTTCGGGTCCTCTTTCAATGTGGGTCCAAGATTCAATGGCTTTGCTGTTTTTGCAGCTTCAGCTTCCTGTTTCTCAGCCAGCTGAATTGTCTCATCCCAATCCTGAAGCTCTTTTTCGAGAGTTTTATACTCTGCAGTCTCCTCTTCAGACATTGGGCGAACTGCTGCAATTGCTTTGTCAAGGATCGCTTTGGCACGATCCTGGGTCTGCCCCCGCTTTTGACGAAGGCCAGCGATATGATTCATTTGAATTTTCCTCGTGGTTTGATTTGGCCCGCTTTGGGCGGGGAAAGTTAGATGGAAAGTCTTAGACGTCGAAGCTTTAAGACTTCTAAATCGGATTCAGAAATTTTTGGAGTGTCTTCTTGGGTAGCAGATCCCACCAATCGTTCATCAAGATGAGATTTCAGCCTTTCAATAATCTCTTCAGCCAGTGCTTTGCTATCGAGAGCCTGGATGTGTTCTTCACACAGATGAGTGAGGGTTGAGGTTGCCCAGTCTTTTAGGTAGCTGAGATCGATCCCTGCAGACCTTGCTTCAATCAATGCTTCTGCATTGGCCGGAACGGGTACAGCAGAGAACTCCAGCAACTCCTGCTCAACAAAATCGATTCCAAATCGACGGTCATCCGCTTCTGCCCACACCCATTTTTTCGGAGCAAATCCTACTGACACCGCTGACATGAATCCCTGTTTGTACATTTCAAAGACGGTGTCGTTGAAGCGGGACATTTCCTTCGGAGTGAACTGAGCCCGGGCTTTGAGCTTGTTTCCTTCCACCCATTCACTCAAGGACTTTGCCACTGGCATTGAGCGGTAGTCATGGGCCCACAACACCACAGGGTTTTTCCGGAAGTTCTCGAGAGTCCAACCGTCAATGGACACAGAATCGCCGTGTCGGTCAACTGAGTCCGTTGAAATCGTGAAAACCAGTGTGCGGGATTCTTCAGCCTCAGACTTGTCGATCTCTGCAATGAATTCTTTCCGGATTCCAGCTTCAGGCTGGTTTCCGTTTTTCGCCGCTTCCTTGAACTTTTCGAGACTCAGGAATTTACTCATGATCGTTCTCCATGGCTGCCAATTGTGAAGCTGCTTCTCTGATTACTTGTAAAATGAATTCCAGGTTCTGCTTCTTCTTTTCGTTCTCGTCGAGGTCGATGGATGATCCGGCGTCCCGCATATTGAGAGGCTCAAGATAGATTTCACCTTTGCCTTCAGGAAGCGGATTCATGTTCTCCCGGTCCCGGATCTCATCCACATTCATCCATCCCCACTGGCGGGCAACTGCATAGGCCGCATACCGGCTCTTGATGTCACCACGAAGCAGTCCGTCCAGAAGAAATTCTGGGTACAAATCTGATTCGTTGTCAGTGAAGAGACTTCGTTTCAGTGCACCTTCCCATCGCCTGGCTACTGGTTGAAACGAATACACCACATAAGAAAGGAAGAACTGCTCAGCGCTTGCATATGTGGCGGTTTTATCCGCATGACCGATCATCAGTCCCGGCATCCGGAATAGTCGGGCAATGTCCTCAACCTGATAGTTTCGAGATTCCAGAAACTGGGCCTCATCGGCCTTCATGGACGTTTGCTTGTAATCCCAGTCGCCATCCAGAAATCCAGGTGAATTCTGGTTGGCCATGCCACTGTAAGTAGCTCGCAGATTCTCTCTGACTTTTGGCCAGTCTTCCTCTTTGATCGATCCTCCGTATTTGAAGAACCCTCGGTTCAGGGCACCATTTGAAAATAGGGACGCACCGAATCTTTCCATCGCAATGGCCAACCCCACTGCTTCCATCGCTTCACCGACGTAGCTCAATCCGACATATCCATTCCGACTCTGGTTGCGGAGATGGAAAACCTGAGAGTGTGGAAGGATCGGAGACCCAGCGATATCCGACACGCGATAGTAGGGCAGCCTGTCTGTGCCTTTCAGGACCTGAACATTCTCCAGCGGATATAGTGCTGTGACGTCTCCCCGGCCATTACGTTCAATCAGGGAAAATCCGTTCCCATGAGTACATCTCCGGCGCTCCATCCACTCCCGCCATTCAAATGAACTCATCCATGGATTTGGCTCATCGTGGAGGATCTTGTACAGTGGATGATCCTGCGCCCGTTCTTTTCCTGTCCCCAGTCTCCTGTGAGTCAGAAGCGGAACCGTTGCAATACTTTCTGCATACACCCGGACACATGCATTCACAGCTGAGGACTGCATGGCCGAATCCGGCGTCACCCGAACACCAGAAGTGGTTGGCGCTCCGCCAATTGCCTTCAGGAACTCTGACGTAGGCTTTGCAGAAGTACTTCCATCATCAATAAATTCGCCCTTTTTCAGGGCAAAGATATCGTGATGACCAGCATCTTCCACAATGCTTCTGAATGTTTGAATCAAAGCGACAGAAATCCTTTGGTCAGTGAGAGTGGCTTCGCTTCCACTGGAACTACCAGTGCACGAGCAAGCGCAGTAACTGTTGCGGAAATACCGTCGATTCTTGCTGTTTCCTTTTCCCGATCTGGTTTCTTCGGCTTGACCAGATCATTTTTGGCTTCAGTACACAGACAAGAGGCATTCAATCGCAGGACAGGATGGCCACCATGGTGAAGCTTTCCGGATGACACCAGTGACAGAAACTTCTTCGTCGGTTCATTCAGTGTGATCGCTCCCTGTCGCACATCCACACACCGATATCCTTCTACGTCCAGATCCTTCTGGATCTCTTTCGAGTTGTATGGGTCAAAATCAAACTCCGGAACATCGAACATCTCTGCAGCCCACTTCAGACGTGCTTTGATTTCTCCATAGTCAATTTCGTTTCCCTCATGGAGTTCGATAAATCCTTGTTCAGCCCATTGCCTGTAAGGATTTCCATCCCTGATTTCCCTGCGCCGGATTTCGTACTTGGTTCCTCGAACACCTTTTGGCATGTAGAAAAATGGAAGTACATCGAATCCCTCGTCATCTCTGGGAAAAACCAGAGTGACAGCAGACATATCAGTAGAAAGCGAAAGATCGACACCAACGAAGCATCGGCGCTCCACGAATTTTTGTAAAAATTCTTGCGGGAATGTACGAACAGGGCGGCTGGCTTCCTTGGGAAGCAGACCAACTGACTTCCACTCCTGCGGACACGAATCCCACTGCACCATGTCGATGGCCCGGTTTTCTTTCTCATCCCAGATATTCAGGTAGTAGCGTCGGAATGCCCTTTGTTCCTCCGGGTCACTCAGAGAGGATTCATAAACTTCCTGAAGCTTGGCCAAGGGAAGAAATCCGCCATTCTCAATCAGGCTGGGATGAGCCTTTTTCCAGGTCTCCGGAGAGTTCCAGTCGTCTCCTGGTTCAGCCGAGTAGATCCTTCCGTAGAAAGTCGGATCAGTGACAATTCCATCCCGAATCTTTTCCGTTTTTTCATGCAACCGCCATGCCAAGGGAGATTCACTCCGAACACCTGCCGTAGTGATGGCAATCGTCAGTGTGTTCTTGCGGGTGATTCCGGATTTCGTCAGCACGTCCCAGTTCTCAAGCTGCTTTCTGGTTCTCCACCGATGCACCTCATCAGCAACCACCACTGCTGGATTCATTCCATCCGAGGAATCTCCATCAGCTGCGATTGCAGCGTAAAAGCTGTCAGGATCGCTTCTTTTGACGATCCGGTTTGTTCCGCGCAAGATCCGCAATCTCTTGCTGAGGAACGGCTGCTGCTCAATCATCTTGCAGGCGGCCCGATATACATTCAGGGCCTGCTTTGTTGACGAGGCAGCTCCGTAGACTTGCAGTCCCGGAGTGGTAAACAGTACAAGGCAGGCACATATGATGCCTGCACAGAACTCGGTCTTTCCTGACTTCTTCGGAACTTCCAGATAGACCAGCTTGATCAGCCGGGATCCATCGTCATTGAAGTTCCCAAAGATATTTACAAGAGCTTCTTCTTCCCAGGGAGCAAGGTAGAAGGGCTGCCCGTAATAGTCGTCAGCAGTGTGCTTTAAGAGACGCTCGAAGAAGTTGACGACAACGTTCGACGCGTCCTCGTCGAAGTAGGGCACGCATCAGTTAACCGTTGTGATCGGCCGCTTCTCACGAGGCTGCGAAAGCAGCTTCATGAGATCATCCTGCTCCTTCTCTTTCGTTTCGATCGTGAGACGCTGCCTGCTGACCGGCGATAATCCAAACTCAGAACAGAATGCTCGAACCAGTCGCCATGCTGCATTGCTGATTGCTACCGCAGGGTTCGCCTGAGTCTTCTGGATATGGCGTTCTCCGGTATCTTCATCAATGGTCGAGATCTCCAGAATCAGACCATCCCGGGCTACGATGTCATCTGCCTCAACTGCTCTGGCGTAGTTTGAGCAAGCACCTTCGAGCATCATTGCGTCCGGCAGACAATCGAGATTCATCAACTGCAGTTCTTTCGCCCAGAAGTTCCAGGCGGATCTTGCTTTTCCTGAGAGGTGCTTGGGGCAGGGAGGTAGGCCTCTTCTCGCCTGGACTTCCGCATCCAGTTTTTCCTGAAGCTTGTTGACTCCATGCTTTCTGGGATCACCCTCAGCAATTTGTCGAGCAGCTGGCTTTGGCTTCCTACCTCTCATGAGTCGGTTCCAAATTTCAAAATTTCAATTTCAGTAAAACCAAGAATCCGCCAAATCACGGAATTCAATTTCGCGGATTTCTTCACACGTGACCACGCGCGGTCTGGGGGAGCGAGATTCCAGAGATCTGATACCCCCTACCCCTACCACCAAAGGTGGCTTTGTATTCAACTCTATGGAGATGATTTCTATAGATAAACTTCGTCACTTCCGGCGATGATCTGTGCTCTAGAAGCGAATTCTCATTTACCTATTTGATGTGGTCATTCTCCGGGCAACTAAACATCGTCAACTTGAGAGTAGGCAGCTTCCCACACTTGTGCTTCACCTGAACATCAACAACTTGAGGTATCAGTTGCCCTGCCTTGTCGAACACCTTTGTTCCGAACTCCTGCCCTGCTGCGAACTCTACTCTGTAGCCATCCAGATCAACCGTGACTTCACGCAATATAAGCTGATTGCATTTTTCGCAATGTCTAATAATTCGAGGGATGTACACAAAGGAAGAAGCCTGACCAATACCCGCGATATTGGCTTTCTCGTCAGTTGGGGATGTCATTTCTGCAGGACTTCAGAAGCCGTCTTTCTCGAATGGCATGAATCGCAAAGACCTTGAAGGTTAGATTGACTCAATCTGTCGCCACCGGCCTCGATCGGAACAATATGATCAACCTGCCTGGCCATTTCAATCCGGCCAGCCTTTCTGCATTCAACACATAAAGGATCCCGGCTGAGGCATACTTCCCGAGCACGTTGCCAAGCTGATGAGTTGTAGAATCCTTTATTGGAATGAGGCTGAGACTTCCAGTGTCGACGTTGATGGTTCGAACATTTCCCAGGACCACCGACAGGAATCAACTCATGGCAACCTGGTTCAGTGCAGGGCTTGTATGTCAAGTCGGGGCTTTATCCGATCAGAACGGCCCAGAATTGGGACATTCCGTTTTCAAGAGGGCGCTCAGTTAGACCTTCAATCTTAAATTCACGAGGTGCCTCTATTTTGGGGAGATATGCCAGAACTATAGTAGGTCTTTCTACTTGGTTTCTGGGAGTGCCAACAAACTCGATAACGCCTTTTTCAGAACGCCGATATGTGATGTAGCCTTCATGAATCCCGGAAATCTCATCACTGAATTGACAGTCAAAAGACTCAATATCCACTTCCAGAATTCTCTCTTCGGGAGAGACTTTCACAATGTCGACTATGCAGCCATCATTCGAAAATTTCACGCTCGTGATCTTCCCCTCGAAGACTTGATCACCAGAACGAACTTCGACGAGACTATCTTGAAGATATTCCTTCAACGATGGGCCTTCAAAAGTACAGGGGACTTTGATGAGTTTTCCTTCAGCCCTGACTGCGCCATTTTCACTCATACAGCCACTGGCCTCAGCGTCCACACGCCCCTTGGCGCATCTAGATGCGGGAACCTACCCCGTGTGTCAAGCCCATTCTCGGTAGCTGGGGATAGCCTTATTGGCAAGCGATCAGGGATCACTCTACGGTTTCCGCAGATCAACTTGATGGCCTTCTGCCCTGACCAGATGGCGTAACCCTTTTTCACCAGCTTTGTGGCCCGAGCCAACGAAGTGAACTTAGGTCCACTGGCTGATGGATTCAGAATCCTGATGTCCATTTTTTTGAATTTTGAGTACGGGGATAAAAAGCTATGTCGTCTGAGACGAAGCCGGGGATTGTTGCCCGGGAAGGAGAGTAACTACGATGTCAGGAAACCATATTGAATAAGGCTTGTCAATAAAACATTACTCAATGAGATTGTTTTATTAGATTAAACCTGAGTTATTCAGTCCCGATCAACTTATACTCATTTCAGGTAATTTTATTACAGGGTTAATAAATAAACCTCAGCAAGTTCTTCCAACGAGGTAGTGTACTTTTTGGTCAGCATCTCTTCCTTCGGCGTCCTGTGTTTCGATGCGATAACACGCTTTCTACCGCCATTTTGCAAGAAATAAAAACGCTTTCAGGTTGAAATATATACGGCAATGCGGTATAGTAAATACATGGCCGCCGTGATCATCGAGACATCGAACTACTCGGAAAGAGCAGAGTCTTTATTGACGGCGGATGAACGGGAAGCGCTTCGATTGCACCTGTCAGAGAATCCATCGGTCTATCCGGCTATCGCTGGGACTGGTGGACTGCGTAAGGCACGCTGGCAGCAGAGCGCTCGAAACAAGGGGAAGCGGGGAGGCGTACGAGTGATTTATTTTTACGCTATTTCTGCTGAGGTTGTGGCACTGATTGATATTTACTCGAAAGATGAAAAGGATGATTTGAGCGATGCCGACAAAAAAGAACTTAAAAGGATCACCGACGAAATCAAGCGGCTCATCTAAGGGGATGACCGCCCGTGGCAGACAGATTCTCAAGGGACTGGAGGAAGTTGCTGAGCACCTGAAGGGCGGCAAGCAGTTGGCTATATATCGCCCTGAGGAAATCGATGTCCGGGCCATCCGTGCAAGAACAGGACTGTCTCAGGCAAAATTCTCTGCCCAGTTTGCCATTGAACTACGGACGCTCCAGGACTGGGAGCAGGGTAGGCGATCTCCTGACGCTACAGGTAGGGCATATCTGACTGTGATCGATAAAAAAACAGATGCAGTCATTGAGGCGCTGGGGGCTTGACGGAGAGTAAATATCTTTACGGAGCAGCCAAGTGATCCTTAACTGTCTCCCTGGTGATCCACAGACCCTCAGCACATTCAGCCTGCGTGTATCCCATAATCACGACCAGAATCATACACTGACGTTGCTTCTCCATCAATTGATCCAGGGATTTCTGAAAAGATTCAGTCAGGTATCTGTAGCCAAACCGGAGATCCATCTCCACCCTCTCTTTCACCATCGAAAGGCTTATCGACGGGTTCTAGTACAAACCGGGGTCAAATGAAAAAGCGGGCCATTGCGGCCCGCCTGATTACACAAAGCTCAGAATTCTTGTCACACTTTCATTGTGTTCATCAATCGTAAGCCCTTAAGAATTTGATCATCTTCTGTGTAAAAACTGTCAACAAATACATCCTCCGAAGCAATCACTGATGCATTGTGTAGTAGTTGACCAAGTCTCATTTCCGGGAAATGTTCCCAGATAATTTTAACCTCCGTTAAGATTTCGGAAATCCTGGCAGGATCTTGCTTTGATTGCCAGTTTCCACCAATAGGGGAAAGCTCTGGATCATGCATAGTGGATATTTTTCCACAATTTTTAAGCTATTTCCTCCAGCAGTTCTCCAGCGACGTCCATCTACTTCCTAGATTTTCTGGATCGCTGCGAAGATGCACTCTCAGCATTTGTGTTCTCGGTGTTCCGTGTTTCGAGAACTATATGAGGATGAACTCCTAGGAAACCGATCCATTGATGATTCGCAAGCCAGCCAGAATGTCATCATCATCTATGGAATAGAGATCTATCACAATACCCTTAGATGCCATGCTGGCTGCATTATGAATCAGTTGTCCTAATCTCACATCTGGAGAGTTTTCCCAAGCTTGTCGGAGTTCCTCAATTATCCAATCGATTCTGGCTGGATCTCTCATGCCTAATGATCTTACATATAGCCTAAAAATGACCAAATTTCGGATATCAGTGTAGAAGCAAAAAACGATTTGTAGTATAAAAATACTAAACCCGTTACCGCTCCCTGATTACCCCTACCTCAATAATCCTTAGATTAGGGAGCGGCCCCTCCCAAAATTGTTGTAGAATTTCAATACTTTCAGACAGACCTACTCCCTTGAGGCTTCTACACCAATAACAGGGAGTAGGGTATTTAACCTTCATTCAATAATTCCATGGCCTTGGCTTCGTCTTCCGCGTTAGGTACAGGGGATGTTTCGGGCTTCCATCCACTTCTTTGCAGCTTCGACGAGATCTCTGTGTGTCACAGCCCTGCCTCCATCTTCTTTGTCCACGCGCCCGTGGCTCGAAGGAAAGCTACTGATATCTGCTCCGGCGTGGCGTATACGAAGTCGAGAAGGGCAGTTATTGAATCATCATCAGCAGCATCCCAGCTTTGTTCAGAAACAGGAAGTTCCGCATAGATATCTGTCCACAATTCCACTGCATTCTCCTGCTTATTTACCCAGGGGATCATGTAGCCGTGAATCTGGAACCACCCAAGGGATATATCGGTGAAGGTGGGGCTGACAGTGTACCCGTTGACAAGCTTCCATCCGGATTCACCCTGCTCCCAGCCGATCTTCTTCGCAATCGCATTATTCATCAGATCTTGAGGGGTCATTTGCTTAACAACATCACTCTCCGATTTGAGATCTTTGTACTTCGATTCATCGAACTTCACCCCGAATTCGCCCATGATTTTTGCAATGCGCTTTTTCGGCGTAGTCATGCAATAACTCCTGCCAGCTGGTTCCGGATTGCCTGAGGAAACCAGCCCCAGCCGTTCACCACCGGCTCGGCTTTGGACTTTTCGCGGAGAAAATCTGCAAGCAGGTCTGTGCTGCCACCACACTCCCGCAAAACCTGTCGGCACACATCGTCATCGGGCCGTGGTCGGTACTCCTGGCCACGAGGGCCGCGTTTCGTTGGGCTGTAGCGCCATGCTACGAGCTGGGCTCGAGTCACTTCGATCTTGGTTTTTTCGTCGTCGTCGGGTTTTTTCGGGCGGTGGTGCGGCTTTGCCGGTGGCGACGACGAAGGCTCTGGCATGGCTAGGCATGGCTTGGCTCTGGCATGGCTACGGCTAAGGCTCCGCGTTTCGAGGTGCAGCGTAGCCACAGGGGTAGGTGCGGCGTCGCCACACTCTTCTTGTGGCGGTGCCACATCCTCTAAAACTGTCTCTGTTTTCTCTAAGTTAGCCTGTGGGACTTCTGGCTCAACAGGATTTAGAGTATCTGGTGAGGCCTCCTCATAGATTTTCATCAGCGCCCGACGTTCATCTGAGTTCATGTGTCGGATACGCGGAGCCTGACCATCAGCAAAGTACTCATGAGCTCTAGCGATTTGGGTATGGATGGAATCTTCGCAGTGGTCCGACCAGTCGTGGACAATCAGCCGATGCTTTGCATGCTGGTCCAGCCAGCCGCACTCAACCAATGAATCGATCAAGAGATTGTGATCACCCTGCCAGTGCAGGGAATTGGCGATTACTCGATTGCTGTACTTTCCGATGTTGCCGTGCTTTGCATACTGGGCCGTGAAGTGCCAGAGCATCTCAACGATGCCGACTGCATAGGGAAGGGGTATATCCAGCTTGTCGGACAGCTGGATCATCTTCGGATGTCCTGGTGTTCCTCTTTTCATCTGCTTTTCCTGATTGCTTCTTCCTGACCTGACCTTCTGCTGATCTTTTGGGAATCTGGGGTTGGGATTCGACTGTCGATACACCCAGTCAAGCTTCCGGCTGAATACATAGGCATCATGCTTTTCCCGTACATCCTGCAGGATCTGCTCAACTGTTTTTCCCTTCAGTAGCTCTCTCGCCTGCCTGTCTGAGATCCGCCGCATTCCTCCCGGTGTGTTTATCCGGATGACAAAATCATCTATCCAGACCGGAGGAATTGTTCCTGCCTGACATGCTTTCCAGAGTTGTCTGAAGAGTTCGAGGTCAAACTTCGACATGCTTTATCCAGATTCATTCCTCAGCCAGGCATTGAGATCGTCGATGTCTCTGATAACCAGTACCGTTGCCCCCTTACGGCGCTCCACCTCGTGCCAGGATCGTTGGAAGGGACTGACGCATCCCCGTTTCTGTTTGACTTCAATCCACACGATTCGATCCGGGTTGTACTTCAGATAAAGTCCATCGGGGATTCCTTTTTCACCTGAGCGAATAATGCGTTTGTCGATCTTCACTGCAGCTGACTGCATGCGCACGTATCGCCAGCCGTGAGCTTCCATAAGATCGCGGACCTGCCGCACCACATCACGCTCTTGAAGTGCTATCAGATTGGTTGCAGGAATGATCTCAGCCATTCATAGCTTCCTTCATAAATACAAGCCAGTGAGTCATCCCTTTGCGTCCTGATACCTGTCCAAAGAGCGGAGTTTTTCCGCAAAGAGCCAGGATGTCCTTCAGTTTGACTTGCGATTCATTCCACTTAAATACGAGCACGCCATCTGACTTGAGCACTCGAAAGCATTCCTGGAATCCACTTCGGATATCATCTTTCCAGTCTTTCGAGAGCAGACCATACTTCCCGGCTAACCAGCTTCTGGGACCTGCATGAATCATGTGTGGCGGATCGAAAACCACCAGAGGGAAGCTCTCATCAGGGAATGGAATACACCGAAAGTCAAACTGCACATCGGGGCTAATTCGAAGAATGCGCTTTCCTGATTTATTGCCAATAGATCGGTCGGTAACCATTAGAGTTTCAGTGCGATTGTCGCCATATATAACTCTGGGATTTTCTTTATCCAGCCACATCATTCGAATTCCGCAGCAAACATCAAGCACATCAGCCATTGATGGCCTCCATGATTCTTCTACCTATCCACTCGGCAACATGAGGGACTACTGCATTTCCAAGTGCTTTAGTTCGGTCCACCCTATTGGGAATCCCATCAGTTCTTCGATAAATTCTGGGTGTGGTACTCTGCCGATCTTGTCGGGCAATGTCGGAAAGGGTTTCTCTTCTCTTTCTCTCCAGCTCTTCGAACTCATTCCCCGAAAGTCTCGCTTGCACGGAGTTGGAAAGCTCGGCGAACAGGAACAGCCGCTCCCGTCTGTGTTCGAAACCAAGGCAACAGGCTCGAAGTCTGAAGGGAAGCACAGAGTAACCAATCTGTTCCAGCTCTGATCGAAATCTATGCCAAGGCCAAGGGGCATCTGATCTGACAACTGATGGATTCTCTCGTAAAACAAAGCGAGGGCGACACTCACCAACGAGGCGGATAAATTCACCACCGAGGGACGGTTGCTCAAGTCCTGTTCTCTGTCTGGCATTTGAGTTTTCTTGGCAGGGATCGCCTCCTGCGAATAAGTCCACTTGTGTAAGGTAGCGGCCACTGATTTCACGGATATCTCCCAACTTCGGAACGTCTGGCCATTGTTTCTTCAATATCTTTTGGCAGTATGGATCGATCTCGACCTGCCACCTGTATTGCATGCCGGCGCGTTCTAAGCCGAGATCCATACCGCCGATGCCTGTGAACAATGACCCAAATGTCATACTTCCCCCATTTCTGATGTCCATGCATTCACTGATTTAAGGAAAGCCATGCAGATTTTCAGGGGACTTGATCTTGCAAGTAGAGAAACACCATCTTCTAAGCCTTGCTTGTATGACCCAATACCGATGAACCCATCAATCTCCCTGAGATGTTGGGTGAACTCTTCCCAACGATCAAGTCTTGTGATTTCCGGAAAGATGAACTCGTATGCCCAGGCGATGTTCCCAGTGAATCTGAGTTTTTCAATGGGCGTATATCCCAAAAGGGGGACGATAAATCCAGTTCCAGTGAGTTCGAAATTGAGATTTTCAGCTACTGTTTTGTTGATGAGCTGTTCAGGGGTGATGGTCTGGCCATCTTGATGGAAACTTTCCATCTGGTCGGATACAGGCTTCATACGAGCCTCCGAAGATGAAAAAAATCAGAAAATATTGAGCGGGTAATTGAGCGGGAGAAGAAAAGGAGTAGCGGGTTAAGTTGTTGAAAATAATGGTACGCCCGAGAGGATTCGAACCTCTGACCTTTTGCTCCGGAGGCAAACGCTCTATCCAGGCTGAGCTACGGGCGCGCGAAGGAAATCTTTATCAGTTTACGCTTTTAGGGGGCTGAAAGTCACCCTTTTCAGGATGACTTCTTCTTGGTGCTGCGTGGTGCAGCTGCGCCACCTTCTGCCAGCAGTGTGTCCAGCAGTTTCCGCATATTCTTCTCTTCTTCCACGAAGAAGTCGTCACCGCCCATGTGCTGCGCGCGGATGTTCCACTTCTTGTCGATCACGGCAATGGCGGGCATGAACATCTGCTGCATAACGGGATGTTCCAGATAGCTGACTACTGGCTCGCGCTTGGAGTATCCGATCGGGAATGTCAGATTGTAGGCCTGCGCATAGCTGGGAACCAGAATCTTGGCCATCTCCGGTGTTTCTGCATTGATGGCACAGCCGATGGGCTGGAATCCACGCGGACCATATTCCTTGTACAGCTTTTCCAGAATCTGTGATGCCTTCTGACAGTGCGGGCAGGTGGTGAGCAGAAACTCCACACAGACCACTTTCCCCTTGTACTGGCTGATCAGGATGGATTTGCCGCTAACCATCTGGACGACGAATTCCGGAGATGGACGGGGAACGCGCGCCTTGGTGCCGGTCTGCGCAAGAGCCGGAACAGACAGAAGTGAAAGGGCTGTACGCCGTGTCATGTTTTTCAGTGTATCGTAGGGTTCGATGAACCGGCGTAAGTGTCTTTCTGTTCTTTTGGGGGTGATGGCTAAGGCTCAGAATCCAGCCACACTGAAGGTCCGCGATTTCGTGATCCACAAACACACACTCAATGGGCGGGATCTGTTATTTCTGGAAATCCGTACGGAGCAGGGCCTTGTCGGCATCGGAGAAGGATCACTCCCCGGCCGTGTGGCCATTGTGGAACAGGCGATCCGCTGGCTGGAACCTTACTTCAAAGGTGTGGATCCGGGAGGCATGGAAGACCACTGGAACCGTGCCTATCATCAGGTATCCCGCTGGCGCGATGGCAGTGTTCTCATGACCGCCCTTGCTGCTGTGGATATCGCTTTATGGGATATTGAGGCACAACGGCTGGGGGTTCCTGTGTGGCGACTGGCGGGTGCTACAACTGCCCGGCCTCTTGATGTCTATTACAGTCACTGGAGCCAGAATCTTCAGTCCCGTACGCCGTCTGCCCTGAAGGAACTGGCAGCACAATCAAAGGAACAAGGTTGGAAAGCTGTGAAGTGGGTGGTTCCGCGTGCAGCAACGGATCGTGAGCGGCTGGATCAGGCTGTTTCCGATTGCGGGGCAGTGCGTGAGGCCGGGCTCGATTTTGGGTTGGAGATGTGGGAGAAGTTTTCGATCCGGTCCGCTCTGGATTTTGCTCATGCGGTGGCGCCTTACAAGCCGCTCTTTCTGGAGGAGCCGGTATTACGGGAGAGTCCGCAGGCACTGGCGGAGGTGGCGGCAAAAAGCCCAGTTCCCATCGCTACTGGAGAAGGCCTGCTGACACGTTATGATTTCCGTCATCTGCTGGACCATCGTGGTGCACAAATCATCCAGCCGGATGTGATCCACTGCGGAGGAATTACGGAGATCCGTCGGATCTCAAGCCTTGCGGAAACATATGCAGTCGAAGTATCGCCTCATATGTGGTACGGACCTGTAGCGCATGTTGCATCCATTCATGCCATGTCCAGCGTTCGCAACTTCTTCATGCAGGAGTGGGACAGCGTCAATGACAAGGTCTTCAGTGAGCTGACAAAGGGTACTTATCCGCTACCAGTTAAGGGGCAGGTGACTCCTCCTTCTAAGCTTGGTATTGGAATTGAGATGGACTGGGTTGCATGGGAGAAGAGATGTCCTTATCAGGGGCAGTCTATGAGGCCTCCGGGTGGAAGAAGATAGCTCATCCCTGGTCGTGAATTCAGTCTTTACTAGGTTGTTTTTGAGGAATGAAGTGTTTCATTGATCAGTTGCAGCGTAAGCTTCTGGATCAGATCCCGTGTTTTCCGGAATTCATCTTCGGATTTTCCGATGGGGTCTGCCACATCCCACTTCATGACCGGAGCATCAAACTTCACGGGCAGGGAATGACCACTGATATTCACGACAAGGTCAAACTGCACCCCGGCCATCATCTGGATGGGTTTTGAGAAATGATCCTCAATATTAATCCCAATGTCCTTCATGACTGAGATGGCTTTCGGGTCCACACGCATTGCCGGATTCAATCCACAACTGCCCGGGGTTACTTTTCCGCAACCATAAGTCCGTGCAAAGCCCTCCGCCATCTGGCTTCGAATGGCATTTCCAATACACACAAAAAGTATTCGCATTTTTAATCCGGATTACTGAACTACAGGAGGGGTTCTTTTAGTTTAAGACAGTCTCTCCAGAAATAGTTGATGAATACGGGCATCCTTTGTCAGTTCGGGATGGAAGGTGGCCGCCATGTGTTTTCCCTGAGATACCAGCACCGGATCGCCCCGATGTTCAGCCAACACCTGTACTTCAGATCCTGCTCGCCGGATGATGGGGGCTCGGATGAATACAGCTTCCACATTCCCAATATCCTGAATCTGGATGGGTGAGATATGGCTGTCGACTTGTCGTCCATATGCATTCCGCTGGACATCGATATCCAGAAGATTCAGTGATTCCTGTTCCGGGTTCAGCACGGTCCGGGCCAAAAGAATCGCCCCGGCACAAGTTCCGAAAATCGGGTTTTCCTTCCCGAACTGCTGAAGCGGCTCAAAGAGATTTTCTTCTCTTAACAAGCGGAGCATCGTGGTGCTTTCTCCGCCGGGGATGATCAGTCCATCAATGGAATCGAGATCCGCTTTGGTGCGGACCTCGATCGCTGTTCCACCGACGCTTTCAATTGCCTTGCGATGTGCTTCGTAGTCGCCCTGAAGAGCGAGAACTCCAACCTTACCAGCCACGGGTTGCCATCAACTCTTCCAGCGGAAGCTTCGAGACATCGATACCGGGCATGCCGTCCGGCAACTCTTCACTGGCTTCCAGAACTTTGGCCGGATCATTCCAGTAGGTAGTAGCCTTGACGATTGCTTTGGCAAACTTCTCCGGATCCGGAGACTTGAAGATGCCGGAACCGACGAATGTGGTTTCTGCACCCAGTGACATCATGAGTGCTGCATCGGCAGGCGTCGCAATGCCACCGGCAGAGAAATTGGGAACAGGTAGTTTGCCATGCTGTGCGACATACTCGATCAGTTCAAAAGGAGCCTGATGCTTCTTCGCTTCCACCATCAGTTCATCAGAACGCAGTACGGTCAACTGCTTCATCTCTTTCTGGATGGTACGCATGTGACGAACGGCTTCCACAACATTGCCGGAACCCGCTTCACCCTTGGTGCGGATCATTGCTGCTCCTTCACCGATGCGACGCAGTGCTTCACCCAGGTTGCGTGCACCACAGACAAAGGGAACCTTGAAGGGTCGCTTGTCGACATGATTTTCTTCGTCAGCAGGAGTAAGCACTTCGCTCTCATCGATGTAATCGATGCCGAGTGATTCCAGAATCTGTGCTTCCATATAATGGCCGATACGGCACTTTGCCATCACCGGAATGGAGACGGCACCCATGATCTCGCGGATCACACTGATTGGTGACATGCGGGCGACACCGCCCTCTTTCCGGATGTCAGAAGGCACCTTGACCAGTGCCATCACTGCACAAGCGCCAGAGCGTTCTGCAATTTCGGCCTGCTTTGCGTTGACCACGTCCATAATGACGCCGCCCTTGAGCATCTCGGCCAGGCCGATCTTCAAGCGAAACTGTTCATCTAAAATCATCTACTTCTCCTCTTAAACCATTGCCGTGACAAATTCCTGAAACGGCATTTCCTGACGAAATGTCTTGCCCAGTAAATGGATGCCCTGTTCGATCCGCTCCGGCGTCAGACTGCCGAAACTGAGCCGGAAACTGCCAGGGTCCGCTGGTCCAATTGAAAAATAACGTGCGGGCAGATAAGCCACCCCTGCTCTTTGGGCTTCCGCCATCATGGCTGAAGCATCCATCGAGGCAGGCAGGCTGACCCAGAGATTCATGCCGCCTTCCGGCTGAGAGAACGTGGTGCCAGCAGGCATCTCTTTCTCCAGTGCGGAAAGTGTGGCTTCCAACTGACGAGTGCCGTATTCGATCACCCGTTTGCGATGTTTGTCCAGTCTGCCGGATTCTGCAAATCGCAACAGAATCGCCTGCGAGAACTGATCTGTGTGTAGGTCCATCCACTGCTTGGCTTCCGTCATGCGCGCGATCAGATCCCGTTGTCCGCGCATCCAGCCGACCCGCAGGCCGGGAAACGCAATCTTCGAAAAACTGCCGATCTGGATCACGGAATCGCTTCCATCCAGTTCAGCAAGGGAGGGAAGTGGCTCTCCGCGATAACGAAGCTGACTATAAATATCCAGTTCGACTACCGTCATCTGACGATCCGCAGCATGCTTCAGCAATTGCTGTCGTTCGGCAAGAGACATGGTACGTCCCGTCGGATTATGAAAATTTGGGGTCACAATCGCGAGTGAGGCGGAATGCGTGCTGCTGTCGAGAGGAGCCATTTGAACTCCAGCCCGTTCAAAGATGTTCTTCAGTCCGGGATAGGTGGGATCGTCTACCAGAACAGTGGACCCCTGTGGAACCAGAACCCGTTGCAGAAGATCGAGTGCCTGCTGGCAGCCACTGGTGATCAGGACCTCGCCTCCCAGCCATGCCCGCAAAGGAGCATATCCCTGTGGCGCACCCAGCTGAAGCAGCGAAGTGACTTCCGGCTCACTGGCGACTTCCTGTACTGTGGTGCGGAAATCTTCCAGGGGGAATAACTCTTCCATCGGGCGTGAAGTGGCAAAGCTGATGATCTGGTCGGTGCCTGTGGATTGCTGAGGATCGATGAATTCTCCCGCCACGAAGCTCCCTCTGCCGACATGTCCCCGGATCAGGCCTTCATTTTCCAGTAATTCATATGCTGCGGAGACAGTAGTCCGGTTCAGTCCAAGCTGACCAGCCAATTCACGGGTCGGCGGTAATTTTTCCCCACGGGAGAGCTTTCCATTCAGAATACTGGATCGAATAGACTCATAAAGCTGCCGGTACAGAGGGGTCTCTGCATTCTGATCCAATTGTGGGAAGAGAATCATTCCAATACCATCCAAATCGTATCATATTGGACTGGCGGCAAAGAAAGAATCTGTCTGTTAAAATCGTCCTTCCTGTGCACAGACCAGCTGGAACTCCTTTCATCTTCCTCTTAGCCGTTCTGATGATTGTGGCCACCCCTGCGGCCGCTCAAAAGAAATCGAAAGAACTACCGAATCAGGAACTGGATATTCCACGCGATCCATCCCCCTTTTTAAAAGTTGAAACCAATAGGATCGGTTTTCTGTATAGTCCATTGACAGAAAAGGGCTTACTCTCCCAGCAAACACGCGATGCCATCAAGGCGATTCGCAAGAATCTTAAGGGCGGACAGATTGTGAAGCTGCGGGCTTTCGTAGCCGGGACAGGCGACATGAGAAGAGTTCCCTCTATTCTGAGCGATGAGATGGGCAGGCGGGATGTCATGCCGACGCTCAGCGTGGTTCAGGTTGGCGCTCTGCCTCTGGAAGGTGCCCAGGTGTTGTTGGAGGCTACCATTCTGGAAAGGAAAGCAGCCAATCCGCACGGGCTGGTCTTCTTCTCCGGGCAGCAGGTGATGAAGGATGCTCCCGTTGAAAATCCACTGGAGCCCGTACTGCCGCTGGTAGAACAGTCGCTGGAACGATTGAAAACTGCGGGAAGCGGAACAAAAGTTGCTGCGACAGACATGATCCGGGTGACGTGTCTGGTCAGTTCACTGGCAGATTATGCGGCGGTGAGCCGTAAAGTAGCGGAATCATTTCCGCAGGCAGCAACGTCCGTGATCCAGCTGCAACGGGGACCTTTGCGTCCGGTAGCGGAATGCGAGGCTGTGGGCCGTGCCTCCACAGCGGCTGGGGAAAAGATCCAGTTGCTGAATCCGGAAGGACTTTCGGCATCTCCCAACTATTCCCAGGCTGTTGCTGTCCATGCACCACAGATTATTCTGACTTCCTCGCAGATGGCTTTTGGCCGGAACGAAAGCCACGCAAAGCTGGCATTTGATCGGCTCAAGCAGGTTCTGGAGCAGGCGGGAAGCTCATTTCATCAGGTTTTTTTCACCAGTTTTTATCCATTGACCAATCCGGCTGCTGACCAGATTCGGGAGCAGCGCTTTGAGTATCTGGATCGATCACGGCCACCGGCAAGCACGCTGATTCTGTTTGAAGGGCTCCCTTCGCATGATGCGGCATTTGCTTTTGATGTCATGGCCGCGGTGAACTAGAAGAGTTATGCCAACTGTAGTTTCCTTTGGGGAAATCATGTTGCGGCTTGCGCCGCCGGGATTTGAACGTTTGATGCAGTCGCCCTCGTTTGTCGCGACATATGGAGGCGGTGAAGCAAATGTCGCTGTTGCCTGTGCGCAGTTCGGCATTGGCGCACGGTTTGTGACGGTTCTTCCGCCCAACAACGCCATCACGGATTCATTTATCGGAGAGCTGCGCCGCTTTGGTGTGGATCCCTCCCAGATTGTCCGCGGTAAGGGCCGGTTCGGAATCTACTATGTGGAGTGCGGAGCCAACCAGCGTCCTTCCAAAGTCCTTTATGATCGCGAAGGTTCTTCCATCGCATTGGCCGGACCGGGAGCTATCGACTGGGATAAAGCACTGGAAGGTGGAGACTGGTTCCACATCACCGGAATCACACCTGCACTGAGCCAGTCTGCAGCCGATCTCGCACTGGAGTCGATGAAGAAGGCGAAAGAAAAGGGACTGACCGTTTCGATCGACCTCAACTATCGTAAGAACCTGTGGAAGTACGGAAAGACCGCTTCTGAAGTGATGCCGGACCTGCTGAAGCTGGCCGATGTCTGCATCGCCAATGAAGAAGACTGCCAGACAGCCCTGGGTCTGACTGTTCCGGGTGTGGATGTCCATTCCGGAAAACTGGACATCTCAAAGTATGAGAAGCTGTCGGAACTGGTCCTCAGCACCTATCCCAACCTGCAGAAAGTTGCCATCACCCTGCGTGAATCCCACTCTGCTTCTTACAACGGATGGGGAGCCTGCCTCAATGACCGCAAGGCGTTCCATACTTCACGTACTTACGAGATCCACAACATCGTGGACCGCGTCGGTGGCGGCGACTGCTTCGCGGGCGGACTGGTCTACGGACTCCAGACTTATCCCACTTCCCAGGAAGCTCTGGAATTTGCAGTAGCAGCCAGCTGCCTGAAGCACTCCATTCCGGGAGACTTTAATCGCTTCTCCGCAGCCGAAGTGGAAGGTCTCATTAAAGAGGGTGGATCGGGTCGCGTACAGCGGTAGGTTGAAGTTTGAGTAGTGTAGAGAAGCGCCGGGGAAATCCCGGCGCTTTGTGTATTTATTCTCTTGGCATTTAGTTAAGATGAGAAGAATTTATTTCTGATGGAGAGTAATAAATACATTCAAAAATTTTTGTGTGAGCGACGAACATTCTGTCTTTTTCAATTATCTGCAATATATGTGATTCCATTAACATTTTTTGTGTTCTTCATGCAAATGGAGTGGGTTGTCCCATATGTTTCTGAATTAGAAAGATCATTCTTGTTTCAGATACTTATGGCAATTGTTTGGATCCCACTGGTGATAGGTGGCATGGCAATAGTTTTCGGAATGTTGCTGTATTTATTTTATATTGATCATCATTCATGGAAGATTCCATGGCTGGCTTTATTTCTCTGTACTGGCTGGGTTGGGGCTTCAGTTTATTTCTGGAGTGTTTATAGGGGACAAGTTCTTCTTCTTGAGGAAGCGAAAGGTGACTACTCTTTATTGAAAAGAGTTGAACTAATTCATAAGCTGCTTTACAGTCGATATGCATATTTTCTTATGCAAATAACTTCAATTCTTTCGATTCCTATAACAGCTGCATTTGTTTATACAATAATTTATTCAACTCCATATCTAATAGAAATAATTATCAATATAAGTTTTGTATTTTGTGGAGTAATACTGTGGTTTGGTATGGTAGCTCACCTACTTATTTTAAGTAAAGGTTCCTGGAAATTTGGATGGTTATTGTTATTTTTTGCGGGTGGGTTGGTTACTGCAGCTGCCTATTTTCAAACAGCATATAAAAAAGATTTTTTGAAGTAAATTCTTAATGCGGAAATTGCTATCAAGTGTAAGAAATAGCGGGAAGAGGATCCAAAGATCCTCTTCCCGCTGCAAATAATCAACTACCCCTTCACTGCAACCGAAGCATAGTATGCCTTCGCTGCTTCCACACCGCTTGCCTTTGGAGTGAAGCCTTCATGACGAAGGGCATCTTCAAATGCTTCCAGGAAGAACAGAACATCAGCCTCAGTGGAAAGGGTTCCCATCAGGCCGACACGGAAGATCTTTCCGGCCAGTGAGCCGAAGCCGCCAGCGATTTCGATTCCGTACTTCTCCACCAGATAGCCACGTACCTTGGCATCGTTCACGCCTTCCGGAACTTTCGGGGTATTCAGAGTGGGCAAACGATGGCCTTCTGCCACCTGCATGTCCAGTCCCATGGCTTCAGAGCCTGCCACAAACGCAAGGTGATTGCGGCGATGACGCTCGAAACGGTTCTCGAGACCTTCTTCATCCACAGCCTTTAGTCCTTCATACAGGGCGAAGAAGCTGGTGATGGGGGCAGTGTGGTGATAGCGGCGTGCGCCTTCAAAGTAGTCGGCGATCAGAGCCAGATCGAAATACCAGGTGGGTTTTGCTGACTTACGACCGTTCTTCAGCCAGTCCAGTGCTCGGGGAGAGATAGTCATCGGCGAAAGTCCGGGAGGGCAGGAAAGACCCTTCTGGGAACAGCTGTATGCTACATCGGCACCCATCTCATCGATATTGATGGGCATGGTGCCAAGTGAGGTCACACAGTCGACAATGGTAATAGCTCCCACTTCCCGGGCGGCAGCGCAGATGGCGTTGCCGGGCTGGTAGGCACCAGTGGACGTTTCGGCATGAACAAAGGCAACAGTATTGGGCTTCTCACGCAGGATGAACTCGCGAGCTTCCTCGTCAGAAAACGTTTCGCCCCATGGCTTTTCAAAGCGGACAACGGTCGCTCCCTGACGCTTGCCCATCTCCGACAAACGATCACAGAAGAAGCCGTTTGCGAAGACAACGAACTTGGAACCTGGCTCGACAAAGTTGGTGACTGCGGTTTCCATTCCACCGCTGCCGGTTGCAGAAATCGCGAGGGTGAAGGGGTTGGTGGTGCCATAGCAGACCTTCAGCATTTCGCGGATTTCTTCGGAAATTTCAAAAAAATAGGGATCGAGATGGCCAACGATCGTCTTGCTCATGGCCTCATAGACGCGTGGTGCAACCTGAGACGGACCCGGTCCAAAGAGCAAACGACGTGGTGGGTTCAACGCTTTCATTATCTTTAGAGTTTACTTGAGACAAACACTTCCCATCGACACCGTTCTGCAGCAAATCGTGGAATCGCTGCAAAAATTGCCTAATCTTGTCCTGGAAGCTCCTCCGGGAGCGGGGAAAACCACTCGTGTGCCTCGGGCCCTGTTGGCACTTGAGGGAGAAGTCCTGGTGCTGGAACCACGACGACTGGCGGCTCGCATGGCGGCCCGACGAGTGGCGGAGGAGCTTGGAGAAAGAGTTGGGGAAACGGTTGGCTATCAGGTCCGGTTTGAAGAAATCTCAGGCCCGAAGACGAGGCTTCGTTTTCTCACCGAAGGCGTCCTGACGCGTCGGTTGCTGAAGGACAGGGAACTGCGGGGTGTCGGAACCGTTATCCTCGACGAGTTTCATGAGCGGCATCTTGACGGCGATCTTGCTTTGGCTCTGCTTCGACGGCTCCAGAAACAGAAGCGGCCGGATCTGCGGATTGTCGTCATGTCGGCCACACTGGATGCTGCTCCCATTGCAGAAGCATTGAAAGCGCCCATCATCCGCAGCGAAGGGAAGATGTATCCACTGGATATCCACTATCGGCCAGGCTCTGTGGAAGCTGCGCTGGAGTGGATGAAGGCAGATGGAGATGTTCTTGTGTTTCTGCCCGGCGCTCGGGAGATTCGCGACACCATGCGGGAAACAGAAGGGATTCTGCGCAAGCGCGGAATGATCGGGCTTCCTCTGTATGGCGATCTTTCTCCGGAAGAACAGGATCGTGCGGTGATGCCCGCTTTCCAATCTAAGGTGATCTTTTCCACGAATGTAGCGGAGAGTTCCCTGACGATTGAGGGAGTCCGTGCAGTGATTGATGCGGGTACGGCTCGTGTAGCGATGGATGATCCATGGACCGGGCTTCCTTCCCTGAAAGTGACAAAGATCAGCCAGGCATCCGCCATACAGCGTGCAGGACGGGCGGCACGTACCGCTCCAGGGCAGGTGATTCGCCTTTACTCTCTGGATGATTTTCATCGGCGTCCGGCTCAGGATCAGCCGGAGATTCTGCGGCGGGAGCTTTCGCAGATGCTGCTGGCATTGCAAAGCATGAAGATCGATCCGGAAGCGCTGGACTGGATTGATACTCCGGCTTCCAATGCACTGGACTCAGCACGGAATCTTCTGGGGATGCTGAAAGCGGATGAGAAGCTGATCCGTTATCCGGTGCATCCACGGCTTGCCCGTCTGATTGAAGATGCGGGGCGGGAAGGGGCGCGACAGGCGGCTCATCTGCTGCGGGATGAACGGATCAACAAGCTCTCTTCCGCCAAAGGATCAGTAGATGCTCCACTGGCACTGCTGCGGGCATTTCCGGACCGGGTGGCAAAACGGCTTCGCGATGATGAGTTTCTGCTGGCTACAGGCGGCTCAGCAAAAGGCAGGGAGATCCATGCCGACTGGATTGTCGTTCTCGACATTGAGAATCGTTTTATCCGCAACTGGAGTGGCATTGAACCGGACTGGCTGCTGGATGAGTTTCCGGACCGCATCACAGAGCGTGAAATTCTGGACTGGAACCGGCAGGCGGAACGTGTGGATGCGGTGCGTCGTCTGGAGTTTGAACGGCTGGCGATCATCGAGGAGCGGTCGGCTCCACAGGATGCATCGGGTTTACTCACCGAGAAAGCTCTTGAAGCCGGTATTGAGAAATTTACCGATGTGGAAGAGTTGACTCAGATTCGTGCCCGCGCAGAGTTTGCCGGAGAACCCATTACCGATGAAGAGTTGAAAACCGCTTTTCAGCAATACTGCTTTGGTGCCAGAGGCTTTCAGGAGATCAGTGGATTTTCAGCGGCCATTCTGCGTCCACAAATTGACCAGAAATCGCCGCGAACCCTGCGCCTGCCCTCCGGTCGCAATGCAAAAATTACCTACATCTCCGGACAGCCTCCGTTTGTAGCTTCACGCATGCAGGATTTCTTCGGAATGCGGGAGACGCCGCGGATCAACGGACAAACACTTGTGGTGCATCTTCTTGCTCCCAGCCAGCGTCCCGTGCAGATCACACAGGATCTGGCTGGATTCTGGGAGCGTCACTATCCCTCTATTCGCAAGGAACTGATGCGGAAATATCCGCGTCACAAGTGGCCGGAAGATCCGTTTTCTATCGTTTCAGAAAGCGCGAAACCAGACGCTGATCGTCGTCATCCACGATGACATTCCGATAGACAAACTGTCCGGGTCGCTTGACGACGTTTCGCATCCAGTCAGTGGGATCTGTCCAGAAGATCTTCGAGGATGGTTCGAAATGAGGAACCACACCCGGAATCACCACATCGTGCAGGTCCTGATGAACGCCCTGTTCGAAGGCCGCCAGGATGGACCAGGGAGTTTTATCCACCCACACACGGCTGATGGATGGATCATTGGCCAACGCGTAGAGTGCCCAGTATCCGCCGACTCCGGGTGCATAGACCATCACCCGATTGATGCCGGATCGGGACTTGAGTTGCTTCACGGCTGCTGCGATATCGGCAGCGCGCATCAATGGCAGATTCTTGCCGATCAGCCATGCCCGTTCATTTGTCGCCCAGTCTCCGGAATAGCTTCCGTAACGCGCGACCGGATATCCACGCGGGTTGATGGCAAGGACGGTGACTCCCTGATCGGCAAACTGCTGGGCTTTCTTGCCGGGAAGGTCACCAGTTTCCACCACCACAACTGCCGTATCGCCGGGACGTTCAATCAGCTGTGAGTTGAAATCATACGGATCATCGGGAAGGGAAGGCACGCGTGTTTCTGCTTTCAGCTCACCGCGGATGATCTCATAAAGATTCAGTCCCCCGATCTGGCCTGTCTGGGAGACCAGCAGATCATGATCCGGCAGCAGATCCACCTGTTCTTCCTTTGCTTGTGGAGCGCCCCGTTCATCCTTCCTGAGCCAGCGGATCATCCAGTCATAGATGGCCTCTCGCACAATCAGCGGCATCCCATGTCCACCCGGACCAACAACCCACTTGATGCGATCCTGAGCGCCCTGCATCTCATACCAGTTGCGGGCTTCCTCATAGACGATCTTTGCGGATTCCGGCTTGAAGAAGTCTTCTTCTGTAGAGGTGATCAACCATGGTTTGGGCGAAAACAGTTCGACATAATCGGTCTGGTCGAGCCCTGACGAAATGAAACCGGGCAAGCTCTGCTCACTGTCACCGACTGGACCGGAGAAAAGCATTTTAAAGCTCTGCATGTAGCAGGCCGGAACGGCGACGGACACACGATCATCCAATGCAGCGATATAGGTGGTCTGCGTTCCTCCACCGGAGCATCCCATCGCGCCGATGCGTGTGGAATCCACTTCATCGCGGGACTGCAGGTAATCGATGCTGCGCATACCATCCCAGATCATGTAGCGGGCGATGTTCTGCTTTGCGAGCACGGCCAGTGCTCCTGCCATGAAATGCTGCTCCGTAGGCCCGCCAATAATGGATCGGTTCAGGCGGGAATCAAAACTCTGGTGGCGCTCACCCTGTCCCACCGGATCATAAGCAAGAACGATAAATCCCTTCAGTGCCAGATTGGCTGCCATCAGCTGTGCGGATGCTTTTCCGGCATCCCAATGTCCGATCGAGAAAAGAATGGCCGGATACTTTCCCAATGCGCGGGGACGGTAAAGATTAGCGGTGACGAAGTAGCCGGGGATGCTTTCATAACGGACGCCTTCAATGACATAGCGGCCCATGTCCCTGCGCCAGATAGTTTGTGCACGAAGAGATCCCTGATATTCCGGCAGCCCACCAATGAGGTTGAGGATCTTTTCGCGAACCTCTTTCTTCCGTGCTGCAATCTGCTCCGGAGTTTTGATGGCGCGGATGACCTTGTCCCGCTCTGCCAGTTGCTGCTGAGCAGTGGAGTCCATCCATTTCAGAAACTGCTCATTGGCTGGCTGAGCCAGGGCGACGGTGGCGATCAGGAACGCCAGAGATTTCATCCGATGATTTTCTCTAAAATCTCCGGAATTTCAAACACTGCCCGATTATTCAAAGCAGCAGCATTCGCACGCAACTCATCCAGCTTCATGTCCTGAAGCACCTGCACGATGCCATCAAAGTTTTCCACCACCAGGCCCACCTTCTTTTCCTGTACCCAGTCAGTATTGAAGCGTTCCTGGGGAAGTGTCCATGAATTGCGTTCAACAATCACGGGCAGGTTCATCTGCAATGCTTCACTGATGGAACCGGGGCCGGGCTTTCCGATAAAGAAATCGGACAGGTGCATGTAATGAGGAACCTCAGTGGTGAATCCTTCAATGAAAGCAGGGAAGTCCAGTTTCAGGGACTGGAGCTTGCGACGCAGTTTCTCATTCTTTCCACAGATAAAAATGAGTTGAACGAGCAGCTTTGCATCGGAAACCTTGCGCGCAATGTCCACCATGCGGGAGCTTCCATATCCACCGAACAAAACCAGGCCGACGGGAAGATCATCCCGCAGTCCCAGCTTGCGGCGTGCCTCCGTTCGATCCACCGTGATGGGTTCGTAAAAACGGGGATGCAGAATCATCCCGGAGGTCTGGAAAATCCGGTCCGGGGAATGCCCCATCTCGATAGCCTGTTGGGTAGCCCGTTCCGTGCCGCAGATGAACCACTGTTCCTGTGTTTTGCGGGGTTCAATCCAGAAGTGGGGAGGATAATCCGCCATATCGGTCAGGATGGTCACCATCTTTCCGTTGGGCACTGCCTTGCGGAAAGCCTCATGCAGAGTCCGGTTGAAGTTGGGGACCACGCTGACCAGAAGATCAGGTGGATCTTTTTTCCAGAAATCTGTCAGCATCCGTACCATCCGGGAGTGATGGAGACGGATAATGATATGCATAGGGGGAATGAGAAGTTCAGAACCGAGGGTCCAGCCTCTGCGCAGCAGGTGATTGTAGATGTCCTGCATGCGGATGCCGGTAATGATCCGGAAGATGTCCATTTTGTCCAGGGTTTCCTGGAGATTGACCAGCCGGATATCCCAGTTCCGGCCGGACTGCTGGCTGGCTAGTTGAAGAGCGTTTGCTGCGGCACGATGTCCGCCACCTGCGTCAAAGAAAACAATGTCGGCGCGCAAACTCCTATCCTACAGGGCCGTCTTCATGGAAAACAGAAAAAACATTTTCTTCACGAATGTTTCTTTGATTTTTCACTTGAATGACACGGTTTATCGGTTATTGAAGATTATGGAGTCCGGTGTCCAGTTGAAACAAAGGGAGAATGACATGACTGTTCTGCCCGGAGTGTGGCACTATATCGAATCCCGCGATCATCGTCTGATGCGGCGGGTGAACCGTTGGAGTGCTCCCATCTGGTTTCGTATGTGGATGTTAGCGGCAACCCGTGGTGGCGACGGCTGGCTCTGGATTGCCATCAGCCTGATCCTGCTGCTGATGGGAGACGGCAACCGCTTCCGTGCAGTGGCTTCGGGAACAACAGCGGTGGCTGTGGGAATCTTTCTTTTCCTGTGGCTGAAACGCTTTGCCGGACGCCGCCGCCCCTGCCACATCGAACCGCACTGCTGGGCTACCCTGCTACCACCCGACCGGTTCTCTTTTCCTTCGGGACACACCATCACTGCGTTTGCGATGGCTGTCTCCATCTCCTGCTTTTATCCGACCCTTTCTCCGGTGCTGCTGTTTCTGGCATTTTCTATCGGCGTCTCCCGCATCATTCTGGGCATGCACTTCCTGAGCGATGTGCTGGCCGGAATCGCAATCGGCTCCTGCCTTGGCTACTATTCCGCAAGAATTTTTGGGTAATCTGAAAAGCTGTTGGGGCGTCGGTGGTGTGTCTTACAGCACGATTGAATCACATGGTTCGTGAATGTACCGTGAACTGGTAAGAAACAGGACATACGAATCTTCCAACCGGGGTAAATGTTCCATCAGGTTCAGGATGGTACAACATCGGTGGAGCAACGAACAATCGGATGAATGGAATGACATATGATCAGGCAGAGAACCTGACACAGCTTTCTGCAAACACGGGAGAATATGATGCAGAAAACCGTTTGAAGAAGGTATTGAATGGATCTACGGTCATAGTAGAGAATTTTTACGATGGAGAAGGGAAGCGAGTCAACAGGACGGTTGGATCCAATTCAGTAATTTACATTTATGATGCAAGCGGAAATCTGATGGCGGAGGATGATCCAGGTTTGACGACAGTCGGAACGCAGTATCTGGTGGCAGATCATCTGGGATCGACACGGATGGTGCTGGGGTCAGATGAAACCTGTGTGCATCGGATCGATTACCTTCCATTTGGTGGGGAGTCACCCCGCACGAAACCTTGCTACGGAGGGGATCCACCCACGAACCCTTCGAATGTTTCTCTCAAGTTTACCGGCAAAGAACGGGATGCCGAGACGGGCCTCGACTACTTCGGGGCGAGGTACATGTCTGCGGCGCAGGGGAGGTTTACGAGCCCTGATGAGCCGTTTGCGGATCAAAAGCCACAGGACCCACAGTCGTGGAATCTGTTCACCTATGTTCGCAACAATCTTCTCAAACACGTCGATCCAACGGGCAAGTACTTCGTCGTGGCCGCGGGAATGCAGCGGCAGGTTCAACAATACATCTCTACGATGCTCCGAACACCCAAAGGTGCAGCCACGATCAATGCCATTGTGCAGGTATCGATTGGCGCGGGTAGCCTTCCAATTGTCAGCGGACCCGGGGGATCGCGAAGCATAACAGCCGGGCAGGCGCTTGTCGTGACTGGTAGCACTCCGGGAGCAGTTGGCGGAGTAAACGTCCAGTTGGACAATTCCAACATCTCGAAAGTCGCCAGCGGGACCGGTCAGAGTAACTTCACGACGGGGCTGATGGCGTTCGCTCACGAAGCTCAGCATGTGACCGATATGCTGACTGCCCCGACTTTTCAAGCCGCACAGCAGGCGCAGAGGACAGCATGCGTCGCGGCTACGCCGGGAGGGCCTTGTCCATGAGACAAACGAGCTGCGTTTGTTGTTCGGTTGCGCTAGCCCTGTGTTTTTCTTATTGTTCTCAAGCGGCTCAATTTCAATTCGCAACACTCGACGAAACCGGGACGGGGTTCCCTGATGTCCTGGTGATCGTGAAATCGCTAGAAGGTCGGGGGGAGAGCTTTAGGGCGCTTACAGACAAAAACGGGGCTGTGTCGGCACACGAACTCTCAAGCGGACTTTATCAAATCATAGCGACCTGTCCATATGGTATCTGCCAAACCACCGTTCGCGAGTTCATAGTTGCGAATAATCCGGTGGAACTCAAGATGTCCCTGAAGGTCTTGCCAACTACGGGCAACGCCTTTAGGGTTGGCCGTGTGGAACGCCGCCACGTAGAGGTCCGTGATGGCGATGGTAAACGTATTGCCCACGCTCAGATTCTTGTTCGGGATGCGCTCGCCGAAAATCAGAAGTGGTATCAAACCGGATTGGACGGCAAAACTGAGATCGATCTTCCGCCTGGCACTCAGACAACCGTCGTCGCGGTGCACCAAGGTCGCATTGTCAGTCGGGCGTTTCAGACAGATGGGTCCAAATTGAAGAACAATCTCATGCTCCTCCAGTTTTGACCCAGGTGCGATGCTGCTGCATTACTGCTACGACGACGCGGCGACTATGTTCACCGGCAAGGAACGAGATGCTGAAACCAGGCTCGATTATTTCGGGGCGAGATACATGTCCAGAGCCCAGGTGAGGTTTACGAGCACTGATAAGCCGTTCGTAGATCAGAGCGCTGCTGATCCTCAGAGCTGGAATATCTATGCTTATGTACGCAACAACCCGCTCAAGAATCGTGATCCAAACGGGCAAATATGCATCTGGGGATTTGGAAACACGTGCAACGAAACAACACCTGCATCGACTGCAGCGCAAGGTGCTGCAACAGATACAGGTGCGCAGATGCTCAACAATGGTGTCAGACGCGGTCAATACCAACAGGCCGCTTCGGAATTGTCGGACCCAGCTGGATCGGTGGGCCGGAAGGCATTGCAAGCTGAAACTTACGCGAAGCTTAGCCCGGTCGGCAAGGGCCTGACCGACGCGGCCAAGACTGCGCGAGTTGGCCAGCTCGCGGGAAAGACGACAGAGCAGCTAGCACAGAGCGCCTCAAGGACAAGTGGCACCTGGAACGCTGTTGGATCGGCGTCGAAAACGCTCGGGGCGGTCGGGGTTGTCGTTGGTGTGGGGATGGCTGCCAGCAATATCGCCTCTGCTCCAGAGGGGCAGAGAGGGCAAGTTGTGGCTGGACAAGCAGGGTCCCTCGGCGGCGGTTTGGCTGGCGGTTACGGTGGAGCGGCGCTTGGAGGATTCATCGGTTCTTTCTTTGTCCCAGGGCCAAGGACCGCCATCGGTGCCTTCATCGGAGGACTTGCTGGAGGCGGAGGGAGCGCGTTAGTCGGTGAAAAGACTGCAACCCAAGTCTACAAACGGGGCGAGGATGATCTATGACGAAGTTCGGATCCTTCTTTCGTCGCCGGAAGGCAGATACGCTGGACGCCGTTTCGGGACGGACGGTAGGCGATGTGATCCAGAGGTGTCCACGATGTGGGTTGTCGCTCATCGGTCATGAATACCGGCTTGTGGCAGCAACTCCCTTGGGTGCAGGCGAGAAGGGCCGATTTCGAAGTCTCTTGTCCGCCATCCAAATTCATGATTGGCAGAAGGTCTCGACTTTCCAGGGATGGCTCGGAAGGCAACCAAATGCTGAGGTCTATGGCATCAGATGCCCCGATCACCAAATGAGCTTGGCTATAATCTCAGCCCCCTTTGAGTTGGAAGAACCTTACACGTTGATGCATACAGAGCTGATCGACGAGGCCGCGATATTCGTTGCCGGTTTGCCTGACACCGATACCTGGCATCGGTTTTGACAGCGAGGAAGGTTATACGGAGTAGCCATCTGGAATCAGATGGTTACCCGGAATGCTCGCGAAACGTGCCTCAAGCAAATCAACAGGTTATCGGCGCGTATAACCTTGCGGCGAAACGCGAACCCGTCAGAATCACGCAAGCCCCAACCTTGCAACAGATTACCGTCCGGTAACGTTGTACAACCAAAAATTCCCGGAAGCCGCCAGCAACGACGGCTGGAACTACATCACTATCTCAGGTGCGGAATGCAAAGCTCTTTGGAACAACAAAGGTGGGGGAACCATTGGGCTTATGCAAATACGCTGCTGGACCCAAGCGGTTGTCGAATATCCCGCCGAGTCGCTGGATGGCGTGAACTTCATTGGAGCCAATCTTTCGGGGCTAGGATGTGTTGGTCCTCCTACGAAGACCCCAAGCTAAGCGGGGCGGTTTTTGACAAAACAACGACGTGGCCCGAGGGTTTCAATCCTATGGTTTATGGCGCAGTCCTTCGACCAGGAGATGCTTGAGAGGCAACTTAGCCCCGTTGTTGGCATTCGAACTTGACGGCGTAAAAGGCGGCTTGGAAATCTTTCTTGATCAAAAAGTCAACTCACATTGGATGAGCTGATTCTGAAAGCTTGTCACCCGCTCTCAACAATATCCCCAACTTCGATATATTCATTGAACTGACATCCATCACGCAAGACCGGAAAGAATTCAGGGCAGAATCATCAGCCAGTGTTCCAAACCGGAGTCACTGCTGCTGTTTTGTCACGCCGGAACGATACAATTGAAGTCTCGGCTTTTGGGGGAGTCTTCCTGCCAAAGATAGGGTTATTTTGCTCATTTCGCTATTTATCACCTGCTATAACGACGCGCTTTTTCCGGAGACGGGGAAGGCTGTGGTCAAAGTCCTGGAACGGCTGGGCCATCAGGTAGAATTCCGGTCTGCCCAGACCTGTTGCGGGCAGATGCACTACAACACGGGCTATCGACAGGAATCTTTCCCTTTACTCCGCCAGTTCCTCAAAGTGTTTGCCGATGCGGAAGTGATTTGCTGTCCTTCCTCTTCCTGTGTATCGATGATGCGGGATCATTACCCCAAGATGGCGGAAGAGATGGGCGACCCGGAAGTGATTGAGCAGGTGAACCGGATTCTGCCTCGTGTCTATGAGTTCTCGGAACTGCTCGTCGACAAGCTGGGCGTCACCGATGTGGGAGCTTTCTATCCACACACCGTCACGATGCACTCTTCCTGTCACGGACTGCGATCCCTGCATCTGGGCAATAAGCCGACGGAGTTGCTGAAGAAGGTCCAGGGCATTACGCTGATCGATCTTCCGCAGAGCGAGCAGTGCTGTGGATTCGGTGGCACGTTTGCTATCAAAAATTCCGATGTTTCCGCTGCGATGCTTTCTGAAAAAGTACAGTGTGTGCTGGAGACGAAAGCGGAAATCTGCACGGGCGCGGATAACTCCTGCCTGATGCACATTGGTGGAGCTCTCAGTCGTCAACGCACGGGTGTACGTCCTGTTCATCTGGCAGAGATTCTTGCTTCCACAGAAAAGGATGGGCGACAGCAATGAGTGTTCGTGTCGGTGAAGCCGCGCAGGCGCCTCCATTTCCGGAAGCAGCAAAGACGTTAATCGCGAACTCGCAACTGCGACGAAATGTCCGCAATGCAACCGATATCATCCGCAACAAGCGGAATCGCATGGTCGGGGAAGTGGAAGACTGGCAGGAACTGCGAGACGCCGCCAAGAGCATCAAGGATCACACGCTCCGTCATCTGGATCACTATCTGCTCCAGTTTGAAGAGGCATGTACGCGTGCGGGGGGCAAGGTCCACTGGGCAAAGGATGCGGATGAAGCGAACCGCATCATTACGGAAATCATCCAGAGCCATCAGCAGAATGAAGTGATCAAGGTCAAGACGATGACTTCGGATGAGACTCGTCTGAATGTCGCACTCGAAAAGGCCGGGATCACTCCTTATGAGACCGATCTGGCTGACCTGATCGTCCAGCTGGGCGAGGATAAGCCATCTCACATCGTTGTTCCTGCGCTGCATCGTAACCGGATGGAGATTCGCGAAATCTTCATGCGCAAGATGGGGCTGGATTCCTTGGGATATCAGCCGGAAGACATCGCTGCTGCTGCACGTGCCTATCTGCGGGAACGATTCCTGCGTGTGAAGATCGGCATCAGTGGCGCGAATTTCCTTCTTGCCGAAAGTGGATCGGTTTGTGTGGTGGAGTCGGAAGGCAATGGCCGCATGTGCCTGTCTCTTCCGGATGTCCTCATTAGTCTGGTGGGGATTGAAAAGATCATTCCTTCATTCCGTGAACTGGAAGTATTTCTTCAACTGCTGCCTCGTTCTGCCACTGGCGAACGGATGAATCCTTACAACTCCATCTGGACTGGTGTGACACCCGGTGATGGTCCACAGGAGTTTCATATCGTTCTGCTGGACAACGGACGCACGAAGGTTCTTGCGGATGAAGCTTCCCGTGAAACGCTGGACTGCATCCGTTGCGGAGCATGCCTGAACGCGTGTCCGGTGTATCGGCAGACGGGCGGACATGCTTATGGGTCCATCTATGCGGGTCCCATTGGAGCCATCCTGACTCCGCAGCTGCAATCGATGGAGCATTCACAGACGTTGCCGTATGCCTCTTCGTTATGCGGTGCGTGTTATGAGGTGTGTCCGGTCAAGATCAATATCCCCGAGATCCTCATTCATCTGCGCACCAAGGTTGTTGAGAGTGGGGAAGTCCCCATTACAGAAAAACTGGCGATGAAGGGGGCTGCTTTTGCGATGGGCGATGCGGATCGGCTTTCCATTGCACATGCCTTTGCACGGGTAGCGCAGTCACCGTTCTCTCATGACGGCAAGATTGAGCGACTTCCTGGAATGCTTGCCGGTTGGACCGCTTTCCGCGATATGTCCGCCATTCCGGATCAGTCTTTCCGCGACTGGTGGAAGGATCGGGAGAAGTCAAGATGAGCGCACGCGAAGAGATTCTGAAGAAGATCGCCAGTATCCTGCCACCGGGCAGGGAAGCCTTGCGCGAAGCGGAGTATGACGCACTTCCGCAGCATTATCAGACGCAGAGCAATCTTACGGAAGAAGAAATTCTTGCGGTCTTTACAGATCGTCTGCATGACTACAATGCGCTGGTCCACCGCTGTACGGAAGCGGAAGTAGCCGCGACGATCAAATCCATTCTTGAATCCCGGAACAAACGCAATCTTCTGGTGCCGGAAGCGATTCCGGTTGAATGGTTGCCGGATGGTTTTGAATATACGCGCGATCTTGAACTGACCTACGACGACATGGACCGTAGTGAAGGCGTCCTGACGGACTGTGCAGTTGCCATTGCGATATCCGGAACAATCGTGGTGCGGCACTCCGTCTATCACGGACGTCGCGCACTGACGCTGGTTCCTGATTACCATCTGTGTGTTGTCCATACCAACCAGATTGTCGAAACAGCCCCGGAAGGTTTCCGCAGAATTGAAAATCTGCTTCCGGCTCCGCTGACGACGATCTCCGGTCCATCTGCAACTTCTGATATTGAAATGATCCGCGTGAAAGGTGTTCACGGACCTCGTACGCTGGAAGTAATCCTTGTTTCCCCTGACCCATGAAGCCCAAATCCCAAGACTGGTCCAAGCTGACTACTTTTCCTTTGTCAGAGCGTAAGAGCCTGACATTTGCTGATGAAATTCTGATTGATCCTGACAGCACTCCACAGCCATGCCCGGATGAAGTAAGCCAGGCTGTACAGAACTGTGTGTCACAGATCATTACCGCCCGGCAACAAAATGCTGGTGTGATCCTGATGTACGGAGCGCACCTGTTACGCAATGGTGCTGCCCTGATTCTGGATCGCATGATGCAGCGTGGCTGGCTGACGCATCTTGCTACCAACGGGGCGGGAACAATCCATGACTGGGAATATGCCTGGATCGGCAGATCTACCGAGAGTGTCCGGGACAATGTTGCCACTGGCAGTTTCGGAACCTGGGAAGAGACAGGACGGAATCTGCATCTCGCCATGATGGCCGGAGCCATTCGTGGAGATGGTTACGGCACGTCACTGGGTCGCTTTATCGCGGAAGATGGTGTGGAATTTCCCACCGTTGCAGAACTCATCGCGCAGATTACAGGTGATCCGGGCCACGCATTGACTGGCGCACGCGCAGACCTGCTCTATGCCATGCAGCATTTTGATATTCCGGAAGGAAGGCTGACGGTTGAACATTGCTGGAAGCAGGCATCTATCCTTGCCCATACCTACCGGAATGGTGTTGCCATGACTGTTCATCCCGGAATCGGTTACGACATTATTGCGAATCATCCAATCTTTACCGGATCAGTGGTGGGTCGCGCAGCAGGAACAGATTTCCGTCTCTTCAGTGATTCAGTTGAAACACTGGATGGTGGTGTGGTTCTCTCTGTTGGATCAGCGATTATGGCTCCTCAGGTATTTGAGAAGTCCCTCAGCTGTGTAAATAATCTGCGGCTTTCATCCGGCCGGAAGATTGTCCAGGATCATACGATCTATGTAGTCGATCTGCAGGATGGCGGAAACTGGGACTGGACTCAGGGTGAGCCTCCAAAAACCAATTCCGCCTATTACCTGCGGTTCTGCAAGAGCTTTTCAAGGATGGGCGGGGCCATGCATTACGTGCAGAACGATAATGTGACGTTTATGCATCACCTTTACCGGGAACTCTCCACTCGTCTCCCAGCCTGAAATCAAAGTTCAGGTAATGCCGGATATAGTCGGATACAGCATCAGCCAAGGGCGTCAGGGCTGATGCGTAGCCTGTGGAGCGCAGCTTGTCGATGGTGGCACACGTCCGGTACTGGTATTTGCCGCGCAGATGTTCCGGCATAGGAATAAAGCTGATGTTCGGTTCGCGGTCCATGGCTGCAAAAATAGCTCGACCCAGATCCAGCCAGGTCTGCGCTTTTCCGGATCCGAGATTATAGAGGCCATTTGCTGATGGAGTCTGTGCCAGGTGGATCGTCATGGCTACCGCATCTTTGACATACAGGAAGTCGCGCTGCTGGCATCCATCTTCGAAATCCGGTCGATGGCTCTGGAAGAGTTCTAGTTTGCCTGTGTCCCGGATCTGATGGTATGCCTTGTGGACCACGCTGCGCATATCTCTCTTGTGGTTTTCATTCGGCCCAAAGACATTGAAGTATTTCAGACCAACGATCTTGTCGAGAATTCCGGCACTCTGGGCATATTGATCGAAAAGATGCTTCGAGTAACCATACATATTGAGCGGACGCAAGGAATCCAGCGGAAGCTCTTCACGGAAGTCATCCTCCCGGGCACCATAGGTGGCAGCCGATGAAGCATAGACAAAACGGGCATTTTTCTCAATGGCCCAATGCGCCAGAATTTTCGTGTACTCGAAATTGTTCCGCATCAGGAATGCAGAATCTGTTTCCGTTGTGGAGGAACAGGCTCCCAGATGAAAGATGGCATCAATGTCTTTGAAGAGATCAGGATTTGAGATGAGCTTTTTCGTGAACTCATCGGCATCAATGTAGTCCTGATAGCGGAGTGGAACCAGATTTCTCCACTTCTCGGTCTGATTCAGCCGATCTGAGATCAGGATTCGGTCAAATCCCAGCTGATTCAGTTTCCAGACAATTGCGCTGCCGATCATCCCGGCACCGCCTGTTACGAGAATCCGACGACTCTCTTCAATAGCCATATCTTTCTAGGGTAATGGTGAGAAGTCGATCTCTGCAGAGAATAAAAATATATAAAAACGATAAGAATAGTATACTTAGTGAAAGCTTATGGATAGACGCAGCTTTCTCCAGTCCCTGACAGGCGCAGTGGCCGGCCATACGATGATAGGAGCCACTAAAAATCCTCCAAACTTCGTTTTTATTCTGATGGATGATCTGGGATGGGCTGATCTGAGCTGCTATGGCAGCAAGTATTATGAAACACCGAATCTCGATCGGCTGGGGAAGTCCGGTGCCCGGTTTACCGATGCCTATGCAGCAGCTCCGGTGTGTTCCCCGACGCGGGCCAGTATCATTGCTGGGAAGTATCCAGCAAGACTGGGGATCACAAACTATCTGCCCGGAAAACATCCCACTCCGTTTTCCAAACTGATTGGTGTGGATTGCGTCCAGCAGCTTCCGCTGAGCGAAACAACCATTGCAGAAGCATTGAAGCCGCTGGGGTACAAGTCCGCAAATATCGGGAAATGGCATCTGGGCACAGAACCTTACTTTCCTGAAAAGCAGGGCTTTGACGTCAATGTTGGCGGAACACAAAGCGGGATGCCGAAAAGTTTCTTCTATCCGGGTTGGGAAAAGAACCCTCCTCTCGAAGCAAAACCGGGAGATTATCTGACGGATGTCCTGACTGATGAAGCCATCAAATTCATTGGACAGAATCAGAAAAATCCATTCTTCCTGTATCTGCCTCACTATGCTGTCCATGTGCCGATTGAGGCTCGGGAAGAACTGGTTCGGAAGTACAGAAACAAGAAGCCCGGTGAGCTGCAGAATGATCCCATTTATGCAGCCATGATTCAGAACATGGATGAAAATGTGGGTCGGGTTGTGGACGAGATTGACCGCCTTGGACTTGGGGATAACACATACATCTTTTTCACTTCAGACAATGGAGGTTTGTCCGCTCCGGAATGGAAGCTGAAGCCTGTGACTTCAAATGCTCCATTACGGGAAGGGAAAGGGCACCTGTATGAAGGCGGAATCCGTGTTCCTCTGATCGTTCGTGGCCCTGGTGTTGTCAAAGGCCAGGCTATCCGGACTCCTGTTTCCAGTGTTGATTACTTGTCGACACTCGTAGACCTGGGTGGCGGAACATCTTCCGGAACGGATGGAGTGAGTCTGAAGCCTCTGATGCAGACAGGCAAGCCTTCAGTGGAGAGAGATCTGTTCTGGCATTATCCGCATTACAGCAATCAGCTGGGACGTCCATCCAGTGCGATTCGCAGCGGCGACTGGAAGCTGATCGAGTTTCATGAAGACAAGCATGTGGAACTCTATCACCTTGCCAAAGACGTCAGTGAGAAGAAGGATCTGAGTCAGTCTCAGCCTGCGAAAGTGAAAGAACTTCAACAGTCATTACACAACTGGCTGAAGTCAGTGGACGCAAAATATCCGACACCGAATCCGAATTATGATCCGGCTCGTGAAGGTGAAGGCTACTGGTGGAAGACTGCCAATCAGGCTGTTCCCGGACGAGGTTAAAAAATAACAGTCACCACGATGGAATCAGTGTATGTTCCTGAAGGGGATGATTGAAATCGCGGAATACGCCCATAGACGGTGTAGGGAATATTTGTAGTTCCAATGGAAAGAAAAGCAGAATAAGTTCGGCGGCTGGTTCCTCCGCTTCCGTTTCCCCAGATTATTTGGCGAGCCGTGTCCGTGTAAAGGTTGTAGTTCAGAGATCGTACTCCTGACCTGAGTTGTCGTGTGGAATAACTGCCACTGTTTCCAACACTTAATTCCGTGTGAATTGTCATGAATAGCGCAAGCAATACAGTGCATGAAACAGTTACGTTTCCGCTGGAATCCTTGTCAGAGCTATCAAACATGGAATAAGTTCCAAAACTCACTCCACTTGCAGTAACTGAACACTGGGCCTGTGCAGAATCATGGACCAAAAACAGAGAAATCAGGCAAAACACTACTGAACGGAGCATATGACGGTCTGAATGTCCTCCTGATTACCTGCATTGCCAAGCGTTATCTCTGTGACGCAATACTCACCATCGGGTAGAGAAATTTTGATCTGGCTTTGTTTGCCCCGTTCCAGTGTCGTGAGATATCCCAGACCATCTTTCCCAATGAAGAACGATTCATGGGTAAAGAGGACTTCTCCTTGTGCTCCTCTGGGTAGAGGGCTGCCCGCTTCAGTTTGAAAACGAATCAAGGCAGAGTGGCTTTGAGTTACCTGGAAGTCCACAAGTACACCATTCCTGCGCGCGGGACGAATTCTTGTCTCGATTCTTTCGAGTGAAGCATCCAGTGGAAGATTATCCGGATCAAAAGAAATGCGGTTTTCCTGATAGGACAACATGCGAGGGACGATGACAACCCCTTTTTTGTCGGTAACTCCAATTGACTGATGATCTGCATAAACCCTGATTCCGGGGTAGTTTCCTACCTTCACAATGGCGAAGGAGTCATCGATCCTGCGCGTGATCAATGCTTTCTGTGGAGTCAGGATGATAGCCCCCTGCATTCCCGCGCGATAGTATGTGCCCGTCTTTCCTTCTGCGATGGCAAATTGAAAATCCTGATGCCGATTTCCCGCAGATACTTCTGCTGAAACTCGCGATTGTTCCCCGGTGGTTCCGAAAATGCGATATCCAATTCCCGGACCAAATGTACGATTTTTCTGAATCTGGACTTGCGGATCCGTACGTCCGCCAGTATGACGCACTGAGGGCATGACAGAAGTCCGGTTCCCAATATGATAGACAAGGCCGGTCATGAGACTTTTCTGCCTTGAACCTGTAAGCGTATTGCTCAGTGATGTTGTCCAGAAGAGTCTCTGATTGAGGGTAAGCGAAAAGGCTGCGGTGAAGTGGCTTAACCGGACATCTCCATCCTGCCGAAAATAGGAGAACGTCAGATTGTCACGACGGAAGAGAGAAAAACCAAAAAATGCCCGATCCTGCTTTCGCGGGGGAAGTCTGTACATGTCCAGTCCAAGCTGGCGAAATCCGGATGTGGAGCGGTCCGTATGCAGCCCGGCAGTAAAACGTCGGGTCTGAATTTCCAAACCTCCGATAAACATTTGTCCCTGCAATTGATTTCCAGTGCTCTGCACAACTCCTGCTTTCCCGATCAGCGGACCCGCAAGAATTGCCGTCATAGTGATGCCATTGACGAAGAGTGATCCTGCTGTTTCATTTCTCAGTTCAGTTGTGAGCCTGTTATTCAGTCCTCTCCGATAGAACCCGGAAAAGAAAGACCGGCCATAGCGGTCCTGTGGAGTGCCCATGGCCGTGCGAATCTTACCGGCAGAGAGAGAAAATTCGGTCAGCCCCGGTCGAAGCAGAAGTGGTGTGGAAAAGTAGGATTGAGTGGTCACCACTTGTCTGCCAAGCATGTCCTGAACGACAAGCGTTGCCTGTCCGGGGCCGCTGACCAACGGCGGATTCTGAATTTCAAATGGTCCCGGACTGACAGGTTGTGTCCAGCGCAGGACATTATTGATATAAAGCTCAGCAGTGGATGGAGCAATCGCTTCGCCACGAATGGAAGGAAGAGGAAACAGGATCAAGTCCGGCTGGGTGGAGAAATTTGTCCTCCACTGAACTCCTCCGAAATAAACGGAACGTCCCCAACTTCCCGGAGTTGTCTGGGCATCGCCGAACTGTATTGTCTGCATGCGATCAGGAAGATCATGAATGAGGGAGGTTTCCAGCCGGATCAGGGCATTGTCCCCAAAGCCTCTCCGGAGAAATCGGTGGTTCAATAGTCCCCACTTTCCATATGCATTGAGATCAAAGAATCCGCTGAAATTTGTTTTGTCCATACGATCAAAATTGAGATCGTAATTGAGGAAAAGTCCTGTTCCTCTCTCAATCGGACTTCTCGTGACAGCAGGCTGTCCGTATCGGCTCAGGACATGATGAAAACTATGAGGAGATGCTTCAATGACCAGTTCCTGCGTATCTTCACGCAGAGTGAAAGCAACTCCGGGACATTCATCCAGGGCTACCCATTCCATGTTGTCCCGGAGAATAAAAGAAGCTTCTTGCGGAACGATCAGTTGCCACTGTTCCAGAGTATTTCGGGTCACAAAAATCTGATGTGCTTTTCGAAAGACAAAGATCTCTCTTTGACCTGTTTCACGAGGCTGGCTCCCGTTGATCCAGACGGACAGAATCAGCAGTCTGCAGTCACTGAGAGATTGTTCGGGACAAGGAACCTCAGCAGCCCATGCAACGTTCACAATCAAAATAATTCTGTTGAACAGGCAGAACAATCTGAGAAAGGACCAGCATGGATTATTTCCTGATGATCCTGGCGTCATGCGACAACCATCCCTGATCCGTTTCGACTTCCAGTCGAATGCTGTTGCCTGATAGGGGGACTGGTTCAGGCAGTTTCCATCGCCGTCTGTGCCCGGCCAGGACATACATTCCTGTATTCCAGATATTTCCATCGCCGATCCTGATTCGACCCGTCTGGATGTGACGGAGAGCAAGATTCTCCACGATGAGTGCTGTTGCTTCGTTATTCGTGATTTCTGCATCCCACACCAGATTTGGTTTGGATTGCCGATCTTCCAGACCCACAAATACAGGAATTCCCACCCTGAGCAGTGTTCGGATTCCCAATTCCGGATTATGCGGCAGATGATCTACAGGAATCTCCTGAATGAAAATCCGGAAAGCCATTTCCTTTTTTTCAATTGATTTTCGAATACCAATCCGGATAATTTGTTTCTGTTTCGGTTGAAGCGTGAAGAGAGGAGGAACGGCTACCAGATCACTCGTTTCCAGATAACGGTCACCCTCTTCATCCTGTTCCCAGGAATAGGATTCAATCTGATAAGAACGTGGAGTATCTCCAGGGTTTTCCAGAGTAATGACGGATGTCAGTGGCGGACGTGTAATTTCCACCCGAATCGGACTGATGTTCAGTGAACTACCCCATGTGGCGGAAATTCCAGAAACAACAGTTAATATCACTTTCAGCTGATATTGATTAATACGTGACAGTAATCGTAACTGTGTCCACATAGTTTCCGTTGGCAACAAACTGACCAGATGGAATTCTCCCGTAGACTGTATGATTCACTGGGTTTCCTGTCCCGGTTGCATTCAGGGTGTCTGTGCTGATTGTGTTGCCCCAGTTTTGAGATCGGCCGGAATCACGAAAAAGTTGATAGTCAATCGTATTCGTCAGGTAAGTAAGTTTTCTGGTTGTCGTGCTGGCTCCTGATCCTCCGCCTGCGTCCAGGCCAACATCATAAGTGGTGCTGTTATTGCAGGTAACGGTGACCGTTGCGGTGGAATCCGTTGCAGAAACACTTCCGGGATCGTAATTTCCAAAAGTGAGAGGAGTTGTAGACACGGAACAGGTTTTCAAAACAGTGGCAGTCACTGTCATGTTTGTGGTGACTGTATCAGCGGAAGTCACTACCGGAAAGAAAACAAAAATTGGAAGCAATACAAATCTCTTCAGTATTTTTTTAGATTTCATGTATTTCCTTAAAATTGAAAACTTTTGTTTTCCAGATTCTTATCTAAATCATCGTCAAATTCAATGATTTCTATGAAACAAAAATATTTCGTCTTTAATCTATATTTGTATATGTAAATAGTAGACAAAAGGAAAGGGTGGTGTTAATTTTAGGAAATGATTGTAGTACCTGTCACTTTTCCATCAGCATTCCTGACTACGGTATCCCGGCTATCCATCCTTGGATATTGTTGTTGTCAAAAGGGTTAGATTCTTCCTGGTCCTCGACAGATGTCGGGACGATTTGATTATTTGAGGAGAAACTGATGAGTCTGTTAAGTGAATTTGATCCTGCCAATATGCTTCTGGAAATCAGTAATCAGGTTGCACGGCAGGTTGATTCGGAAATCTTCATGCAGATTGTAGTTTCCACGATCATGCAATACACACACGCCAGTTTTATTTCGATCACAATGAACGATTCAGGGCGGGGTAAAGTCTTACAGTTGATCCAAAATGCGTCGGGACAGTCAGAGGTGAAAGGAAAGAGTGATGAATTTCGATTCTTTGTGTCCCGTGATCTGGTTGTAAGGCGCGTCAGATACGGTCGGCTGGAAATCAGTTTCAGTAATCACAATGATTTACAGCAGGGTGATTTTCTGGCAACACTGGACACAATTGCTGACCAGCTATCTTTGTTTGCGGAGATTCACTCGGTTCGGCAGCAGACGACACGCCTTCAGGCGGAAGTTCATGATTTGAGTGCGGCTGTGAAAAGGTCCAAAGTGGTGGCTCGTGCTCGTAATCTGGTGGAAACAGCTCGACAGAACGGAAATCGCGCACTTCAGTCCGTGCGTCCCGCCAGAAGATTGCATCCTGGATTACCAGCTCATCCATATGGAAAGAGCCAATACCTCAACCGAAGTCATACCCAGGCTGCAAGCTAGTTCACCGTGTTGAAAATTTTCATGGGGATATGATGATGGAGTGAATCCTTCCTATACGGGTCGATTTGCTCCTTCCCCTTCGGGACCGCTACATTTTGGGTCGCTTGTGACCGCTGTGGCGAGCTATGTAGATGCAAAAGCATCCGGGGGAAAGTGGCTGGTCCGGATTGAAGATATTGATCTGCCAAGAACAGTGCCCGGCGCTGCAGATCAGATTCTCAGGCAACTGAAATCTTACGGTCTCAACTGGGACGAAGAAGTCATCTTTCAAAGCAAGCGATCCACTGAGTATCAGCAGGCTCTGGATCATATCCGGGAAAAAACATACTGGTGTTCCTGCAGCAGAAAGGATATTGCAAGATGTTCCTGTGCATCAGCCGGTATTTCTCCAAAGCAGGGGCGATCTCTCAAAGTCCGAGGAGAAGGGAATCTCGAAGACTTTATTCTGGTGAGGGCTGATGGCTGCTGGGCATACCAGCTTGCGGTAGTTGTCGATGATGCCGAGCAAGGAATCACGCACGTGGTGAGAGGTGCCGATCTGCTGGATTCCACTCCTCGCCAGATCTACCTGCAGAAGCTCCTGCACTATCGTTCACCTGATTATTTCCATATACCGGTTGTTCTCGATGCATCTGGCAGAAAACTCAGCAAGCAGAATCATGCGGAAGCAGTTCCCCAGGGTGATATGCAGGTGATACGGAAGGTCGTCGAATTTCTGGGATTCTTCCCTCCCGACAATGCAGATCCAATTGAATGGGCTATTCGACATTGGGACCGCAATCAGATCCAGATGAACATTGAGGAGATACGCCGGGCATCATAAACTCAGTGAGTGAAGGACTCCCATGCTTCGTATCATTCTGCTGACTTTTTTTCTAATCATTCCGTCGTTTGCCCAGACGGGCAAAGAGCTTCTGGTGTGTGGGTGGGATGAGGTCTACATCCTGGATGTTTCGGATCCGAAAAGTCCCCGCAAGATATTTAGCTGGAAAGCCCAGGACAGATCAGAGATCCCGGTATCCCTGAAAACAAAATTCGGAACAACAGATGAGTGCAAGGCTGTTGCCGGCAACAGAATTCTGATCACTTCATCCGGTGATGGAGTGGCTCTGGTGGACCGGAAGACAGGAATCACGAAGTTCTGGGGCGAGTGCGGAAATGCACATTCAGCGGAGCTTCTTCCTGGAGAACGTATAGCCGTAGCGTGTTCGGTCAGGAAAGACAACACCGGGAACCGTTTGGTGCTGTTCGATGTCAAGACTCCGGAAAAAGAGATCTTTACCACGGAACTTTATTCCGGTCATGGTGTGGTCTGGGATGCGCAACGGACAATCCTGTGGGCGCTGGGAGAGAAGGAACTTCGAGCATACAGACTGGAGAAATGGGAGTCTTCTACACCCTCTCTGAAGCAGGAAACCAGTTATCCACTTCCGGGACATGGCGGGCATGAACTCATGCCAATCAGCAAATCATCCCAGATGATTGTGAGTGTCGAACCCGGTGTGTGGATATTCGACAGGGACAAGCGAACTTTTACCCCGCATCCACAGCTTCATGCACTGGAGCATGTGAAGTCAGCCATGGTCCATCCTGATTCCGGGCAACTGATCTATACCCAGGCAGATTCTCCCAACTGGTGGACATCGAAGATCCGGTTCATCAACCCGGATCACACCATTGTTCGTGAGGGAGAACGGTTGTATAAAGTCCGCTGGATTCCCTGAGAAAATTCATGGAATGCCTTGGCTGGCATCCAGTTCAAAACAGTGGTTTCCAGTCGAGTGCTGCCAGAATGGAGAATCCAGCGGTCGGTCAGTATTCGAACTCTCTGTCTGGAACTCAGCACAAAGGGAGTACTTCGTCCCTTGAATCACTGCATAAACGTAGGGCTTGCCGGTAACTTTATCCAGAATGTGATCATTATGCAGCTGCCTCTCTTCCACCAGGTTCTGTAAGGTGTTCGGCATCGTGAATGTTCCCGATTGATTGCGATATCGCGCATGCAGTGCGTTTGCGATCTTACGAAGACTATCAATTCTGTTTCTGTCTGCCTGCCGCTCACGCAGTTGAGAAGGTGTTCCCACAATAAAGAAACCAAGAAGGAAAACTACAAGGACGCTGGCCAGCGAACCCAGTGTGAAGGTTCGGTTCCATGCCTTGTCATTTACCTGCGTGCGTTTTTCTGCTGGCTGCAGGAACCGCAGGTAGTAGATAAAGATCGCTCCGCAGATCAGCATGACCACAGCGCTTTTGAGAAAGAACCGGGTTGTGATTTCACCTTGCAGAAGGTAAGTGAGAAACCAGATCAGATCGCCGATCATTGCTCCTGCGGTTCCCAGCAATGCAATGTAGGTCAGCCATTTTCGTACTCCGGAATGGAGCTGTTCAGGATTCTCAGAACTTTCCCGGATAATGGCACGCATCACCAGCATAAAGATGGGGAAAGTCACAGCCATCGTTGCCATTTCAGAAGTGACAGAGCGGGTGGAGAAATAGTTGTATCTTCCAAAATCCACGGCTTCAGGAAACCAGTGATTGATATAGGTAAAAAGTGCTGATCCCAGTGCTGTGGCCCAGGCACATAATGTGGAAAAAGCCAGAAGATAGAGGAATGCTTCCCGGGATGATTCCTTGGTTCGTCCCCGCACAGGAACTGGAATTCCCGTTACCTCACCCCAATATTGACCGATAGCCTGATACACATCGGTTTCTGGCCATCCCTGTCGAATGAGAAGAGCTGCCAATGCCTCATCGGAGGCACCTTTATTCTTGCTGGCTTCAATGAACTGCTTCAACGGTGAAACTGGTCGCTGGTCCATGTTCTTCAGAGTGTACTTAACTTCTGAAAAGAAGGGGTGTCAGCAGAAACGCATCCACCAGGGTCCGCCGTGCTTCATAGCTAACTTTTTTTCGAAACAGATCGAGCAAGATGATCAATGCTGCACTGATGGAAATAGCCATAAACCATCGTGCCTGCTGGAGAAAACAGATAACGGCAAGAACAAACAGACCTGCCCTGATGAGAAGCAGAAGAGATCGCCGATCTGTCTGATGAAACTCTACCTGTTCCCAGGCATCAATGAGACACAGATTACCCAGACATAGGCTGAAGAAGGAAAGGGCAGGGAAGAACAGACGATCCGGAGTTTCAGTATTTGTCCGGGCAGTCAGAAAAACACCGATAACAAAGAGTGCTGCCACCAGGATCTCCTTGGGGAGCTGAATGCCCCGTAGATGCAGAAATCCCAGATAAACAAGAACACCACCCAGAGCAAACATCCCGTTGTGGAGAACTGCCGAACGTAACCAGAAGAGCGCGACCGCGACATCAATCAGCAACACAACCCCCAGAAGGATCGACAAGGGCACTTTTCCCTCCCTGTGAAACTGATGTCGGGCAGCTTCCCTGATGGATGAAGGTGTTCTGGCATCCAGCAGACGGTCTGTCAGATAGATCGCCCACACTGTGAGCCCAAGAGCAACTTGTGCAGGAGCGCGCAATGTCAGGCTGAATGATTGAGCCAGAAACGCCTGCCACACAATCGCCACCACCGGAGCGTCCAGGCCGAGAAGATTCGGCCATAACCAGAAAGGGCGGGCTGTGTGTTTGGGTACACTACCTGCTGATTCGATATCGATTCCAGGCCTCAATGACATCTTTCCCTGCAAAGCGTACCGTGCGGTCATCTACCACGGTAGCTCCTGGCCAGAGTTTTGCGTCTGGTGTGAGGGAATTACGAGTGGTAAATTCCAGTTCCAGCGTCACCGGACCTTTCACCTGATATGGCGGAATCGATCCGATGAGAGCCATGGATTCTTTTGCCTTTTCCCGGATCAGGTCCTGCGCGGCCGAGGCCGAAAGTGTTTCGCAACTGTTCCGCATCAAAGCAGTCTTGACCACGGCTGTGACTGCTTTGGGTACGATTGCATGCAGTTCCTCTGCGGCTGCCTGATCACCGGAAAGGAAGATCACCGGCGATCCAAAGTGACCTGCCATGGCGGCTCTCACGTCGATCTCTCCCACCGGTTTTCCATTCAGCTTCATGTACTGAATGCCCAGTGAACTGAAGCTGTGAGCCATGATGGCGTTCTGTACATTTCCCATCGCATGCTGGCCAACAAATGCAACGGCTGTATATTTTCTGTCGAGCGTCATAACAGCAGGAAGAGCACCCATGATGAGCTTTGCCCGGGGATGAATGGTTGTGGCTGAGAGATTTGTGGCCATTCCGTGTCCATCCCAGACGATCACTTCGTCAGCTCCTCCGGCCAGAAATCCGTCCACTGCAGCATTCACTTCCCCTGTCAGAAGAGCAGGCATGTCCGTTCCCTTGGGGTTTGTCTGGTCCTGATGACAGACACCGGCAACTCCTTCTGCATCAGAGATGATAAAGATCCTTTTCTGACCAAAGACTGAAAGCGAAGCAAGAAGCAGAATCAGCAGAGCGTTGAGTTTCATGGAAGAAATTATTGTACTGTTCTTCCTCCGATCAGTAAAAAATCGTGAGAAATATAACAGGAAAAGATCGGTCAATTTTGAAAATTCTAGTGAATTTCCTCAAATTTTTGTGATTTTTTCTACGATGTGATCAATCACACTTATCAATTTCGCACTTGCAGATGAGAGCTGAAAACAGCGATTTGCAAGGAGATTGGAATGATTATTGGAGCGCCTGTCAAAGGACTTGTCTCAACATTGTTTTACGTCCGGGATGCCATCCGGATCAATAAAGCCTTCATGGATGACCTATCCATTCAGATTTCAGCGATGAACCTGCCCGAGAACGGGACGATCACGATTGCTGCTCGTGAGATTCAACACGAACCGAATTATGTATTGAAACTGAATAGATACAAGGTTGTAGTAGTGACGGATGTTTATGATGCTGCTGGCGGTGGGATTGATGTCAGTGGAAACAACGGGGGAAACGGAGCAAAAGGCGCTGATGGAGAAAAAGGATACGCCAGTGCCACCCCACAGAACAATAAAGATGGCAAGAATGGTGCCATTGGTGGAAATGGAAAGACCGGTGACAGCGGCATGGAGATCCATCTTTTCTGCCGGGAACTGAAGAATTCCAGAATCTATTCCCGTGGGGGCAATGGTGGGAACGGCGGCAATGGAGGCAATGGCGGCAATGGTGGGGAAGCTCGCATCATGGTTGCTGATCCTGAGGGTGGAAAGTATCAGGAGATGGTTGGAACCAAAGGTGGCAATGGCGGACGTGGGGGAAATGCAGCCAGTGGTGGAGCCGGAGGAAAAGTTACCGTTCGTTACATGAAACGAACCGGAAGCCAGCCTGTTATTTCTGTATCCGGCGGATCAGGAGGAACCGGAGGTAATGGCGGAGGAGCAGGTAAGGGTGGATTTGATTTGCCAAACGGAGTTGTCGGTGTCAAAGGATCGAATGCTGTAAAAGGAGCAGAGGGCCAAACCAGTGTTCAGGAATTGACGGAAAATACTTTCTGGCAACAGTTGCGTACGTTGTTAGGTGGTACTCGTGCCTACATGTGGGCCGAATATCGCATGCGAATTGGAGAATATTACCTTCGGTGTTTTGCACCGGGCAATCCTGCTTTAGTAAAGTTTGCCGAGAAAGCAGCACATGAGTTCCGGACGATCCTCTGGCTGCAGCCCAATGAGGTAAGAGCACAGACAATGCTCTCCAATATTGCAGCCAATCTGAATCCACTTGGTATTCAGCGTGACTTCTATTTGACTCCGGATTTCACCAGATATGAAAAGGCATTTGTGGATTACGCTCCACTGGTGCAAAACATTGTCAGTGATGCAAAGGATCTGCTGCTTCATGCGAACAATGTGAACTATAACCGAGCAAAGCTGTCCGCTCAGATTACTCACATCCAGGCTGGGATGCTGGTGATAGAAAGTGAACGTGCTGAAGCCACCACGCAAAAGCTTCAGGCCGAAGGTGCAGTGGCTGGCTGCAATGGACGCATTGCTGGTCTGGATATGGAAATCGCTGCCAAGCGTGCAGAACTGACAGAGGCACGGCTGGAACTGGGAACAGTCTTCATCTCCTCAGTCTTTCAGGCGATCGGAGCGGTGGCGGCAGTGGTTGGAGCTGTCTATACCGGCGGAGCATCACTAGCTGCTTTACCTGGACTTCTGGTGGCAGCCGAAAACCAGTGGAAAGAGTTCACCAAGGATGAAAATAACCAGGTGAAGTACAAGGCCGTTTATCTTACTGACTGGGTGGAATGGAAAGACGGTAAAGCAGAAGTTAAAAAGGAGATCAAGGAACTGGGAGCTGGTCTCGAAAAAATCGTCAATTCCATCAAGCCTGTAGTGACTTCCACTCTGGATCTGATCGATAAGGCCCAGGTACTTAATGATATCGGGCGTTCCACCGTCAACGGGGAACTGGAGAACGATCTCAAGCGGCTGTTGCAACGGAAAGCAGAACTGGAGTTTGAAAGGGCAGAAGCCAAGCTGGGCCTGAAGCAGGCTGAATTGCGACTGGCAACCATTGAATTCAAGTCGCAACAGGCGCAGTCTGACCTTGCAAATGCGCAGCAGCTGATGAATACTCTTTCATCTGACGGCAAGTTACTGGGCAAAGTGACATCTCTGTTGATCCGCCGTGCACAGGATTACATGAGCCACTTGCATCAGTTTCAGTTCTGGGCAACTCGTGCGCTGGATATTTATGCGCTCAAAAATCACAGCAAAATGCTCAGCTTTGATATCGGGTTTATCCATCCGGATATTGAAGAGGATGCTTATACTGCTTTTAGCCGCGGAGATACGAATCGGGCCTTGTCCTTGATGGATGCTTATTTGAACTCGTGGTCACGATTGCCGGGAATTATTGTTCTGAAAAGTGAATACGAGTCTTATCGGATGAACCTCCAGACTCAATCACAATTCTGGAGTTTTTCAGGAAATCACCCAATCGTGCAGAATTTGCGTGAGACAGGTAGTGCGGAATTTGAAATTGGGTTGAGTGATATGTACCAGAATCGGTTTGAGTATAAGATTGAGGGAATTTCCATTGCACTGGTGGGCGCGACTTCAGAATATCCGTACATTAATTGTGATTTGATTCACTGTGGGGAATCAAAAAATATCCGGTTGAACGGAGAGATTGTGGAGTTTGACTACCCTCTTCGCGGGCATTCCATTCCTGCCGTAATGAACACAATTCAGATGAACAGTGCACCGTCCATTGACTCAGAGGCATTCTGGGGTCGTAGCCCAGTGGCTAAATGGAGAATTTCTATTTTGCCGGATGTAATGAATCGGACAAATCTTTCTTCTCTGACTGATGTTTATCTCAGCATCAGCTACAAGACATTTATTCCCTCTTATCAGGGAATTGTGGAACGGGAAGAAGTAGCCATGGCGATCTAAAGGTATTGTTTCGTAAGATAGGGCCGGCTTCGTTTGAGGTCGGTCTTTTTTTATCTGCGAACGATAACTTCGCGGCAGTGATCCCGTGTCAGGAAAAATTTGACGGAGGCAAAATCTGAAAATAACCGCTCAATGGAACGGCTGTTGAAATACTGGGGTGCCCGTACATTTCGTCGTGGAATCACCTTCATGGTCTTTGCCGCTTCGATGCGATAGGAGTTCATCGTAATCCACTTCAATTTTTCATCAGAAGGGAAGAAAGCAAACAGTAGTGATCCTGGTTCCATGACGCGATGAAGGTAGTTCACTGTGTTCTCCAGGAGAGGTGGCTGGAGGAATTGAAGGACATCCCACACCAGAGTGCCATCAAACGTACCGGGAAGATTGGCAAATGTTTCGGAAATGAACTGATCACTCAGATGCCCATCTGCCTGGCGGGAATAGAAATCATCATCGGTTCCAAAGGTGGACTCCATTGTCCCCATGACATTTTCACAATACAGGTGATGTCCATACTGCAGAGCAAAGTTGATATTTGCCTGGCTCGCACCGGATAGGTCGAGAATCCTGAGATTTTCTCTGGATTCCAGATTGGAAAAAAATTGTTCCAGTCCCAGACTGGGTCGAAGAAATGGTTCGGGCAGGGAGCGACTCAAATCGTTACCAGAGGATGGTCCCTGGCGCGAGGAGAGAGGGTTTCCAGACGAGTTAGGGCGGCCGAATAATGACTTCAGTGTGTTTTTGAGCATGCTGAACGCGATGACTCTCCCGCCCTAACCAGAAAACTAACGCTTCACGTCAGGGTTTGTATTGGTTGCTGATGGTGTTGCCGGAGAAGTGGCTGGTGCAGCTTGTGTTGGTGTTGCAGCCGGTTTCGCTTTTACTTCCTGCTTCACGATATCGATGGATCCCTTGAATACAGCTCCGTCTTCGATCACGATACGGGCTGTACGAATATCACCGAGAAGACGGGCATCCTTGCGGATATCCACGCGCTCCAGTGCCTCGACATTTCCCTGCACGGAACCGATGATGACAACGTCCCTGGCATGAATACTTGCCTTGACTTTTCCGTTGGGGCCAATCGTCAGCTTATTTTCAGCTGCTTCGACAGTGCCTTCAACTTCACCGTCAATGATGATGTCTTCGCGGCTGAAAATCTGACCAGTGATGGTCACGTTCTTTCCAATAGTGGCTGATCCCCGCAGCGGTTCGGGTTCAGCACGAAATGAAGGTGCAGCCATTGATGCTCCTTGTGTATGGGTAGGCGTAAACGCCGGCGTTTGAACAGGCTGGCTGACCGGTTTTGGTGGCTGTTCCTGTTCTTTTCTACGATTCCACATAAAATCCGCTCCAGCTTTCCAGAACCTCCATCTTAGGGGTCAGCTGGTAAAAAGGCAAATGATAGCAGATTCATTTCAGAATGTTCCCAGACCACATATCTCCAATTCAGAGATAATAGAGGTGTGTCCAGAGTCAAAGACCTCACTGCGCAATTGGAACGTGCGGAGCACCAGCTCAGGCTCTTTCAGCAGATCAGTCGATTTATGGTCCGGGAGCAGGGACTTCCGGAGATCCTGAACGGGATCAACAAGCTGATTGTGGAATTTATGGCTTGCGATTCCTGTCTCATCTATCTGATCGACGGCGATGAACTGGTCCTCTGTTCTGCCAACAAGACACCGGAGGCACTCGGAAAAGTCCGGTTGCGGTTAAGTGAAGGACTTACCGGGTGGGTTGCCCGTGAGCGAAGACTGCTGGCGATTACGCGTGAGGCGTTTAACGACAAAAGGTTCAAGAAGTTCTCAGACCTTCCTGAAGACAATTTTGAGGCTTTTCTGTCAGCGCCGATCATTGCTCGTGGTCGTGTAGTGGGTGTGATCAATGTCCAGCACCGCGGCCAGCATCAACACACAGGCGCGGAAATGGAACTGCTGACTACTGTGGCAGAACAGATCGGTACACTGCTGCTTCTTGCCCGCATGGATTCCAAGGCGATAGAAGAAGCCAATCATGTGGAGCTCTTATTTCCGGCGGTTGCTGGATGAGATTTTTTCTTCTGCTCCTGATTCCCCTGTTTTCCTGTCTGGGAGCCGAGAAATTTTCCTTAAGATATTTCTATGACAAAGAGGATGAAAATCTCTCTTTGATCAAGATGCAATGGCTGTCTGATCAACGGGCGATTGCCATTGGAGTTCTGGAAGAACCTCGCAGAGTGCAGGGAGTGACCCTGCAAACAGGTGATGGGGGAAACACCTGGCAAATCCAGAAATTTAAAGAAATCCCTCAGGACCTTTTTTTCCTGGATGATTCTTTTGGCTGGATTGCCACGGATAAGGGTGTCTGGCACACCGAAGAAGGAGGGCGTTCCTGGAAGAAGCTGAGGTCTCAGAAGGGAATTCTGGCAATCCACTTTCATGATTCCAGAAACGGCATCCTGGCCGGAGTTCCCAAATTGATCATGAAAACCTCCGATGGTGGACGAAAATGGACGAAGGTGAATGAAGCCGATTCTCCCTCTACCAGAAAAGAAAATACCGCCTACACAGTGATCTCATTTTTTGATCAGAAGGTCGGGCAGGTGATTGGCTTTTCTTCCCGATCAAGAAATCGAAAGTTTCCAGACTGGATGGATCCGGAAGACGCACTCAAGCAGAAGCAACGACCAGCTGCTCTGCTTTTACTTGCTACATCGGATGCCGGTAATTCCTGGAGAGTGGATACTGCTTCCATCTTCGGAAGGGTTATTCAGGCGCGCTTTTTGCCAGACCGGACATCTCTGACTGTTTTCAAGTTTGATGAGGCATTCCAGTTTCCAGGAGAGGTGTTTCACCTGGGTTCCTCAAAAGGAGACCGTGTATATCGGGAAAAGGGTAAATTGCCAACAGATGTTCTGGTGAGCGGTGGCGGGAAAAATTATCTGGGAGTGATTGAGCTCCCCACGCAGCTTCCCAATGCACCTATCCCTGGCCGGGTACAGGTCTACCGCTCTGATGCGAAATCTCTAACCCATTGGAGTGAAATTCCTGTGGACTACAGAGCTGTAGCCAATGAAATTCACCTTGCTGAAAAACCGGATGGATCAATCTGGGCAATTACAGATCACGGAATGATCCTCGAACTTCGTGATTGATTTTTTAACTCAACAGCCTGCTTCGAGTACAGATTTCCCAGTGGGCTGATGAACTTTGTTGTCCTGAATTACGTGAAAGCCTGTAACGGTTTCCATCCAGCCCCATATAGACAATATGATCAACACCGTGATCATTCCAACGATAGAGCTCAACCAGCTCACACTTTGGTTCTTCGGGCAATATTGAAGATTCCAGACAAACGTGCGACGCAGTTAGAGTACTCACCATGTCTTCTTTCCCCTTCACAACTGCTTCGATTTGCATTCTAAAAAAAGTTTACAAAAGGAAATGAAGCCTGACGATGACACAAAAGTCAATTTTGTACCGGTACTTTAATTATGGATTGAAGGCATGATTAGTACTATTCAAGTGCATTTTCGGGGATTTCCAGATTAGCTGGAAATTTTGCACAGAAAAATAACCTGTATTGCACAGAATATTCACAAGTCATTGCTGTTGTTTGAAGGTACTCTGTCTTTCTTAACCAGCCGAAAGGAGACAAAGCTGTATCTACATGCTCCACAACGAACCTTTCGAGCCCCAAACATAATTGCTAATTGTTGACGATGTGATGGCCTGACATGACTTTCCGCCCAGGTGCCGAGTCTCGTCCGATAGCACCGGGGGCATTTCACATAGAGAAAGTCATTGAGTAGCCATATGCTTTGCCAGAAATGCTTGTGGCATTTCCGACAGCTAAAGTGCTCAATTCCACAAAAGCTGGCCAGTCGTTTGAGATGGCTCCCCGCGCGGATCAGACGGGTCTCATGACTGCCACACTTAGGGCAGGGAAAATCCATGAATAATGGCGTAATGATTATGAAACTGCAGCCGTATAACGCGGGCTTGTTTCAGCATAGCTTCTCATGAATCCTCTGAACGAGTTCAGCAGAGATTTACCCACAATCGGTCGCTCAATTGACTTCAATTTCAGTCCTTCAATATGGCGGACTGGAAGCAGATCCCTTGTAGATGAGGTAATAAAAACCTCATCTGCCAATTCCAGATCAGAAGGAAATAATATCTTTGTCCGGATTTCAATATCCGTGACTTTGATCTCTTCCAGAAGAAGTGCACGGGTGACACCAGGCAGACATCCGGAAGAGAGAGGAGGGGTCAGAACCTGATTTCCAAATATTGCAAAGATATTAGCGGAAGTACATTCACTTACTTCACCTCTCTCATTGAGCAGGACTACTTCATCAAATCCTTTTCCCGTTGCCTGTTCCAGCAGAACCAGATTGAAGGACCAGGACAACATCTTTGTTCCGGCAAATAAATGATCTGCATGACGAGCATTGACTGCAAGATCCAGGGATGCGGATTCTCCCCAGTTTTTCAGCCCTTTTGTAAATGCAATGACATCAAATGGTTCTTTGATAGAAGGATTGGAAAACATGCCTCCCTGATTCCGAAGAATATTCACACGCAGTGTGGCATTCCAGGCCTGGTTAGCATCAATAAGCTGGTAGAGCTGATCTTCCAACCATTCTGAAGACTCAGGAAACGGAACATGCAGCAGCTTTGCATCGCGAGCCATGCGTGCATAATGACGATCAAAAGCGAACATTGTGCGGTCGATCACCCGAAGAGTGCTGAAAACCCCCCATCCGGTGAGGACTCCCGTTTGTGCAGGTGACAATGCAGGTTCGGAAATAGATTTGAGTTGGCCGTTATGCAGGAGCAAAGGATGCATCAGTTTTCAGGGTATCGTGCTTTGATCTGATCCTTGTAGGGGAATACGATGAAGATTGGACTCTGACGCGATCGTAATTGGTGCTGGCCTGATTGGTCTGGCGATTTCACGGGAACTGACCAGGGCAGGTATTTCAGTTACCGTTCTGGAAAAAGGGAAGACAGCAAAAGAAGCGAGCTGGGCGGGCGCTGGGATGCTTTCTCCCCACGGAGAGAATCTGCCCAATTCTTTCTGGGCTGAAAAAGCAGTTGAATCTCTTCATCTTTATCCGTCCTGGATAAAGGAAATATCGACTGAAACAGGTCTTCGCATCGACTACCGGGCATGTGGCACGGTGGAGTTCCACGGCTCAGAGAGAAGAGAATTCCCAGATGAGGCTCTGGTGGATCCCCGTGAACTGACGGCTGCACTGGCTCAAAATGCAGACCTTCAGGAAGGCAGGGAAGTCTTCTCTCTCGATGAATTGAAGGCGAGATGGATCATCGTGGCGGCTGGTGCCTGGAGTGGATCGATCCGCGGTCTGCCCGTTTCCTTTCCTGTACGCGGACATCTTCTGGGATATGAGATGCCTCCCGGTTCACTCTCTCCCATCCTGAGACGTGGGAATACGTATGTTGCCCAGCGTTCGAATGGATTTACCCTTGTGGGTTCAAACGAGGAGACGGTGGGCTTCAATCGTGAACTGGATTCCGAAACTCTGAACGATCTGGAAATCAGGGGTGCAGCACTCTGGCCGGAACTTCAGGGAAAACGTCCGGTGACTGCATGGTGCGGATTTCGTCCTGCAACACCTTCCGGTGTTCCCGAAGTGGGCCGGATCGAGGGAACAAACATCTGGAAGGCTTATGGACACTTCAGAAATGGGATTCTGCTGGCTCCGGTAACAGCAAAAATGATTGCCCAACAGATTATTTCCGCCAGTTCATAAATGGACTGACATGACTGTTCCTCAGCCGAAGCAACAAATCTTCTACCAGGGTTCTGCGCCGCCACAGTTTTTCGAGAAGTGATTCCAGTTCTTCCTGATCTTCTCCCACCCATTCAGGAGGCAGGGAACGAAGTGCCTCATCCAGAACCTCAATAGGCATGGCAACAATCTGAGATATCCATGGTTGAAAATTTTCCATGGATGTCACTTTCCGGTAAACGATGCTGCGGAAGTAGATTCCCTGGGGGAGGGCATCCTGGAATTCCCAGTGCGGCCCGTTAAATGTATACCCGTGATCGATCATCTGCGCCAGGAAGTTTTTCTTTAAGGGATGTGCGGAAGAATCCGGAGCATAGTCTTTGATCTGCGCCCGGAAGAATACTGCCTGCCGTGAATCTGTATTGCCCAGCCACTTGTCCACTGCAAGGACCGCTGTAAACTCATGGAGGTTATTCACACGGTCCAGCAAAGTATCCGGCAGAAAATCATAGACTGCCATGCGGTGTGGATGCCCTGGATAGCGGGAACCATAGTGCCAGGTAGCCTCAGGCCTCACTTGTTTGAACCCTTGCTGGATGAAGATATCCTGATTCTGCTCCAGAAAATCGGGAGAGAAGTCAATGATGGCGCTGGCCGGTGTCCGGATGTTCAGATAACGAAGAATTGCTGAAGTGATCCACTCATTTACGAGTATTCTCCGATGTTGCGGATTATTCTGAAACTTGACGACATAGAAATTACCGTCCGAAGCTTCAATCAGATGGGCCTGTGCGCCACCCCTCATTTTTTTTATGAAGTGCCGTGCATGGAAAGGCATGGGCGGTGGGGTAAATTAGGACTGAGCGAAAAGAGTTTTCCGCTCCAAAGGAGATCACACTTGGCAGAAGAAACGAAGGTGGACCAGAAGCCCACCTCGAACAAGGAAGAAGTCGCGCTGGAATTGATGAAATTCATTGCAGTGACCACAGGATACGGAAAAGGGAACGCTGCGGCTGGTTTTGGAGCCGGTCGCGCGAACCGGACGCCTGAAGAATATGCAGAGTCGCTCCTGGAGCTGTTTGAGCGATGCCGTAAGGCCGTCGCCAAGGCTGATTAACGTCGACCCTTCTTGACTGGCTTCTGCTGTGAACTCTTTTTGGAGCTAGCAGCGGGAGCCTTTTTGACAGCTTTCTTCGTAGGTTGCTTGGTCACTACCTGTGCGGATTTCTTCACAGCTTTTTTGGCAGCGGGGTGTGTCACCTTCTTCGCCGCTGGCATTTTCTTGATGGGTACTGTCTTCTTTGTCGCAACCGTCTTCTTGGCTGGTACCACCTTCTTTGTCGGAACTGCCGATGGAGCAACCTTTTTAGCAACTGATTTTACCGGAGCAGCCTTCTTTATCGGTGCCTGTTTTTTAGCAACTGGCTGCGGTGCCACAACTTTTTTCGATACTGCTGCTGCGAGTGGAGCCTGCTTCTTCTTTGCTGGTGCAGATTTGACTTTGACTGAGTTTTTGCTGGTGTCCACTTTTACAGCAACTTCAGCGCGTGCCGGACTCTTGCGTTGAGGAACTGCCGTCCGGGGAGTGGCGGATTTCTTCTGCTTGTCAGCCACGGCTGAGGCAGCAGCCGCGAGCAGGACAGTTTCTTCACTAGCGATCTCTGCCGGGGCCGGATTCATCAACGGATCATCATTCTTGAAGAGGTTTTCATCATCGCCTTCCTTCCGGAATTCGCTGAGTTCAGCCTCAAATTCAATATGTTCTTCGTCGTATCCGAAGTCGTCCCAACTGATTTCAGATGTTCGTCGATTGTCAGCCATTGCAGGCTCCAATTTTACACATTATTGCCAGAAAATCATCAACCTTTGAACTGGACAGTCAATCTACCGGTTGCCACGCTTTGAACTTACTGCCTTGCGAGCAGGGAGTTTCTTGGTGGTCTGCTTGACTGCGACACGATTTGCGGGTCGGGAAGTCTTGCTCGCTGAACGCACCGTGCCCTTTCGGGCGGGTGCGGCTTTTGCCGCCACAGCAATTGAAGCGGGCACAATGAGAACGTCTCCTTCACTCACGCTTTCTTCCAGATTTGAGTTGGCAGAGATGATTTTTGACGTGGTAGTCCGATAAAGCTGGGCGATTTGAGAGATATCTTCTCCCGGTTTTACCCGGTGAAGGCGCCAGGCAACGCGCTGGGCCTGGGGGACGGATTCCATGGCGGCCAGCACTTCTGCTGTCGATCCCTTGGGAACATGAACTTCCATTCCGGAAGGGATGGTATTGGCAAGGACTGCCGGATTCAGATCACGAATTCCGGATACCGGAAGGTCTGCTGCACCTGCGACCAGTTCAATATGAGTCGGTGTATCGATCGTGATCGTATCGTACTCAAGGCTGGGGGCAGGATCATCCAGAGTAATGCCATATTCCTCGGCATTTTTGGTGACGATAGTCATCGCCAGAATGAGGGGAACATAATTGCGGGTTTCCTTGGGGATGGCATTCATGCGATGCAATTCCCAGTAATCTGCATATCCTGTGCGCTGGACTGCCCGATCCACGCAGCCGGGTCCGCAATTATAGGCAGCCATGGCCAGATACCAGTCTCCAAACTGCAAATAGAGATCTTTCAGGTGACGGGCCGCTGCTCGTGTTGCCTTTTCAGGGTCCAGCCGGAGATCGATGAGTGATGTCTGTTCCAGGCCGTATTCCTTGCCACGGAAGCTGACAAACTGCCACATTCCACTAGCTGCCTTTATCGAGCGGGCACGTGGCATGAAGCCAGACTCAGCCTGAGCCAGGAAGATCAGCTCCTGAGGAACACCTTCTTCCTCAAGGATTCGCTGGATCATCGGACGATACTTGTGGGAACGACGCCATCCATTGATCAGGGTGTTACGACCCAGTTTCGAGTTGGTGAAGTAGTTCACAAAACTCAGTACTGTGTCGTTCATTTCCAGGGGGAGCTGACTGGCTGTGGAAGCGGTCTGATGTTGGACCATCCCTTTCAGCGTGGGATCAATTGGGAAATTCAGTTCACGGAGTTCGTCGAGAGGGGATTTATCAAAAACAAGCTTGTCTGGATCTTCACCCGATCCCAGTTCATCCACGTCATACCGGTAGATCAGATCGACAAGTTCTTCAATCCTGTGTTCTGCCTTCAGTCGTTCGTCTGAAGAAAGTGAGGAGAGAAGCAATGTGTTGATGGCCTGGTCGAAGAGACTTCTTGCACCATCCTGGTCTCCCTGCTGCAACAAACGCTTTCCTTTTTGAAACTGTTGCTGGGCCTGGTCGATGACCATTTCTGCAGACTGGATGTCAGGTTTACGGACATTCTGATGCAGTGTGTCCAGCGTCTCCTGGGGAGTTTGCGCCAGAAAGACTGTGCTGCTCATGGTGAGAAGAGCAATGGGGGTGATGAGAAAGCTTAATCTTTTCAACTCGATAATCCGTATCTGGAAACGCGGTTTACATCGTGAAACTAGACTTTATCCCAATTATTGTAAAACGGTCAATCCAATAATTGGGAACTAAACCATAGATTTGAGGTCAGTTGCAGAGAAAAATCAATCAATTCGAACGGAAATAAGTCTTTACTTCCGGATCGTTGGCTTCCAGCACCTCTTTGAGGTGGGTTGCTTCCCGGATCAGTTGATCCAGTGCCTCCACTGCCTGATCCCGATTGGTATCCAGAATATCCCGCCAGATATCGTAGGAACTGCGGGAAAGACGGGTCATGGATTCCAGTCCCGGTCCTCCTACGTGGCGGACCGATTCCGTTACTTTTGCAATTGCGCAGGACACCAGTTGGGGCATGTGGGAAGACATCGCCACCAGCCGGTCATGCTCGTCCGGTGTGGTGAGGATGATTTTCCCCCCAATACTTTCAATCAGTTCGTGAAACCATACGGGTGGTTCACTGGTCAACAACCAGGGACGGTTCCGAAAAAGATCAGCGTCAGAGTTTTCCACGCCCCGGACTTCTTTTCCGGCCATGGGATGCCCGCCAATGAAGTGGGGAAGATGAGAAGCAGCGGTGCAGATCTCACGCTTGGTGGATCCAGCGTCGGTGATTAGAGCCTGTGACCCTTCAAGAAGCGGGAGCGTCTCAATAATCTGCCGAATGGGCTGAGCCAGGAAGATCAGGTCAGCTCCACGAGCCTCCTCGATCGAAACTCCTCGATTGACGATACTCAGTTCGACTGCCTTCGAAACTGTATGGGGAGAGCTGACTCCGGTTATTTCACCCTGATACCCCGCTTTGCGAAGTGCCAGGGCGAATGATCCGCCAATCAGGCCCAATCCGGCAATGACTACCGATTTCACGCTGAACCTAGATGCTGCGTCCTACGGCAGGAGCGATCAGCTTGCACCGTTCCACCATATCGACAAACTGTTCCGGGAAGAGACTCTGTGCTCCGTCCGAGAAGGCCTTGTCCGGGTTGTTGTGCATTTCGACGATCAATGAATCCGTACCGGCAGCCACAGAAGCAAGCGCCATGGGAAGCACCATGTCCCTGCGTCCCGTTCCGTGTGAAGGATCGGCAACGATGGGCAGGTGAGACAGTTTTTTGATCACCGGGATAGCTGAGATGTCCATCGTATTGCGGGTAACGGTTTCATAGGTACGGATGCCGCGTTCGCAGAGCATCACGTCATAGTTTCCGCCGGACAGAATGTATTCAGCAGAGAGAAGCAGTTCTTCTACGGTCGCTGCAATGCCACGCTTCAGCAGGATGGGCTTGCGGATTGCACCCAGTGCTTTGAGCAGATTGAAGTTCTGCATATTGCGGGCACCCACCTGGAAGATATCGACGTAAGGCAGCATCATGTTGATCTGCGAGGTGTCCATCACTTCACTGATCACTTTCAGGCCGAAGTGGTCTCCGGCTTCCCTCATGATCTTCAGTCCCTCTTCGCCCATGCCCTGGAAGCTATACGGGGAAGAGCGAGGCTTGAATGCTCCGCCACGGACAACTTTGGCTCCTGCTTTGGCGACGATCTCCGTACAGGTGAAGAACTGGTCACGGCTTTCCACCGAACAGGGTCCACCCATGATGACCATCTTGTCGCCACCGATTTCCACATCGCCGACCTTGATGACCGTGCCTTCCGGCCGCATACTGCGGCTGGCCAGCTTATAGGGAGACGAAACGCGCATGCATTCCTTCACTCCAGGGAGGACTTCCAGCTCTGCCGGATCAGCCTTGTCAGGACCTACTCCACCCAGGATAGAGTTTTCTACACCCGTGATTCGATGAACTGCATACCCCAGGTTGGTCAGTTTTTCCTGAACGGCAGCGATCTGAGCCTCTGAGGCTCCTTCCTGCATGACGACTAGCATGATTGTTTTCCTTCTTTTCTATCTCTCTGGAGATTTCTCATCTCGATCATGATGCTGCTGAACAGTCTTTCCACACTGTCATTCGGGAGCGGTCCCTGGTTGGCGGCCAGCATATTTGCCACCACCTGTTGTTCTCTCTGTAATTCAACAATTGCCAGATTGGATGTCTTTTTGACCTGGCCAATCTCCTGGGCAATGTTCCCCCGCTGATTCAGCAATGCGAGGATATCCAGATCAATTGCATCGATCTGTTGACGAAGTTCGGCAAGCTTGATTCGTGGATCTTCAGACTGCATCCATACCCTTCCGTAATTCCTGTGCAAAAGCTTCCAGGTCGCGCCCTTGCTGGATCATTTTCATGAGGGCGCTTCCAACCACCACTCCATCTGCGTAGCGTGCTGCTTCGCCTGCCTGCGATCCGTTTGAGATTCCGAATCCCAGGGCAAGAGGCAGGCTGGTGCGTCCCTTGAGTTTCTGGAGCAGTGGTGCTGCCGCAGAAGAGAGGGCTGCCTGTTCTCCGGTGACTCCGGTACGGGACACAACATAGATGAACCCTGTTGAGTATTTTGCAACAAGATCCAGCCGATGATCACTGCTTGTAGGAGCAGCAAGGAAAATTGTATCCAGTCCTGCCTTACGCATTACTTCCACCCAGCTGTCTGCTTCTTCCACACTCAGGTCAGTCAGCAGAACTCCGTCGATTCCCGCTTCCCTTGCATCGCGAGCCAGTGCTTCAAAGCCGTACTTCACTGCCGGATTCATGTACGTGAACAGCATCAGCGGAATCTGGGAGGTCTTGCGAATGATCCGCGCAATCTCGAGCACACCGGAAAGCGTCGTTCCTGCTTCAATCGCTTGCTGGGAAGTCGCCTGGATGACTGGTCCATCGGCAACTGGATCCGAGAAGGGAACACCCAGCTCAATCAGATCCACGCCTCCGCGTTCCAGTGCCGCGACAAGCTCCGGAGTTTCAGCGGGAGTTGGATATCCTGCCGTGATATAGGCGATCAGGACCTTGCGTCCTTTTCTGAATACTTCAGCAATACGCGTCATTATTAACTGTCGAGCTCCGGCAGATTTTCCCGATAGATATCGATGTCTTTGTCTCCCCGACCGGAGAGGTTCACGATGAAGGTCTGGCCTTTTGCATCGACGGCCTGTTCCAGTGCAATGGCGACAGCATGGGAGGATTCAAGCGCAGGGATAATTCCTTCTGTGCGGGAAAGGCGAACAGCAGCCTGCAATGCCTGTTCATCCTGACAGTTGACATACTCTGCACGCTTCTGGTCATGGAGCCATGCATGTTCTGGCCCGATCAGTGCGTAATCCAGCCCGGCAGAGATGGAATGCGTCAGGGCAATCTGGCCATTTTCATCCTGCAAGAGATAGCTGTATGCACCATGTAATACTCCTGGAGCACCACCGATAAATCGCGCTGCATGATCTCCCACTCCCGGACCACGGCCACCAGCTTCAATCCCGATCAGGCGGACAGAGGTGTCCTCAATGAAGGGATGGAAGATTCCGATTGCGTTTGAACCTCCACCTACACAGGCAAAGACAGCATCGGGCAGTTTGCCTTCCGCTTCCAGAATCTGTTGCCGTGCCTCGACACCGATGCAGCGATGAAAGTCGCGTACGATGCGAGGGTAGGGATGTGCGCCAAGAGCAGACCCCAGCAAATAGTAAGTGGATTCGACGTTGGTGACCCAGTCACGCATCGCTTCACTGATGGCATCTTTCAAGGTCCGTGAACCGGTTTCCACGCCGATGACCTGCGTACCCAGCAAGCGCATGCGGAATACATTAAGTCGCTGGCGGCGCATGTCCTCAGCACCCATGTATACGGTACAGTCCAGTCCCAGCAGGGCACAGGCAGTAGCGGAAGCAACGCCGTGTTGACCTGCTCCTGTTTCTGCAATCACTCGCTTCTTGCCCATTCTCTTTGCCAGCAGAGCCTGTCCCAGTGCGTTATTGATCTTGTGCGCGCCGGTATGCAGCAGATCCTCGCGTTTGAGATAAATTTTTGCTCCGCCAATCTGCTCACTCAGTCTTTTGGCGAAATACAGAGGCGTGGGTCTGCCCGCATAGTTCCGGAGCAGGGAATCGAGTTCCGACTGAAATTCCGGATCAGCAATCGCCGCATCGTAGGCTTGTTCCAGCTCTTCGAGCGGAGACATCAGGGTCTCCGGCACATACCGGCCACCATATGGGCCGAAATGTCCTTTCGAATCAGGTAAAGAGGTCATTCTGTAAAAATCCTTCCCGTGCAGCCGTCACAAAATTGCGAACCTTCACGGGGTCTTTTTTTCCGGGGGCAGCTTCCAGCCGTGAACAGGAATCTACTCCCCATGGGCGTGCAATGCGAATTGCTTCCGCAACGTTGGATCCATCCAGTCCGCCGGCAATGATGATCTTATCTTTTTTGCCAGATGACTGATCCTGCGCCAGTGTCCAGTCGAGCACTTTTCCGGTTCCTTCAGAGGAATCGAGAACATAAGCCTCGGCAGGCAATCGCTCGGCACCCGGTTTTACTCCGTGCCAGATTCTGACATCGGGCGGAAACTCACTTCCATAAATCTGATAAACATCCAGACCCGGAATAATTGATGCTTCACCCACAAAAATGCCGACTTTGAGAACGGGCAGGTTCCACATCCACTCTTGTGCATGTGTGAAGCGAGGACTGCGGGGATAAAAATTGAATCCCAGGGCATTTGCACCTGCTTCGATTGCCTGTAGTGCATCGTCCAGGGTGGTGATGCCGCACACTTTAATGATGGGCTCCTGCAGGTGTGGTTCCATGAACTAACCGATCAACTCCCGCAGGGATTGGGCAGGATCAGGAGTGGTCATGAGCCGTTCCCCCACCAGAAATACCGTGTACCCGAACTCCATGAGTTTTTCGATATCTGCATGGCGATGGATTCCGCTCTCACTGACTTTCACTGCATCAGCAGGAATCATTTCTGCGAGACGGATGGATGTTTCGAGAGTGACTTCAAACGTGTGCAGGTTGCGGTTATTGATTCCGATAATAGTTGCCCCGGAATCGATGGTGCTTCGCAGTTCCTCTTCATTATGGGATTCAACCAGAACATCCAGACCCAGCGATTCTGCAAATTCACGCAGATTCCGCAGACGATGCGTATCCATAGCTGCCGCGATCAGAAGAATGGCGTCTGCTTCTGCCGAGAATGCTTCAGCAATCTGTGATTCATCAATGATGAAATCCTTGCGGATCACGGGAAGTGAGGTCGCCGCACGGGCCGTCCGCAGATCATTAAGCGAACCCTGGAAATATTGCTGATCGGTGAGAATTGAGAGTGCTGAAGCTCCACCGGATTCATAACTGCGGGCAATGGATGCCGGATCAAAGGAACTGGTAAAGATTCCTTTGCTGGGGGATGCCTTCTTGATTTCAGCAATGATGGCCGGCTTTTGGGCCAGCAGGGCATTACGAAATGACCGACGTGGGCTCCTTAACTGATGAACCTCTTCACGTTTGGTATCAAGAATGCGGGTAAGAATATCAGGGACCGCTGCGGACATCGGGAAACTCCCATCGTATCATGCGGTTATCGGGACTGATAGAATCAGTTTCCCCACAAACTCTGGTGTGTAAAAAGGTGACTGTTTGCGACTGACTCTTAAGGGAATACTTTTACTGTTTTTCATACTCTGGACCAGTCCATTGGTCTCTCTGGCTCAGGAAAAAAAAGAAGAACCAAAGAACATTGATCCGCTAAACCGAACCACTCCCCGATCCTCAATCACCGGGTTCCTGCGGGCTGCCGAACGCGGAAACTATGCAACTGCAGCGCGTTATCTGGATATTCAGGAACGGAGTCGGGCATCGCTGGGTGTCACGATGGCCCGTGAGTTACAGGCGATCATGAACGATGGCTATGATTCCCCTCTTGGGCTGATTTCAGACCAGCTGGAAGGTAGTGATGAGGAGGGACTTGCTCCGAACAAGGAAAGGCTGGGGAAAATCACCATCGGAGAAAGTTCTGTTGATCTGATCCTGACTCGCGTGGAAGATCCGGAAGCTGGACCTGTCTGGGTGGTGTCATCGGAAACACTGGCAAAGGTTCCGACTCTGAGCCGCCAGATCCGTGCGGTGGTGTTGGTTGATGCGATTCCGGAAGAGTTGCAGAAGAGAGTTCTTGGACTGGAAATCTGGCAGTGGATCGGCATTGTGGCTCTGCTGTTTGTCGCCTATGGAATTGCCCAGTTGATTACCTATCTGGTGCGTAAAATGCTTCAGCGTACCCGCTGGAATGTGATTGAAATTCCGCGCAGTATTCTTCTTTTGCTGGCCATCTTCATTCATGCAAGGCTGGTTGCTTATCTGGAACTGCCTGTCCTCTACCGGTCTTATTACGCCAGGGTGACGGCAGCACTCTTCATTCTGGGGATGGCCTGGCTGTTGTCGCAGGCGATTGATCGTCTGGCAGAGAACTTCCGCTCAAGGGCCGTCAGTTCCGGCAGACTTGCTACCGGATCATGGGTAATTATCGGGCAGAGAATTCTGAAGGTGATGCTGTTTGCCAGCGTGGTCCTGATTTTCCTGGGCTGGATGGGATTCAATCTCAGTGCGGCTTTAGCCGGTGTTGGTATTGGTGGTATCGCCATTGGTTTTGGTGCACAGAAGACGATCGAAAATCTGTTCGGTGGTTTATCCGTAGCATCGGACAAGGTAATCCGGGTGGGTGATACGTGTAACTTCGGAGGAAAAGTGGGAAGCGTCACTGATATCGGACTGCGTTCCACCAGAATGAGAACGACAGAGCGGACTGAACTCTCCATTCCCAATGGTGTACTCGCCACAATGCAGGTGGAAAACCTGTCCATGCGGGACAAACTTCTGTTCCAGACCACTCTCGGGCTTCGCTATGAAACTACCCAGGAGCAGCTGGAAACGATTCTGAAAGAGATTCGCGAACTGTTGGGAGCGGATCGCCGGATTGAACAGTCCAGCCTGAGAGTCCGGTTTATCAATTATGGGGAAACAGCCTTACAAGTGGAAATTTTTTCCTATGTGCTGACTGCGGATTTCGGAAAATTTGCCGAAGCCCGGGAAGAGATCCTGCTGTCGATCATGAAGATCGTTCAGGGAGCCGGGACAAACTTCTCATTCCCCACACCCACATCCATCTATGTGGAGGATAAACGGTCGGGTCATGTAGAAGGTAAGCAATCCGGTTCTTCAGCCGGTGGAGCGGTGAACTGACGCCGGAACTCCCGTGGCGTCAGGCCCGTGCATTTCTTGAAGTCCTTGCTGAAGAAGAACCGATCGCGGTATCCCACCTGTTCACCAATCTGCTGGATGGGATCGGTGGATTCACTCAGTCTGCGCTTGGCCTGTCGAATTCTTTCATTGCGTAACCAGGTAATGGGGCTTGCACCAAATGTGGATTTGAAGACACGCGCAAAATGAGACTGACTGAGTCCGGACATCTCAGCCAGATCGGCAATAGATATCTGCTGAAAGTAAAAAAGACGCATGTGGTCCAGTGTCTTTTGCAGTAATGGGGGAATGGATTTCTGCTTTGCCTGTTCCTGTCTGGTGCAAAGAGCCATTGCTACAAGTTTTGCGACAGCAACATGGATCAGGGGTGCGGACTCAGGGGATTTCTTTTCGAGAAGCTGAAAGATCTCCTGATAGATCGGAGCCGCTGATTCCGGAGTGAACTGGGGGAAAACCGGATGGTCATTGGCGCGCAGCAATGTATAAATCTGTTCCAGCCGTGGCCCTTCAATCCGAATCCAGTACACCTCCCATGGATCGGAAACAATTGCTCCATGTTCATGAGGGTGATGACAGTTGATCCAGACAAAATCCCCGGCTTTGACTGCATGAGTCTTGCCATGAACACGGGCATAGCCGCTTCCTTTCAGGCAAAGGATTAACTCATGTCCAGGGAAGTGGTTCCTCTTGATATGGTGTTCCGGCGCAGGTGTCAGATGTCCGGCGCGGAGGACTGTATAGAGGATATCCTCATGCTCTTCGCTGGCGGTGGCATACAGGGATATCGCAAACGAATCCGGATGTGCACCTAGCTGCATGAGTAGATGCTACAACTATCGAAGCATTTCCCGCCATTGTCCTTTCTGTTCGTGTATCGCATTCTGAGGGTGTATGCGTGTTGCCCGGATTATCCTGGCTGCGGTCTCCAGCCTTTGTTTTGCTGAGGATGCCGTGAATTTTAGCCGGGAAGTACTCCCATTACTTTCCGATAAATGCCTGAGCTGTCATGGGCAGGATCCCACAAGCCGGATGGCTGGTCTTCGGCTGGACACTCGGGAAGGAGCGACGGAAGTCCGAAAGAAAGGGGCCGCCATAGTCCCCGGCAAGCCAGAGGAAAGCCTTCTCTTTGACCGAATCACCACGCAGAGCAAAACCCGCATTATGCCTCCGGTATTTGCGCACAAAGAACCGCTGAAGGCAGAAGAAATCTCAGTTTTTCGGCGATGGATCGAACAGGGTGCGCCGTGGGGTAAACACTGGTCATTCGAAAAACCTGTGCGTCCGACAGAGTCCGGGATTGATTCCCTGATAGTAAAACGGCTGAAGAAAGAGGGGCTGGCTCTTGCCACTACGGCTCCCCGCCATACTCTGATTCGCCGACTGTCCTTTGATCTGACTGGACTGCCGCCCCGGCCAGAAGAAGTAGCTGCCTTTGTGAACGACAGATCACCGGATGCTCTTGAGAAGCTGATTGATCGATACCTGGACAGTCCCCACTTCGGGGAACGGATGGCGATGTGGTGGCTGGATGCTGCGCGTTATTCAGATACGGATGGATTTCAGGCCGATGAAACCCGCACCAACTGGCCGTGGCGGGACTGGGTTGTGGATGCTTTCAATCGCAACATGCCATTCGACCAGTTCACGACGGAGCAGTTTGCCGGAGATCTGTTGCCCAATGCGACTCATGAACAGATCCTTGCGACTGCATTCCATCGGAACCATATGACCAATGGTGAAGGTGGTCGTGATCCGGAAGAGTCCCGCATCGATTATGTGCTGGATCGTGCAAACACCACTGGAACTGTTTTTCTGGGACTGACACTGGGGTGTGCGCAATGCCATTCCCATAAGTTCGATCCGATCTCTCATGGTGATTACTACAGTGTGACGGCGTTCTTCAACAGCATTGATGAGGATGGACAGGCGGGGAAAAAAGCGAAGCCTTATCTGAAACATCAATCTTCTGTGGTCTCAAGGGCGATTGCGGAGGCGCAGGCTTTATATCAGGAGAGACAAAAGGCAGAAGAGGAAGCAAGAAAGGTAGCTAAGCGTCCTTTTACAAAATGGCTGGCTGTTCAATCTCCGAAGAATTTCATTGCCTGGCATCCATTAAAGAGTCCGAAACTGAAATCTGTTGAAGGAACCATTCTGAATCAGGAACCAGATGGAACGATTCAGATAAGCGGGCCCAATCCCAGGCAGGATGACTATCATGTGGCAGCAACCAGTTCACTGGATCGAATTACCGGATTCAGACTGGAAGTGCTTCCTCACGCCACTCATTCAGAAGGCAGGCTTTCGCGCGGCAAAAGTGGCGAGTTTCTGCTGACTGATATCAAGGTTCATGTACGGCAGAAGGGAAATACGCAATCCCGTGAAATTAAAGTGGCTGGAGCGATAGCAGATTACGAAACGGACAAGTCCACCAACAACAACTACGGTCTGGTGAAGGACACACTGGATGATGATCCTCGTAATGGATGGACGACAAAAGGAAGCGACCCCCGGCGATCTTACATGGCGATTTTCCGCCTTGCCGAACCATTGCAACTGTCGGATGGCGAGGAAGTTGTCTTTGAGTTGCTCCATCGATCCACTGCCGGGGATGCCAATATCGGACGATTCCGGTTGTCCGTTACAGACCAGCGCGGACCTGCATTGTTGAGTTTTTCTCCAATGCCGCTGGAGCAGCTATCCGCCACATCTACCATTACGCAACCTCTAAAGGACAGGCTGTTTGAGCAGTTCCTTGCAGACTACGAACCTTATCTGCAAAAGAAGGCTGCTCTGGATCGGGCACAGCGTCAATTGAATGAAGTGAAGGCAGCAGGCTCTGTGGATGTCATGGTGCTGGCAGATCGGAAGGAACCCAGGGAAACACACATCCTGTTACGTGGGATCTGGGATAAGAAGGGCGATGTCGTGCAACCGGAGATGCCTTCTGCCATTGCTCCATGGAGCCCCGAATTTCCACGGACACGCCTGGGTCTTGCACAGTGGCTGGTGAGTCCTGAAAATCCACTGACGGCGCGGGTAGTAGTGAATCATCTGTGGCAGATTCTGTTTGGAGAGGGACTGGTTCGCACGCCGGAAGATTTCGGTCTTCAGGGAGAACAGCCGGTTCATGCCGAACTTCTGGACTGGCTGGCTATCGAGTTTGTGGAAAGTGGCTGGGACGTGAAGAAAATGCTGAAGCTGATGGCACTGAGTGCGGCGTATCGCCAGGATTCAGCTGTCACTCCTGAACTGCTTGCCCGTGATCCGCAGAACCAGTTGCTGGCTCGTGGTCCGCGCTTCCGCCTGCAGAGCTGGATGCTGCGGGATGCTGCACTTTCCTATGCGGGCCTGCTGAATCCTGTGCTGGGTGGGCCTCCCGTGCGTCCCTATCAACCGGAAGGTGTGTGGGAAGAGATCTTCATGGGCCGATTCAACTATGAGCCCAGCGAAGGGGCTGCACAGTATCGCCGAACTTTGTACGCATTCTGGCGCCGCACGATTGCACCGACATTTCTTTTCGACACGGCTCAGCGCCGGTCGTGCGAAGTGAGAACATCCCGCACAAATACTCCCTTGCAAGCTCTCACTTTGCTGAATGATGAAACTTACCTTGAAGCTTCACGAAGGCTTGCCGAGGATGCTCTTGCGCAAAAGGATATGAAGCAGGGCATTCGGGAAATATTTTTGAAAATTTTATTCCGCGAGCCAGAAGAAAAGGAACTGGCTGTTCTGGTTCGGGAACACCAGAGAGCTATCCAGTACTACCGCAAACACCAGCAGGATGCCATCAAACTGGTACAGGTTGGACAGCAGGAAAATGCTGTCCGTGAGCCAGAACTTGCATCCATGATGCTGATTGCCAGCATGATACTGAATCTGGATGAGGCGATCACACATGAGTAAGCAGGATGAGATGAAATCCAGGCTGGAGATCAGCAGACGCTTTTTTCTGGGACAGGGAACAGGTTTGTCTCTGGGGGCGATTGCCTTGTCGTCCCTGATGCAGGCAGCGGAAACAAAGTCTGGTGAAGAACCGATCGGTCTGACGGGACTTCCTCATTTTGCTCCGAAAGCCAGGCGGGTGATCTTTCTCACGCAATCCGGAGGGCCCTCTCAAATCGAACTGTTCGATTACAAGCCAGGCCTGCGGGCACTTGCCGGTCAGGAACTGCCGGATTCTGTCCGGCAGGGACAGCGAGTCACCACGATGACTGCTTCCCAGAAGCAGCTCATCATGCCAGCAGTGACAAAGTTTGCGCAGTATGGCCAAAGCGGTGCCACGGTGGGGGAATGGCTGCCTTATCTTTCAAAGATTGTGGATGATGTCTGCTTCGTGAAGTCGATGCAGACGGACCAGATCAATCATGCGCCCGCCATGACACAATTCCTCACCGGCAATCAGCTTCCCGGACGTCCCAGCATGGGGGCATGGGTGAGTTATGGACTTGGAAGCGTCAACCGCAATCTTCCCGATTACCTTGTCCTGCTTTCCAAAATGCAACGTCCGAGTGATCAGCCGCTTTACGATCACTACTGGGGCAGCGGATTTCTGCCGTCTCGTTATCAGGGCGTGAAACTGCGGAATGCAAAAGACCCCGTTCTTTACCTGCGCGACCCGGAGGGACTTCCTCGTGAACTCCGGCGCGGCATGCTGGATGGTCTGGCTGAACTGAATCAGGATCGTCTGGAGAAGACCGGAGATCCGGAAATCTCTACCCGCATTCGTCAGTATGAGATGGCGTATCGCATGCAATCGAGCGTTCCTTCCCTGACGGACATGAGTGATGAACCAGAAGAAGTCTTCAATCTCTATGGCCCGGATTCGCGCCGTCCCGGCAGCTATGCAGCCAACTGTATTCTCGCGCGAAGACTGATTGAACGTGGTGTCCGATTTGTCCAGCTTTTCCACCCGGACTGGGACCATCACAGCCGACTCGCTTCCTGGTGTACCGCGCGCTGCCGGGATACCGATCAACCGAGTGCTGCACTGGTGACGGATCTGAAGCGTCGCGGATTACTGGATGACACACTGGTGATCTGGGGCGGAGAATTCGGGCGTGGAGTGGCTGGACAAGGGGAGTGGGACAGCATTGAAGCCGGTCGCGACCATCATCCGCGTTGCTTCACTGTCTGGATGGCGGGAGGCGGAGTCAAGCCGGGACTCAGCTATGGTGCGACGGATGATTTCAGCTTCAATGTCGTGGAAAATCCAGTTCATGTCCGCGATCTGCATGCAACAGTCATGCATGTGCTGGGCATTGATCATGCCAAATTTACCTATCGTTTTCAGGGTCTGGATTTCCGGTTAACAGGTGTGGAACCAGCAAAGGCCGTGAAGCCGATTCTTCTTTAGTATTTGAATAAATAGAAAAATACTGAACAATTGAAATTATTAATGAGCAAATAGTGCACTTATTTTGAACGAATAAGCCATTGTTTCAATTTCTGAAGTAGGAAATGCTGTCCCGCATGACTTTATTCGGGTTCCAGTCAGGTCCAGCCAGATCCAGTTGCCTGTTCAGGATTCAGACTCTACATCTCTTCTTCAGTGTCATATTGATCGCCGTGTGCTCCGTGCAGGCACAGGATACACGCGGCCAAATCCTGGGAACAGTAACGGATTCTTCTGGAAGCCGTATTCCTGGTGCGACAGTTCGTGCACTGAATACAAATTCGGGTGTGGAAACCTCCGCTGTGACCAACAGTGAAGGGGAGTATCTTATGCCATTCCTGTTGCCTGGAACCTTTACTGTCCGTATTGAACACAGTGGATTCAAGGCATTTGAGCAACGAGGAATTGAGATTCGGACCAGTGAGCGAATTCCTGTCAATGTCGTTCTGGAAGTTGGGGCTGTTTCAGAAACAATCAGTGTTTCAGCACAGAATGAATTGCTGGAAACAACAACAACATCCATGAGTCAGATTATTGATTCAAGGCGCATCTCAGAGCTTCCCTTAAAGGATGGAAATCCAATCATGCTGGCCCAACTGGCTCCTGGTGTGCTGAATCTCTCGACTGGTGGGTGGTCCCGTCCTTTTGATGTCGGATCACCATCCGCAATATCCACCGATGGAACACGCACTGGAAATACAGAGTTCACTATTGATGGATCTCCGAATAACCAAAGATCCGCTGTTGCTTATATTCCCCCTGCTGATGTTGTGCAGGAGTTCAGAATTGCAACTGCCAACTTTGATGCAGCACAGGGTTTTTCAACGGGCGCTGCTGTCAACGTCAGCATCAAGTCCGGCACGAATCGTGTCCATGGAACTCTCTATCATTTCCTGCAGAATCCGGTATTGAATGCGAATCGTTTCTTCAATAACAGCGCTGGGCTGGAAAAACCTGTCATCCGCCTGAATCGCTGGGGTGGGAGTGGCAATGGTCCGGTTGTGATTCCCAAAATCTACGACGGAAGAAATAAAACTTTCTGGACGTATGCTTATGAAGGAATTCATAGTTCAGATCCACGCGGAACGATCATCGCGGCAGTGCCCACGGCTGCCCAGCGACAGGGTGACTTTTCTTCATTGCTTGCGCTTGGTCCGCAGTATCAAATTTATGATCCGGCAACGATTGCACCGGCAGGTTCAGGTCGGTTCAGCAGACAGCCCTTGCCCGGCAACATTATTCCTGCACATCGGATGGATGCCCTTGCGAGGAATATTGTTTCTTTCTTTCCGGAGCCAAATCTGCCCGGGCGAGCGGATGGGGCAAACAACTGGACCACACCGGGGCCGGAGTCTGATCGGTTTGGAAGCCACCTTTTCCGCATAGACCATAATTTTTCAGAGAAGCATCGGGTATTTTTCCGTGGTGACTGGAATGACCGGGAGCAACTCTATGATGTCCGCTTCAATAATGCAGTTGGAGCAAACTTTGAACGGCGAAACCGTGGAATTTCATTTGATGATGTCTACGTCTTCAGTCCCACAACAGTTCTGAATACACGATATGGATACAACCGTTTCCTTGAAGGAAACGTGCCAGTCAATAGTGGCATGGATCTTACGGCACTGGGTTTTTCCCAAAACTTCGTGAACTCAATTCTGAGTGTTTCACCAGATGGACTGAAGCTTCCACAGGTGCGTATCTCGGGGTATGGGGAGCTGGGTGGTTCAACAAGGAGCGGGCGAGGGACAGATACCCATGAATTTTCTTCCTACATGACTCACCTGAAGGGTAAACACAATATCAAATACGGTTATACCGTACGAGTCTGGAGAGAGAATGCAAAATCCTTTGGACAGTCTTCTGGCCGCATTGATACAGGGACAGAATGGGCTCGAGGACCTCTGGATAATTCACCAGCAGCTCCAATCGGACAGGCGCTTGCAAGCTTTCTCATGGGGTATCCCACCACCGGAATGCTGGAGGCCAATGACTCTTATGCCATGCAGAATGTGGGACATGGTCTGTTTATCCAGGATGACTGGAGAGTTACGTCAAAGCTTTTGCTGACATTTGGCCTTCGGTATGAATATGAACAACCTCCCACTGAAAGATACAACCGATCTGTCCAGGGGTTTGATGGGGTGACTCCCAATCCGATTGAAGCAGCAGCGCGAGCAAACTATGCGAACAATCCAATTCCACAAATTCGGCCTGAAGATTTTCATGCATTGGGTGGGCTGACTTTTGCAGGAAACCCAAGACACTTCTGGCAGGCTGATCGGAATAATTTTCAACCACGGATCGGGTTTGCTTATCAGGTGAACTCAAATACTGCCATTCGTGGTGGATATGGAATTTATAACGAACTGGTGGGAACATCTCGGCAACAAGCAATCCTGACAGGGTTTAGCGCACAGACGGAACTTGTTCCTTCACTGGATAATGGACAGAACTTCATTGCAACAATTGCGAATCCATTCCCGGATGGAATTACCAGTGGATTGGGCGCTGCTGGTGGATTGAGTACATTTCTGGGACAAAACATTACTTTCTTCAATCAGAAACTGAAAAATCCTTATGTACAGCGTTGGCAACTCAGTCTTCAACGGCAGATTGGAAATTCTCTTGTGGTGGAATTGGGATACGTAGGCAGCAAAGGAATTCAACTTAGAACAACTCGTCCACTCAACCCGGTAGCTGAGCAATATTACAGCACCTCTACGGAACGAGATCAGGCTGCCATTGACTTTCTGAGTACCAATGTTGCCAATCCTTTCTATCCCATGTTGCCGCGGACGTTGCTCTCTGGTGCGAATGTCAGCCGCAGCCAGCTGCTGCGACCATTTCCCCATTTCGGCAGCATCTCCATGCAGGACAATAATGGCTTCACCTGGTACCACTCCATGCAGACCCGGGTAGAAAAAAGAATGTCTCATGGTGTTTCGGTAAATCTTTCATGGACCTGGTCGAAATTCATGCAGGCCACTGAATATCTGAATGAGTTTGATCCACTTCCAACACGGGTTATTTCTGATCAGGACCGTACGCATCGCGCTGTTGTGAGTGGAATCTGGGAACTCCCCTATGGCACAGGACAAAGATGGACAGGTGGAGGAGCTTTGACCCGTGCCGTTCTGGGAGGATGGCAGACACAGGCTATCTATCAGTATCAGAGCGGTGCTCCCATCGGGTTTGGAAATGTTCTTTTCCGTGGCAATGTGAACGATATCCGATTGGCCGCTAATGAGCGAACTGTTGAACGCTGGTTCAATACGGATGCTGGGTTTGAAAGAACTCCTGCCCGGCAACTGGGAGCAAATGTTCGAACTTTTCCGCTTCGATTATCCGGAGTGAGAGGTGATGGTATTGATAACTGGGATATTTCTCTCTTCAAGAATGCAGTACTTCGGGAAGGTGTTCGTTTGCAGTTCCGGGCAGAGTTCATTAATGCCTTCAATCATGCCCAGTTCAATGCCCCATCCGATGCAAGTGTAAATCCTACGTCCTCCACTTTTGGAGCCGTGACATCGGAGAGTCAGTGGTCGAGAACCATTCAGTTCGGACTGAAGTTATTGTTCTAAAAATCAGCTCGATCATACTAATTAAAGATGCTGACGATCTATGCTGGACGATTTCTACTGCTTGCGCTGATACCTTGCGGGCTCTTTGCTGAACGCCCTTCAGTGATTGCCCATCGTGGTGGAGCAGCTTTGCGACCGGAAAATACCATCGCAGCTTTCCAGCATGCACTGGATCTGAAAGTCCCCATTCTGGAGTTTGATATGAACATGACTGCGGATGGGCAGATTGTGATTCATCATGACTCTTCAGTGAATGCTTCGATTTGCAAGCCTGATCCTAAATCGGAGGTCCAGCCCGGTCCGATTGGGCTGCTCAGGCTGGCTGAGTTGTTGCAGTTTGATTGTGGATCGTTCATTCGTCCAAAGTCTCCTCTGTTCCAGAGTGTTCCCGGTCAGCGCATGGCCACTCTGGATGATTTCCTGACATTGGTGAAAGACCAGCCCGTAATGTTACTGGGTGAGACAAAGATGCCGGACCCGGATGTTTCTTATGCTCCGGATCCGGTGAAGTTTGTTGCTGCCATTGATGCAGCAATCCGTAAGTATGGACTGGAAAAGCGTTTCACCCTGCAATCCTTCGATTACCGAACGATTGATGCGATGTATCAGCAGAACCCCGGTATTGCCCGCTGCCTTCTGGGTGCCCGGCGGTTTCGACCAAAATATCTGGAGATTGCCCGCAAGCATCATGCAACTCATTTGATGCTTCGGTATGACGATATTTCTCCCGAAGATCTACGGGAGCTGAAAATTCAGGGATTGAAGATATTTTCCGGGACTTCGAATCTCCCTTCCGAGTGGGAGAAATACGTGGATTTGAAGATAGATGGAATCCTGACAGATGATCCACAGTCATTAAAGGAGTTTCTATCCCGAAAGAAGATTCAATAAAATTCATGACCTCTTCAGAAGTCCTGAGGTATTCTGACGCATGAGCACAAATCAGGTAGCGAATCGTTTAGTTGAACTTGTTCAACAGGCTAAAAACTTTGATGCGATGAAAGAACTCTATGCTGATGATATTGTCAGTGTGGAAGCGATTGCCCGTCCAGATGGCAGTTTTGAAACGACGGGTAAAGAAGCGGTGATTCAGAAAAGTGCGGACTGGGCTGCGGCGCACGAAATCCACTCGGGAAATATTGAAGGTCCGTTTATCCTGCTGGATCAGTTCTCTGTCATTTTCGATTTTGATGTCACTCCAAAAGCAACGGGGAAGCGTGTCTCCCTTCGAGAGATTGCCGTCTATACCGTGGCTGACGGGAAAATTGTCCAGGAAGATTTCTTTTATGGAGCACATGCCGACGCTTTGGCTCGCTAAACGTATTTTCTCATAAGGGAGACTTGGTCTCCCTTTATCTCTTTGTAAAACAACCGCTTAACTTAATATATAAAAGGCTATGGATATAGTAGAGAAAACTATTGACATGCGTTTAATAACTATATATTCTCTATCTATTATGTATAGATATGAGTTTGGTCCATCCATTCATTCGTTCTTCTATCTCCTCAATCCCTGTTGTCAGTAGTCCACTGCGGTAAACCGACAAATTCATAAAAACAGATCAGCAAGTTGAAGGCTTCCGCAGTGAGAGCTCTGCGAGGCCCGCCCGAAGTGTGTCTATGAGGAGATTTTTAATGCGTAATCGTTTCAGAAACCTGTCGCTACTGGTTCTTTTACTGCTTGCCGGTTCCGGCACAGCAATTTTTGGTCAACAAACCGCCACTCTGACAGGTCAGATCAGTGATGCCACCAGCGCAGCTATCCAGAATGCATCTCTGACGCTGAGTAACACCCAGACTGGAGAAAACTATGCAGGGGTATCCACGACCAATGGGTCATTTACGATTCCTTTGATCAAACCTGGTCAGTATGAGCTGAATGTAGAAGCCTCAGGTTTCAAGCAAGTTAAGAAGACAGGGATCACGCTGGAGACAGGAACAACCTCTCGACTGGATGTTGAGCTCGAAGTTGGGAACATCTCTGACAGCGTCACCATTGAAGCCAGTGCTCCACTTCTGAATTCGGAAACATCATCCATTGGCTCGGTTGTCACGAACAACACGATTGTGAATCTTCCTCTCGTCAATCGACGGGCGGCCCAGCTGGTACGGCTGAATGGATTTGTTGTGCAGAATGGCACCGGATCCTCTTTCGCCATTGCAGGTGGCCGGGGTGACAACGCCATGTGGACCATTGACGGTGGAAATGCCCAGAACATTCTGCTGGGCGTGGCTACATTGAATTTTGATCCACCAGTTGAATCGCTGGAAGAATTCAATGTTGAAGTAGCCAACTATAAAGCAGAGCTGGGAAGGACCGGTGGCGGATACATCCAGATGACTACCCGATCCGGAACAAACCAGTTCCATGGTTCTGTCTATGAGTTTCTGCGCAATGACGCGTTTGATGCCCGGAACTTCTTTTCAGCCACGAAGCCGCGTCTGCGCTACAACCAGTTTGGGGCAAGCCTTGGCGGACCGATCCGCAAAGACAAGACATTCTTCTTCTTTAACTATGAAGGGATCCGGAACAACCGCCAGAACACGCTGCTGGCGAATGTTCCAACACGAGCAGAGATTAATGGTGATTTTTCAGGCAGCTCAACCATTGTTCGCGATCCCCAAACAGGGCAGGCGTTTGCGGGCAATATCATTCCGACCAGCCGACTGGATCCGGTTGGGGTAGCCATTGCCAATCTTTATCCCAATCCAAACGTAGATGGAGCAAGAAGCCGGAATAATAACTTTCGGGCCAACCAGTCCATTACAAATCCGACGAATGTCTATGTCACCCGCATCGACCATTCATTTTCTGAAAAAGACCGGGTGTATGGACGCTTTCTCGCAAGCACTGGTAATACAAATGAAGCAGCTGTTTTTCCAACCCCGGGTACAGATCCATGGAACAGATCAGCTGATAACAGCTACTACAGCTGGACTGCTACCTGGCAGCACAGTTTTTCTCCAACGACGATTCTTGAAACCCGTTACTCCTATGACCGCCGAAAATACATCAATCGCTCTGGCGGATCTGATCTTGGTCTGGCCCAGCAACTGGGAATCAAGGGAACCAATGAGCGGTTCTTTCCACAAGTCACTCTCACGGGGCTGACAGGATTTGGTGTAGGCGAGCATGAGCGCTTGCAGACACCCATTCGCGGAGATCATGTTTCTGCCAATGTGACCAAGATTGCAGGAAAACATACCTGGAAATTTGGAGGAGAGTTCCGTCGGTCAGCCAATGACGATGTCTGGAGTGGACAGGCCGGTGGTGTTTTTACCTTCAATAATACGGCGACTGGTGATGCGCTGGCTGCATTGTTGACTGGTTGGACAAACTCCGGTTCCCGAGCAGAGGCAGCACTGGTAGGCAGTCGTGCCCGCACATTTGGAGGCTTCATTCAGGATGACTGGAAGGTGACTTCACGGCTCACTCTGAATCTGGGACTGCGCTGGGATCTCGACTGGCCTCGTTATGAAGCATATGACAATCGTCAGAACTCTTTCGATCAGTATGCATACAACCCTGTCAGTGGAACCTTGGGTGCAATGGCCTGGTCCGGACGAAATGGACGCAGTCGTTATGCACATAACTTTGATCTGAATAATTTTGGTCCCCGAATCGGGTTTGCTTATCGGGTCACAGACAAGTGGATTGTCCGTGGCGGCGGTGGCACGCTTTTTATTGGTCAGTATGACCAGGCGACACCGATTGTTGCGAATATCGGATTTGGTTCCCGGGGAGATTTCACTTCTACAGATGGTGGAAGAACATCACCTTTCCGTTTACAGGATGGCCTTCCCTATATTGCTCCTCTGACAGAGGCGGATCTGGTTCCCGGATTTGGAGCCGTCGCTGTCGGGCAGACACCCCGACTGGCAGTTGAGTTTTTTGAACCCAGTGGTCGGGTTGTACCTTATCTCAATATATTCAACTTCAATATCCAGAGACAGCTTCCTTTCCAGGCCGTATTTGAAATTGCTTACCTGGGATCGCTGGGACACAAACTTGGAGCACCCACTTCACGCTCCATCAATCAGGTGCCAGCGCATCTGATCGGGACAAACAGTAACGCCCAGATACTGAGACCCTTCCCACAATACTCGGATGTCAGAGTCATCTCTCCGACAATCGGAAACTCAAACTACCATGGGCTGAATCTGCGACTGGAAAAACGGAACTCACACGGCCTTCAGTTCGGAATCAACTATACATGGTCAAAGGCTATAGATGATGTTCGATCCCGCAATGAACTGGGTGGGGCAGGCGGTGATAACGCATTTGGCAACCAGTATGACCGACGTGCTGATCGGGGTCTTTCCGGAAATCATGTTGCTCATCGTTTCATCAGCAATGTCACCTGGGAACTTCCATTTGGGACGGGCCGCGCATTCACTCTAGGCAATGGAGTCGTCAATCAGGTTCTGGGTGGATGGTCTACCTCACTGGTCTTTGAAGCGCGCTCCGGAACCCCTTTTGGTGTGATCGAAAATAACGGAGCTGCCATCTATCCAACGGCGGCTACTGTTCGATCCAATGCGGTTGGGGATTACCAGCAGAATGCGAACTGGAGGGAGAACGTTCTGGGTGAATCTTACTTCCAGACTTCCTCATTTGCTGCTCCTGCTTTATACACGTTTGGAAATACGGGACGGACAGTTGCTACCGGACCTGGAGCAGTGATCGCCGATCTGTCCATCCTGAAGAGCTTCCAGATTGTGGAAGGTCACCGCTTGCAGTTCAGAGGTGAAGCGCTCAACTTCATCAATCACGCAAACTTTGCTCTGCCGAATCAGCAGCGCGGGAACTCCAACTTTGGACGCATCAATGGTCTGATCGGTGGAAATCAGGCGCGGATTATCCAACTGGGTCTCCACTATCGTTTCTAGTCAGAAAATCCATTCATATGAGGTTTGAAAAGATGGTGTCCTCCAAATCGAAAAGACGATACGTAATCTGGATTGGCTGCCTGATCGCAGCCAGTCCGGTGAGTACAGCATTCGCGCAACAGACACAGAATGCTGCTGACCTGGAATTTTTCGAGAAAAAAGTTCGACCGGTTCTGGTCAACCGTTGCTATGCCTGCCATTCCGCAGAGACCAAACCAGCTGGGGGACTGCGGGTGGATGACAGGAATGGACTACTGACTGGAGGAAACGGGGGACCTGCCATTATCCCCGGAGATCCGGATGGAGGATCGCTCATCCAGAGAATCCTTCATGAGGATCCAAAACTGAAGATGCCGAAGGAAGGTGCTCCTTTCACACCGCAGGAACTGGCAGATCTTCGAAAGTGGATTGCGGATGGAGTTGCATGGCCATCGGAGAAAGTGCCGGCCGCACCTGCTCATCTGGAGCCGATGTATGAGAAGCTTCGCGCTCGGCACTGGTCCCTGCAACCCCGTCGCGATGCTAAACCACCCTCGGTGCAGAATACGGCGTGGGTGAACTCTGAAATTGATCATTTCATCCTGGCAAAACTGGAAGAAAAGAAGCTCACACCTGTAAAGGATGCTGACCGGCTGACATTGATTCGCCGGGTTACGTTTGACCTGACCGGATTGCCACCTACACCGGAAGAGATTCGTGCATTTACAGAAGACAAATCAAAAGATGCATATGCCAGACTCGTTGATCGTCTGCTCAGCTCATCTCGATATGGGGAGCGCTGGGGCAGACACTGGCTGGATGTAGCACGCTATGCAGAATCCACGGGACCTTCCCGAAATGTTCCTTATCCTCATGCATGGAAGTATCGCGATTACGTACTGGACTCCATTAATCGTGATGTCCCCTTTCATCAATTCATTCAGGAACAGGTTGCGGGCGATCTACTCAAGGTGAGTGAGGGTGAAAAAGACAGGGCACTGATCGCTACGGGATTTCTTGCGCTGGGGCCGAAAGATGTCAATCAGCGTTTCAAGGAAAGATTCCTGATGGACAACGTGGATGAGCAGGTGGATACAGTCACGCGCTCTGTGCTGGGCCTGACAGTGAGCTGCGCTCGTTGCCACGATCACAAATTTGATCCGATCCCGGCAAAAGATTATTACTCCATTGCAGGAATCTTTACCAGTACCGACCAGCTGTCTGGGGTGGTGAACAAGATGGGTGGAAGCGGACTGGAATACTACCGGCCTGAACTGCTGGTTCATCTGGGAAAGGGTTTGCCCTCCGTGGATGCAGAACAGGTCAAGAGACTGAAGGCAGACGTTGCCGCTGCACAGAAGGCATGGAATGAAATCCGTGGTACCGCTCGGGGTCTTGCTCTGGCTGCAGATGGAAAACCTACCCAGCGCCCCTATCGTCTCAAGCTGGAAAAGCTTCAGGCTGAGTATCTGAAGCTGACTGATCCTGCGGAATATGGGCTGGCTGCTCATGGGCTCAAAGAAGGCCGGATTGCCGATACTTCTTTGCGTATTCGAGGTGAGGCAGAAAGACTTGGACCCGTTGTGGCACGTGGATTCCTGACGGCCTTCAAGGTTGCAGATGCACCGGAAATCAATCCTCAACAGAGTGGCCGGCTGGAGTTTGCCCAGTGGTTGACCAGCCCCAATAATCCGTTGACGGCAAGAGTGATTGTCAATCGCATCTGGCATCATCTGTTCGGGCAGGGAATTGTCTGTACTGTCGATAACTTTGGAGCCAATGGTGACCGTCCATCGCACCCGGAACTGCTGGACTATCTTGCCAATACATTTGTTCAGGAGGGCTGGTCACAAAAGAAACTGATCCGGCGGATTGTTCTTTCACATGCCTATCGACTGGGCTCAGATGAGCCACAGGAGTACCGGGAAATTGATCCATCCAATCGTCTGGTCTGGCGGCACTCACCACGACGGCTGGAAGCTGAAGAAATCCGGGATGCGATGCTCGCCGCTTCCGGACAGCTGAATCTACAGCCGATTGAAGGTTCTCCCGCACAGAAGTTCAAAATGATCGAAATGCCTGACAATGGGCCGGAGTCCCGGACCATCCATCAGAAAGCGAATGAAAACCAGCATCGCAGTATCTACCTGCCATTGCTGCGGGGAGTGATTCCCCAATCGCTTGAAGCATTTGATCCAGTGACGCAGACACTGGTGACCGGACAACGGGAAACCACCACTGTTCCGACCCAAGCACTCTACCTGCTGAATTCTACTTTTGTCCGGAACCAGTCTCTTGAGTTCGCAGGAAAGCTGCTTTCTGCGAGTGCAACAGAGAAGAATGCAGAACGTATCCAGAGAGCATATGAACTGACTCTGGGACGGAAGCCCACACCGCTGGAAACAGATCGTGCCCAAACGTTTCTGGCAGATTTTGAAAAGCTTTATCCCGCCCTGGCGGCAGCTCAACAGGCAGGAGAAAAGTCTGTAAAGGGGCAAACTCTCAAGGACCGTGTGGATCAGGCAGATCAGACAGATGCTGAACGGAATGCGCAGGTTGTGCTGGATGAACAGATTCATCCTCAGGATGCACAACATGCGGCCTGGATGAATTTTGTACAGGCATTATACGCTTCAGCTGAATTTCGTTTTGTTCGTTAAGGAATAGGAGATGATTGCATGAAAAACGATTTAAATTTTCGTCCATCCCGGCGGACACTGCTCCGTTCTGCCGGAGCCGGTTTTGGACATCTGGCATTGAGCGGCTTGCTGGGGCAGGCAGCTTCGCAAGGAGCCTCAATGCTGGATACACCAAAGCCACTTCTGCCGAAGTCTCCGCACTTTGCACCACGAGCGAAGAAGATTATCTTCCTGTTCATGGAAGGAGCGATTTCAGGGATTGATACATTTGAGTACAAGCCTGAAGTTCAGCAGAATCACGGAAAGTCCGGACCCGGTGGTGGCATCCTGACGGCTTCCAGATTCAAGTTCAAACAATATGGCCAATCTGGGGCCTGGTTTTCTGAACTGCTGCCGAACATCGCGCAACATGCAGATGATCTCTGCTTTGTGCGCGGAATACATACCGATACGCCAGCCCATCCACAGGCGGTAGTCCAGTTACATACCGGAAGTGCGAATGCCGCACTGACCCGGCCCAGCATGGGTGCATGGCTGCTTTATGGACTCGGGACGGAGAACCAGGATCTTCCCGGATATGTCACGATCAACCCGCCTCCCAATTTTGGAGGGGCTGTCAATTACGGAAGTGCTTTCCTACCTGCCCATTTTCAGGGAACCCGCATCAGTGATCAGGGCTATCTGCCGAATCTGAAGGCATCCGCAAAAGCTGATCTTCAACGAAAGCAACTGGATCTGATTCAGTCAATGAATCGGGATTATGCGCAGAAACCGGGAGCTCCTGATCCTGTAGATGGAATCATTGAATCTTTTGAACTGGGCTTCCGGATGCAGGATAAGGTCCCTGATCTTCTGGATATTTCCAAAGAGCCACAACATGTTCTGGATGCATATGGAGTGAAGCCCGGACCGGAGGGATCATTTGCCCGCCAGTGTCTGATGGCTCGCCGACTGAGCGAAGCTGGTGTTCGTTTTGTCGAGATCTGCCAGGGCGGATGGGATCACCATTTCAACCTTCATAACGGTCTGATTGATCGTTCCCGACTGGTGGATCAATCCACCTCTGCACTGCTTACGGATCTGAAGCAACGCGGGCTTCTGGAAGACACGCTGGTCCTCTTTGGCTCTGAATTTGGCCGTCTCCCAATGGCGCAGGGTGAAGATGGCCGTGATCACAATATCACTGGTTATTCCATGTTCCTCACCGGGGCAGGCGTGAAAAAAGGCTTCAGCTATGGTGCTACCGATGAACTAGGTGTGAAGGCGGTGGAGGGACGCATGCACACGAATGACTTCCATGCGACTCTTCTTGCACTGATGGGGCTGGAGCATAAACGCCTCACATATCGCTATGCCGGACGTGACTTCCGGTTAACAGATGTTGCGGGCGAAGTGCATTCAGGCATCTTTGCGTAGGAGAATCTGTTAGAGCCATTTCAAAATGAATCGCCGACAGTTTCTGAATCTCACCGCAGCCGGAACGGCTGGCTGCCTCATGAATGCCCAGCAGAACCAGCCGAACTTCCTGATCATTTATGCGGATGATCTGGGGATCGGGGATCTTGGCTGTTATGGAGCTAAAGATGTCAAAACTCCCAATATTGATCGGCTGGCAGCATCAGGTGCCCGGTTCACAGATTGGTATACAAATTCTCCAGTGTGCAGTCCTTCACGGGCTGCCCTGCTGACAGGGAAATATCCGCAGAAGGCAGGAATCCCGAAAGTGTTGCCCTCTGTTGCTGCATTTGATGTTCCTGGACTTAAGAAGGGTGAGGTCACGCTTCCGGCTGAATTAAAGAAACGTGGTTATCGCACGGGCCATATCGGAAAGTGGCATCTGGGCAGTGCGGAGCATAGCCGTCCATTGGCACAAGGTTACGACGAGTTCTTTGGATTCTATTCAGGCTGGACTGATTATTATTCTCATCGTTACTACCGTCAGGGCGGAGCAGTGCAGGATATTTTCCATGACCTGTGGAGGAATGAACAGGAAGAGTTCCGTGATGGAGAGTATCAGGCAGAGCTGTTTGCTTCAGAAGCTGTATCGTTCATCACAAAGCAATCCAGTCAGCCATTCTTTCTGACACTGGCCTTCGGGTCCGTTCATTACCCGATGATGGCTCCGGAAAAATATCTGAGTCGTTTCCCAAAAACCATGGAGAGAGAACGACGGATGCACGCTGCTGTTACGGCTGCTATGGATGACGCCGTGGGCGAAGTGATTGATGCCTTGTCTCAACTGGGAAAGCTGGACAATACCGTCATCTTTTTCCAGAGTGACAACGGGGCAACGCAGGAGATCCGCGCACACTCCAAAGCATTGCCTTATCGAGGAGGAAGCAATGCTCCTTATCGGGGCTTCAAGGCAGGGCTATTTGAAGGAGGAATCCGAATGCCTGCGCTGATGTCATGGCGCAATCATATTCCTGCCAATCAAAAAGTTTCTGGTGTCGGCGGCGCAATGGATATTCTGCCCACATTCCTGACATGGGCTGGTGTACCTGCTGCTGACATTCCCGCTGTCGATGGAAAGAGTGTGGATCAGATGATACAGAAGAATGCTGCTTCTCCACATCAGGAGTTCTATTGGGCCTATCTTCAACAGCGTGCTCTGCGGGAAGGAAACTGGAAGCTGATTCTGAAGCCAGCCAGTGTTCCCGGTGATGAAGTGGAAACGGATTTGTGGCTTTCCAACCTGGTGGAAGATCCCTCCGAGAAAACCAATTACGCTTCGCGTGAGCCTGCTCGTGTCGCATCCATGCGCGAAAAAATCCGGAAATGGGCGAGCACTTTACCTCCTGCAACTTTGGAGTAAATGGATATTCCACAAGGCGCCAGATTCCTTATAGAATCAGGAGTCTAGATGCAGAAGAAAACCTTAGGTTTCAGTCGCAGATATCTGGCAAAAGTAGGTGTAGGTGCCTGGAGTGCTCTGGCTCTCCGAGGTGCCGACACAGCTCTGGATGTTGGCAACCGCAAGCAACTCTTTTTTGATTCCAGATTTATTGAATCGTCTGATGGTGTAACCCACACAGTCAATTCACCACACCAAACTGGAGAGATTCTGATCCAGCCCGATCAACCCTGGGAAAAGGGCATGTATCTCGGAAGCTATAGCAGCGTCCTCAAGGAAAACGGAAAAATCAGGATCTGGTATAACTTGCTGGAAACTGAACATAGGCCAAATGAGAATCCGGATTTCATGGCTGTGGCCTATGCAGAATCCACGGATGGAATCCATTTCACGAAGCCCCGTCTGGGACTAGTGGAGTATCAAGGATCAAAGCAGAATAACTTTGTCATGCCGCATGATCCAACCAAGCTGGCTCAAGGTGGTGGTTCTGTTGGTTATGACGATAATCCCGCATGTCCCCCGGATGAACGCTACAAGAGCTGGCAGAAAATTTACCCGAAGCAGGGCAGTGGAATTCAGGGCCCCTACCGTATCTATGTTTCAGAAGATGGGTTGAAATGGCGACTCAGTGAAAAGCTTGTGACCGGACTGCGTGCTGCTGATACACAGCCCACTTGGTTCTGGGATAAAAGCCGAAATCGCTATGTAGGGTATAGCCGGGAATGGGTGATTTTCAGCGGGGAACAGCAGATCCGCATGGCCAGCTATAACGATTCAAAGGACATGTTTCATTGGGAGAATCCTCATGTTGTGCTTGAGCCGGATGAAGCGGATTTCACAGGCAATCTTCGCCCACAGGTGAATTTCGCCAATATGCCTGTTGATCGTGAACGACTGATTGAACGGGCCAATGCTGCTGCGGACAGGCGCCCAAAGAGTACATTTTCTGTCAAAGGCCCAGATGCTACCGGCATCATCCCTGATCAGGTGCCTGACCCAGGTGCGCCAATGGATATTTATGGTCCAGGGATCACACTCTATGATGAAGCTGATGCAACATATTTGTCTCTGTACTCTGCATTTCACCACTGGGGTGCCTCTGATTCAGGACCAGACACGGGAGATGTAGGCTTGGCTCTCAGCAGGGACGGGCGTCATTTTAATCGTCCCGGATCAAGACAACCTTTCCTTGGATTGGGTACATCCGGAGCATTCGACTCAAAGTGGGTTTGGGCCATGCCAAAACCTGTTCGAATGGGCGATGAACTCTGGATCTACTATGTGGGAACCAACAAGAAACATTCAGGGAAGATTGATCCAAATGAGAAGGAGCAGAAGAGCGCTATTTCCCGTGCTGTGATGAGACTGGATGGCTTTGTTTCTGCTGATTTTTCCTATACAGGTGGAACACTAATCACACCTTTGATGAAGTTTCAGGGAACAAAACTGGAGTTGAATGTTGATACTGCTGGAGGGGGTGTGGGGCGCGTAGCAATTCTGGATGAATGGGGTGCTCCAATTCCAGGATTCTCTTTGATGGAAGCGGATCAAATCAATGGAAACAGTGTCTCTATGAAAGTTTCCTGGAAAGGAAAAAGTGATCTTTCTTCTCTACAGGGAAGATCCATTAAGCTGTATTTCCGCATGCGGAATACAAAGCTGTATGCATTCCAGTTCCGATAAAAAAAGAGGAGGCTGTTGTCAGCCTCCTGAATCGTGAAGAGATTGATTGTTTCTTCTAAAAGATGAATTTCAGTGCAACCTGATTGATTCTGGCTGCGCGGGACGATGTAATCGTGCCGAAGGTTGCGCTGGCATTCTTTCCATCCGGTCCGGGGGAGAAGTTGTCGTTCACCATTCCCAGGTTGACCTTATTGAAAGCGTTGAAGGATTCAAATCGGAACTGCAGGTTGTATCTTTCCTTGAAACGAGTGTCCTTGATCATGGAAATGTCAAAATTCACTGTTCCTGGATGACGAACATCCGGCGTTGTACGACCTACATTTCCGAGTGCAAATGGCTCGGGATTCACAAACTGATCTGTATCAAACCAGCGCTGAGCGCTCCGTTCGTCACGAGATAGCTTGGCGCTGACTCCCGTGGAGTTTGGTCGATCTGCAGCATTATTGCTGGCTCCTCGAACTGTCAAGGGAATACCACCCTGGATGACACTGATGAGATTGACCTGCCATCCACCAATGATTGTGTTGATGATCCCGTTGGAAGGTGCGAAGGCTTTTCCTCTGCCGAAGGGCAGTTCATAAAGCACACTGGTGACCAGACGTTGGGAAACATCCGCCGGGTCAACAGACTTGTTGGATCTGCGATCCCATGTTGAACTCTGGAATCCGTTATCGGTTACCTGCTCAATGGGTCCGAAGTTTACAGGAACAGCAATAGAATCGCTCATGCGCTTTCCACCCGTATAGGACACATTCACCAGCACGCCACGGCTCATCCGTTTCTGGATGTTGAGCTGGAACTGATGGGACATATAGTTACCCAGGCGCGGGCTCCGGATATTGACGGCGTTGTAGTAGGGGAAGGGCATCAGAGAGCGTTCATAGTTGATGGTTGCTGCTCCGAGTCCTCCGGGAACAAGTCCGGCGTAGGGATTGGCTACTGGAGTAAACAATTGTTGACCCAGTTGCTGGCGAAGCACGGGATCCAGCTGATTGAGGTTATACCCGGATGCAATAAAGTGATTTCCTTTATTTGCGGCATAGGTTGCATCAATCAACCATCCACCCAACTGTTGCTGGACGCCGAAATTCCACTGCTGGGTTAACGGTGTTGTCGGATTATTTTCCGTAATGTTGACTGACTGTCCGAGCAGGGCCAGTGGTCCAGCGCTGGCACCGGGGGCTTCAATTGGTGCATAGGGGAGCCCGTTCCGGAACTGGAATGCCGCCTGTCCGGGTCCCTGTGCGACATAATCTGTTCTGGATGTGGAGAAAAGCTGTGTATCACCCATGAAATCCCGGAAGAAAATGGACGGATAGAAGATGCCATAACCACCACGGATGACAGTCTTTCCTGTGCCGAATACATCATAGGCAAAGCCGAAGCGAGGTCCAAAATCGTTGTAATCCTCATTCATGAATGATCGATTCTGCCCGTTGATTCCGGCATAAACCACTTGTCCCTGGAAAGGGCTACCGGGAACACTGACAGAAGTGTCGAAGTTGATATGACCGTTGTTGCGTTCATAGGGCTTCTGCTGCCAGTCCCAGCGAAGGCCGAGATTGAGCGTCAGTCGGCGGGAAATTTTCCAGTCATCCTGAACAAAGATGCTGATCGCCTGCCCCTGCCATGAGTTTCCGAGGATTCGGTCGATATTGGCGCTGCTGACATTCCCCAGCAGGAACTGAGCCATGGTGGAGCCTGTGTTGGCGGGCAACTGGGGATTGGTTGTTAATCCTGTGAAGTTATAGTTGCCGGATAATGCCGAACCTTGGCGATTTCCGCCGTAGAGGACACGATGGTTGTATCCGATCTTGACGGAATGATTTCCGGCGATTTTGGTAATCAGGTTCTGGATGTCCCAGTTGAGTGATCCACGTGTTCCATAAGCTTCGCCACCCACGGTGCCAAATCCAAAGTTCAGTTGTGGGAACTGTTCATCAGGAACGCTGGAAGGCAGCCCCAGTTTACTTGGCCAGTCTTTGCCGGAGTTGATCGATGCAAAGTCAAATGACTGGCGCATCAGTCCAACACGAAGATTATTGATCAGCGTGGGGGAGAAGACATGCGTATCGCTAATCATAATGTTTCGATTGATCTGAATATCTTCGCGATTCTGTCCGACTGTTGGATCCAGATAGATGGAGTTGCCCAATGAATGATGACGGGCATGGGTGTAACGGAAGAACATCGTGTTGTTGTCGGTAAAGCGATGATCTACACGAGTGTTCATCTGGGTCCAGTCCGTTTTAGTTAATGCCTGGTCCTGGAAATTCTGGGTGAAGGTAAACGGATTATTTGGTACTCGGTTCGGAGATGGCCAGAAATCCACGATGCGGCGAGCAATCGGGTCGAATCGATCTGTAGGGACGATATTGCCGGGAAATGGATCACGAATTTGTCCGCTTCCATTCGGATTGTTACGGACGGTTGCCGGATCATAGATCCGGATCAGTTCTCCTGAGGCATTCCTCAGATTGGAGAAATCTCCATTTTTCCACTGTTCCAGAGGAACAGTAGAGATGCGGGGTGTCGATTGCCGGAGACGATATTCTTCCCAGTTGAAGAATCCAAAGGTCCGGTTCTTAATGATCGGTCCGCCCAGGGATCCACCGAACTGGTTATAGCGGAGAGGAAGTCTTTCCGTCGCAAAGGCATTGCGGGCATCCAGCTTGTCATTGCGCAGGAACTCATAGAGTGTTCCATGAAACTGATTCGTGCCGGACTTGGTGACCAGATTGATGGTTCCGCCAGCAGTAAACCCGAATTCAGCAGACATCGTTCCGCTCTGAACCTTGAACTCTTCAACGGCGTCTACCGCAGGGGGAACACCCACTTCACCAACGAAACTCAGTACATTATTATTTCCGTCCAGCATCTGAGAGTTCATCGAACTGGGGCTGCCATTAATGGAAATGGATGAAATCTGCACTCCACGATCTCCAAATCCAGAATTGGTAGGACCGGCATTGGAAATAACTCCCGGATTCAACAATGTGAGCGCAAGAGCATTTCTTCCATTCAGTGGAAGATCCGTTACTCTGCGGTTTTCAATGACAGTTCCCAGTGTGGCACTGCCAGTATCGACCAGAGGAGCTTCTCCGGTAACGATCACGCTGTCTGCCAGTTGCCCGATTTCCAGGCTGAAATTCACCTGTGCGTTCTGATTGACCTGAAGAGTGACACCGGAACGGACGCTCCGTTTGAAACCCTGAAATTCAATGGTGATTTCATACTCGCCCACAGGCACATTGGGAACGATGTAATAACCACTATCATTCGTCACTGCCCGTAAAGTGGCATTGGTTCCAGTGTTCCGAACTTCAACCGGAACTCCGGAGATCACTGCACTTTGCGGATCAGTGACCGTACCGGAGATTGTTCCATTCTGAGCCTGAGCAAAAGCAAAACTGCTGGCGCACACGAATAACGCCATAGCGTAGAAAGATGTCTTCATAGACTTAACCCCTTTTCCTGTGCGCTCAGCGAAGAGCGATCAGGAGTAACAACGAATTTCAAAGACTCTTGCCAGATCGTCTCCATTGGTGGTGTCCACCTGGAGCCGGATTGCCTGAGCCTTTACAGACGGGAAGTGATGGCGGACAAGCCGCTGATAGTTCCCTTTGCGTGAATCCAGGGGTTTCCATTCCCCGTTTGTCGATTCACGATAGAAAAGCTGATAATCCTTGACTGTTTCCGGCTGTGCCTCACGAATGATGGTGCGGTTTGCTGAATCCAGAGATGTCAGTGTCAGTTCACGCTGGAATCCGGTATCGAATACCAGTTGGAGCTTGCTGATCGATTGAGGTGTATCCCATGAAAGATCAACTGTTGAGCCGGGCTTTGCTGCCCAGTGATGTTTAGCTCCCTTGGGAATGTCACGCGTCTCACCATCCAGCAGATTCTTCGCAGGTGCATCGGCTGCTTCATTCGACGCAATCACTTTAGCCTTGCGAGCCAGATCAGACGGATCAGAATTTTTGATTCCTGTAATGGACTGGTCATTGCGCAGTAATAACTGCTGCAGTTCTTCCACGCGGCCCTGATGATTGGCCAGCTGACGAGGAGAAAGACCATGTCGGAGACAAAGAGCTGCTGCCGTTCCCGCTGCCTGTCCTTCAACGGCACAGGTTGCCATGACACGCGTAGATGTAAATGCTACGTGTGAGGCGCTGATATTTCTTCCGGCCATGAACAGGTTCGAAATATTTTTCGAATATAAAGATCGCAACGGAATCTGAAAAACTTCTTTGGTGCGGATCTGTACGGCAGGAGGAAGATCGGCACGATCAAATCCTCCAGGAGGATGATCATCCATCGGCCACCCACCAATGCAAACCGCATCCGGGAAGGGCGTCGAGTGATCCAGTTCTTTCTGCGTCAGAATGTGATCGCCTACCAGCCGACGGCTGCCACGTTTGCCAGGCATCATACCGATCCAGTCCAGACCGTAGAAGTCTGCTTCCGGATGTTCTCCGGAATTTTTGATGTAGTCCCAGACCCCCATAACGATGGAGAGCAGTTCGAAGCGAATTCTTTCGTTGTCACGAATGGTGTCATGACTTCCACCCCATTCAATCCACCAATAGCCATACTCCCAACTGCGGATGGGTCGTTTGATCAGATGTTCTTTTGTGACTTTCCGGGCCCACTTTGGTGGGGTGAATGGAACACGCTTCCGATACAGACGTGATGTGAAGAGAATGCTGGAACCCAGTGTTTCCTTGTCGGCGACTTCAGGTGCCAGTGATTCACCAAACTCATCTTTGGTTTCCCGTCCCATGCGGAACTCTGCACCCGCTTCCATACCCAGGCGGCTGTCACCGGTACAGTCTGCAAATAGCTTCGCCTTGATCCGGTAGATATGTTCACTCTTGTCGCAACGAACAAAAGCTTCCGTAATCTTTCCGTCACTGACTGTGGCCCGGTATACCGTCGATTCCAGTAATAGCGTGATATTCGGCTCACTGACGACCTTGTCATACAGCAGCAGGTCCCACATCTCCCAGCAGCGGTGTGAATTATTAACGGCATCATCCAGACGAAACTCTTCGAGTAGTCCACCTTCGCGCCACCCCGGACGCGACTTGTGGCTGTTGGCTCCTACCACATGCATCTTGACTTCAGACGAAGAGTTACCACCCAGCCTGGATCTGTCCTGGATCAGAATGACTTTCGTCCCCTCACGAGCTGCCGCAACAGCAGTAAGGACTCCAGCCAGTCCGCCACCACATACCAGCAGATCTGTTTCCAGATTCACGACGGCCATGTTGGGTTCTTCCGTGAACACACGAAGAGAAGGATTTTTGGGAGCGATCTGATCGAAGTAACTGCCGGGAGGAATCTCCTGTGGCGTGAAAGGTGCTGCACCCAGTTGATCGGCCAGAACGATTAAAGAATACGATCCGAGCCCCGTGGCTGAAAGAAAGTCGCGACGTTTCATGTGAACAAAGATACTCTGGCTCGATGATTCTTTCACACCCTTCTGAAATCTGCAATAAAAAATTTCAGATTTCAGATCTGAAATATCGTTGCTCCATGTATGCTTAAATCCATGGAGCTTGCGCGAATCAGCCGCCAACGTGCATCTGATGAGGTTTATCTGACCCTTCGCCAGTCAATCCTGTCTCATCTTTTTGAGCCTGGTGAGAGACTGCAAGTGGATGAGATTGCGGAGAAATTGGGCGTGTCCCTGACTCCTGTCAGGCATGCCATTCAGCAGTTAGCCACAGAAGGTCTGATTGAAATTCGTCCAAGAAGTGGAACTTTTGTTGCCCAGTTGTCAGTGCGGGACATTGAGGAAACCTTTGATCTGCGTATGGCCCTGGAATGTCTGGCCGCAGAGAAGTTGATTCAATACATCACAAAGAAAGATGTTGCTGAATTCCGGAAGTTATTAGTTGAACTTGCTCAACCCATCGATTCAGACGATGATCATCGCAGACACCAGCAGGACAACAGAAGATTCCACCAGATGCTGATAGATGGAGCGGGGAATCATCGACTTTCTGAAACCTATGCAGAACTGAATGCCCATCTCCAGATTGTGCGGGCACATTCCCGACAAACGGGTTGGGCAAAGCGGCTCAAGATTGAACAGGAAGAGCATGAGGAAATTGTCCATGCTCTGGAATCAAAGGATCTTCCCCGCTTACAAAAGGCAATTCGCAATCATATTCAACGATCCTGCCGGAGTCTGGTTGAAGGATTAAAGGACAGCTAAGAACAAGAATGCTTAAAGGCGTATTCCCAATTGTTGTAACCCCTTTTCTTGATAACGGAGAGGTGGATTATGAATCTTTTGATCGGTTGATCGATCATCTGCTGGAGCAAGGAGCCCATGGACTTGGGTTTTTTGGCAATGCCAGTGAAGGCTATACGCTGCTTCAGCAGGAACGCCAGCAGATGCTGCAACGAGCAGTGAAAAGAGTGAATGGCCGAGTGCCGCTGGTGGTGAGTACAGGGCACACGGGCACAGATGCAGCAGCACAACTGAGCAGGGAAGCGGAAGACCAGGGTGCAAATGCCCTGATGGTGCTTCCTCCTTATTTCCTCAAGCCGGATGGGGAAGGAGTCTTTTTTTACTTCCAGACCATCTCAACTGCCGTCTCTATCCCCATCATGGTTCAGGATGCTCCTCTGATGTCGCAGGTGCCGATGCCTGTTCCTCTGCTCGCCCGGATGGCACGGGAAATTCCTCAGGTGAAATCTGCAAAAGTGGAAGCGCCGCCAACTGCACCGAAGATCGGTGAGCTGGCAAAGCAGGTTAGCCCTGAGTTTTCCATTCTGGGTGGATTGAATGGGCAGTTTCTGATTGAAGAACTGGAACGCGGTGCAGTCGGCACCATGCCATCCAGCGATCTTACATGGGTCTATGTGCGTGTGATGGATCTGCATGCTCAGGGGAAAATCGCAGAGGCATGGCATCTTTTCGCACTCTCCTTGCCACTGATTCGTTTTGAGTTGCAACCTGGGCTGGGTGTTTCTGCTGCCAAGCACAATCTGGTGGAACAGGGAGTGCTGAAGTCCGCACGCGTGCGGCATCCCACCAAAGCACTGGATGCCACCGCGCTCAATGAACTCAAAGTTCTGAGAGGGCTTGTTCCGCAAAGATCATGAAGATCAGACGGATTGACGCGATCCCCATCCGTCTTGCACGGGATCTGGATAACTCGACGGGCACAGCTGGTTCTCCTACAGTACTGGCCGCCAGCAGCTCAGATTATCGATGGTCTGAAGTATATCCCTGTCTCTACTCCATTCGATTTGAGACGGCTGTCATCCGTGTCGAACTGGAAGATGGCAGCATCGGGTGGGGAGAGTCACAGGCTCCACTGGCCCCAGAAGTTGCATGTACCATCATTGATCGTCTGCTTACTCCTGTACTTGTAGGTGAGGATTTTGACGGGTCACTGGACAGGATCGAAGAACTCTGGCTTCGGATGTATTCCACCATGAGAGTGCGTGGACAGACGGGCGGTTTCATGATGGATGCGATTGCAGGAATTGATATCGCTCTTTGGGATCTTGCCGGGCAGATTCAGAAATTGCCTGTTTCCCGTCTTTTGTCATCGGAACCCCGGAATGAAGTTCCGGCTTATTTGAGTGGTTTGTCGCGAACTTCTCGTGATCTTCGTGGTTTTGAATCCGTGAAACTGTTCTTTGATACGCAATCTCCGGAAGAGTTTTTTGAACACATGGATTCGATTCCTGCAGGAGTTGCTGTTGCCGTGGATGCTTTATGGCGGCATACTCCTGAATCTGCAATCGCATTTGGAAAACAGCTGGATGATCGCAATGCTCTCTGGTTTGAAGCACCGCTTCCTCCGGAAGATCCTCAGGCACACGAACGTGTGGCGAGGTCATTGCAAACTCCTGTTGCTTTGGGAGAAAGCTATCGAACCTGTCATGAGATGAAACCCTTCTTCGAGGCGCACGCGCTCAGAGTCTATCAGCCTGATTTGGGGCGAACCGGCCTGACCGAAGGGCGTCGGCTGGCCGCTTTAGCCAGAGAATGGAACGTTCCGGTTGTTCCTCATGTATCGATTGCTTTTGGTCCGCAACTGGCTGCTGCTGTTCATTTCTCGGCAGCATTCTGTGATCTTACGGAATATAATCCCTCAGTCCTTGCGATGGCCAATCAGTATCTGCAACATCCGATCCAGCTCAACGGAACATCTTATGTCGTCCCTCAGGCTCCCGGTCTTGGAGTGCAACTACATCTGCCATGATCGGAGTCCGTTGGTATATCGCTGGTCTTCTCTTCTTTGCTACGGTCATCAATTACATTGACCGGCAGACACTTTCGATTGTTGCGCCCGTTCTTACGGAAGAGTTGGGAATCACCAATACCGAATACTCCAATATCCTGACGGCGTTCCTGGTTCCTTACACCTTCATGTATGTCGTTAGCGGGTATCTGTGTGATCGATGGGGAACGCGGCGGGCGCTGGCATCTTTTATGACCTGGTGGTCCATTGCCAATGCATTACATGCGTTCGCTCGCGGAGCCATGGGCTTGGGGTTTTTTCGTTTCCTGCTGGGACTGGGTGAATCTGGAAACTTCATGGCAGCAGAGAAAGCCATCTCCGAATGGTTTCCAGCCAAAGAGCGCGGAGTTGCCAATGGCATTGTGAATGCAGCAGCTGCTACCGGAGCGATCATCTCACCTCCCTTAATTGCCTGGGTGACGATGCAATGGGGATGGCGAGTCAGCTTTATTGTGACGGGTGCGCTTGGTTTTGTCTGGCTGGTGTTCTGGCTGTTGATCTACCATCTCCCAAAAAACCATCCCAAAGTGACACCGGAAGAGCTCCAGTTGATTGAACAGGATCGTCCGAAGGTGTTTGAAAAACCCGGCTATTCCAGGATGCTGCGGCTGCCACAGGTGTGGGGCCTGCTCATCTCCAGAGTGTTTGCCGATCCGGTGTGGTGGTTCTATCTCTTCTGGCTTCCAAAGTATCTGAAGGATGTCCGGGAGTTTTCTCTGGTTGAGATCGGAATGATTGCCTGGTTACCTTATCTTTCCGCAGATATCGGATCGCTTGCTGGAGGATGGTTCTCAGGCCGCCTGATTGCCCGTGGAGTGTCTGTGCTCAATGCCCGGCGATTCACCATGATTCCGTGTTCCTTGATTATGCCCGTAGGGATTCTGATCGCTTATCTGCCTTCGACACCCGCTCTGGCTCTGATCTGTCTTGTCACCTTCTGTCACATGGCATGGAAAACCAATCTCATGACGATGACGAATGACATCTTTCCTTCACAGATTGTCGGGAGTGCGGCCGGGATTGTAGGACTGGGCAGCGGACTTGCGGGAGTGATATCGACACCATTTGTGGGCAGAATAGTGGACAACTTTGGTTATGATGCTGTGTTCTGGGTGATGGGAGTTTTGCATCCAATTGCCATGCTGCTTATACTCCTGCTGGTGAAAAAGACAGCATTTGTGGAAAGTTAAAAATCCATAATAATCAGAGTTGATGCGCTAAAGTAGTAAAAGTAATGCTCTTGCTGTGCGTTTTCTCATTTTTTGTTCTGATGCCAGCAGCAGCATGGCTCGGAAAAAAGAGCTCACGGGTTTCAACCTGGCTGGCCGTCTGGCCTGCATGCGTGGCTGTCTATCTGGCCTCATTATTTCCAGCAGTCGCATCTTCGGGTCCTGTGGAAGTACTGTTTCCCTGGGCTCCACATCTTGGCCTGAGTCTTTCGATTTTTGCTGATGGTCTGAGTCTGCTCTTCGGGGTTCTGATCACCGGGATCGGGGCGCTCATTGTCGTTTTCAGCGCACGGTATTTTGATGGTAAGTCGGAAGCTGGACGATTCCAAGCCATTCTGTTCGCGTTCATGGCATCAATGCTGGGCGTGGTGCTCGCAGGGAATCTGTTCACTCTTTTTGTCTCATGGGAACTCACCGGATTTACCTCATTCCTGCTGATCGGATTCAATTACTCAAAAGCTGAGTCACGTTCATCAGCCATTCAGGCACTGGTCGTTACCGGTACGGGAGGTATGGCATTGCTTGGCGCTGCCATCCTGATTGAGCAGATTACGGGAACAGCATCGATCCCACAGCTTCTGTCCGGAGGATTTCAGATTGCAGACAATGCTCTCTATCCTGCGCTTGTTGTGCTGATTCTGCTGGCTGCTTTTACCAAGTCGGCACAGGCTCCGTTTCATTTCTGGCTTCCCAATGCCATGGCTGCTCCCACGCCAGTGAGTGCATACCTGCATTCAGCAACGATGGTCAAGGCTGGCATCTATCTGGTTGCCCGTATGACACCGATTGCCGGCAATACAGAGTTATGGATGTGGCTGGTGATGAGTTTTGGTGCTGTGACGATGGTGATGGGTGCCTGGAATTCCATCAAGGAAACAGATTTGAAACGCATTCTCGCCTATTCCACTATCAGTGCTCTCGGTGTCCTGATGATGTTGCTGGGGGCTGGAACAGAGACTGCCATCATGGCAGCGATGGTCTACCTGGTGGGACATGCTCTCTATAAAGGAACCCTATTTCTTGTCGCAGGAACACTGGAATATGGGACAAGTTCACGAGATATCACGCAACTGGGTGGTCTGCGCCCTCAGATGCCGAAGACAGCGCTGGCCGGATTTCTGGCTGCCTGTTCCATGGCGGGTCTCCCTCTGTTTCTGGGCTTTTTAGGAAAAGAATTCCTCTATGATGCGTTGCTGCACCGGACCGTTGAATGGTCCACCATTTTTCTGATTCTCGCTGTTGGAGCGAGTGCATTACTCGGAGCAGTAGGTCTGATTGCTGGTGTAGGTCCTTTTGTCGGAGAAGCAGGCAAAGCATCCCTGCATGGCCGAATTCCTTCAGCCTTTGTGGTGACCCCACTTGTTCTGGCTGTATGCGGATTTCTGGCTGGGGTGTATCCTCCACTGATTGAACTGCCCATCCAGCTCGCAACGGCAGGTGTATTCCGTCAGTTACCAGAAACACATCTTTCTCTCTGGCATGGATTCAACCTTGTGTTGGGTCTGAGTGTGTTGACACTGGCGCTGACTACTGCCGTCTTCTTTTTCAGAGTTCCACTCCGTCGAAGGTTGTGGCCGCAGACGCTGACTACAGACTGGTTGTATCAATGGAGCATCCGTGTGCTAGATGGAATCAGTGAACGGTTGCTTCCCGCATTGCAATTTGCATCATTGCGAGCATACGTTCTGGCACTGGTGGTTGTAGCCACATTATTACTGGTCGCAGCAATTGTCTTTTCCGGCATTCCGGCGTGGCCGAAGGTCATGGCAGTGCAGCCACAGGAACTGGCAGCGGTGTTGATGATTCTGGGGGGAGCGATTTCTGCGGTGCGCGCGAAATCTGCAATTACGGCTGTTGTTTCTTTGGGGATTGTTGGATATGGTGTTGCGCTGACATTCCTTTTCTTCGGTGCTCCTGATCTGGCAATGACCCAGTTCTCGGTGGAAACATTGACTGCGGTCATCTTCGTGATGGTGTTTTATCACTTCAGAAGCCTTGTATTTTTATCTCCCTGGAAAATCCGGTTAAGGGATGCAACTATTGCCGCTCTGTTTGGAACTTCTCTGGCTTTAGTGCTGTTGTTTGTGGGAACTGACGAGACTCCACGAAGGCTGGCTAACTATTTTGCGGAAAACGGACCATCACTTGCCCACGGTCGAAATATAGTCAATGTCATTCTGGTGGACTTCCGCGAACTGGATACTTTGGGTGAAATTACTGTTCTGACTACTGCTGCCCTGGGCGTCCGTGCCGTTCTTCGTATGGGAAGGGAGAAGAAAAACTGATGACCTCACTGATTCTGCGTACCGCTACCCATGTACTGATGCCGCTGATGCTGATGTTCGGTTTCTTTCAGTTGATGCGCGGTCATAATGCTCCCGGGGGTGGTTTTGTCGGAGGGCTGATCGTTGCTGCCGCTTATGCATTGCACTCCTTTGCTTTTGGAGTACAGGCTGCTCGAAAGGCATTGCTGATTGATCCATTACGTCTGGCAGTTTTCGGACTTCTGCTGGCTCTGACAAGTAGTACGTTACCCATCTTTTTAGGGAAGCCATTTCTCAAAGCATTATGGCTGAGTCCAGAACTGGGTTTGGGAACACCACTGAGCTTCGATATCGGAGTATTTCTGGTGGTGGTCGGTGTTGTCCTGACGATGACTTTTTCGTTGGCTGAGGAATAGAATTTGGAATTATTACTCGCTATTTCTGTAGGTGTTCTTTACGGTACGGGTCTTTACCTGATGCTGCGGCGTCGCTTTGCCCAGTTGATTGTTGGGCTGGGACTTCTGAGTAATGGTACAAACCTGCTGATCTTCACTTCCGGTGGACTGACGCGAGCTCATGCGCCAGTTGCTGAGGAAGGTGCGCGCTCTTTAATCCAGCCTTTTGCTGATCCGGTTCCGCAGTCTCTTGTTCTGACAGCTATTGTCATCGGCTTCGGTGTACTGGCCTTCTCACTGGTGCTGGCCCATCGTGTCCACAAGATCAGCAATACAGACGATATTGACGAGATCGGAAATTCCTGAACGTGAGTCTTCTAGTCCTTCCGATTATCCTGCCCCTTCTGACCGCAGTGATTCTGCTGCTGACTCTCCGTCTGCCTTTATTCCAGCGATGGGTTGCTTTCCTCAGTTCTGTAGGTCTGTTGAGCGTCGCCGTAGCCATCTTTGTTGAGGTCGAAAAAAAGGGGATTATCGTTTTCCAGGCAGGTGGATGGCCTGCACCATTTGGGATCACCCTGGTGGCGGATCTGTTTACGTCCATGTTGCTGGTCGCTACCGGAATTGTGGGTGTAGCAGTCACTGCGACAGGGTTTGCAGGTGTCGACCCCAAGCGCGAAAGTGCGGGATATCATGGTCTGCTGCATGTATTGCTGATGGGTGTCTCTGGTGCATTTATTACCGGCGATCTCTTCAACCTTTATGTGTGGTTTGAGGTAATGCTGGTAGCATCATTTGTTCTGATCTCCCTGCATCGCACACGAGCCCAGATTGAGGCTGCATTCCAGTACGTCACTCTCAACCTGCTAGCCTCTGCCCTGTTTCTGACTGCACTTGGACTGCTATATGGCGCAACGGGCACTCTGAACATGGCGGATCTTGCCTCCGTACTGGCCACGCGACAGTCAACCGCTTTGGAGTTGGTCCTGGCCATGCTTTTCTTCACTGCCTTTGGTGTTAAGGCGGCCCTGTTTCCACTGTTCTTCTGGTTACCTGCTTCATATCATGCGCCACCACCGCCTATCGGTGCCATCTTTGCTGGACTTCTGACTAAGGTTGGAGTCTATTCGCTGATTCGCGTGTTCACGTTATTATTCCCGCATGCCCCGGATGGTTTGTATCAGCTTTTGCTGGCTCAGGCTGTCTGTACGATGATCATTGGCCTGGTGGGTGGGTTTGCTCAGAAAAATTTTCGGAATGTTCTGGCTTTCAATCTTGTTGGGCATCTTGGGTATTCAACAGTTGGTCTGGCATTGATGTCACCTTCCGTGATGGGCGGTTCAATTCTTTATGTCCTCCACCATATCTTCGTGATCTCCAATCTATATCTGGTGAGCGGAATTTTCCTGAAGCTTTATCGCACGACGAATATTTCAGTGTTGGGATCACTCTATAAGAATCATCCGTATGTTTCACTGATCGCCATGATTCCTGTATTCTCTCTGGCCGGAGTTCCTCCGCTTTCCGGATTTATTGGAAAGCTGGGACTTTTGAGGGCTACATTTGGAGAACATGCCTACTGGACGTCAGCCATCATCATGATTACGGGAATTCTGACGCTGCTTTTGATGGCACGATTATGGGCTGAGTCTTTTTGGAAGAGCGCACCTCAGGAATCAAAGGAAACCATTGGATTCCAGATGTTGCTCCCCATCGTGTTCCTGAGCGTAGTTACCATCGGCGTGAGCGTCTTTGCTGAACCACTTTCCCAATTGACCCGTCGTGCTGCAGATCAGTTGCTGAACCCGGAAACGTATATTAATGCTGTCCTGAAGGAGGGTATTCACCAATGATTCTGGGGAATCTGCTTCTGGCATTGGTATGGGCTGCTCTCAATGAAAAGTTCACCTTTGAGAATATGGTGGCCGGATTTATCATCGGCCATGTCGTTTTGATGATCCTTGCAAAGGGTGGTGTTCTTCCCAAAAAAGAGGTGGGAAGAGTTGAGCGGGCCATCTCACTGTTCGGTTATCTCTCCTGGCAGATTGTGCTGGCGAATTTCAAACTGACCATGGATGCCATCCGTAAAGAGCACCGGTTTGTTCCGGGGATTATCCGGGTTCCGCTATCTATTACGGACGATGCGGATATTCTGTTGCTGGCTGCCATGATCAACATCACACCGGGTAGTGTGGCTCTGGATGTCTCAAAAGACAAAAGGGTATTGTATGTTCACGTCATGAATATGGAGAATCCTGATGCTGCTCGATGGGAAATCAAGGATGGATTCGAAAGAAGGATCCTGGAGTTAAGAGGAGACAACAAGGAGGAAAGTCATGCCGCCTGAAATCATTTACACAGCTCTGGGGATTGTTTCACTGGCACTATTGATATCACTGGCTCGCCTGTTTATGGGGCCAACCCTTCCTGACCGCGTGGTGGCAGTGGATTCCATTGGTGTTTCTTCCGTGGGACTGATGGTGCTGGGTGCAGCCGTGAGTGATGAAAGAGTTTTCCTTGATGCAGCTATTGTAATTGCATTGCTGGCATTTCTCGGGACTGTTGCCTATGCTCGTTACGCAGAAAAGGAGAATCAGGAATGAGAGGATATATTGCCGGATTTTTCCTGCTGGCCGGTTCTTCATTAATTCTTCTGTCTGCGATCGGTATGATCCGCATGCCGGATCTTTTTACCCGTATGCAGGCTGCTACCAAAGCGACAACCCTTGGTCTTGCGTGTCTGTTAACCGGAACAGTGATTCAGTTGGCTGACTTTTCTACCCTGGTGCGTGCAGCATTAATCAGCGCATTTATCCTGCTGACTTCACCTGTATCCACGCATGTGATTGCCCGTGCTGCCTATCTCACCAATGTTCCTTTATGGAAAGGGACCATTGTGGATGAGTGGCGTGAGGATGCAGAAGCAGAGCAGGCTGCTCATGACCTTCTTCCAGAAAATGGTGACTCAGAGCAGTAGTGATTCAATGCGATAAGCGTGAACAATCTCGTCCTGATCGCACCACCGGAAAACGGTAAACCGACCATCCTGGGATGCTACCAGCGCCATGGCGTCATGCTGGTCATGGACAAACTGTGCGGCTGAGAGATGGCGTGTTCCTCCCAGATAGGAGGGACTTACGGCTTGTGAGACATTTCCTCTCACTGGCTCATGGATCACCACATTCTCGATCTGAGAGTAACCGGGACGTCGGATGATCTTGGCTCCAAACCCCATCAGTTGGTGGGTATCTGTAACAACAGTTGCTCCATCAATCGCCGTCAGTCCGGCAATTTTGTCGATTGCCCGACGGAAAGCTTCCTGCCAGTTGCCCTCAAAATCACGAATCACTTCAGGATTTCTGAGGTCTGCGAGTGCATTGAAGGGAGGAACCACTGCATAGGTCATCGGAGAGAGTATAGATTCTCTCCAATCCTCTGAACGAGTAGGGACCTGCAGTAAAGAACCTCCATGGCCATGAGATCGCATGGAAACTGCTAGTTGAACCAGCGCCGCCGTAGATGGATCGTCATCTGTGAAATCAATATCGAGAAGATCGTACAGCAGATTGGGTTGAGAAGGCGCAGCATCATCCTGTTGCTGGATGACTTTTACCTGATCTCCTTCAATCACCGCAATGTTCAGAAATTTGCTGGACCCATCAATCCGTCGATGTTTTGCCACAAGCATTCCCGGCGCAACAACTTCCAGCACCAGGCAGAAAGGGGGAAGGTTTCGTGCTGCACCCCAGATGTTCAATGAACCATTGCCGGGCCAGACTCCGAGATGAATGCCAGGCCTTTCCACTGCCGGTGCCATTTTTGTCAGGGTGGGGGCAAACAGAGGCAGTGGTCTTTCCAGTAGTAAAGGTTCGGTGATGCATTCCGGCGAGATATAAGCCAGAGAGATGATGGGACTTTTGCCCTCTTCCCGACGAAGGCTGGCCCAGAAAGCAGTATCAATAATCGCGGTTAGTGTTTCCTGGTCGGGAATCAGATTGAGTGGAGCCTGTTGATCTGCTCTTTCCGCATGTAAATTGAGATGTTCAATGATTGCTGTTGCTGCCTCACTGGCAACGGGATACGCGGTATGCGTCATATATTCAGTTGGATACTCAGCGAATCTTCATGGTCGCACTATTTCAATCTTTCCTCGAAATAGCACGTTCATTCCGATATACTCAGCGCTGTGAACCGACGGCAACTACTTGCCCTGGCTGGGGGCGCTTCTCTTTCACTGGCTGCACAGGCACCAGAGCCAATTATTGAATCTCATATTCATCTGTTCTCGGGAAATTTTCAGAAATTTCCTTGGCATCAGAATGCCTGGAAACCGGTCGTCTCTCCACTGGAAAAATATGTGGAGTTCGCAAAGAAGGTCGGGATCATTCATTCCGTACACGTTTCTGCTGAACCCTATCAGAATGATCACCGGTATCTTGCCTATACACTGGAACACGCGCCCACAGGATTTCTGAAGGGAACCATTCTCCTGGATACCACGCTTTCCGATACTCCGGATCGCATGACGCAATATGTGAAGCAATATCCGGGAAAGATCGTAGCTCTGAGAATCCACTGCAACCGAGAAAAGAATGCTCCACCCACGGTGGATGGTCCCATCCGGGATCGTGATCTGAACCATCCGGGGATTGAAAAAGCATGGCGACGTGCCGGGGAACTTGGGATTGCCATTCAGGCACACTTTCAGTATTGGTTCATGGATGATCTTTACCGGATTGCCAGCAAGTTCCCGGATACTCGTGTCATCATCGATCACTTTGGCCATGCCGGTGTTGGACCTGCCGTGAAAAAGGATGGTGGATGGGCACCCACGGATGCTGAGTGGGGTTATCGAGATCCAAAAGACTTTGATGGAGTGCTGAAGCTGGCACAACTGCCGCAGACTGTCCTGAAAGTTTCCGCCCTGCAATATTCTTCACGGGAAAAGCATCCGCATCACGATATCAAGCCTCTTGCGAAAAAAGCCTTTGATGCTTTTGGACCAGACCGGATGATGGCCGGATCTCTGGGGAGTAATGAAGAAGCGTTCCGGGAAAAACAGGAAGTCCTGAATTTGAATTTTGACTTTCTCTCTTCCGCCGACCGGGCGAAGATCCGGGTGGGCACTGCAAAAAAGCTTTTCGGATTCGCATAAAACTTCCATGAGAAGCACACGGCGGGACTGTCTGAAAGGGTTGCTGGTCAGTGGACTCTCTTTCTCGCAAGCTGCGGAGCAGGGACAGCCAGCTGATACTGAAGTATTTCGTTCCGGTGAAGACCAGTACCACACCTTCCGGATTCCAGCGCTGCTGCGGACCCGGAAGGGAACACTGCTGGCATTCTGCGAAGGGCGTCGAGGGTCAAGCAGTGATACTGGAGACATCGACCTTCTGCTGAAACGCAGCGATGATCAGGGAAAAACCTGGTCAGCCACGCAGATCGTTTCCGATATGGGTGCCGATACCATCGGTAATCCGTGTCCTGTGCAGGAGAAGAAGACCGGAAGAATTTTTCTGCCACTGACGATGAACCGTGGATCTGTGAGTGAGAAACAGATGATTGAGCGTCAGGTGCCGGACAAGAGGCGGGTGTTTATCTGCCACAGTGATAATGATGGGCGGTCATGGTCCGAACCTGTCGAGATCACAAAAGATGTTTCACGTCCGGAATGGACATGGTATGCGACAGGACCGGGCAATGGAATCCAGACACGATCCGGCAGACTGATCATTCCCTGTGATCATATCGTCGAAGGATCAAAGGCGTTCCATTCGCATGTCATCTATAGCGATGATCGTGGACAGTCCTGGCATCTTGGGGGAGTCGCAGAAGAAAAGACCAATGAATGCCAGATCGCGGAACTCCGCGATGGAACACTCATGCTGAACATGCGCAGCTATCACGGAAAGAATCGCAGAGCTGTTTCTTTGAGCAAGGATGGGGGATTGAACTGGAGTCCTCTATATCTGGATGACCAGTTGATCGAACCCGTCTGCCAGGCCAGTTTGATTGCCCATCAGGGGATTCTTTATTTTCTCAATCCTGCTTCTGACAAACGGGAGAAGATGACCATCCGGTCTTCAATGGATGATGGCAAAACATGGAATGCAGGGAAGATCCTGTTTGCCGGGCCATCCGCATATTCATCTCTAGCCGCAATGGGAAGAAATCAGCTGGGATGTCTATATGAATGCGGAGATCAGCGTGCTTATGACAAGATCGTCTTCTCCCGATTTTCAACAGAATGGATAAACAAATGAGTCAGTCTCTAGGTGGAATCCTTCCGGCACTGGTCACTCCTTTTACAGAGAGTGGCTCGCTCAATGTCAGGGCCATGGAGTTGTTACTCGAAAGGCTTTATCGCTGTGGATCGCAGGGTGTCTACGTGTGTGGCCAGACAGGGGAAGGGTTGCTCATGCATCCCGAAATCCGGGAACAGGCGACAGAGATTGCTGTGCGGAACTCCCCCTCCGGTGCACAGGTAATTGTTCATGTGGGCGCATCCAACACGGATGATGCCATTCGCATTGCAAAGCATGCAGAGCGCACAGGAGTTACTGCTATCAGCAGTCTGCCTCCCATTGGACCGTATTCCTTTGAGGACATCCGGCAGTATTATGTCGATCTGGCTCATGCGGTGGATGTGCCTCTGCTGGTTTACTACTTCCCAGAAGTCTCTCCAGCCATTCGAACGCTGGATCAGATTCTTTCCCTGTGTGAGATTCCCGGTGTCGCCGGATTGAAGTTTACCGATTTTGATCTCTACCGGCTCAACCAGATTCGCAATGCCGGATATACCGTGTTCAATGGACGGGATGAAGTGCTGGCGGCCGGGTTGCTGATGAGTGCAAATGGCGGGATCGGCACTTTTTACAATCTTCTTCCGCGGACATTTGTCGAAATCCAGAAAGCGGCCGATGCCGGTGACTGGAAGAGAGCGCGACTTCTTCAGGATGAAGTGAACCGGCTGATTACCCTGACTCTTCGTTATCCAGCCTTTTCAGCCGTGAAGCGCATGCTGGAATGGTCCGGTATCGAAGCTGGAAAGTGTATCCGTCCACGGAACCCTCTGACGGAAGAACAATGGCAGCAGTTGCAGCGGGATCTGAATGAAGCTGGTTTTACTCCGGAACATTTTGTGCAGGGAACTGCTCAGGGATGAAGCAACGGTCCGCCTGGTGGCTGGTCGGACTACTGTGGGTTGTTGCCCTGCTGAACTACCTGGATCGCCAGGTTCTGTTCTCACTGCTCCCGTTGTTGCGGGAAGATCTGCATCTTTCTGATCCGCAACTGGGACTGCTGAGCGCTGCATTTCTGTGGGTCTACTCCTTTGCCAGTCCATTGGCGGGTTACTTTGGAGACCGTTTTGGATACCGCAAGGTCATTATGTTCAGCCTGATGATCTGGTCGGCCGTGACCTTTGTGACCGGACTGGCTCAGTCATTTGGGCAGTTGTTTCTTGTCCGTGGACTCATGGGATTGAGCGAAGCATGTTATCTTCCGGCTGCTCTGGCGCTGATCGCCTCCCGTCATTCTGAAGCCACCCGATCCACAGCCATCAGCATTCACCAGAGTGGAATCTATATCGGAATTGTATTGGGAGGAGCGGGCGGTGCCTGGATGGGGGAGCACTATGGATGGCGCAGTGTATTCTATCTCCTTGGTGTTTTCGGAATTATCTATGGCGTGTTCTTGATGAAGACGCTCGAAAAGAAAGAAATTCGAGTGGCTGAGCGATCACACGATTTTCGGAGTAATCTCCGGGATGTGATCCGGGCTCCTGGCTTTGCTGCTGTGTTGTTTGCCTTCAGTGCTATCTCCCTCTGTACCTGGCTTGTCTATACCTGGCTACCCCTGTTTCTGTATGAGCGGTTTTCCCTGAGTCTGACCGGAGCAGGATTTGCGGCGACTTTCTACATTCAGGGAGCTGGCATCATTGGCATATTGCTGGGCGGTCGCCTGGCGGATGTCTGGACACAGAAAAATGCCCGGGCACGGGTGCTGACACAATCACTGGGCCTGTTCGCGGCGGCTCCTTTTCTGATTTTGTCCGGGATGGCAACCACTCCATTGATTCTCTATGTGGCGCTGGTGATTTTCGGGCTTGGGCGCGGAATTTATGACAGCAATATCATGCCAGTACTGTGTCGTCTGGTGGGCGATACACAGCGTGGGACAGGATACGGGATTCTCAATTTTGCCGGGACATTCGTGGGTGGGGCGGCAGCTTTTGCTGGAGGTCTGGTGAAATCCACCATCGGACTGGCTGGTGCACTGGAGATTGCAGGTGCCATTCTCCTGATTGCTGCATTTGTTCTTTTACGTGTGCCACAAACTCCATCTCCTTTAGATGGAATAAGTTGAATTAGTCCATCGAACTACTGTAGATTGGTATTGCCCACTTCATGTCAGTTCATCATCAGGGAAAATATATCTCCTTAATTTTCAAAGGGATATTTGTCGCCATTTTTAGTTTTCTCCTTATTGGTTGTGGCGGAGATCAACAAATGGTCCTCCGAAATGTCTCCTATGATCCAACTCGCGAGTTTTATCAGGATTTCAATGAAGCGTTCCGGAAGCACTGGCAGCAGCAGGGAAATCCGGATATCGAAATCGAACAGTCTCACGGTGGATCCGGTAAACAGGCGCGGTCTGTCATTGATGGACTGGAAGCAGACGTCGTGACACTCGCCCTTGCCTATGACATTGATGAGATCGCGCAGCGGACAAAGTTTCTGCCACAGGAATGGCAGAGCCGACTGCCCAATAACAGCAGCCCTTACACTTCGACCATTGTGTTTCTGGTGAGAAAAGGGAATCCCAAAGGGATCCGGGACTGGAATGACCTGATCCGGTCCGGAATTCAGGTGATTACTCCCAATCCCAAGACATCCGGCGGAGCCCGCTGGAACTATCTCGCTGCCTATGGTTATGCACTTCATCAGAATGGTGGAGATGAGAGCAAGGCAAAAGAGTTCATCAAGGCACTGTATCGAAATGTTCCTGTACTGGATTCAGGGGCAAGGGGTGCCACCACAACTTTTGTACAGCGTGAAATCGGAGATGTTTTCCTGTCATGGGAGAACGAAGCTTACCTGGCATTGCAGGAGTTTGGTGCGGAAAAACTGGAAGTAGTGATTCCCAGTGAGAGTATTCTCGCCGAACCCCCGGTTGCTGTTGTGGATGTACTGGCAGAGCGGCGGGGAACGCGGCTGGTTGCTCAAGCGTATCTGGAATATCTCTATGCAGAAGAGGGGCAGGAGATTGCTGCCCGACACTTCTATCGTCCAACGAACCCTGAAGTTGCAAAGAAATACGCAGAGAAGTTTCCCTCCATCAAGCTGTTTACGGTGAACGATACATTCAACGGATGGAAGTCTGCTCAGGAAACCCATTTTGCGGATGGCGGGGTTTTTGACCAGATATACCAGCCAGGTCAGTAACTGCATGAGTCGTCCTTCCCGTATTCGAGTTTTGCCCGGTTTTGGCCTGACGCTGGGGTGTTCCATTTTCTACCTCAGCCTGATCGTGCTGATTCCCCTGTCTGCCATGCTGTTGAAGGCCACTACTCTTCCAGCAGAGGATTTCTGGAGAATTGTGACAGATCCTCGTGCCCTTGCTTCCTATCGTCTGACCTTCTTCACTTCACTGGCGGCGGCACTGGTGAATGCTGTCTTTGGCTTTATCGTGGCATGGGTTCTGGTGCGGTATGACTTCTGGGGAAAGAAAGTAATCGATGCTTTAGTTGACCTTCCTTTTGCATTGCCGACAGCTGTTTCCGGCATTACGCTGACATCCATTTATGCGAAGAACGGATGGCTGGGACAGTGGCTGGAACCAATTGGAATCCAGGCTGCTTACACACCACTGGGAATTGTCATTGCCCTGACTTTTATCGGACTTCCTTTTGTTGTCCGTTCCATCCAGCCTGCGCTGGAAGATATCGATTCCGGGGTCGAGGAAGCTGCTCTGATTCTGGGTGCTTCTCGCTGGTATACATTCCGGCGGGTTACCTTTCCCCTGTTGCTTCCTGCTCTGATGACTGGATTTGCGATGGCCTTTGCCCGTGCGCTGGGTGAGTATGGCAGCGTCATTTTCATCTCAGGAAATATGCCGCTGAAAACGGAGATTGCGTCTCTGCTGATTGTGGCGCGGCTGGAACAGTTTGATTATCCCGGTGCGACGGCTATTGGCACAGTGATGCTGGGTGCATCCTTTCTGATGCTGTTTGCCATTAACTCTCTGCAATGGTGGCGACGCCGCCGCATGGCGGAAGGGGGAATCCGATGAACGGGAAGCACAAAGCGTCTGAGCCCAAGTGGGTAAAGTCAACCCTGACTGTGGTTGCTCTTGGATTCCTGACGCTGATGCTGTTTCTACCCTTACTTGCTGTTTTTGCAGAAGGGCTGCGCAAGGGGCTTGCTGCTTACTTTGCCAGTCTGACGGAACCAGCAGCTCTATCAGCGATTAAACTCACATTGATTGCGGCTGGAATTGCAGTACCGCTCAATATGGTTTTTGGTGTGATGGCGGCGTGGGCGATCACCAAGTTCAAATTCCGTGGGAAAAGTCTTCTGGTCTCCCTGATTGATTTGCCCTTGGCTGTTTCACCCGTTATTTCAGGTCTGGTTTATGTTCTGCTGTTTGGCTTTCAGGGATGGCTTGGCCCATGGCTCTCTTCTCATCGTCTTCAGGTGATCTTTGCTGTTCCGGGAATTGTTTTAGCTACCGTGTTTGTCACATTTCCTTTTGTGGCGAAGGAACTGATTCCGCTCATGCAGGAGCAGGGAACCGAAGAGGAAGAGGCAGCAATCCTGATGGGAGCCAGTGGATGGCAGACCTTCTGGCGAGTCACTCTCCCCAACATCCGGTGGGGATTGCTCTATGGTGTGATCCTTTCAAATGCACGCGCCATGGGTGAGTTTGGTGCCGTTTCCGTTGTCTCCGGTCACATTCGTGGAAAGACGAATACCATGCCTCTGCATGTGGAGATCCTCTACAACGAATACAATTTTGTGGGAGCTTTTGCGGTCGCCAGTCTGCTGGCGATCCTGGCTCTGGTCACCCTTGCCATCAAGAGTGTCCTGGAATGGAAGTTGAGAAATGATATGCGGAAGGCGGCTCTCGAGGTGGTTTCGTGAAGATTGAAGTTAAAAACGTCAGCAAGCGTTTTGAAAGTTACACCGCACTGGACCGTGTCAGTCTCTCGATTGAAGAAGGTGAACTGATCGCTCTGCTGGGGCCATCCGGTTCCGGAAAAACAACACTGCTGCGAATTCTTGCCGGGCTGGAACTGCCGGATGATGAACCAGGTAGCGCGGTCCTGTTTGAAGGCAGGGAAGTTACTGCGAGTGATCCGGTGGAACGCCGGGTGGGATTTGTCTTCCAGCACTACGCCCTCTTCCGGAACATGACGGTGGGCGAGAATATCGCTTTCGGTCTGGAAGTGCGTCCCAAAGATCGTCGTCCAACCAAGGAGAAGATTCAGGAGCGTGTTCGCGAACTGCTCCAGCTCATCCAGCTGGAACCGCTTGCGAATCGGTATCCGTCACAGCTTTCGGGCGGGCAGCGTCAGCGTGTGGCGCTGGCACGCGCACTGGCGATTGAACCGCGTGTCCTTCTGTTGGACGAACCGTTTGGTGCTCTGGACGCCAAGGTCCGCAAACAGCTCCGGCAGGAACTGCGGCAACTTCATGAGAGGATTCCCGTGACCACGATTCTGGTGACTCACGATCAGGATGAAGCTCTCGAAGTCGCAGACCGGATTGTGGTGATGAATCATGCAAAGATCGAGCAGATCGGCACGCCGACAGAGGTCTTTGAGCATCCTGCGTCGCCCTTCGTTGCCGATTTTCTGGGGAACGTGAATCTGTTCCGTGGACGGGTGGAAGGTGGAAAAGCGTTTATCGGAAAGATTGCGCTGGAAGGTTCAGCGATCGAAGGCCCGGACGGACAATCCGCACAGATCTTCGTCCGACCCCATCAACTGGAAATCCATCGTGAACCGCATTCCGCCTCCGCCATTCGTGCTCATGTGGAAAGAGTGCAGGCAGCTGGTTCTGTTGTGCGTGTGCAACTGCTGACAGAAACCAGTGAAGAGGTAACGGTGGAACTTACCCATGATCGTTATAGAGAACTGGCTATCCAATTGAAGGATGAAGTCTTCGTGAATCTCCGGGATGCCCGGATCTTCCTCGAAGACTTCTCCATTTAATTACCCCTGGGCAAACGGACTGCGCCTGAGTGCGTAGTCCATGGATTCCTGCGGCACGACATACTTGCTGTAAGCCTTGTTGCCGGGGAAACCCAGATCTTTGACTCCAATCGGACTGGTATAAAACGCATCAACTGTCATCTTCCGGACCCAGTCAAAGAAAAAGATTCCAGGACCCAGTTCATTGGCACGGTGAACTGTATATCCGCTGAAGTCTTTATAGTTTTCTGACTTCCGGTAGACCAGTTCCTCGCTCCTGCGCAGAGCTTCTTCCCGCTCTGCAGATACCAGCGTGTCCAGCATTTCCAGCTGTTGGGCTGCTGTGGCGTCTACAAAGATCACTTCATGACGCTTACGCATCTCGGCGTCCAGCCAGGCCAGACCTCCGTGGAAGATATCTGCCAGGCGCTCATTCTGGCTGGAAAGTAGATCAATGAATTCCGGAGCTCCTGCGTCCAGAGCACTTCCGGAAACATTATCTTTGGGGACGATCAGTTCTGCCAGTCGTCCCAGTGTTTTGAACTCCGCGGCAGTGAATTCCTTTACCTTGTAAGGGCCCTTTGCCTTTTCCCTGGAATTGGCATCGTGGACATGCTGGGCTGCTTCCAGATCGAGTGTTCCCAGCGAGGTGAGAGCCAGTGCAATGCCACGAATGATGGAGCGGCGATCAATGTGCTCAACGGGAATAAAATCAGACATTGCCTTTCCTCATTTCTTCGGACAGATAATCACATGCGCGCCATGCAAGAGCGTTAATGGTGAGTGTGGGGTTCTTGTCAGGGTTGGAAACAAAGCTGGCTCCATCCATGACAAAGACATTTTTGACATCGTGCATCTGGCAATAGCCGTTCAGGACTGAGTTTTTCGCGGTTGTACCCATACGGGCTCCACCCACCTCATGGATGATGGTTCCGGGAACAGAAATTCCGTCTGCCTCTCTTTGTGCTGCACTCAGGCCGGATACGCGTCCACCCATTGAGGTGATGATGTCGGCAAAAGTTTTTTCCATGTGCCGGGCCTGTTTCCATTCGTAATCGGTCCACTTGAAGTGAAAACGCAGAACAGGAATGCCCCATTTATCGACGACAGTGGGGTCCAGTTCGCAATATGAATGGATATTCGGAATCATTTCGCCACGTCCGGCAAAACCGATGGTGGTTCCGTAGCCGTCGCGAATCTTCTTCTTCATGTCCGCTCCATAGCCATGCCGACGGGCAGCGCCATGATAGGAGCCGACGCCGGGCATGCCATAGCCGCCACCAATCTCAATGTGATAGCCACGGGGGAAGTCGAGGGTATTGTGCTTGTCCCACAGCCACCAGGGCATGAAGAGATGTGCGCCACCGTAGCCTTCCGTGTCGTACTTGGGCATCCCTTCCAGAGCTGGGACATGGCCAGAAAGGCCGAATCCCACGGTATCCATCAAGTAACGTCCCAGAAGTCCGGAAGTGTTACCCAGTCCGTTGGGGAAATCACGGGTTTTGGTGTTCAGCAGGATGCGTGTAGATTCACAGGCACTGGCCGCCAGGATGACAACCTTTCCATGAACTACCTTCTCGGATCTTGTTCTTTTATCAATGTAAAGAACACCTGTCGCCTTGCCCATCTTATCCGTCAGGACTTCGCGTGCCATCGCCATGTCCATCACTTTGAGTCGTCCTGTTTTCATGGCAGGGAAGATCTGAACCTGAGATGAGCTGTAAGCTGATGCGGTCTGGCATCCACGACCACACTGGCCACAGTAATGACAGGGAGCACGCCCGTTCAACGGCTTGGTGATGATGGCTCGCCGGTTGGCAATACAGATGATGCCCAGCTTGTCGCAGGCCTTCTTGACCAGCGTTTCATGGACTTTTGGGGGAGGCGCAGTATGGAACTTGCCATCCGGGCAGGACGGGACGTTTTCCTGTGTTCCGCAGACGCCGATGAACTCCTCGGCCTTGTCGTAATAGGGAGCAATGTCCTGATAAGAGATGGGCCAGTTGAAGCCCAGGCCATCCTTGTCATATGGTTTGAAGTCGTATTCGGCGAAGCGGAAGGACATGCGGCCGTAATGGTTTGTCCGTCCACCGACGATGCGCGAACGGAACCACTGAAACTGGCTGCCTTCACCTACCGTATAGGGTTCGCCTTCCAGTTCCCATCCGCCGCTGGTGGTGGAAAAGAAACCGAACGGTTTTCCTTTTCCAAAGTACGCGGCACCACCTTCTTCTGCGCCGCGATGGTCGTAATCATACGGCCACTTGTGTTCCTTGAATTCTGTTTTGACATCAAGCATGGGGCCGGCTTCAAGAAGCGCGACCTTCATGCCCTTCGCAATCAAAACCTGAACAGCTGTCCCGCCGCCGGCACCGGAGCCGACAACAACAGCATCGAATATTTCTTTTTGGGCATTCTGAGGCACTGAGTTGTAATCCTCCCAACCGAACCTGTTTATCCAGTGGGAAACCACTTACATTCTCTGGCCCGGCGGTATTGAACCTAGCCTACAACGGAGAGAATCAGTTATCCAGTCTGGCTTTCCGGTATTGCTGCCAATCGGAATGGATCAATTAGAAATGAGGAAAAATCAATCAAATATTCCGATAATTAACATTCGATAAATAAGCGTGATTTCTTCATATTTTCCTTGACGTGGATCAAAAGGAAGCGCTAAGTTGCATGAGCAAGTACAAATTTATGCTGTTTAGGGTACAGTCAGAAAATTCCTTGTAGAGCTGCTTTTGGGGGCTCAGATTTAACCATGTCGTCGGAATAACCAGGAAATTTTTCGATCTTTCAGAATAATTCTGAGTGCCATAACCAGTTCAAGGAGCTCGAATTGTGCCGGATTTATCCCTGATTGATCTGATTACTCCCTATGTTCTCAGAGGAGCGGGTTTTGGTGTCTGGCATCCGGCTCTGGCTGTACTTGCGGTTACCCAGCACGAAGTTTCCATCAGCGGCGAAGGTGTGGTCATCCGTGGAGTGGTTCGGTTCATGGGTGGTGTGCGTCCCTATTTTGATCCCAGCCGTATGGTGATGGGAGTGGATGCAGACAATACAGAGGGTCATCCCCTGAATGATCCTGCCCGGCGTGACCCATGGATCGACATCCGGGATTCAAAACTGGAGTTCCAGCTCACCGTTCCGCGTGTGGCATCCGCCATCATTAATCAGGCGGTGAGTTCAATTGGCAGCGATGCAGCATTCGCCACTACCGCGGCCATTTTTAATCAGTACGATTTCATTCCCACAGATGCTCCTCCTTCGGATTATCCGAATACGGAATTCACACTGGATTTCCTGCTGACTTCCATCGTGCTGCGTCCACCTTTTCTGAGAGGCGCTAAGCGGGAGCCGGATGGCATCCTTGTTCCTGATCCGCAGAATGAGCAGGTGAAAATTACTCTGCCCAAGATCAAGATGAGGCTCTCCCAGGGGTCTGCTGTGGGTGATCCTCTTACCGGGACGCTGCTCTCTGCTGGGGCCTCGGGTCTGGATGATCCCGGTGATCTTGCCGTTGCAGAGCTGATCACGATGGATCCGCCGTATGCCTTTGTTGGATCATCCAACGTTGTTGGATTTGGTTTCCGGTCTGCGATCCTTGATCTGTCTGACGGATTTACGCCCCCGGCCATTCTGGAACAGTTTGGGTACGACGAGAACTGGAAAGGTCTCTATCTGCCGGAGATCCGTCTGTTTGTGGCACCGAATGGTGCTCGTGATCTGGCCGTTGATGGTGGTGTCCGGAATCTTCTGATCGGATTTGGACAGGAATCGGGCGGTATCACCGGAGATTTTGAGCTTCAGCTGATCAATCAGGGCGATGGCGAACTGGAACTGAGTGCCCGCTTTTACGACCAGACGGGAAGAGGCTACAGCATCACACAAGCTGAAGGATCGGAGGAAGCCACTGTCCAGCTTCCGGCTCTGACCCGCATGACCATTGATGTGCAGGGTGGTCGTGTGCCCATTACCACTTCAGCCAAGATCGGAAGTGGTTCAACTCAACCTGGCCGGGAGCATGATATCGATCTCAGCTCCAGGACAGAAGTGATCATTGAGATTCAGGCAAACGATACCAGCCCGACTCCCAAGAACAAGACACTCCGAATCCGTGCCACACGACAGGCGACAGCGGCACTACCGCCCGCTGGCTCCCAACCGCAACCAGCCCAGAATCCTCCGGTAGATCTTCGAACAACATCAGTGACACAAGGGGGAGTTACCGTCAGTGCGCCTCGATTGCGACTGGTGAATGAGACAGCCACCACAGCAACCATCGGGTTGGACCGCTCTGGTTCTGCAACATGGACGGTCAACGGATCACCCACTGGAAACAGTGCCACTGTTGTGGTGGATGTTGCTCCGGGAGCCAGTGTCAATGTCCGTGCAGAACTTCCGGGAGCACCTGCTGTCGGATCTTTTGAAGCGTTCTATCGCTTTGATCATCCAAAGCCCTCGGATGGTGTGAACTATGCCACCAATCCTGCCAATTCCCGCACTCAGTCGGCACCTGATGAAGGCACGAATAGTGTCTGGTCCAGTGGTACGGACTCACTCAGCGCTTTAAGAGGTGTTCTGGTAAACGTTCCCAACAATACCAACATCACGATCAAGGGTTATGCCAGTTTTGAAGGACCGGATACAACCCAGTCCCGAACTTACAACACTGCTCTGTCACAGCGCAGAGCTGATGGCCTGAAGGCCATGTTTGAAAAGCTGGTACGTGATTCTCCCGAACTTGCGGGGAAGAACTTTCAGTTCACGCCAGCACCTGTGGCTGATATGTCCAACTGGACCAGTCAGGGGACATCACTGGCAACGCGTCGTGAGTGGTGGAAAGCAAAGGCATCATGGAGTCCTTCTCCCGGTGCCGGAACCATCACAGAGGGCGTGGTTTCCCGCCGGACGGTCGAGCAGCCACCTGTTCCTGTTCCGATTCCTGTGGTTGATCCTGAACCAGAACGGCCGGAACCTCCTTCATGGTTCCATCGTTTGGGTGCAAAAGTCCGAATTGTTCGCAATCAGTTTGTTGCCTGTGAAGTTTTCGGCCGTTTCGATTACCAGACAGCTGCGGAAAACAGGCTAAGGGAAGGTGCTGGTCCGGGAACATCCATGCCGGACTGGGAAGGTCTTGGCAGCCAGAATCCTGCAGATGGACTGATTGATATCCGGATTGTTGTCCAGATTGATGACGCAACCGATACGGTAACTGTCACCGGATACTTCGGCGCTGATCCAGCCGACAGAGATGGATTGGCACTTCTGGGAACTCGACCCAATCAGCCACCAGATCCCGGTCCGAAAAACTTCGGGCTGGACTTCTTTGGAACATCTTGTGTATTCCTGCCGCTGATTGCGGAAGGCGCGGGAGCGGTTGCCAATGATGGAGCAATTGCCCAGTTGGCAATTTCTGCGGTCGGGTTTGGTGCCTGTGCCGCAATTGCCGGGCTGGGCTGGATCCGTACAGAACGAATCATCTGGTATGGCGGTGAAATCTGTGTCACAGCAAATGCACAGGGTGAGTGGTCAACCACGCTTCTGTTCGATATCGAGACTGCGATCTCAGCCGATTTCCTGGGCCTCATCAAGATTGCCAGAGATGCTCCACTGACGGTCCGCTACAAGGCAATTGGCATCATGTTCGGGACACCTCCTGGACAGTCGAAGTTCCAGTTCCGCCCGATGTTTGATTCTTCAAAGGGATATTCCATTGATGTATCGAAACCGGGTGCGATTACCGTTGCTGATCCGCTCGGACAGATTCTTCAGATTCTGGGTGCCCGGATTGCCCGCAACAATCCGATGCTCATTGAGGTCGATCTTGGATTTTCAATCGATCTGGGGGTTATCTCCATTGAACGTGCCCGGGTACGTGCACGACTGGATAGTCCATTCAGTGTTGAACTGACGGCTTTCGGCGCAGGCATTGATATCCCTGGAGCAATTAAGGGACGGGGTTATCTTGAACTGAGTGAAACAGAAGTCAAGGGGCAGATCGATATTACGATTGTTCCCGTATCTGTTCGTATTGCTGCCGGAATTGGTGTCAAGCAGATTTCCGCTGCAGAAGGCGGCCCGGCGACAGGTGTCATTGTCACTCTGTATGTCGAATTCCCTGTAGCAATCCCGTTGGGAGGGTCCGGTCTGGGAATCTACGGATTCATGGGGTTATTTGCGATGCACTATGCTCGCAATGAAGGCAGCATCCCGGCCGGACATCAGGCCCCAGCACTGGCCTGGCTGAAGGCTACCGGCGGAGATCCCACCAGAATTGATTTCTGGGAAGGAAAGGTTAATAACTGGGCCTTTGGTGTGGGAGCCATTCTCGGCACCATGGGGTCCAGCACCATCTTCAACCTGAAGGGAATGATCCTTCTGGAGTTACCGGGTCCCCGGTTGCTTCTGATGATGAAAGCGAACCTTCTCACTATGATGCCCAGTCTGGGCGGTGAGGCTGAAGGTCTGCTATTTGCCGTGATCGACCTCGACATGGGGCGGGGAACACTGACCATCGGAATTTCCGCAGAATTTAAGGTTGAATCTCTCATTAAGCTGCGAATTCCAGTTGAAGCATTTTTCAATTTCAATGATGTAAAAGACTGGCATCTATATCTGGGGCAGTACAAAGATCAGATCCATGCAGACATCCTGACAGTATTCCAGGGCAGTGGATATCTGATGCTTTCCGGAAATGGTATCTCCGGAATTACAGGGCTCCCTGCTGTTACCGGATTCTCCATCGCAACCGGACTTCACGTCTCTTTTATCTGGGGAAGAAAGTCCATCAATCTGTATGCAGAACTCGCAGCCGGATTTGATGCCATTGTTGGATTTGATCCGTTCCGGTTTGCTGGAATCTTGTATGTCCGTGGAAAGCTGAAACTCTTCATCATCAGTTTGAGTGTTCGGGCTTCACTCACTGTGGACATGGGCGAAGACGCAGCTGGAAATGAAATCTCAAGAATCTCCGGTGAAATCTGTGGAGAAGTGGAATTCCTGTTCTTCACAATCTCCGGTTGTGTTGATTTCGCGATTGGAGCTAACTCTGTTCCTCTTCCTGATCCGCCGAAACTCGGTAAAGGTCTGAAGCTGATCAGCCGTTCACCCGCTCTTGTTGTAGGTACAGGAACTGACCGGCCGATTGATGGTGGCATTGGCGATGGAAAGGAAGGCAGCAGTGCCCCCGGCGATCTGCCGGTGGTTCCCATCGATACAATCCCTGTTGTCATGATGTCTGCTCCTCCTCTTTCGGACGGAGTGAAGTTTAAAGGGCAGAATCTTGGCGGAACACCGGAAGCTCCTTCTGGTGGTTGGGTCCAGCGTGGAGATGTCTTCCTCAAATACACATTGAAGAGTGTGGAACTCTCCGGCACCCTCAGTGAGGGTGGAACTCCTGCAACATGGTGGAAGCCGAAGTCCGGAGAAAAGGCAATGGAAGCTCAACTGGCATTGTTGAGCTGGATTCCCGAGCCCACGCCGAAAGCAATTGAATCGAATAAGTTCCTGGAACAGACTATTACTGAAACATGGGGAACTATCTGTAAACCTGCTGCTCCCCCCACTCCAGTATTCTGGACATTCCTGGAAGAGAACATCGGAACTTCCCAGTTTGGCTGGAATCTGGATGGATCGGCGTGGCCGGATCCTTCTGGAACGATCAGGAATACCCCGACAAACCTTAAGTTGAGAGTGAATGAACGGTGGCGTTCTGGTGATCACAAACTGGACCAGATGCGGAGTGTGGTGCCTGCGCAGGTGGAAGGCCGAGCAGTGATTTGTATGCCCGACCGGGACCCCAAGAAGCCGAATGATACTGGCACAACCCGGCCGAATAATCCAGGAACGGTGATTACGAATCCTGGAATATACACTCCGGAGATCAAACTGAACAAGGATCTTCTTCAGAAGCTTCCGGTGATTGATTCTGCACGTGGAATAAAGTTTGTAGACAGGGTCCTTCCCAAAACACTGGATGCTATTGAACTTGTAAAAGAAATCAATAGTGGGGCTGCTGTCACCCGTGCGATGTATCAGTCTGTTACTTACGGAAATTCAAAAACTGATACAGCAGCCACAAACAACCAGCGCAACTGCCAGAGCAGAGTACTCGCTTCACCTGTCTATGACGACATCTGGCTGTATCGGCATGGTCCACGAAATGAACGTCAAAAGAACATTCTGAACAGGCTGGAAGGACGTAAATTCAAGCCAGGTCCTCTGGTGAATGCTGTTTCATTCCATACGGATGCTGTGGAATATGCAACCTTCTATATGTTTGTCTCAAGGGATGTCCTGGCCAGTGGAAATCTTCTGGTAGCTGTGATGGACAAGGATGAGAACATGCTGGACGCTCATTCAGTCAACCCGGCAGATACCGTGTCTGCCACGAATGTCTATCCAGCCCGATGGATGGATACCAACGGTGACTGGCTGCCGGATCTCTACAGGCTGGTACAGCATGCAATCCACATGCAGGAGCTTGGTTATATTCAGGTTCTGGTAACCATCAAATCCGGAAAAGATGCAGACCATATCCAGATTGGCCTGAAGGATATTGATCCCGATGTGGAGAAGAAGATCGGGCGTCGTGCATTCTATGTGGCTGCTATCGAAGCAACTCGCATGGAAGAAGTCCTTCGTTACGATTACGAAACTTCAGAACAGACCAAGAAGCAGGGAACTGCTGGAACAGTGCTGACGGTGGACACCGGTGACTATGCTCTTCTGCAAAAGAATACAACTTACTCGGTAACAGTGAGCTGGGATGTTTATCGGGAGAGACGTCCTCCAGGTGGTGGTGTTCCAAAAGATCAGAAAAATATCACGAACCAGACACAGACCTTCTGGTTCCGGACTGATCCCAACCCTCCCGCTCGTCTGGATCCCTGGATTCTTGCCAGTACACCAGAGGATGGTGAGAAACATTTCTTCGGACTGGGTGCTATTCAGATTGTCTTCTCGACGAACAATGTTCTTCGTCTGTATGACACTTATGGCAAGCGTCTGCAGGTGAGGTTGAAGGCGTCCTCATATCATCCGCCACCATCGACGGCTGCGGTACCGCATCCGTTCCTGTTGAATCAGATGACGGTCCAGCCGGTTGCAAAGAGCGTGCTTGATCCGTTTGAAGAAACGCTGGAAAAGGTGCTTGATGGTTCCTGTGTACCTACCTCTGGGTCGCGGATTCGTCACTCAAGAGTGGACATCCCGATTCCACTGGATCTGTATACAGACTATGTGCTGGATGTAGAGATGGTGGACAAGAGTGCACCGGAAGGGACGGCAGGCGTTTCCATCTGGCGGCGTTCATTCAGCACGGGAGCATTCCGCACACTGGATACTTTTGCTGAGTCTTTCTTTATTGCCCGAGTGAAACACCGAGCAGTGAATACAGGTGCACTCCAGGCAATTGCAAACAAGTATGCCAGCCGTAAGCCGGAAGGCAGCGAACTGGATACCGACTTTATCAACGCGGGTCTGGAGCCACCAGAATTGCCTGATCAGCCAAGACTGGTCGTGTATTGGGAAACTGTGGGCGGAACACCCCAGCCAGCAGCAGTGATTGTTGATTCTTCAGAACCACTGTGGCGCAGCCGTCAGTTGCCACGAGAAGTTTCCGGAGAGACTGCCAATGGAAACAAACGATATGAGATGGTATCGGTTCCATGGCTACAACCATCTGAGCAATCGGGTGGAGACAACATTATCGACAAGATCATTGCAGCTCCGGGTGGACAGCGGGCGTTGATATCTCTGAAACCTAACTCCCGTGGAAAGAAACTGAAGCTGGCATTGAAGAAGATTGCCCAGAAAGAGCCGTACCTGGATGGTCCCGGAGCAGTGGATCAATATGTCACGATCGCTGATCTGATTCTGAACCGTGCACCGTGGGAGGAGGAAGCTGAATAATGGCTTACGTTGTTAATCCTGAAAAATTCAAGGCTGAAGGGGCCATTATCGACTGGGCGGTGTCAGCTCGTCGGCTCAAGATCGATTACCAGGGAAAAAACAGATACTCCCTCCAGTTGCGATGGATGCTTCACAGGGAAGTTGGAATGCCAACAGAGCCATTTCTTGTCTGGTATCGCCAACAGAACTATAAAGGCATCAAGCTCAATTACACAATGCATGTCCAGTCCTACCTGGGTGGAGCACTGGTTGTAGAGTGGCCTGAAGCAACGATGTCAAAAGTTGCCATCCAGGTGACTGCAACTTCTTCCGGCACCATCATGGCATGGGCAGGCTCACCAAGTTTGCTCAATATGACAGGCATCACCAGTGTGACACCTGGGAATACTGTCATTGTCATCAATGCCTCTGCAATTGATGGTTTGTTGGTGAGCCCTTATGTTGTGATTACCGGCATTGAAGGAATTCCTGCCGATGATCTGTCCGCTTATGCAGGCTGGAACAAACTGGAATACGTTGGTCTTCCAGTGCCATGGCCTTCCTGGCAAGGCGTACAAAACTATGGAATGGAGCAGGGGCTGGTGAGTGCCCTGACATCTCCAGAGAAGGCAGCAATGGAAAGGGTGTTGCGAGGTGCACCGGAAATAGGGTGGCAACCCTATCTTCCAACTGGTGAAACAGTTCCTGCCTGGACACCACCGGATATTGAGAAACTGGTGAAGGAAGATGCGCAGCGGGAATCTGTGGATTACCTGCGAAATATCATTGCCTCTTATCCACCCGATCAACAGTATGCAGTGAAGGTACCGGTGAATATGCCACCACTGGAAAACAGCACGGGGCAGCAGATGCCGGATTCTCAATCAACTTCATATGTATCCCCTCTGGCTTCTACTCTGATGGCGGGAAGCGTTGATCCTTGGCTGTCGCTTGCTTTGGGTTTTGGAACTGCGTACCCCATTGGAGGTATCCGGGACCAGGTTTATACGCATGCTATGGCTGGATCTGATGGCATGAACTATGACTTCATGGTGACTGCCCGGTGGGAGAGAGGGCTGGATGGACGATCTGAACCATATGAGATGGCGGCGATTGTTCCGAAACCTTCACAGGCAATTGCTCCACCAGTTCCTGTCAATCTGAAATCCGAAGTCATGGGGAATCTCCGGCCAGTTGCATCAGACCAGAACTGGAGATGCTCCATCCATACTTCATGGGACAGGCCCGTCAATCTGGAACTGATCAGGCCACGGACTTATGCATTCATGCGATCTCGTATTTCTCCTGCTGCTGGCGTCCAGGCGCTGATGGATAAAAGGGATAGTGGTGGATACCTTCCAGGTGTGATCAATAATGCCATTCCCAATCCTCCTCCTGAGGACTGGAACCGCATCAGTGATGTGGATCGGGAACTACCCATTCCCGCAAATCCGGGGAATACTTCCCTAAGGTATGGAGTTGCCCATCAGGACATCTATGGCCAATGGAGCGCGTGGTCTGTAGCCAATACCACTGCCGTTCAGCCTCCTGTGGATCAGGTCAGGATTGTCGGTGCCACTTTGACACCTGCTCTGCCTGTTGCCCCACAGACGTCACTTTGCAGGACAAAACTCACAATTGAGTTTCTATGGGACTGGAGTATTCGTAGACCAGAGACAATCCGGTTTGTCGGACGCCTTTATGCAACGGCACATCGTGGCGCGCCACCTCCCGTCAATACACCTCCTTCTGTTCTGGAACGGACACTTGCACACACAGGAACGTCGCTGGATATCACTTTTACCGGCGACATTCCTTCTGCTCCTGGAGCTTCCTTTCAGCTCCTTTCTGAAGACGGGGAAAGAATTGTTGCCAATGGTGCGGCACAAGGAGCTGAAGCGCGCAGGTATCGTGTAATCCTGAATGATCTCTATCTCGACTTTGCGAGTACTGGTCACATTGGTTTTGCGCTATGGGCTTTAGGACAGGAGAGAATTCTTCCCAAGCGCACGGGAAGCTGGTCACAACAACCCAGTATTATTGATGCTTCCGATCCTCGTCCCCCTATTATGGTTCCCGATATCGTGACTCTGGCATCTCTGCCAGATTCAGCGGGCGAGTGTCATGCGCGATTGACATGGAACTCCCATGGAAGCAATACAGCCGGATATTTCATCTATGAATCAACTGAGACGAAGATCTTGCTGGCCAATGGCAGAAAAGAACCTGCTCCGGAAAAAACGCTGAGTGAACGTCTGACTGAGATCAAGAATCTCTTTAATACGAATCCTTCTCGCAGAGAATTTACCAGACGCAACGACAAACCCATCAAGGGAACCAGTAGTGACATTACACTTCCTCGTGGTTCGACTTCGATTCACATTTTCATTGTGATTGGAATCAGTGCGGGTCAAGTGGAATCAGACTGGCCTTCGGGTGCTGAACCGGCAGAAGCACTCCAGGCAATTGCTGCGCCTCTTGTCATGAAACCAGCACCTCCAACGATTGAAGTGGTTCCGGTAGTGGATCGCTCCGTCAATCCTCCTGTACACCGGGCGAGAATCCAGATCGGCACCCGGCCAGGACCTCGCGTTCACAAGATCCAGCTTCATCGTGTTCGTGTGGATGATGCTGCAAAGGAACTTGACACCATGGGGCCTCCTATTTCGACTATTACGGGCAGCGGTGGTGGATGGAATGTTGAACAGCAGACGGATTCTCTGGGGTCAAATATCCGCACGGTTGCAGGTGTTGATTCGCCGAACGGTTCATGGAAAAGAGTCTGGTATCGAGCCACTGCATGGTCAACTGCCGATCCATTGCGCGGCTACCTCCCCGGACGTTCATTGGAAAGCTCTGCTGTTTCAGTAGTGATTCCACCCTCGACTCCCCCTGATCTTTCTCCAGTGACAGTTTCGTGGCCATCCGGGGGAAGTACTGCTGATGTACTTCTGGAATGGACCAGTGCTGCTCCTATCCGCAAAACCCCACTTGGGTATCACTCTTTAAAGGTTCAGGCCACAGTGGTTGGCGCCGGGAACGCAGTTCCATTGATTGACCTCACCAGCAATATGGATGCTCTTCCTGTATCCAAACCGGGTTCAGGATCTGGTGTCTGGTTGCAGAATCCCACTGCACCTGCTCCGAGAAAGTATTCAGCGTATATTCGTCGAGCTTCTGTAAATGATGCGCTGAACGTCATGATTCAGATTACAGACCCGCTCGGAAGAATGAGTGAAAGAGTAGTCCGTGTTGAATCAGGGGCACTTCTGCCTCCTCCTCAACTGAGCAATTTTGTTGTTCAAAAACTGACCCTGCCATCCGGTACCTTGCTGGTATTCCAATGCAATGCACTGGTGGAAATGGAAGATCCAGCACCATATGTGCTGAAAGTCACTGCTTATCGGCCCGGATTACAGCTCACGCCGATTCCAGTTCCTGTACCCTTACCGACTCCGCAGCCTATTCCGCCAGTCATCAATGTTCCGGGCAGGGGATCAATTCAATTACCAGATTCAGTAAAGAAAACTGAAACAGTAAATCTTCCAGGGAAGATCAATATCCCAAGCAAACTGAATATTCCCGGTAAAATTGAAATTCCCAAAATCGATATTCCGGGAAAGATCACTATTCCTGAAAAGATTGATATTCCAGGGAGGCTTGATATCCCTGGAAAGATCGACATCCCGCAGCTTCTGCGAAGTACGACTGTAGAACTGGCTGTACCGGATATACCTTCAGATACGGATACGATTCCTCCCGCTGGATCTGAGCCGCTTCTGGTCCGGAGAGTTGTGAATAGAACCGCAAGGAATGTCTACTATGCATTTGTTCGATCTTCTGCTCAGCGGTTTGTTGTGCGGCTGACTTCGCCGGATGGAAGATTTGATGAGCATACAGAGGTGGTGGGGTAAATCGAAATGGCCACGTTTCCTATCTATACACTGACACCGGACGCTGCTGCGTCTGTCTTGCGTGATGACGGAATCAATACACTGGGACTGACGACTCTGGCATTGAGTCCGCAATGGTCTGGCTCATCTGTCAGCTATGACAGTGCAACACTCAGACTCACGATCGCGGGTTCTCTTCAGGCACCGTTTCGAGGATTGTTGAGCGGTGTATTTGCCCCGGCATCTTCAACTCTCAAGCAGAATATCAATGCTGATGATGTCACCTTGACAGTTCAGGATAATGAAGGCAATTCGTTTCCAGCTCCGACAACGGGCTCCGTAATTCTTACCCTTTCCAATGAAAGCGGAACGAAAAGAGAAACTGTAGCCTGTACTGCCCGTAGTGGCGATGTGCTGACAGTGACAAGAGGATTTGACGGAACAAAAAAAGAATCCTTCTCTTCAGGGGATAAAGTAACACTCCAGCTTGCTCGAGGAACCAGTGTCGCCCAATTTACAGGTGCGGATGGGCAGCCGATTCTGAAAGCAGGTGCAGTATACCGCTTACATCCACAGGCTATTCTGCGATTGGAACGTCTGATGTCCGTACGATTCTCCAATCCATCGGGCAGTGCTCTGATTTATCCCGTTCCATGGTCCATGCTGATCCATGAAGGAGAGTTCTTTCAGACGGACCAGTTCTTTGAACCGAATACGGCTTTACCTGTGACTGGTTCAATATCGTTTCACGACAGCCGCGGGCTGATTGTTGATCCCATCTATGTAGCTTCTCTCTTCGATGCATTACTGACGTGGTTGCCTGGGCTAAAGCCGAATGCAGTAGCTGGTTCTGTAACGGATGCCGGAGGAGTCAGGACGATTTCTCAAATTGCTACATCCACACTGGTTCATGTTGTGAATCCTCATGGAGGGAATTTCCAGTCTGTTACTTCCTCTGCGCGATTGATTCGTGCCAATAGTGGTGGAACTTCAATGGGCGATATTCCGGGCACTTCATTGGTTGAGTTGGGTGCTGGGGAGCGTGTCCAGGCTCATGCAGATGACGATGCTGAGAATCAGCGTCGTCTGCGTTGGGGTTGGGCAACCAATGGAACCATGAGCAGAACTGCTTTGACACCACCGGATCTGCCGTCAGGTGTCACTTTAAGCCGAAAATTTTTCCGTGTCTGTGCAGCGGATATTCGATGGGCAATTCTGGGGAACCGAACTGGTTCAACTGTTCTGGGTATCCAGAAAGATGACGAGAGAATTCCGTCATCATTACTTCCCGAAGTACGAGACCAGGTGGATATTGATTACCTGGCCGATGGGCTGGATACTCTTGCAGAATCTGTGCGTGTGCTGCAACGTCCAAATCAGAGCATGATTATGGCAGTGTCTCAGCAGTTTGATCGGAACATGCTTGTTCCATCGACTATCGGTGACAATGCTCATTGGCCTGCTTTTCCCGCTGTTACCGGAACAGCAGTGGATACAGTTCCTAACTCGATTCCTTCCGGTAGCATGACAGCAGCATTTGTGGCAGCACCTTCGAATGATGTTGTTGTAACTCTTTCAGGAGTTGTTCCGGAAGAAGCGCATGTCAGAATTTATCCCAGTGAATTTGTTGCGATCCCTGCGATCACGGAAGAGCCATCATTCGTTCGCGGAGATGGTGGAGCGGCAATAGCCAAAGGGGCCACGGTGGAAGTTCTTCTTCCCAATCCATTCCGAATTGTTTCTGGTGGAGCAAGACCATCATCTCCCTCTCTGACATTTGACCTGGTCATTACCCCGCGTGCAGGCAACCGAAGACTATATGGTGCGCAAAGAGTAGATGTTTCAAATGGACCAGCAACTCCCCCATCATCTGTCTTTAGTGGAGCAAGTCCTCTAACTCCTATGCTGGACCAGACGCTGGGAATCGGACCTTCTCCTTTGTTCGGCATTGCCATGCCACCAGAACCGAGCACTCCATCCATCTCAAATCCGGTAGATCTTGCACTTAGCCTTGCTGCAGAAACATCACCACGGCAGGCACCGCGGCTTCCCACTCAGGCTCGATTCGAAACAATGATCGTAACGGGTACAACTGGTCCTGGAACACCTGCTCCGGCGAATACACTTCTCTGGGATGCTGTTGTGACGGGAGCACGATGGATTCCTGAGTCGCGTTCAGCGCAGCATGCGCAAGGGAATCCTGGTAATCCTGCCGGTCCGGATGTGCATGCTCCGGGTGTCCATGTGAGTGGAGCGCTCGCCTATGATGTCGCCATGGCGACGGCACGGCGAGTTCAGCCCATGATTCCATGGCCGACGACAGACAGCCTCCAGCCAGGGTGGGTTGTAGGAACTGCTGGAAACAACTTCAATTCTCCGGATGATTCTGCGAACACCACTGAAACCGGAGTGGGCGCTTTATTGCGTACTGTAGCCAAAGGATGTGAGACTTCCACGCTGAGCATGTTCGATACTCCGGTGGAAGGGCTGACGGTGCAGCAGATGCTGAATGATGTAGCCAGCCATCTGGGGTTGAGTGCACCCACATTTACCATTCAGAATGAAGCGCGGATTCAGCGGGAGATTCGTAGAGAGTTCTTTATTGCCAAGCAAGGATTACGGGATGCTCAATGGTCATTACTTCGGGCACTTTCTGAGGCCAGGGAACTGATTTATATCGAGTCTCCACAGTTTGCTCCCACGGCCCGCCCACAAACTCCGGCAAGGAACTTTGAAGTTGATCTGGTCAATGTAATAGCAGAGAGGATGCGGGCACATCCCAATCTTCATGTGATCATCTGTACTCCGCGACTCAGTGATTATGCAGCGAATTTTAAGGCCTTTTCGCGGTATCACTATAATGCCCGGAGTGAAGCAGTCAGTATGCTGCAGTCTGCTGCTTCTGACCGTGTAGCTGTTTTCCATCCAGTAGGATTTCCGGGACGTCCGGCCTATATTCGTACCACTTCTGTGATTGTCGATGACGTCTGGTCTCTTGTCGGAACAGCACATTTCCGTCGCAGAGGGATGACATTTGACGGTAGTGTTTCCATTGCCTCCTTTGATCGCGAATTTCAGGACGGTTATTCCAGAAAAGTTCGTGAATATCGGCGACGTCTGATGGCTGCCAAGATGAACGTTCCTGCTCCGATTGTGTCTGAGCAGGTTTCAGGTGACTGGATTCGTCTGGGGCGTCCGTTATCTGCGTTTGCTCTGGTTTCAGACTGGCTGGCACAGGGCGGATTGGGAAGAATTCAGCCTCTCTGGCCTGGACCATCAGATACAACAATCATGGCTGCACAACCGGATGCTGCTGATCCGGATGGATCAACCGACGACCTGTTTATGACAACATTGGCTGGACTTTTAAATGAACTGGGTGATTAGATTTCAGATGAACATGATTAAAATGTAAAATTGTTCATCCAGAAAATTAGCCTGTTACAGCGCAAAAATTTGCGGTTGTTTCTCTTGGGGGAAGGATTCCTTCAATGGAGACTTTAAGCATTGTCCTTTTTCTATTATTGGCTGTTGTCCTGAGTGATTCGATCCTGCGAATCATTCCATGGCCGCTCCCCTTGCCTCTGGTGCAGATTGCATTGGGAGTAGCCATCGGATCAGTGACTGACTTTGGGGTCACACTGAATCCTGAACTGTTTTTCCTTCTGTTTTTACCTCCACTTCTTTTTCTGGATGGATGGCGCATTCCGAAAGAGGGGCTTTTCAAGGACCATATGACAATCCTTGAACTTTCTCTGGGTCTTGTGATTTTCACTGTTCTGGGTATGGGCTTTTTCATTCACTGGATGATCCCAGCCATGCCACTGGGTGTTGCGTTTGCGCTGGCTGCCGTTGTTTCCCCTACTGACCCAATTGCTGTGTCTGCCATTGCGACAAAAGTTCCGATTCCCAAGCGTTTGATGCATATCCTTGAAGGCGAATCGCTGCTGAATGACGCATCGGGGCTGGTCTGCCTTCGTTTTGCCATTGCGGCTGTATTGACTGGAACATTTTCAGCAGCTGAGGCTTTCAAGACATTTCTATGGCTGGCAATCGGAGGAATCATCATCGGCTATGCGGTGACCTCCGTTGTGACTTCCATCAAGGCATTTATCACCAGAAACTTTGGTGAAGACGCCGGATCTCAAGTGCTTCTGAGTCTGCTGATTCCTTTTGGTGCCTATATGCTTGCAGAGCACTTCCACTGTTCCGGAATTCTTGCGGCCGTTGCTGCTGGAGTCACCATGAGCTACGTGGAAGCAACGGGGCAGTCTTTGGCGACCACTCGTGTTCGGAGAACAGCTGTTTGGGATACTGTGCAGTTTGCTGCCAATGGAGCTATCTTTGTCCTGCTGGGAGAGCAGTTTCCCGATCTGCTTGATCGAGCGGTGGATATTGTAGAGGAATCGAATCATGAAGATACGTGGTGGCTGGCCGTTTATGTCATTGCAATTAATGTTGGCCTGGCCCTTATGCGATTTCTCTGGGTCTGGGCTTCGCTGAAATTGACTATATTTCGAGCTTACAAAAGAGGGGAATCTTTACCGGAACAGAACTGGCGTCTGACGGTAGCAACTTCACTGGCTGGTGTCCGCGGGGCCATTACTCTGGCTGGCGTTCTCACTTTGCCACTTGCCTTGAATGATGGAACTCCCTTTCCCGCGCGTGATCTGGCTATTTTTCTTGCTGCTGGAGTCATTGTTTTGTCATTGATTGGGGCAAGCATCGGTTTACCCCGTATTCTCAAAGGGCTTACGCTTCCTCCAGAGGCTATACATACTGCGGCAGAAGATAGTGCACGTACAATGGCTGCCGAGGCTGCCATTCATGCTATCGAGTCTGCTCAGCACAATATGGCGCAGAATCGGAGTGATGCCAATATCTACTCAGAAGTTGGCACGCGTCTCATGGAAATGTATCGTCGAAGAATCGACGGAAGTTCTTCTGAGAGTGAAAGTAAAGAATTGATCAGGCAGATGAACAGAATCGAGAAAGAGCTGAAGTTGGCTGCTTTGCGAGCTGAGCGGAATACCTACTTCCAGATGGCAAGAACTCATCAACTGGAAGACGATTTGATGCGGAAGCTGGTACGTGAGATTGATCTGCTGGAAACCCAATATGCTTCGTGATATTGAGCGTTTGCATTGATTCAAAGATTAGAGGTAGTCTCTGCTGAAGAAAGATAGAGGTGAAGATATATGTTGAAATCTCCAATGCGCATCGCATTGAATTTAATTCTTTTCGTGATCTCTGGCCTGCCTTCAGAAATCATATTGGGATGTACCCGTGTTGTTTACCTCGGCGCAAACAATGACGTCATCACTGCCCGGTCTATGGACTGGAAGTCAGATGTTGGAACAAATCTATGGATTTTTCCCAGAGGCATGTCCCGGTCTGGTGAAGTGGGTCCAAATTCTATTCAGTGGAAATCGAAATATGGAAGTGTCATCGCCAGTGGGTACGATGTGTCCACAACGGATGGAGTGAATGAAGCAGGACTTTCTGCTCAGCTGCTCTGGCTGGTGGAGTCTGAATATCCCAGGCTCGAACGAAATTCCAAACCGGGTCTGTCGATTGCTGCCTGGGCGCAATATGTCCTGGACAACTATGCCACGGTGGCAGAAGCTGTAGCCTCCTTAAAAGAGGAACCATTTACGATCGTTACGGATAATGTTCCTGGTGAAAATCGTCTGGCAACTCTCCATCTTTCTATTTCTGATGCCACAGGGGATAGCGCAATTGTGGAATATATCGGAGGAAAGCAGGTGATTCATCATCAGCGTGAGTATCAGGTGATGACCAACTCCCCGGTTTTTGATCAACAGCTTGCTCTCAACTCATATTGGAAGCAGATTGGCGGGACAGTGATGCTGCCAGGTACAAATCGGGCGGCGGACAGATTCGCTCGAGCTTTCTTCTATATCAATGCAATCCCAAAGCATGAAGATCCGGCCATCGCTCTGGCCAGTGTGTTTAGTGTCATCCGAAATGTATCTGTTCCGTTTGGACTTTCCACTCCGGATGAGCCAAATATTTCGTCCACCCGATGGCGCACAGTGGTGGATCATAAACGGAAACTCTATTTCTTCGAATCAGCACTGACACCGAATGTCTTTTGGGTAGATTTGAAGAAAATCGACTTTTCCTCTGCTGCGAAAGTAATGAAACTGGATTTGGGGAAAGATCAGCGCAACACATTTGCTGGCGAATCCTCTGCCAGTTTTAAGCCCGAACAGTCATTTCAATTTCTGGGCATTCACTAATGAAATCAAGGATCTTCTGACGAAAAGAAGATTCTTGCCTGGAATCAGGATATGCATTGGTACCAATAACAGTGCCGGATCTTATATGATATTTCGACGCTATGAAGGTCAGCCTGTTGCTCGCTGCTGGATTTCTGACAGGCTTGTCGGTCAGTTCTCAGTCCGGATTTGAAGACATTACTGAGAAATCGGGAGTAAAATTCCGAAATCAAAACCATCCTACAAAACAGAAATATCTGATTGAAACCATGGTGGGTGGAGTCGCCATGCTGGATTACAACGGCGATGGTGCCCTGGATCTTTTTTTTGTCAACGGAGCAAGGCTGACCGAGTCGATGAAAAGAGGCCAGCAACCTGATAAATCAGTTTCTGAATACTGGAATCGACTTTATCGCAACAACAGCGACGGCACGTTCACAGATGTGACGGAGAAGGCTGGATTACAGGGAAAAGGCTACAGCATGGGTGTGGCTGTCGCTGATTTTGACAATGATGGGCATCCCGATATTTATGTCACTGGTTGGGATGGAAACACGCTGTATCGCAATCGTGGTGACGGTACCTTTGAAGATGTCACCACAAAAGCGGGAGTAAGAGGAAGTGGCTGGTCAACTGGTGCTGCGTTCGTTGACGTTGATCGCGATGGGCATCTCGATCTTGTCGTAGCAAGATATATGGAATGGGGATTCCATCTGGATATCTACTGCGGGGAAAAGAAAGCAGGGCATCGCTCCTACTGCCACCCTGATCATTATCAACCCACAACTCATCTTCTGTTTCGGAACAATGGAAATGGGACATTTACCGATATTTCAAAAGCATCCGGAATTGGCATTCATCCGGGCAAAGGTCTGGGGGTTGCAATCAACGATTTCAATGACGATGGTTGGCCGGATATTGCGATTGCAAATGATGCTGTCCAGCAACAGCTATTCCTTAACAATAAAGGCAAATTCACTGAAGCTGGTCTGGAACTGGGGATAGGGTATGACGATGATGGACGTGCCTTTGCAGGTATGGGGATCGATTTCACAGATTATGACAATGATGGGCGTCCTGACATCTTCATCAATGCACTGGCCAATCAACGTTATGCATTGTTTCATCACACAGGCTCAGCATTCGAATATATTTCCAGAAAAAGTGGATTGAGTGAGGCGAGTTCTCTCCATTCAGGATGGGGAGCAAAGTTTTTTGATTTCGATAATGATGGCTGGAAAGATCTGTTCGTAGCACAAGGACACGTGACGGACAATATTGAACTCACACAACCGAATATTCGTTATCTTGAGCCTCCTATGCTGTTAAAGAATAACCGTGGAAAATTGACGGATATATCCAGAAACAGTGGATCGATCTTCAGTAAAGCTCTGGCGAGCCGTGGCGCAGCATTCGGTGACCTCAATAACGATGGGTACATTGATATAGCTATCAATGCTCTGAATGGGCCAGCCGTAATCCTGAAGAATCGCGGTGGAAACAATCAATGGCTGGGACTGGACCTGAAAGGTACGAAAAGCAACAGAGATGCGATTGGGGCTGTTGTAAAAGTAGTTTCACTCAATGGGGTGAGTCAGATACAGATGGTGAGTACTGCTGGCAGCTATCTGTCGGCCAGCGATCGCAGGCTCTTTTTTGGTTTGGGGAAGGACACAGAAGTAAAACAGGTTGAGATTCGTTGGCCCAATGGAAAAACTCAGAAGCTGGGGAAGCTTGCGGTCAACAAGCTCCACCAGATCACTGAACCATCCAATTAACTGATCAGGTCGCGAACGATATGGCCATGAACGTCCGTCAGACGGAAGTCCCGGCCAGCATACCGATAAGTAAACTTCTCATGATCAAATCCAAGCTGATTCAGCAGTGTTGCATGAAGATCATGGACATGAACTTTCTTTTCAGCTGCTGCAAATCCAAACTCGTCTGTTGCTCCGTAGACGAGTCCTTTCTTCATGCCGCCGCCAGCAACCCACATGGAAAAGCCGTAAGGATTATGGTCACGTCCATTGACCATGCCTGAATTGGCACCGGGATCTGGCAATTCAACGGTAGGTGTGCGGCCAAACTCACCACCCCAGATCACCAGAGTATCCTCCAGCATTCCGCGCTGCTTCAGGTCTTTGAGCAGAGCAGCAATCGGCTGATCACATTCCCTTGCAAGGCGGCCATGATTCTTCTCAATATCATCATGTGAATCCCAGGGTTGCCCTGCGCCATGCCAGACCTGGACAAAACGTACACCTCGTTCGAGCAATCGACGAGCAATCATCATCTGTCTTGCCTGGATTCCTTCACCATACATCTTGCGAATGCTTTCCGGCTCTTTGGTCAGATCGAAAGCATCATCTGCTTCCATCTGCATGCGATACGCAAGTTCAAAAGACTGTATACGTGCTTCCAGTAGTGCATCATTCTGTCGACGTTCCTGATAACTATGATTCAGCTCATTCAGCAGATCCAGCTGTTTTCTCTGAGCTGATGAAGAAGTGTATTGATTACGGATATTGTCAATCAGTTTATCGATCTGCGTTTCCCGTGTATTGATATGAGTAGCCTGATAGGCACCGGGCAAAAATGCAGATCGCCAGTTCTGATTTCCCTGTGTGGGTAGACCATCCGGGCAAAGAACGATGAATCCCGGAAGATTCTGGTTTTCTGAACCGAGACCATAGGTGATCCATGACCCAAAGCTGGGTCTCACCTGACGGACATCTCCGCAATTCATCATCATGAGGGATGGCTCATGATTCGGAATCTCCGTATGCATGGAACGGATGATGCAGAGATCATCCACACATTCCCCGACATTGGAGAAGATTTCACTCACTTCCGTGCCGCTCTGTCCAAACTTTTGAAATTTGAATGGTGATGGGAAGGCTGCTCCCGTACGTCGTTCTGTTTTCAGCGTGATCGGAATCGGCTTCCCTGCAAATTTCTGTAGAGATGGCTTGGGGTCAAAAGTATCAACATGGGAGGCTCCACCATTCATAAACAGATGCAGAACCCGCTTGGCTTTTGCCGGAAGAGGAGCACTTTTCGGTGCTAACGGATTGATGTTGTCGGGAAGGGAAGCAGCTTCCAGATGGCCAGCATCCTGCAAGAGTGGAGCAAGTGCAACTGCCCCCAAACCCATTCCACAGCGTCTTAACGCTTCACGTCTTGTCAGGAAAAGGTCACGATTGATCATTCTGTTCATCCTTCTTAATCCACAAAAGCAAATTCATTGGTCTGGAGCAGCACTTGCGCATACTGAGCCCAGACATCCAGTGGTTTGGCAGCCGGTCCCCGGAAATCTTCCTTTGCATTCCAGGTTTCTTCTCCCATTTTGATGATGGGCGTCCATCCGAACCCGTCATTCTCGAAATCTTTTCGGGAATCCACAATGAAATCGATAATGTCACCAGTCTCAACCTTGATCCCGTTCAACCGTGTTTCTGCAGAAGACCCATTGACGGACCAAGATGCAATTTCCCCATGTTTGCTGGATACCACTCGACCACGAACACCATCCCCAAACCAGACAACTGCCTGACCATGACGCAGGGTTCCCTCGATGGAGATTGTTCCGGTTTTCGGACTGATCCATCTTCGGACAACAGCTTGATTGGACTCAATTCCCGGTTCGCCACCCGTAGGATGCAGAAATGCTCGTCCCATATCTCCAGCGGGAAGAACAGGACCACCCTGCCAGTTGTCATTTACAAAAGATGAGAACTCACGGAAAGCTGTTACTTTTCCTGAATCAGTAATAAACTGCCCCACTCCATACTTCCAGGGGGAAGCTGCGGCATCCGGCCGGGTGTTCTCATCACCTTGCTGTATGAATTTTTTTCCTGCTGAGATTTCTTCTGGCTTGGCATCCCGTCCAAAAATGAACTGATAAAGATTTTTGATTCTGGTTTCGGGAGATCCACTTCCAGAGCGCTCCGCTGTGTACTGTGCCTGTTCTGTTACGAAGGGGCTGTTTAGAAAGAAGAGTGCCTGTTGTGGAACTGTTGTGACGAAGCGCATGGGAGAATGCTGATCCGGGGAGGCAAAATCGAAGGCGCTCAGGATGCCGGGAATGCGCCCGCGTTCGATAAATCCATATATGGAACGCCGAGGGACGGAAGGAGCCGAGAGAAGCGGAAACGCAACACCGCCCATCTTGAGGTCCAGCGTGCCGGATGCCATTAGCATGGAGTCCCGAAGACTTTCGATATCCAGCCTCTGGCGGCTCATTTTCCAGAGCAGCAGATTTTCAGGATCCAGCTTCTGCCCAGTTTCATTGTCGATACTGGCCTGACGAAATGTAGCGGAGAGAAGAATCTCACGATGCAGCTTCTTCAGTGACCATCCGGATTCCATAAAGCGAACGGCCAGAACATCCAGCAGTTCCGGATGTGTCGGTGCTTCACCTCTCAACCCAAAATCGCTGGGAGTGCGGACAAGTCCTGAACCAAAATGGTGCATCCAAACCCGATTGACCATTACTCGTGCAGTAAGAGGATTTTTCGGATCTGCGATCGCATTGGCTAAGTCAAATCTTCCACTTCCATCGGTGAATACTTTTGAGTCAGGTCCATCAATGCAGGAGAGGAAGCGTGGAGGAGTTTCCACACCGGGATTGCTGGGGTTTCCACGCACAAAGACATGGGCAATTTTTGGTTCGGGGACATCTTCAACAGCCATTGCGCGGGGCGGAGCATCATCGTAGGCATACTGTGCCCGTGTTGCTACATAACGATTATGGATAGCGTACGTATTATTGCTGTCACCTTCCGTGAAGATCAGACCGAAGTCTTTCAATGGCACATCTGCAGGTGACAGGTCCCCCCGCATGACCTCTCTTAATGCTTCCTGTTGTTTTTGTGGATAAGCACTTTCCTGATCATGCTTCAGAAGGACTGTAGCAAATACATCTGCTACTTCCTGAAGTGACGCAGCAGGCTTTTTCTTTAGTTCTTCCAGAATCAAAGGATGGACATCTTTGACAGAAGAAAGGACAGTAAGCCACTGTTCACGGAACTTTTCTGTCTGGATTGTAGCTGCCTCATGCCAGAGCCTGAAAACAGGATCTTTCGTTTCACGAGATTTTTGCAGATGAGTATTCCATCTTTTGAGCACATAGGAGTTTAATTGGCGATCCCGCACCAGTTCTTCAAATTCTGTGTTGCTCAGACGCGCAGAATCCCTGGAAGCAATCAGGTAATCGGCTGTATGTTCCTTGAAGAACACAACCATTTCACGATGTCTTCGGTTACGGTAATCCGCATCGGCTTGGCGGATCTTTGCCAGCCGATCCAGATAATGCTGGTCCTTGCTGTTCAGATTTGAAACAGGTTTCAGTAGTGGAAGCTCTTCCGGTTCACGAATATTGGAAAAAATTGAATAGAAAGAGTAGTAATCTTTTGTGGGGATGGGGTCGTACTTGTGATCGTGACAGCGCGCACAGGCAACGGTCAGTCCCAGCATTCCACGAGTAACTGCATCGATCCGATCATCTACTGTTTCCGGGAAACTCTTGGGGAACTCGCGGCCCAGGCTCAGGAATCCCAACGCAGCCAGATGTTTTGGATCAGTACCGGGGATCCTGTCTGCTGCGATCTGATACTTCAGAAACTGATCATAGGGAAGGTCCTCATTCAAGGACTGGATGACCCAATCCCGATAAGTGTAAGACCATCCATACCGCTGTGGAGCATTCACTGAGTTGTTTACGGCATCGGCATATCGTGAGACATCCAGCCAATGACGAGCCCAACGCTCTCCGTAGCGGGGGGATGCCAGTAGTTTGTCCACAAGCTTTTCGTAGGAATTGGGAGACTGATCCCTGGCGAAAGCATCGATTTCAGACTGGGCAGGAGGAAGACCGGTCAGAGTGTAATAAACACGGCGGATCAGTGTGCGTTTGTCGGCTTCCGGTGACGGTGTCAATCCTTTTTCTTCCAGCGTATGGGCAATAAAGCGATCAATTTCATTTTTCGCCCATGTTGAATGACGGATTTGCGGAGGTGTAGCGGCAACAGGCTTCTTGAGTGACCAGAGTGTAGTTGATGGGTTTTGAGAAACCACTGGAGCGGATTCTTCAGGCATCACTGCACCAGCCTGAATCCACAGTTCAAAATCAGCAATCATTTCCGGGGGTAAGGGCTTCCCGGGCGGCATCTTCAGTTCTTTATCCGTATGACGAAGAGCGCGCAGCAGCAGACTGAGTTCAGGATCAGCAGTATTAATCAGAGAGCCGGAGTTGCCTCCCTGGCGGATTCCTGTGACAGAATTCAGTTTTAAACCACCTTGAACATTCTGCGCACTGGCTCCATGACAGGCAGCACAACGGGTCATCAGAACAGGTCTGATTTTCTTCTCAAAATGCTCAAGATTCGCATTTTGAGCCATTACCAGCGGCATCAGGCATCCCAGAATCACTGCAAATCGAAGAACCAAAGATATAACTCCCTCATGAGATTTAATCAAACTTCCGGGATAATTGCGAAGGTCCCGTTTGCACGAAAAAGTGAAGCGTTATCTAATAGATGCACATGAAGTTGCGTTTCCTGCTCATCCTGTATGGTCCACTCCTGTTTGCGCAGGCAGATGCACGCCGGGGAATTGAGGTTTTGCGGGCAAATTGCGTGTCGTGCCACAGTGCTGCGCTCAAAATGTCGAACCTCCAGCTGGATTCCCGTGATGGTCTGATGAAGGGCGGCAGCAAGGGGCCCTCAATTGTCAGTGGGGATGCTGCAAAAAGTCGTTTGATGCAGATGGTGACACATGCTGCCCAGCCAGCTATGCCGCCGGGCAAGAAGCTTTCTGATGCAGATATTGAAGCGCTCCGAACATGGATTGATGCCGGAGCACCCTGGCCGAAAGAGAGTGAATCAGTTCCTGCGCTGGAAGTGCCCTCCTGGTGGTCCTTTAAGCCGGTAACCCATCCTCAGGCTCCGTCTGGAACAGGAACAGAAATTGATCGGTTTGTGAAGAACAAGATCAAAAAAGCAGGTTTAGCCGTTTCAACAAAAGCATCCAAAGAAGCACTGATTCGTCGAGCCTATTACGATCTTCATGGTTTGCCACCTGCTTATGAGCAGATCCGCAAGTTTGTGGAAGATACTTCTCCGGATGCCTGGGAGAAGTTGATTGATGAACTGTTGGCGTCACCTCGCTATGGCGAAAAATGGGGGCGTCACTGGCTGGATCTGGTGCGATATGGAGATACAGCCGGGTTTGAGCAGGACCCCTATATCCTGGATGCCTGGCGCTATCGCGATTATGTAATTGAAAGCTTTAATCAGGACAAGCCCTATAACCGTTTCATTCAGGAACAGATTGCGGGGGATGAACTGTGGCCGGAAGACCCAAAAGCTCAGCTGGGAACTGGTTATTTCAATGTCGGTACGAATCGCGACATGCTTTTCAAGGTTGAAGATATCAACCGTGTCGAACAGTTAACTGATTATGTAGACACGACCTCATCGGTTTTCATGGGATTGACTGTGGGGTGTGCCCGTTGCCATGACCACAAGTTTGATCCGATTCCTCAGAAAGATTACTTTCGGATGCAGGCAATTTTTACCCCTGCAGTGAAACATCGGATTTTTTTGGAATATAACGCTGCCCGCAGTTATGACATTGGTCTGAACTATCGTGAGTTCAAGTTGCGAGATGTTGCGGAAGAGATTGCTTTCATCCAGAAGCCTTATTCAGAAAAGATTCGTAAAGAAAAAGTAGCTGCACTTCCCAAGGATCTGAAAGAAGCTTTCGAGACAGAAGACGAAAAAAGAACAGAAGATCAACGGATTCTGGTGAACAGCAATCCGGGCGCTGTGCGAGTTAGCCAGGATGAAATCTACAAAGAACTTTCTGCAGATGATAAGGCTCGTCTGGATTTTCTGGGACGCAGGCTGGTGGGCCTCTATGCAAATCACAGTTCAGGACCTATTGCTCCAGGTGTGATTGAAGAAGGTCGTGTATCCCAGGACACATACATGCCGGCCCGTGGACAGGATGGGTTAGGGATAAAGGTCCCTCCCGGATTACTGACGGCAATCGGGGGAAAGGATATTCCTGATCCTCCGGAAGAAGCAGTTACTACGTACCGTCGAAAAGCTCTGGCGGAATGGCTGACTGATCCAGCCCACCCTTTGACAACGCGTGTGATGGTAAACCGCATGTGGCAGTATCATTTTGGCCGTGGTCTGGTTGCCACTCCCTCTGACTTTGGAACCCGTGGTTCCTCTCCATCCCATCCAGAGTTGCTTGACTGGCTAGCCACGCAGTTTGTGGAGAAGAAGTGGTCCGTCAAGGCAATGCATAAGTTGCTGATGATGACGGATGTTTATCAACGCAGCTCAAATGCTATGGAAGGCGTGCGGTCCAAAGATCCTGAAAACATCTGGCTGACGCATTACTCACGTCGCAGGTTGATGGCAGAAGAAGTGCGGGATAGTGTTTTGCAGGCAGCCGGGACACTCAACCTGAAGATGGGAGGCCGCCCTGTAGTTCCGCCACAAACGAAAGAAGAGCTTTATGGAATGTCACAATCTCCGGATAACTTCTGGCCCGTGTCCTGGAATAAAGCGGATCATACTCGTCGCAGTGTTTACACACTGGTCAGAAGAAGCTATCGCCCTCCTTTAATGGAAGCGTTTGATGGTTTGGACGGTACATTGCATTGTTCACGCAGGGATGAATCCACAGTAGCCCCACAATCTCTGACATTGATGAATTCTGATTTTGCCTATGACCAGGCAAGAGCTTTTGCTGCAAAGCTGATGGAAGAGAAAAGTGCAGATGCCATTGCCAAGGCTGCGTTCCAGAAGTCTCTTTCGCGAAATCCAACTGAAGATGAACTTCGGCTTACGGTGGCATTTCTGGAAAAGCAACAACAACAGACCGGAACTCTGGAAGCTGCAGTTGTGGAACTGGCTAGAGGTATGTTCAACCTGAATGAGTTTTTGTATGTGGATTAAAGAGGAATCAGAATAATGAACCAACGACGTAGAGATCTCCTGTTTCGTCTGGGGGGTGGCTTTGGAGCTGCTGCACTTTCTCAGATGCTTCCTCAGTCCTTGTTTGCGGATACAGCGAATCCACTGGCTCCAAAAGCACCTCAGTTTCCGGTCAAAGCAAAGAGTGTCATCTACCTGTTCATGCATGGGGGAGTCAGTCATGTGGATACCTGGGATCCAAAGTCTGAGTTGACCAAGCGCAGTGGGCAAACTGTCCCCGAAAGTTTCGCACGTGGATTGAAGACTTCTCGCATTGATTTCAATAAAGCTCTCATTCGTGGCACGCCGTGGAAGTTTTCCCGCATGGGACAATCGGGAATTGATGTGAATGCGGAGCTGTTACCTCATACTGCAAAGATGGTGGATGATCTGGCAATCATCCGTTCCTGCTATGGGGATGCCTTTGATCATGCTCCTGCCATTAACCTGCGCGCCACAGGATCACAGTTTCCCGGTAAGCCTTCATTAGGCTCATGGCTTGTATATGGGCTGGGATCGGAGAATCAGAATCTTCCTTCTTTTGTGGTGATGTCCGATGGAGCAATGAAGGCAGGGAACATTCCCTATAACGCTGGCTACTTGCCGACGGTTTATCAGGGTACTGTATTTCGGAAGGGTGCCAGCCCCGTTCTACATCTGGATTCCCCTGCTGGTGTCACTCCGGCCACGCAGCGCAGTACGCTTGATTTCATTTCTGAGATGGATAAACGCCATCTGGCAAGTCGTGAAACTGACTCCATTCTGGAAGCCAGGATTGCTGCTTATGAACTTGCTTATCGAATGCAGTCGCATGCACCCGAAGCTGTGGATATCGATAAAGAGTCAGACGCAACAAAGAAGTTGTACGGGATTGGTGAGCCACTGACGGATGACTTTGGCCGAAAGTGTCTGCTGGCCCGCCGTCTGGTTGAACGGGGAGTTCGCTTTATCCAGCTTTTTTCAGGAACGAATCTGGGTGATGACTGGGATGATGCCCATAATGATCTGGTTGGAGCACTGGGCAAGATGTGTAAGAAGACTGACCAGCCGATTGCCGGATTACTCATGGATCTGAAGGCTCGCGGCCTGCTGGAGGACACTCTGGTGGTCTGGGGTAGTGAGTTTGGCAGAACTCCTTTGGCTGAAGGAAAAAATGGCCGTGACCATCATCCCTACGCATTTACTACCTGGATGGCGGGTGGTGGCGTAAAAGGGGGCCAGATCATCGGCAGTTCTGATGAGTTTGGTCTGCGTGCCCAGGAAGAAAAGAAAGATGTGCATGATCTTCATGCAACCATCCTGCGTCTAATGGGAATGGATCACACAAAAGTCACGTACTTCTATCAGGGACGTGATCAGCGTCTGACCGATGTCCACGGAGAGAATGAGTTTGCAGATTTACTGCTGAAAGGGTGACTGCGCAAGTCACCCTTTTAACTTTTTAGCTAAGTTTCACTTTCAGCATAGTGAAGGAATGAGCAGGGAACTGGTAAGTCAGTTTCTTTCCGTTTGCGCTCGCTTTTCTGGTAACTGTCTGGACGGTTGTTTTGCCGAAATCATTTTCTGATTTGATATCAGGCCCATTAACTTCTGATACCTCCACTTGTCCAGCGAATGTCTTATCCTGGATTTCAAAATCTGCTGAAATCGCTTGATCTTTGTGACGATTGACTACACTCAGAACCAGTTCCTGCTGATGATAGGACGCTGAGATATCAAGATAAGAAACTGGGCCGAATCGTTTGCTTTCATAGGAGGGACAATCCAGAAACACGGCAAGAGATTTTCCTTTACTATGATTGGCGATCAGTTGGAGTGGGTAGTAGATCGTTTGCAGGAAAAGCCCTGTTTTATTTGTGAAAATCGGAGCAATCACATTCACCAGTTGAGCCATGTTGGCCATCTTCACAATGTGTGCGTTATTAATAAAGGAATTGAGAATGGTAGCGACCACCAGAGCATCTTCCAGGTTGTAGCGCTCTTCCAGTATTTCCCGACCTCTTTCTTTATCACCTCTTGCCCGATACCAGACGTTGTATTCATCCCAAGCGATGTATATCTTCCTGGCATTCGGTCGGTCTGTGACAGCATTGATAACTCCTTCAGTGATCTTTGTCCGATGATCAATGCTTTTTGAGCTTGCCAGAAATTCGTAATAATTATTTTCCGTATTACCAAAATAGGCATGGAGAGCTATGTAATCGACATGATTCCTCAGATATTCGAGTACAGTTCGGTTCCAGCCAGTCCAGTCGATTCCGGCTCCATAGTTGGATGATCCAGCAGCGATCAGCTTAATGTCCGGGTCTGTCCACCGCATCAGCTTGGCTGCTTCAAGTGCAAACTTGCCATAGTCATCAGCGCTGCGATGTCCCATCTGCCAGGGACCATCCATCTCATTGCCCAATCCCCAGTATTTGACTTTCCAGGGTTCATTCCGGCCATTTTGTTTACGCAGTCGGGTCATTGCTGTGTCAGCAGATGAGTTGACGTATTCCACCCATTGCTGTGCATCCGTCCAGCTTCCGGTGCCTAAATTGACGCAGATGTATGGTTCAGTCTTCAATACTTCTGAGTAGTGAAGAAATTCATGTGTACCAAATCGGTTACTCTCGACTGTTCCCCATGCCATTTCCAGTCGTGATGGACGCTGATCTCTGGGGCCGATGCCATCTTTCCAGTGATAATTGGAGGAAAAATTACCACCAGGCCAGCGAAGTTGTGTGACATTCAGCCTGGACGCTGCTTCAAGAACATCTTTGCGGTATCCATTCTGGTCAGAAAGACTACCGCCTTCTTCGAAGATTCCACCTTCAATGCAGCGCCCCAGATGTTCTGCAAAATTTCCATAGATCAACGGGTCAATATCTCCAATTGACCTTTCCGTATCAATCTTGACTCTGGCTTTTAGGGAACCAGATTGTTGAGCAAAGGAAATCAAGGGCGCCGCAGCAAGTGAGCTTGTGAATGCACGGCGAGTGAACCGGGAACGAGATGAAGAATCAATCCTGGACATTTGATCCAATATTCTATATTGGACACGCGGCGATGAACACCTCTGCTCATCCGCAAACAGTATTCATCACCAGAAGAAGATTTAATTACTCATAATGAAGAGCCAGAATCGGATCAATCCGACTTGCTCGCCTTGCGGGGATGATTCCGGCAAGAGCCGCCACAAGAATCATCAGTAGTATGGAAATGCCAACAACCATCGGGTCATAAGTCTTCACGTCATATAGTTGGGTGGACACATATTTCCCCAGCAGGAATGCTGCGGGGATGCCAATCGCCATTCCGATGCCGAAAAGTACCAGCACTTCCTTCATGACCAGCCACAATACGGATGAGGACTGAGCTCCCAATGCCATGCGGACCCCGATCTCTTTTGTCCGCCGTGCCACAACGAAGGCCATCACGCCATATAATCCGATTGCAGCAAGCAATGTCGCGAGCGCGCCAAATCCTGCCGACAGCATGGCGATGAGTCTTTCGGTCAACAGTGTCTGGTCCAGTTGGCCAGCCAGCGTTTTCATTTCGTAGACGGGCAGAGAATTATCCAGTTTGCGGACTTCAGCCCGAAGAGCATTGAACATCGTCTTTGAATCCTGGGTTGTGCGGACGTAAAAACTGACACTGTTGTTTCCAGTGAAGGGGATGAACACCTGACGACGGACACCTTCCTTGGGGCCTTCATAAAGTGAGTCTTCTACCAATCCAATAATCTCTGCATCCGGTTTGGCTTTGGGGCCACTACCTTGTCCTATATGCCTCCCAATCGGACTCTTGTCTCCGAAGTAGTGTGTCGCAAACTTTCGATTGACAATGACTTTTAGTGGACGCTCTCCTTCTTTTAGGGGAATGTCGCGCCGATCAAAGTCACGCCCTTCCAGAAGAGTGATGCCCATTGCCTGAAAATATCCCGGGGAAAGTGAATTCATGAAAGCCTGCATATCTTCTCCATCTTTGGCTTCATGTCCTTCTACGTTAATCGAACTATCCCATTCCCATCCATGGAGAAGTGGGACAGATGCGAAGCCGGCATCTTTGACTCCGGGAACTGTCCGGATATTTGCGAGCAGCTCATCGTAAAAAGTCATGATGCGCTGTGTGGAGTATCCATTCAATGAAGGAGAAACCTGAAAAGTAACCAGATTGTCGATGTCGTGAAATCCTGTTTCAGTCGCTTTCAGGTTTTGCAAGCTGCGTACAAATAGTCCTGCACCAAAGAGAAGAAGAAAACTGAGAGCCACCTGTGCTGCTACCAGTCCTTTGCGGAAAATCACCGAGCCACCAGAACCAGCAATCGATCCAACAGCGTCCTTCAGGGTATTCCACAGATCAGGACGGCTGGCTTTGAGTGCTGGAACCAGCCCAAAAACGATGCCGGTCAGGAGAGTGACTCCCAGTGTGAAAAGCAGGATACGAAGATCAGGAGTGGCACGCAACAGAAGTGGATTTCCTTCCACAGGGATCAGGGACAAGAGTCCCCTGGTCATCCAGACAGAAAGAAAAACGCCAAGAGCTCCTCCTACCAGTGACAATGTGAGACTTTCTACCAGCAGTTGTTTGATCAACTGGCCGCGGGAAGCACCCAATGATAGTCTGACGGCAATCTCTTTCTGTCGTGCCACTGCACGAGCAATCAACAAATTTGCTACATTCGCACAGGCGATCAGCAGCACCAGACCCACCATACACATCAGCACGATCAGTGCTTTGGAAAAATTATTCCGCAGATGTGAATATCCGCCTGCTGCTTTTTCGACATGGATTGTGCCCTTCATGAACTGTTCCCGTGCATAAGGGGTCCAGTCCTTTGCTGCTGGCAATGTAGACTCGTATTCCCGGATTTGCGTGAAGAGTACCTGTGTCTGGGCCTGTGCGGATTCCGCTGTATAGCCGGGTTTGAGCCGTGCAAAAACCTGAACCCAACGTGAGCGGCGATCTGACATGTGAATCCATTCCTGGGCAGGCATGGCGACTGACTTCATCAATATCGGAATACGAATCTGAGGTGAACGGGCTGGATCCAGACCAGTAAATCCAGGGCCGGAGACACCGACAATCGTCATTGGATAGTTGTTGACCAGAACTTTTTTTCCAACAACATCTGTGCTTCCTCCAAAACGTGTTGCCCAGTATTCATGGCTCAGAACGACAACAGGATGACCTTTGAACACTTGATCATCCTCCTGGGAGTTGAACAGACGCCCTGCTGCTGGCTTGACACCCAGTGCAGTGAAGTAATTTCCGGAGACCAGTTCTGCATCCACGCGCTCTGTCTGGTTATCCACAGTCAGAGAAGTGTCAATATCTCTGCGGCAGATGACCTCAGAGAAGGCTTCAGCTTTTTTTTGATAGTCCTGATAAATCGGATACGAATGCATCCGATCACCCATATTGCTGCCATTATGCGATCCCCTCTGGTAAAGCATCACCATGCTTTCGGCATCTTTGATCGGAAGCATGCGGAGCATCAACTGATCCATCAGAGTGAAGATGGCCGTGTTGGCTCCGATCCCAAGCGCTAGCGAAAGAACAGCAATGCCGGTGAACAGAGGGTTATGCCGGAGGGTTCGCAGAGCGTACTTCAGGTCAGAGAACAAACGTGCCATGTTTGCTATTACGAAACAAAGGCGCGCAGGTTCCCTGAATCATGAACTATTTTTTGAAGTGCAGTATCTTTTCCTGAAATTCAGAGTGACTCAATACTTCGCGATTCACGATGGATGCGGGGATTTCTCCCCGTGAGATGGTGACGATGTTGTTGCAGGATTCGACGCTGTTACCATGCGTGATCTCTTCCGTCCAGGGCAGGCCATGAGGAGAGAAGACGGTATTGGGGCAGTTCCGGATGGGGTCATCCATGGGGAGGGGTTCAATTTCAAACACGTCCAGACCTGCACCCGCAATCCACCCTTCATTCAAGGCACGGGTGATAGCTCTCTGGTCAATGATAGGACCACGTGCAGTATTAATGACATACGCAGTGGTTTTCATCAACCGAAGGTGGTGTTCATCAACAAGGCCCTTGGTGGAAGCATTCAGAAACGTATTCACACAAAGATAATCACTTTGGCGGAATAACTCTTCCTGCGATACCAGTTCGATATTCAGCCCCTCCAGTTGTTTCGGATCAACATATGGATCGCAGGCAATCAGGCGGCCGAATCCAAGGGACTGCACCATACGGAACAATTCCTGCGCGATGTTGCCACATCCCAGTGATCCCAGGACTCGTCCTTTGATATTCCGTCCCAGAACCGGCAAATCTTCTCTCCACTGACCGGAGCGAACCAGCTTGTCCTGCATTACGATGTTTGTGGTCAGCGTGAAGATGTATGTGAGAATTGCTTCCGCCACAGGTCTTCTGACCGAACTGGGAGTGATGGAAAGTGCAATATGGTTAGCGGTCAGAGCCGTTGTGTCCATATTGTCGTACCCAACTCCCCATCGGGAAATGAGTGCAGGACGTTTCACTCCTGCAACACTGTCCGCCGTAAACCGAATTCCCAGCGCAAGAATGGCATCATAGCGATCTGTTGCTTCCGGAGTCACTATCCCATTGGGTTGAGGCGGCATTGCCTCCCAGCGGATGCCTGCTTTATTGAAGATCTCATCCACTTCAGACTCGAAGTGCCCTTTAACTTCAATGAAAAAATCCGGCGTGATGCCGACCAGAAAATCGTGACCTGAAAAACTCATGTGAAGGGCGATTATAGCGTCCTTGGTTATGCCAGCAGTGGCTTGATGACACGGCCATGGACATCTGTCAGTCGATAGTGACGTCCCTGGAACTTGTAAGTCATCCTGGTATGGTCTACTCCCATCAGGTGAAGCATGGTTGCGTGCAAGTCATGGACATCCATCGGATTTTCCACGATGTTGTAGCTGAATTCATCAGTGGTGCCGTACGTAACTCCGCCTTTGACGCCTCCACCAGCCATCCACATGGAGAAGCAGCGCGGATGATGATCACGACCATAGTTATCTTCAGTCAGTGTTCCCTGGGAATACACAGTCCTTCCGAATTCGCCACCCCAGATCACCAATGTGTCTTCCAGCAGGCCTCTCTGCTTCAGATCCATAACAAGTGCAGCAGAAGGCTGATCGGCCTGGCCACACTGTGCGCGGATCTCTTTCGGCAGATTGTTGTGAGCATCCCAGCCGCGATGATAAAGCTGGACAAATCGCACACCGCGTTCCACCATGCGACGGGCAAGGATGCAGCTGGCAGCAAATGATCCCGGCTTACGGGATTCCGGCCCATACATTTCAAAAGTGGAATCCGGTTCTGTGGACAAGTCAGTCAGTTCAGGAACTGATGCCTGCATCCGGTATGCCATTTCATATTGTGCAATGCGAGTACGTGTTTCCGGATCTCCAATCTGTTCATACTCCAGTTCATTCAGTTTTCCCAGATCATCCAGGAATTTTCGACGCGCCTCGCGCCCATAGCCATTTGGATTGGAAAGGTAAAGTACAGGATCAGCTCCGGAGCGAAACTTTACTCCGGCATGCTTTGTTGGAATAAATCCGGAACCCCACATGCGGTCGGCAAGTGCCTGAGCATTCCCCAGTCCCTGCGAAACCATGACAACAAATGCTGGCAGATCTTTGTTTTCACTCCCCAGTCCATAGGAGACCCACGAGCCGATGGAAGGTCGTCCAGCAATCTGGAATCCAGTCTGGAAGAAGGTGACTGCCGGATCATGATTGATCGCTTCCGTGCTCAGTGACTTCATGATGCAGATGTCATCTGCGATTTTTGCCGTATGGGGCAACAGCTCACTCAGCCACTGCCCACTCTGCCCATGTTGTGCAAATTTGAAAATACTGGGAGCTACCGGAAACTGGGCCTGGTAGGCGGTCATCCCGGTAAGCCGCTGCCCCTTGCGGATGGAATCGGGTAGATCCGTACCGCGCAGCTTTGTCAGTTCGGGTTTGTAGTCGAACAGATCCAGCTGGGATGGTGCCCCATGCATGAATAGATAGATGACTCTCTTTGCTTTCGGTGCAAAGTGAGGAAGTCCTTCCATGTTGGCGAAAGCAGCCCGGCCCAGAAACATCGAGGACATCTGCAGAATATGACGTCGGGTCATCATGGCTTGGTCACCGCCTCATCCAGATTGAAGATCAGACTTGCCACAGCGGTATAGGCTGCTAGTTCCTGAATATTCACGGAAGGATCAATGGATGAAGCTCCCTGCTGAATAAATTTTCTGGCTTCAGATATGTCACTGAAATACTGCCGATGGTAGGACAGGTTCTCGTTGAGAATTGACAGTTCCTGGGGACGAGGTCGGCGGGAGAGGACTCGCTCAAACCCTTTTTCCAAGCCTTCCTTCATCATGCGAGATCCCAGGACACGGGATGCCTCCAGGAAAGTCTCATCATTCATCAGATTCAGCGCTTGTAGTGGAGTATTGGTCCGGTTCTCTCGAACCGTACAGCTTTCCCGTGTAGCCGAATCAAAGTTCAGCATCATGGGCGGTGCTACTGTACGCCGCCAGTATGTGTAAAGACTTCGTCGATAAAGATCTTCACCTTTGCCTGGCTCATACTCTCCACCCTGCATGGTGATCTCTTTCCAGAGACCATCCGGCTGGTATGGGCGTACACTGGGTCCTCCAACTTTCTCGATGATCAAACCGGATGCCAGCAGTGCCTGATCCCGCAGCATCTCCGCAGCTAGTCGAACTCTGGGTCCACGGGCCAGTAATCGATTTTCCGGATCTTGCTGTAACAATTCCGGGGTGGCTTTCGATGACTGTTGATAAGTTTCCGACATCACAATCGACTTCAGCAGAGCCTTGGTATTCCATCCCGTTTCCATAAATTCGACAGCCAGCCAGTCCAGCAGTTCCGGATGAGAAGGCCATTCGCCCTGTTGTCCGAAATCTTCCGTTGTCTTCACCAGACCCAATCCAAACAAGGATTGCCAGAAGCGATTGACCGTCACTCGAGCTGTCAGAGGATTCTCCCGGGCGACCATCCATCGGGCAAGGGCGAGGCGGTTGTTCTCCTGATTTTCGGGGAGAGGTGGAAGAGAGGAAGGCACTCCCGGATCCACTTTATCTGCAGGCTTGTCATACTCGCCACGTGTGAGGATAAACGTGTCGCGACGCGGAGAACGCTCTGCCATCACCATCACGGTGGGAAATGAAGCCATCAGCTTTTCTTTCTGCCAGCGCAGAGCATTTAACTGTTTTCCGGTTTCAGTGGAATCCTCAAATGCCCATCGTGCTACTTTTGCTCTGTCACCACTGCCAGCGATAGCCACAACTTTTTCAGGTTCCAGTACACGTGCCCATGCCCGTGCCTGATCGACCTTTCCGTTGAAGCGCCGCTCCGACCCCCATCCCATTCCGATCCGCAATGGTTGAGGGAACTGGGCACCTGCATTGACGAAAGGCCGGTAAAGCGTATCGAGAAGAACTTTGGTTTCGATCTGCTTCCCATTGAGATAGACTTTGACTCCCTGAGCCATCTTCGACCCGTCATAGCTGGCGGTGATGGTGTGCCACTCATTTGCTTTCAGAACAGGTTCAGTTTCCAGCCGCAGAGCATCATCTGCATAAATACTGGTGATATTGAAGTGAATCTTCCCATCATCTGCATGAAGTCCGAATCCTTTTCCGCGTGGATTATCTACCATGCGGGTAAGAATTGAGCCATCCGGAGTTTGGTCAGCATAAATACGTGCAGACAGCGTGAAGCTGTCATTGATATCCCAGATTGCTGCCCAGCCAGCTACTCTTGCTTCATTGGCAATATATTCCTGTTCATAATCCAGTCCCATGGCCGGGCGATAGGATTCTGTGGGAGCCTTTCCGGAAACTTTGGCCAGTTTGGCTTCAGTCTTGCGGATCTGCTGATTCAGCGACTCCAGTTCCACCTGTTGTTCCCGTGTAGGTGCTGGGGTAACCGGATTGGAGTTTCCATACTTCATGCCGCGCCCCAGTTCAGGAACGTTATTGAAGTAGGCGAAAAACTGAAAAAACTCTTTTTGCGAGATGGGGTCGTACTTATGGTTGTGGCATCGGGCACATCCCATGGTCAGCCCCATGAAAGCCGCACTGGTTGTTTCCACTCGATCCACAACATACTCAACCGCATATTCTTCCGGGATGATGCCATCCTCGGTATTGATGCGATGGTTGCGATTGAATCCGGTGGCGATCTTCTGTTCCATGGTGGCATTGGGGAGAAGATCTCCGGCAATCTGTTCCACGATGAACTGGTCATAGGATTTGTTCTTGTTAAAGCTCTCAATGACGTAATCCCTCCAGCGCCACATGACCCGCTCACCATCAAACTGATATCCGTTTGAATCGGCATAACGGGAAACATCCAGCCAGCGGGCTGCCATTCTCTCTCCAAATCGTGGAGATGCCAGCAGTCGATCGACTGCTTTTTCGTAAGCTTTCGAGGAATGATCTGAAGTGAAAGAATCGATCTCCTGCGGCGTGGGTGGAAGACCTGTCAGATCAAAGGTGACTCGACGGAGTAATGTTTCGCGTAAAGCGGGTGCAGAAAGAGTCAATCCATTTTCCGCAAGTTTTCGGGAGACAAAAAAATCGACAGGATTTTTTTCGGGTGGTACAGGCTCTTTGCGCGGAGAGATGAATGCCCAGTGTTTTTGCCACTTTGCCCCGGAAGCAATCCACTGTCGGAGTATGTCTGTTTCCTTTGTTGTCAAAGAATGTCCTGTATAAACAGGGGGCATCCGCTTGGCCTTGTTTTCAGACGTAATACGACGGATTAGTTCACTGTTGTCCGGATCGCCCTCGGCAATTGCACGGCGTCCATTATTTTCAGCTTTGGCTTCAGCCTCTACATCCAGACGCAAGGGGATCTTTTTAGCTTTGGCATCAGCACCATGACAAAGAAAGCATTTATCAGAAAGAATGGGGCGAACATCGCGGTTGAATTCGATTGTCTGACCACTCAAGGTAAGTACGGCTAAAGAACTGATCCACAGTAGTTTCAAGCAGATGACTCCTACATCGACACCGATTTATGCTATCGGGTTGGAGCATCCGGCGCAATCACTGTTCAATTATGAATTGACGCCAGCGGACAGTTCTTCTGCGGCAAACAGCATGGCACGTGGGACATGGAAAAACCCTTTGTAGTGATTTCCTTTTGCGTTATGTGTGATTCGTCCACTGCGGGATGCATAGCCAAACCATTCCCCATACTCTTCATCGACAAAAGTTTTCCAGGAATAATCTTCCACACGGGCAAGCCATTGCAGCCATTTCGGATCTCTGGTGCGTCGCCAGGCATGGGCAAGCCCCACAATGGCTTCAGTATGCGGCCACCAGAGTTTCATATCCCATTCGAGCTCCATCATGGGTCTGAACTGGGTATCCATGAAATACAGCAATCCTCCATATTCCTGATCCCAGCCCAGTTCGAGCGAACGTTCCGCATTCAGCAGCACCCGGCCCAGCTTTGACTGATCCGGATACTGATCCAGAATCCTCATCAGGAACCAGGAGACTTCCATGGAATGTCCGGGGCACCACAGCCGACCTGAAGGCGAATCTTCAAAATGCCGCAGTCCTTCAGCCTGAACATTTTCCATGAACACGCCAAGTTCCGGATGCTGATGCGCCAGTGCTTCATCCAGCATGCGGTTCAAAAGATCCGGATAGCGTGAATCTTCATGCGATGGCATGATTTCCTGCAACATGGAAATGGTCACCATCACATCTGCCAGTTGAGACAGACCATGACGGGGACGTCCCAGTAGTTGCGGATCTTCAATCCATCCCCGGACCTTCCAGAACAGATCGATCGCCTGGTCCAGATATTGCTGCTGGCCTGTTGCCCGGGCATATTCTGCAAGCCCGATGCAGACAAACATGGCCCCATAGGGCTTCCGCTGGAAGAAAGATTTCCTGCCATCCCGTTCCAGTGAGAAATAGTAACGACCCTGCTCATCCTGTGCATGTTTCAGCAGGAAGTCCAGAATCAGCTTTGCTGCCTCTATATCTCCCAGTCGTGAAAACATCCACACTGCGCGACCCATCAGCCAGACGTACTTCCTGTCGTCATATCGATTGCCAGTGCGATCCAGGCAGGTCCAGTAACCGCCATGTTCATGATCCAGAGAATGGGTTAACCAGAAATTCCGGGAATTCTCCAGGTTATTGCGATACCGTTCAACAGATTTTTCAGGGTGATGAGCATTGACGTCTGACATTTTTTATCCTGTGCAGATGATTTTCTGAGCTTTTATTAGCGTACGGATATTTCTCGGATCAAAACAGTTTGTGGTTTTTTGCTCTCTTCCTGAAAGGATTGATCCGCAATCACCTCAACGTGAATCTTCTCCTGTCCATGAAAGTCCTGTGGAAGTTCCAGGCTTGTTTCGAATGATGAGTCCGGGCCGGAACAGTGGATTGTTCCGATCGTTTTCTGATTCACAAGAATGTTCATGCCTGCATTACCTGCTCTGAAGTATCCTCCGGAACAGTATCCGTCGATGTGGAGTATTCCTGATTGGAGAGATTGTGCATTCAGGAACACTCCCGACTTTTGATGGATTGCCCGCAGACCATTTTCTTCCGGTGAATACCAGTTACCAGTCAGATGAAGTCGATATCCGGGCTCTCCGGGTTTGACGAAGGATGAGTATTCAGGCAAATGACTGTGGGCAATTCTCTGGTCAGGCTGATTTAGCCTGATCCATTGGTCATTCCGGATCTCAAAGAAATGTACATCCTTTTCTTCTGACAAAGCTTGAATCAGTGATGCTGATGCGAGACGATCCTTGAGGCCGTTTTTACGAGAAGCAGGAATTGGCTGTTCAGGGTCTGCAAAATAAAACACACGTCTTGTGGAGAGTTTTCCTGAGAAATCAGTCATGACACTCAGCAAGAAAGACTCGGGAGCGATCCCCTGAACGAAAACTGCCTTGCTGTCATGATTCCGAAGTTCTTGGAGATCCACCATCGTGAGTCGGATTTCTTTGAAAGTATTTCTGAACCAGTTAAGGGTATGTTTTCTGGGTTCCGGAATCTCCTGCAAGTGAAAAAATCCGATCGTCAGGATAAAGGGAATCGCAACCCACTGGGTTTCGCGAAAGGGAATATCCGGTCTTCTCAGATTTTCAAAACAACATGCCAGCCACAGCCCGAATCCCAGTCCGGGAGCTGCAAGATAATACTGTGAAATATGATTTCGCAGAGGCAGGATGGGGGCCATCAGCAGAAGAAACAATGAGAGCGCAAAAAATGTAGAAAAGTCTTTCCGGAATGCACGCCACACTGAATATGCCAGCATCCAGCCAATGATCCACGGAAGACTCAACCATTCCAGATAGCTTTGAAGCGTGAACCAGAGATCGGCAGGGGCCACCAGTAGCTGATATTCAGATCCGGCATTTGGGTTCCGAAATACCAGCATTCTTAGAACAATAAAAATGAACGCAGGAATCCAGAACAGAAGTGTTTCCTTCAGTCGGGGACGCTCAAATAAAAGACAGTAAACGCCCAGAATGGCTGGAAGAACCACATTGGTTTCAAGAACTCCGAATCCCAGCAGATAGATTGTCCAGCAGATGGCATTTCGTCGATAAATGAATGCAACAAGAGATCCAAGGATAAAGAGTGCGCAGAATATCTGATTGGCTGCACTGATCCAGGCGACAGCATTTAACAGTCCAGTCTGCACGCACCAGAACAATACAGCAAGTATTCCTGTAATGGCAGAGCCTGTCAGTTTTCTCGAAACTTCCACCAGCAGGATGCAACTCAATACCAGCGCTGCCAGAATCGCGATACGCAATGGTAGAGCTTCCAGTCCAAACAGAGAGTAAAAGATCAGAAAAAAGCTTCTCTCGCTTAAGAATCGAACTGTTCCCTGTGCCAGCGGTTTGAACAAATACGCAGGGAGATCCGTAATTTTTTGGACATTGTCTGCGATCTGAAACCAGACAAAATCATCTCCCTCAAACCAGAAGCCCAGCGTCTGCCAGAAACAGATCAGCGGAATGAGTGATGCGATCAGACGTGTCCAGAAGATTGAAGAATGAAGCAAGGGAAAACTCGATGGAAACAGATCCTGTCTCATTTTAGATGGAAGTACTCACGGATAATAAAAATTCTGCATGCTATCTGCTCATTCATCCAGTGCCGCTGAAGTTGAAGTTTGGAAGATACAGGTATCCACCTGCCAAATGGCAGATTATCTGGCACTGTTGTCATCAAATGAAAGCAATAGAATGGTTCGCTTCCGGTTCAGGGAAGACCAGGACAGGTATGCTGTGGCTCATGGTAGTTTGCGTTTGATTTTGGGCCAGAAACTGGGAATGAGTCCGGATGAATTAGAGTTCGCTCAGAGTGAATTTGGGAAACCTTATCTTCTGACGAAGGATCTGAAGTTCAATCTGTCGCATTCCGGCGACTGGGTGTGGATTGCGGTTGCAGAGAGTGCAGAAGTAGGAATCGATGTCGAGAAGATCAAAAGTATCGATGGCGATGCCCTGATCCAGCGGTTCGGTTCAGAGGAAGAGCTGGAGTTCTTTCGGGGGCTTTCTCAGCAGAAGCAGCTTGAGGCTTTTTTTACCTGGTGGACTCGAAAAGAAGCATTACTGAAAGCGGTCGGAAAGGGATTGAGTGGAGGCCTCTCATCATTTACTGCATGGCGAGGTACGGTGGAGCCGGTTCAGGTCTCGGTTTGTAGCGAGAGTGATGTGGAGTGGTTTGTCCATACACTGGAATCCGTGACTGGATATTGCGGCGCACTGGCTGTCTCTTCTCCTGTCAGCCAAATTGTTCAGAGAACGATGCCAACATGAGTTCAAAATGAAATTCCGGTGTGGCATTCAGATTTTCTTATTCAGCTGGATCATTTTCGTTCTGTGTGGATGCATATCTCTGCAAAAGAAGAAATATCGTCTGGTGCCGGGAGAGCAGACTTCTGTTCTGGTTCCTCCGGGGATATCTGTCTCAAAACAATCTCGTATAGTTTCTTTTCATTCTCATCAGTCAAACAAGGCATGTGATCCGGGAGTTGGATTGCTGCCTGTGAAGAAGAAAAAGCTGCATCTTCGGGTCAGTGTTACGCGTCAGCAACTGGAACGACTGGAACCAGGCTCTCTCAATACTCTTGGAATCCGTCTGCTGGAGAAAGAGTGTCTGGTGGGGGGGAGAGGTATATGATTTTGCCACTGAGATTGCAGAGAGCCTTCCATTGCCTTTAGGTTTATCTTCCAGACTGGTTCAACCTAATCCGGGAAGCCGTCGTTATCTCGATCTTCAGCCCGGATACCGGCTCCGGATTGTTTTTCCGATCACTAAAGGAAATGGCCCCCGCATGCTGATGGATCAGGATGCCAATCTGAAGCCATCCGGAAACAACAGCTTTGAGCTGGAGCTGAAAGCGTCTCCTTCGTTCGTTGGGGTAGAGGAATCAGTCTATCGGGTATACAGAGAACCAGGACAGAATTCTGAAGAGATCCGTCTTGTGTCTGCCCGTTCAAATATTGAGGGGAAATGGGAAGAAACTGCGAGTTCAAAATTTGATTTCTTCAGCTTTGATCCGGGAATCAATAAATTTCGATTGTTTTATCTCAACTGGGATGGAACTGAGACAAAAAAATCTATTCTGCTTGGTGCCCACAATGAAATTGTCATGGAAAAAGCAACTCATCAGATCATGCAGAATCAGGCTTCCTGTTCATCGATGTCAATTGGAGTCCAATGCTTTGTTCTTCCACAGGGTGTTGCGCTGAATCCGTTGATTTCTGTTTTGGTCAATCAACAGGAAAAGCTTGTCCCGGTGGGTTTGACGCTGAGAATGCTGATCCAGGATGAAATTCGTCAACCATTGACTACTGTTCTGTCCACTCTCACGGTTCGGAAAAAATTTCGAAATCAACTCACGGATATTTCCTTCCCGAAAGGATCTATGGAAATTCTGAAACTCCCTTTACAGGGCGGGGAACAAATCAGGTGGTAAGTCAGTCGTTCTGCTTTGAATCGATTTTTTCAATGAGACTGGTGAAGTCATTTGCAGCAAGAGCAGTTTTGAAGTGAATGGCCAACTTTCCACCTGGTTCAAAAATGAAGCTCTGGGGAACGGGTTCCGGTTCTCTCCGAAATCCAAAAGCACGCAGAATAGTTCGGTTGATTAATGCAACAGGAAACTGAATATCGTGCTGCCGCAAAAAAGGAGTAACCTCTTTCCACCCCATCTGGTCGAGAGCAATGCCCAGAATCCGTACGTGTTGGCGATGTTCTTCCGCGATTTTCTGGAGTTCCTTCAGTTCCTGTCTGCAGGGCCCGCACCATGTCGCCCAAAAATTGATAATTACTGTTGAATCTTTCCATTCATCCAATTGCAGTCGGGTGTTTTGCGCTGTAGTTACACGGACAGATGGTAAGAAAGTAAGATCTTTTCCATGTAACAAAGTAAATCCAGCTGAAGCACTCAATGAAAGGATGGACCGTCGCGTGAACATATGCTAGTGTTTAATTTCTGAGAAGTGCCTGATGATGGGACTATTCCATAGTTGCATGAATCGCCAGTCCAGATCCCGTTGGGTTCTGGGGGCGATGCTCATTGCCGTTTATCTTTTCCTCTCACTGGCTCTCTTCTCATCTCTCCATAAACACAATCCTAATGCGACCGGGATTCAATGTACGCTCAATAATTTTGAGCATCAGGTTGCTGAAGGTGTGGCTGCTGTTGTTGTCACTTTCCTTCTTTTTCTGATTGCCAGGACATCTCTACCCGCAAATGAACGGAAGCAGTGCTTCATTGTTTCCCGGATTGTCTCTGACCGGGCACCTCCTGTTTCTCTCTCGTTCTAGTTAGTTCATTTCCTGTGCTTTTGAGCTACAGGTATATCCGAATTTTCCATAAATTTAAGAGGGATTCCTGTGTATCTACGCATTACTTGCGTCTTCATTTCTATATTATTTTTGTTTGATTCCAATTTATTGCATGCACAAAGTGCTGATGCTGTTGGTGTATTAACGGGCAGAGTTATCGACCGTTCAGATAAGCCTGTATCTGCAGCACGCATCCGGATCATTCAGACCGGTGCACTCACTGTGAGTGATGAAAATGGACAGTTCCGGATTACGGGACTTCCATTAATGAATCTGGATGTCTCTGTCACTGCAAAAGGATTTCGTAGCGGTTTGAAAACGCAGGCGGATCTTTCTTCCACGCCAGAAAGCTCAGTGGAGTTTGTTCTGGATCGGGATGAAGTTCTGGAGCAGAGTGTGGTGGTTACAGGAAGCGGAATGCAGGAGTTGCTGGTGGATGCTCCCGTACGTACGGAACTGATCTCTCCCACATTTGTGAAGGAACAAGTAGTCAGGACGCTGTCCGAAGCTCTGGTCGCGTCCGTCCCCGGACTTCGCATTGAGAACAATTGTCAGAACTGCGGATTCAGTGCGATCCGTATGAATGGCCTGGAAGGCCCTTATACACAGGTTCTGGAAGATGGAATGCCCACGGTATCCGGTGCCAGTATGGTCTACGCACTGGACCAGCTTCCTGTTGAGTTTTTCGAAAGCATCGAGGTGGTCAAGGGCGGGGCATCGTCGCTTTACGGACCCAATGCAGTTGCCGGAGTGATCAATATGATCCGCCGTGAGCCGCATGAAAATCTCTTCCAGGTGGATGTCCAGACAGGCTGGAATTATGGTCGCCCTGAGCAGACTTATGGTGCCATCGCCCAGTTGGAGAATATCGGTAAAGGCTGGCAGGCGGATTTCTATTACCGCGGATTCAGGCGAACTCCGCTAGATATTGATCGGGATGGATTTACTGAAGTGGCAAAGCGAAACTCCCAGTCAGGAGGAGGGACGCTGTTCCGCCGGTTCATGGATGGAAAAGCCAGACTCACTTTAGGTGGAAGTACAGTAGAGGAGTTCCGGCGTGGTGGAGATCGGCTGAGTTTTCTTCCGGAGCAGACCAATATCACGGAACAGCTGAACAGTTCACGCTCAGCTGGATTCATCCGGTGGAATCATTCCCTGAACCCGAATTTCTACTACAGTCTCAGCACCAGCCTGAGTCATCTTTCTCGTGCCAGCTATTATGGGGCAGCTTTTGATCCCAACGCTTACGGGAATACCCGAAATCCGCTTTCCATTACTGATGCGTCCATGGGGTCGCAACTGGGTAGACATGCTCTGAGTGCGGGTTACCAGTACTGGTTTGAGCATATTGCAGATACATATTCCGGGTATAACCGGGATATCCGGCAATCATTCAAAAACTCAGGATTTTATCTGCAGGATGAATGGAGGATCAGTCCAAGAATTGTCGTGCTGGCAGGTGGGCGTGTGGACAAGAGCAATCTTCTGAAGAATGCAGTCTTCAGCCCTCGTGGAAATGTCAGAATTGGCCTGACCAAAGCTTTGAATCTGCGCGTCGGTATGTCCACAGGATTCCGTGCCCCACAGGTCTTTGATGAAGATCTGCATGTTTCCAGTGTCGGTGGGGCAGTGATGCTGGTTCAACGTGCCGCTAATCTACGGCATGAATCCTCCAAAAGCTTTACGACAGCACTGGATTACACTTCCGTTGTCAAAGGGAAGCCGTTCCAACTGGGCGCAAGCTTTTTCTGGACCCGGCTCAATGATGTCTTCGTATTGCGTGAAACAGAGAATGAAGTAGACGGAAACCGAATCTTTGAGCGGACGAATGGGCCCGGATCACGATTCCGGGGCGTGGAAGCCAATATGAATACCAGTCTGAATTCATGGCTGAGGATTCGGGGCGGATGGACTTTCCAGCAGGCTCGCTATGATCAGCCTGAACCTGTATTCGGAAGTCTCCGCTATTTCCGAACGCCAAATAGCTATGGATTTGGCGGAGCCGATTTTGATCTTCCCTGGAAGCTCCAGTGGATCAACACCCTGGATTTCACAGGTTCCATGAAAATCCAGCATTTCGCCGGATATATTCCTGCTGATCGCGTCGAGTTTTCTCCTTGGTTTCAGGTGTGGAATACCGTAGTGAGTCGCGAATTCGCACTGGGAAGAAAACACGGGGATCATGATCATCGCAAGCTGCGTGTCTATGTTCGTGGCACCAATCTGACCAATAGTTATCAGAAGGATTTCGATCAAGGACCGCTGAGAGACTCAAAGTACATTTATGGTCCGATGTTGCCCCGAGGAGTGGTCACTGGTGCCACGATGACTTTTTAGCTTTACTGAATGATCTGGCATTTGGCAAGCACTCTAAATGGGCAAACTCTATCCCATATAGAAGGAATAGTGATATTACTTTGAAACCCTCATGCTGGGAATGTCACGTATTATATCCCTGGCTGAGGACGCGGGAAGGATATCAATTTAAAAACTGATCTTACATCTTTATTTCTCTTGTTTTGCCGATTGAACTGCCGCTGTGTCTGTGGATCTACATGGCCAGCGGCTTTCCTCCCATATCTGGTCTGCTGACTGCAATTGTCGGTGGGCTGATTGTTTAAATCCTGGGTAGTTCCCAGATTAAAGGTCCAACTGCCGGACTGATTGTTAGCACTGAGTGGAGTGTACGAACTTGGGGAGGGCATCCAGGGCTATCACAAGGTGCTGGCAACCGGCATGGGGAATACCATCTGCGGAATTATTGGTGGCCTACCTATGATCTCCAGGATTGTTCGCTTAAAGGCGAATATCGACATTGAGGTAAAAAGTTCCGCTTCCAACTTCTTTCACGGGCTTTCCTGTTGATCTCCCTGGCGGCAATCCCCGGTATTCTGCAGAAAATTCCTCTGGCTGCTCTTGCTGCCATGCTGATCTCTACGGGTTTCCGTCTTGCTTCATCGCGTGAGTTTATGCATGTTCTTCATATCGGCCGGGATCAGTTACTGCTTTTTGTAACTACCATGATGGTTACGCTTGCGAGTGATTTACTGATTGGTGTAGCTACTGTTCTGATGCTGAAAGTAATACTTCATCTTAAAAATGGAGTTTCCTTCAAAAACTTATTCAAAGGATCTATTCAAAGGGAAGAATATGAGAAGGAAACAATCATTCGTGTTCAAGGGCCCGCTGCATTTACTAATTATCTAAGTCTGAAATGGCAGCTGGAAACGCAGTCAGCTCAAGTGGAAAGAGTTATAATAGACTTTTCTGATGCGTTACTGGTAGATCATACCGTTCTCAGTAAATTAAGTAATCTTCAGAAAAGTTGGACGAATCGAGATCTTATTATTACCGGGTTTGACCATCATGTTGCTCATTCTTCGCATGATCTGGCAGTTCGCCGGAAATTACGGGGGTTGAGAGCTTCATGAGTGATCCTGAACAACTGGTGCGGCATATCGTTGATCATGCCGCGCATTATCTTCCCTCTCAAGGGCCAATTGGGACTTTCATTCACCACAATACTCTGCATGCATTTCAGGATCTGGATTTTGAACATGCTGTTGTGGAAGCATCCGATCTGTTTCAGACTGAACCTTATATTTCGGAAGACCGCTTTCGACATGAGTTAAGACGGGACCGGATTGAAGCAAAAGATATCGATTTCATCCTTCGTCAGGAAGAGAATCAGGAAATCCTGAAAGGTGAACTGGATCGTCACCAGTTATTGAGAACAATTCTTCTGACAGAACCCTGTGTATTCGATGAACAGACAATATTCTGGGAACTGGAAGAAGGGCAGCTTGCCAAAATTATTCATACTTCCCCTGATGCGGGTGAACTCTTCCGCAGCTGCTCTGAAAGACTGAAGCCTGAGCTGAATCAGCAACAGCAGAAATTCACTCGCCCACGGGATATGATTCTGCAGATAACCGGAAATGATCTGGATGAAATGCTGCATCCGGTTCTGATCCGCCTTTGTGCTGCATATCTGGATCAGGGGATTTCCTATTGGCCAATGCCAGGCAGGGAAGAGGGATTTCTGCAATGTGTCCGAAAAGTCTGGGAATCTTCTACTGCTATTGATCCTGAAAAACTAGGAGGCTTTGGCCGAAAACTGCGTGAGCAACGCACAAAACAATGGGATGCCACCCAGACGATCATCAGCTATCTGCAACAAATGCAAATTCCGCAGGATCAGTGGGAAATAGTTTTGATTGCTGAATTGCTTGCCCTGCCAGGTTGGGCTGGCATGTTTCGCCGTCTGGAAGAAGCACCTGAACTTGCCTCGCATCGAGAACTGAAATGTTCTCTGCTGGACTATCTTGCTGTCCGGTTGACGCTATTGTCTTCAGCCATTCATGGGATGTTTCCGAAAGGGATCAATCTCGGGAATATGTTTGCTGAAATTCCTGATTCCCTTGAAGCTCAACGAACAGTAGAATTGGCTTCTTTCTTTGATATTGTAAGGCGTCTTGGTTTGAATGCGAATGACGTTCGTTCCTTGTCTGAGGAAGAGTTCAGCAGGCTCTATCGTGAAATCAAGCGTGTGGGTTCCGTAGAAAGGCGTCGACTGTTTCATCTTGCTTATGAGCGATGGCATGAACGAAATATCCTGGATCCGATAGCTGCATTCCAGAAAATCAACAGAAGAGTTAATTCAGAAAAAATTCCAGCAGCCCAGGTGATCTTTTGCCTGGATGAACGTGAAGAGTCAATTCGTCGGCATCTCGAAGAGATTGATCCAGAAGTGGAAACACATGGAGCAGCGGGTTTCTTTGGTGTAGCGGTGAACTACACAGGAATTGATGATGGAGGCGGTGCTCCACTTTGTCCGGTAGTTGTTAAACCACAACATGCTGTTCATGAAGTTCCTGTTGAAGATGACCACCATCTGTATCAGGAAAGACAAAAACGAAGGAAAATCTATCGGAGAACCAGTCGTGGTGTCTCTATCTTTTCCCAGACGATGGTGAGGGGTTGGCTGAGTGTTCTTTCATTTGGAATCTGGTCCGTTGTTCCGTTAGCCGGACGAGTCCTGGTACCGCGTCGCTTTTCTCAGCTTAGAAAGTTTCTGGACAAGGTACTGATTCCTGAACCACGGACGTCATTAGCTCTGGTGCGGGAGGAAGAAGAACGCAGAACAGCCGAAGGCTTGATGATGGGTTTTTCGATTCCCGAAAAAGTGGAACGGGTTGCTGATCTTCTGCTACCAGCTGGTATGACGAATCGGTTTTCCCGATTGGTTCTGGTCATTGGTCATGGGTCCAGCAGTTTAAACAATCCTTATGAATCTGCTTATGATTGCGGGGCCTGCGGAGGCAGAGGTGGAGGTCCCAACGCCAGGCTATATGCTGCGATGGCAAATCGTCCGGAAGTCAGACAAGGATTGCGGGAGAAGGGTATATTCATTCCGGAAGACACCTGGTTTGTAGGTGGATATCATGACACCTGTAATGACGATATCGACCTTTATGATCTGGATCTGGTTCCACTCACTCACCAACCGGAACTGGAAAGAATTCGTAAATCACTGGATCAGGCGCGCATGTGGAATGCGCATGAGCGAACCCGCCGGTTTGAAGCTGCAGAACGAGATGCTGATCCGCTTGAGGCATTGCATCATGTACAGGAACGGGCAGAGCATCTGGCCGAACCACGGCCTGAACTGGGCCACTGCACAAACTCATTGACTTATATCGGAAGAAGGGCTACGGTACGTGGTCTGTTTCTGGACAGACGAGCATTTTTGACATCCTATGATCCGTTACAGGATGCGGATGATCTCTTCCTTTCCTCGTTATTAGCTGCCGCTTTACCGGTATGTGGAGGAATCAATCTGGAGTATTACTTTTCCACCGTGGATAATGAACGGTACGGAAGCGGGACAAAACTTCCCCATAATGTGACATCACTAATTGGAGTGATGAATGGGCATTCCAGTGACCTGCTCACCGGTCTTCCCTCACAGATGATAGAAATCCATGAACCAGTTCGGAGCCTGTTTATTGTAGAGACCACTCCGGAACGATTCCTGAATGCACTATCCCGTATTCCTCATCTGTCGAATCTGGTTGAAAATCACTGGGTCCGTATCGTGACTCTTGATCCACTGTCTGGTCAGATGCATGTTTACCGCAAAGAAGGATTTGAACCTTATCATCCGGAGAACGTTCAGATACCTTTGGTGAAAAGGTCCATGGACTGGTATCAGGGCAAGATGGATCATCTTCCTGTAGCAATTATCGAGGAAGGGATGATGACAGCTTAAGTCATGGAAAATCTTGTCCTCATTACTCTGTTGACACCTGGAGTCATCTTCTTGGGTCTTTCTTTTCTCTGGCTGTGTGGCTGGACGATTCGGGAGCGCCCAGTTGCGTCCCTTACCGCAGGTGCATATGCGTTTACCTTTATGGTGTCTGTCACTCTCGCTGTGCGGATGTTTCTGTCGGATGTGAAATCAATTGAGCTTTCATTTGGGAACTGGTTCACATTGCATGAATATACTTTTCCACTTGTGATTGCTGTCGATGAGCTTTCTCTGCCATTGATGATCCTCACAATTGTGATGGTAGGAATTGTGGGAGTTTTCTCATCCAGATATCTTCATCGGGAAAAAGGATTTCAGCGTTTCTTTCTTCTTCTTCATCTATTTGCATTTGGATCTTTACTGATTTTTTCTGCTGGTTCACTCGAAATGTTAGTAGGTGGTTGGGAACTGGTCGGCATTACTTCGGTTCTGCTGATCGCATTTTTCCATCAGCGGCCTGATCCGGTTCGTTGTGCCATGAGAGTGTTTGTGACATACAGAGGATGTGATATCGGCCTGCTGGTTGCTGTTTTTGTTTTGCATCACAGTATCGGAACTGCGGTTTTTTCAGGACTCTTTTCCGGAAACTGGCCAGATCAGACATTTATGGGATCCGGTGGAGTTGCCTTAACTGGGGGATTGCTGCTTCTCGCCGCGGCCAGTGGTAAATCTGCACAGTTTCCTTTCTCCAGTTGGTTGCCCCGTGCGATGGAAGGCCCAACTCCATCCAGTGCAATTTTCTATGGTGCGATTTCTGTTCATGCCGGTGCTTACCTGTTGTTACGATTTCAGCCTCTGATTGCTGCTTCTGATATTGCATCGATTGCTGTGATCACTGTAGGGTTGATTACTGCGCTGAGTGCAACGGTCATCGGGCGTGCTTGCACCGATATTAAGACATCTCTTTCCTATGCTGTGATGACACAAGTGGGACTGATCTTTATTGAGATTGGTGCAGGTTGGAAGATGCTGGCACTGATCCATATCATCAGTCATGCAACACTCCGGACACTACAGTTTCTACGTGCTCCCTCAATTCTGCGGGACTTTTATGAAACCTGGAACGCTGTAGGAGGAGAGATGGCTCCTACCGGTGTTCATTACGAAAAGATATTCCCGATTTCTGTGCAGAACTGGCTCTATCGTTTTGCATTGGAACGCGGACACAAGGATGCATTGCTGGATCTTTATCTGATTGGTCCGGTATCCCGCTTATCCGCATGGCTGAACCGTCATGAATACCATCTGACCCCCTCCAGAATGCAATCATTTACACCCGCCCAAGTACCCCCGATCATGATGGAAGAACGTACGCCAGATGCAGCGGGAAGGAGAATCGATGGATAACTTTCCTGTTTTTTCTGTAGCGATCCTGACTCCGCTTCTGGCCGCATGTCTGTTATATCTGCCACAGTTTCAGCGCAAAATCAGGGCAGTTTCGTTGCTTGCTTCTGGAATTTCATTTCTTCTCTGTCTGGATATCTCAAGAAGAGTAATGGGGAGTGGTCCGATTGCTGAATCCTGGACCAGTCTCATTGCAGGTGCAAATCACACACTTTTTTCTGCAGATGCACTAACCGCTGTTCCCATGGCTCTTTTTGCAGCATTGACCATTGTCATTATTTCGGCTGCTCCACAGCGGGATATGAATCTGAAAATGGCAGCTGCCATGCTGATCATCCTTTCCTCTACCCTCACCGCTTATGCAGCGGAAAATCTGATCATTCTTTTGGTTGGATGGACCGTAAATGGTATTGCCTTTCTGGCTGTTGGCAATCGAAAGACCGCATTACCGAAAGTATTGCTCTTTCTTGGGTTTCTGTGTCTGGCAATCGGGATAGGATTCATGGGAAGGGATGGAATCAAGGCTGGCCTTGCTGCCCCATGGTCTATTGCTGATCTGCGGACACTGGATGCACCGGGAGGAGGAATCGCCTTCTTCTTTCTGATTCTGGCAGTGTTGCTACATAAAGGAATCATCCCGGCCCACACATGGGTGATTGCATCATTTGACCGGGGTCCGCTGCTGCATGCGGGCCTTTTGATGAATGCACATCTGGGACTGTTTCTGATGCTGCGGGTGATCATCCCTCTGCTGCCACAGTATTCCTTCGATCATGCAGCATTTACCAGCAACATCGCTCTGATTACTGCTGCCTATACCGCTCTGATCGCAATCTCTGAGCGTCAGCCCAGAAGATTGCTGGCGCTCATTGCGTTAAGTCAGGCCTACTCAATTCTGGCCAGTGTAAAGAGCATGAATGTGGAAGGAACGACGGGAGCACTGTTGCAATGGATGGTAGTAGCCACAGCAACCACCGGACTGATTTCCATCTATCGTGCGATTGAAGCCAGGATCGGTGAAGACATCTCCATTTCAAAGTTCATGGGACTTGCTTCATCCATGCCGAGGCTTGCAGTGTTCTTTGCGATCTGCGGTCTTGCTCTGGTCGGAATTCCAGGGACACTGGGATTCATCGCGGAAGATCTTCTGTTGCAGGGCACTCTTAAATCCAATCCTACAATTGGAATCCTGCTGCCAGTTGCTACCGCATTGAATGCCATTCACATTTTTCGACTATTTTCCCGGTTATTTCTGGGCAGCAAGGGACCACAAGTTTCTATTCCTGACGCACTGCCTAGGGAACGGATGGTACTGGCTGCGTGTGTCCTTTTCCTGATCCTGGGTGGACTGGTTCCGCAGTGGTTCGTCAACCTGAGGATCTCTGCTTCTGATGCTACCTCGGCGATTGAATCATCTGTAGGTGCTGATGTCGATTAATGCTCGGGAAGTGTACACGAGGGAAACTCTGCCAGAACGGTGTTTCCTTTATAGCCCAGTTCCTCAATCAGTCCGATTTTTGAAGTGTAGTAGCCATCGGCAGTGAGATTCTTCATGGCGCGGAAGAAGGGTGATTGTTCATCCTGCAGGCGCATCAGAACTCCTTCTGTGATGGTTTCAGGCATGCCTTGTAATCCCTTGCGGACGGTTTCTGCCAGTTCAGCATTGCGCGAACACACCATGTCGATATAAGCCGGAACACCCGCACCAATCGCACCTGGAGTATCCGTTTCAGGGATGATGAGGTCTGCAACACGACTCACCTGAGCCAGTTCCTTTTCCGTAAAGAAAGAAGGTTTGGGTAACTGCGCTGACTTCAGTGAAGAAGTGGAATGCTCGTGTTGTCCGTAAAGTTCATCGGCAGAGAAGGGAAACGCACAGGTGGTTCCGATTGCACCAATGATTCTGAGTGCCTGACGCCGCTCTTCTACTGGTTTCTTTTCTTCTTTCATCTGCATCAGACTTCTCCTTTTTTCAGTCGATCCGCAATATGGTCCGCTGTGCGTGCTGCCAGCGCCATGATGGTGTGTGTTGGGTTCTTTTCAGAAGCAGAGGGGAAGACGCTTCCATCACAGACATAGAGGTTGGGAACATCGTGACTCTGGCAAAAAGAGTTGACGACAGATGTTTTTGGATCTGAGCCCATGCGGCATCCACCAAGTTCATGATTCGGCTGTGGCGTTTGTGAAACCGTGAGTATTTCTGCTCCGGCGGATTCCAGAATGCGGACAGACCAGTCTGTCATGTCCTTGAAAATCTTCTTTTCATTTTCCTGCCAGACATAGGTGCGTCGAGCCATCGGCAAGCCATACTTGTCCAGCCGGGATTCATCCACGTCAATGTATGACTGTTGATTCGGGATCATCTCACCATACGGCGAGAACGTCAGGAAAGCAGGATAACGATCTTTGACGGCCTGTTTATAAGCTTTGCCGAATCCCGGAATTTCGCGTGCAAATCCAGTCGAGCGATGATTCTGATAGTTGAACTGAACTCCGAAGCTGCGCGCATAGTCTCGTTTGCGCGTATGCATAAAGCTGGGGACATAGGCATGATCCAGAAACCCTTCATCATTGGTCGTAGGCTTGCCAATCAGATCTTTCAGGAAACACTGGACCCCCCCTGTAAAGTGAGGAATGAAATGCTTTCCCAGATGTCCGGATGAATTTCCAATACCTGTTGGATAGAGGCGTGACTTAGACATCAACATCAACCCTACCGATTGCACACATGCTGCTGCTACAACCACTACACGTCCCCGGACTTCACCCTCGGTTTTCTTTACCCGATCCAGATAACGCACTCCGGTGATTTTGTTCTCATTGTTCACGACAACCTCACGAACAATCGAGTTGGATTGCAGAGTCAGCTTACCGGTTTTGAGAGAAGGACGCATATGGACATCAAAGCTGTTGTACTTGGCTACGACATCGCATCCAGCCATACAGTTGCCGCAGAAATGGCATGCTGGACGTCCAAAAGCAGCCCGGCTGAGAGTGGCTTTTCGAACATGAATCACCTTGACGCCCAGCTTTTCGGCTCCGCGCTTTACCAGCAGGTCACTGCATTTCATGGGAACAGGCGGCTGAAAAATTCCATCCGGAAGATCTTCCAGACCGTCCAGATTGCCACAGACACCAATCTCTCTTTCTATCCTGTCGTAATAGGGAGAGAGCGTCTTGTAATCCAGGGGCCAGTTTTCTCCTGCACCGTCAGCACTTTTTCCTTTGAAATCCCGTTGAGAATAACGCCATGCCACGGCATTCCAGGTGAGTGATTTTCCACCCAGTCCACGGGTCCTTTCCGTGTCGAATCCTTCTTTGCCCAGTTTCATGGTGGGGATGTGACGATTCGGGAATTCAAAAGGGAAGGCATGTGTATTGAAATCAGTGCGGGTATTGACGGGAGGGCCGCCTTCCACCACGCAGACATCAACCCCCTGACGTGCAAGGTGCGCGGCTAACGTGCCACCCGAAGCACCTGAACCAACAATGATGACGTCATAAACTTTCTGCTGCACGCCGTAAATCGTATCAGATCAAATGCAATGCAGCAGTAAAAAGATGGTAATGAATCAGAAAGCCAGAATGCGTTCCGCTTCGGCAGCAACGTGAGATACCTGCGGTAAAATTTCATCTTCCAGTACGGGGCTGTAGCCCACCCATGTATCCATGGCTGCGATTCTGCCGACCGGAGCATCCAGATGGGTGAAAAGCTCATCCGCAATGCGTGCTGCGATCTCTGCACCAAATCCGAAGCTGCGATTGTCCTCATGCACGATCATGACGCGATTCGTTCGCTGCACAGATTCACTAATTGCTTCCCAGTCGTAAGGGGAAAGGCTCCGAAGATCGATCACTTCAATACTGATTTCCCGGCCCTGTTTCTTTAGTTTCTGCTCTGCTGCCTGTGCAGCAAGAATCGACTTCTGCACGAGTGCGCCATAGCAGATGATGGTCAGATGTTCTCCAGGCCGGACTGTCTTTGCCTTTCCGAAGGGGATCATGTAGTCCGGACCAGGATAGGGAGACCGATTATAGGGTTCCCGGTACAGCTTTTTGTGTTCCAGGAATAGTACGGGATCATCACAACGGATGGCGGTCCGCAAAAGACCACAAGCGTCCAGTGCATTGGATGGCATAACAACGCGGATACCTGGAATATGCGTAAAGATCGATTCTCCGCTTTGGCTGTGATAAATCGATCCGCCCGTCAGGTAGCCACCAATTGGAACGCGGAGTACCAGAGGACATCCAAAACCACCATTTGAGCGCCAGCGGATGCTCGCCATCTCATCACGAATCTGCATCATGGCAGGCCAAATGTAATCAAAAAATTGAATTTCTGCCACTGCCTTGAGTCCACGCGTTCCCAAGCCAATTGCCCGACCTGCAATCACCGCTTCAGCAATCGGAGCGTTAAACACCCTCCGTGATCCAAAACGAGTCTGGAGTCCATGGGTAGCCTTGAAGACACCGCCTTTTCCTTTGACCTCGGATAGGTGTTCTTCCCGGCTGCAATCGGCAATATCTTCACCGAACATCAGCACCCGGTCATCTCTTTGCAATTCATCCCGCAGAGTCTGGTTGATAGAATCCACCATTGTCTTCGGTTCTCCTGAGAAATGAGGTTCCGTATCAAATTCACTGGAAGTAGGGTCAACTTCCTCCGAATAAAGGTGCCGGAGAATATCTTCTTTTCTGGTGGAAGGGAGCTCGGCTTTCAGGACACGATCGGTGATTTCCTGTAGCTTCTGGTCAATCTCTTGCGTGATTCGTTGAAGAGATTGTTCTGTCAGAATCGTTTCTCCCAGCAGGAGATCACGAAAACGAGGCAGGCAGTCACGCGCTGCTTCCTGTTCCCGTTCAGCTGCAGATTTGTATGTCCGCTCATCATCAGATAGGGAGTGTGAATATGGACGAGTCACATGAGCATGGATCAGCGCAGGCCCGATTCCCGCCCGACAATGAGCGGCGGCTTCCTTGACTGCCTGATAGGAACGGATGAAATCTGAGCCATCAATTTCCAGCCGCAGAAGGTGGGGAAATCCTTCCACCAGCCGGGAGATACTGCCTCCGGCGGTCTGTTTCTCAACGGGAACGGAGATGGCATATCCGTTGTCTTCCACGATGAACAGTAACGGCAGCCTGTCCAGACATGCGACGTTCAGAGATTCCCAGAATTCACCTTCACTGGTGGCCCCTTCACCTGTGCAGACCAGTGTGACCTCGTCTCTTTGTGGGCGAATATACTGCGTTGCATGGGCACTTCCGACTGCCTGTGTGAACTGAGTCCCTGTCGGCGATGAACCGGTGACAATATGCAGTTCAGGACTGGACCAGTGGGAAGGCATCTGCCGTCCGCCAGATGCTGTGTCAGTGACTGCTCCTACTGCCTGCAGAAGCATATCCTCTGCGGTTACGCCAAGGGCCAGAGCAAGAGTGCGGTCTCGGTAGTAGGGGTAAAACCAGTCATAGCCTGGAATCAAAGCCATTCCTGCTGCGCATTGAATGGCTTCATGTCCGGCCGCAGAAATCTGAAAATAGATTTTGTTCTGTCGTTTGAGCAGAATTTCCCGGTCGTCAATCCGCCTCGACTCATACATGATGCGGAATGCACGAATAAGATCTTCAGGGGTCAGTTCTGACGTAGCTTGCGATGTGGCTGTAACTGCGTTCATCTCCACTCTATCCGCATGATACTCGGGCTGCTTCAAAGTCGATCCGTATCTCCCTCGCCAGTTTAACGCAGCTATCAGAATCAGATCTGATTTGTGATCGAGTTGCGTCAATTACCAGCACATCCATAGAATAAAGGAGCATTCCGTGAATCTTCACCAGGATGATCAGGGGTGTAAATTATTCAGCTCCAATCGGATCAGGGAGAAACTGGGAAAACATGGCAGCTACCGGCGCGGGCCTCGAAGGCATCATTGCAGCAGAATCCAGCATTTGTTACATCGACGGAGAACAGGGAGTCCTGAGTTATCAGGGTTTCAATATCCATACACTGGCAGAACATGCCACTTTTGAGGAAGTGATCTATCTGCTCTGGAACGGCCGCTTGCCGAACCAGAGTGAACTGGATGAGCTGAAAAAATCTCTGGTTGAGCACCGGGAAATTCCTGCAGAAGTCACTGCATTCCTGAAGAGCGTCCCCCAGGGAACCCCCATGCATATACTGCGGACAGCAGTTTCCATGTTGGGTATCTTTGACCCGAATGCCGAGGTCATGGAGACAGAAGCAAATCGACTGAAAGCTATCAAGCTGATGTCGCAGACTGCGACCATTACCACCAGCTTTCATCGTCTCAGACAGGGACAGGATGTGGTTCCAGGCGATCCTTCACTTGGTTTTGCCGCAAATTATCTCTATACCCTCAACGGGAAGAAGCCCGAAGCAGTTCAGGAACGCGTCTTTGATATCGCGCTGATTCTGCACGCAGATCATGAACTGAATGCTTCTACTTTTGCTGCCCGTGTCACAGCAGCTACTCTCTCTGATATCTATTCCGCTGCCACATCAGCCATCGGTGCGCTGAAAGGCCCGCTACATGGCGGTGCCAACGAGGCTGTCATCAAGATGCTTCTGGAAGCCGGAAACAAGGAACGTGCCCTCGAAATGATGCGGGAAAAGCTGGAAGCCAAGGAAAAGATCTCCGGATTCGGCCATCGCGTCTACAAGACCATGGATCCTCGCGCAATCCATCTCAAGAGACTTTCCAAAGAGCTGGCTGAATCAACGGGACACATTGATCTCTACGAAGCATCGGAAGCTGTTGAAGAAGCGATGAAGACAGCGAAAGGGAAGCCGCTAAACCCGAACGTGGACTTCTATTCTGCTTCTGCATACTACTCCCTGGGAATTCCGGTAGATCTTTTTACCCCGATTTTTGCTGTCAGCAGAATGTCCGGGTGGACCGCTCATGTCCTTGAGCAGTACTTCAACAACCGTCTGATCCGTCCTCGTGCAGACTATAAGGGCCTGCCAGACGGACAGACCTGGGTTGCAATCGCTGATCGCAAGTAGTTCATGCACGACCTATCACTTTTTCGATCTAATCTCGATACGGTTGTTGAACGTTTAACAACGCGGGGCTTCAGCTTTGATGCTGAAGCCTTTCAGGCGCTGGATGCCCAGCGTCGTGCTGCTCTGACTGAAGCTGAAACGCTCAAGGGAGAGCGTAATCGCGAAACAGCTGAGATCGGCAAACTCCGCAGGGATGGTATCGATACCACAGAGCGTCAACAGAGAGTTCGTGAAATCGGGGACCGGATCACTGCCCTGGATGAAAACGTCACTGGACTGGATGAGCAGTTTCGTTCATTGCTGGCTGGAATTCCGAATCTTCCGCATGAGTCTGTTCCAGTCGGGAAGTCCGCTGAAGAAAATCTGGAAGTTCGCAGGGAAGGAACAATTCCTTCTCTCTCTTTTGAACCGAAAGCCCATTGGGATCTTGGACCGGAACTTGGCATTCTGGACTTTGATCGTGCCGCAAAAATCACCGGTGCCCGGTTTGCCCTCTATGTCGGGCTGGGTGCACGGCTGGAGCGAGCTCTTGCGAATTTCATGCTGGATGTTCATACACGGGAGCACGGATATACGGAAGTGCTGCCCCCGTTTATGGTGAATTCGGCAAGTTTGTTCAGTACCGGGCAACTTCCGAAGTTTTCAGAGGATTTGTTCCGCATCAGCGATACAGACTACTGGCTGGCTCCTACGGCAGAAGTTCCCGTGACGAATATTTTTCGGGATGAAACCCTGAATGCTGAGTCTTTGCCGGTAAAATTTTGTTCCTACACACCTTGTTTCCGCAGTGAAGCGGGAAGCTATGGCCGCGATGTGCGGGGAATCATCCGCCAGCATCAGTTTCAGAAAGTGGAACTGGTCAAGTTCACGCATCCGGATGAAAGCCATGCGGAGCTGGAAAAGCTGACGAATGATGCAGAAAATATTCTGCGAAAACTCGGCCTGCCGTTCCGGACTGTTTTATTGTGTACAGGTGACATGGGTTTTTCATCAGTCAAGACTTACGATATTGAAGTCTGGCTGCCCGGACAGAACGGTTATAAGGAAATTTCCTCTTGCTCCAACTTTGAATCCTTCCAGGCCAGACGTGCCGGAATTCGTTTCAAGGCGGGTAAGAAATCCGAATTTGCGCATACGCTGAATGGCAGCGGGTTAGCTGTCGGACGTACGTGGGTGGCAATTATCGAGAATTACCAGCAGGCTGATGGCAGCGTGCTGATTCCCGAGGCGCTTCAGCCCTATCTGAATGCTGAACGCATTACCCCCGAGAGAAAACTACAATAGAGGTTTTAGGAGAAGTTCATGCTTGATCTATTCCGCCGCCGCGACAGTGCTCTGCGCTATGTCCTCATGGGACTGCTGAGCCTGATTGCTATTTCCATGGTGGTAACTTTAATTCCCGGATTTGGAACCGGAGGGATGTCTTCGGGCGACCAGAATATCGCGGAAATCGATGGTGAGCCATTGTCAATCCGCGAAGTTTCCGCCCAGGTGGAACAACAGCTTCGTGGTTCTGGCCTTTCCCGTGAAAACGGCTATGCTCTGGCCAATCAGACGGTCAACAATATGATCCAGCAGCGGTCTGTTGAATACATGGCTGCAAAAATGGGATTCAAGATCACCGATGCTGATCTGGTGGAAGGAATTAAGATTGTTCTTCCCCAGCTTTTCCAAAATGGAAAATTTCTTGGCAAAGAGATTTACGGTGCTTTTCTAGCCCAACGTGGCATGTCAATTCCTGAATTTGAAAGCCGTCTGCGGACGCAGCTTCTCATCAGCAAGATCGGCGACCTGATTGATGAGGGTGTCATCATCAGCCCGAATGACATTGAAGCGGAATATCACCGCCAGCAGGACAAACTCAAAGTTGAATATCTTGCCGTGCGTCAGCAGGATATCGCAAAGCAGATCAATGTAACGGCTGAAGATGTGAAGGCGGAATATGAAAAGAACAAGGCTGCTCACATGCTTCCGGAAAAACGGTCCGCCATTGTATTTGTTTTGGATGAAGCGAAGATTGCTTCCTCTTTCCAGCCCACGGATAACGATCTCCGCCGTGCCTATAACGACCAGATTGACCGTTTCCGCAATCCGGAACGGCTGAAGGTACGCCATATCCTGATCAAGACATCGGAAAAGCCTGAGTCTGAAGTTCCCAAGCTGCAGGCAAAAGCAGATGACATCCTGAAGCAACTGAAGGGTGGAGCAGACTTTGCCAAACTGGCGAAGGAAAACTCTGAAGATCCGGGATCTGCTGTCAATGGCGGCGAACTTGGCTTTATCGTCAAAGGTCAGACGGTCAAAAATTTCGAAGATACGGCATGGTCTCTCAAGCCCGGTGAGCTGAGTGGAGTCATCAAGACAGAATACGGATTCCATATTCTGCAGTTGCAGGAAAAAGAGGAAGCCCGTGTTCGTCCGTTTGAGGAAGTCAAGGCAGAACTGGCCAATGAAGTGGGACGTCAGCTAATTTTCGATCGGATGCAGAGCAGCATAGATAGTCTCCGTGCAGATCTGGTGAAGTCTCAGGCAAATGTTGACGAGGTAGCGGCAAAGCATCAGGCTCAGGTGGTACGCACTCCGTTGCTACCTGCAAACGATGTAAATTTCCCCGGTGTCGGTTCTGTCCCTGAACTGAGTGCTCAGTTGTTCGGCCTGAGCAAAGGGGATGTGACCTCCATCATCCAGGCATCTCAGGACAAGCTGGCGGTGGCGGTTCTGAATGAAATTGAACCCTCACGTCAGGCTTCACTTGAAGAAGTGTCTAACTCGATCCGTTCCAGCCTGCTGGCTCGACGAGTTGCTGATGCAGTAAAAGGCAAGGCACAGGAAGTCTGGGCAAAAGCGAAGGAATCCGGAGCGGACTTCAAAAAGCTGGCTGCTGAATACAAACTGGAATACAAAAATGTTCCGGAATTTGGACGCGACGGTGCAGTGGAAGGGCTTGGACCAGGCGTACTGCTGGGTGAGGCATTCGGAAAATCTGCTGGATTTGTTCCCAGTGTGATTGAGATGAATGACAATGCTTACATCGCACGCGTTGTTCAGGCGATCCCTGCAGATCCCGCAAAGTTGCCCGAGTTTCGACCCGTTCTGATTTCCCAGATCCGGCAACAGCGTGCACGGGAACGTGCAGAGTTATTCCAGGAGAACCTGGTGAAATCTCTGGAGAAGTCAGGAAAGATCAAGGTGAACCAGCAGGCTCTCCAACGATTCCTGGCTACTTTCAACGCCTCCTGATCGGGATCTGATGGATTCCATTCTTGAGCTGATCCGAACGCTGTTCGATGCGCAGAAGCTTCGTGCTCTGCTCGAATATACTCTTTCCGGCTGGTACGCATATGCTGTACTAGCCGGAATTGTCTTTGCAGAAACAGGTCTTCTGGTGGGCTTCCTGCTGCCCGGAGACAGTCTTCTGTTCATTGTCGGCGTGGTGGCCGGGGCAGGTCATCTGGATATTGTCTGGGTCAATATCATCCTGATCATCGCTGCCATTGTTGGAGATGGTGTCGGCTATTCACTGGGAAGAAGAGCTGGTCCGGCTATTTTCAATCGTCCGGATTCCCGCCTCTTCAAGCAGGAACATCTGCGAAAAACGCAGGAGTTCTATGAAAAGCACGGTGGGAAAACCATCATCTATGCCCGTTTCATCCCGATTATCCGCACTTTCGCTCCCTTCATCGCAGGTGTGGCACAGATGAGCTACAAGCGGTTTGCGGCCTTCAATGTGTTTGGCGGGATCGGCTGGGTTTTTCTGCTGACCATGATGGGGTATCTGCTGGGTGGTCATCCCCTGATCCAGAAGTATTTCGATAAGGTGATCCTTCTGATCATCGGTATTTCCGTATTACCTGTTGTTTTTGAAGCTCTGAAGAGCTATCGCAACAGTTCATCCAAAGCCCGCTGAACCTGAGGGTCGCGGGCTGCTTCCACTTCATCTCCCTTTTCCACTCCCAGCGCCTGATTGTAGATCTCCTGCTTGAGACGGCTTTCGATCCAGATGGAGTTGGCTGTCCACTCACTGATGCCAGGCTGAATGCGGCGCTGGGAAAGCCAGACTCGGAAATCATCCATGGTATTTGGAAGCAGTTCTTTTGAAGGAGTGAGTCCAAGGCCGGAGCGAATTGTCTCCGTGGCAAACGTTGTGAATGCTGCCGATGCGTCCAGAACAGCCTGTAATCGATTCAGAGCAGGTGGGAAGATGGTGAAGTCCGGAATGACACCTCCTCGGTCTTCAGGGTCAGTTTCTGCTGCTAGCTGGACATTCTGAAGCGGTCGCTGGATGTTCCGGCCCTTTGGAGAGTAATAGAAGGCCACGGTCAGGGCAATTGCTGTCTTATCAGACAGAGGATAGACGCTCTGTACCAGTCCCTTTCCAAAACTCCGTTCACCAATCACTTTTGCTCGTCCATGATCCTGCAATGCCGCCGTTACCAGTTCAGCTGCACTGGCGGTCTTGCCATTGATGAGGATGGATACCGGAAAAGAGTAGTGGACCGTGTTTTCCGGAACCTGGATCGTCTCCTCCTTTCTGGATTTTCCCCGAATGGACAGGATGCTCTGGCCCGGCTTCAGGAACATCGATGTAATTTCCAGTGCCGGTTCAATGACACCGCCAGGATTGTTTCGAAGATCAATGACTAACCCTTTCAGCTGACTGCCTCCCAGCTTTTCGATGGCTGCTTTCAGTTCTGCCGCTGTCCGGACTTCAAAGTTCTGGATGCGCACATAGCCGATCTCTGGTTGCAGATGGAAAGCGCGATCCACACTGGCGGATGCAAGCGTCTCCGGGACCAGAACAAATTCCAGCAACCGTGGAGAACTTGCACGACGAACCAGAATCCGTGCTTCCTGCCGCCGTGCTTCAGAGAGTAGTTGAATCAGTTGTTCCGGTTCCAGATTCATGAGCGGATACTGGTTGACCGCCACGATCTCATCGCCGGGTGTCAGGCCGGAACGGGATGAAGGAGTTTCCGGTAGTGTCTGCAGCACAATGACTCTTCCCGGAAGAATACTGACGATAGAGCCAAACCCTTTCTGGGCGGAACTGGTCATCTCCTGCAATTGTTGATACTGGTCCGGATCCAGAAAGATGGAATGCGGGTCAAGGCCGCGCAACATGGAAGGAAGTGCGCCTCCATAAAATGCTCTGGATGGATTGACCGGATCAGCTGCCTGGGATTCCACTATGGAGTAGACCTCCACCAGTTTCCGGACAGACTCTGTCAGGTCAATCAGTGGATCGGCAGCAAGAAAGAATGCCAGCAGCGGGAGCATTTACTTTGAGTATCGCGTGCCTCTCTTCCGCGCGTGACGTTCCAGCGCCAGCTCAATCAGGCGATCCAACAGGGCAGAGTAGGGAAGTCCGGCGTATTCCCACATCTTGGGAAACATACTGATCGACGTGAAGCCGGGAATGGTGTTTGGTTCATTGACGAAGAGTTTGCCAGTGGCCCATTCCATCAGGAAATCGACACGGGACATTCCATCGAGTGACAGTGCATCACAGGCGGCAATCGCCAGACGCTTCATCTCCTCAACCTTTTCGTTGCTGAAGTTCCGGGGGGGCAGATCGATCTCAGTGGTGTCTTCCAGATACTTTGCTTCGTAATCGTAAAACTCACGCTTTGGGCGGATCTCACACGGAACGGTTGCCTGCTTCGTCTCATTGCCGAGCACGGCAATTTCAAATTCACGCCCGATGACACCCTGTTCGATGACGATCTTGGTATCGAATTGTGCTGCAAATTCCAGCGCAGCTTGCAGGCTTTCCCGATCTTTTGCTTTCGAAATACCGACACTGCTGCCCAGGTTTGCCGGTTTCACAAACATCGGATATGTGAGCTTTGCCTCACACTCTTCTACGTTGAGATGACCACGGAACTGTACGACATAACTAACCACCGGAAGTCCACTGGCAATCAGGATGCGCTTGGTCATCTCCTTATCCATTGCACAGGATGATCCCATCACACCGGGGCCGATATAGGGAAGATCCGCAAGTTCCAGAAGACCTTGCAGTGTTCCATCTTCGCCGAAGGTGCCATGGACCAGAGGGAAGACAACATCAATCTCCGGATTCGCATTCGGTTCTGGCGCGATGGGTCGGGGGCGCCATTTGCCATCCTTGCCAATAAAGTAAGGCAGTACCTTGTACTTGTCCGGATCGAGTGCCTGGATGACCGATTCTGCCGATCGTTCAGAGATCTCATGTTCGCCGCTGCGTCCTCCGTAGATCACAGCAATCCGGGTCTTGATTTCACTCACAGTTCTTGATTTCTTTCTTCCTGAATTTGATTAGGACGTTCTGTCAGGGCCGCGTGCGATACAGCATTCGGGGATAGGCAATGGTTTCGCGGATGTGTTCCGTTCCGCACATCCAGGCCACAAACCGTTCGACCCCCATGCCGAACCCTCCATGGGGCACACTGCCAAACCGGCGAAGATCCAGATACCAGTCGAATGCTTCTTCCGGCAACTGATGCTCGGAAAGTCTTTTCTTCAGCAGGGCAAGATCGTGGATACGTTGTCCTCCACCGATAATCTCCCCATATCCTTCCGGCGCAATAAAATCAGTACCCAGGACGACATCATCCCGGTCAGCGGCTGGCTGGAAATAGAAGGCCTTGAAGGAGGCAGGGAAGCGATCGACGATGACTGGCTTGTCAAAACCTTCTGTCAGCAGTGTCTCATCGGTATTGCCGAAATCTCCGCCCCACTGGATCTCACTGCCTTTGGCTTGCAGGATTTTGACCGCCTCGTCATAAGTCATGCGGGGGAACGGTCCCTTGACTGCCTCAAGTTTGGTGGTATCCCGTTCCAGTGCCTTTAGCTCTGCCGTCCGATTGTTCAGGACACGATCCACAACAAAGCAGACCATCTCTTCTGCTACGCGCTTCACTTCTTCCAGATCGGCATAGGCCATCTCCGGTTCCACCATCCAGAACTCGGTGAGATGACGACGCGTCTTGGATTTTTCGGCACGGAAAGTGGGGCCAAAGTTGTAAACCTTACCCAGCGCAGCGGCATTGGCTTCTCCATAAAGCTGGCCGGACTGGGTCAGGTAGACCTTCTCATCTTCGAAGTAATCCACTTCGAAGAGTGTGGATGTTCCTTCACAGGCTGCGGGAGTAAAAATGGGCGTATCGACCAGCGTGAATCCGTTTGTATCGAAATAGTCCCGGATGCCACGAATCACTTCATGACGGATCTTCGCAATGGCTGTCTGCCGTTTTGAGCGCAGCCACAGATGCCGATGGTCCATCAGGAATTCGATGCCATGCTCCTTGGGAGTGATGGGATAGGGCTCTGTTTCCGGAACGCGCTGGACCACTTCCAGATTTTCTACATCCAGTTCATACCCACCGAGTGCTCGCTCTTCTGCACGAATCTTTCCCGTCACGATGATGGAGGATTCCTGCGTCAGCCCTTTGATGGTTTCGAAGAGTTCTTCCGGTAACTGGGATTTCACTGCCACGCACTGGATCATTCCTGTGCCGTCTCTCAGGATGGGAAATGCAATCTTGCCGGATTTGCGCAGATTGTATAACCAGCCCGGAATGCTGACCGTCTCTCCGACGTGTCCGGATGCTTCCGTAATCGTGATGCGGGTTGCAGGAAAGTTCAACTCAGCTCCTCCAGTCGTGCGGCTGCTTCCCGTGCAGCTTCCAGCGGATTGGGATATTCTTCAGACTCTTTCAGTTCCAGAACGACAGGCAGGCTAGGGTCTGCCTGGGTCAGAAGAGGCATGACAGTTTTCCAGTCAATCGTCCCCTGATTCTGTAATAGCGGGAACAGGTGGCTGTCTGCTGTTCCATCGTTGTCGTGAACATGGGTGGACAGGATATGCGGCTTCATCAATGCGAATGCCTCTGCCACTCCTTCATTCATGTGGGCATGTCCCGTGTCGAAGCAGTAACCGACATTCAGGTGTGTGATGGAGAGGAAATAGTTCAGACGATTGGCGCTGCTCAGATCATTTGGTGTATTTTCCAGCAGAATCCGCACATCCCGCTGCCGGGCAAACAGAGAAATCTCCTCCAGTGCAGAGAAAGCGGAGTCCAGTTTTTTCTCATCAAACTGCTCTTCCGTACTGCCCAGATGCTGGATGAAATAACGACAGGGAATCTCTTCTGCGATCTCCAGGGCTCTTTTGATCTCATCCACAATCGCAATGCGCTTAGACTTTATGGGTTCAGTGATATTGAGGTGCGTGTGAGGGCCTGAACGGCCACCACGATCATCATTGTGGACAGGCCCATGGATGGAATGGAGTTCCATTGGTGAATCCCGAAACCAGTGCCCCAGTTCCTTGATCTGCGATTTATTGCGGTAGTCCAGATGCTGGCGCGCACAGAAGAATTCGGTTTTGCGAAATCCGGCCTGCCAGATTTTTTCCAGCCACACGGTATTCAGACGTTGATTGATTAAGACGTAAGTCGAAAGAGCGGTATCCATTAATAACCTGCGGCTTTTCCGGTGCCGCGACCGTCCCATCCACCCGCCAGCCAGCGGCCACGAGGTCCATTCTCGATTGCAATGGCCTGTACATTCGCGATTCCTTCCGGAAACGGGGTAACGTCATAGCCCATGTTCTTCAGCAGTCCCTGCGTGTCGGGAGAGAATCCATCTTCCATCAACAAGCGATCCGGTTTCCACTGATGATGAAAACGTGGACGGTCGATTGCAGTCTGGATATTCATTCCAAAATCGATGACATTCAGCAGAACCTGAAAAACTCCGTTGATGATGCGGGTTCCACCAGGTGCACCAATTACCAGAAACACCTGGCCATCTTTTATGACGATGGTTGGTGTCATGGAAGAGAGAGGCGTTTTTCCTGGAGCAATTGCATTGGCCGATCCTCCTACCGCTCCATAGATATTGGCTGCACCGGGTTTGGCGGAGAAGTCATCCATCTCGTTATTCAGAAGAAATCCCAGCCGGGGGACGGTCACGCTGTTTCCGTATCCATTATTGATGGTGTAAGTCAGCGAGACAGCGTTTCCTTCAGCATCCACAATGGAGAAATGGGTGGTCTCCGGGGATTCGTATCCCGGTACATTACCTAAACCAATTTCCGTGCTGGGCGTTGCCTTCCCCGGAACAATCGATTCGCGACGCTGCCGGATATACGCATCACTGAGCAGCTGTTCCATTGGGACTTTCACAAAGTCGGGATCACCCAGAAACTCCGCCCGATCGGCATAGTAGCGACGCATTGTTTCCGCCACATACTGAATCATTGCGGCAGATCCCCAGCCCGGTTTCTCATAACCGGAACCGGAAAGGATCCCGAGCATCTGCAAAATGCCGATTCCGCCAGAGCTGGGGGGCGGCGCCGTCAGAATTTCATAATCCCTGTATTTTCCGGAGAGAGGCTTGCGTTCAATTGCACGATACTCCTGGAGATCTTCGAGCGTAATCAGCCCGCCATTCTGCTGCATCTCTTCAGCAAGAATGCGGGCGGTTTCTCCCTGATAAAAATCCCTGGCTCCGTGCTTTCGAATGCGATCCAGTGTCTTCGCCAATTCAGGCTGCACCAGTCGATCTCCCGGCTGATGGAATTCTCCATTCTTCAGGAAGATACGCTTCGATTCCGGGAACGCAGCAAGCCGGGTTTCTACTCTGCGAAAGCTTTCCGTCTGCTGATAGCTGATTTCAAATCCTTTTGCTGCCAACTGAACAGAAGGGGCGACGAGTTCACCCCATTTCTTTCTCCCGAATTTCTGATGTGCGAGTTCCAGCCCGGCGACTGTTCCAGGTACTGCCGCTGCTTTCCATCCTTCCCGGCTTTCGTGGGTCGGCTCTCCATCCGCGCCAAGATACATATCCCGTTGTGCCTTTTTAGGAGCCCGTTCGCGGAAGTCAATGAAGGTGGATTGCCCATCACTGGAACGGTAGAGAAGAAAGCCGCCCCCACCGATATTTCCAGCGCTGGGATACGTGACTGCCATGGCGAAACCCACCGCCACAGCGGCATCGATGGCATTCCCGCCGGACTTCAGCACCTGGAGCCCGATGTCCGTTGCATGGGGTTCCTGGGTCACTACCATGGCATTTCTGGCACGCACAGGGTCGCGCCCAAAAGCCAGAGCAGACAGGCATACGACGAGGATCCAGCGGTACATAGAATCTATTAGTTTACGGTGTTCCTTCGTTTCCACTCAAAAAGAACAACACCAGTGGCGACCGAGACATTCAGGGACTCAATTTTTCCGGCCATGGGGATGCGGATCAGCTGATCACAATTCTTCCGGACCAGTTCATGCAGGCCGTGACCTTCACCTCCCATGACAAAGGCTGTGGGTGTGGCGTAGTCGGTGGCATCATGATGTTGCTGGCCGCGTTCGTCCAGTCCGTAAATCCAGAAGCCCCGTTCCCGTAGCTGATCGAGTGCCCGGTTGAGATTCACCACCCTAATGACCGGCAAATATTCCAGTGCCCCGGCAGCAGCCTTGAGAACCGTATCGGTGACTCCTGCAGAACGACGCTCGGGCAGAATCAATGCGTCCGCACCGGCACAATGGGCCGTGCGGGCAATAGCTCCCAGATTATGCGGATCTTCCACTCCATCGAGAACCACCACCAGTCGGGCGTCAGGTGACAGATCTTCCAGTTGGGCATACTCAAAGACGCCCCCTACCGCAATCACTCCCTGATGAGCCTGTGTGCTGGCCAGGCGATCCAGTTGATCACGGGCTTCAAAACGGACAGGAATTTTAGCTGTTCTTGCTGCCTCCACAATCTCCTGGATGCGCGGACCACCCGTTCCTTTGGCGATCAGAATACGTTCAATTCCACTTCGGTTCTTCAGTGCTTCGCGTACGGAGTGAACTCCGGAAATAACAGCCATGGCTCAACTCATGGTATCCAACACTTATGTACAGAATTGCCATTTTCCTGGCTTTCGTCCTGACAATCCCGGCGGCAGAGAATCCACTGCTGAAGCTGGGAGACAGGATTCCCTTTGATCAGATCAAACCGGAGCATGTGGCTCCGGCCATGGATCAGTTGCTGGCGCAGGCGGAACAGCAACGGAAAGCATTGAAGAAAAGCACAGGGAAGCGGACGTGGGAAAACACCATGCAGCCGCTGGAGGATCTGGGTGAACCTCTGAGCGAGGCATTTGGCGTGGTCCGCATTCTGGAGTCTGTTGCTTCCACTCCGGAGTTGAGAAAAGCCTACAACGCAGTGCTTCCAAAGGTTTCCAGCTTCTATTCCAGTCTTCCGCTGGATGCGGAACTGGCAGCAAAAGTCCGGGATTATTCCGAGACGAAGGAAGGCAAATCTCTTCGCGGGGAGAAAGCACGTGCACTCAATCTGGCTCTGAACCAGTTCAAAAAAAACGGAGCCTATCTGGATGAGGCAAAACGGAAGCGGCTGCAGGAGATCAATACCGAGCTTTCCAGCCTGTCGGCAAAATTCGGACAGAATGTACTGGATTCCACCAATCAGTTTGAACTGATTGTGACAGATGAGAAAAAGCTGGCAGGGCTTCCGCAATCTGCCCGTGCCATGGCTGCTGCCAGTGCCAAATCCAAGGGGAAAGAGGGCTGGCGGTTCACACTACAGGCTCCCAGCTATCTGTCCGTCCAGCGATTTCTGGATGACCGCGAGATCCGGGAAAAGCTCTATCGCGCCTTCATCGTGATCGGAACACAGGAAGGCTATGACAACCGTCCGGTCATGGCGCGGATTCTGGAACTGCGCCGGGAAAAGGCTTCCTTGCTGGGATATCAGGATTTTGCGGACTTCCAGACAGAAAACCGGATGGCGAAGTCCGGTGCCAATGTAAAGAAGTTTCTGACGGATCTGGACAACAGTTCCCGTCCGTCTTTTGAAAAAGAGAATAACGAGCTACAGGCATTCCGAAAGAGTCTGGAAGGGGAGAACGCTCTTCCGATTGAAGGATGGGATACCTCTTATTATTCAGAGAAGTTGCGGCAGAGTCTTTATGATCTGGATGAAGAACTGGTCCGTCCCTATTTCTCACTGGAAAGTGTGTTCAACGGAATGTTTGATCTCGCCCACCGGATCTATGGAATTAAAATCACTCCTGCCGAGAACACTGCTGTCTGGGACCCGGACGTACGCTTCTATGAGATCCGTGATGCGGACGGCACTCTGCTTTCCACCTTCTATACCGATTTTTACCCCCGTGAGAACAAACGCCCCGGAGCCTGGATGAATCCGATCCGCACAGGCGGGCCCCATGGTAAATCCTTCCGACCACATCTGGGAATGATCTGTGGAAATGTCACACCTCCTGTGGATGGGAAACCAGCGTTGCTGACCCATCGGGAAGTGGAGACGGTGTTTCATGAGTTTGGACATCTGCTGCATCTTTCGCTCAGCCGGACACAGGTGAAGTCTCTGGGCGGTACCCAGGTGGCATGGGATTTTGTCGAGCTACCCAGCCAGATCATGGAGAATTTCACCTGGGAACGGCAAGTGGTGGATCTCTTTGCCAAACACTATCAGACTGGCGAGAAACTACCTGAAGATATCTTTAGCAAAATGTTGAAAGCGAAGAATTTCAGATCTGCAAACATCATGATGACGCAGCTCGGGTTCGGCATGACGGATATCCTTCTGCATACGGATTACAAAGGAGATGATACGCAGGGGGATGTCGCGACATATTCCCGCAAGATTGCCCAGCAATACTCCCCTGTGAAACTGGCAGATGACTATACACGCATCGCAAGTTTCAGCCACATCTTTGCCGGAGGATATGCGGCTGGCTATTACAGCTATAAATGGTCAGAGGTTCTGGATGCGGATGCATTCAGCCGTTTCCGGGATGAAGGGGTCTTCAGCACGAAGGTGGGCAATCAATTCCGCCGGACCATTCTTGAAAAGGGAAACACAGAAGAGCCGGGAAAACTCTTCCGGGATTTCATGGGTCGTGATCCTGATGTGAAGTCTCTTCTCAAACGTAGCGGACTGGACTTCAACCAAAACATGAAGTAAAACAGTTCTGGTGTCTCAATTAGAAACGCCTGCGGGTCCCATGCCCGAAATTCCGGACAAGCTGTACTTCCGGATCGGGGAAGTTGCGCGGCTTGCAGGTGTCAAACCCTATGTTTTGCGGTACTGGGAAACAGAATTCTCAGTCATTGAACCGAAGAAATCGGGGAGCAATCATCGTCTGTACCGCCGCAAAGACGTGGAGATGATCCTTGAGATCAAAAGGCTTCTGTATGACCGCAGATACACGATTGAGGGTGCGCGAAAAGCACTCGGTCACACAAAGGGAAGAGCTGAGCCTCCACGGACTCTTCGCACTCCGATCAGAGCGGCTCAGGTTGACCTGTTTGCTTCCCCCAATGAGGCAATCAAGGGAATCCAGAAAGAACTGAAAGAAATTCTCAAAATTCTGAAGTAAACGGATCATTGTCAGTACGGAAACTGCCGATAAGTTTTCAGGACTGATTCCCCTCCATGATCCGGATTTCTCCACCTGATATATGGCTTGGCTGCCGTGCTTCTGAAGTAGACCGAGAAGAAGTACGAAGAAGTGACCTGCGTCCGTGGAAGGTTTCCCGGTGAAGAGTTGGAAGCAGCTGGACCGGACAACTCTGTTGGGCTTGCTGCTGTCTTTTTTTTCCATTGCTGCCGGACTTCTGATTGAAGGCGGAGCTTTGCTCGATATCCTGCAATGGCCAGCAGCCCTGATTGTGCTGGGTGGTACTGCCGGGGCTGTCCTGCTGCAGACACCCTGGGTAACATTGAGCCGTTCTTTCCATCGTTTGCGGCAAGTGTTTCTGGAACCATTTCAGGATGCAGTTCACCTGACGGATGAAATCGTGGTGTTTGCCATCAAGGCCCGTCGCAGCAAGTTGCTGGCGTTGGAAGATGAGGCGGCTGAGGCCAGTGATCCATTCCTGCGCAAGGGACTTTCCATGGCTGTGGACGGTGCGAAGCTTCCGGACATCCAGAGGATTCTGGAGATGGAACTGATTCATGAAGAGGAGCGGGGCTATCAGGAAGCTCAGGTATTTGAGGCAGCCGGAGGCTTTGCACCCACCATCGGCATTCTGGGAGCCGTGCTTGGCCTGATTCAGGTAATGAAGAACCTGAGTCACACCGATCAGATCGGGCATGGAATTGCGACCGCATTTGTGGCGACTGTCTATGGTGTTGGTTTCGCCAATCTGGTTTTTCTTCCAATCGCGAATAAGATCCGGGCACGATTGCTAGCAGAGAGAATGCGGCGGGAACTGATGCTGGAAGGAATTTCTGCCATTGTCGAGGGCGTGAATCCAAAGCTGATTCGCGAGCGACTGGAGACATTTACACAGTCTGATCTGCGATCTCCAAAGAGTTCAGCAATTGCACGCAGACAGGAAGCTGCGGCCTGATAATGCGTCGGCACAGGGCAGGAGTTCCTCACCACGAAAATCATGAACGATGGCTGATCTCCTATGCGGATTTCATCACGCTGCTGTTTGCACTGTTTGTAATCCTGTTTGCCAATTCACAAATGGATCAGGCAAAGATCCAGCAAGTCTCCGATTCCGTAAAAGTAGCTATGGGAGCAACTGTCAGTGCCAGGTCATCCAACGCTGGTGCACTGGCGTCAAAAAAGGAAGTTGTTCCTGAAGAGGTTGAATTTTCCTCTGCAGATCTTCAGCAACTGCAAAAGTCATTTGAGAAACTGACCACTGATTTCAAAGGAGAAATTGCAGAAGGAAAGCTGGAAGTCAAACTGACGCTTCAGGGGCTTGTCATCAGTATGAGAGAAGCAGCATTCTTCCGACCGGGAGATGCAGCTGTTCAGCCTGTTTCCTATCCGATGGTCCAAAAACTGGCCCAGGTGATGACGGATCTACCGAATGCTGTCCGGCTGGAAGGGCATACTGATTCGAACCCCATCGCCAATTCCCGCTTTCGCAGTAACTGGGAGCTATCGGCAGCCAGAAGCATCGCCATGATGGAGTTGCTGACCGGTAAATTTGAAATTGCGCGAGAACGTGTCTCCATTGCCGGGTTTGCCGATGTCCAGCCGGTAGCTCCCAATGATTCAGAGGTAAACCGGGCCAGAAACCGTCGGGTGGATGTTGTGATTTTGTCGCAATGACCCTGGCCGAGTCACAAATCCGATCGACTTAACTGGCCAGCCGTTCCAGTTGCTTCAGCATGGATTGCACCATCAGCGGTGCCGCATCCTTTGTGAGGAAGCTGGATTTTGCCAGCCATGTCTCATATCCACCCAGTTCCATGGCTTCCACTGTCGGAACATATCCGGCATGGCCATTGGCCAGCCCAATCGGGAAAACATCCCGGATGGGACTTTTCTTGCGAAGTTCGAGACCAAGTTCCACAAATGGTTCTCCACTCAGAGCAGTCAGGGCGACATTTCCGATCCGCAAAGCCTGTACGGAAACCGGAAGAATCGGAGGAATGGATTCTGCAACCAGGACTGTCTCTCTCGCGAAAACTTCTGGAGGAAGGCGATAAGGGGGGCCCTCTTTTGACTGAGCCAGAACTGTCCTTGCTGCGGAAAGCTCATCAGCAGAAGGAATCCGCACAGAAAGCGGTAACCATTCCTCACTTCCTCCCAATACCGCTTCTTCGGAATACCGCATGTTCTTCCAGATTCGGACTGTTTCTTTCGCCAGCGTGTCCGCTACCTGCTTCATGCGCTCATATGGTTTTACCTTGGGAGCAGGCTCGAAGACATTCACATTATTAATATCGCCCTGACATCCGTTGGTGAGGATTGCCACAAACTCACGATTGTTCAGACTCTGTGGAACGGCAGCTGTTTTTGTGACAGCCTCTGCCCAGTATGCAAAGTAATCGGCTGAAACATCTCCGCCCTTCTGTCCGCCTACGTAATGCAGGGAATAATTTCCGATCAAGGCGAGAGGAGATCCATCCACAGCCTGAATTGCGATGACTCCCACTGTTGGATCGACAGGTCCTGCGGAACGAATAACATTGGGATTTCCAATGCCGGGATTGGTCTGGACCTGATCAATTTTTCCATAAGGATTGGGCTTGATTGTGCCGGGTTTCATCTGAAATCGACGATTGAAAATCAGACTGTCTTCCGTGCCCGATCCATAGCCAATTTTTGCGGGTTCAAGTCTCCGGACAGCCATGATGACGCTGTCCGCAATGCGTGTCGTCAGCCATTTCAGATATTCCTGATCCGGCCTGGACTGAAAAATATGCAGGGTAGCCGGTGCGCTATGCGTATGAGTGCAGGAAATCACAGTATTGGACACAGGAATTCCGGCATTCTCCGCAATCAGACGCTTTGCATTGCTGACCACTTCAAAAGGCAGCACACAGAGATCGCAGACAGCAAGCGCTGTACGGGTGGATCCATTATCCAGAACCACTGCCTTTACCAGCAAATCATCGTGATTATTCTTGCTGAAGGATTCTGTGTAATAGCCTGCAAGCGATGCACCCAGGGGCGGAGTGATCACTGCCGTTGCGGCACCTGCCTGCAATTTCCCCGATACAGGTTTTACCTGTGAACCGGAGAGCTGAGCATTGGCAGCAAGCGAAAGCGGCTGAAAGAGAAAATGCCGTCGATCCATATCCATTCCTGGTTTAACCGAAGAGAATTTCTCGTCGGGCGTGATCGTAAGTGGTCCTGCGTCCGGATGTCAGCGATTTTTCAACCATCAGGGCTGCAACGGAGTGTGCATAACCAGCCTCAATCGGGGCGAGCGGCTGTTTGCGGCTGCGAACACATTCAATGAAGTTTTGCATGTGGGGGACCATGGCTGGTTCTTCCATCTGGACTTCGCTGGCCAGTTTTGTGGGATCACTGGATCCCTCGCCGGAAGCTACCCATTTCTGGCGAGCGGAGAGACTCTTAGCGTCCACAGTTCCCAGCGATCCATACCACTTCGCCAGATTCCCGGCGCTGTTTCCAAAGATGGTTGTGTAGCGCACCATGAATCCTTCCGGATAGTCGAACAGCGCGTCTACGGAATCCTGAACATCAAATTCATTCTTCCAGCGGTATGTTTCTCCCAGGGCCACGACGCGTTTGGGGAATGTGGCTGGAGTGACGTAATGCATCAGGTCAATGAAATGCACCATCAGGTTGGTGTGTGATCCCAGAGAGTATTCACGATATCCGTACCAGTTCTGATACTCGCTGGTATTGAACTGTTTCTTTCCATACTCTCCACGGAATGCTTCCCAATCCACATCCTGTGGCGTCGGAGGGTTATTGATGTACTCCGGCCCACCATACCCCATCCAGTACGGTGTAAAGCCATTGCGCACCTGTTCGATCTTCAGGATCTGTCCCAGTTTTTTATCCGCCAGAAAAGACTTGAGTCCATTGGCTTGTGGATAACTTCTCATCTGGGTCCCCATCTGCACGATGCGGCCGGATTTCTTCACAGCATCGTAGGCGCGGATGAGCTCTTCCATATTCATGGCGAGAGGTTTTTCTACATAGACATCCTTGCCCGCCTGAACTGCCTGAATCAGTTGCTGGCAGTGAAGATGATCCGGTGTGCCAATGACAACCGCATCAATGTCTTTTCGTGAAAGGACATCTGCCAGTTTACGAGTGGCATAAGGTTCCTGTCCGGTCATCTCCTTGACTTGTGCTTTAGCCTTATCCAGCTTCTGTTGCCATGCGTCACACACAGCGGAAACCTGTAGCTGGCCGGAATCCTTGATGTCGATCAGCTCCTTCAGAAGTCCGCGTCGACCACAACCGACATTGGCCACGCGAACACGGTCATTGGCACCGAGAATTCGCTGGTAGCTGGCTGCGGTAAGTCCAGCAACAGAAGCAGTCAGGACGGAACGCCGGGAAGGGAAATAAGAGCTCATGGATATCTCCAGTCAGAGGATGAGTATTGTTCTGGATTCTACTAAACACACTGGAGCCTGACAAACAGAAGTTTCTCCCTGAGTTTCTTGATTTCTCTATTGAAACCTGAGAATCTGATGCTGCATGGCCACGAAGTCCATTGAGAGAAAGAACTCTGTCCAGAAGAAGACAGTCCGGAAGGTAACCCGGAAGCATATGGATTCGACGCGCTACTCTGTTCCGGTTGTACGCAGTACGTTTCAGATTCTGGAAGAGCTTTCGGGTGCTGATGAACTGAATCTGCATGAACTGACGGTTCGGACAAAGATTCCAAAATCGACCGTATTTCGGATTTTGGCCACGCTGACAACGATGGGATATGTCATCCGTGATTCGGATCGTGGATACATGCTTAGCAGAAAGCTGGGAGATCTGGTCTCAGATTCCGCTGAAGTGGAGGTACTGAGACGCGCTGCCTTGCCGGCGATGATGAAGCTGCGGGATACATACGGTGAAACCGTGAATCTGGGTACGCTGCAATTCGGAAAAGTAATTTATGTGGAAGTTGTTCCCAGTGAGTTTGCTCTGAGACTTCATGAACGCCGGGGAGCCACCATTCATGCTCATGCCAGTGCAATCGGAAAAGCCATTCTTGCCTTTTCTTCAGAGGAAGTTCTGGAATCTTTTCTCTTGACGAGTTCCCTCGAAAAGTTGACAGCCAACACAATCACATCTACTGCTGCGTTTCTCACGGAAATCCGGAAAGTTCAGAAAACCGGTGTTGCCTATGATCGCGAAGAAACATCATCTCTCGCGAGTTGCGTGGGCGTCCCCGTTCTGAACTCCCAAGGGATTGCTGTTGCCGGACTCAGCGTATCCGGTCCGACATCCAGATTCCAACCGAAAAAGGACTCTGCGGTTATCCGGGATTTACAGAAAAAAGCAGCAGATATCTCACGGTTACTGAAAAGATAATTATCCAGTTCGTAAATCTGTACCAATACAGATATGATGATTTCAATTGAGAAACATCATGTCTATGTCTTCCCGTCATCCAGAAAAAGTACTCTTCCAGCCAAAGGAAAGAGAGGCAAGTATCCGGTCGAAAACCAGAGGGTCACTGGAACGCCATCAACGTGCCAGCCGTACGCTGGCTGGCGGAGTCTCCAGCAGTTTGCGCCGGACTGCACGACCATACCCGCTCTTCTATTCGCATGGAGAAGGTCCGGTCGTCGTGGATGTGGACGGCAATCGTTACATTGACTACACATTGGCGTGGGGGCCGAATATTCTGGGTCATCCGCCACATGCAGCAGCCCGGGCAGTTGCACTCCAGACAGAAAAGGGACTGACCTATGGTGCTCAGCATGATCTGGAGTATGAAGTATCCGAGCTGCTGGTGAAATCAATTCCGTGTGCTGACTCTGTCATCTTTGCCAGCAGCGGAACAGAGATTGTGCAAGTGGCTCTTCGACTGGCAAGAGCTGCCACAGGTCGCAAAAAGTTCATCAAGTTTGAAGGACACTATCATGGCTGGGCTGATTCAGTGCTGGTCAGTTATCACCCGGGTAAAGACAGTCCATTGCCTCCCCATGATTCACCCGTTCCTGTGGGTAAAGGACAGACGGGAGACAGTCCAGCTGTAATTGCACAGTGGAATGACCGGGAAAGCGTCGAAGAGATTTTCAATCGTCATTCGGATGAAATCTCTGCTCTGATCTGTGAACCATTACTGGCCAACAGTGGATGTATTCCTCCCGAGCCCGGGTTTCTGGAATTTTTGCGAGGAATTACACAGAAGCATGGAACACTCCTGATCTTTGATGAAGTGATCACTGGTTTTCGTCTTGGCCTGGGCGGAGCACAGGAGTATTTCAGCGTGACTCCTGATCTTGCGACATATGCCAAGGCTGTCGGTGCCGGACTTCCACTGAGTGTGATGGCGGGAAGAAAGCAGTATATGGATCTGATTGCTGAAGGATCAGTGGTCCATGCCGGAACGCTGAATGGAAATCCGCTGGCTCTTGCTGCCGCGAAAGCCTCTCTGGAGGAACTGTCAAAGGGTGATGGGGAAGTGTTCAGAAAGCTGAATGATCTGGGTGAGAGGCTGCGTGATGGAATTTCTACAATCATGATCGAAACAGGAATTCCAGTTGCTATATCGGGTGTAGGTTCAGTATTCCATTTGTCATTTATGGATCACCCGAAAAAGACATATCGTGATCTTCTGGAAGCGGATACACAGCGCTTTAGTGATTTCCAGCTTGCACTGCTGGACGAAGGGGTTCTTGTATTACCTGACGGACGCTGGTATCTTTCTGTTTCTCATACAAACACAGAAATTGATCGAACATTGGAAATCATTCGAAAGGTGGCTCGCACTTGAATTCTCGCCCGTCTCCCTCTCTGACCCGTCGGAGAGATCTTCTGAAGCTTTCTGTTCTGGGGTTGGCGGCCTCGCAATGGGCCTGTGATCGGACGACTTCGGTTTTAGCTCCTCCACTGAAAGTGGCAGCCATTGTGACCGAATATCGATGGTATTCCCATGCCGATGTGATTTGTGGGCGGCTTCTGGGCGGGAATTCTGCAAACAACAGATGGCGTCCGCCACGCACAAAACTGGTTTCGCTATATCGGGCGCAGGTTCCATCGAATGATATGGGTGCGGACATGTCTGCGCGATATGGATTCCAGCTTTACGGATCCATCCGGAATGCTCTGACATTGGGTGGAAACTCACTGGCTGTAGATGCTGTGGTTTTTATCGGAGAGCATGGAGACTATCCCACGAATGATGTAGGACAGAAACTCTATCCACGTTATGAGCTCTTCTCTCAGATTCTGGATATATATGAAGAGAACAAAAGGGGAGTTCCTACATTGTTCGATAAACACTTCTCTTATGACTGGATTAAAGCCAAGGAGTTGTTTGATCGATCCCGAAAGCTGGGTTTTCCTCTGATTGCAGGATCGAGTGTTCCCCTGACTTTGCGACTGCCAGATATACAACCTGATCTCGGTACACCAATGAAAGAGGCTGTGGCTGTTGGCTATGGTCCAACGGATGCATATGGATTCCATCTACTGGAGATCCTGCAATGCATGGTGGAACGCAGGAAAGGTGGAGAAACGGGCGTTCGGGAAGTGGAAATGATTGAAGGAGATCAGGTCTGGGCATGGATGGAAGGGCAGGGGAGTTGGGCACGTCCTTTGGTTGAATCCGCATTCTCTTCCGGCCCATCCAGCCAGAAAGGAACATTACGTTCCCAGGCAAAAGATCCCATTGTGATCCGCATGGACTACAACGATGGTTTCAAGGCGGCAGCTTTATTACTATCCCCCAGCCAGGTGGACTGGACATTTGCGGCACGTCTGGAAGGCCAGGCTGAACCGATCCACACTCTGTTCTGGCCGCATACGGATCGGCCGTTGCCTCACTTTGATGGGTTTGTTCGTTGTGCGGAAGAAACATTTGCCACTGGTAAAGAACTCTATCCACCAGACCGTACATTACTGACCACAGGAGTTCTCTCGTTCGCCTTTGAATCACGCAGGCGCAAAGCACCTGTTGCTACACCTGAACTGGATGTCACTTACCAGACACCAGAAGATGTTTACTATCAGACAGCATGAGGTAATTGGATGAGCCTGAACACCGGACTGGACCGCCGGACATTTATTCAAAGCTGTGCTGTAGCTGGCGCTTATTCCACCACAGCGCTTGCCGCTCCTCAATATCGTATAGTCAGTAACTTCTCACCGATTCCGGGACAAGGGATGCCCGGAAAGTATCCTGGCCAGGTTGTGGACATTCACTCTGAAAAGAGTGTGGATGTCGCGACTGAAAAGATCCATCCGGGAACTGTTCGCGAGATGATGACGCGGGGCATGCAGGAGCTGACCGGAGAGAAGAATCTGCAGGACGCCTGGGCTCACTTTATCCAGAAAGATGACGTCGTTGGAATCAAGGTGAATTGTGTGGGACGTCCCCATGTCATCTCATCTCCTGAAGTGGTGGCAGAAGTTGTCCGGAATGTCCATCAGCAGGGTGTTCCACTGGAAAACATATGTATTTATGAACGATTTGAGGATCAGATGGATGAGTGTCACTATCCAAACGTTGTTCCACAAGGCGTGAAATACTTTGGTGCGGAGAAAGCGAGAGGGAGTAACCTGTCCTACGATCCTTCCATGTATGTGGAAGTGAATTTCTTTGACGAAGAGGATACCCGTTCAAATATTATTCGTCCCGTGGCGCAGTCGTTCACCAAGATCATCAATATTCCGAATATCAAAGATCATGGCGCATCCGGCATCACAGGATGTTTGAAGAACATCGCATATGGATCTTTCTCCAATGTGGCTCGTTCTCATAGTGGAAGTCTCACACATACCCGAACATTTATCGGAACACTGGCTGCCAGCGAACCCGTTCGATCCAGAACCGTCTTGCAGATTGTCGATGGCATCAAGGGTGTGTGGCATGGTGGTCCATTCGCGGAGATATCGGAGTTCCGATTCTTTCCCAAGCAAATGATGTTCGGGACTGATCCCGTTGCACTGGATCGAATGATTCTGGATATCGTTGATGACTATCGAAAGTCAAAGGGTGCCGTATCAGTACGGGACAGAGATCCCAAATACCTGAGAACAGCCAGTTCACCGAAAGGACTCAATCCCAACCTGAATCCTTTTGTGCGGGAACCGGAGCACATTGATTACGCTGCCGGCTTGGGTCTGGGAATTGGTGACTTGCAAAAGATTCGCATCAAGCGGATTGATCTTTAGCTTGCTGAGAATTGATGCTGAGATCGAGAACCTGTGCAGGATCGATCTTCAGGAATACAAATCCGCTCACCAGCAGCATGGCTGCCAGGGGAATCAGAGCCGTGTCATAGCTTCCGGACATTTCCACAAAGTAGCCAAATGCAACGGATGAGATGAAAGATCCAAACTGGCCGGACATATTCATTGCTCCGGATACCGCACCTGCATGCTGACCACCGATATCGACGCAGATGGACCATGCTACAGGCAGCATGGCATTCATGACACCCATTCCAATCGACAGATAAAAGACAGCCATCGAATTACTTTCAGTTGCCGTGGCTGCCAGCATCAGGACACCTGAAAGAAACAGGGATGCAGATCCTACGGAACACCGTGCGATGCGGATGTTATATCTCTTCAGCAGCATGTCGCTGAGGTATCCGCCAAGAATGACCCCGATTGCCCCGGCCGCGGGTGGCAAAGTCGAAGCAAACTTCATCTGATCTTCTGTCATTCCCCGACCCAGCTGCAGATATGTGTGGAGCCATGAGAGATAGAAGTAAGCTCCCCAGCAGTAGAGGTGATACATGAGCAGAATCTTCTGAAAATTTGGATTCCGGAACATCACTTTCCAGGGAACTTTTCCATGGATCTGATGGTGTGATGTTCCGATGTGATCCAGCTCTTTGGTTGTGATCCTGTGCTTCTGCTGTGGATGATCCCGGAACCATCGATACCAGATCACTGCCCAGATGATTCCCACCGATCCGAAAAGATAGAAAGATTCACGCCAGCTATAAGCCTGCTGAATATTCACCACGATGAGTGGAGTGACTACGCCACCCAGTGAGGATGCGATCCAGAAGATGCTGGTAGATCGGGCTCTTTCCTGCGCTGGAATCCATCGGGATACAACCCCTGCACAATTGGGAAATGCGCCTGCCTCGCCTGCCCCGAAGAGAAACCGGATCAACAGCAGCGGACCAAAAGAGGTGACTGTTCCGGTGAGAGCCGTGAAGGCTGACCACCAGATGACAATTCTGGACAGAACCTTGCGCTGCCCGATTCGGTCGCCCATCGCGCCGGATGGCATCTCAAACAGCGCATAGCCAAGCGTGAATGCGCCAATCACCCATCCCCATTCCTTCGGAGAGAGTCCAAGATCCTGCTGTATGCGAGGTCCTGCCACTGCAATGCAGAGACGGTCCAGATACATGATGAATACCAGCAGAAACAGAAGTCCAAGAACGCGAAACCGGTAGGGCATGGATCAGAAACCAGAGTACATCACGTTTTCCCTGAAAAACGCATATTTTGCTTTTGAAAACTGATAAACTTCCAAAAAATGTCAGCAGAGCGTAGTTCCTCCAAAGTCATCATCACCAGTGTGATGCATGAATCGAATTCCTTTAATCCGGTTTTGACTCCATTTAGCGCCTTTCAGTTTCTGGAGGAAAACAACTCTGAACTGACTCTGGATCGGTGGGCGAAAGGAAGTACTGAAGTCGCTGGAATGATCCGGAAAGGAAGGGAATTGAACTTTGACCTTCTACCTGTCATCTATGCTTCAGCAACACCATCAGGTCCCGTAGATTCTGCTGCATTTGAATTGCTTTGTGAGCAGCTGATTTCTGGAATTCGTGCAGCTGGCCCCATTGGCGGTGTATTACTTGCTCTCCACGGTGCGATGTTCTGCCCAGCGTTTCCGCATGCCGATGCAGAGATTGTCCGCCGTGTACGCGAAACAGTGGGCAAGACTGTTCCCATTGTTTTATCACTGGACTTCCATGCAAATATCCCCCCTGATCTGGTTTCACACACTGATGCATTACTCACTTATCAGCAATGTCCCCACACGGATACTTTTGAAAGAGGAGAGCGTGCAGCATCTATCATGGATGCGATTCTGCATCAGGGGATCAGGCCGGAACTGGGGTTTTCCCGGCCTCCCATGCTTTTAAACATTGTGTTTCATGGAACTAAGGTTGCGCCACTTCAGGAAATTACCGATGCCAGTATTGAACTGGAAAACCAGCATGGAATTCTTGCTGTGAGTGTGGCTGGTGGATACCAGTACGGAGATGTTCCTCATATAGGGCCATCCGTGACTGTCGTGACTGATGGAAGTCGCAATGCACAGGAGGAAGCACAGAAGCTTGCGGATCTTCTCTGGTCTCGACGGGAATCGATGCGTCTGAATCTGCCATCCATTCAGGAAGCAGTAGAAAGAGCGCAGAATGCCAGCAAGTTTCCGGTTTCACTTTTTGACATTGGAGACAACATCGGGGGAGGATCTCCGGGAGATGAAACATCGATTCTTTCTGAACTAATCCAGCAAAAAGCAACGGGTTGGGTATATATCCTCTTTGATCCGGAGGGTGTGGAAGCGGCGAAACAAGCCGGGATCGGTGGCAGTTTTATTCGTACCGCAGGTGGGCATACCGAAGGAGTGAAGAGCCATCCGGTGCAGATCATCGGCAAGGTGCGGAGTCTGCATCAGGGAGACTTTATTGAACCTCAGGTGCGGCATGGTGGGCAAAGATATTGGGATATGGGGCATGCCGCAGTGATTGAAGTGGAAGGCTCAGTTCCTGATGAGCTCTCCCTGCTGCTGTTGACCTCAAAGCCGACTCCTCCTTTTTCTGTTCAGCAGTTAATCAGTTGTGGTATCTATCCGGAGCGTCAGAAAATTCTGGTGGTGAAGGGTGTGGTTGCTCCTCGGGCTGCATACGATCCTGTCTCTGCAGAAGTGATTCTGGTGGATACCCCAGGATTGACATCCGTTAATCCTCAACATTTCAGTTTCATCAGAGCTGATACGGGTTTATGGGGGATGAGAAGAGATGAGGAAAGTGAATGATGCATCATCTGGTTGTCAGCCTATTGATCTTGTGTGGCGTTCTTTCTGCACAGGATTCGATCTGTGATGTATTCCGCCCGAATGGATCAGGATGTTTATTTAAGTGCTAATTCTGCAATAACTATCTGGACGGAGCGAAGTATCCTTTGCGTGCCTGAATTTTAAGTGCTTTATTCTTTGAACGAATTTCCAGCTTTCGATACCCACCATCCCGAGCCGGGTTTGAGGAAGAGTAGCTCAGGGAATACTGACTGCGCATTTCATCCTGAATCTCCTGGAAGATGGACTGAAGCGACTGTTTTCTTCCTACTTCAAAAGCACGCCCGCCTGTCTCTTCCGACATTTTCTTCATAGCGCCATAACCACCGCCTCCACCATATCCGTAGAAACGTGGGTCCATATAATAGACGCCGTAGATCAGGCTGTCTGCTTTCAGAGCTGACCGAATAGCATCATTCTGTTTGATGCGGCTTCCCTGATCCATTCCATCTGAGATGAGGATAAGAGCCTTTCTGCCCACTTCATGTTGCAGTTTCTCGGTTGCTCCAAGATAGACGGCGTCATACATGATGGTTCCGCGGGGATTCGATTGTGGAATTGTGCCTGGAGTAATATATCCTCCGCTGGCACTATTCATCCGCAGGTCACTCAAACCTCGTTCGAGAGCCTTGACGGAGTTGGTGGAATCCTGAAGCAGTTCGGCTTCACTGCCAAAGCTGATAATGAAGGCCATATCCTTCTTTTGCAGAACCTGTCCGAAGAACTGGGAAGCAGCAGCTCGTTCAGTTTCAATCAGCGCACCCTGACTGACACTCACGTCAATCAGCAGACCCACCGTGAGAGGAAGATCAGTTTCCCGGTCAAAGGAAATAGTTTCCTGCAGCTTGCCGTCTTCATAAACCTCAATATCATCCTTTGTGAGGTTATTGATAAAGGTGCCCCGCTTATCCCGCACAGAAAAGAGAACGCTCACCCGCTCAACATCGACCCGGATGATGGAATCTTCCGGGATTTCCTGCTCATTCTTTTGCTGGGAGAAAGCGGGGATGCCCAGAGCAGTCAGCAGAATTCCACGCCGACTCCAGTCTGTAGAATGAATTATCCGGGTATGCGAAAGGCGATTACTCATCTTCGTTCTGCTGATCCTATTCTCAATCAAATCATCCGGCAGGTGGGACCCTGCACTATTCAGTACAGCAAACCTGATTTTGAAACTCTGGTCCGTTCTATCGTTTATCAGCAACTGAATGGACGTGCTGCTGCTTCCATCTATCAGAAGTTCAGAAAAACTGCCGGACGAATTACTCCCCGCTCCATCCTTGCACTGGAAGAAGGTCTGATGCGGGCTTCCGGGCTTTCCGGCCAGAAATCAAAATATATTCTTGATCTTGCTGAAAAGACGCATTCCAGGGTTGTCCGGTTTCGTCAGATTGATACCCTGACCGATCCGGAAGTGATTTCACATCTGACCCAGGTCAAGGGTGTGGGTGTCTGGACCGCACAGATGTTTCTGATCTTTGCCCTGCAAAGACCGGATATCCTTCCAACAGGAGATCTGGGGATTCGGATGGCGATGAAAAAGGCATATCAGCTTACTGAGTTACCCCAACCCTCGGAGATGGAAGAGATCGCTGCTCCGTGGCGTCCCTGGTCCAGCATCGCCAGTTGGTATTTATGGCGAAGTCTGGATGGTCCTGCCGCGATTTAGGTTTAGTACTACTCAAGATATTCACCGTGTTGAAAATCTGATAAGACTAAATGTCTTATGTTGCTCCGCCTCAGCACATTCGCCTTTCTTATTTTTCTGTCTTATGCGATCTATGCGCAGGAGCTAGCTCAGGATGATCAGTGGAAAGAAGCGATTGCTGCTTCTCAAGATCCTGAACGAGAAGCTGGATACGTAAATCTGAAGAAGTCCCTTGTTATTGCGGAGGGGTGGGAAGAAACAGATCCAAGGCACTTTGAAAGTATTTCCAGACTGGCTGAGTACTGTAGCCATGATTTCCTTGATGAGTGTGAGGATGGGGAACTCCAAAGGCTCGTCACAAAAGGACTGGCCAATCGTTCCAAAATTTCAGTAAAGAATTCTGCATATATAGAAAATCTGTTGCGGCTGGCAGAGGCATCTACCACAGAAGATCATTACCGGGATGCTTTGCTTGTTTATCGTGAGGCACTGGATTTACAGGAAGCATCCCTGGGAAAAAAAGATATCGCAGTGTCTAAAACATATTCGAAGATTGCATGGGTGTATTCGTATCAGCAGGATGAAACTCAGGCAAGGGAGACAATGAACCATGCTCTGGCCTTACAGGATACTGAATTATCCAGAAATACTGAGGGCTATATTGATCTTCTGATTGAATCTGCAAATTTATTCCATGCTCAGCAGAAAATTACTCAAGCCGATACAGAAATCGAAAAGGCTGCTGCAATCAGTCGAAGGTTGTGGAGTGTGCAAAACCCTCAGCGAGCAATAACTCTTAAAAAAATAAGCTGGTCTGCAGGGGATGAGTTGCGAATTTCACTCGGCAAGGAAATTGTTGGCATATGGAAGAATACTCATTCGGTAAAGTCCGGTGAATATGCTGAGGCATTAAGGGATCTGGCAGATTCCTACTCCAGCAGTGAGGAGCAGCAGCAAGCATTATCCATTCTGCAAGAAGTGATTCGTCTCCGAAGTGAATCCCCTCAACCCGATTTGGTTCTTGCGAAATCATACTCAGATCTGGCAGGAATATACGCTGATCAAAAGAATCACCTGGAGTCCGCTCTGATGTATCAGAAGGCCGCTGATCTTTTACGGGATTTGCCGGAAAATCCGTTCTATTTACCCCAAAATATGTTGAGTGAAGCTGCTGTCCAGTATGCTGAAGCCGGGGATGGTTCTACTGCAGAAAACATTTTTGTCGAATTGGAGCGCGAGTATCGTGTCTCCAATGCATGGCTGGTTCTCTCCAATGCGGAACGATTAGGAGATATATATTTCAGGCAAAGGCACTTCAGGATGGCTTCAGAGAAATTTGAAATTGCCGCCGCAACCTATGAAGCTCTTCCTCAAAAAGAAAATAGTCAGTTAATCAGCCTGTCTACAAAACTCTCTCAATCTTACTTGCAAGAGGGCCGGGTGAATGAGGCAAATAAAATCAACGAACAGATCATCCGGTTAAGTGCGGCAGAAGTTACTTCCGGTCAATCCTCATTAATGCTGGCTTTTCGAAATGCAGTCAAGATTTTCCTGAGCGGATCTCTTGTTTTTGCAATGGTGGCTTTCCTTGGATTCTTTATTCTTTCCCGTCGCCTGATGAGAAAGGTTTACCCACCTCAAAAAGTATCTGAAAGGGAATCAGAAGTTGAAGAGATCTCATTGCCTCAAATTCGGTCTGTTCTTATTCATGGAGATGGAAGAGATTTGCTGGCGTTGCGTGTGGTCAATCTTGTTCTTTCCATTGCTACGTTAGGGATCTATTCTTTTTGGGGAAAGGCGAAAGTGCGTCGGTATCTGTGTGGGCAGGCTGAATTTGAAGGAGATCGATTCAGTTTTCATGGAAAAGGGAAAGAACTTCTGAAGGGATGGCTGAAGGCGATTCCTTTCATTGCCTTTATTCTGCTGTTTCCCAACATTCTTCCTTTCCTCTGGCAACATCAGGAATCGATTCTGGTGGCCAATTACGTTGCACTAATTGCATTTCTGATTCTGTGGCCCATAGCTCGTATCGGTGCGTACAGATATCGAATGAATCGAATGTCCTGGAGGAATATTCGATTTTCATTTGATGGAAAGACAGGTAGATATTTTGTGATCTCGATTGTTGGTTATCTTTTATCGTTCATCACTTTTGGTCTGTATGCACCTATGTTGTTTGTGAAACAACGAAGATATCTGTTCAATCACACAAAATTTGGAGACCAGGGTTTTCAATTTGAAGGTCGAGCGAAAGATCTTCTCCTCACATGGATTTGTGCAGTCCCTCTGATCATCGTTACGTTTGGTATTTTCTGGCCATGGTGGAGTGCCTTGCGTTATCGGTACTGCTGGGGAAAGACCAGATGGAATGGGACTCAATTCCGCTGCACGGTGAGTGGAATTGGACTCCTCTGGCTATGGGTAAGCAACATTTTTCTCGTTGTTTTCAGCGGGGGCCTGGCCTGGTCATGGGCGACCTTACGTGCTCTGCGTTACTGGTCTGAGCACCTGACAGTCGAGGGTGAACTTTCTCTCTCTGAGATTCGCCAGCGTGAGCAATCTGCTTCTGCAGTCGGTGAAGGATTTGCTGATTTCCTTGGGTTCGATTTTGGTTTTTAGATCTGGATATTTATATGGTGATTCATCCACTACACGACCAGTTTGAATGTTTTGTCTATGATGGCGAAACTGCCACTCGCCATCATGGGATGTTGAGTCTGGATCCAGATGCTGTAAGAGTCGATCTGGAAAATCAAACTCCGAATGTATGGCGTTATGAAGATATTGAGCTCATCTGGGATGGTGCTTACGATGAACCGGTTCAGATGAAAAGCAAGAACGATCCTTTGACACTGATCATTCATGACCCATTATTTCTGCAATCTTTGAGGCAAAGAAGACCAAACATAGCTGATCGTCCATGGTGGGATATCCGATTGGAAGGTTGGCCAGCTGTTCTGATGTCATGCATCGTTGTTTCATTTCTCGGATCATTTATCTACTACAAAGGAGTGCCATGGTTTGCGGATACAGTGGCGCAGTTCACTCCTCAGAATGTTGAGGAAAGGATGGGGGTCGCTACTGCAAACATCCTGGTTCCGGCAGGAAATCGCTGCAGCAGTACGGAAAGGGAACAATTACTTCGCAGAGTGTCTGACCGACTTATTGCTGCAGACAACAGTGGATATCAGTACAAGATTATTTATGCACGATTGGGGATGTTCAATGCATTTGCAGCTCCAGGAGGGGTCATTGTGGTGTCAGATTCATTGATCAAAGCAGTGGATACTCCTGAAGAACTTGCGGGTGTACTGGCTCATGAAATGCAGCATGTGATTCAGAAGCATAGTACGCGAGCGATTGCCCGGAAAATGGGTGGTCGTGCCATTCTTTCGATAATGAGTTTTGATTCTGCCGGTACCCCTCTTGGTATGGAACAGGCTGCAGGATTGGCAGATCTCAGTTTCCAGAGGTCAGACGAGGAAAATGCTGATGTTGCAGCAATGGATCTTCTGGTCAAGGCCCGGATTCGTCCAAATGGATTGATTCAGTTTCTTGAAAGAGTAGAACGATACACGGGTGGTTCTCATATGAAATATCTGTCTACACATCCGGCAACCCAGGACAGAATTTCCAAACTTCGATCCATTCTTCCAGCCCGGTATGAATTTGAGGATATTATGACTCCTGAAGAATGGAAGAAGGCTCAGGATGTTTGTGTCATTTATGCAAAAGATGCTTCATCGGAAATGCCATCACAGAAGTGGTGAAGAAAGTTCTCTTTTGATAAGAAGTAGTTGGTTCTGATCTCATCCAGATTTCTGGAGTTGATCCATACCCTTGAACCGCCTGTATGCCAGAGCGGATTTATAAACTTCAGCCAAACAGAACAATTCATCTGAGGGGATTTGATGGACTGGGGGCCTCGGCAGCTGTCCATTCAGCGACGAGCAACAGCTTCAAGGTTTCCGGCAGTTTTCGCGATGCGGCAGATTTCGCAGTAGTGGTCTTATATGATGCTGACAATTTTTTCGAGCATCCCCGCCTGAAATATCTCCCGGATTTTGATTTCAGTGGTCTGACTCTTCAGTTTGATGTTCATTACACCAACCTGATGCAGCTGGATTCTCCCAAGTTTCCAACCATCGACTGGCCTTATCTCGGCATCACACGCGCTGGTGAGAACTCCACTTCGGAAACGATTCGTCTCATCGATTATGCCAGTCCAGTGGGTGGCACCCATTCCGCTGCACAGGGTTCCATTTCGATACAGAACGGAGGATTCCAGGCGGGTGATCGTATTGTTCTCTGGTATCTGAATTACGCATTTGAATATACTGTCCGTCCGCTGGAATGTGCATTTGGGTTTTCAGCTGCTGGTCCCGGAACAGATCATTGGATTGATGTGGATGGAATCCGTTACCAGACAACTGAAGTTTCCGGTGACACCACTTCGATGATTCTGGATCGTCTGGTCAGTGAACTGAATGGATTCTCCCGTGTGCATGCAGTCAATACAGGCGGGTTTCAGATCGATCTCCGGAATGTCTCTGAAGATGGGACAGCATACTCTGTTGCAGCTTCTTCTTCTCCAAACATCTTTACATTGCATGGTGAGAGCACAACATTCATGGCCAGTTTTCTGGCTCAGGCCATCACAAATGCTTCTTATCACAGTGAAGCGTTACCGATAACTGCCACCGCTTCCGGCAGCACCATTACGATCCAATGTCAGAAACCGGGCGTAGATGGAAATTTCATCCGCATCTATACAACATCCAGCAGTAGCCGCCTTGACTGGAATCAAACGCTGCTTCCTCTGGAGGGCGGTAGTTCGGATGTCACCTGGCGAATCACCCTGAACTTTTCTGCTTTCAATATTGAACAGATCCGACGGATGTGGCTGACGTTTTCTCCTTCTCTCAGATATGGTGCTTCCATCGACCACCAGGAGTGGGAAGCAGTCTTCACAAACTGGACGTTAAGCGGACCAGAGGACAAGAAAGCTCTTTCCATCGCAGGTCCGGATTCTGTTCGAGTGGAGGAGAATGACCGCTGGTGTTCCTACAACCGGGAATGGCCCTTGGAAGAAGGTTTCTTCTCGCAGGGATTTGCAAAAAGATCGTCGATCATTGGAGATCAGGTCACCATTCAGTATTCGTGTGCCGCCACGCATGATCTTTATGTGGGGACCTCTCTTTACTCCGACAGAGCATCTGTGGAAGTCATGGTGGATGGGATTCCTCAACTCTCACTCAACTGTCGGCTGGTCACAGATGAGGCAGTAAATACAAGGCGGAAAATCGCAACTGGAATTGCTCCCGGAGAGCATCAGGTAACCCTTCGACAAATTTCGAACGGATATTTTTATTTCGATTATCTGGAAGCGGCTGTGCCTGGTGATGTTCCGGATGCTCTTCCGATGGTTCCCTATTTTTCACCAGCTCTTGATTACTCCACAGACCATACATATAAACTGCCACCGGAGCGGATTCTGTGGAGCTTCGATCAACTGGGCTTCGGCGGACCTTTGAATGAATATCTTGGTGTGTTCTGGTGGAACCAGCGAAAAAGAACGGGATTTCAGTTTCCTTCCGTCACAGTGACTTTCCTGGGAACATTCAATGCCGGGGATGCCATTTTTCTGCGGGTCGGAGACCAAACCATCGGGAAGTCTGTTTTTGCAGGAGAAGATACCTCCCTTTTTGCCCGTCATTTTGAATATTTCATTAATTCAACTTTTGTGGGTGTCTATGCGAGCGCGACGGGGAATGCATTGACCATTACCAGTCGATCTGCATCCCCGGCATATCGCTATGAGTTTCAGGCATCTACCAATTCTGAATCCACCGGACAGATCCAGGTCTCTGGTTCGTTGAATGTCGGTGTGGAAGGGAAGTGGGAAGTCGATCCCGGCCAATCTCCGCCGATTAATGCCGGAGCACGGGCATGGCTTCTGGATATGTTTAGTGGATGCCAATCCCGCAATCGTGAGATTGTGATGGCCTCTTCCATGGAACTGGTTAACCCGCCTGCTGGATTTGCTACTTTTTTTCCAGATGGAGAACCTGTAGAAACATCCGTCGGATTTGGCAATCTTATATCCACGCATTGCGCCTTTTCCAGTGCGATGCTGAACTTCCAGAAGTCGGTCTATCAGACACTTACCGGCTGGATGTCCTCAAGAGGGCTGACACCGTTATTACAGTTTGGAGAATTTGTCTGGTGGTTTTTCAGTAACTGGTCTTCGATGAACCCATCAGGCGGGATGGGATTTCATGATGCGGAAACACTGGCAGACGCACAAACTGCACTGGGGCGTCCGTTACATCGGTTCATTCATCCGAATGATGATCCTTCCATCAATGGATATGCGGATGCTGCCTTTCTTCGGAATCGATTGCGAGACTATGTTCAGAGTCTGGTCACTTCTGTGCGGACGTCATTTCCTGCTGCAAAGTTTGAAGTCCTGTTTCCTTACGATGTTGCTCATCCAGTGCCAGCAGGAATCCATCAACTGGGGGGAGCGCTGAACCGTTTTGTCAATTTTCCGGAAGAGTGGGAATCAAAAAGTACATCCGGGTTTGACCTGTTGAAGATCGAGGCGCTCGATTTCGGAGCATGGTGCCGGGATCTGGATCTTTGTAAGCGTGCGATTCAGTTTCCACTCTCTCTCGACTGGCCATTGGAATCACTTCGGTATTTGTCTCCTGTCTTTCGTCCTGCCTCTGTCTGGAAGAAAGAGTACCTGCTGGCACGAGGGAACAGAATCCCAATCGTAAATTTCTGGGCCTACGATCACTTCTGTCTCCATGGGATTGATCCACGGGAGCCTCAGAATCAGGCATCATCATCCTCTTCCTGAGCTGAAGATCGGTACAATAAAAGTAGTCCCCCTGCATGATTGAACCACTGTACCGGCGATGGATTGAGCGCTGGGAAAATCACCTCTGTTTTCGTTCTACGGATCGTGTTGTCCGCCCATTTGAGTGGGGTGAGGAATGGACAGCAAACTGGCCTGTCCAACTTCATCGAAACGGTCATTCCGATGAAGAGTGGGTACGAGAATTCAATCAACTGGCAATCCAGTCCAGTGATGAGTTCTTTGGCTATGAAACTCCGACTGATTTCTCTCTGGAAGACGGACTTCTGCGATTTACCTCACCTTCGGTCACTCCCTTTGCGAAAAACAACAAGGTTCATGCCCAGTGGTATCCCGTGGTACATAAACCCGGAAAGAGAAATGATCGTGCTGTAATTGTTCTTCCACACTGGAATGCCAGTCTGGATCAGCATGGCGGACTTTGTCGCGGTATCGCAAAATTCGGGATCCCGAATCTAAGATTGAGTCTGCCTTATCATGACTACCGCATGCCGGATGGTCTCACCCGTGCAGATTTTGCAGTGTCATCAAATATTCTTCGGACGATTGACGCAACACGTCAGGCGGTGCTGGATATCCGGTGTGCCATTGACTGGTTGCAGCAACAGGGTTACAGCCGAATCGGAATTGTGGGTACCAGCCTGGGTTCCTGCTATGCGTTTCTGGCCAGCGCTCATGATGCGCGTCTGAATGTGAACGTATTTAATCACTGTTCATCTTATGTGGGTGATGTTGTATGGACGGGGCTCTCCACTCGTCATATCCGCCAAAGCGTGGAAGCACACCTGGATATGGAGCGTCTCCGTGAATCCTGGCAGTCTATCAGTCCGGTGAACTATATGCAGAAGTTTGCCGAACATCAGGATAAAAAATCACTGTTTATTTACGCGAAATACGACACGACATTTCTCCCCAATCTCTCCGAAGAGATCATTGAGCATGTTCGTGCTCACAATATCCCTCACAAATTGGTGGTCCTTCCCTGCGGACATTACACAATCGGCGAATCTCCATTCAAGTTTATGGATGGCTATCTGATTGTTTCCACATTCCTTAAATGGCTGTAACCGATAGGTATATCTGATAAAGTAATGGGCGAGATGGTTCCGGTTCTTGCCCTGCTTTTGTTAGCCGCCGATCCTGCTGAGTTCTTCGAAGCCAAGGTTCGTCCTGTACTTGCGAATAAATGTTTTGCCTGCCATAGCGACGCAAAAATGGGAGGTCTGGACCTCAGTAGTCGTGCCGCAGCAATTAAAGGCGGAAATACAGGAACTGCGCTGGTTCCCGGAAAGCCGGACGAAAGTCCACTTGTTCAGGCGGTACAACATACCCACACCCGACTGAAAATGCCTCCTGCCGGAAAGTTGCCGGATGATGAGGTGCAAGCCATCACTGCATGGGTGGCCGCCGGAGCAATCTGGCCAGATGGTCCTGCTAAATCAGCACCTGCAGGCAAGGAATATATCATCTCTGAAAAGCAGCGGGCTTTCTGGTCTTTTCAACCCGTACGGAAACCTGCAAACGCTTCCATCGACAGCCTGTGGATGAAGCAACTCAAGGAAAAGGGGCTGAAACCCAACTCCGTTGCTGACAAGAGAACTCTGATCCGGCGGGCATATTTTGATCTCATTGGACTTCCCCCGTCACCTGAAGAAGTGAATGCTTTTGTGCAGGACAAGTCTCCTGATGCCTGGCCCAAGCTGATCGACAAGTTGCTGGCATCCCCTCAATATGGGGAACGCTGGGGACGGTACTGGCTGGATGTGGCTCGCTATTCCGACGACAAGCTGGAGTCACAGTTTGAAAACCCTCACCCTGCAGCATTTCGATTCCGTGACTGGGTGATTCAGGCATTCAACAATGACATGCCATACGACACTTTCGTGAAGGCGCAGTTTGCCGGAGATCTGATCAAGGGAAGGGAAAAGGAACTGGCTGCCGGTACTGGATTCTTCTCCATGAGTCCGGAACAACAGGATGATCGGGTGGATGCTGCAACACGCGGTTTCCTTGGGCTGACAGTTGCCTGCGCGACATGCCACGACCATAAGTTCGATCCGATCCCGACAAAAGATTACTACTCTCTGCTGGGTGTCTTTATGTCCACCGAAAAGGATGAATTTCCTCTGGCAGAAGAAGATGTGGTGAAGGCATATAAAGATCACGAAAAACGTCTGGCCGATAAACGGAAAGAACTGTTGGATCTTCAGAATGCCCAGTCCAAAGAGCTGGCTCGCGTGTTTGCTCACAATACAGCTCGCTACATCCAGGCAGCCAAAGGCGAAAAAGCAGATGGATTAGAAGAGATCATTGTCCAGCGCTGGAAGAAGTATCTGAACGAACCAAAGCACGAACACTCCTATCTCAAGGAAAATTCCCCGGAGAAGATTCAGGAAATTGCTCTGGATGTCCTGAAGCAAAAAGAAGAAGTAGATGAGGAGAACAAGATTCGCCTGGGCTTGAATCCCAGCCGTCGTGATCTTTCCGGAGCGGATCTCAAGTCACTCCCTCGGGACGAGCATTACTTCTGGCGCGATCTTTTCTCAGACCGCCGCAATGCGGTTCTCTTCCTGAAGGATAAGGATCTCGATCCCTATCTTTCCGGTCCCTTTACCCAGCGGGTAGCCATATTGCGACAGGAGATCAAACATCTGGAAGATACAATGCCGGAACGATATCCTTTCCTGCAGACGATCTCCGACGTTAAAGATCCGAAGGATATCAAGGTACGCATTCGTGGCAATGCCGGAAATCTGGGCGATGTTGCCCCACGCCGATTTCTGCAGATTCTTTCTAAAGAAGAACCATCAAAGTTCAAAACCGGAAGCGGTCGTCTTGAGCTTGCCGAGAGCATCGCAAACAAGGAAAATCCACTGACTGCCCGTGTCATGGCAAACAGAGTCTGGCACTGGCATTTCGGGAAGGGAATTGTTACTACCACCAGCAACTTCGGAGAACTGGGAGAACGTCCCACCAATCCTGAGCTTCTGGATTATCTTGCCGCACGGTTCATGGAAGAAGGCTGGTCCATCAAAAAACTGCATCGGGAGATCATGACATCCACTCCGTATATGGTGAGTGATGCGAAGTCTGATGCAAATGAGCAGATTGATGCAGATAACAAGTATCTGTGGAAATCAAATCTAAGGCGGCTGGATATTGAGGCATTGCGTGATTCAATGCTGGCAGTGACTGGCGAACTGGATCTCGCACTTGGCGGACAGGCAAGACGTCTGGGTGATGAGTCCAATAAACGCAGGACCGTTTACAGCTTTGTGAGCCGTCGGGATCTTGATCCTACATTGTTGTTATTCGATTTTGCCAACCCCAATGCAACAAATGAAGGCCGGGTTAATACTTCCACACCACTTCAGCGTCTGTTCTTTCTGAACAGTGCCTTTGTGGAAAGACGTGCGGATGAGCTGACTTGCAAGCTGGAAGGACTGGATAGTGTCGAGGCAAAGATTCGACAGGCTTATGAAATTCTGTTCCAGCGCCAGCCCACTAAAGAAGAGGTCCGATTGGGTCTGGATTATCTGAAATCAGATGGAGGGAACCTCAGGAAGTACGCGCAGGTTCTCATGGCAAGCAACGAATTCGTGTACGTCAACTAGGGTCAACCAGGCAAGGAATCAGGTAAGGGAAAGTAGACATGATGAACAGAAGAAATCTACTGAAGACAATGGGTGGCGGTTTTGCAATGGCAGGTTTTGCCCAGGTAGCTGCTCAGGCAGCCATCAAGGGAAATCCGCTGCTGGCGAAAGAGCCGCACTTTCCGGCCAAGGCCAAGCATGTCATCTTTCTGTTCCTGAATGGTGGTCCGTCTCAGGTAGATACTTTTGATCCAAAGCCGATGCTGACCAAATATCACGGGCAGCAGGCACCCGCCGGAAACCTGAAGACAGAGCGGAAAACCGGGACTCTTCTCAAGTCTCCTTTCACGTTCAAGAAATACGGACAGAGCGGACTGGAAGTCAGCGAGATCTTCTCCAATCTTGCCCAGCATGCAGATGATCTTTGTGTTATCCGATCCATGCATACGGATCGACCCAACCATGAGCCATCTCTTACCATGCTCAACTGTGGAAGTCCTTTGGTCGGGCAGCCGTCCATGGGTGCCTGGATGACTTACGGATTGGGTACGGAAAACCAGAACCTGCCAGGATTTGTTGTCCTGTGCCCTGGCTACCCCGTTATTGGGCCACAGCTTTGGTCCGCCGCGTATCTTCCGGGAATTTTCCAGGGTACCTATGTCCGGAACAAGTTTGATGATCCGGAAGAACTGATTCGCGACATTCGCAATCGTTCACAGGCAGCGGAATCCCAACGGCAGCAAGTGGATCTTCTCAACAAGCTGAACCAGTTACAGATGAAGCGGGATGGGCAGGATCCACAACTGGAAGCCAGCATTGAATCTTATGAGATGGCTTACCGGATGCAGTCAGAAGCGATGGACGCTTTCGATCTGCGAAAAGAAAAAGAACAAACTCGCGAGCGTTATGGTGAAGGTGACTTCGCTCGCGGATGTCTGCTTGCCCGCCGTCTGGTTGAACGCGGTGTCCGCATGGTTCAGGTCTACTACGGCAATGACCAGCCATGGGATCATCACGATGATATTCTGCAACATCGCACGTTGGCCGATACTGCTGACAAGCCAATGGCTGCGCTGCTTCAGGATCTGAAGGACAGGGATCTGCTAAAAGACACCATTGTCATCATCAGTGGTGAGTTTGGCCGTACACCCGCAGTGGAAGTGTCCGGACTGGTGGCAGTACAGAACGGACGGGATCACAACAATCACGGATTTACGACGGTCGTGGCCGGTGGAGGATTTAAGCCGGGAATCGCTTATGGTGCTACCGATGATTTCGGATTCCGCGCTATCGACAAGCTGGTTCATCCACACGACCTGCATGCAACGATCCTGCATCAGATGGGGATGGATCATACCAAACTGACGTATCGGCACAGTGGTCGGGACTTCCGGTTAACGGACGTCGCCGGCAGTATCGTGCGGGATATTCTCGTCTAGTTTCTGTTTTCTGATTTTCAGCCATTCCGGGAAGATTTCACGGTTCTCCAGCCAGACGGTGAGCCACATAATCTTCTCTTCCCGATCAATGGAATGCTCTCGCTGCTGTGCCAGCAGAGCATGTTTTCTTGCCAGCAGCACCAGCGATCGGCATGCAGCCTCATCCTCTTTGACGAGTGCTAGCAGTGATCGTTCGAGATGTTCCAGTGTTTCCTGCCGCACGCCTTCCACCAGCGGAGCCAGGGGGATTCCTGAATTCCTCAGAATTTTCCGGAAGTAAGATTCTGAGATAGGCGCGACAGCATGTTTCAGCCTTGAGGCTGTATTCTCATCAATGAACTGAATATCCCATTCAGTCAGCAGTTGCTTTAGTTTTTTGTTCCTGGAGTCCACGTCGGTACTCCTCTACCGCCCGGTTATGCTCCCCAATGGTCCGGGAGAATGCATGTCGTCCTGAACCATCCGGGAACGCTACAAAGAACAGATAGTCAGTTTGAGCCGGACTTAGTGCTGCTTTCAACGATTCCAGTCCGGGGTTAGCGATGGGACCAGGTGGCAGGCCTGTAACGCGATATGTATTGTAGGGGGATTCACGGTCCAGGTCTGAGCGGTAAATCGTTCCCCGGTATTTTCCAATCAACAGTGCTGCATAGATCACGGTTGGATCACAATCCAGTCGCATGTTTTTATCCAGGCGATTTTGATAAACAGATGCGATGGTTGCCCGTTCATCGGGAACCCGTGCTTCTTTTTCAATCAGCGAAGCCAATGTCACAATTGCTTTTCTGTTGTGTTCCGACTTTCCACCCGCCTCTTTCCATGCCTGCTCAAAACGACTTTCCATCTGCCGGATCAGTTGCTGGATGGTGGTGCCGCGGGTGTAACGATAAACAGCCGGAAACAGAAACCCTTCCTTTTCGCGGATCAGATTGAGGATCTCCTGTTCCTCGCCCATTCCTATTTGTGAGGCGATTTTTGCGACATCGAAAATATTCGACCCTTCAGGGAAGACCACCTGGTAATAGTGAATATCTCCTTTGATCAGGCGATCAATGATTTCGAGTGGAGTTGCTGGCCTTTTGAACTCATATTCTCCAGCCTGGAGAGATTTTCCATAACGCAATGTCCGGGCAGCCATGAAGAGAAGGGAGTGTTCCACTACCCCTTTTTGTTCGAGGTTTTGTGCAATCCCACGAGTGCTAGTGCCTCTGGGAAATTCCACCAGGATGGGATCACTGAATCCCGCATAAGGCTGATTCAGCTTGAAACCAACCAGTCCCAGTGCAGCCAGAATGAGAAGGAAAAATAGAAAGAACAGTTTTTTCATTGCGGATTCGCCTCAAGATAGCTCTGCAACAGCAAGACTGCTGCAATTTTATCCACCATGCCTTTTCGCTTGTCGATTGGTACATTCATCTCGGTCAATGCTTCATGGGCAGCAAAGCTGGTGAGTCGTTCATCCCAGAATGCTACCGGAATACCACTGATCCTTTGCAGTCGTTCGGCAAAGACACGAACCCCTTTTGAGGACGCACCGGCATCTCCGTTGAGATGCACAGGATCGCCAAACAGAAGGAGCTCGGCCCCCCGTTCCCGAGCCAGTTCTGTAATCTTCAGAATGTCTTCCCGGACACGAGTGCGGATCAGCGTATCCAGCCCCTGAGCGGTGATTCCCAACCCGTCAGTAACTGCCAGCCCAATGCGTTTCTTGCCATAATCGAGAGCCAGAATGCGTTTCAATCTGCCTTTATTGTCTCGCATGTTAGACTCTCAACAGCGACTCCTGTGGCCCCATAAATCAAGATGGACGTGTTATCCGAGATTCTGCCGGCACGGATCCCCCGGCGTGCGGCTCCACGTCTGGCAGCCATTGCAATCCTCCTTGGACTCCTGTATTTCGGTAAGGTTTTCCTTATCACACTGATTACTGCAGTGGTGATTGCTTTTATTCTTGAACCCCTTGTTGTTCTGATTATGCGGCTGCGAATTCCACGTGGTTCGGCAAGCTTTCTGGCGTGTTCCATGGCACTTCTTGTGCTCTATTTTGGAAGTCTTGCTGCTTATGCCCAGGTGACGATTCTTTTGTCAGATCTTCCGAACTATGTCCGACAGATCAATGAGATTGGATCATCAGCCACAGAGAGAGTGGAGAAGCTGGAAGAGTCTTTCAACGATCTGCTGCCCAAGCGGATGCAGGAACGCACTGTAATCGGGGAAACTCCGGAAGTTGCCCAGAAAAAGAACAGAAGAAAAAAGACTGTTGAGACACCGCCACCTGTAACTCCGCAGGTACAGGAGGTTCGCATCCAGCAGGAGCGGCCCAGTCTTCTGAACATAGCCTATCGACAACTCAGCCAGCTCTATGAAGTGTTGCTGGCAGCATCATTTGTCCCATTTCTTGTCTATTTCATGCTGAGCTGGCGGGAGCATATCCGCCGATCATTCCTCCAGATCTTTGAAGGGGAAGACCGCAGTGAGGTAGCCAGCAGCCTTCGCGTCATTGCTGAGTTGACCCGTGCTTACATGGCCGGAAACTTTGTTCTGGGGATGTTGCTGTCTGTGCTGTCGACTGCACTTTTTCTGTTTCTAAGACTTCCTTACCCGCTGCTGATGGGGCCAGTCTCCGGATTTTTGAGTCTGATTCCTTATGTCGGTCTGCCACTGGCAATTATCCCTCCCGTGATAGCAGCCATTCCGATTTATACGAATCTGACGCAATATCTGATCCTGTGCACTGCGATTGCATTCCTTCATTTAATTGCTATGAATGTGTTCTATCCCAAGGTGGTAGGCGGACGTGTACATCTGAATCCATTAGCTGTCACCATTGCCCTGATGTTTTGGGGGATGATATGGGGAGCGGCTGGTCTGGCACTGGCCATTCCAATTACTGCCGGAATCAAGGCAGTCTGTGATAACGTGAGCGGATTAGAACCGTACGGAAAACTTCTGGGAGATTGAGTGTAATGCTTCGACGTGAATTTCTGGCTGCAGCGGCAGTCACCAGCCTCTGGGGACAGCAGAAAAAATTTGATATGTCACGCATCAGCGTGATTACAGATGAAGCATCCTCCAGCCCGGAAGATGCCATCAAATTTGCAAATACATACAACCTTAAATGGGTGGAACTGCGTGAAGTTCCTGGCTCAAAGGGAAAAGGCTACCAATATCTTCCCGAGGCTGAAATTCGTGCAGCCGCAAAACAACTGAAGGAAGCTGGCCTTAAGGTCGCATTTTTCAATTCAGGTGGAACCAAGTTTGCCCTACCCGGCACTCAACCTGTCGAAAAAGGTGCAAGACGGGATGGATGGGAAGAGCGCTCAAAAAAGCAGTTTGCTGACCTGCATGAGACAACTCGTAAGATGATCGGTGCTGCACAGATCTTCGACTGCAATCTGGTCCGTATTTTTGCCTTTGCTCGTGTTCAGGATGAGGAAAAACTCTACCCCCGGATTGTGGATGTCTTCGGAGAGATGGGAGAGATCGCCCGTAAGGCTGGTGCCACTCTCGTGCTGGAAAATGAACCTTCCTGCAACATTGGCAATTGTGCCGAGATGGCGGCCATCATCAAGCTGCTGCCTGAATCAACATTTGCTCTCAACTGGGATGCAAACAATGGACAATCCATGGGAGAAAAACCTTTTCCGGATGGATATAACCTGTTACCCAAAAACCGGATTCGTCATGTCCACATGCATGGAAAGGCAATTCTGGATCCGAAATTGACCCTGGACTGGAAAGCGATCTTTGCGCAACTGGTGAAAGATGGTTACCAGGGGAATGCCGGATTGGAAACTCATTATTTCGATGGAACCAAGATTGAAAAGTCCCATGAGTGCATGAAGGAACTGCAGAGAATCACTGGCGCTGTTAGTTCCTGAATGAGTCAGGAGTGATCAGTTATGTCAGCTTTTGTGAGACGTTTGGCAGAAGCAGACTTTCCAGCTTGGGCTGGAATGCGACATCAATTGTGGAATGAGATGTCTGTTGCCGGACACCGTGCCGAAATCGCGGATATGGTTCATCGCAACAAGGTAATGGGGTATGGTGTCTTTTCCTCAGCATCCTCATTAATTGGTTTTGCGGAAGTTTCGATTCGGGATTATGCCAACGGATGTGCGGAAACTCCTGTCCCATTTCTGGAAGGCATTTGGATAGATATGCTTCACCGACGGCAGGGATATGGCCGTCTGTTGCTGGGTTTCATTTCAGCTGAACTGCAAGAGCATGGGTTTAGTGAAATCTGCTCCGATGCAGAGATTGGAAACCATGTTTCTCATGAAGCTCATCACCACTGGGGATTTGTCGAAGCAGAAAGAGTTGTCTGTTTCCGCAAGTCGCTCCGTTAGGACTTTCAGGTAATGAATAAAAAGCTCATTCTTTTTGGATTACTGGGTGTTGTGATTGTCGCTGCTATCTGGGGTACGGGATTGCTGGCGAACAAAGGTTCTCATGTTGTTCTCAACGGAAAGATTCAGAAAGTTCGCATCAAGGCTGTAGATGAAGAAACAACGGCTGTAGTTGTGGACTTCCGTTATACCAATCCTGCGAATTATTCTTTGGTTGTTCGTGATGTGACCATCGAAATCATAACTGAAGATGGCGAAGTGATATCTGGTCGCACGGTAGCAGATATTGATGCAGAACGATTCCTGGCTGCTTATCCGGAACTGGGCGGAAAATTTAACCCAAGTCTGAAAACTCGGGAAAAGATTCTTCCGAAACAGACAGATGACCGGATGATTGCTGCCAGCTTTGAACTTACAGAGCAGCAGGTGGAGAAACGAAAATCCATTCGCGTCCGCGTTCAGGACGTAGATCGTCCGGTTTCAGTGATCGAGTAACCAATGGCTCAGGCGACACCTGAGTGCATCCGTGGACCAGGCTCCTGCTCAGCCAGAATCTTTGCTTCTGCGTCCAGCAATTGCTGCCAGCGTGCTTCCACTTCTTCTTCCGGGGCAATCTTCCGTGCCAGATTCAGGAATACCGTGTAATGGCCCAATTCTGACGCGTAGAGAGCTTTATAGAAAGATCCTAGCTCCTCATCCTGACTCTGGCTTGCAGCCTCAGAAAGCACGGAAAAGCGCTCACAGGATCGTGCCTCAATCAGAGCGGAAACAAACAGACGGTCGATGGTATCGCCAAGCTGTCCTTTTCTGACGAGTTTTCGGAGACCAGTGGCATAAGGATTGGTATGGGAACGACCCAGCCGTCCACCGCGCTTGAGAAGAATCCTCGTTACCTGTGCCAGATGGGCAGTTTCGTCCTTTGCGACGGCAGTCATGGTCTCAATCCAACCGGGAACCCACTCATCCGGCCAGCGAGTCAGCAGATCCATTGCGTTATTGGCCGCTTTTTTTTCCAGAAAAGCATGGTCCGTCAGCAGAGCCAGGGGTTCTTTTAAGACGGAATGTCCCCATGAAAGTGGAGTCCGGGAATGAAGAGGAAGAGTTTCTACTTTTTCAAACACTGCAATCTCATTTCAAGCTAACAGAAAAGGGCAGGATGGCGAACCATCCTGCCCATATGGAATCAATCGCGACTAGTCTTCGTTTTGTTGTGAAGCTAAACGGGTCAAAACTGACATATCTTCCAGAGTAGTAACATCACCGGCTACGGTGTTGGAAGTGACAATCTCCCGCAGCAGCCGACGCATAATCTTGCCACTTCGGGTCTTGGGCAGTGCTTCTGAGAACCGGATCTCTTCCGGTCGTGCAAAGGCACCGATTTCATGGGCGACCCATTGCCGCAGTTCCTTGCCCAGCTTTTCATGATCATGATCGCCTTTTTTGAGAGTCACGAAGCAGCAGACGGCCTGTCCTGTGATCTCATGGGGCTTGGCAACCACTGCTGCTTCTGCAACGGCAGGGTGACGAACCAGTGCGGATTCCACTTCCATGGTGGAAAGCCGATGACCACTGACATTCATCACGTCATCGACACGACCGAGAACCCAGATGTAGCCATCTTTGTCCCTGCGGGCAGCATCTCCTGTAAAGTAACAACCTTCCACGCGGCTCCAGTAGGTGTCGGCATAGCGCTCCGGATCACCCCAGATATTGCGAATCATGGAAGGCCATGGCCGCTTGATAATCAGGTAGCCTTCCTTCTCATCGCCGACAGAATTTCCATCCAGGTCTACGATGTCTGCCAGAATTCCGGGTAGCGGGAACGTGCCAGACCCTGGCTTCAATGGGACTGCACCGGGTAACGGTGCGATCATGATCGAGCCTGTTTCGGTCTGCCACCACGTATCGACAATGGGGCAACGCTCCTTGCCAATGACACGGTGATACCATTCCCACGCTGCGGGATTGATGGGCTCACCCACGCTTCCCAGCAGGCGCAGGCTGGAAAGATCATGAGCTTCCGGCCACTGGTCTCCCTGACGGATCAGGGCGCGAATTGCAGTGGGAGAAGTGTAGAAGATGGATACCTTATACTTCTCGATGATTGACCACCAACGGTCGAAGGCCGGGAAGTCAGGTGCTCCTTCATACATCACGTTGGTTGCACCGGCGGCCAGAGGACCATACACGATGTAGGTATGTCCGGTGACCCATCCGATGTCAGCACTGCACCAGTAGATGTCATTTTCCTTGAGGTCAAACACCCATTTCACGGACATCTGGGACTGCAACAGATAGCCTGCTGTTGTATGCAGAATCCCTTTGGGTTTACCTGTGGTTCCTGAGGTATAGAGAACGTAGAGAGGGTGTTCGCTGTCGAGGGGTACCGCTGGACAATCAGTGGAAAGTCCCTCTTCTGCTTCATGCCACCAATGGTCCCGACCCGACTGCATGGGAACCTCTGACCCGGTCCGCTTCAGAACGACAACTGACCGAATTTCCGGGCATTCTGTCAGGGATTCATCGACAGTTGTCTTCAGGCGAATCTCTTTTCCACGACGCCAGCCACCATCAGCCGTGATGACCAGAGTGGCACCCAAATCCTGAATGCGGGCTTTCAGCGCTTCTGCTGAGAAGCCACCAAAGACCACACTGTGAATAATTCCAAGACGTGCACATGCCAACATGGCAACAGCCGCTTCGGGCACCATCGGCATGTAGATGATGGCCCTGTCACCGGTCTTGTAGTCCAGCTTCTTCAGCGCGTTGGCAAACTTGCACACCAGAGCATGCAACTCTTCATACGTAATGGTGCGCTGATCTCCGGGCTCACCTTCAAAAATAATTGCCGGTTTGGTGCGGCGTGGTCCTTCCAGATGACGGTCCAGGCAATTGTAAGAGGCATTGATCTTCCCGCCCGTAAACCATTTGGCAAACGGAGGTGCCCATTCAAAAACATTCGAAAACTTTTCGAACCAGCTGAGTTCTTTCTCAGCGAGTTGCCCCCAAAACTCCTCTGGCCGCTCAGCGGCTTGCTGATAAAGAGCGCGATACGCATCAATGCCGGAAACGTTGGCTTCAGCCACAAATTCTGCGCTCGGCGGATAGATCTTTGAATCACTCATCCCGTTTGATTTTATGTGATATTCAGACACGTTTGGGATCTCGTATGATGAATCTTCTAGCTATGACACCCATACCAGCTGATCAGCAACAACCTCTTGTTGAAAAACTCTATCGTGCCTGTGGTGGAACCTACACACCGGAACAACGCCGGAAGTTCTTCATTACGGGTCCACAATGGGCAGCAGCCTATGAAGGCAATGCACTGTTCCATGCATCGACGCGGCGCCCCATCCAACTTGAAGAAGTGATTGAGCACTATGGAAAGATTGGAATCGGACACTGGTGTACACATGATTCTGATGTGATTCCGACTGCTGCCATCGGCAAGGATGAACAGTGGCAGATTGTAGAACGCATCAAGAAGGCATTGCACAACAACGGTGTGAAATGTTCCATGGTCACTACGGAAACTTTCCATCATGAAGTATTTGCCACTTCACCCGCATCAGAATCGCCTTCGATTCGGGAATATGGAAAGTACCGTGTTGTCAATACTGTTCAGGTCGGGCATGAACTGGGTGCAGAATACGCAGTCTACTGGCCCGGCTCTCTTGGCTACTATGTTGCCGGAGCGGTGGAAGAAACGGAAACGCTGCGCTGGTATGCAGAAGGCCTGAACGCAGCTTGTGAGGCAGACATTGCAGAAGCAAAACGTCGCAATCGCCCCACCCTGAAGCATTGTATGGAAGCCAAGCCATTTGAACCGCAGGCAGAAATTCTGCTGCCCACTTCTGATGCCATGCTGGCTTTCATCAACTCCGGGTTGCTTAGTCATCCGGAGATGGTCGGTCTCAATCCCGAATATCTGCATGAACTGATGTGGGGTGCGTCTGTACGCGCTTCACTGGCTCGCGCGCTGCTGGCAAAGAAGTTGTGGCACTTCGATATCAATGATGGCTATCGCCTGAAGCATGATGTCGATATTGCGGTGGGTCTGGTAAATCCGTTGGATTGGGTGAATGTTCTGGTTCTGCTGCGCAGCCATGGATATAACGGTCCTTTTAATCTGGATTACAAGCCACCACGCACCACTTCAACTCATGGGGTCTTCCATGTCAGCTTCCCGACTGCTGTGGATCGCTTTATTACGCTATGGGAGCTTGCTGGAGAAGTGCTGGAAGATTCCGTGATCCGTGAAGCAACGGAAGCTCTCAAGGCGGGCGGTGTCGTCAATGACACTACGGATGCCCAGGCCGTCTTTGAAGCAAACAAGGAACTGCTGACATTGCACGAACTGATCGGTCATCGTTTATTCCAGTTGCTGCTGGGAATCCACAAGGGACGGACCTACTCCGTTTGACCGGCATCGGGCGGCTGCTGATCTTTGCAGGAATTGCTCTGGTGGTGATCGGAATTCTGGTGACCTGGAGTGATCGACTGCCATTCAGGATCGGCCAGCTGCCCGGAGATCTGGTGTGGCGGGGAAAGAACTCAACGTTCTATTTCCCGCTCACAACTCTTATCCTACTGAATCTGATTCTCTGGCTGGTGATGAAGTTGTTCCGGCGTTAGTAGAGAGCGCCCAGCTTCTCCAGGGGCCAGTAAACGAATACTGCCTTGCCATAGATCAGGGAACGGGGAACTGTCCCCCAGGATCTGCTGTCATTGGATGAACTTCGATGATCCCCAAGGACAAAAAACTCATTATCAGGAACAACTACCGTTGACATTGACTGCATGTCGCGGAACTCTTCCGGAACATAAGATTCTTCCAGATACTGCTCATTGACATAGACGGTGCCACGGTCAATGCGGATAGTATCGCCGGGAACCCCAATGACTCTCTTGATGTAGGACTTGGTGGGGTCTGGGGGAGACCAGAACACCACCATATCTCCCGGACGGATTTCGCCCAGGCCGAATTTATAGATGAACTTGTTGATGAAGATCCGTTCCTGATCAATCAGTGTCGGCATCATGCTGGTGCCTTCCACTTTTACAGGTTGATAGAGGAACAGGATTGCAACAATGGCAATGACAACGCTCAAAATCAGATCGCGCAACCAGAAAAGCGTTGCACGAAGAGAATTGGGTTCGTTTTCCATTTAGTTTGCCACTTAAGAGTCTATTATGACCTGTCAATACTTGGACGAATGGTGAAATCTCCGGGTTAGGTGTTAACTTTACTCCTTCCCTGGAAGATTTACTGGAAAGATAGGGCCGGTTACGCGAGCTGGAAGCGAATTTCCTGTTAACAGCTCTGAAAGAACAGGCAGGGGTAATGCGCCTGCTTTCAAAGCTCTCTCATGGAAGGAGGGTAGCGAGAATGCCTTGTTCTTGAATCCACGATCCCGATCGCGCAGTCGAAGCCAGTCCACCCATCCCACAAAGTACGTAGGAAGCTGGCAGGAAGTGAGCTTTGCCCTGACCAGTTTTGCTTCAGCTTCTTCCTTTTCCTGGAATGTAGTTTCTGTCATGAGCCGCAAGGCTTCCTCATCCGTCATTCCCTGCGTATGCAGACGGATATCCAGAATGGCATTGGCAACAGCGCGCATCATCTGTTTGAGGAAAGTCAGGCGAAGCCCGTCATCATTCATCAGATATCCTTCCTCAATCATCATCTGGGTGGCATAGACGGCCCATCCCTCAATGTTTGTTCCGCTGCCATAAATACTGCGCAACAAACGGCGGGCGGGAGGATCGATCTGATTTGCATACTCAAACTGTGTGTAATGGCCCGGAATTGCTTCATGAATGGTCAACAGCTTCAGGCCGTATGTGTTGTATTCCCTGAGCTTGGATTCAATCCGGTCAGCAGGCCAGTCTTTCGGTATTGGAGTCAGCCAGTACTGTGCCTGCAACTGGGGGGAGAGAGGAGGTGCAGCATTGAATCCGCCCACTGCATAGACGCCGCGCATGAATTCCGGCGTTTCAATCACCTTCAGGTTGTCGTTCTCCGGAAGTGGCAGCAGGACTTTCGCTTTGACAAAGTTACGAGCCTCTTCCAGATCGGCACGGGCTGACTGGAAATAGGTTTCCGGGGTGGCGTGATTTAAAGCAATCCGCTCCAGTGCAGCTTTGATTTTTCCTTTGGTCAACTTCGACATCTCATCCTGGATGCCTATCAGGGTAGATTCTGCATCAGTCAGGACTTCTTCAGGAGTCCGGTCTGTTCCCATCACCAGTCTGAATTTCTGGTGATACTTTTCACGGCCCAGCCGCCAGTCTGATGGCTTTTTAGACAAGTCGTTAGCCAGATACTGGTCGAACTCTTTCAGGGCACTGATGGCAGCCGAAGCCGCCGTATCGTACTTCAGCTTCAGTTGTTCCGGAACTTCGGGACGAAGTGTCTTGTCGATCATTGCGATGTTTGCCTGGATCCCCTGCCGAGCAACAGTCAGCCAGATTTCCGGGGAATCGGTAAGATGCCTCCGCGCATGTTGCAGCAGCACGGGGACGGTTTCCAGACGGCGAACAATATGGAAATAACGCAGATCTTTTTCTGCGTACTCAATGGAGTAGGGAGTAAACAGTGCTTGCCCGATAATCTCGATGTAGTGATTCGGATCATGCTTATGCCGTTGGATGGTTTCCAGTTCCAGTAATGAGAGTTCTACCTGGTTTTGGATCAACGCATAATCAGCTTTGTCTTCCGCTTCCAGCTTTTCCACTTTCGTGTCTTTCAAGAGCTTCTGAAAATGCTTGTAGAAAGTTTTCTGGCGATCCATTGCGGCTTCACTAACGTCATCCAGAAGTTCATCCAGCGGAATTCCGGCATGGCGATGATACCCCACAGCCGTAGCGGTGACCGGATGAAAGGAAAGTGTCGTGTAGATGAAGTCTTCCGTTATCTCGGAGAATCGTGGTGGACCAAAGCGGCACGACGTCAGAAGCTGAGTTCCGATGAGCAGCAGGGCCAGCAGGCCGGTAAATCGAAGTTGAGGATGAAATCTCATGCCATTCTCCATTATGTAGAATCAAAGCCTGGAGGAATCATGCTAGGAATTTTAGTGACATGGGTGATCAGCGCAATCAGCCTTTTGATTGTGGCTTATGTGATCCCCGGATTTAAGGTAGACAGCTTCAAAACAGCACTTCTGGCCGCCCTGGTCATCGGGTTGGTGAATGCGACATTGGGAATCTTTCTAAAGATTGTGACGTTTCCGCTCACGATACTGACGCTGGGATTGTTCTGGCTGATTATCAATGCGGCAATGCTGCTGCTGGCGTCAAAGATTGTGGACGGATTCAATCTGAGCGGATGGCTTCCTGCTATTTTTGGATCCATACTTCTCACCATTGTGAACGGTGGGTTGCGCGCTATCATTCCTGGTGAATAGTCATTCAGATATGAAAACAGGGCACATGACAATTCTGTCGTGTGCCCTTTAATGTGTTGTAAATCAAGCTTACTGCTTGATAATGGTTCCGTCTTTCTTACGGACTTCACCCCATCCACCATTCAGGCGTTTGCGTTCACCCTGCTCATTCGAACCGAATGGGTATTTCTTTGCTTCTGCTTCATTAATCTCGATACCCCAGCCCGGTGCTTCATTGGCATAGGCATATCCATCCTTCATTGTTGGGCAACCCGAGAAGATTTCCAGTGTGCGCGGACCAAACCCGCTCCATTCCTGGACACCAAAGTTATGGCATGCCAGATCAAGCGCAATGTTTGCAGCATGCCCAATGGGGGATACATCACCGGGTCCATGCCATGCTGTGCGGACATTGTATAGTTCGCACATGGCTGCCATCTTGCGGCAGGGAGTCAGACCACCCATCTGGCTCAGATGAACACGGATGTAGTCGATCAGGCGCTCCTGTACCAGAGGAATCCACTCATGAGGAGAATTGAACAATTCGCCCATTGCAAGCGGGGTGGATGCAGCCTGCCGCAGAAGGCGGAAGTATGCAATATCTTCCGGAGAAAGCGGGTCTTCCAGAAAGAATAGGCGGAACTGCTCCAGATCTTTGGTTAACTGTAGAGCCTGTGTTGGCGTGATGCGCTCATGCGTATCGTGCAGCAGTTCGACTTCATCGCCCAGTTCCTTACGGGCCATTTCAAATACTTTCGGAGCGCGGCGGCAGTAATCATTCGGGCTGAATACAGGCTTGTTGTGGAGAGCAGGGACCTGACCTCCCTTAAGCCCGGCCATCAGCTGGTTGTAATTGGCACCGGCTCGCGATCCGTAGGCAGCCTGTCCGGGGATGCCGAACTGGATCCGGACATGACGGAATCCCTGATCAATAAACTTTTTAGCGCTATCAACGATTTCGCTGAATTCCACACCGCCCGCATGGCCGTAGCAATCCGCTGCCTCACGGCACTTTCCACCCAGCAACTGATAAACCGGCATATTTGCCTGACGGCCCTTGATATCCCACAGAGCCATATCAACACCGGAAATGGCATTATTCAGGACACCTGAGTTACGCCAGTAGGATGAGTTGTAGCAAGCCTGCCAGATATCATCGATCCGGTCAGCATTCATACCGATGATGAAAGGCTTCAGATACTTTTCGATTGCCGGAACAACCAGATCAGCACGCTGTGTGAAGGTGGCACAGCCATAGCCATAAAGACCATCCTGGTCGGTAAGGATCTTCACGACAATCAGCCGAAGACCCTGTGGAGCAGTTGCAATCACCTGAACATCTTTGATTTTGGGAGAGGGTGTGGCGCGCGTGGCTTTTGCGACCTGCTGGGCTGCTGCCTCCTGACGGGCTGCCAGTCCCAGTGTGGCAGTGGTTCCGGCGGCCAGGGCCGTTTTGAAAATATCTCTTCTCTTCATGCGTTCTGATCCTTTATTCCGCTGAAAAACATTCGTTACTTTTGATCGGGGAAATATCCTTCGTCATTCTATAAAGGAATATCCATCCCGAAAAGCAGACAGATTGATTTTTCAGTATTTTGCTGGCTTATTATCACCCCCAGAGCCAGCAGAATCAACTTATGAGGAAAAATGATTCAACATTCCGGAATGATTTTTGAAGGAAGAGAGAAATAAAAAGCGCCAGTCCCTGCTTGCAGGGCGATCTGGCGCTTACTTCACGAAATCAGTTGGTGCGGTCTTTGACCAGTCTTTTTAGAGTTTCCACTTCCTGCTTCAGCTTCTGTCCACGGGAGACCAGTGTGATCACATAAAGAACAATAATCAGCCAGGCTGCCGACAGCCCATAAAACATATAGGTAAAATTGCGCTCGTCCATCGTTGTCTCCTTAGTAACTCAAAGATTCCCTTCGTAATGATTCTACTTCCCGCCGTTGTTCTTCCATCCTCCAGCGCACAAACAGCAGGACGCCTGCAAACATCAGCAATGCGAGTGTGTTGTGTAGCAGCATCCACTCCATGGCCGGATCAATGGTGCCTCCACCCGTGCGGATAGTCAGCACCGGGGCAGGATGCTGTGTGCGGAACCACTCATTTGATTTGTAGGTAAAGATGACACTGGTGAAAGCGAAGATGGCCACTACTGCCGAATTTTTGGCGCGCTCTGTCGGATCCGGGATTGCGTTTCGCAACATCAGATATCCGGCGTAGATCAGAGCCGAGATCAGAGCGGCTGTCAGGCGCGGATCCCAGGTCCACCAGATGCCCCAGATGATGCGTCCCCAGATCATGCCGGTGACCAGATTCATGATGGCAAACGGCAGACCGATTTCAGTTAATGCAGCAGCCATCGAATCCCATTTCCACTTTTTTGTGACTAGATAAACAGCACTGAAAATGGCGGAGAAAAGAAAACAAAATGCAGCGGTGAAATAACCGGGCAGGTGAAAGTAGAAGATCCGGTAGATCGGTCCCTGTGCAGCTTCATCCGGCAGTTGCAGCAGCATCACATAAAGATTCCGGACCAGATAAATGGCAGCGGCCAGTCCAAGTGCGTATATCAGTTTTTCTTTCATGCCTAATCCACCAGAACAATGTCTACCAGCGCTACCGAAAGCGCGGTGAAAATAATATTAAACCCAATCAGCAGTCTGTACCAGATCATTTCCGGTTCCACCTGATTGATGGAAGCACTGGTCAGTTCAATGGCAGCCATCAAAGCAGGAATCATCATCGGATAAATCAACACGGGAAGCATTAGCTCCCGCAGATGAAGATTGACTGTCACCGCTCCAAATACTGTACCGATTACTGTCACTCCCCATGTGGCCAGCACCAGCGCTGCGATCAGCGGGAGTGGTTTCGATGCCGGATTCACGTTGTAGAAAATGCCGAATACGGGCAGGGAAATCAGTTCTACACCCAGAAGAATCAGAAAACTGGCAAACGCTTTCCCCAGAAACAGAGCGCTACCGGGAACCGGAGAGGCGCGCAATGCTTCCAGGCAGTCATTCGACAGCTCACGAGCAAAGCCGCGGGTGATGATGAGAATCGCTGCAAAGCTGTAGACCAGCCATAGCAAACCACCCGCCCATTGCTTGACGTCTTCCGATGCAGGATCGAACGCAAAGCTGAACAGCAACAACAGCACAATGGTCAGCGACAGTGCAGAGTTGAGGGACTCCTTTGTCCGGAGTTCAGAGCGCAGATCCTTAGATGCGATTACCAGTGCATGCCGGATCATACGATGCGTCCTCTTTCGAGGCGAATGGTCCGGGTTGCATGCGACATCGCTTCCGGAATCTGATGGCTGGAAAGAATGATTGTCGATCCTCTTTGCAGCGACTCCGACAGAAGAACTTGCAACAGTTCCACGGAAGCATGGTCGAGTCCGGTGAATGGTTCATCCAGCACCAGCATGGCAGGTTCATGCAGGAAAGCCCGCCCCAGAGCTACACGTTGGCGCATGCCACGCGAGAACTGACGGACCGGTGCAGCGGCTACTTCCGCAAGATTGACCCGTTCGAGCCAGGTCATGGCACGATGGCTGTCGGTCTCATAAAGCTGTGCCCAGAACTTCAGGTTTTCGAGTGCAGAGAGATCTTCATAAAGACCGAGTCCATGCCCCATGTAGCCTGTGTTTTTGGATTCGGGAAGTGTCAGCGTTCCTTTTTGAGGATGTGCCAGACGGGCGAGTAATTTCAGGAGTGTTGTTTTTCCCGCACCATTGGGTCCAAGGAGGGCAATACATTCTCCGGGACCTGCTTCCAGGGAAACATCACGCAGGGCAGGGAAATCACCAAAGAACCGCCAGACCCCTTCGGCCTTCAGCATCAGCGTTTGACCGATGCCCTGTAGTTGAGAATGAAACCGATAATCAGCAATCCACTGATAAGACCCACAATCCAGTAAGCCTGCTTGTAGAGCCGGGGAAGAACGATCTCAAAGGATGGCGCTTCTTCCTCGCTGGGAGGTGTGGCTGCTGGGGCCTGACGACGCAGACTGCCGGCGCCATCGATCTCAATTTTGTAGGTGGTGCCGTGGAGCGTATAGATCTCTGCCTGAGTGTTCGGTTCGACACCGTTTGACTCCAGCATCGGAGCATTCACTTTGACTCCTGAAGGGAAGACCATCCGAACCAGCGATGCAGTATGGAGAATGCGTCCGGAAAGCGTTTCCGGAAGGATAAATGGCGCTGTCCACATGACATCTACGCGGCTTTCTGGCTCATTGCTCTCAAAGCTGAGTTCGTAGATTCCCGGGCGACCCGTTTTTTTGATTTCACCATTACGAGCAACCGGAGTTTCCGCATCTGCAGGAATAGCAAGCTGGACTTTACCTTTTCCTGTACCCTCGATAATCAGTGTTTCGCTGACATTCAGTTCAATGCCGGTGGGTTCAAACAGCATCATGTGCTGGGAGACTTTGGGTTGTGCCATTACACTCAGGCATACAAACAAAGGGAGGATGATCCTGATCATTTGCGGACTCCTTCGTGAGCCTGATTGAGGGATGATTTCACTTTTTCAACCTCAGCAAGTACGACAGCCAGTTCCTGTTGCAAGCCGAGTTTTGCCTTTTGGTAATCATCTTCTGACATCTTCCCGAGTCTGAGTTCAAACTGAAGATCACGCAGGTTCTCATAGATGCGCGCCTTGCGCTCATCCAGATGAAGAAACGGAGATACAGGCTCTGGCTCCGGGATGTCCTTATCCCGAATTGTCAGGGCATAGTAGACCACTGCGGCGGTTAGAAGAATAGCGAGGGCAATCAGCATCAGTCGAGTTTGTCTAAATCTTTCGCGGCAAGCTCATTGTAATGGGTGGAAACATGGGCTGTTCCTGTTGCTGCAGGCTTCCGCAGTCGCTGGATATAAAAATAGATCGCCATGAGTCCCAGAAAAATCATGACTCCGGGCATCACCCAGACCGCAAGATTGAATCCTTCTGCAGGGGGGACAACCAGTGCCTTGATTCCTTGTTGTTCGATGAACTTGTCCACAATGGCCTGGTCTTCCATATTTACCTTCTGCATCTGGTCGATCTGCTCACGAGCAGGGACCGCATAGTGACAACCGATCATAGGGCAGTCGCCGACAGAGTTTTTGCAGGCACCGCACAGACAGGCCAGCTTCATGCCGACCCGTTTCACATCCGGGTTCATCATGAGCGAGGCATTCTGAGCAAGCATCGCAATTCCCAGAATGCTACCCAGGAGGATTTTACGAAACCGGTGCATGTTCTCTCACTCCTGTGAGTGTGGATTCTGAACTGCCACCAGAGGGACGGATCTTATTTGGAACCAGACAGATCAGGGTTCCAAAAAGCACTACCCAGAAACCGATCCAGATCCAGGTAACCAGAGGGAAGACGTATGCCTGAACAATAGCCGTCTTTCCATCTTCCGAAGAAGATGCAAAGTTGAAATACAGATCCTCATTCAGGCGTCGGCGAATGGTCACTTCAGAAGATGCCTGACGGCTGGCCTTATAGAGGCGGCGTTCCGGTTTCAGATCACCCAAATAGTTACCATCACTCCAGATACCCAGCGTCGTGTTCTGCCAGATATAGTTGCTGTTGTCGCCTTCTTCAATATCCTTAACCAGCACTTCATAGCGTCCAATTGTGAACTTCTCGCCGATCTTTGTTTCTGTCGTCTTGTTCTGGTTGAAGGCTGCTCCGGTAAATCCGATGAACATGAAGACAATCCCCATGTGGACCAGATAACCGCCATAGCGACGTGTATTCCGGTGAGTCAGTTCGATAAAACTGGCCGGTAAACTCAGGCCGTCTTTTAAACGGATGGCTGCTGCACCCTTCCAGAACTCACTGATGATGGTCCATGTCACAAATGTACAGAGGCCGAAGCTCATCAGTGCATAGAAGTGACGCATTCCCATGGCAAGCAGGACAGCAATGGTGATGACCATGCCAACTGTGGGCCACAGGAAGTTTCGACGCAGGGCGTCCGTGGAACTTCGACGCCATGCGATCAGCGGACCAATACCTGTCAGGAACAGCAATGCGAGGCCGATCGGAACATTTACCCGATTAAAGAAAGGGGCATCCACTGAAACTTTCTCACCAGTGAGAGCTTCAGAGAATACTGGAAACAGAGTGCCCCACAGCACAGCAAAACAGCTGGCTAACAAAAAGAGATTGTTGAACAGGAAGCTGGACTCACGGGAGACCACGCTTTCCATCTGTGATTCACTCTTGAGATAGTCCAGCCTGCCCAGGATGAAGAAAATCACCAGTCCGATACCAATTCCAAGGAAGACGAAGAAGTAAACACCAATTGGAGACTGTGCAAACGCATGAACGCTGGAAACAATACCGGAACGGGTCAGCGCTGTACCCAGAATGCAGAGGAAAAAGGTTGATGAAACGAGAGCGATGTTCCAGACCTTCATCATTCCTTTCTTCTCCTGCATCATGACGGAGTGAAGGAAGGCGGTGGCCGTAATCCATGGAAGCAGGGAAGCGTTTTCAACCGGATCCCATGCCCAATAGCCGCCCCATCCCAGAACTGAATAGGCCCATCCTGCACCAAGAATAATTCCAATGGTCTGAAACAGCCAGGTGACCAGAGTCCAGCGGCGGGTAGTGTGAATCCATCCATCACCGGGCTGCTTGGTAATCAGGGAAGCAAAAGCAAAAGCAAAAGGAACAACAAAACCGACATAACCCAGATACAGCATCGGTGGGTGAATCTGCATCGCCCAGTGTTGCAACAGGGGATTCAGTCCTTGTCCATCAGGTACGGCAGCGATTCCACGGTTGACGGAGAGTAGCTTGAATGGACTTGCAATAAAGGCATTCAGTAACAGGAAAAGAATCTGTGTTCCACCAATGGTTGCCACCACATACGGGAACATCTTGCGGAACTTGTTGCGATTGGTAAAGACAACGACAGCCGCATAACAGGCCAGAATCCAGCTCCATAACAGAAGCGATCCTTCCTGACCACCCCACCAGGCAGCAATCTTATAGTTCCAGCTCATGTCGCGGTTTGAATTGGATGCGACATAAGTCAACCGGAAGTCACTGGCAAGTAGCCCATATACCAACAGGCCAGAAGCAAATGTGACTAATGCCCAGATGGCATAAATAGATCGACGGGCACTTTCGACAAGAAAAGGCCGGTCCTTCCAGGCACCAATGATTGATCCTGCAACGGCATAGACAGAAAGAAGAAATGCAAGGATCAGTGCCAGAGCGCCTAGATTTTCCATATGGCCTCTCTCCTAATTAACTAGCAGTGTTGGCTGTTTTGGGCAGAGCCACCGGCTCATTGCTATCTGGTTTGACCTGGCCTGGTTTTGCTTCATATTTAGAAGCACATTTGGCCTGGATTTTATTTGCGTGAAATACACCATCAGGCTGCAGCCTGCCATCGGCCAGCGCCTGAGAATCATCACGGAAGGTGTCGGGAAGCGGATCTGTCCCTGTATAGACTACCTGCATCGTTTTTCCTTCTTGAGTCAGGGTAAAGTGAACTTCCTGCCCAACCCGGCGGATTGAGCCCTTCTGGACGTCTCCGGCCACTCTCAATCTTGTAGAGACTGCTTTATTGCCCATCTCTTCTACTTCAGGGATGGTCTTATAGTAAGCCTTGGCATCACTAACCCCGCCTACTGCCAGCCAGGCAAGAGTTCCCAGAACAACAACAATCAGACTGCCGAATTTGACGTAAGTATTCATTTCCCAAAAGCCTCCACCAAGTATACTCCTCAATGAATCTTGTGAAAGCACAAAAATTCTTGTTAAAGAGTAATTTTTAAGGACTCGTCAGATCATTACCGAATGATCTATGAAATCCTCCAAATCCGATCCTAATATCTACTTTCAATCAGTTAGACGTTGTTTTTACTGGTAGGGTAACAGAGTTTGCGAAAAAGTTGCATCTGCAAAGTATTTTACGTACAGAGAGATCAGCAGATTCGGCAAGACGAACCATTCAGACCGGAAGTGAGCCCCGGCTATTCCTTTGGCTTTTCAGGCTTTACCTGCCCCAGTTTTTCCAGGACTTTTTGTGGCGGCATCAGAAAAGCGGCAAAAACCAAAGCGATCAGCAGGGCAATACCACCAAAGAGTATGAGGGGACCTATTGGCATTTCTTTTTAACCTTTTGGAACCGGAATGGCTGATCCCAGATTGATAGACCCGCCACCTTCACTGACATAGTTGATATTCCAGTCGGGGATTTCCACAACAACATCACCGTTGACAACTGCCTGGCAGCCCAATCGGGAATGAAGCGTCAGTCCGGGAGCCATATCCAGTCTGTCCAGTTCGTCATCATCGGCCACCGAAAGATTCTCTTCTCCTTCTTTCACAATGATGTGGCAGGTTGTGCAGGCGCACGATCCTCCACATGCGTGTTCCAGATGGATTCCAAACGCTTCCGCAATATCAAGCAGGGATTCCGGCTTTCCGTGTTCGCCATACTCCAGCTTTCCCTTTTCAAATTCAACAGTCCGGCCTTCTGGCAAGAAAGTAACTTTCGGCACACTTCCAGTATATCGGCTTGGGTATAGTGGGCACATGAAGTTTGTTGTCACCCTGTTTTTACTGACTGGTTTGGGGATGGCCCAGTTTTTTCCGGAAACCCCAAAGCCTCAGCCAACGACAGGCAGCGGGTTTTTCGGGAATGGAGGGGACGCCTTCTCTGTATCCGATTGGGTAGATACGGGAATTGATGTCAGAGCTGGAGAAACGATCAAGTTCTCTGCCGCCGGGACAATTACCTACCAGAATGGCGGAGCAACTGGTCCCGATGGGAAAAAAAAAATCTGGATGGATCTATTGAAGACTTTTCCTCTGAATGATGCCGGACGCGGTGCCCTGATCGGAAGAATCGGAGAGGGTCGCACCGTCAGGCCGTTTCTGATCGGAACTCAGCGGGAAAGCCGTGCTCCTGTGGCTGGGCGTCTCTGGCTTGGCATCAACCAGCCCCAGAATGAACGGGGAAGTGGAGCTTTTGAAGTCAGTGTGGATATCTCAGGGACAGCAGCTCCGAAAGTGAATGTGGATGTTTCCCGTCTTCCACAGTTGACACAGTCACAGCTGGATTCCATCCCGGCACGAGTGGTCGATGCGGATGGGACAGAAGGAGACCGGGTCAATTTCATCATCATCGGATCAGAGCAGAAGGTGGTCGGTGCGCTGCGCAGTGCGGGATGGATCACTGTGAATCGTACAAACAAGGACGCAGTTCTGGGTGCATTGATGTCTGTACTGAACAAGCAAGGGTATACGGAACTCCCCATGAGCGAACTCCTAATGTTTGAGCGTGTCCAGGATTACGGATTTGCCATGGGAGATCCCATCCAGGTCATTGCCGCCCGTCATCACTTCCGTTTGTGGCGTGCTCCGTTTACCTCTGGAGGGGAACAGGTGTGGGTTGGTGCTGGAACACATGATGTCGGTTTCGATAAAGACCAGAGAAACAACGGCATTACTCACAAGATCGACCCCAATACGGATCTGGAACGGGAATTCATCACTGAAAGCCTTGTCACAACCGGGCAGGTGGCCCACACATCTTTCATGACGCGTAAAGATCCGGTCACGCGTGCCAAAACCGCGCATGGGCAGGAATACTATTCCGACGGTCGGACCGCAATCATCATCATGCATCCGGATGAACATAATCAGTCCCAAAGCTTCACCAGCCTCTTCTGCTCTGTATTAAAAGACAAGAATCCGGATGGAGGGGATTGGGGCCAATGCAGCGAGTGGATGACATCTGCGGATACTCCTGCGAAGAAATCTTCTTTGGGGAATATTCCACCGCAATACAGAATTCTGATTGTGCCTGGTCTCATGAATACCTGCTTCAAGGGAGCACCACCCTACAAAGAAGGGCAGGAGTATCTGAAGAGTACTTATGGCCTCACGGTTGAAATGCTGACCGTCCCCAATAATTCCACGGAAGACAATGCCCGGATGATCGGGGAATATCTACGGGCAAAGATGAAGGACGATCGACGGAAATACATTGTGATCGGATACTCCAAGGGAACACCTGATTTTCAGGTGGCACTGGTGCAGGAACAGGGTGTGAAGGAAGCAACTGCTGCGTTCGTCAGTATTGGAGGCGCATCCGGTGGATCAGCCGTGGCGGATACAGTCCCTGACATGGCGGAGAAGTGGATCCAGCAGTATAGCCTTCCCGGATGTGAAGGGAATCTCTCAGAAGGTTTCCGAAGCCTGGGTACACGTGTTCGCAAGGCATTCCTCTCCAGCAATCCTCATCCAGTGGTTCCGACATACTCTCTGGCTACGATTTCAGATGCTGGAAATACGTCAAAGATGCTGGCCCAGACAAAAATGATTCTGGATTCAGTTTCGAAGAAAAATGACAGCCAGCTGACAGAAGAAGATCAGATCATCCCGGAATCGATCTACCTGGGAACCGCACGGGCCGATCATTTTGCGATTGCACTTCCGTTTGAGACTTCACAGGAAGCAATCCGGACACAGGCAGACAAGAATCACTACCCGCGCACAGCATTGCTTGAGTCTGTCATCCGGTTTGTGATCAATGATCTGAAGAAATAACTCTGAAGCTGAATGGCGACCCCGTTACCGGGATCGCTGGTTAATTCCAGTTGACTACTGCTTTCAGGATGCCGCTCTCTGCTGAGGTCCAGACAGGAAAACGGTCTAACATGGAACTGACGCTGCATGCATCTCCAACCCAATGTTCCGTACGAATTCTGCCAGCTTCCACGTTCTTCATGATCTCTTCATGTTCTGTGGGAACTGCATTGCGAGAGCTAAGTAGCGTGATCTCGCGGCGGTGGAAAGGATCCGGATCATGGAAGCTGACATCGCCAATAAACAATCCAACAAACACCAGCTTTCCTCCTGCTGAGACCAGATGGAATGCATCTTTCATGGACTGTGGATTGCCCGTGCAGTCATAGACGATCGTTGGCAGTTCCGGTGCCTGATCCAGGATGGATTGTTTGTCGGAATGTACATTTTCCGATCCCATATACTGGCGGGAAAAATCCCTGCGTCGTTCGCTCAGATCAAGAACGTCATATGGAACTCCCCGCAGCCTCAGGAATTCCATGACTGTGCAGCCAATCGGACCCGCCCCGATCACCAGTGCGCGGTCTCCTTCCACCGGTTGCGATCGATTGACGGCATGACATCCGATACCAAGCGTTTCGATTAGAGCCAGTTGCTGGTAATTCAGGGAAGCAGAAGGATAGAGATGGGATGCGGGCAGCACCATGCGTTCCCGCATGCCTCCATCCGTGTGGACTCCCAACACTTTCAGACTGATGCAGCAGTTGGTCTTGCCCCGGCTGCAGGCGATACAGGTTCCGCAATTGAGATAAGGATTGACGGCACATCGATCTCCGGGCTGGAGATGCGTGACATTCGGGCCTGTTGCAAGCACTTCCACAGCCAGTTCATGTCCCAGGATGCGCGGGTAGCTGAAGAAGGGCTGCCGTCCCCGGTACGCATGAAGATCCGTACCGCAGATGCCGACTGTATCGATACGGACCAGCGCCTCTCCCGGACCCGGTGACGCTGCTTCATCCAACTGGATCCATTCAAATTTTCCAGGTTCTGAGAGAGAAATGGCTTTCATTGACGTTCTTTCTTTCCAATCAGCAAGGATATATCAGAAGCGCTGAAGAACTTCAGAACTTCAACCATGTTCCGACGAGATTTTGCTGTTCCACTCCGGGTTTTGACCAGTCACAGACTCCATCCGGAAATATCTTTTCCAGTCTCTGTTTTTCTTCTGTAGAGAAGGGAACGGAGTATTCATTCAGGTCGATCGGTTTCAGCTGGCACTTCAGGATATTGTTCGTAATCGGCCCACCAGCAACCATTCGGGGAGAAGGGAATGCCGGATATAGTTCATTGCATTTTCCGCCGGTGAATGTCTGGGACTCGATGATTCTTTCTCCGCTGGCGGAATAGCAGGAATCCACCAGATCTGCCGGCTTGGCACGGATCACCTTTTCCCGTGCCGGATCGCTGGACTGGTCTTTCTTCAGATTTGTCAGCCACTCTACCATCTTGTCGATGGCATATTGTGTCGTGTTGCGCGCTACTTCTCCGGCAGGGGTAGTCAGCATGACCTGGTTGTCATGATTGCCATTGGCGAGCCGCAGCCGTTCCCGAAAAGCAAAGGAATGATATTTCAGATGAACGTCACCATTCTTTGTCAGGTCTGTATAAGCGCGGAAGTCGATAATCGGGATTTTTGCCAGCCCTCCGCCAGCGTTTGTGATCCGGCCTGTCTGGTAGGCAGCTCGTACCGCCTGCAGATCAGCTTGTGAGCGAGTGGCCACCATCTCTCCGTCATTGTCATAGCCGCCGATCTTCTCATTGAGATCCAGAAATTCCCGGACGCTGATCTGTTTCATCTTGAGAGCATTCAGTCCATACTGAACTCCGACATTGTCGATGGGGCGTCGTGCAAATCCGGTTTCAGGATCGCGGCCATAAACATTCACCGTATGGTCAAAGACATCGCAACGGGCGCCCGTTGGATTCTTTACCGGGTGATAGCGCAGTGCTTCCGGCAACTCTTCCGGGCAGAAGGTCATCGGATGAATTCTCTGTGCTCCGCGCGAAATACCAGTGACATTTTTCAGGGTGCCAACGCCGGAGACTGCTTTCTGCTGTTCTTCCGAGAGTCCATGATTTCCTGAGGAAAAATAGCGATGGAAGAGCTGTACGTCAGTCAGATACTGCGTAGTGGCCAGAACTTCGGGAAAGGTCGCACTGGGGATGATTCCATCCAGCAGCCCCGGATAATTGTCCGCAATCTGGATCTGCTGATATGCTCCACCGGACCCGCCACGTCCAAAGGTAAACTCCGGAACTCCATAAGCTTCGATGAACCGTTCCTTCACCATCATCATGGTTTCCGATGCAGTCATGTCCTGACAGTTGGTACCGAAGACATTCAGAGTTGCGACGGCTTCCGCGTATCCCCGGCCCACAATCTGGTCATTCAGGAGTGATGCCAGCGAAGAGCCCTGCCGATACCATCCACCCGTACATCCACCACCGAAGGTGTAAAGGAACTTCCGGTTCCAGCCTTGAGGGGAAGTAAACGGAGACGGTTCCGGCTCAGATGCAGGATTGTGAAGAATTGCCGTCTGGTAGATGGCGCGGTTGATAGTCCCTGTTTCGATCCGCACGACATAGGGGACTTTTTTTCCATCCGTTGTTTCTGTCTCTGCAACATCTAGAGGGAGCTGATTTCCGAAAGAAAGTGGTCGAAAGGCAGTCTCCGGTGAGGAAGCATTTCGAGACTTGTACATATAAGTCACGACAGTTTTTACGGAACAGTTCTCATCCAGTGGTTCCCCCAGAGAAGCACCGTCCGGAAGTTTGAATTTCGCAGTTCCACAAATGTAGGGCTTTTGGTGTGGTCCGGAGAATACAGGACCCACAATCGGAAAGTTCACCAATGACTGTTCCGCGACCACCTGACTATCCTGTAAAACCTGAAGAGCATTGGCTCCGATGCGCATTCCTGAGACAAGTCCGGTGAGACCACCTGCTTCCCCATCACGAAATGAAGAAGTGATATCTGTACCATTCAGATGAATTCTTACTGCGGAAGGAGGGACATTTTGGGGAGTTTTCACACGGATCAGTGCATCGTTGCCACTCAATCGATGGGGATGATTGGACAGAGTTTCAATCTGGAAGGCATCGGCAGCAAAGGCAGGAGAAAAAATACAGAAGAAAGCTGGAAGAAACAGGGAGATAGCGGAAGTCAGTCTCATGGTCAGTGAAAACTGATATTACCAGCCCTGCCATAACTCTGAAATTCCACATCTGAAGCTGACGCTGCAATAAACTAGAAGATTGGCACTTTCGATCGACGAACAACTGATTTACCTCAAAAAAGGCTTCGCCGAAATTATTCGTGAGGAAGACCTGCGCGCCCGGCTGGAGCTGGGCCGTCCTCTGCGCGTCAAGGCTGGATTTGATCCCACTGCTCCCGATCTTCATCTGGGACATACCGTTTTATTGCGGAAGATGAAGCATTTTCAGGATTTGGGTCACACGGTGATTTTCCTGATCGGGGATGTGACGGGTCTGATTGGTGACCCCACCGGACGCAATATCACCCGTCCTCCACTGACGCGGGAAGAAGTCCTGGCGAACGCGGAAACCTACAAGGCACAGGTATTCAAGATCCTGGACCCGGAAAAGACGGAGATCCGGTTCAACAGCGAATGGTTCGACAAGCTGGGTTTTGCCGATATCGTCCGGCTGGCATCAAAGTATACGGTGGCGCGTCTGCTGGAACGGGACGATTTCTCAAAACGCTACAAGGAAAACGTACCCATTTCCGTACATGAACTGCTTTATCCATTAGTACAGGGGTATGACTCCGTGGAACTCCAATGCGATGTTGAGCTTGGAGGAACGGACCAGAAATTCAATCTTCTGGTTGGCCGGGAACTGCAGCGCGATTACGGATTTACTCCACAGATTTTGGCAACGGTCCCGCTGCTGGAAGGACTCGATGGCGTCGAGAAGATGTCCAAGTCCAAAGGCAATTATGTGGGGATCACCGAATCGCCTGCTGCCATGCGTCAGAAGTTGATCAATATCAGCGATGACCTGATGTGGCGGTATTGGGAACTGCTGACCGATGAATCGCTGGAATCGATTGCTGCGATGAAAGCTGCCGACAAGCCACGCGAGGCAAAGGAAGCCCTGATTAACCGGATTATTGAAAACTTCCATGGAAAGAATGCAGATTTCATGGATCAGATTACTGTGGAAGATACACGGTTGAATCGTGTACTGGTTCAGACGAAGAAAGCTCCATCCGTGAGTCGTGCGGATGAACTGATTAAAGGAGGCGCCGTGCGAGTCGGTGAGGAAGTGATGACATCGCCGGCATTCCGGCTGGATTCGGGGAGCCATATTCTCCATGTAGGAAAACAGCCTCCGGTAACGGTGGTGGTGCAATGAGCCGTCGTCGATTTGAATGGCGCTTCCGGCAGCGCAGGATTTCACTGGCTGACCGGACTCTGGTGCTGGCCGTGCTCCAGATCGCACCAGAGATTCAGACATCTGGCATGGATCCCATGGATGGGGATCGTGCGTTTGCGACAGCCCTCGAAATGGAGGAGAACGGCGCAGATGTGATTCTGGTCAGTCCGGAGGCGTTGATCACAGGCAGCAAGCGTGTGGAAGACACCGAAGAGATCCGCAGGATGGTTCCCGTGCTGAAGCGTCTGCGAAATCAGCTGGCGATTCCCTATGGAGTCATCACAGACAAGACTCCGGTGGCGGAACGTGCCTTTGAACTGGGTGCCGAAGTGATCTTTGACCAGTCCGGGCTGAGCCATGATCCTCTCATGCCGAAACTGGTTGTCCAGCATGATGCCGGACTGATCGTAAGCCAGATGCGCAGTTCGTCATCGGAAGCCTGGGGCAAGCTGCCTCCCATCACCAATCCGATTCCCGGTCTGCTTCAGGATCTGGATGCCAGTCTGGGGAAAGCGAGACGGTCCGGAATCAACCCGCACAGTCTGGTGGCGGATACCGGACTTGGATTCGGAAAGAGAAAAGAACAGTGCATCGAAACCATCGCAGATCTGGGTGCGCTGGATCGGCTGGAAGTCCCCATGAGTACGGGATATGGAGAACTTCCGGAAGTGGCTACCGCTACTGCAGCAGCCATGCGTGGATGCCACATGGTCCGCGCAACTCACGTCAAGGAAGTCCGTCAGGCTCTGGATCTGGTGGATGCGCTCAACGCTTCCGTTGCTGCAAGAGTGGCGGCGCTGGCTGACAAACCGGACAGTAATGTGTCCCGCGAGCCGCGACGACGGTTCTGACAATCAGCGTTCCACAACGGGGACATTCAAGCCCGGCACGTCCATAAACACGATGGTGTTTCTGGTAGTTGCCGGGCATTCCCATGGGGTCGAAGAAATCTGAAATGGTTGATCCCCGATGCTCAATCGCTTGATTCAGGATCGAAATAATCGTGGCGTGAAGAGCAGTTCCATCTACCTGATCCGATGCGGTGAGTGGATGGATTCCGGCGGCGAACAGGCATTCATCCGCATAGATATTGCCGATGCCGCTGGCAAAGTTCTGTTCCAGTAACAGCGACTTGATCGGGCGCTTGCGCAGCTTCAGACGCCGCGAAAAATCCTCCACAGGCATAGCCAGAATGTCGGGAGGAGCAGTCAGTGGCGGCTTGCTCCAGATAAGGCGTCCGAATTTACGGATGTCGTTATAGAGCAGGGAAGTGCCTTCAAAGTCGAACACCTGCCGGGTGTGGATGCCGGGTTCGGTATTGAGGCGAAATGTTCCCGTCATTCCGAGCCGAGCAATTAGCTGATCTTCTGCAAAATCGAAGACCACCCACTTCCCGGTTCGCCAGACGCGCAGCAACTCCCCATATCCCGCCAGCTTTTTTCCCTGGAGATGCTGGTGCAGAATGCGGGCAATGGTTTCCGCTTCAGGAAGTTCAGGCATCACGCGTCGGATTCCGGAAGATCGATCAGAACCTGGCCATCTTCCACTTTGGTAGGGAAAGTCTTCACCTGAATCGCACTGTTCATGTCGAACTGCCCCGTGGTGCAGTCAAACTCCCACGCATGCCAGGGACACACTACCATCTTTCCGTGCAGTGCCCCTTCGGCCAGAGAAGCTCCCCGATGCGGGCAGACTCCGTCGATGGCATGGACTTCATCGCCGACCCGGCAGATCGCATACTGCTCACCCTGATGGATAAATTCAGCGAGGCCATTCTGGTCGAGACTGGCTAATGGGACGGCCTTGATGAAAGACATAGTTTCATGATGCCGCATCCCACCGGATATTGGCGGAAATGCAGTGCATTGAATATAATAGAGAAGTTCAGCCACCCTAGCTCAGTTGGTAGAGCAACTGATTCGTAATCAGTAGGTCGCCGGTTCGATTCCGGCGGGTGGCTCCAGCAGATTTTTAAATACCGTCCATGCTCGGGAAGCGGATTTGTGCTAATTTCCTCAAACTTGTTAATCCAGCACGATACTCCTGCAGCAGCCAAACGACTTACCGCCAGCCAACCGTGCAGAAGAAAGCCCAATCGCCACGAGCAGACTGGCTGCGCACACATCTATAGCAATCACCAGAGCATCCGAGCACTTCAAAACGATATGCTGGAGCAACTTCAAACTTCGTATGACTGCCTCTCTTTTCGTGCCTTCAAAAGGCACTCACATCATTCAGGCTATACGCACCGCTAACCTTTAGTTCTACAGAAGGGCATCCCGAAGAATTTCTGCTAACTCATCGACTACTTCGCATAATTCAACTGAATGACTGTCACTCTGGTGTGCGCTCCCTAATCACCCAACTATTACCTTCCTCTTCGGCTCTCAACGCACCCACCAACAGTGGCCATTCGTCCCATGGAAACGAAGTAACAGTAAGGTTGTCGTCGGTCAATTCCACACCCTCTTCATCCCCGACGCAGACAAAACTCAAGCCATCAAACTGTAGAAGCGCCTCCCAGTATGGACGCCATTCGGTTGTCACAAGCTCCACGGTCCCCATCCATATCGATCGATTCTGACCGCCGTAATGGGGCCGTATAATAAGACCGTACCGAACTTCCTTGGATTCAGTGCGAAAAGTGGCTGATAAGACCTGCCCGTCCGTCAATTGCCGGGAAAGGGTTTCAAGGTAATCCATTGCGAAGACCTGGCCCCCTCCTGATCGCAATTCAATTTCAATCACGGTTGGGGTTCCTATGACTGAAAGTGTTGCATCCATAATTGTTCCGAGTGTTGGCGCTCCAAACTCAATGACAATCTGTGCCATGGTCTTATCTGCCTCCCTGCTGTAAATATTTTTCCGTAACTTCGCCGGGTTTCGCCCCCTTAACGTAGCTGAGAATACGTCCATCTTTCGCAACAGTCATGAAGTCGTTCCCAATACGATAGATAGTGCTTCTACTCTTAGAGATGTAGGTTCCCGTCGTGTATGTTTCCTGACTAATGGCATTCGAGACAAATTACTGAGCAAACGAGATGAATGCCTGCGGGTTACCTTTGAATTGAGAGTTCCCCGAACGCGAGATCATTTGCGAAAGCTTATCGCCAGCCGGAAGGGTCAGCGCAGCAGCCTAGGCTACTCCGGTAAGGTTAACTGGTGTAAGGCTAACACCCCCAATTGCTCCTCCCCGAGTCCCCCACTCGCCACTACTACAATTCCCACACCAGCAGCGTTAACAATAGGAGCAGCCTGCTGCATAGCGCCCTTCAGTGCCATCAGACCCGGATCAGATCCCAGAGCATAAGACGCAGAAGTTCGATTTTTCCCGGTTGTCGTTCCGGTCAAATTCACAGTTCAGGGCTCGAATCGAGCCTCTGTGACCGTCCCATCTACAGCCTGAATACTTCAAAATATTGTAGTGATTCCAGAAAGTACTTGATAACTTCTCTACCCAGTTGAGAAGCATGCTCGTACCACTAAGAACTCTTAAGAAACCTTTGTGATGCAAACAAAGCGAAAGCCCAATAGTGTTCCGGTGGGAAGCTCCAAATTTTACACTCAATGGTTGTCACTAAATCACAGCATCAACAAAAAAAGGCACCGTGGTTCACGGTGCCCTCTTTCATCCACAATACGAACTGATCCTTATTTCGGTGTGATGTGAATCAGCGCACCGGGATTTCCATCTTCAAGCATCCAGAGTGATCCATCGGGAGCCTGTTCCACGTCACGGATGCGTGTTCCAATATCCCAACGCTCGCCTGCTTTCGCTCCACCTTTTCCGTCGAAGATGATGCGGCTGAGGGAGTGTGTCCCCAGCCCGCTCACAAAACCATTCCCATCCCACTGCGGAAAGGTTTTCTTGCCACGATAAACCATCAGGTTTCCGGGAGCGATTACTGGATTCCAATAAAGAACAGGCTTCGTGAACTCTGATTTTGTGTCATGGCTCGGAATTGGCTTTTCGTTGTAATTCATGCCATAAGAAACAACTGGCCAGCCATAGTTCTTTCCTTTTTGAATCAGGTTCAGCTCGTCACCGCCACGGGGGCCATGTTCTACTTCCCACAGTTCACCATTGGCTGTGAAGGCAAGTCCGTAAGCTGCACGGAATCCATATGCCCAGACTTCAGAAGGGGTCTTGTTGCCGTCTGCAAATGTATAGGTACTGACTGGCTTTGCATTCTTGGTTGCTTCCGTATCCGAAGGTGGATCAAAGAGTGGGATGGTTGCACTACCAGCTTTTCCTTCAAAGGGATTTCCGGGAGCTGGTTTTCCATCCAGTGTCAGGCGGAGAACTTTGCCGACTGGCTGACTGAGGTCCTGGGCAGGTGCCATACGCTGACGGTCGCCGACAGACAGGAAGAGATACTTTCCATCCGGTGAGAAAACCACCTGACCACCGGGGTGACCACCTTTACCCTTGGGCAACTGGCGCCAGAGTACTTCAAGATCCAGCAGACGGGGAGAACGTCCAACATTCAGCTTGGCGCGGGCCAGAGTTACTCCACCACCATATTCACCCGGTTCCACATAAGTGAGATAAACGCGCTCATCGGTGGAGAAGGTGGGTGAAAGGTAGATTCCCAGCATGCCGGTCTGGCCTTGCCAGTAAACGGCGGGAGTTCCAGCCAGAGGAGCAATCTTTTCCCCTTCCGCAGAAACCAGCCAGATGGGTCCAACCTTTTCAGTGACCAGCATCCGACCATCCGGCAGGAAAGCAATCCGCCAGGGTAAAGCGAATGTGGATGTCCGGGTCATCTTAAACGGCAGTTGAGCCTCAGGCTTCTTCTCGCCGATATTGACCTGAGCAAATGCTGCAGACACCAGAATTAACGGTAGAACCGATTTTGCAAATTTCATTGTCATTCCTTGATCCATTTTACGCGGACTTATCCAAAGTACCAGTTGATGATCGGAGCTGCCTCAGATCAGTGCCAGACCGGGGGCGTGATGCCAGAAAAATATATCAAAAATTCCCCCTGTGATTTTCTGAGATGAAGTCTATAAAGCCACATAACCATTCCAAAATCAATTTATTCCGGGGCGATGAGTGCTTCAATTGTTCCCGGAGCAAATCCCTCAAAACGATTGTTCAGATAGCCAAACAGAGGCATTTCATTCTGCCTTGCATGACTGATTAGCTGACGCATGGCTTTTCGTGTCTCTTTGTTTTCTTCCTGTAGTGTTTCATAGGGGGAAAACTTGCTCACCGCTTCGGCATAAAGTCTGCCTTTGCGCAGAAGTCCTCGAAACACTATAAAGTCTGCGGTCAGGATACCGGGGATCTGGATCTGTTCCTCAATGGAAGGCATTCGTGACCATGCATTCAGGACATGGCTGACACCATGCTCTTTCAGACAGGCCAGATATTCGTCCACCAGGAACTCTTCATTGCGGATTTCCACTGAAAAGCGAAATCCTTCCGGAAGTTCATTCAGGAACTTGTCGAGATGTCGGACAAAGGTGGTTGCATCAGGCATGTCTATCTCATGGAATGCCCCGAACTCAAAGATGAGCGTGATCTGGTATCGATACTTTTTTAATGGCTCCAGATATCCATCCAGAAATACTTCTGCATTCAGAAAGAATGGATTATTGATGCCTCCTTTGTCTCCATACCGTGGATGAGAAGGGAAGCGTTTAACGGTGATGTCTTCTGGTACTTTGAATGCAAAGTGGAAGCCTTGGGGTACTTGGGAGAAGAGCTGATCAATCATTGGCTGAGTGGGGAACTGATAGAAGAGAAAATCGCCACACACCGTGGGAAATGTCTCGGCAAACTCATTCAGGCAATTTTTTTCAAAGGCTGATTTCGAAAACTTTCCTCGATGAAGATAGCGTTCCGGGGTGTAGACGGAGCCCAGCCATCCCGGATATTTCCAGGAACTTGTTCCCAGAAAAATATCTTGTGTGGCAAGTCGTTGTAGTGGATCGGCAAGCGGGCGATCCACTGGAAAGAGATTCAGATTGTTCAAGAATGATTGATTGTGGTGGCAGAGACCTGATTAGCGACCGAAATAATTCTGTTCATAGAAATCACGGTAAGCACCACTCTTCACCCGTTCCACCCAGTCTGAGTGATCGCGGTACCAGTCAATGGTAAGTTGTAGTCCTTTTTCGAAATCCACCTGAGGCTTCCAGCCGGTTTCGCGCTCGATTTTTTCACTGGTCAATGCGTATCGTCGATCATGTCCAGGGCGATCTTTGACATAGGTCATCAGGCTTTCCGGCTTGCCCGTGAGGGATAAGATCTGGCGAACTACTTCGATATTGGGGAGAGATCTGCTGCCACCAATGTTATAGACTTCTCCTTCTCTTCCGGATTTGAGGACGGACATGATCGCCTGGCAATGGTCTTCAACAAAGAGCCAGTCCCGGATCTGCATTCCATCACCGTAAATCGGGAGGGACTTGTCTTCAAACGCATTAGTGATCATCAGTGGGATCAGTTTTTCGGGAAACTGATAAGGACCATAGTTGTTTGAAGCACGTGTCACGACAACAGGCATTTTGTAGGTCGTGTAATAGGAAAGAGCCAGAAGATCTGATCCGGCTTTTGATGCTGAATATGGGCTGGATGTCACCAATGGATAGGATTCATCTGCTTCCTGTGGGGCTTCGATGCTGCCGTAGACTTCATCAGTGGATACATGAATAAATCGGGAAATGTTGTTTTTCCGTGCTGCTTCCAGTAGCACAAATGTTCCCCGAAGATTTGTTTCAAAAACAGGAGCGGGCGACAAAATACTGCGGTCTACATGGCTCTCTGCTGCAAAGTGGACAATCGCATCCGGTTTTTCGGATGCGATCACTGCATCTATGACTTTTTCATCTGCAATATCAGCCCGGACAAAGCGATAACCCGGATGTTCTGCAACAGGAGCGAGGTTTTCCAGATTTCCGGCATATGTCAGCTTATCCAGTGCGATTAACTGGATGTCCGCATTTTCTGAAAGTGTCTGTCGGACAAAACATGATCCGATAAATCCGGCGGCTCCGGTAACAATGATTTTCATCTGGAATGCTGTTTCCTGTTCTTTTCTAAGGCTGTACAGATCTTGTATGAGTTAACTCTTTAATCTTTTCTGAGCTGAGAGACCAAAGTGCTGGCATGAAGTAGTGATTCAAAGGTGCCCGCATCGGTCCACCATCCATCCAGATATGCAAAGGACATGGACCCTTCAGAGATGTAGCTGTTATTCACATCCGTAATTTCCAGTTCATTGCGTCCGGAGGGTGTCAGTTTACGCACACGATCGAAGACCGAGCCGTCATACATATAGATGCCGGTGACAGCAAAATTTGATTTTGGTTTGCGAGGCTTTTCCTCAATAGACAAAATCCGATCTCCATCAATCTCTGCTACACCGAACCGTTCTGCATCATGGACTTCTTTCAGCAGAATTTTGGCGCCAGCCTTTTGTTGCTTAAAGTCATCTACTGCATGCTTAATGGATTTCTCAATGATGTTATCGCCGAGGATGACACAGATACTGTCTCCACCTGCGAAATGCTCAGCCAGGGAGAGAGCATCCGCAATCCCGCCTTCGCCTTCCTGATAGGCATAGTTGATGTGCCGAAGACCGAACTCGCGTCCATTGGCGAGCAACCGCAGGAAGTCCCCGGAATTTCTGCCACCCGTCACCACCAGAATGTCCTGAATGCCCGCATCCACAAGAGTCTGGATCGGATAATAGATCATGGGCTTGTCATAAACAGGCAGGAGATGCTTGTTTGTGATCTTGGTCAGTGGCAGAAGTCTGCTGCCCGTTCCTCCAGCAAGAACGATACCTTTCATCAGTGGCTTTCCTCCGTTACAAATTTTGTGGAGCAGGGACAAGCAACAGTAATTTTACTTTCCAGTATGCCGGGAAATATCAAACTGTAACCTGGATGATTATGAGTACAGCAGGACTTCTGATAAGCAAAAATGCTGATTCGATTTTTGAAAGAGAACGTCCAGACTCTCCCTGATCCTTTATTTCTTTCAGTATACGAGAGAGGTTGGTATTTCGCGGGGCAGAACATTTTCTTTACAAGAAACCTCGGTCTCTGGTTTACCTAGTCGCAACTCAGTTGCTAAAATCTCCGTAAGGCTTGGATGAGTGAAATTTTAAGTATTTCTGAATCGAGGGTTTTTCAAGGTAAAGACTCTCAAACGCAGCAACAGAAATACCTGAAAGATCTTGAGCATCTGTTTGCTATTCGTCGTCCTGAGTTCATTCGGTTCCTGATTCGGTTCGGAGTGAATGCGGTCGAGGCGGAAGATATTACTCAGGAAGTTTTTCTTCGCATGGTGAATCAGGAAGAGAAATCCCAAAGGCCGGACCGTATGTATGAATGGCTTCTCACCTGTGCCAGAAACCTTGCCATCAACCGCTTTCATCGCGCAAGAAGGGAAATCGGGGTGGTGGATCGGCTCTGGAAGAAGTGGGAGCGGACACTGAGCGATCCGGACAGTGATATCGATCTTCACTATTCACAGAGAAGTCGTTATCTTGCTCTGGTAGATGCTATATCGTCTTTGAATGCGGAAGAGCAGCAATGTCTGCTGATGCGATGTGAAGGAATTACCTATCGCGAGATTGGTCAAAACCTTGGTATTCCTATCCGGCGAGTTGTATATCTTATTCATGTGGCTACAGAAAAACTGCATGCTCAAGTGAAAGATCACGTCAGCTAGACTTCAACTACTTTTCCAGACAGAACTGAGACCCTCGTGAGCAAGTCTGACTTTACGGATCCCGCAGAAAATCATCCCGCACCAGAAGATATTCTGCTCTGGCAGGAGGGAGAGATTGACTCTGTCTCTGCGAAATCTATCCAGGCACATATTCAGGTTTGCCATATTTGCCAACAAGTGATGGCGCGTTCAGCATTCATCCTTCGCGATTTGAAAGAGGTGAAGTCTGCTGCTGCTGAATGGAATTTCCAGCAGGAGATCAACCGGAAACAGAAGCAGCTAACTTTCTTTCCCCGTTTCTCCAGAAAACTGGGAATTGGTGTCGCAGCATGCCTGGGTGTGATTGCAGTCTGGGCTGGCCTTCTGCAACTGGCTCCTTCCGTTCGTGCAGCAGGAATTCTGGCAAATGCATCATCTGCAGAGTTCCGAAATTTTCGGCCGAAGCAGTCATTTCGTCTCAGCAATGGTGTGCAACAGTGCCGACTTACCTATGATGTTCATCTTGTACAGATTCCTGTTCATGATTTCTGTCATCAGGTTATGTCGCATTTTCAAAGATCTGGTGTGGAATGGAGCCGTCCGCTTTCTGTTCGCAACTTCAAGAGGTGGAGGGATACACTCTCTCAAAAACATGATTCCATCCTGGAACAGAACGAATGGACTTCCATTACAACCCGTACAGAAGTGAATCATCTGCGACAAGCAACTCTGAATCTGCGGAAAACAGATCTGATTGCTGTTTCCGGCCGGTTCGAGTTCAGTGCTGAAAATGAATCGACACCCGTTATCTATGATGTAGAAGAAGTTCTTTTTTCAGATGAACCTGCACCGGAACCTGTTCTTGCGGCCAGAGTAGTTGAAACTCCCCTAATTAGAGAGCGTATCGTTTCTGAGAACTCTGTTCCGCCTGCTAATCCGCTGGATCAGACAGAAGTGGAGATACGGTTGCTTCTTCATCAAATTCAGCTGGATCAATCTGTCACCGTGGATGTGAGACGGCTGGATGGTCAGGTTGAAGTGTGGGGATCTGTTTCTACAACTGCATTCCGAAATGAAATTCAGAAAAAGGCTCAGGGAATTCCTGAAGCCAAAGTGTCGCTGGTGGCAGATGATGAGCATACAGCAGGCGTGAATGAAATTCCCTGGAAAACATTTCAGGGAACGAAAAAGCCCTTGGCTTTTGAATACTTAAAAGCGCTTTATCCAAACAATCCAGTTGGTCGGCAGGAATTAATCAATTCTCTGGATCTTTCCACCCGAAAAATTGCTGCTATGGCTCGCGCCAGAGATACTTTGCTGGTTCTTCAGCAATCTGTCATGAGCCCTGACGTAGGGAGAACGCTACAAGATTTGCAAATGAATATCATAAAGGAATGTCAATCTGTGATAGACACACTGAGTGTTATTGCAGATCTTCAAATAAACTCTGCTGTTCCAGTCAATTATTCTTCTGCTGTTGAATTGTATGAGCTTGTCCATGATGTCGTTTATTTATCGAGAGAATCAACAGTTCTCACTCTGGAAGAATCCATGAACAGAATTCGCTCTATCTTTATTGACTAAAAAGTTAAAAAAATTGTAAAAACCTGTTTCTCAATTGTCTTACCTTTTGAAACCGAATTGCGTCTGCAAGAAAAAGCAGATCCGGTATTTCAGTTTCAGTTAAGGACGGATTTTACGTATTTCATGAATCTCTCGGGAGACTTATCTTCAGGCCAGCGACTGGCTGCCATTTTCTTTCTTGGTTGTTCTCTTCTTTCCGCACAAAGCGCTTCCATCAGTGGGCGGGTAACGGATACCTCTGGCGGAGTGGTTGGCACCGCGGAAATCATTCTGACAGGTGACAAAACTGGCACTACACTCCGGGCCCAATCAAATAAGGAAGGTTTGTATATCTTCTCTTCCATTCAGTCTGGACAGTACACGTTGAGTGCAACTGCGAAAGGGTTTAAGCGATTCGACAAAAGAGGAATCATTGTTGAAACAGCTCAGACTGCGGCGATCGACATTCAGATGGAAGTGGGTGATTCTGCACAAACCGTCACCGTGGACGGAGCTGGAATCGCCATCAATACATTGGATGCCACAGTCAGTACCCTGATCAATCGGCAGTTCGTGGAAAACATGCCCTTGAATGGACGTAGTTTTCAGTCATTGTTAACCCTGACACCCGGCGTCAATGTTGTTGTTTCCAGTCGAGGCCAGGGGCAGAGCGGATCGATGAGTGTGAATGGGCAGAGAACGGAATCCAACTATTTCATGGTGGATGGTGTCAGTGCGAATACAGGTGCCTACCCATCTACGCCCGGATGGGGCGGTGGGTATAGCGGCTCAACTCCTGGGGAAACGGCATTGGGAACTACACAGAGTCTGGTCTCTGTGGATGCACTTGAAGAGTTTCGGTCCACCACGGCAACTTATTCTGCTGAGCATGGTCGTTTTCCGGGTGGGCAGTTTTTCTTTACCACCCGCTCCGGGACGAATGATTTCCACGGAACACTGTTCCACTATTTCCGCAATGATGCTCTGGATGCCAGCAACTGGTTTATCAATGCGACAGGTGGAGAAAAGGCCAAGCAACGCCAGAATAATTTTGGCGGAACTCTTGGTGGGCCTGTGGTCATTCCCGGTTTATATAAAGGCGAGAATCGCACATTCTTCTTCTTTAATTACGAAGGCTTGAGACTAAGAACTCCACTACCAGCCGTTGTTACTGATGTGCCGAGTCTCCACACAAGAGCAAATGCTCCTGCTGCACTACAGAAATTCCTGAATGCATTTCCTCTCCCAAATGGTCCTGAAACGGGTGATGGAATGGCAACCTACATCGGCTCCTGGTCCAGCCCTGGATCCCTCAATGCAAGCAGCGTAAGAATCGATCATCACTTTTCAGACCGATTCAAAGTTTTTGGCCGATACAATTTTTCTCCGTCTGAGAATCAGGTTCGTAGTACTTCCAATATGGCGAGAAATACATTTCAGGAAGGCAAGACAAACTCTCTGACAGTTGGCGCGACAAACATCTTCAATTCAGTATTGAACAATGATTTCCGGTTTAACTTCACAAAAAATAATCAAGGGCAGGTCCATGATCTGGACAACTTTGGTGGCGCAACACCACTGAACATTACGTCTATTCCTGGATATAGCGATTCGAATCTGCATTGGGTTGATTTTTATATCCAATGGGGATTGCGTCCCAGCTTTGCATTCAATCCCAAACGAAATGAACAGACCCAGATCAATGTCAACAATACGTTGAGTGTCTTTAAAGGCAGCCACCACCTGAAATTCGGATTTGATTATCGACAATTGGGAACACGTCAACCCCGTGCTGATCTTTACCAGTTTGCAATGTTCGATACCTATGCTGATCTGATGTCGAATACTCCATCGAATGTCACGATGGAACGATTTTCCGGGAGTGTAAATCCGCTTGTTCGCAATTTTTCAGCCTTCATTCAGGATGAATGGAGACTTCATCCACGCCTGAATCTCTCTCTCGGATTGCGTTGGGATGTGAACCCAGCACCTACAGATATGGATGGGAACAAGCCATACAACGCAGACCAGATTGATGACATCACAAAAACTGCGCTTGCTCCCCAGGATGCACCATTGTTTCGGACTCGTTGGGCAAATCTTGCACCTCGTCTGGGGCTTGCGTATCGCCTGAACCAAAAAGATGGTTTTGAGACTGTGATTCGTTCAGGAGCTGGGCTTTTCTATGACACGGCAAATTCAACGGCAACAATGGGATACTTTGGTGTCGGTCTTGCTTCTGCTCTTCGCTTTTTGAATAAAAGTGCAAGCTTTCCCGCTGATCCGGATCTCTTCAACCTGATTCCTTACCATGACACACGTACACCATATAACTTCACTCTCTATGCAATTGATCGGAATCTGAAGTCTCCTTACAGTTTCCAGTGGAGTTTTGCTGTGGAACAAGGGCTGGGACGGAATCAGACTTTCACCGCTACATATATTGGTTCCGGCACACGACAACTCACCGTTGTTCGGGCCGCCGACACCAATCTGTTGATGGCCACTAATCCGAACTTCCAGAACTGGGGATTCACTTATACAAAGAACGGTGCGAACTCCAGCCATCAGGCATTGCAGTTGCAGTTTCAGCGTCGCTTCTCCAGGGGACTTCAGGCCACGGTTTCTCATACCTGGGCTCACACCATTGATCAGGCAACGAACAACTTCACCACCAATAAGCTGCTCAGAGGAAACTCTGACTACGACATTCGTCATAACTTTCAGGCCGCTGTTTCTTATGAAGTTCCCGGACGTTATGAGAATGCCTTTGCTTCTGCCTTGTTAAAAAACTGGGCAATTGATAGCCGACTGGTGTTTCGTGGGGGACTCCCTCTGGATGTGATTGGCACAACCGGTATCGATCCTCTGTACGGCACCACTCTCTCCTATCAGCCTGACTATGTAGGAGGCCCTTTATATGTCTATGGCGATGAGTATCCAGGAGGAAAGAAGCTCAATTTTGATGCGTTCAGATCTCTTCCCGTTGGAGTGCAGGGAAATGCAGGAAGAAATATTGCTCGTGGCTTCGGTTCTGAACAGGTGGATATTGCGATCCGACGTACTTTCCCACTGGGGGAAAGATTCTCCCTGCAGTTCCGTGGTGAAGCTTTCAATATTCTGAACCATCCGATGTTTGGTGCAGTTCGAACACAGCTTTCGGTGGGTGCATCCCGTTTTGGTCTGGCAACAAACACGCAGAACATTCAACTGAGTGGCCTCAACTCTCTGTATCAGACAGGCGGTCCGCGATCCATGCAGTTGTCGATCCGTCTCAGGTTTTAGTCAGCCATGAAGAATCTGATCCGGGAATATATCCATCGTCCTCAACGGCTATGGATTCGGAAAGCCATGTTTCAGGTCCACCTCTGGGTGGGCCTGCTCATGGTGGTGTATGCCATTTTGATTGGTGTCAGCGGTTCGATTCTTGTTCTGCGGGATGAATTCGAAAAATGGACAGGGCTCAATCCTGATTATGGAAAGTTTGAGGAATCAGGTCCTCAACTGACATATGAACAAGTAGCAGTCATCCTGAAGGAAAAATTTCCCAAGTCAAAAGTTTCTCTCCTTTATCCTCCGCGAGAGAAGAATAAGGCTTACTATGCATTCCTGACTGGTGGACGACAACAAACCGCTGTAAACATTCATCCATACACCGGAGCCATCCTGAATACAGGTCCTCCGCAACAAAACTGGATGTCGGTTGTCTCTCAGATCCACTATTTCCTGTTGATGAATCGTAACCCTGGCATGACCATCAACGGTATCTCATCTGCCCTGATTGTGGTCATGACATTAACAGGACTTGTTATCTGGTGGCCCGGCATCAATCAATGGGTACGTGCGTTTGTCGTGGACTTCCGCAAGAACTGGAAGCGTGTGAACTGGGATCTTCATAATGTCATGGGTTTCTGGACCCTGTTCTTTGTAGTGGTATGGGGCATTTCAGGTGTCTATCTCGTCTGGCCCCGGGAGTTTACGTCAACAGTCAATGCTGTCAGTAAAGTCACGATGAGTGAAGGGCGCATGGCTGGACTCCGTGCATCGGAGAATCCAACAGGTGTCATCAACAATTTACCGGGAATGATTGCTCATGCAGAAACAATCTTTCCCAATACTCATGTCGGTGCAATCTCATTTCCCACCAGAGATAAAGCACCCATGATGTTCTACATCGTGAAGAACGATCGGGAAACCCTGAGTGGTGCGGATCATATCTACTATGACCCTGCCAATGGAAAGCATCTCCGGACCGCATATCGAAACAACCCGCAAACGGCAGGTGACTGGTTTATCTGGCTTCAACGTCCGCTTCATTACGGAACATGGTGGGGGATGTCCGTCAAGATTATCTGGTTTGTTCTGGGTTTTGCTCTTCCACTTCTGGGAATTACCGGCTTGCTGATGTACTGGAATCGTTATCTCAGCAAGAAATGGAAAAAGCTGAAATCAATGCCTGATTCCAGAAGAGTGGTTGCAGTACAAAATCGATGACCGCTTCTAACCAGTTGAATTTTATTCATATTTTCTGAAACCGAACAAATCCTGGTCGCGTCGATTTGTGACAATGCGACTCGGATTTTGGGGGCCGGCACTGTTGCTTGCCGTGCTGGTCTATTGCCCATTGCTGTCTGGACAAAGGACCACCATCGGGGGAGTAATCGGAGCAAACATCACGGGGGACTTTCCTGACATAGCTGTCTATACACAGGATCGTACTTCAGGATTTCGCCGCGTGTCAGACTCCCGTCATTTTCTGATCGGACCAAAAATCGAAATCAGTTTTGACAATCCTTTTTCCATCGAGATCAACGCTATTCATCGGGAAATACGATCCAGAATACAGACTCTTGCCTCTCCTCTTTTTGAAAATCCCGAAGACCTCCACAATGAATACACTAGCAAGCAGGTCCATACCACCTGGCAATTTCCTGTTTTAGCGAAGTATCGGTTTCAGGTTCACAAGATTCATCCGTTTGTTGCTGCCGGACCTTCTTTTCGCCCCACCGGTACGATGTCCGGATTAAAGAACTTTGGATTCACTGCCGGAGCCGGACTCAATCTTCCAGTGAAGAGTTTCAACATCTCTCCCACCATTCGCTATACACGATGGGCTCCCGCGAATGAAAGTACTCCGATCTTCGAATCGAACCTCAATCAGGTGGAGTTTCTCGTGGGGTTTGATCAATCTTCCGAATCAGGATGGCCCAGTGCCTTTGGGATCAAGCCTCGCATTGGCGGAGTCCTTGGAGTTGGTCTGAAGAGTGATCTGGACTTACCAACCTGGCTTGGAACCAGAAGCCATGGGAACTTGCAGGGCGGGGTAATGTTTGAGGCAGACCTCACAGAAAAGTATTCCGTTGAAGTGAATGCCATCCGAAGGACACTCCATTTTGGTGGACGCCCAGATGTCGTGATTACCTGGCAGTTTCCCATTCTTTTCAAGTACAGACTGCCCGTTCCGAAATTGAATCCGTTCCTGCAGGCGGGTCCATCTTTTCGCGCCAGTGGAAATCAGAACGGAACCTTCCCTTCGAAGTTTGGATTCACGGCTGGGATTGGCTTCGAACAACATTGGAAATCACTCCGGTTCGCGCCTGCTCTCCGGTATACACGCTGGAAAAGAGATGTCATGCCTCCAGAGTTAAGACCGCACGTATGGCAAAGATTAACAACTGTCCCAGATCAACTGGAGTTGGTAGTGGGAATTACTCTGGGCCCTCGAAAATAAAACGCTTTGGAAAGGATATCAATGCGGATTCATTCAGCTTTTCTGTTTATCTGGATACTCATACTTCTACCAAACATCGGATACTCCCAGAAAGTGTCCATTGGCGGAGTGGTCGGAGCAAACATTACGGAAGATTTTCACTCCAGGAGCGACTCCATTCCTGCGGATGTTTTTGGAAATGGCACGACCGTTACATTTAAGCGATGGTCCAACTCCAGACACTTTATTGCCGGGCCGAAAATTGAAGTCACTTTCGACAATCCGTTTTCTATTGAAGTGAATGCACTGTATCGGGAAATCCGGTCTTCCAATCAGACTATCTATGATCCTCCGGTAACATTTCCTGGTGGACAGACTCTCTCCAGTTCAGTGAGGACCACTCAGGTTCACACCACATGGGAGTTTCCTGTGCTGGCCAAGTATCGTTTCCTTCCCACTGACTCAAAAGTAAATCCCTTTCTTGCTGTTGGACCTTCATTCCGTCCGGCTGGAAGTGGTTCTGGAATGTCACATTATGGAATCACGGCAGGGGCAGGACTCAATTTTCAGGTAAACCGGCTGAATATTGCTCCGACTCTTCGCTATACAAGATGGGCTTCTGGAAATATTTCGAACAGTTCTATGAAACGGGATCAGGTAGAGTTTCTGGTGGGATTTCATCAGACATCGGAGTCAGCATGGCCGAATGCATTCGGAGTCTCTCCCCGTTTTGGAGTTGTTGTGGGAGTGGGGGTAACCGGGGATCTGGATCGGAACGCACTTACACCGGATTTTGCTGGATTGGTCAGAGCACCACGGAGCAAAGGAAACTTCATCGGAGGTGGAATGTTCGAAATGGATCTTTCCAAAAGCTTCGCCTTTGAAGTCAACGCTCTTTGGCGAACCCTCCGGCTGAGTGATGCTCAGGAAGTTGTGCTTACCTGGGAGTTTCCTTTCCTGCTCAAATACAGACTCCCTGTAAAAGGGATCAATCCTTTCCTTGAAACTGGACCTTCTTTCCGGGCCAGTGGGAATCTCAATGGATCCCAACCCTCCCGTTTTGGATTCAGCGCAGGCCTGGGTGTGGAACAGAACTGGAAAGCATTACGAGTTGCACCTGTACTCCGGTATACAAGATGGCAAAGAGATCCTGCCACCCGGCAATGGAAAACGGTACCGGACCAGCTGGAATTTCTGGTCGGATTCTCGTTTGGACGTCCCCGTCCGTAAAAATGATAATTTCCTCATTTTCTGGCGGAACCTTTGACCACAAGAGTGAGTCTTAACAATAGACATGAAATACTGGGCCTTCTTTGTAGGGAAGCTGGCCGCAGTTGCGGCCATTGCTTTTGGTCTGAAGCGTCTGATGTATGAGGTGTATCTCTATATCGATGCACCCGCTTCCATTGCCATCCGGAGTGGTCATTCTCCATTCCTCCATGATCTTTCCTGGACAACGGCCGTCATGGTTCATACTGTTCTCTCAATCGGCATGGTTTATCTGGCCATTCTGGATCAGAAGTATCGATGCCGAACCTGCCTGCGCCGTCTGAAGATGCCTGTGAACTCCGGTTCATGGGATCGTGCACTGATCTTTGAACCGCCAAAGACGGAGTACATCTGCCCGTATGGTCATGGAACGATGAGTCGTAAAGATCTGCAACTGACCGGAAAAGAACAGGAGATCTGGGTGGAACATAAAGATATCTGGGAAGAGCTTGAATCCATTGGCCGGAAGTAAATGGCTTCTCGCATGAGAAAATAAAAAGCGAGAATTCAACAAGGTGTCAGTAAAAATTCAAGTTCCGCGTAAATCTCTGGCAGGCAGACTCTTTGGCGCACCATGGATGCGATGGTTTTTGATCTCTGCGGCAGTGATTGTCATTGCCTGTTTGGGTGTTTCCGCTTTCTTCTACAAAAAGTATGCCCGCCTGATTGAGGAAAAGCTGACCGTCGGGCCGTTCACCAAAACATCCAGGATCTTTGCCGCTCCCGAAACCATCAAGGTAGGTGATGTCACCAGCAGGGAAGAGCTGGCGACACATCTTCGAAAAACCGGCTATAGCGAAGGGCAGAAGAGTCTGATGGGCTGGTATCATTTCCGGCCGGGAGCGGTTGAAGTATTCCCCGGACCGGATTCCTATTTCCGGCAGGATCCGTTTCTGATCAAATTCTCCGGGGCGAAAATCTCTCAAATTATCTCTTTAAGAGACAATACCCAGCGAAATCAGTATCAGCTGGAACCAGAACTGATCACGAATCTGTTTGACCGTGACCGCCAGAAACGCCGGATTGTTCATTTCAACGACATTCCCAAACCGCTGGTCAATGCTGTTGTTTCCATTGAAGACAAGCGGTTTTTTTCTCACGTTGGCTTTGATCCGCTACGGATCATGAAAGCTGCATATGTGGATATCAAGACGGGACGTCGTGCGGAGGGAGCATCCACACTCAGTATGCAGTTGGCACGGAATCTCTGGCTGACGCCGGAAAAGACTCTGAAGCGCAAGGCTGCAGAAACACTCATTACTCTTCATCTGGAACGGACTCTCACCAAGGAACAGATTTTTGAATACTATGCCAACAACGTCGATATGGGGCGTCGCGGAAGCTTCCATATCCGTGGTTTTGGTGAGGCGGCACAGGCGTATTTCGGGAAAGACATCAAACAGCTGACGCTTCCTGAGGCTGCAACCCTTGCCGGATTAATCCAGCGCCCCAGCTTCACCAGTCCCATCCGCTGGCCAGAACGGGCTAAAAATCGGCGGAATATCGTCCTTTCTCTGATGCGAGAGAACGGATATATCAATGACCGTCAGTACGCTGTGGCAGCAGAAACTCCGATGGTCGTTGCTCGGCGCGCACTCGATTCAAATGATGCCCCGTACTTTGTAGATATCGTCAATGACTGGCTACAGGATGAAATGGGAGACCATGACTTTCAGGCAAACAGCTATCGGATATACACGACACTGGATCCACGCTTGCAGCGGGAGGCAACAGAAGCAGTCCGGATTGGCATTCAGGAAGCAGATGAGCTGATCGCCAAGCGCCGTGCTCGTACCAAAACAACGGGTCCTGATCCACAGGTTGCGTTGGTAGCAATTGACGCAGAAACCGGAGAGATCAAAGCTCTGGTGGGCGGAAGAAATTATGCCACCAGTCAGTTGAATAGAGCCCTTGCAAAACGGCAGCCGGGATCGATCTTCAAACCCTTTGTCTTCGCTGCTGCCATGAACTATGCTCTGGATCCGACCAGCGGAATCTCTATCACACCCTTAACTACTCTGATGGACGAACCCACCATCTTTGAAAATACGGGCCGGGATTACAAACCAAACAACTATGGGGCAAAGTTCTATGGCATGGTGTCGTTGCGAACGGCTCTGGCAAAAAGTCTCAACATCCCGACGGTGAAAGTAGCGGAAATGGTGGGATATAAAGAGGTGGCCAAAGTAGCAAAGGGTGCCGGACTGGCAAATCAGGTTGGAACGCCCGCCATCGCACTGGGATCATATGATGCCACACCCCTGGATATGGCTGGAGCGTACACAATCTTTACTAACTACGGAGAGTACGTCCAGCCGACATCAATCAAGGCTATTTACGATGAAGCGGGTAGTCCTCTCTATGAAGCGAACTCCGAACATCATCCTGTCATAGATCCAAGGGTTGCCTATGTCATGGTGAACATGATGGAAGAAGTTGTCCGTTCCGGAACAGGAGCAGGTATCCGGTCTCGTGGATTCAACCTGCCCGCGGCCGGCAAGACTGGAACGTCTCATGATGGATGGTTTGCTGGGTTTACCAATAAACTGATTACGGTTGTCTGGGTGGGATTTGATGACAACACCGATCTCAAGCTGGAGGGAGCAAAAGCAGCGCTGCCTATCTGGACCGAGTTCATGAAGCGGGCTCACCAGTATCGGGAATACCGGAATCCAGGGCGCTTTGCTCCTCCTGAAGGTGTGGTGCTGGTGAATGGTTGCGGAACATCCAATCAGGAAGCATTTATTGCTGGCACTGAGCCAGTTGACCCCTGTGGCGGTCTGACGCAGGTAACCTCCTGGGATGATCCTGACATTGTGTCTTCAGGTCGTTCATCAGAGGATTTACCCCCCCGTCGATCAGGTGATGCGCTACCTCTTCCGAAAAGTGTAGACGCACAGGAGCAGGAGAAGCCGAAGGAGAAGGAAAAGAAGGGGATCTGGAACAAATTTCGCGGTATATTCAAGTAACATCTGGAGGCGACCATGATCACTATCACGGTTTTCGCTTTAACCGCGTCACTGACTCCGGCACAGGTAGCAATTCCTTCGCAGGAGTTTACCCATAATCAGCTCCCCGGTTTACGGGAACGCATCACTCATCTCCCGAACCCGCAGAAAACACTGACTCCTGAAATGCGCGGTGACATCTATATGGCCCGCAAAATGTATTACGAAGCTTCTGAAATGTATCAGCAGATGCCGAAAGATTCTGCGATCACCTGGAATAAGATTGGCATTGCCTTCCATCAGATGCACAATTTCAACGGTGCAAAGAAAGCCTACGAGAAGTCTGTCAAACTGAATCCCCGGTATCCGGAAGCCATCAATAACCTGGGGACCATCCACTATGCACGTCAAAGTTATCGGAATGCGATCAAATACTATCGACGTGCGCTCAAGGTAAATCCTCAATCTGCGTCCATCTACAGCAATCTGGGCACTGCTTATTTTGCCCGGAAGAAATTCAAGGACGCTCTGGAATCCTATCAGGAAGCTCTTCGTCTGGACCCTGAAGTATTTGAGCATCGCAACACAAATGGTGTCCTGCTGCAGGAGCGCAGCATTCAGGATCGGGCAAAATTTTATTATTATCTGGCGAAAAGTCACGCCAGCGCCAAAAATCACGAGCGCGCCTTGCAGTATCTGAGGAAAGCGCTTGAAGAAGGGTTTAAGGACCGCAACAAACTCTCGGAAGAACCGGAATTCAGCTTCATGCGCGAAATGCCGGAGTTCCAGCAGTTGTTGCAGTATCAGCCAATAGTTCTTTGAAACAGCGGATTTCTTTTTTCATTCTTGTTCTTCTGATTGCCGGATGTGGACAGAAGAAAGATCCACGTGGAGTCAGCGTCTTTTCCATTCTTCCAGCAGAGAACCTGACTGGGAAGGATTCGCTGAATTGGGTTGGAGCAGCTCTCCCAGCTCTCCTTACTCTTCAACTGGAAGGAACAGCAGGGATTAGTGTGCGTAGAGTGGCCAATGCACGGGAATCCATCCCCGATGCCCAACAGATTCACTGCCGTTATCAGGAAGCGGAGGCAAAGCTTTCGATCTATTGCTGGGAGCAGGGAAAAGACCAGACTATCCGTGTGTCCGGCGATCTGAGTGCAGGTCTTTCCGGAATTGCCAGCCAGATTGCCCGTCAGCTTTCCTCCGGGGCTCGTGAGGCGATTCAGATTTCGAATGATGCACTTCGTGCTTATACGGAAGAGCGTTATGAGGATGCCATTCGTCTGGCTCCGACCTTCCCTCTCTCTTATGTGGAAGGCGCCCTCCTGAGTGCAGCAGCGGGAAACAGGGATCGTGCCCTGAATCTGGTCAATGCGGGAATTGGAAAAGGGGAAGAGCTTCCTGAGTTCTATCTGGCACAGCTGGAACTGACAAAGGCTTCATTAACGGGGGATCGCCCCAACCAGATTCAGTTCCTGGGGAGACTGGTGGAACTGGACCCTAATGATCCGGTTCGGCTCCAGACCTATGCGCAGGTGCTGCTGGCTGAAAGACGAATTCCTGAAGCTGCAAAAATTCAGGGAGATCTGGCCCGGCTTGTTCCTGAAAATATCGACGCATGGAATTCCCTGGGATACTACCGGGCTTATGCCGGAGATTTTGAGGGAGCAAAACAGGCACTCGAAAAGTATGCGACGTTGAGTTCCCAAAACCCCAATGCGCTCGACTCTTTGGGAGAAATCCATTTCTATACAGAGAAGTTCATCGAAGCGGAAAAGTATTTTCTGCAGTCTTTCGAAAAAGATCCGAAGTTTAACAATGGTGAGGCGATGTTCAAGGCTGCCATCTCTCGTTTCCGCGCGGGGGACAGATCGGCAGCAGGGGAACACTATCAGCATTTTGTAATTGAATCAGGGCTGGATCAGGAGTGGGCTGCGATCCGCTGGGAGTACCTGACAGGTGATGCGGCAAAAGCCATCAGGGATGCCAGCCAGTATGCGACTAAGGGAAACCGCAGCAATATTGTTGCAGCTGCACATGCAGCTCTGTGGGCATTAAATAGTGGAGATACCGAAAGTTTCCGAGCAGCCCGTCAGCAACTGGTTACGCTGGCACAGCGAAGCAGACCGCAAGGGGATGCTGCTCTGGTTGGATTGATTGTGCAATTAGTGGAAGGCAAAAATATTCCTGAGCCACCTCCACAGCTTCGGCTTGCCTTCGACCTGGGGAGAGCCATCAGTATGCTTTACCGGGAGCAGGCAGCAGCAGCGGAATCACTACTGAAACCTTTATATGAAAGAACTTCGATCCAGAATGATCGTATCCAGAGAATTCTTCTTGCCTGGGCCGCACAACAGAATGGAAATCAGAAGCTCAAGGAAGAACTGCTGAAAATCAACACAGTTCCACCTTCGGCCATCGACAATGCTTTGGAATCAGTCCTGTTCCGCAGGGAACTGGAACTCAGGCATTAGTAGATTCTTTTACTTCCCAGGGGCGGGGAGAAACACCACGGTCGCGATCTTTCACCCGATCATAAAGGTGAAGGGAATTGATGCTTCCCAGACCTTCGTTGTAAAGACTGGTCATCCCCAGACCTTCACGCAGGTCTTCTTCCAGAGCATGTATATCACGCAGCTGATCTGCAGTGGCAGGCACTTTTTTGCCTTGTGGCGTCAGCCAGTATTTCTGGTTTCCGCCATCCACCAGTTCTCCGATTTCGTTTCCAACCACCAGACCGATGGGGTCGATCTGATAGCAGTTTTCCGATTTTTCGGTGATGATGGCTGCAACATTTCCGCGCATGGCCGCGACAGTTCCATTCCCTTTTCTTGCTGAGGCGATTCCTAAAGCAGAAAGGGTTTGCAGACACTCATCAAAACTTGGAACTTTTGGTTTTTCACGGCGGAAGAACATACATTCTCATTATAAGGCGGGAAGAGACATGGATTGCGATATGCTGGCCTTCGACTCATGTCTGTTCGCATAACTCAGCTGATTGGTATTTTGTGTCTGGTTTTCACAGCTCTTCTTCTGTTCTCGGTAAAAGGGCCCATTGCCATTGCAGCCTCAGAAGAAGAACTGGCCCGATATCGCAATCTGGGTAAGGCTTTTTACGAAAATCCCACAACACAGAATGAATCCGTTGAGGAGTTTCGCAAAGCACTGGCTCTTGCTCCCGACTCCGCACGGGAAAAGCTGAACTACGGTCTGGCTCTGCTACGGGCAGGGAAAACGGAGGAAGGGATCGCACAGCTGGAAGAGGTTATCGTCAAGGCCCCGGAGATTCCGCATACCTATTTCAATCTGGGGATCGAGTATAAGAAGCAGGGCGAAAACGAGAAGTCACTGGCTCGCATGACCCGTTTCACGGAACTGGTTCCGGATGAGCGTATGGGAGCCTATAACCTCGGTGTGTTGCTCAAAGCTGAAGGACGTCAGGATGAAGCGATCCGGCAGTTTGAACGCGCCGCCCATCTGGACCCCAACCTTGCTGCTGCCCGGTTCCAGCTATTCAATATCTACCGTGTTGCCAATCGGAGGGAAGAAGCGCAGAAAATGCTCGCGGACTTCCAGCGGTTGAAGAAAGAACAGGAAGGATCAGCAATTCCAGAGGATGTCGATTGGTGTGACTATGCAGAAATCTATGATCCCACGGCAGAATATAAGATTGCATCACCTGCTGTTCCCCAGAAGTATGAACAAAAAGTGATCGCCGAAAATGCGCCGGGTGTGACGATCGCTAATGGTGAGATTGTTCCTCTTCATGCTGTTTCTGGAGATTTTGACAATGACGGAGTGGATGAACTGGCCGTTATTGAGTCCGATCGTGTCGTTCTGATGAAGCAGGGAAATGTTCTTCAGACTTTTGCGGGAAAGTTCAATGATGCAGTCTGGCTGGACTACGACCATGACTCTGATCTGGACCTGATTCTTCTGGGAAAAAACTCAAAACTGTATCGCAATCAGGGTGAGGCAGGATTCTCGGATAAGACTGAGGATTTTCCATTCATTCCAGGAGAAGCACTAAAGGCAGTAGTCCATCGTGAAGTGGTGGATCAACGAGGACTGGATCTCTATGTCAGCTATCAGGGACGGAAGCCAGTTATCTACCGGGATATTCTTGCCGGAAAGTTTCAGGTGGAGGAGATCGATTCCATTCCTTCTGCGCCTTCTCTGATCGCTGATTTCGACAAGGACGGACGGGAAGACTTTGTTTCTTTCGAGAACGGGAAGGTCATTCAGCATCTGAACCGGACAGAGCCACGCAGTAACTGGATTCGAGTTCGATTGACAGGTGTCAAGACTCCCATACGGGCGAAGTATGCAGAAGTCGAAGTGAAGGCGGGAACACTGTATCTGCGCAAGACTTACCAGGGTGAGCCTCTTGTCTTTGATCTTCGCAATCAAAAAACAGTCGATACGGTACGGATAGTCTGGCCGAATGGGCTCATCCAGAATGAGCCGAATCAGCAAGCGAATAAAGAGTATGAATACAAGGAAGCACAAAGGCTCTCCGGCTCCTGTCCGATCATCTGGACATGGGATGGAAAACAGTTCCGGTATATCACCGATGTATTAGGCGTTGCCCCTCTTGGGGCTTCAGCAGGTGATGGGGAGTACTTTGATACCGACCACGATGAGTACATCATGATTCCCGGTGATGCGCTGCAAGAACGCGATGGCAAGCTGGAGATCCGGATTACAGAAGAGCTCAGCGAGGTTGCATATCTCGATCAGGTCCAGTTGCTGGCGGTGGATCATCCTGCGGATGTGGAGATATTCCACCACGATAAATGGAAGTCGCCTCCTTATCCGGAGTTTCGCTTATGGGGCGTTAGGGAACGTATCCCTCCGATTCGACAGAGCGACCCGAGGGCATTCCATCGAAAAATCAATGGCATTGCAGAAATGCACTCATTCACGATGGAATTTCCTGCTGATTCTCCGGCTCATGCGGCGCTGGTGCTCTCTGGCTGGGTGGACTGGGCGGATGGCTCCACTTTCCGAGCGGCTTCCCAGGAATTGAAGGACGGTTTGCAGACACCCATCCTGCAGGCGAAAGATCGCACAGGAAACTGGGTCACAATTGATGCGGACATGGGGATGCCCGCTGGTAAACCAAAAGACATTGTGGTGGAGGTGAAGTTTCCATCCCATTATCGTGAGTTGAGAATCAGAACAAATCTTGCTGCCTATTGGACCAATGCGTTTTTGTCAGAGGTGATCGAACCTGAAACAGTAGTTACTCGCATCTCTGCGGCTACCGCGAAACTGCATTTTCGAGGATTTTCCAAAAATATTGTCCATCCGCAGCGGTCTGAACCAGAACAGTTTTTCTATGAGGATGTCAGCCCAACATCCATGTGGGATCAGACCCCCGGTTACTATACTCGCTATGGCGATGTGAAGATGCTGCTTGAGGCTGCTGAGGACCGTATGGTCATCATGGGGTCGGGTGATGAAATCATCCTGAATTTTGAAGCTAATGAGTTTCCATTATTGAGGTCTGGGTGGCAGCGTGATTACCTACTTCTGGTGGATGGTTGGGCAAAGGATCGTGATGCGAATACTGCTCATTCCCAGACCGTAGAACCCTTGCCCTTTCATGGCATGAGTCGATATCCATTTCGAAAGAAAGGTGAGCAGCACCCGGACCCTGCATATCAGCGGAAATTCAATACCCGCCCCGCGCTTCGTCTGATTCGACCGCTCGTAAGTGAATGAAAATTCTTCTGATTTTTGCAGGAGTATTCCTTGCCTCAACCGCCTATATTGCAGCAGTAGATACTCCCAACCTTTTTTATGTAGGGAATGTCCTGTTCCACTTCTTTGGAGGACTGATTCTGGCTGCAGTGCTGGGACCCTGGGTGTGGCGCAGAAGTAAAGTTGCCACCTGTCTTTTGACAGCGAGCCTGATTCCTGCTCTCTACCTGGGGTTTGCTGGAAACACACTGGATAAACGCGCATTTCTCTGGATTCATATCGTCTTGAGCGTCAGTGCTCTGCTGTTTCTTGGGAAGAGAATCCGGATAGCTGCCATCGGTCTCACTGCTGTTGCTCTGGCATTTCATGCTCTGCCTGAACCGGAATCCCACCGGATCAAAAATACAATTTTTGTCCCGACATCTATGGAAGAAGAAGGAAATCGTAATGGACCATTCTGGCCATCAGCTGCCAATACGAATGTCGGCACCACGATTCCTTCAGATTTCTTTATGGAATCAGAGAAATGTGGAGCCTGCCACAAGGATATCTACGATCAGTGGAAATCCAGCATGCACCACATGGCAAGCTTCAATAACCAGTTCTACCGGAAAGCCATTGAGTACATGCAGGAGACTCAGGGTTCCACACAGCCGTCAAAATGGTGCGCCGGATGCCATGATCATGCAGTCTTCTTCAATGGCCGATGGGAACAGCCGATCAAGGATCAGATCAATACGCCGGAAGCCCATAATGGGCTCGGTTGTATGTCCTGTCATTCCATCTCGCATGTCAACGGCAGCGTAGGCAATGGAGGATTCACCATTGAATATCCGCCGCTTCATGAACTGGCATCTTCTGAGAATCCCCTGATCCAGAAGATTGATCATTTCTTTACTAATCTCGATCCGGGGCCACACCGCAAGACATTCATGAAGCCTTTCATGAGGGAACAATCTGCTGAATACTGCTCGACTTGCCATAAAGTTCATCTGGATGTTCCGGTAAACGGGTGCGCGGATTCAATGACTATGACAACTGGCAGGCCAGTGGAGTCTCCGGTCAGGGAGCACGCAGCTTCTACTATCCGGAAAAGACATCCACCTGCTCGGATTGTCATATGCCGCTGGTTCCCTCAAAAGATCCCGGCAATGTCAAAGGGATGGTGCATTCTCACCGATTCCCGGGAGCCAACACTGCTGTTCCATTTGTTGAAAATGACCAGACACAGCTGAAGCTTACAGAAGGTTTCCTGAAGTCCGGTTTCATCAGTATCGATATTTTTGCGGCATCTCCGGTGGAAGACATGAAGGGTGTTCTGCCCATGCAGCGTCGGGCCACTGCCACTCCTGAATTAAGTTCAACGATGGCTGTTGGTGAAGAAGGTGAGATGGAAGTGCCCACTTACATTCGTGAGGTTGGACGTATTGCTGCACCTCTGGATACAGCGAATGTAAAGCTGGAACCAGGTTCCACCAACCGGATTGATGTCGTGGTGCGCACAAAGAAAATCGGCCACTTCTTTCCCGGTGGGACGATCGATGCCTTTGATATCTGGACTGAGATTCAGGCTCGCGATGCAGATGGAAAGATCATCTACTGGTCAGGCATGGTGGAAGATGGCGGCAAGGGGCCGGTGGAACCCGGTGCTCACGTCTATAAGAGCTACATGGTGGATGGTGAAGGCAACCCCATCAATAAGCGAAACGCCTGGCAGGCACGGGCAGTGCTGTACGTCCGCCTGATTCCTCCCGGTGCGGCGGATACGGTTCACTATCGTGTGAAGATTCCGAAGGATGTGAAAGGTCCAGTGACATTCACAGCAAAACTCAACTACCGGAAATTCACCCACTACTACACACAGTTTGCTTATTCCGACCTTCCGAATGTCTCAGGTCCTGTCAAAGACCGGGTGCCAGATCTGCCGATCATCACGCTTGCTGAAAAGACCACGACGCTGGAAGTCGGGAAAACGGACTGGACTCCGGTAGTTAAGAAAGCCGACCGCGAACGATGGAATGACTGGGGCATCGGAATGCTGTTGCAGGGTGATCTGAAGGGTGCGGAATATGCCTTCAAAAAAGTCACCGAGGCGGAGCCGAAGTATGCAGATGGATGGCTGAATATCGCCCGTGCACTGATTCAGGAAGGCGAGACAGAAGCTGCCCAGTATTATGTCGACAAGGCAATAGAGGTTGATTCCAGCCTTGGCCGGATCTATTTTTTCCAGGGAATGATTCACAAGGCAGCTGGAGAATATGATGCCGCTCTGGCATCTTTCCGAAAAGTGGAAAAGCAGTATCCGAAAGACCGTGTCAATCTGAACCAGATTGGCCGAATCCTCTTTCTGCAAAGAGATTACAAGGCAGCGATTGAAGCTCTCAATCGTGTCCTTCTGGTAGACACGGAAGATGTGCAGGCTCACTATAACCTGATGCTTGCCCATCGCGGGGCAGGGGATCAGGAAAATGCAGCACTGGCTGAAAAACGATTCCGGCGCTTTAAGGCAGACGAATCCTCACAAGCGATCACTGCCAGACCACGTATGCTGAGCCCCGAAGACAATAATGAACGACAGGTGATCCATGACCATGAGAGTGTTCCTTCTTACCAGTTTGCTGATGGTATTCCTCGGGATACCGAAAAACGTGTCAGCTCAACAGACACAGTTTCAGGACATCACAAAACAGGCAGGAATTAGCTTTAAGCACAACTCTGGGAGGGCAGGGAAGAAGTGGCTTCCGGAAACCATGGGTTCCGGAGTTGCCTTTCTGGATTTTGATGGCGATGACTGGCCAGATCTTTTGTTCATCAACTCAAAGGACTGGACTCCTCGTGGGCGGAAATCTCTTCCAAAGCTCTACCGTAACCAGGGCAACGGAACATTTCATGACGTCACCGCAGGGAGCGGTCTGGATATCGAAATGTACGGTATGGGCATTGCTGTAGCCGATTTCGATAATGATGGCCGTGAGGATGTGTTTATCACGGCACTGGAAGGGGATCGACTGTTCCGCAATCTGGGGAATGGAAGATTTCGTGATGTCACCAAAGATGCCGGAATTGTCAATGCCAGTTTCGGAACATCAGCGGCCTGGCTCGACTATGACAAAGACGGCCATGCCGATCTGTTCATCGCCAACTATGTCCAGTGGAGCCAGAAGGGCGATCTGTGGTGTTCCATGGACGGACAGACCAAGTCCTACTGCACACCCGAATCCTATAAAGGGACTTCTTCAAAGCTGTATCGCAATCTGGGCAATGGAAAGTTCGAAGATGTGACGAAGATAGCGGGACTGGCCGAACCCACATCCAAGTCTCTTGGGGTGGCTGTGCTGGACTACAACATGGATGGCTGGCCTGACCTCTTTGTCGCCAACGATACACAACCCAACAAGCTCTATCGCAATAATCAGAACGGCACGTTTTTGGAAGAGGGCGTCGCGGCCGGAGTCGCTTTTGGAGAGGATGGTGTAGCTCGCGGAGCCATGGGTGTGGATGCGGCAGACTATGACCGGTCAGGACGCCCTCATCTGATTGTCGGAAACTTCACGAACCAGATGCTGGCTCTCTATCACAACGAAGGGCACAACCTGTTTGTGGATGAGGCTCCGCGTTCCACTGTCGGACGTGCATCGCTGCTCTCACTTGCCTTCGGAGCTTTCTTCTTTGATTACGATCTGGACGGCTGGTTCGATATCTTTGCGGCCAATGGCCACATTGATGAAGAGATCGGACGCGTACAACCGAAGATCACGTTTGCACAGTCACCCCTTCTGTTCCGTAATACGGGCAAGGGAAAGTTCGAGAATGTGACTCCATCCATGCCTGAAGGTTTCCGCAAGCCCATCGTTGCCCGAGGTGCTGCCTATGCGGACATTGATCGTGATGGCGATCTGGATCTGGTGGTCACGACGAATCATGGCGATGCATACCTGTTTCGCAATGAAGGAGGAAACCGGAATAACTGGATCAGTCTGCGTCTGAAAGGGAAGAAGTCGAACAGTTCTGCGCTGGGTGCAGTGGTGCGGCTGGAAAGTGAGTCCGGCAGACAATGGCAGATGGTCCGCAGCGGTTCCAGCTACTGTTCCCAATCCGATCTCGCACTGACATTCGGCCTGGGAAAAGATAAAAGCATCAGGTCGATTGAAATCGACTGGCCAAGCGGCAAAAAACAGCGGTTGACGGGGTTATCCTTGAACAAGCACCATCTGATAGAGGAAGTGAATTGACCAAACTGCTTTTTCCCATTGCCGCCATCACGGATGAATACGCTCCGGATCTGGTTGGCGCGATTGACCCCATGCATGAAACCGGAATGACCGGTGCAGAGCTGCGTGTCGTTTTCGGTAAGAACATCATGGATCTGACCGACGACGAACTGAAGCGGGCCACAGATCTTCTGGCAGAGAAGAATATCAAAGTCATTGGAATTGCTTCACCCATACTGAAGTGCGTTCTGCCCAACGCACCTGCTGTCGATACACGTTTCCAGCAGGATATTTTTAATTCAAAGCACACCTTTGAAGATCAGGACCGGCTGGCGGATCGTGCAGTAGAAATTGCAAAGATCACAGGCGCAAAGATCATCCGTGTTTTCTCTTACTGGCGTACAGTGGAACCCGAAAAGTGCTTCGATGCAGTGGTGGTTGCACTCAACAAACTCGGTGACCGCTTCGGGAGCGAAGGTCTCATCTGCGGACTGGAAAATGAACACGCCTGTAATGTAGCCACAGCTGCAGAGTCGGCAAAGATGCTGGCAGCAGTTCCCCATCCTGCTGTAAAACTCGTATGGGATCCGGCCAATGCACTCTGTTCTGGTGAAAATCCATTCCCCGGTGGATATGAGATGCTCCCCACGGATCGCATTGCCCATGTCCATGCCAAGGACTGCCATGTGATTGACCACAAGCCCGTATGGGGACCTGTCGGTACGCAGGCAGTGAACTGGAAGGGACAGATTGCCGCTCTACAGGCCGATGGCTACAAGGGCTACATTAGTCTCGAAACACACTGGTCTGGTCCTGGTGGAGACAAAAAGCAAGGCTCCATCATTTGCGGATGGAACCTGCGTGGATTAGTGACAGTACCTGCTTAAGTTAAAGCTTTGGTTGAGATGGGTCGCGGTGTATCCAGTGATATGCCGCGACTGAATTTTTCCAGAAGTACTTTTCCTGTGCTTCCCGGCTCTTCGTTGAAAAATACTCCTGTGCCAGCTTGAGACCATCCGGCAACGGCAGCATGTTGTCACTGTTGGGCCAGTCGCTTCCATAAAGTACCCGATCTTCTCCAAACGTCTCACCGATCAGATCCAGTCGATCCTTGTAGAAAGCCACATCAGTGGGAATATTTCCATCTACGCGACGGAAAACAGCAGAGATCTTGGTGAACACCTGGGGCCGCTTCCCTAACTCCTGCATTGTTTCTTCATGTGCTTTGAGAGCTTCGGGTTCAGCAGGCGGCTGAAGTTGAGGCAGGTGATCAATGATAATACGCAGCTTCGGCAGCTTATCGGAAAGCCGCAACAGATCAGCCATCAGCTTTGGATTCGGATTTGCCGAATCGAGGGACAAGCCTTCATCTTCCAGCAGTTTCAGATCTGCCAGTGTCTTGTCACTGTTCACGATTGCTGTAAAATCACGGTTCCACAGGTTGCCATTGCGAATTCCCAGAAAAAGCTTGTTCTTGCGGAATCGCTCCAGATTCTTTGCAAAGTCCGGTGTGCCCGGTTCAAGATTACCAACCACTCCCACAATAATGGGGTCCTTTTCCGCGACATCCAGTACCCACTGGTTGTCTTCCACCCATGGACTTGCTTCTACCTTAATAGCGCCAACCACCCCCAGATCGGCAGTGATTTTTCGATATCTCTCCGGATACGCTGGCTGGTAAAGCTTTGCGTTGTCCTTCGGCGGCCAGGGGATTCCTTCCGGCCGGTTGGGATCGAAAAGATGAATGTGCGTATCAATAATGGGGATCCGTTCATTCGAAACAGGACCCTTCGATGGGGCACATGCCTGGGTTGAAAGTGTGGCGGCTGCAGTAACAGCCAGAAATTCACGACGTTGCACCAGCCCATTCTATTCACTTGTTGAATGAAGTGTAAGGTTTATTAAAAATTCATTCGTAACCAGCGTGTTAATCTAACGTCAAACAACTACGCAATGCGGATCCGAACCATTCTATTCGCGAGTCTGGTTTTTGTTTTGATCAGCAGCGTGATTTACGCCCAGTTTCGAGGCAGAGGACGCATGAGGGAAGAAGAAGTCCCCGTGCCTCCGGATGCCAATGAGAAAACAGAATGGGCGTTTGCAAGACTTCAATATCCTTCCTATCGGGGCGGATCTGGCTACTGGGGAGTGCGTGGCTCCTGGTCAACCGACTATCCCAAGGCTGAGCGCCAGTTTGTTCAGGGTGTTCGTCGCCTGACCCGTTTACACACCCGTTCCATGGAAGAGGTGGTCAACCTCGAATCCGATGAAATCTTTAACTGGCCCTGGATCTATGCAGTGGAAGTTGGCCACTGGGATCTGGATGATCAGCAGGCAGCAAAGCTGAGAGAATACCTGCTGCGCGGTGGATTCCTGATGGTGGATGACTTCCATGGATCCATTGAGTGGGAGATATTTTTATCCAGCCTGCGCCGTGTGTTTCCGGATCGCTCCGTTGTGGACCTTGAAGACAATGATCCGATCTTTCATGTGCTGTATGACTTGGATGAAAAAGTGCAGGTTCCTGGAATTGTGATGTTCTATACCGGTAGAACCTATGAGCAGGATGGAATCAATGCAAACTGGCGTGGAGTAAAAGATGACCAGGGTCGGGTCATGGTGGCAATCTGTCACAATATGGACCTGGGCGATGCCTGGGAGCATGCTGATATGCCCAGCTACCCGGAGCAGTACACATCATTAGGCTATCGGATAGGAATTAATTACATCATCTACTCGATGACTCACTGATCGTTGCTTCACACCCTGGTCCAGTCAATGTTCGAATCTCTCTTCCAATATCCGGCGCGGGTTTTCAGTCAGGGTGACTTTGTGTTTCTTTCCCGTGCTCCAGTATGGGCACTGGCGGCAGCAATCTTTCTGGCAGCTGGTGGATTGTCTCTGCTTCTGCTGCGCAGGAAAGGAATCTCTCGCCTGACACTGAAACAGCGTCTGATCATTCTTTCTTTGCAAAGCAGCATGGTCGCTGTGCTGTTGATCATGCTCTGGCAGCCAGCAATCCGGGTTTCTGCATTGAAATCCCAGCAGAATGTTGTTGCAGTAGTCATTGACGACTCAAAGAGCATGAGTGTGTCCGACAACGGACAGACCCGAATCGACCACGCAAAGAAAATTCTGAACGATGAACTGATCACCGGTCTGGAAAAACAGTTCCAGGTACGGCTCTATCGTGCGGGTTCCAGTCTCACGCGTATCTCCGGCACCGATGAGTTGAGAGGTGAAGAATCAACGACGCGTCTTTCCGACAACCTCAAGCAGGCAGTTGCTGAAGCGACAACTTTGCCCGTAGGGGCCATTGTTCTTCTTTCGGACGGAGCCGACAATTCAGGAGGATTGGACCTGGCATCTCTTTCTGAAATCCGTCGCCAGAGAATCCCCATCCACACCATTGGTTTCGGGCGTGAGAAGTTTGCTAAAGATCTGGAAATCACCAGTGCTGATATTGCTTCCCGCACACTGAATGGTGCCCGGCTAAGTGCGCAGGTAACATTCCGGCAGAATGGCTATGAGAAAAAACAAACCCGTCTTCTCGCAAAAGCGGATGGCAATGTTTTGGCGTCCAAGGATCTGGTTCTGAAGAAGGACGGGGAAACACAGACGGAGTCGATTCTGCTTCCTGCTGGTGCTCCCGGACCTCGCACTGTTGAGTTCAGTATTGAAGCCTTCAATGACGAAGAGAACAAAGATAATAATTCCCTGAGACGGCTAGTGACGGTGGAGTCAGCTACGCCACGGGTTCTTTATATTGAGGGTGAACCACGCTGGGAGTACAAATTTATCCGTCGGGCCATGGATGATGATCCATCACTACGGATGGCAAGTATTCTGCGAACAACCCAGAACAAGATCTATCGCCAGGGCATTGATTCCCCGACTGAACTGGAAGATGGATTTCCTGCCACACCGGAAGAGCTTTTTAAATTCCAGGGGGTGGTGATTGGGGGAGTGGAAGCCAGCTACTTTACCCGTGCACAGCAGGAAGCAATTCGTGATTTTGTGGATCGACGCGGTGGAGGAGTCCTGTTCCTGGGAGGACGTTCCGGCCTTGGCAATGGAGGTTATGCCGCTTCAGAGTTTGCTCAGATTCTTCCTGTCACACTTCCCGACAAGCTGGATTCCTTCCAGCGTGAGACTGCTACAACGGAACTGACACCGGCAGGACGGGAGAGTGTAATCACTCAGCTGGATGACTCCGCGGCAAAGAATATCGATAAATGGAAAGCGCTTCCATATCTGGCCAACTATCAGGAAGTGGGTTCGGTCAAGCCAGGTGCTGTTGTTCTTGTGGAGGCAAAGCCGTCAGGCAAAGGGAAAATTCCGTTGCTGGCAACACAGAACTTTGGCAGAGGGCGTACAGGCGTCTTTGCGACAGGAGGAACCTGGCGCTGGAAGATGTCTCTGGAACATACAGACAAGACCCATCCTCTGTTTTGGCAACAACTGATGCGCTGGCTGGTTTCCGGAAGTCCCGGGCAGGTGAGTGGATCTCCGCACCAGTATCTGCTGAGTGACGAGCGGATTGTTCAGATTCATGCCGATGTTCGCAACAAGACATTCCAGACAGTAAGTGATGCTTCTGTAGAAGCCAGGATTACTGGACCCGAAGGCGTTTATGCCACCGTGCAGCTCAACCCGGAACCCATGGTGGAAGGAAGCTATGCAGCGTCGTGGACCGCTGAACGTCCCGGATCATATGTGGTGGAGATTGTGGCAAAGCAAGGAGATGAAGAGATCGGCTCGGATACATTTAACTTCCGTCGGGAGGATGGAGTGGCAGAGAACTTTGGCAGGGAACAGAACAGGGAACTTCTTACCCGTCTCTCCGCTGAAACCGGAGGTGCTTACTACACTCCAGCGAATGCCGATCGCCTTCTGGATGAAATCACTTTTTCTGAAGCGGGACTCACTGTCCGCGAAACACGGGATCTCTGGAACATGCCGATCATCTTTCTCTTGCTTCTTGCCTTGTGCGCAACAGAGTGGATTCTGCGCAGAAGATGGGGTGTGGTATGACCATCGCGGCCATGCTGTTTCTGGCAGCAACGCACTACGTAACGGTTGCCGGGCTGGGTGGCGAGGAAGATTACGAGCTTCGCTTCAAGAATCAGGCTGGGGAAATTGAAAAGTTGGTCCGCAGTTCCGATGAAAAGGCCAATATCACCACACTGATTGGAACTGTCGCAACGAAGAAGCAGTTGACCAGTGCTCTCGATAGTCTGAAATCTGTTTCTCCGGATGATGATCTGATCGTGACTCTGATTGGGCATGGCACTTTCGACGGGACAGACTATAAATTTAATCTTCCGGGACCAGACATCACGGCGTCAGAACTTGCAAATCTGTTGGATCGGGTTCCTGTAAAAAGACAGTTGATCGTGAACATGACCAGCGCTTCTGGTGCTTCAATTGCACAGCTACAGAAAGCAAACCGTGTGGTGATTACGGCGACGCGCACTGGAATGGAAAAAAATGCCACAATTTTTGCACGTTACTGGGTAGAAGCGTTACGCGATCCGGCTGCCGATGCGGATAAGAACGGATCTGTCAGTGCGCTTGAAGCATTTCGATATGCAGATCAGAAAACTGCTACCTACTACGAAACGCAGAAACGGCTTGCAACGGAACACGCTCTTCTCGAAGACACAGGTGAAGGAAATGGCGTGCGTGCTCCTTCACCGGAAAACGGAAAAGGGCAACTGGCAGCCCGTCTGAACCTGATTCATTTCGGTGAGGTGCGGAGTTCTGTCCAGTCACCGGAGAAGCTGGCTCTTCTGAAAAAGAAAGAGTCTCTCGAAACTGCAATTGATCAGTTGAAGTACAAGAAAGCAGCTCTGACTCCTGCAGAATACCGGAAAAACATGCAGGCTTTATTGCTTGAATTGGCGCGACTGCAGGAGGAGATCGACAAATGAAAAGTCTGGTCCTCATTCTTGGCTTGTCTGTGCCTGTGCTGGCACAGCAGGAATGCTGGACCCACCGTGAGTATGGTCGCATCCCTGAGGCTGTCTCCTGTTTCATGAAACTGGGCGAATCCCGTGATCCTGGTTTGCGGGCAGAAGCATTCTGGGGGCTTGAACAGTATCAGAAGGCAGCAGATCTTTTCCGGGAAGCGATCCAGAAGAATCCAAAAGATGCAAAGTTGCTGGTTCGACGAGGCGATCTCTTCGCGGCACGCTGGAAGCCCGCTGATGCCATTGAGGACTACACGGCAGCTCTCTCTATTGATGAGAAGAATACAGTAGCTCTTCTTGGCATCGCGCGAGTAATGGCAGAGAGATGGGACAAGCGAGCAGTGGAGATGGCACAGAAAGCCATTGAGATTGATCCCAAGTTGGTGTCTGCCTATGAACTGCTGGCCCAACTGGCAGTGGAAGACAGTGACTATGAAAAAGCCGTCGAACATGCTGACAAAGCCTTGGCACTCTCTCCCAAAGCGTTGGATGCCATGGGCGTCCGTGGCGGAATCGACTGGCTGCAGGAAAAGAAAGATACTCCCTGGTTTGATCGCGTCACGGCAGTAAATCCTGTCTATGGTGGTGCGTACAACATTGCAGGAGAACTGCTGATCATCAACCGACGTTATCACGAAGGCATCGAGCTCTTCCGCAGTGCCATCAAGGTTCAACCGAATCTCTGGGAAGCTCATGCACGTCTCGGGGTGAACCTGATGAGACTGGGGCAGGAAGAAGAGGCACGGAAAGAACTGGAGCTCTGCTACAACCAGGGTTATGCTCCTCAGATTGTCACCAATACGCTGACACTGATGGACAGCTACAAGAACTTCAAAACCTTCCGTACGAAACGGACGATTCTGCGGCTGCACAACAAAGAAGCGGAAGTTCTCCAGCCCTATTTCGAATCAGAAATGATCCGTGTTCTGGATACTTATGACAAGAAGTACGGGCACAAACTGGAAGTTCCGGTACAGCTGGAAGTCTACCCGGATCATCAGGACTTTGCCGTGCGTACCATGGGCATGCCCGGACTGGGTGCGCTGGGTGTCAGTTTTGGCTCGATTGTAGCGATGGATTCACCGTCCGGTCGCAAGCCGGGCAGCTTCCATTGGGCAAGTACTCTCTGGCATGAGATGAGCCATGTTTATGCACTGGAGATGACAAAATTCCGCGTGCCTCGCTGGTTTACGGAAGGGCTGGCTGTCTATGAAGAAACAGCCATCTCACCGGACTGGGGTGATCGTCTGGACCCGCCTACCATCATGGCGATCCGCGACAAGAAGTTACTGCCGGTGGAAAATCTGGATCGTGGATTTATCCGTCCCAGTTATCCTGCCCAGGTCACGGTGAGTTACTTCCAGGGTGGAAGAGTCTGCCAGTACATCGCCCAGAACTGGGGATATCCAAAGCTCATCGAAATGCTGAAGGATTACGGAGCGGGGAAGAAGACGCCAGAAGTTTTCCAGTCCCGTCTCGGCATCTCTACGGAAGAGTTCGACAAGCGATTTTTCGCGTGGGTAGAAAAGCAGAATGAGAAAGTCGTCGCTGGCTTCAAGGATTGGCAAGGGAAGCTAAAGGTTGTGGGTGAAGCCTACCAGACCAAAAACTGGGATGTGGTTCTGAAAGAAGCTCCGGCATTGCGGGATATCTATCCGGAGTTTGTAGAATCCGGCAGTCCCTATGAAATGCTGTATGAAGCGCATAAGGCGAAAGGAGACCAGAAGGCTGCAATGGCTGAGCTGAAACGCTATACGAAAGCAGCTGGACGGGAGCCCCGCCTCCTCATGGATCTTGCGCGGATGGAAGAAGATTCCGGCGACAAGAAGGCCGCTACGGAAACACTCAAACGAATTATATACATCTATCCCGTGCTGGATGAAGAGCTGCATCGGCGATTGGGAACCCTGTTGCTGGAACAGAAAGATAACCTGGGAGCGATTCGCGAGTTTCAGGCAGTGGTAGCGCTGAAACCTGTCGACCCGGCTTCCGCATACTATTCACTGGCACAGGCTTATCATGCAGCCCAGAAAACGGAAGATGCCAGGGAAGCCCTGTTTTCAGCTCTGGAAGCCGCACCCGGTTTCCGGCCCGCACAAAAGATGTTGCTGGAATTAACTTCGAAGTAAAGGACGATCATTTTGTCTCCGACACAAGACACCGCAGAACTCGAACAAAAAATTAATCGCTTCTATGAAGTGCAGGAGAAGATCGTCGGACAGGTACGACGGGTCATCGTGGGTCAGGAAGAAGTCCTCGAACAGGTGCAGATTGCACTCTTCGTTGGTGGCCACTGCCTGATTACCGGACTACCCGGAACGGCCAAGACTCTTCTGGTTCGCACGATGGCTCAAACTCTTGGGCTGATCTTCAAGCGTATCCAGTTCACTCCGGATCTGATGCCCTCAGATATCACCGGAACCGACATCATTGAAGAAGATCCCACGACCGGGCGTCGAACCTGGACCTTTGTTGAAGGACCCATCTTTGGAAATGTCCTGCTGGCTGATGAAATCAACCGGACTCCACCCAAAACTCAATCTGCACTGCTGGAAGCGATGCAGGAGCATTCCTGTACCGTGCGTGGAAACCATTACAAACTGCCTGCTCCATTCTTCGTTCTCGCCACACAGAACCCCATTGAACTGGAAGGAACGTATCCTCTGCCAGAAGCTCAGCTGGATCGTTTCATCTTTAATACTCTTCTCGACTACCTGCCGATGGAAGATGAACTGAAGGTGATTAACAGGACGACAGCCACCGGGCTGGAAACTCCTGAGCCTGTGACGACTGCTGAAGAGATTGTGCAGTTCCAGCAACTGGTCCGCATGGTTCCCATCGCAGAGTCTGTTGCTCGTTATGCAGTGCAGATTGTTCGTGCAACACGCGTCAGTGATTCTTCAGCACCTGAGTTTGTGAAGAAGTATGTCAACTTTGGAGCGAGTGTCCGTGGTGCACAGTTTCTGGTTCTCGCTGCCAAAGCACGAGCTCTGATGCATCATCGCTACCATGTGACGACGGATGATATTGTGGCGCTGGCCAGACCTGTTCTGCGCCACAGAATTCTGCTCAATTTCCAGGCAGAGTCCGACCGTTTGACGTCAGATAATGTTCTCGACAAGATCCTGGAAGCCGTTCCTGTTCCGAAAGAATAAACATGCTGCAGCGCTACCTTGACCCGAATATTCTCGCCTCCATTTCCGGTCTTGATCTGGTAGCGAAGACAGTTGTGGATGGATTCATCGCAGGACTTCACCGGTCGCCGGATTTCGGCTTCTCGCAGGAGTTCGCAGAATACCGGATGTATGTGCCGGGAGATGATCTGCGTCATGTGGACTGGAATGTCTATGCCCGTACGGAGCGTGCTTATCTCAAGCGCTACCACGGCGAAACAAATACGCAGATGACGCTGATTCTGGATGCCAGCATCGGGATGTCCTATGGTCGTGTCATCCGGAAGTTTGATTACGCCCGCTTTCTCGCAGCCTCTCTGGCTTATCTGTCATCACAACAGCGGGATGCCACGGGACTTCTGGTTTTCGACGAAGAGGTGGCAACCTATACGCATGCTTCCTCCCGACAGGGACAACTGATGCGTGTTCTGCATGCGCTGAACCAGGCGGAACCCAAGGGACGTACAAATTTTCAGAAGCCGTTCACGCATGTACAGGAGTATCTGAGACGACGTGGATTCTATGTCGTGATCTCAGATTTTTATGGTGATCCGGAAGAGACGGTCAGACACATCGCTCCTTTGCGGGGAAGGGGCAGTGAAGTAGTTCTCTTCCATATTCTTGATCCGGATGAATGGGAGCCGCGGTTCAAGGGACCCGTCATTCTTGTGGACATGGAGACGGGTGACGAAATGGAAGTGACTCCTGAGTATGCGCGTCAGGAGTATCCGGCAAAGCGGGATGCGCATATCGAAGCATTGAAGAAGAGTGCCCAAAAAGCAGGAATCGGATATCAGTTCATGCGGACGGATCAGCCACTGGACGCAGCGCTCCGTCAATATCTGGCAATCCGGCAGGGAAGGGTCTGATGGGATTCTTTGCACCACTCTTTCTCGCCGGAGTTCTTGCTGTAGGTTTACCTGTCTACCTGCATCTGCTGCAACAACACAAGATCGACCCGCAAAAGTTTCCGTCGCTCCAGTTCTTTGAGCGTCGGACAGAAACATCTGTCCGACAGAGGCGACTGAAATATCGTCTGCTGTTTGCACTGCGAGCGCTGATCCTGATTCTGCTGGCCTTGCTGTTTGCAAACCCGTTCATCAAGCGACACTTTGCAGGGTCGAATACACCGGAATACATCCTCTTTCTCATCGATAACTCCTATTCGATGAATGCCAATAATGCACTGGAACGGGCGAAGCAGGATGCCATTGCGGAAGTGAATCGCATGCCTTCCGGTGCTACGGCACAAGTCTTGTCATTTGCCGGAAGTTCCCAGTTGCTGACGCAGCCCGCCATCGATAAAGCCGAACTTGTGGCGGCCATCCAGAGTATTCAGCCCGGAAGCGGAAGAAGTTCTCTGACTGAAGTGGCTCGATCCGTAAAAGCCATCTCCGATGCCCGAAAAATTCCGATCACTACGCATGTGTTCAGCGATTTCCAGCGGACATCCATGCCGTCTTCATTTGCTGAACTTTCCCTGCCGGAAGACGCATCGTTGATTCTGCATCCGCTGGCTACCCAGGCAAGTCCGAATTACTTCGTGGAAACTGTCATTGCTCCTTCTGTAGTTTCCGACCCGAAGAAAGTACGCCTGACGGCAACCATCGGTGGAAATGAAACTCCCTCCGGACCGCAAAATGTCCAGTTGCTGTTTAACGGAAAGAATATCCAGTCGAAGCAGGTGACTCTTCCGGAAAACGGACGTGCAACTGTCGAGTTTTCCGGTTTTGATCTTTCCTATGGATGGAATCGTGGAGAAGTGCGACTGGAATCACAGGATACTCTGCCGGGAGACAACACCTTCCGCTTTGCTATGGAACGGGCAGATCCCCGGCGGGTGTTGTTGATCCATGAAGCAGGACGTCCCCGGTCGGCAACGTATGTTCGTACTGCTCTGGAGGCGGCGGCAGAGAATCTGTTCGCACTGGATGCCATGTCCGCTGCACAGGCCGCAAATGCAGATCCATCCAAATATGCCTTTGTCATCCTGAGCGATGTTTCATCCCTTCCACAGGGGCTGGAAGCGTCACTCCAGAGATATATAAATAACGGAGGCGGAGTTCTGGTGGCGTTGGGAGCTTCGGCTGCCAGTCGCGGATCAGTGCCTCTGACAAATCTCAAGATCACGAATACCCTGTACGCCTCCCGCTCGGCTGAAAGATTCTTCTCTCCTGCCGGAATGGACCAGGCACATCCTTCCGTGGCAAGAGCAAACCGATGGGATGGTGTACGGTTCTACCAGGCAATCGCTGTGGATGCAGGGAATGCAGCGGTTGCAGGACGACTGAACGATGGAACACCATTGCTGCTGGATGTTCGCAGCGGTGATGGGCGTGTGCTCGTGTTTACGTCCACTCTGGACAATCTGGCCAATGATTTCCCGCTGAGTCCCAGCTTTGTTCCATTTGTGGAGCAGACTGCACGTTATCTGGCGCAGGTGGAAACCCGTCCGGCGACTGTCATCGCGGATTCTTTTGTCGAACTCCGAAGCGCTGATTCACAGGACAAGTCTCCCATCGAGGTGCTGGATCCCAAAGGACAACGTGTACTGGATCTGCAGGAATCAACTGTGGCCAGGAATGTCCGGGTGACCAGTGAAGGCTATTACGAGATCGGGCGGCAAAATGGACGCCGGGAACTGGTGGCCGTCAATGCAGACCGCGCTGAGTCGGCACTGTCTCCCGTTGAGAAAGAGACGCTGGATCTGTGGGCGAAGACAGGTGATTCCGCAGAGAAAGGCGGAGTGGCAGAAGCAGGAGAGAAGCCATTCAGCCTCTGGTGGTATCTCGCTGTGCTGCTTCTGCTCACTGTTCTGCTGGAGTCATTTGTGGCCAGCAGGCACCTGGAACCGGAGAATGCGTAATGATGGAAGGAAAGGAGTGAGAAGGAGAAGCAATGAATCCCCTTGATCAACTTCATGAGTATCTGGATCGTGTCCGGCGGCGGATGCTGGCCAGTGCTCTTCTGCGGGGAGCTGCCATTGCGGCACTCTGCGCGCTGGTAGCAACTATCACCCTTGTCCTGATTGCCAATTACTTTGCTTTTTCTGACACCAGCATTGCCTGGTCCCGCATTCTTCTCTTTCTGATCATTGCCTTTGCTGTAGCATTTGGAATCATTGCCCCTGTCCTTGCTGTCAACCAGCGCCGTGCGGCAAGAAAAGTGGAAGAGGAAAATGCAGCACTCAATCAGCGTCTGGTGACGTGTATCGAAAGCGAGTCTTCTCCTCTCCTGAATCTGCTGGCGCGCGACACTTTGCAGACTGCGCAATCGATTGAACCGTCTCAGGTGATTCCCAGTACAAAAATTCTCGGATTCAGTGGCACTGCTGCGGTGGCGGCTGGAATTCTGGGCTGGCTCATTCTGGCAGGTCCGGGCTATATGGGGCATGGAGCTTCTCTTCTCTGGGGAGCTACGCCCAAAGTTGGCGAAACTTTCTACGATATTCAGGTCACTCCGGGAGACCAGACCATCCGCCGCCGGTCCGATCAGCTGATCACTGCCAATCTGGTAGGATTCCGTACCGGCAAAGCGACATTAAAAGCACGCTATGGTGCAGCGACCAAATGGGAAGAAGTGCAGATGCTTCCTTCGCAGAATGGAATGGGTTTTGAGTTTCTGTTGTCCTCTGTTCCTGAGGATGTCGAATACTACGTTGAATCCGGACAGGTCCGTTCACCACAGTTCCGGTTGAATGTGGTGGATCTTCCGTCCGTCAAGCGGATTCATGTGACCTACAACTACCCCAAATGGACGGGATTGAAGCCAGCAGTCGAAGATCCGGGAGGAGATCTGCGTGCCCTGGAAGGCACTGAAGCGGATCTTCTGATCGAAACCGACAAACCTCTGACCAATGGATCCCTGGTATTGGATAACGGAAATACCATCACCCTGAAGCAACAGGAGAATCCGAATCTTTCTGTCGCGCGCGTCACCATTCAGAAGGATGGCACCTATCACCTGGTTTCGACCGAGCAGTCCCGTCAGGTCCGTGTGACGGATGATTACTTCATTGAAGCGCAGGAAGAGCGTGAGCCCACGATCAAACTTTCGCGTCCGGGGCGGGATCTCAAAGTCAGCCCGATTGAGGAAGTCACGCTTGAGGCATCGGCTGATGATGATTTCGGACTCAGCGAAGTTACCCTTCATTACTCCGTCAATGGAGGTGAAGAGAAGAAGATCAATCTTCTGCAGCAGCGCGGATCAAAATCCGCAACGGAACGGAAAACCATTTCACTGGAAGAGTTCAAGCTGATTCCGGGAGACATCATCAGTGTGTATGCAACTGCAAAGGATGCCCGCACGACGACTCAGACTGACATTTATTTTCTGGAAGCACAGCCATTTGAACGGGAGTATTCCCAGTCCCAGCAATCCGGTGGTGGAATGCCCGGAGAAGGTGGCGAGGATGGGCAGGACCAGATTGCCCAGCGGCAGAAGGAGATCATTGCTGCCACCTGGAATGGAATCCGCGACAAGTCCGGCAACAAAAAGCGTGCGCAGGAAGATGCACAGTTTCTGAATGAGATTCAGACCAAACTGCAGATGCAGGCTCTGTCCCTGGCTCAACGAATGAAAGCCCGGAAGGTTGGCGGAGCAACGGATGCCTTTGCGGCATTCGCCAAAGATATGGAAGCAGCGGCCAAAGCCATGGGACCCGCAGCCGAAAATCTGAAGGACCTCAAGTGGAAAGACGCATTGCCTCATGAACAACAGGCCTTGCAGCATCTGCTGCGGGCGGAAGCTCGTTTCCGGGAGATTCAGGTCGCCTATGGACAACAGGGTGGTGGCGGAGGCGGAAACTCCGGCGGGCGGGATCTGGAATCGCTGTTCGATCTGGAACTCGATACTGAGAAGAATCAGTACGAAACCAGCCAGCAGCAGGCCTCCCGCAGTGGCAATCAGCAGCAGGATATCGATGAAGCACTGAAGAAGCTGGAGCAGTTATCCCGTCGTCAGCAGGAACTGGCTCAGCAGCAGAATCAGAATAATCGCCAGACACCGGAACGTCGCTGGCAGCAGGAACAGTTACTCAAAGAAGCAGAAGAGCTGCAGAAGCAGCTGCAACAGCTGAGTGGAAATCAGCAGCAACAGGGGAGCCAGCAAAGTCAGCAAGGACAACAGAGCCAGGGACAGAGTGGACAGTCTCAGTCTGCATCCTCTCAATCCGGACAGACTGGGCAGCAATCCGGACAAAGCGGCCAGCAGCAGCAACAAGCACAGAAGAAAATGTCGGCAGAGCAGCGGATGGCCCAGATGCGGATGAATCAGAATTCCCGTTCGCAGCAGCAGGTGGACCCACGTATCCAGAAAGCGCTGGATCAACTGGCGCAGGCGACGGAAGATATGCGCCGGGCGAATCAGGGCGGTCAGCAGAACAGTGCGGAAACCCGACGTGCGGCGGAAAGGCTTTCCGATGCCAAAGACCTTCTGGGTGGCATGCGCCGGGAACAGGGTTCCTCCCAACTGAATGATCTTGCCCGCCGTGCAGAGAGCCTGGCACAGGAACAACGGCAATTTGCCGAACAGTTACGCAATCGCTTTGGACAGGGGCAGACGCGAGCACAGCAGGAACAGCTGATGCGTCAGCAGACCCGTCAGCAGAACGAACAGCTTTCCCAGGAAAAGACCCGCCTGATGGAAGAGTATGAGCGTCTGGAAAAAGATATCCAGTCCGCAATCCGCAATAATCCTGGACAACGCGCCACATCCAGCAAACTGCGTCAGGCACTGGGCGAGGCACAGGCAGAAGAAGTCGGCATGCGGATGAAGTACATGACAGAATGGCTGCGTCGTGGGCTGGGTCCGCTGGCATGGGTGCGCGAAGCTCCTGTGACCAATGCGCTCGACAAGCTGAGTGAACAGGTGAAGGAAGCAGCGCAGGCCGGGCAGGGAAATGGCCCGCAGGGTGAAGGCATGGAACGTGCCTTGTCCCAACTGGAAGAACTGCGCCGTCAACTGGATCAGGCCTCCCGGGGCGGAGATCAGAGTGGAAATCAGGCTGGATCGCAAAACGGTCAGCAAGCCGGAGGGCAACAGCCCGGCCAGCAGGGTCAACTCGGACAAGGACAATCCGGACAGCAACAGGCTCAGGGGGGACAGCAAGGACAACAGGGCCAGGGTGGCCAACAAGGGCAGCAAGGCATGCAGGGTCAGCAGGGACAGGAAGGCCAGCGTGGTGGCGGCGGAGATCGTCAGTCTCCTGGCTATAGCTCCATGAACTCCGGCAATCAGCCGAATGTGCAGGGAAGCGCTCCTCAAGGCCGCAATCAGGTCAATACCGGCCAGATGCAGCGGGCATTCTCGGATGGTCTGCGTGACCTGAGAGAGATGCGTCGTGAACTTTCGGATTCCCCCGAGTCGCGTCAGGAAGTGGAACGGGTGATTCGTGAAATGCAGGGAATTGATCCTTCCCGTTTCCCCGGCAATCCGCAACTGGTGGATAAGATGCGTGCGCAGGTGCTTCCGGCACTGGAACAACTGGAACTGCAACTCCGCCGGGAACTGGATGCCAGTGAACCGGGAGTCGCCCGGACCGGGACATCAGATAAGGTGCCTCAAGGGTATTCGAATGCAGTGGCTGAGTATTTCCGGAAGTTGAGTAAGGGGAAGTAGCGATTGTTACATCTCTTGATAAAAGGTGTTATTAAACATTCAAAAACTAAACACCATTAGTGTTTTGGTCAGTGTATTTTTTTCGAATGGGTGCGGCATGTGTGGCGGCACTAATATTGCTAATGTTTTAAATCCCCAAGGTACTGTATCTGCATTCGCATATACCAGAAATTGTGGTGCAACAACATCCTTTGATGTTGTCGTTCAAATGACGGATCTGGATGAATATTGGTGGAATGAAAGCAGTGAAATTGTTTTCAGAGCAAGAAAATCCGATCTTACGATTCATTGGGAAAATGATAAAAAATTGGTGATTGTATGTCCCGAATGTGATCGTGTTGAAATTTTTGAAAAACAGTGGCGGGATGTAGAAATTGTTTTTGAAAAACAGTCCGCAGAGTAAAGAGAGAGACTCTTCGTCTTCATTTGTTATGCGTCTCTGAAATTTACTGCCCAACAACCACTAACGGCAGCGTCCCCATCAACCGACCATCGAGATACAGACTGAGTGGATACTCACCTTCTCCAACAGATGGCAACAGAGTAAAGCTCACACGATTTCCCTGAAGGGAAGCAAGGTGTTCCACTTCACCCACCCGGACGGTCACCCAGACCTTCTGGAAAGGCGCAATGGGCTTTAACTCCCCGGTCAGCAGCAGGGTGATGGTTTCCCCTGGCTTTGCTGGATACGGTTCAATGGATCTCGATTTCTCTTCTTCCAGCGAAACGGTGTCGGGTTCTTCCGGTTTCCAGAAAGAGATTTCCGGGGCAGGAAGATCAATTTCAATCAACTGCCAGTCGGAGGTCCGGTTCCCTGCATGGACAGCAAGTGACACAGGGCCGGGAGCAAGATCCGCAGGAATCTGCAGCGCATACGCGCCGGATTCCAGCCGTTCAAAGTTCTGGATCACTGCAGGGCTGTTCTGATCTCCAATGAAGAACACGGGCGTCTCGCCTTGCAGGTCATTCAGGGCGACCAGCAGTGTTCCGCCAGCAACAGCATGTCCAATTCCAGTGAACGGATTTGCTTCAGGGAACTGCACGGTAATCCGGTCCGGCTGGTAAGGATCAATCCGCATGGATGCTGGCTGGTGAATCTGTTGGAGTCCGTTGGTGAGGGTGACGTCGAGGAATGCGAGTTCGGCCTGAGGCGAAACATAAACCTGCATGATGATGTGAGTTGCCGAACGAACCCACAGCTTCTTCACCACAATGTCTGAAGTTCCAAAGCCGACCGAAACCTGTCCTTCACGGAAATTAGTATTGGTTCCATGAATTTCAAGGAAGCGTGAATCGCCCTGATGAAGGACTTGTGGATGGATCAGCAGGGAAGGCTGAACCTCTGAGGCGGCAAGTTCAAAGGCCAGTGGCTTTTCACCGTCCAGGAAAAGAGAGTTTTGTCCATCTCCGTTATAGGCCACGATCCGGGACCGATGCCCATGGGGCGCAGGCGGAGGCGTCACAATCAACCGGGCTGTCTCTTCGCCCTCTTCCTGATGACTGCGTACTGTTGCCGGGACGCCATCGAAGAATACAACTGTTCCGGCAGAAATGTTCTCTCCCTGAAGTTGCAAATCCTGATTTTCCAGAGCAGTAACTTCTGTAAGATGTGGAGGCTGATCGGTTGTCAGTGTCAGAGAACCAGGCGAGACGTAAACCTCACTTCCAGTCGAGAAGACCAGGTGTTTTTTCCCGGGAGTGGTGCTTTCCGTGTATTGAAGATCCAACTGGATGTAGTCGGTGAAATAGCGGGAGATGGAACTGATCCCCGTATCATTCCCCAATACTCCTGCCTGAAGTCCGGGGAAGGGTTGATCCTCATGCATGAGGCCTTTTCCGGTGGCCACGATAAAGTGGCGATTTCCATTGAGGTTTACATGAGCCGGACGTACCGCTACTGATCCCGGAAAACTGTAGGTCAGCGTGTTGTAGAGCTTTAGCGGCTCTGCACGGTAGGAGACATGGAAGTCAACGCCATCAAGGGAAGCACTGGCCGTGACGGGCAGAAACTGCGCTTCTGCATGGTTCCGGGTTCCCGGCCAGAACAGAACGTCAAAGGACGGAGCAGGCTGGACATGATTGCCATCCAGTCCTAACGGAAACTGGATATTGGCAGGTGTTTCTTCTCCAAACTGCGGCGGAGGCAGGGGATTCACATAGAAAGCGTAATCGCCTGGAGGAATACCCTGGATCTGGTAGGTTCCATCCGGCGCCGTCAGCGCGCTGATCGCATAGCCCCGTTTGGAGATGGCCACTACACTGGACAGAGGCACTCCGTTTTCTCCCGCCACCACTCGACCCGTGACTGTACCCAGTGAAGTCCGGAATGCCGGAGTGGGATAGAGCAGGGAAATTCCTGCAATGTCATCCGGTCCTAAGGTGCTGGCCTTGGATTGTGAACGTGTCAGCGATGTCGACATGACACTGTTCGTCAAGGTATGTTGCAGGCCCAGCGCATGTCCCAGTTCATGAACAATGGTGAGGAAGAATGATTCTTCAAAGCTGGAAAACTCTTCCATGTTGACGGGAAGAACCACCTGCGACCGGGTGATGGGGTAGAACTGCCCATCAGCGGAAAGGTCCAGATTCGTTGGTTGTGTGGGACCACCATACGCAATTACACCCGGTGGAATCTCCGCAAAAAGAATGTCGATGGCAGGAGTGGACTGGCCTTCTTTTTCTGTCGCAAACCCACCGAACTGGACCCGCAGGGCGGAAGTATCTACATCATTCCACTGTCGCGCGGCCAACTGGATCTGGCTGACAAGTGCAGGGAAGGAATCCTCTTCTGCAAACTGAGCCGGAGTTCCATGGATGAAGTAACTGACAGTCCGGTTGGGAAGTGCGGAAAGATCAAACTTGCGCGGGATGGAAACATACCGCCCTTCCTGATGCTGGTAATGGATGAAATGAAAATACGCCGGGGCAAGTGATGATACAGCAAGTGCAATCAGAAGCAGAAAAACCCAGCGGCGCATATCAGCGAGACACTACCTTCCGGACAATTCTGCGTAACTCTTCCAGTTGAAGATCCACACCCTCATCCCATACAGCTTTTCCGTGAGTACTTAGTAATCGGCTGCGGGTCGGCGTGCGAACCGCCAGGCTGACGCCCTCGCGGCTCTTCTCGATGGCGATGGCTCCCTGGGAGAGGCCTATGATCTGAGTCATGCCACTTGGGCCTGTCCACAGAAAGAAGACATAATGCGTATCTGGCTTGATGACAGGAACACCGGAAAACTGTTGGTGGGTTCCCTGAAAAGAGCCACCAGGAAGGGAAACCTTGCTTGCGTGATGATCGGAGGACGTCTTCCACCGCTCAGCCACATCCAGGCTACAGGTAGTGAAGACCAGCTTTCCCTTTTTCTCTGGAGCACATTGGGAAACTTTGGCAAGGACAACATCCGTCGATTTCTCTGTCATCTGTTCCAGCGTGAGTTTCTGGAGAGTGGATGCAGAGATGGCTACTATGCAGAAGCAGAGTGCCAAAACTGAGCGGAGTCTCACACTCTCTATTATGGCAAGAGAGTTTCCATCATGTACGCATTGAAAATAAATAGTTTATTTTCTTTGGGGGATACTATGGCGTGTCTGTGCGACACAGCATGTGTCGTCATTTGCACAGATCAGTTTTTCTGACGAACCACCAGAACAGGAATATCCAGTTGGTGACGCACAGAATTAATGGTCGATCCAAAGACCAGATCCTTCAGTCCTGTGTGTCCATGAGCCCCCATGATGATCAGATCCGGTCTGCGCTGACGGGCAAACCGCACAATGGCCTGACGTGGACTGGAAGCAAATTCGACATGGGATTCCACATCAATCCCTTCAGCAGCCAGAGTTTCCCGGATCTGGCGGAGATACTGCTCACCTTCTTTTTCTTCGGCTGTTTCGGCCATGGCTCCATGAACCTGACTGGCAACTCCCTCTTCCACATGCAGCAGCAGGATGGTTGCTCCATGCTGTTTGGCAAAAGCTCGGGCATGCGTGAGTGCCACTCCATCGAGCGAGCTATGATCCAGCGGAACCAGAATCGAATGATATTCCAGCGCGCTTTCCGTTGCCGGAACAGGAGCCGGTGGCAGAACCGATATTCCATCGCGAAGTTGATGACGGCGAATCCAGGGTTCGATTGTGATGTAGACCAGCAACACTCCCAGAGGCAGGGAAATCGCGATGGCGATCCAGCCGGTGAGTGTCTGGAATGCCAGCCAGAGATTCAGGGCGACAATCAGCCCCGCGGTAAGCCAGGAAAACACGTTCATCCAGCGGGAATTTGAAAGGGCTCCCATGGATTTACCATCGCTGGTGAACTGGATCAGGGGAATAATCGCAAAAGGAAGCTGGATACTCAGGATTACCTGGCTGAGGATCAATAGCTGCATGGTGGCGGCTTCACCCATGTAGTGGATGGTGGCAATGGCCGGAATGATCGCAATCAGGCGGGTGATCAGACGTCGCAGCCAGGGCCGCATACGGAGGTTCAGGAATCCCTCCATGACAATCTGTCCGGCCATGGTTCCTGTGATGGTGGAAGATTGTCCACTGGCCAGCAGGGCAATCGCAAACAGCATGCTGGCGAGAGTGGTTCCCACCAGCGGAGTCAGCATCTCGTGAGCTTGCTGGATTTCCGTAACCACTACGCCGTGCTTATAAAAAACAGCAGCGGACAGGATCAGCAGTCCCCCATTCACCAGCAGGGCGGCATTGAGGGCGATAGCTGAGTCCAGAAAGTTATACCAGTTTGCTTCTTTGCGGGAGGCCATCGACTTTCCGATAGAGCGGGTCTGTACTAGCGATGAATGGAGGTACAGGTTATGCGGCATCACAGTGGCCCCTAACATCCCGATAGCGATATAGAGAGCACCATCTCCCAGAGAAGAAGGAACCAGACCTTTGGCAACTTCCACCATGTCGGGTTTCACCATGAAGATCTGAATGGCAAAACAGACTCCGATCACCAGCACCATGGCGAGAATCACCCGTTCCAGCACCTTGATTCCGTACCGGGATAAAGAGAGTACCAGCAGTGTATCCAGCGCGGCGATCAGCACTCCGGCAATGAGAGGCAAGCCAAACAGCAGGTTCAGCGCGATGGCGGCTCCCAACACTTCAGCCAGATCGCAGGCAGCAATGGCTATTTCACAGAGGAACCACAGTGCGTAGTTGACTGGAAGAGGATATCGGTCCCGACAGCTTTGTGCCAGATCACGCCCGGTGGCAATTCCCAGCTTTGCGGAGAGGGATTGCAGCAGAATCGCCATGATATTGGATAAAACCAATACCCACAGCAATTTATATCCGAAACGCGCACCACCCTCGATGTCGGTCGCCCAGTTTCCTGGGTCCATATATCCGACACTGACCAGATAGGCTGGACCGGAAAACGCAAGGAATCGCCTCCAGCCCCGGGCAGCCGTTACCGGGACATGGGAAGAACCAAAACTATGTCCTGAATCCGCCGACACGTGTGATCTATAGTTTCCCTAACAATATTAACTATGGTTACCATAAAATCCAGAGGGGTCCAAGCATTGATTTGACGGACCTTAGTAAAATTAAGTAACCTCACTATGGTTCCGGCTGAATGAATATATCGCTCAAAGGTGAATACGCACTCTCGGCACTTTTTGATCTTGCTTCGCAAAACAGCGCGTCTCCGATCAAGATTGCGGACATTGCACGTCGGCAGAAAATTCCTCAAAAATTTCTGGAATTGATTCTGGCAAGCTTGAAGCAGGGTGGTTTCGTTGATTCCAAACGAGGTGCCGAAGGTGGTTATCTGCTGGCCCGTTCGGCTGCATCGATTCCTGTAGGAGATGTGATTCGGTTCATTGAAGGAATAAAATCCCGGAAGAAGCATCGGAAAGACACTCCGTTCAGCGATTTATGGGACAGGGTAGATACAGCAGTTTCTGAAGTGATCGACAAGACGACGATTGAAGATCTGGTTCGGTCATGGAAAGAATCACAAAGCCGTTATATCCCCAACTGGGACATTTAAGCAGGAGATTTCGCATGTATTACAACGACAATTCCTTATCTATTGGGCGTACGCCACTGGTCAAACTGAATCGTGTTACTGCGGGAGCACATGCGACAGTTCTGGCAAAGATTGAAGGACGGAATCCGGCCTATTCCGTGAAATGCCGTATTGGTGCTGCCATGATCTGGGCTGCTGAAGAAAGTGGAGCACTCAAGCCCGGAAAAGAGCTGATTGAGCCCACGAGTGGAAACACAGGGATTGCTCTTGCCTTTGTCGCTGCTGCACGTGGATATCCCATCACGCTGACGATGCCCGAGACGATGTCGATTGAACGTCGCAAGGTATTGAAGGCATTTGGAGCAAAACTGGTTCTGACTCCAGGGGCTGGTGGCATGAAAGCTGCAATCGAAGAGGCTGAGCGGATTGCCAGCACTGACCCCGATCAGTATGTTCTGCTGCAACAGTTCAAAAATCCTGCGAATCCGGACATTCATTTCAAAACCACAGGACCGGAAATCTGGGATGACACCAATGGGGAAGTAGATGTACTGGTTGCCGGAGTAGGAACCGGTGGAACCATCACCGGTGTATCCCGCTATATCAAGAACGAAAAGAAGAAGCCGATTTTATCAGTAGCCGTGGAACCCACTGCATCACCAGTGATCGCGCAGGCACTGAACAAGCAGCCGCTGCAGCCCGGTCCCCACAAGATTCAGGGAATCGGTGCCGGATTTATTCCGGAGACGCTGGATCTGTCTGTAGTGGATCAGGTGGAACAGGTGACCAATGAAGAAGCCGTGGAGATGGCTCGTCGCCTGGCGCGGGAAGAAGGGATTCTGTGTGGAATTTCCTGCGGAGCTGCTGCCACCGCAGCTGTGCGGCTGGCCCAGCAACCGGAAATGAAAGGGAAGACAATTGTTGTCGTCCTGCCGGATGCAGGAGAGCGTTATCTGACCAGCATTCTGTTTGACGGAATGTTTGATGAATCAGGAACGTAATTTTGTAATGATGTTGGGGCGGCGGGCATCGGGATTTGGGGTGGTGATGCCCGCCTTTGTAACGGGGATTTGAGTGTATAGGTGCCGGTACCTGAAAAATGGTTACAGGTGTCAGATAAATTTTTTGCTGTTAGACTCAGAATTTTGGGAGGATGAATGGCCGCTGAGCAGGTCGAACTAAAAGTAAAGCAGATTATCGTCGAACAGTTAGGTGTCGACGAAGCGCAAGTAGACAATACCGCATCTTTTGTCGATGACTTGGGCGCAGACTCACTGGACATTGTCGAGTTGGTCATGGCGTTTGAAGAAGAGTTCAAACTGGAAGTCCCGGACGAAGATGCCGAGAAAATGAAAACAGTTGGAGACGCGATTCAATACATCGCTGATCATTCCGGTAAGAAATAGCGGCCAGTCAACTCAAACCGCAATTACCATCACAAACTACGGAGAATATTGTGGCTCGTAGAGTTGTCGTGACTGGCGTGGGACTTGTGTCTTGCGTTGGAAACAATGTCCAGGAGTGCTGGGAAGCGCTCCTGGCTGGAAAATCCGGCATTGACCGGATCACTCTTTTTGACACCACGGGATTTGATTGTCAGATCGCCGGGGAAGTGAAGAATTTTGATCCCGGGAAATGGGTGGAGAAAAAAGAGATTAAAAAGCTGGCTCGCTTCATGCAGTTCGGTATTGCCGCTGCAGATGAGGCTGTCGCAAATTCAGGTTTAAAAATCACTCCGGAAAACGCTGAAGATGTTGGCGTTTATATCGGGAGTGGTATTGGCGGGTTCGAAGTCATCGAACGTGAGCATGAGAAGTATCTCAAGGGTGGCCCTGGAAAGATTTCTCCCTTCTTTATCCCGGCAACAATCGTGAATCTTGCCTCCGGGCATGTTTCGATCCGTACCGGAGCCAAAGGGCCGAATTCCGCAACGGCCACGGCGTGTACCACCAGCGCGCATGCCATTGGAGACAGCTTCCGGCTGATCCAGCATGGATATGCAGAAGCAATGATCTGTGGCGGTGCGGAAGCAGCCATTACGCCCATGGGCATTGGCGGTTTCGCAGCGCTGCGTGCTCTCTCAACCCGGAATGATCAGCCTCAGGAAGCCAGCAGGCCCTGGGACAAGGATCGTGACGGATTTGTAGAGGGCGAAGGCGCAGGCATCCTGATTCTGGAAGAGCTGGAACGTGCAAAAGGTCGTGGCGCCCCCATTCTGGCAGAGATTGTCGGATACGGGATGTCCGGAGATGCATTCCATATCACGGCACCATCTGAAGATGGCGATGGCCCTTACCGGGTCATGAAAAATGCTCTCAAGGATGCAAAGCTGGAGCCGGAAACAATCCAGTACATCAATGCCCACGGTACGTCCACCCCGTTAGGGGACAAGATGGAAACCCAGGCGATCAAGCGTGCTTTCGGTGACCATGCCTATAAACTGGCAGTGAGTTCCACGAAATCCATGACTGGTCATCTTCTGGGTGGGGCGGGTGGACTGGAAGCAGGCATCACAGTGCTGGCAATCCGGGATCAGGTGGCGCCTCCGACCATCAATCTGCATCATGCTGATGAAGGTTGTGACCTTGACTACATTCCTAATGAGAAGCGTGCAATGAAGATTGAATACGCATTGTCGAACTCATTCGGATTCGGGGGCACCAACGGCAGTCTGATCTTCAAAAAATATACTGAATAACCAGGGAGAGATCCGCATGGAATTTCTTCTCTGGTACATTCTTGCAGCCATCGGTGAAATCGGTGGCTGCTTTGCTTTCTGGGCATGGCTGCGGATGGGAAAGAGTCCTCTGTGGACGATCCCCGGCACAATTGCCCTGATTCTCTTCGCTCTTGCCTTGACAAAGATCCCGGCAGAAAACGCAGGGCGGGCTTATGCAGCCTATGGAGGGATTTATATCCTTTCCTCCCTGATCTGGCTCTGGTTGGTGGAAGGTGCAAAGCCAGACCGCTGGGACATCACCGGTGCCGCTATTTGCCTCCTAGGCGCAGGTGTAATTCTGTTTGGCCCCAGAAATATTTAAAATCACCTTGGTTAGCTTTCGGAACGAAAGAAGGCATCCTAGTGTCTATGGCTAGGTATCAACGAAAAGTTAATGCCGCTGCCGACTCCAAGACCGAAACTTCTCACTTTTGCCGCCGCTGCGGGACTTATTGTGATTCTTTGGGGCCTTGCGAAAAGTACTCCAAAGCGGGTAGAGTTGCCGAGCATTCGCGTTCTTGCCATTAGTGACACGGGACAATGGATGGCAAGCGGCACATCCAATGGTCAAATCCACTTGTGTGACATCCGGAACCGCATTCCAGTTTGCCAAACTTTCCAATCCATCGGTACACTCAATGACCTGCGCTTCTCTCCAGATGACAGTTTATTAGCCATTGCTGACAGAAACATCCGGCTCATTCCGCTAGCCCACCCCGATAAGCCACTCACCGTTCAAAACGATACTGAGAACTATGGCTCAGTGCGGTTCAGTTCAGATGGGCATTTCATACTGACTATTAATGGTAAGGGTGCCATCATGACAGTTGAACTTCATAACGGGAAAGCAACTCACCGGTTTTGTTGCAGTTCGATATGGGGTGATGTCGAATTCATCACAGATAGTCAAGTGCTTTGGGCTGGACACTGGCCTGGAGTCTGGGATCTTCGGTCGGGTGGGTTAATTGGAAGATTGACCGAAACTCGTGAGTTCATGACATTCGGACCTATTGCAACGGATCTGGACAGGCAGGTCGTCTACTTGGGTAGCCAAGACAGTCGCGTTCATCAATGGGGCCTGCACACGTACAAACCTATCCGAAAATCACCAAGTCTATCCGGTTATGTGCGGACCATCAGTGTCCTTGGCACAACCGGGTGGATTGCTTACAGCAATGGAAGTGTCCCCGTGCACCTGTGGCATCCAAACACTGGTGCAAGCCGTGTCGTTCAGGTAGCGTATACAACGAGCAACCTCGTTTTTGATGAGTCGCGTCAGCAAACAGCCATTGGGACCCCTTCTGGAGCCGTGGAGTTTTGGGATCTGCTTGCTGCGCGTGTGATGAGCACTATTCCAGCCATCAGGATAAACGACCAAATACCTTAACGTACTATTTCTGAAATAGTGCTTTTCTACGCAAGAATCTTGTGGGCAACATTGCCCGCCACATCCGTCAGGCGGAAATTTCGTCCCGCAAAGAAGTACGTCAGCTGTTCGTGGTTGAATCCCATCAGATGCAGCATGGTCGCATGCAGGTCATGAATATGCATCCGGTCTTCCACTGCGTAATACCCAAACTCGTCCGTCGCACCGTAGACCGTACCGGGTTTGATGCCACCACCTGCCATCCAGACCGTAAATCCATAGGGATTATGATCGCGGCCATCCCCCCCCTCCGCGACAGGCGTACGTCCGAATTCAGCACCCCAGAGGACGAGTGTGTCTTCCAGCAGTCCACGTGACTTCAGATCTTTGAGCAGGCCAGCGATCGGTTGATCCACTTCCCGTGCATTCTTTGTGTGCATGCGGACCAGCTCTGAGTGCTGATCCCATTTGTAGCTGTGGGAGCACTGGACAAACCGGACACCCCGCTCAACCAGCCGGCGTGCCATCATGCACTGCCAGGCAAAGTCCTTTGTCTCCGGCTTGTCGTATCCGTAGAGCTTCTTTGTGGATTCGGTCTCTTTGTCAATTTCAAAAGCTTCCGGGGCTTCTGTCTGCATGCGGGCAGCAAGTTCGAATGCCTCGATCCGGCCTTCCAGTTCAGGATCAAACTCGCGATCCATCATGTGAGCCCGGTTCATCTTCTGCAGCATATCGAGCTCATATCGCTGCTGTTCGTGTGTATATCCCTTGTTGGTCAGGTATTCGATGGGCTCCACCAGATCATCCAGCTTGATGCCGGCATTCCCGATCGCGGTTCCCTGGTAGGCAGCAGGAAGGAATCCACTGGACCAGTTCTTGGCGCCACCATGCGCCAGTGAAGGCTTGATGGTGATGAATCCGGGAAGATTCTGGTTTTCACTTCCGAGTCCATAGACCACCCAGGACCCCATGCTGGGTCTTGTAAATGTGTTCGAGCCAGTATGCAGCTGCAGGGAAGCGCCACCATGGGCCACGCTGTCGCCGACAACGGAACGCACCACACAGATATCATCAACACACTGGGCGACATTCGGGAAGAGACTGGAGACCGGAATCCCGGATTGTCCATACTGCTTAAACTCCCACGGGGACTTCATCAGTCCACCGATTTTTCCTTCCGCAAAGGTCAGAGGACGCTTGAAAGGAAGTGGCTTTCCATTCAGTTCAGCAAGTTTTGGTTTCGGATCAAATATATCGATTGAGGAAGGTCCACCGTGCATGAACAGAAAGATTACTCGCTTGGCTTTCGGCTTGAAATGCGGTTCCTTCACGGCAAGTGGGTTTTTGGATGCCGATGCAGCCTGAGCCATCATGCTGGAAAGACCAAGGGTGCCAAACCCTGCTGCAGTCTGGCGCAGCAGGGCACGACGCGTCATGATCTTACGGGCGTGCATGGTCTGCAGTGCCTTTTCCACTGAGTCTTTGTGGTGGTCTTTCTTGCGCAGCCAATCCTGATCAATCGACATAGATGAACTCGTTTGAAGCCAGTAAAATTCTGTAGACACTACGGCGGCCCATAAACGCTGAATCGCCCTTGAAGCCCTTCACATACTCAATCAGATCCTGAACCTCTTCCTCGCTGGCTGGCCGGTTCAGAACCTGGATGAACGCCTCCCGAATCACTGCGGGCAGTTCCTTCTGCCGTGACTGTTCTGCAAGAGAGCTTGCCCGTGCATTCACAAACGGAGAATTCATCACAAACAGTGCCTGAGGCGCAACATTGGTGCGGGAACGTCCTTCATTGGTCGTGGTGCCATCTCCAAAGTCGAACAGGTTCAGAAGACTCGGCAGGTTGGATCGGCGGAGTGGAATGTATACGGTACGCCGTTTGGATGTTGCCGGATCAATCGACATGCGGTCTGCTGAGTTCTCTCCGTCCGTCCCGGTTCCTTTCTGCAGAGTGCCACCCATTTCAAGATCAATCGACATATCCAGTGCCAGCATGGAGTCACGAATTTCCTCGACATCCAGCCGACGGCGCATAAAGTGGGAGAGCAGTTTATTATTGGGATCTTTTTCAAATGCTTCCTTCGTGATCTGGCTCGACATCTGATAAGCATTCGAGAGCATCACCAGCTTGTGCATTTTCTTGATGGACCAGTTGTTGTCGATGAACTGCTGAGCCATCCAGTCGAGCAGTTCAGGATGAGTGGGTCGTTCTCCCAGCAATCCAAAGTTGGATGATGTACGGACGATTCCTTCACTGAAATGACCCTGCCAGATACGGTTGACCATGACGCGTGGCACAAGCTGATTGCGGGGATCTGTAAGCCATTTCGCAAGCTCCAGTCGTCCGCTGCCTTGTGTAATGGGTGTCTGGTCAAAACCGGCAAGGATGACCGGGAACTGCTTTGCGACTTCTTCACCTTCTGCATGCACATCACCACGGATGAAGAGATTCTGTTTTACAGGGACATCTTCTCCCACTCCGGTAGCAAAATCGGGTTCGGGAGGAGATGCTTTTTTCAGCTCAGCAAGTTCTGCTTTCAGCTGTTTCAGTTGAGAGCGGACTTCGTCCGGATAAGTTGTTTCTCTCTGAGAAGCTGGTAATGCGAAAGGACCGTCCTTCTTCAGAAAAACATCCTCGAAAAATCGATTGGTGGTGACATCAAAAGACGGACTATCCGGGCCAGGTAGCCCATTTGCCTGCGCACTGGCGACACTCTTCTGCCATTTTTCAAATGCCGTACGCCATGCAAGATAACTGTTGTGGAACTCCTGCTGATAACTGCGCGCAATTTCTTGCAAGCTGGCATCTTTGGATGTATTTTCCCAACGCTGCAGGTGAGGCCGGACGTCATTGATGTTGAAGTAGTCCTTCCACTTCTGGACAATCTTCGGATCCAGACCCTCTGTGTTTGCTCCTGTACGTGTAGCCAACATGTAGCGGGCCAGATTACCTTCCAGCCGCTCCGCACGAAGCGAAGCCTGCTGGTCATGAATCATGTTGATCTCACGATTTTTATCCGTGATCTTTTGCTGAGCCTTCTCCCACTTTTCGAAAAGAGCTTTCGGAACCAGCGGCGGGCGATACATCTGGCTGACTGTGCCTTCCAGCCGGGAAAAAGATTTGGTCGAGGCGAAGATTGCGGCCAGTGAGTAATAGTCCTTCTGCAGGATGGGATCGAACTTGTGATCGTGACAGCGGGCGCAGTCAATCGTGAGTCCGAGGAATGCTCTGGATGTGGTGGCAATCTGTTCATCCACGAAATCGTAGAACATCTTCTTCTTGTCCTGTTCCGCAATCAGGCGAGGACCAACAGCCAGAAATCCGGTGGCAATAATGCCGCGCTGGTTCACCTCTGCACCATCGGCTGCCGGAAGCAGATCCCCCGCTATCTGTTCCATGACGAACTGGTTGTAAGGAAGATCTTCATTGAATGCCTGGATGACATAATCGCGGTAACGCCAGGCATCGGGATACCGGTGATCTTCATCGGCTCCGGTGGAGTCTGCATAACGAGCGACATCCAGCCAGTGGCGGCCCCAGCGTTCTCCATATCGGGGAGATGCCAGCAACCGGTTCACTACCTTTTCAAAAGCCTGCGGAGAATGATCAGCCAGAAAATCCGCGATCTCCTGTTGTGTGGGGGGAAGTCCTGTCAGATCAAATGTGGCACGACGCAGCAGAGCTGTCTTTGTCGCAGGCGGGGCAGGGGAATAGCCCTTTTCTTCCAGCTTTGCCAGCACAAACTGGTCGATGGGATTTTTTATCCAGGATGTGTTCCGGACAGAAGGTGGAGTGACTGTTTTTCTCAGCTGAAAGGACCAGAAGGATTGCTGCCGGTTGGTGAATTTCTTGCCTGAATCCGAGGACTGGGACCTGGCATCTGCAATCAACTGGGGATCAACGCCCGGCCAGACGGCTCCTGCTTTCACCCATGCATTGAGTGCCACCAGATCCTGATCCTTCAGCTTGCCCGAAGGGGGCATCTTCACCCGTTCCAGATAGCTGGTGGCTTCAAGGATGCGGCTTTTTTCCGGATGTTCTGCATCAATGAGCAAGCCGGAATCCGCACCTTTATAGAATCCTTCACCCGTCGTCAGGTCCAGCCCGGCGCGTTTCAGTTTTGGATTATGGCATCCCTGGCAGTTTTCGACCAATACAGGCCGCACGGATTTTTCAAAAAAATCAGCAGAAGCGGGGTCCTGTGCGGAAAGAGGGAGGTGAAGGAAAAGAAGTCCGGTGGAGAGAAGAAGCGGAGAGAAAATACGAGAGCTGGTCTGACGCAACGTCACCGCGTCCCCCCAGCCTCTTTGGTTTCCCGCTGTGAACGGATTTCACGCACAGCATAGATGCGACGTCCCTGGCTTTCAAAGTAGGTACGCATCAGGATCTCTCCCAGCAATCCTGTTGAAAACATCATCAGACCGGAAAGCAACAGCAGGGAACCAGCAATCATCAGCGGACCATGATCCTGGACAAGTTCTCCACCCAGCAGCTTGAAGGCAGCAAGATAGACCATGATCAGGCCACCAGAAAGCAGACCCAACAATCCCAGCTTGCCGAAGAAGTGCATCGGACGGGTAAAGTAGGTCAGCAGAAACTTGATGGTGACGATATCGAACATCACACGGAACGTCCGGCCAATACCGTAATGAGACTGTCCGGCTGGGCGCACGATGTTCGAAATGGGGACTTCAATCACTCGTGCCCCATAAAAGCTGGCCAGTGCAGGAATGAAACGGTGCAGCTCTCCATACAACTTTACGTCCTGCAGGATCTCAGATCGATAAGCTTTGAACGTCGTACCGAAGTCATGCAGTTCCACACCGGAAACCTTGGCCATCAGCCAGTTGGCAATGCGGGAAGGAATCTTGCGCAGAACCAGGTTATCCACTCTGTTCTTGCGCCATCCACTTGCGATGTCATATCCCTCATTCAACTTTTCAAGAAGTGTTGGGATATCTTCCGGAGCATGCTGCAGGTCTCCATCCATGGAGATAATCACTTCACCATTGGCTTCATCAAATCCTGCTGCCAGTGCAGCCGTCTGTCCAAAGTTCCGGCGCAAACGAATGACTTTGAGACGGGAATCGATTTCGACAAGGTTGGAGAGGAGTTCAAAACTGCGATCCGAACTGGCATCATCAATGAAAATCAACTCGTACGACTGCTGGATTTCTTCCATTACAGCCGTCAACCGATCGTAAAGGGGAAGGATCGAAGGTTCTTCGTTGTGGATCGGGATAACGATTGAAATCATTGTTCTGCCAATAGTTTATGAAAATATATCCACAGGCGCCAGCCTTTAATGGGCGATAAAAGAGCAGGGAACTGCGACTTCTCTCTTGTGTCTTCGAAACAAAATCCAGATCCTGAATCAGCTACCGTAAAAGAGTGAGTCCATACGAAGCAGTCCTGTTTGATTTTGACGGAGTCCTGGTCGATTCCGAGCCGATCCATTTCCGCTGCTGGCAGGAGATCCTGAAACCCTTCGGACTCGATTTGACATGGGAATACTATGAAAAGAACTGCATTGGTGTTTCCGACCGGGCCATGATTCAGACTCTGGTTGAACTTTCTGATCCACCTGCTGATTTTGAATCGGTTTATGCCGAATATCCCCACAAGAAACAGCTTTTTCGGGATGCCATGCTGGTGAATCCGCCGATTTCTCAGGAAACACTTGAGCTTATTCACGAACTTTCACGAAATCTGAAGGTTGCAGTGGTTACTTCAAGTGGACAGACGGAGGTGGAACCCATTCTGGACCGCCTGCAACTGAAACCTTATCTCGAGACTGTTGTCTACGGAGGGGATGTGGAGCATCTGAAACCCGCACCAGACCCATATCTGCTGGCAGCAGATAGACTTTCTGTCAAAAATGCACTTGTGGTGGAAGATTCCCAGGCAGGAATTACCAGTGGCCGGGCCGCAGGATTTACCGTGGTGGAAATCCTGCATCCGAAGGAAGTTCCGGAAAAAGTCCGGAAAACTCTTGAGATCTCCTGACTTATGCCTTTGAAGCTGTTTTCTTTTTGGCTGGAGCTTTCTTTTCTTTCAACTCCCGCAGAACCTCAGAGGCTACAGATTGAGCCGATTCTGATTCCTGTGTCGTCAATTCTTCAGCCACTTGTTTGACTTGTTCCCTCAAGTCCTTGCTACGTTTAGCAAGTTCAAGCATTGCACGAGTAATGGATTCTTTGACCAGGGGCCGCTCGTCGGAAGCAAATTCCGCAATCAGGGCAAAACAGGGAAAGAAGAAAGAATCTTCGGAATCATCTTCCTGTGCTGCCAGAGAGGCCATCATGACAAACCCGGCCCGCCGAACAAACTCTTCTTTCCGCTTGGGCCACATGAAGGCTTTCTTCCATGCACCCTGGGCCTGGACAAACAGATGGGTACAGACACCATCGCAAATGTCCCATGAATCAAAATCACGGGCCCAGCGGTCCATCTGGCCAGGAGTGACCAGCTTCGGATCATCAATAAAGGCAGCTACATAGCGGGCTTCCCGTAAACCGGTGCTCCAGAGTTTCTGGGCCAGTTCACGGTCATAGCCGATCTTCTTGGCAATCGCCTTCAGTTGAGGGGTGGCCACACCAATCGCATTTGTACTTTTGATACCCATCCGCGCCATACCTTCCACATTGCGAGGATCGGCGTGCTTTCGCAGCTCACTCAGGACTTCATCTACTGTCACGCTTCGTTCATGATAACGCTTCACGTTCAGTTTTCATAACTTCTGATAACACATATTATGTAAACTACAGTTGAGCAGAGATTACAGAAGTCTAACGGCCTCTGCCACCACCCCCTCCGCCGGGTCCGCGATTCCCTGATGGACCAGAACCACCAGACCTTCCGGAACCTCCACCCATTGGTGCTCCAGAAGACCGTGAAGGCGCTGACATGGAAGGTCCTGAAGGTCCTGAAGGTGGTGCAGATCCTCCACCACGCATGGATGGTGATCCCGAACCTCGTCCCATTCCTCCACCAGATCCTGGACTCATTCTGGGTGCAGATGGAGGTGCCGACATGGATCGTCCTCCGCCATTGCCCCTGTCCGTGTTATCTCTGCCGGATGGCATGCTGCTGCGCGGAATCTCTGATCCGCTCATACCACGACCAAACCCACCGGAATTCATTCTTTCTGAACGGCTCATTGGTGGCGCTGAACTTCTGTCAGTAGCTCCCGAAGAAGAGCCCCGGCCGAATCCCCGTTCCCGGACCACAGGAGGGTTCACCCGGATTTCATTTCCGTTGTCTTGATCCATACGGGTGCTGCCACGTCCAAAACTATTGCTTGTCGCGGGCGATCCGTTTTGCGGTGACTCACCGAACCGGGACCAGCTATTCGAAGACCGTCCGGAAGATGGTCTGTTCGCATCCATTCCCGGACCCCGTCCACTTCGGCCACCACCACCTATGTTCTCTCCGGTTTGTGGAACAGATGCATTTTGTGTGGAATTTCTGGGCTCGCCAAACCGCTGCCAGCCTCCCCGGCGCTCACCCTGTGTTTCCATACGGCTGCTTCCGGTCATGCGATCCATTCGGGACGTGCCCGTGCTGTTTTCGTGCGAGGTCATCTCAGACTGGCGAGGCTCACCCATCCTTCTCCATCCACTCCGATCGGCAGGAGAAGAAGCACGCTGTCCGTCATTCGGACCGCGCTGGCCTCTCCCGGGAACTTCGGACCCGGCCATGCTGCGTCCTGCACCCGGAATAGCAGACCCGTTCTGGGGAATTTGACTTCCACCAAAGGCCTGTCGGTTTACCCGCTCAATGCCCTGCCGCTGTTCCTCAAAGCTGACCTGTCTGGATTGCATGACAGGCGTGCGGGAGAAGAACTGGCGGTTTCCATTTCCACTCTGGATCATGCTGCCACTGACTGCCCGGTCACTCAGATGTGTGGACGCTCGATCCGGCACCATCGGTAAACGTCCATAGGATGTATACGCGCGGTTCAGGTCATTCGATTCCAGACGGACCCTGTTCATGGTTCCACGTCCAAAGCTCTGTGCCTGCACTACGGTCACGCCATGATTGACCCGTGAGTTCCGGTAGACGTTCATCACATTGATGTTGTTGATGATGGTGGTGTGATTGTGGTTTCCGCCATACCAGTTTCGCCCGTACCAGGGACGGAATCGTTCGTAGGGAGCCAGCGGTACCCAACCCACACGTCCCCAGCCTCCACCGACACTCATTCCCACTCCGCCACTTCCCCACCCGACCCATGCCACCAGAGCCGGACGCCAGAAGGTACGGGCACTTCGCTGTCCCGGCCACCAGCACCAACGATTGGCGTTCCAGAACCAGCGTCCATAGTGATATGGAGCCCAACCCCAGGGGTCATAGCTCACCCAGCTCCAGCCATAGTAATCCATCCAGGCCCAGCGGCCATTCTGGTAAGGAGCCCATCCGGCAGCTACCGCCGGAGCCCACACCCGACCATATTGCGGAGAATCCACCCAGGATCCGTGTCCATCCAGATCTTCCACACCATAGACACCCTGTGGCGTGTGCTGATAGGAAGCGGATCGCAACAATTCCTTGTCCCGCCTTTCATTCCATCGATCCCAGTCATCCACCTGCACGGCAGCGACATTCTGAAACTCGGGACTGGAAAACTCGCCCCGAATCTGAATTGCCCGGCCTGCCGTGAGTCTCTGGATTCCCTGTGGAGAATACACTTCCACTTCCCCGGATCGGACGGTCACTTCCGTAACGGGACGTCCATCTGCATCATCCCGGACTTCAATCCGGTAACGACCTTTTCGCACAGGACGAACCGAAACACTCGGAGTATTCACATCCACCTGGGCATCGCTGTCACGCACAGCAGAAAGCGTCACGGTCCCCTGGGCCAGCTGGATCTGATAGCGGGCATTTTCCAGTTGCGGCAACCGGACCTCCGTATTTGAGGAAAGCCGGATCAGATTTGCCCAGTCAAACTGGATTTCCGCACGGCTGCCTGCACCGGCCTGAATGTAATCTCCTTCCACCAACGGACCATTCACTGCGCCAGCAACCCACTCTCCGGTGTCCCCTCTGCGGACCGAAACATCGCCGGAGATCAGGCTGAGACGGGCAACTCCCTTTCCCGCAACATCCTCCTCTTCCTGGGCAAAGCCCGGAAAGATGGCGACGGAAACAATGGTGAACCAGTAGAGTGCCCTTTTCATGTGGATTCTCCTTGACCGCTTCCGTGCAGTCCGGGTTCCAAAAGATAACCCTATATTTTGCTTGGTTTTGCTGCAGAATGGATCATCCTGGAGTGGTGGATATGCACCAGTGCGGCTCTGCGCAACCAGATCTTCAGGAAAAGATGAGACTTCTGATTTTTCCCGCAACGTTTTCATCGCAGAGAAACATATAATAGGGCTTTAAGAGATTTTCATGGAACGCCGTCAGTTTGTCAGTCTACTCCCAGCCGTTGCTCTCGCTCAGCAACCGGCTCAGAATCCCACCGATATCCAGGTAGGCGTGAATGAAGTTATTGTTCCTGTCACGGTAACTGACGAAAAAGGCAGGTTTGTCAGCGATCTGGATGAACAGGACTTTGTCATCTACGACGAGAACAAACAGCAGAAGATCATCTACTTTTCCCGGGAGCGGAATCAGCCGATTGTTGTCGGCTTCCTGGTGGATCAGTCAAACACCAATCGGCTGCAATGGAAGAAGTTCCAGGAGGCTCTCGAAGAACTGGTCTATACCCTGCTCCCCGGTGAGGAAAAATATGCCGGCTACCTGATCGGTTATTCCACGGAAGCAGAGCTTCTGGCGAACACCACCACCGACTCTGAAAAGATTCTCGAAAAGGTCCGCAAGATGAAGCCCGGTGGCGGTGCAGCTCTCTACGATGCAGTCTATATCTCCTGTACCAACCGTACGCTGGTCAAGGGTGAACCAGTGGAACCTCGCCGCATCATCGTGATCGTCGGTGACGGCCATGATAACGCCAGCAAGAAGACACTGAACGAAGTGCTGGAGCTTGCTCAGCGTAATCTGGTCACCATATATGGTGTTGCCACCACGGCATTCGGATTCGGCGCAGAGGGTGAAAAGAATCTGGTCCGCATGGCTGAAGAGACCGGAGGGCGTGTCGAGTATCCTCTGGAAAATGTCTACAAGGATGTTTCCGGATATCTTTCCAAGCCACAGGATGCCGGTAACTTTGCGCTGACCGTCGGGACCGGAGCTTATGCTGCTGCCATTGCACAGGGTCTGTTTGAGGCAGTCGCCAATGTGGCGGGTGAAATCACCACACAGTACATCCTGCGTTATTCTCCGGATGCAACCGATGCCGGAAAAACATTCCGCAATATCCGCGTAGAAGTCCCCCGCTTCCCCTATGTCAAGATCCGGGCGCGCAAAGGATACTACCCGCACAACCTGTAGCCGATATGCTTCTCTGAAATGTCCACACTCCTGCAACTGCGACCTGGAAAGTTTTCGCTCTTTCAGGTTGTCCTTCCGGGCCGTCCTGAAGAGACATCCGGAGTCATGGTGTGGGATGAAGAATCCGGTGAGGCTACACTACGGTTTCGGCGCGACTTCCACTTGATCGCCAGTGAAGACGATCTTGAAGTGATGGTTGAGATCGAGAGAGATCTGGAGCAGAAAATACAGGAGATGCAGCTCGATCAGTTTCTGTCCTGGGCACAGGACACACTCTCCAATTCCCTGCTCTTCTCCGACCCCGAACCTGTTTCCATCGACACGCTGGACCGTACGCTGACACGTCTCTATCGCAAGTATGTTCCTGCTCACATCCAGCGTTATGAGACACATCTTCCCCGTATCGCTCTTGCTGCTGCGGCTGGATCATGGGGCGATGCCATGAGTCCGGAATCAGTGGCTGAGGAAGCAGAAGAGTGGCTGGAGGTTCCGGAGGATCTCCACGTGGATGACCAGATGTTCATTGCACAGGTCACCGGGCGATCAATGGAGCCGGAAATCCCGGATGGCAGTCTCTGCGTATTTCGTTACCAGCCAGCAGGATCGCGCGATGGACGTAAAGTTCTGGTGGAGAATTATTCCGATGCTTCGCAGCGGTATACCGTCAAGCGATATACATCCGCAAAAGAGTATGACGAAGACGGAAGAGTGGTCGGGAGAAAAGTCAGGCTGGAACCCCTGAATCCGGAATTCCAGCCGTGGGAACTGGATGAAAGCGAGGATGTTCGCATCCTCGCTGAATTTATCCGTGTACTGGATTAGATGACTTTTGCCGAGGCGTTGTTGGCTACCTGCCGCAACACATAAGGCAGAATTCCACCACTGCGGAAGTATTCCACTTCCACCGGAGTATCGATTCTCACCTTGACCTTGAAGGTTTTTGTTCCGGTTACGCCTTCAGCAGTCACCGTTGCAATGTGGTCTCCGGAAACTGCTTCCGCTACTCCCTGAATACTGAAGACCTCTTCTCCGGTCAATCCCAGCGACTCACGGTTTTCGCCATTGACGAATTCGCAGGGCAGAACGCCCATGCCGACCAGATTGGAGCGGTGAATGCGCTCAAAGCTTTCCGCAATCACAACCTTTACACCCAGCAGCATGACACCTTTTGCCGCCCAGTCTCGGGAAGATCCGGAACCATACTCTTTTCCAGCCAGAATCACGAGAGGAACATTCTCAGCCTGATACTGCATGGCGGCATCGTAGATCCAGGTCTGCTCTCCATCCGGGAAGTGGCGAGTGTAGCCGCCTTCCACTCCGGGAACCAGCTGGTTTTTCAGGCGGATATTGGCCAATGTGCCGCGCACCATGACTTCATGGTTTCCACGACGTGCACCGTAGCCGTTGTAGTCCTGTGGAGCCACTCCGAGGCTGGTCAGATACTGTCCAGCAGGGACATCCTTCTTGAACGATCCGGCAGGGGAAATATGATCCGTTGTGATGGAATCACCCAGCACCGCCAGTGCGCGCATTCCTGCGACATCCGGAATGGGGAGAGTGGGATCCAGCGTCTCATCGAAGTATGGGGGCTTCTGGATGTAGGTGGATTCATTATCCCAGGCGAAAAGATCTCCCGTCGGAGTCTTCATATTGCGCCACATTTCGTTACCGGCAAAGACGTCGCTGTATTCCTTGTCGAAGGTCTCTGCACGCACGAACTGGCTGACATACTGTTCCACTTCTTCGCGTGAAGGCCAGATGTCCTTGAGATAGACGGGCTGTCCGTCTTTTCCAGTCCCCAGCGGTTCAGTGGCCAGGTCAAGCTCAACGGTTCCGGCAAGGGCATAGGCAACGACCAGAGGAGGAGATGCGAGATAGTTTGCCTTCACCTGTGCATTCACACGACCTTCAAAGTTGCGGTTTCCGGAAAGAACAGCAGCAACGGTCAACTGGTGATTGGCGACAGCTTCGGAAACAGGCTCCGGCAGCGGGCCAGAGTTCCCAATACAGGTGGTGCAACCATATCCCACCAAGTTGAATCGAAGCTGATCAAGCGATTCCTGCAATCCAGCCAGCCGAAGATAATCGGTAACTACTTTGGAACCGGGAGCCAGGGATGTCTTCACCCAGGGTTTAGTCTGGAGGCCCTTCTCCACTGCCTTTTTGGCCAGCAGACCAGCACCGATCATGACACTGGGATTGGACGTATTGGTGCAGCTGGTAATGGCTGCGATAACAACGCTTCCGTCTGCCACTTGAGTGGCTTCCCCGGCCATGTTGATAGGCACGGATTTCGGTTCGGCATTGAGAACTTCTTTGAAGTTGTCCTTCACCTTCGGCAGTTCAATGCGATCCTGTGGCCGCTTGGGACCAGCCAGTGAAGGAACAACAGTGCTTACATCCAGAGACAAAGTATCCGTATAATCAGGATCCGGTGAATCGGCAGTGAGGAAGATTCCCTGCTCTTTGGCATAGGCTTCTGTCAGCGCGATCACTTCTTCCGGACGGTTGGACAGACGCATGTATGCAAGAGTCTGTTCATCAATGGGGAAGAAACCGATGGTGGCTCCGTACTCAGGGGCCATGTTGGCAATGGTGGCACGATCAGCCAGTGGCAGATCCAGAACACCAGGACCATAGAATTCGACAAACTTGCCGACAACACCACGCTTGCGCAGCATCTGGGTGACGGTCAGCACCAGATCAGTTGCGGTGGTTCCGGGGCTCAGTTTTCCGGTCAGTTTAAAGCCGATCACTTCCGGCAGCAGCATGGAGATCGGCTGGCCCAGCATACAAGCTTCCGCTTCAATTCCACCCACACCCCAACCCACGACACCCAGACCATTGATCATGGTGGTGTGCGAGTCTGTACCAACACAGCTGTCAGGATATGCCACACCATCGCGGGCAAACGTCACGCTGGCGAGATATTCCAGATTGACCTGATGGACGATTCCGGTTCCCGGAGGTACGGCGCGGAAGTTGGAGAAGGCCGACTGTGCCCAGCGCAGCAGCGCATACCGCTCATGGTTCCGTTGGAATTCAATGGCGACGTTCAGATCAAAGGCATCTTTCGTTCCGAAGTTATCTACCTGCACTGAGTGATCGATGACCAGGTCGACAGGAATCAACGGGTTGGCCAGCTTGGGGTCCGCACCCATTTCCTGGAGCGCATCACGCATGGCAGCCAGATCGACCACACACGGGACACCCGTGAAGTCCTGGAGCAGGACACGGGCCGGACGGAAGTTGATTTCGTTAGCGGGTTCCTTTGCCCAGCGAGCAACATACTCAATATCAGAACGGCGGACTGTCTTCTCGTCTTCGTTCCTTAGCAGATTTTCCAGAAGAACCCGGATGGAATAAGGGATTCTCTTTGTATCAAAGCCGGCCTTTTCAAGGGCATCCAGGCGATAAATCTGATATGACTTGCCACGCACCTCAAGCGTGGCAGCTGAACCGAATGAATTCAAACTGGGCATGGATTGTACTTTTAGTGTAACGCGCTAGCGTAAATATACGCGCTGTAAATGACGAGGACCCACAATCACCTCACGTCCATGAAGGCAATGGAGGTTGTCAAAGATCAGAAGTTCTTCGGGCTGGATTACAAACCGGATGGGTGTGGTTTTTCGCAGTGCGGCTTCGAAAGCTTCCAGTACTTCCGGAGCTTCGCCTCCCCGCGTCCCCTGTGCGGAATAAGCAACAACGAATTGCCCGTTCTCATCCCGGGACAGGATCCGGTGCCCCTTGCGGGATTCGGACCCAAGTTTATTCTGAAAAGTCAGTGGGGGTATCTGCTCAAAAAGAGGCTGTTCCAGCTTCTCAATGGTTGTCTCATCCAGATGGGAAAGCACATCCGTCAAACGGTAGATCAGAGTGGCGGATTGAGCATCATTATTTAGGCCCAGTAATGCCAGCTTTGCCGGACGTTCTTCCAACGGGAGAAATGCAGCATCGGTATGGGGCAGAAACTCTGCCCTTCCATAAGAGGATTGCGTGGCTTCCTGGCCAACAGCGGGTGTGAGGTCATGAACAATCAGACCGTCGCGCTCTTCCTGATAGCCGAAAGGTTCCCCGTACTGGCTGACCTTTTCGAGCAACTCCGAAGGGGTAACACCTTGTAGAAGTATATAGTCGCTCATTTGCGCGTCTACATATATTTTGGCACGGGAATGCCCAGAACATGAAGAGTCCATTCCAGTTGCCTGACAAAACTGTGAATCAGCCAGATGAGAACGGATTGCTTTTCGGTATCTTTTTCCGAGACTACAGGATAATCGTGATAGAAACCGGAAAATGCCTGGGCCAGCTGGAAGGCGTACCGCGCCACGTGAGATGGTTCTCCGGATGCCACTGCTTTTTCAATGGCTGTTTGCGAACGTGAGACCGTCAGGGCGAACTGCCACAGACCCTCATCTGCCAGAACCTGTCGTAACGCTTCTTCCGAAGGCTGGGGAGCTTCCGGAACTTTTTTCAGGATGGAGCGGGCGCGCACTGCTGAATACTGGATGTAGGGTCCGGTTTCGCCTTCAAAGCTGAGCGCCTCCTGTAAGTCAAAAGCGATCACTGTGTTCCGGGTGAACTTCAGCATGAAGTAGCGCAGGGCACCGATGGCAATCTGTGTAGCGACTTCCAGCCGCTCCTCTTCCGGATCTTCCGTATGCCGTGAAGTCACTTCCACCAGGGCAACATCAATCAGCTTGTCGATGAGGTCATCCGCTTTTACACCCAGACCCTTGCGTCCGGAAACCTCGACATAGGGACGGCGCTTGTCTTCTTCCGAGAGTTCGATTCCCAGTTCGACACAGGTACGGGGTGAAAGAGCCACCATCTCGTAGGAGAAATGGATGGAATTGTCCGCTGCTTCCTTAAACCCGAGTGCGTTCAGACCAGCCACCACCACATCCTGCAGGTAGGACTGGCGCGAATCAATTACGTTATAGACGCGTGCTCCGCCTCCGAAACTCGGCGCAAGTCCAATTTCCTGCGGATCAGAAGTGGATACCCAGACGCTCTCAAAACCTTCCAGAGGCTTGTAGTAGAAATCCTTGCCCAGCAGGCCGAACTTCCACATCTGGTAGGCCATGTCCTTGCCGACATAAGTGACGGTTCCGTTGGAACGGACAATCACCTTACTGTCGTCTTCCCCGCCCCCGTTATCCTTAAACGCTTCTGCTGGCATCACCCAGCAGCCCTTGTTCTTGCCTTCCGTTTCGAAATAGATCGCATTGCGTTCTTTTAGTTGTTCAAACGCACTGGCCCAGAACTTGAGATGCAGAATTTCGCTTTCGCGCGGAAGGACATCGTAGACGATCCCCAGCCGGGCCATGGTCCGCAGATGGCATCCCACAATGGAGTTCGCCACAATGTGACCCATCTCCGCGATCTCACCCTCGCCTGCTTCAATGGCATGAAGGGTTTCCGCCCGCCAGGCCTTGGCCTGATCGTTCTCGGCATAGTAGCCGGAGATTTTTGCGTACAGATCCCAGCAGTAATAATCAAACTTCGGTTGTGCTGCCAGTGCAGCGACCTCAGCCACTGTTTTCTTTTTGAAGAAATGAAATCCAACGACCACATCGGCTACCTGCACGCCCGTATTGTCGATATAGTTCTGCACTTCAACGGGCTGACCAGTTGCCCGCAACATCCGCACAAACGTATCTCCCAGAATGGCATTGCGCAGATGCCCGATATGGGCAGCCTTGTTGGGATTGATATTCGTATGTTCGACGATGAACTTGCCGAATTTTGCTGCAGCTTCCGGACTCTGCTGCAACAAGACGCTGCCTTGTACTCCCCGGTCGAGACGGATGTTGATGTAGCCGTTCCCTGCAACTTCAAGAGCAGTCACTCCGGGAATAGGTCCGATCCCTGCCACCAGCTCATCGGCAATGACTTTAGGAGCCTTGCGCAGTTTTCGCGCGAGATGAAACACGGGAACCGCAAACTCTCCAAAGGAGGAGTCCTTCGGCTGCTCAATCTGGATCGTCTCCTCTACCTCAAGAGTTTTGAGGTAAGCGGAGAAGGCATTCTGAATGGAAAATTCGATGTCGTGGAACAAACCATAATTATCGGATAGAAGAGTGGTTGCCGGGTAGTTTGCCTGGACTTCTAATCCATTTGCACTATTGAGCTATCATCTCCGAAAAGCTCACAATCTTCGAACAATGCCACATATTCCCCTGCCCGAAGGACTTCCCGGAATCACCAGCGCTTTCGCCTATCGTCCGGAGACAGCAGTGCACATGCGTGCGCTGGTGGAAGAGCTGATGCGCGGCCCCAATTCTCTCAGCAGTGGCGAGCGGGAGATGATTGCCACCTATGTGTCCACCCGGAACAACTGCCATTTCTGCCAGGCCAGCCATCGGGCGGCAGCGGCTAATCATCTGGACGGAAATTATGAACTGGTGGACGCTGTCCGGCACGATCCGGATGCAGCAGAGATCAGTCCAAAACTGAAAAAGCTGCTGAAGATCGCGGGCAAGGTACAGATCAATGGCAAGGAAGTAACACCCGAGGATGTTGAAGCTGCGCGATCAGAAGGTGCCACGGACCGGGAGATCCATGACACCATTCTGATTGCAGCTGCTTTCTCAATGTTCAATCGATATGTGGATGGCCTTGCTACCTTCACTCCCGTGGATCACGACACCTATGACGTCATGGGCAAGCGTATGGCGCATGAGGGTTATATCCGCAAACAGACATAAAGATTATGTCTGTTTAACTGGCCATGGGTTGGCTGGGATCACGCCGAACCCATTTAAAAGCAGGGATGGAGTTCTTCCAGAAGAATTTTTCTACTGCACTGGTCCCTCTGCTCTTGGTGTAATCCATCAGGATATCCAGTGCTTTCTTATTGCGGCCCGCATAGACAATTCGATCTTCCCCAAAGGTTTCCCAGAACAGATCAAGTGAAGGCTTGTAGACAGCAGGGTCAGGTTGGGTACCTGTGTTCGCCCTGAATCCTGGTACACCGGAAACTTTCACATAGACATTTCGCTGACTGAGTTTTCTGAGGTTTTCCTCGTATTGCTTCATTACCTGTGCATCTTTAGGCAACGGTAGTGCCTGAAGATGGCCCAGCACTACACGGAGATCAGGAACTTTATCTGTAAGTTTGACGGTTGCTTCAATCAGATCCAGCCGAGGATTCGCAACTTCAAACGTGAGTCCAGTCTGGGCGAATGCTTTCATGTTCGCAATGAGATCTGGCCGGTCAACCACGGAAACCAGATCCTGTCCTTCCCATACGTTTCCGTAGCGGATTCCCAGAAAAAGCTTGTTGCGATGATAGCGTCCCAGATATTCCTGGAATTCTGGTTTAGAAGGATCAAGATTGCCAACCACGCCGACAATCATTGGCTCATTCTCAATGATCATCAGAACCCAGAGATTATCTTCTACCCAGGGACTGGCTTCCACTTTAATGCCACCAACAATGCCTAACGGCAGTGCGGATTCACGAAAATCTTTGGGAAGAAAAGGAGCAGGATTCGGTGTTCGTGGAAAAGGTGCACCCTGCGGCCGGGTGGGATCGTAAAGATGGAAATGGGTATCGATGATTGGCAGAGAACTGGCTGCGGTCTGGCTGGCCATTGCTGCTGTTGTCGCTGCCGTGGTTCCGGCAGCAAGAAAATTTCGTCGGCTTAAAGAAGAGCCGTTCTGATTCTGATTCATTGGTGATTTCCTGAGGGCTCGTGAATTTTATAACAGAGCACTCTGATCTGGAAAGTTTTTCCCATAACTGAATCCATCAGAACGGCTTTACTGTTATCTGTTGATTGCCTGCCCTGACAATCTTTTGAGAAGATCTGTTGCCACTGTCTTCCGCACTACCTTTTTGATCTTCTCTGGGTCACCATCAGCACCCTGAATCTGAATCGCCTCACGGTACCGTTCCTGCTTGTCTGCCAGATCCAGTGGTGTTTCGCCCATGGAGTTTTTTGCATCCAGACGGGCACCCTTTGAATAAAGGAACTCAAGCAGTTCAGGATTTCCATCAATGGCAGCAAGGTGAAGCATTGTCTGTTTCTCACGAGCCAGAGTGATGGCTTCCACTGGATCAGGAATCTTATCGTGAGGATCCAGAACTGTGCGAGCATCCGCACCACGACTCACCAGTTCTTTCACGATACCTACATCTCCTGCAATCACTGCTACGGAAAAAGGAGTGTGTCCATCTTTACGGACAAGATTGAAGTCTGCGCCGTTATCTACCAATATTTTGATCAGATCTATGCTGGTGGAACTTGCAGCAATATGAAGAGGTGATGATCCAGGAGGTGCTGGATTGATCCGAACATCCCCAGCCGGTCCCCCTGTTGGGAAGCTGGTTTTACGATTCGGATCAGATCCTTGCTTCAGGAGACGACGGACCAGAGCAAGCGTTTCATCCAGTGTTCCGATGACTTCCGAATCAGCATTGGCTCCCAACGCCAGTGCAGCAGCATTCTGTCCGTAGGCACCTTTCTGTCGGCGGTCACTCTGGGCGGCCTTGGCAACGGCAAGAGCAGCACCGTGCAGAGGAGTATATCCAGATCCATCTACCGCTTTCACATCCGCTCCACGATCCAGAAGAAACTGAGCCATCCGGACATTGGGACTCAGAATCTGAGAACTTCCAGCTGTAGCGGGCGCACCACGACCGGGGATGAAAGTTCCTTTAGGTGGATCCCATTTATAGAGCGCTGCAAGTAAGGGAGTACTTCCATCTGCAGACTTTGAATTCACATCAACGCCTGCATTCAGAAGTATCTCTGCTGATTTGATGTCATTCTTCTGCACTGCAAAAAAGAGAGCATTCTGTCCGCCCTTTTTCGCGGTGTAGTCCCCTTCATTGTTCCAGGGGATACCGGTCTTCCCTAAAGTTGCAGTGGTCGGAAGATAGATGGTGTAACGAATATCCCATGTCTTTGTAACTGCCTGTACATCGGCTCCATGCTTCACCAGTAGTGCGACAGCATCAGGTTCACCAGTGGCCCACATCAGAGGTGTCTGATGGAACTTTTGGTCACGAGTATTTACATTTGCTCCCTTATCCAGCAGCATCTTCATTATGTCCACCCGCTTTAGGCGGGCTGCCAGCATTAATGGGGTTTCACCGTTTTCTCTTGCCTGGTTTGGATCTGCACGGTGATTCAGCAATTCCTGTACGATATCTGCTGATCCATTCTGGATCGCCAATGCTAACGGCCCGACTCCCAGTTCATTTGCCTGATTCGGATCTGCTCCGGCCTTCAGCAACGCATTGATCATTTCGAGATTTGCACGAATTGCCGCCCAGGCCAGAGCAGTAGATCCATCATCATCCTGTTCCTTTACATCAGCACCCTGTTTCAACAGGGATTCGACGGCCATCCGGTCATCATTGCGCGCAGCATCTACCAGTTCGCCTTTTGTGACACCGAAAGCGGAAATACCAAGACAGGAAATCAACCCAACAGATATGACGAAACGCATATGAGTCTAGACCTCCAGCCTCTTCAGTTGTCCGGTGCTATCACCCAGCTTCTCCGTCGGAATTCCTACCTTATCGAGCATCGTCAGATAAAGGTTTGTCAACGGTGTCTCATCACCAGGCAATGCTACATGGCGTCCACCCTTTACCCGACCTGCTGCCCCACCAGCAACAACAATGGGAAGATCCCGCTGGCTGTGTGAAGTGGGCACACTGAGATTGCTTCCATAAAGAATCAGAGAGTGATCGAGAAGTGTAGAGTTTCCTTCCTTCACGGATTCCATCTTCTTCAGGAAGTAGGCAAACAGTTCAGACTGGTCGATGTTGATCTTTGCCAGTGCATCCAGTTTTTCTTTCTCAAAGTTGTGATGAGAAATTTCATGGTGCCCCATGGAGATATCCAGATGAGGATAGTTAATGGAAGAGGCTTCACGGGCATACATGAATGTCCATACGCGAGTGAGATCCGCCTGAAGAGCAAGCACCTGAAGATCAAACATCAGCTTCACATGATCCGGCCATGAATCAGGTGCTCCAGCCGGGCGATTCATAGGAGGCAGATCAACGGGCTTCTTGCTGGAGGCCACCTGAATGCGGCGCTCAACATCACGGATTGCCTCAATATACTCATCCAGCTTCCGGCGATCCCCAGCGCCCAACTTAGACTTCAGATCGGAGATTCTTTCAGTAACTGCATCCAGACTGCTACGATCTGATGCATTCTTTGCAGCTGTAGCCGCCGGATCAATCTTTCCGCCATCTCCAAAAAGACGCTCAAATACACGACGTGGATTGTATTCCAGTGGAAGTGGTGTGGTAGCACTCTTGAATACCGGGCCAATGTGCGAACCACCACCGGTATTTTCTGTGGAAAGCTCCAACGAAGCAAATGGAGTTTCCTTGCCCAATGTCTGGGCAGCCAACTGATCGACAGAGGTACCGACATGCACCTTGCCCACAGTTGGCTCAACACCTGTCAGGAATGATGCCAAAGCGCGGTCATGAAATCCTGCTTTGGAGCGATCCGGGTCTGAAGAAAGACCGGTGAACACGATCATCTTGTCCCGGAACGGAGCCAGGGGTGCCATGCCCTCATTCATCACATAAGATGCACCGTCACCTTTGGGTTTCCAGCGATCCTGGTCAACCCCCATGGGATAGATAATGAATCCCATTCTCCGTACTGGAGCAGCGGCAGTCAGTCTTTCTGCTGACAACGCCGGGATCATTGCATCCAGTAAAGGAAGCCCTAATGAAATACCTGCTCCGCGTAACAACGTCCGGCGGGATAGATGCTTTTGCTGAACAAACATAATTCTTTAGTTCTCCTGTCTCTGTCTCATTTCAAAGGGGACACTTTTTACAATGGCAACGATTAGATCCTGGAACCGATATTCGCCTGCCTTTGTCTGATTCATAACTGCTCTGACCGTTGGTTGATCGCGTGCGTCCAGTTCGCGTCCCAAAGCATAGGTCATCAGACGACTCGTTGTTGCATTGACAAACTCATCCGATTGACTGAGAAGAACATTTCTCAATCCATCGGGACCTGAAAATTCTTTACCGCTGATGAGTTTTCCGGAAGGATCAATCTTCCCTCCCTCATCCTGGTTTCGCCATCTTCCGATAACGTCATAGTTTTCCAGTGAAAATCCAAGAGGATCAATTCGGTTATGGCAGGATGCACACACTGGATTTGCGCGATGTTTCTCTACCTGCTCCCGCGCTGTCAGCTTGCGGCCATCGCTTGATGTTTCTTCGAGTGGCGGAACATTTGCGGGAGGAGGAGGTGGTGGTGAATTCAACAAGTTATCCAGAATCCATGTTCCCCGCAGTACTGGAGATGTCTTTGTTGAATGTGAGGTCAACAAAAGAACACTTCCCTGAGAAAGCAGTCCACCTCGCTGTGGATTGTTCTTTAGCGAAACACGGCGGAAACCGGGCCCTACAACTCCGGGGACTCCATAATGCTGTGCCAGCCGTTCATCCAAATAGGTGTAGTCTGCACGAAGCAGGTCCAGAACACTGCGGTTTTCCCGAATCAGACTGCTGACAAATAATCGAGTCTCGTTTTGGAATGCCGCTGCCAGTGCACGGTCAAATTCAGGGAATAATGTCTGATCGGGAGTGATTCCCTGCAGTTCTCTCAATCCCAGCCACTGAGCAACAAAGTTATCCATCAGTGCAGAAGACCGGCGATCTGCCAGCATCCGGCGGGTTTCCTGTTCCAGCCCTTTTGGATCTTTCAGCTTTCCTTTGCTTGCGGCCTCCAGAAGCTGATCATCCGGAATACTGCTCCACAGGAAGAAGGATAAACGCGTAGCCAGCTCAAAATCAGTGAGCTTCTGTGCACTTCCCGGAGCACCAGCCGGGCTATCGAATTCCAGCCGGAACAGGAAATCAGGAGAGAGCAGCACATCACGAAGAGCTTCCCCAATGGCTCCATCAAACTCTCTTTTCTTCCTTGCCGAAGCAAATGTTTTGAGGAATGGGTCCAGATCGGTCTGGCTAATATCCCTGCGGAAAGCACGTCGGACAATCGGAGTCAGAATTTTCTGTGCACATGCTCCATCATCTGCTGCTGATGCGGGTCGGCATGTAAAGATTCTGGCGCGGCTGGGGGTATCTCCGGGGCCTTTTACATTGTAGGGACCTGCAATTTCAAGCCTTCCTAATGCAGGTGGTCCTGGCTGTCCGTCAAATGCAGCCTCACCTGCTGTCATACCTGAGATCTGATGCAGCTTGACGCGCTTTCCATCCAATCTGAATTCGATAGTAGGTTTCACTGCTGTACCGAGCACATCCAACGGGCCACCCCGTGCAGCACCACCCGGGCCGGAAACATCCTGTACCGGACCTTCCCGCTCTGCAAACTCATCCGGAAAAGTCACAATTACTGTGTGATTCCCTGCCTTGAGTCCTGTCAGTCGTGTCTGGAAAAAGCGAACTCCTTCGGTGGGAGTCAGACTTTCCTTCACCAGAAATGCACGCAGATCATAATCACCATCCTGAGGGAAGAAGTGAGTGACACGGATTCCACCACGTGTTCCGAAGGGCATCCCGGCACCTTGCCACACTGCTTGCGTTCCTCGGGCTGGGAAAATTTCCACAACAGGAGAAGCGTCGCCTGTACCGGTAGCCAGTTCGCTGACACGACGTCCCACTTTCAGATAGCTTTCCAGTAGTAATGGCGACATGGAAAGAGCATCTGCAATATTGTCGAATCCAGCTGCGATCTGGTCCTGTGGAAGCTCCGTGTCCAGGGGGAGATCAAGATGTAACAGATCGCGAATTGTGTTGGTGTACTCAGTGCGATTGAGCCTTCGAATGACAGGCCGCCCTGCATATGGCTTGTTCTTCCATGCCTGATCCAGTTCAGACACTAACCCATTCACGAAGCTCATTGCGACTTCATCTTTTGGGCGAGGAATACCAGCAGGCGGCATCTCTTGCAACCGGATTTTCTTGGCTACTTTTTCCCATACATCGGAGTGTTCTGCCAGATGATCCGAAGGAATACCTTCAAGGATAAATCCACCTGACTTTGAAGCTTTTGTATGGCAGGCAATGCAGTACTGTTTCACGAATGCTTCTCGATTCACAGGTTGCACTTGGGCTGTTGCAGTTGTTGTCAACGCGAGAATTACAAGAGTAATTCCAACGAATTTGTTTGATATCCGCATGCACATTTTCTCTGGCCAGTAATCTGCTCGACACGCGTGCATACCAACCACACAGTTGAAATCTTTGAAACAGTATATAACTGATCGAATTGAATTGATAGCCACCCGCTTCTCACTATCTCTATGAGGAAAAAAGGGGTTGATTAAATTAACAGGTCAGGATCGGTGTTGTGAGTTCTCAATCGCAGGCAGTGAATTGAATTCATCTGCCTGTAATTGGCTATGAGCATTATTTTTCCTATTTATTGCGTGGAATCTTTCAGCCGGGCTCGCAGGAAAACCTGCGCTCCGACAGGATGCTTGCTGTAGAAGGGATGGTAGCCTGCACTTGGGAAGTAAAGCATCGCCTGACCACCTAAAGCGGTACTGACCCAGGATGCGATCTGCGGCAGATCATGCGCATAGCCCAGAGTAAGAGCGGTGACATTTCCGAAATGCCGCTCCTGATGAAATCCGGCGAGCGTGGCATCCTTATCGGCATACTCAAACCGACCCCATATCCAGTGCCCTCTCTTCTTCAGAGTAGATTCGGCAACGAAAGAATTATAAGTATCGTGGCTTCTGTTCTGACCCCAAAGCAGGAGCGATGCCCAGTGTCCATCATCAGTTGGCCGTGTGTACTGGATGGATGATGTCATCCGGACTGCATTGTCTTCCGGATGCAAGACTTCAGGTGAATGCAAAGACCCACCCGAAAACTGGATTGCCCAGCGTGAGGATGGGGTAAAGCTCATTCTCATGGAGTAAGAATCGATCTTCCCTTTCTGGAGCTTCCAGTAGCGTTCATCCGGTTCACGGCCATTGAAACCGGATGCTTCAACTGTCAGCTTTCCATGCGTGATTCCCATGGTGACTACATTGTTCGCAATATGCGTGGAATCCTGATAATGATGGCCGAGAACAGCAATGGGGTTCTCTGACTGGGACATCCTGTGCAGGAATGCAGGAGGACCCAGTGCAGGTTCTCCCCTTGGGCCTCCATAAAAAGTCAGCGAAGTTTTCTCGGCTAACGAAAGTACATATGATGCACCAAGTTCCATAAAAAATGTATGGGGATGCTGCCCATCAATGATGGGTTTTCCATACGCAGTTTCACCTGCCTGGAACAGAAGCGGGTATCGACGATTGGTAATGGTGGCTGGATCCAGACTGACCATGGACCGCACTGTAAACTGTCCGGGGCCAAGACGCCGTGTAAGCATCGGCATGATCCAGTTTGGAGCAAACAGTTTGTCCCCTCCCCGACTGGTGGATTGAGCGGTGTAGACAAGATGAGCCTGTCCCATGGTCATGAGTGTCCAGTCACCAAAGCGGTGATGCATCATGTATCGGGGTGTATCCCGAGGCGATTGTGAGGTTCCGGACATCCAGATGCCAGCAGTCTCCACTTCCGGACTCATCCCCTCTGACATATCGTGGGAATCCATCTCTGAGACGGTGATTTCCGCCAGTTCCACGCCCTCAAAGGAACCACGTCCGGCATGCCATCCTGCATAGCATTCCTTGCAGACGCCTTTCCCGTTTTTTGTGGCGAGATTCTTGCCACAAGCACACTCCATTTCAAAGGCACACTCGTTACATCCACCACGGACACAGCAGGCGTAACGTCCTTCGGCAGCCATCGTGCGCTTACAGGCCAGCATCAGTTCACGAAACTCTTCCGTCTTCCCTTCTTTCTGTAGCTGCTTTGCACGCTTCAGATCCTTTGCCGCTTTGGACGGAGGAAGTTTCTTGTCACCGGAATGTGCCATTGCCAGCCCGGTGATCAAAAGGATCGAGAGGATTTTTCTCATTGGCGCGCCTCGACATCCTTCCACGAAGCAAGTACACGGCCATTTGACTGAATTTCCAGCCAGGCACGATACTTTCCGGGTTGAGGAATCCGCACAGAGAACTCAAGAGTGCCGGATTTGGGATCGCCAATGGGGTGAGAATGCAACAACGTCTTTCCATCTGCACTCACGATCATCAGATGACCGTATGCTCCCAGATAGGGTTCCAGTTTCATCTCCGGCGAAAAGCGAACCGTGACATTCTGAGTGCGTCCGATCGGCGGCAACTCTCCGATTTCCAGCGAAAAATCCTCAGCCAGATCCGGGGCTTTTCGAGATCCCTTCACCTTGAATGGAGTGCTGATAATCTGTCCACCTTTGCCTTTGGGAGCAAAGTCCGCAAACAGGGTGTAATCTCCTCCGGCTGGCCATTCATGCTTCAGATGAAATGTTCCATCCGGTGACAGATCAGGATGCAGATGTTCGAAGACCTTCAGGTCTTTACGCACTGCAATGAGATGAAGTTTTCGCTCATGAACTTCATCAAAATCGCGAATGATGCCTTCAGGCCCGCTGATCTGCAGTGCCAGATTATTTTCAGGACCAGATACTTTCAATCGATAGGGTGAGGTTCGCTTACCTTTCCGGGCGTCGCCTACGTCCAATGGAAATTCAATCTGGAACTCGTCATCAGCGGGTGGCTTGATCGAGAGCTTCAGCCTGTAAGGTCCGCCGTGCACAAAGACCGGATGAATCCCATATTCTCCGGGAATGCCTTCCGGATGCGCAATTGCAGAGATCTTCGGCATACCCGGCATGCTGGGCATATCGATTTCCGTATTCACCTCTGCCCGGATCACTGGGGATGAGCCCATCACCGGATCGACACGGCTGGTATCGACAATGCGGAATTCAATCTCCATCTCCTCGCTTGCCGTGAGGCCGCCTTCGGGGAGACGCAGAGACACTTCATACTTCCCGGATTTCTGCTGCGCAACCAGTCCGCAACAGATGAATAAAAGAGAAATAACAGAAAAAATACGCATGAGTTTTCCTTTCGTTCATTCACAACACTTCGGTGGAAGGACGAGAGGAAAATCAGATTCTGAGGATGGTGAAGGTTTCCGGTGGAGCGTGATCCCGAACAGTTGCAATCAGGTTGTCACAGAGTTCCACTTGAGGAAGAATGACGATGGATTGCAGTTGGTCAGGCAGCAGTGAGAAATCCAACTGCAAATCTGCTTTGACGACAGTAACGTCCTGGCAAATTTTCTGGGTGTGTTTTTCAGGTTCTGGATGGTTCGGACAACTAACTTCCTGTTTGGGAGTTTCACAAACAACTGCGCTACAAACGGCAGCACATTGCACAAAGATCGCGAAGAATACGATCCCGAAAACTGCAACGTATTTTTGCCAGAAACGAACCACTTATTCTCACGGTATCATGACATCGTGAAATTTCTGGCAATCCCTCTTCTCCTCTCTCTCCCTCTTCTGGGAGCGGATTCGGACTTCAATGGCCGGTGGAACCTTGTGGTAAAGGAAGGCAATGATCAGAGATCGCGCGCCTGGTGGCTTGAGGTGGAAGGAGCCGGAACCAAAAATCTGAAGGGGAAATTTGTCGGTGCTCCCGGTGGTCAGATGGATGTAATTCCTACAATCCGAATTGATAAGGGCGAACTTGAGTTTGTCTTCCGGCGCAATTATCGGGTGGGGTCACAGGCGAAGGAACGGGATGGCGTTTATCGCGCCCGCATCCACAATGACCAGCTGACAGGAACATTTCTACTTGAGGGAAATCCGGTGGCTCAGTTTACAGGGACGCGAGCCCCTGTCATTCGCGACAAAGAAGATGGCTCCTGGAAAAAAGGAAATCCGATCAGTCTCTTTAATGGAACGGACCTTACAGGGTGGAAATTGACTGATAGTGAATCTGTCCGTGGATGGAGTGTCAAAGACGGATTGCTGGTCAACTCTGACAAGGCCCCGGACATCGTGACAAAAGAGAAGTTCTGGAACTTCGAGCTGCATGCGGAATTCAAGGTGGGGCCAAAGTCCAATTCAGGAATTGCCCTTCGAGACCGCTATGAAGTCCAGATCTGGGAAGATCACGGTCGTCCACTGGATGGTCATTCCATGGGCGCACTCTACAGCCGTATCGTTCCTTCCGAGCCAGCGTCTAAACCTGCTGGAGAATGGCAGACCATGGATATCCGTTTGGTTGGCCGCATTGTCACGGTGAAGCTGAACGGCAAGACCATTATCGATAAAAAGGAGATTGAGGGCCTGACCGCAATGGCTCACGATTCCAATGAAGCCGCACCTGGACCTCTTTCCATTCAGGGTGACCACGGTCTGGTGGAATTTCGCAAACTGGTCCTGACACCTCTGGTCCGGTAACTGGTGAATCTCTATCTGGCAGTTGCACTGGGAAGCGCTTTAGGCGGGTTATTGCGATTTATCATTTCCGCAGTCTGGTTTGAGCGGCTTCCCTGGCCTACTCTTCTCATCAATGTGGCTGGGAGCATATTGATCGGATTTATCTTCACCTTTACTGCAGCCGAAGGCCGATTTCCTCTCAATACAACCTGGCGCGCATTTCTGATGCCGGGCTTCTGTGGCGGGTTTACAACCTTCTCCACCTTCAGTGCAGAAGCCCTGTCTCTATGGAAGGAATCCGGCACAAAAGCAGCAATCTATATTCTTTCTTCCGTTGTTCTTTCACTCATTGGAGTCTGGATCGGACAGAGTTGGGGAGAGAAGTACAATTAGGTATGAGCGGCAGCCCGCTGGAAAGACTGATCACTGAAGCACGTCGCCGTTCTGTGTTCAATCTGGTATTTGAACAGTCCATCCAGGCATTTGGCATCTCTCTGGCTGTCACCATTCTTCTTCTGATAACAGGTACGCAGATCCTCAGCTGGATCTGGCCTGTCCTTCTGTTTGTTCTGGCGCTGGGATATGGTATCTACCGCATCCGGACACGCGTTCCCGATTCCTATCAGGTTGCACAGAAAATCGATCATGATCTTTTTCTGAAGGACACGTTGTCCACTGCCTGGCATTTTCGGAATACCGATGAAGATGTCTTTTCGCGGGATGTAAAAGCAGTCCAGCGTGCACAGGCAGAGCAGCAGGCTGCAGAAATTGAGCCAGCAACCGCAGTTCCTTATGAGTATCCAAGGAGCCTTCGCTGGGCCAGCATCTTGTTGTTCTGTGTGCTTGGACTCTTCTTTGCCCGTTATGGAGTGCAGCAGACGCTCGATCTCAGTCAACCACTGATTGCTCTGAATCTGGGGAGTTCTTTTTCGGAAACCCGTGATCCGGAGAAAAAGGCTGCCAGCATAAAGACGCCCTCTCCTGTGGAGAATTTGCTGAAGAATATCTCAGTTCAGCCTCCAGACCAGGCAGAAAGCCCGACACCGGATCTTCCTCCCGTTGAAGGATTGAAAACAGTCAATGTTCCCGATGCCGACAATTCCAATTCCCTGAGCACCAATGAACAGGGGAATGAAAAGGGAAACCAGACAGCAGAGTCCGGGGAGGTCCCGGAAAATGCCGAACAGGGTGAAGGATTATCGACCGGAAAGTCTGACAATCAGGAATCCGGCAAAGGAGCTGGACCCGAATCCCAGAACAATCAGAACGCAAAGAACCAGACACCTCCACAACCCGGCGAAAAGTCTTCCCTGCTGGACAAGATGAAGGATGCGCTGTCCAATATGATGTCCAAAATGAACCCGCAGCAGAATCAGCAGGGAGATCAGCAACAGCAGAGTGCAGAAAATTCGAAGGACTCTCAGCCGTCCGGCAATGCCCGGCAGCAGCAATCAAAGTCCGGACAGAAGAAGGGCCAGCAATCTTCTGATGAACAGCAGCAGGCATCCAATCAGCAGGGCGACCAGGACATGCAGGAAGCCGATCCATCACAGACTGCACAGGGCAAAAGCGGAGACCAGAGTTCCCAGCAGGCATCCAGCCAGAGCAGCAAGTCCGGCATGGGTGAGCAGGATGGGGACAAGGATGTGAAGATAGCGGAACAGCTTTCTGCCATGGGCAAGATCAGCGAGATCATCGGCAAGCGGAATGAAAAACTTCAGGGAGAGATGATGGTGGAGGTTAATTCTTCCCGCCAGAATCTGAAGACACAGTATTCTGACCAGAATGTTTCCCACTCTTCCTCTGGCGGAGAAATTCGCAGGGATGAAATTCCTCTGATTTATCAGAATTACGTGCAGCAGTATTTTGAGGAAGTCCGGAAAACTGCCCCTGCTGGAAAAAACTCCTCATCCGGAAAAAAATAGAGTCAGCAGAGCTAATCTGTTCGCTTTTCCTTTGAGATTCGTTAACGAATTTAAAATATTCATTTGGTACAAAAGTACCCTATCCCATTGAAATTAATACTGATATTCTGAAGAAGTTTTCCCCGAATTTTAATCCTCAACGAAGGAGAATTATGGTCTATAAATCACTTCTGGCAATGCTCTACATTGCGTATTCGGTTGCAGCTGCCCCTGCAATCACCAAAGCTGTCAACACAGCTGGTTATATGTCGAATGGACTTCCCAATGGCGGACTTGCTCAGGGTAGCTATATTGCTATTTTTGGTTCAGGACTGGGACCGGCAGTTCCAGCTGGGACGAATATTCCGATTTCCGGATATCCATTGCAGAAATCCTTTCAGGGAGTATCCGCAAAGATTGGAAGCACGGACCTGTTGATCGTCTATGCAACTCCCACTCAGGTGGGAGCTATTGTTCCGTCTGGAACACCTGTTTCTGCCAGCGCACCACTCACCCTGACCTATAACGGATCAGCAAGTCCTGCATTAAACGTGAAGGTTGTCGCTCACGCATTTGGAACATTCTCCCTGAATCAGGCTGGTATGGGACCAGTAGTTGGTTTGAAATATATCAGCCAGGCAAGCCAGCCCCCCAGCACAATGCTTGAGCCGGTCTACCCCGGAAGCACTGTCACTCTGTTTGGGACCGGACTTGGTGCTGGAATGACACCTGATGATCAGATCGCAACGGATACCTCTATTCCCGGCTTGAGCGCCAGCGACATCGAAGTGACAGTGGGTGGAAAGAAAGCGGATGTCAGCTTTTTTGGACGCTCCACCTGCTGCTCCTCCATTGATCAGATCAATATCGTGATTCCTAATGATGCACCCAAGGGCTGCTATGTTCCCGTTTCCATCAAGGTAAAGGGTGTCCTTGCCAATGCAACCTCAGTTTCGGTTTCAGATCAAGGAGAAGAAGTTTGCAGCGATCCCAACGGATATACAAAGCAGCAGCTTCTCAGCATCAAGGCTCGCGGTGAAGCTCGCATTGGGTATGTCGGGTTTACGAAAGCAGCTGTTTCACTTCCCGTATCCATTCCAGGTATCCCTGGTCTGGGTGACACAGTTAATGACAGTGTCTTTGCCAACTTTGACAGGTATCCGGCACATGATTTTGTCCGTTCCATGGGAACTTCGACATCATCGATCACGATTGGGCAATGTAATGTATTCACCTTTGAAGGACAGAATGGCTCTGCAGCCGATCCGATTGAGCCTGAAGGTCTGCGAGCAGGAACGTTAAGTGTCACAAACAGCAACGGAACGAAGGGTTTAACCACAGTTCTGGATGAACCTGGTACATACTATTGGAACTCCAATCCACTTACTGGTGACCCGGAATATCTCACAACAGGTATTCATACTGTAAAAGGTACCGGCGGAGATGGAGTCGGTGCTTTCACTACGTCCATTGACTGGAAAGCACCGTTTGTCTGGTCCAACAAGGGTGCAATCAGTGCCATCAACCGTAGCGCGCCATTGACTGTGAACTGGTCAGGTGGCAATCCAGATGGTTTCGTTGGAATCAGCGGCTGGTCAGCAACCAACGTAGGTGGAGAGAACTATGCTGGCGCTGGATTCTATTGCGTTGCCGAGGCAGGCTTGGGAACGTTCACGATACCTACTTCTGTTCTGAGTGCGCTACCTCCCTCTTCGAAGATTTCTGCGGGTGGGGGAATCAGTTACGATCTCGGTAACCTGAGTGTTTCCGGTGTCAGTAAACCAGTAGATTTCACGACGGCTGCCCCAACGCTGGATATTGCAATTACCACTTACCAGCATTCAGTTGCCAAAACTCTCCCCGTAAACTAACCCCAACGGCCCATTCGGTAAAATTACTAAATGGGCCTTCCTTTCCCTTTTCGTTCGCAAAAAAAAGCGAGCGTCCTTTCCAGCCTGATGGAACGCCCTGAGATTCAGGAAGGACTTCTTTTTTTCAGCCGCGAACGTGCCTGGATCAACGACCGTCATCTGACACTGTGTCGCATCCCTGCCCCGACATTTCTGGAACAAAAGCGTGCTGAATGGATGGCAGGCGAACTGTCCCGACTCGGGTGTGATGTTGAGATTGATCGTGCCGGAAATGTTATTGCATTTACAGACCGCAGAAGTGACCGTCCCTATATAGCCGTCACAGCACATCTGGATACAGTCCTTGCGCCTCGCGTGGACGAGGATATCCGGATTGGATCTGATGGCCGTTATCTCGGACCCGGTATTGCAGACAATGGCGCGGGGCTGGCTGGTTTGCTTGCTCTTGCCGCTGCCTGGCAAAAGATATCACCTGCATTTGAAGATGCGAAATACTCTCTCATGCTGGTAGCGAATGTCGGTGAAGAAGGCGAAGGGAATCTCAGTGGCATGCGGTATCTGTGCCGACAGTCGCCTTTATCCAGTTACATGCGCAAGTTCATTGTTCTGGATGGGCCAGGGACGGACCATATCACTGCCAATGCCTTGGGGAGCAAGCGGTATGAAATCGCATATTCCGGACCAGGCGGGCATAGTTGGGGAGACTATGGCACACCCAATCCTGTTCATGCCCTGGCAAATACCATTGCGGACTTCACAGCGAGCACACGCAATCCAGGTGGTCCGAAGATCTCTATCAACTTTGGAATTATTGAAGGGGGTGCCAGCATCAACTCCATTCCGTCGGAAGCTCGGACCAAGCTGGATATCCGTTCAGAAAGTCCGGAACGGATGGAGGAACTGGCCGAACTGCTCACCGATGTCGTGGAACGTGCAGTAGCTACAGAGAATGAGAATGCACATCAACGATCCCAAGGACGTGTGACAGCAAGAATCCGGGAGATCGGCTCAAGGCCGGGAGGGCGGCTCCCGTCTACCTCTCCTCTTCTCACTGCACTCAGGGAGGTGGATAGCCATCTTGGGATTCGGGCAGGAATTGATTGTGCTTCCACGGATGCAAACATTCCACTTTCGCTTGGACTTCCAGCCGTATCCATTGGTGCAGGAGGCTTAGGTGGAGGTGCTCATACTTCCGCTGAGTGGTATCACCCTGAAGGTCGTGAAACTGGCCTCAAGCGAGTTTTTCTTTTAATCTGCTGGTTACTTCAACAGGCATGAATCTTCAACGCCGGGCAGAGCTTGTCATTGTTCTGATTGCTGCAATCTGGGGCACAACCTTCGTTACGGTGAAAGGTGCATTAGAGGATTGTTCAGTGATCCTGTTTCTTGCTCTGCGATTTACCATTGCTGCGGTCTCCCTGATGATCATGCTGGGAAGACGAGTAGAGCTCAATCGAAAAAACATAGCCGGGGGATGCCTGACCGGAGCACTTCTGATCACAGCCTATTTTCTTCAGACTGCCGGTTTGAAATCTATCACTGCTTCCGAATCCGGATTTCTGACTGGTTTTTACATTGTGCTGGTACCTTTATTCACTGCTATCGTCTATAAAAATGTGCCGGGCTGGCGTGAATGGCTGGGAGTGATCCTGGCGATGTCCGGCATTGCGTTGATGACCCTGGATTCCTTCCATGTCGATGCAGATCAGGGAGCTGTGCTGACACTTTTGAGTGCAGCAGCTTTTGCAGCGCATATTCTGGTTCTTGGTTATTGGACAAAAAAGGCTTCGATGGAATTACTCAGTGTTGCTCAGATCACAACCGGAGCTATTCTGTGCTGGGCTTTTCTTCCGTTTCTGGAAAAGCCGTTTATCCATCAAACACCGCAGCTTTGGTTTGCTCTGATATTTACAGGAATAGTTGCGACCGCTTTTGTTTTTGCAGCTCAGACGTGGGCACAGAAACACACTACTTCTACAAGAACTGCACTTCTCTTCTCGCTGGAACCGGTTTTCGCTGCCATCACTGGTTTTGCCGTTGCGGGAGAGAGGCTGACGCCCAAGGCAGTGGCTGGAGCTTTACTAATCTTAACGGGGATTCTGCGGATTGAACTGAAACCGACATCCGTAGAACGCAATCTATAATGATAGTCAACAAATTTCGGGGAGGTCTGTAGGAAAAGGCCATGAATTTCTTCGACAAGATCAAAAAACAAAGATTTCTTTCTTTCTCACTCCTGACAATCACCTTATGCACAGGGATCGTCATCGGAACCGTCATGAATACTGGTGTGCATGCTGCAAAAGAAGGTCAGGCGGCTGCTCCAGATGCAACGCCACTTTCCGTGCCCAGCCCGGCAAAGATTGAAAACGAGTTTGCCAAGCTAGCCAAGCGGGTTGAGCCATCAGTTGTCAACATCTCAACGGACTACCAGCCAAAGACGCAATCTACGCGTCGCGGACGTCCTTCTCCTCAGGAAGGAGAAATGGATGAAGAGCAGATGGAATTATTCCGTCGCTTCTTTGGTGGACTTCCCGGTGGCGGTGGCCCGAACACTCCAGCTCCTCGCCGCTATGGTAACGGTACAGGGTTCATTGTGGATGCCAATGGCTACATCATGACGAACCATCATGTGATTGAAAAAGCAGATCACATTAAAGTCAGACTGGCCAACGACAAGACTGAGTACAAGGCAAAGCTGATTGGTTTTGATGTCGAGACAGATCTGGCAGTCATCAAAATTGATGCTGGCCGCAAGCTCACTCCGCTGAAAGTGGGAAATGCGGATTCAGTCGAAGTAGGTGACTGGGCGATTGCAGTCGGATCACCTTTCGGACTGGAAGCAACGGTGACCGCTGGAATCGTTTCTGCAAAGGGCCGCGACCGCAGTAAAGTTGCCGGAGCCCAGCAGTTCCAGAGCTTCATCCAGACAGACGCTGCCATTAATCCGGGCAATTCCGGTGGACCGCTGCTAAATGCTCGTGGAGAAGTCATCGGAATCAATACTGCCATCGCAACAGCAACCGGCGGGTATCAGGGAATCGGTTTTGCTCTGCCCATCAATACGGCGGTGAAGAGCTATAACCAGATCATCAAGACGGGACGGGTTTCCCGTGGTTCAATCGGCATTCGCTTCGGCCAGGGTGATCGTCCTGAACTGCTGCAGGCACTCGGTGTAGAAGGCGGTGTGGTGGTTGAGAGTGTTGCTCCGTCCGGACCATCTGCAAAAGCCGGTCTGAAGGAAGAAGACATCATCATTGGCATCAATGGAAAGCCAGTAAAGGATGGTTCTGATCTCATCAGTCAGGTTGCAGATACACCAGTCGGTGAAACGCTAAAACTCACTGTGGATCGCGCTGGCAAGAAGATGGACCTCTCTGTAGTCGTAGGAGACCGGGAAAAAGTATTCCCTGAGCTTGCAGGTGCAACTAGTCCGGAAGTATCCACTTCCCCTGAGGGAGCCAGCCAGGCAAAGTTCGGAATCGCAATTACCAATCTGGGAGAGGGCGAACGCAAGCAGTTAGGTCTGGAAGACAAGGGTGGTGTCCAGGTGACAGAAGTGACACCGGACAGTTTTGCAGAAGAGATTGGTGTACGTGACCGCGATATCATCACGTCCATCAACCGTCATCCTGTCTCATCAGTGGACGATGTAAAGCAGATCCAGAGTACTTTAAAGCCGGGAGACCCGGTGGCATTCCGGATTCTGCGTGCAAGTCCGCAGGCACAACCCGGTCGTCGTGGCGGCGGTGCAACTCCTGAATGGAATGCATTCTTCGCTGCCGGCAAACTGCCAAATAACTGATGTTCCGTTATGCTAAGAGGGTGAAAGTTTTCGCCCTCTTTCTTTGTGTATGGATGATGGGGGCGGCTTCTCTTGAAGCCGCTGCTTCACCAAAACAAAAGCCCGCAAAGACATCTGCAAAAAAATCTGTTAAATCCAGAGTCTCCACAAAAAGAGCCGTTCAGCGTACTGCTGCTGTTTCCAAGAAAAAGCCAGTTGTTACAACAAGTAGTAAAAAATCTGTTCAAAAGAAGGCGCCAGCTCGAAAAACAGTTGCACCGGTAGCAAGACAACTCCAGCCCTCTAATTCCCGGTATAGAGAAATCCAACAGGCCTTGATTGATCGTGGCTTTCTCAACGGAGAGCCAACCGGTCAGTGGGACCAGCAATCCATTGATGCCCTCAAAAAGTTCGAAAGATCTCAACATCTGAGAGCCGACGGGAAAATAGATTCAATGGTACTCATTGCACTAGGACTTGGTCCTGAAAGAACACGAGCGGCCAATCAGTTACTTAATGTTGAAGTCCCTGTCGATACAGAATCGGTTGTTGTGAGCGCTCCTCAGGAATCAGAAGCAATTAATCGCCAAAACTGACTTCACCCATGATGATTGTCCATCAGACAATCATCACTTCATAAAAAGCCCGGGGATCAAATGATGTCCCGGGCTTTTTTATGAGTTATTGGTTAAAGAGACGTTGAATTGATCAGGTTAACCAATTCAGTTGCGAAATCATCTATCGAGCTCTTCAGGAAATATCGGGAATTGAAAATAAAACCGAAATCAACACCGCCACCCATTGATTGAGCCCGGCTACTGACACCCGCCATACCCCCGGTTCGCGCTGCTCCGGCAGCTCTGCCGCCCATATCCCAAACTGCCTGATGATGAATGAATTGAACCAATGATGTGGCAGAACAGCAGAGGCCACCACTTCCATCCATGGCTTCAGTTGTCCAGCCCTCTCCTCCATAGCAGAGTGCGGTGTTCCGATCCTGGTTTGGCTGAACTGCGGAAAGACCAATGCCCGGATCATCCTGGAATACTTCATTTGCCCTGCGTTGAGAACGCAGGATGCGTGACACCCAGACATCATTGATCCCGATTGGTTGAAGAACCCTGTTGCGCAGGTAGGTCTGGTAATTTTGACCAGAGACTACTTCTACCAGACGGGCAAGTACCGTATAGCCTGTATTTGAATACTCGGATCGTGCTCCGGGAGCAAAAGTCAGTCTTTCTCCAAATACCCAGCGTGCAATCTCATCTTTTGTCGGTGCCCGATTCAATCCCAGATCCTGTGAGATTTTTCTCATCTTGAAGATGTAATCACCGGTTGATGAGTTCCGGTCCCAACCCCCTTCATGGTCGATCAGATGGCGAACTGTAATATTATTTACCCGGTTATCCACTGTTTGCGAGTTCAGAGCAGCAGCTGTAATGCCAAGGCGAGGAAAAACTCTGGTTGCCTCCGTCAAAGGATTCCGGGTTCCCTGGGTATCTGCAATCAACTGCCGAATACATGCGCAGGTGAACATCTTGCTCAGGCTGGCCACTCGCATTACGTCAGTAGGCTGAGTAACAGGATAAGTCGGGTCTGCCCAGGTATAAGCTCGCTGAGCCTTGAAAACATTGTTCTTTGCGATGCTGAACTGTGCAGAGCGGACTCCGTTGTCCTGCATGAATTTTTTAAACAATGCATCAAACTTGGCAAGTCCATTTCCATTGACAGTCCATTTCCGCGGGTGTGGAGCATGCCGTTTAGCAAAGATAGCTGCATATCTTGTTGATGATCCTGCCCCCCCGCCCTGAACACTAATGGGATAGAATCCTTTTCCCTTGAAATCATCAAACTCTGTCTGGTACTTGGCCGCCGTCATATTGTGACGGGCATGCCATTCTCCAATAGAGTCATCCCGGAATGCACTCAGGTAAATCTGAGATGAAGACGGAGCTGCAAAACCAGGGCGTAATCCACCTTCATTGAATGCGTTGAATGCTGCCTGATATGTCGCTGAGGTATCTGCTGTTCTCCAGTTCCAGTGAGCCTCTGCATTGTAATGCCAGACCGCAATGTACTGACGCTGTGTGAGTGAGCCATAAATTGCTCCCGACTGCAAAACCATCCCGTCACGACGATTTCGTTTGCACCAGTATTCAATGGTGTTCTGATCGTGCTCAGATCCGCTGATGAGGCCATGCTTTGCCACCCAGCCTCCTTTGACACCTTTTTCAAAAACAGCTGCAACAATTGCGTTGGATCCACTTCCTGTGGCGGAAAGTAACACGGGAACAAATCCCTTGTTCGTCTGGTCAGTGAACCATTTCTGGTACTGTCCAATAGGAAGATCATGAGTGGCCACATAAGCTGGACCAGCCTCTTTTACCCAGACAGCCGAATATTGGGGGCTACCTGGATCTCCATGAACGCTCAGTGAAATCATGCGCCACCCTTTAGGTGCCAGTGCATTGAACCGTTGCTGATGATGCTGACTGGTCTTTCCGTGATACGCCTCAAATTGTGCCATTCTTGCTCCTTCAGGACATTACTGAAAGAACCTTACCAGACATTTCAAAATTCTTAAATAAATTTAGTTTCAATATGTAAACTCTGCGAAGGATTGTTAGCAGATGAATGACGGAATCTAACTGAAACCCAACTCCAAAAATAGAGTCAGGTGAAGACTCTGGTTAGTTCTTACATCGTGAACTGCTCATCGAGCCAGTCCAGAGATTTTCGGTTCAGCCGGGAACGGTTTCGCATTTCACAATGACTGCCAGCTCCATCCATGGCAGAAAACCGTAGTAATGTTTTCGGACAGCAGAGCTGCTCAAAGAAAGATGGCACAAACGCACCAAGAGAATCATCTTCCGCCATCGTCAACAGAGTAGGACATTGAATCAGATCAGCTCGACTATCCATGGTGAAGTCCTCCGTTGAACGCAAGTAGTCCCGCAGGTTATTAACTCCGTGTACCCAAAAACCTCTTTGTACAATTTTCCAGTTGAGATAACGATCCTTACGGATAAACTCATCGAAATGGCTGACAATTGCTTCGTCCAGATCTCCCAGGTTTGCCGCGGCCTCTCGTGACACTCCAAATTTACGGATAATGACTTCACGAAATCCGCTTGCAATGCCCCATGTTCCTGGGTCAGCAATTAATGCAGCAAGGCGATGCTCACCGGAAGCTGCACGAGGAGCCAGATACCCACCGAGACTCCAGCCACTTAAAGCAATGCGTGTGGGATCAACATTTGGTTGTGTAATAACAAAATCAACTACTGCAGTGATTACGTTTTCCCAATCCGGACGTATAGAAATACCCTGCTCATATAACATCTCTCCCTGCCCAGGACCGTCGAAAAGAAGACAATGATAGCCTCGCTTTGATGCAGCCACTGCAGAAGCAAAATACATATCTGTAATGGTGCCGTCATACCCGTTCGTGAAGATGATTAGCGGCCGAATCTCTTTTTCTTTTCCGGATGCAGGAATAAGATAGGCCGGCATCGAGCCGGACAAGAATGGAATCCTCGTGGGAATAATCGGTGGATCAAAAAGTGAAAAACCCCGATCAAGAGCCCGCACCTGCTTGTGAAATGCATTCAAAAGCTTAGGTTGTACTGGACTTCCATAAAACGGGTGATACGAAGCTGCATAAAATACACTTGCCCGGAGAAATAAATCACGGGCACTGGTGTGATGGTTTTCCACCAGTGCAGATTCAGCCTCCCCATTGAGACGATCGGCAAACGTGTTCAAGACTTCGTAGTAGACATCATCGTCACCACTTCCCACGGCTTGAGCTACTGCATCAATCTCACCAAAATCTGCACCACCATATGGGATGTATGCCAAGGACCAGGTACCAAATTCATCATGTAAAGGATCCTGAAAGATCTGAGTCATGGGTGGCTCTTAAGATAGCATGTGGACTTAATAATTTTTAAGTTTCACTGATGATACATTTATAAATAAAAGAATTCCAGCATTCACACTGTGAACCATTACAAATCATCGTCATGCAACGATAGAGTGTGATCTATCGTCAGACTCTTGACTGCAATCCCAAAGAAGTTGAAGAAATCCTTGCCCGTTGCTACATGGAGGGTGCTTTTTCCGTAGAAGAGCAGGATATTCCCGGTGGTATGCGGCTGCTGGTGTTTTACTACGATCCGGTGGAGGGTGCTGAAGTAGTCGATGAATCGATTGACTGGCAGGCGATCAGCGACAAGCCGTGGGTGCCTGTCGAGATCGGGGAACGATGGTGGCTGGTTCCTCCCGGGCATGAGGAAGAAACTCCCGAAGGACGAATCCGGCTGGAATATCTTCGTGGACAGGCATGGGGCACAGGAAGCCATGCTACTTCTCAGTGTTGTCTTCGTGCCGTCGAAAAATATGTCCACGCCGGACAGGTTTTTGTGGATATTGGTATTGGCTCAGGAATCCTGTCCATTGCAGCCCGACAACTGGGTGCAGGAACTATTGCAGGTTGTGATATAGATCATCCATCAGCAGCGATCGCCGCAAAAAATACGGGAGAAGATGTCTATACCGGATCCGCCCGTTCCATTCGTGATGAATCCGTAGATGTCGCCGCAGCCAACATCAATGCTGTGATGTTGACCAACCTGAAAGATGATCTCCAACGAATTCTGAAGCCTGGTGGCTTTCTGATTGGTAGTGGATTCAAAATCGAGGAAACGCCGAAGCTTGGGATGGAGATTGTGGAAACTTTTGACCAGGATGGATGGAGAGCAGCAGTATATTCAAAATCGGGAAGATAGACCATAAAGATCTATCTCCCCGATAAATATCAAAAGAAGAATGCCACTGTGATGTTCATCAATGGCTGTCCTCCAAAACTGGCTGTACGCGGGTCTGAAGAAACTTTCCCAAATGTTAAGGGATTCCGAAAATCCACTGCTGTTGTGGGTGGATTGAAGTTAAATGTCTTGAGTACATTTTGATAATCAAAACGAAGCTGGGCATTGTAACGCTCACCAAACCTGAAATTCTTCTGAGCTGACATCTGAGCCCAGACTAAGGGCAAACCACTCGCGATGTTTCGCCCGGCATTTCCCGTCAGGAAATTACACCGTGCCCGGTCTGCATCCGTTGGATTTTGCGGACATCCTCCCGGCAATGCAAAATTGGATAGTCCATTCTCACTGCCTGAGAAAACAGAATTAATGTATTGAGGATCAAAGCGATTTCCTCCCAGATCTCTCCATCCATCCCGAATGCCGATGTCTCCCACGACATCCGGCCGCCTGTTTCCTGCAAAAGTCGGGAAGTAATTATAGGGACTGTTCTGGAATGTAAAGTTCAGCGGATTACCGCTTTCGAGTGTCTGAACCCATGAAAGTTCAAACCCTCCGAATGCCCAGCGCTTCCATCCCGTCTGAGCCCATCGTTTCCCTACCCCGAATGGAAGCTCATAGTTCACGATTCCCACAAACCGATGGCTGCGATCATATCCGGCTCGAGCTTTCTCCAGCCCTCTATTCTGGATCGGTGCAATACCTGAGCCATCATTATCCCCATCCTGGCTATTGATGGCTTTTGAGAAGGTATAAAAGGCATTAAACATCAGACCTTGAGACATTCTCCTTTCAATCTTCACCGTCCCGGAATGATAAGTGGAATGTCCGAAGTTTGAACGCATACGGATATCCCCGAACTGGTTGAATGGCCGGTAATCCTGAGCACGACCAAAAACAAGATTCTGCATGGCAGGATTCCCGGCAAAGTAATCCACAGGGAAAGTATTGAACTGCCATCTTTCCAGAAGCCCTACACCTGCAGATCCCTGGTAGCTGATATCCAGCAGATAGTCCCGGGTAAACTCATACTGAACACCTGCATTCCAGTTCATTGTGTATGGATTCCGGAGAGCTGGATCCCACCATTCAACAGATCTGGAACCAAAATTAGATCCCATGAAGGGTGAAGTTCCATTCGGCCTGATATTGAATTGAACAGGATTGGGTCCCTGGCTTAATTGATACACCGGAGTAGGATTACCCGGAGCACTCTCCTGATTTGCAGTTGCCACATACTCGTCGTAGTTTCCCCGTTCCTGGGGGAATTTGACATCCACGGTATACATTCCAAAACCACCGCGGAAAACCCATTTCTGGAATGGATGCCAGGCAAGACCAATTCTTGGATTGAAATTATTGTTGTCGCGACGACTCAACCCGGAGCCAGGATGAATGATCGCACCCATTTTTCCAGACACATCATCCGTTGCTGCTGGATCGAAATTACTCATCGCCCCATTTGCAGTATTAAATGGGCTTTCATTGGAGTAGCGAACACCCAGATTCAGGGTGAGAGTTGAGGTTAGACGCCAATCGTCCTGAAAGTAGAAGCTATGTATGGATGAACGAGGCAACCAACTGGTCAGTTCCTGAGTGAAAAGTCCCTGACCTACGTAACCCGTTAAAAACCCTGCAAATGTATTGCCTGTATTTGGAATCGCCTGCGAATTTTCCTGCAAACCACTTGTGACACCTGCAAAAGAAAACTGCGCAGGGCGTGCAAAGTTCGCAGAGTTCAATCGGAACTTAAGGATCTCATAGCCGAATTTGAATGCATGAGATCCACTAATCCATGTCGTATCGTTTCGGAAAGAAAATGTCTCAAACACTTTCTTATTGGGGGTTGCCCCGGTTAATCCATAAATGGAATCCGGTGAATCCCGTGATGTATTGGATCCCGCAAATCCAGGCATCAGCGCGTCACTTACGTTGGGAATTCCCAGCTTCCCTGCCCAGCCCTCACCATAGGAAGGGACAATGAAATCACTCCGACGACGATGGTAGCCAATGCGTGAATCATTGATCAACGATGGTTTTGCGATCCAGGTATATCCCATTGAGGCATTGCGTCCTACAAAAGGAGCATAGTTTCCCTGCAATCCATCAAAGACACCCGCATCAGACCTGATATTGATGGGTCGCTGATACCCACTCTGGCTATTCTGGGTGTAACTTCCATAAAGTTTGAAGGCAGGAGAAAATTGATGATCCACACGAGCGTTGTAATCATCCAGAAATGTCAACGCAAGCTCATCCGCCAGAAGATTCCCAACAGGTCCACCGGAATTGAATGACCCAGGAAGATTTGGAGATACCCATGGATCATATTCCAGAACGCGACGAGCTACCGGATCAATACGGTTCAGTGGTATCCGATTTTCCGGAAAAGGATCACGCATCCATTTTCCATCCACAAACCTGGTTGTAGCGGGGTCAAAGATCTGGTTGGAAACCACTCCCGGAAAATTGAAATCCCCAGCTTTCATTTGTGCTGTTGGGGCTACGGAGGTTACCTGGGCTACCTTCTTTTCGTGCAGTCTCTGGTAGCCCACAAAGAAGAACGTTTTGTTTTTTATGATCGGGCCACCAAAGTTCGCATCCGGCTGCATGAAGAAGCTGGGGACGCCATCGGGACGATTCGGGGTTGGTTCTGACGTCCGGTATTTATCAAAATACAAACGGTGTTGCATACGCCTTGTCCGTCCGTACCATGAACCCATTCCGTGAAACTCATTTGTTCCACTCTTCTTCACAACACTCAATACACCACCAGCTGAATGTCCATATTCAGCTGGTGGAACTGTGCTGATCACTTTTACTTCCGCAACAGAGTTCTGGATTGGTTTAATGGTTCCGGTTCCGGATAACTGGTCATTCCCATTCACACCATCTTCAAAGATGCCGATGGCGCCATTTCTTTGACCGGCCAGGTGATATGCCCCCAGATCCCCACCATATGCAAAGCCGCCCGAGGACATTCCTGGAACAAGATTCAGAGTTGTGTTGATATAGCGCTGATACAGAGGCAACTCATACAAAGTTGATCCACTCATTACTGAACCAGTAGCAGAAGTTTCTGTCTCCAGTAATTGTGTTGCACTGGAAACTTCAATGGATTCTGATACTGCTCCAACCTGCATCGTAATATCGATGGCCAGTGTGTCACTGGTACGCAGAACGATATCATCCTGAACAATCCGTTTAAATCCACCCGCTTCAAAAGTCGCACGGTATTCTCCCGGCTGTAAGGACGGGACACGATAAATTCCTTCAGAATTTGTCGTGGTTGTAAAAGTAAAATTGGTGCCTTTCTGGACGATTCCCACATTGACATTGGGAACACTTGCTCCTGACACATCGACCACCCGACCAGTGATCGTTGATGTTCCTATCTGGCCCCATAACAGTGGCATCCCTGCCACAAGAACGGACACGATTCTCCACATTGAAAATCCACCCTTTCCAGAACCTGTAATCCCTCAGGATCGATAAAACAGAACTGGATAGTTATAATCATGTTCCGTGCAGAATTTCAACCTGATTTCTTTACCCGGTGATGGAATTGGCCCTGAAGTGGTCACTGAGGCAATTCGAGTGCTCCGAACTGTTGAGGAGAGTCATAGTGGAATCCGGTTTGATATCGAAGAGTTCCCCTGTGGTGCTGAAGAATTTGCCCTCAATGGAGATCCACTTCCACAAGCGACAGTTGACGCATGTAGAAAGGCGGACGCAATCCTTCTGGGTGCCATGGGACTTCCTCATGTGCGATGGCCGGATGGAACGGAGATGGTTCCCCAGATTGATCTGCGAGAAATCCTGGACCTGTATGCAGGAGTTCGCCCAATCTATCTCTACAATGCCGCTCATTGCCCGATTAAAGAAATCGATGCTGGACGTATCAATTTTGTGATCTTCCGGGAGAACTGTGAAGGTCTTTTTGCCTCTCGCAAAAATGTTCCTCATCCGGGAGTCACCACTGTTGAAGATACTCTGCGCATCACAAAAAAAGGAGCAGAAAGAATCATTCGCGCTGCTTTCCGATATGCGGCTCAGCGTCGTAATTTTGTCACGCTGGTGGATAAGGCAAATGTTCTGCCATCGATGGCCTACTTACGTTCAATCTTCGACAGAATACACAGAACAGAGTTTGGGATTGCACGTGTGGATCGGGTTTATGTTGATGCTGCCGCACTTTTCTTTATCGAAACACCAAAGCATTTTGATGTGATCGTAACCGAAAATATGTTCGGTGATATTCTTTCTGATCTTGCGGCAGGCCTTGTAGGTGGGATGGGCATGGCACCCAGTGCGGACATCGGCGACAAGCATGCTATCTTCCAGCCAAGTCATGGCACAGCCCCTTCGATTGCGGGTCAGGGAGTGGCAAATCCAACCGCTACGGTTCTTTCTGTCGCCATGATGCTGGACTATCTAAAGCTGCCGGAAGCAGCCATGCTGATCAACAATGCCGTGAAGAAGGTCATGGCTGATGAAAACAATGCCACACCAGACATCGGTGGAACACTCACCACCAGCCAGTTGACAGATCTCTTCATTGGGGAGATCCGAAACTCAGCTTAATAAGCCACATACCAGCTATTGAAATGCTTATTCAACAACAATGGTTGTTCCCGTTTGAGTGAATTCTCCGTTCACCATTAACTGAACACCAATCGATGAACCAGCAGGAATATTCTCTGGCACTTTTACATTGATCTGCTGCAGACCTGATGTGTATCCAAATGCCAGTCCTGCAAAAGTTACATCAGCTGGCTTTCCACCAATTGTTGCCGTCACTCCTGAACGAAGGATGGAAAGTCCGTCTGTTCCAACTTCATTTGCAACTCCAAAACCAGTTCCATAAATCATGATGTGAGATCCTCGCACAGCTGGAGCAGCAATCGAGTTCACAGAATAATCCTGGTTCAGAACAGCTACCTGACCTCTGCCAGTCTGACTGATTGTGAAAAGAGCAGGTGCAGCAGCACTTGCATTCACTTCTTTCGAAGCCACTACGTTGCCTGCCTGGATAATTTCCAGGTTTGCTCTTCTTGTGGAAGATGGAAATGACATCGGAGCAACTATGTTGATCTGGTTGTCATCTGAGTAAAGGACGTTCAATGACTGACCGGCAAGTTTCACCACGGGTTCCCCACCACCCAATCCATTTCCAAAAAATGTGAGGATTGTGTTCGGTGCAACGGACCCTGCATCAAAGCTTGCTGCATTCACCAATGAACTGAAATTTTTATCAATTCCAGCAGTTGCAGAAGTTACACCTGAAATATCGACGGCGTATGCTGAGGTTCTTTGATTTCCGACCTGATCGATAAAGCCGGTTGGCTGGGAACTGCTTGTAAAATTTCCTTCGCCATCAAAGGAGAATCCATTCTCCAGAAAAGGTCCTCGGGGTGTATTGACAGACTGCGTTAGAACAACCTGATAAGTGCCGGCTGGGAGAGAAGGGTTCAGATAGGAGTCCCAACACATCATGCTTTGGAGATCCTGGCGTACCTCTTGACAGCTACCATCCCGGTTTGTTGCAACAAGTGCACCATTTTGATCAAAAATGGAAACCGAAGGATCAAACCCTCCGCTTGAGATCTGATTTCCTTCCGCATTCGTTCCCCCACCATATGAAAGTGTGCGAATAACTACTTTCGTGGTTTGATCCAGGGAGAATGTGAATCGAGCGTGATCGTCGTCTCTCTGTAAATTCCCAGTAAATGAATAATCACTGGCACAGACGGAACCAGCAATCAGGACACTTACGCTCATCACTCCGCGTACCCGCGAGCAAAGCTTTCGTAGTTTAGTCATATTTATAACTTGATTGAATAAAGTAGCATTGAATTCAGATAAAAATCCACCGAAATATATCTCTAAATATCCCGTACGTACCAGACAAGTTCAAGATGTTTTTTAAAACAATATTTTTTATAAATATATAAAAATAAACAGTATAAAAGATCAAAACCAAATAAAATAAAGTACTGAAACCATTTTAAAGACAGTACCAATTTTCACTAAAACACGCTATTTACATAAAAATTTTGAAAATATCTGTGGATATCTTCGGTTACCCACTTTCACTGTAAGTAAATTACGCGCTATTTTTAAGATCCGTCTATGACATATAAATCAGTACGTCTCCGGGCGTATACAACGTCGGCATTTATAACGATGCTGGCATTTTCTTTACCACAGACATTATCAGCGGCAGACATCCTGGTTTCCGCTGACGCTCAGATAAGTTCAACATACCCATCTACAAACTTTGGACTCTTGCCCCATTTGCAAGTGAGTAAGGACAGCCGTGCGCACATCCGGTTTGATCCTTCAATATTTGCGGGAGCGGGTAACAATGAAGTTTCACGAGCTAATCTTGTCCTTTGGGTAAACCGCATCGGAACTCCTGGTTCAATTTCCATCTATGAATCCACAGGCACGTGGGAAGAAACTGGAATCAATGGCAGTAATGCACCAGGTGTCTCTGGGCAACCTCTCGCTACAATTTCCATCTCAACAGCCTCTGTATATGTCCCTGTCGACCTTACAGGTATTGTCAAAAGATGGATACAGAATGGAGCTACGACTGGTCGAACACTGGTTATTGTTCCCGCTGAGGCAACTCCTGACGCGAACATATTTTTTGATTCCAAGGAGAGTGTGACCACCAGCCACGCACCGCAAATTCAGGTTGTCAGCCAAGGAACGGGTGGCACAGTTGGTCCGCAGGGTCCTGCTGGACCTGCTGGAGCAGTCGGACCGATGGGACCTCAAGGTCCAGCAGGTGCTCCAGGTCCACAGGGAATCCAGGGCGCAATTGGGCCGGCTGGCGCAATTGGCCCAGCTGGTTTAGATGGGCCAATGGGACCACAAGGAATTCAGGGGCTTCCTGGCTTACCGGGAATACCTGGTTTACCGGGAATTCAGGGTCTGCAAGGAATTCAGGGTCCTCAGGGCCCTCCTGGACTTGACGGGGCTGGAATCACTGCATTCGGAAATTATGTCAATACTACAGCACTCCCTGCTTTTATTGTTATAGGTATGGAGTCAAAACTCTCGTTTCCAACAACCACTACGTTCTCAGGGATTATCAAAACAACGGATACTGATTTTATCATTCCATCTACAGGAACATATAGAATTCAGTACCATGTTTCAGCCACAAATGTGTCGATAGCAGCTGATACATTGTTAGCACTAACAATAAATGGGACAATAATTCCCCACGCAACTACATTTCTGAACGAGCATGCATTGGAGAAAACCGTTGAGACTATGGTTGATTTATTCGCTGGAGATCTAATTTCTCTTGTAACTTACTATGATATTCCTATGGCGGGTGCTATTCAGTTCAGGACAGGGACAGTTGGTAATTCAATATCGTTCATGCGAATTTCGGATATAGTCAGCTTGCCTTAACCATTAACTATTACAATTTAACTGGCACCTCTGATCAGAAGTGCCAGATTTGTATTAAGAGTGAGACGTCAGCTTGAGACCAGCAATACCCATCAGAATCAACCCAACACAAGCAAGTCTGATCCAGGTTGCTGGTTCATTAAATAAAAAAATTCCCAGAACCACTGTTCCCACTGCTCCGATTCCTGTCCAGACAGCGTAAGCAGTCCCGATAGGAAGATCACGAGCAGAAATGCCAAGAAGCCCCATACTAATTACCATGGCTCCTATTGTCCAGATGGAGGGCCATAATTTGGTGAACCCCTCCGTATATTTCAGGCCGACAGCCCATCCAACTTCCAGTATTCCAGCAGCAAATAATAGCAACCAGGCCATATTTCCACTCTTTTCTTGATTGATTTTGGGGCCGTCCCCGTACGGTGAGAAGTGAGGTCGTCCTCACTGACTTCTATTATCGCTAATCTGCATCTACTATTGAAGATTTGTCTCCCGGACAATTATGATGCGCAACATGCCCCATATTCCCATCCCGGATGAACTCACCGGAATTCGTGGCCTGATGGCCTTTCGTCCGGAAACTGCTGTGCCGCTCAATCTTCTTGTCGATGCAATGTTGCGTACCCCAAATTCATTGACGTCAGGAGAACGAGAACTGATCGCAACATATGTCTCCTCAGAGAATGACTGTTATTACTGCCAGACGATTCATGGAGCCATTGCTGCAAACGATCTGGGTGGAAATGAACCGCTGGTTCTGAAAGTAAAAGAAAACTTTCAGGAAGCAGAAATCTCCGACAAGCTGAAAGCTCTGCTCAATATCGCTGGAAAAGTCCAGAAAGGCGGAAAGCATGTGACAGATGAAGATGTGGCACGCGCCCGCCAGCAGGGCGCAACCGATACGGAAATTCACGACACAGTGCTGATTGCTGCTGCTTTCTGCATGTTCAACCGTTATGTGGATGGACTGGCAACGGTTGCATCCAAAGATCCGGAATTTTACAGAACCCGGGCGCAGCACATCTGTGCAAATGGCTATTCAAGCGTCAACAAAGAATTCCAGGCAAGCCGGAAATCTTAATCGCGAACATAACCCGTTGCCAGAAGCTTTCCTTGCCAACGGTGCATCTCATCCGACATGGCCGGTACACCTGTTGATGAGATCCAGCGATTGTAGAAGTTAAACAGTGCGCAGGTAGTGATGGTGTAGAAGATTGCATCATCATCCCATCCTGCGACATACAAAGGCTTCATATCTTCCACGGAGATCGATGAAGAATCGAATGTGATCTTCTTCACAAAACGGAGCAGCGCTTTGTCTTTCTCCGGAATGGGAGCCGTTTCCGGGTCATCCAGAACTTTGGCTACATACTCTTCGCTTCCATATAATTCCGATGCCGCAGCAGCGTGCGCTTTTGTACAGAAGGCGCAATTGTTCAGACGGGATGTATAAGCTGCAATCAGCTCTCGCAGATCAGTCCCGATATTTGCAGGAGCTCTGAGCACTCCCTGGGTGAACCGGGCAAGATGTCCGGTATAGTCCTGTCCATAAGAAAAGAGGTCCCAGATCTTAGGGTATTCCGGGTGTTCTGCCTTTGTCTTTTCAATTACTTTTTCATAGATCCCCGGCTTTGCATTTTTCTCAATATCTGGAATGTAGAGTGTCTTCATTGGATTTCCTCTTCCTGTTAAAAAATGACTTTCAGACCAAACTGCATCAACCGCGCAGGACTGGCGGAAAGTATGCGTCCAAAGTTTGGAGATACCAAATCAGAAATCGGTAGTCCAAAGTTTGGATGATTTGCCGTATTGAATGATTCCGCGCGGAACTGAAGTTGCGCACGATCCTTAATTGGAAAACTCTTGAGCAATGAAACATCAAGATTCATGAAGGAGGGTCCTCTTGCGATATTTCTGCCTGCATTTCCGAACTGTCCTGCCTCAGTACTTGGATTCAGCCGTCTAAAAGCTGAACGATCCAGCCAGCTTTCTACCGTTCTTGCTCCGGAATTCGGATCACCAATCAGATCAGGTCGGCTGGCTGCGTAACCGGAAATTGGTGGACTTGTTGCCTGCAGAGCAACATTGGCACTGTCATAGATCGTAAATGGTGTTCCTGAATTTGCAGTTGCAATTGCATTCAACTGCCATCCATTGAGGAGCGTCTTCTTCCATCCGTGGCTCTTTTTTGCGAAAGGAAGTTCCCACATTCCACTTGCCACAAATCGATGCCGGGCATCAAAAAGAGACAATCCTCTTTCTGCACGGAGATTGAATGGATTCTGAGCCATATCGTTCTCTCCAGCAAGAGCCTGCGCAGAAGTCACGTTAAGATTCATACCAGACAGGTAATCAATTGATTTTGAAAACCAGTAGGAAAGATTAAATCCGAACCCTGAAGCATAGCGATGAGAGAAATTCATCTGGGCAGCATGATATGAGGAATTCAATCCATACATCAGAGTGGCAGCAGTAGCCATACGGCAAGGCCCGCTGGCAGGGCAATCTGCATAAATACGGCGTCGATCTGCATTTCCGGCTGTTGCACCAGGCTGGTACTGAGCTGGATTCATCTCCACCATACGAGGTAAGCGCGTCCCTCCGGTTCCTACATACCGTGCTTCAAAAACGTAATCCTTTGCAAAGGATCGCTGAATGGAGAAATTCCAGTTCTGGGCATAGGGTGGTCGAGCCGAAGGGTCCATTGCCAACATGGTGGTGGGACGTGCAAACGTATTCGGCTGGGGTTCTGGCTGACCTGCATATGGATTTTGGAAATTGACCTGTCCAGCCATCTGTACAAACTGGACGTTTGGCACAGCACTCACTGCAACCGTAGCTGCAATGTTGGCACCATTCGCAAATGGATCATAGAAAATTGCATATCCGCCACGAACCGAAGTCTTGCCATCGCCCAAAGGATCCCAGGCAAAACCAATTCTGGGCATCCATCCTGCATAGTAATTTTGAGCAATTCCTGCACCAACACCCTCATCACCGGGAAAGACAATTCCACGAGGTGCCTCAGGATGAACTGTCGATTGAACACCGGGAGCAAAACCATTGAGACGGTTACGGACTTCACTGTTGGGATTGATCGCTTCCCAACGGACACCCAGGTTTAAGGTCAGATTCCGGCTGACTCTCCATTCATCCTGGATGAAAGCCTGTGTGCTCCAGTTCCGAAGTCCACGGTTAAAGTGTCCCAGCCCCTGAAAGAAAATCTGCGGAGCTCCCATAAGTAAGTTTGCAAAGGCATCATTTGCTCGCGTGGCAGGAGTAAAGATAAATAATCCATTTGGAACTGTGGCCTGGAAAAGATTGATCTGATTCCTGCGGAATCCGGCACCAAACTTAACAGAATGCTTTCCACTAAACCACGAAACACTATCTGCCACTTCATAAGTATTTTGGGCGGAGGTTCGTGGACCACTTTGAGCACCACCCATAGGAGAATAACCAGCCACATTGAAAAAGGGAGGGCCCTGTCCTGCTTCAGAAGCAGAGTCATATCCAAAGCCGAGACTTTTGGGGGATGTCTGGTTCAGTCTCTGGTCAAAGAAAAATTCGAATCTAAAGAAAGATAGTCTTGCAGTATTCGTAAGATTTGGTGAAAAGACATGATTATTGGAAATTACAGCGGATTGTGTGGTGAGATCATCCCTTGTCGGAAAGCCAGGAACTGGAGCACCACGAACTGAAATTGGATTTACGTTATGACCATTTGAATACGAATAGCGCAGAAAGAACTGATCTCTTTCTGACTGATTCAGATCAATTCTTCCTCCAGCCTGATTGTTTTCATTTTCAGTCACCACAGTAGTAGCAAAAACAGATGGAGAAAGGTTTCCACTGGGATAAAACTCACTGATTTTCAAGCCCAGTGGATTCAGTTCGCTGGCTGGAATCTGATTGTTTGGATACGGAGTTCCGGTTGTCAGATTTATCAATTGAAATGGAAGACCGGAAAAGTCTCCGCGACGCTGTGCATCTGTGGGTACAGCTGCGGACTGTGTAAATCCCTGTCGATTTCTGAACCCTTCGTAATACCCAAAGAAGAACAACTTATCTTTCCGAATCGGTCCCCCTACTGTTCCACCAAACTGGTTCTGCTTCAAGGGTTCTACTTTGGAAGAAAAGAAGTTCCGGGAATCGAGCTTGTCATTTCGGAAAAACTCGTAAAGTGTTCCATGAAGCTGGTTTCCTCCACCTTTGGTCACAACACTGGTGGTTGAACCGCTGTATCCTCCATATTCCGGAGGGGCTGTATGGGTCAGGATTCTGAACTCAACAATGGCATCGACAGGAATCTTGAGAGCAAAACCACCATCGATCCGATTATTGTTTTCTGAACCATCGAGCAAGAAATTATTGGATTCAGGCCGCTGTCCATTTACTGAATAAGATTGTCCTTCACGAAGAGTGCCACCAATCCTCAACACTCCCGCTGGTAATGGCGCGACACCAGTTTGCAACAGTCCAAGTTGAGTAAAGTTCCTTCCATTTAGTGGTAAATCCAGTACCTCACGACCACTGACGGTTTTTCCCAGTGTATTTGTTGCAGTGTCAACAATGCTGGCATCACCGGAAACAGTTACTGTTTCTGCAACAGATGAAAGCTCCAGCTTCACATCAACACGTGAACTCTGACTAACCAGAACGCTGATTGGTTCCTGAATGAATGTAGAAAAGTTTTTCGATTCAACCTTCAGGACATACTGACCAACTGGTAACGGAGCAATTCGAAAATTTCCGCTATCGGTGGAAGTTTGCGTAGATGTATATCCGGTTTGTAAATTCCTGACAGAAACGCTAGCTCCTGTTACTGAACCACCACTAGCATCAGAAATCTGGCCTTCAATGGAACCTGTCGGGTCCTGCGCAAAAAGAGAAAAAATACAGAAAAATGGGACAAGAAAGCGAAAAGTGAGGGAAAGCATGGAACTGATCCATTCATCGTATGGATCAGTCCATGTTTAAAACAATAGTTAGAATCTAGTATCCAGAGGTTCAAAATCTCGAAGTATCAGGCATAAGACCCACCACTTGCAGAATTTCGTTCATGACGTTCCTTTTCGATTTTCTGCTGATATCCATTTGCCCGATATGTCTGTAATGGATCACTTTCCAGGCCATGAGATTTTCTCCAGTCTGAAAGAAGCTGACTTACATCGGTGAAGAAAGCTCGCTTCAGACATTCTTCGGCATCAATCAGATTTGCTGCCTGCTGATGTTTTACCAGTCTCTCAAAATCCACCAGAGCTGCTTTCACGTAAAGCTCCTGTGCGGTACATACTGTCTGGATCATCTCTTCAATCTTTGGTTTGAGGTTATGGGACTGATCAATCATGTAAGCGATCTGTGGCGATGTTCCCTGCTCCCAACGATGGAAATGAATTTCAAAGAAGATGCGGAAGACCTGATAAGGATCAATGGAACCGATGGTCAGATCATCATCCGCATAGCGACGATCATTGAAATGAAATCCTCCCAGCATGTTCTCATCCAGTAACCATGCCACGATCTGCTCAATGTTCTGGGCTTGATAATGATGTCCGGTATCGACGAGCACCTTTGCCTGCGGTCCCGCGGCAAGGGCAAGCATGGTTGCCATTCCCCAGTCCGCTATATCGGTGTGATAGAAAGCTGGTTCAAATGGCTTATATTCCACCAGTAAACGCTGGTTTTTTGCAAGACTGGCGTGGGCGATGGCAAGACCTTCCGTAAACCAGCGTTTCCTTTGGCGGATGTTCGTGGTGCCGGGAAAATTTGATCCGTCTGCGAACCATAAAGAGATGTCCTGACTGCCTGTTACTTTACCGATCTCAATGGAATCCACCAGATGCTGAACTGCCGCCTGCCGGACCAGAGGATCATGGCTTCCCAATGATCCATATTTGTAGATCTGATCCTGAAATAGATTGGGATTGATTGATCCGATACGGATGCCAGCTGCGGATGCCTGCTCAGTTGCTACAGGAACATCATCGATTCCTCGAGGAAAATCCCAGAGAACATGCATGGCCAGTGATGGACAACATCCTGTCACTGCATGAACTTGCCCTGCATCTGCAATTTTTTCCGCAGTGGTGGTCGCAGCACCCGGCTGGATAAATTTTCCAAACCGTGTTCCCGTATTTGCAAATCCCCAAGAGGGGATTTCAATTTCAAAAAGATCAAGGGCAGCCAATGCTGCATCTGTAGGATTCGTACTCATTTCTTCAGGGCGAGCGTCAATCCATCGCCAACAGGCAGCATACACGACCAGACCCGTTCATCTCGACTGATCAGAGAATTTATTTCCTGTATGGCTCGAGTATCTTCATCCTCAGAATCTTTTTCCACAACTCGTCCTGACCAGAGAACATTATCAAGAACAATCAATCCTCCATTTCGGATCAGATTCAAGGACAGCTCGAAGTAATTTCTGTAGTTGCTCTTGTCTGCATCAATGAATGCAAAATCAAAATTCCCGGATTCGCCCTGGTCGATCAGATTTTCCAGAGTCTCGGTTGCAGGAGCGAGACGAAGATCAATCCTGTCTTCCAGCCGGGCTTCCTTCCAGTAACGTCGGGCAACCGAAGTGAATTCTTCGCTGACATCGCAGGCAACCAGCTTTCCATCGGCAGGAAGTGCCTGTGCAACTGCAATGGAACTGTAACCCGTAAAGACACCGATCTCCAGAACCCGTCGGGCGTTTATCAGCCGAACTAATAGCGACAGAAAATGTCCCTGCTCGGGAGTGATCTGCATTCTGGCGCGAGGATGCTTGGCAGTCTCTTCCCTCAATCTTTTCAGGACTTCTGACTCAGGAGGAGATGCGCGATACAGATACTCCACCAGCGCGTCTGTCATCTGGAGATGAACATGAGACATTGAAACGAAGGTACCATGCCACTGGACAAGGAAAAACGCCCGGTGAAGTCGATATTTTCATCTTTCAGGTAGCGCTCTTGCCAAGATTCGTGATGGCATTTACAATTCCTTTTTTGAGGCGAAATGCAGATCGTGAACACATCGCCACGCAGGCAAACTTTACTGGATGACAGCGATCCACTTGCGCCTCAACGGGAAGCAGCCATGTTTTATGGTCTTTTCTTGAGAGGTCACTCCGCTGATGATATCCGGAGAGATATTGAACTTCCCAAGGATCTGGTCGAGAAGATGATGAATCGCAAGCCTTATGAGGATTCATTCAAAAACTCGATTGAACGTATCTATACTTACCGGAAAAAAGTTCTGGCTATTTTCGATGAGCTGGTTCTAAATGAGCGGACCCGGCTTCGCTTGCAGTAAATTTCCAGGATTCACTTCTTTAAAACACAAATAATCCCTTTTGTTTCAATTGTGTATTGCAGCTTGACTGCGAATAGAACTGTTAAACAGATAGTTTTGCGTGTAGTAGAGGATGCGCAAAAACAGGCTGGTCACAATTATTGCGCAAGATCCGAGTATTCGTATTCAGGGAAAGATTCTGACAGCAAAGGTTTCAATCCCTGAGGAAAATCTTTTACCCGGGCCGCGTGGACATCGAATCCATGTAGTGGATTATGATTCCACAACTAAAACTTTCTACCAGCCTTCTTTAATCTCTGACCATGACCCTTTCATATCTGCAAGCAACGCACAGCTGCTAAATAATCCTGCATTCCATGCCCAGAATGTTTACGCAATCATCACCCGTACACTAGGTTGCTTTGAAAGCGCATTGGGAAGAAGAATTCCCTGGAGCTTTGGTGGACATCAGATTAAAGTTGCACCTCATGCTTTTTCTGATGTCAATGCTTTTTACTCCAGAAAGAGTGAAGCATTACTGTTTGGTTATTTCCCTTCCCGCAACAAAGGAAAACAAGTATTCACATGCCTTTCACACGATGTGATCGTGCATGAAACCACTCATGCACTACTGGATGGGATTCGTCCACGATTGACAGATCCATCTGCACCGGATCAGGCAGCATTCCATGAAGGGTTTGCAGATATCATTTCCCTGCTCAGTGTCTTTTCACTTCCAGAGATTGTAGATGTTGCACTAGACAGAAAACCGCATCAGGGGCGCTGGCAGCTACGGAAGAGCTTGTTGTTGGCGATCGCCAAAGAAATCGGTCAGGAGATTCATGAAAGCCCTGCCCGTGCACTCCGCCAGCCTGCACTGCTTCATCCCTTCCGAATCTGGCGCCAGCAGCAGGAATTCCTGATTCCTCATCGACGTGGTGAGATTCTGGTCTCCGCATTTCTGCAAGCTTTTCTTAAATCCTGGGAGCAGCGTGTTCAAAATCTGAGTGGAATTCGCAATCATTTCCCTCAAAGAAATCGCGTGATTGAAGAGGGTGCGTCCATCGCATCATTATTCCTGACCAGTTTTATCCGATCACTAGACTATCTTCCTCCAGTGAATCTGCTGTTTGAAGATGTGCTGACAGCGTTACTGACAGCACACTATGAGTCTTTTCCACAAGACCCTCCATTACTGGTTCGCCATTCATTAAGAGAGGGTTTCAAAGCATTCGGTATTTATCCGGTATTATTTCCGGAATCCAGAGAACCGGGACTTCAGCCAGTCTTTCAAAAAGATCTGGATTATAGCTCTACCCACTTTGAATCCATGCAAAAAAATCGTGAAGAGGTTCATCGATTTCTCTGGCAGAACCGGCAGGCACTCAACCTTCATGAACATTCCCATCTTCAGGTGGATTCAGTCAATCCGATGGTTCGACCAGGATCGGATGGTTTTACCCGGCAGGAAATTGTGGCTGTGTATGTTGAATCACTAGCTGTCCAGGCAGGAGAACTATTCTGGTTTCAACCACAGATTCCGAAGCCTACAGAAATGCCAGACACCCTCACCGTGAACCTGACCGGAGGAGGCACCTTGATTTTCAATGAGCACGGGAAAGTGAAATATCACATCCGCAGCCCATTAACAGAACCTTCCCGTCAGCGTCTAATTCTCTCTTATCTCTGGAAGACAGGTCACTACTCTGCATGAAGCCCGATGAAGTGGTGATTCGAATGTATAACGTAGGCCATGGTGACTGCTTTTTGCTTTCTTTTCGCTATAGACGGGAATCCCGACATCTGCTCATTGACTTCGGCACTTTGCAGCCCAATAGACGAGAAGAACGCTGTCGGTTGATGCCAGTGGCCGCAGATATCGCCAGCAGGTGTACTGGAGGTCTGCATGCAGTTGTAGCCACGCACGCTCATCGGGACCATATTGGCGGATTTGAAAAGCTGCATCGGCAAAAAGCTCCCGGAAACATCATCGCGAAGCTCCACCCTCAACTGATTCTCCATCCGGCCATCCCACCAGTTGTCCATCACCTGGATGCTATCTATTCGGTCCTGACCGGAACGCAGTATTCCAATCACAGAGCATTGGAAAATCTTCGTCAATGTGGAAAATCAGTCAATACATACACTGGGCAGAAAACAGGGCTGGGGCGATTATTCCCCGGCGTGCGATTTCACATCCTGGGACCAAGACCACAAACAGTTAATCCTTCATTTCAGGATCACAGTATTCTTGATGCTGACACCCATCGACTTCTTTCTTTCTGGACCACCCAACATCAAGCCTTGCTCACAAGTCGCAACCGTCCACTCTTTCCTCATGCTGAACAGGTTTCCCCCAGACTGGCTCCAGCATCCACACGCTGGTTCATTGAACGGTTAAACCATCTTCGGAACGACCAGTTACTGCAGCTTGCGGAGGTGATTCATACGGAAATCAATAACAGCAGCATCATTTTGATGATTGAAACCGGGCGGCATCAACTATTGTTTCCGGGAGATGCAGAAAAATCTGCCTGGTCATTTGTCCTGAAAAATCCTGCACATCGAAATCTGCTTTCTGCAACAACGGTATATAAAGCAAGTCATCATGGCAGTCTTAATGGAACTCCAGATGCATTGAAGCAATTATTTTCTCCATCTGTGATTACCCTTCTGTCAGCCCGAGATAAAAAGACAGAAAATCCATTGGGAGAGGATGCTCCTGCTCTGGATACACGTCTACTGAAGCATGGTCATGATCCTGCGATGGATCTGATTCTTGAATGAAACAAAAAATATTTACCCAGCCAGAAATCGCAATAGACGATCCTTTGCCTGGGAAATGCCGATTCTTGGGGTCACACGGATGCTATCAGGCGGTTGCCCCTGCAAAATCCTCAGGCTGCTGCTGGTGAGATCCAACCCATAATGATTGCGAGTAATCCCCATTGCCTTCGTCAGTCGGCCAGGACCGGATACAAAATCCAGAGAACGAATTAGAACGCAGCCTGGAGTTCCATCCGGTTCGCAGGAAACATTCAGGCACTCGTGGATGCCATAAATCAGATAAATGTAGGAAAACCCTCCCGGTCCAAACAGCACACGAGTCCTTTGTGTGAGCCCTCGATAGCTGTGTGCAGCCGGGTCATCGTACGGCGGATAAGCTTCCACCTCAGTGATGATTCCCTGCCTTCCTTCATGCTCCAGCACCATCCCCAGCAAACCGCGCGCCACGTCTATCGTAGGACGTTCATAGAATGATCGGGGTAGGGGTTTCAGTAACGACATGAGTTACCATTCCTGTTTTAGCTCATGCGCCTATTTTGCGGATTGCCGATCCCCTATGAGGTCAGGCGAAACCTGGAACTCCTGTTGCAACATCTGAAGCCTCTGGCCGATATCCGGTGGAGTCCAGCAGAGAATTTCCACATTACAACTCGTTTTATCGGAGAGTTTCCAGACGAACAAATCGAACAGATCAAATCCGCACTCCGTGAGATACCCAGGCCCGATGAATTGAAAATTTCTGTTAGGGGTCTTGGCTGGCTGCCATCCCCAGAAGATCCCAAAATTTTTCTGGCTGGTGTGGAAAGCAATCATCTCGCAGATTTCGCGCAAAACGTGAACCTTCAACTGGCAAGTATTGGGATCAAAAAGAAAACCACACCTTATCTTCCCCATGTAACGCTTGCCCGTATTTCCAGCACGGATGAAATCTCCGCACTGGAGCAAGCTATTCAGACTCTGCCTTCTACCGACTTCGGAGCCTTTACGGCGACCCGTCATCTGCTGTATCGTAGCCGATTGACACCACGCGGTAGTATTTATTCCGTAGAATCTGATTTCTCTCTCGTATGAACTGGATCGCACTCGCAGCCGCCTACCTGATCGGGGGCATTCCATTTGGCTATCTTCTTGTCCTGTGGAAAACAGGAACGGACGTCCGTGCCAGCGGTAGTGGAAATATTGGAGCAACCAATGTTCTCCGAACTACCGGACGAGCAGTTGGAGTCGCCACACTCCTGCTGGATATTCTGAAGGCCGTATTTGCTGTCTGGCTGATAGACCAGATCTCTGGCGGTAACATTGCCTGGATGTCAGCCGCAGCTGTTGCTGTCCTGCTGGGCCATGCATTTCCCATCTATCTGAAATTTGCAGGGGGGAAAGCAGTGGCAAGCTTCATCGGCGCATTTCTCTATCTCACACCGGATGCATTGCTGGCATCGCTGGTTGTATTTGTGGTGGTGGTGTGGAGCACTCGATTCATTTCATTGGGATCTATCGTGGCTGCCGGACTGTTTCCTCTGGCTGTCTATCTGATCGCCCGCCCGGAATGGCCTGTTCTTGCGGCTGCTGTTTTTAGTGGCGGATTTATCATCTGGCGTCATAAAACCAACATTACCCGTCTGCGCGCTGGCACGGAAAATGTATTTACGTTTTCCAAAAGCAAGAAAGCCGCATGAAGCATCTATCGATCATTGGTGCGGGGAGCTGGGGAACCGCTCTTGCCATTGTGCTGGCTCCCCGCTTTGAACGTATTTCTCTCTGGGTTCACGAAGATACACTGGCAGAAAAAATCCAGGAAAAGCGTGAGAACGATGTCTATCTTTCCGGCTTCCGGATTCCTGCCAATGTGACCGTTTCCCGACAAACTGTCGATGCCGATCTTGTTCTGGGCGTCATGCCCTCAAAGTTTGCCCGATCTGTTTACTCCCAACTGGAACTTGCTCCGGGAGTTCCCATCATCAGTGCGACCAAGGGACTGGAACGGGGATCACTGAAGCGGATGTCCCAGGTGATTGAGGAGACACATCCCGGACATCCGGTGGCAGTACTCAGTGGGCCAACTTTTGCGCGGGAAATTGCCAAGGGTGATCCGGCAGCCATTGTCATCGCATCACAAGAGGCTCAACTTGCCAGCAGTCTTCAGCAGCAGTTCACGGGAAGCAATCTCCGCTTGTATACGAACAGGGATGTTACGGGAGTGGAGATTGGGGCAGCGTTCAAGAATGTCATCGCGCTGGCGGCCGGAGTCTGTCAGGGTCTTGGATGGGGCAGCAATACAAATGCGGCATTGATCACCCGAGGCCTGGCCGAAATCACGCGCCTTGCGGTTGCCGCCGGTGGCGATGCACAGACACTGGCGGGTCTGGCAGGACTGGGTGATCTGGTGCTCACCTGTACCGGTGAACTGTCCAGAAACCGGCAGACGGGAATCGCACTCGGACAGGGAAAATCGTTACCGGAGATTGTCCGATCCACCAAGATGATCGCCGAGGGGATCGAGAATACTTATACAGCTCTGGAACTGGCAAAGGAACTGAAAGTAGAAGTGCCGATTGTGGAACAGCTCAGCATGATTCTGAACGGAGAGAAATCTCCGGCGGCGGCCATCCAGGATCTGATGAAACGCCAGCCGAAGAATGAATCCTGAACTGGATCAGTTACCGGATTTACGAATCTCTTCTGTCAGAGCCGGAAGCACTTCAAAGAGATCTGCACAGATTCCGTAATCCGCCACTTCAAAGACAGGAGCATCCGGGTCTTTATTGATGGCAACGATGGTCTTTGCACCCTTCATTCCCACTACATGCTGGATGGCTCCTGAAATCCCCACTGCAATGTAGAGCGATGGAGCCACGGTCTGCCCGGAACTTCCTACTTGCCGTTCCATCGGAAGCCATCCATTGTCACAGATCGGACGGGATGCACCGATCTCCGCACCCAGTGCAGAGGCCAGATCTTCCACCAGTGAAAGACTGTCCTGATCCTGAATGCCCCGCCCCACTGCGACAATCCGGTTCGCTGAGCTGAGATCTACAGCCCGGTCACTATCCCGGAAAGGTGCTTCCGGTTTCTGACGAATCTCGTCCGGGTTCAGTTGTGGAGTGAAGGTTTCTACTGTGGTTTCGAGATTCCCTGTATCTTCGGCAAGGTAGGCACCTGACTGAATAGAAGCGAAGACAGTCTGCCCGGAAGCCAGAATATCCGCATTCAGTTTTCCCTGAAACAGCTGGCGGACAAAAACAAGCGATCCATCTTCCACACGGACAGAAGTGACATCACTGATCAAGGGTTTCCGGTGACGCGCAGCCAGCTTCGGTGCAAAATCCCGTGTTTGATAGGTATGTGCAAACAGAACAAGATTAGGCTCCCTGGCGGCAATCAGTTGAGAGAGTGCTGCGGTATAGCCGTCAGCGGTGTAAGCATCCAGCAGATCATGATCGACGGCAATTACCTGGTCTGCATGAATGGACTTTGCCAGATCAGCGAGTCCCTTTCCCGGAAGGGCAGCCACAACGGGCAGTCCCTTGAGCTGCGAGACAGAGCGTGCAGCGGCCAGCACCTCATCTGCGGATCGATGCAGTTTTCCGTCAATTTGTTCGAGAACGACAAGAATGAAACTCATGATTTTTTACTCTTTTCCTGACGTTTCCTAGAGGACCCGCGCCTCAGTCTTCAGTTTTTCTACCAGTTGGGATGCGATTGCTGCAGGATCTCCTTCCAACATCGTGGTTTGTTTCTGCCGATGAGGAAGATAAACACGCACTGTCTTTGTTCCTTCTTCAAGGGTGGAGACATCACAGGAAACCTGTCGCACTTCCTTGGTCTTCGCCTTTCGGATTCCCATCAGATTGGCATAGCGCAAAGTATTGATCCCGCTCTGAATGGTCAGGAGAGCTGGGAGTGGCATGGTCACGTGCTGGAACCATCCATCTTCCAGTTCGCGCTTCACACGAATGGAACTACTCTGTACTTCTGTCTGCATGATGATGGTGGCGTGTGGATAGCCGATCAGTTCAGCAATGATGACACCCGTCTGGCCAGAACCCATATCGTCGGACTGCAATCCGGTCAGCACCAGATCCGGAGATTCTTCCTGGATGGATTTAGCCAGTATCTGTGCGACAGAGAAACTGTCGAGTGAAGATGCTATCTCTTCTTCAATGTGGACTGCCCTGTCCGCGCCCTTGGCCAATGCTTCGAGAATGACTTCAGATGCAGATTCCGGCCCCAGGCAGAGAACAACCACTTCCCCACCCTGCTTTTCTTTCAACTGAAGTGCTTCTTCCAGTGCGTATGCATCCGGTTCATTGATCTCATAAGAGAGATCTTCTTCTTCCACCCATACACCGTCCTCCCGCACACTGAGCTGGGAATCACGGGAGGGCACCTGTCTGATCGCTACAAGAATTTTCATGCTGGATTGTCTGAAAACGAATTTCCATCATATCGCCCACACCTGTCCCTGTTTCAGGAAAAGCAGACGACCGAAAGCTTCCTCTTATAAAATCAAAGAAGCCCATGCAATTCCTGAAAAACAGTCTCGTTGAACTCATTACGCAAACCTCTACCAATCTGCCTCCGGACGTCCGTGAGGCGATGGGAATTGCAATCGAAGAAGAACCTAAAGGAACACAGGCATCTCAGGCCCTCTCGATCATTGCTTCCAATATCGATATGGCAGAGGAAGATTCCGGTGCCATTTGTCAGGACACTGGAATGCCTACCTTTGATGTCCATACACCAGTGGGTGTCAACCAGATCCTGATTAAAAAGGCGATCCGCGAAGCGGTGGCAGAAGCAACAAAACTGGGCAAGCTGCGTCCGAACTCTGTTGATTCCATCACTGGAAAGAATACTGGCGACAACCTGGGTATAGAAACACCTGTGATCCATTTCGAACAGTGGGAAAAAGATGAGATTGAAGTGAAGCTGATCCTCAAAGGTGGCGGCTGCGAAAACAAGAACATCCAGTATTCCCTTCCCGCCGAACTGGAACACATCGGCTATGTGGGCCGGAATCTGGAAGGAGTCAGGAAATGCCTGTTGCATGCTGTATGGCAGGCACAGGGACAGGGCTGTGCACCCGGAGCACTGGGCGTATGCATTGGTAGCGATCGTGCACATGGCTATGTTCTGGCCAAGAATCAGTTGTTCCGCACGCTGGATGACACCAATCAGGATCCGGTGCTGGCGAAGCTGGAACAGGAAGTAATGGATGAGGCCAACAAAATCGGTGTCGGCCCCATGGGATTCGGAGGAAAGACTTCACTCATCGGCTGTAAGATCACAGCTGCCAATCGACTGCCTGCCAGCTTCTTCGTATCCGTCGCATATGACTGTTGGGCCTATCGCAGACTGGGTGTCCGTCTGGATGCGGAATCAGGAGCTATCACCCGCTGGCTCTATCGTGATCCCGAAACGCCGGTAAAGAAAATGGCAAAAGATGAAGGCTTTGCCCTGACCGGACGCGAAGTGATCCTGACACCTCCGGTTACCGAAGAACAGATCCGTGCATTGAAGGTGGGAGATATTGTCCTGATCCGTGGCGACATCTACACGGGCCGTGATGCGGTCCATGCCCATCTGATGCACAATCCCCCTCCTATGGACCTGAACGGGCAGATTCTCTATCACTGTGGTCCAGTGATGCTCAAACAAGGGGAGGAATGGGTAGTCAAAGGTGCAGGCCCGACCACTTCATCCCGTGAGGAACCCTATCAGGCATATGTGATTGAGACCTACGGCCTCCGCGCAGTTATCGGTAAGGGTGGCATGGGTGCAAAGACACTGGCTGCATTGAAGGATTTCGGAGCTGTCTATCTTCATGGAATCGGCGGGGCTGCCCAGTTCTATGCCCGAACCATGAAGAAAGTGAAGAGCGTCAATCTTCTGGAGTTTGGAATTCCGGAAGCCATGTGGCAGATCCAGGTGGAAGATTTTGCAGCGATCGTGACCATGGATTCGCATGGAAACTCGCTCCATGCCCTTGTGGAAGAGGAAACAGGCGAGCATCTGGAAGAAGTCCTGACAAACGCCGAGAGCCACTGATCAGATTTTTGAAAAGAAAAGCGTCGAACGTGATGAAAACAGACGGCGCTTTTGCTAAACTGACTTTTGCGGCTAGGTAGCTCAGTTGGTAGAGCAGCGGACTGAAAATCCGCGTGTCGGGGGTTCGATTCCCTCCCTAGCCACCACACCAACTCCTTTCATTTTCAATAATTTACTGCCTTCATTTTCCAAGTGTACATATTTTGTACAGTGGACCGAAGCGAAAATTTTAGTTGTTCGCTCCTGGTACTTCCTGCACCACCGGATGTAGTGCTTCCTCACTACTGCTGGCGAATCTCCGAGAATGTTTGCCACATCCTCTATCGACCCACCAGCAATCAGAATCTCTGTTGCCAGCGTATGGCGAAACCTATGCGGATGAGCCTTCTTTACTCCACTGATCCGAAACGCACTCTTGAGTGTCCGCCAGATTCCGCTCTTCACGGAAAGGATACTGCTGGTACCCGTCCAGAAGTAATAAGGGCTTTCCTCGCATCCATCCGGCAACGGCAGGCAATCCAATGCCTCCTTCACCTCTGAATAGAGCGGGAGATACAAATCCACGGAATTCTTTCGCGCCCTCAGGAGAATCTTGTCTTCCTTCACCGCATCTCTTCGAAATGTCGCCACGTCAGAAATACGAAGTCCGTAAAATCTCATCAAGAGCAGTGCTGCTTTCGCCCTGGACCGTTCGTAAAAACTCTGGCCGATGTCGTCACAGGCTCGAATCATGGAAATAATTTCTTCAGAGGTGTACGGAATCACCTCTCGAACCGGCACCTCTTCAGGCATATGAGAAGCTTTTACGGGATTTTCAGAAGCCCAGCCACGCTCTTTTGCCCATGCAAATATCGCCTGAATAATCTCCAGCTCTTTCCGCAATGTGATCTGGGACTTATCTTTCCTGCTTTTCAGATACTGGTCGATCTCTGGAACAGAAACAGCAGAAAGGATCCGTATTCCTCGTGATTCCAGAAATTCTGTCAGGTATCTCGCAATCCGCTTGTATCGTCTCCGGGTCTCTATACTCAGCCGCGCAGTTGATTCAACCCATGCCTCAATTGCATCCGACGCATTCAGAACTGTCGAGACCTTTCCTGACTTTTCAAGACGGTCAATTTCCTTCCACGCAACGTCCAGGTTTCTCGTTTTCAGTGACCGTCTAACCTGTTGACCATTCAGATTCCCACCCACCCACAAGGGACAGCGACACCTCAGCCAATCATTTCCTTTATCGAAATGTGGGCATGATTTCGCGTGGCGGCGGTACGGATACATCTCCTTCAGGTTAATCCGCTTCACTCCTGTCACTCTTTGGAGATGGTCACTCACGCTGCTGTCTTCAACCTTTCCTTGTAAACACGTCGCATCACTGACTCAGGAATCCGCATTGTCACGTAACCACGCTTTCCTCTTTGGAACTCCTCACCATGCTTCAGAACCCCAGGCTCATCTCTGAACAGATTATGGATTGTTGACTCAGATAGACCCCATATCTCAGCAATAGTCTTCGGTGAAAAATGCCTCTCTAATGGATCTGGTTCAAAATTCTTCATGCTGCTTCTCTCCACGGTTCTGCTGCGTCTTCAAACTTGGTTATCGAATTCAGGAATGTCAGTTTAATCTTCCCTGTCGGACCATTTCTCTGCTTACCGATGATCCACTCCGCAATTCCCTTCAAGTCTTCCCGATCGGGCTTGTAATACTCTTCCCTGTACAGGAAAGTGACTATATCGGCATCCTGCTCAATCGATCCGGATTCCCGAAGATCGCTGAGTTGTGGCCGGTGGTCCCCAGCCCTGGATTCGGTTGCTCTGCTCAACTGGCTGAGCACCAGGAACGGAACATTGAATTCCCTAGCCAGAACCTTCAAGCCCCTCGACAAGGCGCTCACTTCCTGGACCCGGTTCTCTTTCCCTTTCACTGACATCAACTGCAGGTAGTCCACAATCACTAGATCCAGCTTCCCTGTTCTCTTTTTCAGGTCCGCCAACTTCCCTTGAATCATCGGCAGGGTAGTTCCAGCTGCGTCGTCAATAAAGATCGGCATTTCGCTTAGATCATAAAAAGCTTTTGCCATTTTGCTGCGCTCCTCAGAGTTCAGGTAGCCCTTCTTGTGACGCTGCTGGTCTATCCGTGCCTGGCTACACATCATTCGGGTCAGTAGCGATTCGCGTGACATTTCCAGCGAGAAGATCGCCACCGTCTTCTTTTTTGCGCTCACATTGAAACCGATATTCAATGCCAGAGCTGTCTTTCCCATCGCTGGACGCGCCGCCAGAATAATCAACTCACCGCCACGCAAACCTGCTGTCATCTCATCGAACCCACTGAAACCGCTCATCAAACCAGGAGCGCGGCTGGCCGGATTTAGTAAAGCCTCATATCCACCCTCGAAGAGATCCAGAATCTCCATCGCGGAGAACAGACCGCGCTTTTCCAACTGGTCGATATGTGCCTGACGAAGTGTTCTCTCGATGACTTCCGTAAGCTCTTGAACAGAGCCACCCAGCTCGACGAACTCAGTAATGTCCTTCCCTTTTTGAGGGTTCAGAACAAAGCACTCGACCGCGACACCCTTCAAGGCCTGCGCAATCTCATCTCCCTTTTTACGGCCAGTTCCATCCTGATCCGGGAAGATGTAGACGCGTTTCCCTCTCAGGTACTCAGTATGCTCTGGCAGCCACTTCTCGGAAGATCCACCTTTGGTAGTTCCGACAAGCCCCAAACCTCGGAGCGTTTCAACGTCCTTCTCACCTTCAACCACATAGACGGTTTCTGCATCGATCACTTCTGGCAATCGATATAGTGGCCTCGGTGACTCTTCTAACTCATCAATGACAGCATCCGAATCGGCGTCATCCTTTGCCTTAAACCAGTCACCCTTGGATGATTTCAGATATTTCCCTGCCTTCAGGCTCCATACCCAGTCGCCGTCGATAGGGTGCTTCCGTCGCTGCCGAAAGTCTTTCGATTTACCATTTGGGCCTGGTTCAATCCGCACCTTCTCATAGACCAGATCGCCCTTCTCATCGCGATACTCATAAGTGGCAACGATCCGTGGTCGCTCCTGACTGACTGCCTGCCGTGGCTTCGAGTCATCAACGGAAACGGATTCCGGATTCAGTCCGCCTATCTCAGCTACTCGCCGGATCGCTTCAGTAAACGTGACACCCTCGATCTTTTCAATGAAGGTGAATACATCTCCGCTCCGATGGCAGCCAAAACAATAAAACAGACCCTTCGACGGGGTAACTTTGAAACTCGGCGTCCGTTCGTCATGGAATGGACAGCACGCAACAAGTTCTCCACCGCCCTCCGGCTTCAGGTCAATATATGACCCGATCACCGATTCAATCGATACTGCCTGCTTCACGAGATCGCGATCAAGTTTCTTTTTATCGTGTATCATTACTAGTCAACAAATGTTATTAACAAAAGAACCTTCGCTTATAAATCTCAAATCATCCAGAATTAAAACATTTTTTAATAATTTATTTAGTGAAAAGAATACTTATACAAAAATTAATTTATTAATATCTGCCTTGAATATTATTATTCTTGTCATATCCTTCTATACCGCACGGGACTACTCGAACAAAACACTTTCAATGGCAGAGAAAATTAGTAACTCTTTAAAAAAAACAGAAGAGTCTATCTCTGAATCATCTAAAACCTTCAGGACTACCTCCGAAGAGACTTCTAGATTTTTTACTGACTTGATTCATGGCAATAAAAAAGCTCTCAATCAAAGCCTAATGGCCTTAAATCAATCTAAAGAGACAAGCCTTTTAGATCTTCGACCATGGATTGGTGTAGATCAATTCCAAATGAATCATCACATCGAAAATGAAAATAAACATATATTAGACCTAAGGATCAAATTTAGAAATTTCGGTAAAACACCAGCGATCAATGTTCTAAATAGAGCAAAAATTATTTCCAACAAACCTGACCTAACAATGAAATATTTGTTATCTCTACCAAATGACATTGAATTCATGCCTGTTGGCATTGATATTTTCCCTAACTCAGGTCATTCACTGGATTTATCAATCTCCCCAACACTCCAATCAGTTTATTTATTCGGACAAGTGAGATATGAAGACTCTTTTAATCGTGTTCATGATTACATTTGGTGCTATGAGTCCAAATATATATCTGGGATGGGATATTCATCTCCTTTACAATGTCAACAATGAGCTCACGCAGCCTCCTGCCAGTTGACGCTGTAGAGGTACCGCTCACCGGAAAACAGATTCATCTGGTTACTTTGCACTTCCGCCGACATCTTCTCAATCGCACGCTTCCGGATCTCGGAAAGTTCCTCAGTGGTGATCTTCATTTCTCGTGCAAGCCCCTGTCTGGATCGATGGTCATTCGCAATCACAAAGCGTTCCCTGCTGTTCAGGTAATTCATCAGGCCAGCCAGCACAGTGCGCGCCATAGCCTTCTCGTGCTCCCGTTGCGGATCGGAGATATCGAACGTCACTCCAACATGCTTCGGCTCACACAGCGTCCCCTTCACTTCAGCCCTGTGTTCGCGGCTGAGTGGGTCGATTGATCGCAGATAGTCGAGCATCTCCCCTTCGATCCGGTGACGGGCGTAGGTTGAGATCTTTGTGCTGCCGTCGTAGTTGTCAACAGCCTTGATCAATCCGATGTATCCAGCCGAGATCAGATCGCCAACCTCCAGATCCTTTCTGCGGCCCAAGCGACACCACATTCTCCTCGCGAGGAATTCGACTTGTGGCATGGAATCGAGAATCATTTGATCTCTGGACATGGAACCTCCTCAAACGCTTCGGGAAACTTGTTTCTGATCAGTGCTGCTGCGCCTGCATGCCAACCATCTGCTGCAATCACTTCGTATGCGGCGCGGATGCCCGCATTTCTCAGTTCTCCGGAATTTCCGGATAACTCCAACTGTCCGGGATTTCCGGATGGTTCGCTGGATGACAGTTGCGCTGCGGATGCAAGGGCACCCACCAATTGCTCTCTGGCAACATCACTCCGTCCCCGCTGGTATGCAGCGTCGAGAGCGAGGGCGATGTCAAGGGTTGATTCTCTCCAATGTTCCGCAGTCGGAGGGAGGGTTTGCTGAAGGTATCGGATAATAGCGCACGCAATCTTCAGGCTTTCTTCACTTGGCTTATTTGCCACTTTCGTCTCCCCTTTCCGGAACGTAGAAGGCGTTGGGATCTACTCCACGCGAGGAATACTTTTCCACCGGGAACAGATCATCGAAAAGATGCTTCAGTTGCGGCACGCCCGGCCATTCGTCGAAGCGATCCACCGCAGCACTAACCAGCATTCGGCACTGCTTTTCAGGTGTGACTTTGGCCGTCCCCTTGCACCAGCCGCCGACCTTCTCAGCCAGCTCAACCAGGGCTTGCGTGTTCTGCGGGAAGAACCGGATCAGTGAAAGCCCCTGCAGGATTTTCAGGCACGTTTCGGGACTCATGCGACATCCCTACGTTTCAACTCAGCAGCGGCTTCATCGAACGGAGATGGCTTACCCCGAGAATCGCTGCGCGTTGGTTCAGGCGGAGGAAATTCCCAGTGCCTGTCTCGCAACCACTCGGCAAGCGACTGCTTTTTCGCGTATCGATCCGCTGCCCATGCGTCATTCCAGGTTTTCCACTGCCGCTCAATCAGCTCAGGATCAACTTCGTTTTCAACCACAGCCTCGGAAAATTTGCGCTCAGCAATGCCACGATCCCGTTTCACGAGACTTTGCGAGTAACAGCGTTCGAAAATTTCATCCAAGGGTTTCTCGCGCGCGGTTTCTGTCTCTCTCTCTTCTTCTTTCTCTTCCTCTACTTCTTCTTCTAAATTGTTGAATTCCATTTCAACGACTGGATTCTTTCCGTTGAACGGTTCGTTCAACACTCGAATTTCGTCCGTTGAAATACTTTTCAACTGCTTCTTTTTCGCTGCTGAAGCTTTTCCTGCCTCGGAAGCATGCTTCGTCAGACCGGAAACACATTCCTTTTGAGACTCTATGTAAGCGTTGACCAGCCGCCCGTCACCAGTGGGAACCCAGAGATGTTTGATGTTCTCCCAGATCTCGCGCAGACGCTTCTTGTCATAGCTGCGGAGCATGGAGTACCTGATGATCTCGCTGAAGTCCGCCGGGATTCCGTCATCAAGGAAAGAGCGCTGTACGAGGTACATATGCACTCCGAACTCATCCACATCCATCCGTTCGATGTCTTTATTCGCCAGCAAATCAGCAGGCATCATCTTGTACCAGGTCAAACGCTTCTTGCTCATGCGGCTTTCATCTCCTCGTAGCCTTCCGTTTCGTCACGGACAATCCAGTTACTGCCCTGACGGAACGCCGTCAGGAATACAAAGGGAAATTGCTTTGCTGCAGCGCGCAGCTTCACCAGTCCGTCATCCTTGAAGTAAGGGATGATATCTCCGGACTTCGATGTCTTCGAGCCTTTTACTTCGTGAAATTCAACAGTGCCGTCCAGCGTCACGACCATGAAATCAGGTGTGTAGCGCAGATCCTTGCCAAGTTTGAGAGTCACGCACTCAAACTCAAAGAAGAGAATCTTCCCGGCGAGCTTCAGGATGCCAAGATAATCTGCATAGGCTGCTTCAGTCTTGTTCATCTTGCCGGGAATGTGACGAACAGCCCTTGCTTTGAACGGCCAGCGTTTCAATTTGAGCCCCTTCCGATCAGGAGCAGGGCAAGAAGCATTACCGCCCAGGTTGCGGTAGCCTCCATCCAACCGAATTGGAAGAAGACTGCTACCAGTGAGAAGAGAATGAGGACAGCCTGACTCACAGCCATCGACTTCAGTCGTCGCTCATTTCTCTTCAGGGATTCAATCTCCCGCTCGTAACGGGAGATTTCCATGGACACCAGATCTATGCTCTTGGAAGCCATATCACTTCCTCACCAGTGAGATTGGTTTGTTGACAATTACGGCTGCACCGGGAATCGTGGAGATCCGAGCTGCATCAATTGCGGCTTCCTTCTCTGCTTCAGGGGTGTTCTCAGGGAGAGCCTTCTCCACTTCAGCCATCTTTGCTTTGATGACATCTTTGATCGCATTTTTGTCGCAGGAAGCCTCAACACTGATCAGTCGCTGAATTCCTTCTGCAGCTTCAATGTCGATGTTCGACAGGAACGCTTCCCATGCCTCAGCAGGAACACTGATCGTGTACTTTTTATACTGAACAGGGACTTCAGCTTCATCCGTGATGGCGGTTGAATAGCTGGTGCCCTGCTTGATCGTCAGGACATTGGAATTACCCTCAAGCTTCCTCCATTTGCCCTTTTGATCCTTCCCCTGCGCATGGATAATGTTGATGACATACCCGCTGAAGCGTTCCTTGGTCTTGCTGAAGTTCTCCTTCAGAGCCTTGAGACGCAGAATCTCCCGATCACAGTTCTGCTCCATCTGCTCACAGTAGGTAAGGAATTGAGCGGCACCATCCACCTTGCTTTTCAAAGCCAGATCTTTTTCGAGCAATGCAAGATAGAACTCATCCTGCTGTTCTTCCGGGACACCGCCCTCAGCGGTATCCAGCAGAGCCTGGTAATCATCAACGATTTCGTAGAGTGTCAATGCGGTACTCATGCGGCCTGTTTCCTTTCAAAAATGGATGGTTTTCTCAATCTGCGGAATGCGAAGTTCACTGCCTGTCCCCAGGATTCGTACTCTGCAATTGCGTGTTCACGTTTGCGTGTGCCAACCTTCCACAGGTTCAAGCTGGTGTCCTTCCAGATGAAGAGCTTCTTCATGCGGACACCTCAGCTTTTGTGGATTCGATCTTGCCGGGTAGCCGGTTCCTGAACTCACCTGCGCCTTCAACGACGATCTGGATTAGGAGCGCGATGGCTGCTCGGACACCGATCAGTATGCGGATCATCCAGAACAGCGGATCACGACGAGAGATGATCCAGGTGGCTCCCATGAAGATCAGAACAGCCATTGCAAGGAATCGCCAGTCTGTCAGTGTGTCCATTAGACAAGCTCCTTCGTGTGGTCCAGCAGCGCGTGGTAGCATTCGACAGCCTTGTTGTTACTGCTGAATTTATTCGCGTGCTCCACTCCGTATGCCTTCAGGGTTTCGTAGTAGACCTGTTCGCCTACCTTTTCCTTGATCTCCTTGAAAAAATTCAGCCGCTCGGTCATCGTGCGCCATGGACAAGCAGATGCTTCTGTTGGCTGAGCTGCGCGATCTCGCATTTCCCTGCGCTTTTCTTCATCAATGGCAGGTGCAGGTTGAGGATCTGTCCCACCCAAGGCTCCGGGAAGGTCTGCATCTGTTGCCTTAAATGGCTCAGGCTTCTGGGTTTCTGCAGCAGCTTTCCGCTGCTCTTCCAGCTTCTTCTTTTCTTCCGCTACCCGGCGGTCCCGTACGTCTTTCGGAGTCTCAGTAACGGTGTCGATGACTTCGCCTTCACCGTTTACCTTGGCTCCAAGTTCTTCCGGAGTGTAGACCGGCGCACCACCAAAGATTTCAGGCGTGAACCACTTCGCCCCATTCGAGATGCTGCGGGAATAGTACATATTCCGAGGAAATTTTCGGTGCATTTCCCCATAGATGCCTGCCTGTTTTGCGTCTTCCTCAGTAAAGGAGGACTCCCCGAGAGATTTTCCATCTTTCCCGATAAAATCCAGAATGCATGCGGTGTTATCTAGCTGCTTAATCTTGATGTCATATCCATGTGCCTTGATCCGGCTGGCAATCATATGGGCACCGAGGGCAACCTTCCCCTTGATGATGTGAATACCCATCATTGAAGCGATAGGCGGGATTCCAAGCTCCGATCCAGCCATTACTTTCACTGCTGCTTGAGCAGCATCTCTTGCGTCAGCGAAGTATCCGGAACTGGCCAAAAGGCTCCCCAGACTCTGGTAGTCATTGATGCTCGTCAAATTCTGAGCCGCGACTACGGGTAAATCCTGTTTTGTGATTTCTCCCATTTCCATTCCTTTCTGAAGCCGTCCGGCTCCGCCAGAGGTACCGACCAACCGAAGTAGTAAATGTTCCCCCGAACAAACCACTCTGTTGATCAATACCCCTGACGCAGCCCTCAGAACGTCACGTCACCCGAAAGTGACTCTGCTGCCCCGAAGACTTCCCTGCCCGTCTGCATGTAGCATTCGGAACAGATTCTCAATTCCTCGTAGTAACCAACCGATTCATCACGCGACACCACCAGTCCCTCCGATTCACGTTCCTGGCAGTACTCGCAGAGCATAGTTAAGCTGCCACCTGCGCGTAATTTTCAATGAAGCGGTCAATGTGGTCGAGCACAGCCTGCTTGTGCTGAGGAGTGCAAGAATCACCCAGATCCGCATAAAAAAGCTCAATGGATTGGTCGGTAGAGAGGTCCAGCTTCTTCTCTGCGAAATACCTCTCGTAGCTACAACCATGCGCTCGAAAGAATGACACCCTAAATCTGGGTGAGGCGTGCACCATCCCGTTCACTAAACAGCACCAGCCACCAATGCACCCAACCGTTTCGCCATGTTCGTTTTCGTAAGCCCAGCCGGTCATATCCACACGTCTGGGGTCTGCTGCTTCAATCGCGGCTCGAACCTTCAGTAATTCCGCTACGTTCATTGAAATCTCCTTTCAGACACACTTCTGGCGTCCGGCTATTGCCGGTGTTTTTACAACTCGAAATTCTTTGGTTGGTTTAAGTGGTGATAGGCTGGTTAGCCATGTTCATCACTATTCAAGGTCAAATGATCAATTCCGACCACATTGTTCGAATCTATAAAACAGAAGATTCTGGAAAACTTACCGTAGTCCTCAGTAATGGATCTACAAAAATCACTACTGCTGATTTCAAGAAACTTCAGGAGATCCTTCAGCCTGTTCAGGTCTCAGATCGAACAATTCCTCTGCCAGCGGCCCCATCTGTGTGACAGTGCTTATAAAACCGACATACTTCGTTGCCAATTGAAAGAACTCAATGGCAAGTTGCTGATCACCGTCCAGTCGTACAAGAACTTGATTCACCACTTGATCTAAGAACTGGTTTAGCCCTTCTGTGTTGATGGTGTGTTCCATTTCTCTTCCTTTCCGGTACTAGGCTAAGCCGCTAGAACTCGCGGGGCCTTCAAACGCTGCTCAACTGCTTTGATCACGAACTTCTCAATCGATAGGTCTTCTTGAGCGGCACGGACACGGACTGCCTGATGCAGATCCTCTGTCACCCGCGCCTTAAGGATCCGGGTCCTTTCTGTTACCCTTGGTTCCATTGGTACATTCGGCATGTTCCGATTATGACTGAATGACTGAATTCAGTCAATACTGATTCTCAATTTATTTTTAAAATGTCAGAAAATCAAAAATCATTCTCTGTGGTCACTGGTCGAATCCCAAATGAAGTAAAGCTCCAATGTGATAGGAACCTTGTTGGAAGGAAAGATTCTTATCAGTCAATCATCTTAAACGCTGTCACTTATTTCGCTGAAAAAGGACACGACATTACTAGTACCGAAGCACTCTCCCAACCGTTGAACCACAATTCTGCCAGTGATAACGTGATTGAACTCGACGGAGCAGTAGTCCGTTGGATGAAAGAAAACCAGCCCGAAACATGGGAACTTTTCCGGCCCCAGTTTGAGTTGGCGTTAGAGGAGATGCAGAAGAGTGCCGCCCACAAAGATAGTAAGGATCGACGGAAAAAGACAGCCTGACCTGATCACGGATTCAGATTTCAAGAAGGCCGCAGCCCTACAAGATTTAGCCTGGAAAGCCCACGTCAGAGCATGGCTGGCAGTGGATACCATCCACGAACGAATCAAAGCAGGTGGTACCAACACTTCCACTGATTGGTACCTGGATTCGGAGAGAAGAATGGTCCGAAGCAGGAAAAAATTGAGTGGGCATTGAGCATCCACTCTTCCATAAATTTTGAAATATATAACAGTGGCAAGGATTATCGAATTTGCTATGCTACTGAACCATGAGAATCGCTGCCCCGATCCTTGTGTTGTTTCTGACCGTTTTCCTGACAGCTTCAAATAGTTTGGGTGAAGTCGTTATTCTCAATCTGAAGCCAATAAGAGTCTGGTCTGAATTTGGGGAATTTAAAATTTTCCACTTCGACAAACGAGTGGATTTGGTCAATTCCTACGCCACTGATGAACGTAAATGGGCAACCGTTCTACTTGCAAAAGTTCAGAATTCCACAAAAAGAAACTGGGACGGTTTAAAATTCAAAGCTACTCTACATGGTCTTGACCATGTAGGAAATGCAGTTTCAAGGGTTGGATACTTTGAATTTCTCGGGCTTTTCTCCGTTGACACAAAAGGCCCCGGTAGAGCTAGGTTTGTAGGTAATTTTTCAGAAGTTCATTCAATAGATCTTGATTTTGAAGGCGGGAAATTACTGCCAACACCCGAAGAACTCAAAATCCAAGAACAAAAACGGGAAGCTGAACTCGCAGCAGAGATAAAGAGAACCGCTCGAATTAAAACTCAATGCGACATCTTCAGGCGTTCAATCAGGAATAAAAAGCTGTCCGATTTGACAGTAGACGAAAGTGAAAAGCTTCAAGCCTGCAAACTGCTATTTGACTAAAATATGAGATCAACCGCGCTGATCTGGTTTATTTTTCTTGCGCTAGCATCTTTCCTTTCAGCACAAAGAACTCCCTACTTCTATGCCTCGGTTCCTGGCAAAGAAGACACTGAATTTCGCTTCTACTCACCCAAGCTGACAAAAGCGAATGGTCGATTAATATTTTGTGCCCGAGTTGAGAATTCAACCAGCATGGAATGGATTGAACTCGATCTTTGGGGATCTGTGAATGAGGTTAAATTCGATATTCCCCTGCCTGAGAATTTCCCGCCTGAATCCACACATGATTTTTGTGTGCCTATCGAGAAACCTGGCTTCTGGATCAACGATCAATTGACCAGTGTTTCGTTTTGGGTAAAGCGAGGTTACTGGAGAATGTCCCTTGAAGAGATTGATACTGCCTTCTCAGTGGCCAGCCAGTCCACCTACAAAGATGCGGTGAAGTATCAACTCAATTGGGTAAGGAATAACGTCCTCCATAAAGCGATTCTCGATGCTGAAAAGGCATTAGAGACAATCGAGATACAGCGGCAGATGGATGAATATGAAAAACGTCAGAAGGAACAGGCCCAGCAGGAACTCAGGGATATTGAACTCAGAAAATTTATCGAAAAGCGCTGCCAGGCACTGAATAAAAGAATTGCCAAGAAGAGAATCTCAGACCTCACTGTCGAGGAATCCGACCAGAGAGAAGCATGCAAGTTGGCTGGGTGGTGAGGGAAACTAATCAGAGAAGCTTATTGGCGCCTGGACGTTCTGCGACAAAACCCTATTCATTAAACTTTCTGTCGTTTTAGTATCGTAACGTGACGAAAGCATATCCCTTAATTTAAGCATTCGTCTATTTGCAGTATCAACAAGCCTCCCAAATGTTGTTGCACGAACGCGACCCACTACTGGATTTTCTCCTATAGTTTTCTCCGTAGCGGTGCCTTTGCTGATTTTCTCCCCTACGACCCAAGCAGTTATATATTTAACGTCACTAATTGATGAGGCTATATCCTGAACATAATTGTCAGCTTGATTCACTTCATTACGAGTAATCTCAAAACCACCTTTTTTTAGTTCGATTATAAGAACATTCTGCATTTGAACCAGAGTAGGATCATCCGGAGCGAAACTTTCAATGCCCGTTATCTGAAATGTTGTTTTATCTGCGAGCACAACGATATCTGGTCTATTTTTATCATTTACAAACTGGACATTGGATTTTTTGAATAGATCCCGAGCTACTGTCTTCAATGTTGAGTTTGAGCTATACTCATTTGATTCGAATTCAGGACCGAATAGCCATCTAGATCTAAGAATTAATGGGTGTAGAGTATGAAGTTCATCAGTATTAGGATCATTACAAATACGACGTATTGTTTCAATAACATTAAGTCGACTATCAATTTCGTCTAAAATTCGCATTGCATCTTTAATCGACCATTCCGAAAGAAGTCTATCAAGCCCATCTATATCATCTGGTGCCAACTCTGCTAATTTTAGCAACAGATCTGCGCCACTTTTTGATTTCTGGAGATTAATTACTGCCTTAACGACTGTATCTAATAAATTTGATGATATAGTAGGATGCTTAGTGGCAACTAAAGCAGTAAACTCTTCAACTTCATTTCGAGCACCTACACCTAGATCAATCAGCCCTGAACGATTTTTACTCAAAGCATCATAAGTAGATTCTTCAATTAGTTCTTTATATAGTTCTCCAATGACCTGATCAATTTGCAGCATAGTTTTTTCATACAGCTGCTTAACTACCTCCGAATCATCAAACCCTGTCCAATCATTCTTTACATAATTCTCAAATCCTTTCGTATCTACAATCACTTTATAGCGATAAGCAAATTTTGTTCGTCCATCAATATGAAAACCGGGGGCGATATTCCAGGAAGGTGTTCCTACTAGTCTATTTTTTACCCAAAAAGCAATACCTTGGTGAACCGATGAATGATTTAATTTTGTAGAATCTATTACTATAACAGTTGCGGATCTTTCATTATCTAATTCGATTGTAACTTCACTTACTTTTCCTTTTATTTCAGAGAATTTAATGGTGCTGTTGTTGATGTATACTTCAAACTCAGGATCATGTATAAAACGTGTACTTAACACTGTTAATATATCGTCAGATTTGGGAAGTCTACGCTCTACCTTAACCATGAGTTTTGTTCCACTACCCTCACGTTCTCCAATTCTTTCATTTTTCAAAACAAAAGGAGATGTTCCGGATTCCGTTCCCACTGTAAATGTAGATAATTGACCGTCACGCCAGGTTTCTACTTCATATTGATCTGCAAAGCAGAGTAACCCATGCCTGCCTACGCCATTCCGTCCATATGCTCGTCTTGTTTTAATTTCTCTTCCAGCCGGAAACTCTACATATTCCCCTTGGTGTTTGAGTCGATCATAACGAAGAGTCATCCAGCGACGGCGGAATTCATCTGATGTCATCCCGTGACCATCATCAATTACTGTCAGCACTCCTTCGATTTCATTAGGTATAAAAATTTCGACTCTAGATGCTCCAGCGTCCCATGCATTGGCAACTAGCTCTGTTAAAGCAATTTGAGGAGAAAGAGCCAACTGCCCGAGTTCTCGAAGTAAATAATCTTCTTCAAAAAGTGATTGCTCAGTAGATTCTGATTTTTCTATAAATGCTTTGTTTGTAGTGATCATTCAGTAGTTAAGGTCAGATTTTGAATTGATTAATAGATAATACCCCTACCTGTTTCACCACACAAATTATTTATTTTTAAAATAATTCTTCTTAACTGCATAAATGACGAGCTTGGGTCATACAATCAGTACCAGTACACTCTTGATTCCCTGCCCGATCTGCGATGGAATCTTCATTTATGAGTTTCCGCCGCCTCGATAGGAACGCCAGAAGAAAGCTACTCAAAGCGAAAGAAGAACTACGGGAAGCAGAGAATAAAGTGCAGATTTGTGAGACTGACTTGATTTACCGGCTGCTCTCCGGTGCCAAGGTCGAGCGTGGTCAATGTGACCTGAAAGTAGTGGGAGACCTTTATAACGAAACTCTGGTATCCAGAAAGCTTCTCATCCTGAATAACAACTGACCGATAATCCACCTATGAAGAAGCCCACCAGGAAGAAAGTCATCCGCATGCCGATACCGGAGGAAGAGCTACCGGATCCGGATACCATCCAGCACACGACGTTCTTCAGCATTGGGAGTCAACGGATCAAGATTGACGTGAACGTCCAAGCGACCGATATCACCGGACAGCCGCTAGCTGAGGTGAGAGAAATGCGGAAGCCTCGCAAAAAGCCGAATAAATTCTAAAAATCGGTACCATTGGTACCTGCATTCCTCGGATAGAATCTGGGGATGTTCCCCCGCCTTCTGCTGATTTCCCTTCTGACATTTGCCCATGCAAATGCCGCTAAGATAAACTCCTACATTCAATATTCCGGAGAGTACTATGTGGCAACTTTTGTTGATCAAGTCACAGGTGAACCAAGTGAAGAGATGTTTTTTTACGAACACTCTGAATATAAAAACTCCAGTGCATTAAGTGGTGGAGATTATATTGAACACGGTGTTGAATTCTTTGATTCAACTGTTGAGTATGTAGGTTATTGGACAACTGTAGATTGGGATTTTGATGACCTCTCAGGATATGCGGATATAACCACAAACGCTGTGGGTCCAACCTCTGGACTTTATTATGGTGATTACGCTTCCCTTTCCTCAGGTGGATTAAGATTTAATTTATCCGGGAAATACATTATTCCAGGAACTGGTAGTGAATCTGTCTATTTTGATGCTGAGGCATGGTCCAACTGGAATGCTGCCTATTGCACTCTGTCAATCAATGGAATATCAAATGATTGCCACAATTCATTCCAGATTGAACTGGGGAAATTCTTCACCCTTGAACTCGATATATATCTGAACGGGCAAACGACGCCTAATGGGGCAAATGAAAGCACTCACGCCAGATACGATTTAACTTCTGTTCGCGTTGAGAGTACAAATGACTACCTGAAAATGAGTGATGTTCCCGAACCATCCACGTTCTTATTGTCCTTACTCCCTCTTGCATTGATCGGATTTAGAAAAGCCTCCCGGAAAAGCTAATCCGGGAGGCAGTTGCTTCAAATTCCTACCTGACCAGAACCTTCCTGATCGAGCTGGGTGCAGCAAGGGTGTAGCGGATGTCCAAAATGGTTCCTCTATTGATGTCAGTGAGAGTGACAGTGCATCCACCTGAACATGATTGAGTGGTGGAATTGCTCATGTTTCCGGGCGGCCCCCACTCCACAGTGACCGAAGAGATGCCGGCCTCCGGTTTGAACTCCAGTGTGAAGTCACGAGTCCCTGATACCTGCTCAGGAGAGAAGACAGAGTACCCATTGTCATCCCCGCAAGTAACTTCAGCCCGGAACACTTGAAGAGCAACCAGCGAAGATATCGCCACCGTTCGTACAGCCAGACCAGATGCGGAGATCGCAGAATCCACAAGCTGGTTGAGGTTATTGAAAACTTCCACTGTGCAGCTCTGATTTGCGTCCAGTCCCGCCTTACGGAATGTCACCAGTCCAACCGTTCCCGCCGCCTTCACGCTTACATCGATATTGCCGATGGGAGTTGGCGGTGTGTCTTCAATGGTCAGAGACAGCGCTTTCTGCGCCTGCACCGAGTTCGCATCAGTCACCCGATAGGTGACGTTGAAAACACCATCTTCGGTTGGAGTGCCGGAAAGCAAGCCACTGGAGGACAGATTGATTCCGTCTGGCAGAGTTCCGGATAGAATCGACCATGTGTATGAAGGTGTTCCACCCAGAGCCGCCAGTTGAAAGCTGAGCGGAGTCCCGACTGTTCCGTTGGGAATGGATTCAGTGGTGATTGAAAGCTCTCCCGTCGGTTCCAGAATGATAATCGTGAATGTTTTCTCAACGGTAAGTGTTGTATCGTCCTCCAGTTCCACCGTGAACTCGAACACTCCGGAAGTTGTAGGAGTGCCTGAAATCACACCAGCGGCGTTCATGTTCAAACCATCTGGCAAAGTTCCATCAATGATGGAGAATTTGTATGGAACGACGCCACCACTCCCAACCACAGAAGCACTGTACGCGGTTCCCTGAAAGCCACCGGGTAAAGTTGCCGTTGTGATCGTCAGAGCGCCAGCGCCGGATGCAATCACCAGAGTGAAATTCTGAGGAACGGTTGCCACACTATCGGTTGCATTGACAGTGATCGGGTATGAACCAATCGCTGACGTGGCTCCAGAGATCACCCCACTTGAGTTCATTGAAACGCCGGTAGGGAGGCTTCCTGATGCCAGTGAAAATGTTTTCGCACCGGATCCATCCTCTGTCGTCAGGTTCATGGTGAAAGCAGTGCTTTCAATCTGTTCCGGTAAACTCTTCGTTACCCACCAGAGCGGCGGACTACAAGGAGCCGATGCTGTCTGACTCACAACGAATGCGCCATTCCCTGGCGGCAAGGAGAATCCAAGAACACTATCCGGTTCTTTGACGCATGCAGTTGTATGAGCTGATCCATTTCGCGTGATGGTGTAAGTTCCACCTGCAAATCCTGTCAGCCTGACATGACCTGCACTTGTCGGATTCACGGTAAAGCTGGTGCCAGTCAGAGGTGTGGAGTTTTTCGGGAAAGTAACCACCCATGACGGATTCTCATTAATCAGGACTCCTGAAGAATTGGAATCAATTGTACCGATCAGAGTAGCGTTCGGTTGAGTGATAGAGCTTCCTGGAGTAGCCTTGTGAACCCACATGCTCTCCCGCGTATCCCGGCCATTTCCCATATACAGATGGACAAATGATCCCCATGAAGTGGAGGGGTTCATGGTTGTGAAGTTGTCGATGATGCGTTTGTCAGCATCCAGCGGCAGAAGGAATTTCGTGGTGAGCGCCAACCCACCTGCATGAGTGGGTGAAGTGTCAGCCTTGATGAAGGTGACATTCGCACCGTCTCTCGTTTGAGTGGTAGACATCACCACATCGCCGTCATTTGATGACCCACGGTAGAAAGCGATTCGCTCCACCAGTTCACGTCCGGGAGGCTGATCAGTTTCAGTGACCCCCGTATAAACGTTGTGGATGATCGCGTAGTCCTGAGACCCGAACTCATTCACATGGAAGAATGAGCGCTGGTAGTAGTTCAGAGAATTGTCGTTATAAGCACCGTACAACCTGTTCTGCTGCCCAATGAGTTGCCAGAAGGAATAATCAGATCCGATTCCATACTTCGGGATGACGTTCGACTCACCCCCGGATTGCCACGGCCGAACACTGTTATTGCCCGTGATTGAATCAGCTGTCGTTTGGATGAACACTATATTGGCCGAACCAGGAGACGCAGCCGTAACAGTGAAAGTTGGCGAAACAACTGAGTTTGCTGCAGTGGCCGTGACGGTACCTGTTGTCGCTGCCCCACCTGCAACAAAGAAGCGTGTGACACTCTGTCCGGCGCGCACTCGTACCTGCGAAGGAACAAGTATTCCCGCTGAAGCAGTCAGGGCGATATTGATCGTCCCCGATGCAGGCCCTGTCAGGGTGATTGTTCCGGTGGTAAAGTTACCCCTCACTACGGAACCCTGATCGAAGGAAATTGATGCAATGGAAGCATTTCCCAATGCTGATGTCGTCTGGTTTAGCGTATTGAGATAGGCCGTTCTGGTGTTTGCTGAAGTCGCTGTAATCAATGCGAACTGACGCGGAGACTGATTGTGGTTCATGGCTGGTACAACCAGGCTCATCTGTCCTTGAGGGACAGTAACCCTACGGGGAACCTGGACCACAAAATTGTCAGATTCCAACTCGATCATGGCCCCACCTGAGGGTGCGGGCTCTGCCAGGAAAATCGTAATGTCCTTGGATGACGTGCTTCCAACCGTTACCTGGGGCATCGACTCTACAGTAAAGACACGCATACCCGACTGGTTCAAGCTACTAAGACAATAGATCGTCCCCGTACAGATCCCCTCAGTATTCAGTGCCATTTGATAGGAACCTGACGGGTTAGAGCTGCCCGTGTGGTCACCATTCCGGAAAGCATACATCCACCACTTAGCTGCACTTTTGTTATTCCAGTCGGTAATACTGGTGATCATATTCAGCCCGAATCCCTTCTCTCTGGATTCAGGATTCACCGGCAGGAATACGTGGCCTCTTTTGTGAGAAACGCGGAAATCTTCCTCCGGCGAACTCAAGGAATTATAGATAACATTTAGTGCAAGATTCCTATTTGCAGTACCCGAGTAGTCCATTGCCTGCTTGGACACACGCTTATTGAAGAAATTCCCCCACCTGAATTCCTGCCCTGGCGCCATAAAATTCATGAAGCCTGGAAACACTTGGCGCATTTCAATAAAGCGATCTTGGCCACCGTCCGAGATCACGAATCGCCGACGCGGATTGTACGGCATCGTAACGTGAATCGGCCAGAGATTCAGGTCATTCAGCCACCGGCCTCGCCATGTATTTTCTACCTCGGATGCCCCATCAGTAACACTATTGGATGTAGATAGAGCCGCACTCAACATCTGATTTTGCTGACGTCCAATTTGATAACCTGGATTGGTTGTCGCGGGAGTATTCCCTGACCAATGCCTCTTGGCGAAATCAAGATGCTGGTCACGGTAAACGTTGTAGTATCTCCGGAAATACTCTCTTCCTTTTGTTGATTCATCGCCGGTTGCGGAGGCGTTACTGATGACTCCACCAAGGTGGGTAATGCGGAGATTCTGGAAGATCGAGCTTTGCCACATCTGATTCTGTGCGCCAGCCTCACCAGAAACCCTGCCATTCTTTGTGACATAGACAGCCGTCGATGCAACAGTATGCGGCATGACAGGAGTTCTGTTATATCCACGTTCCGAAAGCGTAATAACAGCAGGAGAGACAGAATCATCCGGAACACTCACCCCACTGGCCAGCATCTGTTCCTTGCCGATAGTTACAGTAAAAGGACCTTTATCTACCCAGTGCCTCATCACACCTGCATATGCTGGTTGGACACTAATCGTCATGTCAGACTGCTGAATTGGAGTGACTACCCGAATGTATGATTTTTGATCAAGTGGAACAGATCCATCGTGACGCATGATGAACCATTGGAGACCACAAGTGTTTTCGTTCCAGTCACGAACTTTTGCATAGGGTGAATTGAAGGCGCTGGTAATTGCGGGTGTGGTTGTAATTGTATTCCCCACCACATTCGTGACTCGAAAAAGAGTCCCTTGATTCCCGGTATTGATTGTCCCGTAAGAATATAGTTCAAGAGATGAACCAGCATATGTCCCATCCGGAACTTCAGAAGAGACTGCGAATGTGACTTCAGACGTGCCTGTACCGATGTAATGACCATCAAGGGTAGAGTTCCCAGATCCGGAAATCTTTACCCATTGGCCTGTGTTGTGATTTGCTCCGTTAAGGGTTGCTGTAGCCGTCGTTCCAGAAACAACTATTCCGGTCAATGAACCATCTGAAACCTTAAAGTTTTTTTGAGTATGTCGAACATAGCCGCGACTTCCAACTACCCACCCAGTTGCATCGTTTAGAGCAAGCTGTCCCCCTGAAGATGAAACCTCTCCAGCCACCGGGGGTAGTATGGGCTCACAGCCATCATCGTCGTCATTCCAAAACTTCTTAAATGCTGTCTCTCTTTCCTCAGGAGTCAATGCCCATTTGATCAATGGGTAACCAATCGCTCCCCAGAAAGTCTGCCGAAGTTTCGCAAAGTCTGGATCTTCTCCCCGATTCCCGTGAATAGCAATGGGGTCAGTTGCGGTGAAGAAATTACCAGAGACCGGGGTAAGAATTTCAATATTCTTTATGAATGCTTTTGCGGAATTTACCCATCTTGTATTCTGCTGATTCATGAAGGCGGCAAGTGCCACCGTAGCGAAACGATCCCCAAAGGTGACACCATCAGCCCAAGTGGATTCCGTATAACAGTTCCCACTGCCAATTGGCAGATTGGGGTTACAAACAGCGGATGAAAAAGTGTTGGCATTCCGCGTCACCCACTCCCCTAATTCACCGGACATGGCAGGTGCAGAAAGAGGTCCGGGCCCATCTGGATCGGTAATCCAGGTTCTTTCTGCAGAACCAATAGCGGGCAGAAGTCCATTGCCGTTCAGCTCAGTTGCAAATGTCGGACCACACCATGCCTTATAGTTCGGCTGTAGATCCTGATCCTGGCTATAGTTGTACCCCGCCTGTTTCTGATTAAAGGTGGGGATTGGATCACCGGCAAATGTTTTGAGGATGATCTGGTTCGTCGCCGGAATGGATGCAACGAGAAAATCACCATTCAGATTCGGCTGTGACTGGAACCCAGAGCATACAACACTCTGATTTACAGATAGACCATGGTCCGCAGAGAAAGTGATCGTTGAATTAGATCCAACTGTCCAATCTGTTACCCGAAGCGCAGGAGACGAATCACGCACATAGATTGTCTGAGAAAAGACAGAAATGGAAAGCAAGAATATTAAAAGAGTTCTCATTGTTATTCGGCCACCTTGCAAGCGAGAGATGCGATCAGCGCAGAAATGGAGGTAGCAGCGTTTGCACCTTCCCACGCAAGAGTGTCATTGGCATCAAAGGATACTGATGTCAGGGAATCGGACTTGATGCCTGAAGCCCCATCTGCATTGGTGATCGTGAAAGTGATCCCGGTCGCGGTTCCGTTCTTTAGAAGGGTGATAACTAGATTCCCCCCAGAAACCTGCTGTGTTCTCCATGCAACATTGCAGTTGCTCACAGTTCCAGAAACGGGCATCACGATATTGAAAGAACCGGCTGTACCCCATGCAGCGGATGATCGACCGATGAAAACTGAGTGGCTGGTGGTCGAAGCTGCAACAGATCCATTTGGTGTAGAAACAGCCAAAAACGAAGCTCCCCCGCCGCTCACTGACTGACAGCCAGTAGCGTTTCCATTCGCCAGCACACCTCGCGGAGCTTGCCCAGATGAACAGATCGTTGGCGTTGAAGCTAAGGCAGAAGCCGTTGCAGCATTCCCGCTGGTGTTCGCTGCGTTGTTGGGGATATCTCCCGACAAAAGCGCTCTTGTAGCATGAGCGGCAAGCTGTGACAGATTTACAAGCTGGATCGGTGCATCCTCCGCAACAAAGTAATAGAGGCTCCCGTTCGACCGGAAGTAGAAGCGATTTGCTTCACCAGTGGTCGGTGCGGCAGATCCGGAGTAAAACAAGGGGACTACCGTTTCATCGATACCCAAAGCCCTATCGATAAGCTTCGTGCCAAGGTCCACTTCAAACACGTCTGAGGGCTGGTGAGTATGAGGGGCGGGTGGAAAATCATCTGGCTTGTTATCGATATCCCCCCAGTCGATGGCAGGAGAGCAGGTGTATGTGATGACGCCCGTTGTCGGATTGAGATCAATACAGCCCTCACCCGTGTAGGCTAGGCGAGCTGCTTCAAGGAAGTCGGTAATGGTCGAGGCTACTTGCGTATGCGCTGATGGCGGATAGCTCAAGGGTTTATTCAGGACATCGTTCCACTCCACGGATACCGGCCCACCTGAACAACCAGTGCATGACCAGACCCCAGTTGCTTCGTTGTACGAAAGTCCACTTCCGGCGCTAAATAGTGCTCGTGAGGCAGTTGCAAAGTCAGTAATAGTCGAAGCTGTCTGCGTGTGAGCGGAAGGCGTGAAACTGGAAGGTACTCCTGTCAGCTTCGACCACGCCAGAGAATTGATCCAGCTTGGGTTTTCATAAGAACCGGAGAGCGATGGATAAAACGCTGCATAGTCCCCTGCCTGAGCCGTGACCGGTCCAGTCCTACCAAAGACACTGGATACCGCACCGGGACTACCAGATCCACTGATTTCCTGCCATGTACCGTTACAGAGAAACAGCCTCGCGGAAAGAGTGAGTTGAACCATCTGTCCGGGGTTTGCACAGGAGCCGGAAGGAACAGTCAGTACTTCTCGAAAAGGTTTGGTGACTTGAGCCTCAGAAGCATCGACGCTGCCCAGAAACTTTCGATCACCGTTGACATTGACCTGCGCGAAGGCGCAGATCGACATAAGCGCCAGTAGCGCTAAGGTTCGAATTTGATTCATTTTTTATTCCCCGAAGACTACGCAACTCCCGCTCTGGGGAATCGCGAACGAAATGGATATATCGACTGATTGACCGAAGACACCCCCAATCGAAATGGGAGCCGGTGTGAAATTGATGGCACCTGTTTGAACGACTTCACCGTCTGTTTCTCGGCAGTTGACAGCCATGACGGATCGGATCAGATGAGATTCAGCAGGTATTGAAATGGAAGTTTGCGAAGTGAAGTTGAATTGAAACTCAGAAGGTAATGACCGGAGGACAATATTCCCCGATTGAGCAACAGCAAAGGTGACAGTGACACCCGTTTCCGTGAAGATGATGTCTTCTGGTTCAACCGGACTACCATCTTCTCCGTACACCTGAACATAGAAATCTCGTGTCAGACCATGTTCCGATGCCGGAATACTAACCGAGATAACGGAATCGATCTCCTTGATGAACTGGCCGGAAACCTCCCCTCCTCCTGGGCATTGCCGTGGAAACCATCCAGTCAGTGTGCGCACCATACAATCACCAACGTTCCCCGCTGGAAGGATCTGTGAGACTGAGACAGCGAACTGTGGAGCTGATGGATGTGAAGCCCGGACAGCGGATATCGGGATCGTGAACGCAACAGTGGGAACTACCCAGAACTGTGTGGAAGTGCCGCCAGTGTTCCAGGCGAAGCGAACTGTGTAGTATGTTCCGGTTGGAAGCGCTGCATCGTTGGGCTCGAGCTCAACATTCAGTACTCCATTCCGGATTTGATATACCGTTCCACTCGGATTACCGGCCACTTCCTTACTGTTCACGGTGAAGCTTGGCCAGGAGATGGTCATTGTGCCATTTGCCCGTTGACCATTCGGCATATAGAGGGTGTCCTGAATCCGTACACCTGCGAATGAGCACACGGATACCAGCAACAGAAGAAGAATTTTCATGAGAAACCTATGAGGGAGATTGATAGAGAATCTATCGGTTTGGATTGACTACTTCAGGGCGATACCGATCATCCAGTTCTGGTCGGTTGGCGCGCATCCACTGAAGCATCCCGAGGGTTGCTGCCGCGTGGTCGAGATGACTTAATCCACTCTCCGGATCGTTATCCTCTCCAGCCGCATATGCGTAAACATGACGCAGAAGTGCATCGATCAGCCGTGAATGCTCGATTCCGAGTTTGAAATCATGTTTCTTGTATTTCTTCGAACCGTAATCAAGCCCACGGGCAGCAGACTCGATCAGTTCTTTAGGGACATATCCGAGCGGCGGTTTCCCTGAATCGTACTTCGGCCCCATAGGCGCAGCTCCGCCCCGATTAGGTAGATTGATCACCATAATTTTTCCTTGTTTTATTTATGCTGCTCGTGAGAGCGGAGAACTTTCGGACGCGATTGCGAATGTAGCCGTTGCAATCAGGCCTTCTTCTTTGTTCCAAACATAGGCTTCAGCACTGCGGATGTTGCCGACATACCCCATCTCTGAGTGCCAGGCATCCGGCGCGCACAATGAGGGGAGAATGCGTACACGGATACCGTTGATTTCTCGAAGACCGACCTGATGAAGGTGCCCGACGTGAATCTCATTCCATACTGTCTGCCCCCACATCTTGCGATCTTCAGCAGCCATCAGTAACGGCATCTTCTCATGCTTCACTTTGTCGCCGTGGGTCCACATCAGACCTACCTTGCCCCAGCGGAAGTATTTCCGAAGCGTGGGAGAGTTGTCTATGTGAATGTCTTTGTCATTGTGAAACAGGCATTCCAGCGATTCACCCAGATGCCATACGGACAGGGTGTCGTGATTACCGGGAACCATGACCACGCGTACAGGTGCGATCCTCCGGAGATTGACGATAGCCTCAGAGATCATCAGACGCGCTTGTCTGAATGTCTTCTGGTAACGGCTATCAGTACTGGTCTGCGGAGTTCCCTTTGTGGTCGTGTTCTCCCGGTTATCTGCATTCAGAAGATCATTCCCCACAACCAGTGTCATTAACTCTGGCCGGTAGAATGCTGTTCGATCAACCAACTTGGAAATAGATTCCCTGAACAAGGACTCGGCGATATTCCGGTCATAGTCCGAATGCCCGGTCTCTTTCGACCATGCAAGCTTTCCCAGATGAAGATCAGGAATACTGAGTTCCAGAAAGTTTCCTGATGGCGCAGTGGACTTCTTTAGTGCGGGGAACTTGAGGAGATTCAGTTTCTTCGCATCTTCTTTCAGGCTGTTCAGTTCCTGGATGGCCGCATCGACATTCACCTTCTTTTTGAACCACGCCTTCACCTGAAAGAGAGGAGTCACCTGGATTTTACTGTCTTTGTCTTTCGCGCCGACTTCCCACTTATTGCAGACGAATCGGTCAATCGTCCAGACTTTCAGATCCACCTTGCAGTGCTCAACCAATTCCTCCAATGAACTGATTCGTGTACGCGGAATACTGATCGACCACTCATTTCCGGTTCTGGATTGCGACTCGGAAAGCGTATCCTTGGCTTCAGCCGCTCCACTCACCTTCTGCGACCGGAGCTTGTAGCCGCAGGCCGGACTACAAGTCATCTGATCGCCCCTGTATGCTTTATCTTTCTTGCATACAGGGCATGTCTTCATCAGCTTCGCGTTCATTCAGTAGCCGACAAAGCCTTTCTCAGCTTTCCGATAAGAGCCTTGTGCAAATCCCAACTCTGAATCTCTGGCTTTTGCTTCCCGATGTGGCTGAGCGCTTCCGTAATTTCCTTCCCTGAGATATCAAAAGCTGCTTGCCCATCGGCAATTAGGACACTACCATCGCCTCTCGGTTTAAGAATCTCTTTCCTTTGTTTCTCGTTAAAATTCAGCTTCTTGAAAAGTGAATATGCCGTCTGGAGTTCTTCACTCTCAACGTCACCCTTCAATGTAGAAAGCGTATCCACTATTGCGAAGCGCTCCCAATTACTGAGTTCAATTCTCATCTGTATTCTCCTCTGGTGTGACAAGCCCAACCTGAAGGTACTGCTGAGCTCCCTGAGTTGCTAGTGCGTACGGGCTGTTTGGATTGTTCTGCATCCGCATCTTGATGAAGTTTGCATTCAGCTCACGGATCATTTCTTCCGGAGTTGTAGGATTCACCCCTCTCGCCGCTTCATCTTTCAGAAACTCATATGCTTCAGGTTCAAATTCTAATGAAATAATCTTTTTTGCCATCTTTCTCCTTTCCTTTACCAACCTGTGTATTGAAGTGTGATGGGATTTCCTCCTCCATCCAGCACAGTTTGTGAGAGTCTGCGAGATACAAATGCAGCCACCACATCACCAGCTTTCATGTAAGGGTTCCCCGGTGGTTCTATCGGCTGATACACACCTGTATGGTTGTGACCAATTGCTGCGAAGAGCGAAGAAATCGGAGTTCCGTTCTGCTGCAATGTTGTCCCATTGACAACATGAGCCGATACGATCACTCCACCTGTAACCGGCTGAGCGAAAGTCAGGTAACTGGAACCGTTGTAGACGGCGAACGATCCGCCTCCGACACCAGCAGATTCAACAGCAACCCCTGATCCTCGGAAAGATCCACCGATATAACCGTTAACGAAGTTCGCTTGACCAGCCCCAGAAACAGACCCGGCTGCATTTACCTGATAGTTCCCACCACCAGCCTGGTATGCGATGTTCGTTCCAGTGGCCGTGGAGTTGAAGATCTCCGCATAGATGTAGTCGGTCAGAAGTTCGACTTTGCTGGACACGTATCTGGCAAAGAGAATGCCATTGACCTTATATCCGAGGAGGAAATTCGATTCTCCTGCGCCGGACATATTCCCACTGGAATCTACCGACCAGAAATCATTATTCGTCTTGAACGCAATTCCTGACGCTCCGGAATTGAATGCACCAGACGAATACACTCCACCAACGAAGTGCGCCGCCAGCCCCGGAGCGGGAGTATTTGTTCCGACACCAAGAACTCCACCCTTGTAGACGAACTGATTTGAGGCAGTGACGCGGCCTCGAACGATAGTGAATGGAATCGTCCCATCCACCAGCATGCTGTCGCTCACAAGCACGTCATAATATTGAGCGCCGTGTTGTGAGGCTTGGAGCAGATTAAGCGATGAATCGAAGTATAAACGGGCCTGATTCGAAGAGGACAGACCTGCATTCACGGCAGTGTCTGACATCCATGTCACAGATGTTCTTGCGATCAGCCACTTTGCGTAAGCGCCACCGTCTGGTGCCTGGATCGCATCATAAGAAGTCCCCTGTGTTGAGAACCCTACGCTGGCATTGGCGAATCCATGAATCTGAAGATCTGCATCACTGCCATCTTCAACGTCATTACCAATGACAACCGGACCAGCCTTGTAGTAGATCGCAGCGTTGGTGCCGACTTCAGCCCAGAATGAATCACCACCCAAGGGAACCCAAGAAGCAGCGGTATGGTCGTACTGCCTCCACTCTTCTTCGTCTTTGTTGAAGTAAACGGCACCTCTACCTGTATCAGGAGCAGGAGGATCATCGTCCCGACCATTGAGATCCATGAATCGTGCGTCATGGAAGGAGACCAGATCCTGAGAGCTTCCCCCTGCATCAGTAACAATTGATGTCTTTGGAGCAGCATCCCCAGTGCGCTCGATTGTTGATCGATTGGCTGCACTTACCGTGCTGGAAGTTGGGAAGATGCGCCCGGTTGTGGACTTTGTATCCGGGTCTTTATAGAATTCGAATGCATTCCCGAAGAGTTGATTCTCACCGATCAGGTTTTGATCATTTGAATCAAAGGGAAGATATCCCAGAGCATCACCCAGTTCCTGTACTGCTGCGGCCTGTGAAGCCGGGTTCCAATGGATCTCGTTCGATTCAATTACGTTGTCATAGGTCCGCTGAGTGTCTGCTGCTCCAATGTTGAACAGCACAATCGGAGCAAAGATCGCATCAGCAGGATGATGAATCAGATTATTCCGGATGCTGCTCCCGCGTGTTGCGGCCAGACAGATCGCTCCACGTCGCATATTGACGAAGAGATTTCCATCAATAACGATTCCCTCACCGGCTTCGTTGTTCTGCGAGTTTGATGGCTGGACGCCGTAGACAAGAGGTCCACTGCCAGTTCCAAAGCTGGCGACCTGATCCTCGACATAGTCGATATCGCCGGACTTCGCCATTCGGCAGGAGTTTCCGGATACTACTCCATAGCAGTAGCCATCCAGATCCATATGCCCACCGTTGATATTGATGAAGGTGTTGCTCTTGTAATTAACTCCCTTCACCAGTCCAGACGTATCGAGAGCCGTTGCATTCAGTCCTGGTAGGAACTTTGGCGTCAGTGCGCCGGAATCTGAATTCGAAATGAATCCGATACGCCGGAAAGTATTATTGGCAGCGACACCTCCGATACAGCCACCGAAAAGAATCCCGTCCAGCCCGCAATCAATGAAGGATGAATCAGTAACACGAATATCCGAGTGCAGACGGTTGAAATTGTATAGGTGCCCCCAGATGACATTACCCATCACCCGCTTGGCGCGGACATTGCGACACTTCAAGCCGCGAACGGGATAGCCAGTGGAGTTTCCGCGGGTATAAAGGATTCCACCTGTCCATGAACCGTAGTTCATATCTCCGGCATCCACTCCGAAGAAATGAGGCCGGTTGTACTCCAGCCAGATATCATCTATCGAAATGTCATCGATATAGTCGCTGGTGCCATCCAGGAGAATTGCGTATCCGCCAGTGTGTTCAATGCGGACATTCCGGAACCAGATCCGCTGAGATCCACCCTTCACCCAGAACGAAGTGTTCTTGGTCAGAGCAGGACTCATGGGATCATTCGAGAACCCTCCGTTAGCTTCGTCCTGGTGATAAAGCTTCCCTACTGCAGAAGTGACATTCCCATCAATTGCCAGACCTTCAAAGCCAATATCCCTGGCTCCGTTGAGAGTGAAGATGCCCTTCCCGTCTGGAAGATCAGCCCCACGTCGAATCCGTGTCGCATATGGACCATCCCCATAAATGGTGATTCCTCGCATATTCGTTGCGAGTTCGACAGGATTATTGAACCGATATGAGTAGTAGGCACCGGGGAGATAGACAGCTCTCCCGCCCTTGCTCCGCACTGATTCCAGTGCGGCATTCATGGCAGGCGAATTGTCGGTGACATTGTCCGCCCTACCCCCGGCAAAATCGAGGATAGAGACAGACTCGCCGAATTTTTCGTTCGCATCCCTTGGGATGGACGAATCAAAAGGATTTAGAGCCATCTAGTCTTGGGTTGAAATTTGAATTACGAAAGATGTAATGACACTCGGAATGAACATCTCCCGAATGGGTGAACTTGCTTCTATGGACTCGTTGTTCCCGCCGTCCAGAGTGAACGCTTGAACCAACAGAGCCTGATTCCTGTAGGCGTTGACATCCAACTCAGCGAAGATCGTCGAGAATGGATCGTCGTTATTGACAGAGCTTGACTCGACAACTACCTGCCAGCTTGTTTCAGCGATCAGGTAACGTGTCGTGTTGTTGAGGGCGAAGGGGAAGTCACAGTAATGACGGGTGGCAGTATTGCTCTTCACCTTCAGAACCTGTCCCCTGCCAACTCCTCCGAAGATGTGAAGCAGGTATCCTGTTTCATCCGAGACAAGACCGTCCGGATAGAAACAGTTCTTCCAGTTCATATCTTCGACATAGGGACCGTTCCCGTCAGATCCATATGTAGGTCGAGGCCGCATGACGAATGTGTCCCCGACTTCGATTCCCAATAAGGTCAGATCACCGACAGCCGAGGAAATGGTTATTGTGTCGCTGTTGTTTGAAACAACCCTGAAGTTGGCAATTGGCAGGTTGCCGGGATTGTTCTTCCTCCCCAGCCAGGTGATGTCATACCCTACCCACTGGTTGGTTGTGAATCCTGGATCAGGTGCCGCAAATCGAATAGTATTTGAAGTGAGTTCCTGAACTTCCGCACCCCAGAGACCGGAGTGCATAACTCGTTTTGTCTTGAAACGGAACTTGTCAAACTCCCCGTCAGGCGCTCCCCATGTCGCCGTGTCCAGTGAATTGATGGTGATCGAGGTTGGAGTACCGGATCCCTCAGCCTGCCGACATAGCCGGTTCGGATCGAAGCCACCAAACACGACATACCCAGCAGTGCCACTATTCCAGTGGAGATCCGGAATCGTCACACGATTGGTTGACCCGGAGGGAACAGCCACATTCACCACATTGGACAGAGAGGACAACTTCCCGTCAGCATCTTTGGCTGCAATCGCGAAATTGTATGTTCTGGGCCCGGAAATAGTTCCACCAGATCCAGCCGTGGTCCCCTGAAGCGGAACAGACGGTGGACCGGGAATCGCAGGCATCACATTGACGATCTGCCGTCCAGTGACACCCAACCTAATCTCGGCGTCCCCACCATTTACTGCAATATGACGGGAGACATGGAAACCCCAATCACTGCGATCAAAGATGGAGTCTCCAACGATTGGCTGTTCTGCAAACGGCAGCCAAGACCACGCGGGGCGGATCTCTTTATCTCGCGGATGAGTGCCGAATCCGATGCGACCCTTCTGTCCGTAAGCATCTAGATACCAGTTATCGTTGTGCCATTGAACATCAACGGTGGCCGTTTCAAAGTTGTTATCCGGCTTGATCTTCACCAGACGAACCAGCTGGTTGCTGATTCCAAGAGGCTGCCAGTTCAGCATGCAGATATCTCCCAGTCGGAGATGAATCGCTCTCATGCTCACCGGAAAACTGAATAGTAAGGATCCACCAGAATCCCCTCGCCAATTTCCTCTGTACTGTTCCGCCTGCCAGGTGGAAACGATTCGGTGAAGCTGATCAAAGTTATCTGCTCCACGGATGGTGAAACTTCCAGCAATCTCCTGATCCGTCCGGAAGATATCCTCTGAATCTAGCGGATTGAAGGTATCGGAAGACCATCGATTGTCTCTGTTCTGAAACTGGATTGAATACCGGTTGCCCGCTGTCAGGACTGAAACCGAAGGAACTTCGAGGATATTGGACTCATCAAACCGATAAGCCACATATCCATTGGCGGTTGAACCGTTTGCCAACTTCGAAATTACGGCCGTGCTGTAGTTTGAACCTGCCACCGGGGCTGATTGCTGACTTGCCAGCGTCCGTTTCATTCGGACCCCAAGTAATCCTGTCTGATCAGGTGTAATGATCAATCTGGCTGCATTTCTCAGCCCACGAATGATGTCAGAAACGCTCTCTGGCTGACGAAGATAGAGGGAGCTGGAAAACCTGCGACGAGTACTACTGTTTCCGAACTGATCCTGATAAGGGATGTTCTCCATACACTCATTCGCTGCCTGAGTGAACTCAGAAGAATTAAAGTCGCTGGCATTCCATCCACCCCAGTCCTTCATGATGCTTTCGATCTGCCGTGAAGGACTATCCGGATCAGTTCCGGCTCCCGTTGCCAGTACTCGAACTGTAGGATTGGAATTTACATCAGCGAGCTTCCTCGGTACTGCGATATGCAGAACGCACATGGATCCGTGAGGGTCTCCAACCGGCTGTCCGCCATCAAGGAACGAACTTGCCCCGTCTCGATCACCCTTGTTCCCTGCTAACCACCACCCGCCTAGATGGGCCTGGGTTGCATTGCCGATTCCCGGAGGCACATTGGACATCTCACCGTCGTTGTATGTGTGAGGAATCTTTGTGTCGTTTACGACAACTTCATGGATATAGCTGACCTCGCCAAAACAGACGAGTGCTTCCATCTGTAGAAAGTTGCCATCAGGAACACGGGTAATGATGACGGGATCCGTCCACGCGGTTCCGTATAGAAGGGGAACTCGGTCACCATATCGAGCTTCGTTGCTTCCAGTGTCGAGAGTTACCCATTTTCCAGAGGTGTATTCCCGCACGGTCTGCACCTGTGGAGGATTCCACTGGATACCTCCAAACCGGCCAGTGACTCTGTTCGCGGAATCACGGTAATACATGCCGCGCGCGACGCAGTCTTCCTTACTGTAATTGCAAGTGGTTGCAGCCGATCCGCTGACATAGTTCCCTCTTTCATTCGCTCCACCCACGTCGGGTGAGTATCCGCACCGGTAGAAAGGACTCTGAGGATTGTTCGCACCGTCCTGACGTTGGGCGAGAGTAGTCGGAAAATTCCACGGGCAGGTGCGCTGAATCCGGATCGTCGGAATCTGCTTGTCAGCCATATTGAAACGGCTGACAAATCCCACTGATAGTTCTTTCCCGTCTGAACTGCGAGAGGGCATCTTTCCGCCTGGTTCTTTGCAGATCCCACGGAAAATAATCTTCGAGTCGGATGAATAGCCACCTGCGGCTGCATCGTAAAGAACGAAACGAAGCTCGAGCTGTGCGCCTTTGAATCCCTTCAGGCGTTCGTAGTTGTTCCAGTAGAAGTAGTCGGCGTCCGCAAGACGGATATTGACAGAGGCTGGGATATCAATCCCCTGCTCTGAGAGTGCCTGCGAGAAGGCAATGTCTTTGTTGAGGATTCCGGCGCGATAGAGGTTTCCACCATATGTCACCTCATGCGTGGAGACATATAGGATCGCTCCATCATGAAAAGTGATCTCAGCCAGGAGGAGTGGTTGGTATGAAGACGCCAACTCCTTGGCCGAATTAATCGGTCCGATTGCCATTTATTGTTTTCTTGGGTTTGCGAATGAAAGATGAATTACTGCTTGACGATTACTGCTGAAAACGAACAGCGATTGAAGCCGACATACTGAACGTCCAGATCATCACTTGCGAAGTGACAATCAGAATATGGAAGTGAGGAATCTGGATCCGTGAAAGTGAAGCCACCGAACCTTCCATTTTTGGATAGAAAGTACGCAATGAACTGTTCTGCAAAATCGTAAGTGCAAGCTGAGAACGACAGCTCCCATGACAATTCCGGATAGGATGGAAAGTTTGTCAGTCCGCCACCGCGATATGCGATTGCTCGCCTAATCCCTGACTCCAGATCATTCATTCCCGTCTGGAATGTCCTCCGTTTATTCCATGGAAGCTGTGTCACTGCTCCGCTTGGGAGTGGGGGAAGACTCACCGGAGGATCAGCCGGGTCAGGATAGAACCCGGCCATGATCAATCTGGTTGTCCATCTGTTCGGAATGCGCTCATCCCACCGGAGCTCATCAGAGAGGAAGCGCATACCCGTAAGGGCTTTGCCTGCGAAATCCAATGTCCAGGTGGAATCGAATTGACCCTTCTGGGATTCGAAGAAGTTCTGAACGGAATTGTAATCCGCAGTGTTCAGATTGGTATATGTCGCATCCATCTGGACCATGGGCTTTCGAACTACCCACCGTTGCTCTGCTGTGTTGGTTGCCTTCTGAACCCGTGTCAGGCACGAATAGGTGACCCGCAGCGGGTACATGAGCTTCGTACCGCCCGAGAGTGTAGGAAATGCGCCTGCCATGGAATGTTATGGGAAAAAGTAAAGGCGCTCCCCTGGAGTGACAGAGAAGCGCCTATCATAGAACCATCTCCCGCCCGAGATTAGGTTCTACAGTTTCATTATTTCAAGTCGCGGATGCCGGTTCAACATCCGCGCACCGAGAGGCTTATGGGCATGAGGGAACCGGCCCGCCTACTGGTGAAAACTTTTAATTCTGGAAAATCATCCGCGAAATATCCTGGGTGAACGGGTGTCCAGCAGACACCTGTTTGCCAATCGCAGAAGCGAGATCAAAACCTCGATCTTCCAGTGACTTCGCATCCAGAGCGTCAATATTCAGCGTGACGTGCTGCTGCACAATGACTCTGGTTCGCCCCTTCCAGTCGTAATCAACCGCACTTGCGCCAGTCGTGTAGTCATATGTGCTGTTGATCGAATCTGGGCCAGTGTAACGGCGGGAATTGAGAGTACTCTCCTGTGCCTTTGCGAAGACTTCCTTCGGATCTGGAATCATCCCACGAACCATACCGGCAATCAGAGCAGCAGCCATCACAAATGGTTGTTGCGGTCCAGGAATAGCGGCGGACATCCCAAGAGCAGATCCGATAGCGGTTGTTGTACCTCTTGCACCACCCTCACGGATACCACCAATGACTCCCATCGTTCCCATGCCAAGAGCAGCACCGGTGCCAACGAGGTTTCCGATTCTCCCCGCAGTACTGGTCCAACCCAGAGCTGATGCAGTGGTTGTCACGCCGCCAGGTCCGGTTACGGATCTGTCACCACGGAGGCCACCGAATAGACCTCCGCCCATCATCACCGAACCCAATCCGCCCATGAAATTGGAGAGTCCTGATCTTCCGCTTGAGCCCACTGATGGCTTCAAGATATCGATCAAAGATCCAGCCGACGAAGATAGTGGAATGCCAGATGCTCCCCATTCACCAGTTCTTCCTATAGCGATTACACGAGTGAGTGTACTGACTGCCTCAGTATTTCGGTCGTGCGAAGCAGTGTTCTTATCAATAGGCTGTTGTCCATTTTGGGGATCGAACAAAGTTCCACTCAGCAACCAATCTGGAAGGCCCGAAGCTTTCCCGATTCTCCCCAATGTTCCACCAGCAGATTGGAAGATCTTTCCACTGACGTTCTCGAATAGCTTCTGACCCTGAATATCGAACTGACCAGTTACAAAGGTTTGAAGTCCGCCCATGCCGCTCTGTCTGAGTGATCGGTAAATCTGTCCAGCCGTCTGTTTGTATTCTTCGAACTGTCGACGCTGCATCTCAAGATGCTGGATAGTACGATCCATCCGAGCTTGATCTACGGCAGATTCATACCTGACACGATCCTTCGTAATAGCAAATTCGCGTTCAGCAGTCTGAAGACGAATATTTGCAATTCGTTCAATTGCTGCAATTTCCCCACCCGGCCCAGCAGTTAAAGCAGTGATTCTTTCCTGATATTGACTGAATCGCTGAAGCGCCCCTACGGCACGCTCTTGAATCTGAGAAATTGCAGCTTGATTTCTTGCTGGATCAACATCAACACTCTGAGCAACTGGGGCATAAATTCCATTGAAAATTGTTCTACTGAGATCAGATTCAACAGTTTCAACCTGTCTCCTGCCTGTCATCCGTCTAACTCCACCACTCAAAGAAGAAGCAATGGAGGCCCTCTCTCTCATTGTTAGAGAACCGTACTCACGAACCATACTCGCGAGCCTGTTCTGAGTAGTGGCGATCAACTGCGCGAGTGGATCCAACCCGCGTTGATCCAGGCCATCAAGCAACCCACGGAATTCTTCAGCCCTTCTGAGAGCAATAGCTGCAGCTTTTTCCGATGCCTTTTTGTTTTCTTCAGCAAGACGCTTTCTATAATTTTCACGATCTGTGAGGGTTTGCTCAAGATCGGATGCCCCAACAGACGGAAGACCAATTCGACCACGAATAACATCCTCCATGGGTGTATTCCTTAGTGCCAAACGTCTTCGTCTGTCTTCAAGACGATACTCTGGATCAACCAGACCAAGAATTTCTTCTGCAGCAAATTGTTTTACCTTATTTGCTAAAGAAGTGAAGCGAACCTCTAAACGTCGAAGTGAATCATCGTATCTTAATGCTGCATCCGATCCATCCTTATCAAAGGTTGCACCCAGTTTTTCAACTTCTTCAATTGTCTCCTTTAGTCCATTTTTCAAAAGAGCGAATCCAGTGTTTCCACCCAGTACACTGGTTGCAACTCTTGCTCTCTGACTCGAAGATTCAATTTTTAGAAGGGCCTCACTGAATTCCTTCAGAAGGTCAGTATTTGTTTTGAACCCACCAAACGAATTTCTGGTAGATATTCCAAGTCCATCAAGAACAGACCTGGCCTTAACCCCTTGAGCTCCGGTATCAGCAATTACTTTGTTCAGGGCACTTAGGGTAGATTCTACTGAACCGAGACTTTGACCAGTGCGAGTTGCAACAGCTTGTAGCATTGCAACTTCTGCTCTGGTTGATCCAGTAGATTCTGCTACTTTCTGCTGTTCAGATGCAAGCCTTCCCGCTGAAGCGGCAGCATTGTGTAAAGCGTAGCCGACACCTGCAATGACTGTCGTTGCTGTACCTATTGGCCCAATTAGTGAGAGGAAATTTCTTTGCAGGTTTCCAAGTGAGACACCTCCCTTCGTAACTGCACCCTCAAATTCTTTGACTTTTGCCGTAGCATTTCCAAGTCCAGCATCACCCTGAACGGCAAACTTGAAAAGGATTTCTGCGGTTTCTCTGAGTCCCATTATTGATCTCTGTTGACTGCTGCGTTATCGATTCGATTACGTTCTTGTTGGATGATTGAGAGGATTTCTACTTCCCTGGCTGGCCAGAGAGAAAGGCTTGGTCCGTAGAGCGACGCTCCCGACCCCTGATTCACATAATGTGCGCGATTGTGATTATCCACACTGAACTTGGATTCAGGCGTAATGATGGCAACCGGGCACTCGTTCGTTGAAACTTCATTCAGTTCTATCCTTGATTTCCCTTCCCCGTACACTGGGAACCACCATTTGTTCCTTTCAGTGGAATAGGAAGGCGAATAAAGGCGGCAATTCCTGTTTATGTGGTCGCCGCGCTGCTGACAGGTTCCGCACTGGTAGGATTCATCTGACCAACCACCAGTGCGGTCGAAGTGGAAGGCGATTCGGAGTTTCCCGATTCATTTGGTGTCAGGCCACGCTCTTTATTGATGGCAGCAACAATCTCAAGGTAAAGCTCAGGAGGTCCATTCTTAATGGTTGCGTCCTTATCGGCATTCACACCGTCGATAGTTAGGCCGTTGACATCAATCAGTAACTCATCAACGAAGACCGGCATGATTTTATCGGCTTCGATACCTTCAATTCGATTTTGGAGAATCATGACTTCAGCCACTAATGCAACTGAGTCTAGATCATCTTCCGATTGCTCCTCAGTCTTCAGGAACGGCTTCAATTCACGATATTTCTGAGAAGCTTCCAATCGAAGCTTATCAACCTCCGTGAAAACGTCCAGAAGCCTCCTGTTAATCTCAATCCGTTTGCCTTCTGTCAGGCGATTAATTGTGAAAGTAACACCCTTACAGGATTTTGATTCGATCTTTTCTTTTGTTAAAAAATTCATGGATTCCTTTCAAAAATGGCGGAAGGCTCTGCACCTTCCGCACCACAGGGAGAAGAATTAGAAGAACTTCAGATAGCACTCATCAAGAGATGACAATGTCGTCGGATACGCTCTGATGTTCTGAAGATTACTGGCCCATTTCCGGGCATCATCGCTGAGTCCTGGAAATGGGAGTAGGCAATTCCTAAGACCAATTTCAACTCGGGAACCAGCAACGCTTCCACCTACGAATACAAGATTTATCGGCGTTCCCGCCAATGCTTTTGTATACAGTGCATTCATTGCAACAGTGTCTTCGTCAAATACGCTGAGGTCGCAATAGACACCAAGAATGTCCCGCTCAGGCGAAGATCCATACTGACCGGCAAACAGTCGATCACGAGGTACAACGATACCTGGCTGAATCCGCACTGCCAGATTCCTGATCTGGAAAGAAGTACTGCCGTCAATCGTTCCAGATCCAGCAAGACTGTTCACTGGTGTACCTGAATAAGCTGGAGAGCCAGGCTCAGCAGGAAAGTTGGTCAAACCACCTTTTGCTGTAGTGTCAAGTGTTGACCAATTCTTCGTGTCTGCAACCCACAGTGAAGTGCCATTGGCATTAAATCGGATATTCGCCTGCTGTTCGAACGCGATAGCCAATTCCTGAACTACACTTCCAAGGCTGCATTGCTGCAACATTGTCGATGGCTGACGAAACCTAAACAGTGAAAGACTCTTGATAACCGATGAAAGATTATAGGTGACACTGGTTGACGCAACTACAGTAGGGGCTTGTCCGAATGTGGCCTGAAGTACTGAGTCGAAATCAGGGGCTGTCCCCGCAACGCCCGATGGTCTAACTTCCCAGTCGAGAGCCCAGTTTCCACCTCTTGCGCCAGGCGCACCAATCGTTGCGCTAATTGTCCCTGTTTTGTCACTGCTGTCAATGCGGTCCTGCTGCGCATTAATTGTGCATCTCGTATGACGCATGTAATCAGCGCCGGACAGAGTGGCAACGCCAGTTGCATTGGGAATAATCCCAAAGTCGGTCTCTAGCTGCCCATATACACGCTCAAGAATTGATTGCGAAACAGCCATTATTTACCCTCCTGTCGTAGGGGAGTTGGCTCTTCGCCAATCAACTGCCATGCCGCCTTGAGTTTCGTCAGGAAGGGTTCAGGCGCGTTGTGTCGCTGTCCGGAATAGCCATAAAGCGACAATTCCTGGTCCGTGAAACCGATCTTGCTGAACAGTGAATCGTGGACCAGTGGTCGATTGATACCGATCTCTTTGCGCTGTTCGGGAGTCAATAGAATGACTTCACCCAACTTTTTGAGTACCCTGTCGCCCACGGCCAGTTCCGTGCCGACGAACCGATATTTTTGCTGCATATTGCTTGCTCCTAGATGTCCACGCCGTAGCGGAACTGAAATGTGATTGATTGCTGCCAGTTGCGAGAGGCTGAAGAGAGGGGCGAACGAATGATTGAGTTCTCGCCTGTGTATGTCATTCCAGAAAAACTGCCAATCCAGCCCTGGTCATGTAGGCAGGAGAGGACCACATCTTCCGTTGCATCGAGAACTGTCTCGTAGTCTTTTCTGGGGCCGGAACTGCTCCATGTCCATGTGAAATCCAGAACAAAATCAACTGTTCCTGAATAGCTCTGGAACTTCTCCAGTCCGTCGTGCTCGACCGATGAGACATAGAGAACAACCACTGGGAAAACCAGAGACGCTGTTTCCTCCGCGTCAGAAGGATTCAGCTGCCCCTGGAAGACCTGCTTTACCTGCTCTCCGGACCAGTCGATATTGGCCAGCCGATCCTGGTCATCGGGGGAAAGTTCTGGATAGGAAGGAATCGCCTGTGAGGCGAAGTGCGCCCATGCAGACACGAGTCTGCTCCGGACATTCGTCCGTACAAGGTTCGAAGGTGATTGCATTTTATTTTTTGGAGGCTCGGGCTCTCATGTGCTGCATCATTTCGTCAGTCATTGATCTGAGATCTGATCCAGTGGCTCCGAGGAATTGACGCTTCGGAAGTTTGGTTGCTGGATTTCCGTATTGATGTCCAGTTGCCTTCTTTGCTTCATCCCCATAAACTCCGATGCGAAGCTCTGAAACGTGGGTGCGATTTGACGTCACAGAGAACATAGATCTTCTCTCGTTCGGATAAAAAGTTCTGCCACCAGCCTTCATCTGAATGGCATCTCTCATACCCGGAGCACTTGGACCACGCAGATTTACGTTCCTGGCCCCTGTCCATCTTTTATACGCGGCATAGTTTTCAAATCTGATTGATTTTCCAGTTGAAGATTTCTGCGCTCCCTTGATTCCCCGATTTTTAAGCGCATTTGTCACTTTCGTTTTTTGTGACTTCAGACTAATCTGTCTTCTTTCGGCGGGATTCACTCGCCCATTCGGGTTGTAGTAATAGGGGCCATTCTTGGAATAAGGCGCGAATATTTTCCCTTCAGCGTCATGTCCACTATCCGTACGCTTAGAAAGCCTACTGACCTGAAAAGCCCCTGCGTGTAGCGCATCTCCAGCAGTGGGTGTGTAAGCCTTTTGAACGCGGACGATGAAATCAGTGACAGACTTCCCGCCACTGGTCGTCCGGATGAATACGCTCATGTTTTCAGGGAATCAACCATCCAGGTATGCCGACAACGATATCCACCACCAGTGATAAACACGTTTGGAAGTTGCCCATTGTTTAATGTGTCAATCTGCTTCCGGGTCATCGGCCTCTTTCGAGTACGCCGCAGAATGTGTTTACAGAACGGTCGCGTTAGGTTGTCATATGGACCGGAGAACCGATATCGAACTACGCCTTCAGGTAATCCATCCTCAATGATTTTGTAATTCTGGTCAGAGAGCGTCCGATAGAACATCATTGTTGAAGATTCAGCTAGATTGACGGCCTCCGGAATGGAGCGGCTGTAACCTTTTGCGATCTGCTCAACAAGATCTCCGAAACCAAGCCCACCGATGCTGAACATGGAGCGTTTAGCCACGCTCGCTGCCGCAGTCTCGGCGATCAGTTCAAGAGCAGCCTTCAAATTGAGTTGCTGTGATTCCAGAACAGCAAGATCAATCTGCCGTAACTTCGGCTTCAACGGATGCTTCAGTTGAGCGCTGATCGCCTCAAGTTGTCGCTCAAAGAACCGGAAGTGTCCATTGAAACTGGAGACAAACTCTTCGACAAGCTGGCCGTACCCAGCACGGAACATCGCTTCGGCCATCAGCTTATCGATCTGCCGAATAACCCTTAAGTTTGCAGGTGTTCGGTCAATCACTCCATCGGTGATCGACAACTGCCTTTGCAAGCGACCAATGACGTGAGCCTGAGACGAGCTGAGCATTGCCCTGAGCTCAGCTTCAAACTCATCCAGTAAAGAATCGATCCATAGATTTTGCTCATCCAGGATCTGCTTCGGTGTCATTCAGATTTTCGTACTTTTTGAATCGCTTGCTGAACGTTCTGCTGGTTCATGATTCGGCGGACCTGGCCAACATACTCAGTATCTTTGGCATACTTCGGCTTACCATCCTCGCCCTGCATGTCCCTCAGAAGTTGATCGACGTTTTTATGTTCGAGGTAGCGCTTGAACCTATCCTTGAAATTCTTGCCTTCAAGTAGCAATTCACCGTATGCGAGGAAGCTATCTTCGATTGTGGCGAACGCCCTGAATTTCAGGTAGCACATCACATTCCAGAGACCATCTTCCCTACGCTTCTTTGATTGGATTCTGACGCCCTGCTTCTCGTAATAAGCGAGTTCTTTGTCAGTCCATACCTCTCGGGTCAGGAATTCTGTAAAGGGTTGATTCTTACCAGCCTTAATCCCGAAGGCATTATTCCCTTTGGCATATTGAAGCCATCCGCTCTCGAGGATACATTGCGCGGCGCAAAGTTCAGCGGGTACTGCCATCGCTCTTTCAAGCGAGACAGCACCCTTCGCAATCTTCTCGAGATTTATTGCCTTTTGTTCAGGAGTCATCCAACCCCGACTACTGCTGCAATCTTCTTGAGTAATACACGATCTTCTTCGCCGAATCCATCACCTGAAGAACCAGCAGAACCGGAATTCTCCACCGGGTATCGAGTGTCACGAATCACAACCACATTCGCCATACCCGGTCGGAAGATCAGCTTCTCGTATTCCGCCAATGGTCGAATCGGAGGCTGGATTTCACCGTTTGGATTGGATACTCCATTGATCTGATCCCAGAAGTTATAGTCCTTCTGTCCCTGCCAGAGCGTGATGGGTACAAGGTACGGATCATCCTCCTTATTGCTCAGGTATTTCGAACCACTCTCATTGGTTGCCAGGACATAGTAGGTCTTAGGACCGCTTCCAGCTTCCGGATCGCGCCATTTCTTCGTCGGAAGAGATGGGTTCGAAACATTGGGAGTTCCACTCTTAACCACCGGGAACAGGTACGCTTTACCAATCTCAATGTATGGTTTCTTTTCTGGATTATTTGGCATATACTTTTCCCTTCTCGAGTAAACGAAGCTGAGCCTCAATAGCATCAAGCGCTTCCGTGGTTGCAACGTAGGCAATTCGCAACTTTCGATTCGTGATCTGATCGAGTGCGATCTTCTGATTTGCATTCGCAAAGATCTGCAGCACTCGGGTCATCCGAACCTCGAAACTGGCATCAGAAGCCAGCACATCAATCGCCTGAGAGCTTGCAATCGGAAGCGGAGCAACCCACTGAGTAAAGGCTTTTGCTTCATCGTCAGTGATCTCGCCCTCAAGCTGAAGTGTATGGACCACTGCAGCCTGAACAGACGCAATACTGGACAGGGTCGATAAACCGAGCACCAGATTCCGAGTGGTTCTCTCTTCATTGCAGGCACCGAGAAACAGAGTCGCAACCATCAATAGTGCGACACAGATAAATGATTTTGTGTTTTTCATGGGTTTTGTTGATTTGCGACACCGTATGCCGTGCCGATAGCAATATTGGCCGTGGAATAGGCCGTCATTGCGCGTTCTTTGGCTTCCTTCGCCATCTTGCGGCGGACATGCCATTCCTGATAACCGAGGTACGCGGCGGCGATCCCCAAACGAATCGCGAAGGTCTTGTCGTATACCGGTGTACGTAAGCCATGGATGGCTACGCCGGTCGCAAGAGAGATTTGGGATCCACGCCAGACCGTTTGATGCACCACCGAAGGCTTCTCGTCCGGATTGTCGTACCTATACTGCCGACCAACTCTCACACCGAGATACTGACCGCCAGTATTCTGCGGCTCTCCGTTCAGAACTGGAGGCACGGGCCAATCCGCCAGCACACCTGAACAGGTGAGCAGCAACACAACAATGATTTTCATAAGGGTTAACTAAGCGAGTGGTTCACAAACAGTGTTCGGTACTGGTCGTCAATGCACGGGACATGCCAATACGTTCGAAGGAATGACCCTCGACCAATCGCAGCAGCCAAGGCGAAGAGCGTTGTCTGCTCCTGAACATCCAGAGTCTTCTGGGAAATCAGATTACGCGCGATGGAAGACATTTTGAAATGTGAGGATTGAGTCCTCTGACTGTTCCCTGATAGTAAAAACGCCTGAGCCGATTCCAGTGATTTCAACAGAATTGACCGAAAGGCCAACCATTGAACCTATTGAGAACAATGGACTCCCGGCTTTTGCAACCCATCCAATCCATGAGGTAGCTCCAATAGGCGGAAGCAGTCCTACGATATTGACCTGAATCTGCTCGTCCCCATTCACATTGACGGAAACGATCTCACTTCTTCCAGAAGACACCATATCGGTGTTTCGATACCAGGAGATTGCCACGTCATACGCACCCGCAGGGAAATTTCCATCGGGCAGCGTAGTCACATTCTCTTCAGTAAATGATCCAGCACCGTATATGTGCGTTGCTCCGGGACACGGAATCGGCGAGTATGAGATCGGTAGTCCAATCCGCTTCAGAGTTCGCCACTTAGCATCACGCTCCTCTGTTGCCATATCCATCTTCACTGCGATTCGATCATCCCCGACCGTGCGGCGTACGGCGTTCCGGTAGAACATCGCGAGAGCTGCGTATGTCATCCAGCGTTTCAATGGACTGGACATTACTACTTGCTCAATCTTGATGCGGGAACGATTGATTCCGAATCCACCACGCAACCATCCAACGGGATCAGTTTGAAAGGTCGCATCCGATCCGAAAGCCTGCATATTCTCCAGCAACTTGTCGGCGCACTCTGACCAGGATTCCCGGATGATGCCCCGCTCGCCCTCAATGACGATCTTTTCATTACTTGCAATCGTGGGGATCTCTGAATCGAGAGCAACCAGATCATTTAGGGTTACGTGGTCGGAATCAATCAAAAGTGACATTAAATCCTCAGCAAAGGGCGGTGAAAGGAGGAAAGACCGCCCCTTGGGCCAGCCGGTTCAACCCGTAAGGCTGAATTCAGCGACTGACAAACTAATACAGAGCAATCAGACCAGAAGCGGTTGTTCCGGTCACCATCACTCTACGAACAGATATCGGCAACAAAGTCCCGTTTGGGATATTCGCGAATACAACATCTGCTGAAGCGTCTAACAGCCTCACTGTCAAAGCACCACCAGTCCCCACAAAGATTCCCCGTGACAGATCTGGCAGATCCGCGCTGTCATTTGGAGTGATCGAAGCAGCATCCCGATATGGGCGCTGCTCCTTCCACTCATTGCTCTTGTCGGCCACTGGTTATCGCTCCAGCCAGCCTCTGATCTTCAGATTGCTGTCAGAAGTCAGACTTCGAACATTGAATCGAAGCTTCGAGTTCGTCACCCCATAACGGGTGCCAGGAATCTCGTAGCTCTTCTTATTGAGAACGATGTCAGCTTCCGCAGTGACTTTTCCTTTGACATGAAATACAGCCACATCAATCGCATCATTAAACGGGGTACCACTCGCTGTGTCCTGGAGTGCAATCACAGCAGACTTACCGTCTTCCAATCCAAAGATGCGCACCTTTACGGTGTAATCACCAGTGAAGGTAGCGGTATCCAGTACACCCGTCACCGCGCCAGTTGCAGTGACAGTCTGATCACCAGTCGTGATATCTACAATTTCAGCCATATTCAGGCCTCCTCATCAATTTCTGTAACCACGGGTTCTGACTCACCCCCTGGATCAATTTCCGTTTGAGACTCAGCTCCTTCTGTCAGTGAAGGCTCTTCTGCTGGGATCTCATGTGAATTCTGTTCCGCTCGAAGCTCTTCCAAAAGACGAGCAGCTTGCACGCTGTGTTCACCGTCTCCGAATCGCTCGATATACCTAAGTGAGAATTCAAGCGCTCTCTGCTGTGCTGTCAACACTCACCTCCGATTCATCCTTACCTTGCTCTTCTCTGTTGTTTCGTCCACGTCCGCGAGCAGGTGCAGGTACGCCCCTAACGGCTGCGCTCACAAGGTCTGACAACTCTTTAGGCAGTGCGAAATGCTGTTTGCGCTTGTACTCTTCCTCTCGGATTGCTTCGCTCGCTGAACGATCAGCAGTCTTGTACTGATCAACTTCATGCTGTTCTGCAGCCCGGTGCGTTTTGTTTACCAGACAAAGCGCTGCTGTTTCTCTATCAACCAGAGCAACTACACCCTCAGTAGTTCCCCTGTCATGATTTTCGAGAGACGTGAGCCAAACGAACTCTGGCAACTCGGATCGCACTGCGACGACCCGAGCCCAGTAGGCAGCTTGATTGCTCATCAGTTTTTCACGAGGGTTGCGAAGGAATTCCGCAGCGCTCCAACTCCATAGAGGGCATCAACAGTGAATTGCTGACCCAGAGTGTTCGGCTGGTAACTCATCACGACCCGGATACCGAAGTTTCCAAGCTCTGCATACTCAGCCACGGCACCAGTTCCAGGCAATGGAATAGGAAGGCGCCGCATAACCAATGCGATTGCATCGCGATGGAAAGCCAGATTGCGACCCGCGCCTCCAACTGACTTGACATACTGTGACCGGATAACAGAGAAGTCTTTCAGTGTGCCGACCTGACCAGTGACAATCGCGCTGCCATTTCCATTGGTCTGGTTCTCAGAAAACCGTGAGATCTGCCGGATTTCACTATGTGCCTTCGATGTCACAACCAGATATTTCCGGTCAGTTTGAGGCACTTTCGCATCGAACAGGCTCTTTTCTGCCTCATCAACCACCGACTCGGTGAGGGCAGTATTATCAGCTCCAACAGCGAGATTCGACGTAAACAAAGGCCATGTGCCCATCAGATCGCTTTCGATCTTCTCTGCAACCGCATTCACAGCGGGCTGCATGTACATACTCAGCAAATCTGGATGAGCGATAACCTTTGTCACGTCCGGAATCGCAAATGAAGACTCGATATGAGTATTCAAGACAATCTGAGCGTTTCCAAGGTTCTGGTTCTGAGTCTGGACGGATCCAGTTTCTCCAATGTTGTTTGCCTTGGCCGACCCAGGGATCGTAACACTCACAACATCCCCCTGCGACTTCAATTCAGTCTCAAAGTCTCGGTTCACAAGGTTACCCATGACAAGATTCCCAACCAAAGCCGGAAGAGCACGGGATGCAACCAGTTTTACAATCGCCTGAGCGACGTTTGTCGAAGTAATATTCGGCATTTACTTTTCTCCAATGAAATGAAATTGATTTTGATTACTGCTGACCCAAGGTGCGTCCGACTTCCTGCCATGCAGCGTTATAGTCTTCGTCCTTCATGCCAGGCTTGATAGAGGAGATATCGACAGATTTCACCCCTGTGGAACTTCCGGGAGTGGCTCCTGCACCACCCGCGATCTTCGGTGGAAGGAAATGTTCATTCAGCCCAATCCACGCTTTCGCATAGTCGGAAAGAGAAGAGCCATCAACCCCGATCAGGTTTTCTCCCTTGCCTTCCTCGTCGAACTGAACATCCGGACCAATTGCACGAATCGCTGATTCGAGGCGCTCCTTCGGAACACCCAACTCAGTGAGAACCTTCGTCAGATCTGCCTGACGACTCTTCTCCTTGGCTCGGGCTTCCTTTTGAGCCGCATCAGCTTTTTCCTGCTCCCGCTCTTTCGCCATCTCGGCGATTTTCTTCTCGAGATGCTGAGTCTTCAGATCCGGCTTACCATCTCCGTCCTTCGGCGGTTCATCATCCTTAGGCGGATCATCTGGCTTCGTCTTGATGCCTTCGAGTCGCTTCTCGAATTTCTTGTCATATCCATTCAGCGCCTTATTTATTTCAGGCATCACAGCAGCGGTTACCGCCCCCGTAATCGCCTTCAATGCTTCCGGGCTGAGTTGGAATGATCCACCACCACCGCCACCGTCAGCACCTTCTGATCCAGCCTCGTCTCTGAGCGGACCTCCGGCATCCATCCACTGTAGGGATCTCTTCATATTTCTCCTGTATTGCTTGCACCCGCGATTGATCTGCGCGGCCAGCTTTGAACCCGGATGACGAAGCCTTCCGGCAGGCTATATTATTTGAGAATCTTAATATGACTCTCGATCAAAAAATTCAAATCTTGGGAGTGGTAGGTACCTGGATTGCCGGATTATCAACTACCGCTGCGGTGCTTGTTTCCCTATGGCTTACCCGGAGATCTAGCAAACCTCGATTGAATTGTAATGTTGGGATTAAAACAGTACACCGCCCAGAAAGAAGTGGCTTTCCAGATGATAAGTGGGTTGCTTTCGAGGTTACTAACATCGGTGATAGAACCGCAACCATTAATAGTGTTGGCTGGAGAATAGGTAAAAGTAGTTGGCTACCAGGAAAGAAGAAACAGAATTTTAGATATGTAAAACTGTCGCCTTCTTCACTCAGTATACAATTTCCATTCAAAATAGATTACGGTGAGACTGCATTAGTGTATGTCTCCTTAAATGAATCTCCATTTTTATTTTGCAATCTTTCAAGACTTTTCAATGATGAATTCGAAAAAGAATTGAAATACCTAAAGGGGTACATAGATCCATCAGTTGGCCCTTTTCACATCATCACTCCACGCCAGGAACTATTTGATGAATTCAGAGATTGGTATAAAACAACCAATTAGGCAAATACCAACACACCCACCACGCCGCCATCGGCATAAAACCTACAAGCCGAAGATGCTCTTCAGCGTGCTCTCATTCGCTCCACCCTCTCCGTCGTTGCCGCGGATATGGGGAACCCGGCTGAGCGCATCCGTGATCGAAGCAACCTCATTCGGCTTCAGAGATCCGATTCCACCACCCAGCAGTACCCGCTTTGCGGTTCCGCCAGTAGTGTACGAGGAAGCGGAAGCCAATCCGTTCACTGTGTAACTATCTGCATCAACCACAGTGATCTGCACCAAGCCGTTCGCCTGGACTGCTCCACCGATGCTTTCATGCAGCAGAATGTCGCCGGTCTGGAAACCGTGTGCGGTCGAAGTCACAGTCACCGTTCCGGATTCAGATTCAACGTCGCTGATCGTCTTCGGCGCTTCCACCGAAACGCTCTGCCGATTGAGAAGTGCGGACAGTTCCGCCCGCGTGAGATGTTTTGCCATTTGAAATTTCCTTGCTTGTTGGTACTACTCAAAACGGGCATTCATCGTCGTCTAAGCCACCAGCGTTCGACCGACCACCGCTCGAGCCTTGCCCAGATGATCCACCGCAGAGCACCACATCCTCGGCGATCACTTCCGTGACGTACCGCTTACCGCCGCCCTTGTCCTCGTAGTTCCGTGTCTGCAATCGACCAGTCACGCAAACCGTGGTTCCCTTGCTCAGGTATCCAGCTAACTTCTCTTTCTTCCACAGGACGACGTTATGCCAGTCAGTCTCGGAAACCCATTCACCGGATTTCTGATCTTTCCAGGAACGCTCCGTCGCAACTGAGAACGAAGTGACGCTGACGCCTCCGGGAGTGAATCGGGTTTCTGCATCTTTCCCGAGCCTTCCGACCAGAGTGACTTGGTTGAGTGATTTTGCCATGAGAAAACTATCGGCGGAATTCGCGCGCGTAGTCTTTTTCTTTCTCTTACTCTCTCTCTTTCTCTTCTTCTTTCTCTTCTTCTTTCTCTTAATTGTTGAAATATGTTTTAACGAACGATTTTCGAGCGTTGAACAACAAAATTTCTTTCGTTGACTATGTTGTTTAACAGACGGAAATCACCCGTTGAACGAAAACAATCATTGCGTTGAACAGACGGATTTCGAGTGTTGCAACGAAACTCCAACAGTCGTTCAACGGATACAATTCGAGCGTTGAACAGAAAATGCACTTTTGTTCAACGAAACGTCAACGACTGAAATTCTTCCGTTGAGCCTCCGTTGAAAATAAATTCAACAGACGATTTTCTTCTGTTGAACGGTTGAAAACTTTCTGTTGAACAAACGAAATTTGTCTGTTGAACGGAAATTATCGGAGTGTTGAAACTCTGTTGAGTAAGAAGTTAACGAGCCGTTGAGTGCGTGCAACCTCATTGCACGGGAATTCTACGAGTTCATTGAACGCTTGCTGCGTCGAATTTCTTTACGCAGCTTGGGAGAGGAATGGCTGTGACGCGTCCGTCAGGCCCTTCCTGATTCGTTCCTGTTGCTGCTTCATCTGCTCGGCTCCTGGGTCATCCGGTGATTTGTCAATCTCATCATCAACAGTTCTTCGTAGATCCTCGCTGGCATCCTTCAGATAAATATGGGCAACCCTCTTGACCATTTCCTTGCGAAATGTGGGACTGGAGCCACCAGCGAAATCAATCGCCGCCTGAATGGATTCAATCTCAGCGGGATCACTAGCATCATAGTTGAAGCCGTTGACCACCACCTTCAGTTCCCGCTCGCCGTGAGCAGTGACTACATCGGTCAGGACATTAGACATGCCGTCCCGCAAAACATCTCCAAACGCATTCAAAATCGGGACAGCCGGAAGCATGTCCATTTCTTTCGAGTAACCACTCTGCGAAGAAGGGGTAGCAGCGCTGCTGCGCCCCTGGGCTTGCAGGTAGAACTGGCGATAAAGCTCTTCCCGAAGTGAGTCTAATCGCGCTTTGGATTGTTCAAAACTCGTTCCAGCTGGCTCAGCATATTCGAATGAGCCATCCACTGCAAGGTGAATATAAGCCGTTTCACTGACGGATGCATCACCTTCGAATTCACCCTTAATTACAGGCACCGGCAGATTCGCCATGAAAAGCGCCCAGGCCAAGGTATTGTCCTGATTGAGATGATCAATCGCCTGAGGGTATGCGCGGTCAGCCAGCCAGAGATCATCAGTGACCTCGATACGGCGCACCGGCACGCGACCTACTGCAGAAAGCGCATGCTTCCCCTGACGAACCAGGATAGCTTCTGCCTTCTCTTCGGTCTGATCATCCTTCCGCTCATACTCATAGACTCGGCATTCCTGCCGGTCGAAGTAATACCAGCGATCAACGGTAACCGTGGATCCGCCGAAGCTGCGCTTCAGGTTGATCGTGTGGATGACAATCCATGTCAGATTCCCAAAGGCGTCCGTATCCCAATTGATAACCTCACGAGGTGAGTATCGAACCAGATACGGATCAAGCGCACCAGAAGCCTTTTGATCAGCCAGTGAAAGCGCATTGGCTTCCACCGCAGGCAGATCGGTCAGCACATAGGCTGCTCGGAACTGCATCAGATCAACCGTCACCTCGCGGAAGAAATCAAACAGCGTCTTCCCCGCCCGGTTACAGTTCTGGATGATTCCATCCAGCCACTCCTGATGATTCCCCTCAACCTTTTCCTTACCTCTGGTCAGGGTGATGGTCGGATCTTTCTCAAAGAGAGAAGCGTTGTACCAGCCCATTGCAGTGCCGATGATGTTCTGGTACGTGAAGCGCTCGACTCGGTGCTTATAGACCTCTGGGAGTTCCTTCGGACGCTTGGTCAGGAACTTCTCAGCATGCTTCCGGATCTCGCAACCACCACGCTTCAGGATCTCGATAGATTCCCATGCATAGCAGTACTGCTCATACTCCGGATGCTTCTGATTCAGTAATTTGACCTGCATTACTTGCCACCCAGGAGTTCAATTGCTTTTTCCATCTGCTTGGTGGCTTCTGTCATCTTTTCAGCAAGTCCAGCCACTCGTTCGGTCAGCTCACGATTCTCGCGGTCCTTCTGGCGGTTTTCACGATACTGAACCCCAACAGCAACCATCAGTACACCCGTCAAGCCCATCCGCTCATACTCATTCGGAGCATGCTGTGGAGCGCGTATTGCAACTTCCTGCGCAATCGCTGACAGTGCTGCGAAGAGAAGAATTGATAGTCTTTTCACGAAATTACAAGAATTACCTAATGCAAGGATGGCCTACAGCCCCAGATATTCTCTGCGTTCCCCGCCCTTCACGCGAAGTCCGAATTCTTTCTCGACGAGGTATCCAAGAGCGTCACTCGCGTGAGTTCGCTTCTTGTCAGCGTCCTTGTCGATCTGGGTACTCGCTCCCTGCTTCCAGGCAACCTCTTCCAGATCCTTGATCAACTCTTTACAACTCGGATGAACGAACATCCGATGCTCACCGGCGTGATTCCGGAGCATTCCGTTCATGGCAGCTACCCGAGCCTTCTGTGTCGGATGAGCACTATCGACCTTGAACGTGACCTTGAATCGATCACTGTTCCGTGAAGCCCACTGCTTCACAATCCGCCAGTCTGTTTTATCGGCTGAGCTTCGGCGCTGCTCCCCGGCTGGATCACCATAGCAAGTGATCTGCAGCGGGTGAACTCCATAAGAATCACCAGTGAGTAACTTCTGATATTTCAGCGCCTTCTCTTCAAACTCTTCGCACGACGCGAGAGTGTTTGAGTTCCAGAGAATCTGCTCTTCCAGTATCCGGATCTCGCCATTAATCATCTGCCCAATCACTGAGGCCATGGGATCGATGTTAAAGTCCATCGCCCAGAAGATCGGATGACGCTTATCGAACTCTACCGGCTTGCAGTGCACCTTGCGGTCAAACGCATAGTAGACCTGGCCGGAGAAGATATTGAGGTATTCGCCAAGTACTTCCTGTTTATAGAAGCGCTCGTCATACGAATGCTTCAGCCGGTCGTAGAAGTCCGGCGGAAGATGTTTATTCTCTCCCGGCTTCGCGAAGACTGCATCGTATCCCTTTACCCGCTCATCAGGTGAGATAAACCGCTTATATACCCACTCGAACCCTTTGGGGGTCCATACCGCAAACCCGCAAAGGTGTTGAGCCTTAGGGTCACGGAGACGCGCTTCCAGCCTTCGCCAGGCATCCTCTTTCGAGTAGGTCAGCTCATCGACACCGAACCATGCGAGGTTGGTACCAACCAGTCTTTCCGGATGATCCAACGAACGGAAGATCACTTGTGATCCCACGTCGTGGAGAACCATTGAGTTCTCCTGCTTCAGGAATCGATACGGAATATCATTCGTTTCCAGTACTTCGAAGAGCGCACGCTGGGTGACATCCCGAAGCATGGGATACGTTGGCGCACCGACCAGCCCAAGTCTGCCTGGGTTGATATACGCCAGACGAATCGCTTCCTGCGCCAGTGCTGCTGACTTCCCTGAACCTACTGGACCAGAGAATCCCTTAAACCGGGACTCGAGACTATGAAACTTCTCTTGCGATGGAAACGGATCGTAGACTATTGATCTCCGGACGACCTTTTCCATTCGACAATCACACGATCAGGGACATTGATACTCTCCAGAGCTTTATCCCTGTACTTGCCGGGACGGAATGCTTTCAAGAGAAAGATCATCAAGGTATCCGAATACCTTCGGATGGTCCCAACCTGCTCACCTTGCTGGTAGACCGGTTCATCAACGCCTTCGTAAGCACGGCGGATTGCCTCGTCTTCCAGACCCTGAATAGCTACTTCCTGAGCTTCCTCAAAAGCTTCCTTATAGTCCGGATCTTCCTTCAACCATTGGTAATGGCGGCCTCGATCAATCTTCGCCACAATCGCTGCGCGAGAGATGCTGGCAGTCTGAATGTAGGCTTTTAAGAACCTTCCTTTTTTAGATTGTTGAATTTTGTTCTGCGAAGCCATAGAGTTACGGGGATGCCTATCTATATCGAATACAACCCGCCAGGTTTCGATTGGTCCAATCTTTGGGCTGCAACTATTGGAGTCTTAGGATCACTCGGTGCTGGTTTTCTCGGTGTGCGACTAGGAGCCAAGTACACCCAACAAGCCCAAGAAGAAGCCGAAAATAGGACTATTCGTAGAGAAATTGAACGTGAGCGGCGAATAATCTCCAATGACTTACAAAACCTCAAATACTTAACTCTCGAAGCAAACAGCTCATCGCATTGCATTGATCTAATCAACGCATTAAGGAGTTTTATGGATAAATATCCATACTTACGTTTAAAAATGGAGCTTCAAGATATAGAGGAGATAATTGCTAAGACCTCAAAACCTGTCGTAAACAGTGATATGCAGAATGATTATATGAAGCGTTTGTTGATGCCATTAAAGAAAATAGTTCCAAATTTAACTGACGCTGATCCTCCTGTGGATCATAAAAATTTACTTATACTCTATAGTTTCTTGAGGCATTTCCTGGAACGTCCTTCGAACTCGGCATATCATCACCTCATTAGAAGCCTAGAAATAGAAAAGGAATTGCATCCAACCAAAGAAGTCAAGGGAGTTATTGATTCCCTAGCTAACATCGAATCCCGCCACTATGGTCCCGACAAAGAACAACAAGAGTTTTTAACCGACAACACGCAACATTGGACTGATACACATCCACATAGCCCAACACCCTTTTCGATTGATACCTTAAGTGAAATTATTAAAATTAAGGCGGATATCCGCAACAAACTCAGCGCCTAACGAGACTCAGTACTCTTCGGCTGCGTCCACTTCCTACCGTTCTGCATCCGGTTCATGGATCGCTTATCAATCTCTTCCTTATAAAGAGTCATGATCGCTGCAGAGGAATACCTCGACCTGAACCGACGACACTTTCCGGGCTTCTGCATCACGCAGCCTTCGGAAGCTCATCAGATTCAGGAGCGTTGCGAAGGTGGTATTCCTTCTTTTGCGCAATAAGAGCAGGCTCCCGATCCTGGAACGACTTCACCCTGGCTTGGTTATTCGCAGTCTCGGATAGGTACCACTCGTGTTCCGGATGCTGAGGGCAATTCTGCTTTACCGCGGATGCTGTGACAGATCCAAGAGCATCAAGAAGGCCGGATTTCAAAGGCTCAGCAGTGCCAACCATGAAGCCCCCACGAAAGCCCACGTTTGCTGCGCGTGGGTTCAGAGACTCTGCCGACCTAAGACCATAGATATCAGTCAAAGGATCGCCCTCTGCGTAACCGGCGATATTCTCAAGGCTGACGTACCTGTCAGATTCTCTTTTAACCTTGTAGAGTAGTGCCCGCAATTCCTGCTCAACCAAGTTCTCCGTGACTCGCTGAGCACCTTTGAGACATTGCCAGGCAACTTCCCGAGCGATACTCAGGCAGTCATCCAAATTTAGGCGAGGGTGAGATCTCTGATAGCGTGTAGCCACAGCTTCAGCGCATTGGATTCTGTGGTTCAGTAATAACTGATCTGCGGGTTGGGCTGCGCTTATCAAATATTTCTCCCTCTATATACGTACGGAAAAAATGTCAGGCGTTTTGGTGGGTGTCACTGCAAAATAGTTGAAAGTTTTTTTATGGAGGCAGCCAAGTGATCTTTTACTGTCTCCCTGGTGATCCATAGCCCCTCGGCACATTCAGCCTGCGTGTACCCCATGATGACGACGAGAATCATGCACTGACGCTGCTTCTCTGTGAGTTGATCCAGGGCTTCCTGGAAAGATTCCGTCAGGTATCTGTACCCAAACCGGAGATCCATCTCCAATCGGCTTTCTTCCGCAACCACCCGCGCTTTCACCATCGAAAGGCCTATCGACTGGTTCTAGTACAAAGTGGAAAATCGTTACATTCTCTTTCTTTTTATCTGAAGTGAGAATATCCCCAAGGAGTAATTATGAAAGTAAAAGCTATGCAGAATGCCCTTGATATAGGACACAGGGTCCAAAGGTGGCTGGATGAAGAAGAGGAAAACACTTCAACCGAAGTCATTAATGTTGTAACAATACAGGTATTGAATTGGGAAAATTCTGTTCCTGGACGCGGCGACTGATCGGATATTTTCCCCTTGGTAGGGGTGATAAGGCTTAGATCATCACCTCTACCAGTTCATCGAGCGAAGTTGTATACCTCTTGGTCAGCATCTCAGCCTTCGGCGTCTAATGCTTGGGTTCCTGATAATAATCTTCTTCTTGAGAAAAAATTTCCCAAAATAATGGAACAATGGGGAAATTTAAATAAGCAGAAATAATATAAAATTACTGCTCCATAATCGTTAGTTCACTAACACTGAAGCGCTGGTCAGACGTATTCCATCGAGAATACGAGTTACAAGGATCTGTGCTATTCACATTTATTTGTTTATCATTGTAGTATAAATAAGTTTTCCATATCCTCAAAGAACCACTTGAACCAGGGGCTGTAGTTGGTATATAACCATGTTCATTTCTAGCTACACGTGGCCTAAACATACGAGGGCCATTAGTATCAGAACTTGTCCCTTCTAAAGGACCTGGATATGCAGTTCCATTTATTGGGGTTGAGGAATGCGGATTAGGAAAATATGATAGACCAACAGCATATTGATATCTTCTGTCTGTTAACTGACAAGTTGACTGAAATGCTATAGCTGGTGGTCCATAAGTACTTTCATCAAGTGTGTTTATTAACATTGCATCAGGAAAGTAATATATTGTTTCAAACCAAGGCCCTCCATTATTCGGAGACCAAGTGGGGCCAGACCAAAATCCTCCGGTAGACATATTTGGGGCAAAGAGACCAGAAAATAATGCTACGCCTCCATACATTCCAGTAAAGCCCCAATCATTATAAGTAACTTTTAATGGATCAGTAAGCGGTCCACCATAAGGCCCTGTATTAAACCATTGTTGATCTTCACCGATTCCTACGCCAGTTCCTGATAAAACAACTCTTGCATTGTTCGTACCAACATCTTTTACCCACTGAACCAATCCTGATGTGAGGGCTGGACCGGTTGCCATTAAAACTACATTGCTCGTCCCAGTGCAACTACCTGAAGAAAAGGTACCTGTAAGAGCTTGAGTATATATAAACCATTGCGAACCATTCCAAACAGGACGTGCACCAGCAATATCACAAATATTATCGGCAGAAGTACTATCTATTAAAATTATTGGAGTTGACCAGCCTGAATATCCGTTAGAGGATGTTGTCATGAAAATTGCTACTCCAGATCCTAGATTTTGCCCCGCAACCCTATTCGAAGCAAACAGCATGACGTATTGATTCCCGGTGAGGGCTGACGGTAAAACCACTGAAGGCTGGTACATCCAATGGTTAGGAAAAGAAAATCCACTACCTGAAAGTCTTGTAGTCGTTACAGTATATGTTCGCCCCCTTGCAGAGAATGAATATTGTTCGAAAGCATAAACTGTTATGCTAAAGGCCAATAAAATTAATACGCGCGAGCTTAATGATAATGAACGCATTTCTCTCTCCAATCAAAGAAATTCAAGTCGATATGGAGTTTTTATTTGAATTCCACATGAAAAACAATAGTACTTTTGCATCAAATTAATTGATATTAAGAATTTTTTTTTGAATTCCTCCATAATGAGCACATCATAAATGCAAGCACTCAGCACTAAACCAGCTCATCCTTCTGTTGCGTTTCCCTTAATTCATTTCAAAGTCAGTATATTTTTGATTTGGTCCATTTTTATAGTAAAAGGATTTTTTTATTGTTCATTTATGCCCTTGTGGGAGGGGTATGACGAATGGTCACATTTTGGACACATACAATCATTGGTCGAGAATAAATCTCTATTTGCAGATAGAGATAAAAGTGTTTCAAGTGAAGTTCTCAATTCAATATTGAATACACCTGTTGCGTGGGAAGTAAGGTATTATACAGATTCACTACTTACTCATGATCAATACTGGAAGTTATCTAATATCAAAAGAAATGAACTTCAAGCAAATATTCAAAATATTTCAGCATCAAACTTAAATACAAGCCCAGATTCTCCATTCAAAATTTACGAAGCCTTACAACCACCTCTTTACTATTGGATTATGAGTTCATTTTACTATCCAATAAAAGACATTCATTTACTAGATAGGGTTTATATCTTACGATTCATCAATATATTGATAAGCTCAATGGCTATTCCTGTCCTTTTCTTAATTGCCTGGAATACCACAAAAGAATATTTTCTCCCATTAGCTTCAATTACTTTATTATGCTCTCTGCCAGAATTCATGATTAACGTAAGCAGGATTGGAAATGAATCACTGGGTATCTTTCTTTTTTCATTATTAATTTTGATTGCCATTGTTTCATTTCAGAATGAAAAATATTCTAATAAATCCGCAATCATGCTAGGACTGTGTCTTGGATTGGGTCTGTTAACTAAAGCATATTTCTTAACTGCTATTCCAGCCATCGCTGCTATTTACCTTTGGAAAATATATAAAAATTCTTATTTTCCAGTAGTTCTAAATCACGCCATGAAATCCTATGGAATAGGTTTTCTAATCTCAGGCTGGTGGTACATAAGGAATAGAATAATTTCTAACACCTGGACAGGACTTAACGAGTCATTGTTACTGAAAAAAATGAATTTCTTAAATTATGTTGAGGGAATTCGAGAAGTTGATTGGATTGCTGCTATTGATTCAATACTTGTATCTCATATTTGGTTTGGAGCCTGGAGTTCACTTATCGTTCGAAGCTGGATGTATCATTTTCTATTTTTTCTAATTGCTTTATCAATTCTAGGAATTTTTTTGGTATTTATTTCATCTAAAAACATTCGCGATTCTATTATTATTCTTGGAATGTTTTATGGATTCTATTGGGTTGGACAACTATACAATGTGCTATTACTTTTTTTGAGTAAAGGAGCATCTACTTCAATGGGGTGGTACATGTATTGCGTAATATCATCTCAATTGATTTTATTCTTAGTTGGAGTATTTTATTTTCGAAAATATCTAAATAAGAATATTATATTTTCATTTATTTTATTGTGTTTCATTGCTTTAGATTTATACACAGTGAACTTCGTATCTATTCCTTATTACACAGGCTTGATCTCACATCGACCTAATGGCTTTTTAGAAAATATTCATTTATCTGATTATACTCATATAGGTATAGTAGAGTTACTATCTAGGATCTCAATAAATAAACCAGAATGGATCTCTCCTGTGATGATTTCAGTTTTATGGATATCTCATTTTTGTGTAAATATTCTTTTACTAGTAATTCCTAGAAAGTCATTTATTCTGCACCAAGATGAGGATATGAAGTCCCATAAAACCCACTCCCCTCAATAATTCCACGGCCGAGGCTTCAGCGACCTCGCCAGATACAGCGGATGCTTCGGGCTACCGTCCAGGTTGATGGCGAGGCAGTCGAGTTTATCCATATCCGTCCAGAGAACCTCTCCCCGTCCTATATCAAACCCCGCCTCACTGATAAGTGTTTTCACCTGGTTCGCGTGCTTTCCCCATGCAGCCACCGGTGGCCCTTCGCACTCCTCAGCCAGCTTTGACAGATACTCTGGCGTGTTCTCCCATCCGACTGGATCTATATGCTTCAACATGGGCCGGGGATCGGTAGATCGGAAAGCAAACGCATTGGTCATGATGAGTCCACCACAGCCCCAATCTTTCGCGAAGTTGATGCAGCGCCTGACGGTTGGATCGTCTTGCTCCTCGTCGGCAGTTGATGGATTGAGCCCAATGAACATCTTTGGTTTCCGTTTCGGGTCCCAGATGATGCGGAGCTGGTACCGGTAGGTCCGACAGGGTGAGAAGTGGCACTCCCTGATGATTGATTCAACCTTTTTCATAGCGGACAATCACCTTCTTGCCTTCTCGCTTTGCACGCTGGACCAACTTATCAACGAATCCCTGGAAGCCACTCGAACGCTTTTGCTTCTCCTTGCCTCTCTGATTCTGGACATTCCGACGCTGTGATTTGGTCATTGATTTACAGCCCCCTCAGCCTCTCCGCCATGGCCTCAGCGAGTTCCGGGTTTGCATTTCGAGAAAAGAACTCCTCAATTGCTATCGATAGTTCGTTGCCAGGAAGCCGCCCCGCCAAGAACGTGATTAAGGCAGTTTTCGCTGCTGGGGAAAGATCAATGCCGAAAATATGAGGCACACAGCGTGCATGAGATGCTGGGTCGGGAACTCTTTTATAAAGCATCAACTCCACCGTCTCCGCTCCCTCTTTTCCCGTCACGTCGCAAGTGATGATGGTCTTTTTAGCCATTCAGTAGCCTCTCTAATTCATTCCATATAGGTTCGAACTGGTTGCCAGTCATCCTTAGGTGGAGTGCGAACTCTTCCTGTTCACGCCGGTACATTTTAAGAATCTGATTATTCCCTTGCTCAATTGCATGTTTCACATTGGCAATGCGATCAGCAAGCTTAATCAGCAATGCCTGCTTGTTGCCAACGATCTTCGGGTACGTTTTTGCCTTGCGCTCAGTTCGATTCCGGCCAAGCTCATCAGTGACCGCGTAAACGATCTCTGCTACTTCCTCTCCCCATCCGGATACGAGGTCGGAGTACTTTGCATCGGTATCTTCGAGGACATCGTGAAGGTATGCAGCGCAGAAGATGACATGCCGATCGCACGTAGGTAGACATTTTAAGCGAATTATCTCAGCCTGCCACGCAACACTATGCAAGTGAAACAAGTAAGGCAGATCACCGTACCTCTGGTTGCCGTGCTTTTCTTTGGCGAACTCTACCGCATTCATAACAGAATCAACACTAGCCATGCCTGACAACCTCCCAGTCGTTCATGTTTTCTCGCCAATCTTCTCGGGTATCGACGAATGGCCCAATCCATGAATAGACGATATTTGAATAGAACCCGATATGACTACCTGATACTTCAGCCACGTGGCGGAACCATTCGCATTTTGGACTCTTCACCACATCCCCCGGCTGAGGGTCGATGCGCGGGTCGCGCGGGTTTACAAAAGTCTTGTCCACCACTTCTCCTTTCGATGAAAACGATCATGAAGGATTTCGATGAAGATATCCCATGAGCCAATGAATATGAGAAAGCTCCTGAAAGCTTTGTCCCAGACATAGGACGCCAGCAAAAACATCAGGCCCAATCCAATAAGGAGCGTAAGTGCGATGACTCCATTCATGTAAAGCTCAACGACTTTATCCATCACTATTAATCTCCTGCTCCATAAGAGAGAGCTCCTTATCCCGGTATTCGTGCTTGCGTTTATGCGGATCGCACAACCAGCAATTACATGGATGGCAGTGCGTAGAAATCATGCGTCCGATCTGCTGGTGATTATCCTGGTACGGGACGTTCAGCCGTCTATACCAGAGCCTCATGATGTCGAGAACCTTTGACCGGATGCGCTCATACTGCGCTCTGCGCCATGCGCGGGATCTCACACTGCCTCCTGCTTCACTTTTCGACGATTGTTCTTCTCAATGACGTACTTATTAGGCAGGTCATCAAGATAGGCAATTGCAACGGTTTTTCGAGCAGCCCGCGCAACATCTTCCGGCACCATCATCAGGTCTTCCCCGCTCCCAACGAGTCTCTTTGCCGCACGTTCCGTGAATCGACCTGCATGGTCGATTGAGTATGTGTACCCACATCCATCAGGCTTCCACCAGACGATACACGCATTCATCCATCCAGCACGACCATCGCGCTTGTTGTAGAGCAGATACTTCACAGTCCGGCCTCCTTGCGAATGGCGGCGGCTCGATCACGCAAAAAGTCGATGACATCATCCGTAACCAGATGATTTAAGACTCGCGGGGTTGAATGGAAGTTGCTGTTTAACTGCTCCGCCAACTCAGTGAGCCCTTCAGCCTTCGCCCGTTTGAGCTTCTGGTTGAACCACGCCAGCATATCCATCGAGCGATCTTTCATGGCCTCAGCTTCTTCTTTGGTCGCGCCAAAGAATTGCAGAACTTGCATGATTACTTCGTCGTGTCGTTTATCCAGCTTCTCGTCCAGCCAGGTTTCTTGTGTGTAGGTAGAAAGGATTTTATGAGCCGAGACAGCTTTTCGAGCGATATAGCCAATCTCTTCCAAGCTTCCCCCGTCAATATCCCCCCATTGCATATCAGCAATCTCTTGTAGCGCCTCACCCCTCTGCGCGGCGAGGGCCGTCATTGCCTCGAGCTGTGCTTGCAGTTCTCCGGGATTTCCGGATGGTTGCGATCCATTATCAGCAACGGAGTTTGATGACAAAGATTCGCCTTTTCTTGTCGTCAAACCCCGCTGGTAGGCAGCGTCGAGCGCGAGGGCTATCTTATAGACATCATCTACATAGATGCCGATCTCCCGCGCAATTTCCAGGCTCTCGTCAGTTGGTTGCATCAGAATTCCCCCTTAGCCACTCATCCAGTGAAATAAACTGCCAAAGATTTCTATCCATGTACTCAGCCACCAGCGCATTCCGCCTCTGGGAGGCTTTCATTTTTCGAATGTCGGACCTGTGTAGAATTTCAGCGAAGATATATCCGAGAATCATGCACCCAGCCATACAGATAGCCACAATGATTTCGTTAGTTGGTTGCATTTAATCCTCCTAATAAGTTCGACAAATGCCACTGCGCCCTGGATCGCCACGACGCCATTACCTCCGGCCCTAAGCCTTGCTGAACGCTCGTCCATCGATGCGGCCACGTCATCAACCCCTCCACGAACTGCGGATTCAATCTCGGGCGCTGTGCAGGTCTGACGTAAGTAAGCGCCCACGGCTTCTGGCGTGCTTTCCAACTCCAAAGGGAGTAGACCAGAGCGTCGCAACCGATGAACGAGCAAACCGAAACGGCTGGTTGCGGGGTATGCTTCGTAATCGATCGGCGACCAGTCAGCGCTGGGGCCTGGAGGAAAACAGCTTGGGCCCTCGATTCCAGACATTGATCCGTGGTCCGATTCGCAATCCTTCCACTCTCTCTTTTCTTGCTGTTGTTCGGTGCTGATGGTGCAGCGCTTGGAGTGGGCCAGTTCATCACCTGATCCTCGATCCGAGTTTTCACATCCTCTCGCTGTGATCCGTTCCCCCCGTTCGTTGTCACCCTGGGAGTTCCCCAACTGGCTGAAGCCTCCCTCAGATTCGGGCCCATCTTCCCGTTGCTGTAACTGGACGTGTTGGCATCTGGAGTGGGCCAATTCGAGGCTTGACTGTTGAGATCGATAGTCCATCCTTGCGAGAGCTTCCTCTGATAATTGCCCGAAGCAACCGAGTCTGCTGAT
>JBBCIQ010000002.1:0-613798 GCA_037190045.1 Bryobacteraceae bacterium | reverse complement strand
AGAATCAGAGGCAAGAAACATATAGGTAAGTGGTTTGATATCAACGCGTTTTGTACTACATTCCCCGTCCCGGTACACTAGTCCCACTCATCACCACCCAGCAGGAGTGCCTCCCTGGTACTCCCTCAGTACTTTCGTCCTGCACGCAGGGCTTTCCCGGTTTTTGGACTGACTTTATGTCAGAGGAGGAAAGGATCCGCACTCCGGGATAATCCTCTCTTCTTCAGAAGGCACTCGATAAAAGCTCGTCTGATTCTTTGCACCATTTATGGGCAAGGAGTAAATGACCGAAGGTATTTTGAGGTTTGATCGGGAGATTAATTTGAAGTAGAGCGCGCCAGAAGCCATTGCGGCGTTACAGAAGATCGGAGTCAATATTTAAGACAAGCCTTTGGACTATGTTTTGACTGCTTATTGTTTATGGCAACGCTAATGAAACTTGCCCCTTCTTTCCGGTATACAGCATGCGCTTCCATCAAATTTCCCGGACCTCGCGCAGTTGATGCATGGGAAGAACAAAGACGGAGTAATTTCCGCTCGATGCAGGATCAGATTCGTCAGTTTCTGAGAGACTTTTCGAAGGAATACAAAGAAGAACTCATGTGAGCTTTTGCAAAAAACAGCTCACATAATCACTCTTTTTCTGACAGCATAAAGGACGAGTTCCGCTGTATTTCGCAATCCTGCTTTCTGCATGAGATTGGCACGATGTGTTTCCACAGTTGAGGCACTGACCCCCATTGCTGTTGCCGCTTCTTTATTTGTTTTTCCTGAGGCAAGTAACTGAAGAAGTTCTTTTTCTCTGTCCGTCAAGAGTTCATAGGAATCAGGTTCCTTTTGTTGCTGGATTCTACGACGATAATCGTCCAGTAATGAATGAGTGATCAGGGGACTGAAGAAGGTCATCCCTTTTGCAACGGTCTGGACTGCCCTGATGATGTCTTCCTCTGCAGAGTCCTTTAGGAGATAGCCTTTAGCTCCTACCGACAAAGCGCGCAGAAGGAACTCTTCATCGGAATACATGCTCAGCATAATGATCCCTACCTGCGGGTTCTTCTTGCTGATCTGTGCGGCAGCGTCAATGCCGTTCAATACAGGCATCGCAATATCCATCACCACAACCTGAGGTTGAAGCTGCGTAATGAGATCCACTGCTTCTTTGCCCGTCGTTGCTTCACCACAAACCTCGATAGAAGGTTCTCCGGACAGAAGAAATCTGAGTCCTTTGCGAACTACCCCATGGTCATCCGCGATGAGTACTCTAACCTTGCTCATGGAATGACAAGCATGCCTTTTAATACTGTCCCACTACCTGGTGTTCCCTTAATCTCCACAGAACCGCCTAGTTCGCGGATTCGCTCTTCAATTCCGGCCAGCCCAAACCCCTCATTCTTTCGATCTATCAGTCCCGTTCCGTTGTCCGTCACTTCGAAAGAAATCATGTGTGAAATACGATGAATGCTGACATTTACCTGCGAGGCTTTTGCATGGCGAACGCAATTGGTGAGCGCCTCCTGAATCACACGGTAGATGCAAACAGAGTAATGCTCAGGAACTGAGTCCAGATCACCAGAAGTTTTTACCTGAATATCCGTACTCCCCCTGAGAGAAATATCCCTCACGAGTGATTGCACAGCAGGGGCAAGGCCCAGATCCATTACAGAAGGACGCAATCCTGTAGCCAGGCTCCGAATTGTTCGCAGGGTTCGTTCTGCCAGACCTTTTGCCTCCGCCAGATGTGCTGAAAAACCTGAGGGATCAGAAGTCCTTAATTGATCCAATGCAGTCAACTCCATTTTGAGTCCTGTCACCATCTGCCCGATCTCATCATGCAGTTCACGAGAAATCATTCGACGCTCTTCTTCCTGGGCCCGAATTAAATCTGAAGAAAGATGTTCCAGCCTCGTCTGATGACCTGCCATCTTTTGTTCAAGTTGCCAGATGCGCACCACACTTCCGATGGTGACCAGTACACCCAAAAAAACAGCCAGCCAGATCGAGTTTTCCATTTCCGAACGGATCTCTTTTTGGCTTTCATCAATATTTTCGAAGTGCTGGTGATAGTTGATCCGGGTCAGCTTGACCAGGTTTTCTGTAATTTCCTGAATCTCTTCACGATGTGGACGCTGTTGTTCACGTAGATAAAATGTCGCTCGCTCTTCCTTTTGCTGGGGCGTCCATTCAAGTACTTCACGCACGGTTACCCAGTATGCATTCATGCGAGAGGCAATCGTATCGAGGATGTGTAGGTCTTCCGGCCGGATAGTTTTTCGTAGCTGAGAAACTTTCTGATCCAGAACTTCCCGATTTTCTTCAAATCTGGTCTGATAATCACTATTTGCTTCCGGAGAAGAATCCAGAAGAAAAGCCCGAACAGTCAGACTCACAGAATACAAGCGACCATTGATTTCGTTCAGAACCTGAATATTCTGGTCATACTGACTCTGGATCTGTCGAAACTGTTCACTTAGACTCCGGGTTTTCTTAATCGCTGTGATCCCGGGTAACAGGATGAGACCGATCAGAATTCCCAAAGCCAGTAACAGAACAAGCCAAAACCTACTTCGCACCTTGCTCATATATTCAATAGTCTGGCGGCTCTTTCCTCAATAGTACATCCTGTCCAAATCCCGAAAATCTCCCGGATTTCCCTGATAGTGTCCAAATGCTGAAAAAGAGATGCTGAATCTGAAGTGTTCCCGTTCATACGCATCCTTTTTACAGGCTTGATCCTTTTCACCCTTTCCTGTGGTGGGCCGAAAGAGCCAACCCCTGCCGAAAAGAAAAAAATATCAGAGCCCCCCACTGTTGCCGTCAGCAAGGTGATTCGCACTGATCTTGGATCTGACTTTACCGTTACGGCCGAATTTCGGCCTTATCAGGAGGCAGATCTTTATGCCAAGGTTTCCGGCTATCTCTCAAAGCTGAATGTCGATCTTGGCGACTCTGTTCGATCCGGACAGCTTTTGGCCGTCCTGGAAGTTCCTGAACTGAATCAGGAACTGGAACATGCCACACAGACAGAAAAACGAATTCAGCTGGAAACTGGGCGGGCAAAGGGAGATGTCGAACGAGCTCAGTCCGTACTGAATCTTCGACAGGTGACTTTTGAACGGATTCAGTCTATTGCAGAAAAACGTCCCAATCTGATTGCTCGCCAGGAACTGGACGACGCCCAGGCACGTTTTGAAGAATCGCGAGGCCAGTTGGCAGCTGCTCAGGCAAATCTTGCCGCAGCAGAACAGCAGATCCAGGTTTCACTGGCATCTCGTGCCCGCATTCAATCCATGTTGGAGTATCTCCGCATTACAGCTCCATTTAGTGGAGTGGTAACTGCCCGGTATGTTTTCCCCGGCTCACTGATTCAATCCGGAACCTCATCCGCAACCCAGGCGAAACCGGTAGTACGGATTTCACAAATTAACCGACTTCGCCTGGTGACTGCTGTACCGGAATCGCTGATTTCTCGCCTGAAAACCGGACAGCCTCTTGAAATCAAAGTAGACACCCTGAAGCGGGTTTTCCAGGGGAAGGTCTCGCGATTCAGTGATTCAGTCAGCAGCGTGACCCGTACCATGGAGATGGAAATAGACCTTCCCAATCCTGATCTGATTCTGAAACCGGGAATGGTTGCGCATGTCGCAATTCCTGTGGAGAGACGTCAGCGTGTTCTGGTTATTCCCACAGCAGCAGTGGTGGAGAGAGAAGGAAAGCCAGTGGTTTATAAAATCACTGAAAACCAGACAATCTCTATCACACCTGTCCAGCGAGGTTTTGAAACGAATGAACTGGTTGAGATTCTCTCGGGACTGAATGAAGGTGACCTGGCTGTTACGACTGGACACACCCAGTTAAAAGCTGATCAAAAAGTACAGACAAAAACCGTGGAGGCTCGGTAAATGCCCGGTTTTGCGGTACGAAATCCATACTTTGTCATTGTTATTTGTCTGATCATTTCCATTGTGGGTGGCGTCACCGTTGCCCGGATGCCTGTCGATCTGTTTCCACCGATACCGATTCCTGTGGTTGTGGTCACTACATTCTACAGTGGCATGCCACCAGAACAGGTGGAATCCAGCATCACCACCCGGTATGAGCGGTTTTTTACACTGGCTCCCAATATTGATCACATTGAATCCAGATCGCTGGCCGGAGTAAGCCTCATCAAGGTTCATTTCCGTCCCGGAACGGATGGAGATGCAGCAGTTGGTGCGATCTCCAACCTTGCTATGGCGAACTTGCGCAGGCTTCCACCAGGAACTCTCCCCCCCGTTGTCATGAAGCTGGACGCCTCGAATCAGCCTGTGTGCCTGATTACCTTGCGGGGCGAGAGTCTGGACGAAACAAAGCTGCGTGACCTGGGTCAATACACCATCCGGAATCAGATGGCGACAGTACAAGGGGCATCGATCCCACAACCTTTCGGAGGACGTCTGCGCCAGATTATGATTTATCTGGATCCGCTTCGTCTGGCCGCATACAACCTCAGCCCCATGGATGTTGTTCGCGCAACAAATGATTCCAATGTCCTTCTGCCTGGAAGTGCTCTTCGAATGGGGTCACTCAACTACAACATTCTGATGAACACCCAGACGGACTTAATGGATGAAATCAATTCCATTCCTTTACGGGTGAAATCTGGTGCCACCGTTTATATCCGGGATATCGGATCAGCAAAAGATGCTCAGGCTATCCAGCTGAATGTTGTACGAGTAGATGGACAAAGATCGGCTTATCTTCCCGTTCTGAAACAGGGAGGTGACTCCAACACGATTGCCATCGTTGATGGTGTTCGGAATAAGCTTCCCCAATTGGTAGATATTCCGGATGAACTGGAAACGAAAGTAGTTTTTGACCAGTCGGAATTCGTGAAGCTGGCTGTCTCGAATCTTCTTCATGAAGGAGCCATCGGTTTATTCCTGACGGCTGTGATGATTCTGGTGTTTCTGGGGAACATGCGCGCCACTGTGGCTGTCATGCTCTCCATTCCGCTATCCATTCTCATGATGTTCCTGGTGATTGCACCTTTTGGCCTCACGATCAACACGATGCTTCTGGGTGGAATGGCGCTGGCACTCTCCCGTCTGATTGATAACTCAGTCGTTGTACTGGAAAATATCCATCGCCATCTGGAAATGGGTGAGGATCCATACCGGGCTGCTATCCAGGGAGGAAATGAAGTATCAATGGCTGTACTGGCAGCCACCTTTACAACCTCCGTTGTATTCTTCCCTGTGGCATTTCTTGCGGGTGTCAGTAAGTATGTATTCTCCTCACTGGCTATTGCTGTCGTTGTTCTGATGTTTGCTTCTTATGTGGTTGCCATGACGGTAGTCCCGCTGTTCTGTTCCAGGTTCCTGAAAGCACATTCGGAATCTCACGCACCCAAGGGACTCATGGAACGGTTCAATGCCCGATTCAACCGAGGTTTTGATCGGTTTCTTAACTTTTATTCGGCACTTCTGTTGCGCGTTCTGAAATACCCCATCTTCAGTGTGACGGTGATTCTCGGGATCTTTGTGGCAAGCCTTGCCCTGATTCCCTTCGTTCGTTTGACATTCTTCCCGCAGTCGGATTCCGGAAAGATCGTCATTTATGCAAAGGCTCCAGCCGGAACCCGTCTGGAAGTTTCAGAAGAGCATATGGAAAAGTTGGAGGAACTGATCCGCCGTGTCATTCCCCGGGCAGACATCGACACGATTGTGACCAATCTGGGAGTCAATCAGGACTTCTCTGCACAGTTCACACCCAACGCTTCAGAACATACAGCGTTCCTTCAGATCAACATGACAAAAGAACGATCCATGACCATGTATCAGGCCATGGATAAAATTCGACAAGAGTCCGCCAGGGAGTTACCTGAGGTATCCACATTTTTTCTTTCAGGTGGACTCTCTGATGCAATCCTGAACCAGGGATTACCTGCCCCCATCGACGTTCAGGTTATGGGGAGCAACCTCGAAAAGACATCAAAAATCGCGCGTGATCTCGCAGAAAAGTTCCGGAACATTCGAGGTGTCAATGATGTCTACATCCCTCAGGATGTAGATTATCCAGCACTCAAGCTGAATGTTGACCGATCCAAAGCCGCGCTTCTGGGACTGACAGAACGTGAGGTTGTTCAAAATGTTATTACCGCCCTGTCTTCAAATGCCATGATTGCTCCAAGCTTCTGGACTGACAACAAAACAGGCAACGACTACTATCTGACTGTCCAGTATCCGGAAAATCACATCCGCTCCTTGAATGACATCCGCAACATGCCACTCACGTCAAAGAGCGGTTATGAATCCAGTCGGCTGGATTCCATCTCTTCCATTGAACGTGTTGCCAGCCCAACTCAGATTACCCGTTCTGACTTCCGGCGCATCATCAATGTGTTTGTGAGTATTGACGGTGAAGATCTGGGGAGTATCGGCAAAGAAGTGGAAAAGGTAATTGGTGAAATCCAACCGGAACGAGGTATCACTGTTCGGATGAAAGGAACTATCCTCTCAATGAGAGAATCTTTCTTCAGCTTTGGCACAGGAATGATTCTTGCCTTGTTGCTTCTCTATCTGATCATCGTGGCGCAGTTCCGTTCTTTCCTGGACCCTCTGCTGATTTTGCTTGCAGTCCCTCTGGGCTTGACAGGTGTTCTCATCACCCTATCCACTACGGATACTTCTCTGAACATCATGTCTTTGATGGGGCTCATCATGATGACAGGTATTGTTGTGGCCAACAGTATCCTGATCGTGGATTTTGCTCATCGGGTCCGGGCTGAAGGCATGGAAATCGTCAGCGCAGTGGAACAGACCTGCCGAATCCGGTTGCGTCCCATCCTGATGACCTCACTTGCCACCATCATCGGGCTGACTCCCATGGCACTGAAGCTGGGTGAAGGTAGCGAAAGCTATGCTCCGCTAGCCAGAGCAATTATTGGGGGCCTGACTCTCTCCCTGATTTTCACTGTCTTCGTTGTTCCTGCTGGCTATCTGGCAATGTATCGCAGAGGTTCAAAATGAGAAGCGTTCTTCTTTTTCTTCTGGTGAGTACAGTGCTTTCAGCGCAAACCAGAAAGATCACTTTGGAAGAAGCGATCGACCTGGCACTCAAGAATAATCCTCGTGTCGATGCTGCCCGTCTAAACGCTCTTGCAGCTGGGCAGATACCCACACAAGTTCGCTCTGCGCTGTTTCCACAAATTGATGGGGGTTTTACCGGGGTAAGTTCACCTACCCGCACCAACATCGGTATCGGAACACTTCAGGCTCCCGGCATCGAACCCAGAATCGGAATCGGCACATCTGTCAGTCAGCTACTGACAGACTTTGGTCGAACGAATCAGTTGGTCAAAGGAGCGATTGCTCGATCGCGTGCAGAGGAACAGGTTGCTCGCGCTTCAAGAAATGAAATCATTCTCCAGGTAACACAGGCCTATCTTGCGGCTCTTCGTGCAGAGTCAATTACACAGGTAGCCACTGAGACAGTAAACACTCGGCGCACAATTCTGGAACAGATTCAGGCATTGGCTTCCAGTCAGTTGAAATCTGATCTGGATGTGAAGTTTGCTGCGGTATCCGTTACTGAAGCAGAACTGGTTCTGACAACTGCCAGGAATGACAGGAAAGCAGCAGATGCTGATCTGGCAATGGCTCTTGGACTGGAGGGCCCACAACAGTTCGATCTCACGGCCGTCACCACTGCAATGGATCTTTCACTCTCTCCCGAAGAACTCATTCAGGAAGCTGTTCGTAAAAATCCTGAATCAGAACAGAAACGATACGTTCTGGATGCTGCATTGAGGCAAGCAGAAGCAGAAGCAAAGCTGAAGTATCCAACAATTACTGCTCTTGGTGTAGCTGGACTGATTCCTACACATGCCCAGCAACTGGCAAGAGATCAGTACATCGCCGGTGGTGTCAATATTACGGTTCCCCTGTTTACGGGAAAGAGAATCGCGGCAAGACGTGCTGAAGCGGAGTATCGTGCAAAAGCCGCGCAACGAACTCTCAAGGAAACAGAAAACAAAGTGGCGAGAAATGTTGCTGTCACTCTGGTCAACATTGGCACTGCCGGCGAAAGGGTGAAGCTGACAACTTCTCTCATTGAACATGCAAAGGAAGCTTTGGATCTTGCACAGATACGTTATGACCTTGGGCTCAGTTCAATCGTTGAACTGACACAAGCTCAACTCGCTCACGTAAATGCTGAAATTCAGCGCGCAACCAGTGAGTATGATCTGGATCTTCAGCGAGCTGTTCTGGATTTTCATATCGGTGCAACTCCTTGATATTCGTAATTCATTCACTGTGTCGCATATGTTAATCAGATAGGAGCAACCTCATCGGATGTGTTTGCACTGAAGGCCATCGCAGGGCATTCAACAGTCACGATCAGTCAGCGACACATTCATCCTTCTTGCGCCGCGCAATCAAAGGCCATGAGCAAATTGGAAAAGCTTAACGCTAAAATGGGTAAGCTTGTTGATCTTGAACCAGGCAATGCGATGTGTGGGTATTAATAGGTACCCTGCAGTAAAAGCATTTCCAGAGAAAGTCAGGCAAGTTTTCAATATGCCCGGGTGGCGAAATCGGCAGACGCAACGGACTTAAAATCCGTTTTCCAGCAATGGGAGTGCGGGTTCAAGTCCCGCCCCGGGCACCATCTTTCCATGTTTGAAAAGACAGGATTTCTGGCCATACAGTTTTCAGTCAGTCAGTACATTCTTTGGTGCTCAGCACATCGATCCATAAAAGTAGCCATCCGGCCATCACAGCTCTCACTTTCAGGTAATTCCACCTGATGAGCAGGGTTTTTTCAGAGAAGAAATCAGGCAGCCATCCCGCTCAGGTCCAGGTTCGCCATTTTGCTATCCCCGTAGTCACTCTTTCCCTCGGACACATGGTTTCAAACCTCGTCCGAACGCTGCCTGCGATTTCAGCAGATATGATGGCGCACGACCTTGGAGTAACGGCAGAGGGGCTGGCGAGTCTCACCGGGGCTTATCACCTCTCTTTTGCCCTGGGGCAGATTCCGGTTGGTGTGGCACTGGATCGGTATGGTGTACGACCTGTGTCCCTTGCCCTGCTGGCCATTGTCATCACGGGCTGTATTTGCGCGGCGATGATTCAGGGACCCTTTGGGTTTCTGATCGCTCAGCTTGTGCTGGGGCTGGGATGTTCCGGAATGCTGCTTTGTCCGATGACTTTTGCTGCCCAGCTGATGACACCGGAAAAGTTTGGTCTCTGGTCCGGCCTGACGCAGGGGATCGGCAATTGCGGAATGTTGCTTTCAGCCAGTCCCATGGCCTGGCTGGTTCAGTATTCAGGATGGCGCGCGGGTTTTTGGGTAGCAGCTTTCTATGGGCTTCTTGTCTTCATCCTGGTTCGTGTCATTGTTCCTCTTTTATCGAGGCAAGCCGCGAAGAAGGCGTCCGTGTTTGAGGAAGCCCGGGAAGTTTTGGAGATCGGATTCTCCCAACGGTTACGTGGTGTTGTCATTCTGTCTTTCTGCTCTTTTGCTGCCGCAATTGCCATTCGCGGATTATGGGGTGGGCCATGGCTGATGGAGATCAAAGGGCTGGACCGAATACAGGCCGGGAATGCACTGCTTCCGTTTACGCTGGCTCTCATCATTGGCCCGGTTTTCTTTGGGATTCTGGACCGAAGATTTGGACATCGAAGAATGTTGCTAGGGGCTGGACATATCGTTGCTGCTCTTGCATTACTATTCCTGAGTGGTGGTGGACATGATGGCTGGATCTCTGGAGCTCTGGGATTGAGTATCCTGCCGGTGACATACGACATCTCACTGCTGCTGATGTTCGGAACGGGTATCGCTGTTCAGCCACTGTTGTTCGCCATGGGAAGGGCGGCGGTGGAATCCCATCACACCGGGAAAGCTCTTTCTGCCGTCAATCTGTTTTTCTTTTCAGGAGCTGCCATCCTTCAGGGACTGACGGGTCCGGTTTCGAGGCTGGCCGGGATGCCGGGTGTCCTTGTTTTTCTGGGAACGATCCTGTTGATTGCGACTCTCGGATTTCTGATGCTGACACCGGGATCCCGGCACAAGAAATAAAGAATACGAACAGTGAATGGGAGTGGTAGGGACGGGCAGATTCGAACTGCCGACCTTCCGCTTAGGAGGCGGATGCTCTATCCATCTGAGCTACGTCCCCACGTGAACTCTATTGTAGCGGCGATCATCCGTGCTGTGTCGGTTTAGTGCCGATTGCCAGCACTGTTTCAAAACCCGGATTTTCTTCTTCCCGATGAACAATCCATGTTCCGGTTTTTTCAAATCCACCCGTATCCAGAAACGTGAGAAGATCCACTTCTGAAAATCCCAGCCAGAGGTCGGCATAGATTTCCCTTGCCTCTGCAAAGCTGTGGCGCTTCAGGTCCAGGATGACAATTCGCCCGCCGGGCCGAAGGATGCGTAGCGCCGAAGACACGGCGCGTTGAGGGTGCGGTGCATGGTGCAGCGTCTGGCTGAAGAAAACAAGATCCACAGAATTTTCGGGAATTGGAGGGGATTCCAGGTCTCCTCGAAGAAACTCAATATTGCTGATACCGTTTTTCCGGGCTGAAGTGGCGGCATAGGAGAGCATTTTCTCCGAATGGTCCACGGCATAAACTTTCCGGGCACGGCGTGCCAGAAACTGGGAGAACATTCCTTCTCCCGATCCGAGGTCCGCAATGTCCATGGGGGGCAGCAGCATCAGCAGTGTCTCGGCAAACCCGCGCCAGGATCTCCCCGGTACATATTCTTTACCGAATTTTCCGGCCAGTTCATCGAAGTAGGCACGGCTGCGGTCGGCACGCTTTTTCAGGATCAGCTGAAGACCCGCCTTGTCCTTCTCTGTTTCAGGGATCTCGCGTGCAGCCAGATGCGCAAGGTGCAGCAGATCCCGCCACTCTTCCTGCCGGTGCAGGCGATACATCATGTTTTTCCCTGCGCGGCGATCCTCCACCAGTTCTTCCCTCTTCAGTTGAGATAAATGGGTGGAGATCCGGCTCTGTCCCATGGCGAGGATTTCCTGCAACTCAGCGACGGAGAGTTCTTCGTGTTCCAGGAGTAGAATGATGCGCAGGCGGGATGCGTCCGTCAAAAGACGCATGGATCGGGTGATTGACGGCATGGGCTGTTCCGCTTAAGATATCAACATATCCTGATTCTTTGATGGAAGACAACCGATGAGCACAACAACCCTGAATAAAGTGGCCACCGAGTACAAAGTGGCTGATCTGAGCCTCGCCGAGTGGGGCCGCAAGGAAATCTCCGTTGCCGAGCATGAAATGCCCGGCCTGATGTCCATCCGCAAGAAATATGCTGCAACCAGACCACTGGCAGGAGTGCGTGTTACCGGATCACTGCACATGACCATCCAGACCGCCGTCCTGATTGAGACGCTGGTTGATCTGGGCGCCGATGTCCGCTGGGCAAGCTGCAACATCTTTTCCACTCAGGATCACGCCGCCGCAGCTATTGCTGCTGCCGGAGTTCCGGTGTTCGCATGGAAGGGTGAAACTCTCGAAGAATACTGGGAATGCACGCTGAAGGCCGTCGTTCATCCCGGCGACAAGGGTCCTGAGCTGGTAGTGGATGACGGTGGTGATGTCACGCTGCTGATCCACAAGGGCTATGAACTCGAAAACGGGTCCGACTGGGTGAATACTCCATCCGGAAGCCAGGAAGAGCAGATCATCAAGAATCTTCTCAAGCGTGTTCATTCTGAAAACCCCACTCTGTGGACCAATCTGGTCAAGGACTGGCGTGGTGTTTCCGAAGAAACTACTACGGGTGTTCATCGCCTCTACAAGTTGGCAGAAGAAGGCAAACTGCTGGTTCCTGCCATCAACGTCAATGATTCAGTGACCAAGTCCAAGTTCGACAACCTCTATGGTTGCCGTGAATCCCTGGCCGACGGAATCAAGCGTGCCACGGACGTTATGGTGGCGGGCAAGGTCTGTATCGTTTGCGGATATGGCGATGTGGGTAAGGGTTCAGCCAAGAGTCTTCGTGGACTGGGTGCGCGTGTGATTGTGACCGAAATCGATCCGATCAATGCCCTGCAGGCAGCCATGGAGGGCTTTGAAGTCACAACAGTAGAAGACACATTGGGCCGCGGTGATATCTATGTCACCACCACCGGCAACCTGGACGTCATTACGCTGGAACACATGCAGAACATGAAGGACCAGGCGATTGTCTGCAACATCGGACACTTCGACAATGAGATCCAGGTGGATCGTCTGAATGAGTCTGATGCAAAGCGCACCAACATCAAACCACAGGTGGATATGTACACCTTCCCGAATGGCAATTCGATCTTCATGCTGGCAGAAGGTCGGCTGGTCAATCTGGGTTGTGCCACTGGACATCCCAGCTTTGTGATGTCCAACTCCTTTGCCAACCAGACGCTGGCGCAGATTGATCTGTGGGCAAACAAGGATACCTATGAAAAGAAGGTTTATACCTTGTCCAAGGCGCTGGATGAAGAGGTTGCCCGTCTTCACCTCGAAAAGATCGGTGTGAAGCTGACCACTCTGAGCCAGAAGCAGGCGGACTATCTCGGTGTGAATGTGGACGGTCCCTATAAGCCGGACCACTATCGTTACTAAAGATCTTTTGATCAATAAAAAGGACGGGATCAGTGCTGATCCCGTCCTTTTGTTTTTAGTGCTGTCCTTCTCCTAGTTTTTTACAACTTTCTGTTCCACCACCAGGTCCAGGTACCAGATCACAGAGGACTGATCGGCGGCAGGTCTCTCAACTTTGTCTTCCTTGATGCGCAGCCGATATTCGATTCCGGGTTGATGTTCAAAGCCAATGATCTGGCCATAATGCAGTCTCCATGGCTCATCTTCTGAATCACGAATCTGCAGGCATTTCATCGGGCTAACGCCTGTGCAGTCCTTCAGTTCGGAAGCGACGTAGATGAACTTCGTTACTGCATGAGCCGAGGCCATCGGTTCCCGTGCAAATTCCATCTGCGTTTTATCTTTTGCCGTCAGGATGAGCTGATCACCTTTAATGCGGAACGAGCGGTTCTGCGTCAGTGCATCTGTCATGAGCTTGTCGAACTGCATGATCTCTTCCGGACAGGCCATCATGGTGCCAATGGGAGGCCCCGTGGAAATGATCCGGCTTTTCTTCAGGCGATAGCCGCCTCCAATAACATTGCAGGCTTTGATGCCAAACCGGTCTTTTTCAAAGGTCAGGGTGACTTTTCCTTCGGGTTTTACCAGCTTCCATTTTGTGTGATCCAGGGGGTTGGCCTTTTTTTGTGCAAGCAGCACAGCAGAAAGGAAGATTGTCAGAAGTATCAGGCGTGCCACACCTTGATCATAATCACTTCATCAGGGCTGCGAGTGACTGATACAATTACAGAAAGAGAGCGGGCGGGTAATATCCCGCCCGTTTTCCTGATCTACCCCATGGCATTAATTGAAGGCTGCAAGCACGAACTGTCGATCACGATTCCTGTCGTAGACATCGACGCAGAATCGGAAAAAGTTTTAGCGGATTATCAGAAGAAAGTCCGTCTCCCCGGCTTCCGGCCCGGTAAGGCGCCCGTTTCCCTGATTCGCTCCAAATTCGAAGGTGAAATTCGACAGCAGGTGCTGGAAAATCTTCTTCCCCGAGCATTAGGTGAACGGTTCCGCCAGGACAACCTGAATGTGGTTGGCCGGCCTGAAATTAAGGACCTGAAGTTCGAAAAAGGAGAGCCCATCGAATTCCGCACAGAATTCGAAATTGCTCCGGAATTCGAACTGGGCGAATATACCGGTATCGAAGCTCCTTATGAAGAGCCTGCCGTGACGGATGAAGAAGTGGAAGAGCGGCTGAAAAGTGTCCGTGAGCAGAAGGCCGAGTTTGTGAATGAAGACCCGCGTCCTGCTGCTGATGGCGATTATGCTGTCATCGCACTGGAATCGATCGCTGGCGTGGATGATCCGGTGAAGAGCGACGAGATGGTCATCGAAATCGGTGATAAAGATACACTGCCTGAGTTCTCTGAAAATCTTCGTGGTGTCACTCCCGGAGAAGAGAAAGAGTTCGATGTGGTCTATCCGGAAGATTACGGTCAGGAAACACTGGCCGGGAAAACTGTCCGCTTTAAGGTGACTCTGAATCAGCTGCGCCGCAAGGAACTGCCGGAACTCAATGATGAGTTTGCCAAGGATATTGGTGACTTCCAGACACTGGAAGAAGTGAAAAACACCATCCGTTCCGGAATCGTCCGCGAGAAGGAACAGTCCGCACAGGAAGCAGCCCGCACGGCTATCCTCGACAAGCTGGTAGATGCGCATGAGTTCCCTGTTCCGGAAGCATTTATTGATCGCCAGATTGAAGTTCAGGCAGAGAACTACCTGCGGTCACTAGCTGCCCAGGGTATGGACCTGAAAGACGTCAAGCTGGACTGGGCCAAGCTGAAAGAGTCCCAGAAGGATCGAGCTACACGCGACGTCAAGGCCTCTCTGATTCTGGAGAAGGTTGCGGATCGCGAAGCGATTTCTGCCACCCAGGAAGAGGTTGACCGTGAAGTTCAACGCATTGCCAGGATTGAGCGGGAATCTCCTGCAGTTGTCAGGATGCGACTGGAAAAAGAAGGTGGTCTGGCCAGCATTGCGGGACGGATCCGAACAGAAAAGACGCTTGCTTTCCTGTTTGATAAATCCCGAAAGGTTGCTGCGGCTTCCTGAGTCTGAGTTTTAAATACTGAAAGAGAAAAGATGCCGGTGACTGTCGTAAAGTGCAGCACCGGCTTACTGTTATACTGAGGTCGGCTTGAACGCTGGTTGTTTTTATGAGATTTCTCTACTGGAGCTTCGTGGATGAAGCGTAATGGTTCAGACGAGGCACTCCGCTGTTCTTTCTGCCATAAAAGTCAGGAAGTCGTCGGGAAGCTGATTTCCAGTCCCAGCGATTACCCTCGCGCATATATCTGTGATGAGTGTGTTTCCGTCTGTAATTCCATTCTGGAAGACGACAAGGTGGAGCACGCCCCTGCTTCCAGTAACAAGCTCCCCAAACCTCTTGAGCTAAAGGAATACCTGGACCAGTATGTGATTGGTCAGGACGCTACGAAAAAGAAGTTGGCGGTTGCGGTTTATAACCATTACAAGCGGATTCAGATGAACCGCCAGAAGTCTGATGTTGAGTTGTCAAAGTCCAACATCCTTCTGATTGGCCCAACCGGAACTGGCAAGACGCTTTTAGCGCAGACACTGGCCCGCATTCTGGATGTACCATTTGCCATCGTGGATGCTACTACCCTGACTGAGGCAGGATACGTGGGTGAGGATGTGGAAAATATCATCCTTCGCCTTCTGCAGAACTCAGACTGGGATGTCCAGAGATGCCAGCAGGGTATCATTTACATCGATGAAATCGATAAGATCGGGCGCAAGGAAGAAAATCCTTCGATCACCCGTGATGTTTCCGGAGAAGGTGTTCAGCAGGCACTGCTGAAGATCCTGGAAGGAACCATCGCCAATGTTCCTCCACAGGGAGGGCGGAAGCACCCGCATCAGGAATTTACTCCGGTGGATACCTCAAATATCCTGTTTATCTTGGGGGGGGCATTTATCGGTCTCGAAAGTATTATTGGCCGCCGCGTCGGCAAGCGCGCTATTGGATTTTCAGCAATTGAGGAGACTTCCAAGGCAACCCGGATTTCTTCCGCTGCGCTGAACAATCCGCACCGTCGGGATTTCGAACTGTTGCAGCAGATTCAGCCTACGGATCTGATCCGGTATGGATTTATTCCGGAGTTTATTGGTCGTCTGCCCGTTACAGCTGTGCTGGAAGATCTGAACAAGGAAACTCTGGTTCAGATCCTGACCAAGCCAAAGAATGCAGTCATTCGTCAGTATCAGAAACTGTTCGAATATGAGAATGTCCGGCTGAAATTCACGGATGATGCCCTGGATGCCATTGCTGGACTTGCTCTGGAGCGCCGGGTCGGGGCTCGGGGATTGCGCATGATCCTTGAAGAGCTGATGCTGGAGCTTATGTATTATGTCCCTTCTTATAAGAAGGTTCGGGACTTCGTTATCACCAAGGAAATGGTGCTTTCTCAGAAGATCAATATAGGACTGCTGGAGAAGGCGGGTTAGTACGTCTACCTTTTGAGGAATTGGCCAGTATAGGATTTTCGGTCTAATTTTCTCTTATTCTTCAATAATTTACATCAGTAATACGAAATTTCTTCTATGCTTCCTCTTGTTCTGTAAGTTTTTTAGAGCAACTACAAGGAGGAGTGATGCGGAAGATTATTATTATTGTTGCAATTTGCTTTGCAATGATCGATTCAAGTGCTGCAGCGGTCATTACGGTGGAAAGCGGAGGCCTTTCTATCATCAGTTTTGATGATTCAACATCCGGTGAAGCGTCTGAACCATGGTTGCTGGAGGAATCTGTTGCCGGAACAGGAACATTAAAATGGGAAAGAGGCTTGGGTGGATCTGTTTCTGGAATTTCCCAGTCTGCCGGTAAGTTTTTATCGCTGACAAAGTGGAATCACACGGGGGTTGCCTGGACTTCGTTTGAGCTGGAGCTTCAGGTGATATTGGGGACGCCATCGGGCGAAGGTGATGGGTTAAGTTTCGCTCAGGGAAATGGATTGGTGTTTACTTCGGATTTGTTTACAAATCTCACCCGGATTGATGATACACGTGATTATCTGAACTTCTCGGGTGGAGTTGTGAATCCGGGAGAGTCAGTGACATTTTTTATTGCCCTCTCGGATAACTCCGGGAATGATCCCTTCTATCTGTTGCAGACCCCCAATAAAATTGATCGTGATCCGGAAGTTCCTGAACCCTCAACCTGGGCAATGATGCTCGGCGGTTTAGGCATGGTTGTTTGGCGCGTGAAGCGTCGTTCGTAGCTTTTGTAAAGTTTCTGTTTGATGAAGGGTTGCATCGTTGATGCAACCCTTTTCTGATACACTGAGGGTGTCAGTAGAGCCCTTGCAGTACAGAGGCTCCCTTCGAAAGAATCCGGAACCCGGTTCCGGTCATCCCTTAATTACAGACTCCCATGCTGACATCGAAAGAAAAATCAGAAACTAAACGGCTTCCCATGATGCCCATTCGGGACGTGGTTATCTTCCCGCATATGATGACTCCGTTCGTTGTGGGCCGCGAATCCAGTGTCCGGGCTTTGGAAGAAGCTCTTGCTGGTGAAAAGAAAATTTTTCTCGCAACACAGCACGATGCGTCGGTAGATGAACCCCGTCCGGACGAAATCTATCAAGCTGGCACTATTGCCAGCATCGTGCAGAGCCTTAAGTTGCCAGATGGCAATATCAAGGTTCTGGTGGAAGGGATTGAGCGTGGAAAAGTAGTCACCGTCAACGATGAAGATGGCTTCTTTCAGGCGCTGGTCAAGACTGCCACATATAAAGTGGAATCAGGACCCCAGTTGGATGCCCTGTTGTCCCGTGTGGCGTCACTCTTTGAGCAATACGTCAAGCTGAGCCAGAATCTCAACTACGAATCCATGATTGCTGCGATTCGGGTGGATGATCCCAGTAAACTTGCGGACACTGTTGCTGCCAATCTGCAGCTCACCATTGAAGAGAAGCAGGAACTGCTGGAAATCTTTGATCCGGTGGATCGTCTGACGCGGATTGCAGACATGCTCGACATTGAGATTGAGAAGCTCAATGTGGATCGCCAGATCCAGGGTCGCGTCAAGCGGCAGATGGAAAAGGCGCAGAAAGAGTACTATCTCAACGAAAAAATCAAGGCAATCCAGAAGGAACTGGGTCGTGGCGAAAAGAGCGAATTCGATGATCTGAAGAAGAAGATCGAATCTGCCGGCATGACCGCAGATGCCAAGGATAAGGCTCTGCAGGAGTTGAAGCGGTTGGAGAATATGCCGCCGATGTCCGCTGAGTCTACGGTCTCCCGTAACTATCTGGAATGGTTGCTGGCAGTGCCATGGAAGAAGAAATCCAAGGAAATCCGTGACCTGAATTTCGCCCAGCAGGTGCTGGAATCAGATCACTATGGTCTGGAAAAGATCAAGGACAGAATTCTGGAGTTCCTCGCTGTCCGTCGCAGGGTGCAGAACCCCAAGGGATCGATTCTTTGTTTCGTTGGACCTCCCGGAGTCGGAAAGACTTCGCTGGGGATGTCGATCGCCAAGGCCACTGGGCGCAAGTTTGTCCGCATGTCGCTGGGTGGTGTTCGGGATGAAGCGGAGATCCGTGGTCATCGACGTACCTATATTGGTGCTCTGCCCGGCCAGATCATCCAGATGATGAAGAAAGCCGGAACCAAGAATCCGGTCTTCATGCTGGATGAAATCGACAAAATGTCGACAGATTTCCGGGGTGATCCTTCATCAGCATTGCTGGAAGTGCTGGATCCTGAGCAGAACTTCATGTTCATGGATCACTATCTGGACGTGGAGTATGACCTGAGTCAGGTTCTGTTTGTGGCTACTGCGAACGTGATGCATACGATTCCTGGACCGCTGCAGGATCGTATGGAAGTGATTCGCTTGTCTGGCTATACCGAGCTTGAAAAGCTGGAAATCGCAAAGCGTTTCCTGGTGCCCAAGCAGATAAAGGGCACTGGTCTCAATCAGGATGAGATCGAGTTCACCACTGAAGGACTTCAGACTCTCATTTCGGGCTATACCCGCGAGGCGGGTGTGCGTAATCTGGAGCGGGAAGTCGGAAATGTCTGCCGTAAGGTGACCAAGCAAGTAGTTGCTGCCTGGCCGGAAACGGAAACAGAAACCCGTTCACTGGATGCTCCCATTGAGATCATCGATGATGAGCCGGTGGCTGAAGAAAGTACTGCTGCGAAATCGAAGAAGCGGAAGTCGAAGAAGGCAAAGTCTGAAGAAGCGGAAGTTCTGCCTGTCGTTTCTCTCCCGAAAGTCGTAGTGACGGAAGATGAGGTAACCAAACTTCTGGGGCCCCTCAAATTCCGTGATACCAAAGCTGACAAAAAGAATGAGGTTGGTGCCGCTACAGGCCTTGCATGGACTGAAGTGGGAGGCCAGATCCTCACGATTGAAGTCACAACGATGGAAGGTCGCGGCAAGCTGACCATTACCGGTAAGCTGGGCGATGTGATGCAGGAATCTGCACAGGCTGCCATGAGCTATGTTCGCAGTCGCGCACATCTGCTGGGTCTGTCTAAGGACTTCTATCGAAATCTCGATATTCACGTACACGTCCCGGAAGGAGCCATTCCAAAAGATGGACCTTCTGCGGGAATTACTCTGGCAACGGCGATTACCAGTGCCCTGACCCGAATTCCTGTTCGTGCCGACCTGGCAATGACGGGAGAGGTTACCTTGAGGGGTAAGGTTCTGGCGATTGGCGGAGTCAAAGAGAAGTTGCTGGCTGCTCATCGACAGGGGATTTTTGAGGCAATCATGCCGAAGGACAATGAAAAAGACCTTCCGGATGTGCCTGAGAATATCCGCAAAGAGATGAAGCTGAACTTTGTCGAGTCGATGGACGAAGTGATTAAAATCGCGTTAGAGCGGTTGCCGGAGCCTTTGCCTGAGGTTCTGCCTGTTCCTCCTATTGAAGGAAAGCAGGAAATCCCCTCATCAGAGGATCTCCGACATTAAAATCCGGGACCTGAAAACTGTGGTCAGGCCTGATGCATCTCCTATAGAGTTTATTTTGAGTGCAGTCAGGCCTGATCAGTTTCCTGTGGGAGCGGAAAGAGAAGTTGCGTTTATCGGTCGTTCCAACGCCGGAAAATCCAGTCTGATCAATCGGTTGACCGGACAGGCGAAGCTGGCGTTTACGAGTTCTCGTCCGGGATGCACCCGGATGATCAATTTTTATCAGTATGGACGGGATTTACGTCTTGTCGATCTGCCAGGATATGGCTTCGCTGCTGGTCCGGTAGAAGACAAAATTGCGTGGAAAGCTCTCATCGATTCTTACCTGCTTCATCGGGAACAGTTGGGTTTGGCTGTCATGGTTCTCGACGCCCGAAGAGGCTGGACCGAGCGGGATTTGCAGATGAAGGAGTGGCTGGAACACCAGAAACGTGAATATCTGGTGGTAGCTACTAAGGTTGATAAGCTCAACCAAAAAGAATATCAACAAGGGATCACCGCACTTCGAAAAGGAATGGGCGGGGTAGATCCAATTCCGTTCTCGGCAATTGATGGCCGGGGAGTGAGGGAAATTTGGCAAGCAATATCGAAAATAATGATCCTACCGTCGTAACCGGCGAGACTGAGTCAGTCCAGGAAAAAACAGAAGCGCCTCCCCGGTCTGAAGCCAAGGAAGCTAAGGCTGAGTCAGCAAAAGCTGAACGTAAAGCCGAGAAGGCTGAGAAAGCTGAAAAGGCGGAAAAGCCTTCCCGTGCTGAATCAGCTAGCGATAAGGAAAAGGCAGAATCTCCTGAAGCCAAGGCTGAGCCTGCAGAAAAGGCAGAAAAGGAGCCGGTTCCCCCTGCCGCTTCTACACACCAGCCGCGCGGACGGGTCCGCGGAGCCGGACAGACGCATCAATCTCAGAGCAGCCAGAAGAATCATCCTGAAGGGCAATCCCGTCTGGATCTGGTTGAACTGAAGGATATGCCTATTCCCCAGCTGAATCAGGTAGCCAAGGATATGGGCATTACTGGTACGGCTGGACTGCGTAAACAGGAATTGATCTTCAAGATTCTCCAGACGCAGGCTGAGAAGTCCGGTCTGATTTTCTCTGAAGGTGTGCTGGAATGCCTTCCGGATGGATTTGGATTCCTGAGAGCTCCGGAATACAACTATTTGCCGGGTCCTGATGATGTATACGTTTCTCCTTCCCAGATTCGCCGTTTTGATCTGCGGACGGGAGATACGGTTAGCGGTCAGATTCGTCCGCCCAAGGAAGGCGAGCGATATTTTGCCCTCATCAAGGTTGATGCCATCAACTTTGAGCCACCAGAAGAAGCTCGCAACAAGATTTTCTTTGATAACCTGACGCCGCTGTATCCACAGGAACGGCTGAAGCTGGAGACCGGAAAGGACAATTATTCCGGCCGTGTAATGGATATGCTGACTCCAATCGGAAAGGGACAGCGTGGCCTGATTGTCGCTCCTCCCCGTACCGGTAAGACGATGTTGTTGCAGTCCATTGCCAACTCTATTTCTACCAACCATCCCGAAGTTGCCCTGATTGTTCTCCTGATTGATGAACGTCCGGAAGAAGTGACGGATATGCAGCGCTCTGTGAAGGGTGAAGTGATCAGTTCCACTTTCGATGAACCAGCATCCCGCCACGTTCAGGTGGCAGAGATGGTGATCGAAAAGGCAAAGAGACTGGTTGAACATAAACGGGATGTTGTGATTCTGCTGGATTCCATCACGCGTCTTGCCCGTGCCTACAATACGGTTGTTCCACCTTCTGGTAAAGTTCTTTCCGGTGGTGTGGATTCCAATGCTCTGCAGCGTCCCAAGCGATTTTTCGGGGCTGCCCGGAACATCGAAGAGGGTGGCTCTCTCACAATCATGGCTACAGCCTTGATTGATACCGGAAGCCGAATGGACGACGTGATCTTTGAAGAGTTCAAGGGTACCGGTAATATGGAAATTCACCTCGACCGGAAGCTTGTTGAGAAGCGAGTGTTCCCTGCTATTGATATCAACAAGTCCGGAACCCGTAAGGATGAGCTCCTTTTGCCGAAGGAAGAGCTGAACCGGGTCTGGATCCTGCGCAAGGTAATGGCTCCGCTGTCTCCAGTGGAATCTATCGAGTTGTTGCTGGAAAAACTTTCAAAAACCCGGTCCAATGCGGAATTCCTCGGTTCCATGAGTGGCTGATTTCCTCCAGTCGGGAATACAAATTCTTTTCTCCCTGTAAGGTCGGGTTCTTCGGAATCCGGCCTTAAATCATAAAGTTAGGGAAACTTTTCTGGATGTTGACAGATGCCGCTAACCTTTTCAGGAAACGTAACGTCATCCATTTTAAGTACTACTAATTCCAGTGAGTGATAAAATGCTCATCCATACCCTGTCCTCTTGGGAAACAGGATTAAATCCGTCAGGTAGTGAGGAGAAATGAACTCGCCAGCACCCGGACTTCCGGCGATACCGCCAGCACCACACGTGCCATCGCCAGAGCCAGCAACAACGGATAAATCGCGCCGCATTCCATGGGGATGGCTGGTGCTTGTTCTGCTGTGTGGCGTTGGTTACTGGGGGTGGCTGGAGTATCAAAAAACTCGTGAGGCGGCCCAACAACTTGCCCGTACTCCAACCCGCACAGCAGTTGTCACGGATGGAACTGTTGTTACTCGCACAATCCGCCTGACCGGTATTACAGCTGCTGAAAAATTTGAATCTCTGATCGCACCGCGCTTGCGCGCCAGCCGAAGTGGACGGAATCGTCAGGCGGCAGCGGGTATTACCGCATCCCGAGCTGGTTCGACGAGCGTTCCCGGTTATCGATCCTCAACTTCTTCTGCCTCCTCTTCTTCTGCTGCAAGTGGTTCTGGTGGAATGACTGTGACCTCTTCCTCGGCTGCTATGGGCGGCGGATCATCCAGCACTTCCTCAGCATTTCGGGCGGCAACTTCCCGTCTGGGATCATCCAGAGCGACTACCTCCTCTTCTCGTTCAACTTCCAGCGCTGCTTCTTCTGAAGCTCTTGGATCAGATGGACTGGGGTCTACCGGCGGAGAGCTTGGTGCTGGCATGGGTGGTGGCGGAGGATTCAATGAATTTTCTCTGGTTTTGCAGGATATGATTCCGGCTGGCTCAATCGTCAAGCCGGGGGAAGTTGTCGCTGGTTTTGACCGGGAAATGATGTTGCAACGGGTGGAGGACTACCGTGCCTCTGTTGCCCAGCAACAGGCAAACATTCAAAAGTTGAAGGCTGAACTGAAGATGTATCGTGAAGCGCATCTCCAGGTTGTCGAAACGGCTAAGGCAAATGTCGAAAAGGCCCGCTACGATGTCCGGACCACGCCGGTTCTTTCAGAAATTGATGCGGAGAAGATGCGTCTGGCTCTGGATGAAGCTGAGGCACAATACAAGCAGATTCAGGCTGAAGTGAAATATGTGGCTATGTCTGAACGGGCCCAGATTCGGGATGCAGAGATTAATCTCAGAGCTTCCGAGCTGGAACTCCAGCGCGCAGAATCCCATGTAAACCTTCTCGAAGCGAAAGCCACAATGAATGGCATGGTTGTTCGTAGTAATGTTTTTCGCGGGACCGAATATGCCCAGATCGAACCGGGGGACCAGCTTTATCCTGGTCAACTGTTTATGCAGGTAGTGGATACCAGCAGTATGATTATTTCCGCCACTCTGAATCAGGTAGATGTAGAGCAGATCCGCATCGGGTCAAAAGCAATGGTGCATTTTGACGCTTATCCCGATCTTGTTTTGCCCGCACATGTGGTCTCAATCGCTGCCGTGACGAAAACTGGCGGATTTCGGGGCGACTTTGTGAAGGATATCCCCATTCGACTGAAACTGGATCAGGTTGACCCTCGTGTGATTCCGGATCTGTCTGTCGGTGTAGATGTAGCAATTGAATCCGAAAATGCAGTTGCCACAGTTCCTCGGGAGGCAGTTTTTGAAGACTCTCCTGATTCAAAGCCCTACGTTCTGGTTCGTGAGGGAAATGCATGGCAGCGGCGTGAAGTGGAGATTGGACTCACCAGTTTCATCACTGCTTCCATTCGTTCGGGCGTGAAGCCCGGAGAAATTGTAGCGCTGGAAAAACCTGGAGGAGCACCTCCATCCAATCCCCAGAAAATATAAGGGAATTTTGAAATGTCCAAGGATTTAAAACCCAAGCAGAGGCTCGGTCAGACGCCGGAAGCCCGTCGAAAAAAGATCATCATCTGGAGTGTGATTGCTCTGGCTGGATCGATTGGCGGATATCTTACTTATCGCAATACGCTGGCTCCTGCTCCCGTTGAAGTGCCGGTTGCAAAAGTCCGCAAGGGCGATTTTATTATTTCCGTGCGGACCCGTGGAGAAATTCGTGCAACGCGGTCGCAGATCATCTCTGCCCCGCAGGTTCCGAACTTGCAGATTACCCGTCTGGCGGATTCAGGAAAAGCTGTTCGCAAAGGTGAAGTAATTGTCGAGTTTGATGGTGCGCAGCAAGAGCAGAATTATCTCGAAAGAAATACCAGTGTTCGCACTGTAGATAGCCAGATTGTCCAGACCAAGGCCAGCCACCGGATTACGAATGAAATGGATGGCATGAACAAGATGACTTCCGAGTTCAATCTTGAGCGTGCCCGACTGGATGCCAGTAAAGCGGAAGTGGTCAGTGAAATCGAGGGAGCAAAAAGCAGAATCGATGTTGGGGTCAGTGAAGGGGAACTCAAGCAGGTGGCAACCACCATTGATGCGCATCAGGTTTCCCAGGAAGCTGATCTGGAGCGACTGGGGCAGCAGCGCGACAAAATGGTTCGCGATGTAAACCGCGCGAGGGGATATCTTTCCCGGATGGTCTTGGTGGCTCCGAATGATGGAATTGTGAGTCTTCTGCCCAATCTCCGTTCTCAGGGTGCATGGGGACAGACACCTCCTCCCTTCAAGGAAGGAGATCGTGCCTGGACTGGAGCTGCTATTGCAGAAATTCCAGATCTCAGTGAGATGAAGATCAATCTGAAGCTGGATGAAGTGGATCGTGGTCGTCTCCGGGCAGATATGCCCATCCGTGTCCGTGTGGATGCTATCCCTGATCGTGAATTTCAGTCAAAACTGGATCAGATCAGCCCGATTGCCACGGTGGTGTGGCGTGGACCGGGAATGACGGATAAGACCTTTCCTGCTGAAGGAGTTCTGGAAGAATCCGACAATCGTCTTCGCCCCGGCATGAGCGCATCGGCAGAAATTATGATTGAGCGTGAGCCTGGTGCTCTGCTGATTCCGGTAAGAGCCAGTTTTTCAACAAACGGGAAGCCCTCTGTATATGTACAGAGAGGTGGCGGATTTCAGATCCGTGCCATTGAAGTAGGAAAGCGGAATGACACCGATATTGTTGTGCTGAAGGGTCTGCAAGAAGGCGATGTCGTTGCTTTGGAAAATCCGGCAGAAGTGATTAAGCGGGCGAAGAAACTGTAGTAAGCAGGTAACGGATACGGATGAAAAAGTGGATTATTCAATTAGTGCTGGTGTGTGTGGTTGCCGGCGGTGGTTATGCAGCCTACACAGCCTTTCAGGCGATGACCAAGCAGCGCCAGTTTCAGATTGCGACTACGGTAGTTCGCCAGAGTGATGTTGTCGTCCGCAGCTTTACCCGTGGAGAACTCCGGGCTGTTCGTTCTGTTACTCTGACTGCCCCTAATCTTTTCGGTACGGTCCAGATTACAAGATTGGCTTCACTGGGTGCTTTTGCCCGTGAAAAAGATCTCATTGTTGAATTTGATGATGCCGAAGTTCTCTCTCGTCTGGAAGAAAAACAGCTGGAGCTGGACCAGATTGATGAGCAGATCAAGAAGTCCCAGGCAGATCTTGCAATCCGCAGCAATCAGGACGAAGTCGAACTCTTGCGTGCCAGATATGCGGTGAGAAGAGCAGATCTGGAAGTTCGCAAGAACGAACTCATTTCGGCCATTGATGCCAAGAAAAATCAGCTCAGTCTGGATGAAGCAAAGCGTCGATTAAAGCAGCTGGAGAGTGATATTCAGTCCCGTCGGGAACAGGCAGAAGCTGAGCTCGCAGTCCTTGGAGAAAAGAAAAACAAGTCACAGCTGGAAATGAACCGGGAGCGTGCCCGGCTGAATCAGGTGAAGCTTCTGGCTTCCATCAGTGGGCTGGTGGCGATCAAGCAGAACCGCTCCAGTGCTGTGATGTTTGGAATGCAGTTGCCGGATCTTCGGGAAGGTGATCAGGTACAGCCGGGAACTCCCGTTGCCGATATTCTGGATCTCTCGGAGATGGAAGTTGTGGCAAAGGTTGGCGAAATTGATCGGGCAAACCTGCGCGAAGGACAGGTGGTCAATATTAAGTTGGATGCGATTGCAGAGCAGGAATTTCAGGGAAAGATTAAATCTCTGAGTGGAACTGCCAGTGCAAATGCTTTTTCCGGTGAAGTCCAGAAGAAATTCGATGTAGTGTTCTCCATCGACATGAAGCAGTTATTGACATCTCTGGGTGCAAAGCCAGATCAGATTGCCCGGATGATGGCGACAGCAGAAGCCAATCGACGTAAGGGACCCATTGAAGCGATTCCAGATTTTCCTGCTGCTGACATGACGCTGGCTGCAAATGCAGGCGGACCTCCCCAGCAAGGGACAACCGCTACCAGTGGGCGGGTGCGTCGTCCGGGTGGTCAGGATTCTGCTCTGGCCGGGTTGACCTCTGAACAGCAGGCCAAATATCGCGAATCATTACGGAAAGCACTCAATGGAAAATTGATGCAGGAACTGAAGCCAGAGGAAAGAACTGAAGTAATGGTGAAGGTTCGCAAGGACATGGCAGCAGCCGGCATCAAATTGCCAGAGCGCAGTCAGCAACAATCAGCCGGACCGAATATGGCTTCCGCACTGGCTCCTGGTGGATTTGCTATGAGAGATGTACAGAATGCCAAGCTTCCCCCGCCTCCGGGTGAGGATTCACAGTTTGAAGCATTGCTGCGACCCGGATTGCTTGCTGATGTGGAAATCATCGTAGAAAAGATTCCAGAAGCCATTAATATTCCGAGGCAGGCAGTTTTTGAAAAAGAAGGCAGGCAGGTTGTATTTGTTCGCACTGGATCGAAGTTTGAAGAACGGGAAGTGAAGTTCTCCAAGCAGAGTGAGTCCACGATGGTGATCTCTTCTGGTCTGAAGGAGGGAGAAGTCATTGCCTTGGCCGATCCAACCGCATCTGGTTCATCCGGTAAATCTGAAAAAGGAAGTTCAAGCCCCACAGCAGGTATGCCTGTTCCGAAAAGCTGAGTAGAAAATTCAAGATGGCAAATCTCTCCGGTTATCTCCCTGAACTATATATGGGGCTGCAAAGCCTCTTTGTGCATAAGCTGCGCAGTCTTCTCACGATGCTGGGTATGATCTTTGGCGTTGGTGCCGTTGTGGCGATGTTATCCATTACCGAAGGCGCTCAGAAAGAGATGATGAGTTACATCGATCTTCTGGGTGTCAATAACATCATCATTGAAGCCAAGGAGGCTGTAGATCGCAATGAACTTCAGGCAAGACGTCTGATCTCACCTGGACTCACATTCCGGGATTTCCGGGCGATTACTGAAAATGTTCAGGGAATCGAAGCAGCCACACCTCGCAAGCGGTTCAAACCCTTGAAAGTTCTTCCCAAGAGTTCGACTGAACCACCCTTGCTGATGGGTGTCACTCCTGCCTATCTTTCGATCAATAGTCTGAAGGTGGTTGAGGGGCGCTGGTTTGATGAAACAGACAACGATACATCCGCAACAGTTTGTGTGCTGGGTGAGTCCGCAAAAGTAGGTCTCTTTGGATATGAGCCCGCTGTCGGAAAGTTTGTCAAAGTGAACGATACCTGGTTGCAGGTGGTTGGTGTTCTGGCCCAACAGGCGACGGCAGATACGGAAGTAGAAGGCGTGGAAGTCACCAATCGAAACAATCTGGTGATTGCTCCTCTGAATACCGTGATGCGTCGTTTTGAAGATAACAACAGCTATCTCAAGGATGAAATTGATGGAATCTACATGCGTGTCAAAGAGGGTACGGACTCCATTGAAACATCCGGTGTCATCAATGCGATTCTTGCTTCCACACATAAGGATGCAGGTGACTTTAACGTCACTGTTCCGGCGGGACTTCTGGAGCAAAAGAAGCGCACACAGTTCATCTTCAGTGTGGTGATGCTTTGTATTGCCGGAATCAGTCTCCTGGTCGGCGGTATCGGAATTATGAACATCATGCTGGCTACGGTGCTGGAGCGAACCCGCGAGATTGGAATCCGCCGTGCGATTGGTGCGCGGCAGGCTGATATCATCCGTCAGTTCCTGACAGAAGCAGTTCTGATTTCCATGATTGGTGGATTGATTGGAATTGCTTTTGGTTTTACGTTATCGATGCTGATTGGCTCTGCCGCAGGCTGGGCGACCGTGGTGACCACCTCATCAATTGTGGTGGCCTTTGGTGTCTCTGTGGGCATTGGCATTGCATTTGGAATTTATCCGGCAGTCCAGGCTGCCAAACTCGACCCGATCGAAGCGATCCGTTACGAATAAAAATGAAGCTAATTTTTCTGTCCTTATCAGCTGTGCTGGTGTGCGCAGCCAGCGATGTTTCGACTGCTCAGGAGGCCGCCCCTCCCCCCAGCGCAGAAATGACTGTCGATATCCATGAAAATGGTCCGGCTAAGTTTCCTACCTTTGGGTCAAAAGATTACTTCAATCTCGTATTCAAAACTCCAATTCCATCGGTTCAGCTGGGTGCTCCCATTCGGTTAAGGGAATACATTGTCAACGACAAGCTGGAGCTTTCTCTTCGTTCCTATATTGAGCTGGTGGTCGCAAACAATACGGATATTCAGCTGCAGAAGCTGTTTATTGAACCGCAGCAGAATGCAATTACACGGGCATTCAGTCCGTTTGATCCTGCGGTGTCCGGACAGTTCAACGCACAGCGAGCGGTGACTCCCACGACAAACATCCTGGAAGGTGCACAGGTTCTGAGTCAGTTAACACAGCCTGCCAACGCATCCTACTTTCAGCGCTTCATGACGGGTACGGAACTGACCGCCAACTATCGGTTCAATCGCCTTTCCACAAATAACGTCAACGCCAACGTCAACCCCAACTACAACTCCAGCATTGATGTCCGGTTCTTCCAACCGTTGCTGCGGAACCGGGGAATCTATGTCAACAAACTGCCGATTCTGGTGGCCAAGTCCCGTGTGAAGACTGCGGAACTGACATTTGAGAATCAGTTGATGCAGCTGATCACCACGGCCGAGAATGTCTACTGGGATGTCATTGGAGCTCGTGAAAATCTGAGAGTTCAGGAACAGGCACTTGCCCTTGCGGATGCTTCTCTGAAGCGTGCACAGCGCGAACTCGAACTTGGTGCCATCTCCGCTCTGGAAATCTATCAGCCACAAGCACAGTATGCGCAGGCAGAGATTGCCGTGACTCAGGCAAAGTATCGTCTTGAACAGGCAGAAGATGCGCTGCGTCGCCAGATCAGCGTGGATATTGATCCGGATCTGCGGACAATGCCCATTGAGCTGACTGCTTCCGTGGACACAATCGATAATCAGCAGTTTGAAAAAGAAGAGCTGGTTGCCCAGGCACTTGGGCGTCGTCCGGACCTGCTGGCTGCAAAAAATAACATCGAGATTGATGACCTGACCCTGAAAGTAGCTGCCAATAATCTGAAGCCGGACTTTGGCTTGACAGGTGTCTACACCACACAGGGTATCGGTGGTGTCACCCGTGCGGGTGGCGTTGTCATTCCGAATGGTGCTGGTGGATTCGGGGATGCCTGGTCCCAGATGTGGGGATTTGGATATCCCGTCTATGGACTCGGACTCCAGTTCCGGTTCCCGATCCGGGATCGTCAGGCAATCGCCAACTATGCCGATGCCAATGTCCAGAAGAGAATGGATACTCTCCAGGTCAGAAGAATTGAACAGCAGACCCGTCTTGATGTCCTGAATGCAATCAGTCAGGTGGAAAACAGCCGGGCCTCCGTGGAACTTGCCCGCATCGCGGCAGACTTCGCAGAGAAGCGTGTGGAAGGTGACCAGAAGCGGTATGACCTGGGAACCATCACTCTGTTCTTCCTGCTGGCTTCCCAGGCTGATCTTCAGCGTGCCCGCTCAGAACTGGTCAACAACTCTGTGCAGTATCGTCGGAATGTTCTGAATCTTCTGCAGCGCACGGGATCACTTCTGGATGAACGCGGCATCGTGATTAAGTAGTATTTGTGGGCCGTATCAAAATTCTTCCTGACGCCATCGCAAACAAGATTGCGGCAGGTGAAGTCATTGAGCGTCCGGCATCAGTCGTCAAGGAGCTTCTGGAAAACTCCCTGGATGCGGATGCGGACGATCTTCGCATCGATATTGAAGCGGGTGGGCGCAAGCTCATCCGCATTTCTGATAATGGGACCGGCATGCTGCGGGATGACGCACTGCTGGCCTTTGAACGGCATGCAACCTCCAAGCTCCGCACAGCCGACGATCTTTTTGCCATTGCAACATTAGGATTTCGGGGGGAAGCTCTTCCCTCTGTGGCCTCTGTATCCCGATTGGAGCTCACCACACGTTCCCGTGAGGAAGCGACAGGAACGCGCATCGAAATTGCAGGAGCAAAGATGATCCGTTGTGATGAGTTCGCACGTGAGCCCGGTACAACCATCTCAATTCGTGATCTTTTCTACAATGTTCCGGCGCGACGTAAATTTCTACGTAGTGAGCAGACGGAGATTTCTCACATTGCTTCACTGGTGACGCACTACTCTCTGGCTCATGCAGACAAGAGTTTTGAGCTCACGCACATGGGACAGCGATTGCTGTTTGTTACCCCCGTCGAATCGATGAAAGAGAGAGTCTTTCAGGTATTTGGTAGCAAGATTCTGGCAGATCTGATTGAGGTGCCAGAGACGATCCATGAAGGATTTCGTCTTTCCGGGTTTGTCTCGAATCCGCAAGTACAGAAGCTCAATCGAAACTCGATTTATCTTTTCGTCAATGGCCGGCTGATTCGCGACAAGGTTCTGCTTCATGCGTTGACGGCGGCGTATCACAATCTGATGCCGCCACAGTCTTTTCCGTTTGTCCTGATCTTTCTGGATTGTGCCCCGGAAGAGATTGACGTGAACGTACATCCTTCCAAGACGGAAATCCGCTTTCAGAATGGTTCTCTGGTTCATAATTTTGTCCGGGATTCCATTCGGGAACTGCTGATGAAGTCTCGTCCGGCATCTTCGATTCCATTGCCACAACAGCCTCAGGCTGGAGTGGATATGCCATTGTCTGAATATTCGCAGGCGCTACAGTCCGGGAACTTTCCTCTTCCTTCCCAACCCCGATTGGTCATGCCGGTTTCGGGTGATGAGGCGGCCATTCCGCTGATTTCCGTGAATCCTGTTTCCTCACCGACAAGCCATCCGGTCAATACGGATTTATCGTCTTTGTCATCTGATCTGGAGATTCTGGAAATGAAGACGGAGAGTCTGGTGAGCACATCATCAGGAGTCCGGCTGCCAGTACCTGATACGCATGGCCCATTGCCAGCAGGGGAATGGCAGGTTGAAAATCCATCTCTGGATGTTCTGCGAGATCTTCGCCCGCTGGGGCAGTTGCAGGAGAGCTTTATCATTGCGGCTGGTCGCGATGGCCTCTGGATCATCGATCAGCATGTTGCGCATGAAAGAATTCTGTTTGAACAGGTCCTGAAGCGTCGCGCGGCAGGAACGATTGAGAAGCAGCAGTTATTGATGCCGATGGTGATTCCCCTGACCGTTGGACAGCAGATCGAATATGCGCGGATTGCAGATGAGTTGGCGGCTGTCGGCTTTGAAACCGAGCCTTTTGGGCAACGCACACTGGCCATCAAAGCTGCGCCTGCGGGACTGAATACAGGCGAAATCGAACGTGTGATTCTGGAAATTCTGGAGATCACAGAAGGCGAACTCCGCAAGGCATCGGTGGACGATCTACGCAGGGGTGTTGCAGCATCCGTTGCCTGTCGTGCAGCAATCAAGATCAATATGCGTCTGGATATGACAAAGATGGAATGGCTTCTGGCTGAACTGGCAAAGACGGAGTTTCCCACCAGCTGTCCTCACGGCCGCCCGATCGCCTTACGGTACTCAATGCGGGACATCCTGAAGGGCTTTCATCGGATCTGAAACAGCTTGCTAAACTAAAACTGATCCCCACTCAAGGAGAATTACCATTTCATGGCAATTAAAGTAGCCATCAACGGCTTTGGCCGCATCGGGCGGAATGTGCTTCGCGCCGGCATTAACAATCCTAATATTGAATTCGTCGCGACCAACGATCTGACTGATACAAAGACGCTGGCTCATCTACTGAAGTACGATTCAGTTCTTGGCCCTTTCCAGGGTGAAGTTTCAGTCGAAGGCGATTCCATTATTGCCAACGGCAAAAAAATTAAAGTTTTCGCTGAGAAAGATCCTGCTGTGATCGACTGGCCCAGCGTGGGAGCTGAGGTTGTTATTGAATCAACCGGACGCTTCACCAAGGCTGAAGATGCAAAGAAGCATCTCCGTGGCTCAGTGAAGAAAGTCATTATTTCTGCGCCGGCAACTGGTGAAGATATCACCATCGTTCTGGGTGTCAACAACGATGCTTATGATTCTTCAAAGCACAACATTGTTTCCAACGCTTCCTGCACCACCAACTGTCTCGGCCCGGTAGCTAAGGTTCTTCACGAATCCTTTGGCATCGAAAAGGGTTCGATGACCACCATCCATAGTTACACCAATGATCAGCCGACCCTGGACTTCCCCCATAAGGATCTGCGTCGCGCCCGTGCAGCTGCCATCAATATGATTCCCACATCTACCGGAGCTGCAAAAGCTATCGGTCTGGTACTGCCGGAACTCAATGGAAAGCTGGATGGTTATTCCATGCGTGTTCCCACTCCGAATGTTTCGGTAGTGGACTTTGTGGCAGAGCTGAAAAAAGAAGCCACTTCTGCTGAAGTGAATGCAGCACTCAAAGCCGCAGCAGAAGGCCCTCTGAAGGGGATTCTGGCATATACAGAAGATCCCGTGGTTTCCAGCGATATGCTGAACAACCCCAACAGCTCAATCGTGGATGCTCAGTTGACGAAGGTTCTGGGTGGAAATCTATTGAAAGTTGTTTCCTGGTATGACAACGAATGGGGTTACTCCAACCGCGTTGTCGATCTGGTCAGCTTCCTGCTGAAGTAGAAACCAGCTAGTCTTTCAGGGCCGGGCAACCGGCCCTTTTTCATTTAGTCTTGTAAAATTCTTCTGGAGGTACGTTCGATGCGTTTTTTCCTTCCTCTTCTGCTCATCTCTGGAGTTTTCATCCAGCCCTCTTTTTCCCAGACTTCCACCAGTGGAATCGATCTGAATGGAATCGATAAAACCTGCAAGCCATGTGAGGATTTCTTCCAGTTCGCCAATGGAACATGGATAGAGAAAAATCCGATTCCCGAGCGATATTCGCGATGGGGAACTTTTCAGGTGATGAATGAAGCAAATCGCGAACGGCTTCGAACAATTCTGGATGCAGCGGTTGCTGATGCCAATGCCCCCAAGGGAAGTGCCGTTCAGAAGATTGGCGATTACTACTCCAGTTGTATGGATACAGGAGCCATCGACAAACGGGGCTGGGATCCATTGAAGCCGGGTTTTGCAAAGATCGATCAGCTCAGCGGTTCAAAAGAAATTTCCACAACGATTCTTGATCTTCAGAAAGATGGATTCAGGCTGACCCCGATGCTCTATGGAGATGTAGATCTGAAAAATTCCAGTCTGGTGATTCTCAATGTGACCTCTGGCGGACTCTCCTTGCCGGACCGGGATTATTACTTCAAAACGGATGATCGCTCCAAAACCATTCGTGAAGAACTGGTGAAACACATCGCAAAGATGTTTGAACTCACTGGCGTTCCGGCGGACCAGGCCGCTGTGTCAGCAAAGAATATTCTCGCTTTTGAGACAAAAATCGCGGATGCCACCATGACCAATGTTGATCGCCGGGATCCTTACAAGGCATATAACATTTACACGCTGACCAGCCTGACAGAGATGGCTCCGGGGTATGACTGGAAAGCGCTGGTGCAGTCCGTCAAAGTTCCGGAAACATCTATCAATGTCGGAGATCCAAAGGCGTTGAAAGCGTGGAATGATCTGGTGGCAAGTGCCTCCCTGGATGACTGGAAAGCTTATCTCAAATGGAAACTGCTGGATCAGTCGGCTAATCTTCTTTCGAAGCCTTTTGTCGATCAGAATTTCGCATTCCGTGGCACTGTTATGTCGGGTACTAAAGAACAGCTTCCCCGATGGCAGACATGTACCAATGCTGTCGATGGCAATATCGGCGAAGCGTTAGGTCAGGCGTATGTCGATAAATACTTCCCCCCAAAAGCCAAACAGCGCATGATGGATCTGGTCGAAAATCTGCGAGCCACTCTCAAAGAATCACTGGAAAGTGCAGACTGGCTGGAAGCATCCACAAGAAAAGCTGCTGTTGCCAAATTGCAGGGGTTTGTCACCAAGATCGGTTATCCGGAAAAGTGGGAAACATATGCCACTATCAGTATTTCCCGGGACAGTTATTTCAACAATGCGAAGGAGGCTCAGTTAGGAGAACTGAGGGAAAACCTGTCGCATGTTGGAAAAGCTCCGGACAAGAAGAAGTGGGAGATGACACCACCTACCATCAACGCCTATTACAACCCTCCCTACAACGAGATTGTATTCCCTGCCGGAATTCTGCAGCCTCCATTTTTCGACATGAATGCGGATGATGCTGCTAACTATGGGGCCATCGGAGCTGTCATCGGTCATGAGATGGGACACGGATTTGATGACCAGGGTTCAAAGTTTGATGTTGATGGAAACCTGAAGAACTGGTGGACTCCTGAAGATCGCAGAAAATTCGAGGAACGTGCCGGGTGTATTGTGGATCAGTTCTTCAATCTGGATGTGGGAGAAGGACTACGGCACAACGGCAAGCTGGTGACCGGAGAAGCCATGGGTGATCTTGGCGGACTTACGATTGCCTATCGTGCCTACAAACGTGCCCTGAAGGGGAAAGAAGCCCCTGTGCTGGATGGTTATACAGGGGATCAGCGGTTCTTTCTTGCCTTTGCGCGAGTGTGGGCTGGAAATCAGCGTCCGGAGGCAAAACGGTTACTGCTGAATACCGATCCGCATCCATTGGGTAAATTCCGTGCGAATGGAACCTTGCAGAACATGCCGGAGTTCCAGAAGGCGTTTTCCTGCAAGGAAGGCGACCTGATGGTTCGTCCGGCAAAGGATCAGTGCAAGCTCTGGTAGAGCTTGCACTATACAGACAAGTCTTTAGGAGAGAGCAGTAACAAGAGCGTCAGTAAACTCGCGGGTTCCGGAAGAGCCACCTACGTCGCCGGTCAAGTGCTTTCCTTCGTTGTAGACGGTCTCCAGCGCACTGGATAGCTTTCGGGCAGCATCATACTCCTGAAGATGGCGCAGCATCATGATTCCCGATTCAATCAGGGCTGTGGGATTTGCCATGTTTCGCCCGGCAATATCCGGAGCTGAACCATGAACCGCCTCAAACACAGCGATCTCTTCGCCCATATTGGCTCCGGGGACGATACCCAGACCTCCGACCAGTCCGGCAGCGAGATCGCTGACGATATCGCCATACAAGTTGGGAAGCAGAAGAACATCGAACTGCTCAGGGCGCATCACCAGCTGCATGGAAGCATTATCCACGATCAGTTCTTGGTACTGAATGTCAGGGTACTGTGCTGCAATTTCACGGCAGCAGCGCAGGAACAGTCCATCGGAAAGCTTCATGATATTGGCTTTGTGGACAGCTGAAACCTTGCGGCGGCCATTTGCTTTCGCATATTCGAAGGCATATTTTGCAATTCGAATGGAAGCATAACGGGTGATGATTTTCAGGCTTTGGGCTACATCTTTAACGACTTCGTGTTCCAGACCGGAATAGAGATCTTCCGTGTTTTCACGAAAAATCACCATGTCGATGGGAACATCCATATATCGGGTCTTAATACCGGGCAGGCGACGAACGGGGCGCACATTGGCAAAAAGGTCTAATTGTTTACGAAGACTGACGTTAACGCTCTTGAAACCGCCGGCAATCGGCGTGGTTACCGGTCCTTTGAGCGCAACTTTAGTCGAATGAATTGATTCCAGAACATATTCCGGCAGCTCTGTGCCGGTTTTTTCCATGATTTCTGCGGACAACTCCACGACATGCCAATCAATTTTCACTCCGGTTGCTTCTACAGCTCGTCGAGCAGCTTCGGCAACCTCAGGTCCGATCCCGTCTCCCGGGATCAAAGTGACTTTGTGGGCCATGTTTTATCTTGGCATACTGGTTTTTTCCCCATCATGGCTCGTATTCAACGTGTACTGATCAGCGTGACGGATAAATCCGGGATTACCGTCTTCGCTCGTGGCCTGGCAAAGCTTGGTTGTGAACTGATTTCCACTGGCGGAACAGCCCGCCAGCTTCGCGAGGAAGGTCTTCAGGTGACGGATGTCTCTGAAGTAACAGACTTCCCGGAAATGCTGGATGGCCGTGTAAAAACCATCCACCCACGGATTGCCGGTGGCGTCCTTGCCATGCGATCCAATGAGCAGCATATGGCCTCTCTTGCGGAACACCAGATCCCGACCATCGATATGGTGGTGGTGAATCTGTATGAGTTCGAGAAAATTGCAGCGAATGAAGATGCTCCGCGTCATGAGCTGATTGAAAACATCGATATTGGTGGTCCGACGATGATTCGCGCTGCTGCCAAGAACTATCAGGATGTGGCGGTGGTGACTTCTCCGTTGCAGTATCGTGCGGTCTATGAAGAGCTCCTGAAAAGTAATGGGGAGCTTTCTGAAGTAACTCACTGGAAGCTGGCACGGGAGGCGTTTGCAGTAACCGCTGCCTATGACCGGGCGATCATCAACAAGCTGAATACTCTGGATCCGGTAGAGATGCCCACGCTGGACATCCGTGTACCCCTGCGTCAGGCGCTGCGGTATGGCGAGAATCCTCACCAGGCAGCAGGGTTGTTTTCGACTGGAGAATCCGGAATCGCCGGGGCATTTAAAGTTCAGGGAAAAGAACTCAGCTACAACAATCTGGTAGATCTGGATGCTGCCTGGCAGTTGATTCTGGAGTTTGAGGAACCGGCAGCCGCCATCATTAAGCACACAAATCCGTGTGGCTGTGCCACCGGGGAATCGCTGCATGAAGCCTACCAGAAAGCATTTTCTGCTGATCCTGTTTCGGCTTTCGGTGGAGTGCTGGCCTTCAATCGTCCGATTGATAAAGAGACGGCCGAAGAAGTCACAAAAACGTTTATCGAAGCGATTGCCGCTCCTGGCTTCAGTGAGGAAGCACAGGCCATTTTCGCTACTAAAAAGAATCTGCGTCTGCTGCGTGTGATCCGTGTGAATCGTGATGAGGAAACCATCAAGTCAATTTCCGGTGGATTCCTGGTGCAGAGCGCCGATAATCCCGGAGATCCTGAACTGAAGGTTGTGACCAAACGACAGCCCACCGAGGAAGAACTGAAGTCGCTTCTGTTTGCCTGGCGAATTGTGAAGCATGTGAAGTCCAATGCAATTGTCTATGCAAAGGAAGGGCAACTGATTGCTGCAGGAGCGGGACAGATGTCTCGAGTGGATTCCGTGAAGTTTGGAGCATCCAAGGCTATCCTGCCACTGGAAGGCTCTGTTGTGGCTTCAGACGCTTTCTTCCCCTTCCCGGATGGTCTGGAGTTGGCCGCGCAGAATGGAGCGACTGCATTCATTCAGCCGGGTGGTTCAGTGAAGGACCAGGAAGTGATTGATGCAGCTGATCGGCTGGGCGTCGCCATGGTCTTCACCGGAGTTCGTCACTTCCGTCATTAAAAAGACCGAATGAAAAGAAAAAAGAGGAGGGCAAATGCCCTCCTCTTTTTGTTATTTCCGGAAACTGCTTATGCAGTTGCCAGTGCTTCTTTTGCCGCTTCCTTGAGCGCTTCTGCCTTATCAGTCTTCTCCCACGAGAATTCCGGACGGCCGAAGTGACCAAATGCTGCAGTCTTGCGATAGATCGGCTTGCGCAGATCCAGTGTCTCGATGATGCCCTTGGGGGTCAGATTGAAGTTTGCGCGAACGATATCGGTCAACACATTTTCATCCACCTTGCCCGTTCCAAAGGTATTCACCATGACGGAGACAGGTTCAGGGACGCCGATTGCATAGGCCAGCTGGACTTCCGCACGGGAAGCAAGACCAGCTGCCACGATGTTCTTGGCGATATAGCGGGCCATGTAGCAGGCGGAGCGGTCCACCTTCGTTGGATCTTTTCCAGAGAAGGCGCCACCACCGTGACGACCCATACCACCGTAGGTATCCACGATGATCTTGCGGCCTGTGAGTCCGGCATCACCATGGGGTCCGCCGACTTCAAAGCAACCAGTGGGGTTGATGTGGAACTTGGTATTTTCATCGATCATGCCAGCAGGAACTACTGGCTTGATTACCTTTTCACGGATCTCCTCAACCAGTCCGTCAGGCATGGTATTCGGTTTTGTGGGATGGGGATCGTGCTGGGTGGAAACCACAATGGCATCAATGCGGACAGGCTTTCCATCAACATATTCGACGGAAACCTGGCTCTTTCCGTCTGGACGAAGGTGTTTCACTTCACCGGAGCGACGGGTTTCACTCAGTTTCTGTACCAGCTTGTGAGCCAGCATGATGGGGAGTGGCATCAACTCAGGTGTTTCATCGGATGCGTATCCAAACATCAGGCCCTGATCACCGGCACCACCAGTGTCCACACCCATTGCGATATGGGGAGACTGTCCATGGACCAGATTGATCACGGAGCAGGACTTGTAGTCGAATCCGTATTCAGAATCCGTAAATCCGATGTCTTTGATGACTTCACGGGCAAGATCCGTGACATCCTTGAAAAAGTTCAGATTGGTGGTGGTAATTTCACCAGCGATGACACAGGTTCCTGTGGTGACCAGTGTTTCGCACGCCACACGTCCGGTTGGGTCTTTCGCAAGAATCGCATCCAGTACTGCGTCACTTACCTGATCGGCAATCTTATCCGGGTGACCTTCAGTCACCGACTCAGACGAGAAAATAAAGCGTTGCTCCGCCATGAAGTCTTCCTTTCTTCTTTACCCTGATCTCTGACAGTGATTGTCCATTCCCGGCTGCATTGACTCTTACATCGTTGAAGTGGAATACAAAGGAACAAGCTACTTTGAGAGATGAACCATCCTCCAATATAGCAGAGGGATTCCCCCTCATCTCTGTAGGAATTAAGATAATGACAGCATGTGGCTCGGACTGATTTTCCGGAAATCTGTTCCTGTTCTCCTGACAGGAATCTTCATGATTCAGGTTGGGTTTCCCCAGGATCTGGCAACTTTCCGTGCGGACATTGCAGAGGTTCGGGTGGATGTTCAGGTGACCAATGGCGGAAAGCCTGTATCCGGACTGACCGTCAGCGACTTTGAAGTCTATGATCAGGAATCTCTGCAGCCAGTGAGTCGGTTCGGACGGGAAGCAGATCCGTTGGCTCTGGTGCTGCTGCTGGATGTCAGTGGAAGTATGAAGCGTTATGTACAGCAGATGGCCTCTACTGCTCAGAATGCCCTGACTCATCTGAAAGAAGAGGATCGTGTCTCTGTTATGGCATTCGCAAAAGAGACAGAAGTCCTGAGCGAATTCACCAACCGGTTTGAAGAGGTTCAGCGAGAAATTGAGGTCGGTGTGGAGCAGCACACTCTTTCTGCAGGAACGGCCATCTACAACGCAGTGGTGACAGCGGCTCGTGAATTACAGGATGAAGCACGAAGAACGCCCAACATCCGAAGAGGTGTGATCATTCTTACAGATAACGAAAGCCTGAACTACCAGATCAATGAAAAACAGGTGCTGGAATCTCTCTTCTCTGCTGATGCTGTATTGAATGCAATTGTCACAGGTAAATCATCACGACCGAAACCTCGGAAACCCGGAGAATATCGAAACCCGGATTTCACTCCAACCGACATTTTCAAAATTGCGGAAGAAACCGGAGGCGAGGCATTCAAGGTGGATCGTGCAGATAAGATCTTCCCAGTGCTAATGGAACGGATGCGCAGCCGCTACAGTCTTGTTTACAAAGCACCATCCGGCTCACCTGGCGAGTTCCGGAAGATCCGTGTGGAGCTTTCCCCTGATGCGAAACGGAAATACCCCAAGGCCAGAGTCAAGGCACGTAGCGGCTATTACATGGCTTTCTGAGAACGGCTAACAGCAGATATAAGTTGAGGCCATGGACCTGAATTCTTCCACCTGTTGATCCTGCCAGGCCTGACCAAGATTCATCTCACGCGCCATCAGCCTGGCCACAGTGGGAGACATCGCCAATGCCGCTTTTGCATTGAGGAAGAGGGCGCGCGTGCGGCGAGCCAGGACATCTTCCACAGTGCGGGCCATTTCTTCCCGAACTGCCCAGATCACTTCACCTTCTGTATATGGGAGTGCCGGATGAAGTCGATCTCCACCCAGTTCCTCAACTTTGGGTGCATCCGATCCATAAACCCACAGATGGCCGAAACGGTCTGTGTGCTGATGGTAGCCATGGATATTCAGGTTTTTCGTAACACATTCCTGCTCCGGTAAACGCGCGAGCATGGCTGCCTGATCCACACAATCCTCTGCCATACGGCGATAGGTGGTCCACTTGCCTCCGGTGATTGTCAGCAGGCCGGACTGATCGATGTGAATTGTATGATCTCGTGAAAGTGCTGCTGTATTGGCTGCCCCACCTGCTTTGACCAGCGGGCGGATTCCGACAAAGACACTCATGATGTCTTCCCGCGTCGGTGCTTTTGCCAGATATTGACGGGCAGTGGTCAGGATGAAATCGATCTCCTGTTCCTGTGCCACGGGTTCCAGTGTTGATTCAGGAATAGCCGTATCCGTGGTTCCGACGAGCGTGTGCTGATGCCAGGGAATGGCAAACATCACGCGTCCATCACTGGTATGAGGCACCATGATGGCGGAGTCTCCCGGAAGAAAGGACCGATCAAAAACCAGATGAATCCCCTGGCTGGGAGCAATCATGGGAGAAACAGAGGGCTGGTCGAACTTTCGGACCTGGTCGACAAATGGCCCTGTCGCATTGATGACGACGCGTGCAGAGATCCGAAATTCTTCCCCGGACTCCAGATCCTTTGCCGTAACTCCATCCAGAAAGCCATCCGGGCCCTTTGTCAGCCCAGTCGCCTGAACATAGTTCAGAATCGTCGCACCCTGTTCTGCTGCCGTGATTACCATGTGTACCAGTAGCCGGGAGTCATCAAACTGGCCGTCATAGTAAACCACACCACCGCGCAGCCCTTCAGTTTTGATGGTTGGTAATTGCTCCAGTGTTTCTTCCCTGGACAGAATCTGCGAATCACCGAACCCGTACTTCCCTGCCAGCAGGTTGTAGACTTTCAGGCCAATCCCATAAAAAGGTGCTTCCCACCAGTCATAGTTCGGAACAACAAAGGCGAGATCATCGACCAGATGCGGAGCATTCTGCCGCATGAGTCCGCGCTCCTTGAGCGCTTCCATGACCAGCGAGATATTTCCCTGTTCGAGATAGCGAACTCCTCCATGAACCAACTTGGTGCTGCGGCTGGATGTTCCTTTTCCAAAATCGTGCTGTTCCAACAGCAATACTTCATATCCGCGGGATGCTGCATCAATCGCGATTCCGGTGCCAGTTGCTCCGCCACCGATAATCACCATATCCCATGGCCTGTTCCGGTTCTGCAACCGGTGAATCATAACCGCGCGGTTCAGGATGCCCATGATTTTGACCGGGATACAGCTTCATGCCAACGGCTCAGCAGTGAGTCTGCTTCACTGGCGGAGATTGCTGGCTCAAAACGCCGGTCCACCTGCCATTGCGAAATCAGATCTCCCCGGCTCTTCCAGAATCCGGTAGCGAGTCCTGCCAGATAGGCAGCCCCCAATGCCGTGGTCTCCGTTACCTTTGGGCGGACGACAGGAACCTGCAGAAGATCTGCCTGGAACTGCAACAGTGCATCATTGGTGGCGGCTCCGCCATCGACCCGAAGCTCACTTAATGGAGGTCCGCCATCGTGCTTCATGGCATAGATCAGATCCGCTACCTGATAGGCAATGGAGTCCAGTGCTGCACGGGCGATGTGTGCTGATGTTGTACCGCGAGTAATTCCCGTAATTGTTCCTCTGGCTGTAGGATCCCAGTGAGGTGCGCCAAGTCCGGTAAATGCAGGGACGAGATACACACCGTCAGAGTCCTTGACTGTGGCAGCAAGAGGCTCTACATCAGCGGATTTTTGAATGATGCCTAGCCCGTCGCGAAGCCACTGAACTACTGCACCACCAATAAAGACACTGCCTTCCAGTGCATACTCTGTCTTTCCATCCACTGTCCAGGCGACAGTGGTGAGCAGCTTGTTTTTGGAGGGGATGGGGTCAGTGCCGATATTTTCCAGAAGGAAACATCCGGTACCATACGTATTTTTCACCAGGCCAGGCGTCCAGCATGCCTGACCGAAGAGAGCTGCCTGTTGATCTCCAGCAATGCCGGCGATCGGTAGTCCAGCCAGTCCTTTAACCTGTGCTTCAGAGTAGATTTCTGAGGAGGAACGTACATCTGGCAGAACTTCAGCAGGGACATTGAATACCTTCAACAGATCCTGATCCCACTGTAGTTTGTGGATGTCGAAGATCATTGTGCGCGAAGCATTGGTCGTATCTGTAATATGCAGATTCTTTTGCGTGAGCTGATAGATCAGCCAGCTGTCTACGGTGCCAAATACAAGATCTTCTGCTGCGTGACGTTCCAGAATCCATGCGAGTTTCGAGGCTGAAAAATAAGGGTCCGGAATCAGGCCTGTCTTTGCCGTGATGGAGGTTGCCGTATCTGCATCGAACTTTGTCTGTGTCCGGCGATCCTGCCAGACAATTGCATTCATGACCGGCTCACCCGTTTTACGATTCCAGACCAGCGTTGTTTCCCGCTGGTTTGTGATGCCGATTCCCCCAATTTCCGTCAAAGAGACATTGGCCTCTTTGATGACACGAGTCGCAACATCCAGTTGAGATTCCCAGATCTCCATGGGATTGTGTTCCACCCATCCCGGTTGCGGGAAAATCTGTGTGAATTCGCGTTGTGCAACTGCAGCAATCTGGCCTTCACGGTCAAACAGGATTGCACGGGAACTGGTTGTTCCCTGGTCAAGAGCAAGTATATATTTCACAGGCGATGAATCTTCGAGATATACCCCGATGATGGCAGATCTGTAAAGACCGGGCCAGGCGCTATTCCTGCATCGCAGTAATAAAGAGTCCCCTGATAGATGTCCAGGCCATGAGGATCAGGGTCTGTTTCTTTATTGAGTCGAATTTCATCTACAACTTTTCCGCTGGACAGATCAAACTTCTGAATCAGAAAATCATTGGAAAAATCACACCAGATCGCATTACCGTCAAGCGCGAGTCCATGGGCGCGTCCCAGTTCCACCGGAATTTTTTTCTTTACTTCAAAAGTCTCTGCATCCACCTGTGCCAGAACTTTCCAGCGGAAACAGGTCATCCAGATCGTACCTTCGTGATAAAGCAATCCATGCAGGCCACCCCCATCCGGATTGGGATAGCGAGCAACTGTATGTCCGGTCTTTAGATCAACCTTGATAATTTCTCCGCTCTTTGCATCGGTTGGCCTGGGTTTCCGAAATGTAGCTTTTCCATTGGCAGCCATCCAGAGATATCCACCACCATAAGCGATGCCACTTGTATTGGAAGACTCGGTATCTACTTTATGGAGTACTTTTCCGGTCTTCCAGTCGAGCAGATAAGCTCTGTCTGTAACTTGCTCTCCTACCCAGAGCCCTTCTGGTGTTGCTTCCAGTCCATTGGGGTTTCCATCAGGAGATTTCCATAATTTCTCAATCCGGACTTTTCGTTCAGGTGCTGCCTTGAGATGAGCTGCTACCGACATTCCGGCAAGCGTATGCAGTGCGCTGCGTCGTGTGATCAAAAGGAACCTCCTCGAATGCGAACCAGTGATGAATCGATCGATGCCAGATCAGGAACACCTGCCAGCCCCATATCAAGGGCAAGCTCTGTATGGAGGAGTTCGATGACCCGTTCCACTCCGCGCTGCCCGAACGCCGCAAGGCCATAGAGATAAGGACGGGCGATGCAGACAGCATCAGCTCCAAGAGCTAGTGCACAAAGGATATCTGTTCCTCTGCGAATTCCACCATCAATCAAGACAGAAATTTTTCCGTTTGCTGCTTTCACCACTTCAGGGAGAGCTTCGATTGTTCCTCCTACATGGTCCAACTGACGGGCCCCATGATTGGAGACAATCACACCTTTTGCACCAGCCTTAACGCATCTTTCTGTATCTTCTGCGGTAAGGATGCCTTTAATGACAACGGGCAGTTTAGTGAGAGAACAGAACTCTTCAAGATTTTCCCAGGTGGGAGTGGGAGACCGTCTGGATGGAAAGATTGCCACTCGTTCGGGAGCAGTGGACTGTGGCAGTTTTCCTTGTGCGTCGCGGGCAGGAATTCCCGTTTCACACCAACTACGGTCAAACCGGTTTCGGATATTCCGATCACGATGAGACACATACATGATGTCGGTGGTCATACAGATTCCGGAACAACCTTCGTTTTCGAGGGGTTTGATGAAGTCCTTCATCATCTGAGTCCCTTCCAGCGCACCTCCAGTATTGAGTTGCCACCATTGCGGGCGATCTTTTTCCGGAAGCTTTGTCATGCCTCCATTCGTAATATGAAGTGTTTTAGATGCCTTTGCGGCCCGGGCTACTACTAATTCACCATCCGGATGAAAACAGTTCTTGCCACCTGCCGGATCAAACAGAATGGGAAACTCCAGTTTTTCTCCCAGAAGATTACAGGAAGTATTGATCTGGTGAACATCAACCAGTGCACGAGGGCGAATGATCAGCTTCTGGAAAGCCTCGATGTTATCGCGTAAAGAAACTTCATCCTCGGCACCTTGTTCAAGATAGTCCCAGGCAACAGAGTCCAGTTTGGCACGAGCTTTTTCCGCAAAATCCAGAATACGGATGCACTCGTACAAAGGGTCTTCATAATAGTTCTTCGGCAGCCGGGCACGTCTGGTTGAGTCCTGTGCATAGGCAAAAGGGCTCGATGTCAGAAAACCGGCAAGGGCATGAATGGCGGCTCTTCGATCCACAGCAGGTGGATCATATCACCAATGTTACTGTGTTGCACCGATATAAAATTCAAAACTGTTTGCTGAAGTTCATGGGCATACTCATCGCATACATGCTCGACACTTTCAGGTATAGGTTGAAAAATTACTTTAAAGTTGATGCTTTACTGAAGACGGAATATCAAGATGCGTGAGTTGCCAGATTTCTTTGTGCAATGAGCATGTCCAGCTGAAGAGCAAGTTCAATATCAGCAGTTGGACGATGTAAGGATCGAGCAATCTCTTCCGGGTTTTTTCCCTGCTTGCTGAGTTGACGCATTGCCTTCCGCAGTTGTGGAGAAAATTGATGCATGTCGTCTGGTTTACTTCTTTTGAGATGAAATTTTTCTGTGGCTGTTACAGACTTCTTTTTCAGGAATAGCCATAAACCAGTTCCAAGGAAAAAACAGATCGCAATGTATAAGGAAAGAATGTAATAGAGATTTTCCATATCAGTTCAGTGTGTGAAGTCGTTCCTTCAGAGTAATGATCTGCTCTATACGAACACCATAATTCTCACCAACAACAACAAGCTGACCCTGGGCCACAATCGAGTGATTCACGATCAGTTCCACCGGGTGATGCGTTCCGATCTCCAGATCGATGGTATCGCCTGGTTTGAGAGAGAGAATGTCTTTTAAAGAAACATGACAGTGCCCGAATGAAACACTGATGGGCAAATCAATATCCAATAACAGGTCAAGTGTTTTCGACATTTGTGGTGATCTTCTTGCCGGTGACTGTTTCCCGGTTCAGCGGCCATTGCTTCTCCATGACACACCGCAGTCTTAAAATTGCTTGAGATTTCAGCTGAGAGATTCGTGATTCATGAAGATTTACAATCTTTGCAATTTCGCGTAAGGTCATCTCCTCTTTGAAATAAAGACTCAGGATGATCTGTTCAATTTTTGGAATACGGGAAATTGTTTCCACAAGTAGTCTTTGCAGTTCAGATTTCTCCAGCAGATTGGATGGCCACGAAGATTCATCGTTAGAAACATATCTAAGAAAGTCTTGAGTCTGATCATCGCTGGCATTCCCCTCAAGGCTCCCCAGGTTGATGCCTCGCATTTCAATCAACCAGCTGTGATATTCCTCAAGCGAGATATTCAGTTCAGCTGCCAGCTCATCTTCAGTTGGCGCTCGGTGGAGGCGCTGTTCTGCCCGGGCCATTGCCGCCTCAATCTGTTTGGAGCGCTTTCTTTGTTGACGAGGTGCCCAATCCAGCTCACGTAAACTATCGAGGATTGCTCCCCGAATTTTATATTCTGCATAGGTTTTCAGCTTGACGTTGTGATTTGCGTCAAAACGATCAATAGCGGAAATCAGTCCCACAATCCCGGTGGAGATCAGATCATCCAGGCTTACCGATTCCGGAAGACGTTCATGTATGCGGCGGGCAATCAGGCGGACCTGGGGAAGATGTTCGAGAATCAGTTGTTCCCGAACATCACGATCCATGGCTGTGGTTGCCGCATATGCTTTTGTCATCGAATTGCTCCGGCTGCTAGAGCACATACAGACGCTTGGGGAACCTCAAACAATGGATCCAGCAGAAGGGAGTGAGATGCTTTTTCCAGATCTCCGCATTCAGATTGGCCAATCCCTAACCAGGAAACCGGAGCTTGTGTATGCATGGCCAGCGAAAGCAGGCTTCCTGTCGAAAATGCTTCATCCAAATGAGTAAAAATCATGTGCCGAAAATGGAAAACCTGGTACCGGTCAGTTATCGCTCGCAGATCATGAAACTGACTGGTGGCAGAAAGGACAAGCTGATTCTGGATGAACCCTGCTCTCCCCAGAACTGATGCCCATCGGGAAAGAAGGGATTGTTCGCTCACAGAAAACCCGGGCGTATCCACAAGAACAGGACGCTGCCCTCTGTTTGCCCGGAGGATTTCCGGAAGCTGTTCAAGGCAATCCAGGGAAACAAACGAAAGATTCGCGATTTCGGTAATTGTCTGGAGCCGATGGGAAGCTCCAGCTTTACTGGTGGTGCCACTCACAATCAGTGGAGCCAGCCCGGAATGAATCATTGACTGGATTGCCAGTTTGATGAGCGTCAGCGTCTTGCCGTGTCCCGGTGGTCCGATCAGGGCAAGAACCGTTTCCGGAGTGATATCCGGAGTGGATAGCTCAATTTTTTCCTGGATTAGATTTCGAAGATCAGACTCTGTGACTATCGAATGAGACAATTGTTTTGAAATTTGATAAGCGAAGTTCGGCGGAAAGCCTTTCTCCATCAAATACTCAGGCAGGGAAGGTGGTTCATTTTCTTCTGCAGTTTGCCCTGAATAATTATTTGTTGTCCCAATAGTGACTTCATAGAGTCCAGACTCTTTTTTTGAGTTCAGGTGTGAGTTCAATAACAGCGCATCATCGCCTAGCTCTCTTCGTGCCTGAAGAAGGGCTTCTTCCACTGTGTTTGCGAAAAAAGACTTGATATACATAGCGCTCTCAACCGATGACTCCGCTGGAGATCAGACGAATTCCCGAAGGTACCTCTGCATGCGACACAATCGTCACCCCTGGGAAGATGGACTCCGTCAGGAGCCGGACAAAGGGTCGAGCCTGAGTTCCCGTCATAATCACAGTAGAAACATCGGATGGCGAGATCACTTTCTGTAGCCTGTCCAGAAAATCTTTCATCTGGCCGGGGGAAAGATTGAGGTGGGAACTGTTTTCCCCATGTTCAATGGAGGATTCCAGCAGCTGTTCCAGTTTGGGATCCAGAAACCATGCATGGATTTCCTGACTATTGTGGAGAAGCGGACGCAGAACTGTCCGGCGGATTGCCTGACGGACATACTCGGTGAGAAGCAACGGGTTTCTTGAAATCCCTGCAGCTTCCCCCAGTGCTTCAAGGATAGATGCTGCATCCCGGATGGATACTTTCTCCCTGAGCAGGTTCTGGAAAACTTTCTGCACAATTGCCAGAGGCAAAAGTTTAGGGACCAGATCCTCTACGACGCGGGGATGTTCTTCTGCCACACGGTCCAGAATTTTTTTGGTCTCCTGCCGTCCCAGTAACTCATGGGCATGGCGCTTCATCAGTTCTGCAAAATGAGTGGTCAGAATACTGATAGGCTCCACGATTGTGAAACCAGCACTTCGGGCGGATTCAATGGATTCATGAGGAATCCAGAGTGCCTCCAGGCCGAATGCGGGCTCTTTGGTTCGAACGCCTTCTACTTTCAGCGGGCTTTCTGTATCCGGAGGGAAGAGGGCAAGATCACATCCGGCCTGTAATTCAAACCGGGCAATCTCATTTCCCTTTAATAACAGTTTGTACTCCCTGGATTTCAGAGATAGGTTATCGGCGATCTGTACCGCGGGAAGAAGAAAACCAAGATCTCCAGCCAGTTGACGCCGGATGCTGGAGATGCGCCGCAGAAGGGCGGAGTTCTGTCCGCCTTCTGCCAGACGGATGAGTCCCAGTCCAAGCTCAATAGAAAGTGGATCTACTCGCAGTAATGAATCGATGGGTTCTACAGGTGAAGCCGGTTTCCGTGCTGCATCATTTTTCACTCCGGGAGCAGGGGATGCAATCAAGCTCGTCTTGCGGATTTTTTGCCCAATCAAAAACAGTCCCCCGGCGAGTGCAAAAAACGGGATCTTCGGAAGTCCCGGAAGAAGAGCCATGATGACCAGCGCTGCTGAAGCCAGATAGATAGGTTGCGGAGAGGTGAAGATCTGTTTTCGGAAATCACTGGAGAGAGCGGCATCGGACCCGGCTCGCGTAACAATGAGGCCTCCGGAGATGGAGATCATGAGTGCAGGAATAACCGTAACCAGGCCGTCTCCGATTGTCAGGACTGTATAAGTGCGAATCGCCCGCGGAATGTCCATCCCATGCTGAAGAATGCCGATCAGAATCCCGGCGATGATATTAATGGCTGTAATCAGAATACTGGCCACGGCATCGCGTTGAGTAAAGCGGGATGCTCCGTCCATCGATCCATAGAATTCGGCTTCCGATGCCAGCTGTTTTCTTCTTGTGCGTGCTTCTGTCTCATCAATCAACCCCGCATTGAGATCGGCGTCGATCGACATCTGCTTGCCGGGCAAAGCATCCAGTGTGAAACGGGCCGTCACTTCAGAGATGCGGACAGCGCCGTGGTTGATCACCACATACTGAATTGCGATCAGCACCAGAAAAATGACCAGCCCGATGACAAAGTTTCCACCGACGACGAAATTTCCGAAAGCCTCAATTACATGACCTGCCGCAGCCGTTCCTCTATTTCCATCCATCAGAATCAGACGAGAAGATGAGATATTGAGTGCCAGACGAAACAGTGTGAGCAGTAACAGAGTAGTGGGAAAGACACTGAATTCCACTGGTCGGGCAATATACATAGCAACCAGCAAAATCAGTACAGAGACCGAGATGTTTGCAGAGATCAACAGGTCGATCAGAAATGACGGGATGGGAACAATCATCGCCAGAACGATGGAAAGAACTGCAATCGGTACGATGATGTCCGTGCGATCCGCCAGCCCGATCTGATGGATAAAATTTCCCCATCGTGTTGGCTTTGGGAGTGGCGTTGACTGCTGCTGCCCGGAGACAGAGTGGGTAGCAGGAATGGCAGATGAAGTCATCGACATTTTTCAGATGCTCCTTCCATTCATCAGGCGATAAATGTATGCCAGGATTTCAGCGACGGCACGATAGAAGGCCGCTGGAATCTCCTTGCCGACATCAACGGATTTGTACAGGGAGCGGGCAAGAGGTGGATTCTCCACAATCGGAACGTTATGAGCGATCGCTGTTTCACGTATCCGGCGCGCGATATAGTTTTTCCCTTTTGCGACCACTCGTGGTGCGGCCATGGAGCCCAGGTCATAGTGAATGGCGACGGAATAGTGCGTCGGATTGACGATGACTGCGGTTGCAGCAGGAACCTTCTCCATCATGCGACGCTGAGATGCATCGCGCTGGATGCGGCGGATTCTCTGCTTGATCAGCGGATTCCCTTCACTTTCTTTGAACTCATCGCGAATCTCCTGCCGGGTCATTCGCAGTTCCTGCGCGAACTTCATCTTCTGGCGGATGAAATCGATGGTGCCAATCAGAAGAAACAGTGCCAGTGCTTTCCACAGAAGATCCTGCAGTGACATCGCGACTGTCTGTAATGCAGAGTGGAGTGGTCTGAGTGGGAGAACCTGCATAGTGCGAAACCATTCCGGCATCTGCAGAAAGACGATCAGTGAAAGTAGTCCCAACAAAACAATACTCTGGGCTGCCGAGAAGAGATTCTGGCCGGGAAGCTGTTTGATTTTTTGCAGTGGGTTTAGTCTGTTGAGCTCAGGCTTCAGGCGGGATGTCGCAATTCCAAACCTTGTGATTACCAGCTGGATGAACAGGCCAGCCAGAACAACCGGAATGCCCCAAAGCAACAAAGGTAACAGCCCTTCCAGAATGAGTGTCTGCCACAGCCCAACAGCTTCCCGGATACTGATCTCCTGCGTAAATGCCTGCTGAATAAAGAAGCGAGTGTGAGTTGTCCACAAATCCATCCATTGGGGGAACAACTGAATGAGGATGATGACGGACGCTGTTAATGTCACTGCGGATACTGCTTCCTTGCTGCTGAGGAAGCGACCCTCCTCCCGCGCTTTTTGCAAGCGTCGGGGCGTGGGTTTTTCCGTACGTTGGGATTTGTCAGACATCTCAGCGGTAAACCTGAGGAAGCAGAGACAGTGCAGTCTCACCCTGTGTTCGATAAATACGTGCAATTACTGGAATCATCATCGAAAGCAATGTGACGGTGAGCAGCATCTTTGCCGGGAAAGCCACGGTGAGCAATTGAAGCTGCTGGTTGATTCTGGAGAGCAATGCAAGCGTCAGATCTACAATCAGCAGAAGAGCAGCCACGGGAAGCGCAATGCGAAGAGCGGTGGAAAAAATGGTGGAAGAAAGTTGCAGAATCAGGTCCGGATTCTGTAGAAATAGCTGAAGATCTGAAGATCCAGGGGGAGATGAGTGAAGACTTCGCACCAGAGCCAGAATGATCTGGCGGTCAAAGCCGAAAGCAAAGAAAAGAAGCGTGGCCATCAGCTGGGCAAGAATGGCGAGTACACCGGAATCTGCCTGGGAGTTGGGGTCAATGGATGTGGCATAGCTATACCCGGCCTGCATGGAGATCACCTGTGCTGCCACTGACAGACTTTCTGCAATGCAGGCGATGACCAAGCCAATCGTTAATCCAATGGCTGCTTCCTGTGCCATCCATACCAGGAGTGTGCCGGCAGAGGGGTTTTCTTGAATTGTCCCGGTCCAGAGCGGAAACAGTGCGAAGGTGAGAAAGAGCGAGAACAGAATCTTCGGGATTTCCGGCGCCTGCTTCATCATTGGAATGGGAATAAAGGAAAAGACAGCAGTCATTCGGATAAAGATCAGGCCAAAGCCCAGGATTGCCGGGATACTGATGCCAAAGGTCTGCTGAAGAATATCAGCCTGCATACCGTCCCAGATCACTGAAAAGTGTTGTGGTGAAAGAGATGAGCCGCATCAGCATCCAGGGCATGAAAACCAGGATCGCGACCAGAAATGCTGCCAGACGAGGCACACTGCCAAACCCTGGATCCTGAATTGAAGTTAGAATCTGAAGAAGACTGATGACGATTCCGGCAATAAATCCGACGGCCAGCAGGGGAAGGCTCACCCAGAAGGTAGCCATCAATGTGTCCCGGATAATTTCAATCACCAGTTGTGAAGTCATAGGTTGAAGCTCCGCAACAGTGAGCCGATTACCAGATTCCATCCATCCACCAGCACGAAGAGCAGAATCTTGAACGGGGCGGAAATCATGATGGGCGGCAACTGCACCATGCCGATGGAAAGCGTGACAGAAGCAGCTACCAGATCGATAATGAGAAACGGAAGAAATAAGATCGCACCAATCTGAAACCCTGTTTTCAATTCCGAAAGAATATAAGCAGGGATGAGAACCCTCAGGTTGAGATCAGCTGGCCGGGCCGGTGGCGGTGTTCGGGTTGCCTCCAGCATGAGTTGAATATCCTTCTCCCTTGCAAAGCGGAGCAGGAAATTACGGACCGGCTGGCTGCCTGCATCGAAGGCCTGATCTGCCTTCAGTGTTCCCTGTTCAAATGGCTTCCATCCTTTTTCATAAACTTCCGTTGCTACCGGATTCATGATCAGAATTGTCAGGAATAGTGCGAGACCCAATAGCACCTGGTTTGAAGGCGTGGTCTGTGTCCCCAGCGCCTGTCGCAAAAAATGAAGAACCACAGTGATCCGCAAGAACGGAGTGATGGACATGATTGCAGCAGGCAGAATCGTCAGCAATGTCAGCAGAATCAGAATCTGCATCTGGACGCTGATCTGGGATCCGTCAAACAGTCCGGCCGAAGAATTCATTTCGTTTCCCGTAAGACGGAATAGCCGCCGGGGTGGACTCCAATGAGAATTTCATGATCGCGGAACTGGATCAGGTGGACACTGTGGTGCGGAGTCAGCTGGATACGGGCTTTCCGGGAAAGCCCATGAATCGTATTTCCTCCGGAGAATCCCGGAGTCCGTTTTCGAAGAAACCAGCTGATACCCCACACCAGTCCCAGCACAAGAACCACCGATAAAAGCTGAAAGACAAGATCCATGAATGATCACTTCCAAAAGATGCATCGGAAGATTTCTGTCTGGACATTAGCGGAGGCTGAAATTATCGTTTGAGATTGATCGTCTCCTGACTGATCTCATCCACCGTTGTAATCACGCGCGTATTGGCCTGATATCCGCGCTGCAGGACGATCAGATTTGTGAACTCTTTCGCGATATCCACGGTGGATGCTTCCACTGCACCACCTAGAATATTGCCGCGTCCTCCAGTCAATGGCATGCCGATGGTGGGGGCGGCACTCTGGGAACTCAACTGATAATTGTTATCTCCTACTGCCAGCAGTGATTCTGGGTTCCGGATGGAAGCCAGTGCCAGCTGTGCTACCTGGATCTGTGTGCCATCAGAAAACTGTGCCAGCACCATCCCTCCATCTGCCAGCCCTACACGAATTAGCTGTGCTGAAGGGGAACCATTCTGAGAGATCGCTGATGGCGCAGACGGTTGTGCGTACTGCGTGAGGCGAGGAGTTGACCCATCGTAAAGATTCCATGTGAGGTTCATGTTGGATGCACCGCTAAGCAGACCCGTCACATTGATCTGTGGAAATGGTCCTGCTGCTGCCGGGGTAGTAAGCACTCCGTTGGAATCAAACGTGATAGAACCTGTAACGGGTGGGATGGGTGTTGCGACACTGCTGTCCGGGATGGAGAGAGCGTAGTTCCATTGATTGGGTGTCGCACTTTTGGTGTAGGTCACATTCATGATGTGGGATACACCGAGCGAATCGAACACTTCAACAGTGGATGAAAATGTAGAGCCGGTGGGTGCACTGGAATCCAGATTCAGGTCAAAACTGAATTCACTGGTGGCAATCGGTGGACGCAATGTCCCGACAGGGATTGTAATTCCTCCGATTGGCGCGCTGGGGTTAACTGTCCCCCCTACGGCCATCCATCCCTGCACTAGCGCTCCCTTTGCTGTTTGCAGGTGTCCGTCCTTATTGACGATGAGATTGCCGCCTCGCGTATACAGCTGTTTCCCTGACTGATCCCGGACCACCAGGAATCCATCTCCCTGGATTGCGGCATCCAGAGGGCCTGCGGAAGACTGTATCGCTCCCTGTGAAAACTGGCGAATTGTAAGAGGTTTGCTGACCCCAAACCCTACCTGTGTCTGCCCCAGCCCTGCGCCAAGGGACTGTGTCACAAGATCAGCAAAAGAGACTGTGCTTGCCTTGAATCCGGATGTGTTGAGATTCGCCAGATTGTTGCCGACAACATCAACGGCGGTAGAGTGAGCGCCAAGCGCTGATAATGCAGTAGAGAATGAAGTATACATAGATTTCCTTTCGTGCTATTCAACAGGAGCAGTGCCTGCCAGAAGATGATGGATGGCTTCGAGGTGCTGCCGCATGGCCAGCATCTGTTCCACTCCGGTGAACTGGGAGAGTTGAGCCACAAACTCTGAGGGGTCTGCCGGATTGAGGGGATTCTGATTCTGGATCTGGGAGACCAGCAGTTGCAGAAACATTTGTTTGGTTGCAGCCGGATCATTGGATATGGCGGCAGTCCCGGAATCTGTTCCGGAACTGGCCGTTGAGTACTCAACTCCGTTCCGTGTGTACTGGTTGGGAGTAATGTTCATCTGAATTCCTTTCTGGAGGGATGGAGCGGAGCAAAGATTTCCTGCTCCCATTGAGCGAACCATCTGTCTTGTTGCGATGATTCCTGTTCATTCGGAGACTGCTCTCCGGGAGTATTTCCGTATGGATCTTTTTGAGGTGCTTCATGATGCTGCCCTGCCTGGAAAGCAGAATCATGCTCTGTCATTCGGCCAATCAACTGGACTGACGGTACATCCTGGACATGAGTCCGCAAGTCTCCCTGATACCCCTGCTGCGTTAACCGGCTGGACAGATCCAGGAGCGAAGCTTTCATTTCACCGGCCAGGGAATGATCGGCAGTATGAACGGAAAAATGCATTGTTCGTCCCCTCTGATTGATATAAAGATCCACAGGCTGAACATCCGCTGGATTCATGCCTTCCCTGGAATGAGGATTGATGCGAATTCCGATCTCCCGACCTGGAGACAGTGAACTATTCTCCAACAGGGTTTCGATCTTCTGGACGGAATGGCTGGTGAGTGACTCCGTATATGGAGACTGGATAAATGCTGGCCTTTCGGTTGCAAAAGAATTACCAGTGACAGGAGAAAGCTTGTGAGGCACTACTGAAGGTACTGGTGTTTCCGGGGAAGTATTCACAGAAGGTAACTCGATACTCTCTGGGGAAGATGTCTCCTGATCCTGCTGTAAAACAATTCCTTGTTCTGATTGAATGTTTTCAGCAGAGGAATTTCCTGCAGGAAGCGTGAAGAGGGAGTCATGAACGGATACGGTCCTTTTGTGTCCATCTGGATTACTCAGGGCAGGAGTAGCGTCCATCACAAGAGATGAGAATTCCGGAATTTCGGTGGCCCACTCTGTACTTTTTTGAATCCGCCCTGAGAATGCGGCTGGTGTTGCCAGTCGTGAAGATGGCAGAAAGGTAGGCGGAATTATTTCTGTATCTGAAGGAGGGACAGATAATGCCCGGACTTCTTCAGGTTGAATGTTGGAGGCTGGGGGCTGGAAAGAAGAAAGAGTAACCTGTGGTGATCCGTTCTGCAAGATTAGCGAGGCATTAGATACCGGTATTCGCGCGAAGAAGTCACCTATGTCTGGATTCAATCGATTTGTGGGAGGTTCAGCTGAGATTTTCTTGCCCGGATGCTGGTCTTCCTGATTGCTGATATCAATGTTCTGCTGGGACAGTGACTCATCTTCATCGACGATTTCCTGTTCGTACCCGAATGTGAAAAGAAGATTGGGGAAATCAGCTTCCGCAATGGACGGTGGCAGATCAGAAGTCCAGAGGCCGGCTAAGCTTTCCTGTGTCGATTCTGAAAGCGGAAGGGCATTCTGGAAATCCGAAATGGATGAAAGCATCACTTCTCCATCAGGATGCAAGCTTCCTGCCATTACCAACTGATAGAAAACACAGGAAAGTAATGTTGAAAAGTGACAGGATCTTGTCACCTGAAAACCAAGAGTGACAAAAACCTGTCAGTACTCGTCAGCTTCTCGAAGTCCATATCGACCGAATCTCATAAAGTTTGATTCAGCTCTAATCTTTCCCGCGCAACATACCGATAACCGATTCATGGACAATCTCACGATTGCCGCAGTCAGTGGATTGAGATCCAGGATGGAGTCCCTGGATCTGTTAGCGCATAACCTGGCAAATACAACCACTGCCGGGTTCAAGGCAGAGAAAGAGATGTACCGGCAGTACATTGCGGAGGACGCGGCGGACGGCCTGCCCGTGGCCTCTCCTGTGGTGGAAGGGCGGTGGACGGATTTCTCGCAGGGTGCGATCCAGCCTTCAGGTCGGTCCATGGATTTTGCCCTGGCTGCCCGCGGATTTTTTGTGGCGAAAAAGCCTGATGGACAAATTCTCTATACGCGTGACGGGTCGTTTCGCGTGTCAAAGGATGGCCGTCTGGAAACCAGAGATGGATATGAGGTGGAGATCCGCACACCGGATCAGAAACCCCTACGTCTGAATCCCCGGCTGGATGTGGAAGTATCGGCAAGTGGTGAGATCCGGCAGGCCGAACAGCCACTGGGGAGATTGAGAGTTGTGGATTTTTCTACAGAAGAATCACACGAAAAAATCGCGGGGAATTATTTTCGGTTTTCATCCCCTCAACCTAAGCCCGTCGATATGGAGAATCCTGATATCCGTCAAGGGCATCTGGAACAGTCAAATGTGGCGGGACCTGAGATTGGAGTGCGCCTGGTGAATGTCATGCGGCAGTTCGAGATGTTACAGCGCGCTCTGCAACTGGGTGGGGAGATGAACCGGCGGGCGATCGAAGAGGTCGCAAAAGTGAATGGATAAGGAGAGGCAGAAATGATTCGAGCATTGTTCAGCGCAGGGAGCGGCATGAATGCCCAGCAGATGAATATCGATAACATCGCCCACAATCTGGCGAATGCCAATACAACCGGGTTCAAGATGAGAAAGACGCAGTTTCAGGATCTTCTCTATCAGAACTTTGTTCAGCCCGGTGCTGCTGCAGGTGCGCAGACAGTGGTACCCAGTGGACTGCAATTGGGATTAGGTACGCGGCCCGTCGCGAATGAGATTGTATTTGCGCAGGGCAGCTTCAATGCAACCAATAATCCGCTTGACATGGTGATTCAGGGTAAAGGCTTCTTCCAGGTGCGTCGTCCTACGGGAGAGATTGCCTATACACGGGCAGGAAATTTTCATGTGGATCGTGATGGAAACATGGTGACTCCGGATGGCGATGCGCTGGAACCACAGATCACTATTCCTCCCGAGGCACAGTCTCTGACTGTTGCAGCTGATGGAACCATCAGTTTCATCCTGCCAGGTCAGGCTGCTTCTCAACTCGCGGGCCAGGTTCAGCTGGCAAATTTCACGAATCCCGCAGGGCTGAACAGTATTGGCCGAAACCTCTATCTTCCAACCGATGCTTCCGGGGAACCGAATATCGGATTGCCCGGAGGACAGGAAGGCATTGGAACTCTGATGCAGGGATATACGGAGGGATCGAATGTCAGTGTTGTAGAGGAGTTCATCAACCTCATCGTCAGTCAACGAGCGTATGAAGCTAACTCTAAAGTTGTTCGTGCTGCTGATGAGATGTATCAGCAGGTAAACAATATGACCAGGTGATCATGATGCTTCCGGTTCTGATGCTGATGGGTACGGTGATGCAGTCCGAATGTCTGGCAGTGGAAGACGAGAAGATCCTTGCGTCGCATCTCGCTGATCGCATAGTAGCCATGAAGCAGATCAAGGAAGATACAGTTTTCGGATTTACTCCAAAGTATGGAGTCCGCCGTGTCATTCCTGGATTTGAAATAGCTGCCTTCGCCCGAAAATATGGCGTTGCTATTCCTGTGGAGAAAGAGATCTGTGTTATCCGTTCTTCCCGGAAGTTAACAGAAGAAGAGATTATGCAAAGCCTCTTCAATGTTGTTCGGGAAATAGCCGGTACAGAGGACGTGGAAATTAAGTTATTAGATTACAGCCGTCAAGAGTTGCCGTATGGTGAGATCAAGTTCCTGAAAAGCAACTGGAATCGTATTGAACGGGAGGATGCAGTTTTCTGGCGCGGTGTGATCCCGACCCATCCTTCCTCGAATGTTCCATTTTGGGTCAAAGCTCGGATTACAGTTCTGCGTGACGTCGTATCTGCTGTCAGAGATCTGGATGCAGGATCTTACATTACACCTGATACGTTTTCCGTCCGAAAAAGCATGCTAGGCCTGATGTCCACCTTTCCTGCCTCAGGTGCTCATGAAGTTGTTGGAAGGATATCCATGAGAAAAATTTCGGCTGGGGACATGATTTTTATGCGAAATCTTCGATCTCCACAGGAAGTGTTCACTGGAGAAGTGGTGGAGGTGAGTATCAGGAAAGGGATGTTGCATCTTCAACTGGAGGCAAAGGCAGAGTCATCTGGAAGAAGAGGAGAAAGGATAATCCTCAGAAACCCAGTCTCAGGGAAAAGGTTCGAAGCAAGGGTAACCGGAGTCCGGCAGGCCATGGTTGAGGTGGCGCGATGAGATATCGCTTACCCATATACATCTGTTTTTATCTGGTGGTTGCCGGAATTCTGCTTTTTGGCGGGGAAAGCAAAAAGCAAGACCCGGCACCGATTCAGACTTATATCCAGGAAGTCCGTTCAGCTCTCCGAATCAGTGAGCCCAGTCCGGGATCTTTGTATGTGGCGGAGGGCCGGTTTAGTGATCTCGCAGGCGACCTTCGTGCGGCACGCATCGGAGATCTGGTCACAATCCTTGTGAGCGATCAGGCGACGGCTATCTCAAGAGGAGCTACATCCGCCGGAAGAAAGTCGAGCATGAAGGCGGGTATTCCAGCACTGTGGGGACCTCGGATTGGTCCACTGGCAAATCTTGCAAATCTTGGATCAGAAACTCAGCTTGATGGAGCAGGCACCACCAGCCGTTCCAATGTTTTGACCACAACCCTGACAGCGAAAGTAGTAGATGTACTGCCAAATGGATATCTTGTGCTGGAAGGAACCAAGGACGTTCAGGCGAACTCGGAAAAGCAGCGAGTTACCGTTCGGGGAGTGATTCGCTGGAACGATCTGTCTCCTCGAAATACTGTTCTTTCTGATCGGGTAGGGCAGATGGAAATCAGGATTGACGGAAAAGGTGTTGTGTCTGATGTTACCCGAAGACCCAATATTCTTTACCGGATTCTGCAAGGAGTGTTGCCGTTTTGAGGAACTTTATTCTTTCATTGGCATTCTTACTCTCCCCTGCCATGGTTGATGCAGAAGATGGTGTGAGGGCTGAAAACACCACGCGTCTCAAGGAACTGATTTCTGTGGAAGGAGTTCGGGAGAACCAGCTAGTAGGTTATGGTCTGGTGGTTGGGCTGGCGGGGACAGGGGATAAGCGACAGACATTCTTCTCTGCACAGACTCTCGCCAATATGCTGGAGCGGATGGGGGTCCAGGTGACACCTCAGGCATTACTGGTTCGCAACATGGCAGCAGTAATGGTGACTGCAAATCTTCCCGCTTTTGCACAGCCCGGCACAAGGATGGACGTGACCGTTGGGGCATTGGGCGACGCGTCCAACCTTCAGGGGGGGCAGCTCATCCTCACTCCATTACGATCTGCAGATGGCCAGGTTTTCGCTGTTGCACAAGGGGCGGTGGTGACTGGCGGATTTGTTGCGGGACGTGCAAATACCAACTCTCAGTCTGTCAATCATCCAACTGTCGGACGCATTCCCAATGGAGCAATTGTGGAGCGTCCCGCTCCGTCCGTTGTACCCGGAGAGACCATCCGCCTGCAGCTGAACCAGCCTGACTTTACAACGGCGACCCGCATTGCACTTTCCATCAATGACAAATTGGGAGGAGACGGACAGATGATTGCCCGTGCAGAAAACTCCGGGCTTGTATCCATCCGGACGCCAGACATCTGGAAAGACAGGACAACGGAATTTCTTGCCAGTGTAGAAGAGATCACCGTGATTGCTGACAGGATTGCAAAAATTGTGGTGAATGAACGCACCGGAACCATTGTGATGGGAAAGCAGGTCAAGGTTTCCCCGGTAGCCATCATGCATGGTGCTCTCAGTGTGGAAGTACAGACAGCGTATGACGTGTCACAGCCTGCCCCATTCTCACGTGGGGAAACAACTGTTGTTCCTCAGGTAGGTGTGGCTGTGAATGAAGAGCAGTCAAAGAATCTTGTTCTGAAGAATGGAGCCACAGTGGAAGATGTAGTGAAGGCGCTGCAGTCCATTGGGTCTACACCCAGAGACATCATTGCGATTCTCCAGAACCTGCGTGCAGCTGGAGCATTGGAAGCAGTGCTGGAGGTGATCTGATGCTGCCAATGATTCGCCCGGATGTGCATGTCGGGACAGCGGCAATACCCGTAGACACTCCTGAAAAAATTACAGAAGTCGTTCAGCAGTTTGAATCTCTTCTCATTGAGCAATTGCTTCGCTCGATGCGGACGACTGAATCGGGTAGTTGGATGGGGGCAGAAGATAAGTCATCAGAGAGTTTGATTGAGTATGCCGAGCAGGAGTTTTCACGAGTAATTTCCAATAATGGTGGTCTTGGCCTGATGAAATTACTGACTGACGGTCTCAGTAAGGAAAGCCTCTTGGGAGAGTAGAGAAGAAGCTTCCTGGGATGCTATCCATCCTTCGAGAAGCGTTTCCATCAGGCTTTGTGCTTCGCGAAGTGGGGGAGTGGTTTGTGTGAAATGTCCTTGTTGAATTAGATGGAGAGAATACTCATAAATCTGTGCCAGTCTGAGACAGAGTTCAGGTGCGTGTTCCGGCATAAGGGATGTCGCCAGCTCACCAATGATTCTCTGGGCTTTGGTGATATGCCTGTTTCGTTCCTGAATATCCTCCTTCATGATTGCTAACTGAGCATTCCGGATGGATTCGATTGTCGCTCTGTAGAGTTCCCTGATGAGGTCTACTGGGTCACTGGTAGTGATATTGTTCTCGAAATAGCTCTGTGTTGGATGACAGGAATTCAGTTGCATCTCATTTTCTTATCGTGGCTGGTCAGATTTTCTTCACACAAAATCCATCACCGGATTGATTCAGCAAGATGTAAAGCTTCTTCTGAAGGAATCTGTCGAATGACCTCTTGAGTTTCTTTGTTAATAATCCGAAGAACTGTTCTGCGGCTTTCCCTATCGAGTCCGAAAGTAACCTCACGGTCTTCTCCCAGAAGGCGGTTTTCATTGATTGCACGAACAGCTTTCACCAGTTCACGTCGCTCAGCCGCTTCGCGGGGAGTGAGTACAGTTTCTGGGCTGGATACTGCTGGAGCATCCAATCGAATACTATTGATATCCATCATGCCTCCACAAAAGAAGTTACTTTTGTGAGGTACTTATCGGCAGAAAACGGAGATTTTTAAGAAAAAGCAGTTTATGAGAGACTGAGTGCCTTGCTCATGGTTCCACGCTCAGCCTGGATCTTCTCTTGAAGCTGAGTGATGGCATAGATTAACTGTTCCGGGCGAGGAGGACAGCCGGGTACATAAATATCCACAGGAATCACCTGATTGACCGGGATCAGTGCATAGTTTGAAAACACACCGGTAGAAGTGGCACACGCACCCATGGAAATCACCCACTTGGGTTCTGGCATCTGCTGATAAAGATGACGCACAATGGGAGCCATCTTGTTGGAGACACGTCCTGCCACAATCATCAGGTCAGCCTGTCGGGGTGATCCGCGGAAAACCTCGGCACCAAAGCGGGAGATGTCAAAACGTGAAGCTGTCATGGACATCATTTCAATGGCACAGCAGGCAAGGCCAAATGCCATTGGCCAGATGGAATTTTTCCGACCCCAATTGAGGACACTATCCAGTGTTGTAAAGATAACGCTGTCACCCAGAGTGTTTGAAATTCCTTCATCGTCAATTCGATTGAAGAAATCTTCAGGAACAGGTCCTAACTGAATACGATTTTCCATAAAGGCCACCAGCGTGCTGCTTCTTCCAGTATCCCACAGAGAAGGAATGCTGCTGGATAGAATCAGGATATTGGAACACATTATGACGGATAGTCAGGCTCTGTTGGAAGAAGCTGAGCGGCGTGGGGTCTCAACCAGTTACTACGATATTTTTGGGCAGCACCATCCAATTCAGCCCAACGTGCTCCGCTATATTCTGGATTCAATTGGCCCGGAAGTTCCCCAGTATCCACTCCCCCCAACTCTGGTATTGACCGCTGGAGAAGAAAGAGAACTCCCTGCTCCAGCAACTCTCCATATGGAGGATGGAACGACCCGAGAAATAACACGGATAGACGGAAATCTCCCCCTTGGGTATCACGAGTTGCAGCTTCATGATCGTTCTCCAGCTATATTTCTGATCATTTGTCCTGCACGGATGTGGACGCCAAGCTCTCCGCAACGACGTGCAGGACTAGCGATCAGTCTCTATGGATTACGGTCTTCCCTTAACTGGGGTGCAGGAGATCTGCGGGATCTTCGCCAATTGATTCGCTGGGCTACGGAAAAAATGGGCCTTTCCTTTATTGCATTGAATCCCCTTCATGCTCTGCACAACCGTATTCCCTACAATGCAAGTCCCTATCTTCCTCTCTGTTCTTACTATCGGAATTTCCTCTATCTGGACGTGGAAAATATCCCTGAGTTTCAGTCTGCTGAAATTCAGGAAGAGTTCAGAAAACAAGGCATACAGGATGAGCTTGCTGAGTTGCGCAATACGGAATACGTGGAGTATGAACGCGTAGCTCACATAAAAGATAAATTTCTACGTAAGTGTTTTCAGTTGTGGTTAAAGAATGGTGTGGGAGATTTGGAGAGTTATATCCAGCAGCAGGGTAAGTTACTCCGTAATTTTGCACTATATTGCGTATTGGATAAGCACTTCAGGGAAACTGCCCCCGGAACATGGCTATGGACACAATGGCCAAAAGAGTTCCAGTCTCCTGATACGCAGGAATGTCAGAAGTTTCTTCAGATCCATGAGCAGGATGTTCAGTTTTATTGCTGGATACAGATGCAACTGGATCGGCAACTGAAAGAGATACAGAAGGAAGCCCTGGATTTGGGCATGGACATCGGCCTGTACCATGATCTTGCTCTGGCAACGGACCGATTTGGATGTGATCTGTGGGCAAATCGTGAATATTACATTGAAGGTTGTCGGGTGGGTGCACCTCCGGATGACTTTTCTCCGAACGGACAGGACTGGGCGTTTCCTCCTGGAAACAGTAGTCAGCAATTCAGAGATGGATACCGATTATTTATTGCTTCTGTAAGACACAATGCAAGTAATGGAGGTGCTCTTCGCCTGGACCATGTCATGAGATTATTCCGGCTTTTCTGGATTCCGGATGGATTTTCGGCAAAAGACGGAACGTATGTTTATGAGCGCTGGCGTGATCTTTTCGGTATCTTGGCGCTTGAAAGTCATCGGCTGAAAGTGCGGATTATTGGTGAGGACCTTGGCACAATTACGGATGAAATGAGGCAGGGATTGATGGATTATGGGGTTCTTGGCTATCGACTGCTTTATTTCGAACGCGAGCATGATGGTCAATTTCGGGAGCCGCAGCATTACACTCCAGCAGCAGTTGCCTCTACTACGACCCATGATTTGCCGACTTTGTCCGGCTTCTGGCAGGCTCAGGATGTAGAGGCAAGGAGAAATGCAGGTCTTCTTCCTGATGACGAAAGTTACTACCGTCAGCTGAGTGACCGATTTCAAGATAAGCAAAAAATACTGGACCGACTCCACTCACTGCACTTATTACCGGATAACTTTCCGTCGAATGCGCAGGAGATCGGATATCTGACCACAGAAATGAGAGACGCCATTTTAAATATGCTCTCCTCAACCCCCTGCGAGCTGTTTGTGATGAATCAGGAAGATCTTACATTTGAAACATTGCAGCAAAATCTTCCCGGATCGACAGCAGAGTATCCAAACTGGCGCCGGAAAATGCGTTACTCGCTTGAGGAACTGGATTCAAGGGAAGACTTTCAAGAGATGTGGATAAAAATCCGTACATTGCTGGAAAGAACAGGAAGATTGCGGGAAAGATGAAGGCTTTACTGCAACGTGTTGCATCTGCTCATGTTGTTGTTGATGACCAAATAGTTGGACAGGTAGGGCAGGGACTGCTGATTTTTCTGGGTATATCGAAAGAGGATGTTTCCAGTGATGTAGTCTACCTGGTCGATAAGGTAGTCAATCTTCGCTTGTTTCAAGATGAACAGAAGAAAATGAACCTCAGCCTCATGGATATCAAAGGCAGTGCATTGATTGTTTCTCAGTTCACACTCTATGGTGACAGCAGGAAAGGACGTCGCCCCAGCTTCGATCAGGCTGCACTTCCAGAGCAGGCGAGGATGCTTTATGAGGAGTTTGTGGCAATTTTTCGTGGAAAAGGTATCCAAGTTGCTACTGGTATCTTTCAGGCGGACATGAAGGTCCATCTTGTGAATGATGGTCCGGTAACAATTACCTGTGAGTCCAGAAAAGGATGATGTGAACTATCTGGGTAAGTTTGACAGTTAGTGAACATAAATCCATACTTATAAATAGGAGTTTGAATGCCTTTAGTTCCAAAGAGTGTAACTGATCCCACCTTTCTCAATGCAGCATTGGAAGGCCTCGAATTGCAAAAGCAGCGTATTGAAGAGCAGATCGCATATGTCAGATCTTTACTCGGGAAGTCGGGCGGACGTGCTACGACCAGAAAAAACAGTGCAGCTGCGGGAGACATTGCAGGGCTTGTAGCAGCACCTGCAACAAAAACCAGGAAAAAGCGAGTGCTAAGTCCTGCTGCCAGAAAGCGTATTGCAGAAGCTCAAAAGAAGCGCTGGGCAGAGTTCCGCAAGGAAAAGTAAACCATTCTCAATGGACTATTCGGCGATGTTCCAGTTAAACCGGGATATTAATTCTGGAACTGGACCTTCGCCAATAATCCTTCCCCGTTCAAAAAATACAGCCCGTGTTCCCAGTTTCTGAGCAAGTACAAGATCATGAGTTGCGATGATTTTGGCTTGTGGAAGCTGTAGTAAAAGATCAAACAGTTTTCTTTGGCCCGGAGGATCCAAAAAAGTGGTGGGTTCATCCAGAACCAATACTGAGGGGTCCATTGCCAGAACACCCGCAATGGCAGCACGTCTTTTTTCTCCCGAACTTAAATGATAGGGAGCACGCATCGCCTGCTCTTTTAATCCCACCTGATCAAGTAATATTCGAGCCTTTTCCTCTGCCTGTGATGGTGGCATCCCCTGATTCAAGGGTGCAAATGCCACATCTTCCAGAACTGTCGGCATAAATAACTGCTCATCCGCATCCTGAAATACAATCCCCACGTTTCTTCGAATTTCTGATTTTGTTTCTGATCCTGGAGACATTCCACAAATTTTCACTGTGCCAGTGCCTTGAAGCAGACCATTCAGATGAAGGAGAAATGTTGTTTTTCCTGATCCATTTGCACCTAGCAGGATAACCGTCTCATTTTCATGGAGTGAAAAATTGATTCCAGATAATGCCTGTGTTCCGTCTTCATAGGAATAATGAAGGTCACGGATTTCTATCAGAGGAAGATTCATGCAGAAGCTACTTATTCATGATGCCGGATATTTCGGCTGAATTGAAAATGGATGAACCATTGAAATGATATGAAGCGTATGCTGTAAAGCTGAATAAAAAATCTAGCGTGCTCACGCTGCGACAAAATTCTGTTCATCCAATTTTTACTTTCAACTGCTAAAAATTAGTTTCGCTTCAGTGGGGTTGGTGAGTCAGGTGCAGGGTTTTGAGCGGAATTTTCTCATGTCTGCTGCTTGTTTCTCGTCGGTTTCTTTTATTCGAACAACTCTCAAATGCTAAAAGTTTGGTCCGACCGGTTGATGCATGTCTGAGTCTCTGGAGAAATCCAGGCCGTAAACAAACATTCGTATCATCCATCCGCCAAAGATGAGGAATCGTGAATGCAGCTTTTATCAAGAAAAATAGTTTTGAGTCTATTCCTTTCCTGTTGTGCTCTTTCTGCACAGGAATTCCGCGCCACACTTGCTGGTAAGGTATCAGATCCTTCTGGAGCTGGTGTTGCAGGGGCAACCGTTTCGGCCCGTGCAACTGCTACGGGAGCCGTAACGCCCACCACTACCAACCAGGATGGTTTTTATCAGATTCTTTTCCTGAACCCTGGTGAGTACACCGTGACTACTGAAAAGGAAGGGTTTCAGCGAAGCATTCAGCAGGGCCTGAATCTTCAGGTCGCTGAAAAAGCAACACTCGATATTCAGTTGAGTATCGGTGATGTGGCACAGAGTATGACGGTGGAAGCAAACGCCGGTGTTGTGGAAGCAGAAACAGCCGATCGTGGTCTGACTGTTGATTCCCGTCGTGTCGAGTCCACTCCATTGCAAGGCCGAAATATCATTGCGCTGGCCTGGACTGCCCCCGGTGTGGCAGTCACTGCTGGAGTGCAGCGGCTTCGTCCGTTCGACATCGGTGGTAGCGGTGGAATGTCCATCAATGGTGGACGGCCCCAGATGAATGAAGTACTGGTTGATGGTGTAACTGCTCTCGGGCGTGCTTATTCTGTCACTTTTATTCCCCAGTCAGAGACCACAGATGAACTGCGTGTACAGACAACTGTCTACGACGCCCAGTATGGTGGAACCACAGGTGGTGTAGTAAATATCACGACAAAAAGTGGTGCGAATGAATGGCATGGATCACTGTTTGAGTATTTCCAGAACACGGTTCTGAACGCCAATACATTTAACAGTAACCGCAATGGTGTTCCTCGCCAGTCCTCCAATATCAATACCTTTGGTGGATCAGTTGGTGGTGCGGTCATCAAGAACAAGTTGTTCTTCTTCTTTGGACATGAGCAGATTCGCCAGGCGATTCCAGATCCTTTTAGCGTTTCGGTGCCTACAATGCTGCAACGGACAGGAGATTTCTCGCAGACTCGTCTGACCAATGGTGCGCAGGCTATCATCTACGATCCCTTCTCGACCCGTGTGGAAGGTGGAGCCTTTAAGCGTGATCCATTTGTGGGCAACGTGATTCCCACTGCGATGATCAATCCAGTGGCTCGCAATGTTTTGGGTTTCATTCCAGAGCCGAATGTTGCAGGTCATCCGATGACGGGTCTGAATAATTTCGCTTCAAACAGCAATTCCCGGAAGTTTGTGGATATTTATCCGGAATACAGCGGACGCGGCGACTACAACTTCTCTGAAAGTACTCGCATGTTTGTTCGGTACTCCCGCAATGCTTTGCAGGAAACACGTGGATACCGTTACTCCACAACCGGTGCATACAACGTTGCCGATACAACATCCAACAGCCCGTTCACTCGTGACAATCACAATGCAGTTGTTCAGCTCACTCACATGATCAATCCGACAACTGTGCTGGATATCCGTGGAGGCCTTGCCCGGTTCCAGTCCGCAGGGGGATTTTCTGCAGCCAATAATTTTGATGTAGCGAGTCTTGGATTCTCTTCCTTGTATAAGTCCCAGTCATCTGATGTTTTCCCTTCATTCCGATGGGCAAATTACAATGGCGCAGGATCTGAGCCAACCAATGTTGATCCCATCTCACAGACCACTTCAGCTCAGGCATCCATTTATAAAACAATGGGACGTCACTCGCTGAAGACAGGTGGAGAATGGCGACTCATTCGTAACAATTCACAATATCCGGGCTTCTCTGCCGGCGATTTCTCCTTCGATCAACTGATGACTGGTTCGAATCCGCAGGCGATCAACTCGACAACAGGTAACTCCATTGCCAGCTTCCTGCTGGGTGCACCTACCAGTGGATACATTGATGTATACACGCAGCCTGCTCGTCAGCAGCACATGCTCTCTTACTATGTGCACGATGATTTCCGAGTCACCGACAAGCTGAAATTGAACTTTGGTGTGCGCTGGGATCTGCGCGGCCCTGTCACAGAGCGGTTTAACTCCATTCTTCACGGTTTCGACAGAACGACACCAAGCCCCTTGCAGGTACTAGGTCTGGATCTTAAAGGCGGACCAGTTTACGCTGGGGTCAATGGCGCGCCACGTGGTGGCTACAAGACAGATGCCAATAACTTTGCTCCCCGCATTGGTGTTGCGTATCGTCTGAATGACAAGACAGTTCTTCGTGGTGGCTATGGCTTGATGTACGCTCAGACATTTGATGAACCACCAATTGCTTTCGGATTTAATCAGCGCACAGATATGATTACCTCTGTCCGGACTGGTATTCCGGAAAACCTGATCAATAATCCATTCCCTAATGGTTTGCTGTCCCCGGTGGGCAGTTCCCTCGGGCTGGCTTCCGGAATGGGATTGCCTGTGAGCTTTGCGAATGTAGACCGCAAGCTGCCCTACACCCATCAGTACTCAATTGAATTGCAGAGAGAACTGCCGGGTCGCTTCCTGATGACAGTTGGATATGTTGGCAACAGTGTCAGTGGTCTGGCCGTCTCACGTTCCATCAATGAGATTTCAGCGGAAGATATGAAGTTGGGCGCACAGTATCTGGGAGAGAGCGTGCCGAATCCAATGGCAGGAATGGTTCCCGGTACCTTCCTGAATGCTCCCACTGTTGTGAGGTCGCAGCTTCTTCGTCCGTTCCCGCAGTTTGCAGGAATCACAGAACTCTATCGCAACGAAGGAAAGTCCCGCTATAACGGATTCCAGTTCATGCTGGCGCGTCGTATGGCCAATGGCCTCAGCGCCAGTCTTTCCTATACTTACTCCAAGACAATGGAGCAGATGGGGTATGCAAACGCACAGGACTCTCACCTGGAAAAAGCAGTTGCACCCTGGGATGTTCCCCAGAGTCTTCAGCTGAATGCTGTCTATGAACTGCCATTCGGACAGGGAAAGAAATTCTTCTCTGATTCCCCGAGTGTTGTGAAGTACATCATCAGCGGATGGAGCATCAGTGGAATTGCACGTCTCCAGAGCGGAATGCCGATTGCACTCCATGCGAATACAGTTTCCACTGGAGTGACTCCCACGCTGGAAAACCAGAGCCTGGATCGCTGGTTTAACAACTGCACAATGTCCAGCACTGGTGCTCGTGTGAACTGCGCATCAGCGGACGAGCCAGTTGCATGGACTTCTCGTCCAGCCAACACTCTCAGAACCTGGTCCAGCAGAATGACTTCAGTTCGACAGCCAGGAATTAAAAATCTGGATCTGTCTCTGATGAAGCGGATGCAGATCTATGACAGGGTTGGGCTCACCTTCCGCGCTGAGGCTCTCAATGCAACGAACACTGCCCAGTGGTACAACCGTGTCAATGGAGATGTAAATAACGGGAACTTTGGACGAATTATTGGAACGGGTGACCAGACCAACCTTCCCCGGTTCTTCCAGTTGTCTCTGAAACTACAGTTCTAAAAACCAGATGAAAAAATTCAACTACTCTTTCGGCTCGCACTTTACAGTGCGGGCCTTTTTTCTTGCCTCCTTGTCACTTTCATTGCCGGCTCAGACGATCCCTCCTGAGAAACTGCATGCTCCATCTCCACAACCGGATCGCATTATCCTGACATGGGCTGCTGATCCGGCTACCACTCAGGCTGTTACCTGGCGGACAGACACCAGTGTGAAGAAGGCTCTTGGACAGATCGCGATTGATGAAGATGGTCCCGTATTTCCGAAGCGGGCAAGAGACGTAGCTGCTGAAACCGAAAAGCTATCAACCAATCTCGGAGATGCTCTCTATCATTCAGTGAAGTTTGAAGGGCTGACGCCTTCTACCCGCTATGTATACCGTGTCGGTGACGGAGATAATTTCAGTGAGTGGGCTACCTTCACCACTCCTTCCAACAAACCAGAGCCCCTGGAGTTTATCTATTTTGGGGATGCTCAGGTTGGAATTTATGAGTTCTGGTCGCGAGTGCTGCGGGCAAGCTATGCAGCAGCTCCCGGTGCGAAGTTTATTATCCATGCAGGTGATCTCATCAACACTTCGGAAAAAGACGAGCAGTGGGGCGAATGGCATCGTGCAGCGGGCTGGATCAATCAGACCATTCCCAGTATTCCGACCCCGGGAAATCATGAATACGGAAAGCTCAATACCGGGGAACGGGGACTGAACCGCAACTGGCTTCCTCAGTTCACGCTTCCCGAAAACGGTGTCACAGGGCTGGGAGAAACTAACTACTACTACGACATTCAGGGTGTTCGGGTTATCTCACTGAACTCCAATCAGAATCAGGCTGAACAGGCGGCATGGCTGGATCACTTGCTGCAGAATAATCCGAATCAGTGGACTGTTCTTACCTTCCATCATCCGATCTTCAGCACGGCAAGGAATCGTGACAACAAAGAATTACGCGAACTCTGGAAGCCTGTGATCGACAAATACGGCGTGGATCTGGTCATGACTGGCCATGACCATACCTATAGCCGCAGCCGCCTGATCGGAAGTGAATCTGCTCCTAAAGATCAGGGAACGGTTTATGTCGTGAGCGTGGGTGGTTCCAAGATGTATGACCTGACGGAACGGGACTGGATGTATCGCCGTGCAGAAGATACACAGCTGTATCAGATCATTCGGATCAATGGTTCGAAGCTGACCTATGAAGCGAGAACCGCGCGTGGGCGTCTGTATGATGCGTTTGAACTGGAGAAGCGTTCCGGCGGGAAGAAGAAGCTGACTGACCGTACCCCGACGGATGCAGAGAATCGCAGACCAGCTTCAAAACAATAAAGATGCTTAGGTGATGCTATGACTGTTTTCCTGGGCGGGACGTAACTGGGCGTCTTCGAGATGCTTTGTTTCCCCCCAGGTAAACATCATGCGGTGAATTACTGTAAGGTTCCCAAGGATGGCAATGATCCAGAGGACCGGAGCCATGCGATCAAACAGGGCACCGATAATCAGCAGGACGACTCTTTCCGGCCTTTCCATGAAACCTACCTTGCACAGGGGAATGACGTTTTCCGCGCGTGCACGGGTATAGCTGGTCATGACAGTTGCAGCCATGACAACCGCAGTCAGGACAACGTAAAAATTACGATTGATTGAGGCGTAGTAGACAAGAAGCCCCATCAGCAGTGCGAGGTCGGAATAACGGTCAATGACTGAGTCAAAAAAACCGCCGAAGTGAGTGACCTGATTGGTGGCTCTTGCAACTCTGCCGTCCACCATGTCAAAGATACCTGCTCCGATAATCACCAGTCCGGCCCAGGGAAACTGACCTTTCGCCAGTAAAACCGCTGCCCAGATGTTAATCAGAAGTCCAACGAATGTCAGTACGTTTGGATGAATTTTGGAGAGAGCCAGTCCGCGGACAATCAGACGTATGATGGCATTACACGCATCCCCAATTCCTTTAGTGAACGAGAGGGCCGACTTTTTCTGATCTGACAACAACTTTTCCTATTTTACGTCGTGGATGGTGGTGAGTTTCAGAATTTCCATTGTCCGGGCACCCCCAGGAATCTGGATCTTGATTTCTTCTCCCACTACCTTACCCAGTAGGCCACGGCCAATCGGGGAACCGGTAGAGATTTTCCCCTTTGCTGCGTCACTGTCTTCACTAGTGACCAGTTCATAAGTGATCTCTTCGTCCTTGTCGCTGTCATAGACAACAACGACGCTTCCCAGGCCGACACGATCGGTGGGAATCTTGCTGAGATCCACAAAGGACATGTCCTTGAGCCGGGAATGGAGTTGCGCAAGGCGAGCGCTCACGAAAGACTGCCGCTCTTTGGCAGCGTGATACTCCGCGTTTTCGCTCAGATCGCCGTGCGCTCTGGCTTTAGCAATTTCACGAGGAAGCTCATTCCGCAACTCATACTCGAGAGCTTTGATCTCTTCCTGGAGTTTTGTTCGAATATCCAGCATGACGACCTAACCCCTCAAGTATAAGCGTTCTGTACGGAACTTTCCTATTTGACAGCAATCTGGGAATTTTGCGAGCCTACTCCTCCAATTGAAACGTTCAGTTGCTGGATACCTGAGGGAGCTTCAACAGGAATTCGGACATTCACCTGGTACAGCCCAACTAGCCCCGGTGCGAGTCCGCTGAACTGTACAGGTGCATTGTGTCCACCAATGGTCACCGTAGGGATGGCCTGTGTATAGGCCAGATTTTCTCCCGGAGATGCTTCTCCGCTGGCTGGCTGGCTGGACGTCCTGCCGAGTCCATTGATGAACAACTGGGCGATGTCTCCCTTTCCGACAGGGTTCACGCCGGTAATCACCTGATTGTTCTGATCCAGGGCAGCGGCCAGGCGATGGCCGGAAGTTGCATCATCGTACTCAAATACACCCGGAGAGTATTCATTCAGCGGCACAGTATAGACAGCGCTGGACCAGTCTCCAATGGAAACCTTCATCTGGACAAAAGTTTGTCCCTGTAGTTCCCAGGGGATCTGCACATTTACCTGTCCATCCGAAACGAAATGAATGCGTCCGGGTACGCTGATGCCAGCTGAAGGGACATCAAAACTGACGCTGACATTGGCCAGTGATAGAGGCAGATATCCGGTGGAGAAGACCTTGGTCGTCTCTGAGAGTCCTGATCCGTAAATGGAGATGTAGGAACCTGGCGCCAGGCCTTCACCAATCAGGCCATTGGCTGCATCCTGAACACCATCTGTACGAATGGTTGGTTGAAGAATAGTGCGTCCGTTGAAGATCTGCCGGAGATTCCCGATTTCCACCTGGAATGCCTGTTCTCCCAGTTCGGGTCCCAGTTGAATCCCGGCGTCTGCAATGCCGTAGACATCCGTCTGCTGGGCAGCTTCCTGAATGTGTCCGCTTCCACTGATCACCTGCCAGCGGACATTTGCACCCACCACCGGAGCACCATACTGATCGGTCACTTTCGCCAGAAACGGATTGTTCCAGCGATCATAAACACGACCGGGAGTTCCGATAAATCCGTTGTTGGTGAGTGGGTAGATGTTGTGAGGAACTCCATCGCCCATCAGGTATTGATAGGGAATCCGGATTTCCGGTCCACTTCCACTCACAATCAGAAAACCCGTATAGCTTCCGGGATTGGGATATCTTTGCCCTTCTACGCGAACAGCCAGTTGCGTGGTCTGCCCTGCTGCAAGACTGAAAGATGGTTGGGAGACAACAACTCTTACGTAGCCATCCTGCTCTCGCGGTTGGACGGCGATATTCAGATTGACGGGATTATTCGTTGTATTCGTGATGAGAAGACCTTGGGGATCTCCAAATCCCTGATTCAGGACTCCGAAAGAAATAGTGGCCGGAGAAGCAGTGATGGTTGCATTCAGTGCTGCTGCTGCATCCAGTTTTCCTGCACCCGTAGCAGAGACATTTGCAGTATGTTGAGTTCCATTGGAATCGAAATCAATGATGTTATTTGGATTCGCTGAATTCACCAGGGCACTTTTGACATGCGCTGCTGCCCACCCAGGATTTTTCTGCTTCACCATGGCGGCGGCGCCTGCCACAAACGGAGCCGCAAAACTGGTTCCCTGAACACTCAGGAAACGGTCTGATGAGTAAAGTCCGGAATTCGGATCATAGGATTGAGTTGCGGTATACAGGTCAGTGCCCGGCGCTGTCAGTTCGGGTTTGATTCCCATGGTTCCGAGCGCGGGTCCTCGTGATGAGAAATAGGCGATCTCATCGGCAGGGGCGTCTTTCTGGCGGAAGGCGGGGTTCAGGGTGATAAGGGCATCCCGACGATGGAAAAGAAATTCGCGCAGGGCCTTGCCGTTTGCACTGCCCATGATTACCGCAGGGATGCCGGTTCCGGAAAGTCCTTCGGCGGGGAATACTCCTTCATAACCATCGTATTGTTCGATGATGACGCCGACCGCTCCCGCTCGCTGTGCATAGATGATTTTGGTTTCCAGCAGGCAGTCTCCCCGTTGAATGATGACGATATAGCCGTTGAGGGTATTGTTTCCCAAGGGGCGGCATGCCTTACCGTTATCCCCAATGGAAGTGACGCTGATGCCGGGAGCCACCAGTGGCGCCTGTGGCACTGGTCCACTACCAAAACGGACGTCGATCTGGTTCAGGGGAGAACCGGGTGTTGCTCCTTCCACGCTGGCAGTCTGTTGATAGACGTGAGCGTTAGTGAACGCTCCCACGGTGATTGCAGCAGGCGCAGTGCCGGGAGTGTTGATGGAGCCAAGGGCTGGATAATTGAAGCCATCATCGCCAGAGTTTCCTGCTGCCACTACAACAGCCATTCCAGAGGATGAAGCATAATTCACGTAAGCAGCACGGAAGTCACAGGAATCTGTCGCTATCTTGCCGCAGATATTTCCGGTGTCATAAGGCCCCCAACTGGCAGGATGTCCCAGGCTGAGTGTCACGACGTCCATCCCATCGACAAGTGCGTCTTCCAGTGCTTTCACAATGGCATTGTCGAAAGTGATGTCATTCACTCCGGGTGAGCCGAAGATCTTGTAGTTACCGAGAAACGCTTTAGGGGCTGTTCCGTAAATGGTTGCGGCTGGCCCACTGGTCTGGAATCCCGCTGCCAGGACGGCGACTGCGGTGCCATGGCCACTGCGGTCACGGGCGCTCAGGTCATCTGGACGGGAGAAAGAAGGCTCTCCGGCCGCGATCATGTTTACGTAGCTGCGGGCGACAATGACTTTCTTGCTGGTATTGCCCAGATCTGAGCCACGGGGGAACCCTTCCGGGGGCGTTAACGATTCATCGATCAGGGCAGGGTGTGTCTGATCGATTCCGGAATCGATGATGCCGATCCGTCGTCCTGCGCCAGCATTCGACGGTCCACCAAAGGAATTCCATGCCTGGGGTGCCTGTACGAGCTGCACTGCCTTATCGTCGGCCAGTGCCTTATAGGCACGCAGTCGTGTCACATAAGCCACACCGGGGAGACTTCGGACCCGTGCCGCCTCACTCTCATTTCCGGTGAAGTAAATGGCGTTGACCAACGTCTGGCTGGCATCAAAAACTTTTACCTGCTGGGCTTCGATTGCACTCCGAACTGCGGTCTGTTTTGCCAGGACCAATGCTTTGGCATCCAGACCTTCCTGAGCCATTAATTGATGTCTTTCAGATACTTTCTTTACGACAGGCTCTTCTTGCAGAACTGCTGCCCAACGATCAAGGCGATCCTGCGCAAAGGCCGCGCAGCTGAGTAATAGTGTTGTAATGATGAATCGACGCATGGTGGTTTCCGTTCTGACATGACGTCTGACGTGGCACGGGGCGGAAGCGTTCCGGCAGACTCGACAACTTTATATCTTCAATGCTAGTATATATTTAGAGGAAACTATCAGAATGGCAAGTAAGCCCGCATTCGCGGTAGGTGCTCAGGTTGAGCATAATAAGTTCGGCTTGGGATCTGTTCTCGCCTGCACTGAGGAACAAATCACCATCAAGTTTGATGAGCACGGCGAAAAGAAATTTGTCCTGGCTATCGTGCTCCCGACACTGAAAAAGAGTGATCGCCAACCTCCCGCAGAAAAGAAAAGGGCTTCCCGCAAAAAGGCAGCGACAAAGACCACTGCTAAAGCAAAAGCTGCTGCTGAAACTCCTGACGCCGAAGCTGAAGAATAGATTCTTCTGACTGTTCCCTCATGATTGTCACTGCGCGTTCGTCCTGCCGTGTTGATTTAGCCGGCGGTACTCTGGATATCTGGCCCCTGTATCTGTATCACCCGGGGGCAGTTACTGTAAATTTCGCCCTGGATCGGTTTACCCATTGCCGCATTACTCTGCGCAAGGATAAGCAGGTCGTTCTTTCTTCAGAAGATCTTAATGTCTCTGAAACATTCCCTTCCATTCAGGCACTGGTGGATGCCAAAAAGTACAAGCTGGCTCTCCATGCTTGGGCGATTCGTCATTTTGCCCCGATCATTCCCGGTGGATTTGAGCTTTGGACCAAATCAGAATCGCCGGCAGGTGCAGGGATCTCCGGTTCATCCTCACTGCTGATTACCATTGTCAGTGCCTTCAATAAACTGACCGGAACAGGCTACTCCCTGGAACGTGTGCGGGAAGTTGCCCAGAATATTGAAGCTCAGGTCATCAATGTTCCCACTGGATCCCAGGATTATTACCCGGCTCTGTACGGAGGCGTTGGTGCACTGGAACTGGGAGTGGCGGGTCTGATCCGGCATGGAATCGAAGCAGATCTGGATGATTTCAATGAGCGGATCGTTCTGGCTTATACCGGCCTTCCCCGCAATTCCGGGATCAATAACTGGGAAGTCATGAAAGCCCATATCGATGGGGATAAGACGGTTTTCCGGAACTTTGAAAAGATCTCATCCATTGCGCAGTCCATGCGCGTGGCAGTGGAAAAAGCTGATTGGTCGGAAGCAGGAAAGCTTCTTCGCCAGGAATGGAGCTTCCGGAGAAAGAATGCTCCCGGAATCACTACTCCTCTGATTGATCGCCTGATCGACGTCACAAAATCCAAAGGTGCCCGTGGCGCCAAGGTGTGTGGTGCCGGTGGCGGTGGATGCGTCTTCTTTCTGGTGGATCGTGGAGCAAAAGAAAAAGTTGCTGCAGCCATCACCGCTGAAGGTGCAACTGTGTTACCCGTGAAGGTAGCCCCTCATGGAGTCCGTGTCCGCATCAGTGACAAGGGATAAGCGTCCCAATAAAAAGCCCAACCTGGGTGTTCGGGTTGTCGTCTTTGTTTTCATCGAAATCATCACCCTGATGCTCATGGGGGCATTTCTGTCTCCCTGGGCTGGCGCACTGGTGACAGGAGCAGTCTCCAGTTTTACGGCAGCTGCACTGGCCAATGCCTTTACCCTGCGCATCTATGAGCGGGGGAAATTCTCCGATATCGGACTTCAGTTTTCTCCGGCCACCGGGCGGAATAGCTTCATCGGGTTTCTGGGTGGATTTGGTGCGGCTGCATTTTGTGCCGGTATCCCTCTCCTGACGGGCATGGCCACGCTGGAGGCCTCTCCCGAACAGCCGGGAACCATAGCCAGTTTCATCTTTGTCTCCATCATTCTTCTGATCGGGGCAGTGGGCGAAGAGATGCTTTTCCGTGGATATGGTTTCCAGTTGCTGCTGAAGCGATGGGGCACTTTCGCCACTGTTCTTCCCATCGGGGTTCTGTTTGCCTGGGCGCATTCCGGAAACCCTGATGTGACATACCTGGCACTCTTCAATACGTTCCTCTGGGGTGTTCTCTTCGGCCTCTGTTTCATTCGCAGTGGAGATCTCTGGCTCCCCATCGGTGTTCATTTCGGATGGAATTGGGCTCTTCCACTGTTTGGGGTGAATGTCAGCGGATTCACGATGAGCGTCACCGGATACAAGATGGTCTGGAGTGCCGGAACATTGTGGAGTGGAGGCGGCTATGGCCTGGAGGGAAGCCTGCTTACCCTTTTTGTCTTGCCCTTGTTAGTCTGGTATTTATGGAAGGCACCAGTGATGGTGCAGAAGCCCTTTCTGCTGCGGGAGGCCGGTCAGGAGGAAGAGTGACACTCTTACGCACGATCTCTTTGTTGATGATTCCGGCTGCACTGATCTATGCCGAAAAAATTACAGATGAAGACCGCCTGCGCCTGATCCGTGGTCTGACAGCTGAGTACGGAACCGCTAAAATCGCCCTTCCCCGTTCCAAAAAACCCCTCGAAGTGAATACCACTGGGGAAATCCTGAAAACCAACTGGGATAAGGCATTCGAGCAGCGTGGGGAAGCTGCTAAAGTTGGTGACCAGATCCAGTTCACCAAGGTGACCATCAACAAGGAAGACATTGTCTTTGAGATCAATGGAGGGTTGAAGGATGGCAGAAGCTGGCGGGATCGTATCCAGGTTGGCATGGGATCTGGAAACCGCGGCACCATGCGTCCCGTGGGATCCGGCCAGATCGCAAACGGAACAACAGTCATTCTGAAATTCGATGAACCTCTTGAAGCCGAGCTGGAGGTTTCAAAGGTCAAAGAGTACCTCGCTGTTCTCTTTGAATTTGACAAGCGGTCTGCCACAGAATCCTATGTCGAAAATCTCCCTCCCGAAATTCAGCAGGCGATCAAGGATCAACGGATTATCGAGGGGATGGACAAGGAACAGGTTGTGATTGTAGCTGGTCCGCCCCGCTTCAAATCCCGGGAAATGAAGGATGGCCTGGAGTTTGAGGAGTGGGTCTACGGACAGGCTCCCGGAAAGATCACTTTTGTTGTTTTCGATGGCAATACCGTGTCTAAAGTGAAAGAATCCTATGCCAGTCTTGGCGGTGGAGAGATCACTCCTTCAAAACTTCCGAAGTAGTATTTGACATTACAACTTTGTATCTAAATTGTTAAGATTTGTTAATATATTTTATATAGATATATGCGATGGCTTTTGGGGCTCTTGCTGACGGCCCATGTACTGTCTGCACAGGAAAATCCTTCAAGGATTATGGATTTCAACTCTCATGCCTGGTATTTCTACACAGGCGATCATCAAATAAAGGGAAAATGGGGAGTCCATCTGGATTCCCAGTGGCGCAGAGCGGATCTGGCACCCAGTGCACAGCAGTTCATCATACGGCCAGGAGTTAATTATTCTCTGAATGATTCAGTAATGTTCACTCTGGGGTATGCCTATATCGATACTCATCCTTACGGCGATTTCCCGAATCGGAAAAATTTCCCCGAACATCGGATTTATCAACAAGTTCTGCTGAAACATAAGCCACACAACATCCCTGTCCAGCATCGGTTCCGGATGGAGCAGCGGTATGTCCGTTATCCACAGACTCCGGACCAGTCATGGACTTATCAGAATCGATTCCGGTATTTCGTGAAAGCTGATTTTCCTCTGAAGAAACGGGCGGACCAGAGCACCCAATGGTACATTCCCGTCTACGATGAGATCCTCATTGGAATTGCTCCCAACTATGGCGCGCGCCCTTTTGATCAGAACCGGCTTTCGGCAGGAATCGGATACTCGACAAAGAAGAAGGTGAATATTGAGGTTGCTTACCTCAATCAGTTTCTAGGGCAGCGGAATGGCAGGATCTTCGAGTTCAACAATACGTTTTCCATCACTGTGAGCTCGACAGCATCCCTTGCACGTTTCTTTGGCGGAGACTGAGATCTCCGCCAGAATTTCATTGAAAAGTTAGCGGATCGTCCCGGACAAAGGACTGGAAGCCGAAGCATAGAGCCGTTTAGGCATCCGGCCTGCTTCAAACGCAAAGCGACCGCCCAGAACAGCATGATGCATAGCCGTAGCCATGGCTGCAGCATCATCTGCTTCTGCAATGGCAGTATTCATCAAAACCCCGTCATAACCCAGTTCCATGGCGACACAGGCATCAGAAGCTGTTCCAACACCTGCATCGACAATCAGAGGTACTTCCGTGATCATCTCCCGCAGAATGCGAAGGTTGGTGATGTTCTGGATTCCCATGCCGCTTCCAATCGGAGCGCCAAGTGGCATCACTGCAGCTGCACCGGCATCGATCAGGCGACGGGCATTGATCAGGTCATCTGTTGTGTAAGGGAGGACGATGAATCCTTCCTTTACCAGCACACGGGTCGCTTCCAGCAGACCTTCATTGTCGGGGAAGAGTGTCTGCTGATCGCCAATCACTTCCAGCTTCACCCATTCCGTATCCAGCGCTTCACGAGCTAGCCGTGCGGTTCGAATGGCATCCTCTGCTGTATAGCAGGCGGCGGTATTGGGAAGAATAAAATAGCGGGACCGGTCAATATAGTCCAGCAGAGATTCCTGTGATTTGTCTGACAGATTCACACGCCGGACTGCGACTGTGACCACTTCAGCTCCACTGGCATCATGGCAATGGGCCATCTCCGGGAAGCTGCGATACTTTCCTGTTCCGATCATCAGGCGGGAACGGAATGTGCGCCCGGCAATCGTTAACTGCGTACTCATACTTCCATTATCCTGCGGTGTACGTTCCGGGGCAGCATATGTGGAAGGTGCTTCCGGTGCGAGGTATGACTCTTCAGTCATCAGCTGCGTCCAGCGTGTTTCCTTCCAGCCCGGACGCCGTTCCAGCTCCCGGACCATTCCCTCGGGCAGTCGTCTGAAGGCTGAAAGGATCGCATCGGCGTCCTCAAAACGATGCATGCGGGAGGTTCTCTCCCGAAGTTCGTTCAGTGTCTGTGGTCCACGCAGAAGCATGACTGTCAGCAGTGCCAGTTCTCCTCGGCCCAGGTTCAGGCGAGCGCCCAGACGATGATCGTACTTATGCGCACGGCCTCCCTGAATTTCCACAGTCAGCCCCTTTGTCTGAAGACCTCGCAGGACCTCTCGGACAAAATCTTCCTCATATGCCGTAATCGGTTCTCTGCTGGTCTTCTGATTACAGGCCATGACCAGTGCGTTCAGAGTCAGGGGATAGTATTCAGGAGTGGCGAGATCCTTCTCGATCAGAGATCCCAACACCCGTGCTTCTTCAGGGCTCAGCTGCGGAATCATTTCACCACAACCTTGTTCACGCTCTGGTTGTCGAAATCATCCGTTACCCGAACAGCAATGCTGATTTCTCCCGGCTGTGGGCGATCCAGAAGGACGCTGTAGTCGAGTTCTTTTGCATCGGAAAGACGATTCTTCGGATGAATGACGGTCCATTCTCCACCATTGATGGAATACTCTGCCCGTGCGATCCAGTTCAGCGCATCTGCTGCATGAAAATTCAGACGCAACTGGTTTCCGGAGGGCTGCGCGCCCAGGTTGGTAATCGCTGGCGGCGTGTTGTCGACGAGAAATGATGCACTGACAAGATCTCCGCTGAGTGTTTCACCGGGAATATTGTCGGGAGCATCACTGGCGGTGATTCGTGCAACATACTCCCCGTCCGGGAATGCTGTGGAATCAAAGGTGACAAATCGCTCACGGATATTTTCCTTGAGTAGCTTGAAAGTAGTTTCTGCTACTCCCCGAATCTCAACCTTGTAAATCAGTGTGTCGTCATTGTCGTCTCCAGCACTCCAGCGGATACCTGCTGATCCCTTGGCATAGGTCAGAATCACTGAGGAGTCAGAAGAACTGCTGGATGAGGATGCTGACCTGGACCGTCGTCCAAGAGGGGGAAGTGACAGGGTACGGGAAGAACTGGTGATGGACGTGGCAGGAGCTGGAAAACGGTAGTTTGCCGGAGTGGCTTCCACCGCTTCTACGCGTGGAGCGATATTCTTTGCCATCCAAGCCACATCGATTCCGCTGATTGCCGGGGACTGCGCACCGGCTGGCTTCATGGTGGCGCGCCATTGCAGGAATCGTGCGGCAGGAGAAGTGATTCCGGAATCTTTCAACGGCTGCCATGCACTCCAGCTTTTCTGTGGTCGATCCACATTTCCGCTTCGTGTCTCGATTGTGACGGATGCGCCATTCGCAACAGAATCCAGATGGATGCGTCCCCAGTAGGAAAAAGATCCAGCATCAAAAACTTCACTCTCTACCGTGCCCTGGGCTTCCAGTCCCGGACCCAATTGCAGAACTTTTCCGACATTTCCAGTTACGGCATAAATGATTCCCTGACGAGGTGTAGTGAATCCGGTGACCTGTCCCAGAGTGGACGAAGTGAGCAAAGTATAGTTGACTGCCGAGTCGACGCGATAGATGGAACCTTTATTTCCGGTTCCGATCAGCAGCTTGCCGGACTCATCAAAACCAAGAGAGTAGGCAACATCAGTGGCATGCTGCCAGATCGTGTGCGGTGCTCCATCCGCATCAATGCGGACAATCTCTGAACCTCCGCCAATGCCTACTCCGGCAGGACGCAGAATGGGAGGCGCAGCTGGTGTAGCAGGTGCACCGGACTGGGCAGCTCCAGCAGCTGGTTTTGCTGTAGCTGTAGTGGCCGGAGCAGTTGGAACCACAGTGGGCCCTTGTTTGGTTCCAGTGGCAGCGGCATACACAATGCCATCTGAACCGATCCGGATTGCTGTGACTTCACGTTTGGATGTCTGGTGCAGGATAAAGCCTTCACCCTTTGGCGTCACGCGCAGGACAACACCGGAGGGTTCTGTTCCGATGTAGAGATTTTCCTTCGCATCCGCTGCAATGGAGCGCGCATGGGCATCTTCCATTTTGTAGAACACAGATCCTTTGCCATCCGGTGAAACCTTGTGGATTTCACCCTGATCTCCTGTTGCGACAAAGAGTGTTCCATTGGATGTGGTCACAAGGCCCCAGATGTAGGTTGCTTTGGGATCATAGAAAGGCTGTACATTTCCATTGGTTGTAATCTGCCAGACCTTTCCGTTGGGGGAAGTTGCGGCAAAGAGACGATCCTTGCTGTCGATGGCCAGACTTTGAATCTCCAGCCCTTCCAGATCCGCAAACTTTGACCCTCTTCCGGCTGTATCTGTTTTGTATACGGAGACAGTGCTGCCACCGGACCCTCCACCCGCAGAGTAGATATTCCCTTTCGAGTCCTGAACCACGGACCAGAGATAAGGGACTGAAGGATCATAAACATCCTTTAGTTGTGGAGCAACTGTGAGCAGCCCATCGCTACGAAGTGCTACTCCTTTCAGAGTTGCCTTCTCATAATCTGCCTGCTCGCTTTGAGACCAGGTTCTTGTCTGGACAGCCAGAACAATGGATGTGCATGCTGCTGCAAACAGCGCAAGGCGAAGAGTATTTTTCATCAATTCTTTGGCGAACTATTTCACAGTGACTTTCACAAATGCGCTGCCAGTGATGACCTGATCAAAATTCAGCGCGATCTGCTCTGTTGCGGTTTCTCCCGAGCTCAGCAGCGGCCGACCTGTGGTCTTCTGTGATTGAAGAACATTCATGACAGAGGCAGGAAGGTTCGGAAGCGCTTTGTCTTCGAGATAGAGTGTGGGGCGTGGATGTACAAGCGAAAAGTAAAGTTTGTGATTGGAGCGTTCCTGCTGGATGAGGGACACTGTTTGCGGAACATCCAGATACTTGCTCATCATTCCGGCAGCAGACTGTAAGCGGTTCAGAGTACCTGCATCGGAAACCAGTACCCGGTAATCTCCCTTAGGGAGCCCGGCAGGGAGTTTCATTGTGATCGTCCGTTCGATTCTTTCGCCGCGATAGGGACGGAGAAATGCCTTGACTGTCAGTTCATCTCCGGGCTGAGCTTCAGCGGAGGAGATCCAGAGACTGTCGATGGCTGAGGATCGACGTTCAGGCAGGAGGTCCACAGTCAGATCTACTTTTTTCAGTTTGGGAATGCCCACTGCATTTCCGTAGAGTCGGTTGAACTTTTCGGCCCACCATCCTGCCAGCACCATCGGGGCCGGAATGGGAGTATCGGAAGGCGCTTCCATTGTTGTCAGGCTGAGCGGAGACTGCCCATCCACATCGATGGAAGCCGACAGCCGATAGGTTGAATCTTCTGCAAAATCATTCATTCCCTGGATGGAATTGAACAGAGTCATCATCATCAGGAAAGGGGTCCACTTCTGGTGGACAAAGATATTGAAGCGAAGATCCTTCTCTTTGAGAATGTTAGTTCCGTCAGAGAAAGTCCGTACTTTAACGGTGACCGGAACATTGGCAGCCTGCTCTCCGAGGATGCCCATAATGCCGGAATGGCGATCCTGCTTCAGCGCTCCTACAATCTCTGTGGCATTTCCAAATTTGTTCGGTTGGAACTGGCTGGAGAGGACCATCAGGATCTCTCCCTTGCTCATCGGCATCTCCACCGGACCCAGGTTGAAGAACGGATGCCCGAAGGCAAGGACACGATGACCATCGTTATAAGTCACCGTACCGAGGCCGGTGACACTCATGTCCCCGGAAACCAGTACGCCTGCAACCGCCTGTCCGGGGCGCAAGGAATTTTTCCAGTCCGGGGCGGGTTTGGTGTCATAGCTTGTGCCGCCACCACCGCCCATCACTGCTTTGATTCCCATTTGCTCGAAGTAAGGGGAAAACTGTCGAAATGTTTCTTCATGAAAACCGGAAAGTGTTAACGGTGTTTCTATCGGGGTCATGAGCGGAGCAGAGGATACAGCCTGGTGCGGGATGAAATTCGAAGGAAGATTCAGGGCCACAGGTTTGGCTGATGCAGGTTTCGACTGGTCGAAATCATTAATTTCCAGCATCAGATCGATCGGAGTAATTCCACAGATAGCATCCGGAGAGAAGATACTCAGCCGCAAAGCCACGGCACCGATCATCTTTCCGTCCACATAGACCGGGGAGCCGCTCATTCCGCCCGCTACATTGGTTCTGGCAGCTCGTCCGCCCATCTTTCCGATGATGATGTCCTGCTTGGGGCCCCATGCATTTTTCCAGAGGCCGATAATCTCGATAGGAACTGATTCGGGTTCTGATCCTTCAAATACTGTCCAGGCCACAGCCTTCATTCCGGGCTTGATGGCGCTGACAGGCAGAGTGTCGACTTTGCCAATTGGTGGGGGACCATCCTGGGCAAAAACCGAGAAGGTCAGCAGTACGGAAGCTAGAATTTGACGGACCATCTTAACCTCCCATTATCAGTCAGGATGAACACAGGTTTTCTGCCGCTTCCTGGCAGGAGAGATTCAGAGAGGTTGGGGTCCGATCAGCTTGGCTGATTCAGGGCATCCAGCATTGTGGGGTGATCGATGAAAAACTGTACGTGTCGGATCTTGGTTCCTTCAAGTTTCCAGTCATGCACGAAGGGAACACGATAGTTATATCCGGTGGCATTGACGGATCCATTGGTCCATCCAATGGCCAGAATATGATCTCCGGATTGAACGAATCTATCTACTGTGACTGAGGAATTAACGAGCGTTCCCAGTTTTCCAAAATATTGAAATGCTTGCTGATGTCCATGGTAATGCCCACCCCAGGGAACTTCTTCAGACTGGATGATTTCAAAATCAGGGGGCAGCAGATTAAAAAGTGTCGGCACATCACGCGTTCGAAAGGCTTCGTAGATTGTTTTCAGTGTTTGGATAATATCAGTCTGCATATTCACGTACCCTTTGTTGTTAGAAACTGCTTCAGCTTTAATTTCATATCGACAAGGTGAAATCTCCTGGCAGAGACTTCAAAGAGCAACGAGAACCAATTGCTGGATTTTGCGCAAGTGCGGTGGCAGGATTTGCGCTTAAAGCTCACGGAAGAAGACAAACTTCACTTCTCTTTCCTCTTTCTTAGCATGAAGCTGTCGGGTTTGCTACAAAATGAGATTGTAGGGAAAAGCCCAGCTGAATAAGAATTTAGCTGGGCTCAAATGTTATGCGGGGAAGTTTAGAAATGGAATCGGGCTGTATACTGAATTTCCCTGCCATAGTTTGCCATGGTGGTGCTTCTGCCAAAGTTGGAACTATTCACATCTGTACTGATTCCACCGGGCATGAATGTATTGGTCATGTTGTAGAACTCCATCCGGAACTCAATCTTTGTTTGTTCAGTGATGGTGAAGTATTTCGACAGTGTGCTGTCTATGTTCCACATTCCCGGTCCACGAAGTCCACTGTAATACCAGGGGTTCAGTCGTGGAGTATATGCAGGTAATCGTTCGAATTTTGATGTATCAAACCAACGGTCCAGGGTTGGACTATCAATGCGTGGATCTCCTGATGCCAGCATTCCTCCAAACGTTAACAAGGGCCCATTGTTGAACATGTACATGTGACTGGTGGTCCATCCTCCGATTACTGCATCCAGCACAGGATGCGCATTGTTGCCAAACTTGCGTCCGCGCCCGAATGGAAGCTGATAAGTTCCGGCGATTCGGATGTTCGTGGACGGATCACGGCTATTGATCATGGAGAATCGGTTGGCATACTGATCGATATCGTTAAACCACTCGGATCTTGTTTCGCGATTGTAGTTGAACCCGAAAGTGAAGCTGAGTCCATTGGAGAAGGCTCTCTGTGCCTTGAACTGAATAGCCCAGTATCGGTTAGACCAACCCGGTGCCAGAAGTTCCGTAAGAGATCCGTATTGAGGGAACGGAACCAGAAGAGATCCAACAGTCACCTTTTCAGGATTTCGGAGATTGCCAGGGAATTTTTCTGGTGGAAGTATATTGTGAAATGGATTATCCACCTGAGCATCCAGGGCTGCGCCATATGTGTAAGTCAGGTCAGGGTTTCTCATGTTTAACTGCTGGGCCTGAATTCCGCCCCACATATTTGCTGGCACAGCGTTGTGACCGAAGTTCATGAAAAAGGTTGTGTCCGTGACGATCTTTCCAGGAACCATCCGTTGATAGGACACATTGAACCTGTCATTGATTGGTCTTCGCACTGATTGAGAGAACCAGCTGACTGAATTCCCAAGGTTCGTGTATCGTCCGTATCCATCACCTACCGGTGTTCGCAATGGATTGGAAGCAGGGAAAGGATCACTGATGTATGTCCTTGGGCGACCTTCAATGAATCCCTGTACTCCGGTTGATTCAGAGTATCCGGGTTTGGGAATTCCACCACCCTCTGCCCAGGTTCCTTTGAGTGGAACTGCATATCGTGACCACCCAATGCGGAGAGCACTGGTATCCGTCAATCGAATGGCAATTCCTGCTCGCGGAAGTAAATTCCATAAAGTCGGATAAACACGAGGATTCGTTGGATTGGTGAAGTTCCAATAACCATTCCATTGATATGGAATATTCGCAATATTCGCCACTTCACCGGGGATTCGAGGAGGATTGGCCTGGAATTCCGGTATTGGATTCTTTAGATCCAGATATCGCGAAAACATGTAATTATCATCCCTGGGCGCTGTTTCCAGCTCCCATCGCACTCCCAGATTCAGAGTTACGCGCCGGGAAAGTCGGACATCATCATGGAAGTATGCTCCCCACTGCTGATAGCTGTTATTCCAGAGTGGATTGATATTTGCTGATCCGCTGTTGACTACCCCAAGAAGGGCAGAGGCAAACATATTGCCGTTGTTTCGCAGGTCAGGATTCTGGAATGTATTTGCAGTATCTATTGCATTAAAACTGAATGATCCCGGTCCGGGACTTCCATTTGCATCATAGGTATGGCGGAGCTGGACGCCAAACTTCATACTATGCATTCCACGGTTGTGAGACACACTCATGGAAGGTGCATGGACACGCCCGTGAACAATCCACCAGCCCCCCATTCCTGAGCTCACGGATCCGTTTCCAGCGAACTGAAAGTTTGGATAGTAAATACCGGGAAGAACATCCAGAACAGGCTTATACCACCCGGTTGGGAAGAGATTCCCCCAAACACTTTCCGGTACCTTGGCCCACTGTGAATCGTAATCATCTTCCATGTATGTGGCCCCATACCGAAAGTTGATGGTGGTGTTCGGAGAGACCATATACAGCAGATCCGCTGCCGAGTTGAGTGCGTCCATCAATCCGCCATTATCAGAACGGACTGCGATTGTTCCTCCATAATTGGGATTGTCCAGGCGGGTTTCATATTTGGAAAACCGGCCATAGAAGCGGAGTTTGTCACTAATATTCCAGTCTGCACGTTCGCTGATATTCCAGTACTTCAACCACCATGAATAAGTTGTTCGGAAGTTATCGATACCTGTAAGATCATTTCCGGGGTTATTGGGGTTCCACAGATCGTTAATCAGTTTTTGCCCGGTAGGATCGATGCGGCTTTGCGGAATAATGTTGCCGGCAAATGGCTGACGGCTGGCAATTCCGTTGTTCATCACGGTTGTCGTCGGATCAAAGATCGGTCGCACTGTTCCATCGGGTCGAAGGGATTGAGAGAAATTCCCCGCACGCTCCAGTTCAGTTGGAAGCGTCACGATGGTGTTCTGAGGTTGGGTAGAACGCCACTGTTCATAAGAGGAATGGAAGAACAGCTTGTTTTTGATGATGGGTCCACCGACAGCTGCACCCCAGATGTGATTTCTCACCACACTGGTAGATCTGTTGATCCTGTTGGTCATCGCATTCAGAGCTGGGTTGCGCCCAAAGTAATACGCTGTCCCATGGAAACTGTTTGTTCCCGATTTCATAGACAGATTCAGGATTCCACCAGCGGAAAAACCATATTCAGCATCAATCGCATTTTGCTGGACTGCCACTTCCTGCACGGCATCCATCGGAGCGTTATAGCCTCCACGCGCTGCATATCCTAAGGGGACACCATCAAGCAGCATGTCATTTTTACCACCCGTCGAGCCGCCTACATCCAGTCCGTTTGATGACCACATGTAGAAAGGATTCCGGTGAGAAACATCCCAGTATCTGTTCACCACTGCCGGATCCAGTAATGCCAGTGTGAAAGGATTCCGCGCAAGCACAGGCACATCTTTCAACAGTTCTCCATTGACGGTAGTTGTCATTGTTGCTGTGGTGAATTCTACGGCTGCGATACCAGCTTCAACGGTGACAGAGTCGTTGACATTTCCAACTGTGAGTTGCACATCGACAGTAATATCTCCTGCTGTCTGAACGCTGATGCCTTCCCGGATAGATCGTGTAAATCCGGGTGATTCTACGCTGATTGTGTAAGTTCCGGGCAGAACAAAATCGAAACGATATGTTCCATTGTCTTCACTGGTTTTCTCTGTAGAAACGCCAGTTTGAGAATTGCGAAGGGTAACCTTTGCTCCGGCAATGGCTGCTGAGTTGGGATCAGTAATCAATCCCTGGATTCGGGCTCTATATTCCTGGCTGAAAAGATGGGACGGAAGGAAAACAGCAAGGATCACTAACACACGGACGCTGCGAGCATATAGCATATGCACGTTTTCTCCCCATGAAAGTTATTACCTTTTTTCTTCGACCTGATCCAAAAGGTTTATTGGAAACATTAGAGATTTTCCTGAAGCCTGTCAAGGGTAAAAATTGAGTTGAATTTTACGAAAATCTCTCGATAATTTGAATGAATTATTCGAGCACATCATACAAGCGAAGAATCCAGGTGAACTGATAGAGCAGACATATCAGGACAAAGGCGCCCTGGTATCTTCTTCCCGGGGCATAGACAGCAAGGATTGCCCCTGCAGCAAAGCTGCACTGTTTGATTGGATACTCGATTCCCAGTGATGCGAAATAGGCAGATCCCTTGATTGCTGTATCCGCCATGTCAATCAGAAACAGTGTACAGAGAAGCCCATAAAACCAGCCACGTCGGGACTGAAAGTATTCGTCATAACCGGAGTAATCATCAATCTGATCAGGAAAAAGCAAGGAACAGACAAGGTAGAACAGAATGGCGTAACAGATGACAAAGAAATAGATTTCGAAGGTCCAGCGCTTGATCTGGGAAAGTCCGAATTCAAACCACCAGAAATGAATGATTGAAAGAAGGAGGAAGAGTGTCCAGCCAATGTGAATCAGGTAGATTCTCTCTCTACCGGGGTGCTGGACAAAACGAGCCACTCCCCCAATTAGTCTGGAAATGCTGAGTCCCAGGATCATGCCGATGATGATCCGGATGTGGACAAATGTATCGTGCTGAAGAGAATTCTGCGGCATTCAGAGAGACTTTGGCTAGCATAATCTTTTCTGGCAGTGGAATGCGCAGGAAATAAAAAGGCCAGCTTGAAAGCTGGCCTTTTTGAGGATTTTTGGTGCGGACGAGAGGACTTGAACCTCCACGAGATTGCTCCCACTAGCACCTCAAGCTAGCGCGTCTGCCGATTCCGCCACGTCCGCATGAGAAAACTCTTTCCCTGATTTCAGGGATTTCTTACTGTACTACTTCTTTTCCGGAACTACGCCACCCTGAGCAGGGATGTCGATCGGAATCTGTGGCTGAGCCGGTGCCTCTCCGGAAGAGGGTGCTGCAGGGGCTGCTGTCTCCAGTTTGTCAAGAGCAGAACCTGGGCCACCGCTGAGTCCGGCATCGCGTGTCTGCAGAATTGCAAGAGACAGCGATGTCACCATGAAAAGAACTGCTGCAATGGTTGTTGCCTTTGTCAGTGCTGTTGCTGCGCCTCGGGGGCCAAATGTCGTCTGGGACCCCATGCCGCCGAATGCGCCAGCGATATCAGCTGCCTTTCCGCTCTGAAGCAATACAACCAGAATCAGAAATAAGCAAACGATTACATGAATGATGGTCAACAGAATGAGCATGGACTTCCGGGCACAAAACGCCTACCCGTCAGGATATCAGAAAGTACCTCCGCCGACAAAGTGAACAATTTCAACTTCATCTGCGCTGGATACCTGAAATGTTTCCCATGTGGTTTTTTTTACCAGCTGACGATTAATTTCAATGGCTACTCGTGAAGGATCCACCTGCAAATGCTGAAGTAAGCCCTGCACAGAGATATTCTCCGGGACAATCGCTTTTTCTCCATTCAAAACAATTTCCATAAATAATGTTCCACGAACAGGACTGTTCAGGACTGCTCCTGTTTGACACTCCATTTTGCTGCTCCGTATAGTGAATTATAGGGTCGGCTATTCTCGAAACCTCATGCCCATTACATACGCTGACAATTACTTTCCTATACTGCTGCAATTTGTGCTCGCAGTCACCATTGGCGGCGCATTGGTTGCCTTAGGTGCCCTGTTAGGCCACAGAGTTAAAAACAGGGTGAAGGATATGCCCTATGAATGTGGCATTGAGCCCTTGGGTTCTGCGACAGGACGCTTCAGTGTGAAGTTCTACCTTGTCGCAATGCTGTTTATCCTTTTCGATATTGAAGCGATCTTTTTGTTTCCATGGGCGGTGGTCTTCCGGGATCTGAAGATGTTCGGTTTTGTTGAGATGCTGCTCTTCGTTGTTCTGGTTCTGGCTGGCTTTTTCTATGTCTGGAAAAAAGGTGTGCTGGACTGGTCCCAACAACAGGCAACGCGTCCGGAGAAAAAGACCGTGGAGAGCGAAGTTCCGCAATCCACGATGGTCTGATCCTGTGGTGATAGAAAGCTGAATCATGGTTCCCGAAGATCTAAAAGAAAATCCTCATCTTGTTGCCCTCGGCACGATGGCCGAAGAGTTCAGTGATGCATTCGGTGAACTGACAATCTATATTCCACGAACTGACATTGTGGAAGCCTGTACGCTGCTCAAGCAGCGTGGATTTAACCGTATCAGTGCAGTGACTGCCGTGGACTGGTTTCCCGTAGAACCCCGCTTTGAAGTGATTTATCATCTTCATCGACTTCCTGTTTCTTCGACGCACGGAGCACATGAACGTTTGCGCCTAAAATGTCGGGTAAGTGGAGAAAATGCGGAGATCGATTCCGTAACTTCTGTATGGGCAGGCGCGAACTGGTATGAGCGCGAAATCTTCGATCTCTTTGGTATTCAATTCCGCAATCATCCCGATCTGACACGGATCATGATGCCCGATTACTGGGAAGGTCATCCTTTGCGAAAGGACTTTCCGATTCATGGTCATAAATATGACTATGCGCAGGAGCAATAAGCATGGCTGACGTCATCATTCCAGAAACTCCTGTTGCAGCGGAAAACACTTCCACGCGTCGTACAACCACTATGAACATGGGGCCACAGCACCCATCCACGCATGGTGTGTTGCGCATTGTTGTGGACCTGGACGGAGAAACCATCGTCAATGCTCGTCCGGATATCGGTTATCTCCATACCGGGATCGAGAAAGAGATGGAAGTCAAGACATGGCAGCAGGGTGTCACTCTGACTGATCGTGCAGACTATCTGGCAAATCTCTCGAATAACCTCTGTTATTCACTTGCTGTAGAAAAGCTGCTGGGGCTTGAGGTTCCACCCAAGGCGGAATTTACCCGTGTCATGTTGTGTGAGTTATCCCGGATCCAGAGCCATCTGGTTTCACTGGGAACTCATGCTCTGGATATCGGCGCGATGAGTTTCTTCTTCTACTGCATGAGAGAGAGAGAAGATATTCTTCGCCTGTTTGAAATGTTTTCCGGTCAGCGCATGATGACCAGCTATATCCGCATTGGTGGATTGGCGCTGGATCATCCCCGTGGATGGGACAAGCAGGTAAAGCGTTTTCTGGACTCCTTTCCATCCAAGGTGGATCAGTATGAAAGCCTGCTGAATGAGAATCCCATCTGGAAGCAGCGCACAATTGGTGTTGGTGTGCTGGATGTCGAACAGTTGCTGGAACTGGGTGTTACCGGTCCGATGATTCGTGCCGGTGGAGTGGCCTGGGACGTTCGTGTAGACGAACCCTACTCCGGATATGAAAAATTCAATGTCCAGGTGCCGGTCTATCACAACAGCGATGTTTTTGATCGATACCGGGTTCGCATGTTTGAAATGCGGGAGAGTTGCCGGATTGCAAAGGCAGCCATGGAGGGAATGCCTGAAGGCCGCTTTAAGGCGGTGGCTCCCAAGGTTGTTCTTCCGGATCGTGAACAGATGAAGACCCAGATGGAATCCCTGATTCACCACTTCAAGATTGTGACGGAAGGGTTTGCTGTTCCTGCGGGTGAAGTATTCCAGGTGGTGGAATCGCCACGAGGAGAGATTGGTTATTACGTCGTATCTGACGGCGGAAGTCGACCGTATCGTGTACATATGCGGACGCCAAGCTTTGGGAATCTTCAGGCGCTGCCTGCGCTATTTAAAAATTCCCTGATTTCAGATTCCATTGCGACTCTCGGTTCCATGGATTTTACGCTGGGAGATACAGACCGCTGATGACCTTTTCCCCCGCATTAGAAGAAAGATTTGCAAAGCTGCTTGCCAGCTATCCTGAAGAGCGTTCCCGTTCCGCAGTTATTCCAATGCTCATTTATGCGCAGGATGAGTTGGGTGCCGTAACGCAGGACCTGGTTGATGAAGTAGCGCGCCGCTGTAAGGTCACTCCTCTTCAGGTAGATGAAGTGATTGGATTCTATTCCATGCTTCACCGCCAGAAGATGGGTAAGTATCACGTCCAGGTTTGTACCAATATCTCCTGCATGCTGGTGGGTGGCATGGAGTTATATGAACATGCCAAATCCACGCTGGGGATCGGTAATAAAGAAGTCACCTCATGTGGAACCTTCTCCCTGGAAGAAGTGGAATGTATGGGCGCCTGTTCATGGGCTCCTGCTGTAGAGATTAATTACGACTATCACCACCATGTGACGCCGGAGAAGCTGGATCAGCTTCTGGCAGATTTGAAGAAGGTCCAGTAGCTCACCATGCTTTATAACGAACCGCACCCGCTGGAAGTCAGAGTTCTGACGAAGCGCATGCGTGAACCGGGATATAACGGCTCCATTGATGCATATCTCAAGTACGGTGGTTACAAGCAGTTTCTGAAATCCGTCGAGATGACGCCCGAGCAGGTGATTGAGGAACTCAAGGTTTCCAATCTGCGTGGTCGTGGTGGCGCAGGGTTCCCTACAGGATTGAAGTGGAGCTTCGTTCCCCGTCAGTCCCCGAAGCCGAAATACATTGTCGTCAATGGTGACGAATCTGAGCCAGGAACCTGTAAAGATCGCGTGCTGATCGAGAACGATCCGCACATGCTGATTGAAGGGACGATGATCGGGGCCCGTGTTTTCGGTGCGGAGCGTGGTTATATCTACATCCGTGGAGAGTATCGGTATCTGATCTCCATCATGGAAAAGGCGATCGAAGAAGCCTATCGTGAAGGCTGGCTGGGCGACAACATCAAGGGCACCGGGATCAACTTCCATTTGCGTGCTCACTCCGGTGCAGGAGCCTATGAGTGCGGAGAAGAGTCTGCGCTGCTCGAGTCTCTTGAAGGTAAGCGCGGAAATCCACGAATCCGTCCTCCGTTTCCTGCTGTTGCTGGTCTTTACCAGTCCCCCACCATCCTGAATAACGTCGAGACGTATTGTTCTGTTCCCTCAGTGTTGGAGCTGGGTGGACAGGCCTATGCGGATCTCGGAATTCCCAAGGCCGGTGGTACGAAGATGACCTGCTTGTCCGGGCATTTCAATAAGCGGGGTGTGTACGAGCTTCCACTCGGATTTCCGGTAGAAAAGCTGATCAATGAAGTGGGTGGTGGTGTCCGCAACGGAAACAAAATGAAGGCATTCATTCCCGGCGGATCTTCCTGTCCGACATTGACGGGAGAAGAAGCCTGGCCGCTGACCATGGACTACGATTCGATGGCTAAGGCAGGCACAATGCTGGGGTCAGGTGGTGTGGTCCTGCTGGATGAAACTACTGACATGGTGAAAGCTGCATTGCGCATCATGAGCTTCTATGCTCATGAATCCTGTGGCTGGTGTATCCCATGTCGTGAAGGAACAGCATGGCTGAAGAAGTTACTGTACCGGCTGGATACAGGACACGGAAATACACAGGACATCAATCTGGTGGGTGATCTGGCGCAAAACATGATGGGCCGGACATTCTGCCCACTGGGTGATGCGGCAGCAATGCCCACGATTGCCATCGTGAAGAAGTTCCGGCATGAATTTGAGGCGAAGCTGGCACAGTCGACGGCAGGAGCAGTAGCTTCTCCCGATCAGCTGGTGACCATTTCGTAAGCAGGTGAAGAAATGACCGCAACCGAAGTCAAAACGGTAATGCTCACCATCGACGGGCGCACAGTCACGGCGCCTGAAGGAACGTTATTGATCGAAGTGACGCGCAAGTCAGGGATTGAAGTTCCTGCTTTTTGCTACTACGAAGGCTACTCGCTTCAGGCAGCATGCCGCATGTGTCTGGTGGAAGTGGAAAAGTTCCCCAAGCTCCAGACTGCTTGTACGCTCCCTGTTGCTGAGGGTATGGTTGTCCGCACGCAGGCAGATCCTGTGGTTGCGGCACGTAAGTCCATGCTGGAGTTCCTGCTGTCCAATCACCCGCTGGATTGCCCGGTGTGTGACAAAGGTGGCGAGTGTGAACTGCAGGATATGTCCTTCCGTTATGGCGCCGGTGAATCCCGCTTTACGGAAATCAAAGTCCATACACCCGAAAAACAGTTTTCTCCACTCGTCTATTTCGATGCTCCCCGCTGCATTCTCTGCTATCGATGTGTCCGCGTCTGTAATGAAGGCATGGGCGTCGGAGCTCTGGGAATCCAGTATCGTGGCGTGATTTCAGAGATTGTCCCTAACAAGGGTGATCATCTGGATTGTGACGAGTGCGGAATGTGTATCGACATCTGCCCTGTCGGTGCTTTAACCAGCGGCACATACCGATACAAAACCCGCCCGTGGGAAATGACCCATGTGGGGACCATCTGCACGCACTGCTCCGGTGGATGCAAGACTACTCTTGGTGTCCGCAACAGCGAAATCATTCGGGCCAATAATCGGGACCGGTCCGGAGTCAACGGAGAGTTCCTTTGTGCCAAGGCCCGCTTCGGATGGGACTTCCAGCGGAGTCCGGAACGACTCACTTCTCCTCTGGTTCGCAAGAACGGTGTGCTCGAAGAAGTTTCCTGGTCCGAGGCGCTGAACACAGTCAAAACGAAGTTCCAGCAGATTCTGGAGCGTAACGGTAAGTTCGGCATCATTGGTTCTGCTCATACAACAAATGAGGAGAACTACTTCCTGCAGAAGTTTGCCCGTCAGGGGCTGCATACAGCTAACATCGATCATCACCGGACAGGTGATGTTCCTGCTTTGATCAATGCTTTATCCGGAAAGCCCGGTTCTCTGGCAACTACTGGCGATCTCTACACGACAAAGGCAGCTCTGGTGATCGGCACCGATCTTTCCCAGCAACATCCTCTTGCTGCATTCCAGTTGAGAGCCAACGGACGCCACCATCAGGCTCATGTCTACACGGTGTCGCGCGGTCCGGTTCGGGAAGATAAATATTCGATTGGCGCAGCACGATATACGGATGCCTCGAATGTTTTCGACGCAATCGAATCACTGCGCGAAAAACTGAAAAATGAAACGGAACTGGTGATCCTGTTTGGCGATGTTATCAAGGGCGACGCGGTGAAACAGCTGGTAGCGTTTGGTGATTCGTTGGGGATTCCCGTGAAGTATATCTGTCTGGTGGATGCTGCCAATGCTCGCGGCGCTGCCGACATGGGATTGCTGCCCCATCTTGGTCCTGGATATCGGTCCACTGAAAAAGGACTTGCCGTGCAGGACATGCTGACGGATCCGTCACTGGATGCCCTCTGGGTGGTTGGCGCAAATCCACTGAAGAATGGACAGGCTCTCGCTGCTGAGAATGCGTTTGTCGTCGTCAATGAGATGTTCCTGACAGAGACTGCACAGCGTGCGGATGTGGTTTTCCCGGCATCTTCAGCATTTGAAAAATCAGGCACAGTCACCAATGTGACCGGTGAAGTCCAGCGGCTGAAGCCAGCCGTCAAGAAGATGGGAACAAAGCCTGATCTGGAGATTATCGGACTGGTTGCCCGTGAGCTTGGATTCAACCTGGGTGTCTGGACCAACGATATACTTTTCAACGAAATTCGATCCACAGTGCGAGGATATGATGTCGCACTCCCGATCATTCAGACCGGTGGTGCTGCTCAGTCACAACCGATCAATGGACCAGTCGAGCTGGATGGACGTCCGGAGTTGATTGCTTCTCACGAAGATACGCTCTTTACTTCCGGTACGCTGGGCCGTTATTCGAAGTCGTTGACTTCGGTTCTTGAATATCCGGGTGCACTTTACCAAAGCTAGCTTGATCGCATGAACTTTCTTGTTCTCACACTTATTAAAGCAGCGCTGATTGCTGGCGTACTCGTCACTACCCTGGCCTATCTGGTCTGGGTGGAGCGAAAGGTTCTCGCTCACATTCAGTTGCGGGTTGGTCCTCGTCGTACGGGACCCCATGGTCTGTTGCAACCACTGTCCGATCTTCTGAAACTGCTGTTCAAGGAAGGTGTGATTCCAAAGCAGGTCAACCTGCCGGTCTTCCTGGCGGCTCCATTTATTGCAGTTGCTTTGTCGCTGACTTCCATTGCTGTGATTCCTTTTGGACCGACAGTGGAGATCTTCGGTGTGCAGACCCAGATGGGGTTAGCAGATGTCTCCATCTCCCTTCTCATTATTCTGGCGCTGGGTAGTTTGTCGGTGTATGGAATTTCTCTGGCAGGCTGGGCATCGAACAATAAGTACTCATTGCTTGGTGGATTACGCGCTTCCGCGCAGATGATCAGCTATGAGCTGCCGATGGCGGTGACGCTGGTGGCTCCACTGCTTCTTTACAACACCCTGTCGTTACGGGAAATCGCAGAAGCACAGCAGGGGTTCTATCTGGGAGTGGTTCCCCGATGGGGCATTTTCCAGATGCCATTCCCGCAGATTTTCTCATTCATCCTTTTTCTGATTGCTGCCTTTGCAGAAACCAACCGAATTCCTTTTGATCTTCCTGAGGCAGAAAACGAACTGGTGTCCGGATTCCATACGGAATACTCGTCGATGCTGTTCGCTGCTTTCTTTACTGCGGAATATGGGCATATCGTTACCAGTTGCATGATTGGTACGCTGATTTTCCTGGGTGGCTGGAATCCGCTCTTCCCCGGTATCGGTGGTGTGGTAGCTCCGACTGTCTTCCTCTGGTTCTTTGCCGGAATCTGTATCTGGCATGCGATGCAACCAGCTCGGAAACTGGATCGGTATACCCTGCCGGTGATTGCCGCCATTCTGTTTGGTGCAGGTGGAATTTTCCTGATCCCTGCGGTGCAGCCTGTTCTGGTTCCTCTGTTCTGGTTCCTGGTGAAGACCGGGTTCCTTGTATTTACCTTTATCTGGGTGCGTGGGTCGTTACCCCGCTTCCGTTATGACCAGCTGATGAAGTTTGCCTGGACTTTCATGTTCCCGGCAGCTGTCATCAATCTTCTGATCACGGCATTGCTGGTCGCGTTGACAACGAAGTAAACCATGAGTGCTCTAATCTTTCTTATCTTTGCCTTCGTGGCAATTGCCTGCGCCATTAACCTGGTGGTGCAGCGGCATCCAATTGTCAGTGCGCTCTCCCTGGTTGGTGTGATGTGTTCGTTGGCGGTGCTCTATCTCCTGCTGGGAGCTGAGTTCATTGCTGCGACGCAGGTGATTGTCTACGCGGGTGCCATCATGGTGATGTTTCTGTTTGTCATCATGCTCCTGAATACCGGGGTGGAAAGCAAAGTTCCCGGCAAAAGTCTGCTCAGCAAGATTATCGGGATTCCTGTATTCCTGGCCTTTGTGGGCGTCATCGCCTACCTGATCCAGCGTCATTACGCAAACGCGGAAGCGCCCGTCATCTTCGGGAATTTTACTGGTGGCGGACCCCGGGAAGTTGGACTGAGATTGTTTACACAGTATTTGTTGCCCTTTGAAACTACATCGATTCTGATTCTGATCGCAATTCTGGGCGCTGTTGTTCTGGCGCGCAAGGAGCTTGATTGATGGAACACGCAATGCAGGGAGTCCCTCTGTCGTGGTATCTCATTCTCAGCGCGATTCTGTTCGGGTTGGGTATCTGCGGATTTATGTTCCGCCGCAACCTGATTACCGTATTCATGTCGATCGAACTGATGCTCAACTCAGTGAACCTGAGTTTTGTCGCTTTTTCCCATCAGTTCCGATCTGTGGACGGTCAGATCTATAGCTTTTTTGTCATGGTGGTCGCGGCAGCAGAAGCTGCTGTTGGCCTCGCAATCATCCTGACTGTTTTCAGAAACAGAAAAACCCTTGAAGTCGATCAGGTCGACAGTCTGAAGCTGTAACGCATTAGCAAACATGCCCGAATCCCAACACCTCTGGCTCATTCCGATCTTTCCGCTGATCGGCTTTCTGATCAATGGACTGCTCGGTCGTCGAGCCTCAAAGCCATTCATTAACGCAGTCGCAATTGGCAGTGTTCTGCTGAGTTTCCTCTGGGTGGCGAAAACACTGACGGCTCTGGGCCAGATGGAAGAGCCACACATTGAGCGTTACTTCACATGGTTCGCATCCGGAAATTTCTCCGTCAGTATTGATTTTTCAGTAGATCGGCTCACGTCGATCATGTTGCTGGTTGTGACAGGTATTGGTTCCCTGATCCATATTTACTCAACTGGATATATGGCGAAAGAGGATGGCTATTATCGGTTCTTTGCCTACCTCAACCTGTTCATGTTCTTCATGCTGACGCTGGTGTTGGCAAATAACTTTCTGGTTCTCTTCATCGGATGGGAAGGCGTCGGACTCTGCAGTTACCTGCTGATCGGGTTTTACTATCTGGAGAAGTTTGCAGGAGATGCCGGGAAGAAAGCATTCATCGTTAACCGGATTGGTGACTTTGGATTCACTCTGGCGATGTTCCTGATCTTTATCAACTTTGGGTCACTGGATTTTGGAACTGTCTTCGAAAAAGTCTCTATCCTTCCACAGGAAGCAAGTGCTGGTGTTCTGACTGCGATTGCTTTGTTATTGCTTGTTGGTGCTGCTGGTAAGTCCGCACAGATTCCTCTGTATGTCTGGCTGCCGGATGCCATGGCGGGTCCAACTCCTGTTTCTGCTCTGATCCATGCCGCAACCATGGTGACCGCGGGCATCTACATGATTGCCCGGTCAAATGTCTTCTTCACGCACTCTCCGATTGCGATGGAAACGGTTGCCGTGATCGGTGCGCTGACCGCATTCTTTGCCGCAACCATGGGTCTGGCTCAGAATGACATCAAGAAGGTTTTCGCTTACTCGACTGTTTCTCAGCTTGGATATATGTTCCTTGCGCTGGGTGTCGGCGCTTTCTCTGCCGGAATCTTCCATGTGGTGACGCATGCCTTCTTCAAGGCGCTGTTGTTCCTGGGTGCCGGAAGTGTGATTCACGCCTGCCATCATGAGCAGGATATGCGGAAGATGGGCGGACTGCGAAAGAAGATCCCCGTCACTTTCTGGACACTGGTCTGTGCATGGGTGGCAATTGCAGGAATCCCACCATTCTCCGGGTATCACTCGAAGGATGCCATTCTGCTTGCTTCATGGGAAGAACACCGGATTCTCTTCTGGATCGGAACAGTGACGGCAGCAATCACCGCATTTTACGTATCACGCGCTATGTTCATGACCTTCTGGGGTGAATATCGCGGTGATGCTCATCCACACGAGTCACCGGGGTCGATGACGATCCCACTGTCTCTTCTGGCAATACTGTCGCTGGGAGGCGGTTATCTCCCCATCCTCGACTGGCTGGAGCCAACGCTGGGCGCTGTTCATGTTTCCCATGACTCTTTTGCGGAGCTGGCTCTTTATTCCACCTTTGTGATTGGAGTGGGCTTGGCTTATGTAATGTATGTGGTGTCACCGGGACTTCCTGATGCACTTGCCAGCCGGTTCAAGGGACTCTATACCCTGATCTACAACAAGTATTTTGTTGATGAAATTTATGATGTGGCCATTGTTCATCCTGTCCAGCAGGGATCCTATTCCCTTCTCTGGCGAGCAATTGATGTGGGCCTGATTGATGGGCTTGCGAATGGTGCGGGATCTCTTGCACGAGGGATTGGCGGCATTCTGAGAAAGCTGCAGAGCGGCAATATTCGGAGTTATGCGACATGGGTCGCGGCTGGAGCGGTGATTCTCATCATTGCAATGAGTGTTTCAGGAGGTGCGCAGTAATGTTGCTGAATGCCCTTCTCTTTCTTCCTCTGATTGGCTTTCTGATCACCCTGTTTCTCCCCAAAGAGAATGCGGATGGAATCCGGAAGTTTGCTCTGGGCTTCTCTGGTCTGCTTTTCCTTTTATCGCTGGGATTGATTGGCCAGGTTTTAGCCACTCCCGGTGAGTATGTGCATGTAACGGATTTGGAATGGATGTCTCTTCCGAAGATCCGCTATCACATTGGGGTGGATGGAGTCAGCCTGTGGCTGGTGATCCTGACCACTCTGCTGACTCCGCTGGCTATTCTGATTTCATTTGAAAGCATCGGTTCCCGCATCAAGGAATACTATGCATTCCTTCTACTGCTGGAGTTTGGCCTGATCGGTGTATTTGTATCGCTGGATCTGTTCCTGTTCTATGTGTTCTGGGAAGTCAGTCTGATCCCGATGTATTTCCTGATCGGTATCTGGGGACATGCCCGCCGGATCTTTGCGGCAGTCAAGTTCTTCATCTTTACAATGACCGGCTCAGTGCTGATGCTGGTATCGATCATCTATCTCTACCTGAAGGTGGATACATTCGATTCCGTTGTCATCCTGCAGCAGTTGCAGTCTGGTGCGCTTCGCCTATCATCTACTGAAGGATTATGGCTGTTCCTGGCATTCTTTGCGGCATTCGCCATCAAGGCATCTTTGTTCCCGCTACATAGTTGGTTGCCCGATACTTATTCGGAAGCGCCGATTGCCGGAACTGTCATGCTGGCTGCCGTGATGGCAAAAATGGGAACATACGGGCTGGTTCGTTTCTGCCTGCCGTTATTTCCCAACGCTGCCCGTGAGTGTGCTTCCTGGATTGCGGCACTGGCTGTGATCGGAATCATCTACGGTGCTCTGATCGCACTCATCCAGCCGAATATGAAACGGCTGGTCGCATATTCTTCGATTTCTCACCTGGGCTTTGTGATTCTTGGTGCATTCAGCTTCAATCAGGTGGGTCTGGATGGAGCGGTCTACCAGATGATCAACCATGGCATTTCAACTGGTGCCCTGTTCATGCTGGTCGGCATGTTGTATGAACGACGGGGTTCACTGGAAATTCAGGACTATGGCGGAGTTGCTACTCCCGCACCTCGACTGGCCGCCGTGTTTCTGATTGTGACGCTGGCTTCTGTCGGACTACCGACGCTGAATAACTTCATCGGTGAATTTCTTGTGTTGCAGGGGGCCGCGATGGCGAACTTCAGCTGGGCTGTCTTCGCCGCTGTTGGTGTCATTCTCTCGGCCTGCTACATGCTGTGGCTCTATCAGCGGCTGTTCCTTGGAAGAGCGACTGAAGAAGTAGCCCAGCGCATGCCGGATCTTCGGTCCAGAGAGTGGGTGGCTCTTGCACCGCTGCTGGTCCTGATGGTCTGGATGGGAATTTATGCGCAGACGTTCCTGCCATCTATTTCGGCCTCGAATGCAAGAATTCTGGAACAGACAAAAGTAAACGTGGATTTTATGGTGCAGACTCCTCAACAGACGGAGGTGGCAGATGCTCGATAACCTGTGGCCTTCTTCTGCTGAACTCATCCGGTTCATGCCGGAGATCATCCTGACTCTTGCCGGAGTGCTCATCATGGTGCTGGAACCGCTGACTCGTGAAGAGTCCAAGCGGAATCTGGCTGGAATCGCCTTTGCGGCTCTGGCGACAGCGATGTTTGCTGCGCTGATTGCCCAGAACAACAGTGGTTACGCATTCCATCACATGCTCGTCGTGGATGGATTTGGAACATTCTTCCGGATTCTGGTGTGTGCTGTCGGCTTGCTGACGATTCTTTTATCCGTCGCCTATCTGGAACGGGAAAAACATCAGCAGGGTGAATACTATGCTCTGATTCTGTTCTCTGTCACCGGGCAGTGCATCATGGCGACCGCCAATGAACTCATCATGGTGTTTATTGGCATTGAGATTTCCTCCATTGCATCCTACGTGCTGGCCGGATACCTGCGGGATGACAAACGCAGCAATGAGTCTGCCATCAAGTATTTTCTGTTGGGCTCTTTTGCCACTGCATTCCTCCTCTATGGCGTTTCCTGGGTTTATGGACTTACGGGAACCACCAATCTGGACGGAATCCGTGCCGCGATTCTGGAACCCAACTTCAGTAGTGGTGACTCTCTGATCGGTCTGGCGGCTGCATTGATGGCAGTCGGATTCGCATTCAAAGTTGCTGCTGTTCCATTCCAGGGTTGGGCGCCTGATGTGTACCAGGGCGCTCCTGCACCGATCAGCGCCTTTATGAGTGTCGGCCCCAAGGCTGCTGCTTTCGCGGTATTTCTCAGAGTCTTCCGTACCGCTTTTGCTCCGGTGAGTGACCGGTGGGAGCCAATTGTTGCTCTGGTTGCACTGGCCACCATGACGGTGGGAAACTTTGCTGCACTCCGGCAAACCAACATCAAGCGTTTGCTGGCTTACAGTTCCATCGCCAATGCAGGCTATCTGCTGGTGGCGGTATCTTCACGCAGTGAGCTGGGTGTGCAGGCAGTGATGTTCTATCTGGCTGCCTATGTCGCGATGACAATGGGAGCCTTTGCCATCATCACTCACTTCTCCCGTCAGGGAGAGCGGTTTGTCGAGATTGGTGATCTGTCCGGGCTTGCTGCAAAACAGCCTGTTCTGGCCGGACTGTTTACGATCTTCGCCCTGTCGATGATTGGAATCCCATTAACTGCCGGATTCTTCGGCAAGTTCTATATCTTCAAAGCAGCGCTGGATTCTCATCTGGTCTGGCTGACTGTCATCGGATTGCTGAACAGTGCTGTGGCTGCTTACTATTACCTGCAGATTCTGGTTGTCATGTATATGCATGAACCGGGAACCGCAGTGGAAGAGATGGAACCCGTCAGCGGCGGCATTACGATTACTGCGTGGGTAGCAGCGGTAGCAACACTGGTGCTGGGCATCTTCCCGGACCTGCTGTTAAACATCACCAGCAAGTGGACTCTTCCTCCGAAATAATCAGAAGTGTTTCTGTAGATCGAGAAACCGATCCAGCATTAATAATCGACCTGGTCCTGGATTACTGATCTCCATCTGTTCCAGTGACCAGGTTCTTGCATGCGGTACCAGGGCGGCATTCCATCCGGCAGCGAGCGACGGGTTGATGTCTGACTTGGGCGAGTTGCCGATCATCCATGCACGTTCGGTATGAAATCGGCGGGTGCTGGCCAGTGATTCATAAGCAGTGATGTCTTTCTCTTTGACGATCATGGCGTGATCAAATAGATGATCCACCCCAGAGCGTTCAATCTTGGCTTGCTGCTCGGCGGGATCTCCCTTCGTAAACAGAATCAGTTCATGTTTGTCTGCCAGATACTGAAGCGTGTCTGCCACTCCTTCAATCAGATGGATGGGATGATCCAGAATCTGCAAGGCGCACTGTGTCGCCTGATCCAGATGATGTTGCTCAACAGGCCACTCTGCAAGTTTCTGCAGGCACTGACGCAGATTGCGGGAAAAGTTCGTCGCCCCATAGCCATGCACCTTGATATTGACGATCTCAATCTCGTCCAGTAGTACGCGGATTTCTGATGGTGTCAGCGTCGAGTGTTGCAGTAGCACACAGAAATCATCAAAAGCCTTTTCAAAATAGATATTGTTTTCCCAGAGCGTGTCATCTGCATCAATGACCAGGTGCTGGCGACTCATGTCAGGAAATCTCCCTTGAAATGCTTGCTGTATCCATTTCTTGGGGAAAGATAACGGATCTGATCCACAAGATGACGACGCTCAATATAGGACGGAAGATGCTGGACGATATACTCCAGACGTTCTGTTTCAGACCGCAGTGAGAGAATGATCTGCTTGAATTCCAGATCGTCCAAGTGCTGGGCTATATCGAAGCTGAGACGCGCTGAATGAAGATCCAGCGGATCTGCTGTGAATGACCGGACAAGGCCGATTACCTTCTCCCGAAGCAGTAAGGGAGAGAGTTCATCGTTATGGTCATCAAAGAAGGATGCCTGGGCGCGAAGAAAAGCTCTTTCCTCATTGAGTGATGAGATTTCAAAGCGTCTGCGTCCCACGGTGATGATGTCCATTCTGCCATCGGGATATTTCTGGATCACTTCCTCAATGGTCGCCGTGCACCCAACGTTCGCGACACCTTTTTTGCCCGTCAGGACAATACCGAATTCCTCCTTTCTCTGAATCGCCTCGCCAATCATTTCCTTATAGCGCTCTTCGAAGATATGAAGAGGCAGCGTGGCATCCGGAAACAAAACAACCCCCAGCGGAAACAAGGGCAGCAGAAAAGGCTGCATGTTACCATTATGCTTCTCGCGCGGACATGCGCATTCATGGTTCCATTGTTCTGATCACTGGTGCTTCCGAAGGTATCGGAGCAGCGTGCGTCGAAGAGTTTCGAAAGCGCGGTGCCAGAATTGCGCTTGTAGCCCGGAATGAAGAGAAACTCAGGGCACTCGCCTCTCCATCCGACCTGGTGATTGCTACGGACCTCACCCAGCCTGAATCCCGAACAGAAATTATTCAGAAGGTGATCCAGCATTTCGGCCGCATCGATATCCTGATCAACAATGCCGGTGTGGGACTTTCTGCCCCTGCCTGGCGTGCAGAAACAGAAGATGTGCGCCGCATGTTTGAACTGAACTTCTTTGCTGCGTGGGATCTTTCTCAAAGAGCAGTTGCTGATATGCGTACCCGGCAGAGTGGCATGATCGTGAATATCGGCTCAGTGGCAGGCAAAATAGCCATGCCATGGTTTACGCTTTATTCATCAACAAAGTTTGCTTTGGGAGCAATGACGAATGGAATGCGTATGGAGCTGAGCTCATCGGGGATCCGGACAATGCTGGTTTGTCCGGGATTTGTCAGTACTGAATTTCACAAGCATGTATTGGGTGGTCCTGCACCGTCCGCACTGAAAAGAGGACGCCCTGCTGAAGTGTCACCGCAGCAGGTTGCTGTGGCAACTGCAGATGGAGTGGAAAGAAATGCACGCACCATCGTGGTGCCTCGAATTGCATGGTTGTTGGTGGCTGCGTCGCGTCTATTTCCTGAAACAGTAGATAAAATTCTGTCAAAATCCAATGCGGAGTATGCTGAATGATCCTTGCGTTAAAACGCACGCCGGGGATCTATCTGATCGGTTTCATGGGTTCAGGAAAATCCACGATCGGGAAACTGCTGGCTGAAGAACTGGGCTGGTCCTTTCTGGATCTGGATGAACTGATTGAACAGACTTCCGGCCTGACGATTCCGCAGCTTTTTGAGGCTAAGGGGGAACAGGAGTTCCGCCGCATTGAGCATGAAGCACTCACTCGTGCCACACATCAGATCGAGTGTGGAAAACCACATATTGTTGCATTGGGTGGTGGTGCATTTGTTCAGGAAAAGAATCAGCAACATCTTTCCGACAAAGGAATCAGTATCTGGCTGGACTGTCCTCTTGAAACGCTGGAACGTCGTGTTGCACGCAACTCTCATCGTCCCTTGGCACGTGATCCCGAAAGATTTCGGGACCTGTATCGGGCAAGACTCCCTGAATATTCGAAGGCTAATTACAAAGTGGAAGTGAACGATGCCGATCCAGTAAATCACGTCCGTTCCATTCTGAAGCTACCCTTGTTCTCATGAGTCTCCGTCAGGATGCCCTGAAGATTTTTCGTGCAGGTCTTGCCGCTGCTGATCCGGTTGCGTCAGTCCGTCAGGCATTGAAGAAGTTTCCGGAAGGAAGAGTCTGGGTGATTGGAGCGGGCAAGGCAAGTGCCCGGATGGCCTGGGCTGCGGAGCAGGAACTGGGTTCACAGATTGCCGGTGGATGGATCAATACCAAGGATGGCCATCTCGCAAAACTGAAGAGAATCGAACTCCATGAGTGCAGCCATCCTGTGCCCGATGAGCGGGGTGTTGCCGGTTCACGCAGGATTGCAGAGATTGCGAAAGCAGCAACCAAAGAGGACATCGTTCTTTGCCTGATCTCCGGGGGAGCCTCTGCGCTAATGCCGCTTCCCATTGACGGAGTTTCATTGCAACAGAAGCAGGATGTCACCCGACAGTTGCTGGCATCCGGGGCCACGATTCATGAGATCAACTGCGTACGAAAGCATCTGTCTCTTCTGAAGGGGGGGCAACTGGCAAAACTTGCCTCTCCTGCGCGAGTAGTGGCCCTGCTTCTTTCCGATGTGATTGGTGATGATCTGGACGTTATCGGATCTGGTCCCACTGCTCCCGATGCCACGACACTGGCAGATGCAAAAGCGATTCTGAAGCGATACCGGATTACGGGAAACTATCCGATGCAGGAAACTCCTTCTGCGCAAGATCCTTTATTCAAACGGGTAAAAAATATCGTGGTGGGTAGTAACCGCATTGCTGCGTTAGCGGCAGCGTACAAGGCGAAAGAACTGGGTTACCGGACGATGATTCTTTCTACCAGTATTGATGGAGAAACCCGTGATGTTGCACGAGTTCATGCTGCGATCGCTCAAGAGATATCTGCTTTTGACCAGCCACTGAAGAAGCCCGCCTGCGTGATTTCCGGAGGAGAGACGACCGTCGTTCTGAAAGGAAAGGGCAAGGGTGGACGCAATCAGGAGTTTGTTCTGTCTGCTGCGCTGGCGCTTGATGGACTACGTAATATTTGCGTACTGAGTGCCGGAACTGATGGGACGGATGGTCCCACAGATGCGGCTGGAGCAATCTGTGATGGCAAGACGATTGAACGGGCCAGAAAGAAGGGGCTTAATGCAGATCTGGCTCTCGACCAGAATGATGCCTACCCCTTTTTTCAGGCGCTGAATGATCTGGTCATGACAGGCCCCACGGGAACGAATGTGATGGACCTGCGAATCATGCTGGTGCGCTGATTTACTGAACAGGAGACGGAGCTTTCGGAGGTGCAGGCGGACGTGGTGGAAGTGTCTTCCCTGTATCCCAATCCTGGTCATCCCTACCTGCTTTGCGAATGGAAACGCGTCCGCGATCTGTACGGGCATTGATCGCTACACCCTGCGAATCAGTGCTTTTTAGTGTGCCGCCCCGCTTTTCCTGATTTTCCTGGATGCTCTTTCCGTAAGAATTGTCGATTTCCCCTCGCAGGGTTTCAGCATCCAGCTGGAAGCGTGCTGCTTCGGGAAATACGAGAGCTATGTCACCGTTTCTTGTCTTCACATCCATTTTGGAAAGTGGTGTGTTGTGTGGTTTCAGTTCAATGTCTCCACGGTCAACATCGATATTGATCGTGTCGGAAAAGTTGCTCAGTTGGATATCCTTCAGGCGAGAGTGAATTTCCAATGGGCCTGTGATGTCATTTCCTGTCAGCTCTCCGCGGGTCATGCGGATGAATCCGGGAACTTTCTTTGCGGAAAAGTTTGAGTTGGAACTCTCATATCGGACAGGATTAGCCAGATTTCTGAAGTGGATATTCCCGGAATAGGTTGCGAGAACAGTGACCTGCCCTCCCACATTTTCCAGTTCCAGATCATCTCCGCGGCCTTTGATTTCGATATCACCTTTGATGTTTGTGGCGCGTACGATGTCACTGCGTTTCAGGTCAATCAGAATCTTATTACCGATTTCATGCAGTCTCACCCCGGCATTTTCACTATTGATTTCAACCTGCCCAGAGACTTCGGAAACATCAAAGTCTCCCCTTCTGCCACGGCAGAGAATCGCAAAATTCTTGGGGACTGTAATATCAAGATCAGATGCAATGCGTCCGTCTCCGGACAGCCTTTCCTGATTTGTTCGAACAATGACCTGATCTCCCTGCTCCACGAGTTCAAACTGAGCTTGGTTGTGAAGTTTTTGAGCTTCTTCTTCGCTAAATGCGCGAATTGTATTTCTGCCGGTGACCGTAATCTCTGAGACATTGCCACCGACAATCCGGACATTCCCCCGAAGATTCTCTACAACCAGGCGCTGTTTCCCCTCTGTTTTTACTGCCCCGGAAAGAGGGTAATCGAATGGTTCTCCAAACATCTCCAGCCCGCGCAGGGTGATTCTTCCATCTGAGAACTGATTCCTGAATCGATTGAAGCCAACCGAGCCGGATCCAATAATCATCAGCAGAACGATCAGCAGCCATTCTCCTCCGGTCACACCGGAGACCGGAAGCGGTTGATTTCGGGAATAGGTATAGAGCACTTCCGCTCCGCGAAGAACTCCCCATCCGATCAGAAGAAATGGCCAGTAATGACCCAGCAGATCAAAAACCTGGAAGCCGGGATAGAGATTGCTGATCAGGAACAGAGCGCCCAGAAGAATCAGAACAACCGGGAGAACAAAGGAGCCTTTGCGCATGAGTTTATCTGTCTCCTGTCTGGATATCCGGGGTGCGGGCGGCCATGGACTCACCCAGTTTCATGGCTCCGAACATGATGATCAGTACGGGCCAGGTAGAGGTAAAGCGAATACCTGTCATCAGATCCAGTGCAAATAGTGTGCCTGCAGTGATCAGCATGATGGGACCACGCAGAGCACGCAGAAGTGAGCTCTTGCGATTCATTCCTGACCTCCGGTTCTGGAGCGGTTCAACAACATGGAAATCCCGATCAGAATCAGAATTATGGGCCAGTACCGCACAATCTGCCTGAAATTGAGTAATCCAAGATTCCCCAACAGGAAGAGCGCACCCAGGCCAATCAGAATAACCGGTCCAATGGGTAAAGTGGCTGTACTGTTCGGGACAAGGCCGGAAAGCTCGTCTACTTTTTGTCCGGCAGCCCTGAGCTTTGCTGTATGGTAGGCCTCAAAACACTGATAGAACACAAAAGAGCCCAGAAGCAGCGCAAAGAGTGGTTCAAAGCCCTGGCTCATGCCTGAACTGAGAATGGACACCAGCATCCCAAAGACCAGAACATGAACTAGCCCTTTTGCATACTGGCCGTTATAGATAGCTCCCACACCAGGGATAAATCCGAGGATGAAGGCTAGTGCAGGAGATCCAGCATCCTGGGGGAGAGCAACCTGATCCGATGGGATGGCATAGGGAGAAGGTGGTTCAGTGCTGGCGGGAGCCTGAATATGAGGCATATGTTCGCTACAGAAGACCGTTCCCAGGGCTACATGTCTGGACTCTTCGGTCAGTGCTTTGCCGCAAGTTCGGCAGTAGCCGGTGATTTTTCCCGTATCGAATTTTTCCGTATCTGCGGGTGCTTCCGATTGCGGTATGGGATTCATGTTCGGATCCATCTACTTCTTCTCCCTGTCTGTCTGTTCTGAGGGTTGTTCGTTTGAACTGGACTGTTCTTCCATCTGATTCCACTCCCTCAGGCGGCTCTGGAATTCATAAACCACACGTAAATTCTGGTAATACTTCACGGCGTTGTTCCATGTCCGGTGAATCTTGTCATCAATCGTCGACACAATCCGGATGGGATCAAGGTCGGATGGCTTGATAGTCTGTGTCGGCCCGATAAACTTTCCAAGCATGGAGAAAGAAAGAATTGTCATTGCCATGCCCATTGCAAAGCGGGGCTGCAGGATTGGCTCGAACAGTTTTGCAATCTTTCCGGATAACCCACGGTGTCGCTTCTGCTGCTTTTCCACGACAGGAAGTTGCTGCATGATGCGGGATAAAAGCTCTGGCGGAGGCTCGATGTCCGCACTACGCTGCGTCAGCTGAATCACTTCCAGTGAATCGTTCACCAGTTCCTGGCAGGAGGAGCAGGTCGTCAGGTGTTCTTCAAAAGCAATTTTCTGATCAGAGGTGAGTGCCTGATCGACATAGTCACAAAGCAGAAGGTCGATATCGGTGCAGTTGTACTGAATATTGCTCATGCCGATATCCTTTGCTGTCTGAGGATCCGCGCCAGTTCGGCCCGACCCCGGTTCAATCGGGACTTCACGGTTCCTTCTGGAATGTTCAGCGCCTGGGAGATCTCCCGGTACTCCATTTCCTCCAGATCACGCAGAATGATGGTTTCCCGAAGTTCAGGAGAGAGTTTTCGAAGAGCATTCTGGAGAATTTCACTGGCTTCCCGATGTGCCAGCAGTCCATCCGTCCGTGAACCGACCGTACCACTCTCTTCCAGCATGGGGAGTTGGTCTTCCAGAGAATCACTGGCCCGTTCCAGCCGGGAACGACGGTAGTGGTCAATCAGGAGGTTCCGTGTCAGCCGTGTCAGCCATACTGAAAACGAGCCTTCACCTGAACGGAAGCTTTTCAGGCTACGGAACACCCGGAGGAATACTTCCTGGGATAAATCCTGGGCTGTTGTGTCAGAACTGGTGAATCGATAACAGATGGCGTAAACACGCCTTGAATGTGCCTTGATTAATTCTGCCCAGGCAGAATCTTCTCCTGCCAGGCATCGTTCGATCAGATGTGCGTCAGCGTCCAGAACCTTCCCCGAGTTTTTCACTGCAGACCGGTTCGTGAACCCCGGCCATGCAAGTGTACCTGAACCCTCGCTGCTGGCCTGGAATATCGAATTGGGCTGCGTAGATTGCATTTCAGCTTCCAATCCAGATAACGAGAATTTGTCATAATAAGTTCGCCGCAATTTTCAGTCCAGCGATTTTTTGAGTCACCATATTTTAGCCCTGTTCTTTCAGGGCTGATCCAGGAACTTTTGAATACAGTACATCAAGATCCAGCGCCTGCCGTGCGCTCATTCAAGCCGCTCATTCTGGGTGCCATTTTCTTTGCCCTGTTGATCGGCGCCTGGAAATGGGGCGGGTTTTCTACATTTGACTGGAAATTGTTCGGGCAAACATTCCGGCAACTGGATCCGGTGTGGGTTTTTCTATCTGTTATTTTTTCCCTGGGAACTTATGTGGGGCGTGCTGTCCGCTGGAAAGTGATGATTCTGCATCAGAAACCGGATGCCGGGCATGGAATTCTGTTGCGGGATACCTGCATCGGTTATGCTGCTGCGGTGCTGGCCGGGAGGGCGGGCGAATTTGTCCGGCCGTACCTGATTGCCCGCAGTCTTCGCCTCTCCATCAGTTCGCAGTTGGCCATCTGGTCACTCGAACGGCTAATGGATCTCATTGCGGTACTGGTCCTGTTTGGATTTGCCCTTTCCCAGATGCAAGAATCCCCTGCTGCCCATTTGAACGAGCAGATCCGCTGGGTTTTGGAATACGGAGGCAAACTGAGTATCCTCATCGGAGCAGTCACTCTGGTTGTGCTGATCGCCTTCCGAAGTTTTTCCGACATTTCCCAGCAACGGGTCAGTGATGCACTGAGTTTTCTTCCGGGTAATATTCAGGAACGGGTCAGCAATTTCCTGAAAGCTTTTGCCGAAGGAATGAAGTCCACCCGTAGTCCACGCACGCTGGCTCTGGTTCTTTTGCTGACTCTGATCGAATGGCTTGTGGTGGAAGGATGCTACTACAGTATTTTCCGAAGCTTCCCGGAAACTGCACATCTGACCCTGGTCGATACTCTGGTTGTCCTGGGTTTTGTCTCATTTGGCAGTATTATCCAGATTCCGGGGGTTGGCGGCGGCATGCAGATTGTTTCTGTTCTGGTGCTGACACAACTGTTTGCTGTGCCGGTAGAGCATGCCACTGCTCTCGCTATGATTCTGTGGGCGATTGGTTTTGCTGTGATTGTGCCGCTTGGTGCTTTGCTTGCGCTCCGGTCTGGCCTGCGCTGGCAGGATTTGAAGCAGTAACTGTAAGATAAAAAAGAAGATGACGATTCCATTGTTGCCCCCTCAACTGTCCGATGAAATTCTGGCCAAACGGGGTCGTCTGCCGCTGAAACCTGCTCCGGTCATCCTGAATGGCTCGCGTTTCAGCCTGACTCCGCTGGATGTGTCGAAGGATGCTGTGGATCTTTATGTCATCTCCAATGGGAACGCCTGCCGGGTAGGAAACTATTGGACAGAGGCTTACGATTCAGATGCGTTGATCTGGCGTTTTATGAATAGCGGCCCATTCTCATCACTGGATGCTTTCAGTTCATTCCTGACGACCCTGGCAGAGATGCCGGAAGGTCTGGCCTTCTCCGTCCGGGATAGGATGACCAATAAACCGGTCGGCATGGCGACTTACCTGAATAATGTCCCTGCTCACCTGAAAATTGAGATCGGGCATATCTGGTATTCACCACTGGTGCAAGGGCATGGGGCGAATTTTGAGGCATCTTATCTTCTTTTGAATCATGCGTTTCAATTGGGGTATCGGCGGGTGGAATGGAAATGTCATTCCTTCAATGAAAGATCCCGCCGGGCCGCTGAGAAGATTGGATTTCAGTTTGAAGGCATTCAGGAATCCCACTTCATCATCAAGGGGCGAAGCCGGGATACGGCTTGGTTTCGGATTCTGGATCGGGAATGGCCGGATGTCCGGGACCGGTTGCAGTCCCCGCTGGGAGGTTCATAATGCTCTGTCCTTTCTGTGGACATCTCGAAGACAAGGTGATTGACTCCCGGGAAAGTAAGGAAGGGGAGTCAATCCGTCGTCGGCGGGAGTGTCTGAAATGCACGCGCCGGTTCACTACCTATGAACGAATTGATGAAATTCCATACATGGTTGTGAAAAAAGACGGACGAAGAGAGAAGTTTGAACGTCAAAAGGTATTGAACGGGTTATTGAAGGCCTGTGAGAAGAGACCTGTCCCCATGGGAACGCTGGCTGCGCTGATAGACGAAATTGAGGGATATCTGAGTGAAAATGCGGATCGGGAATTGTCAGCTTCGAGAATTGGGGAAATTATTATGAAACGGCTGGAGCAACTGGACAAGATCGCCTATGTCCGTTTTGCTTCCGTTTACCGGGATTTTCAGGATGAGGAAGCTTTTATCACAGAACTGGAAAATTTGATCCGGCAAAAACGGCATGAGTGATGATTAATCAGGGTTTTTCGGGTTTCAGAAAAGGAAATGTAACCAATTCCCTTCATCTGCATCTTTAAATATAGAGATTTATCCGAAGAGGTGATTGATGGTATACTCATTTGGCCGTCAAGGCGGAAAGTCTTCAGTTCAGAGCCGCTATTTTGAGTCCAACTGCTTTGAATTTTGTTGAAAATTAAGGTGGTTCTGCTTTAAGAGTAGGTTTTATACCAGCATTGACTAGCTGGTACTAAATGCGGCCATTAGCAAAACAAAAACAAAATCTCGTGTTAGTTGAGGATCTATGCCATCCTCCTGCCGAGTTGAGTGCAAAGCGAGTTTACTAACGTGGATAATTTCGAAGATCAATATTCAAACGAGCCCAGTGAGTCTCGTCCCCCTCTGAGCAAGATTCCGTTTGACGCAGATGATTCCGGATTTTTCCGGTCTCAGGAAGCGGCAGAAGATGAGGAATTCCCGGCCCAGCAGCAGGAAGAGTCCATTTACACGGACGATCCTGTGCGGGTCTATCTTCGGGAAATGGGTGCGGTGCCCCTGCTGACACGGGAAGGCGAAGTAACGCTTGCCCGGAAAATGGAGCAGGGGAAATTTCGGGCGCAGAAGGCAATCAGCCGTTCTGCTCTGGTGCAGTTGATGATTCTGGATTTTGCCGAGCAGGTCCGGAAGAATTCTGTTGATATTGAAGATCTTGCGGATATTCGCGACGTAGAAGAAAATCCGGCTGCGGAAGAGAAACGCCGGAACAAGGTTCGTCAGCAGTTCGTTGAGTTTTCCGCTGCCTATAAGAAGCAGCAGCAGTTGCTCGAAAAGTACAATGCCGTGCCTCTTTCCAACAAGAAGGTGCGTCGGAAGGCTGGCTACAAGCTTAACCGAGGGCGTGTGGAATGTTCCTGTGTTATTCGGGAAGTGCCCTGGAATCTTTATCGCTGGAAGCAGTTTTCCAAGGAAATTGAGCGAACTGTCGAGGAGATCAACCACCTGGCCGCTGAAATGCGCCGGCTGGAAGAGAAGACCTCGTCTGCGGCCCAGACCCGTGTTCGCGAGCTAAAGAAAGAGATCAAAAAGCGGGAAGCGCTGGCTGGTGTCTCTCATAAAGATCTCAAGAATACTCTTCGCTCGATTCGGATCGGAGAGGCAGAGGCGGAACGAGCAAAGAAAGATCTGGTCGAGGCAAACCTGCGACTGGTAGTTTCCGTTGCCAAAAAGTACGTCAACCGTGGTCTTCACCTGCTGGATCTGATCCAGGAAGGCAATATCGGCCTGATGCGTGCTGCTGACAAGTTCGAATATCGCCGGGGATATAAGTTCTCTACTTATGCGACCTGGTGGATTCGTCAGGCAATTACCCGTGCAATTGCTGACCAGTCCAGAACCATTCGAATTCCGGTCCACATGAACGAGTCCATGAACAAGTTCCTTCGGGCAACTCGTGAACTGGAAAAGGAACTGGGGCGTGCTCCCACGAACGAGGAGATCTCGCGTCGTATGGACATCCCGGTGGAGAAGGTTCAAAAGCTGAAGACCATTTCCCGTGATCCGGTTTCTCTCGAAACACCAGTGGGGCGTGACGGCGAGTCTGCGCTGGGTGATCTGATTGAAGATCGCTGGGTGGGTTCCCCTGTTGATGCGGTCATTGAAGGAAATGTGCGGGATGAAACCGCCAATATCCTGAAGACGCTCTCCCCCAAGGAAGAAAAAGTGATTCGACTGCGCTTCGGGATCGGATGTGAGCGTGAACATACGCTCGAAGAGATCGGTCAGGAGTTTGACGTCACCCGTGAGCGGATTCGTCAGATCGAGGCCAAGGCACTGCGTCAGCTGCGTTCTCCGGAACGTGCTCGTCATTTGCGGGCGCTCCTCGCAGCTAGATAATTCCCTCACCATTTATCGTCAGAAGTGAAAAAGAGCGGACCCTTCGGGGTCCGCTCTTTTTTATTTCTTGAGAGGATCTCTAAGTGTTTGAATTCTAATATGAAAAAATTTATAGATATATATTGACAAGATTGCACTCATATTTTATTATTGAGTTGTAGGTGGTAGGCATCGAAGGAGGTTTTCAAATCATGACTCTTACTCGTTATAGCCCATTGAGTGTGGACGATTTCGCTGGTCTGATGAACCAGATGTTTGCGGATACTCCGGCTCGTGGATGGACTCCATCCATTGATATTTTTGAATCCGAGAATGATGTAGTTCTCAAAGCCGATCTGCCTGGAATCAAGCTGGAAGATATCGATATCCGGCTGGAAAATGGCAATCTGACCTTAAAGGGTGAAAGGAAGTTTGAAAAGCCGGAAACCGGAAAGGGCTACCATCGTCTGGAGCGTGGTTACGGAGCATTTGCTCGTGTGTTCACGCTGCCTGATTCGCTGGATGATGCCCGTGTGAAAGCTGATTACAAGAATGGTGTATTGAGTGTGACGATCCCCAAAAAGGAAGTTGCCAAGCCCCGTTCCATCAAAGTTGAAGTCGCAGAATAATCTCTGTTTAGCCGAAAGAATGAAAAAGGCGAGGGCGTGATGCTCTCGCCTTTTCGTATAGTTCGTCTAAGATTAAAAGAACTCAAGGATTGAAATCATGAATTCACTGAAAACTGTTCTTCTGCTGGGTCTGATGAGTGGACTACTCCTTGCCGGAGGTGAGGCATTGGGTGGCCGTCAGGGACTTGTCATTGGATTGGGGATGGCTGTGGCGATGAACTTTTTCAGCTACTTCTTTTCCGACAAGGTAGCCCTGAAGATGTATCGGGCCCAGCCTGTCACTCCCGAAGAAAATGTGGAAGTCTGGCAGCGCATTGCACCCATGACGGAAGCCCTGTGCCAGAAGATGCAGATTCCTCTGCCGAAGCTGTGGGTTCTGCCAGAAGCTTCTCCGAATGCATTTGCAACGGGCCGAAACCCTGAGCACGCATCGGTAGCTGTTAGTGCAGGACTGCTGCAACTCATGAATGACCGGGAAGTAGAAGGTGTGATTGCGCACGAACTGGCTCATGTTCTCCACCGGGATATCCTGATCAGCTCGATTGCAGCCACCATCGGTGCAGCGATTACCTCAATCGCCCGATTCGCCGTATTTTTCGGTGGAAGGAATGATGATGAGGATTCTTCACCCGTTGCTGGAATCGCAATGATGATTGTGGCTCCCATTGCCGCTATGCTGATCCAGATGGCAATTTCCCGTACTCGCGAATTTGCAGCGGATGCCGGAGCAGCAAAATATACAGGATCGCCGGATGGGCTGATCCATGCTCTGGAAAAGCTGGATGGATGGTCAAAGCAGGTTCCCATGGAGGCTTCGCCGGCCACGGCACACATGTTTATCATCAAGCCGTTTTCCGGCGCCGCATTAGGCAAACTGTTTTCCACGCATCCTCCCACTGAAGAGCGGATTGCTGCGCTGAGACGTCTCGCAGCGTGAAGATCAGTCGACGCGCAACAGAACGCATCCGGGATGGCCACGTCTGGGTCTACCGCTCTGATGTAGAGATTGAAAATGATGCACAGCCGGGATCCATTATCCCGGTGGAAGATACACGGGGCCGTTTCCTGGGAACGGCCCTTTACTCATCTACTTCCCAGATTGCCCTTCGGCTGATTTCACGGGATCGCATCCAGTTCGATCAGAATCTGATTGAATTCCGGATCGGAAGAGCGCTTGCATTCCGCCAGCGGATCGTTGCCGATTCAGAAGCTTATCGTCTGATCTACAGCGAAGCGGATGAGTTACCAGGATTGATTGTCGATCGATATGGCGATCATCTGGTAGTACAGTTCCTGACGCAGGGGATTGACCGCTATGAGAATGAGATCCTTGCCGCATTGCAGAAGATCGTGCAACCGAAAGGGATTGTGCTGCGTAATGATGCTGCTGTTCGCAGCAAGGAAAATCTGACACGTGAAGTCCGGGTGATTGGGGACGTTCCGCAGCAGGTGCAGCTTCAGATGAACGGGCTGAACTGGATTGCCGACCTCGAGCATGGGCAGAAGACCGGTCTTTACCTCGATCAGAGGCAGAATTATCTGGCAGCCGCGCGGTATGCCTCAGGCCGAACGCTGGACTGCTTCACTTCGAGCGGCGGATTTGCCCTGCATCTGGCCCGTCAGAGTGAGAAGGTGGAAGCCATTGATGCTTCAGAACCCACGCTCGAACGCGCCCGGCAGAATGCTCGGCTGAATGAGATTTCCAACGTCAATTTTCGGTCTGCCAATGTCTTTGATGCGCTGGCATCTTATGCAGCGCAGAAGAAACCCTTCCAGCTGATTGTGCTGGACCCTCCCGCCTTTGCCAAGTCAAAATCTTCTATCAATAAAGCGCTTTCCGGATATAAAGAAATCAATCTGAAGGCTCTGCGGTTACTGGAACCGGGTGGAATTCTTGTCACCTGTTCCTGTTCCCATCACATCAGCAGTGCTGATTTTATGGGGATGCTGGCTGCTGCTGCTCTGGATGCAGGCAAGACTTTACGGATACTGGAACAGCGAATCCAGTCGCAGGATCATCCGGTTCTGCTGACTGTTCCGGAGACGTTGTATCTCAAATGTGTGATTGCTGAGGTATTGTGAGAGAGCTATGGCACTTTCCCGAACAATTTTTCGTGAATATGACATCCGCGGTATCGCGGACGAGCAGCTGCTGAGTCCGGACATTGAAGTTCTGGGACAGGCGCTCGGGACTTATCTGATCCGGAACTCCGGAAAGAATATCTCCCTGGGGCGGGACACACGTCTCTCCAGCCCGCGTCTGCGGGAAGCTCTGCTCAAGGGACTTCTGAAGGCTGGTGCTCATGTCACCGATATCGGAATCGTGCCGACTCCGCTGCTTTATTACTCCGTCTACCATCTGAAGCTGGATGGCGGCATCATGATCACAGGAAGCCACAATCCAGGTGAGTTCAATGGCTTCAAGAGCATGACGAAATCCACCTCTCTGCATGGAGAAGAGATTCAGAAGCTCTATGAAATGATCGAAGCCGGAGACCTCCTTACGGGCGAAGGATCGCTGAAGGAAGCTGATGTGGTTACTCCATATGTGGAGGAGATTCCTCAGCAGTTCAAGTGGGACCGCAAGGTGAAAGTGGTCTTTGATGCAGGCAATGGTGTGGCAGGCCCTGTGATCAAGCGTCTCTCCGAGAAGCTCAACATCGAACCGATTGAACTGTTCTATGAAATGGATGGTCGCTTCCCCAATCATCATCCTGATCCGACAGTAGAGAAGAATCTGGCCCACCTGATGGAAGCTGTCCATGAACACAAGGCGGAACTGGGAATCGCTTTTGACGGAGATTCAGACCGCATCGGTGCCATTGATGAAAAAGGCAATGTGGTGTGGGGCGATATCCTGATGCTGATCTATGGCCGGGAAATCCTGACACGCAAGCCTGGCGCCACCTTTATCGGTGAAGTGAAGTGTTCCCAGGTTCTCTATGATGAGCTGGCCCGGCTGGGCGGCAATCCCATCATGTACAGGACCGGTCATTCCCTGATCAAGGCCAAGATGAAGGAAGAGCATGCAGAACTGGCTGGAGAAATGTCCGGTCATATGTTCTTTGCGGATCGTTATTATGGCTACGATGATGCCCTCTATGCTGCCTGCCGGCTGCTGGAGATCGTGGCGAATTCCGGTCATCCGCTCTCTTACCAGACTGCAAATCTGCCGAAAACTGTTACCACTCCGGAGATTCGCGTTGACTGCCCGGATAATGTGAAGTTTGCTGTCGTGGATCGTATGGTGGAGCGGTTCAAAAAGAAGTACAAAGTGGTGGATGTGGATGGAGTCCGCGTCCTGTTCGACCACGGATGGGGTCTGGTACGGGCATCCAATACGCAGCCAGTTCTTGTTATGCGATTTGAAGCCACCAGCGAAGATCTGGTAGAGAAATATCAGACCGAGATCGAAGCGGCTTTAGCCGAAGAGACTGCAAAAGTAGGACTGTAGCTTGCAGACACGCCTGATGACAGCCGCTGATCTCGCAGCCGGACTGGAACTGTGCCGCATGGCGGGATGGAACCAACTGGAAAGGGACTGGCGGCTGTTCTTGCAAAACGGACGCGCTTTTGTGGCTGAGATCGACGGTAAGGTGGTTGGATCATCTGCCACCATCCGGTATGGTTCCGACCTTGCATGGATCTCCATGGTTCTGGTAAATCCTGACTATCGTGGGCAGGGACTGGGGCGCAAGCTTCTGGAAATCGCCTTTGATGATGTCAGCGATGTGAAGTGCGTCAAACTGGATGCCACGCCAGAAGGCCGACGCATCTATGTGCATTACGGATTTCAGGACGAGTTTCGTCTGTGTCGGATGGTGGGCAGTGGTGAAGGAATCCGCAGTGCACTCAAACCTGTGGATTCTGTTGTGCATCCGGTAGAGGCCGCCAGTCTTCGTGATACTCCCCAATATGCCTGGAAGATCGATTCACGAAATTACATTCTGGGTCGTCCCGGATATCTGGCGGATCACCTGGGTCCGGTAGTTGCTGAAAGTCCGGAAGCGGCACAATTGCTGGTCCGCCATGTCATGGCACTGAATCCGGAAAAGACGTTCATCCTGGATGTGCCGGAGCCCCTCGACTGGGCGCGCTCCATTGGCTTTACAGAGCGTCGCGAGCTGATCCGCATGGGTAAGGGTGCCTGTGAAGCACCACCGCCTCCATATGCGATTATCGGGCCGGAATTCGGCTAAGTTCTGGAGCGGGGGCCCTGGCTCCGCCCGGCTAATGGACGGATAATCCCTTTTCCGCAGACCGCTACACCTACTTCCAGCAAAGCATTCAGCAGATTATAGAGAATCGCGTAGATTGCCTGTTCATTGAGCGGCTGTTTGCCGGGCATGCGGAATTGCGTGGGCAGTTCCTTTTCCAGCTGGATCCGCAGGGATGTCTGGCTTGCCCTTTTGCCGGTGCCGGGAACATTTGCAATGCGGATGGGGGTCTGCAGAATGGCTCCGGTGAGTGCGTCTACGTAGAACTGACACCGGGAGAACCAGCCCAGATTGCCGGGATCCGTAGCATCAAAGAGCAAGAATGGTTCCTGACGTTCCGTCATGCTGATATCGAATGTCAGGACCCGTGGGGTCTCTTCGATATTTCTGATTTCAAATCCAAGCTGGGTGACCAGCCCTTCAATGATGGAGATTTCGAGTTCGAGCAGCAGAAATTTCTGATCGCCCGCTTGTAGAACCTGCATAATGCTTCCCACTATTTTAGATTGGTTAAGGAAGCTCTCATGAAAGTATTTGTCCTTGCTCTGACTTTACTGCTTGCCGCCTGCGGGCAGCCTGAATCTGATGTGCAGGTCCTGGTGGGGGGCAAACTGCTGGATGGAAAAGGAAATATCCCTCTGGATCACCCCATTATCGTGATTGAAGAGGGGAAAATTGTGGCTGCGGGGTCACAGGTTCATGTTCCTGTTCCGCGCGGCTCTCACAAGACAAATACGGCTGGATTTACCATCCGCCCCTCTGCTGAGGGCGGAACCATCGAAGAAGGAAAATCGGCTGATCTCGAGCTGGTGGACAGCTCCGGCAAGGTTTCCCGCCGCATGGTTGCCGGCATCTGGAAATAAAAAACGCCGGAGACTGAATCCCCGGCGTTGTGTTGTTGACGAATACAGATCTATTCGAGAACGATCAGCAGATCCTTCGGCTCGACAGTTTCTCCCGTCTGAACCTTGATCTCCTTCACTGTTCCGTCTGCCGGTGCATAAACGGTGGTCTGCATCTTCATGGCCTCCAGCACCAGCAGTTTCTCGCCTTTGGCGATCTTCTGGTTGAGTTCCACTGCAATGCTGGTGACTGCACCTGGAATCGGTGCGGCCACATGTCCCGGATTGGAGGGATCTGCCTTGGGCTTCTGTTCCGCTTCTGATCCCTTCAGGGACTTATCGCGAATGTGGGCCTCGCGCGGTTGGCCGTTCAGTTCGAAAAAGACCGTGCGTGTGCCATCCGGGTGCGGATCGCTCACTGTCAGGAATTTAACCACCAGTGTCTTGCCCGGCTCCAGCGTTACCATCACTTCTTCTCCACGATTCATGCCATAGAAGAACTGTGGAGTGGGCAATACCTCAACGTCACCGTATGTCTGGCGAGCCTTTGCGAACTTCAGATAGACATCCGGATACATCAGGTAGCTCATAAGATCAGTCCGGGAGGGCTTTTCTCCGGATTCTTTTTCGACCTTCAGGGCGGTTGCCTTGAGGTCGGCTGCCGGCAACGATGCGCTCGGACGTCCCTTGATGGGCTTCTGGCCCTTCAGGATGAGCTGGGACATCTTCTTCGGCCATCCACCATCCGGAACTCCCAGAGTGCCCTGGAACATCTCCACAACGGAATTGGGGAGGGTCAGTGAATGATCCTTTGGCAGTTTGAGGAATTCCTCCACTGTCATTCCATGGCCAACCAGGAAGATCGCCATGTCGCCAACCACTTTGCTGGATGGTGTGACTTTCACGATATCGCCGAAAGCTGCATTCACTTCTGCATAAGTCCGGGCAATCTCATTCCAACGGGCACCCAGTCCCATGGATTCCGCCTGTTCCCGCAGGTTGGTGTACTGTCCACCCGGCATTTCATGGATGTACAGATCAGCCAGCCCTGCGCGCGGCGCTGTATCGAATGGCAGATACTGCGCACGAACCCGTTCCCAGTAATCCGAACAGGCGAGGAGTGCATCCTGATCGAGGCCCGGATCACGCTTTGTATTGGCCAGTGCTGACGCAATGGCATTCAGATTCGGCTGGCTGGTGGAGCCGCTCATGGCTGCGATTGCAGCGTCTGCTGCATCCACTCCGGCATCGGAAGCCTTCAGGATGCTGCTGGCATTGATTCCACTGGAATCATGAGTATGGAAGTGAACGGGAAGTCCTACTTCCTCCCGCAGTGCCTTGATCAGCTTTTCAGCAGCATAGGGCTTCAGCAGGCCTGCCATGTCTTTCAGGCCGAGAACATGGGCACCCATCTTCTCCAGTTCCTTGGCCATTTTGACGTAGTAGTCCAGCGTGTATTTATCCCGTTTGGGGTCCAGGATATCGCCCGTATAGCAGATGGCTGCTTCACAAATACGATTGGTTTTCCGCACAGCTTCCATCGGAACTTTCATATTGGGAAGCCAGTTCAGGGAATCAAAGACACGGAAAATGTCGATACCCTGATCTGCAGACTCATAAATGAACTCGCGGACGACATTATCCGGGTAGGCTGTATAACCCACCGCATTTGACGCACGCAGCAACATCTGGAAACAGATATTGGGGATGGCTTCCCTCAATTTCTGTAATCGCTGCCAGGGATCTTCCAGAAGGAACCGCATCGACACGTCAAATGTCGCTCCACCCCACATCTCCACGGAATAGAGATTGTGCAGATGATGGGATACATAATTCGCGATCGCCAGCATGTCATGTGTTCTGACGCGAGTGGCCATCAAAGACTGATGAGCATCACGGAAGGTGGTGTCTGTCAGCAGAAGCTGTTTCTGCTTCCGAGTCCATTCCGCAAACTTTTCAGGCCCCAGCTTATCGAGAAGTTGTTTTGTTCCATCCGGAGGGGCCGTCGGTTCATGAGGAGGAATGACAGGGGCGCGCAGGTTCTGGGGAATCTGTTTGCCTGCCACTTCCGGATTTCCATTCACGATGACTTCGGCCAGATAGCTCAATAGTTTGCTGGCACGATCCCGTTTTTCCTTGAACTGGAACAGTTGCGGAGTGTCCGCGATGAAGGTTGTCGTAACCTTTCCATCCTGGAAGTCCTGATGGTTGATCAGATTTTCGAGGAATGGAATGTTTGTTTTTACCCCGCGAATGCGGAACTCGCGTAATGCACGGTCCATGCGATGACAGGCATCCGGGAACTGGCGTCCCCATGAACTGATCTTGACCAGCAGCGAGTCGTAGTAAGGCGTGATGACAGCTCCGCCATAAGCAGATGCTCCATCGAGACGGATTCCGAATCCGGCCGGAGATCGATACGTCTGGATGCGGCCATAATCCGGCGTGAAGTTTTGTGCCGGATCTTCCGTAGTGACACGGCATTGCAGCGCGAAACCATTGAGCGGAACATCTTCCTGCCGGGGCAGGTTCATCCGTTCTCCATGGAGACTGTGCCCCTGTGCAATCAAAATCTGGGACTGGACAATATCAATGCCCGTAACCATTTCCGTCACGGTGTGTTCTACCTGAACGCGTGGATTCACCTCGATGAAGAACCACTCTCCTGAATCCGCATCGACAAGAAATTCCGCCGTTCCGGCAGAGTAATACTTTGCGGTGCGTGCCAGCGCAACAGCAGCATCCGCAATCTCTTTGCGAATCCTGTCATCCAGATTGACGGCCGGTGCAACTTCGACCACTTTCTGATGACGCCGCTGAACGGAGCAATCCCGCTCATAGAGATGCAGGATATTGCCGTGAGTATCACCCAACAGCTGCACTTCAATATGCTTTGCGTGTTTGATGTAGCGTTCCAGGAACACAGCATCATTGCCGAATGCCATTCCCGCCTCGCGGCGAGCATCATCCAGCTTTCCGAGAAACTCCTTTTCGTTCTCCACTACACGCATTCCACGACCACCACCGCCGAAAGCGGCCTTGATGATCAGCGGGAATCCAACTTCCTTTGCGATCTTCATCGCATTATCGGATTTCGTGACGGGGTTGATCGTGCCGGGGACTGTGGGGATCCCCGCTTTTTCGGCTAGTTTGCGGGCAGCTGTCTTGTCGCCTAAGGCTGTCAACAGTTCCGCGCTGGGGCCGATGAAGGTGATCCCTGCTTTCTTGCAGGCACGAGGCAGGTCAGGATTCTCCGAGAGAAAGCCGTAGCCGGGGTGAATGGCATCCACGCCCTTTTCTTTGGCCAGGCTGACTATCCCTTCAACATCAAGATAGGCCTCCACCGGACCTTTGCCCTCGCCTACCTGATATGCTTCATCCGCCTTAAAGCGATGAAGGCTCAATCGATCTTCTTTGGAGTAGATGGCGACAGTTTTTAAGCCGAGTTCGTTCGCAGCCCGGAAGATACGGGTGGCTATCTCGCCTCGGTTTAATGCCAGCAGTTTTTTCATGGGGAAACCTTTAGTTTAAGATTTTCAGGAACTTTTGCGCATCCCGCCCGTATTTTTCTCAGAAGAGGAGGAAAAATGCTTCGTCGACAACTGTTTCTGGCCCTTGCCATCGTTCCTGTTTTACTGGCAGGCTCCAATGATCGGTACAAGGAAGATTTTCGATTCAACCACAAGCTCAACCAGGGTGGGCGCGTGAGTCTGGAGGGGTTCAATGGTTCCATTGAAATCCGGAGCTGGGAAAAGAATGAAATTGAGGTGGCCGGGACGAAGTATGCTTCCAGTGAAGAGTTGCTGAAGCAGATCCAGGTAAGGATCTCCAATACGGATGATGCCATTACAGTCCGCACAGAGCGCCCGGAGGGTAGAGGATGGTGGAATAACGGTGGCGGCGGTGTCCGCTACGTGATTCGTGTTCCCCGGAAAGTTCAGCTGGAAAGAATTGCCAGTTCGAACGGCCAGATTACTGTCGATTCTGTGGAAGGGCTGTTGAATCTGACAACCTCTAATGGAGGAATTAATGTTTCTTCCATCAGGGGATCACTGGATTTGAAGACTTCCAATGGAGGGATTTCACTCAGGGACGTTACCGGTGAGATGCTTCTTCGAACCTCAAATGGGGGTATCCGTACAGAGAATGTTACAGGCTCCTTTGATGCAAAGACATCGAACGGTTCTGTCCATGGAAGCCTTAATCCCCAGTCATCTTCCTCACCAATTCGTGTAGCTTCTTCCAATGGAAGGATTGATCTGACTCTGACCCGCTATCAGAACAATGAAGTTCGCGTATCGACATCGAACAGCAGCATTTCTGTGAATCTTCCTTCTGTATTAAACGCTCAGCTTCGAGCTGTCACATCAAACGGATCAGTTTCAACAGACTTTGATGTGCTGGTGAGAGGGAAGCAGTCAAAAAATAGTCTGGAAGGAAAAATTGGCGATGGAGGCTCCATGATTGAACTGACCAGTTCGAACGGCTCCATTCATCTGCGAAAGATATAATTCTGAATATGCGAACTCTGGCTCTGTTTTTTCTGCTGACCGTCTGCGTCTTTGATGCCTACGGGGCTGCCGATTGGAAGATCGACTACAAAGCAGCAAAGAATGCTGAAGCCAACGAGGATACTCCGATCACCATTACCATCCGCGATGAAAAAAACAAGCCATTGAGCGGAGCTGAGGTGGAAGCTGTACTCACCATGGTGGAAATGGATCATGGCGAGTTCAAGTATTCAGCGAAACAGATAAAGCCCGGAACCTATGAAGCTACCGTAAAGTACGTGATGGGTGGCGCCTGGCAACTGGAAGTCAGAGCCCGCAAAGGCTCTGACTCAATCACAAAGAAGTTTGTCCTGAAAATTAAACAGTAGCTTTCGATGCATTGTGCTCTTCGAGAGCACCCATAATGTGTTGTGCGATGGCCTGTGGGCCATTGCCTTCAATCTGGTGACGGTGCATCACCCACACGGGCTGTCCATCCCGGAACAGAGCAACAGAAGGGGATGACGGTGGAACCTGGGAAAGATACTTTTCCCGCAGATGGGCTACGGCCTCCACATCTCCTCCTGCAAAAACGGTTGCTACCGCATCAGGTTTGTGCGTGGTGTTCTGCAATGCCACCACAACGCCAGGGCGTGCTTTGCCTGCTGCACATCCACAGACGGAATTGATGACCATCAGAACAGTACCGCTGCCGGGTTTGAGGAACTCGTCCACATTTTCCGGAGTCCTGGCCTCAGCGATACCGTGCCGTGTCAGGTCTTCCCGCATCGGGGCAATCAAAATTTCTGAATACGCCATATAGTCCTATCTCACCACATCTGGTAGTATCCGTCACGTTCTGTGACTTCCACTTCCGTGTTGAAAATATCGCTGAGAACACCGGACTGAAGAATCTCTTTCTTGGTGCCATCTTTCGTGAGTTCTCCGTTTTTGATGCAGATGACACGGTCGATTTCATGGATGATATCCGGCAGATGATGTGTCACCAGAATAATAGTGATCCCCGCTTGTGCCAGTTTGCTCATCGTGGCCCGCAGATCACGGAAGGCATGAACGTCCAGTGAGTTTGTGGGCTCATCCAGAATCAGTGCCCTTGGATTGTGTACCAGTGCTCGCGCGATCACAGCACGGCGCACCTCCCCGGAGGACATCTCTGTCATGGGACGATCCTTCAGATCCGTGAGTCCCATGAAGTCCAGCAGTTCATCCGCTTTCTTCTCCATCTCCGGTGTCACTTCATGCCAGGGCCAGATTCCGATAGCAGACAGGAATCCTGAAACGACAATCTCTCTTGCCGGGTAGGATTGTGTGCAGGTGGTCACCAGATCATTCGTCACAATGCCCAGCATCGAACGCAGCTGATCCACATGCCATCGATCCTGACCCAGAATGCGGAAAGTGCATTCCGGGGGTGCATAACGCGGGTAGCATTCGCGCGTAATTGCCTTGATCAGAGTGGATTTGCCCGAACCATTCGGTCCCAGGATTGCGGTGTGTTCTCCCAGTGCAACTTTTAGGGACAGGCCATTTAATGCAGGACGCTCGCCGCGCCAGACGGTCAGATTTTCAAAATCAAAGAGTAATGAGTCCACGAACTTCTGAGAGTAACGAATTTGAAACAAAATTAGATGAATTCACGTCTAATTCTTTTACGAATGCCGCTTGATCCATGTCTAATTGAAGCGGTGAGGCGGGTTTTAAGTGCCATTGAAGCTGATGGGGATGCGTCCCTGGAATCAGTGGCCGCTGCAGTCAATCTCAGCCCAAGAACGCTTCAGCGTCATCTCCGCGCTATGGGTACCAGCTTACGCCGTGAGTATGATCTGGTGCGTCTCGCCAAGGCGCAGGAACTTCTGTCCAATCCCCAGTATTCATTGATGGAAATTGCTTTTTTGCTTGGTTTCGCAGAGCAAAGCACGTTTCACCGTGCCTTTCGTCGATGGGCCGGAATGAGCCCTTATGCTTTTCGACAGGAAATTATGGCGCGTTTAGTCAAAGAATTGACGTCATCGGTCAAAGCTGAAAATAAAGCCCTCACGTCTCAATGAGCATGAGGAAAAACTTAGTTTTCGCACTCGCATTTTCATCTTTTTTTGCACTGAATTCTTTTGCAGAGACACCAACATTATCCTTGGGAGCAACAGGCGGCATCATGATCAATGACGGTGTTACCCGCGCACCCCATGAATCACGCAGATATGTTGTTGGTCCTTCAGTGGAAGCTCGCTTTACGGATCACTTCGGCCTGGAGTTCAACGCACTGTATCGACGTTTGGGAACATCTTCTGTGGTGAACGGAACAGATCAGACAATCCACACACGCAGTCGCGGAAATTCCTGGGAATTCCCATTACTGGGTAAGTTCTATTTCTCCGGAAAAGAAAATAAAGTTCAGCCTTTTGTTTCCACTGGCTGGGCATTTCGCAAGATCTGGCACGATGGCGATGTCACCATCCAGACTCCCGGTACAACTGATGTGACTCGGAATCGTCTGACCGGCTCTTCTGATACCGGTGTCGGTGCAGTATTTGGTGGTGGTGTCCGCATTGGACAGGGACGCGTCTCCATGTCTCCTGAGTTCCGCTATACACGCTGGGGCGCACAGTCCGGATTCCCCACAGGTCGCAATCAGGTAGATTTCCTGCTTGGTGTTCGCTTCTAAGCAATACTCATAGCAGAAAATGGAATGGCCCACTCGAAAGAGCGGGCCATTTTAGTTTTGTCCATAAAAAAGGGCCGCCCGGATCGGGCAGCCCTTTTCACTTTTACTTCTCTACTTCAGAACGGATAGAGAATAGTTCCGGGGGCGCGTTCGGTTTCCACGTCTCCCGCTGCAACTGCCTCTTCCTCAACCGGACGTACCATCAGACCGGAATCGCTGAGATAGACTTCCAGATCTGCAGGCCGGGGAAGTGTTCCCTGGATCAGAGCTTCTGAAAGTGGATCTTCCACGTACTTCTGCAGGGCACGGCGTAATGGACGTGCTCCATAACTGCGATCCGTCAGTGTCTTTTCCAGAACATAACGTGCCGCATCGTCTGCCAGCCGGATCTTGATCTGCTTGGGTTCCAGATTCACATTCATCTGGCTGACCAGCAGGTGGACGATCAGCAGCAGTTCATCATCGGTGAGAGAGGTGAAGAGAATCACTTCATCCAGACGGTTCAGGAACTCCGGATTGAATGCCCGCTTCACTTCACTGAGAACATTCTCTTCCACCTTTTGGGGGATGGCGGCGTTCTCAGCAGCGTTGAATCCGATGTGGCCCTTCTTGTCGAGGAACCGTGCACCGAGATTCGACGTCATGATGATGATCGTGTTCTTGAAGTCAACGGTATTGCCCAATCCGTCCGTCAACTGACCATCTTCAAAGACCTGCAACAGGATGTTGTAAACATCCGGATGAGCTTTTTCGATTTCGTCCAGCAGAATGATCGAATAGGGATTCCGTTTGACTCGCTCGGTGAGCTGTCCACCCTCCTCATATCCGACATAGCCGGGAGGTGAGCCAATCAGTTTGGAGACTGAGTGCTTCTCCATGAACTCCGACATATCGAACCGGACCAGTGACTTCTCACTGCCGAAAAGGAATTCAGCCAGCGCTCGCGCAACTTCCGTTTTACCGACACCCGTGGGTCCAAGGAACAGGAAGGAACCGGACGGCCGCTTGGGTGACTTCAAACCCGCGCGGGAACGCCGGATGGCGCGTGCCAGGGCTCCGATCGCCTTGTCCTGACCAATAACCCTCCGATGCAGTTCTTCTTCAATCCGGATGAGCTTGGCCACTTCCTCCTCTTTGATGGAGGTCATGGGGACACCCGTCCAGCGAGCGACGACATCTTCAATATCGTCCTTGGTCACTACACCTGTTGAAGTATCGTCGAGATTGTACTTCTCGCGGAGAACACGCAGTGTCTCTCGTTCGCGACGCTCTTCATCGGAATAGAATCTGGCCTTCTCAAACTCGTGGTTTGCGATGGCGCTCTCCATTCGGTGAACGATAAATTTGATCCGCTTCTGGATCTCGGCTACATCCGGTGGCAGCGTCGTCTGCTTTAGCTTGACGCGTGCTCCGGCTTCGTCGATCAGATCGATTGCTTTATCTGGTAGGAATCGATCAGGAATAAAGCGGGTTGAGGTGTACACCGAGCTTTCGATGGCCTCATCGGTATAAACAACGGCATGGAATTTCTCATACCGTTCCTTGATCCCGAACATGATCTTGATGGCGTCGGATTCATTGGGTGGCGGAACTTTTACTGCCTGGAAACGCCGTTCCAGTGAACGATCCTTCTCAATGGATTTCCGGTATTCCGCAGGAGTGGTGGCGCCAATACACTGAATTTCACCACGCGAGAGTGCGGGCTTCAGGATATTTGCAGCATCCAGTGAACCTTCCGCCGATCCTGCGCCAACCAGAGTATGCAGCTCATCGATGAAGATGATGGCATTCTGGTTCTCCATCAGTTCCTTCATGATGGTCTTCAGGCGCTCTTCAAACTGTCCACGATACTTTGTTCCGGCAACGATCAAAGAAAGATCGAGGGCCAGAATCCGCTTGTCCGCGAGGAAGCTTGGCACATCACCATCGGCGATTTTTTGCGCCAGCCCTTCGACGATTGCGGTCTTTCCGACGCCGGGTTCTCCGATCAGAACCGGATTGTTTTTCGTTCGTCGGCAGAGAATCTGGATCACGCGATCCAGTTCAAAGTCCCGTCCGATCAGAGGATCCAGCGTTCCGTCCAGTGCCACCTGGGTGAGGTCACGGCTGAATTCCGTGAGCATGGAGGATTCCTTGGATCGGCTTGTGGACTGTTTCTCGCTGGTGGAACGTGCCACCTCTTCCCGCACCTGATTCAGGCGCAGTCCGCGTTCATGCAGAATCTCGGCTGCAAAACTTTTTTCTTCTCGCAACAGCCCGAGAAGCAGATGTTCCGTGCCGATGTGCTTATGGCTGAGGCGTTCGGCCTCCTCAGCTGCATAGGCCAGGACACGCTTGCACTCATGGGAAAGGGGGAGATCGACAGAAGTCGATACTTTTTCCCGAATGGTGGTCTGCGACTCAATCTGTTTCCGAATTGATTCAATAGCCGCATGCGAACGGAGGAAACGGTTCGCAAGTGCCTTATCTTCACGAAGCAGCCCCAAAAGGAGATGTTCGGTTTCGATGTACGGACTGCCAAATTGGCTCGCCTCGTAGCGGGCGAAAAAGATCACCCGTCTCGCTTTCTCCGTATAGCGTTCAAACATAGGCCTTACCTTCCATTGTAGTCCCGGTAATGGTACCGTTCCCCACGATCAGGGTTCGGTCACAACGGGATGCAAACTCGGGATTGTGGGTCACAATTACCGAGGTCAATCCATAGCGCTGATGAAGCTCCCCTAAGAGTGAGATGATTCTCTCACCAGTTTGGTTGTCAAGATTTCCTGTGGGCTCGTCGGCGAGGAGTACTTTGGGCCGTGTCACCAGTGCACGGGCCAGCGCGATGCGCTGCTGTTCGCCGCCCGAAAGTTCTCCGGAACGATGGGTTGCACGGGCCTCCAGACCCACATCCACCAGTTGTTCCATAGCTTTTTCTCCAGCAGAAGCTGGATCTTCACCCCGGATACGTAATGGCATCATTACATTTTCGAGTGCGGTGAATTCCGGAAGAAGAGAAGACTGCTGCCAGACAAAACCTAGCGTCGCATTCCGAAAACGAGCCAGATTGTCCTGACTGAGTTGTGAAATATCGGTATTCCCGTAGAAGATAGACCCGGATGTCGGTCGGTCCAGCCCACCCAGCAAATGCAGAAGCGTTGTTTTTCCCGCCCCGGACGCACCCGTCAGCGCAAGGCTTTCGCCTTTCCGGACTGAGAACGATAAGTTGTCGAGAACCTTCAGTTCCCCCGTTCCGGACCGATATTTTCTGGTCAGGTCAACTGCACGGAGGGCAGGTCCGTTTTCGGAGTCCATGCGTGCCTCTAGCTCCAAACTAACACGGTGTTACAAATTTCTGATGCGGGAAGTAGGTCTAATGAGTACTACTGAATTTTGTTTAATGGTTCTATTTTGACCTGAGCAGAACCTGCTCGCATGAAGTCAAGTTCCGAAGCGGCTCGCTGGTTCAGGCTGATGACAACACCGGGAGATTCTGCCATTCTGCTTTTGATCTGCACAACGACACTTTTTCCACTGGCGAGATTAGTCACCCGGACTCGGGTTCCAAGGGGAAGAACCGCACTGACCCCGATCAGTTCATCTGAAGGGTCACTTTCTTTTGCTCGATACCAGACAGCAGTGCCGATATTCCCGTTCTGGCTTTTCATTTCGACAGCTGCCAGTTTCAATTCCGATAATTCTTCGTCAGATCGGCGTGCTGATTCAATGGATTCGAATGATGCTTCCGCTGAAGGCTCATATCCTGGGAGAAAATACTCAGTTCTTGTTTTTTCGCTGAATGAGCTTGCCAGTTCACCGGTTTCTGCATCAATCTTCGCCTGAGTGATTCCCTTAGGAGGAGCCCCGAATGGCCTGGAGTATGCCCCACCAGCAGTTGCTCTCTTCATGAACTCTCCCCAGATAGGGAGGGCGGATTTTGCACCTTCCAGATTGAGATCCCGATGATCGTCGTATCCCACCCACACGATACAGATCAGTTCTGATGTGAAACCTGCAAACCAGCCATCCCGGGAGGTTCCCGTCTTCCCGGCCGCCTGTGCGCGCAGTCCGTAAGACCAGACGCCTGCACCCGTGCCGGAACGCAGGACATCCTGCAGCAGATCCAGCATCAGGAAGTTGATACGCGGATCAAGGGCCTTCTTCGGTTTGGGCTGATAGCGGTAGATCTCCTTGCCATCCGAAGAAACCACAGAAGAGATGAAAGAAGTCTCCAGTGCCGAACCTTCATTGGCAAACACAGTATATGCGCCGGCCATCTCAAGTGGGGTGACTTCATAAGCTCCAAGCGCCACTGCCGGGGTTGCCCGGATCTCGCTCTGCATTCCAGAGCGTTTCGCCACATCCACAACCTGTTTGTACCCCACAGACTCGGCAATGGCGACGGTTGGGATATTCAGAGACTTTGTTAAAGCTCTTCTTAGTAGAACGGGTCCATTGAACTGATTCCCGAAGTTTCCGGGCTGATACGTTTCCGAACCGAACTGAAAGGTTGTGGGCTCATCCATCATCAGAGTTGCTCCAGTGAACACTTCCTTGTGTTTTCCGCCTAATTGGGTTTCAAGCGCTGCAGCATAAACAAAAGGTTTAAAGATGGAGCCTGGCTGTCTTTTGGCGAGGACCCGGTTCAACTGGCTTTCTCCGTAATTTCGTCCACCGATAGCAGCCTTGACTTCACCTGTCTTTGCATCAATTGCCACGAGTGCGACCTGAGGATAGGGCGGTTTCGCTTTCTTCTTTTCCACCAGAGCATCCACTTTTTTCATGCCGATAGCGACTGCTTCTGCTGCTGCACTTTGCAAATCGGGGTCAACAGTGGTGAAGAGCTGGATGCTGCCATTCTGTGCGATGGAAAGCTTGCGTGCCTGATCTAAAGCAAGATCAACGAAATAGGGAGCATCACCGGAATCCAGTGTCCGTTCTCGCAAAAGCAGTGGACTTTCTACTGCTTCTTTTAGCTGTGCATCCGTAATAAATTCGTTCCGGTTCATCAGGCCCAGAACAGTATCGCGACGCTGTTTTGCACGTTCCGGATGACGGAATGGATCGAAATAGTTGGGACGCTGAACCAGTCCGGCAAGGAGTGCCGCTTGCGGGAGTGTCAGGCTACCCACATCCCGGTTGAAATATCTCCATGCGGCTTCGCCAAACCCATGAATCTCAAAGCTGCCATGATTCCCAAGATAGATTTCATTGGCATAGTGCTCCAGAATTTCTTCTTTACTCAGTTTCTGTTCCAGAACACAGGTAATTAATGCTTCATTCGCTTTGCGCTTCCATGTTTTGTCAGGGGAGAGCCAGATATTCCGGGCCAGTTGCATGGTGATGGTGGATCCACCTTGTTCCCGACGGCCACTCTTGAGGTTGACCAGTACTGCTTTCACAACGCGTGGAATGTCGAATCCCCAATGATCGAAAAACTTACGATCCTCGGCAGACAGGAGTGCCTGAATCAGGTTTTGTGGAAGCTCTCCGTGCTGAATCAGCCGACGTCGTTGCCGGACATCACCGGAAAGATTGCTGAGGAGTTGGGGGTCCAGTTCGTACTGTGTGAGTTTTTTCCGGCTGATCTTCTCTGTGATGGAATTGATTTTTTTTTGATCAAATTCCACTTCGACTGCCTTCCGGTGCAGAAATGAGTTTGGACCCGGTTCAATTCCAAGAATGTTGCTCTGAATCTGATAGGTTCCGGCAGTCCCTTCGCCATTGTTGGAGTATCCTGCGCGACGCAGTGAAGAAATAAGATATTCCTGAGTGACGGGTTGTCCTTTAAAGATGTTCTTGCTGCTGCTGTAGATGGCAACAGAATGAGAGAAAACACCCTGTGTCAATCGTTCGGTGACGTGATTGGACATCCGGGCGTAATAAGAAATCGCAAAGAAAGCTGTGCCAAGAAAGATTACCCCCACAATTGCGACGGGAATCAGAAATGCTTTGGTCCTGATAAGGGAGGAATACGGGACAGACTGTATTCTTTGCCAGATTTTTCCAGCAGCTTCTTTCAGACGGTTGATCACAGAGTCAGCCATGGACACACGACGAACTTTTCAGTCTAACCCCACCCGTACTGATACGGGACAAGTCCTATGTTCATGGGGATTCCCTTACTCATGCGGAGAAGCAGCTTCTGGAGATGTCTTTCGGGCCGTTTCGGTGGAGGATCGGGAGGAATCTGACAAATTAAGTTTTTCTTTTGCACGGGCAAGTGCGGTTCTGGCATCTTCAAATTCCGGGTTGAGTTTCAGGGCTTGTTCCAGGTCTGAGATGGCCAGGTCATAGTGTTCCAGCAGGAAGTGAGCGCTGCCACGAGCAAACCAGGCTTCGGCATACTCAGGTGCAATAGCGATGGCCTTGTCCCGGTCCGCCATCCCCTTGATGTGTTCACCCAGCAGATGATAACTGCTGCCACGGGCAACATAACAGGCTGGATTTTCAGGGGAGAGTTCCACTGCTCGCTGCCGGTCTTTCAGCGCTGCATCGTAGTCCTTCAGTGCTGCATGCTCAGCACCGAGAGCCAGATAGAGCATGGGATTTTCCGGATCACGCCGGAGTGCCTGGCTGAAGTCGAGAACAGCGGCGGAATGCTGGTTCAGTCGGGAGTGTACAGTTGCACGGATGGTATATGCTTTTACGTTATCCGGCTGAAGCTGGAGTACTTTGTTCAGATCCATCAGTGCCAGATCAAACTGACCCAGCTGGCTGTAGACATATCCTCGTTCCAACATCGCTTCGGGATAGCCAGGGCGAATTTGTAGTGCCCGGTCATAATCATCCAAAGCTTTCTGCAACTCTCCCATCATGGTGTGAGCAATGCCGCGGTCTTTGTATGGAGCTGCATTGTCCAGCTTCAAACGGATGGCCCGGTTGAAATCGTCAATGGCTTTCAGATAATCCTGCAGATGAACACGTGCGATTCCCCTCTGATGATAAACGGTGCTACGATCCAGGCCCAGATTGATTGCCCGGGAATAATCATCACTGGCCAGCTTGAACTCACCCACATCTGCATAGACATCGCCGCGCATGGCCCAGATTTCACCATCCTCCGGTTCCAGCGTGAGCATGCGTTCCAGATCCAGCAATGCTTCCTGGGTTTTGCCGACGCCATAGTGTAGGCGGCAACGATTTTTCAACGCAGTGATATTTGAGGGATTTGCAGTTACAGCCTCACTGTAGGCAGAGAGGGCCTCTTCAATCTGTCCGGCATTTTCCAGCTTGAGTCCGGAGTCGTTCAACCGTTGGGACCGTGCCGGGTCAGGCTTCAGCTGAGCGAGGAGGGGCAGGGCAATCGCAAGCGAAAGAATGCAGATTCGGGGATTCAACCGCATGAGACGTCTTTTCACAGTTTATCCCGGAATCCGGATCAGTTCCGGGATATCGGGCGACTGTAAGGCTCCTTCAGATATTTCGCTGCCTCTTCCTGAGCTCCCTGTGTATCATCGCGAGTTCTCAGGGCGAGATTATACTCATTGACTGCTCTTTCCCGTTGACCCGTGACATCGAAGATCTTGCCCAGCATGATGCGGGACCAGACTTCAATCCATTTGGGTTCCAGATCTCCGGAAAGAGCATCCCGGAATGAGTTTGCGGCGGTCTGGTAGTTGTTCTGGAGAAAGAAGACTTCTCCAATCCTGTAATTTGCCAGAGATGAGTTCCTCGAAACATCCAGAGCTTTCTGGTATTCCTTGAGAGCTTCCGGAAAATCATTGATTTCAGCGAATTGTTCTCCCCGCCGGATGGCGACTGAGACTCTGACTGCAGGACTCCAGCGCAAGACCTTATTGGAAGGGTCAAGCACCAGCCGGATCGGCTTTCCGAAGGTCTCCATGGCAAATTCACTGGCAGTTCCCACCACTTCAATAGTCTGCATCTCCGGATTCCCTTCCGTTTCAAACCTCAGTTCCACAGGCATACGGAATGTATCCAGATCCTGTGCTACCTTGCCAACAACACGAAATCCCTTCTGTGTGCGGAAGATGGTGTATTCCAGTTTGAACTCAGGAGCACCGTTGGATTCGATCCATTCAATGAAGAAATAGCCGGTATCTGTTCCTGTAATTTTCTGTGTGACCTGTCGGAGATCTTCAGTGCCTGCGGATTTTCCAGAGAAGGTTTGCAGAAATTGCTTGATCGAGTTCCAGAAAGCTTCTTCTCCCAGCACCTGCCGCAGCATGTTGTAGACGGCTGCTCCCTTGCCACCGGTGAGGGCCCAGAACTCGGGAGAGTAATCTTCCAGCCGGGCAGACTGAATCAGCGGAGGATTATCGACGGTCAGCGCTTCCGTATAGGTGTCCCTCAGATCCATCTCAAAGGCGGAGGATCCACCTGTGTGTTCCAGATAAAGAAGCTCAGCATAACGGGCCATACCGTTGGTAATCCACAGGTGATTCCGTGTCGCAGCGGAAACGGATTGTCCCCACCACTGGCGCGCGATCTGGTTGGCGAGTCCGCGGGAGTTCACCTCTGTCCCGATATTTCCTGGAGAAAGGAAAAGGATTCCAGGGCCTGAGTATCCAGCGGGAGCTCCGCTTTCCGTTTCGATTACGGTCAGGCTGGATGTTGGAGCTGTACCAAAAAGGCCGGTAAAGAAGCTGAGTATCTTGCCAATTTCCTCGCCATAGGCCTGCGCCTGTGCGCGGCTTTCCCGGAAGTAGAGAGCAGTATTGGCTCCCTGTGACTGCACGCGAACAGCGTCATCCCGGACAATGCCGAGGCTGCCCCCAAATCCCGGCTGAGTGAATTTTACATTCCAGACATCTCCGTTTGATCCCGGAGTGCTGGTCTCCAGCCCTCCGCCTGTGACCTTGAATCCGGAAGGAACTGTGATGTTGAACTGGCTCAGATAACGGTCTGTCGTGTAGTCGTTGATGGGAAACCAGCGTGCCGGATACAGAAGATAGGCGAAATCATTATGGATGGCAGCAAAACGGATGCCGAATACCGGAGATTCTTCCTGTCCTGAAAGACGGCCATCATAGGAAACCTTGACTGTGACGGGTTGTCCTTTTGTGAGCGCCTGCAGGAATGAGATACGGATGGTGGATTCCGGACCCCGGGCAACAGTCAGCGGCTGATCCTGCTCATTGGTGACCTGGGAGACGCGCAGGGCTTCGTTCAGTTCAAACGTAACATTCTGGATATCACTGTCCAGTGGAAGAAACGTGATGGTGGCACGTGCTTGCAGACTCTGTGTATTCGGGTTAACAGCAGCATCCACATTGAGTTCCTGGACATCGATGCGGGTAGTTCGGCTTGCGGGCTGTGAGAGGACCAGCGCAATGCTGAAAAGAAAGGCGGTGAATGTTCGGAATGCACTCATTGAATTCTTGAATTGATCGTTTCCAGTACGTATTCTGCCGCTGTCTCCAGCGGATCAGAGTCTGTTGCAAGTATTTCTCTGGTTTTCTGCAGGCGCTGGCGCATTTGTGCTCGCGCAGTATGGTCCTCCAGAAGTCGACATGCTTCGTTTGCCAGATTGACTCCTGTTGCATCCGACTGGATCAGTTCGGGGACGATTTTTTCCTCTGCAATCAGGTTCACCATGGAATAGAAAGGAACCTTGACCAATGGTCGGCCTATTAACCACGTTAACTCAGTTACACGATAGAAGGTCACCATGGGGGCTTCAAGTAATGCCCCTTCCACTGTGACCGTTCCACTGGCCGCCAGTGCCAGATCGCAGTGAGCCAACAGATCCCAGGTCTGGCCTTCAACAATACGGACCGGACATCCGGCCAGGCCATTCCGGATGAATTCCGCATCAAATCCCTGGGGAGTTCCCAGAAGATACTGGACATCGGGTTGTGTACGGGCCATCTGTTCCATTGCGGATTTCAGGAGAGGCAGGTGGCGGCCAATCTCGCCTCGCCTGCTTCCGGGAAGCAAGGCGACCAGCGGCTTGTTCCGGTCCAGCTTCTGTTCAGAGAAAAATTCTTCTCTTGAGCAGGAGGGCCCGATGAGCCTTGCCAGCGGATGACCAATGTAGGTTGCAGGTACTCCATAGGATTGAAAGAACTTTTCCTCAAATGGAAAGATGCACAGCAGGCGCGCTACGTTTCGTTTTAAGTCATAAACCCTGCGCCTGCGCCAGGCCCATGCCTGGGGTGCCACCAGATAGACAATCGGAATCCCCAGCCGATGCAGGGCTTTTGCCACCCGCAAGTGAAACCCGGAACTGTCCGTCAGGATGGCAACGTCCGGTCTCTCTCTTTCTGCGGCCCGGATCAGTTTCCTGAATTCTCCGTAAATTGAGGGAATATGTTTGACCACTTCGACCAGTCCAACGACAGAAAGTTTTGACTGGTCCATGATGGCCCGGACTCCTGCCTGAGCCATGCGGGGGCCGGGTGATCCGAAAAACTCAGCATCCGGGATTTTTTTGCGGAGAGCCCGGATCAGTTCCGAGGCGTAGAGATCCCCGGAGGATTCCCCGGCAGAGATCAGGATTTTCAGTGGTCGGTTCGTCACGCCCTCCGGTTCACGCTACCATGAGGGGAGAGATGTCCGCAGCTAAGAATGTGGCGGTCCTCGCCACTGATTCATCCGTTCCCGTTCAGGATTTTGCCAGTCGACTCCGTGAAGAGATGATTCCGCTGAATCAGCGAATCTCCTACTTCTTTGTGGGTGCGACACCAACTTCTGAGGACATGAGGGAATTCCTGGAGGAACCAGTTGCCGCGTTGCCCCCGGTGATTGCCCAGTTGATCCAGCGAGCGGATCTTCTGTTTGTTCCGTTTCTGGAACAGATTTCCGCCCGGAAGAATGCCACGCATTTGGTCTCACTGGTCCGTCCAGCCAAGCCTGTCACACACTCACGTACGTCTTTCCCTGATCGTGAAACCTTTGTTGCTGCCTTCCACGATCGCGATATCGGGGAGTATCACTATCGCTTTTTCCAGTTCATCGCCACGCTGACCGCTGATCTGAAAACAGAACTGGTGGAAAAAGATTACACGGAACTGGTCCGGCAGGAACTGAAGAATAAGGTCCACGGAGAAGTGGATGATCTGAGTTGGGAAAAGAAGATTGCTCTTCTCGAACGGCAGTCAACGTTTCAGGGTACGAACAAACAGTTCCGGGATTATGTCCGGCAATCTTTTATCGATACGCTGACCCTGTATCTGCACGGCATCTGCTGTGATCTGGATGTTGAACCGGGACCACGCCAGATGGCCAGTCGCCACTTGCGGAAACGACTGGAGTTTCTCAAGGAGAAGTTTCCTCCTCCTGCCGGACATGCTGTATTTCCTGAAGATAAAACGGACGAATAACCTGTCTGAATCAGGCTTTACTGAACGATGCCACCCTGGGGTGCGCCCTGTTGTGGCTCCAGCTTGATTTCACCAAAAGCAGCCTCATAGTGCTCGATATTCTGCTTCAGTAGATTGGAGAGCGCTTTTGCCTGCTGCGGGCTCAGGTAGACCCCCTGAAAAACGTTGAGATTCACTGCATCCGGAGTATTCTGCTGTGCTGTTCCCAGCGTGATGAAAAAGTCCCAGAGGCTGACACGGATCTGCACGCTGTTGGCGTAGCTCTCCCGATAGTCTGCCGTTTCACTCATCGTGATCTTGGGCTGTCCTGGAACAGGATTCATAAGTAGTATGGAACTCCAGAAGAAATGAAAATATCGGAAAGGAATGGCGGGGACGACGGGGCTCGAACCCGCGACCTCCGACGTGACAGGCCGGCGTTCTAACCAGCTGAACTACGTCCCCGTAAGGCTTACTCGAACTCTCGTAGAATACCACAATCAGATGTCATTCTGCCGCATCTGTGGACGCAGAAATTCGTCGAAACCGACCATCTTTCTGTAAATAGTACTGGCGTCCCCGCCACTCAATGGTATTTCCGAAAAATCCGGCCAGCCAGAAGCCGAAACTCAGAAAATCCTGGAGTAACAAAAGGGAGAAAGGTGACTTCGCGCGAACGGCAGAGAGAGTGGCCCGGGCCGCCCACAGACGAAGCGCGAGGACTGCAAAAAAGATCCACCCCCATTCCGGGCGGACGATCACCAGAGCCAGAGCAAGAGGAACCGGCATGGTGAACAGCTGTCCGACATAGCCTGCTGGCCGGGAGCGTCGTGTCGAGCGATACCACCGCAGACGATGGCTGAAGTTCTTCATCAGCGATTCCGAACCGATGCGATGTTCCACAACCGCGCGGCAGATGCCGACATTGAGTCCGCGTTCTGCCGCACGCTGGCCCAGAACGAAATCTTCGGCGAGGAATTCCTGCAATTCTTCCCAGCCTCCGACAAGGTCGATTACTTTTCTGCGGCAATAAAGTGTGGGGCCCACTGCGAATTTGACGTCATCCAGCATGCGTGCCGTCAGGACGCCTGCCAGGAACTCGGTATTCATCCCGATCGCTTCCAGCATGGACCAGATACTGGGGCCGCCCAGTGCGCGATAAGGGCAGGTTGCCAGATCAAACTTCGGATCGAGTTGTGAAAGAAAATCCGGAGTTACCCGGATATCGCTGTCACTCATGACCACCAGATCATGAGTGACATGGGGCCATGCGCGCGACAGTTGCCAGACTTTGGCATTGTGCCATTCCGGGGTTCCGGTCAGGATCAGCTGGGAGGCGACGTGCGGGTATTCAAGCTGGAGTTTTTTGACGAGCGCCGTAGCTGGATCCGCTTCGTTTTCTACGGCAAAGATCAGTTCAAATGAAGGATATTTCTGTTCAAAGAAACTGCGGAGGTTTTCTTCCAGTCCAAGATCAATTCCACGGAGTGGTTTCAGGACGGTAACAGGTTCACTGCATTGTCCGGCGAGCTGTTTCTTCCAGCTGCGGACGGCGAGGATAGCAAGCACACAGAAAACGCTGGCACCCGTGACGAGTGCCAGCAGAATCCATGACATTATTCGACCGCTGTTTTTTCGTCGATCTGTTTCCGGATCAACGAAATGACTTCTTCCAGTGGTTTCGCCCCGAGATCACCAGCCCGGCGGTTTCGCAAAGCAACGGCACCTGCCTCTGCTTCTCTGTCCCCGATGACCAGCATGTAGGGAACTTTCTGAACCTGTGCTTCACGGATTTTCAGATTGACCTTTTCTGCCCGGTCATCCACATGGACGCGGATGCCTGCTTCCAGTAATGCCGCTTCCACCTTGCGGGCGTATTCGATATGACGATCTGTGATCGGCAGAACGGATGCCTGAATCGGAGAGAGCCAGACGGGAAGTGAACCGGCATAGTGCTCCAGCAAGATTCCGAAGAAACGCTCGACGGAACCATACAGAGCGCGATGGACCATGACTGGTTGATGCTTCTGTCCATCTTCCCCGACATAGGTAATCTCAAACCGACGAGGCAGGTTGAAATCGAACTGGACGGTTGACAACTGCCACTTCCGGCCAATGGCATCAACGAGCTTGACGTCGATCTTGGGGCCATAGAAGGCGGCTTCATCCGCCATGGTGACCACATTCAAACCAACTCGTTGCACAGCTTTGGCCAGTGCTTCTTCGGCCATCTTCCACTGTTCGGGAGAACCGTCATACTTGCCACTCACTCCACCATCCCAGGTGGAGAGTTCAGCTTCATACTTTTCGAAGCCAAATGTCTTCAGCGTGTCGAAGGCAAACTCCAGACAGCTGACTACTTCATCTTCCAGCTGATCGGGACGGCAAAAGATGTGGGCATCGTCCTGGCAGAAGGCCCGGACGCGCAGAAGTCCATGGAGGACGCCTGATTTTTCGTAACGATGGACCGTTCCCAGTTCTCCCAGACGGACCGGAAGATCCCGGTAGCTTTTTTGCCCATGCGCATAGATGAGGATATGGCCAGGGCAGTTCATCGGTTTTACCCGATAGGTGGCGTCATCCAGTTCCATCTCATCGAACATATTTTCCGCATAGTTCTCTTCATGGCCGGAGACCTCGAAGAGTTTCTTGCGGACAATGTGCGGAGTAAAGACCAGAGAGTATCCGCGTTTCAGATACTGTTCCCGCATCCAGTCTTCCAGCTCTTTGCGGATGATTCCGCCTTTTTCATGCCAGAAGATCAGGCCGGGACCGGCCAGTTCCTGAACGGAGATATAGCCGAGCTCAGCACCCACCTTGCGATGGTCACGGCGCTTGGCCTCTTCCAGTCGGTGCAGATACTCTTTCAGGTCCTTGTCGTTGAACCAGGCTGTTCCGTAGATCCGCTGTAGCTGCTTGTTCTTTTCGTCACCTTTCCAGTAAGCTCCGGCTATCGACATCAGCTTGAATGCCTTCAGCTTTTTGGAGGTGGGGACGTGCGGGCCTCGACAGAAATCGATGAAATGCGGGCCCAGTGTATATTCCGTAAACTGATCTCCTGCCCGTTCCTCGATGAGTTCGCACTTCATCGGTTCCTGAAGATCCTTGTATTTCTGGAGGCCTTCTGTTTTTTCGACCAGCTTCCGCTCAAACTTCAGATCGCTTGTCGCCAGCTCTGCCATCTTCTCTTCAATACGAGTGAGATCCTCGGGCGTAAAGCGCTCCGGGCGGTCGAAATCGTAGTAAAAACCGTTTTCAATTGGTGGCCCAATGCCCAGCTTTGTCTCCGGGTACAGTTCGAGTACCGCGGCGGCCAGAAGATGAGCGGTCGAATGCCGATAGACCTCAAGTGCTGAGGGATCCTTTGTTGTCAGGATCTGCAGGGAGACATTTTCTTCGAGAGGACGTGTGAGATCCCATAAGTCTCCATTCACTTTGGCAACGATGGCATCTTCAGCCAGACGTTTCGAAATAGAGAGCGCGATATCGTACGGGGAAGTGCCGGATGGAACACTTTTACTGCTTCCATCAGGCAGTGTGACTAGAATTTCACTCATTGTTGATCACTACAGGCTTGATTTTCTGAGGTTACCATGGCAGGTTTCAAGGAATTATTCCGATAGAATTTTTCGAAATAGGACTATATCAGTCTGATATTTTGCCGGGCCTGTTATAGTAGAAGGATTCCGCTGAGGGCGGAAATATGGCTGAATCCCTTCCATTCGACGAAACTGCGCTGGTTGCCCGGGCAAAGGCCGGGGACGATCTTGCGTTTACCGAGTTGGTAGCTCATTATGATCGTCGAATCTTTCGTCTGGCGAAACACATCACACAAAGTGATGAGGATGCCGAAGACGTTCTCCAGGAAAGTTTCATGAAAGCTTACAATAATCTGGAGAATTTTCAGGGAAACTCAAAGTTCTATACCTGGCTGGTCAGAATTGCAGTCAATGAATCGCTGATGAAGTTGCGGAAGCGAAAGGCAGACCGGTCGGTTTCTCTGGATGAGCAACTGGATACGGGCGAGGATACTATCGTCCGCGAGATTGCTGTCTGGGAAGAGACACCGGAACAGAAATATTCACAGGAAGAAATGCGCGGCATTCTGGAACAGGCAATTGGTTCGTTGGAACCCATCTATCGCATTGTTTTTCAGCTTCGTGATGTGGAAGAGCTTTCCACTGAGGAGACTGCCGAAGCATTGGGAATTTCAGTTCCTGCCGTGAAAAGTCGGCTTTTGAGAGCACGTTTACAACTCCGTGAGAAATTGACACGGTTTTTCCAGAGAAAAGGGGACGACGTCTTTGCTTACCTGTAAAGATTTTCTGCGGGAGCTGAGCGAGTTCCTGGATGAATCACTGGATCCTGCCACCAAGCAGGAACTGGAGCAACACGTCAATGACTGTCCCAATTGCTGGGTGGTCATGGATACTACCAAGCAAACGATCAATGTCTATAAGGGTATGGAGCCCCAGGAGATTCCACAGGATATGCATACAAAATTGATGGATGCCCTGAAAAAAAGAATTGCTTCCGGGAAGTGTTGTGATAAACCCCATCCACCTGCCACTGAGCCTACCGCTGAAAACAGCTGATATTCCGATTTTTTGAAGTGATTATTTGGTGCGGGCCAGAAGAGTCTCGAACTTCTTCTTCTGCTCATCATCCAGAATTTTGAGGATCTGGTCCCGCCCATGGGAACGGGTTTCATCCATCTGGACCTGAAGGTCGTGGACATACTTCATGAAATCGTCGAGAACGATTTCAATTTTCTCCTCCTGCAGAGGAGTTAGATTCAATTCTTTCTTGAAGCTGGCCAGCGTATTTTTCTTGTTCTCAATCCGCGCCATTCCGGCTCGTGAGGCTGCCTGACGGGTTTTGATTCGCATGGTCAGCAGGCCGCAGGCCATCCCGGAAATAAAGACCAACAGAAGTAATGCAAGAAATCGGGGCTGAGACCAGGGGAGGCGCATGGATATCTTACTGGTAGTCGTCTGGGTCGATGGCTATATCTGGAGTGGACGTTAGAGTTACGAAAACACGGCTGCGGTCTTCCATCTCATCCCCCACCAGGTGAACTTCCGGAGTATGGTCTACCAGAATGCTGGCCGGAGCCAATGCGAAATTCTGAAGATCTTCCGGATCGCTGGTAAAGAGAGTGATTCCCATCAATGCCAGCAGGACCATCGAAGCATATACAAGCCTTTGACCAAATGGATCGGTGAAAAGCGACCAGATACTGCTCTGGCGACCTTTTTCTTTTTCCACCTGATTCATGACGCGGGCATAAAAACCAGGGGCTGGTGCCAGTTCTGCCGGGGTACGCAGCAGAGAGCGGATCATTTCAGACTGCTGTAAAAACTCCTGAAGGGTTTTCCCATCAGACGGATACTGCTCCAGAAGAGACTTCAGGTCTTCTTCTGGCAACCGGCCGTCGAGATAATCCTCAACGCGTTTTTTTATGTTCTCCTGCATCTCGTCTTCCCCTAAATACTATACGCCCGAACCAGAGCCGGCCGGTTTACGGACAAGTCTCTGGGCAGCTTTTACCAATTTTTGACGGGCTCGAAAAAGTTTTACCTTGATGGTATTTTCATTCATTCCTGTGATCTGTGACAGCTCTTCGACAGAATGTCCTTCCACTTCCTTCATCAGGATCAGATGACGATCTTCTTCACTGACTTTCAGCAGAAGCTTGTTTACCAGTTCACGTTGTGCCAGATGGTCATCCACCGGAATAGAACGGTCAGCTGAGCTTTCTGTGTTCTGGATCTTCTGGGAATCATCCTCAGAGAAATCACTTTCATAGACCAGCTTGCGAACTTTCTTTTTGCGCAGATAGTCATAACACTCATTGACCGTGATTTTGTAAATCCAGGTTAAAAGTGTGCTGCGCGAATCAAAATTCTGGATGGAAAAGTAGATCTTGGAAAAAACCTGTTGAGAGATATCTTCGGCATCGTTCTGATTCCGGAGAATGCCGTAGATGATCGAGAAGACTTTGTTCTGGTATCGCTCTACCAGTTCGCGAAAAGCGACTTCATCGCGTGCCTTGACGCGTTCAACCAGACTAGCTTCTTCATTTTGACGCTGATCCACTTTAGTTGCGGCGCGGTCAGCAGATTGGGCTGCCTCAGCCGATGGCCAGGTTGCCCCAGTCAAAACTCGCACTCCCATAGCGCCGTTCATACATCATAACGGACGTGCTCCGGATTGCCGGGGTTTCGACGAAGTTTGTCTGTTCAGAAGAATCCTGACAAGTGTGAATCTTCCAGCCTCTGTGTTCATCCAAGATGGAGTAATCACCACTGTCACAGATATGACCGAAGTTGTCGTATTCTGGATAAAGGAGTAATGTTTCATGATTCAGCTCACGGATAAAGCGATCACAAAGGTTCAGGAAATCATGTCGAACCAGGAACCCAAGCCAAACGGTCTGCGTATTGCCGTTGTGGGTGGAGGATGTTCGGGCTTCAGCTATTCCATGGCCTTCGAAAATGCTCCCGGTCTTCTGGACAAAACCTATGACTTTGGGGAACTGAAGGTTTTCGTAGATCAGGCCAGTCTGCTCTATCTGGATGGAGCGCAGGTGGATTACGTCGAAAGCTTTGAAGGATCCGGGTTCAAGTTCAACAATCCGCAAGTGAAATCCACCTGCGGTTGCGGCAGCTCATTCAGCGCCTGATTTTTCTTTGTGCCACGGCTTCGTCAATTCATCTTCTTTTTGCAGCTGGTCACCGCATTTGTTGCCGTGACCAGTGCCGCAATGGGATGTGACGATTGCTGGCATCATTTCCGGGAGATGGCTGCCTGGTCTGACTCAGGAAGTCCTCAGCTGGAAGCACCGGATCAGGATGCTTCAGAAGCACCCCACTTCTGTGCCTGCTCCTGCAGTTCACTCATGAGTGGCTCTGTGTATTCCCCTCAGCCGCTGCTTCCACTCGTAGATTCACTCCCTGCATTGCAATCACAACTCCCCCCGTTTTCTGCCATTCCCCCTTTTCTGCCTCCCAGGGCATGACTCTGTCTATTTCTGCGTCCTGACGCAACTCAGTCATCAATTTTCCTGGAGGAAGTATGTCCATTTCATGGGCACCATTTATCTTTTTCACTGGAGTGCTGTTTCTTGCCGGATGTTCTGATTCCCGGCCTCCTTCTGTCCCGGCGGAGAAAACATCTGCCCATCAACACGACCATGACCACGATCATGATGATCCGGATCATGATCATGACCACGCTCATGGCGAAGCCCTGAAAATAGAGATCGATCAACAGAAGGCGAACAGATTCGAATTTGAAAAAGTGCAGCTGCGCACCAATGCTCGGGCCATTCAGACAACGGGTGTTGTCACACCGGACGATACACGCGTTGCCCACGTACGCCCAATTTCCCGTGGCCGGATTCTGCGCGTCAGGGTTCGTGTGGGTGACCGCGTACGCAAGGGGCAGGAGCTGTTGAGCTACGACAATATCGAGCTCGGTGAAATGGTGGGGCAGTATCGAAGCGCTGCCATGGCACTGGAGCGCTCCCGCACTGAATCAGAAGTGTCCCGGAAGTCTTGGGAACGTGCAAAAAATCTGGTGGAGCTGGGCGTCATCGCTGCGGCAGAGCTGGAACGAAGAGAGGCAGAATATCAGAACTCACAGGCCATCATCCAGGAGCGGTTGGCCGATGTGGCCAGCATTGATGAAAAACTGCATCGCTTTGGACTGGAAGAAGACGAGATCGAGAACCTTCTCAAGAGAAAGAACTCCGCAGAACTGCATCGTGAATATTCAATCACCACATTGCGTGCCCCCTTTGATGGCATCGTAATCCGCATGAATGCTGCAGAGGGGGAAACCATCCAGGTGGATGATCAGGTGTTCGACATTGTGGATACACATAATGTCTGGGTGCAGGCTGATCTGTATGGATCGGATGTTGCACTGGTTCGTGAAGGAAGCAAGGCGACTGTCTTGCTGGAAGGGGATGAGCGTCGTACATTCGCAGGACGCGTCAGCCATATCAGTGATGTGGTGGATCCAACTACCCGCACTGTGCGGGTGCGTGTGGAAGTACCTAATCCGGACCGTCAACTGAAGCTGGATATGTTTGCGACGATCCGCTTTTCTTCGAGCGCATCTCAATCCGCATTATCGATCCCGGCCTCCGCACTACAACAGGTAGATGGCAAACAGGTGGTATTTGTCCGGGAGAATCCCACAGAGTTTGAGCTTCGTGAAGTGGAGATCGGACCAGAGAACCAGGGCTGGGTAGAAGTACGCTCAGGGGCGAAAGAAAACGAGACGGTGGTAACTCGTGGTTCCTTTGTTCTGAAGTCTGAGCATCAGAAAGCTGAACTGGGTGAAGGAGGTCACACACATTGATCGACCGTCTCATCCTGTTCAGCATTCACTGGCGAGGCCTGATTGTGATGGCTGCCATGGTTCTGGTGAGTTTCGGTATTTACAGCGCAGTGCATCTTCCGATTGATGCTGTGCCGGATGTCACTACCAACCAGGTGCAGATCAATACGGTGGCTCCTGCATTTGCGCCGGAAGAGATGGAACGGCTGGTCACCTATCCCATTGAGGTTTCCATGGGAAGTCTTCCCCAGAAGCAGGAGATCCGTTCCCTATCGAAGTTCGGACTCTCTCAGGTCACCATCACTTTCCACGATGAAGTGGATATCATCCGGGCCCGGCAACTGGTGCTGGAACGACTGCTGGAAGCAGAGAAAAACCTCCCTGCGGGCGTCGAGCCGGAAATCGCACCGATCAGCACTGGCCTCGGGGAAATCTTTCAGTTCACCGTCGAAGCGAAGCCCGGCTATGAAGAACAGTACTCTCTGATGGATCTGCGGACCATCCTGGACTGGGATGTGATTCCGGTCATCCGCACTGTGCCGGGGGTGATCGAAGTCAACGTATATGGAGGCCAGCTCAAGCAGTACGAAGTACGGATCAATCCTGAAAAGCTGATCGCATACGGACTCTCTGTGCGCGATGTAGTTCAATCTCTGGAAAAGAATAATGCCAATGCAGGTGGAGGCTATTTCGAACGGGGTGGAGAACAACAGCTGATTCGGGGAGTGGGGCTGATCCGAACGCTGGATGATATTGCGGATATCGTGGTGACGTCGCACGGGGGCACTCCCATCTATATCCGGAACATTGCCGATGTCGGCTTTGGAGCGCAGATTCGTCAGGGTGCGGTGACGATGGACGGAAAAGGAGAAACCGTCCTGGGCATCGCCATGCTGCTCAAAGGTGAGAACAGTCGGGAAGTTTCACAGGCGATCCGCACTCGTGTGGAAGAGTTACAGACTTCCATGCCGGAAGGGGTATTGCTGAATCCGGTTTATGACCGCAGTGATCTTGTGATGCGCACGGTCCGCACGGCTGCCACAAATCTGCTGGAAGGCGGACTGGTGGTGGTGCTGGTCCTGTTTCTGTTCCTGTTGCAGTTGCGGGCCGGCCTGATTGTCTCTTCTGCCATTCCACTGTCCATGCTGATTGCGATTATCGGCATGAAGTACTTCAACATCTCAGCGAACTTGATGAGTCTCGGTGCCATCGATTTCGGATTGATTGTGGACGCGGCGGTAATTCTGGTGGAAAACTCCGTGCGTCAACTCCGGCTGGTCAGCAGTCGGCTGAAAAGAGGACTCACAAAGAGTGAACGGCTGGAAACTATCCGTCAGGGAATTCTGGAAGTCCGGAAGTCCAGCCAGTTCGGGGAACTCATTATTATCTCTTCCTATCTGCCGATCCTTGCCCTGGCCGGAATCGAAGGAAAAACATTTCGTCCGATGGCGTTTACTGTCATCTTCGCGTTGAGCGGAGCACTGGTTCTCAGTCTCACGCTGGTGCCAGCGCTGTGTGCATTTTTTCTGAAGGAAAAGAAATCAGACTATCAGCGGAATGGAGAGACAGCAGAAGATCATGCGGAGGAAGAAGAGAATCCGTTTGTCCGCTGGCTGGGTGGTTACTACGATCGTGTGCTGACCTTTGTGCTGCGCGTCCCGCTTGTACCTGTGCTGAGTTCAGTCCTTCTGTTCGCGACTGCGGGGTTTCTCTATGCCCGTATGGGGGCTGAGTTCATTCCTGAGCTGGATGAAGGGGCAATTCTGGTGAGCTCTGCCCGTCTGCCCAGTGCATCCATTGAACAGGCCATTCTCTCAACAACGGAACTGGAGAAGATACTGATCCAGATGCCAGAAGTGAAGACGGTATTCAGTCGCATCGGACGCCCGGAGATCGCGACTGATCCGATGGGGCCCGACCTTGCAGATACGTATGTCATTCTGAATCCGGTTAAAGAGTGGCCACAACTCAAAACCCGTGCGGGATTGCTGGATGAAATGGAGCATCGTCTGGAGCGTGTGGCGGGAACCGCCTTTTCATTTTCACAGCCCATCAAGTTCCGCATGATGGAACTGATTGAAGGGATCGGATCCCGCTCGGATGTTGCAGTGAAAATTTTTGGAGAAGACCTGCAAACGCTGGATCGGCTGGGGCGAGATGTAGTTCGCGTGCTGAATGGAGTTCAGGGTAGTGCAGACGCGAAAGTCCAGCAGGTGACTGGACTCCCTACGTTGAAGATTGAACCGGACCGAAAAGCAATTGCTCGCTATGGGATCAATGTTGAAGATGTGCAGGAGATGGTCCAGACAGCCGTTGCGGGAACAGAGGCAACACAGGTGTTCGATGGGTTCAAGCGATTTGGACTGGTGGCCCGGATCTCTCCGGAGTTCCGGCAGAATCCTGAAGCGCTGGGAAACCTTCGCATTGCGAGTCCAACCGGTCAGAATGTTCCGCTGGCACAACTGGCACGGATCACCACTGAAGAAGGCCCGGCAGAACTGAGTCGTGAAAACGCGGCACGTCGCATCGGAGTGGAAGCCAATGTAAGAGGTCGTGATATCGCTTCGTTCGTGGAGGAAGCCCAGGGCAAGGTCGCTGAGCAGGTGAAGTTGCCTGCGGGATACAGGCTTGAATGGGGCGGAACCTTCCAGAACCTGCAGGAAGGAAAACTGCGGCTGGCCATTGCTGTTCCTGTCACCTTCATGATCATCATGGTGCTGCTTTATAGTACGTTTCGTTCTTTGCGTCAGTCGTTATTGATCTTTACCGGAATCCCTCTTGCGTTAACCGGAGGTGTGTTTGCACTGACGTTACGGTCCATGCCGTTTTCCATCAGCGCGGGCATCGGATTCATTGCCGTATCAGGAATTGCTGTTCTCAATGGACTGGTGCTGGTGGCATTCATTAATCACTTGCGGGAGCGGGGTGTTGATCTTGAGACAGCAATCCATCAAGGGTGTCTGACACGGTTGCGACCAGTGTTGATGACGGCAGCTGTTGGTAGTCTTGGTTTTGTTCCCATGGCACTCTCTCACGGTGCTGGTGCCGAAGTACAGAGACCGTTGGCGACAGTGGTTGTAGGTGGGCTTGTGACATCCACGATCCTGACCTTGATTGTGCTTCCGGTCATCTATCGCTGGGCTGAACGGAAATACTCAACACAGTAAGATAACCATGAGCACTAACTGTGAGCCTGGACCAACTACTGACTGAACAGCCGAACCCGGCAACGGAGCATATCGATTCACTTTCCACGGAAGAGATGCTCCGTGTCATGAATGATGAGGACCGGAGAGTGGCGGAGGCAGTGGATCAGGAACTGCGTCATGTTGCACTCGCCGTCGATGCCATTGTTGAGCGGCTTCGTGCTGGAGGTCGCCTCTTCTATATCGGAGCGGGAACCAGTGGCCGGCTGGGTGTGCTGGATGCTTCAGAATGTGCGCCGACATTTAATGTTCCGCCAGATCTGGTGCAGGGGATTATTGCCGGGGGAGAGTCTGCTCTGTCCCGGGCCACTGAAGCTTCTGAGGATGATCCGGAATCCGGTGTCCGGGATCTGATGGAGCGCGGATTTACCGGACAGGATGTTCTGGTGGGAATTGCCGCCAGCGGACGTACCCCCTATGTGCTGGGAGCTATCCGGAAAGCTCGTGAACTCGGCGCCGTGACTATTGGCATCAGTTGCACCCCTGATTCAAGCCTTTCGAAAGATGTTTCCATTCCCATCGAACCTTTGCCTGGTCCCGAAGTGATTGCCGGTTCCACACGGTTAAAAGCAGGTACGGCAACGAAGCTGGTTCTGAATATGCTGACCACCGGAACCATGATCCGACTGGGTTATGTGTATGGAAACCTGATGGTGAATGTCCAGCCGAAGAATGAAAAGCTGGAAAATCGAGCAAACAGAATTATCCAGAAATCAGCCGATGTCAGTGAGGATGAAGCGAAAGAACTGCTGAAAGCTGCCGGAGGAGTAGTCAAAACAGCAATTGTCATGGGACGCTTAAGGATTGACCGTGAAGCTGCTGAGCTGAGACTGGAACAGGCTCGGGGCCGCGTTTCGGAGGCATTGCAATAAATGGATCGATTTCGGATTGAGGGTGGTCACCCTCTCAGTGGGGAAATCCGTGTGAGCGGAGCAAAAAATGCTGCACTTCCTGTGCTGGCTGCTGCGCTGCTGACGGATGAACCGGTAATTCTTCATGGAATTCCACACGTGCGTGACTTGCGCACCATGGAATCTCTGCTGAACCATTGCGGGGCATCTTCTCATCGACGGGAAGATGACGCCTTAGTCATCCATGCAAAAGAGATCACTTCGCCGGAAGCTCCCTATGAAATCGTCAAGACGATGCGAGCCTCCAGTCTTGTTCTGGGGCCACTGGTCGCACGCACGGGACGAGCCAGAGTATCGATGCCCGGTGGCTGTGCCATTGGCGCACGTCCGATCAATCTTCATGTGGCTGGACTCGAAAACCTGGGAGCAGAAATTCATCAGGCAGCTGGATATGTGGAAGCGCGTGTCTCTGATGGACTCCGATCTGCCATGGTCCACTTTGACCGCATTACCGTGACGGGAACAGAAGATCTGATGATGGCTGCCTGTCTGGCCAAAGGCGAGACTGTTCTTGAAAATGCTGCGCGTGAGCCAGAGGTAGAAGATCTGGCAAATCTGCTCAACAAAATGGGGGCAAAGATTACCGGGGCGGGTACATCCACCATTCGCATTCAGGGTGTGGACAGGCTACATGGAGCGGAACATCGCATTATTCCGGACCGGATTGAAGCCGGAACGTTTCTCATCGCCGGGGCCATGACCGGAGGGGATCTGAAAGTCGTCGGATGTGAGCCCGAGCATCTGACCGCATTGATCGTCAAAATGCGACAGGCCGGTGTGGAAGTCACGGAGGAAACTTCGGATATTCTGCGGGTTCGTCGCAAAGGTTCCCTGCAATCGGTAGATATGACAACGGAAGAGCATCCCGGATTTGCAACGGATCTTCAGGCGCAGTTCATGGCGTTGATGACCCAAGCCAGCGGAATCTCCTTTGTGACCGAGACCATTTTCGAGAACCGCTTCATGCACGTTCCGGAACTGGCTCGTATGGGAGCAAATATCCGGATCGAAGGACGACAGGCTATTGTGGCCGGTGCAACGGAACTCACAGGGGCTCCGGTGATGGCCAGTGACCTGCGCGCCAGTGCTTCACTGGTTCTTGCTGCTCTGTCTGCACACGGGGAAACCGTGATTGATCGTGTGTATCACATTGATCGTGGTTACGAAAAAATCGAGCAGAAACTGATTGGCTGCGGAGCAAAGATTACAAGAGAGGAATAAGAAATGGCTGCCGGAAAAAATCACAATTCGCAATTCCTTGCATTGGTTCAGGATGCAAAGTCGAGGGTCCGGGAAATCGATATCGATCAGTACAAAGAGATGCTGACAAAGGGTGAAGATCACATTCTGGTGGATGTCCGCGAAGAGTCAGAATGGAGTGCCGGGCATGTCATGGGTGCGATGCATCTTTCCAAGGGAGTGATTGAGCGGGATATCGAAACGAAGATCCCGGAGAAAGACACTCCCCTGGTTCTTTACTGCGGTGGTGGATTTCGCAGCGCTCTGGTCGCGGATAATCTTCAGAAGATGGGATACACACACGCCATCTCTCTGGATGGTGGATGGCGCGCATTGCAGTCAGCGGATATCCCTCTTGAAAGATAGCGATCCTGATCAGCTTTTGCGGATCGTCTCTGCCGCTGCATCCCATTCCACAGATGCTTTCGTCCGGACGGACTGATTGATCATATGGGCACACGCTGCAGCTCTGTGCCCGTTGAGTGCGTCTTCCCAATGCGGCTTGCGGGTCCGGATGGATTCCAGCCAGTTGCCAATGTGTGTGTAATTGGTATCCCTTCCTCTGGACTGGAATACTTCTGCTCCGGGAATCAGCCGTGGCTTCTGTGTTCCGGGTAATTCACTCGCCTGTACCTTGGGATCTGCATAGTAAGCTTTCTCCAGCTTTGATGGCCAGCTTTCCACGATCCAGCGGTTATCCTCCACGACATTTTCCGGTTCAAAGCGGAGTCCGCCTCCCAGCGAGATGGAACCTTCTGTCCCCAGGAACTGGAAGCTGGCACCGGAAGAGCTTTCATTGTTGAATGTGGAACTCAGGTTCACGGCAAAGCCTTCCGGATATTCGAGAAGTGCATTGAGTGTATCGGGAACATCACGCGATTCTTTCCAGCGGTAAAGCTGACCCATCGCCATGACACGCGATGGCATCTTTACTCCCATCATGAAGTGGATTGTGGTGCACAGATGGACGAACAGGTCGGTTGCAATACCTCCCGAATAATCGTTGTAGCAGCGCCAGCGGAAGAACCGTTCCAGAGAAAAGGGATGCTTCCGGGCTGGACCCTGAAACTCATTCCAGTCCACTGTCGATGCGGAGGCATCAGGTGGAATCGGATAGATCCAGGCACCGGATGCAGTATTGCGATTGTAGGCCGCACGAATCATCGTGACTTTGCCCAGCTTGCCTGACTGGATCATGTCGCGTGCCTTGATGGTGCTCTCTCCCGACACACCCTGGCTGCCAACCTGAAGAATCTTGCCAGACTCGCGGGCGGCCTTGAGAATCTCCAGCCCTTCCTCGACGGTATAGGTCAACGGCTTTTCGCAATAGATATCTTTTCCGGCCCGCAAGGCTTCAATGACATGCGTCTTGTGCCAGTGGTCAGGGGAGGCAATCACCACAGCATCAATGGATTTGTCAGACAGGATGTCACGCCAGTTCCCCACGCCTGCTGCGCCAGTCTTCTCAATGGTTCTTTCCACGCGACCTTTGTACGCATCACATACTTTTGTAATCCGGACACCGGAATGCGCGGACAGTGCCGTCATCAGTTCCTGGGAGCGTGCTCCACAACCAATGACACCTACCTGAACCTGATCATTGGCGGAGTACGCAGAAGCAGCAGGCAAAAGAGCAGAGCTTTTCAACAGATCACGGCGAGAGAGTTCCATGAAGGAATTATAGGGACTGTTTCAGACTGGTGGTGAACTGAAGGGTAGCTCAATCGCCTCACCGATTCGGAACAACAGCCGCTCTTCATGGGCACGTCCGATGATCTGCAATCCCATCGGCAGTCCGTTGGAATGAATCCCTGAAGGCAGAGACAGCGTAATCAGACTGGTGGCATTGATGGGACGCAGCGTTCGGGTGACGGCCAATCGAACATCATCCACGATTCCGTTGATCTCTGTTGTGGTTGCGCCAATGGGTGGAGCTGTAATGCTGGTGCCCGGAACAAACAGGCAATCCACCTGATCGAATGTTTTGTAAATACGCTGGCTGAGTTCAATTCTTCGTTGTTGCGCGTGGACATAATCAGCTCCGGATACCTTCAGCCCGTCATCCATCAGCTTCTGCGCATTCGGGCTGAATTTTTCCCGTTGGTGCAGATAATCACGCAATGAATTGACGGCTTCTGCCATCAAGGTAGTGCGGGCAACTTCCACCAACTCTTCGACTCCCTCAACGGTGACAGGAATCACTTCAGCACCTGCGTCTTTTGCTGCCTCAGCCATTTTGTGAATACTGGCCGTGATCTCATCATCACAACGATCAAAGAAAAAGTTGGACGGGACGCCGATGCGAACCCCGCGCAACGATGTTTCGGAATCGATGTAAGAGCTTCCTCCTGTTAATGCGGACAGTGCAATTGCAGTATCCCGAACCGTTGCTGCCATGGGTCCAACATGATCCAGCGTCCATCCCAGAGGCATGCAGCCTTGGCGAGATACCAGATCAAATGTCGGCATGATGCCACAAACGCCACAGAAAGAAGAGGGAATGCGGATGGAACCGCCGGTATCTGTTCCAATCGCCATCAGTGCCATGCCTGTGGCAACCGCTACACCCGATCCGCCGGATGATCCGCCGGGGATCGTGTCCGGGTTCCACGGATTCCGCACAGCACCGTACCAGTGATTGGTGGAAGTGATTCCGTAAGCCAGCTCATGCAGATTCAGTTTGCCAAGGCTGATTGCACCTGCTTCCCGCAGAGAAATCACAATGTCCGCATCCTCGTCCGGAATGAAGTTCTCAAAAATCTTTGACCCACCAGTGGTCAGAACACCCCTGGTATAGAAAAGATCCTTCAGGCCGACAGGAATACCATGCATCGGCCCGCGATCCACGCCACGAGCCAACTCTTCATCCCGTTCTTTTGCTTCCGCCAGAGCAGAGTCCGCAGTGACCGTGATCCAGGCATTCAGTTTTGGCTGCAGTTCCCGAATCCTGTCGAGGCATTGTGTCGTCAATTCGACAGACGAAATCTGACGGCTGCGCAAGGCAGCTATTGCTTCATGAATGGTCATGAGTTAACTCCAGTACTGCCACTGCTCGAATTTGACGACGTAGATGCTCAACAGCAGATTGGTCACGCCGTGAGCGATGATCAGGTCGCCGAGGGTGCGGGTGCGGATCATCCACCATCCATAGATCAGTCCGGTCAGTAATCCGACTTCCCAGTAAGATCCATGTTCCAGTGCAAAGAAGATTGCAGTGATCCAGAATGCTTGGGGTGCATAAGTACCCAGTGGAACCGTTTCGAAATTGGGTTTGATCAGCCACCGCATCAGCCATCCACGCCAGAAAAGCTCCTCGATGATGGCAACCAGAACGGCTGCCTTGATCGTGCGGGAAATCAGAACCATCCAGTTATTCCGCCACTCTGGCGCTACGGTTGAACCCGGTTCTCCCATGAGTGAATTGGTAAACAGCCAGTGCGACCGATAATCCGGGAACAGCACATCCGGTCCAATCCACAGGAAGAAGACAGCAATGCCGATGGCAATGGAACCCAGCATATGCGAAGTCTTGAAATCGATTACCTTACGCGAAAAAATTGCAAGAAAAGCCGTCAGGACAATCACCTGCAACGGGTATTCGTATATGCCGATCTTTCCCCGCAACGGGAGAAAGGCAAACAGCAACACCATGGGCGCTACCCATGGGAATGAGGGGTTTTTGAAAAGTGTGTTCAGGGTTTTGCTCCCTTAATCCAGTTCAGGATCGTATTGTACTCCGGGCTGTTGGGTTCCCACCGGATGCCACCACCATGAGATAGCTTTCCTCCGGCTGTCTGGGCATCCAGCGTTCCTTCGGATTCAGCAGTGGAAATCGGCTTCCTGAGAATGAGGCTGGCTTCCGGATTTTCTGTGTCAATTACCCGTTTGGCTCCGGCAAGCGTTCCATCAAAGATCGCATGGCTGGCATGACAGTGGACGCAGGCATAGCCGTCCTTGCCACGAGTTTCGAGAATCGGCTGAACATAGCCACGGAAATAGGAATCATCAGGCTTGTCATTCGTGGATGTCGTCACAGCGACTGCCTTCGCTCCGGTGGCCTGTGCGGGTTTGGGCGGAGGAGGTGGAGTCACTTTTGCAATCAGCTCTTTTCGCTCTGCGATGGAGGGACCTGCCATCGCGACCGGTGCTGCAAAGTTGGCATCACGCACCATCTGTACAGCTCCGCGTGCCAAGCGCTTCAGTTCCGGATCAGTGGAGTCCACCAAAGGCGCCAGAGCTTTCGTCATCTTGGATGCACTGTCTCCGAAGAAGACAATCTGCTCGATGTCGTTGCCGATCCTGTTATATGGCGGAGGATTGACGGGGACACTGTGATCCGCTTTTGGATCATAGATGTCTGCTCTGCGCAGTGGGAATTCCACCAGTGCCTTGAGCAGCTTCTTCCGGGCGGTATCGTTTTCCTGGATCAGAAAAGTGGAGAACAGTTCCGCCTGACGCGCTTCTGCTGCCAGCCGGCCAGCAACCACTTTGTCCTGATCTTTCTTGCGGGAGATGGTAGGAACCCAGTTGTTATAGAGATACCGGATATTCTCATCGGTGAGGTTATAAATCCCCTCACGCAGGTTCTGTTCTACCCACGGATGTTGATGGGCCTTGAGTGCAGTCAGGAATGCTTTTTCAATTTCTCCCCGCTGCGCATTGGAACTGGACCAGTGATATCCGGTTTGCAGCCCTTTAACTGCCTGCATTCTGACGGTCGGGGACGAATCATTCAGCAGTGGTTTGAGTGAATCCAGATATGCCGGTCGTGCAGCAAGATTGGCGAAGTGACTGGCGAATACCCGAGTTGCCGCCCAACGTGCCCTTTCTGATTTTGCAGTGAGCAATGGTGCAAAAAGCTTTCGATTTTCTTCAGTCGTATTGCGGACCAGAATCTGCCGTGTCAGAAATGCTGCTGCACGCTGAACCAGCTTGGACGGATCATCCATCGCAGTCAGGGCAAGTGGAAGATCCGTGGGCTTTGCAGCAGCTGCAAGGGCTTCCAGAGTTTCTGCACGTACCAGAGCATCGGGGGATTTCAGATTGTTGCGGTCCGGTTCCTCATTATTCCATGTCTCTTTACCGGGGCCGGGATAATAGGCACTCAGGGCAAGCACGGCCATCTGTGTTTCCCGGAAAGGAGTACGAAAGTTCTCAAAGGACTGGAGCGGGTCCATCCATCCTCCAAACTCCTGCTGGCGGGAAAGCAGATACTCGAGACCTTTCTTTACCTGCGGATTGTCTTTGCTGATCCCTGCGCCATGCAATGCCCAGAGGACATGCCCGGTCTGGAATTCCACTTCCTTTTCCTTCGGATTGAAGTGCATGGACCACTGCCCGTCTTCCCGCTGCAGGCTGAGCAGCCGTTTCACATTGGCAGAGATTTTTTCTGCGTACTTCTCCGGGTCGATTGCAGACAAGGCCTGTGTCTGATAACAGAGGTCAATCATGTTCCGGATGCCATGATCCTGATTTAGCAAGTTTTCAATCGCTGGATCTCGCGTGACTTCCCACGCATACCAGGCAACTTCATAGGCGCTTACTAAGGGCTGGTTGCCATTTGTCTCATCTGGCGGGAGCTTATCCCGGTCCTGATAGTAGAGCTTCAGGAACTTCCGAATGCCATCATGAAACTCCTGACGTGGTTCCTTCGATAATTCTTTTTCATAGACATCCATCAAATGGGACATGCGACCCAGAACATTAGCGGCTGCGGAAATCACGCGTGCCCACACCGCACCATCTTCTTCATAGCCGGGGAGGGGACGCGGATTGTTATAGAAACGTTCGGTCAGAAACCGTAACTGTTCCTTTTGATGAACGGGATAGCCGTTCCGCAGGGCATAGAGCGCCGCACGCTGGGTGAAGTGTGTGGGGTGGCAGGATACGCAGAGGGATGTTTCTTGATGGACATTCGACACTCTTTCCCAGAGTCCGCCACGCCGGGGCGTGTTGCCATGCCAGCCATCCCCTGCCCCCAACAGGTAATCCACGGCAGTACGGACAGCCTTCTGCGGTTCGCTATAAGGGGGGAGATCGTAAACTCGCGTTCGAAGCTTATAGTTCGGATGATTTGCCGTGACCCGAACGTAGTAATCTCCTTTTTCCCGCAGAACCCGTGTTGTGAATTTGTTGGCAGCCAATGCCTGTACTTCATGCGGAAGTGAGACGGGGTCTTCCCCCTCGACATAAGGAATTTCTTTGCCGTTGACGACGCGGAATATCGATACATCTGTGGGGATATTATCCCGGTCCTTCAGCTCCACCTGGAAAAAAACAAGGCGGGGTGTGTCTTCATTGAAGGTAAATCTGAACCAGTCCTGGTCCTGCCCGAGCGATGGTTTAGTTCCAGGGGCAGGAATATAGGGGAGGTCATCAGCAGAGCCGGAAATGAGACTTCCCAGGATCAGGGGATTTGCATCCTGCCATCTGTTATTCGGCTCAAATTCAGTAATTGTGTCTGGTGTCAGACGAACAGCTACCACTTTTAGGGATGTGGGTGCAGTTCCCTGGATAGTAATCTGGGGTGCCTGTGCTCGTGCTCTTGCGCGAATATAAAGATCGCCATCGCCTTCATGCAGAGTTTTCGACGCCACTGAGGACAATTCGACTTTCAGAGGTTTTCCCTGAAGTGCCGCGGGCTGATCGACACTGACCTGGAGACTGTAAAGGTCTCCAGAAGTAAGGCCCGGCAAGGATATTTGTGTATCCCGAGCCGGGCCTGTTTGTTCAAAAATGACAGTCTGAGCGTTTATCGAGAAGAAAGCCAGGGTGACAATACTGAAGCAGCGCACCCCACTAACTTATCCAATTTTTGAGATTAGCTCCCGAATTTTACCTTCTTCTTCCTTATCCGGATTTTTGGTCAGAGCTGTCTGAAGGCTCTTGATTGCTCCTGTTTTGTCACCCTTCTGGAACTGAGCCATCCCCAGATGGTAGTGGAAGGTGGACCGTTCCGGGTGCTTGCTGGTCAGATCCCGGAAAATTCCAATTGCATTGTCATTGAGATTCTTCTTGATGTAGATCCAGCCCAGTGTGTCAGAGACTTCCGGATTATTGGGGAGCTTGTTCTTTGCTCTCTGCACCATTGTGAGTGCCTGGTCCAGATCGCTTCCCTGCTCAGCCATGATGAAAGCGAGGTTGTTCAGTGCGAGGGGATTTTCCGGCTCACGCTGCAACACCTTTTCATAAAAAGTTTTGGACTTGTCCCGCTGTCCGGTTGATTCATAGAGCATGGCCAGTGTCAGTGAAGTCACCGGATTGGTGTTATCAATCTCCTGTGCCTTTGTCAGAACACTAATAGCGCTCTGTGTGTCACCTTTCTTGCGGTATACCTCTGCCAGATTGACAGCAAGTCCGAAATCTTTCGGGAACGCGTCGATCAGTTTCTTGTATTCCGTAATTGCAAGTTCTGAATCATTGGATTGAGCGGCTGCACGCGCTAGCGCGAAGCGAAGGTCCTGTCGGTCAGGAGATTTCTGAATCTCTGCTTTCAGCAGGGAGAGTGCTTGGGGTGCCTGATTCTGTGCCGACATCGCCTGTACCATGCCCATCAGCCCACGAGGATCTTGGGGGGATGACTGGTACAGCTTGCGAAAGATACTTTCGGCTTCCTTGTACTTCCCTTCACTGAAGTTGACCATGCCCAGCTGAAAGTGTGCATCGTTGGCCTGAACTCCGGTGAGGGCTGGGTTCTGATTCAACAGAGCATTCAGTTCCTGCCTTGCATTCACGTACTCACGAGTCCGGATCATTGCGCTGGAACGCAGCAGTTTTGCCGGAACATTGCTTGGGTCGTATTGCAGAATCTGGTTTGCTGTCTGAATTGCGTTGGCGAAATCGCCTGCAGCTAAATAGATCTGAGTCAGTGCAAATCGGGGAGGTAGATAGTCTGCCCGCAGCTTGATGGCTTCCTGGAATTGAGCCTTGGAGGCTTCATTCTCTCCCTTGGACATCAGGGCGCGACCATATTCATGACGCAATACGGGATTGTTGGGAGTCTTCTCGACAACAGCCTGAAGATCTTTTAGGGCAACTTCCAATTGTTCTTTTGAGCCACTTCGGAGTGCCAGTGATCCACGCATAGCCTGAGCGACATCGTCCTGTGGATTCTCGCGGAGAATTTCTGAAACAAGTTTGCTGGCTTCCTCATTCTTCCCCTGTGCCGTCAGCAACTGAACAAGCCGCTTCTGATAGGTTGCCTTTTCTTTGGGTTCGCTGGCGATTCCTTTTTCATAGTGTTCCTTTGCCTTGTCCAGATCCCGGACACGGAAATAAAAGTCGCCTACCAGAATATTGGCGTTGGGGAAGTCGGCACTGTTAGCCAGAAGCCGGTCCAGCTGTTGCTGGGATTCAGGCCTGCGGTTGCTCAGATAGTAATAAGCAGCAACCTGAAGAATATACGAAGCATTCTTTGGATTGCTGGAGGATTTCAGTTTCAGGATCTCTTCGGCTTTTGCCAGATTCTTCTGCCCGGTATAGAACGTGAACAGAAAGTCATAGAATGGCGCAAAGGTCTTATCCTTTTCCAGCCCTGCCAGTGTGGTCTTTTCTGCTTCTGCTTGCTGTCCTGCGGCCAGAAGACTCTGCGCGAGAACCAGAGTCAGAGGAGACTGATCCGGCTTGATCTCATCGGCCAGCTTAAAGTCGGCAATGGCGCCATTCAGATCCTTCTTGGTGAGTAAGAGAAATCCGCGTAATCGAAGGCCATCATAAGCCCGTGGATTCCGGTCGAGAATCTTCTTCGTCAGTTCCTCAACTTCATTCAGGAACTGTTCGGGGTGCTTCGGATCGCTGGTATAGGCAGCCAGGAAAAGTTCGGCCAGCTTGGCAGGAGCATCCTGATTTTCAGGATCCAGCTCAACTGCACGCTGCAGCGCACGAAGTGCTTCTACAGGGCGACCCAGCTTCAGCTCAGAGAGACCAAGGCGATAATAGGCTTCACCAAACCGGAGATCCTGTTGCAGGGACTTCCGGTACATAATGGACGCTTCCTTGAATTTTTCATTTTCAAAGTAGCGATTACCGCTATCCAGGTACTTTTTCTTTGCTACTTCGGGGTCACGGTTACACCCAATGGTAACCAGGGCAAGAATTAGAAATAAAATCGCTTTCGGGAATCTCATGAGTGTCTCGTGTCTCCTAAAAATCATACGTCACCTGAACTTTCGAACCCTGGTACTGAAAAGGCATAGAAGTCCCGGTACTCGCCCTTTGTGGCTCTACATCGGAAATACTACTCCGATGATTTATACCTCAGTTTCTAATATTTAAAGCTGCTAAAAGTTCTCCTGTTTCTTTTAACAGAGAGAATTTCAGTTTCTCTAATTGATGTTGTGAATCCAGATAGGCCGACCATTTCTGATTTTCCAGAAATTTTGCTTCTTCTAACTGCCGAAGACCAGCCCGACCCTCTTCCATCTGAGCCATCAGGACAGAAACCTGTTCCCGTGCGGAATCAAAATCCAGCCGGGTTGCTTCCCGCAGTGATTCTGCCACCTGGATATCCTGATAAATCCTGCGGGTTTCCAATCGGATCTGATTGCGTGTGTGGGCCAGTTCGATTCTCAGCCGTGCAGCCTGGCTCTCCGACTGCTGTTTCCGGGCAGAGGCTGCGGAACCAGCGAGAACAGGAATCTGGAAGGATACACCCAATTGTCCGTTGTGACGCTGGAAGTGTTGATAATACTTGTCATAATTGTTGAATTTTGCGAAAAGGCCATATTGGGCTACCAGATCCATTTTGGGAAGCCGGGCAGAATTATAGGCCTTGATTTCCAGACCAGTCGCCTGAATTCGAGATTCGAGGCTTTTCAGTTTCGGACTGTTATCCAACGCACTCTGGATCACTGAGTCTTCGTTTTCAGGAATCAGGAGGGGGCTTCGTTCATCTGCCACAGGAATCACCCGGTCAGAATCCTGATATCCCAGCAGAATGGCGAGGAAAGCTTCCTGGTATTCCGCCTGGCGACTAAATGCGTTCAGCTGATAACGAGCCTGTGCTACCCGTGCAGCAATCTTTTTGCCTTCCAGCGGTAGTTCTCGCCCTTCCTGGATGCGAACCTGCATCGTCTCCGCAATCTGCTCCAGGCTGGTTAGCTGTTGGCGGGCGGCATCGGCTATGCGTCGGGCGCGCAGAGTGTCCAAATAGGCGATGGCTGTATTGAGGACCACCTCTTCCTGCTTGGCCTCCCGGTCAATCCCTGCTCCCCGCGCCTGCTCTCTGAACTTTTCCACCTGCCACTTCTTTTCCCGGTTGAACAGGGACTGAATGGCATCTGCACGCACGATCGATGGGGCAGAGCCTTCAATGCTTAGGGGGAATCCACTTGTATAGGCTAGACCGCTTCCCACAATGACTTTCGGGAAGAAGGGATCCTTCGCTTCGAGAATGGCCTGCTGGGATTTTTTCTCATCGAGCCTCGATAAGAGAACGTCCGGATTTTGTTTGATGGCCAGAATTACTGCGTCCTGAAGAGAGAGTGAAAAATTTTCACTCCGTGCCGGAATTGAGAAAAGTACTGCGATTGCAATGAGATAAATGGGGAAGAAGGGGAGGGTGTGGCGCCTCGTACTGTGAGTTTCAGGTCTGTTTTTCATAGGAGCACTACGCGTAGTATAGGTTTTCCCTAGTGTCTTCAATTCTACGGAAAGATTGAACGGAGAACTTTTTGAGAATTTTAAAAGCTACCGCCCTGGCCCTGATTCTCGCTTTTGCGAGTTTTCAGATCTCTGAGGCTGCACCAATACAGCTCACTACCGATAATAAATGGCTGACCTGGCAGGAAGAAGAGATTTCCATTGGAGATTTTTTCAACGTAGAGTATCAGCTCACCGGAAATGCAAATGTTTACATTACAGATCTCTTTGTCGTCACTGACCGGTATGAAATTTTCCTGAATGGGAACTCCATTGGCTCGTCTATCTATAAGCCAGATTGGTCAGAGTTGGGAGGGAATGACCCTTATGAACACTTGGAGTTTGATCCAGAAGATGCTTTTGAGAGCGGTAAGTTCAGTAAGCTGATCTTCCAGGGAAAATCCGGAGATCTGATCACTGTGAAGCTCACACACATTCCTCCCATGTGGGTTGGAGGTAGCCCGTTTTTCGATTCAGGGTTTGCCATTAAAGCAATCGCGCAGCCGAATGGTGGCGGAGAAGAAGTTCCGGAGCCAGCCACGATTGGTCTGCTAAGTGCCGGTTTTGCCGGACTGTTTCTGCTGAGACGCAAAAAGTAACACGTCTACTCGTATCGCAGAGCTTCAGTGGGGCTCAGTTGGGATGCCCGGTTTGCCGGAAGAATGCCAAAGATGAGTCCCACCAGAAACGACACGGCAAAAGCCACCACGACGCTCCAGGGCGAAATCTGAATATCCAGAGCTCCGTCCAGCGCAATTCTTGCAGACAAAGGTCCTGCCAGCCCCACCAGAATCCCCAAAAGTCCACCCGAAATACTGATCAGGATTGCTTCCGTCAGAAACTGAAGCTGAACAGCACGTTTGGACGCTCCCACGGCCATTCTGAGGCCAATCTCGCGAGTCCGTTCGGTGACCGTTACCAGCATGATGTTCATAATGCCGATCCCCGAGATGATTAGAGCAATTGCGGATACCAGAATCAACACAATCGTCAGAATGACGCTGATATTCTTTGCCGTATCGAGAATCCCTCCCAGATTGTCGATGTAATAGCGTGCCCCTGGCCGATGTCGGCTTTCAATCAGAGTGCGGATCATAGCAGTCAGTGGCTGGACATCCTCTGCAGATCTTGCCTGGATGTAGAAGGGATCTACCCGTTCCACCGGCGTGAAGTAGCGGAGAACGGTATAAGGAATCAGAATCGTGCGATCAGACAGCTCAGAGAGGCCAAATGTTTCCGTCCGTTCTTTGAACGTACCTACCACAATGAACTGTAAGCCTTTGATCTTGATGATCTGTCCAATAGCCTGAGACTGGCCGCCAAAAAGCCGTGTGGCCATCTTTTCCGTCAGGAGAGCCACTTTTTGGCGAAGGTCTACCTCGTTACCATCCAGAAAACGCCCCGAGAGAAGCAGAAGATTTTTGACCCGTGAATATTCTTCATCCGTGCCGATGATAGCCACATCTTCTTCCTTGCCATTCACCAGCATGCGATCCGTCATGTTCATGACAGCTGTAGCTGCAACGATCCTGTCCCCAAGTTGATCCCGGATGGCCTGAATATCGGCCATTTTGACGAAATCTGCCTGGGCCTGGTCTGCGTCCTGAGTTCCGGCTTCGTAATAGCCCCAGATGACATTGGAGCCCAGCCCACGAATCTGATTCAGGATATATTCGCTGCTGGTCAGAGAGATGGTCACTACCAGAATGACACTCGCATTTCCGATTACCAGTCCAAGAGCTGTCAGCAGCGTGCGGACACGATTTGCCTTCAGTGCCTGCCAACTGGAGCGAAGAACCTCGGTCAGATTCACCGGGCCGTTTACTCGCCGCCCGCCTGTTTCAGCAGCTTTTGCGCTTCAGCGCGAGATGGATTGTCTGGAGTGAGCGGGCTTTTCAGATACTGCTGCAGCAGAACCTTTGCAAGATCCGTATTCCGTTTGCTCTCGATATAGGTCTGGGCGCGGTCAAAGAGAAGTTGTGGAGATTCCGGAGCGATCTTCTCTGCCTGTCGGAAAGCAGCTTCGCTTTCCGTGATTTTCCCTCTACGGGCAAGGAACTTGGCCAGATCAAGGGCACGACCCACCTGTTTGGGGGCTAGTTCAGCTGCTCGTCGAAGGTGTTGTTCCGCTGCTGCCCATTCTTTCTTTTCTTCTGCCAACCGGGCTTTTGCGAAGTACTGTTCAGCTGGGTCCAGTTTTGAGATGAGATTGACCAGTGCCTCTGCTTTATCAAAGCCACCTCCCAGAAACCCGGGAGCCTGAATGTAGTATTCAAACAGATCGTTCAATGCTTCCCTGTTTTTGGGGTCCAGTTTGACGGAAGTTTCAAAAGCATCCTTGGCTTTTTTTGCAAAACCAGGGGCGGTAAATACTGAAGAAGTCTCTGCACGGCGTCCAAAGGCACGCCCCAGCCACAGAAAGTACTCCGAATTTCCGGGTGCCAGAGAGATTGATTTCTCGAATGCTTCTGCTGCCTGCTTATAATTACCAGTCTGATAGTGGATCTTTCCGCTAAGTGCAAATTCCTGAGCAGTTTGCGGAGAATTTCCGAGCGCGCGCAAGGCGCCGGCGTAATCAGTTTGGTGATAAAGCCGGGTGGCCAGTTGCGTATCGGAAGCTGCGAACACACTGATCACAGCCAGGCAACTAATGGATAAAAATCGGTACATCCCCTTTTTCTCAGTATATGAGACGTAGCAAGGTGCCGCTTGGATTCGTCTAATGTAGTAACTTGGTATCGAATGAACAATGGGAGGTTTTCCATGATACGGCGACTCGGAATACTAGCAGCGACGCTGCTGTTCTGCGCAATAGGAGCAATGGCTCAGACCTCTTCCCTGGAAGGTCAGGTGAAGGGTGATGACGGCAAGCCTTTTGTGGGGAAAGACAAGAAGCAGGATTATGTCCTGATTGAACGAACAGATATTAAAGGCAATTACAAAACGCATGTTGATAAGAAAGGCCGGTATTTCCATGCTGGACTTCCTCTCGGCAAGTACAACGTAATTCTTTTCATTGGTGGCAAAGAAGTGGATCGTGTGAATGGCGTACAGTCCCGTCTGGGTGACCCCATTCCCGTAGATTTCGATCTTGCAGCCCATGCTGCCCAGCAAAAAGCAATGGAGCAGGCGGCACAGACCGGCGAACTCACCGAAGAGATGAAGCGGGATATGTCTCCTGAGCAGAAAGCAGCTCTGGAAAAGCAGATGAAAGAGCAGTCCGCGAAGATGGCAAAGAACAAGGAGTTGAACGATGCCTTCAACGCCGGCATGACTGCCATGAATGGGCAGCAGTATCCTGCAGCCATTGAAGCTTTCACTAAGGCATCAGAACTGGACCCCACACAGATTGCGGTCTGGTCTAATCTTGCTCTGGCTTATGACAGCCTTTCCAAATCTCAAAAAGGGCCGGAAGGTGATCAGGCTGCTGTCAAGGGTGCGGAAGTTTATGAAAAAGTTCTTGAAATGAAATCAGATGATGCCAGCCTTTACAACAACTATGCATTACTGCTGGCTCGTCAGAAAAAGTTCAAGGAAGCTGAGGACGCTCTTGGTAAAGCAGCTGCCCTCGATCCAGCAGGAGCCGGAAAGTATTACTACAACCTGGGTGCCATCCTGGTGAATTCAGGCCAGAATGATCCCGCTGGTGATGTCTTCAAGAAAGCGATTGAAGCTGATCCAAACTACGCTGATGCTCACTACCAGTACGGAATCTTCCTGACGGGTAAGGCTCAGGTGGGTGCAGATGGTTCCATGGCGTTCCCTCCCGGAACACAGGAGTCATTCCAGAAGTATCTGGAGCTGAAGCCAACAGGGCCTTTTGCTGAATCTGCCAAGAGCATGCTGGAGACAATGGGTTCCAAGGTTGACACGGAATACCAGAATCCGGATGCAAAAAAGCAGCAGAAAAAAGGAAAGAAGAAGTAGTTTATTTGTCCTGAATAGGGCGTTCTTCCGGACGCCCTATCTCTCACCTGGTTCCCGCTTATGATTCGCACTGTTCTTTACGCTCTCCTTGGCATCTTCCTTGTGACTGTTGTGCGAATGTTTATCAACGTCATTGGCAAGGCGATCTCCGAACAGGGGTTCGGTAGTAGCGAGTCAGCTGAACAACCTCGCACTGAGCAGGCTTCCACCCAATCCGCTGGCGGCGAATTGAAGAAATGTATTGTGTGCGGTGCTTACTCCCCTGTGGCCTCTGCTCCAAAGATAAAAGTGACAGATGCTTTTATCTGCTCAGAAAAATGCGTGTCCCTGTATAAGAGCTGATTGTTTTTCTTCACTGAACAAAGATCAGTTCAAATCCCATCAGTGGTTTCTCAGGATCCCGAAACATCTGGACATCAAATTTCCGGAACTGTTCTGCTTTGACCGTCTGGAAGAATGCCTGAAGGAAGTCACTGGCATATCCGTAATCGAACGGATCACCTGGATTCAGTTTCCAGATTTTGCGAGCCTGTTTTTCCTGTGCAGCAGAAAGTCCCCGGAGGCGAAGCTGGCTGAAACGAAACAAGGGTCCACGATTGAATGTCACCCGGACGTCCAGCGTATTATTTCCGTCGTGAAAATTTTTTTCAGGGAGTGCTGTGGCTTCAAAGAATCCTGTCCTCTTGAGCGCTCTTTCCGCATCCCAGATTCCCTGTTCAATTCTTGTCCAGTTGGCGGGAGCACCAATTTTCAGGTCAGCTGCTTTCTGTAAAGTTACGACCGGAAGATCGTCTCCTACGAACTCCGCCTTTGCCAGCATGAATTCCGGGCCTTCCGTAATAGGGACCGTAACATTGACAGACTGTTCATTGCGTTGGACCTGGAGGGGGCCAAACTCCACCCGATACATGGCTCGATCCTCATAAGCACGGCGAACATTCATTTCGAGAGCTGCCCGAAAATGTCGCTCAATGTATCCTGACTCCTGAGCTGTTTTTGCCAGAATCTGATTCAGCTCCTCTTTGCTGATGGCCTGATTTCCGGTGAAATGAATCGTGCTGATCCGGGGAAGGGTCGCGGGCTGGAAGGAGACAAGCAGGCTGCCTGTTTGCATATTGTTTTCCAGCTCTGCAACCAGTGGCTGATTGGGAAACCCATCTTTCAGATGCTCTTCCAGTTTGCGGGCGATGAACTGATGAGCTGCCGGTGCTTCCGGCACTTTTCTGTCAAACAGAGGGAATTTTGTTGTCAGCCACGCCCAGAGTTCTGACTCCTGTGCGCCGGGGATATCGATTGCTGCATCCACCAGATTCAGCTGATCTCCAATGATGAGTGTCAGAGCATATCCTTTGCCTGGTCCCGGTTTGTAGCGGTAATTGATGGACTGAAAAAGACCGCTGTCTTGCAGTTTCTGGCAGGCTTCTTCAATTTTGGGCAGGTTGATCGGCGCACCGATTGAGAGATCCGCAATCGCAAGGACTATGTCCCGATTGTGTTCTGTCCCATCCACCGAAACAGATTCCAGTGGGAAGGTCTCCTGTCCCCGGATGCTGAGCAGAGAAAGGCAAACACAAATCCAGACTTTCATGACAAGTTGAGGGTAACTCAGCAGGAGTTTCCGAGAAACCGGCGGATGATGCATCTGGTAGCAGAGGTGGCATCCATCAGACAATATCGGTAATGAATCTTTCTGAACTTGCGCAGCAGCTCAATTGTCGGCTGGAAGGGGATCCTGAGATTGAAATCCATTCGGTTGCAGGAATGGAGCAGGCACAGAAAGGACAACTCACTTTTCTCTCGAACCCCAAATATGCTTCGAAGGTAAAAGATACTCAGGCCTCGGCGATTCTCACGCGGGAACCTATTGACGGGATTGCATGTCTGATTTCTTTCAATCCGTATCTCGATTTCTCAAGAGCGCTGGCGCTTTTCTATCAGCCACCGCGGCCAGCTCCGGGAATTCATCCCCTGGCATCCGTGTCGGATTCAGCAGAAATTGGTGCAGGTGCCGCCATTGGACCCTTTGCGGTGATCGGAGAGGATGTCCGGATTGGCGCAAATGCAGTGATTCATCCGCATGTCACGATCTATCGAGGAGTTTCCATCGGGGATGATTTTCTAGCCCATTCCAATGTGGTGATTCGTGAGTTCTGTTGTATAGGTCATCGTGTAGTTCTGCAGAACGGCGTCGTTATTGGTGCGGATGGATTTGGTTTTGCGCGGGATGAGCAGGGACGTCACCGGAAGATTGTCCAGTCCGGGATTGTGGTGATTGAGGATGATGTGGAGATCCAGTCTCTCAGTTCGATTGATCGGGCAACGATGGGAGAAACGCGTATTCGCCGCGGAGCAAGGATCGATTCACTGGTGCAGATCGGGCATGCCTGTGATGTTGGCGAAGATGTCATTCTCTGCGGTCAGGTCGGGCTTGCCGGATCAACTGTCGTCAAGAACAATGTTCTTCTGGCCGGACAGGTTGGTGTTGCCGGACATCTGACCATCCATGAGAATGTCATTGCCTATGCCCAGGCGGGTATCGGACAAAGCGTTCCTGCCGGATCGCATATTGGAGGAACTCCTGCCTACGATGTGCGGGAATGGCGCAGGAATGCCGTCATCGTTCCCAAACTGGGTGAACTTCTCAAGCGGGTGAGACAATTGGAGGAACGTCTCGAGCAGGTAGAGGCGGGAAAACAGAAAACAGATGAATAATCAAAATCGACGCAGTCCTCTTGCGTATTTCAATGAATCATTCCTGGAAAGCTCCGAAGCGCGCACTGTCAGACTTGCCTCAGAGTATCTGTATCCGCTGGGACGTTTCCGGAGAGAGAAGATTCACGACACGATCGTCTTTTTTGGGTCCGCGCGCATTTGCGATGGCACCTGTCTGCCGGATGGCTCTCTTCACCCTCTGACGAAATACTATGACGATGCACGGGAACTGGCCCGGCTGGTAACTGAATGGTGTGAACATCTTCCGGAAGAAGCTTCCAGATTTGTGGTGACCACTGGTGGTGGTCCGGGAATTATGGAAGCTGCCAACCGTGGAGCACTGGAAGCTGGCGGGAAAAGTATCGGACTCAATATCGCTCTTCCTTTTGAGCAGATGCCGAATGAGTACATCACACCGGAACTCAATTTCGAATTCCATTACTTCTTCATGCGGAAGTTCTGGCTGGCGTACCTGGCAAAAGCCCTTGTTGTGTTTCCGGGTGGATTTGGAACCATGGATGAGTTGTTTGAACTGCTCACCCTGGTACAGACGCAGAAGCTCGATAAGAAAGTGGTGATCATCCTTTACGGATCTGAGTTCTGGAAGGAGACCGTCAATTTTGATGCCTTTGTCCGCTACGGACTCATCAGTCCTGAAGATCTCAATCTCTTCTCTTTTGCAGATACACCTGAGGAAGCGCTGAACATCCTGCAGGAGGGATTGACGAAACACTATCTGACGCCGGAACAACCTTTGCCGCCACAGGAAAATGTCACGCCGGCAATTGCTCGTTCCCGCGACTGATTATGCGTTTGCTTGCAGATTTGAGGAAATTCTGGCGCAGCCTGAGCAAGGCTGGGCAGGTGTTCATTGTTTCTGCATTCATACTTGGTTTAGGAAGCGCTGCAGGGCTGCCTGGATGGGGTAGAGGCATTGCCGGACTGGTTGCACTGGTTTCGGGGCTGATTCTTCTCTATCAGACTGTTCGTTATGCAGCGCGTCAATCCATCTGGAGCTTGCGCAATCGATTGCTGGTGGTTTACCTGTTTATTGCGCTGGTTCCGGTTCTTCTGCTAACAACACTTGCAGTTGCCGCGCTTTGGGCAATGTCAGGTCAGATTGCTGTTTACCTTGCTACCAGTGAGTTTGATCGGCGCATCAATTTTCTGCGAGGTGCCGCTGACAATTTACTGGACAACGATTCAGAAGAAGCTCGTGTTACGGGCTTCTATCGACTGGCTGATTTTCTGTCTGATCATTATCCAGGTATTGAAGTTGTAGCCGCAGCTCCGGATACCTGGCATTTTCCCAAGGACAGCAAGCTGGAATTGCCAGACAGGCAGTGGGAATCCACTAGTGGCATGGTGATTAAAGACCACAGGTTGTATGCCTGGATGAATATCAGGAATGAAAAATCAGAGAGGGTGTCTGTTCTGGTTCCGCTAACGGATGATTTTCTGGCCAGTCTGGTTCCTGGGTTGGGTGAGATATCTGTTGTTCCGATTGAAGACCTGGATCGGAAGGATCGTGCCCGCATGATGCTGAGAAAATCCACCCGGTCTTCTCTTGTGCGTGTTCCTGATGCTCTGAATAGATTCGACATGGAAGTACTCTGGGGATCTGTTGTACATGTTGCAGAGTGGGAAAATCCCGGAAAAACAGAGCCTGCATTCTTTGCTGTGCGAAGCCGGATTTCTGCAATTGGAAGCGTCATCTTTTCCCAGAAAACAGCATGGGAAAATAGCTCTGCCCTGATCGTCGTCAGCGTACTGGCAGTGGTGTTTCTGGTGATGGAAGTAATTGCCTTGCTTATTGGTATCACGATGAGCCGCAAAATTACTTCAGCGGTCCATGAGTTGTATGAAGGTACGGAACGTGTAATGGAAGGGGACTTTTCCCATCGCATTCATCTTCAGGGTAAAGACCAGTTGGCAACGCTCGGAACCAGCTTCAATCGGATGACAGAAAATGTCGAACGTCTGCTGCAGGTGGCAAAGGAAAAAGAACGTTATGAAGCAGAGCTGATGATCGCAAAGGAAGTGCAGGCACAGCTTTATCCAAGTTCAGTTCCGGAATCCGCTTTACTGGACCTGACAGCACTTTATCGCCCTGCCCGCATGGTATCCGGTGACTACTTTGATTACCGTCGGGTCTCAGGCAGTAAAGTGGCACTTGCCATCGGAGACGTGGCTGGCAAGGGAATTTCTGCTGCGATCCTGATGGCTACCATTCAGTCTGCATTCCGTGTGCGGATGTATGAAGCTTTGAAAGACCGGAATGTGGTGACTGCAGATCTGGTGACACATCTGAATCGGTATCTCCATGCCAATACTCCGCCGGAGAAATTTGCGACATTCCTGCTGGCCATTTTCGATGAACAGGAGTCGACACTTACCTACACCAACGCCGGACATCTACAGCCGATCCTGATCCGGCAGGGCAAGGCCCAGCGGTTGGAAGTAGATGGTATGGTGATCGGCGCATTTCCTTTTGCACAATATGGAACCAGTTCTCTGTTGATGAAACCCGGTGATCTGCTCGTCTGTTTTACGGATGGTATCTCTGAGCCGGAAAACGAATATGGGGAAATGTATGGAGAAGAGCGTCTGGTCGATCTTATTTGTAAAAATGCTCATCTCACAGATACCCAACTGGTCAATCTTATTATTGAATCCGTAGAAAGATGGACAGGACAGCCCGAGCTTCAGGATGACATGACTCTTTTGGTTGCTCGCTGCAAAGGGACAAATTCATGATTGTTCTGACTCCGGAAGAGATGCAGGAACTGGATCGACGGACTATCACAGCAGGGACACCGGGTGAAGTTTTGATGGAGCGTGCCGCTGCCGGAATCGTTCGGTATCTGGAAGATCACTGGGATCTTTCTGCGCAGCGTATTGCCATTGTCTGCGGCAAGGGAAATAACGGTGGAGATGGACGGGTAGCCGCCCGGATGCTGAGAGAGCGTGGCGTGGATGTCCACATTGGGCCGGTTGATGCTCCAACATTGGTGGTTGATGCTGTTCTGGGCGTCGGGCTGCGAGGTGCACCTCGCGGTGAAGCGCTGGAAGCGATCCGTTGGATCAACCAGTCCGGGGCAACAGTCATTGCCGTCGATGTGCCTTCCGGTCTGGGAACAGAGGGAGAGTATGTGGTAGCCCAGCATACCGTGACGTTTGCTGCTCTCAAGCCGGTGCATGTGCTTCCTCCGTGGTGTGATTTCTGCGGCAATATCGAAGTAGTCGATATCGGTACAATTCCTGTCGAATCAAAGCTGCATCTGATTGATCCACCTGTTTTTGCTCCTCGCGAAAAGGATTCGCATAAAGGAGATTACGGTCATGTTCTTGTGATTGCCGGATCACCGGGAAAGACGGGTGCTGCATCCCTCTGCGGACTTGCTGCACTGCGGGCTGGTGCAGGCTGGGTCACGGTGACTTCACCCACTCCCTATCCGGAACTGATGACTACGGAATTTCCCCCTCCGCTGGAAGGGAAAGACGTCATTGCCATCGGGCCAGGGCTGGGATTGAGCCGGGTGGAGTATGTTCGGGATCTTTATGCAAACTGTCAGTTGCCCATGATTGTTGATGCGGACGGGCTGAATTCATTGATCGGATGGAAGCTTCCCAAGCCTCCGGCCCCCAGAATTCTGACGCCTCATGAGGGTGAGTTCAAGCGGCTGGGTGTGCTTGAAGACCGTCTGGAATCTGCACGCAACTTTGCGGCAGAACATCAGGTGATCTTGGTTCTGAAGGGATATCGGACCATCATTGCTCACCCGGATGGACGTGCATATGTGAATCCCACAGGGTCACCAGCTCTGGCCAAAGCTGGGTCCGGGGATATTCTGACGGGTATCATCGCAGGGCAATATGCACAGGAGCCGGGTGACGATGCTGTTCATACAGCGGTATGGCTGCATGGACGCTGTGGAGAACTGGGAGAATGTCGCTGGACGGACCGATGCCTGATTGCAACGGATCTTTTAACTGAGCTGCCAAATGCAATTCGAAGCGCACTCTGAAGAAGAGCAGATAGAAATCGGCAGAAAGATCGCTGCCCTGCTTCCTGAGCAGGCTGTGGTGATTCTCTCGGGTGATCTCGGGGCCGGGAAAACCACACTGGTCAAAGGCATTGCTGAGGAGCGTGCAAAGATATCTCCGGATGAGGTATCCAGTCCTACGTTTACATTGATCCACGAGTATGGAGAGCCGGTGAGTGTCTATCACATCGATCTCTACCGGCTGGAATCTCCTGCTGAAGTATTTGGTCTGGGGCTGGATGAGATATTTGACCGTAAGGCCCTGGTGCTGGTGGAGTGGGGCGAAAAGTTTGAGCGGCTGTTCCCACAGCCGCTGCATCACATCACGCTCAGTGTGATTCTTCTTTCCCCTGATACATATCTGAGACGAATTGTTTATACTTCTCCAGAACAATTGAACGGCGCACCTTCATTGTCGGAGTAAGTTCGCCTGCTTCCACGGTGAAGTCGGCATCCAGAATTTTGAATTTCCGGATCTGCTCAAAGGAAGCCAGCTGACTGTTTACCTTGCTGATGATTTTCTTGACTGCGGCTTCCTTGTCTTCCACATTTTCTGCAGCAGCCGGATTCAGCGTCACCAGAGCAGTGATGAACGGAAGCCTGTCGCCCACCAGAACAATGTTGCTGATGAGGGATTCGCCCTTGAACAGATTTTCTACCTGTGAGGGGTAAATCTTTTTTCCATTCGAAGAAACAATGAGCTCTTTCTTTCTGCCTGTGATGAAAACATACCCATCTTCATCGATCCGCCCTATATCTCCTGTGTGCAGCCATCCATCCTGAAGAATGCTTTCTGTTGCTTCCGGCTCCTGATAATAGCCGCTGAATAATGTTGTGCTGCGAATCAACAACTCATTGTCTTCAGCAACCTTGACATCAATTCCGGGTAAAGGAACTCCGATGGAGCCAGGCTTGATCGCTCCGATGGGATTCAACATGGTGACGCCCCCTTCGGTCAATCCATATCCTTCCAGCAAGGGCAATCCAATGGCTTCAAAGAAAAGTGCGAGTTCCTTGCCGAGTGGAGCTGAACCGGAGATGGGGAATGCCAGTTTTCCCCCTAACCTGGCGCGAATTTTGGAGAAGATAACTTTGTCGGCAATGGCGAGGCTGGCCGTGATCCAGGGTGGGACCATCTGATTCGCTCGCTTGAGTTCCATAGCTTTCAAACTCATGCCCAAAGCTGTGTAGAACAGCTTCTGACTGATTCCCCCCTTCTTGCGGAGTTCAGTCGAAACACTTGCATGGATTCTCTCCCAGACACGAGGTGGTGCAAGCAGCATCGTTGGTTTAACGGCCTGCATCTCCTGTGGCAATCGCATCAGGCTCTCTGAGAACCAGACAGGCATTCCGTAGAGCATGGGCAGGAACTCCACGACAATTCGTTGTGCAATGTGCGCAGATGGAAGAAAGGCGATAGTCCGGTCTTCATGCGTAAGGGGCAGAACAAACGGTCCCATCTGGATGTTGGAGACAACTGCATGATGCGTGACCAGGCCCATCTTGGATTGCCCGGTGGCTCCGCTGGTGAGATAAAGAATCGCAGTGGATGACGGATGAACTTCTGACGAAATTTTCCGGAAGAAATCGGGATCTTCCTTCAGAGCATCCCGTCCCAGGCGACGCAGTTCATCGAGAGAAAGTGCGTCCTGATCTTCCCCATCCAGAAGGATCCAGTGAAAGTCCAGAGGGTTGTCCCGCATGCCTTCCACAAACATGCGCATTGTCTTGACGTCTTCCACGAAGAAAACACGGGACTGGATCTTCTGCAGATTGCGAACATTTTCATGTAAGGGGCTTGCTGTATAGAGTCCGGCAGAGACGGCACCGCATCCCATCACACCGATATCGGCAAGGTAGAATTCTGCTCTGGTTTCTGAATAGAGTGCAACGATTTCTCCCGCCTGCACCCCCAGCTTGCGAAGTCCACAGGCGATTTCCATAGCAGCATCGCGGTATTCAATCCAGGAATAGGAACGATATTGCGTTGGTTTTGTCCCATGAAGGGGCTGATGCAGGGCAGCAGCTTTTCCGTATTTCGTGGCTGCCTGTTCCAGCACGGAGAAAACATTCGTGAGAGACATTCTCCTGCGAGTTTACGATAGCTGTTATGGCCTACGAGCATGAACTGGATGTCGCAAGAGAAGCAGCAAAGAATGCCGGAGTGGTTGCATTGCAGTATCAGCGGCAAGGCGTGTCGCCGGAAAGCAAGTCAGATGACTCTCCGGTGACGATTGCAGACCGGGAATCAGAACGGTTGATTTCACAGGCTTTGCTCCATACTTTCCCTGATGATGGACAACTCGGGGAGGAAGGCGCCAATGGCGAGGGCAAGAGTGGCCGACGCTGGATCATTGATCCGATTGATGGCACCCGTGAATTTGTCCGCAATAGTCCACTGTGGTGTATTCTCATTGGCCTGGAGGATCAGGGCGAGGTGGTCGCCGGAGTGGCACACTTTCCAGCTTTAGAGGAGACCTACTGGGCCAGCAAAGGTGGTGGAGCGTATTGGAACGGAAAACAGATTCAAGTTTCCAGCCGTTCACGACCGGATGAAAGCGTGCTTCTGGTAAATGGGCTTTCACTCATGCGTGGAACGGAGATGGGCGATTTTCTGATGCCTCGTCTTGCGGACTGGATTCAGGACTACTGGGCGACGCGCTCACTGGGTGGTAGCTTTGATGCGTGTCTGGTGGCTAGTGGAAGAGCGGAAGTCTGGATTGAACCGAAAGTGGCGGCATGGGATCTGGCTGCCCACAAGATCATTCTGGAAGAGGCCGGTGCACGTTTCTTTAATAGCAAAGGAAAATCTGACATTTACGGTGGAAATGCAATCGCTTGTGTGCCTGGTATAGAAGCAGAAATTCGCAAATTTTTTCAGTTGTCATGAGTTTGTTACCTGCTGCTTGTGAGCATCTGACAAGCTGAAGAGGTGGATCGATTGAACTTTTCATGTTATTTGCTTTCCGTATGTCTGCTTGCTCCGTCAGCAGTGCTCCATGCTCAAACGGATGAGATCCGCCTGAATCAGATTCAGGTGTTGGGAACTCATAACAGCTACAAGCTGCCCATTGATTCAGCTCTGATGAAGATACTTGGAGATTCTTCAGATCGGATGAGGGCTCTGGATTACTCGCACGAGCCCTATTCAGCTCAATTGGATGCCGGGATGCGATCTCTTGAAATTGATGTGGTCTACGATCCAAAGGGTGGATTGTATGCCGACCCGTGGGGCGCGCGGTTTCTAAAAAGCAGAAACCTTTCTGCGGCTCCCTATGATCCTCAGGGGGAAATGAAGAAGCCCGGCTTCAAGGTGCTTCATGTCCCGGATATTGATTTCCGTTCGCACACCTATACATTCCGCGAAAGTCTACGTCAGTTGAAAGCCTGGTCCGATGCGCATCCGAATCATCTCCCGATCATCATCACCATGAATGCGAAGGCAGATGGAATCAAAAATTTCAATACGCTTCTGAAGCTGGAAGGTTCAGAAGCCAGCAATGCAAAACTGGTCGAGCCACTTCAGTTTGATGCGGCCGCATTTGATGCGTGGGATGCTGAAATTCGTGGAATTCTCCCTGCAAATAAACTGATTATTCCGGATGATGTCCGGGGCAGCTATGAAACCCTGGAGAAGGCTGTTCTTGCCCATGCCTGGCCCCGGCTCAGCCAGATGAAAGGACGCTTTCTGTTCATGCTGGATGAGCATGACGAAAAAATGGAGACCTACATCAAAGGACATCCGTCCCTCAAAGGCCGTGTGATGTTCGTGAATGCAAAAGAAGGTCGTCCGGAAGCGGCTTTCCGGATTGTGAATGAGCCTGTCGAAAAAATGAGCTACATCCAGTATCTGGTCCTCTCCGGATACCTTGTTCGGACACGTGCCGATGCCAATACAGTGGAAGCGCGCAAAGGCGACTACTCACGCTGGCAGGCAGCTCTGGAGAGTGGCGCTCATGTGATCAGCACGGACTACTATCGTCCGGATGAATCTCTGAAGACTGGATATCATGTCACCCTGCCGGGTAAGGTGGGGCGCTGGAATGTGCTGCTGCTTCCCTCTGCCCGTCCATTGCCGGGTATTGAATAGAGAGGTCTCAAATGAAAAAGGGGTGACCGAAGTCACCCCTTTGTTTTTGATAGCTGTAAGGCTTAGTTTGCTGCCCGACGCTTCTGCTTAAACTTGCTGAATTTCTGATGGAAAGGCTTGCTGGCCGACCCTGCTGCTGCTTCCTTACCTTTGTGCTTCTTTTCCTTATTGAAGGGCGAGAAAGCAGAGCGCTTCTTGGGCGGCGCAGAAGTTTCCGTCCATTTTTCCCGGAAGTTCTTCCTTGGTGCTACCAGCTCTTCTGCCGTTACCGGAAGAATGATTACCTTGGCTGCAGCATTGCGGTCCTCGCGAGGAATATCGCGAGAGACTTCCTGCCGTTGCAACTGAGTTTTAATGGTGCGCTCGATCCGGCGAATTTCATTCCGCTCTCCGCGGGTAGCAAATGTGGATGCTGTTCCGCGTGAACCTGCGCGGCCTGTACGGCCAACACGGTGGATGAAATCTTCCGGTGCCTGTGGCAGATCATAGTTCACTACATGCGCAATGTTGTCGACGTGGATTCCACGAGCGGCTACATCTGTTGCGACCAGAATGCGGTAACGTCCATCACGGAAGCCCTTCAGGGCCTGATTACGCTGATTCTGGCTACGATCCCCATGAATGGTGGCATTGCGGATTCCAGCCACGGCCAGCTTTTTCGAAAGCTTTTCTGCTCCGTGCTTGGTCCGGGCGAAGACCAGAAATGCGCCTTCTTCCTTTTCCAGCATTTTCTGAAGCAAGCCAAGTTTCCGATCCTGTTCGATCTCGTAGAGATGGAGGTCGATTTTTTCAGCGGGCTTGGTGGTTGATCCAATAGAAATCCGAACTGGATCGTTCAGATACTCTTTGATCAGATGAGCAACGGTGGGTTCGATCGTTGCTGAAAAGAAAAGTGTCTGGCGCTCACGGGGAGCAGCAGAAAGAATTTGCTCGATGGTGGGCAAAAAGCCCATATCCAGCATCCGGTCTGCTTCATCCAGAATCACAGTTTTGGATGACTGCAACTTGACCAGACGCCGTTTCAGGTAATCACCAAGGCGGCCTGGAGTTGCAATCAGAACCTGCGCACCCTTGCGGATGGCATTCAGCTGGGGACGTTCACTCAATCCACCAACAACTACTGCTGCATAAATTCCGGTGCCAGCAGCAAGTTTCCGGAATGTTTCATCAATCTGGATAGCCAGCTCACGAGTGGGACTCAGGATTATTGCCTGAATACCTTGTCCCGGATTTTTGATCAGGGATTCCAGTAAGGGAAGCACAAAAGCCAGTGTTTTCCCGGTGCCGGTCTGTGCTGTCGCTACGACGTCGCGTCCTGTAAGGGCTGGGGGAATGGATTCAGCCTGGACTGGTGTGGGTTTTACAAAGTTATGCCGCGCAAGATTGGCGTGCAGAACTGGAGACAAAGAAAGTTCAGAAAAATTGTTCATTCAATTTGAAAAGAAAGAATCAGCGAGGCCGTCAGACAGACAGAACGTAAGCGAGGTTAGCAGATTGACTTCCGGTACATGTGTACATATACACAATAACACATGGGTAAAGTGAAAGAATGATTGTTGCTCTGTCTCTGTTGCTGATGGCACAGTTTGTGCCCCATCCCATTGCGGATGACCTGAAGGGCGGATACCAGGTAGTGATCGCCGATCTGAACAAGGACGGCAGGCCGGACATTATCGCTCTGGCCAGTGGAATGGACGAACTGGTCTGGTTTGAAAACCAGAAACCAGAAGGAGATTCTCTTCCCCGATTCCAACGACACGTCATTGTATCAGGCCAGAAAAAAATGATTAACTGCGCGGCCTGGGATACCGATGGAGACGGAATTCCGGAAATCGTGCTGGCCAGTGAGTTCGATAATCAGCCAAAGAAATCAGTAGGGCTGGTGACACTGCTGAAACATACGGGAGATCCCACAAAGCCGTGGGCGCAGAGAGAAATTGACCGGCTTCCCTCTTCCCACCGCATCCGTTGGGTGGATCTGGATGGCTCGGGCCGAAAGGTAGCGGTTAACGCCCCTCTGGCTGGGGCGCAGGCCGACCCCCCTGACTATCGTGCGGTAGTTCCTCTTGTGTTTTATGTGCCGGGCGGATGGCAGCGGGAAACCATGAACAACACCATGCAGGGAGTGGTCCACGGGCTGGCTGTGGATGGCAACTCTGTCCTGACGGCCGGCTTTCAGGGAATCCAGCGGCATTCACTCAAGAACGGATATCTGGTGCGGGAAGAGATCTGGAAAGGAAATTCTGCACCATGGCCGAAATCCGGATCCAGTGATGTGGCTGTGGGTAAGGGGTTTCTGGCGGCGATTGAGTCCTGGCATGGCAATCAGGTGGTGATTTATGAAAAAGGCCGGACGGTCATTGATGAGTCGCTCAATGAAGGTCATACCATTCAGGTGATGTCAGACGGGACAGTGGTGGCGGGGCATCGGGGACAGTCTCACGGCGTAAACCTTTATCGTAAAGAAAAAAAGAAATGGGTGAAAACCGTGCTGGATGAATCAGTTGCAGCGAATTCCTGTGAGATTGCCGATCTCGATGGAGACGGAAAAGAGGACATTGTCTGCATTGGTGGATCTACCGCCAACCTGAAGTGGTTCCAGAATCGCTAGCATGGAGTAGAGATGCAAGTCACCACTGCGCCATTTCCCTCATCGCGTAAAGTCTTCGTTAACGGAGTCGCTATGCGCGAGATTGATCTTTCACCGACGGCTGGTGAGCGGCCAGTCCGTGTCTATGACACCTCTGGTCCTTATACTGATCCGGCAACTACCATCAACCTGGAGAAAGGTCTGGGTGGCATCCGCAAGCCCTGGATTGCAGAACGCAAGCCGGCCCGTAACGGTGCCGTTACCCAGATGGCCTATGCCCGAGAAGGGATCATCACTCGCGAGATGGAATATATCGCCACACGCGAGAGCCTGGGGCGTCCCAATGCCATTACTCCTGAGTTTGTGAGGGAGGAAGTCGCAAAGGGCCGGGCTATCATTCCTGCCAACATCAATCATCCGGAATCTGAGCCAATGATCATCGGGCGGAATTTCCTGGTGAAGATCAATGCCAATATCGGTAATTCCGTGGTCCGTGCTTCGATTGATGAAGAAGTCGAAAAGATGGTCTGGGCCACACGCTGGGGCGCTGATACCATCATGGATCTTTCTACGGGGCCGAACATCCATGAGACTCGTGAATGGATCATTCGCAATTCACCTGTGCCTGTAGGGACTGTTCCAATCTATCAGGCCCTCGAAAAAGTCGGTGGGGTTGCTGAAGATCTGACCTGGGAACTTTTCCGGGAAACGCTGGTCGAACAATGCGAGCAGGGTGTGGATTACTTCACGATCCATGCTGGGGTTCGTCTGCCTTATATTCCACTGACGGCCAATCGTGTGACGGGAATTGTTTCCCGTGGTGGTTCCATTCTGGCGAAGTGGTGTCTGGCCCATCACAAGGAGAATTTCCTCTATACCCACTTCCGGGAAATCTGTGAGCTGCTGCGTGAATATGACGTCAGCTTCTCATTGGGTGATGGTTTGCGTCCGGGATCGATTGCCGACGCTAATGATGCCGCCCAGTTTGCTGAGCTGGAAACACTGGGTGAGCTGACAAAGATTGCCTGGGAGTATGACGTTCAGGTGATGATTGAAGGTCCCGGTCATGTGCCCATGCACAAGATCAAGGAGAACATGGATAAACAGCTGGAAATCTGCCATGAAGCTCCCTTCTACACACTGGGTCCCCTGACAACGGATATTGCTCCGGGCTACGATCACATCACCAGTGCAATTGGCGCAGCCATGATCGGCTGGTATGGAACGGCCATGCTCTGCTATGTCACACCGAAAGAGCATCTGGGACTTCCGGATCGTGAAGATGTGAAGGAAGGCGTTATCGCTTACAAGATCGCTGCTCATGCTGCTGATCTTGCCAAAGGGCATCCGGCAGCACAGATGCGGGATGATGCACTGAGCCGCGCCCGCTTTGATTTCCGCTGGAAGGATCAGTTCCATCTTTCACTGGATCCGGAAACAGCGGAGTCTTACCACGATGAAACACTCCCGGCGGAAGGCGCAAAATCGGCACATTTCTGCTCAATGTGTGGTCCCAAGTTCTGTTCGATGAAGATTACCCAGGAACTGCGCGATCTGGCTCAGCAGGGAATGGATGAGAAGTCGAAGGAGTTCAAGGAAGCAGGAAGCGAACTCTACATGCCGACCGGAGTTGGCGGAGACTGAGATTTTCAGAAAAGAAAACAGCACAAGAAAAAGGCCACTGACAGGGTGGTCTTTTTTATTGACTGAAAGAAGTTAGCGCAAGAGATCTTCCAACTGGAGTTTGGTTTCTGTCTTTGCATCGCGATACTTCACAATGACGGGAGTGTAGAGAGAGATTCCCCACTCTTTCCCAATGCCTTTTGAGACATTCCGCGCCCCTGCCACTACCACCGCTTCTTCAGGGATGATCAATGGCTGATCATCAGTTGCGATGTATACCTTCTCATTTACCAGGTCATAGACAGGAGTGGATCGATTGAGAATCACGCCGCTTCCCAGCACTGCCCGCTTCCGGACGATGGTTCCTTCATAGACGCCACAATTGCCGCCTACCAGGACATCATCTTCAATAATGACGGGCATGGCTCCCACAGGCTCCAGGACGCCACCAATCTGCGCGGCTGCGGAGAGATGGCATCGTGAGCCGATCTGCGCGCAACTTCCAACCAGTGCATGAGAATCCACCATGGTGCCATCTCCGACATAAGCTCCGACATTGATGTACATTGGCGGCATGCAGGTGACACCTTTGCCGAGAAAGACGCCATCACGGATGGAAGAACCACCGGGCACAATCCGGACGCCATCGTTCAGGGAAAGAGGTCGGACTGGGTAAGTGGCTTTATCGAAGAAGGGTTGTTTCTGGGAATCAATGGAAAGGTCTGTGATCGCACCGAGCCGGAATCCGCAGAGAATTCCTTTTTTGACCCAGGCGTTGACCTTCCATCCTGTGGGGGATGAGGGGTCCGGTTCCGCGGAACGGAGCTCCCCTCTGTTTAATGCATTCTTGAACTGCTGGAACAGCTGCTGCTGTTCCTCTGTATATGGGGCCTTCGCTTCAAACAGCGACTCGATGAGTGCTTGCAATCAGTCCTGTCTCCTTTAAAACATTTCTGATCCGGGTCATCGACTCTTCAGAAGGAGGAACCAGCGGAAGCCGCCATACGGGCTCCAGCAGTCCCATCTCTGCCATAGCAGCCTTGACCGGGATCGGGTTCGATTCAACGAAATTGACTTCCATTAAAGGAAGGTAAGCGTACTGAAGCTGACGGGCAGCTTCATAATCTCCACGGAGGCACGCCTGTGCCAGTGCGGTCATCTCTGCTGGGATCTCATTGGAGACGACGCTGATGATTCCTTTGCCACCCAATGCAGATAAGGGGAGCGTGATGGCATCATCGCCCGAGAGAACGATGAATGAGTTGGGAACTTCCTGAATGACGCGTGCCATCTGGGAGATATTGCCCGAGGCTTCCTTGACGCCCACTACATTTTCAAACTGTGCGATCCGCTTCAGGGTAACGGGTTCGACGTTTACACCTGTACGTCCCGCAACGCTGTAAACAATAATGGGCAGAGAAACAGACTGGGCGATGGCTCGATAGTGTTGATAGAGCCCTTCCTGTGTCGGCTTGTTGTAGTAGGGAGTGACTGACAACAGACCGTCAACACCCATGGCAGCAAGCTCCTGACCCAGGCTGACTACTTCTGCGGTGTTGTATCCACCACATCCGGCCAGTACAGGGACGACTCCGCTGGCTTCTTCCAGCGTGACTTCCACAACGCGCAGGTGTTCTGCCCGACTGAGCGTTGGCGATTCACCTGTGGTGCCGCAGGGGACAAGGAAATTGATCCCAGCCTCCACCTGGCGGCGAACCAGCGTCCGTAATGTTACTTCATCAACTGTCTGATCTTTTTTAAAGGGAGTAACCAGCGCAGTGCCGCAACCAGTGAATTTCATAAGGTCTCCTTGAATTCATACACGCCTCTTTTATCCGCAATCCAACGGGCGGCACGCAGTGCTCCACGTGCAAACCCTTCCCGACTGCGAGCGGTGTGGCGAAGTGTGATTGTATCGGCCGCAGAATCAAAACCAATCTCATGCGTGCCGGGAACTTTCCCTGCGCGGGAAGAACTCACATCAATCGGGCGGGTATACCCACCCTGTTTCATGTCATCCAGCAGCTTGAGCAGTGTGCCCGATGGAGCATCCTTCTTCGCAGAATGATGAATCTCCCAGGCCCATGCTTCATAGGCGGATTCATCGGCCAGCAAGCGCGCAGCTTCCTCGACGATGCGAGAGAAGACGGCAACTCCAATGGAGAAGTTGGCTCCGTAAACCAGTCCGGTGCGGGCATGAGTAACGATAGACCGTGCTTTTTCCAGATCACCCAGCCAGCCTGTTGTACCGACCACAATATTCTTTCCGAGGGACGACACCCGCTCGATATTGACCAGTGCTGTTTCCGGGGTAGAAAACTCGATCACGGCATCGCACTCTGGTAAGGACTCAGGTGTGGAATCAAATGTGGCGACAACTTCACAATCGCTTTCAGGGGCAAGCGAATGGATCATGCGCCCCATTTTTCCGTAACCAACGATGGCAATCTTAGTCATTTTCAATTTCTGTTCACTCATCCAAAGACTGCCGGATCCAGTGTGGTAAAAAACTCCGTGTGCAGTGATGCAACCGCTGAGGGTAGATCATTTTCACTGATCACAACGCTCAAGTTTAGCTTAGACGCTCCCTGTGAGATCATTCGCACGTTAATTCCATTCAGCGCACGAAATGCACTGTGCGCAACCCCCGGTGTGGATCTGATCCTGTCTCCCACCAGACAGACAATCGCCTGTCCGGGAACTGCTTCCACTCCGGCAAACTGCTGGAGTTCAGAAACAATTGCATCCAGATTCTTTGGATTGTCGATGGTCAGGGAAACGCTGACCTCACTGGTCGAAACCATGTCCACCGGCGTTTCATACTTGTCGAACACTTCGAAGATCCTGCGGAGAAATCCATGGGCCATCAGCATTCGTGTGGAGCGGATATTGACGACCGTGATGCCCGTCTTGCAGGCAATCGATTTCACGATGTTCTGGCCGCTGACACCTTCAGAAGTAATGCGCGTGCCATCCACTTCCGGACGCCGGGAATTCAGAATCACCACCGGAATATTCTTTTCAATGGCAGGGACAACGGTTGCCGGGTGCAGTACCTTCGCTCCGAAGTAGGCCAGTTCAGCAGCTTCTGCAAATGAGATTGCTTTCACCCGATGACCACCCGGATGGACGCGCGGGTCTGCCGTAAGCATGCCATCGACATCAGTCCAGATCTGGATCTCTTCGGCCTCCACACCTGCACCAATGATGGATGCAGAATAGTCGCTGCCTCCTCGTCCCAGAGTGGTGGTCACGCCATCCTCGGTTGATCCGATGAATCCACCCATGACGATGACTTCTCCCTCGGGGAGAGTCTTCAGTCGTTCATAGGTCAGATCGAACCGTGGCAGGGCCTGTGTGTGACGGTTGTCTGTGATGATGTACTGCCGGGAATCGACATGGACAGCATTCAGAGCTTTAGCTACCACAAGGCTGGAAAGCCGCTCGCCAAAGCTGGAAATCGCATCGATAGACCGTGGTGTCAGCTCACCCAGGATGGAAAGACCACGCAGGATCTCTGTCAGTTCCTGGAAGTGAAATTCAATGGCGGGATGGCCATCTGCTTCCTGAAGATGGTACTGCTTGAGTTCCTCACACAACTCCAGGGCACGATCCCGGTTGCCACTGGCTGCTTCATCGGCCATAGCCAGCAGGCGATTGGTGGTTTTTCCCATGGCGGAAACAACCACAATCGGATTCCGCTCCCGGCGTGAATTGACGATAGAGGCGACCCGTGCGATCGCCTCGGCGGACTCCACGGAGGAGCCGCCGAACTTCATGACGATCATTTTCCGAGGTAGCCTTCTGCCTTCATCAGCTCAGCGTTCAGGACGGCTGCTCCGGCAGCACCACGGACGGTATTGTGGCCAAGTGCCACCAGCTTCCAGTCCAGTACAGGATCGGGACGCAAACGGCCAACAAAGACAGCCATGCCGTTTTCGCGTTCGACGTCGCGGCGTGGTTGCGGACGGTCCGGTGCGGTCAGATAGATCAGCGGATGCTTCGGAGCACTGGGCAGATTTTTCTTCTGCGGAATACCGGCATAGTTCTCAATTGCGGACTTCAGTTCTGCTTCAGAAACGCGGGAAGAAAGCTCGACAGAGACAGTTACTGTATGCCCGTCCACTACCGGGACACGGTTGCAGTGAGCGGAGACAGGAGCATCCAGCGGCAGGAATTGGTTCTGGTCCAGTGAGCCAAGGATCTTCTGTGTTTCGATCTCCATCTTTTCTTCTTCGCCCCCGATGTAAGGAACCACATTTGCAGTAATGTCCATGGAAGGCACGCCCGGATATCCGGCACCGGAAATTGCCTGCATCGTGGTCACGATTACTCTCTTGATTCCATAGGGACGCAGCGGAGCCAGGGCCATGGTCAGCACCACGGTGGAACAGTTGGGGTTTGTCACAATCTGTCCCTTCCAGCCACGATTCTTTTTCTGGGTTTCCAGAATCCGCAGATGGTCTGCATTGATCTCCGGAACCAGCAGCGGCACATCGGCATCCATGCGATGGTTCTTGGAATTGGAGACGACGGTTGCTCCTGCTTCTGCAAAGGCGCGTTCAATCTCCGTGGCAACGCTGGCATCTGTTGCCGAGAACACCAGTTGCGGAGTATTCTTGCCGGGTTTGCACTCATCCACCGTCAGCTGTGCGACGGATTCCGGCATGGCTCCGCCCAGTCTCCAGGTAGTGGCGTCCTGATACAGCTTGCCTGCTGAACGGTCACTGGCGCCGACCCATGTGAGGTCAAACCAGGGATGCCCTTCCAGAAACTTCACAAAATGCTGGCCCACCATTCCGGTGGCGCCGAGAACTCCAACAGGGATTTTTTGACTCATGACAATAATTGCTTCACCATCGATTGATATATTCCGACCGCTTCCACCAGCTGTCGTTTGGGCACGTGTTCATGCTCCGTATGCGCGACGTGGATTGTGCCGGGTCCCATCAGATAGGGCTTGCCCCAGGCGCCGCCGAAGGCAGGAATGTCTGTTGTATAGGCGGCCACCATGGTGTCGAACCCAGGCAGTGTGCCCAGATGAACCGCCGGAATGCAGAGGACCTCGCGGAACTCTACATTCGTAATCGTTCGTGTGACTAACTCGCGGATGGATGCCCCGTCATCGATCAGGCGGATGAACAGCTCTGCTTTTGCTGCATCCGGGATGACGTTGGGTGCGCGTCCACCGGTAATGGTTCCGATGTTCAGTGTGGACGGTCCCAACAAGGGATCTGTAGGCAGCGGCAGTGCGCGGACCTGCGCCAGTGCGTCCAGCAGTTTGTTGATGGCGGAATCGCCCAGTTCAGGATAAGCACTGTGCGCCATCTTTCCTTTGGCGATCAGCTCGAAGCGATAAGCTCCCTTGGAACCCACAGCCAGCTTATTTTCCGTGGGCTCGCCATTGATCAGGAACTTTGACCCGCGTGGCGTGTGAGCAGCTGCGTAAGCCCCGGCGGAGTTCCGTTCCTCGCCGACAACAAACAGTAGGCCGAAGCGGTTTTCCCCGGATGCCAGCAGCAGTTCGGCTGCCTTGACCATGGCCGCAATGATGCCTTTGACATCGCATGCTCCGCGTCCCCAGATGTTCTCATCGTCTTCACGGGAAGGAATAAAGGGCGGCACCGTGTCGAGATGGGTGGAAAGCGTGACGACGGGATTCCCAAAGCTGGCAAAGATGTTGAAGCGGTTCTCTTCGACGTGCAGCTTTTCTACTGTCCCGTTATAACGAGCGGTCAGTTTTTCGAGATGATGGGCGAGAAACTCTCCGACAGCAGCCTCATTGGGCGTGATCGATTCAATATCGATGAGAGAGCGAGTGAGTGCGTAGACGTCTTCCATAGTTCGATAGTTCTCCACCCGGGATTTGCTGGGAAACAGCTGTGGGTGACAGTGGTCAGGATTTAGCCTGGCTCACCAACCTTCTGACTGTACGCTGTCAGTTGGCTTCGGCGGCGGTCCCCTTGCAGCAAGTCATCCGGAGCGTCCCGGAAAAACTAACCTGCGCTCATGGCCGTCGCGCCTCTATCCGATAACCTTCAGGGTAGCGGAGGCGGGGGATGGGCGTCAAATGGTTGGGGGAGCGGCACCTCGTAAGCTAAGGCGAAATTTCTTGGGTGGATGATGATTACTTTGTCCCAATTATGGGAGAGTGAGATTGATTGAGGTTCACCTGCATATACATAATCAATCAGGATTAGCCACCATTTTGGGTATTTATTTCGGTGCTCAGCAATTTTTTTCGTTTTTTCCTCGATACATATAGAGATACTTCTCATAAGCTCTTCCATCACCCAACCCCCAGAGTCAAGATCGCTGTATCCTCCAAGGATGAAGGCATGCGGTCCAGAGGTTTGGCGCCGAATAAGCCGCAACTCAAAATGAGGATCAATCGAGATAAGGTGCTGCTCCTGCTCAGTGTCAGCGTTCTGCATAACAACGGATAACCTCTTGCCAAGAACCCGGATCAAATTTTTATATTTTGTTAACTGAGGTCTTTTGAAGTTGGGGAATACATACCAGCTAATTCCATGAGGATGTCTCCCAAGATCATCAAAAAGATCCTCTAGATTTTTTATAAGAGGAGCCGAAAGTTTAGCCAGTGGCTCCATCCCTGAACTGGTAGGTCTGAATTGATTTAATCTTGTTACTTCAACGGCGATGTGATCGTTAATAAGAAAGTCAGGAGGTAAGTTTTTCTGCGGTTCATATATAGGATCTGAAAATCCCATATGTTCTAAATAGTCCTTAGCCCATTGTTCTTCCTGTTTCATTTTTTCTGGCGTGTTTGACAGTAATAACAATATACAAAGTTGCATTTATTCCAGTTGAAGTACCCTGAAACCATCGCGATGCTCTTCCTCTCGCGCATTCCCCGACCTCCTCTCCACCACTTCATCGAGTCCATCTGGCTGTTTGAAACGCCGACCTCTCCACACGCCCTGCAACGCATTCTTCCGAATGGGAAATCCCAGCTCATCATCAATCTGAAGGAAGATCAGATTCCGAACTATGATTCAGAAACGGGAAAGCTCAATAGAACGGTTCGTGGCACGATACTTACTGGCGTACAGACCCGGTTCAGTGTAATCGGTACGGCAGAACAGGAACAGGTCATGGGCGTGGTGTTTCGGCCGGGTGGGACTAGGCCTTTTCTGCGGATGCCAGCGTGTGAGATTGCGGACATGGATGTGGAACTGGAGTCGATCTGGGATCGCGGTACGGCAAGGACTCTCCGTGAAAGGCTGCTCGAAACGGAAGGAGCCGAGGTTCGGCTTGCTCTGTTGGAGCAGATTCTTCTGGATGCCTTCACCTGCAACTTGCTGCATCCCGCTGTGGAATATGCGGTCGAAACCTTCGTGCGTCGTCCTCTGTTTGCCAGCGTCGGTGAAGTGACAGACCGCATTGGACTCAGCCCCAAACGGTTCATTGAACGATTCAAAACGGAAGTAGGGTATACCCCCAAGCAGTTCTGCCGGATTCTCCGCTTTCAGCAGGTGGTCACGCAGGTTCACCGGAAGGCGACTCCCATTCACTGGGCGGAGTTTGCACTCGACTGTGGATACTTTGACCAGGCTCATTTCATTCATGACTTCCGGTCTTTTTCCGGAATGACACCCACCGCCTATCAGGCTGCGCAAACGGACTTCAGCAACCACGTCAATTTTTTACAATCCGATCCGCAAATGTCCTGATAGTTTCAGGGCATGCCTGACACAACGGAAAACTACAGAACAATCACTCCCTATCTGGTTGTTTCAGATGGGGAGCGGGAACTTCAGTTTCTGAAGGAAGCCTTCGGTGCCATAGAACTGGAATGTAATCGCGCAGAGGATCACCGGCTGATGCATGCGGAACTCAAGGTAGGCGACAGTCTGCTGATGCTGGGAGAATGTGCCACTCAGGATGTGAAGAGCGCAGCCTTCTACCTGTGGGTACAGGATGCGGATGCCAGTTATGAGCGTGCGGTGAAGGCGGGAGCAGTTGCGAAAAAGTCTCCGGAAGATAGGCCTTATGGACACCGCTCCGGTGAAGTGACGGACCCGGCGGGAAACACCTGGTGGATCGCCAGTCCGGTAAAGAAGTAATCGGAAGAGAACTCACGTACTGGCCGGGCCTTCAGCGGAAAACCCGACCAGTACGTGATCATCAACCCTGAATGGCGCTGGGATCCATATAGACCACTTCCCAGATGTGTCCATCCAGATCCTGGAATCCATGGGCATACATGAAGCCGTGGTCCTGCGGTTTGTTGTACGTGTTTCCTCCTGCTGCCACTGCTTTACTCACGATTTCATCTACCGCTTCCCGGTTCTCTCGCGAGAGAGCTATCAGGACTTCGGTCTGTTGTTTCGCATCGCAAATGGGATTGGGGGTGAACTCGCTGAACCTTTTGTGAGTCAGCAGCATGGCAAAGATGGTTTCCGAAATGACCATACATGCTGCTGTTTCATCGCTGAACTGCGGATTGAAAGAGAAGCCGAGTTTATCGAAAAACTCTCTGGACGCAGTCAGGTCCTTTACCGGTAAATTGACAAAAATCATCTGGGGCATATTTCTTTCCTCGTTTGTTTTGTATTGGTTGAAGAATGGAATGATTTAACCGCCTGCAATGGCTCCGATGATCAGAAAAGGTTCTTTTCCTGATCGAATCTCAGCAGGCAGCAGTTGATCGGGGGATTCATGGGACCAATCCTCCCCGCAGACGAAAAATCGAAGGAATGGACGACGTTCCTGCCGGGCATAATCCCGGATGGTTCCAATCAGTGCAGGAAATGCTTCTTCAATTGCATTCAGAATATTCCTTTGTGTGAGGGGTTCCGGAACTTCCAGCTGAATCTCTTCCTGCTCAATGCGGGCAAGAATCCGCAGATTCACAGGCAGGATCACGCGGATCATGGCAGCGTCTGGACCTCGACAGACAGAACAGCCGGAAGATCGCGGACAATCGCTTCCCAGGTATCTCCGCTGTCAGATGAACAGTACACCTGTCCTCCTGTGGTTCCGAAATATACACCGCAGGACTCCAACTGGTCGATGGCCATGGCATCACGCAGAACATTGACGTAGCAGTTTTCCTGCGGCAGTCCTTTTGTCAGTGCTTCCCATTCATTGCCACCTGTGCGGCTTCGGTAGACACAGAGCTTCCCATCTGGAGGATAGTGTTCAGAATCACTCTTGATGGGGACGACATAGATGGTTTCCGGCTCATGGGCATGAACATCAATGACAAAACCGAAATCAGTGGGCAGGTTCCCGCTGACCTCTTCCCACAAGTCACCGCCATTTGTACTCCGCATGACATCCCAGTGCTTCTGCATATAGAGCACATCGGGTTTGGATGGATGCAGGGCGATGCGGTGAACGCAATGTCCGGTTTCAGCTTCCGGATCAGGAATATATTCTGACTTCAGTCCACGATTGATGGGTGTCCAGGTCTGGCCACCGTCTTCTGTGCGAAATGTTCCGGCAGCAGAGATGGCGATAAAGATTCGCTCAGGATTGAGGGGGTCCTGCACGATGGTGTGGAGACACATGCCTCCGGCACCGGGTTGCCAGTGAGGACCGGAACCGTGCTTTCGCAGACCGGACAGTTCTTTCCACGACTTTGCTCCATCGGTGGAACGGAAGAGGGCGGCATCTTCGATGCCTGCATATACGGTTTCCGGGTCTGTCAGAGAAGGTTCCAGGTGCCAGACGCGTTTGAACTCCCACGGGTGCGGGGTTCCGTCATACCACTGGTGAGTGCCGGGAACTCCGTCATAGTTGAACTGGTTTCCAACGGCTTCCCATGACTTTCCTCCGTCATCAGACCGCTGGATCACCTGTCCAAACCATCCACTGGATTGTGAGGCATAGATCCGGTTGGGATTTAGGGAAGAACCTTTGACGTGGTAGACCTCCCATCCGGCAAACAATGGGCCCTGGACATCCCATTTTTTACGCTTTTCATCCGATTCAAGGACAAAAGCTCCCTTACGCGTGCCGACAAGGACGCGGACTTTACTCATAAAAACTCCTTTGTGCTGGTGTTTATCTTCTGAGCGGAATCAATTTCTGCAACTGCGGATCACGGATATAAAGGGCTCCCCAGAGAAATACACCGAAGAGAACCGGAAATATAAATGCATCTCCAGCACGAACATGGATGGCTGTGGCACCACCCAGATAACCTGTAAGCAGGATCGCACCAAAGATGGAAGTGCGGGGGATCATGTAAATCAGAGTGCAAACAATCAGTAAAATTCCCGTTTGCGGAGTCACACTTCCCGGATATCCCAGTTTCATGATGGCTTCACGTACCGGATCAATCATCGCGATTTTAGCTGCTCCGTCTACGAGTAAAAACATGGAGCACAGAAATCCAATCACTGTTCCTGCCCAGTAGTTGTACCTGGATACTTCCTTGCTCTGCAGAATGGGTTGCATGAAATCCTCCGGTTATTTGTTTTCTGATCGGAATCGGGGAATCAGCGGGGTTGGATCACGTTCTTCCCATCGGCGCCGCACTTCACTCAGGACAGCGGCACGATTTTCTTTCATGTGCAGAATTACATTGCAAGGAGCCGCCGTCTGTTCATGCTCGGCTGCCCAGACCAACAATTCCAACATTACCGGTGCCAGGCTGATGCCTTTTTCTGTCAATCTGTAATTCACTCTCCTGCCGTCTGTAGCATCGACTTCGGACGAGATGATTCCGTAGTCCTCCAGCTTCTTCAACCGATTCGTCAGGATATTTGTTGCAATTCCTTCACCAGATGTCTGGAACTCCTTGAATGTTTTGTATCCGCGCACCATCAGGTCTCGAATGATCAGCAAGGACCAGCGGTCGCCAAATCGTTCGAGAGAGATACTGACAGGACAACCGGATCGACGACTCAGCTCACCTTCACCAGCCACTTTTGGCAGTTTATTCATATTACTTGCAAAATACAAGTAAATTTACGGGGAATTTTTCTGTCAAATTCTGGATCATTTCTCAGGCCGGGATGAATGTGGATCGGATCAGTTGTACATAAACGGACCACTCGCGGGGAAGGGATGCGGGGGCTTCATGGGCAAGTTGCAGCAGACCGCGATAACTGGAATATGCCAAAACCGCAAGGGCCTTTGCTTCCTGCGGATTCTTTCCCATCTCCTGATAGCACTTTTCTAAAAAGTCGATCCGTGACGATGCCACCCGATCCAGCACTTCCCGCACGAACGGATTCTCCGCTCCCTGGGCCAGTGCGGCGTATAGAGATCGCGAACGGGGAGGTTGGGAAGTAGCTTCCATGATGAGTTCCACCCGGCGGCGCGCATCCGGAACAGATTCCAGTCCGCGCATGGTGGCCATGGTTGCATTTTCTTCCCAGCGGAGAAGGGCCGCTTGCAGCAACTCATCCCTTCCCTTGAAATGCCAGTAAAAGCTCCCTTTTGTCACCTTCAGACGTTGAGCCAGACGATCCACTGTGAGAGACTTCAGCCCTGATTCCGCAACCAGTTGAAGAGCCGCTTCTGCCCAGTCGGCAGCCGTGAGCGTGGGCTCTCCCCGTCGTTTCGTTCCGGTTCGATCATCAGGCATCGCGAACTTCCATACTCTACAGTATTGACCAGGACATTTCCATACTATAAAGTATGGAGAAATGCATTTATTACCTCCGGACCTTCAGGAGTTAATCAACCAGCTGGATCAGGCTGAGGAAAGCGCTCGCGTGTTGGTCTGGGATGTAGATGAGCAAATGGGCGTACGCCGTCTGCACAAAGAATCCTGGAGTATTGCACAGTGCCTGGATCATATTGCCGTAACGAATCGAATCTATCTTGAGGCACTGCAAGAAGCAGCAGATCAGGGGCGAGAAAAGGGACGATTACGGAAAGGGCCCGCACGACCGGGAAGAATCGGGCAATGGTTCATCCGGTCACTGGAACCACCTGTCAAAACAAAGATCAAAGGGCCGGGAAAAGTTCGGCCAGCGGCTGATGTTCCATTCTCAACTGCACTTGAATTCTTTTTGGAACAGCAGGGAGAAGTTCGGAAGTTTATCCACCGGAATGCAGATCTGGATCTGGGAAAGATTCGGTTTCGTAATCCCTTTATTCCCGGTGTGAGGTTCAGTCTTGCAACAGGACTTCATGTTATTCCCTCTCACGAAAGAAGACATATTTGGCAAGCTCAGCAGATTAAAGATATTCTTTTCTCTCATTCAGAATTGAAATTGCTCTAATGTGCGAAGAACTATTGCCAAAATGCTTTTTATCGCAATACTAAGAAAGTGAAAGAATTCTGGAGGCGACTCGGTCTTTCATTTTATGAAGCTGCTTTTGATGGGTGTCTTGCAGCAGCAAAGGGAGCAGCCTACTCCTCACTTCTCGCTTTGTTCCCTGTGATGTCCAGCCTCACGGCAATACTGGCACAGGTCAATGCGGATTCGGTAACTACCAAAATTGGACAGTTTCTATTCGAGGTGGCCCCGCCGGGTACGGAAGAACTGCTGGAGTATTCCATTACAATTCGGGGGCAGCGGCCGGTTCTGCTGCTGATTCTGGCGGTGTTTATCAGTCTCATTGGTGCATCCGGGGTGATGTTGAGTCTGATTGATGGGTTCCAGGCAGCATATCGCTTCAAGAACCGCAGAAACTTCTGGAAGCAGCGGGCGATTGCGATGATGCTGGTGGCCCTTGTTGCTTCACCTGGAGTAGCCATGTCCGCATTGATGGTGTACACGGGAAGCCCTCTGTTGTTACCCCCCGCGATTGTGGCGATTGCCCTGGGTAACCTCCTTCTTTATCGCTTTGGACCGGATCTTCCTCCGGAGCTGAGGCAGGCTCGCATCTGGCCAGGGGCTCTGATTGCGACAGGCATCTGGATGGCTGCCACGGTGGGTTTTGTCTGGTATGTACGGAATCTCGCCAATTACAACGTGATGTACGGATCCATTGGAGCTGTGATCGCGTTGTTGGTCTGGCTTTACTTGCTCATGGTCAGCGTTTTGCTGGGATGTGAGTACAACGCAGTGTCTGACAGGGAAGAAAAGAAAATCAAATTACTGGAGTCAGATGCCTCCATGAAAATCATCGGTATCTGAGGGTCAGTAGAATAATCCATACTTAATAGTTATGTCTTTCCGTATCGCCGGAGATTATCAACCCCGCGGTGATCAGCCTCAGGCGATTGAGCAACTGGTTCGTGGATTAAACGATCAGGAACGCGATCAGGTCCTCCTGGGAGTTACTGGATCAGGAAAAACCTACACAATGGCGAAGGTCATTGAGAAGGTGGGACGTGCTGCGCTTGTTCTGGCTCATAACAAGACTCTGGCTGCACAACTCTTTCATGAGTTCAAAACATTCTTTCCCGGTAATGCTGTGGAATATTTTGTCAGCTACTACGACTATTATCAGCCGGAAGCCTATATTCCTTCGGGCGATCTTTACATCGAGAAGGAAGCCACAATCAACAATGAGCTGGATAAGCTACGGCTTTCAGCCACTCGCAGCTTGTTTGAGCGACGCGACTGTATCATCGTTGCCAGTGTCAGTTGCATCTATGGTCTGGGTTCACCGGAAACCTACTACGGGATGGTTTTTCCTCTCGAAAAGGGACAGATAATTCCGCGCTCTGAAATTCTTTCACGGCTGGTCGAAATCCTGTACGAACGTAGTGATGCGGATTTTCGCAGAGGAACTTTCCGGGTTCGTGGTGATGTGGTGGAAGTTTACCCTCCCTATGATGACTATGCTTATCGAATCGAACTTTGGGGAGATGAAATTGAAAGCCTCTCGCAGATCGATCCTTTGTTAGGACAGGTTCGGAAAACCTACGACCGGCTCACCATCTATCCGAAAACTCACTATGTTTCGACACCGGTAACCCGGGAGCGAGCCATGAAAACAATTGAGGAAGAACTCATTGTCTGGCATGCCGAACTGGAAAAGATGGGGAAGCCGATTGAGGCGCAACGGCTCTATCAGCGCACAATGTTTGATCTCGAAATGATCAAGCAGATTGGCTATTGTCATGGGATTGAAAACTATAGCCGGCATTTTTCGGGACGTCTGCCGGGAGAAGCTCCACCCACCTTGCTGGATTATCTTCCCGCTGACAACATCATTGTGATTGATGAAAGCCATCAGACAGTGCCCCAGCTGCGAGGAATGTACCATGGCGACCGATCCAGAAAAGAGAATCTGGTGAAGTATGGATTTCGTCTGCCCAGTGCGCTGGACAATCGTCCTCTGACTTTTGAAGAGTTCGAGAATCGTGTGAATCAGGTGGTCTATGTTTCGGCTACTCCCGGACCATACGAACTCACCAGGTCTGTCGGTGTCATTGTCGAGCAAATAATCCGTCCTACCGGATTGATTGATCCGCCAATTGAGATCAGGCCCATCAAAGGGCAGGTGGATGACTTGCTGAATGAGATTCGTATCCGCACCGAGAAAAATGAACGAGTCCTGGTGACCACGCTCACCAAGCGGATGGCGGAAGATCTGTCTGAATATTATTCAGAAGTTGGAGTGAAATGCCGCTATCTGCATAGTGAAGTATCCACGCTGGACCGGATCAAGACACTCCGTGATCTGCGACGTGGAGAGTTTGATGCTTTGATTGGCGTCAACCTTCTCAGGGAGGGGCTGGATCTTCCGGAAGTATCTCTGGTTGCCATTCTAGATGCTGATAAAGAGGGGTTTCTGCGTTCTGCTGGGTCTCTCATCCAGACCATCGGCAGAGCTGCAAGAAATATTCGTGGAACTGCACTGCTGTATGCGGACGTAATGACTGATAGTATGCAGCAAGCGATTGATGAGACGAATCGCCGACGGAGTATCCAGCAGGAGTATAACGAGCTTCATGGAATTACTCCCCAATCAATCGTCAAGGCAATCGACATGCATCTTGTGGCGGTAGAAGATGCAGATTTTGTCACAGTCCCATTAATTGCAGAAGAGGAACTGGATCATTTGACTCCTGGACAACGAGAGCAACATATCCAGAATCTTGAAGTGCAGATGCGGGAAGCTGCAAAACGGTTTGAGTTTGAGAAAGCCGCCCAGTTGCGTGACAAGGTGAAAAAAATGAGGGGAATCGGCCTGTATGAAGGAACAGCCACAACGGGGGACAGCTCCGAAAACTGATCTCCGGACATTGCCTGTTGGCCTTGTCTGTGAAGGTGGGATTACCAAATCATATTTCGGCAAACTGGATGGCATTGTCGGCCGGATTGGGCCTGTAAAGGCATCCAGTTTACGGGTAGCTTCTCGTGTGTCCAATGCACTTCGCATTGGGACGCCAACAGTAAATTATGAAGATCTGGATGGCTGCGGCATGGTTGTTGTCATTGCTCAGCCTGGAGGATTTGCATCTGTTCTGGATGAGCTTCTGGCAGCGCAGATTGACTGGAATGAAAAAGTTCTTCTGTTGCTGGATAGCGCAATGGATTGCGAAGAGTTATCAATGTTTGCGCGGCGGAACGCCATTGTTGCCACGATGGAACTGATCGAAGCCTATACTGATCTTCGTTTTGTCATCCAGGCTGATCCCCGAACCATCCGCAGACTCCGTTCACTGATCAATGACAGTCGTGTTCGTTTATTTGAAATTGCGGCAGGAACAAAGGCACTTTATTTTGCCAGTATGACAATTACAACCAGCATGGCAAATCCTTTGATGGGTGCGGGGGTGGAATGTCTTCTGGGATGCGGTATGGAGCTCTCTCTTGCGCAGGGCATTGTGGATCAGACTTTGCACCGGACGCAACGGGCATTCATGAAAGCAGGGAAACGCGGCTGGTCTGGAGCACTTGAGGAAAAGGATTCTGCTGCAATTCATCGTCAGTGGAAGCGCTTGCAAAAGAAAAACATTCTTCTGGCGGATTATTTTGCTGAGTTGGCAACTATTTCTCTTGAATACTATAGACAGGATTCAAAAATCATTCATGACCTTGCATCAATTCCTCGTCGCTACGCACAAAGAAAAGTAAAAACTGAGGATTCTTCAAAAGAAAAATAATATCCGTAACTCATTCGGAACTTCGATTCTCAAATCTTCCCTGTTACAATCGCCGCAACATGAATCGAAGGCGGTTTCTCAAGACAGGATTACAGGCAGCAGCTATGGGTGCACTGCCTCTGGCCTACAAGGCTCAGGCTGAGATCAAGAAGATGAAGATCACAAGGATTCGGTTGTATGAATCCCCGATCAATTCCCGAAATATCAACCAGAGCCATCACATCATTACGGTAGAAACTGATGCTGGTATTACGGGCATTGGTGAAGGTGGAACAGCTGACATGCTGCGGGACTGTGCTGTGCAGCTGATCGGCAAGGACCCCACAAAGATTGAAGCGCTATGGCAGTTGATGTATCGAGGGTATTTCTATCCTCCTGGACGAGAAAAAATTCATGCACTCGGTGGCCTCGATATGGCGCTATGGGATATCAAAGGCAAGGCATTGGATGTTCCTGTTCACGAACTGCTGGGTGGCGTTGCCCGTGATTATGTGGAGTGCTACTCCACTGGTTTTCCGCGTGCAGGCAATGGGTTAAAGGACACAGCTGCTGCGTGTATCAATGCCGGGTTTCGAGCCTTCCGGACTTCTGTGGCGGATCCTGGTCCCAAACGGTTCATTTCCCAGCAAGCCGTCCGGCAGACATTTGAAAACTGCAAGGAGATCCGGGCGGGTGTCGGCGTAGATGGCGACTGGAATATCGACTATCACACACGTCTGGATCTGGCAGATGCAGTGCGGCTTTCCACGCTGATTGAACCATTGGAACCCTACTTTGTTGAAGATCTCATTCGCAGTGAGAATCCGAGTGTTTATAAACAGGTTCGGCAGATGGTGAAAGTTCCTATTGCCGTCGGTGAACATTTTGCAGATCGCTGGGACGGTTTGCATGAGTTGGTGGAGAGTCGTCTGATTGATTATTCCCGTGTATCTATCCCCAACTGTGGGGGCATCACAGAATATATGAAACAGGCTGCGATCTGTGAAACTCATTATGTTGGATTGACGCCGCATTTCACCGGGCCTATTGCAGAAACTGCCCTTGTTCATTGCTGTGCAGTATTCTCTGGCCCTGTGTTGATGGAGATGCGTGCCAATGGACCAATCCCCGCCACATACCTTCCCAAGTCATTTGATTTCAAGGATGGAAAACTCTGGCCCAATCGTCGTCCAGGATTAGGAGTGGAGTTTAATCCGGCAGGCCTGAACATGCTGGCAGAAGTGACCAAGGGAGATACGCCCATCCCACTTTTCCGACGACCGGATGGATCTCTTTCTAACTGGTAGGCCGTACAATAAGGCGCATGACGCGCCGAACCATGCTGGAAGCAACAGGTGCCGCCGGCCTGACTACAGGATTGGCGGCATCTTCTTTATCTGCCCAGAGCTCTCTTCCTCTGCTGAAGCCTAAAGCACTGAAGCCCGGCGATACAGTGGGTGTCATTACTCCTTCCACCTATGTTTCTGACCCTGTACGCCTGGATCTTGTTCCTTTAACACTGGAGCATTTCGGTCTGAAGGTGAAGTTTGGTAAGAACGTCCGGAAACGAGCCGGCTATCTGGGGGGCTCGATTCAGGAACGGCTGGATGATCTGCACGAAATGTTTGCTGATTCTGAAGTGAAGGGCGTTTTCTGCATTCGCGGGGGATATGGGTCCCCTCAGTTGCTGGATCGCATTGATTACTCGCTCATTCGCAAGAACCCGAAAGTGTTTGCCGGATACAGCGATATCACTGCTCTCCATCTGGCCATCCAGCGCCATGCCAGCTTGGTCACATTTCATTCCCCTGTTGTTCTATCCAGATTTACAGAGTGGACGCAGGAGCACTTCCGTCGCGCCTTATTCGGGCCGGATGGGGACCGGGTGATCCGAAATCCGACTGAATCAAATCCGTTGCGGCCACTGCATCCGATTCACAGTTTCCGTAAAGGAAAAGCGAATGGGCAATTGATCGGAGGGAATCTGACGTTGATCTCATCTTTAATGGGGACCCCTTACGAACCGGATACACGAGGCAAGATTTTTTTTCTGGAGGAAGTTGGAGAAGAGCCTTATCGCGTTGACAGAATGCTGACTCAGTTGCGACTGGCCGGTAATCTGGAACAGGCTGCGGGAATTGTGGTGGGCGAATGTGTAGGATGCTCTCCACGAGAATTCCGGCCGGGTTTTGATTCTACTTTCTCTCTGAATGAAGTACTGGAAGATATTCTTTCCGGATTACAGGTGCCTGTTCTGGGGGGACTTCTCATTGGGCACACGGATGATCAGGCTACGATTCCTCTTGGCGTGACTGCTGAGCTTGATGCAGATGCGGGAACTTTAACCATTCAGGAGTCAGGAGTTCTGTAAAGTTCGAAACTTTGAACGGGGTAAAATCGTCATAGAATTGTAAGGATGCGGTGCCAGATGGGGAACCATCGCTCCGTAACCGTGGGAAACCTTTGAGATCATTTACTTTATTCATTGTTTTTTTACTGACTTCTTTGGTTGCATTAGGCGAGGCGGCCTCTCCTGAGCAGGATTTTGTGATCGGAAAGTATCTTTCTGCACAGGAACAGCAACGGGAAAAGATGAAAGGCGTCCAGATGGAAGTGGAGATTGATGCATCCATTCCCAAGCTGGCCAAAAAGGGCACAATGAATGCCTTGCGGGTGGTTTCCAATATTGGAAAGATCACCTATGACGCGTTGCGTTTTGATGGCGATAACACCGTTAAAAAGGAAGTGATTGCACGCTTTCTGGCTGGTGAGGCCCAGGGCGCAGCAAAGCCCGACCCGAAAATTGCGATCAATCCTGAAAACTATAAATTCAAGCTGAAGGGGCTGCAGGTAAAGGATGACAAGGAAGTTTATGTCATGGAAGTGAAGCCCCGGAAAAAACGAGTGGGTGTTTTCAAGGGTGAGCTCTGGCTGGATCCTGAAACATATCTTGCTGTGCGGGAATCCGGACAGTTTGTGAAATCACCTTCAATTTTCCTGAAAAAGATCGAGTTTATTCGGGAATTCATTATTGAAAATGGCGTTGCTGTTCCCACCAAAATGATCAGCTATGCAGACACAAGAATTGTGGGCCGGACTGAATTAAACATCAGTTATCGGAATTTCACCAAAATTGAGGAACACCACGAGTCTGAAACTACAGGTGGCTCTGCCTCTGTTCCCTCCGAACCCAGCCACTAATTCAATCAGCATTTCATCTCCGTGAATTCCTGATTGCTTGTTAAACTAAAAGTTCCGCGCCTGAGTGGCACCCCCACTCTCGAGGTATTTGATGAGAACGCTTTTCCTGAATCCACCCTCCTTTGAAGGTTTTGATGGGGGCGCCAGTTCCCGGTGGCCTGCAACGCGGGAAATTGAATCCTACTGGTATCCTGTCTGGCTGACATACCCGGCAGGACTGATCCCCGACTCCAAAGTTGTGGATGCACCGCCACACCATATTTCCATTGAACAGACCGTCGATATGGCGAATGATTTTGAACTGCTGGTGCTGTTCACATCAACGCCCGGTCTGAGTGTCGATTGCAAGATTGCGCAGATGATGCGCGACAAGAACTCCAAGCTCAAAGTTTGCTTTGTCGGACCGCCCGTTACCGTAGAGCCGGAAAAAATCCTGCGGGAAAATCCTGTGATTGATTTTGTCGTTCGCAAAGAGTTCGACTATCAGATCCGGGACTACGCAGCAGGAAAGCCTGTTGAAGAGCTTCCGGGAGTCAGCTTCCGCAAGAACGGTGGGATCTCTCATAACCCGGATGGTCCGGTCATCGAGAACCTGGACGAACTGCCCTGGGCGACGAAAATCTATAAGCGTGACCTGGATTTCACGCGTTATAACGTACCGTTTCTTCTGCATCCGTTTGTCTCGTTATATACGTCGCGCGGATGCCCCGCCATGTGTACCTTCTGTCTCTGGCCACAAACTCATTCAGGTCACCGGTGGCGTCTGCGTTCCGTGGAAGATGTGGTGAATGAAGTACGGTGGGCCAAAGAGAACTTCCCCGGTCTGAAAGAAATCTTCTTTGACGATGACACGTTCAACTACAAGAAGGAACGTACCATCGCCATTTGTAAGGAACTGGCCAAGGTCGGTGTCACCTGGTCGTGCACATCCCGTGTGACGACAGACTATGACACGTTATCTGCCATGAAGGATGCGGGTGGCCGCCTGATGATCGTGGGATATGAATCAGGTGATCCGCAGATTCTGAAGAACATCAAGAAGGGCGCAACTGTCGATATCGCTCGCCGGTTTACAAAAGATGCTCATAAGCTGGGGCTGACTATCCATGCTGACTTTATTGTCGGGCTACCGGGAGAGAGTCGCGAGTCCCTGCGCCGTTCCATCGATTTTGCAAAGGAACTGAACTGCGAAACCATTCAGGTCTCGATTGCTCATCCTTACCCGGGAACAGAATTCTTTGAGTACGCCAAGAAGAATGATCTGGTCACCCTGGATTCCATGACCGATGAAAATGGTCATCAGCTGCCCAATATCATCTATCCGGGTCTGAATCGTGTGGAACTGGTTGATTGGGTACAGCGTTTCTACGACGAGTATTACTATCGTCCGTCTGCTGCATGGCGTGTGGTGAGCAAGGCCATCATGAATGGCGACACCAAACGTCTGTATAAAGAGGCGAGAGAGTATCTGGCTCTGCGTTCCAAGCGAAAGAAGTTTGTGGCGGAAGCTGCCTCTTCTGCTGCCGGAGACTGATGTCACGGGCACTTGCCCTGAGCGCATTTGTCGTCTTGGCAAATGCGGCTGGTAACTATTCGCTTAACTGGGGGATGAAGCATGGTGGATATTTCACTGTGTGGACTCTCCTGGGGATTTTTCTTCTCATTGTCTGGACACTTTCCCGTATCAAGCTGCTGGGAATCGCGGATCTCAGCTATGTTCTTCCCGTCACCAGTGTCGGATTCCTGATTCCTGTCATTCTGGGAGCAGTTTTCCTGGGTGAGGATGTATCCCTGCTTCGATGGATGGGTGGGCTTCTGATTGTTGCCGGAGCTGTTCTGGTGTCTCCCACCAAAGCCAAAACATCATGAAATGGTTGTTTGTGGCGGGTGTCGTTGTTTCGACAGTCATTGCTGATCTTCTGCAAAGCTCTGCCATGAAGCGGACGCCACCCCGGTATCCGTTGCTGATTCTTTCCATCATCTTCATGGCGACATCCTTCTTCTCTTTCCTCCAGTTGCTGGAAGTGGCCGAATACAGTTTTGCGGTACCTGCTACGGCTGCATCCATCGTGATTGAGACTGCACTGGCGGGTGTCATCCTGAAGGAACACGTCGGCCGAAGACGATGGATCGGGGCTGCCTGTGTCGCGGTGGGTGTATGGCTTATTGGTTATTAATCCCTGCTGCCTATCAGATCCTGATCCTGATTGCGATCCTTGTCTTTCTTCGGAAACGGGAGCCTGTAGCCGAACATTTTCCGGATGTCTCCATCCTCAAGCCAACTGCTTCCGGTGAAGCTCCACGACCTGAAGCCATTCAATCTCACCATCAACAGGATTATCCCGGGCATCTGGAACTGATCTGGAATGAGCAGGCAGGAGTTCTTACGCCAAACCGGAAAGTAGGCAAGCTCATGCAGCTTTCGCCTGGTGCGTCGTACCCGGTGTGGGTGGTGAACGATGCAGATATCGTCGTTCCCCCTGATTACCTGCGGCGAGTGACTGCTCTTTTGGATCAACCAGGTGTCGGGATTGTGACCTGTCTGTATCGCGCCAAAGGGGATTCAATCGCTTCTGACTTTGAAGCTCTGGGTGTGGCGACCGATTTTATGCCGAGTGTGCTGGTAGCTCGGCTGGTGGGAGTCCGCGAATTCGGACTCGGTGCCACGCTTGCCTTTCGCCAGGCTGATCTCGAAAAGATCGGCGGATTTGCGGCAATTGCGGACTACATTGCGGATGATTATCAGTTGGCGAAAAAGATTACTGAACTGGGATATCGCGCTGAAGTAGCCTCTGCAGTTGTCGAAACCACACTTCACGGAAACTGGTCTGCTGTCTGGAAGCATCAGCAGCGATGGGCGCGGACGATCCGTTGTTCCCGTACGGCATCCTATCTGGGGTTGCCCATCACACATGCGGGATTCTGGGCGCTGGTGAGCGGTGATTCGGTGATGGGCGGCGTCCTGATCGCACTCCGTATCCTGACCGCATGGATGGGCGGAGTGGGCGTACTTCATAGCCCGGTCGCGCACCGCTGGTTCTGGCTGGCACCCCTGTGGGATATCTTTGCTTTTGCTGTGTGGCTGACAGCCTGGTTTCGGAACACGGTGGAATGGGGTGGAAGAAAACTCAGACTGGATGCTGAAGGCCGGATTCTTCCCTGACATTGTTGAGTGATTGCATGGCGGCTGCGGCAAGCTCATAAGAATGCAGCCTGTCCACGTGATGGTACAGGTCTGAGGTCATGATGAACTCATCTGCCCCTGTCCTCTGCTGAAAATCCTTCAGTTTCTGCGTGATGGTTTCCAGGCTTCCCACAATGGAAACACCCAGTTTGGATTCCACCAGAGTTTTTTCATCGGGATTCCATAGACCTTCCATCGTTTCAACTGGCGGCACCGTATAGAGTTCTTTTCCCCGAAGCAGATTCAGGAATCTCTGGGCTGGAGATGTTGCCAGCCGCTCTGCTTCTCTGTCTGTGTCGGCTGCGATGACCGGCAGGCCCACCATGACATACGGTTTCTGCAGATATTGCGACGGACGGAAATACTCGCGGTAAAGGCGGATGGCTGTATAAAGAAGCTCTGGCGCAAAATGACTGGCAAATCCAAAGGGCAATCCCATGACTGCGGCCAGCTGAGCACTGAATGTGCTCGATCCCAGCAGCCATACCGGAACATTGGTCCCTCCTCCAGGCACAGCCTGGAGCTTTTGTCCTGGAGTGACGGGTGCAAAGAAGTCCAAAAGCTCCTGCACCTGCCGTGGGAACGATTCTTCCGTGTTCACACCACGACGCAAGGCATGCGCTGTCAACCGATCTGAGCCGGGAGCGCGGCCGAGTCCCAGATCAATACGACCGGGATAAAGAGTTTCCAGGGTTCCGAATTGTTCGGCAATCACCAGTGGGGGATGATTGGGCAGCATGATGCCACCGGCTCCAACCCGTATCGATGATGTGCCTCCTGCGATGTATCCAATCAAAACAGAAGTTGCTGCACTGCCAATCCCCGGCATGTTGTGATGTTCGGCCAGCCAAAAGCGGGTATATCCCCACTTTTCTGCGTGCTGCGCCAGATCCAGCGATTGTTCAAAGGATGTACAGATGTCACCATCTGCCTTGAATGTAGCGAGGTCGAGAATCGAATACTGCGTCTTGGCAAAATCAGACATCACTCTTTGGATGCTGAGAAATCAGGAAAGGTGACATCTCTGTTCAGACGGGAGTTTTAGAGAAGTATATTGTGAAAACGTCAATTGCCAGGTGTATGCTGCGATTTACACAATGCTACTTCAGGCATGAAAAAACCCTCGACCGGACAACCGGCCGAGGGTGATAGACAGAACTACTTCATTCCTAGAAGTGCAGGCGCAGACCGAAACGCATGGTCCGCTGATCATCCAGAGCACTGCTGATCTGCATGAAGTTAGCTGCATTTACGTTGGAAGAAGGATTGTTGAAGTGTGGAGTATTGGAAACATTGAATGCCTCCGCACGGAACTGGAGCCCAACTCTTTCATTGAAGTCGAAAGTTTTGAACAGGCCAAGATCCATGTTTACTACACCGGGTCCACGGAGAATGTTGCGTCCGGTGGAACCAAAGCGGGCAGAAGTGACGCCAGCGAATGCTGATTTGTCGTAGAACTCTTCCGTGCCGCCATTCTTCTTGACCACTGGATTGATCTGATCTGCTGTCTGGGTATTGCCAGGAGCATTCAGACCACCGACGTCAGCAGTGACAGTGAATGGACGTCCGGAGTAGGCAGCAAACACACCGTTTACCTGCCAGCCACCCAGAATGAATGCTGCTGGGCCACTGCTCAGGTACTTTTTGCCCATGCCCACGGGAAGGTCATAGACAAATCCCAGTTGCAGGTTGTGCGGCGTGTCATATCCGGAGAGTGCACGGTTTCGATCCAGCTGGCTGGATGTCATGAACATGTACTGTGCCCATCCATCATCGTCTGTGACGTTGATGGCTTTAGACCATGTATAGGCTGCTTTTAACACCAGTCCTCTTCCAGCATTACGAGTGGCAGAAACCTGCAGGCCGTTGTAGTTAGTGTTTGCCTGACCATTCCAGTACCAGGTGGTTGCGGTACGGCCAAATGCGGAAGCAAAAGGACGACCCACATTACCCATGCCGGGTGCTGCTGCATTGGCATCCCAATCCACAAAGCTGCGGATGGTATTGGTGCCGACATAACCGATGGACATCAGGATGGAGGAAGGAAGTTTCCGCTCGATAAAGAAGTTCCAGCTCTGGACATAACCACGAGTGATGCTATCCCCGGAGACGGTACGCATCTGTGCAGTGCCGGGAAGTACGACAGATTCCTGGCTTAGATCCGGACCGGTAAATAGAGGAATTCCCTGTTCTGTTGTTCCATAAGGGGCAAAAGAGTTTGGCGAAACAAATTCCTGGGCGATGGTCAGAGGATAGAAACCACGCAGAGGACGGGCGAAGGACATTGGGTTGTAGGTAAGCCCGTAGCCACTACGAATGACTGTGTTGTCATCCAGACGATAGGCAAATCCAACACGGGGAGCAAACAGCTTCTTGCTGGTAGAAATACCCAGATCCTTGGGGTTGCTTCCGCGTCCGCCAAGCTGCACAAGATTGGTCTTTTCATCCCATTGTTCAATGCCGCCGAAACCGGATCGGGTCATCATCGGATACAGCTCATAACGCAGTCCAAGATTCACGGTCAGCTTACGGGAGACCTGCCAGCGATCACGAACAAAGAATGCCAGCTGGTTGTTGAAGCTGGTCATTTTGGACCACTGGAGGGATTTGCTCACGGAAGTGGGCATTCCCAGAAAGAATGCAGCCTGTGCGTTGTACTGGTTTGTGGGTTGTCCCAAGAGGCCAGTAGTGGCCTGTGCGTAGTTGAAGCGGCCACGAGGACCTGCGCCAAGTTCGGGCTGGTAATGATTCAGCCAGTGACGTACTCCTTCAAATCCAAAGCGGATGTCGTGGCTGCCCTTCATGAGGCTGAAGTTCTGCGTCATGGTGTAGGAAGTATCGCCGTAGAAGTAAGGGTTCCAGGTTTCGGGCAAACCCAGATCGGTATAGCTGTTGATCTGGAAGTTAGGCATGCCGCTTTCACGATCACTGGCGCCGTTGGTGCCGGGGATTCCCAGAACATCCAGTCCGATATTTTTGCCATATCCGGTTGGAATGGAGTCAGCACCGGTACGCGTCCAGCCAATGGTCATATCCCAAAGGAAGGTCGGGGTGATGGTATAGGTTTGTCCGACTGTTGCCAGCTGTACCAACTGGCTGGCATCACCAATTCCTGAGTCACAGCTGCAAGGGCCTCCGGCATCGCCAAAAGCAGAACGGCCAATGACCAGTGCATCCATGGCCGAGTACTTGAAGAACCAGGTGTTTTTGGTGGATGGATTCCAGTTGATCTTCAGGTCATAGTTGTCGCGGGTCAGGTTCTGGGGACCTGTTGCAAAGAAGTTGTTGGTTGCACCAGCACCGGGGATGTTCGGCATCGGGAGCATGCTGTAAAGCTGCTGCGTCACCCGGCTCATCCGATTCATGGGGATGATGTTTCCGGCGAAGACTGATCGTCCGGAGCCATCCAGATTTCCGGTGAGAGGATCATAGATCGCGCGATTGGAAGCCGTGAAGTTACCCTGTCGCTCCAGTTCGGTAGGAACAGTGAGAATCTTGCTGCGGTTCAACCGTTCCCGTGTGCCCTCAAAACTGCCAAAGAAGAAGAGTTTGTTCTTAATGATGGGACCGCCGATGGTGCCTCCACCAATGCTGACGATGCTCTTGGGAAGCTTCGGGTCCTTGAAGAAGACGTTCCGGGCACCCCAGGCGCTGTTTTCGAGGAATCCAAAAGCACTTCCATGAACGGTATTTGTTCCGGACTTGCTGACCACGGTGGTTGCTGCTCCACCAGCCATGCCCTGTTCGGCATCAAAACTGTTGGTTGAGATATTGACGGTCTCAATGGTTTCAGCAGGTGCAACGTAGGCGGTGTGATGCGGCAGCCAGATGTTGACGTTGATGGCTCCATCCAGCTTGGTGACGTTATTATTGCGGTTCACACCGTTCACGCTGGTGGTCAGGGCACGACCGGGAGTGGATCCTGCTGAGTTCTGAAAGCGGCCCGGGGTTGCACCGGGGACAAGATTCAGCAAACTCTGATAATTCCGGTAGCGCGGAAGCGGCATGTTGGTGATTTCTTTTTCGCCGATTTCCACATGGACGTCTGATTTGTCTGTCTGGAGTTGTGCGGTAAACGCCTCGACAGTGATCTGGTCGGCAACATCACCCACTTTCAGGGCGAGGTCCACACGGGCCACAGTATTAATGGAGATGATGACTCCCTGCTGGGTCAACGTCTGAAACCCGGCTGAAGTTGCCTTGAGATCATAAGTTCCCGCAATCACATTCTGAAGAGAATAGCGGCCACTGGCGTCGGTGGAAGTTTCCCGAACAAGCCCGTTTTCCCGATTAGTGATGGTGATCTGGGCTCCAGGAATGGCAGATCCAGTGGGATCTGTAATATCGCCAACAAGAGAACCATAGAGAACCTGAGAATGCGCCGGTAACGCGGAGAATAAAATAATACCGGACAAGAGCATTAAATAAATGCTTCTGATCATGAAATACCCCTCTGAAGAAATTCCGTAATTTAAGAGCTAAATCGAACAGAGACCCGTTAAAAGCGAAGCATGTCGCCAATGGGCGAATTATTTCACAATTTGACTGAAAAATCTCATGTTTCAGGAAAATTTATTAAAGCGAATCAATATTTAGTTTTTAGAAGAAATATGATTTATAAAATATGGAAAATAATACATTAACATTCATTTATATTTCCCATAATCTGTTGAAAATAAAAGCGTGGATGCATACACTACTAATGCATTTAAGTTAGGGCTTTGTAAGCTCAAACTTCTGGAGGAAACATGGAATTTAAGCCCCTTAACGTTAAATTACTGACGTTAGTTGGCGCCTTGTCATTGAGTCTGTACGGTCAGGGTGACCGCGGCGGAATTACCGGAGTTGTCACCGATAATTCTGGAGCTGCTGTCCCTGCTGTTGCCGTAGAAGTGATGAATACAGCAACCAATATTCGATTTGAAACCGTGACCACTAGTACGGGTGCTTATCGTTTTGTCGGTTTGCCGATTGGTCCTTATCAGCTCACTGCCAAGATTGATGGTTTTAATACTTTTATTCAGCAGGGAATTCAGGTTCAGACGAACCAGACTCTGACTGTAGATATTGCTCTTACTGTAGGTTCTGTTGCGGAAAACATCACTGTTTCTGGTGGTGTGCCGCTGATCCAGACCGAATCAACTGACGTTGGTATGGTTGTGGAGTCCAAACAGTTTCTGGACATGCCCCTCACTCTCGGTGGTGGCATCCGTAACCCTTCTAACTTCATTAAACTATCCCCGGGTGTAACCCCGACCGGAACCTGGACCAAGTCCATCTCTGGCGGCGGCGGCTTCCAGGATCAGATTTACTACGACGGTATTGCTCTGAGCCGTGGTGATCTTTCCAACGATGCCGAAGTGAACCCCTCTGTGGATGCAATCGCAGAATTCAAGCTGATCACCAACAACTACTCTGCTGAGTATGCCCATGCAATGGGTGGTGTCACCAGTTTCACCATGAAGAGCGGAACCAATGATCTGCACGGCTCTGCCTTCCACTTCCTGCGGAATGAAAAGCTGGATGCCCGTGGCTTCTTTGCTCCCAGCCGTCCTGCTTCCAAGCAGAATGAGTTTGGCGGAACCATTGGTGGTCCGGTTGTTCTTCCCAAGCTGTATAACGGTAAGAATCGTACTTTCTGGTTCTTCTCTTTTGACCAGTTCTATCGCCGTGGTGGTGCTCTCGCCGGCCTGAATACTCTGCCGACATCACGTATGCAACAGGGTGACTTTGGAGAACTCAACCGGGTAATCTATGATCCGGCAAGTTCTTCCAATCCTGCACTGCGTACACCTTTCCCGAATAATGTGATTCCAAAAGACAGATTCAGCAACGTGTCCTCAGTGATGCTGCCCTATCTGCCGACTCCGGAACTGCCTGGTGTCGTCAACAACTCTGTTGCTCCTTTAGATAGCCCAAGAGCAGACGAGAGGACTGTTGGGTTCAAAATTGACCATCAATTTTCTGTGAACCACCGCATCAGTGGTATGTATAACGACACATTCCGTCCGTCCTACAAGAGTCCCGGCCCAAGCCGCTTGATCCCTGTGGGGGGAATGAGTGAAACCGCACTGCTGAACTACAATTTGCAGAAGGTGCGGACCAATGTTCTTCATCTGAACTTTGACTCCAATATCTCTCCGACCACTCTGAATCATATTGGTCTGGGGTATTCACGCTTCCGCAATCCGAACTTCTCGCTCGGATTTGACCAGGGATGGACACAGCCGAATGGTGGAAAACTGGGATTGTTGGGGCTTCAGTTTGACCTGTTCCCAACTGTTCAGTTTGATACAGAAGGCTACACTCGTTTCGGTGATCATATTGCCAGTGATAACCGCTTTCACACGTTCACTTTCCTCGACACTCTGACCATGATTCGGGGAAATCATACCCTCAAGATTGGGGGAGAAGTGCAACAGCATCGTGATAACTATCGTGTTTTTGATAATGGCGGTGGTACATTTAACTTCACTCGTCAGACAACCGGAAATGGTGATCCTAATATCCAGTCTGGTGATGCTTTCGCCAGTTTCCTTCTGGGGCAGGTTAATCAAGGTACTGCATTTTTCCGGGATTCCATTCCGGGAGGCCGTTACACCGTTTATGGATTTTTCATTGATGACACCTGGAAGGTGACGAATAAACTGACTTTGACCATGGGGTTCCGTTGGGAGCCAATCACTCCTCACAGCGATCCATATGGACGTATCTCATTCATGGACGTTAATGCGAGAAATGCCGCTGCTGGAAATCTTCCGGGCGCCATGCACTTTGGTGGAAGCCCCGGTAACGGAAATCGTTATCTGGATGTTCTCTGGAATAACTATGCTCCGCGTTTTGGTGCAGCCTATCGTGTGGCTGACCGCACAGTGATCCGTGGTGGATTTGGTATCTTCAACTCCAACTACATCAACCAGGGTATTGGTCTTCCTGCTTTCGGGTATTCCACTACTGCTCTGTTTGCTTCCGGCGATGCTGGAATCAATCCAGCCTTTGGATGGGATGGTGGATTCCCGCAGAATTTCCGGCGTCCTCCGGTAACGGATCCCACTGCTGCGAACCGTCAGGGTGTCACGGCTGTATTTCCTGATCAGTACAAGTTGCCTTACAAGATCCAGTGGAATCTTCTTGTCGAACATCAGTTCGCCAATGACCTGTCCATGAGCTTTGGGTACGTTGCGAATGCAGGACGTCATTTGTATGCTTCTCAGCAACTGAATCAGTTACTGCCACAGTATGAGAATGTGAATCCTGCACTTCTTCGGGCAAACATCAACTCACCCGAAGCCAGGGCTGCCGGGTTCAGTGAGCCGTTTGCTGGCTTCTCTGCATTGTGGGGAGCACAGGGAACAGTGGCTCAGGCACTTCGCTCCTTCCCACAGTATGCAAATGTTGGAACCTATGGTTCAACATTCGGCAATTCCGGCTATCACTCCTTCCAGTACAAGCTGGATAAACGGTATTCCCGTGGTCTGACCAGCACAGTGGCATACACCTGGTCAAAGTTCCTGACCGATGCTGCCATGTTTGATTCAAACCCTGGACAGCAGTCAGCTTATAACCGGGAGAAGTCCTATCACCCGTCGGATTATCCGCATGTTCTGACCTTCTCTCTGGTCTGGGATGTTCCCTTCGGTGATGGCCGTAAATGGAAGAGCAGCAATGGATTTGTGAATGGCATCCTGGGCGGATGGCAGTTGGCAACCGTCAACTCCTACACTTCAGGTGGTCGCTTGTTTGTGACGACAAACAACACCCTCCCATTCTTCAATCTGGGATTGCGTCCTGACCTGGTCAGTGGCGATATCCGTTCAAACGTGGATATGGGATCTTATGATCCTGCTGATCCATCGAAGAACACCTATCTCAACCGCTCAGCTTTTGCTCAGCCTGGCGCTGGTCAGTATGGCAATGCTCCTCGTGCTCTGGATGTTCGTGGTCCAATGCGTATGGAAGAAAGCTTCGCTGTCTTCAAGCAGACGAAGATTGGTGAGCGCTTTACTCACCAGTTCCGTATGGAGATGCAGAATCCGCTCAACCGGACGGTATTTGGCAACCCCATCACTGACTTCACTTCAGCCGCATTCGGCCGGATCAATTCCACACAGATTGGACCTCGCAACATTCAGTTTGGTATGAAGCTCCTCTTCTAACGAAACTGATTCACTGAAAAACAATCAAGGCCACCGTTATTTAGCGGTGGCCTTTTTTCGTACCTGAATCTGCTGATTGGCCGGGATGTTTGTCAGTGTTTGTTGTGTCCCATCCGTCCACTTGACAGATAACTTCTCTACCTGATTTTTGTTACCCAGTCCAATGTGAACCGGGCCAGAGATCGATGAAGCATATCCGGACGTAGAAGAGACAGTGAACCACTGATCGTCTGCCTGAATCACAGCTCCGTACGCCATGCCTTCCAGCTTTACCTGCAGCCAGTTGTTTTTCGAGGAAGTTGTATTTCTCCACAGTTCCGGACTTTCTCCCAGCACTGCAATAGCGATATCGAGTCTTCCATCATTGTCAAAATCGCCAATGACCGATCCGCGATGAGCTGCTGTACGCTGATTCATGGCCGGGATGGAGACAGCTTCTGAAATTTTTCCTGCGTGATTCAGAAACACTGTATTGGGCAGAAGATAAACATCGGATGAGAACTGCTCGATATTGTCAGTGACATGAGAGTTGGCTGTGAAGATATCTTTCCAGCCATCATTGTTGAGGTCAGCAAAATGGATGCCCCATCCGCTGAACTTCTTGCTGGCCTTCGTGAACAGACTCTGTAAAGACCAGTCGGCAAAGGTTCCCTTTCCCAGGTTGCGGAAGAGAGGAAAAGTTTCCCCTACCAGGGCAGTGATGACAAGATCAGGGAGTCCATCATTGTCATAGTCCTGAAAATCCACTCCCATGCTGGAGATCGCCACGCCGTCATCGGTCAGGGCTACTCCTGCTGTCAGAGCGATCTCTTCAAATGTGCCGTTCCTTTTATTGCGAAAGAATGAGTTTGGAATGGCATCGTTCGTAATGAAGAAGTCTGTCCAGCCATCGCCATCATAGTCTGCAAAAGCTACGCTCATTCCTTTGCCGGGTGACTTGGAAATTTCACTTTTTTCAGAAACATCGTCGAAGGTTCCATCACGGTTGTTCCGATAGAGGGTGTTCGAAAGTGACCCGAAGTGCCTGGGGTGGCAATACACACGGAAGTTGTGTTTCGGATCGCCACAGAAGATATTCTTTGCCGGTGACCAGTCCAGATAATTCACGATGAGCAGGTCCAGATGGCCATCGTTGTCATAGTCGAACCATCCGGCAGTGATTGGCCAAGGTTGCTGCTTGAGGCCAGCTTGCTGACTGATTTCCGTGAAATGTGTTCCGTCATTGCGATAGAGCTGAGAGTGGCCGAAGCCGGCCACGAATAGATCCGGACGGCCATCGTTATTGAAGTCTCCAACTGTGACGCCCGTACTGAATCCCTCACCCATCACCTTCATTTCTTTGGTCACATCCCGAAACCGGAAGTTCCCTTCGTTTCTATAAAGACGGTTCCATTGAGCGGGGCTGGACTTCTTCAGTGACGGGAGATCTGCTCCGTTGGTGAAGAAAAGATCAATGAGACCATCACCATCGAAATCAAAGGCTGCCACCCCACCAGCCATCGTTTCAATCAGATATTTCTCTTCCGTATTTTTATGAACAAGCCGATGGAGCAGTCCGGCATCCCGGCCGATTTCTTCAAAGGAAACAGATGCTACGCCAATTTCTTTTGTGTCTGGAGGGGCTGAGATATTTGCTGAGGGAGGGGTAGATGAGAGCCGTTCATACAGAGACTGAGCCTGTATATCTCCGCCCAGATCGATAGAGCGCTTCAGATCTGCCAGAGCTTCCTGTGTCTGATTCAGTGCCAGCCGGGCGCGGGCACGCAGATAGAATGCTTCGGCGCCCGGAGATCTGGTAATCGCCTGATCGAGTAAAGAAATACTTTGTTGCGGTTGTCCCTGACGAATCAGAACTTCGGCTGCAGCCAGATAAGCCGGAATATAGTTTTTGTCAGCCTTGCGTGCATCTGTGAAATGCTTCAGCGCCTCAGTGTCATTCTGTTTTTCTTTGGCGATCAGCCCGCGTAGATGAAGGACTCCGGCGCGGGGAGATCCCAGCCGTCCGGCCTGAACCGCCAGTCGTTCTGCTTCCGGTAGCTGCCCACGTAGGTATTGGATTCGTGCAAGCGAGTAGGTGGCATTGCTGTTCTGCTGGTCTTTCAACAGAATTTTCTGAAACTCTGTCGCTGCCTCGTCCAGATTTCCGGACTGTTGAAAGCTCAGTCCGGAAAGAAGACGGATCTGGTGATCATCCGGATTCTGCTGCAGCCAGGCTTTGAACTCCTGCGTGGCCTCAATGAATTTGCGGTTCTGGTAGAAGTCGATACCGCGCTGGCGGGAAGTCTGGGAGAGCATCAGCCAGCTTCCGATGGTTCCCAGAATCAGGATCAGTACAGTTCGTTTCAAGGAATCATCAGTCTCCGGCCCGGCAGTGCTTTTGAATAGCGTTGCAGAATTTCCTGCTTGCGGGAAGGATCAATCAGGATCAGCAGGCGATACGCTTCTTCCAGCCCCTGATCGAGTAAAAGTGCCGCATTGGCATTTTTCGCTGCTTCTACGGGCTGGTTCATGGCGTAATGAGCAGCTGCCAGATTGAGGTAATTTGCTCCGCGTTCAGGTTCTGCCTGGATTGCCTGTCGGAAAAATCGCACTGCATCTTTGTATGCGCTCTTTTTCATGAGGATAGATCCGATCGCATTATGCAGCGCAGGGTCATTAGGAAATCGGGGAAGTTCTTCCAGTAAAAGACGTAATCCTTCATTCAGCTTGAGCGCTGAAAGCTCTTTTTCTCCATTACTGATATATGCAAGTCCCAGATTTCTCTTTTCGAAATTGGGGAGTGCTGGTCGCCAGGCGCTGAGTTGATTCTGGCCTGTGATGGGTGATGAATAAGACTTCCCTGGAATCTGAATGCGATGATCCGTGAATGCTGTGTGAGCTCCGTCTGACGACTGCCTGCGCGGCATGTGGCATCCGGCGCAATCAGCCTTTTCTGCAGAATGATTTTTTAGGCTGGTTTGCTGATGGCAGGAAAGGCACTTCTGCCGATGCCATTCTTTCTGGTTGGAGGGCGTCTGGTGGACATCATGACAGCTGGCGCACCAGAGTGCTCCGTTGCTTTTTTGTGCGCAGGCACTGGCCGCCATCCCTTCTGCATGGCCCACCACTTTCAGGCCGTTAGGTGATTTAGGCTCAATTGTATAGACAGAAAAAACACTTTCCAGAAGAGTTCCGGGCTGGAAATCTTCAAACTTTTTGCCGGGATTCAGAATGCGGGCTTCCCCACCGAGATGACATTGTTCGCAGACAGAATCGCGATGCGTAATGGAAAGAGTAGCTGGATTGACAATATTACCTCGCCCCGGATTTTCCAGATGAGTTGTTGGGTTTCCATGACAGCGCTCGCAAGTGATTGAAGGGGAAGGGATTTCCGGAGAACCGTAGCTATTCTGGGTACCTTGTTTGAACTGGAATTGCCCGGTGTGGCAAAACAGACAATCCGAACTAATTGCCCTCTCAAACGTCAAATGAGTATCGTGTTCAAACCCGGGAGAAACATCATATTTCCTCTGTTTTGAATACCAGGAGGGAGGTGCCTGAAACAGGAATTCATTTGAACGAATCAGAAAGCTGATTCCAGCGTTTCCACTTCCAATGGCATAAGCCACCGGAAAAGATTCAGTTGCCGCTGTTATCAGGAGTGAGCCATTTCTATTTCGGATTTTGACGGCTCCATTTCGCACATCTCCATCTGGAAGCGAAATATGAGTGGTTGCTGATCGGCCCATGCCAGTGGTTTTGAACCCGTCCACCTGCTTCTGATGACAGGGCTGGCATAGCGAAGAACCCGACGTATGGGGCACTGCCACTACAAGAAGCAAAAAAAATGTAATTTTCCGAGGCATGGAAAAGGTTTGATTCCATTATGACGGGCTAAAACAAGGGTCAAAAGTAATTGAAAGGCTTTAATTTCCGGCAATGCAAGTTAAGATGAATGGAGGATTATGCGCAATCAGGTCGGTGTTGTCATTTTCATGCTCGCGTCCAGTGTAGCTGTTGCGCAGGAAGCTCCTTTTGCGGAAAACCTTTATGTTTCGCTCGAAAAAGTTTCCTGTCGTACCTGCCACAGTTCAGAGGGAGTTGCCTCATCCACAAGGCTACAGTTTCCAGAGCCCGGTTCCTCGTTAGAAAAGATTGATTCATTTGGGAAATCGCTGGTGGCATTGGTTGACCGGAATGACCCGGACAAGTCTCTGATCTTCCGTAAACCTACAGGACGGCTGGCTCATGCTGGTGGTGCTCGGATTAAACAGGGATCCCCGGAAGAAGAGCAACTGAAGGCGTATGTGCAGTACCTGGCAAAGCTGCCGGCTGATGAAGTTGCCAAAGCACTGAAATACCGGGAACACGAAGCTGCCGGAACTGGCTATGACCGCGTGAAGGTTTCTCTTCAACGTCTGACCCATGCGCAGTACAACAATGTCATCCGTGACCTGTTGGGCGATACATCAAAGCCTGCCGATCAGTTCCCACCGGAAGACTATGTCAGCGGATTCAAAACACAGTTTCAGGCACAGAGCATTTCTCCGCTCCTGATGGAATCCTACAGTGCTTCAGCAGAAAAGCTGGCTCGTAATACATTCCGCTCTGGCGATACGCGGAATCTGATCCCATGTAAGGCGGATACTCCTGGATGTAAAGAAAAGTTTGTCAAAGAATTCGGACTGAAGGCATTCCGGCGTCCACTCTCGGAAGTTGAGATCAAGCGCTATGTCGGACTGTTCCAGCATGAAAAGGAATTTCTTAAAGGAGCACAGCTGACTGTTGAAGCGATGCTCCAGTCTCCGAATTTTCTGTTCCGCCTGGATGAGACTGAAGATCCTGCCCTGAAGCAATGGGCTACTGCCAACCGTCTGGCATTTGCGTTGTGGCATAGCATGCCGGACGCTGCATTGCTGGAAGCAGCACGGCAGGGAAAGCTCTCTACCGAGGAAGAAATTCGAAAGACCGCAGAACGTCTGATTGCAGATCCGAAGGCAAAGGATAATGTTGATGAGTTCGCTTCACAGTGGCTCCGCTATGACCGTGTCCTGAGTTCCTCAAAGGATCGTCGCCAGTTCCGGAATTTCAACCGGGAAACTGCGCTGGCAATGATTGGCGAAACTCGTCATTTCATCAATGATCTGGTCTGGAATGATCGTAATTTCATGGAGCTGTATACCGCCGGATGGGGGTATCTGACCACGGATCTTGCATCCATTTATGGACTGCCTGCTCCGGCTCGCGAATATGAAAAAGTAAGTTTTGATCCACAATCAGGACGCGCAGGAATTATGGGACAGGCTCTCTTCCTGACCATTACCGCAAAGCCGGATGATACAGCCCCTACCGAGCGCGGATTGTTTGTTCGGGAACAGTTCATGTGCCAGCATGTGGCTCCTCCTCCTCCCGGAGTAAATGCCAATCTTCCCCCACTTTCTGAAGGAAAGCCTCTTTCGAACAGGGATCGTCTGGCTCAGCATCTGACTAACCCCAGTTGTGCGGGGTGCCATGATTTGATTGATCCGATTGGGTTTGGACTGGAAAAGTTTGATGCTATCGGGCAGAAACGGGAAAAAGCCACTTTGTTGTTTGCTCCCATGTTCGGAACTCCGGAGCAGACCAAAAAAGTAGATGTGGATCTGGACACCACCGGAAGCATTGCAGGAATTCCGAATTCCAACTTTTCATCACCCAAGGAATTGGGAGAAATTCTTGCGAAAGACTCCGGTTGTCAGGAGTGTGTAGTGAAGCAATTTTTCCGTTATACACTTGGCCGGATGGAGACTCGTGCAGATCGTCCGATGATTGCGGGAGTCTTAAAGGATTTCAGAGGGTCGCAATTTAAGTTCAAAGAGCTTATGATCTCTTTAGTAGTACACCGAGAGGTTCAAGGAAAGAAGACTGGAGGGACATCGAGTGTCGCACGTAATCACCAAACGCGTTAGGCTTTCACGCCGCACCCTGTTGAAAGGTTTAACCCTGGCTCAGGCTCCTATTGCTGTAGGGCTTCCGCCACTGGTGTCGATGTTTAACTCGACAGGCACAGCATACGCAGCCGGAAAGACAGAAGCTCCAATTGAGAGTCGTTTTGTCTTCTGGTTCAACGGAAACGGAATTCCAGAACGTTACTGGATTCCTACGGAAACAGGAAAAGATTTCAAAATATCTCCCTGCCTGAAGCCTCTGGCTCCATTTAAGAACGATATTCATGTACTTTCCGGTCTGGATAACGCTTCAGCGGCCATGCCAGGTCCCGGAAATGGGCATCATACGTCAATGAGTGCACTGGTCAGCTGTACGTCCTTTACGGGGCGTGGTGCAGGTGGCGCTTCCATTGATCAGGCAATCGCAGCAAAGGTTGGTGGCGAATCCCGCTTCCGTTCTCTGCAGATTGGTGTTTCTCAGGAATCTTTTGGAGAAAGCATCCAGCGGAATATGAGCTGGGCGGCATATGACCGTGCACTTCCGCCGGAAATGATTCCCCACAAACTTTTTGACCGTCTCTTCGGCGTTCAGGAAGAGGGCTGGATCAACCGGAAGCGCAGTATCCTTGATGCAGTTCGTCAGGATGCCAAGGTTCTTGAGAAGAACCTGCCCAAGGATGATGCTCGTCGCGTGGATGAACATCTCTCGGCAATCCGTGACATGGAGCGGGCCATTGCTGGCCTGCCACCCGAGTACCAGAACATTGATCCGCCAGATTTCGACGGAGACATGAAAGATTGGCCCCGCATTGCCAAGATCCAGAGTGATCTGCTGGCAAATGCGCTGGTCACGCGTCAGACACGCGTTGCCTCCTACATGCTGACCAAGTGTCAGGGACTCACCAGATTCCCCTGGCTGGGCTATACCTCAGCTCGTCACCACGACTATACGCATCAGGATGGATTGGCTCCGGGTGCAGACGGTGTCGATGGACAGCGTATCCTTCGTGACATCTGTAAGTGGCACGTGGAAGAGTTTGCTTATCTGGTGGCGAAGCTGAAGGCGACACCGGAAGGTGACGGCTCACTGCTCGACAATACAGTTCTGCTGTTCGTCCACGAACACGCAGAAGCCAATAGCCATAAGAATAATGGACTTGCAGCCGTACTTGCAGGAAGCCCGAAGAAGATGGCCACCGGACTCCATTCCAAGGTGACCGGAACTGTAGGTGACCTTTACCTCACAGTGGCTGATGACATCCTCAAGGCGGGGATTGAGAAGTACCCCACCGCCTCGAAGAAGATGTCAGAAATCCTTGCCTAGTAGATAATCTTGCAGTCAGGAAGCGCGGCACGAAGAGTTGCCGCGCCTTCTGCTGTAATTGCGGTCTCTTTGATATTCAGTTCCTTCAATGCCTTCCAGTTCGCAAGAACTTTAGCTGCTTCATCATTCACTCTTGGCGCACCGAAAAGATTCAGCCGTTCCAGTTGAGTCAGGTTTTGACGCAGCTTTTCCAGTCCTCCACCAGTTACGTTGGTTCCTCCGATGCGGAGTTCACGAAGCTTCTTTGCTTCGGTAATTGCATCTACCCCTGATTCCGTCAGACTGACTCCCCACAGACCAGAGTCTGTACGCTGACGGCCACCCAGATCCAGAAATACCAGTTCGGGCATATGGCGGACCGCCTGCACACCGACATCAGAGAGCTTGTTGCCCCCAATCATCAGATGTGAAAGTTTCGGAAGGGTGGTCAACGATTCAATACCGATATCTGTTGCTTCTGCGTAGCCTGCATCAATGTATTCCAGGGATGTCAACTCGCCCAGCATCGCCAGCGTGTTGTCAGTAATCTTGGTTGCTCTCATATTGAGCTTCCGCAGATTCTTCCAGTCTTTGATGGCAGAGACACCTTCATCTGTGAGGTATTCGCAGAAATAAAGATTCAGCTCCGTGATATTCGGTAGGGTCTTCAAACGCTGCAAGCCCTGATCACTGATGCGGGTCATGGAAAGATCCAGCCTGGTCAGCGTCGGAATTTTGAGGAGTTCCGGAAGGTCTGCATCGGCCACCCAGCTGGATCGCAGGTTCACTCCGATTACTTGTCCTGCCTCGTTTTTCTCGACATGACCTCCGGCATTCAGAATCCAGCTTGTGGGATCAACAGCCAGTGCTGCGGTTAAAACTAAAGCGTGTAACATTAACTTCCTCTCCTGTTCGGTAACAGAGAATCACGATCAAAGACAACCTCACATTCCGGGAGGGCTTTTTTCAGATCGTTGTATCCGTTTTCAGTAATCAGTGTGTGATAGAGATTGAGGTAGCGCAGGTTTTTCAGCGTGCTGAATGCGGGAATACTGGCATCGGTAATCTTGCCCGTGTCTACACGAAGTTCCCGCAGGTTTGTCAGCGCGGACAATGCCTTGATGCTTTCATCATCAATCGCTGTATAGTCCAGGTTGACGTCCTCAAGGGTGGTCAGTTTTGCCAGAACCGGAACTGATTCTTTGCCGAATCGGGTATGCACAGCTTCAAACTTCCGAAGTTTTGTCAGTGCGGCCAGAGGTGCAAACCCCTTGTCGTTGAATCGGGCATAGCTCAGCAAAAGTTCTTCCAGATTGGTCAGCTTTGCCAATTGGACAAGACCCTCGTCGCCCACGTCGGTTCCGGTCATATCCAGAGATCGTAACTGTGTCATGCGTGCCAGATCTTTCATGCTGGCATTAGTAGGTTCGGAATAAGCGATGCTGAGATTCTCCACATAAGGCAGAGATTCGGGAAGAGAAGTAATGGTCTCATCCCGCAAAGGGAGAGATGTCAGATTGATGGTTTTCAGGGCCGGAAGATCCTTCAGTTGGGAAAGGCCCGGTCCCCGAACCAGAGTTGCTTCCAGTGACAGATTTTCCAGCTTTTTCATGCCGGCCAGTGATTCCAGCCCGCGGTCGGATACGGTGGTAGCAGACAGTTCCAGTGACTTGAGATTTACCAGGCTTTTGAGGGATGCCAGCCCGATATCGCCGATTTCTGTGCCAGCCAGGCTGAGTTCTTCAAGGTCAGTGGCCTGCGCAATATTTTTGATTTGATTGTCGGAAACAGGTGTGGTTGCCAGAGAGATGCTGAGTAACTTTCCATCGACAATTTTTGCAGTGCCTCCCACTGCCTGTACCCATTTTGCAATCGCCTGTGGAGTATTCGATTTCGGCGCAGGGATCTCCTTGCCCGAAGAGAGAGAGACCGCTCCCACAAAGTCGATTTTGCAATCAGGCAAAGATTTCTGCAGATCAGAGATACCCGCATGGGTGACCAGACTGTATCGCATGTCCAGATTTGTCAGACTTTTGAGTGCCTTGAGGCGCGCCAGGCCGGAATTTGTGATCTCACTGCGATACAAATTCAATTCCTCAAGTTTTGGAAAACCGGCAAGAACCTCAACCCCTTCATCCGTGATTGGGCCACCCAACAGGTTCAATTGGCGAATATTTTTCAGATCCTTCAGGTATGCCAGCCCCTTGTCCGTGATTTTCAGGCCATAGAGGTTCAGAACTTCCAGAGACTGGACTCCGGCAATATATTGAAGACCGTCATCATTGACCAGCGTGTCCTTCAAATTGAGTCGCTTCAGCTTTTTCAGGCTCGCAAGGCCTTTCATCATGTCGTTGTCCGCACGGGAATAGCTGACATCGAGTGATTCAAGGTTCACGAAAGGAGAGAAGTCGAATTTTTTAATGCTTCCCTGTGCCAGTCGCAGTTCTTTCAGATTGGTCAGATTGGTGAGAAAGGAAAGTCCCTTGTCCTGAACATTGACATTGGTCAGGAAGTGAACACTGAAGTGCAGCTTTTCCAAAGTTTTGATGGAACCAAGGACTTTCAGCTCATCGTTCGCATCCAGTTTGCTGCCTGCTCCGGGGTTAAAGCTGGGTCCGGGAAGATAGAGCTCTTTGAGTGAGGTAAGCCCATCCAGTTTGGAAATATCTTTCGGGTCGAGGATGGTTCCGTAAAGATCGATTCCGGTCAGGCGAATTTCGCCAGCAGGAAGATCCGAGAGATCACTGATCGGCTCGCGAGAATCATTGACCAGGATGCGCCCACGCATATCCAGGACCCACTCAGCGACCGATCGGTCTGTCGCAAGGCAGGGCAGACAGAGAAGGAGGAGGAGAACAAACCGATGCACACTATCACTTTCGCGCAATCCGCATAAGGAGACAAGGGCGAAGGGGGCGGGCATCTGGCATTTCACCCTGATATATTGCTTGTCTGGGAGCGTGTGCGTTGTTCGTATTGGTCTTATTTCTGTCTTTGTTGACGGGTTCCGTAACTGCTGCAGATAGCCGGATCGATTTTGGAAGGGATATCCGGCCTATTCTGTCGGAAAACTGCTTCCATTGCCATGGACAGGACAGTAAAAAGCGTATGGCCGGCCTTCAACTGGATACTTTTGAAGGAGCAACGGCGATCAAAGGAAAGAGAGCAGCTCTTGTACCAGGAGATCCTGCCTCCAGTACGTTGTTTCAGCGAATTACAGCCGAGCATCCGGCGCGCAAGATGCCTCCCGTATCTTCAAACAGGACTCTGACCTCCGAACAGGTTGTCCTCATTCGTCAATGGATTGAAGAAGGTGGAAAGTATGAGAAACATTGGGCTTTCATCCCGCCCGCACGCCCCAAAGTGCCAGCCAGTCAGTCCGGATGGCAGAAAAATGAGATTGATGCTTTTGTAGAAGAGCGTCTGACCAGGGAAAAACTGCATCCGAACGCTGCTGCTAATCCTGCTGCATGGTTGCGACGCGTATCACTGGACCTGATTGGGATTCCTCCCTCGCCTGCTGAATATGCAGCATTTGAGAAAAATGTCCAGACACGTGGGGAAGCTGCTTATCAGACGGAGGCGGATCGACTTCTCTCGTCACCACGCTATGGGGAGAGAATGGCGATCGACTGGCTGGATGTTGCCCGTTACGCCGATACTCATGGATTTAATAATGATTCCTCGCGGTCTATGTGGCGCTGGCGGGATTGGGTGATCGACAGTTTCAATCGGAATCAGCCATATAACCAGTTCCTGACGGAACAGCTTGCGGGTGACCTGCTACCCAATCCCACTCTGGACCAGAAGATTGCCACCGGGTTTAGCCGGAACCATGTGATCAACTCCGAGGGAGGAATTATCGAGGAAGAATACCGGATCGAATATGTTTCGGACCGGGTCCGTACGCTGGGGATGGCCTGGCTGGGTCTCACGCTGGAATGTGCCCGCTGTCACGACCACAAATACGATCCCATCAGCCAGAAGGATCATTACCAGTTCTTCGCCTTCTTTAATAATGTGTCGGAACTTGGTGAAGACGGACGCGTAGCCAATGCTGTTCCCCTGTTATCGGCTCCAACAAAAGAACAACAAGCCCGAATCGCAAAGCTGGAACAGAAAATCAGCCGCCTTCAACCAGTGTTGGATCGTCAGGCGAAGACTGGAAAGTGGAAAGACGCTGACAGGGAGAAGATTCTTCGTGCTGTTGCATCCCTGCCTGAACCGGAAGGGGCGGTGCTGCGGATCAACTGCGAAGAGATTCGGGGGATGGATGAAAAAACGTCCGGGAAGTTGCAGCATCTGCCTGGAGTACAGGGAAAAGCCTGTGCTTCCAGCGATGCAGGACTGATGATAGCAGATAAAGCTGTTCCTGTTTCTAAACGTGAGCCGCTTGTCCTGAGCCTCTGGCTGAATCCGGCTTCTTCCGATCAGGATGTTGCCCTGTTTTCCACCATTGACTACAACATGAGCCCGTCGGCAGTCCTGTATGGCAAGGGGATTGAATTCCGGTTGGTCCAGGGAGAGCTGGAATTCCGGTTCAGCGACCGTTTCCCTGCCTACTCCATACGGGTGCGGTCCAAAGGAGCTGGACTGAAAGCGGGACAGTGGCGTCATGCGACATTCCTTTACGAAGGCGTGGAAGGGAATGATCCGGCTCGGGCAGATGCCTCGTGGGTGCGCATGTTCATTGATGGCGAAGAAGTTGCTACCAGCATCCTGAATGAGGGGGTGACACTTCCCGATGCAAAGTCGAAGCCTGCTCCTGCTACATTCCGTGTCGGTTGGGATAACAGGCCAGAGGGCAATCGTTATCAGGGGCTTTTTGATGAAGTGGCTTTCTGGACTCGCCGCCTTTCGGATGAGGAAATCCGTAATCGCTTCTATCGTCAGGCTTTGCCCTATGTGCTGGCAAAGCAGCAACAGGCAGCCACCACAATAGAGGCGGGCTGGATTCAGGAATGGAAGCTGAATAACAATTCGCAACGTCGCCAGTTGAGGGGCTTACAAACGGAACTTCTGAAGCTGCATCGCAAAGCCCCCACTGTTATGGTGATGGACGAATTGGCGCAGCCTCGCGAAACACATATCCTGTTGCGCGGGGTGTATAACGCTCCGGGAGATGTGGTGAAGGCAGAAGTGCCTGAATCCATTCTGGGAGGCTGGCCGGAAGGTGCCCCGAAGAATCGACTGGGGCTGGCGCAGTGGCTGACAAAGCCCGACCATCCGCTGACATCGCGTGTGGTGGTGAATCGGTTCTGGCAGCAGGTTTTCGGAACAGGACTGGTCAAGACCAGCGAGAACTTCGGCTTGCAGAGCGAATGGCCCAGTCATCCGGAACTGCTGGACTGGCTGGCCGTAGAGTTCATTGAATCGGGATGGGATGTCAAAGCACTGATGCGGAAGATGGTCCTGTCTGCCACTTATCGTCAGGATTCTGCTGCTTCTCCCGAATTATTTGGACGAGATGCGGAGAACAGGCTTCTTGCCCGTGGGCCCCGGTTCCGGCTGCCTGCTGAGATCCTGCGGGATCAGGCTCTCTCACTGGCGGGTCTGATGACAGATCGAATCGGTGGGCCCAGTGTTTTCCCATACCAGCCGGAAGGCCTGTATCAGGGAATTGTGGTGGCGGCCGATTATCCCGGAACGAAATATATCGAGAGTACCGGGGATGATCTCTATCGCCGCAGTCTGTATACCTTCTGGAAAAGAACCGTCACTCACCCGACTATGACTGTGTTTGATGCGCCTGACCGCGAGTTCTGCATTGTACGCCGATCCGCAACAAACACTCCATTACAGGCGTTGACGCTGCTGAATGACCCGATTTATGTGGAAGCAGCCCGTAAGCTGGCTGAGAGGACAATCCGGGACGGAGGTTCATCGCCTGCTGAACGTCTTCGCTATGCCTTTGTTCTGGCAACAGGTAGACAGCCAAAACAGAATGAAGTTGATGTGCTGGTCCAGACATTTGAAAAGATGCTGGCTGAGTATCGTGCGGATGAAAAAGGAGCACGGGGATTGATTAGCGTTGGTGCGTCGGTAGCTGCAACGAATATTCCGGTGATTGAACTTGCCGCCTACATGGCCGTGACAAACATGATCCTGAATCTGGATGAAGTGGTAACGAAAGGCTGATAACGATGATGGAATGCAACAAACGGACACAAGTATCGTCCCGGCGGGAACTGCTGGCCCGTATGGGTTACGGGCTGGGAGTGACCGCTTTGCATACACTGATGAGCCAGAACCTGGCGCAAGCCTTGTCACAAGGGAAAGAGAAAACATTCCCCAACTTTGCGCCAAAGGCAAAGCGCGTCATCTTCCTGTTTCAGGCTGGAGGCCCCTCCCATCTGGATCTGCTGGACTATAAGCCGCAGATGAAGGATCGGTTCAATCAGGATATTCCTCCTTCCGTGTTTGGTGGTCAGCGGATTACTGGAATGGTGGCCCATCAGGATCGTCTTCCCGTGGCTCCCACCATGTATGGCTTCCAGCAGCACGGGAAGAGTGGAATCTGGCTGAGTGACCTTCTTCCTCATACAGGAAAAGTGGCGGATGAAATCTGTGTGCTGCAGGGGATGCACACCGAAGCCATCAATCATGATCCGGCGATTACCTTTCTTCAGACAGGAAACCAGATCCCCGGCCGTCCCAGCATGGGGGCATGGATCGATTACGGACTGGGAAGCGAGAACCAGAATCTGCCGGGCTTCGTTGTTCTGAACTCGCTGCCCAGCAATGGACAGCCGGATCAGGGGCTGCTGGCTCGTCTGTGGGGGGCAGGTTTCCTTCCCAGCCGCTATCAGGGGGTCCAGTTGCGGAGTGCCGGAGATCCTGTTCTGCATCTGTCAGATCCTCCGGGCATGACACGGGAACGGCGACGCACCATTCTCGACGGACTTTCTGCGTTGAACCAGGAGCAGTTCAACCGGGTGCATGATCCGGAAATCGAGACACGCATCGCGCAATATGAGATGGCTTATCGCATGCAGGCAAGCGTACCGGAGCTTGCCGATGTCTCATCAGAGAAAGAAAGTGCCTATGCGCTGTATGGGGCCGAAGCGAAGAAGCCCGGGACTTTTGCTGCCAACTGCCTGCTTGCCCGTCGGCTGGCGGAGCGGGGTGTCCGTTTCATCCAGCTCTATCATCGCGGCTGGGATCATCATGGCGGACTGACGGATAAACTTCCTTCACTCGCGAAGGATATCGACCAGCCTTCGGCCGGACTGATCCAGGATCTAAAGCAAAGAGGCATGCTGGAGGACACGCTGGTCATCTGGGGTGGAGAGTTTGGAAGAACTCCCTATGCTCAGGGAACGTTGAAGCCGGATAACTATGGACGCGATCATCATGGTCGGGTCTTCTCCATGTGGATGGCTGGCGGTGGCGTGAAGAAAGGCTATGTCCATGGCAGTTCCGATGACTTCGGATTCAACGTGGCGGATGGTGGTGTTCACGTGCATGACTTCCAGGCAACCGTTCTTCATCTGTTAGGGATTGATCATGAAAAGCTGACCTATCTCTTCCAGGGACGGCAGTTCCGGCTCACAGATGTTTCCGGACGTGTTGTGAAAGAGATCCTGGCCTGATTTTTCATGGATAAAAGCATTCTGTGTGCGGGTGCGATTGTTCACGACACGCTTGTCTTGACGGATGATGATTCCGGGTGGGGCACAAATACTCTTGTCGATTCCATTGAATCTTATGTAGGTGGAAATGCCGCTACCACCTCCATGGCATTGGCCCGTTTGGGATCGTCAGTCCGCGTGATTGGCTGGACCGGAGATGATGCGCATGGGCGGTTTGTGCGTAGTCAGTTGGAAGAGAGTGGTGTCGACCTTCGCTATGTGGTTTCAGGAGAAGGTCCCACTGCGGCAACTGTCGGGTTAGTCAGGCGTGATGGTCAACGCAGGTTTCTGCATCGGCCTGGAGTCAGCAGAGAAGCTTTTCCGGTATCTTTCAACCTGGAAGATGTCTGGGCACCGGATGTTCATCATCTGCACCTGTGTAGTCTATATATCCTTCAACAGTTACGATCACACGCTCCGGCCTTGTTACGTCAGGCAAAAGAGAAAGGTCTGTCTGTTTCCCTGGATACAAACTGGGACCCATTGGGCAGGTGGCTCACTGATCTGGAGCCTTGTCTGCCTTTTGTGGACTATCTTCTGATGAATGAGGATGAGATGCATATGCTCACGGGAACAGCTGAACCAGAAATCGGAGCTGCTTTTATGCGTGAGCGCGGCGTGTCTACTGTAGTTATCAAACTGGGAGCCAACGGTAGCTATCTACTGACTGCTGATCAGGAGGGCAGATGCCGTGCTTTTACTGTCAAGGTTGTCGATACTACTGGCGCGGGTGACTGTTTTACTGCGGGATTTCTGGATGCAACTCTTCGGGGAGAATCGCTGAAAGATGCCCTGCGATTTGCAAATGCTTCCGGGGCCTGGAGTGTACAGCAGTCTGGAGGCATTGGCTCTTTAAGGAGCCGTCACCAAATTGAGAGCTGGTTAACAACTCAGGCTGTACAGGCCTGAGCTGCCATCGAAGGCTTCCGTTTTGTGGAAGTACGATCAGACTTTGTATTGATTTTCTGAAATCTGTCTTTCAGAGAACGTCTTAAACGCAGTAATCTCACACGGATAGTTGCAGGGCACGCTCCGGTGTTATTAGCGATCTCATCGGTGGTGTAACCCATAAGGTAATACTCAGAGAGAAGCTTTGCATCCTTTGACGGACATTTGCTCAATACTCGCTCGGCGTCCAGAGCAATGGACGGTTTGGGGAAGAATGCAGGAGATTCTGTTAACTCGCTGAAGCGACTATTCGTTCGAATCTGATTGAGCAACATGTTTTTCGCAATGCTGTTCACCCAGACACCCAGTAACTCAGGTTGCTGCAACTGAAATCGGTATTCCCAACCCTTTGCCCATGCTGCCTGAGCAATCTCTTCTGCTGTATCGCCGTAAACACCGCGTGCAACCAGAAAACGCTTCGTTGCGTTAAACCCTCTCAGATATGCTTTGCTGAACTGTTCGCAGGGAACTTCATTCGTCGTCTTCATACGACGGAAGATATGCAAGTGGTGGGCCAGAACTCGCCTATCGAGGTGTACGAGACGGATCTCGCGAGGGTGCAGTACTTAACCTCATGAAAAATAAGGCTAATAAAATTACGGCGGCAGGGATCATCAGCCATGCTGAAAATATACTGCCAGAATCCTTCAGTTCTTCAGCAGATTCTTTTTCCTGTTTTTCCTGGGTTGAGAGGTCCTTTGGAAGGTCTTTTGCCGGTGGTTGGGCGGACTCTGTCTTTCGATCAGGATGAATTTTCCGGGATGAGGCAGGAGCGTCTCCAGAAGGTCCTGCTGTTTGGGCAAACAGCGAGCTTTGCTGTGTAACTCCTGCAATCAGAAAGAGATTGAGGATCAGTGCGGAAACAGTCTTCATTACAATCCCTCCGAAGGATAGAGAAAAAAGAGCTTTAAAATGTTTCAGCATATCCGGGGTAAGAAAAATTGTCGGTAAATTTTTCCTGAGATTGAAGATGAAATCCTAAATATGCCGCCCAGAAAGATCTTCCAACACCACAAGCACGCGTATGCAGATATTTTCCAGGGAAAAAGATGCCCCTACCGGACACCAATGTCATAGTGAGAAGTTTGATTTCTCCCATTGAGGAGATAAGCCTAGATTTTGCATAAAGAACTCATAACTCGGAAGAACCATAAATTCCATGTAGTTTATTTCTCTGTTGTGATTCAGTATTGTTTATCCCTGATTCACAGGATGATTCGTCCTGTGATGGTTGCAGGACGTTATACGATGGCCTAGATGCGACTTATATTGCTCACCATGATGCTGGCTTGTGCAGCTTTTGCACAGCTTGCCACAAAGAAGGCCATGACTTTATCGGCCGCAAAACAGATTGCTGCCGCTGCTGAAGCGGAAGCCATTAAAAACAAATGGAATGTAGTGATCGCTGTCACGGATGACGGAGGGAACCTCGTCTACCTGCAGCGTATGGATAATACGCAGATCGGCAGTGTCGATGTAGCGCAGGATAAGGCAAAGACATCTGCAAAATTCCGTCGCCCGACAAAAGCTTTTGTCGATACTCTTGCTTCCGGAAACCAGGGTGTCCTGAAGTTGCCCGGTGCTCTCCCCATTGAAGGCGGGCTTCCCCTGATGTTGGACGGGGTAGTGATTGGAGCAATCGGAGTAAGTGGGGTGACTGCTCAGCAGGATGGCGTGATTGCAGCAGCTGGTGTGGCTGTCTTCGAAAAGATGAAATAAAGAAGAAAAGCGCGCGTTATGCGCGCGCTTTCTTGACTGCCTCGATATATTGCTTTGCCCGTTCTGTAAATACTTCGAACTTGCCCGCCTTGATGGTTTCCCCATCAATCAGTTCACTGCCGACTCCACAAGCGACAGCTCCTGCCTTCAGGAAATCAGGGACAGTATCCAGGTTGACTCCACCGGTGGGTGCCATCTGGACATGAGGCAACGGTCCTTTAAGGGCTTTGATGTACTTCGCTCCGCCGACATTGCCGCAGGGGAACACTTTCACGACATCGGCTCCGGCTTCCCAGGCTGTGAGAACTTCCGTGGGAGTCAGTGCGCCAGGCATGATGGCCTTGTCGTAGCGGTGTGCAATTTCAATCGTTGCCGCACGAACAGTGGGTGTGACAAAGAACTCTGCTCCGGCCAGCATGCAGATGCGGGCTGTTTCGGGATCCAGTACGGTTCCGGCCCCCAGGATGATCTTGTCGCCCAGTTTGTCCGCAATCTTTTCCAGGGCTTTGATGGCTCCGGGAACGGTCATGGTTACTTCTGCACATGCCAGTCCGCCCTCATACAGGGCTTCTACGGCGCGGACTGCTGCGTCTGCAGAGGAAGTGCGGACGATCGGCACAAGGCCGATCTCCGCGATTTTCTGAACAATCTCAATTCTCGTCATATGACTACTACCAGTCCATCACACTGCCGTCGTCTTCGTCATATGCTTCCGGATTTTTCCAGTCATGACCGATCTTGTCTGCCATGGCGTTGTCATCCAGTTCCACGCCCAGGCCGGGTTCAGTGGGCAGTTCGAGATAGCCTTCCCGTACTTTGAACGGCTTCTTGACATAGCCTTCACCCAGCGATACCTGTTCCTGGATGAGGAAGTTGGGAATTGAGGCTGCGATATGAATTCCGCAAGCCAGGGAGATGGGACCAAGCGGGTTATGCGGTGCAACAGATGCGTAGTAGGCTTCTGCCATACCAGCAATGGTACGGACTTCGCTGATTCCGCCAGCATGGCAGATATCCGGCTGGACGATAGTGGCTGCCTGCTTTTCCAGCACTTCCCGGAATCCCCACTTGGTGAAGACCCGCTCGCCTGTCGCGATGGGAATGTATGTGCTACGAGCAATATCCGCCATGACATCGTGATTCTGTGCCTGACAGGGTTCTTCGATGAACATGGGTTGATAAGGTTCCATCTTCTTGATCAGCAGCTTTGCGAGAGCAGGTGAGATAGCACCGTGGAAGTCCACACCGAGATCCACTTCCGGGCCGACAGCCTTGCGAAGTTCGGCGAATTTCTCGCCCACACGATCCACCATTCCGGGAGTTTCCACATAACGGGCCGGACGAGACTTGAAGGGACCAGTCTTGAATGCAGTGAAGCCCTGCTTCATGGCTTCCTTCATTGCTTCGGGCGTGCGTGCATGAGCGTAAACGCGGACACGGTTGCGGGTGGGACCACCAAAGAACTCATAAACTGGAATTCCGAGTGCCTTGCCTTTGATATCCCAGAGTGCCTGATCGATACCAGAGAGCGCGCTGGTGAGGATTGGGCCGCCACGATAGAAGGCGTGACGATAGATCGCCTGCCAGTGATGCTGGACAGCACGGGGATCTTTGCCAATCAGATAAGGCTCAATTTCCTTGATGGCGGTTGCACAAGTGAGTGCACGGCCTTCCGTCACAGGCTCACCCAGTCCGGTGATGCCTGCATTCGTGTGAATCTTGAGGAATAACCAACGAGGCTTTACGAGAAACGTCTCCAGCTTCGTAATCTTCAGCCCTTCTTTCGGAGAAACAGGGGCATTCTTTGCGACTTGCTGCGCCCGGGCTAGCTGCTCATCGGTCTTGACGGCGATTCCGGTGGCCGCAAAAATACCGGCAATCGCTTTTCTTCGAGATACACTCATCCGCCACAATTTATCATATGGGCGAATATATAGTGCTTATGCGAGGATTTCCCGAATCACCGAGCCGCTGACATCCGTCAGCCGCATATTGCGGCCGTTGTAGGGGAATGTCAGTTTTTCATGATCGAAGCCCAGGCAGTGCAGAATGGTGGCATGCAGATCATTGACAGACTTCCGGTTTTCCACTGCCTTGTAGCCGAATTCATCCGTCTCTCCGATGATCTGGCCGCCCTTGATGCCTCCCCCGGCCATCCAGACTGAAAATCCATAAGGGTTATGGTCCCGGCCATCCATGCGCTGGGAGATGGGCATACGTCCAAACTCACCGTGCCAGATCACCAGCGTGGAATCCAGCAGTCCGCGCTGCTTGAGATCGGTGAGAAGCGCTGCGATGGGTTGATCGGTTTCTCCACAGTGCATCTCATGATTGGACTTGAGATCCCAGTGAGCATCCCAGGACTCCTGGAAGTTGCCTCCACCGGAGTAAATCTGCACAAACCGCACTCCCCGCTCTACCAGCCGACGAGCCATCAACGCCTGTCGTCCGACATATTCCGTATGTTTCTGATCCAGCCCATACAGTTGCCGGATGTGTTCGGGTTCCTGATCAATGGCTACGGCATCGGTGGCATGTTTCTGCATCTGGTACGCCAGTTCGAAAGTGGCAATACGGGCTGCAAATTCAGAATCCGCCGGATTCTTCTGTGCATGTTCCGTATTCAGTTTTTCGAGGAAAGAAAGCCAGCGACGCTGTCGTTCGGGAGTCATGCCTTCTGGTGGTTTGAGATCCACAATCGGATCTCCGGTACTGCGAAAAGGTGTTCCCTGATAAGACGCTGGCATGTATCCATTACCCCAGTTGGGGGCCCCGCCAATGGGGCCTCCGCGCCAGTCCTGAAAAACCACGTATGCAGGAAGATTCTGGTTCTCGGTTCCCAGCCCATAGGTGACCCAGCTGCCCATGCTGGGGTGCCCGGTGAGGACCGAGCCCGTATTCATCTGGAACAACGCCGGAGCATGGTCGTTGGAGAGCGCATACATAGAACGGATCAGTGCAAGATCGTCTGCATGCTTGGCAACATGCGGAAACAGTTCACTGGCATCCATGCCACTTTGGCCGTACTTGCGGAACTTCCAGGGAGAGGGCAGCAGCCCGCCCGGATGTCCCTGTGAGACCACGATCTGTCCTTTTCCGGTCAGTGCTTCTCCCGGCCTTTTCTGCAACTCTGGCTTGGGGTCAAAGGTATCGACGTGACTGACTCCGCCGTAGCAGAAGACAGAAATAACGGCTTTTGCTTTTGCGGGAAACTGGGGAGCTTTGGATGCCAGTGGCGATGCCGGCGCAGTGCGGGCCATCAGGTCTGCTGCGGCCAGGGATGCGATTCCACCACCAGCACGGTGGAACAGATCACGACGGGAAATGAATCGTTGGCTCATTGGATATACGCAAACTCATTCAGATTAAACATCGCGTGAGCGAAATCACGCAGACCGTCCGGACCCTGTGAGATAAAGCTGAGGGCCGCATCCCGTTCCGCAGGGCTGGGCTCGCGAGACAGAGTCAGCTGGAATGCCAGATCCACCTGCTTGCCGGAATTTTCTCCTGCTTCTTTCTTCAGCCGATCCGCAAACCTGCCTGCCTGATCCAGAACAAAGGCATTGTTCATCAGGATCAGTGCCTGTGTGGCAATGGTGGAGCGGTTCCGTTTTGCACATGCTCCAATGCCGTTTGGAGCATCGAACAACTCCATCATTGGTACCTGGATGGTTCGCTTCTGAAGAATATACAGGCTGCGTCGCCATGTGGATGGATCATCGATAGCCTGTCCACTCCAGCTGCGTCCGGAACTGCCGGCCCACAGTGAAGGGTCGATAAAGGGATACATGCCTGGCCCTCCGATTTTGGAGTCAAGCGTTCCGGCATTTGCAAGAATCGCATCCCGAATCGCTTCTCCTTCCAGCCGACGGCGTGACTGTCGCCACAGGAGACGGTTTTCCGGGTCCGCTGTGATGCCTGCCTGCTGATCGTCACTCGACATCCGGTATGCCTGCGTCATCATGATCGCTTTATGTAGCTTCTTAATAGACCATCCATCGCGGATAAATTCACTGGAAAGCCAGTCGAGAAGTTCAGGATGGGATGGCTTTTCTCCTGTTGTTCCGAAGTTGGATGTTGTCCGAACCAGTCCTTCCCCAAAGTGATGCTGCCAGATCCGGTTCACCATGACACGAGCGGTTAATGGATTTTCCGGTGCAGTGAGCCACTCCGCAAAAGCTCGACGAGCAGATACTCCTTCCGGCACAGTCCATTCACCCGTTGTAGCTACGCTAAGAACTCCAGGGTTCATTGGGGAGCCGGGAGAATCAGCACTTCCGTGATGAAGGAAGTGTGCGGTTTGCCGCTTGCTGTCGTCTACCCCCAATGCGGTTGGAAGGACAGGCTTCTGCTTTTCAAGTGCCTTGATTTCTTCCTTGATTGAAAGCCAGCGGGATTTATCCTCACCGGTCAAGGCTGCTTCAATTTCTGCTTCTTCCACGCGAAGAGTCTTTTCCACCTGTGTGGCATTGAGACGCTGCCCTTCAGTCCTTTTTTCTTCCGGGGTGGCCAGGGCAACCTTGATGTAATCTGCCAGACGATTTTTCTTTTCTGCCAACAGGCGATCCCGATACGGCTGTTCGAGATCAGACTTCTGCTTGCGGACCGGCTCGACCAGTGATTCCCATGACTTCAGACGCTCTTTGTGGGTAGTCACAGCAGCTTCATCAACAAGAGGAACATCCACAAATTTTGCGGAGAAAAAGACTGCTTGCATCCGGTAGTAGTCTTTCTGCGGAATCGCATCGAATTTATGGTTGTGACAACGTGCGCACGCAACAGTCATACCCAGCAAGGAGCCGCTGGTGGTGGCGATGATGTCATCCAGCTCATCCATGCGGGTCTGTGTGGTTTTGATATTTGCTTCCGGCCCCAGTCGGAGGAAAGTTGTGGCCACGATGGAATCGCGATTACCTGGGTTGATCTGATCTCCGGCAATCTGCTGCCTCACGAACTCGTCATACGGCATGTCCTGATTCAAAGCCTTCACTACCCAGTCGCGATAGAGATGAGCTGCCGGACGTTCACGGTCATACTCATATCCGGTGGAGTCTGAATAACGGACCAGGTCCAGCCAGTGTCGCCCCCAGCGTTCTCCGTAGTGAGGAGATGCCAGCAGGCGATCCACCACCTTCTCAAAAGCGTCGGGAGACCGATCTGCCAGGAACGCCGTCACTTCCTGTGGTGTCGGGGGAAGCCCGGTCAGATCAAAATAGACACGGCGGATCAGGGTTCTGCGCTCCGCCTGGGGATTCGGTTTCAGGTTTTTCTTTTTGAGTGATGTCAGCCAGAGATCATCAATTGATTTTGATCCGGCAGATTTCAGATGAGGGCGTTTGATGGGTTGATATGCCCAGAATTTTCTTTCTTCGGGGAGAATGGGACGTTCTTCCAGGCGGGCGAGAGTTGCCTGCTTATCCACATCTTCTGCAGCGGTGCCCTCTATCTTGGCGCCCTCTTCAATCCACTGCTTCAGGATCGCCAGATCTTCCGCTGCCATCTTCTTGCCCGGTGGCATGGACGGTTGATCGATCCCCGCAGCAAAACGATAAATTCTGCTGGTTTCTGCATTTCCCGGTGTCAGTGCTGTGCCATGTTCGCCGCCTTTCAGCATGGCTTCACGTGTACGAAGATCCAGTTTGGACATCTGTAGCGCAGCCCCATGGCAGGTCTGGCAGTTTGTTTTCAGGATCGCTTCAGCACGCTGACTGACATCATCAGCGAGAAGGCATACTGGCAGAAGAAAAACAAAAGCTTTTAACACTTCGAAAACATCGTATCAAAGCTGTTTTTCAGTGGCCTGGGGTAAGCAGGTTCCATGCTGTAAAAGTCTGGGTCTTCCGGATGAGGCGTTTCCAGAGAGTTTCAGGAGCTGAATCAAAGGCGAGCTGTGTGGTTCCATCCAGGACATGCCAGGCGGGCAACTTCAGCTCAAAATCCAGCTGGCCCGGTGCCCATCCGGAATAGCCTGCGAACAGACGGACATGTTCCGGGGACTGTTTGATGGCCTGTTCAATATCCTGCTTCTCATTCAAAAAGTAGAGGCCTGGAAGAACCTCCAGTGCCGATTTGCTTTTCATCGAAGTTTTCGTCTGGTGGAGGGCAACTACGCGAAACGTCTCTACAGGTCCACCAAAGCTGAGAGCCCCTGCTGCCTTTTTCCCGGGCCATGCTTGCGAAAGTGGGATATCGCTGGGTTGGTTGAGAATCAACCCCACCGCGCCTCTGGAGTTATAGGTGGTGATCAATACAACTGTTTCTGCAAAGTTCTCGTCTCCCATTCCCTTGACAGAGACAAGCAGCTTACCTGCGGATGGAACTTGGGCATGCAAAAGAGAGGCGCAAAAAAGAATGCAATTCGCTAAGCTGAGGCATTGTATGATGAGCCTTTTCGTCATTTCTGTCTCCGTTGTTCATGAGAAAGGCACTGACTTTTCTGCATGAAGCCTAATCTTGAAGCACTGCGGGCTGAGATTCCGGAGTATCTGACTACTCATGGATTTGCCCTGTTCCGTGGTTATAGTCGTGTCTACGATAATGTGCCCACTGTTGAATGGGATTGCGAGCGATTCCCAGATTATCAGCAGTTTCTTGCTGTTGCAGCAAAACTCAGTATCGAGCTGATTATATTCAGGGATCAGGAATTTCAGGAAATCCAGGTAAATACAGCTCTTGAAGACCTCGAAGATTCAAAAGTCCCCTATGAAGACCATCGTGAATATGAAAATCTGCTAAGGAAGTTCCGCAGTTATGTCGGATTTGCATGTGCCATTGAAATGACCTTCGATTATGAAGGCACCACCTATTCCTTTGAGTTACGGACAGACTGGTACAAGGACTTCCAGAGAATTTCCGAAGAACTGAGTGATCTTGCGGATGATGATATGGATGAAGATAATCCTGCGCTGGGTGGTTATTTCTCCCAAAACTGATGGCTCGATGGAAAGTTGCTTCTGTTGATGAAGAGGCAGTAAAAAGAATTGTTTCGAACGCCGGAGTCTCTCCGGCAGCAGCAAGAATCATGGTTGGCAGAGGGTATGCCAATGCTGAGGATGTAATCCGTTTTCTCAGTCCATCCATTGATCATCTGCATGACCCCTCTCTGCTCACAGATCTCAGCCGGGCTGCGGACCGGCTGGATAATGCCATTAAGGCCAGTGAAAAAATCCTTCTCTATGGCGATTATGATGTCGACGGTACGATGTCACTGGTCATCCTGACCTCTGTGATTTCGATTTGTGGAGGAAGCAGCGAATACCATGTGCCGCATCGGCTGAAAGAAGGCTACGGCATGCGTCCGGAAGTGATTGATGCAGCGGCCTCTCAGGGAGTCCGGCTGATTGTCAGTGTTGATACTGGTATCCGTGCAACCGCTGTGGTGCAGCATGCAGCGTCTCTGGGCATCGATGTCATCGTGACAGATCACCACCTGCCAGAAGATGTCCTGCCTCCTGGCTATGCTGTCATCAATCCCAACCGACCGGAATGTTCTTATCCCAATAAAGATCTGTGCGGAGCCGGAGTTGCCTTCAAGCTGGCTCAGGCATTGATGCAGAAGCAGGGCTGGCCAGAAGTAAAATATCTGCGGATGCTGCACAGCTTCCTGAAGCTGGTTGCTCTGGCTACCGTGGCGGATGTGGTGTCGCTCACTGGAGAGAACAGGGCGATCGTCAGTCTGGGCCTGCAAGGGTTCCGTGACATCCGCAATCCGGGCTTGCGTGAGCTTTTGCGGGTCGCCGGGATCGAAACCGGAGAAACTCCCTCGGTCCGTCAGGTTGGCTTTCAGATAGGCCCACGCATCAATGCTGCTGGTCGTATGGAAAGTGCACGCATGGTGGTGGAGTTGTTTCTGACCCAGGATGAGAAACGGGCTGCTGCCATTGCTGAGGAACTGGACGTCCTGAACCGGGAACGTCGGGATACCGAGAAGCGAATACTGGATGAAGCATTGAGTTCCGCCAACGAATCAGCAGTGGGGCTTGTGCTGGCGCAGGAGAAATGGCACCGGGGAGTGGTGGGAATTGTGGCCAGCCGGGTTGTGGATCGATTCTACCGTCCGACATTCATTCTGGAAATCGACCGGGAGAACGGCATTGCTTCCGGGTCTGGCCGAAGCATTCCACCGTTCCATCTCCTGGATGCGCTGGAATCGATGTCGGAACTGTTTCAGAAGTTCGGTGGGCACAGTCATGCTGCTGGTGTGACTCTTTCCCTTGACCACCTCGAAACGTTTCAGCAGCGCTTTGCTGAGTATGCGCTGCGCACATTGACAGCAGATGATCTGGTCCGGGAGCTTGCTCTGGATAGCTGTATTACTCCCGCAGAAATCACGGAGATGTTTGTTCAGGAACTGTTCCGGTTCGCTCCTTTTGGGCAGGGAAACCCTGTTCCTGTGCTGATGCTGGAGGATGTGACGGTTGAATCATGTGCTCCGATGGGAGCAGATGGCCGGCATCTGAAGTTACGTCTGGGCAAGGATGGCTTACAGATGTTCACAAAGGCCTGGAATCTCGGAGAGCAGATCCATGAGTTCCCGGTAGGCAGGCGTCTTCATGCTGCGGTGGTGATTGAGGAAGACAACTATCGCGGCTGGTCTGCTACATTACGAGATTTCCAGCCAGTTTAAGGGGGAAAAGCAGCTTCAGGAGGGGAAATGACGCTGACGTGGCTTGACTGGGTATTTGTGGCCCTGTATTTCGTGATCAATATCGGAATCGGGCTCTACTACAAAAAACGTGCAGGGTCGAACACCAGTGAATTCTTTCTGGGTGGCCGGAACGTGCCCTGGTGGCTGGCCGGAACGTCCATGGTGGCCACAACCTTTGCTGCTGACACTCCTCTTGCAGTAACCGGACTTGTCGCGAAAGGTGGAATTGCGGGCAACTGGCTATGGTGGAACATGGTCGCCAGCGGCATGATGACGGTTTTTCTCTATGCCCGGCTGTGGCGCCGTAGTGGTGTGATGACGGATATCGAATTTTCAGAGATCCGCTATTCCGGCAAGCCCGCTGCATTCCTGCGTGGATTCCGCGCCCTGTATTTTGGCATTCCAATCAACTGCATTGTTCTGGGCTGGGTGAATCTGGCCATGGTCAAAATTCTGATGATGATCCTGGGAGTATCCAAGGAATGGGCACTGCTACTTGTCATCGGACTCATTATCGTGACATCCCTGATTTCCACACTGGCAGGACTGTGGGGTGTACTGGTGACGGATGTCGTGCAGTTTGTCATCAAGATGGGTATGGTGATTGTCCTGGCGGTAGCTGCTGTGAATGCCGTAGGTGGAATTGACTCCATGAAGCAGAAGCTGGTGGATATGGGCCGGGCCGATGCCCTGAATTTTGGTCCTGATCTGAGCTCAGTCTGGATGCCCATGATTACATTCTTCGTCTATATCGGGATGTCCTGGTGGGCAACGTGGTATCCGGGAGCAGAGCCCGGTGGTGGAGGATATGTGGCGCAGCGCATGCTTTCTGCCAAAGATGAAAAACATAGTCTGCTGGCCACTCTGTGGTTCAATATCGCTCATTTTGCGATTCGCCCCTGGCCGTGGATTCTGACAGCGCTGGCATCTCTGATTCTTTATCCCGGGATGGCTGATCCTGAGACCGGATATATACAGGTGATGATTGACCATCTGCATCCCAGCATGCGTGGATTGATGGTGGCTGCGTTTATTGCTGCCTATATGTCCACCATCGGCACTCAGTTGAACTGGGGAGCCAGCTACATCGTGAATGATTTCTACCGCCGTTTTGTGAAGACGGATGCTGCAGAACGCCATTACGTGATCATCAGCCAGTGGACAACGGTGTTACTGACGATTGCTTCGGCTGTGGTGACGTTTTATCTGGAATCGATTGCAGGTGCCTGGAAGCTGTTGCTGGTGACGGGAGCAGGGACTGGTGGTGTGCTGCTGTTGCGCTGGTACTGGTGGAGAATCAATGCGTGGAGTGAAATCTCGGCCATGATTTGCGCCTTTATTGTCTCCATCTTCCTCCAGTTGGTGTTGAAGATGGATAGTGATCATCCCATCGACTTCGCATGGATCATGATCATCACTGTCTCCATTACAACTGCTGTTTGGCTTATCACGACATTTCTGACGAAGCCTGAACCAACATCCGTGCTCCAGAATTTCTATCGACGCGTACATCCTTCGCGTGCTGGCTGGAAGCCAATTGCTGATCAATTGCCGGATGTGAAATCCACCGATGATATTGGGGCAGGGCTCCGGGAATGGTTTGTGGGTTGTGCTCTGATTTATGCTGCACTGTTCGGCGTGGGCAAAATCATTCTGGGCGACATGTTGCTGGGCTTTGGGTTGATTCTGGTTGCCATTGCTTCCGGCTTTTACATTTACAGGGATCTTTCACGTCGTGGCTGGAAATCTGTAGTGGACTGATTATGTGTCACAGCTTTTGAGTTGATATACAGCAATTAAATTCATCGAGTTAACCATTGCGGCTGCTTGATCGTCCTGGCTGAATGCCCAGATGGATGGCAAAGGGGATGCCAATGTTTTTCATCCGATGGGTTGTCATGTTGTCTCTTGTATTCGTTGGGACTTTGTTCCAGGGAGTTTTTGCACAACCAGCACTATCAACAATTCAGGACACACTCTATCGGGCAGACGGATCAAAATTTGAAGGATCAGTCACGATTGAGTGGAAGTCATTTGAGTCAGCGGACGGATTCACCGTTTCCCGTCAGTCCCTCATGGTTCCGATCCGGGCAGGATTTCTTCGAGTCCGACTTGTTCCTACCAGCCATCTGGGAAGTGCCACTTCCTATCAGGTGAGATTTAACAGTGGAGGGAAAGTGCAGTTTACGGAACACTGGGCGATCCCTGAATCCGCCATGCCTTTAAAGCTGACTCAGATTCGTCTGGCAGGTGCTCCTTCACAAAATCCGGAGTCCGGTGGACAGGGGCCATTGCCTCTTGCGATGGTCACCGGGCTGGCTGAAGCGCTCAGCCAGCGTCCAGCGAAGGATTCAGCATATGTTCCGGGTCGGCTGCTTCGATCCAGTCCCACCGGATTTTTAACCAGTGTGAGTGGAAACTTTACGGATTGTGTTCGAGTGGATGGAACTGCTATTCCATGCGGTGCGGAACCCCCTTCATCCTCTGTGGTTCTGTTTTCCGATGCCGAAACTCCTCAGGGAGTTATGAATGGAACCAACGCGGTATTTGCCCTGGATCATTCTCCTGCTCCTGCCGGAAGCCTGATGCTGTTTCGGAATGGTCTGTTGCAGCGGATGGGTATCGATTTTCAGTTGTCAGCTTCGACAATTACATTTCTGGGAGGAAGTGTACCTGGAGCGGGAGATTTACTGACCGTCTATTACCGGTACGAATGATGGAAAGGATGTGAGTGGTTCGTTCTCCCGGACTATTCCGGGAGAACCACAAAAAGAAAATCAGCCGAGGTATTTTTTCAGATCAGGATTCAGATGTTCCTGAACGTCTGGTTTATCCAGATCATCTTTCAGGATGAGTCGGGCGGGCAAATTATTGATCCGGGTGACGCTGTCACCGTTGATGGCCTTTACTGCATTGAGGACACTTTCATAGCCCATCAGGAAGGGATTCTGGACGACAAGAGAATCAACCAATCCAGCACGAAGATCATCCAGCAAGGGCGGGCTCCAGTCGAATCCCACCATCTTAATTTTTCCACCACGGGACTTCAAAGCCTGAGCTGCACCAACAGAACTGGATTCGTTGGATGCAAATACTCCATCAAGCTTGGGAAATGCGGTCAGCATGTTTTCCGTGATTGCACGGGATTTGGCAAAATCAGCCATGCCATAGCGCTTGTCGGCGATGGTGATTCCGGGGAAATCCTTTTTGATCTTGTCCTCGAAACCCTGTTCGCGCTGCATGGTGGAATCTGCTCCGGGCTGGACAGCAACCATTACGATCTGTCCTTTGCCCTGAAGAATTTCTCCCATACGTTCCGCTCCAAGTGCGCCTGCCTGGTAGTTATCCGTTGCTACCTGCGAGGTGAATTTTTCGGTTTCGATGCCAGAGTCAAAGATGATGACGGGAATATTCTGTGCGGCTGCACGATCGACAACACTGACCATTGCCTTCTTGTCGATGGGGGCGAGGCAGATGGCGTCTACCCGCCGATTGATCATGGCTTCCACAATTTGAAGCTGACCATTGAAATCTGTTTCGGTCGCGGGGCCATTCCAGACTACTTCTACGTCTTTTTCCTGGGATGCCTTGACTGCTCCGGCATGGACGGATTGCCAGAAGAGGTGAGCGCGTCCCTTGGGAACTACACCCACTGTTTTTTTCTCACTGCGATTGCAGGCACCGAGCATCAGCCCGGTACCTGCGGTCAAGATAAAGTTTCTGCGATTGGTCACTTCGGGAATTCCGTTGGTTCTTTAATATCCCGCCATCCACCTTCGCCCGTCAGGGCTTTCATGAAAGCGACAAGATCCTTCTTTTCCTGTGCGGACAGATTGAGGGGCTTCATCTTTTCATCCAGGTTTTTGTTGGCGATTCCACCTTTGTCGTAATAGTCCACCACTTCTTCCAGGGTCTTGAGCGAACCATCATGCATGTAAGGGGCAGTTAATTCAATATCACGAAGTGTGGGAGTTTTGAAAGCGCCATAGTCAGCTTCTTTTCCGGTGAAATCCATCCGGCCCTTGTCCGGACTCGGTTTATCCATGCCAACACCCAGGTTGTGATAAGCGTTAGTGGTGAAGTTGATGCCTTCATGGCACTGATCACACTTGGCCTTGTTGAAATAGACATTCATGCCGCGGATTTGCGACTCTGACATGGCTTTCTTATCCCCTGCCTTGTAGCGGTCATAGGGAGCATTTCCAGACAGCACGGTCCGCTCAAATGTTGCGATTGCCATTGCTACCTGATCAATGTCGATCTCGTCGTTACCGAAAACCTGCTTGAAGAGCTTCTTGTAGCCTTCAACCTTTCGAAGATTTGCCACGACAGCTTCGTGTGTATTTCCCATTTCGATCGGGTTTGCCATGGGGCCAATTGCCTGATCTTCCAGGGATTTCGCGCGACCATCCCAGAACTGGGCGAGTGAGTATGCACGATTAATGACGGTGGGTGCACTTCGTCCACCTTTTTGTCCACGAATACCATCTGAAACAGCTTTCCCATCCGCATAGGCAAATTTGGGATGGTGACAGGTGGCGCAGGAGATTGTCTCGTCTGCAGAAAGCCGGGGATCAAAATAGAGGAGTTTCCCTAATTCAGCTTTCTCCGGTGTATAAGGATTATTTCTGGGGAACCGGACAGGTGTCAGTCCAAGTGGTACCTTCAACTCCTGGGCGGGTTGTGCAACCACGGTAATAAAAAGGGCTGGTGCAACAAGCACCAGCCTCGCAAACCAATTTCTCATCGAAAAGTCTCTCCCGAAAGCGGTCTATGTTGTTTTAATTATTCAGCAAATCCGTGTACATACAGGGCGCTGTAACCTGCATGCGAAGAAAGTGTTCCGGTAACTTCCAGGATGTGTGCGGTATGCTCTGCTGCTTTTTTACGGAATGCAGACGTCTGACCATCACGGCGAGGATCATGTTCTTCTTCCATCAACAGATACAGATTTCCGTCCTGTGTCAGCAGTCCGATCGGCTGTCCAGTCTGGAGGCACTTTTGTCCACAAGCGCGGTGCTTGTCTCCATGTTTTCCAACCTGGAGGTAGCAGGAGAAGTCCACGATTTCTCCAACCAATGTGGTGATCTTGCCGGGCTGTGGCTTTCCATCCACTGACGCACCGAAGGTGGTGGGGGACCATGCATCCTGTGGCTTCTCACCCAATTTGGCAGCTGGACTGGAATAGCTGGAGCCCACTACTTCCATCTGCGGCTGCAGAATGGGGAATTTCTTTTTGGCCTGGGCGACAAGTCCGCCAGCCAGAGCGAGTGTTGCAAATGTAAGGACCAGAGATGTCTTTTTCATGATGTATATATTTCCTCCTTGTAATGATTGATTAGCCACGTGTGCTTGCGGCTGGAATTTTTTTGATCAGGTCTTCGAGCTCTGCGCGTGATTCAGCGCCAATCGTGAATGTGTCGATTTCCTGATGGGAGATGTGATACTGGATGGCTTCATCAGCCTTGTTGCGCAGACGACCAGCGCCCAGAACCTTCATTCCAATGATGCCCTTGCCATTCTTCTTCATCTCACGAATGACCCCAAGGACTGTCTGAGGATCGGCATCCATGGCGACTTCAGCAGGATTGAAGCGGACCAGATCCACTTCTACCCAAGGTGTTTTTGCCGCAGTTTTCAGTGCACCAAGTGTGTGGCAGGAAGTGCCGTGGGTGCGAATAATTCCTTTTTCTTTTGCCTCTGAGATGACAGCCATCGCACCTTTTTTGCGTTCTGGCCAGTCGTCGTCCATCATGCAGTGCAGAAGAAGAATATCGATGTAATCGGTGTTGAGTTCACGGCGGAAACGGTCCAGATCCGCGCGCATCTCTTTTTCGGTACTGGCACGGGTCTTGCTGAGCAGTGTCACCTTTTCACGAGGAACACCCTTGAGGCCCTCTTTGACGTGCGGGTGAGTTCCATACTGGTCAGCTGAATCCCAGAATGTAAGACCCTGATCATAACCAGCTTTAAACAGCTCGCCCATTCCTTTCAGCCCCATTTTCTTTGTCTGATTGGAGCTTCCTCCCGCGCCATTTGTGCCAGTTCCCATCGCCATACGGCTGCATTCGATTTTCATCGGGCCTAACTTTACGCGATCCGTGGCATATTTCTTTGTTCCGGCATATGCGGCATACGGAAACGCATTGAGAGCAAGAAGTGATGCAGTTCCGCCCTTCAGGAATGCGCGACGCTGCATGGTGTGACAAGGTTGTGGATTGGACATCAGTTCAGCCTCCAGTTAATAGGACGTTATCACAGAGTCAACAGGTTATCGGGTGGCTCGTCCTTTTATTCAGTCTAGCCCGATCAGCTGGATTTTTCTTTTTCTGAAACATCTTTAGCTTCATTCAGATAGAATTGATCTTCTTCTGTCTGGAAATGAGAGGAATCATGATTCGAAATTTTGTCTTGTTTGTGCTGGCATTCTCGGTAGTTTATGCAGAAAAAGTTACTCCTTCACAGTTGATTGAACTGGCGAAGAAGCGTGATCCGGCGCTGGAGCAGGCTTTGCGGGATACGCTGGGCGAAAAGGATTTGAAGGAAGGGACAGCGGTTCTGGGCGAAGGGGTTGAGTTCGTCTGGGCCATTGATTCGGAAAAAGAACCTCACCTCCAGATCAACAACACTCCACCTTTTCATGTATACAAAACAGGAAATCTCTGGTTCTATCAGGGGCAGCTCAAGGCGTACACTTCTCATCGGTTCAACTGGGTGATCGATGCTAAGACATTCGGTGGGAAGAATAACCTGGCCGCCTTTGGTCCGGAGAGTTATCCACAGCCCGGTGTTCGTCAGGGAAAGATCCACGGTCCTTTCGAGCACGCGAGCAAGCTTTATCCGGGAATGAAAACCAGCTTCTGGTTTTATGTGCCTGCGCAAAATGATGGAACTCCAGCTCCTGTAATGGTCTGGCAGGATGGACAGAACTACGCGGCTCACGATAAACCTGCAAAGCTTCTCCATGTGGTTGATAATCTGATTGCCCAGAAACGAATTCCAGCTATGGTCTCGGTGTTTATCGCACCTGGAAAAGAAGGTGATCGTGCCATGCGATCAGTACTGTATGACACCGTTACCGATAAATACTCGCGTTATGTATTGGAAGAGATCCTGCCAGAAGTGGAAAAGACTGTGAAGCTCAGAAAAGATGGCTATTCACGCGCAATTGCAGGAGAGAGTTCCGGTGCCGTCTGTGCATTTACAGCAGCATGGTTCAAGCCGAATGAGTTCGCTCGTGTATTGTCACGAATTGGTACCTATACCAGCATCCAGTGGAAGCCAAATCCTAATGGACTGGGTAGCCAACTGGACGGAGGAAATATATATCCCTTTGCCGTCCGCAAACAGGAGAAGCGTAATATCCGGATCTGGCTTTCTGATGGAGCTGAAGATCTGGAAAATGCTCACGGTTCCTGGCCCCTGCAGAATATCCAAATGGCGAATTCCCTCAAGATGAAGGAATATGATTTTGCTTTCCGCTGGAGCCTTGGTACACATTCCACGGCTCACGGTAATGCAGAACTGCCAGAGGCACTTTCCTGGTTATGGCGGGATTATGACCCTGCAAAAACATCCCAGCAGTTCACGATGGATACAGCTGAAAAGGACAAACCGTACTGGCGTGTTGAGAAGCTGAACCGTGAATAGTCGGATCCGGCACGTTAACGCTAAGCTGGAATCCTGAACCGACGAACATATGGATGAACGTGCCTACTACACCGAATCGCAGACCACCAAACCTGCCCAGCTAAACTGTTCCTTCTGCCGGACGGTGGATACATACGATCTGAAGTGGATTGTCCGGAAGAAAAAAGATCGACTGCCTGCTGGTGGGGATGAACGCGACCGCGCAAAGTTTGCCAAGGCACAAAGCTATATGGTGCTGTTGGATACTCACGCCAACTGCAAAAGTATGCGATGCCGACGAAGGTTTGAGATCTCCGGGATCAAGACCATGGCCTTTGTCTAGGCTATTCTTTTGACCGGACTTCGACAAACTTCTTCGTTAACAGAATCAGGCCAATAATCTGGAGCCATTCGGAGACAATGTTTCCCATGATGGCTCCAAGTTTTGAATTGGTATCCAGGTTCAGATAGACAATCAACCAGATAATTCCGGTCCCTGTAAAGAAGAGAGACAGGGAATGTTCGATGATGAATTGTTTCCACGGAGGGCATTGCAGCTTTTCAGGAGGCGGATCATTGCTCTCATTGGAATTTTTCTCATACATGTACTTGGTGGCCAGAACAAGGGCCACTACTCCTGCCCAGTCTGCGATGGCGTTCCCAAGAAACCCTCCCCAGTGGGATTCCGTATCTGCATGACGATACGCACTGATCCAGAAGATCAGAATGGAAGAGGCAATGATGCTCAGTGAATGTTGTTTCCAGAAGTCTTTCATCAAAGTGAAAGCGCCCGAACTGAAATGTTCGGGCGCTGAAAATTCCTGAAGTTAAACTGTTGACCTAGACGGTCAGAATTTCACGATTTTGATGGATCAGTTCAAGCATCCGATCCTTCAATGTGAGTTTGAGCTTTTTCAGTTTGATTTCTTCCTGAAGCTCCTCTTCAGAAGGATGGGGATTTGCTTCAATTTCGCTGACACGCTTTTTAAACTCTGCGTGTTGATGGGCAATCGTCTGAAACTCTTCGTCAGTTGCCAGCAGGTGTTCCTTCAGTTGCTCAAGTTCCTGAGTACTTAAATCCATTCGCATTGTCTCCTTTTGGGTAAGGATTGCCACAATGAGCCTGTGCGGGGGGGAGAAATCGGCTCGGTGGTAATCGTTTGGACTTTCATGATGTGTTGGAGGTCACCGAACGGCCTTCCAACGCCTTCACCTTATCATGGTTGCCATACGAGAACAACGGCATTTTCAACCGGGTTGTAATAATATTTTGGCCTCCTCCCGGCTTCCTGAAACCCAGCACTTTGATAGGTATTTCGCGCGGAAAGGTTTGATTCCCGGACCTCCAGGAACCAGCTTCCGCCAATCGAAAGAACGCGACGCAGAAGTTGCCGTGCAATTCCCTGACGACGGGCAGAAGCAGCAACTGCGAGATTCAGGATCTCGTGTTCATCCGCTGCCACCTGGCGGTATACGAGGAAGCCATAGGGTTCCCGGACAATGAACGGATCTTTTTCCGGAAGCCATTGTGCCGCCTCTGGCGATTCCCGCAGGATTTCGCTGATCCAGGAGAGGTCCGCCTCTGTGCCGGGCCGGATCATTGTGCTTCTTTCTCTTTTGTCAACTGAACCACCATGTATCCAATCAGGGGCGTGATGGCTGCAATCAAACAGACTGGCTCAAAGCCGAAGCGATCAATGGTGCGCCCGATGAAAGGAGAGACAAATATCTGAAGGATGCCATAAGCCATAGTCAGCAGGGAAACCCCGAATGCAGAGCGAGCCCCATAAGCATCCACCGGAAGGTTGTAGAAATTTACCCCCCAGCTGGAGGACCAGAAGAAGCTGAGGGAGATCATAAGAACTGCTGTCCAGGGAGTGGGCATGAGCGGAACCAGGGCTGTCGTCAGCATGAACAACGCTGCCAGCCATAGGACTTTTCTTCGGGCCTGCAATGGTTGCATCCCCCGGCTGATATACCGATAGGCGATAGCTCCCCCCACCAGTCCACCGGCATAGGAAAAGAAGTGGGGCACCGGCGCAAGTTTATTCGCGGACTCCATGGAAAGACTGTGATGTGTGGTGAGGAAGATGGTCGTCCAGTTTGTCCACAGTGTATAGACAAACATAGAGAAAGCATTTCCGATGATGAATCCCCACATCTGCTTCTGCCGCAAAAGATCACTAATGGAAATGGCTTCAGCGAGTGGCTCTGCAGGATTGGGTTTTGCTTTGTGCCTCACCCACAGCCAGAGCGGAATCCAGATAAATCCCAGCAGCCCAGGAATGACAAAGGCCCACCGCCACCCATAATGTATCGCCAGCCATGTCGCCATAATGGGTGCGGCAATGGCGCCAAGGCTAAGTCCAATCTGGCTGAGTGCGGACCCGATAGCACGCTCACTGGGCTTTAGATAGGTGGCACCTGCTTTGGCTGCTCCGGGGATGCCAGCAGCTTCTCCTGCGCCAAGAGCAGCGGTGGCGCCGATTAGTCCGGAAAAGCCTCCGGTCAATCCACGTGCCATCCCCGCAAGAGACCAGAACGCCACTGCAAATGTCATGCCTCTTGTAAGTCCAAAGCGATCCAGAAACCATCCTGCAACGGGAGAGGCGATGGCATAGGCAATCGAGAAGACAGAAATGATCTTTCCATAATCCTCATTTGTGAGATGAAATTCTGTTTTGAGGACGGGTGCCAGTGCTGCCAGAATCTGACGGTCCAGATAATTCAGGGAAGAGGAGAGAAGAAAGACACTCACCACAATCCAGCGGATCGGGATATTCATGGAAAACGGATTGAGACGGCCTCAGACTTTCCCCGAACATAATCCACGGTGACCGTGCGTGCCGGTCGCTGGACTCCACAACTGAGCGCGGACTGTTCTCCTTCTATCGTAAATTGCTCCGGCTGATTCACTGACAAAACGGTGTTTTTTCCTTGTGCCTGGATAGTTAGTCGAAGTTTCCCTGCTGAAAGACAGTCCACGCGTGTCAGAGATCCTGCTAGCTTTGCATCACCTTTGGGGCCATCCCACCATGCTTCAACCTTGGCCGGAGGTGGAGTGCTTCCACTGTTTGCTTCATTTTCTGCATTGCGAATTCTTTCGACGGCTTCATTCTTCAAGCGCTGGAGTTCGCGTTCCTGTGCCAGTTTTTCTTCTTTACGGGCGTTTGCTTCTGCCTCAGTACGCAATTCAACCATGGCGGATCGACGGCTCTGGATGCTGTTCCGGGTTTCCGAGTCCGGTGAAGCTCTGAGTGCCTGAGCCCATGCCTGATCTGCTTCTTCCCAGCGGTTGTACTCCATCATCAACAGTGCGAATTCTGTCCAGAGCCTGGGGTCCCGGGGGGAGAGTTCGGCCGCTTTTTTGAGTAGTCCGGCTTTCTTGCCTGGCTCCGTTTCTTTTTTGGATAGCTCGTAGAAGGGAAGGCTCCATTGCGGAGCTGTTTGAGACGCTTCTTCCAGTTGTCCCTTCTCCAGCAGAAACATTGCTGTTCCGGGTTCATTCTTGTCAGAGGTTGTTCGCAGGATTGCCTGTTTTTCCGGGTAGCGTGTCGTGAAATCCCGTGCCGCATTCAGAGGCTTGCCTGCCAGATCGAATGTCGTGACTGCAGAAGCGTCCAGATGTTTTTTCGCTGCCTGATCCATCTCAGCTGCGGTCTTGCTTAGTGAATTCCGGTAGGCGACATCCGCATCTACTCCCTTGTTGAGGTTGGCGATTACCACCCTGACTCTTGATCGGTAATCTTCACTGGTCATCAGGAAATGCATGCGTGCCCAGTTGAGGTCCGGATCTTTTGGAGGCTGCCCAATGATGATGTGGGTTCCGGAGACTTCGGTGGTGGAAAGAACCTGTACCAGTCCTTCTTCGATTTCCTTCGGCATCCTTCCGAGATTGTGATTGATCAGAAGCTGGACGATCTGTCTGTTCCATTCGACAGGCATATCTTCTTTTTCATTCAAAAATCCGTGCCATCCGTCATTTAGCGCTGTCAGGCTTTTAGATGTGGGTTGACGCGAAACGACAACCCGTATGGGCCAAAGTGTGGAAGGTTCCTGTTTTCCGGTGAAGTAGGAAAATGCCCAGCGAAGCTGCTCCAGATGATTCAGAGTAGATCGTGCCTGGTTCTGATTTTTGTCCGTATAAACTTCAAAAGGTCCCATTCGAAATGTTGTCCACTCGGCAGCGGACAGGAAGAATGGGACCAGGATCAGAAATATCGCCAAACGGACCATCTTTGTCCGTCATGATAGCGAAAGATCAGGATCGGGATGGTGTAATGACCACAAGAACTCTGGCAGACTTCGGGCCAGAATTCCGGAAGGAATGAGCCTCAGATGGATCAAGATAAACGCTATCACCTGGATTCAGGCTGTGAGATTCCTTGTTATAGGTAACGATTGGGGAACCCTCGAGGACATGGACAAATTCACCGCCTTCCTGATTCCTTCCCTGAATTTCCCGAATATCTGAAGCAGCAATCTCGAGGAGGAAAGCCTGCATGCTTCGATCTCGAGGTGCCACGACCAGAAACTCGGTCCAGTGATCCTGAATCTGAGGAACAGCCTGAGCGAGTCCCTTTTCGTTTGCCCGGACAATGAAAATTGTGTTCTTCTGTTTCTGATTGCCAAAGAAATGATCCAGGCTGACATCGAATACTGAAGAGATCCTGACCAATGTAGGAAGAGTGGGAATCAATTTCCCATTTTCCAACTGAGAGAGCATGGAGGCTGAAAGTCCGGTCTGTTTACCGAGATCAATCAGGGCCATTTTCTTTCTGAGTCGGAGGGAGCGCAGTTTACTGCCGATCTCATATGATGAAAGCAGTTGCTTGATTGCCGCACTATTTTGTTCTTCGAAAAAACTTTCCGAATCTGCTTCCTCAACTTTATTTTCACTTAAATGAACGCTCACAAATTCCTCCGAATTTAAATTTTTATTAATTAATACTGGATCATGAGAATCAGAGTTGATACCGTCGTGCATAACCAGCTATTGATAGAGACGTAAAAAGTGGTCAGTTTGATGCAAAACCTTTCCGAGTCTTCATTAAAACTGTTAAAGGATGAAGCATTGTTGGAAATGGCGAGAGATGGAAATCTCAGCGCTTTCAACGAACTGATTTGCCGAAATCAGCATTCCTGCAGAAAAATAGCCGTATCCATTCTTCACGATTCAGCCGAAGCAGAGGATCAGGTCCAGAATGCTTTCTGGTTGGCATTTGAACATCTGGATCAGTTTAGAGGGAGCGCCCAGTTTGCAACCTGGCTGAGCAGGATACTGGTAAACCAGTGTCTCTCACGATTACGGCAGATAAAGAAAATGCCTCTGTTGTCAATAGAGGAGAAATTCAACCTTGAGATCCAGCGAGTCGACCAGATTATAGAGCCAGGTCCAACCCCGGAAGAACAACTGGGGAATAAACAGGTCGCCGTTGCAATTATTCGGGAGATCTGGAAAATTCCGCCAATCCTCCGAAATGTTTTCCTACTAAGTGATGTTCAGCAGCTTCCGATGTCAGAAGTGGCTGCTCGCCTGGGTATCTCGGTTTCCGCAGCCAAATCGAGATTGTTGCGATCGCGGCTGGAGTTAAGAGTCCGTCTCTCCCGCTATGAAACACGTCGGGGATTGGCCGGATTGCTCGCTTGAGGCTATGTTAATGTGGAGGAGATGAGATACCCCGTTCCGCAGATGCGGAATTGGCTTCCCGATCTCTCGGATGAACCTATTCAGGGTTCACTCCCTACCTTGTGTTTTCCCTCCAAATGAAGCAATCTGTCCAGATTACCCGCGGTATCGAGTCACTGTTTGGCACACGTGACGAGAATATTCGCATGATGGAAACCAGCTTTGGTGTCCAGATCTCTCTCCTTGCCGATGAAGTGGAAGTTGAGGGAGAAGAACAAAGTGTGCAGCGTGTGGTGCAGATTCTGACGGATTATTCCAGCCTGGTCAAGGAAGGAAATACCTTTTCCAGTAATGATCTGAAAAGCTATATCAAAGTAGTCAGTGAAGACACGGAAGTGACTCTGCGGGGGTTGGTACAGGCAGGCAAACAAAGAAGTTTTGGAAAGAAAGTTCTTGCCCCTCGTTCCGTGAATCAGCACCGCTACATCGATGTCATTGAGCGAAATGACATGGTGTTTGGTATCGGACCGGCCGGTACGGGTAAGACGTATCTGGCTGTAGCGATGGCGGTGGCGGCATTTTTGGCCAAAAAAGTCAGCAGAATTATCCTGACTCGCCCGGCTGTGGAGGCGGGTGAAAGATTGGGATTTCTTCCGGGGACACTCCAGGAAAAAGTAGATCCTTATTTGCGCCCTTTGTACGACGCTCTCTATGACATGATCGACAGTGAACGAGTCGATAAGCTTTTGGAGCGGAACACCATTGAAGTGGCTCCGATTGCTTTTATGCGTGGGCGTACCCTGAATGATGCGTTCATTATTATTGATGAAGCTCAGAATGCCACTGGCGAACAGATGAAAATGATTCTGACGCGCCTGGGGTTCAATTCAAAAATGGTAATTACGGGCGATGTGACCCAGATTGATCTTCCTTCCGGGCGACGGAGTGGATTGCTGGAAGCAATGGATATTCTGAAGGGCGTTGCCGGGATCAGCTTTGTTCATTTTGATGATTCAGATGTGGTGCGGCATACGCTGGTACAGCGCGTGGTGCGAGCCTATGATCGATATAATGAATTAACTGGTGTCAATCGTCAGCTTTCGCTCAGTCTCGAAAATACACCAGATAAAACAGATCAAGAAGAAACAAACTCTTTGTTAGAACAACCTCCTCTTATTACTGATGGAACCCGGTCAGAGTAGTATCATCTACCGCCGTCGCTGCTCGGCGATTCATCGCTCTTCACTGGCGCAGTTTGCGAATCAGCTGTCCAAAGACCTGGCCGATGGTCAGTCTTTTGAATGCCTGATTTCAGATGATGAAGAGCTTCAGTCTCTGAATCGGAAATTCCGGAAAAAAAACAAGCCCACAGATGTTCTTTCATTCCCGGATGGAAGTGGATTCTTTCTGGGATCACTGGCCATTTCCTATGACCGTGCAAAAGACCAGGCGCGTGAATATGGCCATCGGATTGAAGAAGAAATCCGGATTCTGATATTGCATGGTGTTCTTCATTTATCCGGAATGGATCATGAGGCAGATCAGGGAGAGATGGGCCGCAAAGAAGCAGTTTTGCGGAAGAAATACGGACTTCCCCCAGGACTCATCGCGAGGGCAGAAGCATGATTGCCTTTGGACTGATCGTATTGCTGGTTTTGGGGTTGTTGCTTTTGGTCCTGGTTACAGTTGTGCAGACCTGTTACCTGGAGATTCTGCGGCTGCGTCCCCGCCAGTACGATACCCTCACCTACTTTGAAGATCATCTTCAACATCCACTGGCGCTCAAGCGGGAAGTGGGGGCGCTGACATTTTCGCTCTGGAAGCATATCCTGCTGGTTCTGTTGCCGGTGCTGGTTGTGGTGATTGTGGTTGAGCCAATAGAAGCTGCGGTATATTCGCTCTCTCTGATGATCGGATTCGCCTACATCCTGCCTCAGTTTCTGTATCGCAGATCCAGTGGAGCATGGCTGCGTGCTACCCCTGCGCTACTTCGAATTCTGGCTGTCAGCATGCGACCACTCATCTCAATGTTGAGCTTTATGAATACGATTTCTGAACTGGCGGAAGAAGAGAATCCGGAAGAAAAGGGATCGGATGAGATTCAGGCTCTCATTGAAGCAGGCGCTGAAGAAGGCATTATTGAAGAAGATGAAAAACGTCTGATCAAGACGGTCATCGAATTCAAGGAAAAGACGGTGCGCGAGGTGATGACACCTCGCCCCAATATTGTGGCGATCTCTGAGGATAAGACCCTTGAAGATCTTCGACAGCTTGTCGTGAATGAGCAGTTCTCCCGCGTTCCTGTCTATCGGGGATCGCTGGATAACATCGTTGGATTCATTCATGTCCGCGATATGTTTGAGATCGACGGCCAGCAGCGCGCGAAGAAGAAGGTCCGGGAGATCATGCGCGAAATCGACGCGGTGCCGGAAACCAAACTGGTGCTGGATCTTTTTCGGGAGATGCAGCATAGCGGGGCTCACATGGTGATTGTCGTCAGCGAATATGGCGGAACTGCCGGGCTGGCCACAATGGAAGATCTGGTGGAAGAGATTCTTGGGGAGATCCGGGATGAACATGAACCGACGCAGGATGTTCTGAAAGAAGCGGATGGATCGTATATTGTTTCTGGTAGCTACGATGTAGACCATTTGCATGAACTGTTTGCTTTTGAACGAAGTGCAGGCACTGAGTCCACAACCATTGGTGGTCTGGTGACGGAGTGGATGGGACGGGTGCCTCAGGCAGGAGAAGCAGTGGAAAAAGATGGACTTCGGATTGAAGTGCTGGCATCCAGTGATTTAAGAATTGATCGTGTGCGACTGTCACGGGGCGTTATGGAAGATGAAGGACAACATGCAGATGCGTGAACGATGTGGATTTGTTGCGATCGCAGGTCGCCCCAATGCAGGAAAGTCTACCCTGCTGAATGCTCTGGTGGGCGAAAAGGTAGCGATTGTTGCCGATAAGCCACAGACTACCCGAACAACCGTGCAAGGTGTACTGACTGTGCCGGAAGGGCAGATTATCTTTGTGGATACACCGGGAATTCACCGGTCTGACAGCTATTTCAATCGACGTATGATGAGTTCTGTTCGTGAAGCTCTGGATGCTCCGGATGTTCGTGTATATCTGGTGGATGCTTCAACAGAGCCTGGTGAAGATGACTGGCAGGCGCTGGATGCATTGAAGCGCGCGCATCGCACTATAGAGAAACCTTCGTTCCTGGTATTGAACAAGATCGATCTGGTGGATGATAAGCGTCAGATTCTTCCTTTGATTGAAAAGTTCAAGGAACAGCACGAGTTTGATGATTATTTTCCTGTTTCCGCTGTTAAGGGGGATGGGCTGGATACACTGCTGAAAGCCCTTCTGGAAAAGTTGCCGGAAGGTGCCGCTTTATTTCCGCCGGACTATCTGACCGATCAGCCTGAAAGATATCTGGCTGCCGAGATGATTCGGGAACAGATTCTGAATGTCACACATGATGAAGTTCCTCATGCAGTGGCCGTCAATATTGAGCGCTGGGAAGATGCGTCAAAATTGACACGTATTCTGGCAACCATTACGGTGGAAAGAGAAGGGCAGAAAGCAATTGTGATTGGAGCAAAGGGCCAGTCATTGAAACGCATTGGAACAAATGCCCGTCTTGAGATTGAAGCGTTTCTGGGTCATAAAGTCTTCCTGGAACTCTTTGTAAAGGTCCGGCCCAAATGGCGAACAGACGAAGCGTTTGTGAATCAGCTGGACTGGCGTACCAACGGATAGAATGGAGGCATCCCTCTGATGAAAAAGCTTGTTCTGTTTCTCGCCCTGCTCCTGCCAGTGATGGCGCAAAAGAAACCTGTTGATGACGGGTTGATCTACGATCAGGTCCGCCGTGTGCTGGCAAATGATCCTGATGTCAAAGGTGGAACCCTGGATGTCGATGTTCAGGAAGGGGTTGTCACAGTAAAAGGTAGTGTGACTGCCGAAAAAGCCCGTCAGAAGATTAATAAGCTGGCGAAAAAGGTCAAAGGGGTAAAAGAGGTCGACAATCAGGTGAAGGTCGACCCCGTCGGTTAAAGCCCTGACCTATACCTTGTCGGGCACAACATAAGGTGCCCGGTATTTCCGCTTCAGAAGTTCATTGGCTTTCTCATCGCCAATGAACTTTTCTGTTTTAGGGTCAAAGTTCAGTTGGCGACCCAGTCGGTAGCTGATATTTCCCAGATGAGCCAGTGAACTCGAAAGGTGAGCAGTCTCTACAGGACCATTCTGGTCTTCTGTTTTGCGGCTGCGGACAGCTTTGATGAAGTTGGCGTAGTGATCTCCACCAGCCTTGCCCGATGGTCCTTTCTCTCTCTTTTGGCCAAGATAGGTTTCATAAGTGTCATATCCCTTGACCACCATGTATCCGTCAGTTCCGTAGAAAATGTTCCCAACTCCGGCACCATCTTCCAGGTTTGTACACCAGTGGCGTACTTCAAACTGGATCAGCTTCTGTTTGCCGATCGGTCCGGGATAAAGATACAACGAGGTCTGGACTTCAGGTGTTTGCTTGTCATCATCAAAGGTGAACTTGCCCCCCATGGAGGTGATCTGTGAAGGGAGTGTATCTACGCCCAGGCCCCACATGCAGAGATCCGTTTCATGGATGCCCTGGTTACCCACATCGCCGTTGCCGTAGTTCCAGGTCCAGTGCCAGTTGTAGTGAACAATTCTTCGGCTGAAGGGCTCCTGTTGTGCCGGTCCGGTCCACAGGTCGTAGTTGAGATAGTCAGGTACCGGTTCAGGACCCTTTTTGCCAATAGACGGACGCCACCGGTAGACCAGTCCACGGGACATGTACACGTCACCGATCACCCCGGAACGAAGCTTCTGGACCGCCTCCTGAATGGCCTCAGAGGAACGCAACTGAACTCCATGCTGCACAATTCTCTTGTATTTGTGTGCTGCTTCTACCAGTTTCCTGCCTTCAAAAACACCATGAGCTCCGGGCTTTTCGACATAGACATCCTTTCCTGCCTGGCAAGCCCAGATAGCGGCAAGTGCGTGCCAGTGATTGGGGGTTGCGATGGATACTGCATCGATGGATTTGTTTTCGAAGACCTTGCGAAGATCCGGTTCCACCGCCACTTTTTTGCCGTATGTGGACTCAAACTCTGTGGCGCGCTTGTCCAGAATGCTGCGGTCCGGATCGCAAAGCATGACCACTTCAGCGTCCGGCTGACTCATGAATCCCTTGATGTGATCCTTTCCCCGTCCATTGACTCCCAAAACAGCAATGCGGACTTTGTCATTTGCACCTTTGGCAACTATGCGGGAGGCCAGGGCAGCACCTGTACTGAAGAAAAAAGAACGTCGGGAATTCATGGCCGATATTTTATCTCTCTCTCGTTCCTAAAAAAGGACCTTTTTCATTGAGGTGTTCGTCGTATATATTGTCTGGGTGAGCGGACCACGTTGTCTGCATATGTTAATCGCCTGTTTCTCAGTGGAGAGGCACTTATGCGCTACGTTGCTGCTTTTATTGCTTTTGCATTTTCATGTCTGATTTATCCTGTGCCCGCTCAGGCAAGGATCGCCATTGGTTCCCACCTGACGGTTGTTATGGAATACGACCAGAAATACTCGACGTCCTCAATGGAGGCAATGGAAGAGGAAGTGAGGAATCTCCTTCGCCGAACCGGCGTACGGATTTCATTTCGTAAAAAGGAAGAAGTCCTTCCAAATGAAGAATTTGAAGAGCTGATTCTGGTTCGTTTCCGCGGTGTCTGCTCCCTGTCATCCACTTCGGACAAAAGTACTGAGACATCGCGTATCCTTGGCTGGTCACATGTCATGTCCGGTGAAGTCCTGCCATTTGGAGATGTCTCTTGTGACAATGTGCGGAGGGTAGTGCAAGGAGCATTATCCGGTAGTCCGGAACATCGGGAACGCCTTTACGGCCGTGCTCTGGCGAGAGTAGTGTCTCATGAGATGTATCACATCATTGGTGGGACTCATCTTCATGGAAAAAAGGGAATTGCTCAGGCAAGTCTGTCTGGACAAGATCTGGTTTCTGAGAGGATAGAACTGGCTATGGAGGATATGGAAAGAATGATTCGTCGTCCTGCCTTTGTTCCCGGTACATACGAAGACTACACTGAGGGCAGATGAATCAGGTATCCCGCCGTCAGTTCGGATCTCTTGCAGGCATTGCTGCATTTGCGCCAACGATGGTTCTTTACACAGAACCCCTGATGGCTCAGATGGCTGCTCCCCGGATAAACTCCCTGTCTCGGGAAGTAGTCCGGCTGAATGCGAATGAAAGTCCATGGGGTCCCTGTCCGGAAGCAGCAGAAGCCATTTATGGATCTGTGCGGCGATCAGGTTGTTACCTGGGGGAGGAAGCCAATACTTTCCGCAATCTTCAGGCTGAACTCGAAGGGTTGAAGACAAGCCATGTGCTTCCCTTTGCCGGTTCCAGTGCACCACTGCATCAGGTGGTCATGGCATTCACATCCCCATCAAGGCCTTTAGTGACTGCTGACCCCGGCTATGAGGCGGTGGAACGTGCAGCGATGAGGGTTGGAGCAGAAGTTATCCGTGTTCCCCTCACCAAAACCTATGCTCATGATGCCCACAAAATGGCGGAGGCATCATCACAGTCGGGGGTGATCTATGTTTGTAATCCAAACAATCCCACCGGCACACTGACGTCCCGGGCGGATATCGAATTTATCCTGAAAAACAAACCAGCCGGATCCATTGTTCTGCTGGATGAAGCGTATGGACATTTCCACAATGAGGATATGATGTCCGATCTTGTAGCCGCTGACCAGGATCTGATCATTCTTCGTAGTTTCTCCAAGCTCTATGGCATGGCCGGACTCCGGGCCGGGGCTGCATTTGGTCGTCCTGATCTGCTTTCCCGTATGAGTGTTTATAGCGCTGGTGCGCTGCCCGTGGCAGGAATGGTGGGTGCAACTGCCAGTCTGAAAGCCTCGCGTACTCTGGTTCCTGAAAGAAGAAAACTGGTTCAGAGTATCCGGGAAGATCTTTCCAGTTGGCTGATTTCCAAACAGATTAATTTTGTCCCATCGGTTTCAAACAAGATCATGATTGATGTCCGACGGCCAGGGCGGGAAATGATCGAAGCAATGTATCGAAAAGATATCCTGGTTGGACGTCTATGGCCTGCGATGCCTAATTTTGTTCGGGTAACAATTGGCACTCAGCAGGAGATGAACCTGTTCAAAAAAGTATTTGCACAGGAGATGGGAGTTTAGCGGGAATCAATCCGGAATTTCTCGCTGTAAAATAAAAAAATGGTTCTTCTACGCTGTCTGCTGTCCATGGCGGCCATCTCTGGGATTTTTGCTGCTGAAATTTCGGTGGTCGATCAGATTATCGCCAAGGTAAATGGTGACATCATCACATCCAGTGATCTGTCTCGCCAGAAAAAGACTCTGGTTGCTGAACTCAAACAGCGGGGTGCCAAAGATGAACAGATCCAGGAAGTTCTGCAGCATCGCGAAAAGGATTTCCTCAAAGAGAAGATTGATCAACTCCTGCTGGTGCAAAGAGCAAAAGAACTGAACATCAACGTGGATCAGCAGTTCTCCCGTTATCAGGCGGAACTGATGAAGCAGTTTAAGGTTGCAGATCAGGAACAGTTTCAATCTATGGTTCGTCAGCAGGTAGGTACCACCTATGAGGACTGGCGGGATGAGGCGAAGAACTCCATGATGACGCAGAGGGTTGTCGGTCAGGAAGTTCAGTCAAAAATCAATATCGCTTCAGGAGATCGCCAGAAGTACTACGAAGAACACAAAGACGAATTTATTCGGGAAGAGCAGATTTTTCTTCAGGAAATTTTCCTGAAGTCCGATGCCGGGAGTGAAGCTGAAATCGAGAAAAAAGCAAAGGATCTTGTTGCACGTGCCCGGAAAGGCGAGAAGTTCCATGAACTCGCACGAGATAACTCTGATTCAGATACTGCCGGCAATGGCGGAGATATTGGCAGCATCAAGAAGGGTGAAATTGATCCCGTCATTGAAAAAGTTGTCTTTGCTGAAGGCAAGAACTATGTCACTGATCCCATCAAGCGTCCAAACGGATTTCTGATCCTGAAGGTTGTTGATGTCCATCAGGCGGGTCTGGCTCCCTATGAAATTGTCGAAAACGAAGTGATGGAAAAACTTTTCCGTCCAAAGATGGAACCAGCCATGAAGGCATACATGACGCAGTTGCGGGAACAGGCATTCCTTGAAATTCGTGAGGGATGGCAGGATACAGCTGCTGCACCGGGTAAGGACACAACCTGGACCGACCCTGCACAGTTGAAGCCAGAAACAATTTCCAAGGAAGAACTGGCTCTGCAAAAGCGGAAGAAACGGTTCCTGGGCATTCCGGTGCCGGGCACCTCTACCTCGGTAGCGGAAGAGGAAGCTGGATCTTCCTCCTCAAAAGAACTGAAGTCGAATAATTAAGAACTCTGTGAAATCACCATATGTGAGCGATCTCGCTCCGAATCAGGATATCTCTGCCGTTTTTCTGGTTCAGTCCAAGGATATCCGGCAGAAGCGCACAGGCGAGCCCTATCTCAGCCTGACACTGTCAGATAAAACCGGCACTATCGACGCCAAAATGTGGGATAACGTCTCCGCTGTTACGGAGACGTTTGATCGCGATGATTTTGTTCAGGTGAAAGGGCAGGTTCAGGTTTTTCAGAACCGGAAACAGCTCACCATTCACCGGATGCAGTTTGTCAGTGACCGGGATGTCGATCTGGCGGACTTTCTCCCTGCTTCCCGTCGGGACATTCAGGAGATGTTTTCAGAGCTGCATGGGATCGTCGCCGGGATGTCGAATCCTTATCTCAAAGGATTGCTTGCTGCTTTCTTTGCGGATGAGGATATTGCTCGGGCCTATCGTTCGGCTCCGGCTGCGAAATCCGTTCATCATGCTTATATCGGTGGCCTGATCGAACACGTACTTTCCATGTGCAAGCTGGCAAAGATGACCGCTGCACACTATGAAAACATCGACACAGATCTGCTGCTGACCGGTGTCATTCTGCACGATATTGGCAAAATCCGTGAACTCAGCTTTGAGCGGTCGTTTTCCTATACGACGGAAGGCCAACTGATCGGCCACATCCAGATTGCCATGCGGATGATTGGAGAAAAGATCCGGGCTGTGCCTGGATTTCCAGCAAAGCTGCGGATGCTGCTGGAGCATATGATCCTGAGTCATCATGGTCAGCTGGAATTCGGATCGCCCAAAGTGCCGCAGTTTGCAGAGGCAATGCTGCTTCACCAGATCGACAACATGGATTCCAAGATGGAAACCTTCCGGAATGCAGTGGTGCAGGATGATCGTGTCGATGGAGAGTGGACAGGCTACATCAGTTCACTGGAACGGTCCATCCTGAAGAAGCAGAAGTTCCTGGAAGAAGAATAGGAGCCCGTGAGCGTTTCCGGCAAAGTCGTTCTGATTACGGGTGCTGCCCGGGGAATTGGATTCGGAATCGCTCATGTTCTGGCTTCCAGCGGAGCAAAAGTGGTGCTGGCAGATATTCTGCAGCCGGAACTGGCGGATGCTGTTTCCGCGATTCAACAGACTGACGTCACCGCTCACGGCATTTATTGCGATATCTCGACTTCGGCAAGCTGCCAGGTGATGATCGATGAAGCGGTCCGGCAATATGGCCGGATCGATGCGCTGGTTGCCTGCGCCGCTTCCAGCCGCAGAGGTCCCTTTCTCGAAGTCACGGAAGATGATCTGCACTCTACGCTTTCTGCAACGCTCTTCGGTACATTTTTTTCCTGCCAGGCAGCAGCGCGACAGATGGTGAAACAAGGTGAGGGCGGAAGCCTGGTCATCATCTCTTCCGTTCATGTGCTGCGTCATTATCCAGATGCGGCTGCCTACAACATGGGAAAAGCGGCGGTGAATAGTCTGTCGCGCACCTTAGCAGCAGAGCTGGCTCCACACCGGATCCGGGTGAATGCTGTTCTTCCGGGCTGGACGGATACGCCCGGCGAGCTTTCCTTTACTACTGCAAAGAAACTGAAGCGCGGCGGCGAATCGATTCCACTGGGACGCATGGGAAGCCCTGTAGATATGGGGAATGCTGTCCGCTACCTGATTTCAGACGATGCGTCCTATGTCACCGGCTCAGAACTACTGGTGGACGGTGGCTTCACTATTACTCACTGACCTCCCTCTGATTCCCTCCTGAGTTGGTTTATTCCCCAGTGCTATTTTTCGAGGATTTGCGCGGTTTTTCAATCCGGGGCAGTAAACTGGAGGTTTATGCTTCGTGCCGGGATTGTAGGGCTGCCGAACGTCGGCAAAAGTACCCTGTTTAACGCGTTAACGCAAAGCCGCAAGGCGATGGCGGCCAATTACCGCTTCTGTACCATTGAGCCGAACAGCGGTGTCGTCACCGTGCCAGATGATCGTCTGGCGGTACTCTCAAAGATCAGTGGATCACAAAAGCTGGTGCCGTCCGTCTTCGAATTCGTGGACATTGCCGGACTTGTAAAAGGTGCCAGTCAGGGTGAAGGACTGGGCAACCAGTTTCTGGGCCACATCCGTGAGGTGGACGCCATTGTTCAGGTGGTACGTTGCTTCGAGAATGACGATATCGAGCATGTGATGGACAGCGTTGACCCGATCCGCGATATCGAAGTGATCGATACCGAACTGATTCTGGCTGATCTGGAAAGTGTCCAGAAACGCCGGTCGCGTCAACAGAAGGCTGCAAAGTCCGGCGATGCGAAAATCGTGGCGGAACTCGCTCTGCTGGACCGGCTGGAACCCCATCTGAGTGATGGCAAACATGCGTTCAGTCTGGATATGACTCCGGAAGAAAAAGGGATCATGAAGCCTCTCTTCCTGCTGACCTCCAAGCCCACACTGTTCGCCTGCAATGTCGCAGAAACAGACCTGGCGAATCCGGATGAAAATCAGTGGGTCGGAAAAGTGAAAGAGTATGCTGCCCGTCAGCATGGATGCGAAGTGGTGGTGGTTTCGGCTGAAATCGAATCCGAACTGATTACTCTGCCTGAAGAAGAACGGGCTGAATATCTGGAAGCGCTTGGAGTCACGGAAGGTGGAGCCGGAAAGCTGATTCAGGCTGCCTACCATCTGCTGGGACTGCGGACTTATCTGACCACGGGTGAAAAAGAAACCCGCGCCTGGACAATTCTGGCTGGGGACAAGGCCCCACAAGCGGCAGCGGTCATCCACTCCGATTTCGAAAAAGCATTCATCTCCGCGGAAACCATTGCATTTGATGATCTGGTGGAATGCGGAAGCTATGCAGTCGCCCGAGCGCAAGGCAAACTCCGCACTGAAGGCAAGGAATACGTCGTGCAGGATGGCGATGTCATGGAGTTTAAGACTTACGTCTGATCTTCTGTAAGCGATTGATTGTATGAACTAAAGGCTCTCCTGAAGGGGAGCCTTTTCCTTTTTGCGGAGAATAGTAAGGTTAAATGCCGCATATTATGCGGCGAATGGGTGGATCTTGCGGAGAATATCCTGTACAATCACCGCATAGTAAGCGGAGATTATACCCATATCTGACAGGAAATATATCTGGCAAAGAGATGACTGGCCCGATTGGCACTATTCTCTGACTGAACTTGCCCAGCCATTGACGGAAGTGAGCCGGGCTCAGGGAGAGTTGCTGGGGAGGTTGAGGGATCTGGGAATGAATGTCCGCGATCAGGCCAGTCTCGTGACATTGACGGAGGATGTCGTCAAGACCAGTGAGATTGAGGGGGAATATCTCAATGTTGCGTCGGTTCGTTCTTCCATTGCCCGCCAACTGGATATAGAGATTGGGGCACTGGCTCCCGTTGATCGTCAAACAGAGGGTGTGGTGGAGATGGTGCTGGATGCAACAAGTCATCCTGTTGATTCCGTCACCAGAGAGCGGCTCTACAGCTGGCATACGGCTTTGTTCTCGGCTGGTCTGCCCGGGATGACGAATCTCACCATTGGTGCATGGCGGAATGACTCACAGGGGCCGATGCAGGTGGTGTCTGGTCCAGTGGGGCGTCAACGCGTACATTTCGAGGCACCTCCCGCTAATTATCTCGATCGGGAAGTGGATCGATTTCTGGCCTGGCTGAATGGTGCTGCCCAGGGACCTGACCTGATCCGTGCAGGGATCGGTCACTTGTGGTTTGTTACGCTGCATCCTTTCGATGATGGAAACGGAAGGATCGCCCGTGCCATTGGTGATCTGCTGCTGGCGCGTGCCGATAAAAGTCCGCAGCGCTTTTACAGTCTGTCCGCGCAGATCCAGCGGGAACGAGGCGCATATTACGAGATGCTGGAACGGACGCAGAAGGGTTCACTGGATGTGACGGAGTGGCTCAAATGGTTTCTGGCCACGTTGCACCGGGCCATTGACCACGCACATGCCACGCTGGATGTCGTATTGCAAAAGGCTCGCTTCTGGCAGCGACTGACGGGCCTCCCTCTCAATGAACGGCAGGTGAAGCTGATCAATCGAATGCTGGATGGCTTCGAAGGAAAGCTGACCACCAGTAAGTGGGCCTCGATTGCCAAGTGTTCAGCAGATACCGCACTCAGAGATATAAATGAGCTGGTTGAACTGGGAGTATTGATGAAGTCAGCTTCGGGGGGGCGGAGTACGAGTTATGAGTTGGGAACGTAAATGGGCAAGTTCATTCATGGACATGCCTGATCAATTCAAGTATATCCAAAGATCGGTGAAAATATGCTGTCAAATGAACTAATTAGTGGGGATGTAGATTCTATTACATGAATCTGGGTGCTGGCCCTGAAATTCTTTGAAGTCTAAGGAATCAAATATGAATTTGGAATGTGGCGTGGTTGCCTGAGTGTATATTGTTGCCCGGACACAATCCAGCAGGTTCTTTACCACGATGTGACCTATTCCAATTTTGAATAGGTTATTCTTAATAGAAACATCTTCGGCAAATCCATCGCTCCGTCGATACCCAATTGCAACCTCTATTTGCTCAATAATATTAAATTCTCTTTGTAGGCAAGTAGCGAATGCAATTACCCCTACTTCATTGATTGAGGCTGTGATTAATTTAATCGTTTCAATGCTTAACCTGTCAGTAAGAGATGAGTAATAACTTCTGTGGCTAAATGGAATTTTGGCTAATGACGGAGTCGGGGGGCTGTTATAGTAATTGACCTCCAAATTCCATTTTTTAACCAGCGAATTACATTTTTCATGAATATCCACTGCAGTATATTCCTCTTGCCTAAGAGGTTGTAAGCGTTCTAGTGAAGATGGTGTGTACTCTTTCCTCAATAATGACGCTGCACTTATTGGACGCTTTCTCATTGTTTCTGGGAAGTGTGGCAAAGCCCTAAGGCTTCACCACGCTTCCATCCATCGCACGATCCAACTTATACGGACCACCATCCGACGGAATTTGAATCGGTGTCTTTGCCGCAAGCGTTTCATCGATATCGATTCCGAGGCCGGGTTTTCCACTGCCGTAGAGATAACCACGCCGGATTTCAGCTGTGCCGGGAAGAATCTCATAAACAGAAGGTGGGAAGTGATTCTCTTCCTGAATACCAAATCCGGGGCTGGCGATATCCACATGATAGGCAGCCAGCTGGTTCACCGGATCATTCTCTCCACCTTCCTGAAATGCGGTCTTCGTCCCGAAGATCTCACACATGGTCGCGACTTTTTTTGCGGGTGTAATGCCACCAATGCCTGACACACGGCAACGGACGTAATCGATCAGTCGGTCTGTGATGAGTGGCAGGTATTCAAAAGGATGGGTGAATAGTTCTCCTACAGCCTGGGGAGTGGTGCAGACCTGCCGGATGTGTTTGTACCAGGCTACCTGCTCCGGTGCCAGCACATCTTCGACAAATAACATTTGCAATGGTTGCAGGCGACGACAGAATTCCGCAGCATTCATGCCCGTGAGATGAGAATGGACGTCATGGCAGAGCTTTGGTTCCATGCCTACTTTGGCTCTCACCTGCTCGAACATCTTTGTGACTTGCTCCACGTACAGCTCTTCATCAAAGCCAGGGATGGCGCGCGCACCTTCAGGACGTGATCCTTCTCCTGCCGGGATGAATCCACCACCCCCATAGCCGCCAAACTGGACACGGATATTCCGGTAGCCGGATGCCATCGACTTCTGAACCGCTTCTGCCGCTTCTGCTGCATCCCTGCCACCCACATGGTCATAGCAAGGGACTGCATCGCGGACTTTTCCACCCAACAGCTCATAGACAGGCATTCCGGCCCGTTTCCCTTTGATGTCCCACAGTGCCATGTCCATCCCGCTCAGGACATTGTTGTTGACGGGGCCATTGCGCCAGTATGTTTTGAGGTGGGAACTCTGCCAGAGATCTTCGATCTGGTTGGGATCCTTGCCAATCAGCCATGGTTTGAGATGGGTCTCAATGGCAGAGATCACTGCCTGTGTCTGATAGTTGTTGTTCGCTGATCCGATCCCATATAGACCGGGCTCTGACGTGATGATCTTCACAAATACCCAGCGATAATTCCGCCCACCGTTGGTCGTGATGACTTTTACATCCTTGATTGTGAGTGGAGATAGTCCACGAGTACGGCGATCCGCTTCCTGCGCGGCGGCAAGTGGGATCGCAGGTGCTGCCATCAGCGACTTGGCAAATGTTCGACGGTTCGTCATAAATTTTTGGTCTTTTGATTTTATTGCAAGAAGAAAGTTTTTACGGATCATTCCGGGTAAGAATAAAAAGCAGTTGACAACCACTATGCACCGTAGACTTTCATTCCTGATCGTTCTCCTGACCATCGGATTTCCATGTTTTGCTCAATATTCTGACCCCGAGGCGCTGGTAAAAGCATTTTTTCAACCTCAAGGAATAAAGGATAAGAAAAGCGCATACGTGGATGAAATGCTGAGCCATCTCAACGACCCAACGCTGGGGGATTATCTGGCAAAGGAAACAAAAAAGGAATACAGGCTTCTTGCTTCCTATCCCGATTCGTGTGTTTTTGCCGTGGCAGTTGAACAGAAGGGGGATGTCACAGACTGGTACATCTTTCTGAAGAAATCGGATACTGGATGGCGAATTGCTGCAGTTCGATCTCTTGCCCTGACGGAAATGATTCGGGTCATGGTTGGAATGCTGAAAGTGAAAGAGAACAGAACCGCTGAGGAGGAGAGGTACTTCAGGCAGGGGCAATTAATCATCAGTAGTGATGCCCAGCTGAAAAGTAATCTTCGACAAAATCTGGAGAAGTTTGAAAATCTTGTCGAGGCCCTGAAAAAGAGTGATCCCGGAACGGATGAGAAAGCCAAAGAGCTTTTCCTTTCCTCTGTAAAACAGCTGGAAAATGGATCTGTTGAATTCATGATTGGGGGAATGGTGGATAATTTTGTCGGGTATCTCTATATACCGGATGGTGTTCCACCCCCAGTGATGACCTCCGATGAATTAATTTACCTGGAGAAAATCATTGGGAACTGGTATTTGTTCAAAACAACATGACGAATCAAATCAATATATCTTTTCGATTCTGGCTTGCATTTATACCTACCGGTCGGTATAAATAATACAAACCGGTTGGTATGGAAAAGAAAAAACTACAAGTTGCTGATTCCAAAGAAAGAATTCTTGATGCAGCGATTAATGTGATTCGCACAAAAGGGTATACAGCCACTCGTGTAGAAGATATTTGTGCTGCCTCGGGACTCACCAAGGGTGGATTTTTTCATCACTTCAAAAGCAAGGAAGATCTTGCTCTGGCTGCATCAGATCGATTTTCAGAGATGGCAGAGGATCTGTTTTCGTCGGGCCCGTATCGCAAAAAGTCTGATCCTGTGGATCGGTTGTTGGGTTATGTCGATTTTCGGAAAGGCGCTCTGAAAGGAGACCTTCCGGATTTTACTTGTCTGTTCGGAATGATGATTCAGGAGACTTTTGAGACACACCCGGAAGTCAGCAATCTCTGTGGAACCCATATTGAAGAGCATGCGGCAGTGATTGCGAAAGATATCGAGGAAGCGAAGTCGAAGTATGCGCCGGATGCCCATATTGAAGGTCTGGAACTGTTTACGCAGGCTGTAGTTCAGGGTGCATTTATTCTGGCCAAAGCAAAACGCGATTCGGCAATTGCTGCTCAGTGTTTTGATCATTTGCGGCAATACATCGAACTGATCTTTCGCGCAAATTCACCAAAAGAGGAGAAGACGTTGAATGACCAGAATTGAGCATAAAATCACCCCCCATTTCTGGCTGGAGAAAGCGGAGGAAGCTGCAAACTTCTATGTGTCCATCTTTCCAGATTCCAGGATCGTGAGCACCCAGCGGATTGCCTTGGAAAATCCGGTAGTGGTTATTGTTTTTGAGCTGAATGGCCAGCAGTTTACTGCCTTCAACGGAAATCCGGGCGTTATCCCGACGGAGGCTGTTTCCTTCATGGTTGGGTGTGAAACACAGGAAGAGATCGATCATTTCTGGAAACATTTCAACAATGGTGGGAAGGAATTGCAGTGTGGATGGATCAAAGACAGATTCGGGATTGTCTGGCAGGTGAATTATGCAGGTCTTCCTGCTCTGATGGCAGATCCGTCGAGGGCACCCCGTGTGATGCAGGAAATGATGACGATGCAAAAGATCGAGATCGCTCGTCTGGAAAAAGCCTGATTGCATCGGTGCACATATAGATAAAGCATTTAAGAAATCAGTAAAAATCTCATTGAAGACCTGAGGTTGCGTGGTTCCGAACCATTGGCATCTTCTGGTGAGAGGGTCTGGGCCTCATGGGTGGAAATCTGCCTGAAAACAGCCAGAATCATCAGGGAACCTGAGGAATCAGTGTGGTGTCCAACTGTGCAAAGGAGACGATATGTTCTCAAAAACATTCGTAGAAGCAGCAGGTACTCCCCGTAACTCTTGGTCCTTGATCACTTCCGTTGCAGTGCAGACGATGGGAATTGGTGTCGTTGCACTGGTTCCTCTTTTCTTCACCGAGACACTTCCGTTCCGGCAACTGTCCGGAGTGTTTACTCTTCCACCTCCACCCGTTGCTAAACCGGTGTCGGTTCCCCCATCCACTCAACCTGCAAGTGTGGTTCAGCGCAGTTTTGATCCACGAAAATTTACGGTTCCGGTCCAGGTGCCGCAACATGTCCTGATGATCGATGAAGGGGGCATCCAGGTGATGGATGCAGGTCTTCATGAGAATGGAGTTCCACATTTTTCACGGCACATTCCGGGAAGTCTGTTTTTGCCGGATGCATCATTGTCGGCTCCTCCACCGAAACCGCCTGTATCACCGAAACAAGAAACTGCGCCCCAGCCTTCACGCATTACCGTTGGTGGGAATGTACAGGGGGCGAAGCTCATCCATCGTGTGGAACCCCGGTATCCGAAGCTGGCGATTGATACAAGAGTATCCGGCACTGTTCGGTTCACTGCCGTAATTGGCCGGAATGGTGACATTCAGAATCTGCAGCTGATCTCCGGACATCCTTTGCTGGTGCAGGTTGCACAGGATGCAGTCAGGCAGTGGAGATATGCACCGACTCTCCTGAACGGATCGCCTGTAGAGGTGGTGACGCAAATTGATGTGAATTTTGTGATGAATTGATAGTCAGTAGAGATCCGGGCATGACTTTTCTGGCAAGCTGTAAGTTAGATCAATCGTGTCCGGGTCTCAGCCATTAAGGCAGATCACCCTGGAACAGGGAAAAGGAACCTGCATGGCGCAAACATCAATCGGATTTGGAATTGCAATGATCGTCCTCGGACTGGGCGGCTACTTTGGATCGGGCATGGTGAGCATGACTGCGCTCATCCCGGCTGTATTCGGAGTGGTGCTGGTGATTCTGGGCTTTGTGGCGAAGAATGAATCGCTGCGCAAGCATGCCATGCATGGAGCCGCATTAGTCGGATTGCTGGGGATCAGCTCTGCTATGCGTCCCATTAAAGCCCTGGCGGCAGGAGCCGATTTTTCATTCCCCATTCTGATGCAGCTTCTGATGGCTGGCTTGTCGGCTGTGTTTCTGATTCTGTGTGTCCAGTCCTTTATCGCTGCCCGACGCGCAAGATAACCTGGCACCCAATGACACAAAACACGGACTCTTCATCCAGCTGGTTGATCCAGGTGGATGATCTGTCCAGTGAGCAGACGCTGGCATTGCTCTCATTACATCTGGAAGGGATGCATGCATCGTCCCCGAATACAAATGTTTTTGCTCTGGATGTGTCTGGCTTAAAGAACCCCGCGATTATAGTCTGGACAGCATGGGATGGGGAAAATATAGCGGGCATTGTCGCGTTGAAGAGCATCGGTACAGAACATGGCGAGATCAAATCCATGCGAACACATCCCGATTATCTGCGCAGGGGCGTTGCTGCTTCTCTTCTGGAACATCTGATTCAGGAATCCCGACAGAAAGGATTCAGGCAACTCAGTCTGGAGACAGGAAGCGGGGCTGCCTTTGAGGCAGCAATCGCACTGTACCAGAAGTATGGGTTTCAGGAAGGTGCTCCGTTTTCAGACTATCCATCCAGTGACTTCAATCAGTTTTTTCATCTTTATCTTTGATGTTCAGCAGGCTATTCCAGCTTTCCAAACATGACGCGTTCTTTACGGCTGGGTGAGTGATCTCCCTGTGTCGCTGTGATATAGATCGATCCCTTGTATTCATGCAGGGATAAGTACTGGAAAGACTTATCTGTGGCAAAGCGATATTTTCGTGTCCAGGTTTTCCCATCCTTTGAGACATCGATATTGAATACGGATCGAGACACGTCATTCACTCGCGTGGATTCCTGCCAGCACAGATAATACTGATCACCAAACTTCTCGAAGTTAGGTTTGGAGCTGTCGCCATTGGGCACAATATCCCGATATGCAGGCTCAGTCCATTTCTTTCCATCAGCGCTGGTGGAGAACATATAGTTTTTTGTTCCTCCATCCTGCCGAATGATTGTCAGCCAGGAGCCATCCGGTAGACGGTTGAAAGCTGATTCGGTCAGCCTTTCTGTTCCGGATGGATTGTAATGTCCACCAATGGTGAAAGTATCCATCTTTTTATTGAGGATCGACAGAGCATTCTGCCCGCCTGCAAAGTTATTCATCACGGCATAGATCTTTCCATCGAACTTTTTAAATGAATCGATGTTGTACATACCGTAGTCCTTGCGCTCCCGTTTGAATCCATCAAGCGCAGCATCATCATAAAAGCGGTAAGGCTGCATATCGAATGTGCCTTTACGTGTCTGAATTTTCATCTTTTCGATTTTGTTGCTGAATTCAAGCTTGCGCAGATCAAAGTCAAGATAGTAAGTCTGTGCTTCACGTTTCTTTGGCGCTTCACTGGCAAAGAAAGTCCGGAGAGTGTGTTTGTCCTTCTGAATAATGCGAGGGACAAAGCAGGCTCCTTCAGGAAGAGTGTGATTGCGGAAAACCTGCCCTCCTTTTGCCATGGGAATTTGCTGGATGACTTTCATGGTGGGGATATCCACGATGGACATCGTGCAGTAGACAAATGGCCATTCTGCGCTCTCTCCTGGTTGAATGTCGTTCGCCATCATGACAATGTAGGCACGATCATTCACGATCACGAATTCTGCATCGTGAGCTCCTTTGACCTGGGGGGCGGAAATATTGATCAGGTTTTGCATGACCCGGTTGGCTTCCGCAACAGGATCAGCCAATAGAGAGAATGAAGCAGCAAAGCAGAGAAGAGAGAGGAATTGCATGAAGGATGCCATGGTCAAACGTTCATCCTATCCCAGATATCTGTGTGATCAGGGCGCGGAATCAATGGCTGTGCTTTAGTAACTTTTCAAATGGGCGGGCCGGATCGCCCGTCCAGCGCATCAGCAAAATCTCTGCTGACTGCATTCCCTGGTCTGCATGGTTGACGGCGAGATAGAACAATCCATCGCCCAGCGGAACCATGCCAACATCCGCTTTCTGATGCCATCCGCGGATCCCTGTGGCGGTGTCCTGCAATCCTTTTTGTGCAAGCGGTAACAGTATTCCCTTTTCGTTCAGCCCGATGAGATCTTTCATTTCCGGAACAGCATCCGCCTCCACAGCAAACAGTGTGTAGTTGGGGAAGGATGGCTTGACCCCTTTATAGACCCCCATCAGCCAGAGCTTTGTGTACGAATCATAGGCAAGGTTCTGGACGCCATACGTGGTGTTGCCTGTATAGACGAAATACTTTCCGTCGGTACGGGCAGGGCCATTGCGATGCGGTGCTGATTCATCCAGTGTCTGTGCAAAATCTGTCATCCAGTTTGTTGCGTCGTATTGCAGCAGGACCTGATGATCATTGTCTGTGCGACTGGTGTTTGCATAGATGCCGTACACAACGGTCAGGAAATTTTTGCTTCCATTTTTTTGTCCAAAGCGAGGACCAAAGCTGACTCCATCGATGCCGCTGCATCCGTATCGATGATCTGGTGTGTCCGCTGTATTTCCATCAAACCTGCCATCTCCATTCAGGTCGGCGGTATAGTCCATTACCACTTCCGGCAGATAAACAGTTTTGAAAATGGTGGAATGCTGAGCCTTCATGCCAACTGCATCAATTCTGTCTGCATCAATGATTGCGATATAAAAAGCCTGCTGTTCCTTGTACTCCAGTGACCCATATAAGCGACGGTCTTCTTCATTAAATACAAGGTCGCCCAGATGACCTGTAAAGCCTTCGATGGTGCCGATGAGTTTTCCTCTAAGATCTGTCTTCACCAGCAGCGTCGTGAAGGAATAGTAGATGAATCCTCCCTTCTGGTCGACTGCAATGCCCTGAACATGTCCTGCTTTCCACGGGCCACTTTTCAGAATGGGTTGGAATGTCCTGGGTTCTGCGTGAAGAGAGGTGAACGATACCGCAACTCCGATCAGCAGGATCAGAAGTCTAAGTGGCAGAAGCATGACAGAAATCATCATCTCTCTTTCATTGTGGACACAGATTGTTTCTCTCAAATGAGACGTCTGCTTCTGAAACTTCAATGTGGGATTGAATGAAACACACATTGAGAAAGCAGATTCTGAAGAGTTTGTATGGGTCCTGACAGGCTATACTCAGTCAAACCAATGATCCAGTGTCTTCTTTTACTGTTCAGTATGATGATTGCTGCCGCTCAATCTCCTATTACGGGAGAAGCCGCAGTGAATCTTCCTCACGCTGCCAGTTTTCTGGTTTCGCCAGATGGCAGAAATCTTTCAGTAGCCAGCCCGGAAGTGGACTGGACAACAGGTATCCGGAAAAACCAGTGGAAAGACCTGCAGGGGAAGTTTTCGTTTGATCCTGCAACTGCATCGAATGTTGTCTGGACTGCGGATGGACGTGGTGTCGCATTCTTTCGTACGGACAAAGGAAAAACTTTTCTGTATGCCACCAGCAGCGTAACGGGTGGGATTGAGCCTGTGTGTGAACTGTATACCCCCAATGCATATCTGGCAGCAGCAGGGAACCGGATCTCCTGGTCACGGGATGGGAAACAGATTGCGTTTGTCGGAACACTGGAACCGCAGCCTGTTATGCAGGACCCACTGGTGATTGATCGCATTCAGTACAAGACCCGCACGGAGTTCTCCGACAATCGTCGATCCCGCATCTTCGTGGTGGATGCAAAACAAGGATCAAAGCCGAAAGCGCTGACTTCTGACAGCCGCGATGCGCACTCTGTCGCATGGGGAGTAGGTCCGGAGGTGATCTATCTTGCCAACCCTGGTGAGGATGGCGATGCCAATCTCAACTACGACATCTATGCCGTGAACATGAATTCAGGTGCTGTGCGTACCGTCGTGAATAGCCAGGGCGTGGAGATGGAACCGCAGGTTTCGCCCGATGGTAAATGGATCGCCTATCGTGCTACTACGCGTGCCATCACGACGATTGACAGTGTGGCGGAAGACGCGCATGTGTGGGTGATTCCTTATGCAGGGGGAACTCCCCGCGAAGTGAACCGTGCGCTGGATCGGCGCTGTGCGCAGCTACGCTGGATGCCCGACAGCAAGACGGTAGTGTATCTGGCAACGGATCGTGGATCTGTAGTGCCTTACCGCAGTAATATCGATTCGCTCGAAACCACTCCGCTTCACAAGTGGCGTGGAACTGCTGCCGGACTTCAGCTGACATCCAGCGGAGATGTGTATTTCACATTCAGTGAGCCGACGAAGCCAGCCGACCTGTTCCGCACTACGTCCTCTGGAGTAACGACAAAGCTGACGGAATATGGGGCAGAAGTAGCAAAGCAGTGGAAGCTGGTGGAGCCGGAAACCTTCCGGTTTCTCAGTTTCGACCAGACAGAAGTGGAGTCCTTTCTCTATCTGCCGATAAAGACTTCGGGCAAACTGCCACTAATCCTCAATATCCATGGGGGCCCGCACAGTATGCACGGCTATGGCTTCAATGGAAGCCTGCAATATTACGTGTCGCGTGGCTATGCGGTGCTGGCCGTGAATCCACGCGGCTCATCCGGTTACGGACAGAAGTTTGCGGATGGATGTATCAATGACTGGGGTCGTGGAGATTATCGTGATCTGATGCTGGCAGTGGATGAAGCGCTTCGCCGGTATCCGCAGCTGGACGCCAATCGCATGGGAGTAATGGGAGCAAGCTATGGCGGCTACATGACCAACTGGGTCATTACACAGACGGATCGTTTCCGCGCTGCGATTCCGGTGGCGAGCCTCTCCAATCTGATCAGCTTTTATGCGACGTCACTCTATCAGGACCTGATTCACGCTGAGTTCAACGGCTTCCCCTGGGATGGAGACAACTTCAAAGTGCTGTGGGAACTTTCACCACTGGCACATATCAAAAACGTGAAGACTCCCACGCTGCTGATCCATGGCGAAAACGATAACGATGTCCACATCACACAGTCGGAAGAGATGTTCACGGCGCTCCGCCATCGTGGCGTGCCCGCGACTTTTGTTCGGTATCCACGCGAAGGCCACTCATTTCGTGAACCGAAGCATCAGTTGGATATGTTGAAGCGAGTGAGTGAGTGGATGGATGAGTATTTAAAGTCCACCCAGTAATGACTTAATTTCTTAATTCACGATATTTGCAGTCAATAATTTAACGATCCACGAATACATCGAAATCATGAGTAAACCTCAAGAGATAATTCCTAATTATTAGGTGATGATAAGCGCGAATGATAAGGGGTGCGAAGGTTGACTATTGAGACGATGGTTAAGGATTTAATCGAGGCATTGGCACGCAGTCAGGTTTCTGGTTTAAGTCCTTTGGAGAATGGCGAAGACATTGCGATTACTGGCCAAATCGCTATTGGGAGTGGCAAATTTATTAACACTTCCTCCAAAATGGAGCGATTGCTTAAGGATATTGCGCGAGAACTGAAACAGCAAAATAGACAGCTGAAGCAGAGCCATACGGATAAAGAATGGACCCAGTTGGTGAAAAACTCTTTCGGGCCGGCACTTGCATCAATTGATTTGGATGATGACCGCACGCAGAGTGCATATGAAGTGTTGGGCTTAGTGAATACACAACTTGCGAAATATTCATCTATAAATAATTGTGAGCATGCATTTGGGTGCACACTATTCGGCAAATTCGATGTAGCAACATTCCAGATTGGTCCTGTATTATTTGAGCCGCGCGAAGCGTGGCTTAATCGGAAAGTCAAAGATAAACAGATGAGTGCCATCACTGCCCGTCGTGTTCGCCTCATTTGGGCAGGTAAGAAACTGCGTGAATGTAAACAGCCATCAGTAGATATGCGCGAGCAAGTTGTGCTTAAAGTAATCGGAGGATGCCCGTATGTATGCAGTGTGAGTACTCAAGAGTTGGGTGCCGAAGCAGGACGTGGCAAGGCTTATGTAGCAGCACATCTAGGAATGGCTGCTATTGCATTGCTATGGCCTACTCCGTCCAAAGCGTTGCAAGGATTTAATTTATTGAATGATCCTGGAGTGCGCCACCAACAAACACTAACCTTTACACCCGACAACGGGATTCTTGTTAACTACAATATGGTGGGACTACCTCACGGGCCTGCAATTTCAGCGATAGAGTGGCGCACGGAGTTCAAAGCCTACAAGGATGGATTTACTGTAATTGGAGAGGCAATTTCATACTTTTTAAGCGCAAGTACTGAGTCAAGTCGGCCGCGATTAATGAATACTTTGGTGCAATCCCTACTTTGGTTTTATGAAGCCTGTCGAGATGAAGTCGATCTCATGTCGGTTGTCAAGTTCTCGGCATCACTAGATGCACTTGCAAATGGGGGTAAGGTAGGTGGTATTAAGCGGTTGATTAATGCGAGGCTTGGAATTGAAGATAAACAGGCTGTTTGTAACGATGGCAGAACACTGAATAGCGTAATAGACAATATATATAGTGAGTGCCGTAGTCGTACCATTCATGGAACTAATGAAAAGCTCGGCCATGATTGGTCATCGACGAGGCTTGAGGCGGAGAGGTTAGCGAAATTATGCTTTATCAGTGCAATTGATTTAATGGTCAAAAAGTCTATAAGTGATGATCCTAAGATATTTCAGAAAGAAAGCTGCCAATAATCCAGATGTGACGTGCTTTAGAAATTTAAGTAGGTCAAAAGCTTAATAGCAAGTGCGTGATGAATTAAGAATGCAGCTGCTGTAACATCCTGAATATTCAAAAGTTTAAAACTGTTGAATATGAAAATTTTGCTATTGAGTTGGTTGCGGGGGTAGGATTTGAACCTACGACCTTTGGGTTATGAGCCCAACGAGCTACCAGGCTGCTCCACCCCGCAACACTATGTTAACGAAGCAGTTGTTCAACGTCAAATTTTGGCGATTAATTTTGCAATCAGGGCTGTCCGGTCGGCGATGCGGTCGATCAGCAGACTCTCATGAGGAGCATGAGCTCCCTCGCCGACAGCTCCTATTCCATCCAGTGTCGGGATGCCCAGAGCGCCTGTAAAATTGCCGTCAGAACCGCCTCCGGTAGCGGATTCTTCCAGATCAATTCCCAGTTCCGCAGCCAGTGATTGCGCCAGCCGGAACAGCTGCACGATTCCCTTTGTCCGCTCCATCGGAGGGCGGTTCAATCCTCCCGTGATTTCGAGGGAGCAGCGCTTGTCGATGGCCTTTAACTGATGAAACTTGCGATCCAGCTTGCGAGCTTCTGCCATGGTGGCCACGCGCAGGTCGATCTGTGCGGATGCGTCAGCGGCAATGACGTTGCGGCGGGTGCCTCCTGAAATGACACCGGGGTTGACTGTGGTTCCGCGTGGCAGATCCGTAAATGTTTCGATCTTTGCCAGTTGCCGTGCCAGCTCCAGAATGGCGCTGGCTCCCTTTTCGAAATCCACGCCGGAATGGGCGGCCTGACCATTGATGTGGATGGTATAGTCGCCGATACCCTTGCGGGCAGTTTTCAGCTTTCCGGTAAGGCCTGTTCCCGGCTCCGGCACCAGCACAGCCACGCTCTTTTTTGCTTCTGCTTCTGTCAATGGCCGGGAATCATCACTGCCGGTTTCCTCGTCGGCGTTGATCAGCAGGACCACTTTTCGTGCAACCGGAATCTGATTCTCGATGAGTGCACGGACAGCATAAATGAAGAAAGCCAGTCCTGCCTTCATGTCCAGCACACCGGGACCCCACAGTCGCCCGTCCTGCACTTTCCAGGGCATGGATTGCAATGTTCCGATGGGCCACACCGTATCGGAATGGCCAAGTCCCAGAATCTGCCCTTCTTTTTTCTTCTTCGGCCCATCCAGACGGTGAAACTCAACCAGGATATGATTCCGTACCCGTTTGATGCGTGCAATATCACTAACGTGCGTTGCGATCAGGTCATTGCAGCGGCGGATCGCTTCCGGGGCGTCGCTGGGGGATTCGCACTCCACCATCTCTTTCAGAAACTGGATCAGCTGAGGCTGTTGCTGGCGGACATGACTGAGGAGTAAATCCATCGCCTGTTATGATAGCGATTGCTCATGGTGTTAGATCTGCTGGCGATCCGGGAAGCTCTTCCTCATCGCTACCCCTTCCTGCTTGTAGACCGCATTCTGGAGATTGGCGAGAAAAGCATCGTCGGACTCAAGAATGTCTCTGCAAATGAATCATTCTTTCAGGGACACTTTCCGGAAAAGCCCCTGATGCCCGGTGTGCTGATTGTGGAAGCAATCGCGCAGACGGCGGGTGTCTGGGTGGCGAAGAATCTGCCAGATCCCGGCAACAAGTTGATGGTGCTGGCTTCCATCGAGAATGCCCGCTTCCGCCGCACGGTAGAACCCGGTGACCAGTTGCGCATCGAAGTGGACATTACCCGCTTCCGCAGCAATGCCGTGAAGATTTCCGGTAAGGCTCTGGTGGATGGAGATATCGCAGCTGAAGCGGATCTAATGTGCGCGGTGATCACCAAGCCAGGTACAGGCGATGCCAGTACACCCAACAGCAGTCATTGATCCGGCTGCCCGCATTCATCCGGATGCGGACATCGGTCCATTCTGTGTCATTGGTCCCTCAGTAGAGATCGGAGCCCGTACGCGGCTGATGGCTAGCGTCTTTGTCGATGGACGGACGTCGATTGGTGAAGACAACCTCTTCTTTCCGAGTTCGACGGTCGGTGTCGCTCCGCAGGATCTGAAGTATCACGGCGAGGACAGCGAGACTCGCATCGGCAACCGGAACAGAATTCGGGAGTTCGTCACCATTCATCGGGGAACGGAAGGCGGCGGCATGCTGACTTCCATCGGGGACGACAATCTGTTGATGGCCTACGTCCATGTCGCGCACGATACACGCATCGGAAGTCACTGTGTACTCTCCCATGCGGCTACTTGTGGCGGGCATGTGGAGATTGGAGACTGGGCTGTCATCGGAGCAGCTACAGGGATCCATCAGTTCTGCCGGATCGGGCGTCATGCAATGATCGGGGGCTACAGCGTCATCACGCAGGATGTGCTTCCCTTTGCCACCACCGTTTCTGTTCGCGAGAACAAGATCTTTGGCGCAAACAAAACCGGACTGGAGCGACGAGGCTATTCTCCGGAACAGATTGAGCCGTTGCAGACAGCCTTTCGCCTGCTGACCCGTTCCGGCCTGAACACCACACAGGCGCTGGAGAAGATCCAGAGCGAAGTTCCGCAAACCGGAGAAATCGATGAGCTGATGGGCTTCATTGCTTCTTCTTCCCGTGGATTCATCAAGTGAAGTACGCCATTCTTTGCGGCAATAACCGGTTCCCGATTCTTGCGCTGGAAGCTGCACGCAGTCTGGGGCATGAAGTGATTGCCATTGGTATCCAGGAAGAAGCATCTCCTGAAATCGAAAAATATGCGGTCCGCACCTACTGGATCTCACTCGGTGCGCTGAGCAAGCTGATCCAGATCCTGCAATCGGAAAACATCACGGAGATCATGATGTGCGGTCAGGTAAAGCACGCCAAAATCTTCTCCTCTATCCGTCCGGACTGGCGGCTGGCAAAGCTGCTGATGTCGTTACGGGAAAAGAATACCGATGCATTGATCGGTGGCGTAATCAAAATTCTGGCAGATGAAGGCATCCAGATGGCGGACTCCACACGTCTGCTGAAGCCATTGATGGCGGATGAAGGCATCATGACGCGTCGCAAGCCGGATGACAGTGAGAAGCGGGATATCGAATACGGACGCAGGGTAGCGAACACGTTGGCAGGCATTGATGTGGGGCAGAGCGTCGTGATTGCGGATCGTTCATGCGTGGCGGTGGAAGCCATGGAAGGTACGGATGAAACGCTGCGTCGTGCTGCAAGGCTGGTGGAAGGCAAGCCACTCAGATTGATCAAGGCATCCAGAAGAAGACGCCATCTGCTGTTTGATGTTCCTGTAGCGGGGCCGGAGACCATCCGCGTCATGAAAGAAACGGGAACCACGGCTCTGGCCGTAGATGCTGGGCGGACCCTTTTCCTGGACCGGCAAGAAATGCTGTCTCTGGCAAACGAAGCAGGAATGACTATCGTCGGTTATATGCCGGAAGAGTGATTTGGCTGTGTGCTGGCTGCGATAGCGGCTGAAAGCAGCCGCGCATCAATTGGTTTGCTGAGGAAGTTGTCCATGCCAGCATCACGGCATTTGGCTCGATCACCTTCCTGATCGAAGGCTGTCATCGCAATGATGTGGATGTGCCCCTCTCCCCGCTTCTGCTCGATTTCCCGAATTCTTCGTGTGGCCTCCAGGCCATCCATTTCGGGCATCTGGACATCCATCAGAACTAGCTGGAATTCCTGCTGCTGAAACAAATCTACAGCGATGCGGCCATTGGCAGCAATCGTCACCTTATGATGTTGCCGTCGCAGTAATGCCTCTGCCAGTTTCTGATTTACCGGGTTGTCTTCAACCAGCAGAATATTGAGTCCGCTGTCATGTTGACTGGGCATTTCTGTCCGTTTGGGGGGGATACCAAAATAGCCTGTGAAATAAAAGGTGCTCCCTCTCCCTTCACTACTCTCCACCCAGATGTTTCCACCCATCAGTTCAACCAGTTGGCGAGAGATAGCAAGTCCCAATCCGGTTCCGCCATATTTTCTCGTTGTTCCGGTGTCAGCCTGACGGAACACTTCAAAGATTATTTCCTGATGGGCCTCTGCGATTCCAATCCCTGTATCACTGACAGAAAAAAGTAATATAGCTTCCTTTTCAGTGGATTCTTTCACCTTAATGTGAACGATGATGGAACCGGATTCGGTAAATTTCTCTGCGTTGCCCAGCAGGTTGATCAGGACCTGCCGTAACCGCATACTATCCCCGATCAGGGAAGAGGGGACGTTCTCATCCACTTTGATGTGGAAATCGATATTTTTTGCGTGAATGGCGACCATTACTGGACGGGTTGCATCCAGCAGACACTCTTTCAGTTCGAATTCGGCGGGATTCAGTGCCAGCGCACCTGCCTCGATCTTTGAAAGATCCAGCAGGTCATTCAGCAGGGCCAGCAGAGCTTCTCCTGATGCTCTGACCGATTGCAGATATTCTCTTTGTTCTGTGGTGAGCCGTGTGGAAAGAGCCAGATCCGTCATGCCGATGATCCCGTTCATCGGAGTACGGATTTCATGGCTGATGATCGCCAGAAACTCGCTCTTGGCATTACTCGCTTCTTCTGCTTTTGACTTTGCAACCAGAACGGTGTCCCGTTCTTTTCGTAACTCTTGCGTGCGCTCTCTGACGATCTCTTCAAGCTGCGCTTGTTCAGCAGTAATTCTTTTCAGATGAGCGCGCCAAGCTGTCCACCCCACCATAAATACGATGGCGAGGAGCGCAATAAGAGCAATGAGCAAGCTCAATGATAACGGAGATACCAAAAAAGCGGCAGATGCGTAGGCCACTACATGGTTATGATATCCAAACAGTGGACTCTTCAAGAAAACAAAGAATCATAGTTGTCGGTGGCGGCAGTTTTGGGAAGAATCATTTACGGGTTATTCGACAGACACCGGGAGCGGAACTGGTAGGTGTGGTGGACACTAATCATTCTCGAGCTGAATCTCTGGCTCAGGAATATGAATGTCGTTCATCTACAAATATCCTTGATTTTATTGGTGATATTGATGCTGCCGTGGTAGCTACACCAACCATCACGCATGCAGAGATTGGTTGTCGGTTACTTGAGTCCGGAGTGGATGTCCTGGTGGAAAAACCGATCGCTCCCACCATGGAAGAGGCGCGACGCCTTAATGAGGCAGCTGAAAAAAATGGAAAAATTTTACAAGTCGGACATCTTGAGCGCTTCAATCCAGCTGTCGAAATATTGGCACAACGAAATATTCACCCACTTTTTTTCGAAATTCACCGATTGAGCTTATTCACTCCCCGCAGTCTGGATGTCGATGTGGTTCTGGATCTGATGATTCATGATCTGGATATCGTCCTGACACTGACAGGGCTGATGCCGGAAGAGATTCGTGCTGCTGGAATTCGCATTCTTTCCTCCCGTGTGGACATTGCCAATGTCCGTTTGCAGTTTCCCGGTGGTTGTATTGCTAATCTGACGGCCAGCCGAGCGTCCACAGAACAGGTCCGAAAACTGCGTCTGTTTGCCCCCCATCAGTATTTATCCATGGATTACTCACGACAGGAACTGGTAGCCGTCAAAGTAAATGAAGGAAAACAGATCGGATTTGAGAACATTGTCGTGGAAAAGGATGAGCCACTCCGCCGGGAGGTTGCGGAATTTGTGGATTGTGTCCGAACGCGCAGAAAGCCACGTGTCACCGGGGAATCTGCAACCAGAGCTCTGGAAGTGGCGCTGGAGATCCTTGTTAAAATTGAACAACACGCTCAGGTAGTGGCACACAGTCTTGGTTCCCGTTGATTCAAACTCCGTCGTAACGGAACTCGACCTTCTCTCGGGCAGAGAAGCTCTGTATCCACCCCAGCGGCTGAAGGCTGCAGTGGGGACCGTAGCTGTTCACCTGATTTTGCTGGTGATCTTCATGATGATGCCTGCTGCTCCAGTCAGAATCTATCAGGATGTACGACCTCAGGTAGTGGACTATCGTAAGTCGACCCCCTTGGTTGCTCCCGTTCTGCCAAAAGAGAATCAGCAATTTGAAATGACGCAGAAGGAACCGAATAAAGGCAAAGTCCAGAAAGAAGCAAATCTGGATTCACTTTTGCCACGCCAGCAGCAGGCTTCACAGAACAATGCAGCGCCTGCGCCACGAAAATTTGTTCCTCCGGCTCCTTCTGCACAGGCTTCTTCTCCGCAGCTTGCTGTTCCGGATCCGATCCCTCCACAATTGGGAACCCCGGATGCGCAGCTTCCGCAGATTGCGGATCCGCAGTTGCCATCCAACGCACCGAAGCTCGCCTTTGAAGTTCCGGGATCAACCTCCGGAGTTCCTGCCGGATCTCCTCGCATGACGATTCCTAAGCCTGCTGCTCCTACCATTGAAGAAGCCGTGAGGGCGAATCTGCGCGGACGAGCCACCAGTGGCCTCGTCGTCACTGATATGGTTGATCTTCCTGCCGGTGCTGGAGCAACTCTTTCAGCCTCTCCCAAACGCGGACAGGCAGGATCTACGCTGGAACTGCTGAGTGATCCTCAAGGAGTGGATTTCAAGCCATACCTGATTCGTGTATTGGCCTCTGTTCGCCGGAACTGGTTTGCGGTAATTCCTGAAAGTGTAAAGTTCGGGCAGCGCGGAAAAGTAACCATCCAGTTTGCAATCAATCAGAGAGGCAGTGTCCCCAAGCTGGTCATCGCTTCACCATCCGGAACAGATTCGCTGGACCGTGCCGCAGTGGCCGGAATCAGCGCTTCCAATCCTTTTCCTCCTTTACCCACTGAATTCAAGGGAGAGTTCATCCGACTACAGTTGAGCTTTTCCTACAACATGCCATCGAATTAATCATGAACCGCTATCGATTCTGGACAGCTATAGCCTGCTACGTGATTCTGTCACTGATTGTCTGGCGTACACAGGAAGGCTCCCTGCAACTTGTGCTCTGGGTCTTTTTTGCCGGCCTGGCGGTGAAAACCTGGATCGCTGAGTTTCGCAAGAACTGATGAGATCCCGTTTTGGGATTCACGTTTCAAAGTGGTATTCCAATTCCAGTCTGAAACAAAAACGATTCATATCGCCCGCAATGTAATCCATTGATTTACATTCGTTTAACGTATTTTTCTGAATTGGCGGAGGGCATGCCTTACCACGGCACATGCCCGCCACCCTCTACAAACTTCCTGCAGTAAAAGCTGCTACTCCTGATACCCGTATCGACCGCGATCAGCGGGATAAGATCGTTTTAGAAAATTTATCTTTAGTTCGTGGAATCGCCAGTCGTGTGCGGGACAGTCTGCCCGTCCATGTAGACATGGACGACCTGATCCATGCCGGAGTGATGGGATTGATGGATGCGGCAACAAAGTTCAGTGAAGAGAAGAATGTCGCTTTTTCCACCTATGCAAAACATCGGATCAAGGGAGCTATACTCGACAGCCTGCGTCAGGCGGACTGGGCTTCGCGTGATCTGAGAAAGCGATCCCGGCAGGTGGAGGCCATGCGAGCCCAGTTGCTGAGGGAACTGGACAGAAATCCTTCTGATGAAGAGATGGCGGAGCGGATGGAGATGGATGTAGTGCGTTTCCGTCAGATGATGATCAATCTGCGGAATGTGGAATCCTTTTCTGCTGCCACCAGAGCGCAGGGACAGGAAGATCTCCCCCTTCCCGAATTTCCTGCCCACCCGGAGAATCAGCCTGACCGGATCTGTGAACAGAGTGAATTGAAAGAAAAGTTGCGGACCGCAGTGAGTGGACTTCCCCCCAAGTACCAGTCAGTTGTTTCGATGTATTACACCAACGAAATGACGATGAAAGAGATTGGGGGCGCGTTGGGGATTAATGAGAGCCGTGTATCGCAGATTCACAAGGCGGCTCTCAAAAAGATGGCAGTGGCACTGGAAGGTTCTGGCGTTGCTTCCTATGCTGCGATTGCCTGAGCGGGATTACCGGATATCCAGTGAGTAAGGCATGATCCGCATCATGCCTCCCTTGAGGATGGCCGGGTGAATGGAGCTGATGCCATACTTCTGCAACCAAAGTCTTGCTTCCGCATCCAGCATGGATTCCGGCGTCGCATTCATCAACTGCGCCCAGATGCTGCGGCGGGGGGGATAGGGAATCAGCTGAATGTTGCTACCCTTTTCCAGATTCAGTTCCTCCCGCAGAAGGTCCAGTGCCGTATCCAGACCACCAAGGTGATCCACCAGCTGATTTTCGTGTCCCTGTGAGCCCAGCCAGGCTCGACCCTGTGCGTAGGGCTCAATCTCTTCGGGCTTCTTCTTGCGTGCTTCTGCGACACGTGCCACAAAGCCGTCATAGGTGGCCTGAATTCCCTCACGGAGCTTGGCTCTGGCAGCCGGAGACATGGGGCCGTAGTCTGTATCGATGGCCGCATTCTTTCCTCGGGTGACAATCTCTTTGTTGATGCCGATCTTGTCGTACAACCCTTTGAGATTGGGTTTTCCATAGATGACGCCGATTGAGCCCGTAATGGTGTTGGGGTAGGCCACAATCGGATCACCGGTGCAGGCAATAAAATAGCCGCCGGATGCTGCTACGTCAGACATGGAGATTACCAGTGGCATCTTCTTGCTCAACAGGCGCATCTCTCGCAGGATGTCATCGCTGGCAATGGCGTCCCCACCGGGCGAATCTACGCGGACGATAGCTCCTTTTAAGGATTTGTCTTTGCCAGCATCCCTGAGAAGTTTAATGAAGTCATCAGAGAAGATAGATTCATCTGAGCCAATGGATCGGCCACTACCCCGAAGGATGGCACCAGCTCCAGAAATCAGAGCAATCTTGTCCCCTTTCTGCTGGCTGATCGCTTCCCGGATGTAAGTACGCAAAGCCAGTTTTTTGACCTCCGGCTGGCCTTGCTTCAGTTCGTCCAGAAACTGATCTTCATACTTCAGACCATCGATCAGTCCTGCTTTCAGCGCATGGTCCGCCAGAAATGGACCATCGTCGATCAGTGTGCGAACCTCTTCCGGTGTTTTCTTTCGGCCTTCAGCCACTGTGTCGATGATCTGTTTGTAGATTCCATCCAGGATGGAACCAATCACTTCTTTCGATTCGGGAGTTGGACTGGTACGTGAATAGCTGTCTCCTGCATCCTTGTACTTGCCAATATGCTCCACTTCCACCTGAACACCCAGCTTGTCGAGTGTCCCCTTGAAATAAGTCATCTCGGCACGAAGCCCTTTGAGATCCAGATAATCTTCTTCGACGATGTAAATCTTGTCTGCAGCCGTAGCCAGGTAGTATTCCCGTGCTCCGGGGTTCCGTAGCCAGGCGATTACTGGCTTTCCGCTCTTGCGGAATTCCCGAATCGCCCCATGGATCTCCTGAAGTTTTCCCCAGCCAGCGCCGACATTGCGTGGCTGGAGAGCAATTGCCTTTACTCGTGAATCCTTTGACGCTGCCCGGATGGCAGTCCAGATTTCATGGACGGTGGGAGGCGCAGGCTGAATCCAGAACGGAAAGTTCATTTCGGGTTGGGAGACTTCAGCGATACCCCCTTCCAGGTTCAGCATGAGTGTGGAGTTGTCCGCGATGGACACGGTCCGGTCAGCTCCCAGTCGAACCATGGAGAAAGACAGGACAATGGCCAGCACGAATGCGAGGACCAGTCCGCAAAGGATTCCGAGTAAAAACTTTTTCATGCTGCCTTTCAGGCTCCTGCAAAGATCAGGTCAACACGGTTTGCAACATCCTTGAGGTATGCAGCATTCCCTTTTTCGAGTTCCACGGTGGCGTAGCCGTTGTATCCGATCTCTGTCAAAGCAGCGTGAACAGCTTTCCAGTCGAGTTCTCCATCACGCAGATTCACAAACTCCGCCTGACGCTTGGCGAACTTGAAGTCTTTGAAGTGAACTTTGGCGATACGCTGTTTGCCAAGTGTGCGTACCCAGTCCTGTGGGAATCCGAAGAGCAGCATGTTACCCACATCCAGATAAGAACGGACCCACGGGCTCTTGAACTCATCTACGTAGCGGGCCATTTCGAGGGGTGACAGCAGGAACTTGTTCCAGACGTTCTCAATGCAGATGGAAACCTTCGCTTTTTCTGCAAAGGGAATCAGCTTCTTGATATTTGCCTGGCTGCGCTTCCATGCTTCTTCATAACGAACCTGAGGTGTGACTACAGCCGGGACCAGAAGAATGGTGTCGGCTCCCCACAAATTTGCCTGCTGGAAGCTGGACTTCATGGCCTCGATGGTTTTTTCAGGAACCCCGGGTTCTGGAGAGGACAGGGGGCTGCTCCAGTGCTGCATGTTCATGATGCCGTGGATCGGCAACTTTGCCGACTGAGAGGCTTTTGCGATCTCTTCCGCTTCTTTCATGGTGGGGACGTTGCCACATTCCATGCCATCGAAACCGGCATCGCGTGCGATTTTGAACTTGTCGGCGATGCTGTTTCCATCGGCGATCATGGAAAGCAGCACGGCTTTCTTCATCGGAAGTTTGGCGGCGGCGGCAGGAACAGCAGCCAGCCCTGCAGCGGTTGCTACAGAAAATTCACGTCGTGTCATTTAAATCGAACTCCAGTCTCTGCGCCCACTTTTCGAATGTGGTGCGCGGCTTCTTCGTATTCTTCCGGCGTTTTCAGATGCTCCATCATCAAGGGAGGCTGCTGGGGCAGTTTCGCAATCTCATCCAGGATAGGGCGGTAGTCCACTTCACCACGGCCGGGAATGACTTCTGTGAAGTGAACCTGTAACTCAGGGATCCAGGTGATATCTTTCGCATGGCAGGATGCCACAGCATGGCCCAGTTTACGAATCGTATCTCTGGTAAATTTTGCATTTCCATAGAACTTTTCCGGAGAGTTGATGGCGTTAAAGACGTCCAGGTGGACGCCGAACTGTTTCCGGTCGATTGCCTTCAGGAATCGCAGGTAGGAATCGGCTCCGTCCGGAAGACACCAACCCATAATCTCCAGGGAAAAGACTGTTCTTTTCGGCTTGACTGCATCAATTACGTTCCGGCAGTTCTCGACAGTGGCATCAAAAAACTCCTGGGAGAAATTCTTCGGGTGCGGGCCGTACCAGACCTTAGGGTTATAGGAACCTGCTATATCGACGCAACAACGGGCGCCTACTTCATCGGCCAACGCCAGTCGTTCGGTGACGTAGGCGATATTCTTCTTCCGCTTTTCCGTATCGGGGTCCAGCATGTTGACCCATGCACCGACTTCTGCGATCACCACATCTTCCTTGCGGAAGGCATTCTCAATCGCACGAATTTTGTCTTTATCCTTTAACTCCACTGCTGGGCAGTATGCTGCGCAATAGCCCAGACGTCGGTGTTCTTTGGCGAGGGCAACAGGGTCCTCAGACTTCAGGAAAACAGGCCCGCCGAAGCGAATGGATCGCTCTGCCGCTGCCAGTGGTGAAGCCAGGGTAGCAGCCAGAATTTGGCGTCGAGTCACGCCCTGATTTTACGTCACTACGCAGGGAAAGGTTCAGGAATTCTGGAAATCAGCGCGATTTCATGGCTGTTTCCAGCAGGGATGCTGCTTCCTTGTGCTCATTAGCAATCGCAAGGTCCAGCGGTGTCTGTCCCATTTTGTTACGAAGATCCGGATCTGCTTTCCGGCTGAGCAAAAGCTGGATGATAGCGGTTCTTCCCCAACTGGCAGCGTGATGCAGAGGGGTGGCACCGGATTCCACTTCCTGTGTATTGGGATTTGCTCCGTGGCGGATCAGAACTTCTGCAGCCTCTTTCTGTCCTGCCAGAGAAGCATCATGCAGGGCAGTGGCTCCCTGGGCATTTGGGAGATCCACCGGAGCTCCTTTGGTGAGCAGCAGTTCAAGGATTTCTGTTTGCCCTTTCAGCGCAGCGTCATGGAGAAGAGTGCTGCCGGAGGGCGTCTGCGTGGTGGGGGAAACTCCTTTTTCCAATAAAACTCTGACGATCTCCACCTGGCCTCGTAATACTGCTTCTGCAATCTGTTTTGCTGCACCGGGATCTCCCTGCGGAAGTCTGGCCCCATGCTTCATCAGGACATCCATCACTGCGGCATGTTTTTGCCGGATCGCTTCATCCAGAGGTGTGGCTTTCTCCTGATTCCGTGCGTCGATGTTGGCTCCGGCTTGAATGAGTGCTTCCACTACTTCTGCGTGCCCTTTGAGGGCAGCTTCATGCAATGGGGTGTTTCCCGTTTGCGGATTCTGTGCGTTGATGGCGGCTCCCTTGTTGAGCAGCAGACGCACTGCGGCTAACTGGCCTTTCCATGCCGCTTCATCCAGCGGGGTAATTCCGTGTGTGTCACGGGCATTGATGTCTGCGCCGGATTTGATCAGCAGGGCAATGATCTCTGTCAGTCCTCGACTGGCTGCGAGATGAAGGACAGTGGAGTCGGATCGATACTTTGCGTGGAGGTCAGCTCCATGTTCGAGAAGGTAATGGACGACATCGGCGTGATTGGTGAGGATGGCGTAATGAAAGGGAGTGGAACCACCTTCGGAATGGGGCAGATTGGGGTTGGCTCCGGCAGCCACAAGAACTTTGACCATTTCAAGATCGCCGTTCCAGGCAGCTTCATGCAGAGGAGTGCCGCCTAAGGCATCACGCTGATTGACATCAGTGCCTGTGGTCAGCAGGGAACGAACTTTTTCGACATCGCCCGCGCGAACTGCCTGATGCAGTTCTGCCCCGGTTATGAGTGAACAACAAACCAGGACAGAAACGCACAGGCGCATCATGGCATTACTTCAGGTATTTTTCGATCTCTGCGGAAAGTTCAGTAGGTGTCTGGACAGCAGATTCGCTGTGCCAGTCGTCACGGATCATGCCCTCTTTATCAATGAGAAACAAGTGGGGCAGGTGAATTCGGGGACGGGACGGGGAGACTTTAAGATAGGAACTGGCCATCTGCCCACAATCAAACAGAGTGGGATAAGTCAGTTTGTGTCGTTCCCGGAATGCGCGGACGGTGAGCTGTGTGTCCGGAGGAATGACCACAGAGAGAACTGCGATTTTTTCTCCGTACTTCTTCTTCATGTCCTCCAGAACGGTTGCCATGATGCCACAGAGGGGACAATCGGTCTTCATGACTTCCAGCAGCACCACTTTGCCGCGAAGATCATAGAGGTCATGCTGCTTCAGATCCATATCCGGCAGGGAAAATCCCGGAGCGCGACGGTTGGAAAGTTCGCCTGCAGAGACAGCTGTCAGAAGCATCAGGAATAAAGCAATACTGCGCATAGCCAAACGTACCATTTTCATTTCTCCGTCCTATTTCACCAGAGCAGCCAGTGATTCGACATAAGGAGCCCTGGCTACTCCCTTTTCCGTAATGATGGCGGTGACATATTTTGCGGGGGTGACATCAAATGCCGGATTGCGGACACCGATATCCAAGGGGGCAACACCCGGCGTATACATATCGGTTACTTCAGCTGAAGGACGTTCCTCAATGGGGATCTCATCGCCGGATTTTAAGGAGAGATCCAGTGTGGAAACAGGTGCTGCCACATAGAAGGGAACTCCGTTTTCCTTTGCGAGAACAGCAACGGAGTATGTGCCGATTTTGTTGGCGACGTCACCATTTCCGGCGATGCGGTCTGCTCCCACCACGACGCACCCAATCTTTCCCTGCCGCATGAACCAGCCTGCCATGTTGTCAGTGATCAGAGTTGTCGGAATCCCATCCTGCTGCAGTTCCCAGGCGGTCAGACGTGCACCCTGAAGAAAAGGACGTGTCTCATCGGCGAAGACATCGATATTCTTGCCCTTTTCCACTGCTGCACGAATGACACCGAGTGCAGTTCCGTATCCGGCGGTAGCGAGAGCTCCGGCGTTGCAATGAGTCAGTACGGTCTTTCCTTCCGGAACAAGATCTGCACCATTGCTGCCAATTGCCCGGTTGATGGCGATATCTTCCTGATACACCACCAGCGCTTCTGCAATCATGGCTGCTCGGATCTCATCGTCAGATTGTCCAGCCAGTTCTGCATAGCGACGCTTCATGCGTTCGATGGCCCAGAAAAGATTGACAGCAGTGGGGCGTGTCTTTGCCAATGTGTCGCAGATGTGCGGCAGTTCTGCGGCAATGTTGCCAGCTTTCTGCACTCCAATCGCGATACCCATTGCTGCTGCCACACCAATGGCGGGTGCACCGCGGATAATCATGTCCTTGATCGCCGTGGCGACCTCTTCATATGACTTGCAGGTGACGAAAACCTGCTCCCGGGGCAGCCGGGTCTGATCGATCATGACAACGCCATCGGCGGTCCACTGAATAGTTTCAACCATGATTTTTTCCTGCGAAGTATCCCGCTATCAGAGCGGTGTTATAGGTGGCATGCATCAGTGTGGATTGAAGGGTCGATCCACTGAAGTGCCGAAGGTAACCAAAAGCAATGCCTGCTGCTGCGATGAGAGCGACATTGGCCCAGGCCATCTGAAGCTGGGGCGCATGCAGCAGCGCAAACGGAATTGCTGTCAAAAAGATGCCGACAAAAGTCCCGTAGCTGCGAACCAGAAGGGGCTGTGCAAATCCACGAAAGAATAATTCTTCAGCCACTGGTCCAACGATGGCGATAGAAAAAATCGCCAGAGGAAGGGTTTTCGGATCCTCCAGCATTTTCTGAACGGGGGAATCAATGGGCGGGAGCTTGATCAAGCTTCCTGCCAGTGCAATTCCGATGACCAGTGCCAGTCCTGCAACAACGCTGACAATTGTCCAGCGCTGTGAGGGAACCCATCCCAGAGACTTCCAGAACGGCTTCCGGTATCGCACGCGGATGAGCAGCGCGATAAACCCAAACCAGATCAGATACCCGATCAGTTGTCCGGCCAGAAGTCCTCCAGGTCTGTGCTGCATGAATGAGGCACTGAGGATCGTGACCGGAAGAAACATCAACAGGATGAAGAACAAGTCTCCATAGCTCCAGAAAGGTGTCATGCGTGAAGCACTTTCTCCAGTGCCCGTGCGGTGTGACTTACCTTGCTGCGGATGATCTCTTCCGGCGTTCCGGCAGTGACGATCTCCCCGCCCGCTTCTCCACCTTCCGGCCCCAGATCAATGACCCAGTCGGCAGCCTTGATGATGTCCAGCTGATGTTCGATTACCAGCACCGTATTACCCAGTTCCACCAGCTTCTGAAGAACATCCAGCAGTTTACGGACGTCATCGAAGTGCAGGCCTGTGGTGGGCTCATCCAGAATATAGAAGGTCCGGCCGGTCTGGCGGCGGCTGAGTTCTTTTGCCAGTTTGATCCGCTGGGCTTCCCCACCGGAGAGAGTTGTTGAAGATTGCCCCAGATGTAAATAACCCAGACCAACATCGACTAGTGTCTGCAGCTTGGGATAGATGGTGGGGATGCTTTTCAGAATCTCTGCTGCATCTTCGACGGTAGTTTCCAGAAGATCCGCAATGGAAAGCCCTTTATACTTCACCTGAAGGGTTTCGTGATTGTAGCGACGCCCACGGCACCCATCACACATCACAAAGACATCCGGCAGGAAGTTCATCTCGATCCGCTTCAGTCCATCTCCCTGGCAGGCTTCACATCGGCCACCTTTGACATTGAAGCTGAAGCGTCCCATCTTGTAGCCGCGCTCTTTGGATTCGGGGAGCATGGCATAGAGTTCGCGAATGGGGGTAAATGTTCCGGTATAGGTTGCGGGATTGGATCGTGGACTCCGGCCAATGGCTGACTGGTCGATCTCAATGACCTTGTCGATATGTTCCAGTCCAAGAATCTCTTCATGCGCGCCCGGAGCAGCTTTGGAGCCATAGACATGCTTTGCAAGCGCGCGATAAAGGATATCGTTCACCAGCGTGGACTTGCCTGAGCCGGAAACTCCGGTCACTACTGTGAGCATGCCGAGTGGAAATTCTGCCGTGACACCCTTGAGGTTGTGTTCCGTGGCATTCCTCACCACCAGCTTCTGTCCATTGCCGGAGCGACGCACGCGCGGAACTGGGATCTCTTTTGCTCCGGACAGATACTGGCCGGTGAGCGATTTCTGGTTTTTGCGGATATCTGCCGGAGTTCCCCGGGCCACGATATCGCCCCCGAGCCGTCCTGCGCCCGGACCCAGATCGAGGACATAATCCGCGCGTTCGATGGTATCGGCATCATGTTCCACCACCAGCACGGTATTCCCAAGATCGCGAAGCTTTGTCAGTGTTTCCAGCAGACGATCATTGTCACGAGGATGGAGGCCAATAGACGGTTCATCCAGTACATAAAGGACGCCACGCAGCTGTGATCCAATTTGGGTGGCCAGACGAATCCGCTGAGCTTCTCCACCGGAAAGTGTTGCGGCTGAACGATTGATGCTGAGGTAGTCCAGACCAACTGCTTCCAGAAACTGCATCCGGTTGATGATTTCTTCCAATACCCGTCCAGCGATCTGGCTTTCGCGCGTATCCAGCTTCCAGTTCTTTGTGGTTTTCAGGATGCGCGCAATGGAGCTTGCTGTAAATTCTGCAATCCCCATGCCCCGCACCTTGACGGCGAGGGAAGCCGGCTGCAGGCGCTGTCCGTTGCAGGAGGGGCAAACCGTAGCCGACATGAAGCCGGAGAGCCATTCCCGGTAACCCGCAGTCGATGATTCGTATGTTTCTTCCAGTGTGCCGATAATCCCTGGAAATCGTCCTTGCCCATTCAACAGGATGTCCTGATGTTTCTGGGAAAGCTGGTTGAAGGGAAGCCCGATATCTACATTGAAGCGGTAGGATGCGTCGGCCAGACGCTGCCCCATGGTGTTGGAGCCTGCACCGGGTCCCAGTCCGCCTTCCAGCAGCGGACGGCTGCTGTCTGCAATGACTTTATCGGGATCGAATGTCCATTTGCTGCCCAGTCCATGGCAGGTATCACATGCACCGTAAGGACTGTTGAAAGAGAAGGATCGCGGCTCAATGACAGGGACGCTGGTTCCACAATTCGGACAGGCTGCTTTCTGGGAGTAGAGGCGCTCTGTGTCTCCTCCCTCCTTGCCCACCACCACAACCAGCACAAGTCCACCCGCCAGTTTCGTGGCTGTTTCGATGGACGCTTCCAGTCTGCTCTCGATCCCTGCCTTGATCACCAGCCGGTCCACGACTACTTCAATGGTGTGATTTTTTTTTCGATCCAGCTGAATATCTTCTTCGAGCCCACGCAGGTCTCCGTCGATCCTTGCCTTGACGAATCCCTGTCGGGACAGCTTCTCCAGATCCTTCTTGTATTCCCCTTTTCGTCCGCGGACGATGGGCGAAAGGATCATGACCTTCTGATCCTGCTCATTCGAGAGGATCTGTTCCACGATCTGGGAAGTGGTCTGGCGGGAGATCTCCGTTCCGCATTCCGGGCAGTGCGGGATACCGATGGAGGAATACAGAAGTCTCAGATAATCATAGATTTCCGTGATGGTCCCCACCGTGGAACGAGGGCTGCGGGAAGTGGTCTTCTGTTCGATGGAAATGGCGGGGCTGAGTCCATCAATTGAATCCACATCCGGTCGTTCCATCTGGTCGAGAAACTGGCGGGCATAGGGAGAAAGTGTTTCCACATAGCGGCGCTGGCCCTCTGCATAGATGGTGTCAAAGGCCAGCGACGACTTTCCGCTTCCACTCAGACCGGTGATGACCGTCAGTGTGTTGCGCGGGATTTCGGCATCGACATTGCGAAGATTATGTTGACGTGCGCCATGCACACTGATGCGATCGAGCATTACGTGGGGAAAACTCTATTTTCCTACAGCTGAAGGCGTGCAAGGTAGATGGAGGTTTTTCCTTCGTGAGAAGAGTAGTAGCTGACCCAGAGAATCTTCCCTTCCACTACCATTCCTGCATAGCTGGAATCCCCTGAGGAAGGCAGTTGGACAATCTCGCGAACTTTACCATCCTTGATTTCACAAACCGATGTGCGGGTCTTGCCGTCGTAGAGGCGGACAACGGCAATCTCTCGTCCGTCGGGCAGCAGAACAAAGTTGGGACCGCCAATGCGGGCATCCAGTTTGGTCCACTCCCATTGGGTATACGGCTTTCTGCTTTCCCCACGCAGACCCACATCGGGATCACGACGCAGCAGCGCAATGGCAGTTCCATTCTTGCGGAAGCGAATCTGGGATTCATTGGAGTAACCTTCAATCCCGAGGTCTGCAACACGAGTGGAAAAATCCGGAGTGCCATACAGACGCACTCCTTTTTCATCGGTTTTGGTGCGATACCCGATTCCCAGACCTTCTTTTCCATTCCAGGTCCAGTTCCATAGCCAGTAATTGAAGTCCCCTATGGCACGGCCCTGTTTTGAAGGAAGATCCCAGACCATAGACTGGTGTCCTTTGTCTGTTGCGGCGGCTCCGAATACTTGTAGCTTTCCTTCAGGACTCACCTTGATCTTGGGATCACGCAAATCAGCTGCCGGATCCTCAATCAGCGCGAAAGACCGCCAGTTTTTCCCATCTCTGGATGCAATTACCCGTAGTTTCCCGTCCGGGGATACGTGTTTCTCTCCTTCCCGAAATGTCACATACCATTCGCCCTGATGACGGGCCAGATCGGTGAATGCATTATGTGGTGCCTGATCCCAGATCTTCTGCACATCCAGAAGTTTGGGGTCGGCAGAAAATGCCGGAACAGTCAGAAGAAGGGCAGAAAGGAAAATCTTGAGCATCCTCTGCATCCTACCTCTCTCTGGTGCACTCTGGCAGACTGGGAGTTGAAGAAAGGAAGAGTTCTTTGGCTGGACTTTATTCCGGAACATCCGGATTCTCCTATCCCTCCTGGAAACCGGGTTTTTATCCGGAAAAACTTCCCTCAAAGAAATTTCTGGAGCATTACAGCACCCGTCTGAATGCGGTAGAGATTAACTATAGCTTCCGCCGTCTTCTGCCGGAATCGACTGTAGAGAACTGGATCCGGGATACACCGGAAGGATTTCTTTTTGCTCCGAAAGCGCATCAGAAGCTGACCCATTTTCAGCGGCTAAAACGGAGTGAATTCACTCGCGAGTTTTTTGATTCACTCAATATTCTGGAGCAAAGAAATCGACTGGGGCCGGTACTGTTTCAGACTCCGCCAAATCTTGCCTGTGATCTTCCCCGGCTGGAGGAGTTTCTTCTCGATTTCCCTGAAGGCGTCCGGTGTGCTTTTGAATTTCGGAACCCTTCCTGGCTTGTTGAACCTGTATATGAACTGCTGGAAAGTCGGGGAATTGCTCTCTGTCTGGCAGAGTCAGAAAAGCTGGTCGTGCCGGAGCGCATTACTGCGGATTTTGTTTATTTCCGTCTTCGCAAGGGCGAATACTCGAAAAAAGAAAGACAGGAGATTGCAGAGAAAATTCGGCAGTTCAGAGAAGACGGGAAGGACGTGTTTGTGTTCTTCAAGCATGAGGATGATCCGGCGGGAGCACTATATGCGGAAGAGATCCTAAACAGCCAGTAGAACACCACGCACAGGCTTCCCGGTCATTTTTCGCATTGCCCACACATACCACTGCAACTGGCGAATGTAGCGTGTCTGGTCTGCCTGATCGGTCTTGTAATCGATGATCGTCCATTGACTGCCGTCGAACATAGCCAGATCAATGACGCCATCCAGAATCTCTCCGGAATCCAGCGGGCAGGTGATGGGCACCTCCCGCAGAATCTTCTGTTGCCCCGTAAAAATCGGATGAGCTTTTACTCTGTTGAGAATATCGGATGCCTCGGCTTTTTCTTCAGGTGTTGCTCCCAGCAGGCGTACATGCAGGTTGGTCCTTTCATCATTCAGGACAGCATGGACTAACGATCCGAACCTGCGGCCGCGTGGACGATTTCCCATCCGGTCCAGATGTATTACATCAATTGGACAATCCTCCGGGGGAGTGATCGTGTCCAGACTGGGCAGAATGGGCTGGATGCTGGCAGGGGGACGTTGTTCCAGATGATTTTTCCGTTGTTGCTGCCAGGAGCGATAACGATCGATTCCTTGTTGAGCCCGTTCAGAGTCAGCCAGAAAATCTTCATCCTTGAGTCCGTGGAGTCCGGGTACTTTCCGTTGCAGAAGACGTGCATCCGCCCACTGAATTCCTTCCTGTTGAACTGCCTGTTCCAGTGGGCCCAGCCATCCCCCCACTTCCTCTCCTCTGACGGCTGGAATCACCAGCAAGTCACGTGCACGGGTGGCTGCCACATAAGCGACACGAATGCCTTCTGCTCTTTCCCGTTCCACCTCTTCCGGTTGATGATCCGAGAGATCGAGAGGCGAACAGTGAGCCAGCGGGATTGCACAGAGTCGTCGCTGAGTGTCAATGTAGCGTTCCGCTTTCTGCCGAGCCAGATTGGCCGTGACATCCGCAAGAATAACGACAGGAAATTCCAGACCTTTAGCCTGATGCACGGTCATGATGCGGACCCCGGCTGCGCCTTCCTCCAGTACGGGAGACTCTGAGGATTCCGGGTTTTCTGCCTGACGGTTCAGTTCCTCCACAAACCCGCGGAAAGAAAGTCCTCCGTTGATCTCATGCTGCCTGGCCAGATCAAGAACACGATTCACATTCGCCAGCACCTGATGTCCGGCTGGGCGCAGTGCAAATGATGCGAACGCCCGCACAGTTTCCAGAAGTGTATTGATGGTGGTGGCAACAGGATTCTGATTTCGGCTGAAATGAAGTGTCCGGATCAGTTGAAGTGCTTCCTTGATGGAAGTCAGCGCCGGTACGGTTTCCTCCGGAATCTTCAGCGGGTGAAGTCTTCCATGTTCCGTTCTGTACTGAAGCAGCAACGCATCGGTGATGGCAAACAATGACCCTTTGAGGCAGGCAAAGACACTGAGCTCATCATCCGGCCATTCGATAGCCATCAGTGCAGCGCGGAGTGTGATGATCTCCTCCCGGTCATGGAATGACTTTGCACCAACCAGAACATGCGTGATATTCCTTGCTTCCAGTCCATGAACATAATCGCGGGACATGTCTTTCGACATATGCGTAAATCTGCGAAAGAGAATGCAGATGTGCTCTTCCCGAATGTCACACCACTGAGTGTCCCTGGGATTGCGGACCTTCCATCCACTTTCCCGGATCAGCCAGTCAACATAGTTCGCGACAGCTTCCGGCAAAGATTCATTGATGGCTGATTTGGTAATGCCGCCACGATAACCATAGGGATTGGGGATGGGTAAACCGATGACCGCGGGCTGGTCGATTGCTTCTCTCTCTCCGCTTTCCAGCGCGACATATACAGCCTGTCCGCTTCGTTCATCTCCATTCATGTGATGCTGAAAAGCCCGGTTGACGAAGTGCTGGATGGGAGCAACGGAACGGAAACTTCTGCTGAGCTGGACGATGCCGACACCATCTGCTTCCAGTCTTTTTCGCACCTGATTGTAGAAGACGATATCGGCTCGCCGGAACTTATAGATGGATTGTTTGGGGTCCCCCACAATAAACAGCTGATGGGGATTCGCGAGTTGTAGTAGAAGTTCTGCCTGAAGCGGATCGGTGTCCTGAAACTCATCAATGAACAGATGCGTGAAGCGTTTGCGGAGATGTGCCAGCACCGATGGATGATCCCGCACCAGATCTCGTGCGCGGATCAGGAGATCCAGGAAGTCAACCGATCCTGATTTTCTCTTCAGTTGCTCATACAGATCGATCAGACTGAGCATTTCCAGGCGAAGACGCGCAGCCAGATCCGCATCCGATCTGTCCTTGAATCGGCTGAGATGAAACTGGAGATCTTTCAGATTCTGCAACCGGCCGGAATCCAGTTGTAACTGAAGAAGCTGCGCTTCCAGAAAGTCATCGTTCTGATTGTTTTTTAGGGCTTCACGGTGAGCCAGCCATTGCAGGAAATTGATAAGAGGCTTGTTGTTTGACCGGCGCAGGATGTTTTCCGGAATCGTGCGAATACCCTCAATCAGTTCCTGGATTGCTAATGATCGATCCCATTCAGGAAGAGTCCAGTCACCGTTGTAATCTCGCCATTCAAGCAGTTGCCTTCCGGAATAGCGCAGGCTGTCAGCCGCACTGGAACTGGCCCACGAAGGTGAGGGACGAAGCAGTGCTCGTCGAACAGCGGGTGAATCTTCATTCAGACATTGCTGCAGCCATGTGCGAAAGGCCTTCTCATAGAGTTTGTCCTGCTGGCTCTGATCCACTTCTGTAAATGCGGGATCTACGCGTGCTTCAACTGGCCGCTCACGCAGAATCTGTGCACAGAAGCCATGAATGGTGCCGATAGATGCTTCTTCCAGATGAGTCAGTGCATGCTCCAGCGAAGCATTGGAAGTATCCCGCAAGCGCTGATCGATTTCGAGGCGTAAGCGGAGCTTTAGTTCCCCGGCTGCTTTGTGGGTAAAAGTAACGGCAGCAATTCTGCCCACGGTGGCATGGCCTGTCTCAAGAATTGCAGTGATTCGTCTGACCAGCTCCGTTGTCTTTCCTGTCCCTGCTGATGCTTCCACCAGCAGGCTTTCCGTCAGTGAATAACGGATGCGGTGACGAGCAGCAGCGTCAGGGCCGGAGATTGCAGGATTCATGGGATCCTCCGCAGTTGTTGTAGCGGCTGAAGAAGATCCTGAGGTTTTCGTGAAATCCGGGTCTCCTCATAAGGACCGCAGACCAACCTGTAATCGCAGTTTTTACAGGCTTCCCTGGACGGTGCAGGAACCAGAAATCCGGTTTCAATGGAATGTGCGATTCCTTGCAGTGCCTGCTGGAGATACTCCTGTGCCTGAGGTGTATGGCGGATATTGATCTGCTGATAATTTCCACGCTCTGTTGCATAAAACAGACGTGCTGATTCCACTTTTCTTCCGGACTTCTGTTCAAACGCACATACATAGAGAAGTGGTTGCAGAAATTGCCCTCCACCAATTGCATTCACGGGCGACTGCGGAGGTTTCCCGGTTTTGTGATCCGTAATTCGACAGGTGCGTGTGTCGACATGCTCCTCTACAACATCGATCTTGCCCCGTAATTTCAACTGGAATACATCTTCTTCGAACTCTTCTTCCAGATGAATGGGAATCCACTCTGTGTCCTCTGCAAGGTGACGAATCCACCCATGCAGATCTGTGCGAATACTCTCAATCTCCTTTTGCCAGACACGGACGATAGCAGGAGCCAGCTTTTCTTCGTAAAGCTGTGCGGTTTGATCCAGAACCTCATCCAGAATGGGGATGAGCTCTTCCGCAAGTCGTGATTTCCATGGTGAAAGCTGTTCCAGAAAACATCGCTGGGTTTCGTGGAACAGGATGCCCCGAGTGAGAGGGTCCAGTTGTTCCATCGCGAGAGATTTCTGGCGTGGACGCAATCGGAAGATGGAATGCAATGCGAACTGGTAGGGACAGGTGGAATATCGCTGCAGAGATGTTGCGGAAAAGGGTCTTGCTGAAAGCTGATAAGGCAGGAACAGACTTGCTTCACCGATGAGTCCGTCTTCTTCAAACCATTTCGTACGCCATCGACGTCCACGAGACCGCAGCGATCGTCCCAACACCGGATTTGCATCCAGCATGTAGCGGCCTGTGCCCTTTTTAAGCGGACCGGCAAGGATGGAGAGATCGTACTCGGTATCATCGATTGCCTGTTCCGGTTCCTGGGGGGCGGGCCATCCCAGCTTGACGGATGCCCCTTGCCGCGCTGTCTCCTCAAACTCATGCAGGTCAGGAATCTGGCCGATGGCTGCACGGACAACTTCAAACGCATAGAAAGAAGGGACCCGTGCTCTGGATTGCAGAGTATCCATTCGTGGATAGGACACGATCAGTGTTTCCGCACTTGCCGCAGCGATCCGCAACAGGAGTCGTTCCCGTGCAAAACGAGTGTCCTGGGTTGGAAGACCCACCAGACGTCGATCTTCATCCAGGAGAAGAGGATCTTCCATCGCCCGTTGTGGAAAGAGCCCTTCGGCCAGTCCAGGCACGAAGACCAAATCAAAATGCCGACCGCGTGCTTCTTCGAGAGTTCCGACGAATACCTGCCCACCGCGACGAGGCGGTGCTTCGTGTCGAAGAGTGGCCAGTCGTTCACTCAGCAGGGATTCGACATCTTCGAGGGAAACCGGGCCGATCTCCCGCAATGGCTCGAGTTCCTGGAGGACTTCTGTCACTCCGTCAGGATGAAGCAACGAATGTTCCGCAAGGTCTGATAAGGCATCCAGCCAGATGCTCCACGTCCCTTGCCGGGGAAGACGATCCAGCTTGCAGATCAGGGGAATCGCAAATGATTGCAGTTGCTGTAGCTGATGAATCCGAAACTCGGGCTCCTCATTCAGATGAAATTCATGAAGAAGCCCTGCCAGCCTGCGTTCCCATCGATCTGCACCACCTATTACGGAAGCATCCAGAATGAACTGTTCCCATGCCATGGGGGCGGGTGAATGATTTTCTGCAAGCGGCATCTGCCCCAACGAAAGATACTCGGAAAAGCGAGTGGCAGAAAGCTGTTCCAGGGCGCACCGCAACAGAGCAAGAAAGGCACGGGCGGATGGATCAGGCCTGATTGTTCCTGCTGAGAAGTAACAGGGGATATCTGCTCTGCGGAATGTTTCTTCAATCAGCAACTGGTATCGGGCCGGTTGTCGCACCAGGACAGCAATCCGGTCAAACGGGAGAGCCGTTCTCTGAATCCTGCGCGCAATCTCAATGCATTCGAATGATTCGCCCGGTGCGGAGAAGTATTCAAATGTGGAGTCCAGATTTCCTGAAGGAATCTGTTCCGTTGTGAACAGATATTTTCGGATACAACCGAGTGCGGAGTCCGTGGGCTCATCCAGATCCTCAATGAGAAAATCCGGAGACTGAAAAGGAAACTCATCATCTTCAGCCAGCGTCAGAATGGTCACTGAGGGTGCGCGTTGAATCAGAGATTCCAGGAATTTTTTCTCTGCCTGTGTGCGAACAGGAATATCCAGCAGAACCAATGGCAGACCGAAATAGGGACTGTTCTGAGCCTGGGCCGCAATCGTGAAAACATCCGCAAGATCTGCAAGGTCTGCTTCATCGAGCAGCTTGGTATATGTTTCCAGCAGACAGGCCATGTCTCCGGATGGTGAAGCAGCGTTGAGACGGAGTTCCTGGATGGTGGCGGTTGCTGCCCGGACAAATCCCGGTGTATCTGCAATGGGAGAAAAATAGCCCAGTCTGTTTTCCCTGATCAGTGCATTGACGGCTCGCGCCACCAGAGATTCCTGAACCAGTGACGTGACGGGTGTCCGTTCACTTCCGGCGATCTGCACGGCCAGTTGAGTCAGGGTAAATCGATGGATGCCCAGTGTTGGTTTCGGCCATGACCATACGGCAGCATCAGCGGCGGCTCGTGTGGGAGCAAGAAGAATGGATTCATTTTTCAGCTGAAGCCGGGACAGCAGGATCGCTGCAGAATGTGCCCGAAAGATTCGGATTTCAGGCAAGAGAAACAACCATCATGATATCTAGAAGACCTGACGGCACAAGTCTGTACAACTGGATGATGGTTGAGTGATTCTTCATGGACAAAATTCAGTAGTGAAAGATAGTCATCAAAGTTCGGTGTGTGGTGGTTCTTTTTCCGGCTCCACAATCAGACGTGAACCACTTGCACGGGTGAAGTAAGTCCATGCCCATTGCGTCATCACACGAAGTCGGTTTCCAAAAGCTGCAAGATACGCAAGATGGATGGTGGCCCAGATCAGCCAGGGGAAGTATCCACTCAGCTTAATCTTGCCCCATTCCAGAACAGCGAAGCCACGGCCGATAACTGCCATGCTGCCGATGTCCATATACTTGAAAGGCTCAGGAACAGCAGAATTGGTCAACCGCGCTTTGATCACTTTCGCCACATAACGGCCCTGCTGCATGGCAACCTGTGCGACGCCAGGAAGGGGATGTCCATTTTCCTCGAATGATGCTGTATCCCCAATGACAAAGATGTCAGGATGACCGGGGACACTGCAATCCGGAAGAACTTTTACCCGTCCAGACCGATCTGTTTCTGCCTTCAGCCATTTCGCAGCTGGAGATGGTTCAACACCTGCTGTCCAGATTACTGTGCGTGTTGCAATGCGTTGCCCATCCACGATGACACCGGATTCATCTACCTCTTCCACACGCTTGCCAGTAATTACTTGTACGCCCATGTCTTCCAGATGCTGATGGGCCTTACGAGATAGTGATTCATCAAATGGCCCGAGGATTCTGGGTCCGCCCTCAATCAGGATGATGCGTGCCCAGCGCGGATCGATATTGCGAAACTCTTTTCGCAGAGTGAAGCGGCGAAGTTCGGCAATTGCTCCGGCCATTTCCACCCCTGTGGGGCCTGCTCCTACCAGCACGAAGGTCAGGTATTCTGCATGCTTTGAAGTGTCGAGTTCGCTTTCGGCGATCTCGAATGCTTTGAGAATTCGGGCGCGGACATGCGTGGCATCGGCAAGAGCCTTCATTCCAGGAGCGTTCCGGGAAAAGTCATTTCTGCCGAAGTAGCTGTGTTTAGCTCCTGTGGCCAGAACAAGATAGTCAAACTTCATCTCATGCCCATGGATGTATAGCGTCTTGTTATCTGCATCCACGTTGTCCACTTCCCCCAGGATGACAATGGTGTTGTTGTGGGATGCAAGGACCTGCCGGATGGGAGCTGCAATATCACCGGGAGCCAGTGTGGCTGTTGCCACCTGATAGAGAAGTGGTTGGAACAGGTGGTGATTCGTACGGTCGAACATCACCACACGAGCCGGACAGTCTTTCAACTTCTTCGCTACGGTAAGCCCTCCAAAACCACCTCCAACAATGGCAACAATGGCACCTTCATCAGGTAATCGAGGTCTGGTCACACTTTTATTGTCCGTGATTTGAGGGATTATTTTCTCAGAGATTCATCCATGACCGGATTGCTTTACAGAAATTCTGCGGACTTGTATCCCCATTGATCGGGAAATCACGTGGCGCAAGCAGAAGTGTCTCTTCCATTCCTGATGCCATAAACAGATGGACGGTATTGTTTCTGTACTCTGCGTATTTTTCATACTCCTGCCAGATGTACTGGTAGAAAATCTCAAGGTCTACATAGCTGCCAAGTACGTCCATTTGAGTGGGAATCACATTGGTCTTTTCCTGATCTGCGTAGATCAGAAGACTGGAGAATGGCTTCATCTTGTTGCGGATTCCGAAACTGGTCATCACCATGGATGGCCGTGAACGGCGAATGGCTTGAATTGTGGCCCATTCTGCAAAAGTATTGTTCAGCAACAGTGTTCCATTACCTGCGAGAAGTACGGCTCGGATGAATTCAGCCATGACCGGATCATGAGTCCACTGTGATTCGCTCGGATGAATTTTCATTTGCCGGAGTCGTGCGCCTAACTCGCGAGGGCCACGCAGTTTTTCTCCCTCCACTACCTTCTGGACTTCTGCAGAAAGCCGTTCCCGATAGGCAGATAAAGTTTCATAGCAGAGATTGATTGCCAGCTTGTTCTCAGGAAGAAATTGATCGCTTTGGATAATCCATCGATCATAGGGAAGAGCGGTACCTTCGGAAAACAACGGGAGCAGATGTCCTTCCGGATCCAGCGGTTCCGTGAAGCGAATCCGTTTTCCTTGAAGTCTTAGCCAGAGCTGTTCAGGGGCCACCGGGAGCTCTGCTGGAGTAATCACCACGGAAAATCGTGGACGTCCCCGGCGTGCAATGTCCTCTTCCAGAATCGGGTCCAGCTGCGCAAAGATGCCGGTAACGATCTGACGCCATTCCCGGTAATGTGCGTTACGGTTCAGGAAGTCCACCTGATCGAGTGTGAATGACTTACGAGGCCAGGTACGGGGATTGACTCCCATCTTTTTCTCAACTTCCCGCAGTGTTGAAAACAACGTAGCGAGATCAGCACCTGGAATTTCATCAATTAACAGAAATAACCGTTCAAAGTAGCTTTGCTCTGCCGGAAAAAGAGTATTCCAGTCTTTAATCTGTTCCAGAAAAAATGTGGAGAATGTCGGCGGGAGCCGATCAAATAACCCTTTGTCGATCAGTTTCTGGATCGTTGGGGACATCAGAGCAATTCCTGTAACGGTTTTCCTGCTGCCTGAAGTTTCACTCCCAGAATCTCTGCTGCAGTAGATGCCACATCAATATGAGAAACAGGACGCTCTGTTTCTCCTTTGCTGAAGCCGGAACCCAATGCCAGTAGCCACATGTTTCGGCAGGATGCATCACCTGACCGATGATTCAGAAATCCGTTAGCTGCATTCATGTCTCCATCACGGCCCAGTTCGGGAAGGATCAGGACAGTTGTTTTGTCACGATATGCTGCATTCGCTTCCACCTCATCCATGAGCATTCCCACCAGTCGATCCGTCCGGGTAATGGCCTGTAGATAGAGAGAATAGGATCCCCAATGCGCGACATCCATGTCCCAGAAGTTGACCAGCATCAGCCGAGGGGAGAATTCACGCATCACTTCCCGTGCAATGAAGTATGTCAGTTCATCACCTGAGCTTGGAGCTTCTGGTCCATTGATATACTCTGCCAGTCCACGAGTCAGTGTTGATTGCACATGCTGGTCAAGACTCTTCCCGGCTTTGAAGATTGTCCATCCAACCCCTTCATATCCTTCCTGAAGTATCGCTTCAAGACGCTGCTGGACATTACTTCGATCTGCCACTCCCATCCCTTTGGGTCTGGAGACGATTTCCTTTACAGCATCCAGCAGAAGCTGTTTCGGCAGGACTACATTCGCTCCCTCTCCCAGGCTGGCTCCAATGGAAGAGAAGCTCTTGTTTGTACAGATGGCCCAGGCATCCATCGGACCTGTTTTCCGCTGTTTTCTAAATGCTTCAAAGATCGTGGCGGATGCGGGCCGTTCAAATCCGAAGTCATCCACTCTTTGCCAGTTGCCGGTGACGATACTTGCCGTGGAATTGAAGTGTGAGAGCACTCCGTTGTTCTGGCAGTTTCGGAATAGAAAGCCGGATGGACGAAGTCGTTCCAGATGAGGAATGTTTTGAATACCTTCTTTTGCAAAAGTTTCTGAGTAGCGAACGCCTCCACCAAAAGTCACAATGATGACTTTTCTGTCCTTGTGATTAGGCACAGCGGGAGCTGCAAAAATGCGATTCGCAACAGAGAGTCCTGCTGCCTGAAGAAACCGTCGCTTCGATAACATCAATACTCCGTGATTTCTCCCCGTTTGATCTTACGCCGATACTTTGGATCGATCCTGCCTCCCTTTTGAGCTGCTTCAGGGACAAGGTCCAGCGGCGTATCGTATCCGGCGACGATCTCACCAGTCGCAGAATAATAGGGGCCCAGATCACATGCCATTGATCCTTTCCCTTCTTCGACAAAAGTAACGGTGGTGATCAGCTTCGCGGATCGATAGCCGTATCGTGTGGGATCAATCAGACGGAGTGGTGCGCCGTGACTGGGTGACAGCGGTTTTCCTGCCATGTCCAGTACAAAAAGTACGCGAGGGTTGGATAACTCCTTGATGGACATATACTCAAACCATTTGTCTGCACAATCAAAACGGACTGCCTTTGCAGATTCCTGAGGCTTTACCAGATCTGTCAGTGTGCTGAAGCGGAATCCACCCCACTCCGCACGGGCGCTCCATCCCTGTACGCACTTCATACGCGAACTTTGTTTCTCATAGGGTAATGCGCGTAACTGGTCCAGCGTAAATGACATGGGCTTTTCAACCAGACCCTGAACTTCAAGTTTCCATTCCACCTGATCAATGGGTGCAATGGGGTTGTACCACATGATGCGAAAACCATGTTCATCAGGAATGTCAGTAGGTAGAAGCAGTTCTTTGGTGCTTGCCTGAAGAAGGGAGGGGGAGCCGAGTAACAGATCGCGTCTTCTGATCTTTTTCATGAGCTGACAATTGCTGGAAGAGGAGCAGTGCTCTTCACACTGCTCCTGAATATCACGCTTTCGTTAGAACATAAAGCGTAGTGCGAACTGTACACTTCTGGCCGAACCCGGTAAGGTTGCGGACAATCGACCATAGTTGCTGTTGCCCTGTGTATTGCCTAAGGAGCCAACAGAGAAGCGAGGAGTGTTGGACAGGTTCAGCCATTCACTCCGGAACTGCATCTTGAACCGCTCCGTAAACCGGAAATCTTTAAATACGGAGAAATCCAGGTTCTTGATTCCGGGTCCAACGCCTGTTTGGGGTCCAATGTTCCCACCAGTTCCTGCCATAGGCGTCTGCGCTGCAGTATTGTCAAACCATTGGTCTGGTGTTCTGCCTCCTGCTGGAGCATCCATAGGACTCTTGCCAGGAACTGCATCAGGCCGACAGGAGTTAAAAGAAGAAGAGCAATTTTGGGCACGGAAGGTAAATGGTTGACCTGTGGAGAAAGTCAGAATTCCATTGGTCTGCCATCCACCAACAAAGAGATCTGCTACCCGGCTAATATCCGATCCCAGTTGCTTGCCCCGACCGAACGGCAGGTCATAGTTGAAGCTGGTGACCCAACGATGCCGGATATCCCATGCGGCACTTGAGTATTCACAGGCAAATCCGCAAGTGATGTCATACATTCCGAAGCCGGAAGATCCTGACAATGTTGTACCTGTATTGGCCAGTGCATGTCCCCACGTATAGGAAGATGTCAGGGTCAGTCCTGACGAATAGCGCTTTTCAAACTTCGTGGCGAGACCATGGTAGTTGGAAACACCAAATGTTGAAGTGAGCGAAATTCCTCCCAGCAGCCATGGGTATAGGCGACGTGAATGAATGTCAGCATTAGGGGTGGGACTGTTCATGGGAGTATTCGGATCCCAGTTAATCAACTGGCGTGTGCCTTTTGAGCCAATGTAGCTGACTTCGATCGCAGAGTTTCCTCCCAGATCCTGCTGGATGGTGAAATTCCACTTCTGCACCAGTGGTGTACGGAAGTTTTCTTCTACGCCTCGGAAGCTGATATTTGCTCTTCTGTTGAAAACATCCGTGGGCCATCCATCAGAAAATCTACCCAGAACGGGATGTCCTAGCTGGAATGCGCTGTCCAGATTGAGATCCATCACCTGATTAAAGGGAACACTCAGACCACGGTTGGGACTTCCTCCCTGGTTTTCCTCACCCCCATAGAAGAGTCCAAAACTGGCGCGAAATACAGTTTTGGTAAATGCTTGATAAGCAATTCCAATTCTTGGGCCGACATTCGTTTTATCCCAGGGGATCAGGTATTTATCAGATGTTCCTCTCTGCACATTGATCTGAGGGAAGGATGTTGCAAAATTGGAAGGCAATGGATCATCCTGGTTGCGTCCTTGCGGAATGACCAGAGTTGCTGTTCCCGGAATATAGTTAGCCTGTCTTGCGAACCGTTCACTGGTTGGAGAGAACAGCTCATACCGGACTCCAATGTTGAGGGTGAGTTTGCTGGTGACCTTCCAGTCATCCTGAAAATACCAGGCATGAGCAACCTTCTCGGAAGAGATAAAGTTGGTTGTGGAAATGGTTGAATTTCCGGGATAGCCGAGGAGGAAAGATGCGACACCATCTCCCGTCTGTCCAGGCTGCTCTGGAATACCCGTACGATTCCGTTGGAACCGAAAGTGTCCTCGAGAAGACGGAACCTGGAAAAACGGGAACTTGATTGGGCGATATTCATATCCAAATTTCACAGCGTGTTTGCCCTTATTGATCGAGACATTCTGAATGAAGTCCCATACATTGCTGAATTCACGCGTGGGAAGCCAGTTCGCTCCACCCACGCTGGTATAGCCTTCCGGTTCCAGCAGGGGTAAGCCGCCGTTGCGATTGGCAGCATTTGTAGGGTTATATCCCTGAATTCCAAGTTCGGAATAAAGATCTTTGTCTGAATTCCCCTGATATCGCTGGGTAACCAGGCGGGTGAATGCCAGACGTGTTTCTGTAAGGAAGGTGGGCGACCAGACTCTGGTCCAGGAGAGCATCGCATTGCGTCCCAGATTCTGTTCCTCACTGCCATTGAAACCCGCTGCGTCCAGAACTCCGGGAAGAGGTGACGTAATAAACTTATCCTCTTTTGACCAACTGACACTGCCAAAGAGGGAGTCCTTATCTGTTAATCGATGGTCGATACGGACATCAAACTGATCATGGTTTTGTCTCGCTGGAGCAGTCGGAACATAGTTCTGATTCGGTAGACGATCACCAAAGTTCTGATTCGGATTGGGGTACATATCGATCAGTCGTTTGGCTACAGGATCAAATCGATTCACCGGAATTCTGTTACCTGGAAAGAGGTCTCTGACAACTTTGCCATTTTCCATCCGATGGGTCATCATGTCATAAATCCCACCTTCAGGAATGGCTCTTCCTAATGCATCTGCTCCCAATGTTTGACCACTCAACAAGCTTGAAAAATCACCATTGCGGAATGCTTCTTTAGGAATGGTAATTGGATTCGTGATACCACCCAACCCAGGAACAACCCCGGCAAGTGATCGAACTCTGGTTCCCTGCCAGTCTGCAAACCAGAAGGTTCGATTTTTAATGATGGGTCCACCGATGGCAATTCCATATTGGTTTTGCCGAAGGTATGGGCGGGAGTTTCCGGCCCGATTGCGCTCCCATGTGTTGGCATTGAGTCTGTCATTCTGTAAAAACTCGAATACAGTGCCGCGAATCTGGTTCGTTCCGGATTTGATGGTTACGTTGACGACACCACCTGCGCCACGTCCATACTCAGCCGAGTAACCATTCGTCACCACCTTCATTTCGCCGATGGCTTCCACCGAAGGGCCAATGACATAGGCTGTCTGGTTGATGAAGTCGATGACATTGACGTTGTTGTCAACGCCATTCAGCAGAAAGTTGTTCTGTCCATTTGATCGGACACCGTTTGCAGAAAAGCCGCCACCCGCTCCATCGCGCGCGCCTTGTTCTGCTGGAACCACTCCGGGAGCCAATGGTGCAAGGAAGGTGAACTTTCTCTGTCCGCCAAGGGGAAGTTCACTGACCGCTCTTGCCTGCAATGTGTTCCCTAGCGTTGTGTCTTCCGTTTGCAGCAAAGGTGCCGCCGCAGTAATTTCCACGGACTGAGATATGTCTCCAACGGTAAGTTGAATATTTACGCCGACACGATCACCCGTGTTGAGAAGAATATCCCGCTGAATACTTTTCTTGAATCCGGATGCTTCCACTTCAATGGAATAGAGTCCGGGTTTCAGGAGCGGTCGAATATAGACTCCGTTGGAATCTGACTGAACAGTGCCCTGAATTCCTGTTTCCTGTTCAGTGATTGTAATTTTTGCCCCTGCGACAACTGACCCCGTTGTGTCGCTGATTGTTCCCGTTAGTGTTCCCAAATCCCGCTGTGCCAGAATAACCGGGCAGAGTAGAAACAGTAGTGCTGCTGTTCGGAAGAAACCTGTCTTCATAAACCCCTTTCAACTTTTGAAGGCTGCGAACGATATGCAACATCCACCCCATGGATGTATGCGTGGCGGATATATATTTCAAATTTTCCAGGCAGTGTCAAGCCCGGCCCTCCAGAGAAGAGATTTCAAAAGAAATAAGTGAAGTTCAAATATTTAGAATGTGTTGATTGACGCACATGGCTTGGGTACTTAGACTGCTGAACTATCTATGTTGAGAATTATTCCCTTTGTGATGATGGCCTTACTGCTGACTGGGTGTGGTGAGAAAACACAGACAGATCAGAAGATAGAGGAGCCTCAAAAGCAGTCTGCGGGGACAATCCAACGGATTGATGCAAGCATTAATTCCATCATCCCGGCAGATGCGGTGATCGAAAAAGTAGCGGATGGATTTTCATTTACAGAGGGACCACTCTGGAGAGCACCGGGTGTTCTCTGGTTTAGTGATGTGCTCGGGAATGTTGTCCGTGAATGGTCACCGCAAAGTGGGGTGACAGAGATCCTTAGACCGGGCGGTTTTGATGGTGCAGGTGCTCCTGTTGGTTCATTCATTGGACCCAATGGGATGGTTGCTGGACCGGATGGATCAGTCTTGCTTTGTCAGCATGGAAACAGGCGCATTGTTCAGATTGATCGGGATCGGAAGGTTTCAACTTTTATTGATCGATATCAAGGGAAACGGTTGAATAGTCCCAACGATCTGGTCTTTCATCCGGATGGCTCACTTTACTTCACAGATCCACCATATGGATTGGCAAAACAGGATGAAGATCCGGGAAAAGAGCTGAAGTTTAACGGAGTATATCGATACGTCAACAAGAAACTGCAACTGGTATCGAAAGATCTGAGTCGTCCGAATGGGCTGGCCTTTTCACCGGACGGAAAAGTTCTTTATGTCGCTAATTCTGATGAGCAAAAGAAAATCTGGATGCGCTATGACGTGAAAACCGATGGAACGCTGACAAACGGGAAAATATTTGCTGATGTAACTGCAAATACAAGCAAGGGACTGCCGGATGGAATGAAGGTTGACGCTCAGGGGAACGTGTATGCGACTGGTCCGGGAGGCGTCTGGGTTTTCCATCCGGATGGGAAACACCTGGGGACGATTGCGACTGCTGAAACTCCTGCAAATTGTGGGTGGGGAGATGACGGAAAGACTCTTTACATTACTGCCGAGACTGGAATTTATAAGATCAGGCTGGCCGTTGAGGGGTTGAAAGGACTTTACCAATGAAGTTAAATCGAAGAAAATGTATCCAGTCCCTTGTTCTTGCAGGGGCAACAGGAGTCAGTCAAATCTCTGCTGCTAACCAGAATCGGGGTATCGAACTGCATGTTGATCTTAGCGTCGATCCCGCACGCGAGCAGGAGATGCTGAAGAACTTCGAAACAGTTTTCAAGCCGGCTGCCAGCAAGCAGCCCGGGTATCGAAGTGTCAAGTTAATCAAACTGCGTAAAGCTTTGATGGGGAATATCGCTCCTGACGTGAACTATCGTTTTGTCCTTTCATTTGAAAATGAAGAATTAAGGCAGAAGTGGGTTGCCAGCGATATCCATCAGCAGGTCTGGCCAAAAATCGAGAATACACTGCGTCACAAAAATTATACTGTTCTGCTTTTTGACGTGTCCTGAGCAAGGAGCTTGACGGAATGATGCAGATGTTATAGATTCCATCAGGCATCAGCCATGAAGCCTGCAACCTCGATTGAAAAAGTCTGCCGGATTCTGAATGAATTCAGAGACAGACCGTGCATGGGAGTAACGGATCTTGCACGCAGGACAGATTTACTTCCCAGTGATGTGCATCGCATTCTTGCATCACTCAAATCATTTGGTTTTGTTGAGCAGAATACGGAAACCAAGACGTATCGCTTGGGAGTTTCTTTGCTGAAGCTAGGGTTAACAGTATTTCAGCGTAACGAACTGAATGGTGCGGCACGGCCACATCTGGTGAAACTGTCTCAGGAACTGGAATCAACAGCACATCTGGCAATCTTTGATCGAAATGAGCTGGATATCTTTCTGGCAGAGCAGATCGATTATTCAAGAGAGATTCCATTTAAGGCAAAATTTGGTGCTCCCACGGGTGCACACTGTACTGCTTTAGGAAAAGCCATCATGGCTGATCAGGACCCGGAAATCATAAACCGGTACCTGCAAAAGCATGGAATGAAAAAAACAACCCATCACACGATCACTCACATGGCAGAGTTTCGAAGTGCGTTGGCTCAGACTCAGGCGCAGGGGTATGGGCTGGATCTTGAAGAATATGCAGAAGGGGCCTGTTGTCTTGGTGCCTCTATTCGGGATTGGACAGGAAGCACTGTGGGAGCAATCAGCATCTCAATGGCAGCACGACGATTTTACAGTCTGCCTGAAAGAGATATAGCTGCCATGGTGAAGGCAACAGCTGCTCAGGTATCCCTTGAGATCGGATTCAAGCCACACATCGTTGACCGATCCCTGGTCACACATTCGTAAATAAAACATTAGTCAGTTCAATTATTTTGAACACCCTTATTGACCTGTTCACTGAGTTTCATCAGGCTGTAAAAGGCTGATTCCAAGTTTCTCTCTCAGGAGTGGGATGGGTATGAAAATGATTCGTATATTAATTCTTGCTGGTCTGGTTGTGTACTCTGCTTTAGGGCAATCGACTGGAACTGCAACGATTGTTGGCACCGTGACTGACTCAACAGGCGCCATTGTTCCGGGTGTGAGTGTCAGGGCGAGAAACATAGGAACACAGTTTGTCTACGAAAATACGACAAACTCCGAAGGTTCCTACTACATTCCGAATCTTCCATCCGGGAACTATGAGCTCGATATTGAAGCTGCTGGATTCAAAAGACTCCAGAGAACGGGGCTGATCCTTCGCATCAATGAAACTCCACGAATCAATGTGCAACTGGAAGTTGGTAATGTAACCGAGTCAGTCAAGGTAGATGCTACGCCACCGCTGCTTGAAACAGAAACTGCCGGATCCGGACAGGTTCTGGATGGAGATGTTGTGGAAAAGCTTCCTGTCATGCAGAAGTTTGTCCATCGAGTTCTGCTGTACATGCCAGGAATGACAAATATCAATGGACAGCATGCAGTCGGACAGCGACAGCGTGCCATCGGGTATTCCATGGATGGAGTAAACGGAAAAGAGCCGGCAGTGGGGCAGGTTGGTGATTATCAACGCACAATGATTGCTTCTCTTGATTCTGTGCAGGAATTCAAAATGTGGACAACTGGAACTCCTGCTGAATTCGGACATTCGGCAGGTGGTCAGCTACAGATTGTGTTTCGGGGTGGGACGAATCAATTTCATGGGTCCATCGAAGATCGTTATACGAATGGAAAAATGATCCATCGAGCATTTCTGGAGCAGCTTCCCCGCAGTGGGAAATTTGATTATCACGAGTGGGGAACAACAGTATCCGGCCCGATTGTGAAGGATAAGACATTCTTCTTTGGGGGCTTCCAGCAGCATTATGAAAAGCTGAGTGAAACAGCAATTGTGACTGTGCCAAGTCCTGAAATGTATGCTGGCGATTTCAATTTTGGAGGTATTGGTCTTCCAATTTATAATCCCTTTACCACAAGACAGGAAAACGGAACATGGATTCGCGATCCGTTTCCTGGAAATCGAATTCCAGAAAATCTGATTGATCCCGTAGCTAGAAATTTAATCTCACTCCGGCCCTGGAGAGAACAGTCGGACCCCGGTACAATGCAGCGCACCGGACCAGTAAACAATCTCACTTACAACGCAGGAGGGGCGTATGATTTCCAGCGTTTCGATGCCAAGATCGATCACCAGTTCAGCATCAATCATCGAATTTTTGGGCGTTATTCTCAGGTACGACACCGGAGTGAGGAACGTCCTGTCCGGGAGTTGACAGAAATCCTGTATGGCAATGTGTATGTCAAACCGCTGGATCAACGGAATGTGGTGATTTCAGATACATTCACACTCAGTCCAACCATGATTAATGAAATGAGATTGGGCTATAACCGCAGAGCAAATTCAGCGATTCCGGAAAGCTACAAAGAGGGCTGGGCAGCACAGCTCGGAATACCCGGAGTGTCTGATGCGACTTTCCCCGATTTTCAGAATTCGGGAGGGAGCAGGTTTTACGGTCTGGGACCTGGTGGAGCTTCACGCAACGTATCCGAAGATTTCACTTTCCAGGAAAATTTCACCAAGGTGGCTGGTAAACATACTCTGAAGTTCGGCTATGAGATGATGCGCACCCGCTACAATTCCCTTTCTGAAGTCATGGAATCCGGTCAATACCGGATGGCTGGAACAGAGCTTCCGTTTGTTCCGAACACTGGGAATGCTTTTGCAAGTTTCCTCCTCGGAACTGTCGGACAAGGTGTGTTTCAACGGAATCAGGCTACCTGGCTGCCCCGCTGGTGGTCGCATTCCTGGTATGCCCAGACTACATGGCGTCCAGTGAAAAATGTCACTGTTGAAGCTGGTGTGCGTTGGAGCTATGAGTCTCCTTTCTCCACAAAGTACGGACAGCAGTCCCAGTTCGATCCTAATGTGACAGATCCGCTAACTGGCAGGATGGGAGCCATTGTTCATGGCGGGGGAAATCTCGCAAAACGTGATCTGAATAATTTTCAGCCAAGACTTGGTCTGGCGTGGAATATGCATCCGCGACTGGTATTTCGAGGAAGTTTCGGAATGTACACAGTGGACCTGATGACGAATGGTGTCGGGCAGAATTTTGAAGAGTACATCGCGACTGCAAATGTTCAACAAGCACCGGGTGACCCGCGTCATGCCTTCCGACTTTCCGAAGGACCCGGTACGATCAACTTCAACACAGCTGCAGATGGAAGTGTTCCCTTCCAGGGGACGAACTATGGAGGACGTGGCGCTTCCTGGTTTGATCCCAATATGCGGCTTCCTTATGTCGCAATGTGGTCGGGGGGACTTCAGTATCAGCTCTCAAACTCATGGGTGATGGAAGCCCTTTATCAAGGTTCATCCGGAGTTGGATTGTTGAATAACTGGGACATGAATGTGGTCCCTCTGGATATCTCACGTGATCTGGGAACACTCAATCAGATTGCAAATGCGGTTCAAAACTACAAACCCTATACCCAGTTTGGATCAATTCAGCACTATGCAAACTATGGTCATAACTCTCATCATTCAGGGACTCTCAAATTTGAGAGGCGTTATGCGCAGGGTTTGACGCTGACAGCTTTTTATCAGTTGGGCAAGACATTGAATGACGGAGATGATGATGGAGGGCGTTCCGGAATCACCTACTATAACCGCCAGTTGGAGAAAGCCCGTGCCAGCTATGACATTCGGCATCGCTTTGTGAGTGTCCTGACTTATGAACTGCCATTTGGGAAAGGACGTAAGTGGATGGCCGGAGGTGGCGTTAAAAACATAGTGCTTGGCGGCTGGGATTTTGCCTGGACACAGACATTCCAGAGCGGTCCTCCTGTGAATATCACTGCTGCTGGTAGCCCGGTTCGTTATCTTCCTGGAATGGTGAGGCCAGATGCTGTTTTGCCAGCAGAACAGATGGTGACAAAAGATTACTCAGTGGGTGAACGGTTTCCATTGGCTGCCCAGAATTCCTATTTCAATGTCAATGCTTTTGCTTATCCGGCTGCATTCACTCCGGGAACGATGGGCAGGAATGTTGTGGAATCTCCGGGGTTGCAGTGGACACAGCTTTCAGTTTCCAAAGTATTCCCGATCAATGATCGAATGCGCTTTAGTATTCGATGGGATTGTAATAATCCAACCAAACAACCTCAACTCGCTGATCCTGGTGCCGTATATAATCTCCAGAGCCTTGCACCTTTTGGGCGTTTCAATGGAATAGGTCGAGGCAGTTTCTCAGATATCGGTACAGCCAGGATGCACCATATTCTTGTCGGTCGGTTTGAGTGGTAGTCATTGAAGTGCTAATCAAAGGAGCCTGAAATGCGCAGGGATGAAATGATGCTCAGAAGAAATCTGTTGAAGAGTGCGTTTGTTGTTGCAGGTGGTTCAGCCTGCCAGTCACTGTTTGCTCAGTCCCGTCAGAGACGTGTTCTGGCTTTGGTGGGAGATCGATATCACAACTCTGATTACATCCGTGTTGCGCTGAATAAAGTATTCGAAGGCCTGAATATCAGGATTGATTACACCATTCACTATGACGAGCTCTCTGCCCAGAAGCTGAAGGACTATCAGGTATTCCTCTGTCTACGTGATGGCATGATCTGGCCGGATGGATATCTCGGGCCAGATGCCTACACTCCGTATTCATCCGGACTGGAAAACAGTGAGGATTTTCCTGTCTCCAAGCCTGTGATGTGGCTCAAAGAGGAACAGGCTGTGGCACTCAAGGATTTTGTGATGGCAGGAAATGGATTTTATTCCATGCATAACAATAGCCATGTATCGCTTGCATCAAAAACATATCGCGATGTGCAGGGTGGTGCTTATGCAGGTCATCCCACGTTAAGACCGTTTCAGGTGAAAGTGGTCAATAACAGTCATCCGATTACGCAGGGAATTCAGGACTTTCATGTGACGGATGAGCAGCATTATGTCGAATATGACAAAGATCCGAAGCATATCCTTCTGCGCGCAGAAAATATTAATGGGCTGAACTTCGGCAAACAAGGGAAGTCATCTGTTGCGGGATGGGCATACGATTATGGAAAAGGTCGTGTGGTATTTACGTCTGTTGGTCATACGATCCATGCTCTGTGGGCTCCGGAATATATCAAGATACAGCGCCGTTCCATGCAATGGTTGCTGAAAGAACTTTAGTTGCTAGCGAAGGTGCTTGTAGATGAGTTCCAGTAGCTCGTCGTAGGTTTCCTTTACCGTTGCATTGTCACCATGCTGGATTGCATGGGTTGTGCAATGCTGCAGATGGTTTTTCATCAATTGACGTGCAATTCCTCGTAGCGCTTCCTGTACGGAAGCTACCTGGATAATGATGTCCGGACAATATCGATCTTCTTCCACCATCTTCTGGAGTCCACGAATTTGTCCTTCAATCCGTCGCAGGCGTTTCAGATTAGATGATTTCAGGTCAGGATCAACTCCTGTTGCGTGGGTTCTGTTCATATTAGTCGAAGTGTTCTTAATCGGAGGCTATTCATAACAACGGTGACGGAACTCAAGGCCATCGCTGCACTGGCGATGACCGGACTCAATAAGATCCCATAGGACGGGTAAAGCACGCCTGCGGCCACAGGAATGCCAATAACGTTATAGATGAAAGCCCAGAAGAGATTCTGTTTCATTGCTTGCATGGTTTTATGAGAAAGCTGCACCGCCTTGGCCACAGTGGAAAGATCGTGATTCATCAGTGTGATGTCTGAAGCTTCTGTTGCAATATCTGAGCCGGAAGACATAGCAATCCCCACATCTGCCTGAGCCAGAGCGGGTGCATCATTCACTCCATCGCCCACCATGGCGACTTTATTTCCTGTTGCCTGATATTGGCGAATAGCGGACAGTTTCTCTGCTGGTAAAACTTCGGCAATGACGCGGGAAATTCCTGCATGTCGCGCAATTGCCTCTGCCGTCGATTTTCTGTCACCTGTCAGCATGACCACATCAAAGTGATGCTGAATCAACTGGCGAATTACCTCTGGAGCATCTGTTTTGATGACATCGGCAACGGCAATGATGCCAGCGGGTTGCCCGTCAATAGTGAGAGACATTGGGGTCTTCCCATCAGTTGCCAGTAACTCCGCCTGCTCTTCCAGTTGAGGAAGTCTTGTATTTCCGATTAATACCTGTTTTCCTTCGATAGTTGCTTGTGCACCTTTTCCTGTAATCGCCTGGAAATCCAAGGCCGGAGACAATCGTACCTGTTGTTCTTTTGCATAGGAAACAATTGCGGTGGCAAGAGGATGTTCAGAAAGTTGTTCCAGGCTTCCAGCCAATCGGATCAGCTCCGTTGGGGTCCATGGCTGAAGAGCAACAACATCGGTGACAACGGGCTGTCCAATGGTGATGGTTCCGGTTTTATCAAAGAGGAATGTTCTCACTGATGAGAGACGTTCAATCGCGTCACCACCTTTGAAAAGGATACCGGCTTCCGCTCCGCGACCAGTTGCCACCATCACTGCCGTGGGTACGGCAAGCCCCATGGCACAAGGGCAGGCGATAATCAGCACAGACACTGCCGCCGTCAGTGCATTCGCAAGTGGCGCATCTGCAATGAAGTACCAGACCAGAAATGTGACCAGTGCGATTCCCATGACAACTGGCACAAAGATGGCACTGATGCGGTCCGCTAGCCTCTGGATGGGGGCCTGAGTGCCCTGCGCTTCTCTCATTAACTGCATGATCTGGGCAAGAATGCTGTTTCCTGCAGTTGCAGACACACGGACATGAAAGGCTCCATTTGTATTCTGTGTTCCGCCGATCAGTCTGTCTTCAGTTTTTTTCTCAACCGGAAGAGACTCCCCGGTCAGCATAGATTCATCGACGGCACCGGTGCCTTCCACAACGATTCCATCCGCTGGAACCCGCTCACCCGGACGAACCAGAAAGATATCGTTCAGTTGTAAATCACCAATCGCAATTTCACTTTCCTTTCCGTCCCGAATCACTCGAACAGTTTTCGGTTGAAGAGAAGCGAGCTTACGGAGAGCAGAAGATGTCTGTCCCTTCGCACGGGTTTCCATTGCATTTCCCAGCAATACTAAAGCGATGATAAAGACAACGGCCTCAAAGTAAACTTCACCTAAAACTCCAAGGGTGATGACGGTGGAGTAAAGAAATGCTGCGCCTGTTCCAACTGCCACCAGCGTATTCATGTCGGCAGTCTTTTTTAGCAGCGCTTTCCAGGCACGGGTGTAGAAATGGCTTCCAGCCCAGATCATTGTAAAAAGTGTGATGACCAATAGCGTCCACTGCAGAACTGTTGGATTGGTCTGATAAAGAGCAGGAAATAATTCTTTTAATGGATGATCAATATGGGTCATCATCCAGCGGGCCAGAGGATCGGGATTTGCGTGATCATGACCTGACATCAGAGGCATGGAAAGAATCATCGCAACAGCACCAAGAAACAGACTAATCAGCGATTTCAGAAGTAGTTGTTGATATTCGCGCTGCTGCTGGAGTTCTTGTTCTGTCTGAGCTTCAAAGCTCTGGGTTTTTACAGAAGGCAGCTCCGCTCCGTAGCCAGTGTCTTCAATGGTGGAGACCAGATCCTGTGGCGAGATCCGCTCTGGATTGAAGGTAATCGTCGCCTCATTAGTCATGAGGTTGACATTGGCTGTATTGACTCCCGGAGTCGCCTGCAAAACACGTTGGATGCGTGCCTGGCAGGCAGCACAGGTCATCCCGGTGACGGGAATCGTGACTTTGATGGGAGTTTCAGTGGATTCCATTTGGTTTTATGCGCTTGCCTGAGTAACTCCAAATCCGGTTTTTGACAAGGCCGTCTCAATTGCCGATGAATCAATCACAGCCGGGTTGAATGTCACGACAACTTTTCCGATCTCTGTTTTTGATCCTTCTACTCCTTCCAGACGGGAAAGAGCTCGCTGGACGCTCTGGACACATCCTCCACAGGTCATGCCTTCCAGGTTGAACTGAACTGTTTTCATTGATACCCCCTGCCCCTATATAAGCACAATTTCGTAAATCTGGAAATATCTAGGTAGTAATGCATTTCTGCTATTGCGAGATGTGAGGACTGAAACTTAAGCTGCGACAGTTTATGAGCTCAACTACAAACTCTCTTCGGGACTCACAAATTTCTGAATCCTCAATTCACTACGAAGGATGGAGAGTTGCGATTGCGGCTCAAGTAGTTGCGTTTGTCTGTTTTGCTTCTGTCGTTATCTACACGTTCGGAGTTTTTCTCAAGCCGCTGTCTGCTGAATTTGGCTGGAGTCGGGAAGAAGTGTCGCGTGCATTTGGCATCACGGCCATGACCATCGCCGTTAGTTCTCCGTTTTTGGGAAAGCTTCTGGACCGTGTGGAGCCACGGAAGGTTCTTCTTCCTTGTTTTGCGGTTTTTGGGCTCGCTTTCATGTCACTCGGATTTCTGAACGGCACCCTCTGGCACTTCTACCTCCTTTTTTTCGTGATCGGAATTGTCGGGAACGGAACCACACAGATGGGGCTTTCGCGGCCCGTCATCAGCTGGTTTCACCAGAAACAGGGGATGGCTCTTTCGCTGGTTCTTGCAGGCGTGGGCGTGGGTGCGATTGTGATGCCAATGTTGTCGCAATACCTGATCGACAGGTTTGGATGGCGAAACGCTTATTTCATTCTTGGCGGTATGATTCTCATCATTGGATTGCCGGTAACAGCTCGATGGATTTGCAATCAGAGTGAAAGCGGGCGGATCCGCAGCTCACAGCCGGTTCATGGAGTCGAAATGAAGGTGGCTCTTCGGTCCCGTGCTTTCTGGATTCTGGTGGCGACGCTGTTTCTTAGTTCTGTCAGTGCAAACGGCGCACTGACCCATCTTGTATCTTTGCTGACTGATCGGGGGATCTCTCCGGCAGAAGCTGCTCTTGCCGCATCCATTCTGGGAGGAGCCAGCCTGTTGGGGCGCCTGGTCAGTGGTTGGTTACTGGACCGCTTCTGGGGGCCGGGTGTCTCGATGGTCCTTCTGTTTCTTCTTGCCACGGGAGTGATGCTGCTGAGCCGTGTGGACTCTCTGACTGGCGCTGCGATAGCCGCCGTATTTATCGGGATTGGACTGGGAGGGGAAGCCGATGTGACTCCTGTTCTTCTTTCCCGGTATTACGGATTCAAAGCCTTTGGTTCTCTTTATGGACTAACCTGGACTTTCTATGCCATGGCAGGTGCACTCGGCCCGGTTATGCTGGGAAGAATCTTTGATCAGGCTGGATTTTATGGCACTGCGTTCGATATGCTTGCGATTCCGGTATTTTTGTCCGCTCTGTTAATGCTGTGGATGCCTCGCTATCCAGATACCTCAAATCGCCCACTCCAGCCCTGATCTTCGGGTTGATTATCTCTCTGCTGCTTGTCACCGGGCACTCTATATATACTCTTCAGTCCGTGAAGAAGATGCGGCTGCTGCAGGAGAATGAAATTGACCGTAACAGAAAAGCGTCCAGACAGCTGATTCGCATCCAGAGTGAACTGAATTCTCTGGGGTTGGCGATGCGGGACATTCTGGATCAGGAAGATGAGTACCCTTTCACTGCCTGGCATCCTCAGTTTGACCGGATTCGGGAAAACCTGGAAGAGGCAATTCGCGTGGAAGCCAATCTCTCATCGGGAAGAGATCCACAGCAGTCGGCATATCTGAACTCTCTGTTCGCCAGCTTCTGGCAGACATCTGGCAGAATATTTCTTCTCGCAGAAACGAATGAATCCAATGCGCGATCTGAGATTCGGACAATGCTTCAGCCGCAGCAGGAAGCATTACACGCCGTCGTTGCCCGGCTACTGGTCAGCAATCATGAGGAAGAGCAGCGAGGAAGTGAACAGGTCAACCAGATTTATGCGGGCATTGAGCGGAATGCATGGGTTTTTCTCGGTATCTCCATTCTGGTGATTAGCGTAACGGGCCTGACAATTATCTACTCCAGCAGATCAACATTTCGTCAGCTGGAAACGCTTTCTCGACAGCAGAGTGAACTGGCCCGTCAGCTGATTACAACTCAGGAATCAACCTTTCGGGTGATCTCGCGGGATTTGCATGATGAGTTCGGTCAAATCCTGACTGCTATTGGAGCCATGCTGCGGCGTGCAGGACGAGATGCGCCATCCTCTGAATTTACAGAGCAAATTCAGGAACTGAATGAAGTTGTGCAGAGTGCACTGGATAAAACCAGATCACTTTCTCAGTCCCTACAGCCAGTCATTGTAGAAGAACAAGGATTGGTCGATGCTGTTCTCTGGCATATCTCCGTGTTTGAACGACAAACCGGGATCAGGATTCACTACAATAGTCCAAACGTATTCTCCGAACTGGATACTGCCATGGCTGTTCATATATTCCGGATCGTACAAGAATCGCTGAATAACATTGCGAAACATGCGCAGGTGACGGAGGCGTATCTTCATTTTGACGTCAGTCCGACCGGTCTGATCCTGACAGTAGAAGATCATGGAAAAGGAATCAGGCGGAGTAAGCAATCGGGAATTGGACTGGTAGCAATGCAGGAAAGGGCAGAGCTCATTGGGGGGGCGCTGACCATTCAGAATCGGGGCGAGGGGGGAACAATCATTACATTGACTGTTCCCTTAAATGAGGGGGAAATGTCATGAATAAGATCCGTGTGCTTCTGGTGGATGATCATGCTCTGGTGAGAAGAGGCTTTCGTCGTCTTCTGGATGACGATTCGGAAATTGAAGTAGTGGGTGAAGCAAGTGATGGGAATGAAGCAGTGGAACTTGTCCTTCGCTTGAAGCCGGATGTAGTGGTTCTTGACTATGCTTTGCCGGACCAGAACGGAGCATTTGTGGCACGCAGAATTCGGGCTACAGAATCAGCACCCCGCATTCTGATGCTGAGCATGCATGCTGAATCATCCTATGTGAAGAACTGTGAGCTGGCGGGAGTGGACGGGTATCTTTTGAAAAATGCTCTGGACCTTGAGCTTGCAGATGCCATCAAAGGAGTGATGAACGGCAACAAAGTTATTGATCCACGTCTTTCAAAAAATGGAGAGTTTCCCGGAAAAAGGCCTCTTAGTATGAGAGAACTGGAAGTATTGCAACATATCGTTGCTGGCCGCTCAAATAAGGATATTGCCAGTTTGCTCGGACTGAGCGTCAATACTGTATCTGTTCATCGTGCCAACATCATGGATGCACTTTCTTTGCACAATACTGCTGACCTTGTCGTAACCGCGATCCGACATGGTCTTGCGACAATGCCATGACCCGGCGTGATCTTCTACTGTCTGGTGTAGCTGCGCAACAGTCAGAAGGGATGCGATTTGTGGATGTGACAAAACGTTCAGGAATTGAGTTCACTCATCACAACGGCGCCTTTGGTGCAAAGTATCTTCCCGAAACGATGGGTCCGGGCTGTGCCTTTCTGGATTATGACAATGATGGATGGCTGGATATTCTTCTGGTGAATGGCAAGGACTGGCCCGGCCATCAGCAGAAGAGATCCACTTTAAAGCTCTATCGCAATAACAGAAATGGGACGTTCGCTGATGTAACCCGTCAGGCTGGACTGGATCTCGAAATGTATGGAATTGGCGTAGCTGTGGCTGATTTCAATAATGATGGCTTCCCAGATATCTATGTGACCTGTCTGGGGCAGAACCATCTGTTTCGCAATACGGGCAAGGGTACTTTTCAGGATGTAACCCGTCAGGCTGGGCTTAGCGGCCGAACCGGGTTTTCCACTTCAGCCATGTGGGTGGATTTTGATCGCGATGGACACCTGGATCTCTTTGTCTGCAATTACGTTCGATGGTCACCGGAGCAAGATATCTTCTGTAGCCTGGATCGAACAAAAAAATCCTACTGCACACCTGAAGCATACAGAGGTACTACGTGCTGGCTCTTTCGGAATAGGGGCGATGGCACCTTTGAAGATGTGACGGCAAAAAGTGGCATCTTCGATTCATCTTCAAAATCACTCGGTGTGGCGTTGATGGATTATGACAACGATGGCTGGCCGGACATCTTTGTGGCAAATGATACACAACCCAATAAGCTTTATCGCAACCGCGGAGATGGAACATTTCGCGATGTTGCAGTCCGTATGGGAGTGGCCTATAACGAAGATGGTCTGGCCCGCGCTGGAATGGGAGTTGATATTGCAGACTGTCTGCGGACAGGTCAGGAATCAATTGCTATTACCAACTTCGATCAGGAAATGATCGGCTTGTATGTTCGGGATGGAGCCGGGTACACAGACAAGGCACAGCAACTGGGAATTGCGCAGGCATCTCGTAACAGTCTTGGGTTTGGGTGTTTCTTCTTTGATCCCAATCTGGATGGATATCTGGATCTGCTTGCGGTCAACGGCCATATTGACGACTCCATTCGGAATCTGAACCGACGGGTTGCATATGAGCAGATGCCTCATCTCTTTCTGAATAACGGGAAGGGTGCTTTTGGGGATGCAGTGAAAGAAATGGGACAGGATTTCATGCAACCAAGGGTAGCTCGTGGTGCGGCCTATGGAGATTTCGACCGGGACGGGGACCAGGATGTTCTGATTACGACGAATCATGGACCTGCATTTCTGTTTCGAAATGATGTTTCAAATGGGAACCAGTCTATTCGGATCAAGCTGGAAGGCCGGAAATCCAATCGCGATGCCATCGGTGCTGTAGTGCGTCTGACGGATTCAACAGGCACACAGATGCAAACAGTGAAGAGTGGATCCAGCTATCTGTCTTCGTCAGAGCTGACACTGACTTTTGGAATGGGGAAGCGACCAACTGCGGATCGTATTACTGTCGAATGGCCCAGTGGGCGTAAAGACGAGTTCACTAAATGGATGGCAGGGCATACCTATTACTGTGTGGAAGGTGGAAGACCAGTCCAGCGTACAGGGCACTAAGTGCAAGTTTCATCGAAATTTGATAGTTAATTTATGTTATTGAGTTGAGCTGGAGTAACCGCTAATTTTTGTTAAATTGCGTCTTCTCATCTCGTTTTGTCTCACACTGGGTCTTTTTGCTCAGGATCCTGTTTCCACATTGGAAGGAATCATCACTGATACCAGTGGGGGCGCTCTGCCTGATGTAAAAGCTACAGCTACACATCTGCAAACCGGAGTCTCTCAGTCCGTTACTTCAGGTACAGAAGGACGATATCGATTTGCAGCATTACAGATTGGCACTTATTCTCTGGAAGTGGAGTCTGCCGGATTTGCACTTTACAAGCAGCAACCCATTGAGTTGCGTGTCAGTGAAGTGGCACGGGTGGATGTTCGCATGGAACTGGCGTCAGTTCGTGACACAGTGATTGTCGAGGGTGATGCCAATCTGGTGGACACTGCCAGCAATGCACTGGGTAAAACGGTTACTACGCGTGAAATTCTGGATCTCCCTTTGAACGGAAGGAACTTTACTCAACTCGGGCTGTTACAGGCCGGAGTGGCTCCGATTACAAATGGAGTAGCGACGTCTGGAGGGAGCCTTCGGGCTGGCCAGGCCTATGCCGTGAATGGGCAACGTCCGGAATCCAATAACTATCTTCTGGACGGGGCAAAAAATGTCAACCGCATGGATGGCGGATTTGCTTTGCGCGTTCCTGTAGATGCGATTGCAGAATTCCGTATCCTGACGCATACGGCTCCGCCTGAATATGGAGGGACATCCGGTTCCAATACCAGCGTTGTCACCAAGTCCGGTGGAAATGAGATCCACGGAACGGTATATGAGTTCTTCCGCAATGATATTTTTGATGCCCGGAACTTTTTCTCTGAGAAAACCGAACCGCTCAAGCAGAACCAGTTCGGGGGAACGATTGGCGGACCCATTCAAAAGAACAGATTATTTTTCTTCGGTTACGCAGAAGGGTTCCGGAACCGGCAAGGCATTACGCGATCCGGAAATGTCCCCAGTCCGGCACAACGACAGGGAGATTTCTCCGGCAATAATCCTCCGCTGATTGATATTGCGGGTGGGGGGATACCTTTTCCCGGTGGGAAAATTCCTGATTCCAGATTGAATGTGGCCGGACTGAAGGCAGCTGAACTTTATCCGTTGGGCAATACTTCCCCCACAATTTATACCTCCACAGTGGTGACAGAGAATGAATCCAATCAGGCGGGAGGAAAGCTGGACTGGCGGATCTCCGACAATGACCAGCTGGGCATCCGATATTCATTCTCAGATGGACACAATATCAACCCGATCTCCATCCGTGGATCCGATTTGCCAGGGTTTCCTGTGCGGGATGATCTTCGGACAAACTCTGCAGTTCTGAATCATACGCGCCTGTTTTCTCCCAACATGGTGAACTCGGCACGCGGAGCCTTCTTTCGGCATATGTTTCTGTTCGACCAGCGGCTGAATCATATGTCTCCCCGTGATTTCGGGCTGAATTACGATTCCACGAATGCGCTGGGGCAAAGCGCTCCTTACTTCAACGTCAATGGATATTCGCCCGTAGGTGGTGCCATTGTCGGTCCTCGTAATTCGGCACAGACCAGTTGGGAGTTCTATGACGCCATCAGCTGGACCAAAGGTTCCCATTCCCTGAAGTTTGGTGGCGAAGTGCGCCGCCAACTTCTGAATATGTTCCAGGCAATTGCCCCCAATGCATTCTTTGTCTTTACTCCTTCATTTCCCAGTAATGATGCTTTTGCAAATCTTCTGATGGGGCGACCTCTGGTTTTCTATCAGGGCCATGGTGATATCTCGCGCGGCATGCGTGGATGGGAGAACTCCCTTTTTGTGCAGGATGAATGGCGAGTCAATCGACGGTTGACCTTGAACTATGGCGTACGGTGGGAAGTGAATACCCCGCTGGTGGAAGTGCGTGATCGGATGAATGCATTTGTGCCGGGGCAACAGTCCACCGTCAATCCGACAGCTCCACGAGGCATTTTGTTTCCGGGCGATGAAGGAGTGCCCCGTGGCATTGCTTCTACTTTCTATAAAGGCTTGATGCCGCGTCTCGGCTTTGCCTGGAATCCCGATGGACGCGGAGTTACCAGCATCCGTGCCAGTTACGGCATCTTCTTTGATGCCTTCTCCATGGGATCTGGTGTTGCTTCGCAGGTTCCGGTCAGCTCTCTTCCCTGGACGCAGTTCATCCAGTTCAGTGGACCCTCCGTTAATTTTACGGATCCGTATGCAGGACGTCCCCAGCCACAGCCGAATACGTTCAATCTCCCCGTCACTATGGTCGTGATGGATAAAAATGCGAGACCTCCCTATGCGCAGAACTGGAATTTCTCTCTGCAGCATTCACTCGCCGATCGCTATCTGATTGAGGCGCGGTATGTGGGTTCCAAGGGAACGCATCTCCCAAGAAACATCGAAGCAAATCCCGCAGTGTATGGTCTCGGTGCAACTTCAGGGAATGCGGAAGCCCGACGTATCTATTCCGGCTGCCAACCGGACGGAACCGGATGTCAGTTTTCGCATGTCGGAATGCTGAGTAACATTACCAATTCCACCTATCACTCCGGACAGCTCAGTGTGAGCCGTCGCTATAATTCCGGGCTGGGATTCAATGCTTCTTACTGGTATTCGAAGACACTGGATTATCTCTCTGCCATGAACCTCGGCGGTGCCGGATCGAAGCCCATCTCTGGTGAAAATGATGTGGCGCAGAATCCCTTCAATCTGCGTGCTGAACACGGACCCTCCCTCTTTGATTCCCGACATCGTCTGGTGTTCAGTGGTGGATGGGAGATCCGTCTGGCGCGGAATACCAGAGGCATCACCAAAGCAATTCTGGATGGATGGCAACTGAACGGCATTGTTTCTGCCAACTCAGGGACACCGTTTACTGTTTATGACACGACCAATGTATCCCTGCAGGCTCCGCATCCTCCGCTTTCCGGTTATAACGGAAGTCGACCGGATCTGATTGCGAATCCGAACGCCGGACCTCGCACCGTCGAACAGTGGGTCAGCCGGAGTGCTTTCCGTCGTCTGAATCCGGCAACAGAAGCAGGGCAGTTTGGCAATGCAGGACGTAACGTCGTGCGAGGCCCCGGCTTTGCCAATGTGGATGTGTCCCTGCTAAAAACAATCCCCATCACGGAAAGGACGCGGTTGCAGTTCCGTGCGGAATGCTTCAATGCCGCAAATCATGCCAACTTCTTTGTTCCGGTCAACGATCTGAACTCGGCGAATTTCGGCAGGATCACAGAAGCTGGTCCCCCCAGGCTCTACCAGTTAGCGCTGAAGGTGATTTTCTAGCTCCTGATATACTGCGCCGTGTGGTGAAGTTTCGACGGAGCATGTGCATCAGCGCATGAAGCGGCTGATGAAAGTAGTTGTGTTTCTCGTGTGCCTGATCCCCTTTGGATGGCTGGCATGGAGATGGAATCACAACCAGCTGGGGTTCAACGCACTGGAAACAGTCGCGCGGGAAACCGGGGACTGGACGCTCCGTTTTCTGTTGCTAACACTGGCCATCACGCCCCTGCGGAAGATCCCCGGATTGAATGGCCTCATCCGTTATCGGCGGATGTTCGGGCTGTATGCTTTCTTCTACGGAACGCTTCATGCCCTTCACTACTTCTGGATCGATCGTCTGTGGGACTGGCAGGAGATGTATCTGGATTTCACCCTGCGCCGGTTCTTCATTGTGGGCCTGATCGCATGGTTGTTGATGATCCCCCTTGCTGCAACATCCTATAGCGCTGCCATCCGGTGGATGGGGGGCAAACGCTGGCAAGCCCTGCATCGACTCACATATGTCATAGCAGGGCTTGGGGTATTGCACTATTACTGGCAGGGGAAGGCGTTCATCATGAACCCCGCGATTTACGGGGCGATTCTGGCCCTGCTGCTGGCTATCCGAGTTTGGATTTCAATAGCTCGTTCACGGTCGCAGGGTTCGCCTGTCCACGTGAAGCCTTCATGACCTGACCTACCAGGAATCCGATCACGGCTGTCTTGCCACTCTTGTACTGTTCCACCTGTTTGGGGTTTCCAGTGAGAACTTCATCGATGATTTTTTCGATGGCGCCTGTATCCGAGATCTGCTTCAGGCCATCGCGCTCCATGATGAAGGACGGGGCAAGGCCTTCGGCAAACATCTTCGGGAAAATCTCTTTGGCCAGCTTGCCGGAGATCTCTCCTTTTTTAATCAGAGTTGCCAATTCGCCGATGTGCTCAGGCTTAATGGGAGAATCTGCGATTTCCTTGCCCTCAGCTTTGAGGGCGCCCAGCAAGTCCCCCATGACCCAGTTGGCTGTTGCCTTGGGATCTTCACTGGAGCGTGCCGCCAGCTCATAGTAATCGCTGAGATCCCGGGTGAGCGTCAGCACCTGGGCATCATATTCACGCAGACCATAGTCATTGATGAATCGTGTGCGACGGTCAAAGGGAAGCTCAGGAAGTTGTCCGCGCAATTCCTTCTGCCACTCGTCACTGACACGGACGGGAACCAGATCCGGTTCCGGGAAATAACGATAGTCGTGGGCCTGTTCCTTGGAACGCATGCCAACGGTTTCCCCGGTTTCCGTGTTGTAGAGACGTGTTTCCTGATGAATTTTGCCACCACTTTCCACAATGGCCACCTGACGGGCCACTTCATATTCAATGGCCTGCTTCAGGAAACGGAAGGAGTTCAGATTCTTGACCTCGGCACGGGTGCCGAACTCGGTTGCACCTTTCAGACGCACAGAGACATTGGCATCGGCACGGAGGTGTCCTTTTTCCATGTCGCAGGTGGATGCTCCGATGTACTGGATTACCTGTTTCAGTTCTGTCAGATAGGCAACGGCTTCATCGGAGCTGCGCATGTCCGGTTCGCTGACGATTTCCGAAAGCGGAGTGCCACTACGGTTCAGGTCGATATAGCTATAACGGTCTGTGTCCTTGAATCCTTCATGGACGTTCTTTCCGGCGTCATCTTCGAGGTGAAGTCGTGTGATGCCGATTCTTTTCTTGTAGGGCTCGGCACCCTCCGGCTGAACCGTGATGTCCAGCCAGCCATGTTCGGCCAGCGGCTGGTCATACTGGGAGATCTGATAACCCTTGGGGAGATCCGGATAGAAGTAGTTCTTGCGGGCCATCCGGGAAAACGGATTCACTGTGCAGTGGATCGCCATGGCCGTCTGCGCGCCGAATTCCACTGCCTTACGGTTCATCACGGGAAGAGCGCCGGGAAGGCCCAGGCATACCGGGCAGACATTGGTATTGGGAGGTGCGCCAAAGCTGGTGGGGCAACTGCAGAAAATCTTGGTATTTGTGCCCAGCTGTACGTGCACTTCGAGGCCGATTACAACCTCATATTTCGCGATCTCCTCTGGAGAGGCCAACGCTACGGTCATGGTACCCATCGTCTATCTATTGTAGGAGAATCATCCTCGCAGATTCTTTGAATCGCGAACAAAACATTTCAGCTCTTCCGAAAGAAAATCCTGGAAATTTCCCCCTCACTGAAAGCTCTCCGGGCTATCGTTAAAAAACAAATATGTCGAAGATCGCTGTATTTCTGGGAGCCGGAGCCTCAAAAGCATTTGGATATCCGCTGACGTCCGAAATTCTGCCGGAAATGCTGCGGCGAATCGCTGCCGGAAAGCTGTTCGGAGCAACCGGGGAGCAGGCGGAGAAGGATAGGCAATTTCTGGGGCAGTTTCTTCAGGAGCTGCTTCCGGGGCTGGACAGGACAAAGCCGGAAGACCTTCCCTTGATTACAGAGGTTCTTTCCCAGGTGGATTACTCCCTTGCCGAAGGGATTGCCATTCATCCATACCGGGATATTGAGGGCATGCAGCATCTTCGTCGACTGCTGGAGCGCGCAATCTATGAATCCATTGCCAAACAGGCCGCTTCCATTCCGGAAGCAATGAAAAAGAATCTGGAACAGTTTTCCGCATGGCTTTATGCACAGAGCGTAGAACATGAAGTCAGTATTCTTTCCTCAAACTATGATGTGGCTACCGATACATCCCTGTTCCGGAAGTTCGATGAGTGCAACAGGCAATCAGGAGAACGCATCCCTTTTGAGAACTTCTTTGATTTCGGGTTTGCGTGGCGCCCGGTAGAGGAAGAAGACCGGGTCTGCCTGCGGCCTCCTTCCCCAAAATTCCGAATTTACAAGCTGCATGGATCTCTGAACTGGCTGCGCTGTCCCCTGTGTGAGCACATCTATGTCAATTCTTATGGAGAAATCGCGGAACTGGCATTTTCCCGGCAGCGGCATTGGGGGAACTCCTGCCACTGTGGCTACTCTCCCTTGCAGATGCATATCGTGACGCCCTCTCTGGTCCGCCAGATCAATGATCCCAACCTGAGAGAGCTGTGGAAAAGCAGTCTGGAAGCTCTTCGCCAAGCCGATACGTGGATCATGATCGGATACTCATTTCCTGCTGAAGATCTGGCCATCCGGTCACTGTTTACAAGGGCCTGGCATGGCCGTCCGGTGGTAGATGGCCAGACCAGAAATCCCCGGATTCAAGTTGTGCAACGGGGAGATTCTTCGCGGTCCCGTTATGAGCTATATTTTGCAGATTCCAGAAATCCGGATCGTTTCTATTACGAAGCAGGGGGCCTGGAGGCATTTCTGGCATCAGTTCAGAAACTGAGGGGCTGAGGAACACATACTGCCTGCGGAAAAGATTAAGGAGTGTGAATTGATGAGGCTTTGTCTGGTTCTGTTGTGCTGCATCTTCGGATTGTCAGCGTTAGCTCAGGATACTTCTGCGGTAGGTGACTGGCAGGGAACGCTGGATGCCGGGGGACAGAAACTGAGGCTGGCTTTCCATATACAGGCAGGAAGTACCGGCACTCTTTCCGCAACCATGGACAGTCTGGATCAGGGTGCTAATGGAATCCCTGTTGCTTCCACTGTGTTGAAAGGAAAAACTCTGAATCTGGCAATTCCCAATGCCGGCATTTCGTATCAGGGAGATCTGTCGGATGACGGTCAACAGATCACCGGGATTTTTCGACAAGGGCCAGCAGAACTCCCCCTGAGTTTGCGGAAATTGTCCGCAACTGAAGTGAAAGCATCCGGTCCCAAGCGTCCCCAGATTCCTCAGAAACCCTACCCTTATGATGAGCAGGATGTGGAATTCCCGAATCCTGCTGCGGAAGGTGTGCGGATCGCCTGTACCCTGACCACTCCCAGAGGGGAAGGGCCATTTTCGGCGGTGGGTCTTCTTTCCGGGTCCGGTCCTCACACGCGGGATCAGGTGAATTTCGGCCATCCACTGGGGCTGGTACTGGCAGATTTTCTGACTCGTCAAGGGATTGCAGTTCTGCGTTGCGACGATCGGGGTAATGGAAAATCCACGGCTCCTCGTGAAAGCCTTACTTCCATCACTTATCAGGATCTGGCTTCCGATGCCTCCGTCATGGTGCAGTATCTGAAAGAAAACAAAAAGATTAAGTCCGGGAGTATTGGGCTGGTGGGACACAGTGAAGGTGGAGTGGTAGCGCCACTTGCAGCAGTATCTAATGCAGACGTCAACTTTCTGATTTTGCTTGCCGGTCTGGGAACTACCGGAGAAACTTCGATTCTTGCTCAGAAAGAAGCAATTCTGAGAATCAGTGGGCTCAGTCCGGATGTCAGTGCCGATCGGGCCATCTACAAGGCAGTTCTGGCTGGAATGGATGAAGAAACTGTGCGGAAGACGGCAGCGCCAATCGTTGGCTCTCTCTCTTCCAGTGCGAGGGATAATTACTTCCGCATGATCCTGTCTCCTTACTGGAAATCCATGCTTGCTTACGATCCGGTTCCTACTCTTTCCGGGTTGAAAATTCCGGTTCTGGCCCTCTTTGGCGAAAAAGATCTCCAGGTTCTGCCAGAAGTGAATGCTCCTCCCATGCGGGAGGCGGCAAAATCCGCGAAAAGTGAACAGATCACGGTGGAAGTGGTGCCGGGAGTCAATCATTTATTTCAGACAGCACGCACCGGATCTCCGCAGGAATACAGCCAAATTGAAGAAACCATTGCTCCCGCAGTGCTGAGTCGAATCTCTGAGTGGCTGAAAGCCCGGATTCAGTAGACACCCCGGGGCGTTTTCGTCCTCATTCCGGGATGGCTTTGTTAAACTGAAGTTAACCCATGAAATTCGGTGTTGTCGTGTTTCCCGGCTCCAATTGCGACCACGATGCGTGGTACGCAGTCTCAAAGAATCACGGCCAGTCGGCCGAGTTTCTGTGGCATGACTCAGAAGACCTGAAGGGCTCTGATGCCATCATCATCCCCGGTGGTTTCTCCTACGGCGATTACCTTCGCTGTGGAGCTATCGCCCGGTTTTCTCCCATTATGAATTCCGTGAAAAAGTTCGCCGCTGATGGCGGACTGGTCATGGGTTTCTGTAATGGATTCCAGATCTTATGTGAGGCCGGACTTCTGCCTGGAGCCCTGCTCCGCAATGCCGGATTGAAGTTTATCTGTCAGCAGGTTGTGCTTGAAGTGGGCACTGCCAATTCTCCCTTTACCAATGCGGCATCTGTCGGCCAGCACCTCACCGTTCCCATTGCACATGGGGAAGGATGCTATCAGGCCGATGAGCGAATCCTGGATCAGCTGGAAGCAGAGGACCGGATTGCATTCCGCTATGTCGATAATCCAAATGGATCCATGCGGAACATTGCCGGTATTCTCAGTGAAGGCCGCAATGTTCTGGGAATGATGCCCCATCCCGAGCGAGCTACTGAGCCGCTGGTCGGGTCGACCGATGGCCGTCTGGTCTTCGATTCACTCATCTCTGCTTTCGCAACCAAATGAAACTTACTCCCGAAGAAGTCTCTGCGCATCGTCTGACGTGGAGCGAGTACGAGAAAATTGTTCAGCTTCTCGGCCGCGAACCCTCTTTTACTGAACTGGGAATTTTTGGTGTCATGTGGAGTGAACACTGCTCCTACAAGTCATCCAAGGTTCACCTGAAGAAGCTGCCTACCAAATCCAAACTGGTTCTGGTGGGACCCGGCGAAAACGCAGGCATCATCGATATCGGGAATAATTATGCGATTGCTTTCAAGATTGAATCGCACAATCACCCCAGCTTTATTGAACCTTTTCAGGGTGCTGCAACCGGCGTCGGTGGAATCCTCCGCGATATCTTCACGATGGGTGCACGTCCCATTGCTGTCATGGATGCCCTGCGCTTCGGACGGCTGGATGATCCGGAAACGGGAGCACGCAACAAGCAGATTCTGAACGGAGTCGTTTCGGGCATCTCTCACTATGGCAACTGCTTTGGTGTGCCGACGGTGGGTGGTGAGTGTGTTTTTGAGCCGTGCTACGACGGAAATCCTCTGGTCAATGTATTTGCCCTGGGAATCTTCAAGCACGATGAAATCTTCTTTGGACGTGCCACCGGAATCGGCAACCCTGTTATCTATGTCGGTGCCAAGACGGGCAAGGACGGAATCCATGGCGCTTCCATGGCGTCTGAAGAGTTCAGCGAAGAGTCCAAGGATAAGCGCCCCAATGTACAGGTAGGCGATCCGTTCATGGAGAAGTTGCTGCTGGAAGCCTGTCTGGAAGCAATGAAGACGGGTGCCATTGTCGGAATTCAGGATATGGGCGCTGCTGGCCTGACCTGTTCCACCTGTGAGATGGGTTCCCGTGCGGAAACAGGAATCGAGATCGACCTGAAGTATGTGCCGCAGCGCGAAACCGGCATGACTCCTTATGAGATCATGCTGTCCGAATCGCAGGAGCGCATGCTGCTGGTGGCGGAAAAGGGCCGTGAGCAGGAAGTCTTCGATGTCTTTAAAAAATGGGGACTCGATGCAGCAGTTGTCGGCACCGTAATGGATGATGGCATGCTGCGTGTTCGCAACCATGGTGAAGTGGTGGCGGAAATCTCCAATCGTGCCCTGGCTGATGAAGCCCCGATCTATGATCGTCCACACACGAAGCCGCATCGGACTGCTCCGATGGAAGCTCCGGAGTTTGCCAGCAAAGATCTGACTGCGGATCTTCGCAAGGTTCTTTCTTCCGGTGACGTTTGCAGCAAGGAATGGATCTTCAACCAGTACGACTGGATGGTCCGCACCAATACAACTCAGGGGCCGGGAGCAGATGCTGCCATTGTCCGCATCAAGGAAACCAACTCCAGTGTGGCGATGTCGCTGGATGGCAACAGCCGGTACTGTTATCTCGATCCGCGTGAAGGTGCAAAGCTGATTGTTGCCGAATGCTGCCGGAATCTTTCAGTGGTGGGTGCTCAGCCAATTGCTGCCACCAACAATCTGAACTTTGGAAATCCGGAACGACCGGAGATCATGGCCCAGCTGGTGGAAGCCATTGAAGGGATGTCCGACGCCTGCCAGTTCTTCGAAACTCCGATTACCGGCGGCAATGTCAGTCTCTATAACGAAACACTGGGCGAAGCGATCTTCCCGACACCTGTAATGGGCATTGTCGGTCTCATGAAAACAGATTCGCCCACTCCCGTGAAGTTCCAGAGCGCTGGACGGTCTGTGATCTTGCTGGGTGGACTGGGTGAATCCGATGAAGTTCGTCTGGGTGGAACCCAATATGCCAAAGTCGTCATCGAATCTTTGTGGGGACTTCCTCCCGCTCTCGATATGGCGCATGAAAAGACAGTCCAGGTAGCAGTTCGTGAAATCGTCAATGCTGGCCTGGCTGAATCCGCGCACGATCTGAGTGACGGTGGATTTGCAGTGGCACTCGCAGAAAGCTCTTTTGGCGGTATCGGAGCAAAGGTCACGCTGGAAACCACATTGCGTCCGGAGTTGGCCCTGTTCCACGAAGGACCCTCACGGATTCTTCTATCCACGTCCGACCCGGCAGCAGTTCAGGCCATCGCGGCGAAACATGGGATTGCTGCTCCTGTGATTGGTGAAACAGTGAGTGGCCAGTATGCGGTGAACGACTGGATCGATTGCAGTATAGAATCGTTACACGGTCCATGGAAGACCGCATTGGAGGAGGCGCTCCGATAATGTTCGATCAGTGGCATGACGAATGTGGTGTGTTCGCAATATACGGACACCCAGAAGCTTCCAACCTGACTTATCTTGGCCTGTATGCTCTGCAGCATCGGGGGCAGGAATCAGCCGGGATTGCAACCAGTGATGGAAGACACGTCATCTGCCACAAATCGATGGGGCATGTGGCTGATATTTTTCAGCCGGAAGTGTTGGGTCGTTTACCCGGCCATATGGCCATTGGCCATACCCGTTACTCCACCGCCGGTGACAAGAGTGTCCTGAATGCACAGCCGTTTTCCGTTGCCTGCAACAAAGGTTCGATTGCGGTGGCACACAACGGGAATATTACCAATGCAAAAGAGCTGCGCCGTGAACTGGAAAAAGAAGGATCGATCTTTCAGGCCACCAGTGATACGGAAGTAATACTGCATCTGGTTGCACGATCTCGGGAAAAAACCATGGCCGCAGCTTTGCGAGAAGCGTTGCTGCAGCTGGAAGGTGCATTTTCCCTGGTATTTCTTGCAGAAGACCGGATGATTATTGCTCGGGATCCTCATGGATTCCGCCCCCTGGCTATTGGTCAGATGGAGCTTTCCGGTGATCGCTTTGCCTACGTCTTTGCATCGGAAACCTGTGCGTTTGATCTCATTGGGGCCACTTATCTGAATGATGTGGAACCCGGAGAAATGGTCATTATCGGCCCGGAAGGAATGACACGGGAAAAATACGCACCTGTACGGGACAAGGCGCATTGTGTTTTCGAGCATGTCTACTTTGCCCGGCCGGATTCAGTTGTCTATGGACGACCGGTGCAGCAAACCCGGGAATCAATGGGGCGGTTGCTTGCTCAGCAATGTCCTGCCGAGGCTGACCTGATTGTTCCTGTTCCCGATTCCGGAGTGGCAGCAGCAATTGGATTCTCTGCTGAGTCTGGTATTCCTTATCGTCAGGGCCTGATTCGGAATCACTACGTAGGACGTACTTTCATCGAGCCCAGCCAGGCAATTCGGGATTTCGGTGTAAAGCTGAAGCTGAATCCGGTACGGAATCTGCTGGAAGGCAAGCGTGTGGTACTGGTCGATGATTCCATTGTGCGGGGAACCACATCCCGCAAAATTGTCCGTATGGTCAGAAGTGCCGGTGCTCGGGAAGTCCACCTGAGGATCTCCTGTCCTCCAACTATTTCTCCCTGTTTCTATGGTGTGGATACCCCAACCAAGAATGAACTGATTGCCGCAAATAATACTGTTGAGGAAATCAGAAGATTTGTCGAAGCAGATTCGCTGGGATTCCTTCCCCTCGGGTCTTTGCGGAATGCAGTAGCTGATCATGATCACGAATTCTGCTATGCCTGTTATACAGGAAACTATCCGACAGACTTTGTGGATCTTGAACAGTTAGTTGCAGTGCGTGCTCATTCCTGATCCATCAGGGAATCTTTTACCGGATTGGTTGTAGATCGGGATTTTCTTCTGGAGAAAGTTCTTCTTTCTGTCACACTCTTGATTTATTTTTGAAAGCATTACACATACTTGCGATAAAGTAAGCCAGCAACTTTTGTCAGAAAGTAGAACGCCCGGTAGTCATTCCGGGAAGGTAATTTTTCAGAATGGTGATTTACTTGCAAGTAAAATTGTAAGGATTTAGGAGGAACTGTGAATCGATTTCTGGTTTTATTAGCCGTCTCTACTGTGGCCCTCAGTGTCAGTGCACAGAACAGGCGCTATATTAATGACAATTCGTTTACGCCGCGCCAGTCAAGCGGATACCAGGAAGGTCGTCGTGAAGGCAAATGCACTATCCGTGTGCGAATTGATGACGAGGCAGATATTGAGTTACGTGGAAATCAGGTCATCATTCATGTGGTGAAAGGACGTCCCGGAAGTGATGAGGGAAGTGAGTGTAACTCCCCTCTTCCTCGGGGTGGAATTACCAACTTCAAGTTTCGTGGAGTTGATGGACGTGGACAAGTTCGTTTAGTTCAAGAGCCACGTGACCATAACCGCTGGACAGCTGTCGTCAATATTGTGGATTCCAAGGGGGGAGACGAAGGATACACTTATGATCTGACGTGGAACTATGATGGAACAGGGTCTACCGGCGGAAACGATGGTGGTTTCTTCCCTGATAACTCAGGTCGCCCTGGCCGTCCCGGCCGTCCCGGCCGTCCCGGTCGCCCCGGACAGAACTTTAGTGGGAATTTCCAGACAGGTAATGGGAATGGCACAGTGCGGATGGGCCGCCAGTCCACTCAGATTCAGCGGGCAAATGTAGAACTGCAAAACAACGGTAACTTTACCATTACAATGTATTCTTCAAACAGTTCTTCCAACAACGCAGCGACCCTGCGAGGAACCTGGCAGAGCAATAACAACAACAGCTATAACATTCAGATTACGGACGGGTTAGACTCCAGCGTGAATGCATCAGGAACCATCACTGTAAATGGAAACACTGTGACTCAGATGAATGCATCCGGAAACAGCCAGTCTGGTCGTTTCAACCTGCAATGGAATGGAAATGGCGGCGGATTCTTTCCCCGCTAAATGAGCTCGTTGAACTAAAACTGACATGGCTTCCAATGTCTTTCTATTGAGGGACATCTGGGAGCCATTTTCCTTTTCCGGGCATTCTTTTCTGAGTGCACAAGGATAATTATCGAGTAGGTAAAACAGGAACGGGCAACCCAAAGGTTGCCCGCGCCATGTTGATCAGATTTCACTCTAGATCTGTGATTTCTTAGGATCTCAGGATAACAGATCCAGTTCTACTCAATAGCTGAATTTAGCTCTGTACCAGCTTCTTGCCCCGTTCAAACATATCTGCGGCTTCATCCGCAAACTCTTTGCTCTTCTCATAGAGATCACGGCTGTGTTCCAGCAGGGATTCCCGGCTCTCGTAGGCCTTGCCAGCGATCAGCCTCCGGGTTCTTGCGCCAGACTGGGGAGCAAATAGAAGGGCAATCGCTGCGCCGACCGCTGCGCCAGCGAGAAACCAGACTGCACTGTCGTTTGAATTGCTTTTCATAGTAATAGACTCTCCGCGCCTACAGTTTATCGCGTTCGGGACCAGCGATAGGTATCCATGGAAAGTGTTTTCCCATCGGAAAGAATCGTGATACGACCATTGAGGTCCGTTCGTAACGTAGCAATTCTCTGGCGCGTGAGACGAGCAATCACTTCAGGATGAGGATGTCCGTATCGATTCCATAACCCAGCTGAGATCATGGCAAAAGAAGGTTGCGTACGGGACAACAGAAGATCTGTTGTGGAAGTTTTTCCACCATGATGGCTGACCTTGAGCACGTCAATTCTTCCGATACTTTCGTCAAATGCAAGTTCATCTTCGATCCTGCGTTCGGCATCTCCGGCGAGAAGAAACTGATGTTTGCCGAATGAAACCTTCAACCCCAGAGAATCGTTATTCCGGGGTTCACCTGTGTTTTTCATCCACGGAGGAGGAGAAACCACACGAATCAATGTCTCTCCTTTCTGGACTTCGTCTCCATAGTTCAATTGGCGAATAGTAACTCCATAGCTTGTTGCTTTCTGGAAAAGATCTTCCATGGCAGCGTTTTTCCCACGTCCGGAAATCCATAATTCTCTGGGGTGGAAGTTTTCAATCAAAGCACCCATCCCGCCCATGTGATCGATGTGGCCGTGTGTCAGGACGAGAATATCGATATTCCGGATGGAGCGAGACCATAGGTAGGTGGAGACTACTGCTTCCCCGATATCCATTGGCTTGGCAGCTCTTCCGAAGTGAGGGATTCCACCGGAATCGATGATCATCTTCGTACCGTCTGGAAAAAATAAAAAAAGTGATTCGCCCTGTCCTACATCAATTGCAGTGAGCTCCAGCTTGCCGTCATGTGTTTCAGCGTGAAATGGATGAAGCAAGAGAAGTACGAAAAGACACAAGGAAATCATTAATGCAGGAATAATTTGTCTACGGACTCGAAAGCTCCAGATCAGCAGGGAAATGCTTAACGTGATCAGAAGCATCAGCCATTCAGGTGGTGTGGGGATGCGAAGTGCAGGCTCCCAGGATGCATATGCTGAAGCGAGCCATGATGCTGTGTTGACCAACCATTGTGTGAGGTTCACCAGCGGCGGAAATCCCGTCAACGCCAATGTCCCCGCAACAATGGCAGCCTCCAGGCACAGAGCAACTCCCAGGTTGGCAATGATTGCTGTGAATGCGAAACGCTGGAAGTATGTCACAAACAATACAGCAAGAGAAAACTGAATTGCAGCGGAGACAATCATCAGACTCAGCAGAAAGACAAAGGGAGCCAATGTGAAGCGGATCAGATGCAGGCAACAGGTAAGGGGAATCTTTGTATAAAGATGGATTGTTTCTGCAATCAACCGAAGTTCAACTCTTGTTGATGAAACTCGTGGGTCCAGTCGAGGATCTCGCTTTCTGTCCGGAAGTCTGAAAAGGGCCAGTCGAACAGGTTGAATGAAGCGATCATCCAGCGGAATTGCAATTCCACCAATTGCCACAATCGCCCCAAAAGATAATTGAAAGCTGGCGTCATAGAGTGAAGCCGGATCATACAGAACAAAGCACCATGCCACGACAGCGAGGATATTCAGAAGTCTGCCTTTGCGATACAGAAAACGACAGAAGAGAAACAGGGTAAAGCCAGCTGCAGCTCTCATTGCAGGTGGTGAACCACCGGCAATGATGGCATACACCCATGTCATGACCGAAGTCAGAAAAAGAGCAGTGAGTTCATGGATGAACAGCCAGCGCAGTAAAAGGAAGAATGTTCCAGCCAGAAGTGTGACATGAGTACCGCTGACAACCAGTGCATGATAAGTTCCTGTTCGACGAAAGTTATCAGTCCAGTCTCTGTCGAGTTTTGCAGATTCACCAATCAGCAGGGCGGCTATGCGAGGAGCACTTTCAGAATCAAACAGTGATTCAATCCGGTGAAGAATTCTGCCACGCATCTGATAGATAAAACTCAATAGCTTGTTTCCGCAGAAACCTTCTTCCAACTCAACTTTTCGGGCTGTGATTGTCCAGTAAATAGAGCGTGCAGCAAGGTAGCCTTCAATATCGAATGAGCCTTCGTTGCCATAGTTGCGGGGAGGACGTGCACGGCCTTCAACCGAGACTCTTTGCCCATATTCATAAACAGGAAGCTGTTGATCTTCACGAATATACTGATTCACTCTTGCTCTGGCATTTGTAGCGATCTCCAGAACAAACTGCTCACGGTCATTCATGAAACGTGGGGGTTCAACAATACATCCAGTTAATAAAATCAGCTCTTGCGGGTCTGCATCCAGTTGAGGTGGAGCACTTGGAGATCGAAACGCAGAATAGAAAGATCCCGAGAAACAGAAAAGAAGTAGAAGGTTCAGGTAAGTCAGTTTTCTTTTTTGATGCCACTTTGCAACACAGGCAAGAAGGAGGAAAGAAATGATCGCAAGTGCTGATTCAAACGCTCCGATCAGGAACCAGTGATTCAGTAATATCCCACTCGCAAAAGCAAGAAATGGAAGCAGCAGCGGTTCGTGAGATCTCACTTATATAAAAGAGTGGGGTTGCATTGGCTGATATCTCCGATAAAATGACGTGGCCCATGCAACCCACTCGTGTTCGCCACCTTGTGCTGTGGTTGACCGTTGCTGCCTACATGATCACTTATATGGATCGTGTGGTGATCGCGACGGCTGCCCCTGCCATTCGTGAGGAATTTAATATTGACCTGCCCACCATGGGCTTGATCCTTGGTGCATTCCGATGGGGATATGCCATGTTCCAGATTCCTGGTGGATGGCTCGGAGATACGATAGGTCCTCGGCGTGCACTGACTCTGATCGTCTGCTGGTGGAGTATCTTTACTTCCGTGACCGCGCTGGCCTGGAACCAGACAGTGATGGCAGTTTTTCGTTTTCTTTTTGGTGTCGGTGAAGCGGGAGCCTTTCCGATTGCTACACGCAGCCTGTCACGATGGATGCTTCCTTCTGAGCGAGGTTACGCTCAGGGGATTACACATGCTGGATCACGATTGGGGGCTGCGCTGACTCCTCCACTGGTGGTATGGATGATCACCATGGATGGATGGAGGATGCCCTTCTACATATTTGGTGTGATTGGGGTCGCCTGGGCCGCTTTATGGTTCTATTGGTATCGTGACACTCCGGATGAGCACTCATGGGTAAACGCTGCCGAAAAGAAACTAATTGAAGATGCATTGGGAGGAAAAAGGAGTGGATGCTCCAGGAAGGTTCCCTGGCGAGAAATTTTCCGGCATCCCTCTGTCTGGTATTTATCCACGATGTATGCATGCTATGCATGGTCGATTGCTATTTACCTGGATTGGTTTCCGACTTACCTGAAGGAGTCGCGTGGTCTGGATCTGAAGCTGATGGGCTTCTATGCGATGCTGCCTTTGCTTGCCGCCACAGTAGGTGATTTTCTGGGTGGATGGCTTTCAGATAAGATTGCGGTTCGCACGGGTAACCTGAAGTTTGCTCGTAAGTCCATCGCGATCACCGGATTTCTGATCGCTGCCCTGGCGGTTGTGCCAGCGGTGCAGGTAGAGAATGCAGCGGCGTGTATCATGCTGGCCAGCATTGCTGCCTTCGGGCTGGAAATGACCATTGGGGTTAGCTGGGCAATTCCTCTCGATATTGGCGGAGACTACGCAGGAAGTGTCTCAGCTGTGATGAATACTTTAGGAAATGTCGGTGGGGCTATTTCCACCAGCGCATTGGGGTATATAGTGAAGGCGTACGGCTGGAACCAGCCCTTTCTGATCGCGGCTGGTCTGAGCGTACTGGCTGCGATTCTGTTTACCCGGATCGATGCGTCGCGCCAGATTACTTATGCAGGAGGGCATCGATGAAAATCAACGCAGATAAATGCGTGGCATGCGGGAATTGCACATACGTGTGCCCGATGGGAGCTATCTATGTGGATCCCGTCAGTCATCGTTCAACGATCAACAGGGATGAATGTGTGGAATGCTATGCCTGTTTCAACGGGCTGAGTCAGGAACATCTGAATCCGACACTTGTTCGCGGCATGAGAAAACTGTTGAGTCTCTTCCGCATCCGTTTTGATCCGGAGCCTGATGTCTGTCCCACTGCTGCCTTTGAACCTGATCCTCTGGTGTGGCCACGTAATGTGCGACGAGCATTCTCAGATCCCACTGTTCCGCATGAATCTACCGGCGTGAAAGGTCGAGGAACTGAAGAAGTCAAGACGAATGACATCACAGGCCGTTGCCGTTACGGGGAAGTGAACTTCACGATTGAATTTGGACGCCCAGGCGTAGGTGTTCGTTTTCGGGAAGTACAGGAAATGACCCGGGCATTGGCGCAGGCAAACGTACCATTTGAAAAGAAAAATCCGGTTACTACTCTGATGATGGAGAAGGGAGGAGATGTGACTGCTGGATTACTGACCCCGGATGTTCTGGATGAAAAAGTCCTCTCCTGTATTGTTGAAATCAAAGTGCCAATTGACCGTGCTGAAGAGATTCTTCAGTTAGTGCGTCAGGTAGAGTCAAGAATCAGTACAGTTGTGGCTTTAGGTGTGGGAACGCGATGTGAGAATGACGGGGATGAGCTGCAGGTAGCACAACTGTTGCATCGGCTTGGCTACAACCCACAAAGGGCAAAGACCAATTCAGGGTTGGGCCGACTCACTAATCAGCACTCATCGATTACACAGCCAGAGACAGCGGGAGTTTCCAAATGACCAATACCCTTCATCGCTACGGAGATGCTGAGAGTTTTGTGGATGATGTTATCGTCTTTGCCATTGTCAGCAAAGGACTGAACGATGAGAACGCAGTAGAGCGTCTGCGTACTTTCCTTGCTATGGCCATCCCCTTTCATCCTGTGAATATGGGAGATGGCGCAAAAGGAGGCGCTCTTCGCGCCAGCAGAAATCTGAATCCAATGGCTCATTGGAACAGGGACCAGCGGCCTGATTTCCAGAATGTTATCGATGGACTGGATAAGCCCGGCACCTGCGCGGTCGTCTTTGATAAGCGGGAAAATGCAGTGGGTTTCGTCAAGGCAGTGAAGGAAGCGGAACTGGGATTGTGTGTGAATATCTCTACGTCCATCGAAGGGGCAGAAGAGATTCTGGATGAAGCAGGTTTGCCTCGTCATAGCGTGAACTACTCACTTGGGTTTGAAGGAAAGACAGAAAAGCTGCCCAGTACCCAGGTCATTACATTAACCACGATGTGCGGACATGGAATGATCAGCCAGTCACTGGCAAAGAAGATGATCGACTGGGTGAAGGAAGGCCGCCGGACACCGGACGAAGCTGTCTGTTACATGGCGCGATTCTGTGCGTGTGGAGTGTTCAATCCCATGCGTGCAGTCCGTGTTCTCGAAGACGCACGGACCCACATGGAGTAGATCCAGAACCGCTGTGGAAATTCACAGAAATCCTATTCCGGAGTCGCAGGCAAGGTAATTGATGGAGGGTTTACGATCTGGCCGCCAAATCCGAATTGAAGTCTGTTGGACGCAACACAAAGGCTGGTGTCTACAGGGCCAAAGACTGCACGAGAAATTAAGTGTCCTTCACGGCTTCCACCTGCGGGAGGCACGGGCACTATGGATACGGGAAATCCAGGAATGCCTCTGAATGGGATACCCACAGGTTCCTGAATGAAATTCGCGGAGACTGCCTGACAAGCGACTGACTGCCACAAGAGTACTTTTTCCAGTTCGGCCAGCTTCGCTTTCTGGATATCCGTGAGCAACTCCTGAATTCTGCTTGTCACTTTTCTCTTCTCTGCTGCCAGATTTCTTTTGATTTTTTCCAGCTCAACGTAATGGGTTCCGATGACAAATGGGTCAGGCGATTCCTTTGCCGTTTCCTGCGCAATCAGTACTTGTAACTCCAGTTCTTTTTCTGTCTGTCTGGACTGATAGCTTGCTGTCTGCTGATTCAGACTGGAAACCGCGAAAAGCTGTTCTTCTGTCAGTTCCAGATGCTGTGTCAGCAGCAACGGTCTTCCTTGATGAGTTACAGGCTGAGAATCAATCCCCGGCGACTGGGAGAGCAGCAGTAAGGCAAGCATCAGATACATGCCGGAATTGTATACCAACTCTTTCCGAGTCATCCCTTGTGACTGTCCAGTTCAGCAGTCATGCGATACATTTGCTATATCTGTGGCATGAATGCTCCTCGACGTGGTTTCCTGAGAAATCTGGCAATCGGAGCTGCTGCAACTCCAATGGCAGCTCAGCAAAACCCAACAGGACAGGATCAGTTTGATTTCCTCCCTCAGTATGCGCGCAAACAATCTTACAGATCACTGAAGCAGTCCAGCTATGACCGTACCGGCGGCAATCGTGATTACTGGCCAATTGAGGCAGGAAAAACACAGGAAGTATTCAATGCCCAGGGATCAGGGGTTATTACCCATATCTGGTTCACGATTGCCGCACCCAGCCTCTGGCATCTGAAAGAGATTGTGCTGCGTGCTTACTGGGACGGACATGAGAAACCCAGTATTGAAACACCGATCGGTGATTTCTTCGGACTAAATCTGGGAGATTACACAGATTATGAATCAGAGTTTCTGGCGTGTTCTCCCGGAAAATCACTGAACAGTTATTTTGCGATGCCTTACCGGAAGTCCGCCCGCATGACGGTCACAAATGAGGGAGATCAGAATATTGGAGCTTTCTATTCCAATATCGATTACCTGACCGTGCCTTCTTTGCCAAAGGATGCACTGTACTTTCATGCACAGTATCGGCAGGCTGCTCCACCACAACCAACAACTCTCGACTGGAAGACCAACGGGGATGCAAACAAGCTGCTCAATCCGGATGGAAAGCTGAACTATATCTATGTTGAGACCAGAGGCGCCGGGCATTTACTGGGCGTCACTTTGGGGGTACTGCAGAATCAGGAGTACTGGATGGGGGAAGGGGATGACATGATCTTTATCGATGATGAAACCAAACCCGCCATCATCGGAACAGGCTCTGAAGATTACTTTCTGGGTAGCTGGAATTTCGGAGGGAGAGACGGAGCCCGTTCATTCGCCTACATGCAGTATGGTGCTCATGGAATCAAATCCCCGGAGCGGGTAGGCGGTCGGTATCTCTGTTACCGATTCCATGGAGATAATCCGGTGACATTTGAAAAATATCTCCGGCACACGATGGAGCATGGCCATGCCAATCATCGGGCCGATAACTTTTATTCCTGTACTTACTGGTATCAGACAGCACCCTACACGGATTTTCCGGCTCTGCCATCCGTTGCGGATCGTGTTCCCCGGCTTAAGGCTACGGGAGGGCCGAACTCCCCTCGGGGATAAACCAATGGCTTAGATTTTGTCCCTAAGGATTCACTCCCGGATTGGGAATATGCGGGGTCATGGATCCTGAATATACAGTACCGGAAGAGGAGCAGGGAGTAATCAGGATTCTTGCGAATCCTGTAGATCCCTTAGTTGGAGGCGGTGTGGTGAACCGGGATGGGGGGATGGAATTATTGGGAAACGGATCTCTAACCGACATTGATGGAAACGTGATCAGATTTGCATTCACCGCTTCACAGGCCATGGGATAGGCCGAGAGGACCTCGCTCAGCTGTGCCAGCTTGGCTTTTTGCGGATCGGAGAGGTGTTCCTGAATCCGGTTCATGACATTGGTCTTTTCTTTTGCCAGATTCCGTTGGATGGTTTCCAACTCCACATAATGAGTTCCAATGATGAAGGGATCGGGGGATTCCTTTGCTGTTTCCGTTGCGATTGCCACCTGAAGTTCCAGCTGTCGCTGGGTCTGCCGTTGCTGGAAAATATTAGAGCTGGATTGCAACTCCTGGATTTTACCGAGTTGTTCTTCCGTGAGTTCGAGATTGGTCGCCAGAGTGGGCGACATACCGACTCCCGGTCCGACAATCAGTACGGACTCAGGCAGGGCAGCCTGGGAAAGAACCAGAAGAGTAAAAAGCAGGGCCATGCCCGAATTATATATATTCCCTACAAACTGTTTGTTGGTGTTGTAGTGGTAACCGGCGGTTGCGTGAAAACGTAGTTGACGGAAGGCAGGGGAATTCCCTCCTGCTGGAAGCGGGCAGCGATACGAAATCGAAGCTCTGAACGCAACAGACCCTGTTCGAGCCGGTTGGGAATCTGCACCCACGTTCTGAGCTGAATGTGAGTTGGAAGCACTCCGGGGTCCATCAGCACAATGGGTGGAGGATTCTTCAAAATTCCTTCCACCTGATCGATCTCTTCCAGAACCAGTCGCCGCACCAGATCCAGATCCGCTCCATGTGCCACCACGATATCGACATCAGTGGCCAGACGGCTCTCCGGCATCGTGTAGTTGATCAGGATGCTGGTAGTGATCTTGGAGTTGGGGATCACGATGGTATTGTTCTGCAACATCGTGATGCGGGTTGTGCGCCATCCGATGTCAGTCACAACACCTTCTTCACCCGTGTTCAGCTTGATGAAATCTCCGACATAGATGGGCGATTCAACGATGATATGAACGCCTGCAAAGAAGTTGGCTAATGTGTCCTGTAGTGCAAGTGCAAGAGCGATACCGCCAACGCCGAGGGTGGCGAGGAGTGGCGTAATATCCAGTCCCAGCACACGCAGGGCGATGGTGGAACCAAAACCCAGGACGATGATATAGACCAGTGTTCGGGAGAGCCCAATTCCGGCGTATTGGGAATTCTGCTGTCGTCCATAAGCATTGATGAAGCGCGACAAAAGATTCGCGCCAATTAGACAGAATCCAAAGACAACCAGAATCTTGATGGCAGGGCTGGCAAACTGTTCTGCCCGTTCTGGCAGATCATGCATGGCAAAGGGAATATAGATGGCAATCGCCATCGACCACAGCAAGGATGCAATTCCGGTGCTCTCCAGAAAAGCCAGCAAATAAGGGTTGCCACTCTTCTTCACCCGCTTGAATAACCACTTTCGCAGCAGGGAACCGACACCGACCATCAGGCTGAGTGTCAGGAAAAAGATCAGGACGGGCTGGATCAGATCGGTGAGAACAGCAGCTCTCGTTGACTCCACTTCCTCATTGTCGCACTGCACGTTTCTTCAAAGGGTGAATCGTTTTGTGGCATAATCCAGCGCAGGAGGAGTACTTCCCTATGGGAATGATTACTGAATTTAAAGAGTTTATAAAACGTGGAAGTGTGATGGATCTGGCAGTTGGTGTGATTATCGGGGCTGCCTTTGGAAAGATTGTTTCCTCTGCAACTGATGATCTCATCATGCCCGTGATCGGTCTATTTACGGGCAAGGTGGATTTTTCCAATAAGTTTATCGCTCTGGATGGCAATACCTATTCCACATTAGCTGCTGCAAAGGAAGCCACAGCAGTTATTGCTTATGGAAACTTCATCACCGCCATTATCAACTTTTTGATTGTGGCTTTTGTGATATTTCTGCTGGTGAAGCAGGTAAATCGCCTCATCCCACCCCCACCGCCTCCACCACCTGCTGGCCCAACACCCACAGAAGTTTTGCTGACGGATATCCGGGACCTGCTCAAGCGTTAACGCTGGTTATTTCGGGAATGCAGATGCGTCGAGACCGGGTACCAGCCGGAGCGCATTCTTGTAATAGACCTTCTTGAGGATTTCATCAGGAAGGTCTAACCCGTACATGCTCCAGAAAGCATGGCGTTTCCGGTAATACGGAAAGTATTCATCTGCTGTTTCCAGCACACGGAAGTATGTCCAGTATTCGCTGGGTGCCCAGGTGTCTTTTCCCATCAGCACACGGTCCTGATATCGAATGAACCATTGGCGAGCAAATCGGGGCTGTCGTCCCAGTTCTGCGAGAACTGCTCCCAGTTCCGTATACATATTTGGCATCTCGTCCATCAGCTTACCCAGATGTCCAAGATTTCCCCCGAACCACCCCAGATGAGCATTGATGAACTTTACGTCTTTATGGCGGCGGAACAGGCTGTGCTGTTCTGTGATGAGCGTTTCAAATGAGGGGTACTTGTCTGGTGGACGACGCCGTCCGGGAATCGTTGTGAGTTCCAGCCAGCGCTCATTCGTCTTATCCACTGGTTCAAAAAAGGATTTAGGTTCTCCGGTATGGATGAAACAAGGAGCCTTGTGTTTGGCCAGGATATGGAATGCTTCATCAAAACGGGGATCATCCACCTTGATGCGCTGACCTTTTCCATCTTTCAGGTCCATGCCGAAGTTCTTGAAGATCTTCAGGCCCTGTGCACCGGCCTTGAGGTCCTCATCCAGTTGCTTTGCGACTTTTTTGGAGTAATCCGGAGCATCGATCTCTCGAAAGTCCAGGTTGGCGAAGACGGCAAAACGATCCTTGTACTTCCCCTTGAATGTCTTGATCGTCTGTTTTAGCCAGTCGCCATAGCTGCCGGAGAGATTGACCATGATCCGCATGTTCAGCTCATCCATTCCCTTGACCAGAGCCGGCACATCCGTATCCTTGCGCTGGTGGTTGTGGATATCGATAAATGGGAACTTGGCTTTCTTGACAATGTGTTGAGGAACAACCAGTGTGGACTTCGGTTCGTATTCTTCAATCGTCATGGCCTCTTTCGGCCTGGTTTCCGGTCGTTGCCCCTGGGGCTGAGCCAGGACCGATGCGGGAATCAAACTCAAAAGAGATCTCCGGGAGAACATGCGTTTAAGTATAGGAAATCAGCGTGGACACTTGCTGGAATAGCTGTTCGGTCAGTTCACTCCGCTGCTTGATTGTCATCCCGGATGTATCGATGGGATCTCCGATCCGCACCGTGACATGACGAGGACGAACATGAACGGAATGCATGGGGAGCAACTCATAAGTTCCAATCAATCCCACCGGAACGATTGTGATGCCCCCCTTGATTGCAATAAAGGCTGCCCCTTCCTGGAACGGGTCCATCTTGCCGAAGGTCCTGCCTCCTTCCGGGAAAATCAGAACAGAAATTCGATTGTCATGAATGATACGACCTGCCTCAGACATGCTCTTGATGGCCTCGCGCGGATTCTGCGGAACCGGAATATGTCCAGCGCGTTGCAGGTGCCCGCCCATCAGAGGAATCTTGAAGAGACCTTCTTTCGCCATAAAGCGGAACTGTCCCGGTAATGAGGAGAGCAGCACCGGGGTGTCCATATAGCTGCGATGATTTGCTGCAAAGATATAGTTCCCGTTGGGGTCTAGCTTTTCCATCCCCTCGACGGTTACCCGTGTGCCAGAAACCAGCAGCAATGTGCGGGCCCACATCTTCGCCATCCATGCCTGTTTTCTTCCACCCTGGTCGAAGAATGAGATCAGCAGGCTGAGAGCTCCCCAGAATGCGGTTGCCAGAACGATGGACGGTGCAATGAACAGGACACTCCGAAAGAAACTGAATGACCACTCAAATCCATATTTCATGGCTGAAGAATTGCCCTCGCTTCTCCCACCAGAAACAGCGATCCGGTAATGAAGACGACGTCGTCCACGGCGGCCTGGCTCAGCAGCGCCAGCGCTTCACCAACACTTTCTGTGACCCGTGCATGAGCAGGAGCAGGAATATCCGAAGCAGGCATGGCTCTTTCCATCTGTGGAGCGGTCAGGATCAGTTCATCAGCCAGCGGGAACAATTGTGCAGTTACCTCTTCGATATTTTTGTCACGCATTGTACTGAAAATCAGCCAGACCTTTCTCCCTTTTGCTGTTTCGCGGATGAATTCGGCAACGGCCTTCGCCCCCGCGGGATTATGTGCACCATCCAGATAGATGTCTGGTTGTGTGGAGATCCGTTCCAGCCGTCCGGGCCATTTTGTTTTGCGGATGCCTTGTGGCGAAACTTTCAACGTCTGGAGAGTCAGAACAGCTGTCCGGGTGTTTTCCACCTGATGCTTCCCCGCCAGAGGAGCATCGAAAGGCAAGGGAAGATCGTCGGAATGAAAGACAGGGACATCCAGTTGTTTTGCCCGATTCTCAATCACCTTCTGTGCTTCCGGAAGCTGGGGCGACAGAATCACAGAAACACCTCTTTTGAGGATGCCTGCTTTTTCACCGGCGATTTCAGCCAGTGTATTGCCGATATATGCCTCATGGTCCATACTCACCGAAGTAATAACGGTCAGCTCTGGCTGGACGATATTTGTCGCATCCAGCCGCCCTCCAAGCCCGACTTCCCAGACAACGTAATCCACCTGTTCCTGCTCAAAGATCACCAGAGCCATGGCGGTGACCGTTTCAAAGTAGGTCGGATGGTGCGGAAGAAAATTGGCGGCATCATGTACGCGATCAAATGCAGCCACAAAGACAGATTCAGAAACAGGCTCTCCATTGATTCTGATCCGTTCTGTGGGGGAGTGCAGATGCGGGGATGTGTAGAGTCCGGTTTTGAAACCAGCTTCGCGGAGGCCGGATTCAATCATGGCGCAGACACTTCCCTTGCCATTGGTCCCCGCTACGTGGATAAATTTCAGACGTTTTTGCGGATCACCCAATGCACAACAGACTGCCAACATCTGTTCGAGACCAAGCTTGATCGCCTTGGTCTCATTCCCAAGAGAGTACAGAAACTGGACAGAATCGGAAAATGTCACGCTTGACAGGCGAGAGACTTCGGAATTCGCCCGCCCTTGTTCAACTCCTGATAACCAGCCTGCGTGTTGTAGTAAAGACGGGAGATCATCGACTTGGCAAAGCGCATAAAAGCCGGGGCTCCATTGGGAGCATTGCTTTCCAGGCATTCTTTGACAATCTGGATCTGCTGCGTCCGGTCACACGTAATGAAGGTTTTTCCGAATTTGTTGACGGAATAGTTGTCCAGCCATCCGAGACCATCCAGAAACTGGGTCCGTTGTGTATCCACACCATCTGTGATGATCAGATCGATATAGCGATTGACGTTGGCTTCTTTGGCACCCGGAGTATCTGTTTTCGGGATGATGATCTCGCAGAGAGCTACCACTGTGTTGTTCTGGTGTGCGTCGAAAGTCAGAGGAGTCCAGTTTGCCTGTTGAGCCAGAGCCAGCGAAGGCATGGTCAGGGCACCAGCAATCAGTTCACGTCTGTTCATTTCTTGTTTGTCTCCATCTGAGGCTTTTCCACACCAAGGGCTGTCAGCAGGAATGCATAATCCAGAGCCGTTTCTTTGATCCGGTCATAACGGCCGGAAGCTCCGAAATGTCCTGCCCCCATATTGATCTTCAGCAGAAGAAGGTTATCGCCTTTTTTCATTGTCCGCAATTTGGCGACCCATTTGGCGGGTTCCCAGTAGGAAACCCGGGGATCGTTCAGACCACCGGTCACCAGCATGTTCGGATACTGCTGTTTTTCCACATTGTCATAAGGGGAATAGCTGCGGATATAGCGATAGGCTTCCGGTTCTTCAGGATTCCCCCACTCCTCAAACTCTCCAACCGTCAGGGGCAGGCTCTTGTCCAGCATTGTGTTGACGACATCCACAAAGGGGACCTTCGCGATCACTGCGCCGAACAGGTCGGGACGCATGTTGGTGACAGCACCCATCAATAAGCCACCCGCACTGCCGCCCATGATGCCTAGTTTATCGGGGCGGGTGTATTTTTCCGTGACCAGATGCTGAGCGGCGGCGATGAAGTCCGTGAAGCTGTTGCGCTTGTTCATCATGCGGCCATCATCATGCCAGTATTTCCCCATTTCGGAACCGCCGCGAATGGAAGCAATGGCATAGACAAATCCACGATCCAGCAGTGAGAGACGATCTGACGAGAAAACCGGATCGATATTGATTCCGTAAGAACCATATCCATAAAGCAGAGTAGGATTCGAGCCGTCTTTCCGGAACAGGTCCTTTTTATAGACCAGTGACACCGGAATCTTCTTTCCATCGGAAGCAGTGGCATAGACCCGTTCGCTGCGATAGAGGTCCGGATTGTAACCGCCCAGCACGGGCTGCTGCTTTTTGAGAACCCGAGTCTTCTTGTCCATGTCGTAGTCATAGACAGAAACAGGAGTAATCAGGGACGTGTAGTTATACCGGAGGATGTTTGTGTTGAACTCCGGATTGGCATCGGGGCCGAATGCGAAAGCAGGTTCCGGCGCAGAAATGGAATGCGTTTGGTTGGTGCGCAGATCGGTGATCCGCACCTGAAGCAGACCATTGAGCCGTTCAAAGACGACAAGGTGGTGGACGAATGCATCGACATCTTCCAGCAGGGCATCCATGCGGTGCGTGATGATCTCCTGCCCTTTGTCCAGACTGAGGTCATTTTCCGGCACACGAACCAGACGGAAGTTTCTTCCCTTGTCGTTAATCCGCACATAGAAGTGGTTCTGATGGTGGACTACATCGTATTCGATGTCCTGTTTCCGGGGATAGAAGACCTGCCAGCTGGCAGCTGGAGTATCGGATTTCAGGTAACGGAGTTCTGAGGTGGTCTGGCTGCCGATATAGAGATAGAGGAACTGGTCATCCTTGGACTTTGCCACCTGAACATTGAAGCGTTCATCGGGCTCATGATAGACCACCACATCATTCTTCGGATCGGTACCCAGGGTATGGCGCAGTACTTTATAAGGACGCTTGGCTTCGTCCACGATGGTATAGAAGACGGTCTTGTTGTCATTGGCCCAGGCGATGGAGTAGTACGCACCGGGAACCTGATCGGGCAGCATCTTTCCGGTTTTCAGGTCTTTAAAGACCAGCGTGTAGACTTCATCTCCCTCGAAATCCGTTCCATAAACCAGCAACTGCTGATCCTTGCTGACAGAGAAGTTGCTGAGCCGGAAATACTTCTGCCCTTCGGCCAGAACATTCTGGTCCACCAGAATCTCTTCAGGGGCATCCAGCGATCCTTTGCGGCGGCTGTTGATGGAATACTGTTTTCCTTCCACCGTCCGGGAAAAATACCAGTAATCCCCTTTTTTATAGGGCACGCTTTCATCGGTCTGCTGAATCCGGCCCAGGATTTCGTCGTACAACTTCTTCTGCAGCGGCTCCGTGGGAGCCATCACTGATTGGGTATATGCGTTTTCTGCTTCCAGATACTGGATCATCTCCGGGTTTTTGCGCTCATCATCCCGCAGCCAGAAATAATTGTCGATTCTCTTGTCACCATTGGTTTCAATGGTTTTGGGGACGAGTTTGGCAACCGGAGGCGTTGCCGCTGAAAGCAGTTGGATCATAACGAAGAGTGTGAGGTATTTCACCTATCTGGCAGTGTAGCGCTGCAAAACAGGGGAGCGAAAACAGGCCAGATCCCGCACAATAGGTAAGCCGGAGCATGAAACAGAAATTTTCAGCCGTTCGACTTTTTCCCGGATGGCCGCGTCTATATAAACGGAGCCAGATTTGATCTTCCGGGAAGTGGAAGACCGTGACCTGATCGTAAAAGCGAGAAAGGGAAATGTCGAGGCATACAATGTCCTGATTTCCCGATGGGAGAAGCGTGTCTTCAACTACCTGGCAAAGCTGGTTGGTGGCAGAGAAGATGCTTTGGATTTGACCCAGGAGGTCTTTTTAAAGGCCTGGCAGGCTCTGGGAAAGCTGGAAGATGCGGGACGGTTCTCTCCTTGGCTGTTTCGCATCGCCCATAACGAGGCATATTCTTTATTGCGGCGCCTGCGCCCGCAGGAGGAACTGACGGAATTGCCGGTTGGTTTTGAGTCTTCCAGCCGGTTGTACCCCGTCGAAACAAGACTCGCTGTGGGGCGTGCGCTCGAGCGCCTCACAGATGAGCAGCGGGAAGCAGTCATTCTCAAGGTGTATGAGGGATTCAAGTTCGATGAGATGGCTGAGATCCTGCAGGTTCCTGTTTCCACGATCAAGAGCCGGTTGTATACCGCTCTCGATCTTCTGAAAGATACATTGGCTCCAGTGAGGGAAAAGTAATTTTATGGATGATGATCTGAAAGATTATCTGGCTGCCCAGTCTCCCGAAGAAAAAGAACGTCTGGATTTTACGTTGAGCGCACTGCGTTCCGTACCGGATCAGGAAATTCCACAACGGATCTCTTTTGTCTCGGATAAGGTATTTGAGCCCAAATGGTGGCAACGGTTTCCCGTCTGGGGCATGGCATCGGCAGCCATGTTATCCCTGTCCATCATGGTCCATGGTTATCTGAACCGTCCGATGGTGGTCCATCAGGCGGTGGCAGAAGCTCCGGCAGTTGTTACGCAGCCTGTTGTTGCCACTCCGACGGTGGATGTTTCTGCTCTCGAAGCACAATACCAGCAGAAGCTGGATGCGGCGTTACAGAAGGTTGCAGCAGAATACGATCGCAAGCTCGAATTTGAACGGCGCGCCATCCTCATTTCTGTCCAGGAAAATTTTGATCTGATGCGCAAGCAGATGAGCCGGATGTATATGGCATCAGCGAGTATGGAGTCCGCCCAATGAAATATCTTGTCGGATTGATGGCTGTCGTTCTGATGGCTGCCCCGGACCGCGCATCTCTGGTGGCAGTCGAAAAAATGATAGACCGTCGCATTGAAACCACATTTGATGAACCGTATCTTCTCCTGGGTATGACTCGGGGAGTCTATCTGGAAGGAACCGGGGCAATCTTCACGGCGGAAATGAGCCTGGCCATGAGTCCGGCCGGACCGTTTGCTCCCCGCATGGATCAGGCCGAAATGGCCCGTTTGCGGAAGAAACGTCTGGAACGTCTACCTGCGGTGAAGACATCCATGCAGGAAGCACTGGTCCGTTCGGCACAGATGTTGCCGAAAATGCCTGACCAGGAAAAGATTGTGATTGGCATGACCTTCTTCCGGAAATCCGCTGAGGACAATACCGGAATCCCCCATCAGATTGTGATGCAGGCATTGAAGAAAGATCTTCTCGAGAAGAATCAGACAGCTATTCAGGTTCGGGAATTCTGAAAACCGTGCGCCTGGGTGAACTGCTGATCTCCAAAAAACTGATCCAGTCTGATGAACTGGAGCGTGCGCTTGAACTGCAAAAGGAACGTCCCGACAAGATCGGAAAGATTCTTGTCGATCTGGGATTTATTGCCCAGAAGGAAATCCTGAATGCACTGAGTGAACAACTGTCCATTCCTCTGGTTACCGTGGATGGCCCTCCTCCGGCAGCACCGGAAATCGAATCCATTTCAGGCCGCTTCCTGGAGCAGATCCGGGCATATCCCTATTCATTTGAAGGGTCCGTCTTGCGGCTGGCGATGGCAGATCCCTTGGACTTCCAGCCCCTCACTGCGCTCAGAACTGCCATCGGTCTGAGAATTGAACCGTTGCTGGCTGCTGAGTCTGACATCCTCGAAGCGATCCGCCGCCATTATGTGGCGCATGGAGAAGGCCTTGCTGCAGAAGCAGATGGTGGAGTGGGTGCGGAAGATCTGGAGCATCTGCGGGATATGGCGAGCGAAGCGCCTGTCATCCGCATGGTGAATGCCATGATCGCGGATGCCGTGGAAAAGCGCGCCTCCGACATCCATATTGAGCCCTTTGAAAAGGAGTTCCGGATCCGGTTCCGTGTCGATGGTGTGTTGCGGGAACAGGATGCTCCGCCTCGCGATATGAAGGCGGCGGTGATCTCGCGCGTCAAGCTGATGGCCAAGCTGAATATCGCTGAGCGCCGGCTTCCTCAGGACGGCAGAATCAAGGTGAAGTCCATCGGGCGTGAAATCGATCTTCGTGTGTCCACGCTGCCCACTTTGTACGGGGAAAGTGTCGTCATGCGTCTGCTGGACCGTTCCGCAGGGGACTTTTATGAGCTGCCTGCTCTCGGTTTTGATGAACAGATGCTCACCCGTATGGAGCATTTCACCGCTCTGCCGCATGGCATCTTTCTGGTAACAGGGCCTACGGGTTCCGGTAAATCCACCACCCTTTATTCGGCTCTCAAACGGATCAATCAGACAGACAAAAAGATCATCACCATTGAAGATCCGGTGGAATATCAGATGGACGGAATTAACCAGATTCACGTCAATGCACAGATCGGACTGACATTCGCCAGTGGCCTGCGCCACATTGTCCGTCAGGATCCTGACGTCATCATGGTGGGTGAAATCCGTGATCGGGAAACGGCGGATGTCGCTATCCGATCGGCCCTCACCGGTCACTTTGTCTATTCCACGCTGCACACCAATGATGCACCCAGTGCGGTCACGCGTCTGACTGACATGGGTGTGGAGAATTATCTGATCGTCTCCTCCGTTGTTGCTGTACTCGCCCAGCGGCTGGTGCGTGTCATCTGTCCGCATTGCCGTCGTCCGGATGGACAGGTGGCGAATCCCTGGGGTGAGATGATCGAATCCTATCGTGGTGCAGGATGCGATCACTGTTTCGGCATCGGCTACCGGGGACGAAAAGGCATCTTCGAACTCATGGAACTGAATGAAGAGCTGCGCCGGCTCATCATGCAGAATGCAGACGCCAGTATCCTGACAGAAGCTGCACGTCGCAACGGAATGCGGACTCTGCGTGAAGATGGCTGGCAAAAGGTTGCTGCCGGCATCACCACCGTGGATGAAGTGATCCGCGTGACGCAGGAATTCTGATGACTACTTTTCAGTTCAAGGCAATGACTCCGGATGGCAAGACACGCACAGGTGTGCTGTCTGCCGACAATCCGGCTGTCGTGGCTGCTGAGCTGAAGCGGCAGGGACTGATCCCTGTCCAGATCGGGCTGAGTGGAACAGTTTCGAGTGGATTCAAACTCCCCGGCTTCAAGCAGGTGGGTGCCCGCGATATTCGTTTCTTTACGCAGGAAATGTCCACGCTGCTTTCGTCCGGTGTCCCCATTGACCGGGCTCTGTCGATTGTCAGTGATCTGACAGAGCGCGCTGAGTTCCGGTTGGTTGTTGTGGATGTGTTGCGGGTCCTGAAAGGTGGACGGTCACTAGCAGATTCACTTGCTGCTCATCCTGATATCTTCGATGAGCTTTACGTCAATATGGTGCGTGCGGGTGAGGCCAGCGGATCTTTGTCGCAGGTGTTTGAGCGGATGGCCGAGTATGAAAAGTCCCGTGATGATCTGCGGGGATACATCGTTTCAGCAGCTGTTTATCCGATGCTGCTGGCTTTTGTCGGTGCTGCTTCCATCTTCACTCTGCTGTATTACGTGGTCCCCAAGTTTTCCGAGATGTTTGAAGATGGCCGCATGGAAATGCCCCTGCCCACCAAAATCATGCTCTCCTTGTCCAGCGTGACTCAGGATTACGGACTCATCCTCCTGATCCTGCTGGTTGCGGCTGGTTTGGGCTTTTACTCCTATATCCAGAATCCAAAGGGGAAAGCCTGGTGGCATCAGCTGCAACTGCGGATTCCCATGTTCGGAGAGACGGTGCGAAAAGCAGAAACTGCCCGTTTCGCCCGTGCCATGTCCACGCTGCTTTCAAACGGAGTTCCGCTGATTCAGAGCCTGTCCATCTCTGCCCGAATTTTGACGAATACCCAAATGGCTGGCACGCTGGAAGGGATCTCCCAAGGCGTGAAGAGGGGCGAAGGACTGGCGGGTCCATTTGCGCGTGCAAAGGAATTTCCTCCTCTTGCCGGACATCTTTTGTCCGTGGGTGAGGAAACCGGCCGCATGGATGAAATGTTCAACCGGATGGCAGATATCTATGATGCCGATACCCGGGCGGCAGTCAAAAGATTTACCAGCTTGTTTGAACCCCTGCTGATCCTCGTTATGGGCGTGATCGTGGGGGCACTGATTCTGAGTATGTTGCTGGCCATTACCAGCATTAACGAGGTAGCGATATGAGACAGACGGAACGGCGAAGAAGAAATCTGGAGCGTGGTGTCACGCTGATTGAAATGCTGGTGGTGGTGACCATCATCGCGTTGTTTGCTGCGCTGGTTGCCCCCCGTATTCTGGGGCGGGCAGATCAGGCACGGATCACCAGTGCCAAGGTCCAGATCCAGAACTTCCAGGGGGCTCTTGCCCAGTACAAGCTGGATACAGGAGTCTTTCCGACAACCGAGCAGGGATTACAGGCGCTGCGGGAAAAGCCACAAGGCGTGGATTCCTGGAAAGGCCCGTATCTCGCCAAGGAAGTTCCCAATGATCCCTGGGGCCGTCCATTTCTGTATAAATATCCGGGAGAGCATGGCGATGAGCCGGATATTGTTTCTCTGGGTGCGGATGGTCAACCTGGCGGCGAAGAGATGAACGCTGATGTTGTCAGCTGGAAATGACCAGAAGCGCTGAGCGCGGCATTACCCTGATCGAGATGCTGGTGGTACTGGCCATTCTTGGCGTCATGACGGGAGTGTCCTATCCCTCTATTACGGCCGGGATTGATTCACTCCGGCTTTCCACCGCGTGTGATGACATTGGCAGCACGTTCAATGCAGCGGCCAACTTTTCGGAACGACGTCAGCAGCCTGTGGAGGTCCGCATTCTGCCCGGAAGAGTGGAAGCGCTGGCAACAGGTTTTCAGAAGGTTGTTCAGCTGGAAAAAGGAATTGTCATTGAGGGAGACCCTCGGTATTTTTTTGTCGAACCGGCAGGACCGCTCCCCGGAATCTCTCTGGTGGTGGCAAATGCCAGAGGTTCCCGCAAGGTTGTCCGGATTGATCCCATTTCCGGTGCCATCGAAACAAGAAATGCAGAGCCGGAGAAAAAATAGTCGCGGATTTACGCTGCTGGAGATGCTGGTGGCGACTGTCATTCTGGGGGTCGCCGTCGCATCCCTGCTGGGCGGTCTCAGCGACTCTCTCAAAAACGCGGGCAGGCTTTCCAGCTACGACAAGGCAACCATTGGTGCACGCCAGAAGATGGAAGAGATTCTGGCCGATCCATTATTTCCCCGATTTGTGGAAATGAACGGGCCGCTTGCGCCCGGGATTACCTGGCGCGCTCGCATGACTCCCTTTGATGCTCCGCTGCAGGCCGGTCCGGGTGCTGCTGTGGTAGATCGGCTGGAACTGGAAGCACTCTGGAGATCCGGGAATCAGCAGAAATCCATCCGCTTGGAAGGTTATCGCCGGGGATATCTTGGCCCCAATGATTTTGAGGGAGGATTTTTGCGGCAATGATCCCTCCTCGAATGAAGGGAAATCGCGGAATCACGCTGCTGGAACTGCTGGTGGCAATGGTTCTCTTCAGCCTGCTCAGCGTTGCCGTCTTCACCTCTCTCGGCACTGGATTGAGTTCCCTGGAACGTCTGCGGAACTATGTTGCGGAATCGCGCAGAGAAGTCGGAGCAGAGAGGACTCTGGAACTGCTTCTGGCCGGGATGATGCAGATGGATGCCAGTTTCTCGCCTCCGGGGGCGTCCGGTTTCCAGACGATGAATTTCTTTCAGGGTGATCCGCAGACCATGCGTTTTGTCACTCTTCATTCTCTGGAAGAAGCTTCGCGCGGAGTTCCCCGTCTGGTGGAGCTGACCGTCATTCCCCGGGAACAAGGGGGTGGCGTCCGGCTGGTGATGAATGAACGTCCGTATCCCGGTCCCTATGCGGCAGGGATGCTGATCGGTGGAATGTCGCCGAATCCCCTGGGCGGTCCGGCGATTTTACAGTTTTTGCCTGTCTCCACGGGACCGACCACCTTCATTCTGGCGGACAAGCTGGACTCCTGTAACTTTTTCTATCAGGAGCGAGTGCGGTTGAACTCACAGTGGACAACCAAGTGGCCATATCCACGTTTCCCCATGGCTGTCCGCATTGAAATGAATCCACGTCCCAGCGTGACGGCCATGATCCGGGTGCAACCGAATGAGTTTTAAGCGAACACGAAGGGAACAGGGGGCGGCTCTGATTACCGTTCTCTGGCTGACCACCGCTCTGGCTGTGATCGGCTTTAGTGTTGCTCGGACGGTTTGGGAAGAAGTCAGCCGCACGGAAAATCTGGTGGAGGGGACCCGAGCTACATTTCTGGCTCGGGGTGGAGTGGAACGTGTCATCTATCACCTGCGCTACCCACGTCCAGTGCGCCCGGATATCCCTCCTCCGCCATTGGTGTTCGGACAACAGAGGGCCTATTTCCCCATGCCGGGCGGCGATGTGATTGCGGAATTGCTGCCGGAATCGGGGAAGCTTGCTGTGAATGCGGCCCGTCCGGAACAGCTGTCCAGCCTGTTTCTTTCCATGGGAATGCCTCCGGATCGGGCACAGGGTCTGGTGGCTGCCATCCTAGACTGGAGAACCCCACAGCCAAATATTGCACCCTCTCCGACTTTTTGGATCCGGCGCGCGTCATTAGTAAAGATTGAGGAGTTACTGTTTATTCCCGGTATCACGACAGACCTGTACTACGGCCACATGGAACGCCTGCCCGGCGGGGATCTTGTCCGACGCCCTGGACTCCGGGATGTTCTTTCTGTCTACGGAGGGACGACAAACTTTGACATCAACAGCATCCAGCCTGCGTTAATGGCCTCTCTGGGAATCACATTGAGCGATATTACCCGCATCACGGGCATGCGCCGGATCACTCCTTTCACTCCACAGATGGTCAGAGAACTGATTCTGGAAACGGGACCCGCTTCCCGTATTCTCCATGCCGGACAGGACAGAGCCTATACCATCAAGGCAACCGCTCGTCCCCGTCGGCCAGATGGCAGCCTTTCCGACTATCGGCGGACGGTTGGGGCGCTGCTGGTTTATGAACAGACGAATATAGCCATGCCGCAACAGCAGCAAATAATCCTGAAACAGTGGTATGAGATTTCGAACTCCGACGTGATGTGGCCGGGAGAGGTGCAGTGATCTCATCTCCGGTATTGAAGAAATGGCTGGCCATTGGCACAGGCGTCGGAGTGGAAATCTCCGGCGACCAGCTCAATTTTGCGATTGTTCGTGTTCGTCCGCAGGGAATCACCGTAGTTGCCGAACTGATGGTGGAAGGATTTCGGGAGCGTCCGGCTGCTGTTTGGGGGGCGGATATTTTCTCCTTTCTGAAAGCTCATGGAGTTGCCGGACGTCCGCTGATGGTGGTCCTGCCCAATCAGGAAAGTTTTGCCCGCACGGTTTCTCTGCGAGGGGTGGCAAAGAAGGATATCCCCTCAGCGCTCTCTTTCCAGATGGAAGGGCTCCATCCCTATGGGGAAGGAGAAGCGGCAACCGCATGGATGCCTGCCAACGATCAGGGTGAAGTTCTTGTCGGCATCTCCCGCAATGAATCTGTGGAACACTACTCCGCTCTGTTTGCCGAAGCCGGACTGCCTCTGGCAGGAATGACAATTGCTCCGGTTGCGATTCGGGCTGCACTGACACTGCGAGCGGAGAAAGCGCCTGATTTCCTCGCATTTGAAGAACGGGAATCCGCGACATATCTGTATGGGGAGAATTCATCCTCACCTATCTTCTGGGCGGTCATGGATTTGCCGGCAGAAAGAGCTCTTACTCTGGCACGCGCGCAGATGCGCCTGACGGATGAGGCGGAAAACCTTGATCTGGCACAACTGCTGCCAAATGGATCCGTGGCTGCTGCGGCCGCTCTGATGTCTGCCTGCTCCTGGCTGACGCCCAGCCTCAATCTGCTGCCGGAGACACAACGCACCACACATTCCCCCTGGACGTTTGTTCCTACCGCAGTGCTGGCCGTGCTGTTGGCAGTTGTGGGGATTGCGCTGGCCGGGTTCGACAAATATGCCGATACCCAGTTGCTGAATGCCCTGGATCAGGAGATCCGCAAAGTTGTTCCACAGTCGCAAAAGGCTGCTCAGGCAGAGAAAGACCGGATTGCGACACAGACCCGGATTGATCTGCTCAAGGATTACAAGAACCGGACAAAGTCAGATCTGGATGCGCTCATGGAAACCACAAAGCTGATTGCTGCTCCGGCATGGGTCAGCCGTCTGGACCTGACCCGCACCAATCTGGCGCTGAGCGGTGAGGCGGCTCAGGCTGCGGAGTTGCTGAAGGTGCTGGATGCCTCGCAGAATTTCCGGTCGTCAGAGTTCATGGCACCCCTGACCCGGTCCAAGGACAGCCAGATGGACGTATTTCAGATCCGCGCTGCTCGAAAGGATGCAAAGAAGTAACGATGTCAGAACGCGATAGACGCGCATTATTGCTTCTTGCAGCTGCTCTGGTTGTCATGGCAGTGATTTATTTCTGGCCGGAACCCTCCGTTGAAGTGGTGGGAAGTGGCGGCAGTGATGTCAAAACTGCGGCTGCCCGGCTGGATCAGGTACGGAAAGAAGCCGCACTGCTTCCAATGCGTGCGGAATCCCTGAAGGTGACAGGCACCGCTCTGGATGAAATGGAAAAGGGACTGATTGTCGCCGAATCGGCTCCCCAGGCTCAGGCACAGTTGCTGCAGATTGTCCGCCGCGTAGCGAAGCTGCAGAATCCAGCCGTCGATCTCAAGCAGAACCAGTTTGGACAAGTGCGGCCTTTTGGGGAACACTACGCCCAAGTGCTCTTGAGTATCACCCTGGATTGCCAGATCGAGGAACTGGTCATGTTCCTTGCGGATATCGCTTCCCAGCCTGAACTGCTGGCTGTCGAAGAACTGCATATCTCGGCAACCAACAACAAGCAGAAGTCGATTCCTGTACAGCTGATCATCAGCGGGCTCACTCGTGGAAGCCTGCTCAAGTCACAGGGGGCAACGCGATGAAGCGGCATCTGCTGTTACTGAATCTTGTTCTGCTGGCGCTCATTGTGGCAGGAGGTGTGGTTCTGCATGATCGTTGGAAGGCAGCAGAACTGCGGCGTGCCGAGATCCTGAAAGCTTCCTCTGCGGCAGCCGCGGTGAAGGCAGAAGAGCTCAAGACCGCATCGGAACCCGTGCGAGCTGCCAGCTATTTCGAACTGGTGGACAAGATGCTTTTCTCTAAGGACAGGAATGCCACCGTGGTGGTGGAAGTCCCCAAAGAGAAACCAATGCCTTCGCTTCCCTCTGCCTATGGGGTGATGGACCTGGGCGAAGGCCCCATCGCTTTCCTTTCGATCGGCAATGGGGGACAGCGTGGCTACCGTATCGGAGAGAAGATCGGCGAATTCAAGCTTGCGGAGGCCACCTCCACCGACCTGACCTTTGAATGGGAAGGGAAGACGATCAAAAAACGTCTGGAAGAATTACGGGCTGTGGCAAAGGAAGCTCCTGCTGCGCAGCCTGCATCGGCGGCTGCACGCAGTGGATCGGCCCCGACGAATGCTCCGGCGGCTCCGGCATCGGTCAATGCTTCTTCCAATCCATCGGAAAAAGGCAACTCGAAGATGGGGCGGGATGTGAATGCCTCGTCCAAATATTGTGATCCGTCAGATACCTCCCCGGATGGGACGGTGGTTGACGGCTATCGGAAAGTAACCAAGAGAACGCCGTTCTCTTCAACGTGTATCTGGGAGAAAGTGGAATGAAAATTTTATGGATCGCTCTGGTGGCTCTGTCCACTCTGGTGGCCGCGCCACAGGCAGAAAAACCCACTCCGGGTAAGACGACTGCAGAACGGAAGAAGTCGGCAAAGAAGACCGGGACATCCCAGCGTGCAGCGAAGAAATCCGTACCTGTGCAGTCCATTCCTGCGAATGCGGAGAAACTGAGTGACTATGAGTGGCGCCACACCGATAAGGAAGGAAAGGTCTGGATTTATCGCAAGACGCCGTTCGGAATCGCCAAAGTTTCTGAAGAAAAGATGGCGGAAGCTTCCGAATCTCCCGGACATGCTGCCGGAGCTCCCATTGAAGTCCGTGATCTGGGCGACAGCCTGGAGTTTTCCCGCAAGACTCCGTTCGGGCATTCGAAATGGACAAAGAAAAAGACAGAACTCGATGAGCAGGAACAGGCTGTTTACGATGCTTTCAAGTCCGTCAAGGTGAAGTAGGAATCTGAATGAAAAGTCTTATCGCATTAATCGTCAGTGGATCATTGCTGGTTGCTCAGGCGCCGCAGCAGACACAGCCACAGACTGCTCCGCCCAAGGCAGCCGGACCTTCGCTTGTGCTAAATCTGCCCAATGCCTCGCTGGCTGAGGTGATCGATCTGCTGGCCCGACGCCTGAAGATCAACTACATTCTCGATCCACGCGTGAAAGGGAATATCACCGTTCACACTTATGGCGAAGTGAAGTCCACGGAAGTGCAGGGTTTGCTGGAAACCATCCTGCGCGTCAACGGATATTCACTGGTGCAGGTGGGCGATCTCTACCGGATTGTCCCGTCGGCGGAAGTGAATCGACTGCCCATTATGCCTCGCGTGGCCGGGCAGCAGCCGATCGCGGATGATGAGTCGCTGATGATGAACCTCATCTTCCTGAAGTTTGCCAGCGCGGTTGAGATCGAAAAGCTGATCAAGGAATTCCTGGGAGAAGGATCCAAGGCCATTGTCTATGAGCCTGCAAACCTGCTGATTCTGCTGGATAACGGACGGAACATGATCCGCACCATGGAACTGGTGCAGCTGTTTGACAGTGAAGTGCTGGCCAGCCAGCGCATCCGCCTGTATGAGATGAAGCACAGCCGTCCGTCAGAACTGGCGATGGAGCTGGATCGCGTGGTGGGTACGCTGGGTCTCGCGCAGCAGAACCAGTCTGTGCGGTTCCTGCCAATTGATCGTCTGAATACGCTGGTGGCGTTTGCGCCGAATCCCAATGCGTTTGATGAAGTTGGGAAATGGATCGACCGTCTGGATGTGGAATCGAAGCCTCCCGTGGGAGGAACAGAGAACTTTGTCTTCAAGGTGAAGTACGGCCGTGCCGAGCAACTGGCCATGTCTGTGACACTGCTTTATCTGAGCCAGCAGCTGAACCCCGGCGATACCTTCGCCTATCTCTACCTGATGTCGATGATGAGTCGTATGGCCACCATGCAGACCGCCAATGCAGGAGCCGTTCCCGGCCAGATGAACAACAACATGGGCATGATGGGCGGCTACGGCATGGGTGGCATGGGGATGGGAATGATGGGTGGAATGGGCGGCATGGGGATGGGCATGATGCCGTTCATGGGTATGGGTGGTATGGGAATGGGCGGCTACGGCATGGGTGGCATGGGAATGGGAATGATGGGTGGAATGGGTGGTTACGGAGCCTATGGCATGCCGGGAACTTCCGTGCAGCCCGGAGGCCTTCCCCAGACGCAACAGCAGCAGCCCAATCAGACCGGGCAGTACATGGGTGGTGGCATGGGGATGAACTCCATGTCCCAGATGAAGATCCCGCGCGTGATTCCGAATCCGTTTGATAACTCGCTCATGATCCAGGCAACCCAGCAGGAGTATCAGCAGATCCTCAAATTACTGGAGAAGATCGATGTGCCCCCGCGTCAGGTCCTGCTTGAGGCCAAAATTTATGAGGTGACTTTGTCGGATGCGTTCTCCAGTGGAGTGCAGGCGTATCTGCAAAGACGAGGAACCCCGGCTTCCCGAATGTTTACCGGAACATCGGGAGGGGCTGGGATTGAGAATATTGTCGGTGCGGGAATGAATCTGTCAGCTGGCTGGGTGGTGGATCAAAGTCGTGAGCTTTTGTTGAAACTGCAGGCTCAGCAAGAGATTCGGAAAACAAAAGTGATTGCTGCCCCCAGTATCATGGCGACAGACAATATCCCGGCCTCCATCAATGTGGGGACAGAAGTTCCCACATTGAGTTCCCAGATTGCTACCGGTGTACAGACGGGTGGTAATACTCAATTTGCCAATACGATTCAGAACCGGAATGCGGGTGTGACCCTCACGATTACCCCTCGCGTTCAACCATCGGGAATCGTCACCATGATGATTGATCAGGAGGTCAGTCAGCCGATTGCAGCTGCGGCAGGGGGAATTCAATCCCCAAGCTTCTCTCGTCGAAATGTCCAGACCCAGCTCACCATTCAGGACGGGGATACTATCGCCATTGGCGGAATTATCCAGGAGAACGATCTCAATTCCTCTATGGGAATTCCCGGACTAATTAAAATCCCCTTCCTGGGGGCACTGTTTGGCGGCAAGAGTGTGACGAAAACTCGCACGGAATTAGTACTGTTTTTAACGCCGCGCGTGATTTACGATACCCCTGAACTGACCGAGGCAACAGAAGAATTAAAGAGCAGATTTAAGAAATTAAATCGGTTAATGAAAGACTAGATTGCGGACTGGGTTGTGTCGCTGAGACACATTGTGGGGCGGATGGAAACATCCGCCCTTTTTCTGTATAGAGGTGGGTAGTGTGTGTGGTTATTTGTTTTCAATGGGTTGTAGTTTTCGGGGGAGTCCTGCGCGTGTGGTTCGCCAAATGCTTCATTTAGTGATGTAAGCAGTTGTTGAGTCAGATGAAATTGTTGAATTCTAACGGTTTTTTCTTGACTTCGCCCCCGCCTCATGATTAGATTTGTGATTGTAAAGGGGCGCTCCGGTAGAAGCGGGTCATTCGTTCGCTTGACTTGTTGAATCACCGGATGTTAGCTTTCTGAAGTAACAAGCTAGACGGGTAAAAAAGAAATAAAAATCAAAACCCGCAGCGCAGCGATAAAAAAGACTCTGACAGGAAGACAAAGCTCAATTTTGGGTTCATCGGCAATTGACAGATTTCAATCCACTGAGGCTCAGGTTGACAGAGGCCTTCCATCAATTCGTATTGCAATCCACAAGGAGATCCTGAATGCTTATTTCTCGCAAGCTTTTTAAGGCGCTTGCTGTGACTGGTCTGCTCACTCTGGGCAGCATCAGCAGCTTCGCTCAAGCACCAACTTGCACCGGCCCCATGACCACCACCAACCTGGGTGTGCGTCCTGAAGGCCTCACCGAACTTTCCGGTGACATCAAAGTCACCTGCGTTGAAACTGGTGGTAATCAATCCGAACTGCCCCAGAACTTCAGCGTTCTGGTTCAGCTGACCAGTGGTGTTGATGTTGTGAACACCTCCAGCACCAACCCAACCTTTGCAGTTGATGGTGCTGTTCTTGCTCCAGCAAACCTCTCCATCAGCTACCCTGCAGGAATTCCGAACGCTATCAGCTTCCAGGTCACTGGAATCCCTGCTGGTTCAACTGAATTCGAAATCAACGGAATCCGTATCAATGCAAACAAAGCCCAGATTGCTGGTGTTTCCAGCGTTCAGGCAACCCTGATTGCAACCACCATTATCACTGGTGGAACCACCGTTCTCCCCATCCAGAACAACCCCAGCCTGGTCGCCACCATTCTGCCGAAGAGCCTCAACTTCTCGGTTATCGGTGGAACCAATGCAAACGCAACAGCTGGTGCTCAGTCATGGGCAACCTGTGTGGATAACGACGGCGTGAGCGGTTTCTTCCGGTTTACCGAAAACTTCTCCAACGTTCTGCGTACAGTTGACAGCACAGTTGCCGGATACAATGAAGAAGGTCCCAATGCAACTAACGGAACCTATCTGCGTATTGTTCTCTCCGGTATCCCTGCCAATGTCAGCCTGTTGGTTCCCAATCAGCCGATTGCAACCGGTAACAACATCCTGATCCCGCACTCCGGTATCAGCAGCACTGCAACAACAGTAACCGGTGGTTACAGCGCATTTGGCGGAGCAGGCTCCACCAATCAGCTGCAGGTCGGTGCAAATACTGTGAGCGCTTCCGGTGCAACTCTTTCACTGGGTAGCTATGTAGAGTCTGCTTATGCAGGAACCTATGGTGCAGCATCCTCAGAAATCGTTTACCGTGTACAGAGTGTGATTCAGGGCGCAGCTGGTGTACCTGATATCGCCAATGCTCCGACCTCCGTCGGAACTCTGGATGCCATCACCATTCCTTTCGTTGCTAACTTCGATGCAGGTCCTTCAGTAGGAATCGGCGCAGCAACAGCAAAGGGAACTTTGGCCCCCATCGGTGGAACCTCAGTTGTGCGTTTTGCTGATAACGGTGACAGTGCACAGGCATTTGCCACCAACATCTGCTCCACCACACTGCTGTTCCCCTACGTCACCACTGACGCTGGCTTCGACACTGGTCTGGCTATCTCCAACACCACTGCCGATCCTTCACAGTACGGTACTGCAAACCAGGTTGGTTCCTGTTCACTCAACCCCTACGGTGAGTACAGCTCAGGCGCCACTGTTCCTGCAGCAGGCACCTCACCTGAAATCGCCGCTGGCCGCACCTGGGCATTCAGCCTGACTGATTCCGCAGTGTTCGACGGTGCAGGTCTGGGTTCTGGCTTCAATGGCTACCTCATTGCAGTCTGTGACTTCCAGCTGGCACACGGATATGCCTTCATCAGCACCTACGGTCTCTCTGGCGCAAATGCAGTTGCCAATGGATACCTGGCTCTGGTAGTTGAGCAGGCTGTCGGTTCACGTAGCATCCACCTCGGATCCAACGGTGCAGAATCTCTCGGCAACTAATCTTTGCTGAGGGCTCTGTTCGAAACAAAAAGGGAAGAGCTTCGGCTCTTCCCTTTTTTATTTACTTTCATTGGAAATCAACTGTAAGTTGTTTATAAACCCTGTCTGATGATTGCAGTGTTGATCCTGCATTCACTGAATCCTCCCCCGGAGAATAAAATGTCCTGCTGGTCTAAATTTTTCACTTTATTTGCGCTCACAGCAGCCACGTTGTGTGCTGATTCAAAGGTATTTGTGCTGCAGGAAGCCACGCAGCCCGCGCAGGTATCCGTATTTTCCGGAAACCCATTGGCGTTGCAGAATACTCTGACATCGGTTCCCCAGGCATCTCTGGTGCTGGCTAACCCTCAAGGAACGCGAGTTTATATTCTCGGCAGATCCGGTCTGGTTTCTGTTCTCGATCCCAAGGCAAATTATCAGGAGATTACTTCTTATAATGTGGCGGGGGGATCACAGATCCAGAATGCAGCCATTACACCAGATGGTCAGAAATTGATCATTCTGGCTTCCGATGGAATCAGGATTTTTGATATTCGCCAGGGATCTCCGGATCGTCCAGTCAATACACAAGCTTTTCCGATTGCTAAAGGATCACTGCCGCATGAGATCGCTTTCTCCTTTGATTCCAGAGTCGCCTATATTACCAGTCAGGTTTCCCGCACAGTTACTGCATTTGATCTGAATTCCCGTCGTGTGGTTGCCCAGGAAGAGTTCGCTGATAGTCCGTCAGGGGTTACAGTCAGTCCCAATGGAATGGTCTATGTGTCTACACCAAACACACTCTATGAATTTGACGGCAGGAACGGACTGACAATGACCGTGATGGGAGGGTTTACTTTTGTCGGAAACGCCGGAAAGCCTTATGCCACACACGATGGAAGAAAGATCATCATGCTGAGCACAACAGCAGGTGAGATCTTTTATTTTGATGTTGCCAAACGTGCCGTCCAGAAAGTCAGTTCCCCTTCCGTCCTGAACGATTTGGTAATTGCTTCAAACACAACAGCCTATGCTCGAGGGCGAGATGGTGTTGCCTACCAGTTTTCAATCGATCCGATTGATCTACCGAGCAAAGCTAATATTGGTTTTCCTGAAGACTTGATTTCTCTAACTTCGTCTGATGAACAGACAGAAGCTCGCTATCTTTATGGGCAGACTTCCAATCGCTTGATTCGTTATGACCGGATTGGCGCTCAGAATCAATTAATAGAGGTGGGAACCACCAGCCCTGCACGGAATGTCGTTTATATCGATACTCCTTCTGCCGCCGCAGTGGCACGGCTGGTATCAACTGCTGCCAGCTACCCTGTGACTCCCAGCAGCCAGTCGCTTCCTTTAACTGTACGCGCGCTGGATAGCTCAGGCCGTCCTGTCCCGAATGCAGAGATCACGTTTTCAACGAATACACAGGGACTGCAGTTGCTGGAAACAAAAGTTCTGACCAATAACCAGGGCCTTGCCATTACTTCAGCGAATGTTCCCCCATTGGTGGGCCGGTATATCGTACGTGCTACAGGCCCCTCTGGATCAACAGAAATTCCGGTGAATGTAGAAGCAAAGATCATTCGTCAGACGGAATTTTCCATTATTAAAGGAAATGGACAAATTTCGGTTGGCGGAGCAGCCCTGAATGAACATCTGACTGTTCGTTTAACGGATTCATCCGGTAGACCTGTGCCCGGTGTAACTGTGAACTGGAAGTTGAGGTCAGGATCTCCACATGTTCGGTTGACCACCTCACTCCCCTCTGATCCGACTACGGGAACATCTACAACAGATGCAGAAGGCTATTCACAAGGAGGGATTTCATCAAATTCATTCCAGAAGCATATTTTCCAATACATTCCTTACACCATTGATGCAACAATTCGCTATGAAGATGTAGATCGCTCAGTACAGTTCAATGGAATTGTTTATCCTGACAACTCCGTCAATCCATTTCTGAACCTCCGGCCGAATATTACACCGACCAATGGCGAGTATGTCTTCCAGGCCGGAGCGGTGATCCCCAACGCCTTCCGTGCTGAAATTCGCACTGCTGATGCGTCACCCCTTCCTGTGCCACTGCCAAACGTTGGTATCCGGGCGTTTACTCCGGGAACCAATGATTCGCAGATTCGGTGTCAGGGAGCTCCTGTTTCTGCACCGACTGGGATCGTCAACTGTACGCTGATTGTGGGAACCACTTTGGGAACCTCCACCATGCAGGTTGTGGTGGGTGAGCTTCCTGCTCCTGCATACAACTTTACTTACCCGATCCGTATTGCTGCGGGAGCTCCCAGCCAGATCAGTATTGTTCGTGGAGATGGACAATCCGGACTGCCGGGAGAGAGAGCACCGCTGGCGCTGGTGGCTGTAGTTGCAGACTCCGGTGGCAATATTCTGACGGGGATTCCGGTCAGCTGGACCATCAGTTCCGGTGACGGAACACTGGTCAATGCGCGCAATGTCACCGATCACACGGGACATACATCCACGGAGTACCGTTTCGGACAGCGTCCCGGACCCGTGTCCATCACATTGACTGCCGGAGCAGCCACGCGGGTATTTTCACTGACGAATAACGCTCCGACGGGGACAGTCTCCCTGGTGAGCGGAGACAAGCAGCGGGCTCGACTCGGCCTGGACTTCGCCACACCTCTGACGGTAAAAGTGACCCGGAATGGAAACCTTCCATTGGTCGGCACAAAGGTTGATTTCGCTGTCAAGAGTGGTGCTGTGACGCTGAGCGCGGAGAGTGCCATTACAGATGATGAGGGAATTGCTTCTGTACTCGCGACAGCGGGTGAAACCGAAGGTGCAGCCGTAGTGACTGCAACACTGGTCGACAGCAGTGTGGACTTCAACCTCACTGTGGTGGACATCAACCCACAGATTGAATCCATTCTCAACGGAGCCAGCTTCCAGGAAGGCCATCTTGCCGCATGTTCCGTTGCCGTGATTCGTGGATCGGGATTTACTGCGGATCTGGATGGAGTCATTTCCGGCACACCGGATGAAAACGGTGGTCAGCCTTATGCGCTGGAAGGTGTCAGCGTCAAGGTCAATGACGTGGATGCTCCTATCTTCTATGTCTCGAATATCGAGGGTGTGGAACAGATTGGAATTCAGGTCCCCTGTGAATTGATTTCCGGTGAGAACACCTTTGTGGTGACCGCGCAGGAAGTCACGGTATCCAAAGCTGTCCACATTGCAGATCAGGCTCCGGGAATCTTTGAGACGGAGTTTGTTGCCGGACAGAAACAGGGTGTGGTGATCAAGGCCGATGGGTCTTATGTCAGTCCTGAAAATCCAGCCATTCATGGAGAAATCCTGACTGGCTTCTTCACCGGACTGATGCCCACCACCGATGTGCGGGAGACAAACAAACCGGGAATCGGGCAGAAAGGTGATGCCAGCAAGATCGTGATCGGGCTGAATCATCGGGGAATGCCTGTGATCTCTGCGGAGTATGCACCCGGCATGATCGGCGTCTATACGGTGGAGTTCCAGGTGAATCCGGATTCAGAATCCGGGGACGCACAGCCGTACTCTATCGGAGTTCGGGATGCTGAAGGCAACATGACCTACAGCAACTCTTCGTATCTGCCGATTCGGGCCAACTGATCACAGAGGCCAGAGAAGTATTTCTGGTCTGTACTGAAATACATGGGCTGCGGACACCTGTTCGCAGCCCTTTTTCTATGCTCATGATCGGCTGAGATCCTTATGTCGAACTCCTCAACCTATGGTATTGGTGCACTGCACCTGTTTCGCGTATTCCAGACCCGTGAAGACTTCCAGCGAATGACTGGAGAAGTCGCTCCACCGTATGATCCGGGACGTCCGCCCAAGTTCTGGTATGACCCGCAGGCACGGGCATCGACAAGGCGCACGGTCGCTTATGATCCTGTGCTGGCAACTACAGAGAGCGGATTACCCCTGACAGGTCCGGATGGAAAGCCAGTGCTGGACATCCTGCTGCTTTCCCGCGAAGAAGCGGCATCTGTCAACATCTGGCACGATCAGTCCGGACAACCCCGACCGCATCTGCCGTCTGTTCCCGTGCCGTTGCGTGAGCTTCAGGATAATGAAGAACTGTTCTTCCTGATGCCGCAGGTAGTGTCTGTGAGAGACAGAAATATCGAAGAAAATCCGGGAACGTTTACCGCCTCGGATCGTAAGTTACTGCGAGCGATCGCGCAGAAGCTGGATATCTCTGATGGGGTGTGAGGGATAGGGTGTGAGAATCAGTCCGCCCACTGAATGAGGAATGACTTGCTTCCCCCGATCGGGATGGAAACCACTGTAGCCTGAATGCTCGGCCGTATCGATTCCTGATCCTGCGGGGGATCCCAGACCAGTCTGAATGTACCTTCTTCATGGGCTTTAAGATCCATCAGTAGCTTGTCCACCTTCAGGCCGGGAGTTCTGGGCATGCGGATTTCCACCTTGACGTGACCATCCAGTCCATTCTTCACCGAAACAAGTACTTCACCCTTTTCATTTTTCTTAAATGTAAAGGGACCTTTGGTTAACAGTTCCAGTCCACTGAAGAGGTCCTTTGCCGTTGGAGCAGCCGCCATCTTTTCTTTGATGTCGACGGGTGCCTTTCCGGCATTCGGATTCACTTTCACATTTCCGAAGGGAGTGCGGACGGTTTCCGGCTGGACGTGATACCAGATCCATTCGCCGTCTTCCAGCCGCCAGGTACTTTCCAGCGGACGATTGACGGGAACACGCCGTCCGGCCACGATCAGATCCGTTGCCACATTGAGAACAACCTTTGCTTTCTGAAGGCTGTCATCCCATTCAATCCTGTCGAGCTTCCATTCCGTGAATACAGGCTTCGCCATACCCATGAAGACTTCCTGACTGTCGTCAGCCACCAGTCCATAGGCATTGCGATATTTTTTTTCCTGCATCGCCTCATAAAACTTCTGGACGTTGGCTTTCAATGCTGCTTCCTGCTCCGGTGAGGGAGTCTGTGCAGATACGAAGGTTGTCAGAAGAAGAGCCGCGGAAAGAAATCTGGAAAACATCATGATGAGATATCCAACAGAAAAAGAGGAAAGGTTGTTGAAGGGGGAGCAGAATGCTCCCCGGAAGTTCACTAGACTTTCGGCTTCATTGCCGGAAGTTCCACTGCTTCGATTGCCGAGATAAATCCGCATCGGCCGTGAGTGCCATCACAGAACGGTTTCTTTGCCGATTCACCGCAACGGCAAAGGCCAATCTTGGTTCGACCACCTAATCCGTACTTATTCCCCTGAGGATCGAAAACCTCAAAATCTCCCTCGATCGAAATCGGGCCATTGTTGAAAATTGTGACCTTAGTTGCCATCTGTAGCCGATGGTAGCAGTTAAATAGGCGGAAGTGGTTTTGTTTCTGACCCAACCCATAATGCCTGTGAGGCCCTGCTCTCAGGGGCCGGATAAATGATCTTTGGTTTCAATACGATCAGAAGATCGCTGTTGGCCCGGACAATGGTGTTCTTCCGGAAAACTGTCCCGATGGCAGGGATTTGCGACAAGCCGGGGATTCCGGAAAATCCATTAGAGAACGTGGATGCTGCCATTCCGGCAGCTACTGCCCATTCTCCATTTTTCAGTCGAACCTGCCCCTGAAACTTGCGATTGGAGATTACCGGAATTCCATTGAGTGACTGGCTGGTCAGCACCTTGAACTCGCTGTCGATATCCATGCTGACTTCATGTGATCCGTGGACATGCGTCGTGATCTTGAGTGTCAGGCCCAGATTCTCAAACTGGATGGTGGGGGGGACAACATATCCTCCTGGTTGTGCAGGAAGACTTCCGGTAAAGCTCTGCACCACAATCGGGAAACGATCTCCCACATGAAGTTCCGCAGCTTGTCCGTCCAGACTGCGGAGTGTTGCCTTGTGCAGGACAGTTCCTGTGGAGTGAGTCATGGAAGCAAAAGCAGTAGAATCCGTCACACCAATTCCGAACAGGGACTGACCACCGCCGAATGTCCAGTAACGACCCGAAGCCTGTGAAGGTGTATTGAACATTCCGCCCAGATTGATGATGTTCGCCAGCGTGGGAAGATCAAAGCCCAGCGTTGAATCACTCTGGGTAGCTACTTGAAGAAATTCGACATCCAGCACAACCTGCGGACGATAGAGCAGCATCTGGCGTAGCAACATGCGTGCAGGCTGAATTTTGGAATACCGATCCCGCATCATGACCATGCTGCGGGTTCCATCAATCGCTATTTTCTGGATCTCAAAAAGTTGCTGGATGCCGCGAGCCATCTCCTGCACTTCCTGTACGGCCACAGGCTCAGGAATCGGAATGGTCACAGTGACGGTGCGCTCCTGCTGGCTGCGCATCTCTCTCGTATCCCGGGCCACCAGAACCATATCGGGGCTGAGTGGAACGATAAAAGTTCCCGAAACCATTTCCATGGCATGGATCGCTTCCGGGCAACTGGCATCGTCGAGTCCAATACGGATCTCTTTGGTGAGATCAAAGCCGCTGTCGAAAACAATCCGGATCTGGCAGGCTTTCAGGACTTCCTCTATCACTTTGCGAACTGGACCCCGGCTCTGGAAAGACTGCCGGTGTATGGGAAGCTTCAATTCCGGGGGAGGCTGCATCCTGTTGATTTCGGCCAGCTCTTCCGGGGTGATGGGGCGTACCAGGGCCGGATCCAGTGGGGCCAGATCTACATCCCGGGGAATCATTGCAACTTTTGACAGATTCAACGCGGGTGTGCGTAATTCGATGGTTTTGGCTAAGTACTTCTGATTGGAAGGGTCGAGAGCGGAAGCCTGAGAGTAAAGCATCCAGGCACGGGCAATATCTCCTTCTTTTTCTGCTGCTTCCGCCTGCCATCCGACTGGTTCTTGCGCAACCAGCGACAGGCATGCAAGAAAAATTGCCCACACTCTCACAAGAGAAATGACGCTTCGATGCATCGAAGCGTGCATTTCAGAAAACAGGTGAATTTACTGAGGCTGATTTGGCGCGACGTATCCCGGAGGAATGGAAGAACCTTCTCCAAAGAAGTACTTTTCCATCTGTTCCAGCAGAAATTCCTGTGCTTCCCGTGTACCGAGATTGAGCCGGTATTCATTCATGATCATCTTCATGTGCTCAATCCACTGTTTCCATGCTTCGCCGGATACATTCTCATAGATCCTCTGTCCCAGCGGGTGGTTGTCGAACGGTATTTCATCCAGGCCATACATTTCCCGGCCAAATTTGACACAGTGGACCTTGCGTCCGGTCCTGTTCGGCTGACCTTCTGGCGGTCCCTGCGTGGTGTTGGTATTGTCCCCGTGTCCCATATCACTTTAACGATAGCGCAGAGAAAACTTCTGTTGGGTTTAGCGCCGGAGTTTAGTGAAATGAAAGGGGATGTCAGTGCGATTCAGTGGCGGAGCGATGATTCAGGGCGAACTAATCACGTGGGGTGAATCCCTGGAGCGGGAAGGGAAAACCATCGCCCGTATCCCTGCCACTGTGGGATGTCCTCTGATGGGCGGTATCGCCCTGCAATCCGGTACAGACCTGATCTGGTGGAAAACGGGGAAAGTTTCGAGAATTGATACCAGCGCTGCGGTGGTGGATATGGCAGAGATGGAAATCTTTGGTCGCCGGGGACTGATGGTGATTCATCGTGGAATGCAGCTTCGGTTCTATCAGCCCCCGGAAGAAAATCAGGACCGATGGCCTTATTCCGAAATCTATTCCTTCTATACCGCTTCTGAACAAGGAGGCTTGATCCAGCACGATGTCGATGGTGACGGGCGTCCGGATCTCATCTGCGGCAATTACTGGGTGCAGGCTCCGGCGTCGTTTGATCTTCACTGGCAGCTGTATGCCATCAACCTGTTTCATGAGCATCCCCTGGCTGCCTCCGCACGTCTGGCATGGGTAAAAAATCGGCTTCTCTGGCTGGAATCCAAACGACCCAATGCTCGAGCAGTCTGGTTTACTCCACCTGCAGATCCGCAAAAGCAGTGGATTCCTGAACCTTTGGGGCTGCAACTCCATTACCCAAGGGCTGTATTGGTGAAGGGTGATGCTGTCTGGATTGGCGAAAACAATGGGGTAGAGTCCCGTGTCATTGAATGTTCTACAGGAAAAGAATGGCCCACCGGAAAAATCATCTACAAGGGGACCCCTCTTCATACGCTGATCCAGACGCCGAAGACAATTGTCGGTATCGGACCGGATGCCATTATCCATTTCTGAGGCTGGCAGTTTATATACTGGATAGCGTTTATCCGCATCTGCCATGCCGGATAACTTTTGACCAATGGACAAGCGAACTTTTCTCAAAACCTCCGGCCTGATGGTTGCCGGAAGCCTGTTGCCGCAGCTGCAAGCCAGACAGGGACCCCGAAAGAACTGGGCGGGGAACTATACGTACAAAGCTAAGGAGCTCAGTACTGCAGGACGGACCGGTGCGATTCAAACAACGATTCGTTCTACGGACAAGGTAAAGGCGCTGGGATCGCGTCATTCCTTCAACAACATTGCAGATACTTCAGGGATGCAGATTTCGCTGGAAAAGCAGACGAATGCAGTGCTGGACAAGGATCTGTTTCTGGTGGACGTGGATGCCGGAGTTGCCTATGGCCGACTGGCGCCATATCTGCACCAGCGTGGGTTCGCTGTACATAACCTGGCTTCGCTTCCACATATCTCCATTGCCGGGGCCTGTGCGACAGGAACTCATGGATCGGGAAGCAAGCTGGGGAATCTCTCCACTGCTGTTACAGGACTTGAACTGGTATCCGGAGATAACAACATTACCCGCCTTTCCAGGGACAAAGACGGAGAGCAGTTCAATGGCGTGGTGGTTGCGCTGGGTGCTCTGGGTGTTGTGACTAAAGTGACACTTCAGGTGGAGAAAGCGTTTGAAGTCCGGCAGGATCTCTATCAGAATCTCTCTTTTTCTCAACTGGAGAAGAATCTGGATGAGATCTTTGCCAGTGGCTATAGCGTGAGTCTCTTTACCGACTGGCAGAAAGGACAGGCCAGTCAGGTGTGGATCAAGCGTCGTCTGGATCAGGAAGTTCGTGACCTGGGGTCGGAGTTTTTTGGAGCAAAGCGAGCCACCCGGAAGCTGCATCCACTCACCGATCACCCTTCCGAAAACTGCACGGATCAGATGGGCATTGCGGGTCCCTGGTATGAGCGGCTGCCACACTTCAAAATGGACTTCACACCCAGCAGTGGTGAAGAGCTACAGGCGGAATATTTTGTTCCAAGAAATCGTGCTTATGAGGCGATCCGGGCGATTGAAGAGCTTCGGGATCAGATTACTCCGCACCTGTTTATTTCAGAGTTGCGGACCATTGCGGCCGATCATCTCTGGCTGAGCCCCTGTTATCAGCGGGATTCTCTCGCCATCCACTTCACGTGGAAACCTCATGAAGCTGAGGTCCGTAAGTTACTGCCTGTGATCGAAGAGAAGCTGGCTCCCTTTGAGGCAAGGCCGCATTGGGCGAAGCTCTTCCATATGTCCTATTCCCGATTCAAAGTGCTGTATGAAAAACTGCCGGACTTCCAGCGGCTGATGCGTTATTACGATCCAGCCGGGAAGTTCCGGAATGAGTATCTGGAGCGGAATCTGATCGGAAGCTAATCCGCCCGATACACGACATTCCCGGCAATCATGGTCATATCGATGGTGCGGGTATTCTTGATATCGCTCAGAGGATTTTTGGACAGGACCACCAAATCTGCCCACTTTCCTTTTTCAAGAGTGCCCAGATCTTTGATGAGTCCCATGCACTGCGCCGTATTGCGGGTGGCGATGGGGATGATCTCTTCAGGCTTGAGCCCGGCCTGATTCATCAACTCCATTTCCCAGTGTTCAAAGTAACCCTGGAAACGGAGTGGTGGGCCGGAGTCTGAACCGAAGCCAATTTTGACTCCGGCATCATAGAGCTTCTTTAGATTCTGCTGTGCCGTTTTCAGAAATTCCGGATAGAGGCTATGATCCGGATCCAGCTTCTGGCTCTGCTGGAAACTGCTGGACTTCATTCTCTGGACGATTTCACTGTTTGCTCCGCCCACTCCACGCTGGAAGAAAGGATCATCCAGGAACGGATGAGCATCGGCGTAATAGAACATTGAAATCTCTCGTGCCAATGTTGCTGCTCCCTGCCATGCGCCTTTTGTTTTCATCAGATCGATCAGGTCACGATCTACGGGTTTGTCCCGGACACTATGAACGATCATGTCCAGCCCTGAGTTAATGAGCGCGCGTGCATCTTCCCGGTAGAAGATGTGCGCTGCAACTTTCATATTGTGTTTGTGTGCCTGATCGATGATGGCTTTGGAAAGTTCCTGCGAGATCTTCTGTTCTTTGCCCAGATGATCGTCCATCCAGATCTTGATCAGATCGGCGCCTATCTTTGCCTGTTCATCGACGGCCTTGCGCGCCTGATCAGCCGTCTCGATTTCATAAGGAACACCCTTCATTCCCTGAGCTGAGGTCGGATAGCCATTCTTTCCCGTAAAGCCTCGGCCTGCTGTAAAAATACGTGTATAAGTGGGACGACCCGCCCTTTGCTCTTTCCGGATTGCCCATACTGGGGACTGGTCCGTACCCATGGAAAAGACAGTGGTCACCCCATAGGAAGCAAAGTTCTTCAGCTGTGCTTCCGCATTTTCGCGGGTAAAATTCTTCGGGTCCTGAACAAATCCTTTTGTGTTCCCCAGATGACTATGCCCGGCAATGATTCCGGGAATGATAAATTTTCCGGTGAGATCAATCTCTTTTGCGCCTTGAGGGGCTTTCAGATTTCGCCCGATAGCGGTAATGCGCCCATCAGTCACCAGCATGGAAGCCATTGCCTGAGGCTTGCCGCCGTTTCCATCAATGAGTGTGAAGTTTCTGAGCAGCAATACTTCAGCCTGCATGCTGAGTGCGCTCAGTAACAGAAGAATGATCCCCGATTTCATTCCGTCTCCTCGTTCAGTTTTTGTTTATGCTTCTCGATTTTTCTGAGTTTAGAGACTATCACTTTCGACGATGGAACTGTACCGACGCGCTCACGCGCAATTGCCTTGACCTCTTTCCGTGGATCGAATTTCTTTTTGCGAGTCGGCATGGTGGTTACCTTACCATTTTGGTAGATTTCATCCATTAATGAGATCTCACCAAGAAATCTCTAGGATTATTTTTGGAGAGAATCACGAGCGGGAATTTCCGCTTGTTAAACCGGCTTCTCACTCAGATGGAGCGCATTCTCGAAATCAACGGAATACAGGAGATCACGAAGACCGTCGTTGAAACAGCTCGTGAGACTCTGGTGATCGGCGTGGCCTGATGTGGGCTTCTGTTCACGCAAATACGACAGCGAGGGCCGTACTGGTCTACGGATGCCTTTGCCGTTGATCGCGAGCGGTTCATATGCATGCGAAAATCGAACATGTCACAAGTGAAAATCTTTGGGCTTCGTTCGCACTTATCTCCAATCATCCCGGCTGTATCCGACGTGGTACATTCATGTGTCGTGGACGCCCTTCAATATCCGAAGGACAAACGCGCACATCGGTTCATTCAACTTGAGCCGAGCGAGTTTTTCTATCCATCCGGCCGAAGCGACAAATACACTATCGTAGAGTTCAGCATGTTCGAAGGCCGAACGATAGAGGCCAAGAAAGCTCTGATCCGCCTGATGTTCGAGCGTTTCGCGAGCCAACTTGGTGTATCGCCAACAGATTTGGAAATGACGATTTTCGAAACGCCCAAGCATAACTGGGGCTTTCGTGGACTGCTAGGGGACGAGCATACACTCAACTACAAAATCGAGGTCTGATTGGCCATAGAACCCGGCTAGTTGTGCAGTGCAGACAGGTGGGGACGGTCTTTGGTCGATCTCGTGACGGCGCTGCAGGAGTTGACAGCTCTGGACGTGGGCTTCGTCTCCCTGAGCGAAGCCCTGGACATGACGACGCCGAGCGGCCGAGCACTCGCCGGTATGCTGGCCGTGTTCGCGGAGTTCTAACGCGATATTCTGCGAGATTGCGGCAAGGCAGAGATTGACCAGGCTCGTAAGGAGGTCAAACCGCATGGGCGGCCTCAGACTGAGGCTAAGCTCATCCCCGAGATGAAGCGCCTTCGCAAGGATGGGCTGAGCAAACGGGCCATCGCCAAGGAACTGGGGATCAGCCGGATCTCCGTGATTCGGCTTCTACGGGCAAAAAAGCGATCTTAGCGAACGTCTAGCTGGGTACGCCAAATAACGCGAAAACTTCTACGCCAAATAATTTGCAAAGTGACAGCCGAATACAAACTGGCACAACATGTCGGGCTACGGTAATGCGGGTTGACCCGCAGGGGCATGGTTCCTACAATAGAATGGAGTCTGTAAGGAGGCCCTATGCGGTCAATCGGTTTACCTGAGCTGCTGATCATTCTTGCCGTAGCTGTACTTCTGTTCGGTGGGAAGAAGATTCCTGAAGTAGCCAAAGGTCTTGGTGAAGGGATCAAGAATTTCAAGAACGCCCTGAAAGCACCTGAAGAAAAACCTGAGGAAGAAAAGAAGCAGGCATAAGGCTTCCTGGTGCTGCCCGCTGTATGGAGAGGCAGTTCCTATTCAGCAAGAAAAGCAAAACCCCCACGACGTGAGTCGCGGGGGTTTTTTGCATCCGATCGAAAGAAGACTACTTCTTCTTTGGGGGAACGATGGCATCTTTCAGAGCCTTCGCCACACGGAACTTTACGACTTTCTTTGCAGGGATCTTGATCGCTGCGCCGGTCGCAGGATTGCGGCCCATGCGAGCTTTGGTCTCCCGACGGACAACTTTTCCGATACCGGGAACGGTGAACTCACCATTCTTCTTGGTTTCCTTCACGGCAATGTCTGCCAGTGTGGTCAGGAATGATTTTGCCTGTACTTTTGTGACTTCAATCGATTCAGCGATTGCTGTGACGAGTTGAGCCTGTGTCATTTTTGTTGCGGCCATGTTGCTCCTTAAAATTGATTCTTCCGAACCTTTGCAACTGGGCCGGAATGCTACCGAAATCCCATGCAAAAGCGTGTTTTCGAGTTCATGATACAGTCGGCAAAATCTGTTGTAAAGAGCAGATATGCGAAAAAAGGCTGTTTTTTCAGGCTTTTTTGCAGATTTTCTGTTGAAAAGTGGAAAAAAGCCCCAAAACATAATCAGATAAGAATGTTCTGAGGCTCTTTCAGAGGTTTTTCTTATTTACGGGCGTTTCCACTGCTCATCAAAAAATCCGGCATCCACGATTCGTCCCGGAGCCTTTGCATCGGGTGGAACGGTAGTGTCGATGATCGCCCAGTCCGGCAGATTCGGTACCTGACGGGCATTATTCAGATACGCAAATTCCCGGAAAGTGAATCCTGAATTCACTACGACATAACGATTTTTATTCAGAGGGTTTGGCGCAATCATGATCAGTGCACGATTTTCTTCCTTCGGCCAGGCGATGGGCAGCTTCCCGGCAACTTTCCGATAGACAGAATTGGATTGCGGAGTTCCCCATAGAACCAGATTTGCCGACCGGATATCTTCAGCGGTGATCTCATGATCCATCTTGACGATGGCATCCCCGCGGAACTGTTTCCGCCATTCGCGAATGGCTCGGTCCATTTCGGCTGTTACCCATGCCGGTGAGGCGCCAGATGGTTTGACGACAATGAAACGGTCCATAAAGGCATCATCGATGGGACCTTGCAGCCCTGCTTTCTTTCCGTTTAGTTTTTTTCCGGTATACCAGCGGTCTCCCTTGCGGTGATAGCTTTCGGAAGCTTTCAGTTCCTGCCCGTCAATCACTGCTGGTCGCACAACGCGGGGATCCAGAGAAAATGCATCCACGTTTTTTGTGGTGAGACGGATCTGACCAGCGGAAAGTTCTCCCTCCACGCGTGCGGGTTCCCAATGATGGCCTATGGCGTCCACTATGAGCCACTTCATCTGGTTGTAGCGCAGTGTATAGGTCACGAAGCGGATTTTTGCGGGAAGCTCTTCCCGGCCTTTGGCGGCGATGACGGCAAGCCGTTTGTCGAGCTCTGTTTTGGAATCCGGATGATACTTATGGCCCATCTCCGGTCCAATAATGTGAGGCAACTCCAGCCCTTCCTGCTTCATATAGCGGGCCATGATGTCGGCTGCCTGCTTCTGTCCATCTTTCTCACCTGAATACGCAATGACAGGAAAGTTGAAGAAGTTTGCTGCATAGTCGGTAGCGTTGTAGAGATGCCACAGTTTACGTTGCCATTCAGGAAGCGCGGCTACATCGGCTGGACCCATGCGGAGAAATTCCGGAGTCTCTGAGAAACCAGCTCCGGGTGCCACTGCTGCCCAAAGTCCGGGGTAGTGGGCACCCATCTGCCATGCCGAAGCCCCGCCCATGGAGAAACCCCGAATGATGATGCGGTCCGGATCAATTGAATACCGTTTCTTTGCATCTTCCATCGCCTCAAAGAAATCAACTTCACCGGCGAATTTACTGGCATTGCAGTAACGGCCATACAGATGGATCACGATTGTGTCGGCCGGAGTGAACTCACCGGGCTTTGTCAGACGGTCATGGATGAAGTTCACTTCGCTCAGGGTTTCATTGCGGCCATGAAACCACGTATCCATTCGCCACTTCTTTTCTGGTGTGTAATTTTCGGGAATTACCAGTCCATAGGGCTGAAGGCTGCCATCAATCTTCGAGCGATAGGCATGGACTACCAGCCCGGTTTTTGACTGGGATTGGGCACGGGCAAGGATTTCTTTTGCCTTGCCGATGTCCTCTGGCTTGAAGAATTCGTTGTGATCGAGAGCCCACTTCACTGCCTTTTCAAAAATAGCGACGTCCGGGTTGGAACTCCCGGAAATTTTTGAAAGTGCCTGCCGGAGTTCTGCCGCATCGGTGTCGGAAACAGCGACACCCGGTGGCGGAATCGGCTTGATCGGACGATCCTGCGCCAGCATCGTGAAAGCAAGGAATGCAATGGAGATGAATTTCATGGAAGCTGATATTGTATGGAACCATGGCTCCGTGGCACCACCCCCCATCCTGATCCGGTGATCCGGGCACTGTTTCACAGCTTTGAACAGGTACGGGAAGATCTGTATCACTGGACAGACGGGCTGACCGAGGAACAGGTCTGGGCGTCTCCTTGTGGACTGGCTCCGTTGGGATTCCAGTTGAAGCATATGGCTGGTAGTGTGGATCGTCTGACGACATATGCCCGGGCAGAACAGCTACGTCCTGCTCAACTGGAGTTTCTCCAGCAGGAAAAGACTCCTGATGCATCATTGGCAGATCTGCTGCTGCTGATCGACCGTACGCTGACAGATACCGAAGCATGGGTAAGGACAGTAAAGAATCTGGAAGAGCTTCGGGAGGTGGGAAGACAGAAACTGCCGGCAACCGTCGGGGGACTTATCGTTCATCTTGCCGAGCATACCCAGCGGCATTTGGGGCAGGCGATTCTAACGTGTAAACTGCTGAAGTGATGAATCGCCGGAGCTTCTTACTTTCCTCTGCAACTGCACTGTCACTTGCGGCAAAGCCATTTCCCCGTCCGTTCGGGGTTCAGCTTTACACGGCAAGAACAATCCTTCCGAAGGATCTGGATGGCACACTGAAACGCATTTCTGAGATCGGCTACAAGGAAGTGGAGCTTTATGCAGTGAGTCAGCTGACCGCTTGGGTTCCGGTCATTGAGAAGCACGGAATGAAGGCCACCAGCATTCATATCCCCGATTCCATTGCACTGGCTGAAAATCAGGATGAGTTTGTCCGGGCTCTTGATACTGCAAAAAAAGCCGGCATTGAATATGCCGGTGTTCCTTATGTTGCTCCTGCCAACCGTGGCAAGACCACCGATGACTGGAAGTCCTGGTGTGAAAAAGTGAACCGGGCGGCATATACCTCGCAGAAAGCGGGCATCACCTTCTTCTATCATCACCATGCATTTGAGTTTGCAGGGCAAAAAGGTGAACGTCCGATTGATGTGATGAAGGCGAATCTGGACCCCCGTGCGGTGCGACTGGAACTGGATATCTTCTGGGCAGCAGCCGGAGGAGATGATCCGGTTGCATTTCTGAATGAGTGGAAGGGCAGAATTGGCTTGATGCATGTGAAGGATCGTGCAGCAGAGATGCAGGTGATCGCTACTGAATCACAGGCGAAGCCAACGGACTTCAAGGAAGTGGGGAACGGGAACCTGAAAATCGGGGAGATTCTGAAAACTGCACTGAAGACGGGAGTGCGGAAGTTTTATGTCGAGCAGGACCAGTGCCCCGGCAACCCGCTCGACAGTCTGAAGATCAGCTACGACAATTTGCAGAAGATCAGCTTTTAAGCTGGTCTTCTATTTCAAGGGTTTTACGCGAATGTTCTTGTAGTGCACAACACTGCCTGGATCGTGACCTTGTAATGCGAAGGTGCCATGGTCCAGAACTCGCCCAGCGTGACCTTTAGGTGGAGTAAAGCCTTCTGGCTGGGTCCAGTCAGTAACCAGCTTCCCGTCAACAAACACCTGAACATGGTTGCCTTTGACAATGATGTGTTCCGTGAACCACTTGTTGTCATCGGCTACTTTTTCCAGATTGTCTTTTATGTTGTAAAGGCCACCTGTCTTCTTGACGTCCTTGTGGGTATTGTTCACCTGGACTTCAAAACCTTTATCTGGCCATCCCTTTTCCTGATAAGTGGTATGGAAATAAATTCCGCCGTTTGAGTTTGGTTCCGTCATGACATCTACCTTGAGTTCAAAGTTCTTGAAATCATGATTGTTGATGGGACCGGTGTAGAACAGGTGAGCATAGGGACCTTTGGCCACAATTGCTCCATCTTTTACTGAGAAAGTATCCGGATTTTCTTTGGATACGGTCCAGCCATCCATGTTCTTGCCGTTGAAGAGGGATTTGAACCCTTTTTCGGGCTTGTCAGCAGCAGTCAACAGAGCCGCCGCAGTGAGTGTCAGAATTGCGAGTTTTCGCATGCCTTTGATATTTTACGCCAGTATTTTTTTCACAACATTACCGTGGACATCCGTCAGGCGGAAGTCCCGGCCCTGGAATCGATATGTCAGTTTCGTATGATCGAAGCCGAGCAGATGCAGGATCGTGGCATGCAGATCGTGTACATGGACTTTGTCTTTTGCGACATTGAAGCCCAGTTCATCTGTCTCACCCAGAACAACACCGGGTTTGGTTCCGCCACCAGCCATCCACATCGTAAATGCATTTGGATGATGGTCCCGGCCATCATTTCCGCCCTGCACCATCGGGGTTCGACCAAATTCGCCACCCCAGACAACCAGCGTATCTTCCAGCAATCCACGAGATTTCAGATCTTTGACCAGTGCTGTGCATCCCTGATCGGTGTCATTACAGTTTTTCTGAATATCTTTGGTGAGATTACCGTGCTGATCCCATGCTTCGTGATAAATCTGCACGAAGCGGACGCCACGTTCCACCATGCGACGAGCCAGCAGACAGGTGGCAGCAAAACTGGGTTTGCCGGGTTCGACTCCATAGAGATCCAGTGTGGCCTTGGATTCCTTGGAGAGATCCATCAACTCCGGTGCAGACGACTGCATCCGGTATGCCATTTCAAATGAACTGATTCGTGTGGCGATTTCAGGGTCTCCCACCGTATCGAGACGCATCTGGTTCATGCGGCCCACGGTGTCCAGTGTTTCCCGCTGGAGTTTGTCATCCACACCGGGAGGATTGGAAAGATAAAGAACCGGATCTCCGGTAGAACGGAACTGGACTCCCTGATGAACGGTTGGGAGAAACCCGGAGCCCCAGCAGGAACTGCCGCCACTGGGTCCTTTGCTTCCCGTAGAGAATACGACGAAAGCCGGAAGATCCTGGGACTCACTTCCCAGCCCATAAATGGACCAGGCGCCAATCGAGGGGCGTCCGAAGATCTGGCTTCCTGTATTCATCAGCAACTGTCCTGGTGCATGGTTAAAGGCATCCGTTGCCATCGACTTCACAATGGTCACATCATCGACGATTGTCTTGAAGTGAGGAATCAGCTCTGAAATCAGGGTGCCATTCTGTCCTGTCGGAGCAAATTTGAACTTTGGGCCCAGAAGTGTGGAATTCGGATTGATGAATGCGGCCCGGTATCCCTTCAGCAGATCAGCAGGAGGCAGGGTTCCTGAGAACTTTTCCAACTCTGGCTTGTAGTCAAACATCTCCAGATGGCTGGGAGCTCCTGCCATGAAGAGGAAAATGACATTCTTCGCTTTCGGCTTGAAGTGCGGTTGCTTCGGGGCGAGTGGATTATTTGCCGTTGCCGCCATGAGATGGTTGAGAGCCAGGGCTCCCATTCCCACGCCGCATTCGCTGATGAACCAGCGTCTATTCCTTAGTAATGGTTTCATCGAGATTCAAAAGCACTCTTGCAAGTGCGGTCCAGGCTTCATTTTCTGACCGGGATTTCTGCCGGCCCAGGAAGGTGAGAAGTTCATCCCGTTCCAGATCTGTCGGTTTACGGGATACACAGCGGCGGAAGGCATACGTGACGCGGTCGGCATCTGTCTTGCCGCCTTCCTTGAGAGTCTTTGCTGCCAGTGCCTGCGCCATTTCAATGAACAGTGGCTCATTCAGTGTGGTCAGTGCCTGGAGCGGTGTATTGGAGCGAACCCTGCGCACGCAGGAGATGTCTCCGTTCGGTGTATCGAAGTTCTGCAGCATCGGATAAGGGACGCTGCGATAGCGGAAGGTATACAGTGCCCGTCGGTATCGGTCACTGTCTTTCTCTTCATCCCACACCTTAGGACCATAACTGGTGGGTGGCTGGAAGAGGAAATCCGGAGCAGGTGGATAGACGCTGGGCCCGCCTACTTTCGAGTTCAGTAATCCGCTGGCCGACAGTGCGATATCCCGTACGATCTCACCATCCACGCGGAAGCGTGGACCCCGGGTGATCAATCTGTTGTAGGGATCAGTCTGGATCAGTTCTGGAGTCACGCTGGATGACTGCTGGTATGTATTCGAAGTGACAATCAGCTTGTGCAATTTCTTCATGCTCCAGCCTGATTCCATAAACTCAACAGCCAGCCAGTCAAGCAGCTCAGGATGAGAAGGAGCAGGAGCCTGTACTCCCAGGTCTTCGCTGGTTTCTACCAGTCCAATTCCGAAATAGTTCTGCCAGACACGATTGACGAATGACCGTGCTGTTGTAGGTGCCTGTCGATCTGTCATCCACTTTGCCAATGTCAGCCTGTTGCGGGGTGCATTCTCGTCAACTGGATTGAGGAAGGCCGGAACTCCGGGTTGAACAGCACGTCCAGGTTGCAGAAAATTACCCCGATTGAGAATGTGGGTTTCCCGCATATCTTCACGGCTTTGCAAAACCAACTGAGATGTTCCGGCCGGATGCTCTTTCCACAATGTCGCGATGTGATCGTTTGCTGCCTGAAACTCGGGTACTGTCTCGCGCCATCGGCTGAATGTATCTTCAGCTGGAACAGCTTCAGCGTGCTGCTGATCCGTTACAGAGAGTCGAATTCGACCCAGGTTGTACGACTGGTTGTCATCAGAGTTCCAGCCGCCATGACGCTGGCTGAGAATGACCACAACATCATCGTTCGGGTTTTCGATGGGCTTTTCCAGAACAAAGACAGCTTGTCGCGGGTGGTTTCTCTGCACGGGGCCTGCATCAATACTCCAGGCTGTCTCTGGTTTCCCGTCGATGGCATACTCAATCGGCCCAGTGACTCGAGGTTCTTTCTTACCTGCGATCTCGTCCTTGTTCCAGTGGATTCTGTCGATGGGGCTTTCGGGCAAATTGAGGTCTGCCGTCGCGCTGGCGATCTTTGCTTTGGTTTTTTCCTTGCCGATCTGGACTTCAAATTCAGTCAGTGCAGCTGTTCCTCTGATGCTTCGTCCCGGACCACCCATTGGAAGGTTTGGATCATTCAGAAGTTCCAGACGGAATGCGGTGATTCGGGGAAGATCCGTCTTCACGGTCATCTTTGCACTATGAATCGTGGGTGCATACCCGGAAGCCAGCATGGACTGATCCTTCATCGGAAGATACTTCTGGCCTCCCGTGGAAATGTCCTCTACTTCAGGAAGAACAGTCGTCCAGATCTTCTGCTTTGCTTCGCGGTCCTTTTTCCAGGTGTCAAAGCGGTTTTTCCAGTCCGGTGTCCGGTGTTTCAGCTCATCTTCAGCCATCCGGATCTTTGCCAGCAGATCGGCACGCTTCGCCTGTTCCTGGGGCGTGTAGACAACAATGGAACCTTCATAGGAATCATTCAGGAAAGCAAAAATCTGGTAATACTCTTCCTGCGAGATGGGGTCGAACTTATGGTTATGGCACTGTGCACACTGAATGGTGACGCCCAGCATTCCTTTGCCGACAGCATCCATACGATCAAACATGGCTTCCATGCGGAACTGTTCGGGATCGACGCCACCCTCTTCATTGATCATGGAGTTGCGCAGGAAGCCGGTTGCCACCTTCTGATCCTGAGTGGCATTCGGAAGCAGATCTCCTGCCAGCTGTTCAATGATGAACTGGTTATACGGAAGATCCTTGTTGTGCGCGTTGATGACCCAGTCACGATAGAACCAGACAGAGCGCTGCTTGTCTTTTTCAAAACCATCGGAATCGGCATAACGTGCAGCATCCAGCCAGTGGCGTCCCCAGCGTTCACCGTAATGAGGCGATGCCAGAAGCCGGTCCACTACTTTCTCAAATGCTTTAGGGCTTTTATCTGCCAGAAACTGATCTGTCTCCTGAATGGTTGGAGGAAGTCCGGTCAGATCCAGATGGACACGACGCAGCAACGTGACTTTATCAGCTGCCGGTGATGGCTTCAGTTTTTCCTGTTCCAGCTTGGCAAGAATGAAGGAATCCACTGGATTTTTAGTCCAGGCTGTATTTGAAACTTTTGGGAGGCTGGCACGTTTGGGAGCTATATAAGCCCAGTGCTTTGGTTTCTGGGCATCAATGGAAAACTCATCTGGCCAGTCTGCACCTTCACTGATCCATCTCTTGATGATGGCGATTTCTTCGGCTGGGAGAGGCTTTCCACCCATGGGCATTTTGGGGCGATCGCTTGTTCCTGCAATGCGCTGGTAGATGTCGCTTTCATCCGGATGACCTTTGACCAATGTACGAAGTGAAGAAACTTTGGAATCCAGACGCAGTTTCCCCATCTGAGCTTTGGGGCCATGGCAGTTCGCACAGGATCGCTCCAGAATTGGACGAACTTCCTTTGCGAAGTCTACTTTTTCAGCAGCCGGAAGGAGGGTGGTCGCCACAAGTGGCAGGAAGACGAAACTGTAGGCAAACCGTGCCATTGTCAACACTTTATATCAAATTGAAATGGAAGACAGCCGTCCCCGGCACTGCTCAAAATGAAAATGGTGAAGTACGAAAAAAGAGGGGGCTAAAAAGTATGTGTGTGGGTTCGTTTTAACCAGCTATACTTGCGAACTATGGTGCTCCGTACAGGAATTCTTTTTGCCGCAGTGATATCAATCCTGGGCCTGGCCCTGGCTCAGAATCAGGCCCCTTCATCCGTAACCGGGTATGCGGATACTCCTCATTTGCCTGGTGGGAAATGGCGGGTTCACGATATCAATCGTCCGAAACCCCAGGTTGTTACTCCCGGCGCATCCGTAGGATCTGCCCCTTCAGATGCAATTATCCTGTTTGATGGGAAAAGTACCTCAAACTGGAATTTGCGCAAAAAGGGGCAAGTGGTTTCCGGTAGCTGGAAAACCGGTGATGGCTATATGGAAATCATTCCAGGTAGCGGTGACTTGGAGACCAAAGAAAAATTTGGGGATATCCAGCTTCATATCGAGTGGGCATCGCCCGCCAAAGTCGAACATGTAGGGCAGGATAGAGGAAACAGCGGCATCATTCTGATGGGACGCTATGAACTCCAGGTGCTTGATTCTTTTAACAGCCCTACCTATTCAGATGGGCAAGCCGGGGCAGTCTATGGACAGTTTCCCCCTCTGGTGAATGCTTCCAGGAAGCCTGGTGAGTGGCAGACCTATGACATTGTGTTTCAGGCCCCACGCTTTGATGGCAATAAAGTTGCTAGTCCAGCCTACGTGACAGTGTTCCATAACGGAGTTTTGGTTCAGAATCATCAGGAGTTTATCGGGCAGATGGCCCATAAAATTGTGCGACCTTATGAAGCTCATGCTCCTGAGGCATCCCTCCTGCTACAGGACCACAACACGCCTGTCCGCTACAGGAATATCTGGCTACGTAAACTGAACCTTAAGAGCAATCAATAAAAATTTATGTCCCGCCGCAAACGCCTCTGGCTTATTATTCTTTCTTCTGTCGGAATCGGTCTGGTGATTACCGGGCTGGTTTTGACTTACTACGCCCGACGGATGGAGCCGATGGCGCGGGACTGGATTGTTCAGTACCTGAGTGAAAAATTCGATAGTGAGGTGGAGCTGAAAGAACTGAAAGTATCAGCCATACCTCGCTTACATGTGGTGGGCAAAGGGGTTCTGTTGAGGTGGAAGCACCGTACAGATATTCCCCCCATGATTCGTTTGGGTGAGTTTTCTTTCCAGATGAAATGGGGCGAGTTGCTGGCACCTGAAAAGCACATCACTCTTATCAAGCTGAAGGATTTCGAACTGAACCTTCCTCCAAAAAATAATCAGCCGAAATCTCCAGAGCAGGTGGCGCAGGAACGCAAAGAGAGAGAAGAGAAGAGGGAAGACGGCAGTGGAGTTTCTGTTGTCGTGGATGAGATCGTTGCAGATCGCACCATCATGCGAATGTGGCCTCGGGAAAAAGAAAAGCCACCCAAGGAGTTTGAACTGCATGAGCTTCGTCTTTATGGAGCCGGGGCGGGGCAGCCGATGGCCTATACAACTCGTATGACCAACTACAAACCGCCAGGGATGATCGATTCCAAAGGTAGTTTTGGTCCCTGGAATAGTGAAGATCCCGGCGGATCTCCGCTGGCTGGAGCTTATGACTTTCAGAAAGCGGATCTGGGGGTCTTTACCGGAATTGAAGGTATCCTCACTTCTACTGGAAAGTTTAGTGGACAGCTGAATCACATCGATGTGGTGGGGGAAGCGAATGTGCCGGACTTCCGGCTGAAAATGGCAGGAAACCCTGTTCCACTGAAAACGAAGTTTGTTGCGCTGGTAGATGGAACAAATGGAAACACCAGTCTCAAGCCGGTGGAAGCGATGCTGGGCAACACTCCCATGCTGATTCAGGGAGACATCATCGGAGAAAAAGATGTGAAAGGCAAGAACATTACCCTTGATGCGGTGATCAATAACGGTCGCCTTGAAGATGTTCTGCGACTCGCAGTCAAGGGTAAGAACCCGATGACAGGATCAATCAGTCTGAAGGCTCAGATCGATCTCCCGCGTGGAGATGTGGATGTCATCCAGAAGCTGGGGCTTCGGGGCGATGTAGTCATGCATGGGATGCGATTTACCAATCAGGAAATTCAGGGCAAGATCGATGAACTGAGCCGCCGGGGACAAGGTGCTCCGGGGCATAACGAAATTGCACAGATGCGTTCCCGTGTGGATGGAAACTTCACACTGGGCGATACAGTAATTCGTTTCCGGAAGCTGAAATATAGTGTCGAAGGTGCTGAAGTCGACTTGGCCGGGCATTACGGAATCAAGAGTGAAGAGATCGATTTTGCAGGCGCTTTGCGGCTGGATGCCAAGGCCTCACAGACGTTCAAAGGGATGAAATCCTTGATGCTGAAACCCTTCGACGGACTGGTATCTCGTGGGAATCGGGGAACCGTGCTTTCCATCAAGATTGAAGGTAGCCGGAGTCATCCAAAATTCGGTCTGGATGTGGGAAGAACTTTGAAAAAGAAAGACTGAAGGAACGGGGACGAAAGTCCCCGTTTTTGTTTCAGTATGAAGACAGAGATTCTTAGGTTGTTACCTGCACTTCTTCGCTATCCAGATATCCAAGCCGGCATGCGCGGACCCGCAATCTATCACCCTTCCTGACCGATACTGGGCCGGAGTACAGTTTCCAGTGGGGTTTCTCGCCGGATTGCTGTGTATAGACCAAGGATGATCCCGCTGTGGCGCAACTCACTTCCAGCTTGGTGCCGGAGATCTTCGCCACAGGCTTTTCTGTGGTTTGCCACTTTCCTCCGGGACGCATTCTTTCCACCAGTTCCGCTTCGGGTACTTCTCCAAGATCACGAGTTCTTTTCATGAACTCTTCGTGGACCTTGCGAAGCTTTTGCAGAGTGGTCTGATGCTCCGGCCGATCTGCCAGATTCTGGATCTCATGTGGGTCAGTGACGGTATCGTAGAGTTCCTCTTTCGGTTTTTGTGCTGCTCCAAAAAAAGCCAGCTGTGCCGGAGTGAGTTTCGGATTCGGTCCCTGTGGCCCCAGATGCATCGACTCTTTGAAGAGCGACCTCATTTGCTTCATGGCGGGCATGGCATCCATGTAGTCGTTATAGAGAAGATAGGGTTTCTGCCATTGATAGTTTCTGTTGTAGCGGAACCGCTTGTCCCGCACAGACCGGATCATGTCATAGGCTTCATCCATGCGGTCGCGAGCCATAAAGACATATTCGCGAGGCCGTGCCTTCTGCTCGCCAAGAAAGGGCTGCGCCTGCATGTGGCGGGGAATCGGAACTCCGGCAAGTGAGAGAACGGTGGGCCCCAGGTCAAAAAGCGAAACCAGTTCGTCACTGTTCGATCCGGGCTTCAGCATGCCGGGGGCACGAACAATCAGAGGGACGCGTGTGCCGGAGTCATAGAGCCAGCGCTTGCCGCGCGGCATCCCCCAGCCATGATCTCCCCAGAAGAAAACTACAGTATTTTCACGTAAGCCATCTTCATCCAGTTGACGCAGGATCGCCTGGACTTCACCATCCATAGCAGCCACAGTGTCGTAGTAGTCCGCGATATTCTTCCGGATGACTGGAGTATCAGCGTAATAGGGCGGTACTGCTGCTTTGGCCGGATCTGCTTTTTTCGGTAATGCCTCAATCAGTTTCTTTGTTCTTTCGCTGCGCAGATCCCGCAACTGGGATTCATGAGTTGTCTGTATGTTGAAGACAGAGAAAAAGGGCTGATCCTTCTCGCGGTTGCGCCAGTGCGCTGTGTTGGAAGAATCATCCCATGCCGAGAGTGGAGCATTGGATGGACCATTGAAGTTGTAATCTGTCTTGGCGTTGTTTGAGCAGTAGTATCCCGCTGCACGCAGATATTCCGTGAAACACTTCACCTCCGGCGGCGGAACGGCAAGGGATCGCATATGATGGCTTCCGATGGTGGCCGGATACATGCCTGTGATGATGGATGACCGGGAGGGCGCACAAACCGGATATACGGAATGAGCATTGTCATACCGGACACCCTCAGTTGCAAAATGATCTACTCGCGGAGTCTTCGCATAGGCATCGCCATAACATCCCAGGGTAGGAGAGATATCTTCAATGGAAATCCAGAGAATATTCCATTTTTTGGCGGAGGAAGTCTGTAGAAAAGGCGCTGCACCAAGAACAGAGAACTCGCGACGGGTCATTTCTGGATTTTAGCCACTGAGCAGCATAAATCCCAGAGGCGGATACAATGCAGCCCGATTGTGGAAATCAGGCTGCATTTTTACTCAGAGTTTTGCTGCGACGGCTTCCAGTTGATCTGCGCAAATACCCCAACCTTCATGGAATCCCATCTTTTCATGGGCCTCCCGATCTTCTGCTGTCCAGTGCAGGGCACGCGCTGTGTACTTTGTCTTGCCGTCCTGGTCTTCGAAAGTGATGATCGCGGTCATGAATGGCTTTTCCGAAGGTTGCCATGCTTCTGTATAAGCATCTGTGAGGACGATTTTTTCATTCGGTACGACTTCAAGATAGACGCCGTGATTCGGCATTTCCTGTCCATCCGGTCCCTTCATGAGGATATAGTTTGATCCTCCTGGGCGAACGTCGATCTCAGCTGCTTCCACACGATAGGGTGGAGGCACAAACCACTGTTTGAGGATCTCAGGATCTGTCCAGGCGCGATAGACCTTTTCGCGTGGTGCATTGATGATACGTGTCAGTACCAGTTCTCTGTTTTGATTGTCTGTTTGATTCTGATTCATTTGAATATTGCTCCGATCTTGATTAGGCGTATGAATACGAGAACTTACTGATGAAGCGATCCCAGTAAGTTATTGATACAGGACTCACGCAATCCCAACCCCATCCACAAGAAATAGCCACATAAACAGGAAATAACGTATAGCTGGCTGTTGGTTCATGAATGATTTCTCCGGTCTTTGTTGGTATAGACCGAAACGGAAACCAAAAATCATCGGTGGGGCAGGAAAAAATTATGCAGGAAGTTTCAGGGGAAGTCCCAGCCGAGGAAAATGGGTCTCTGTATCCATGAATGAATTCCAGGCACGGATTTTGCCATCTTCAATTTCCAGGACGATCAGTGCCCATGCCGAGAATTCTCCCTCCGGATCAGGATGATACTGGGCAAAGGCCGGGGAACCTGAAGCTTCAACCGGAATCAGGCGGGATCCGCGGCAGACAGAACCCCTGCCAAGTAACCAGTTCTGGATCGATTCCGGTCCTTGCAGCCATAAAGTGTAAGGAGGCATGGACAAAGTTGCATCCTGATGCAGCAGCGTGGTCAGGGAATCAATGTCATATCTTTGGAACGCATCCACATACTTTTCGAGCAGAGAGGGATCTGCTTCACGAAGATGGTGTACATCCGCATGACGATGCGCGCTCAGAGTGGATCTTGCCCGTTGGAGCGCACTGTTAATTGCCGGGACAGTTGTATCCAGAGCTTCTGCAACTTCATTTACTGACCACCCCAGCACTTCCGTGAATAATAGTGCTGCACGCTGGCGAGGAGGCAGATGCTGAAGTGCGGTGATGAATGCCAGCCGGATGCTCTGACGGAGAATCGCAATGGTAGAAGGGTCTTCGTTAGCGGAAATTGCCTGAATGTCTGCGATGGGTTCAATCCAGTCCGTGGAAGAGCGCCTCATCAATGGATCATCTACAGATCCCGCCGAACCATCCTCCATCGGTCGGATTCTTTGTTTACGAGAGGCAAGCATATCGAGGCAGACATTCGTGGCAATGCGGTAAATCCACGTTTTTAATGAAGCTCGGCCATCAAAGCTCTCCCCGGCCTTCCAGGCCCGGATCATCGTATCCTGTACGGCGTCCTCGGCATCGGTGATGGAACCAAGCATCCGGTAACAATGTCCGGTCAAAGCTGTTCGATAAGCTTCCAGCTGTGCGATATCCATGCTGCAGCCAACGTAGCATGAAGAGGATTCTCTTCTTCTTTTCAGGAGTAGATGGAACAGGAAAGCATAGTTCATGACAAACGTGTTATCCAAGTGTTGAGAAATTCAATTTCGTAAGGGGACTTATCTATGCTGACTCGCAGAGCTTTCCCGCTGACTCTTGCTGCACCCCTGTTGGCTGCGCGGCGCACTCATCTTGCTGTTTCTACCTATTCTTATTGGCACTTCCGTGGTCCGAAAGTACCATTCGACAAAATTATCGATAACGCTGCCGAAATTGGTTTCGATGGTGTCGAATTGCTCCATCGGCAGTTTGAAAGTGAAGACCGGGCATACCTGAATAACATCAAGAAGCGTGCCGCAGCTAACGGGCTGTCACTCCCTCTTCTTTCCATTCATCAGGACTTTGTCTTTCCGGAAGCAGCGGACCGGCAGAAGCATATCGATCATACGAAGCATTGCATCGATCTGGCTGAACAGCTGGGGATTCCTTACGTACGCCTGAATTCCGGCCGCTGGAAGACCATCAAGAGCTTTGATGAACTGATGAAAGTCAAAGGCAATGAACCACCCTTGCCCGGATACACAGAGAAGGATGCCATTGACTGGTGTGTCGATTCTATTGAGAAGTGTCTGTCCCATGCGGAAAAAGCAGGAGTGGTGCTTGCGCTGGAAAATCACTGGGGACTGACGACAAGTGTGGAAACTCTGCTGACCATCTGGAAGCGGGTGAATTCTCCCTGGCTGGGTCTGAATATGGATACCGGAAACTATCCGGGTGATCCTTATGAAGGCATCGCAAAGCTGGCTCCCCATGCCACGATTGTGCAGGCCAAACTCTATTACGGCGGCGGGGAGTGGTACACGCTGGATCTGGACTATCCGCGCATTGCGGGCATCCTGAAGAAAGCAGATTTCAAGGGCTGGGTGTCGCTGGAAATGGAAGGGAAGGAAGATCCCGCAACAGCAGTTCCCAAGAGCTATGAGACCTTGAAGAAGGCTTTTATCGGCTGATTCTTTCCAGCACGGATGGTCTGGGAAATATGATTTTCAGACCATCCGCTTTCTGTCCGGCTATTTCGCTTTGTGTTCCTGGAATACCAGCAGGCTTCCGTCTTTATGGAACTGCAGGACGGAATAGGCTTCGCTGCGAGGACCTTCCATGCCCGGTGACCCCATTGGCATTCCGGGAACAGCAATCCCAACGGCCTTTGGCTTCTGTTTCAGAAGACGCTTCACGTCGGAAGCTGGTACATGGCCTTCGACCACATAGCCGCCGACCAGTGCTGTATGACAGGACTGGAGACGATCCGGAACTCCATGCTTCTTCCGTGTTTCTGCTGTATTTGAAACTTCCTGCACATTCACTTTGAATCCGTTGGAGCGCATATGTTCCACCCATTTCCCACAGCAGCCGCAGGTGGGCGTCTTGTATACGGTTACTTCGGGATCTGCTGCCCGGGCTGGCGTCAGCAGGGCAAGGCAAAGTGCCGCACTCAGAAGAAGTCTCTGCATTCCTTTATCTTTTCATCTTCTGCGGTGGATGGGAAACCAATACACTTGCAGTTCCAGTCTTTAACCAATGTTCCAGTGCTGAAGTATTGGGGGAAGGCTCTTTATATTCAACAGATAGGTTGGTGCTGGAGGTGGGGGTCGAACCCACATGACCAGTGAAGGTCGCGGGATTTTGAGTCCCGTGCGTCTGCCAGTTCCGCCACTCCAGCAAGAGGTGACAAAGCAGTTTTTCCATTGTAGCGAAGTCGGATAAATCCCGCATGATGAATCACTTCATGGTCTTCATTGCAGGAGCAATCGAGGATGTTTTATGATGGTTGAGCCCACCTGAACGGGCGCGTAGCTCAATTGGCAGAGCAACTGACTCTTAATCAGTAGGTTGAAGGTTCGATTCCTTCCGCGCTCACCACGCAAAAACTACTTACTTATTTTCTCCCCATTTTGGGCGCGTTTGTATGCCAGGAGTGTGCTAACTTCCGCGGTTTTGCGCCTGATCCGGTTCTTTGGCCGTTTTACATCGTAGAACTGCCACCCGTTGATGGGATTCGTGAGAGCGTTTTCGCGATCTTTTTTCCGAAGTGCCGGAGCAGCCGGCTCTGCGGTGTGCCCAGCGGATAATCGTTCAGAAGATACGTCCACGTCGAGCCTCGGTCGAATCGGCTGGGTCCATCGCTCCACCGCCCTTCATCAATGAGCGCCTCCATTTCGACGAACGCTGCTTCTAAGCGGCGGCTGTACTCAGGCAGAGGATCGTCTCCCGTCCATGAACTCCAGGCCAGGCCTGACCTGATGTGCGTGGACAATTCGAGATACTCTGCCCACAATTGGTCCATATTGGTCAGCGCGACGGTGTCACCCGTTTCCAATTTCTTTCGACGGCTGGCAGCGAAAGCACGACGGTGCACCTCTACCACCACGGTGTACTTCCGCAGATTGAGACGCATGGTGAGCTGCTCACCCTCGATGCGGCGCTGTTCGTGCTCGATGTCTCCTGAGGCGCAGTCTTCGCGGCAGACGAAGAATTGAGTCATGCCTGGGTCGCCTTGCCGGCCGGCACGGCCTCGGAGTTGATTGTCGATTCGGCGCGCATCGAACCGCGCCGTACCGATTACGGCGAGTCCACCGATATCCGCAACGCCCTCGCCAAGCTGAATGTCGGTACCACGGCCAGCCATATTGGTGGAGATGGTGACCGCGCCCGCTTGGCCGGCTCTGGCGATCACGGCTGCTTCGGCCTCATCCTGCCTGGCGTTGAGCAAGTAGTGCGGGATACCTATTTCCCGGAGCTTCGCACTCAGGCGCTCGGAGTCAAACACGGACGCGCTCCCCACGAGAACCGGTTGGCGCCTCTCGTATCGAGAAGCGATTTCGGCAAGCAGGGCCAACTCCTGTTCGGCACGTGTAGCAAAAATGCGGTCCGGCAGGTCGCGCCTGATACAAGGCTTGTGGGGCGGAATCACCGCTACGTGTAACGCGTACTCACGCCAGAGATCCATGGCTTGTGTTGCAGCAGTGCCTGTCATTCCGCAGCGGTGACGGTAAAGCTGAACCAGATCGGCAAGGGTAATACTTCCCAGAATCCTGCCTTGCGGCCTCAGTGGTACATGTTCCTTAGCTTCGACTGCCCATTGTAAATCGGCTGGCCAGCGGCGGCCAGTAGCTACACGGCCTTTGAACTCGTCCACCTGATCTACCCGCCCATCTTTCACTATGTAGTCCACGTCACGGCGGAGCAGTACGTGAGCCTGGAGCGCTTCTTGCACGCAAATCAGCGCAGACAAGTGCTCAGCGTCGTATAAGTTGTTGATAGCTAGAGCCGACTCTACCTGCGCCACACCGTAGTCAGTGAGCCGCACATTACGCTCGTCTTCGACTGAATAATCAAGAGAAGGAGCGAGTTGCGCCATTACTTCGATGTACGGGCTCGGAGTTTGACTACCGCCGGCGATGACCAGGGGAATACGCGTTTCGTCGATCAAGATACTATCGGCTTCGTCGACGAGGACAGATGTAAACGGCGTGGTCTGGACCAACTGCGATCGCTGCAGTACCAACTGATCTCGCAGCAGGTCGAATCCCACTTCGTGAGGCGTTGTGTAGAGCACACGTCCTTCGTAGGCACGCTTCCGGTCGGTGGCCGTGGTCGCCTGACCGATGCTGGCTACCGAGGCGCCAATTAGTTCGTATGCGGGCCGCATCCACTCAGCATCCCGCTGCGCCAGATAGTCATTAGCGGTCCAGATATGCACTGAACCCGCAAGCAACCGTGCTGAAACAGCGAGCAGTCCTGCCAGAGTCTTGCCTTCGCCCGTTTGCATTTCCGCGATATGGCCATCAACCATAGCGAGGGCTGCGCCCACCTGCTCGTCAAACGGATCGAGCCGCAGCGCACGGCGAGCGGCTTCGCAAGCTGAAGCGATGGCGCAGTGCACACCTCCGCAAGCATGCTCGGTGAGTTCGGCGTCAGATCTCCGCGCCAATTGTCGCCGTAGCGTGCGAATATGTGCAATGGCCTCCCGATACGAAGCAAAATCGATCAATTGTGCTTCGCTTTTCTCGAAACGCTGAAGAAGCGTGCGTATGCTATCTCCCCAAGACACAAAGTTCTCCCGGATTATTTGAATCAGAAACAATGGATGGAGCGTAATGAGCGAAAAAATTACAGGGAAGAAGGGGGAGGACGGTTGGCCAGATTGGAACCCAAAGCGACGCACAGTAAGGCACGTCTGGGTTGTGTGGGTTGGAGGGTAACGCTACAGAACTGGACGACTATGGGCAGTAACGACGCAATAGTGGCGATGGCGTTGAGGATCAGCGCGAGCCACTGAAGTACCAGACTGCCGGCAGAGAACATCTAACAGAGGAAAATAGCATGTTCGAAGCCGCTGGTCCAGGTGTCGTTTTGTCTAATGATGTCAAGCTGTTTATGTAATATGTATGGCTCGGATACATGGTTTCCAGTCGGCTGGGGCGATGGGATAGTCGATCTGACGGCGACTGGTATGGGTCGGGCTGTGGGAGAAGCAGCGAGACCAATCGCTGGTATGCCGGTGATTTGAGATCGGCCAGCCGACGCTATGGTTAAAGCGGTATCAGGAGTTTGGAAAAGTGGGAGATACGTTCTGTCGCAGTGCCTCCACGCTCACCACGCAAAATCACTCCTCTCCTCCCGGCAATGCAGTCAGACTCAAACTTTCAATCTCTTGTAGCGACTTCCCAGCAATTCCCTGAAGATCTCCGTACATGCCGACAGTTGCCGTCATGACACGTTCAATCTGTTCCTGACGCTTGGCCCATTGTTTGAGGATGACTTTTCGTTCCTTGTTCAGGTCGTCCTGCATGGACGAAAATGCTTCGACGATGGCTTCCACACGATGGCGGAAGCGGGGGCCTGTCAGGTACTGATACACCATTTCGGTTTTGGTCTGTTGTCCTTCGCTGGACTGGCGGACCATGCTCACCTGGATCAGCGAATGCCGCAGGATGGTGGCTACCGGAAGAAAATTGCGGGGGCTTGTTACCCAGACGCCATCGATCACATCGAATGTCTCGATCTCACGAGGGAGTGTCTGGCTGACGATCACTGAGATTTCAGCTTTTGCTGCCCGCTGGTCATCCCGAAGTTTGGCCAGCCAGGAATCGCTCCAGTGTTTTGTGCGTTTCGATTCCCAGAGAATTTCTCCGCACGGCTGTCCGGTGGCGCTGAAGACACGTTGCAGAAAGTCTCCTCCGAACTCCCCTTTCAATACGGGCTCGATGGAATCATGAGGAAACTTCAGTCGTAGAAGATTCTCCAGGTCGAGTTCCTGTACCTCTCCCTGTAGTTGTTGCGACCCTTGCTCTGCCTTCTGCTTCAGTTCCTCAATCTTCTTCTGCATGGACGCGATGGTCTGGTCTTTCTCCATCACCCTGAGCTTCAGGTCCTCTTCTGCTTCCCGTTTGGCAGCTGCACGAATTTCCGTCAGGCTCTGCTGCACACGCTTTTCAATGGTGAGATCCAGTTCCCGCTTGGCATCATCCAGCTCCCGTTGTTTGCGCAATAGTTCTGCTTGCGCCTTCTGCGCTTCTGCCAACTTCGTATTCTGGGACTGCAAAACTTCCTGAAGACTGCTGATCTCTTTTGCTTTTGAGGTCAGTTCTTCCTCAGCGAGCAGTTTTGCTTTTCTCGATTCCTCTGCAATGATGCTTTTGCGGTCTTGCTCCAGTCGGGATGTGACACGCGCTGCAATCTGCTCTTCAATGGATTTTTGGGTTTCGGCGAGGTGTTTTTCTTTTTCCCGGAGACTCTTCTCTTTCAGTTCCACGGCTTCATTTTGTTGAGCCAGTTGAAGCTCATACTGCTGACGGGTAGCCGCCAGCAATGGTGCAGCCAGCGATTCTGTCAGAGGAATTTCAGCTTTGCATTGTGGGCAGGAGATGAGAGCGTCTTTCATATGTTGTCCGGGGCAATGTTCCTATCGGTGGTTCTATTGTGAAAGGTGGAAAGGAGACCTATCCTGATCTCCTTCAAGCTGGGTAGCGTAGCATTGAGGATCTATCGAGACAAGAGATGCAGGGGAAAAGAAAAATTTCATCGTTTAGCTCACAACTTCCTCATGAAGCAGTTGCAGATCACCCACGAAACGGCTGAACTCCTGCCTCCGCATTCCCATACTCATCCGAAGTAATGCAGAAGGATGAACGGTCACCAGCAATCGTTGCGACAAATGTGTAGGGAGCCATTTGCCGCGTTCTTCGTGAATGCGAACACCTCTTCCCATCACTGTTTGTGCCGCACTTGCACCCAGACACACAATGATCTTGGGCTGGACGTGGGCAATTTCAGCTTCCAGCCAGGGGCGACATGCGATGAGGTGATCTCCGGTTGGGCTAAGATGGCGACGCAGATTTCCCTGTGTTTCAAAGCGAAAATGTTTCACTGCATTGGTGATATATAAGTGGTTCCGCTCAATCCCTGCAGCTTCCAGTGCCTGATTCAGAAGTTGTCCGGCGGGTCCGATAAACGGTGTGCCTTCCCGGTCTTCCTGATCGCCCGGTTGTTCTCCAATCATCATAATCTTTGCGGAAGCAGGACCCACTCCAAAAACAGGTTGAGTGGCATGCTCATGAAGATCACAGCCCCGACACTGGTGAACTGCTTCCGACAGTATTTCCAGTGAAGCGCTGACCGGAACATAAGGGCGCGCAGATGGAGTCTCTCGACTGGCCATCGACATGACCCGTTGCTCTGCCTCTCTCAAAAGAGGACGAATCAGTTTTGATTCCGGAAGTGTTTCCCAATGGCTGGCGGGCATCTCGGCGATCATGGCTGCATAGTTCGCGCGGGCCGGATTGAAGATGGAAGAGTAGTAAGTCAGCCAGAGATCTTCGATGTCATCATTCTGGGGAAGCGCATCGCGATTCACCCCTGGTCCGAATCGAAGCTCTTTCTGATCCCAGTAAGCACTTGCTTCTGGTGTGAGGATGGACCAGTTCATGGCTCCAAATCGACGGACAAAGAATGGAGCATTGATGAGCACGATCAGATGTTCTGGCCGATACCATGCAATATAAACGGGTCCCGGTGCCTCCCTGAACCGAACGAATGCACGCATTTTGTGGATGTCGCGCCGAACCGCCTTCTCCATCAATCGCAATTCCCGCATCTGCGGGTCCGCATGATCCTGGAGTAAGTAAAATTCACCCTCAATGATTCTCCAAAGAACGCGATACAGAAGCGCCCATCGGCTGGAATCACGAAAGCACGACACGGTTTGTGCGAGTGAAAGAAACTCGCGAGGGACTTTAATAGCTTGACGAACAAACGAAATTTTTTCTTCAGTGGGAAATGCCAGCATCGGCTGACCCTGAGCGGCATCCACAAAATGGACTCCATCGGGAGGCACAGACTGGCGCAATAAGTTTCGTGCCTGATCCCGCCACTGCTCGAAGCTCTCGCTGACGACTTCTCTCATAACTCACCCGTGACAGCTCCGAACAGGGAAATTTGCCGGGCTTCGGGAATGAATTTCTTTGGAAGCTGCATGGTGTCGATCTGACTGGCTGCTGGATTGTGATCTGCCGTAGTGATGAATGGCGCAGACTTTTTGAGGGAGATGCGGAGTCGTGCGAGATCTTCCAGACGCAGTGCCCGATGCCGACGCACATGAAGAATGCGCGCCACATTCCGGACGCCAATTCCGGGAATCCGCAGAAGAGCCGCCCTGGATGCACGATTGATATCCACCGGAAAAAATTCACGATGACGCAGCGCCCAGCTCAGCTTGGGGTCGAAGTCAAGATCAAGGTTGGGTTGATCCGTTGGAGTAATCTCTTCCACTTGAAATCCATAGAAGCGGATCAGCCAATCTGCCTGATAGAGACGATGTTCCCGCACCATGGGTGGAGGCCTCAGCGGAAGATCGGCATGTGCATGGGGAATCGGACTGAATGCCGAATAATAGACGCGACGCAGTTGATGGGATTGATACAGATCGGCAGCCTTGCGCAACACTTTTGCATCAGGTGCCGGAGTAGCTCCGATAATCATTTGTGTACTCTGTCCTGCCGGCGTAAACTTCGGAGATTTTCCCTTTCGATTCGTTTTATCTTTTGCTGCTTTGATTCCGTCGTGAATCTGCACCATCGCGTTTTCAATCTCGGCGTGCTGCTTTGCGGGTGCGAGGCATTTCAGTTCCTGATCAACAGGGAGTTCGATGTTGGCACTCAGGCGGTCTGCCCATACTCCGGCTTCCAGATAAAGTTCAGGTGATGCAGCAGGAACCGCTTTCAGATGAATGTATCCTCCAAAACGATGCTCGGTTCGCAGCTGTTTTGCCACGGCAATCAACTGTTCCATGGTGTAGTCGGGGTTTTGAATCACGCCTGAACTGAGGAACAGGCCTTCGATGTAATTGCGTTTATAGAAATCCAGAGTGAGAGTAACGACTTCTTCCGGTGTGAACCGCGCGCGGGGTGTATCGCTGGAAATCCGGTTGATGCAGTAGCTGCAATCGTAAATACAGTAGTTCGTGAGCAGTAGTTTGAGAAGTGAAACGCAACGTCCATCTGGTGTGTAGCTATGACAGATGCCTACGCCTTCTGTGTTACCAATTCCTCCGTCCGGTCGGGCTCGATACGATCCGCTGCTGGCACATGACGCGTCATACTTTGCGGCATCGGCAAGGATGTGGAGTTTTTGATCAAGCTGCATAAGGCAATGGCGAATAAAAGGCGAATAAATTCCATTGTAATCAGATACCGTCATCCGTTGCAGGTATAGTTCTGGATGAGCCGATGAATCTGAATTTCAGCGCATGGTGGACCTGTATCGCCCAGATCAAGCGTTCAGTGATATGGTTCCTGATTACCTTTGCGCTTGGTTTATTCAGCATGGGTGGGCTCGGCGGAGCAATCTGTTTCCTTGTTTCTCCTGTTCTTTCCCCCATTTATGGAGATTTCGATAGCTGGCATGGGGATTGGGTCTGGCCCGCCATGATTGGATCCGGAATGGCCTGGGCTTTTGGCTTTCTGGGAGCAGGATTTCTCAATTTGCGGCTTGAGCGAAAAGGCCTGGCTCCTGTTTTGCGGCGCACGATTTATGTGGCCGTCTTATGGTGCTGGGCACTTGGGGTCTGGTGGATCATTTTGTGGAATCAGGCTTTGTAACGATTCACGGGATCCATGTATTCCTATTCGTTTTGGTTCTTTCCATTACCTAGGACTGGTACCGAATTGCCGGGATTGCTGAAATATTTCATCTGCCGGTGAAATGAAATCCGCTACGATGGAAATTCCCATGGAACTGATAATCATCCTCCTGATCATTGCGGTATGGCTGTTTCTTTCCTATAACAAGCTGCGTACCCTGGCTGAGCATGTGAAGCGGCGGCAGGCAAATATTGCAGCAACCGTCAAGAAAAGGCACGATATCGCACAGCGTCTTTCAGACATCGCCGCAAGCTATGGCGATCATGAGAAACTGACGCACTTCACGGTTGTGGAAGGTGAAACAAACATGGCACGTGCTTCCGCAGCAGCAGCGGATGCATCACGCGTAATCGGCAATGTGCAGATGCTGGCCAGCCGGTTTCCGGACCTGAAGGCAAACTCCACTTACCAGCAGCTGATGACGCAGCTGGATGATATCGAAAGCACCATTCTGGAGCGTCGGGAAGCATATAACCAGGCAGCGGAAACATACAACAGCAAGCGGTCCAGCCTGCCGCATCTCTTTTATGCCAGCAAGCTGGGATTTTCTGAAGCTCCTTACTTTGCTGTCGATGAATCGGGTGGTGAACAGCTGGCATCCTTCCGCACGGATGATGGACAGATTCTGCGCGAGACCATGGGGCGTATGGCATCCAGTGCACAGAGTGCTGCGCAACAGGCTGCTCACAAGATTAAGAACGCTGCTGAATCCCGGCTGGAAGGTGGCAGTAATAACTCCGCTGGGAACAACGAAAGCTGATGTTCTGAGAATCTTTCTCTGACTCATTTATTCGGATGATCTGCTCAACGCTGTATCAGAGTGGATCATCCTTTTTCTTTTACTGAGCTTTATCTATCTCCAATGAACAATCTCGAAGATGAAAAGTTGTTGCAGAACCTTCTTGCAGAAGCGTGGAAGGATAATCATGATCCGACGCATGACATGGACCACGTACAACGTGTAGTCAGAACAGCAAAGTACCTTGCGGTGAATGAAGGGGGCCGTATGGATGTCATTCTTCCGGCGGCGTGGCTTCATGATTGTGTCAACTTGCCGAAGAATCACCCGGACCGGAAGCTGGCATCCCGTTATGCTGCAGATTATGCAGTGAAGTTACTGCGTTCTGTGGGGACTTCCGAAGATACTTTGCAACGGATCTGGCATGCCATTGAAGCACACAGTTTTTCCGCAGGGATTGAGCCGCAGACCCTTGAAGCAAAGATCGTTCAGGATGCAGACCGGATGGATTCGCTGGGTGCAGTCGGTCTTGCACGCACCTTTGCCGTGAGTGGAATGTTAGGACGTACTTTGTGGGATTCCACTGATCCACTTGCTGAAAACAGGGTTGCTGATGACGGGATCTTTGGCCTGGATCATCTGTACGTCAAGCTGTTCGGCATTGCAGAAACACTGCATACGGATACGGCACGAAAGATAGCTGGTGAACGTGTGGACTTCATGAAGCGATTTGCAGATCAGATTAAAAGTGAAGTGAAATTCGGAACTACGAATGAATGAATATTTCTGCTCAGAAGGAAAGGCTCCATCGTTCAAACAAATTCATTGGTGGAAAAATTCTCATCAATGAAAGATGAAAGACGGAGCCTTGCAGATGGAGGAAAGCCTGCGTTTTCAGTTCAGGCTTCAGTGAAGAAGCGGGTTATTCCTGTGGTGCAGGATTCGCCTGCTCTGTCTGTGTCTGCTTTTCTCCGCGATGTTTCTTGTCCCACTTCTTGCCGTGTTTTCCTGCCCTGTGTTTCATATACCGCTTCTTGCCATGTTTTCCTCTCATCTGGTGTTTGCGGTGCTCCGGGGAAGTGACCGTGGTCTGATCATTCGATTCTGTTGCCTGAGTTGCCTGAGGAGCTGCAACCAGTGCGGAACTGACCATGAGTAATCCGATACCCATCAAGGAAGTAATTCCTGAAAGTTTCATATGCAGAGTTCCTTTCAGGGAATGAGCCATTCAATCTCTTTTCTCATTTCCCACACATGTAGACGAGTCTGCCGTGCAGGTGTTTGTTGAGATTTGTTAAAGCAGGGCGGGCTGCTTTGAGGGGGATATGTATCTATTTGGTATAGCCGCCCACGATGGGAAGCACTTCGCCCGTAATAAAACTGGAGCATTGATCCGATGCCAGAAAGACAAATGCCGGAGCAATCTCTTCCGGTTGAGCCGGACGTTCCATCCCCGTGCCTGAACCAAACTCGCTGACATCCTCTGCTTCCTTGTCTGAAGGATTCAGCGGAGTCCACACAGGACCCGGCGCAATCGCATTCACCCTGATTCCACGGTCCAGCAGATTCATGGCAAGTGATTTTGTGAACACATGGATTCCGCCCTTGGTCATTGCGTAATCCATCAGGTTGCCATTCCCTTCAATCCCGGCAACGGAACCTGTATTGAGGATGCTGGCTCCTTCAGAGAGATAGGGCAGCGCAGCCTTGGTCATGTAAAAGGTGCCGTACAGGTTGGTCCGAATGGTTTCATCAAAATGTTCCGGCGTCAGATCTTCCAGTGTTTTGGAATGGATCTGGAAGGCTGCGTTGTTCACCAGGATGCTGAGCGAACCAAGTTCCGCAACTGTTTCTGCGGCGGCTCTTTTACAGAAGTTGTAGTCGGATACATCGCCTTCGATGATGAAACTTCTGCATCCTTCTTCTCGGACTTTCTGCGCGGTGAGCTCGGCGTCTTTCTTCTCGCTCAGATATGTAATGGCAATATCCGCCCCTTCACGCGCAAACAGAATTGCCACCGATCGCCCGATCCCGGAATCTCCGCCCGTAATGAGCGCTACTTTTCCTTTCAGCTTTCCTGAGCCTGCATAGAACGGAGCATCATACATTGGTGCAGGGTCCAGTTCATGTTCCAGACCGGGCTTGGGATGGTTCTGTGCCGGGAAGGGAGGGGTGGGATATTTCCTTGCACCTGTTTCTTTATGGAGGGAAGTTTTTTTCGGAGACTTTTTTTCTTTCTTCTGCTTTTGATCGGCTTCAGCCACCTGATCCTGAATCTTTCGTTGACGTTGGACTGTATTGCTGGTGCTCATGCTGATCTTTTATGCAATCGCAAGACCAATGCGTCATACTGCGGAAGATTTCGTGAAATCAGTGTCGAATTTTTTTCGTTGAAGATGTGACGAACTCTGTTACTTGTCCACGATATGGATCATTGATCAGAGATGTGGCAACGATCAAGAAAAATGAAGGAGATAAAGCATTGAAATGATGGCGCAGGTACAGCTCTTTCTTCTCTGGTTTTCTGCCGTCGGGTGCGCGGTGATCGGCGGCGTCTATTTCGCATTCTCCACCTTTGTGATGCCTGCACTGGCACGGCTGGGACACATTCCCGGAATGCAGGCAATGCAGTCGATCAATGAAGTGATTCTGCGATCTCTGTTCATGCCGCTGTTCTTCGGCACCACGCTGGCCAGCCTGATTCTGGCTGCGCTGGCGCTGATGAACTGGTCGGCGAGTGAGCCAAATGAATCGAGGCTGATTGTGCTGGCCTCAGTCCTTTATGTCGGTGGAATGTTTCTGGTGACGGTGCTATTCAACGTTCCCTTGAATAATGCACTGGTGTCAGTTCAGGCATCCAGTGCGGATTCTGGGCCGGTCTGGAGCCGGTATCTCAAGGACTGGACACTCTGGAATCATGTACGAACGGTAGCTAGTATTGTCGCGAGTGTGATTTACATCGTTGTGCTGGTGCGGAGATGACTGCCGGGAGATGGATTCCATCGCTGGAATTCAGATTTCTCTATTTGTGATTGGTATGCGAAACGCATACCATGAAAACAGAATCTCGAAAGGTCTCTCGTATGTCCACTGTCGAAAAAATCACGATTGCTCTTACTCCGGAAATGGCAAGCTTTGTGCGGAATGCGGTGGAGTCCGGTGAATATGCCTCCACCAGTGAAGCGATCCGCGATGCTGTCCGGCAATGGCAGGAACGGCGGGATCTGATGGGTTACTCCGTTGACGAGTTGCGGAAGCTGGTGAAGGAAGGCCAGAGCAGCGGCAAAAGCCCACACGCAAAGATGGCAGCCTTGAGAGCTGAGTCTCGGCGGCGACTAAAGTCTTCATAGACGATTGTTCGCTGATTCAACTGCTGTGGCGGTACTCTCGAACTCGCATGATACGATGGCGGGTCATGTCCTCCCGGTCCCTCTCAGCGATTGCATTCGTATTCCTCTTCCATCTCATGAGCGTTCCTGTTCTGGCGGAACAGAAAGTCCCGGCCATTATTTTCGATACCGATATGGGGTCGGATTATGACGATGTCGGAGCGCTGGCTGTCCTGCATGCACTGGCAGATCTGGGCGAGGCACGCATCCTCGCCACGGGCACATCTAATCTTCTTGATACTTCTCCTCTTCTGATCTCCATCCTCAATCGTTATTACAGTCGCGCGGATCTTCCGGTGGGAGCGGTGAAGGGGGAAGGTGCCCGCATTCAAACCTGGCACAAGGGGCTGAAGTGGACGGAAGAGCTTCCTCGCAAATATGGACAGGGATTGCCGGACAGTGCTTCTGTCCCGGATGTGGTGGAAGTCTACCGGAAGGCTCTGGCTGCACAGCCCGATCATTCAGTGACGATTGTGGTGGTGGGCTTCATGACAAACATGCGGAACCTGATGCGCTCCCGCCCCGACTTCCTCAGTGATCTCGATGGAATGGAACTGATCCGCCGCAAAACATCACGACTGGTGGTGATGGCAGGTAAATTCCCATCCGGCAAAGAGACAAACATCATTGTGGATGCAAAAGCCTCGCGGGAAGTGTTTGCCGAATGGCCCGTGCCGGTGTGGATCAGTGGATATGAGGTGGGGCGCTATGTCCGCACAGGGGACCGTCTGATCCGGCAGAGCGTGGAGAGCAATCCGGTAAAGGATGCCTATGCAATGTCTATTCCCCAGGATCGGCTGGAGGAAGACAACAGCCGCTATGAACCGGGCGGACGTGCCAGCTATGACCAGACAGCAGTGCTCGCCGCCGTGCGAAATCCCGAATTATATTTCGGTACAGAGTCCGGCATTTTGACGGTGGCGGAGGACGGCACCAATCACTGGACTGCTGATGTATCTGGTCGGCATGTGAGGTTACTCACGAAGATGCCTGTGGAGGAACTGGCGACGGTGATTGAGGATCTGATGATGCAGCGTCCGGGAGTGGAACGGAGAATAGGGCGGAAAGCACTTGACGCACAGAGTAGCCCCTAAATGATCAGAGAATTCTTGTGAGAGTTCGGTGATCGGCTCGAGTGTAAGTCTGTAGAATTGCTCACTGGGGACTATCCAGCACAATCTAACATATGTAAAACGCATATAGACTACATGTTTAATTTTTAGAACAAGCTATCACCATCTTTTTATAATGATCCTTTCCAACTTCTTTGATGAAATTGATTCCTGCTTCAGCCGCGCGGATGGATTCTTCCAAGGTAAGGTCTGGTAGTGTACCAAGTCCTTCAATTTTACCGTGAGACTCAATTTGAACAAGTCGTTCGAGTGCTCTAATATCGATCTTACTTTTCACTGTTTCGTAATGTTCGCCAAGCGCGCTAGCAAAATTAGTTTGACCTGGAGAACAGAATGTCGCGAACATCTCTAGAAGCTTGCGGGTTGCATTCGGAAGTAGAAATACATAGTCGGTTGTCTTCTTGATCACAGCTTCCTGAACTAAATTAAAAAGATAGTGATATTCACTGTCATGTTTCACCAATAGTTGGTGCATTGGTTGAAGGAAAGTGGTGCGGACATTTTCTTCGCCTGCACTTCGACAATCAAGGGATAGGAGTGCTGTGACTTTTTCTTCTTTGTGCCGATTCTGATAGTTTTGAAACTCTCGCTTCACCATATTCATGAAGCTAGTATTGTGAGTAAGAACAATCACCTGGGCGCATTTCTTAGTCATGCGGGTCATGAGGCTGTAGGCGTATGTCCGAGCTGTGGTGTCTAGGCTAGATATGGGGTCATCAATTACTAATACGAGATCTTCAGCTTTTCGACCCTCAGCGGCCAGTTTCGTCAAGAAATAACAGAAGGAAATAGCAGTGCGTTCACCTTCGCTCAGCTCTGTCGCAGGTTGCTTATTTGTTCGAAAAATTTTGTATCCGCCACTTTCCGCAATAAGACGAAGTTCTTTATGCCCAAGGTAGGCGCAAATAAGTTCGTTCATCTTGTCTGCACCAATGCCGTGGTCTTGAAGCTCATTGCGAAGTTCAAGTTGGCGGTCAGTAAGATCTTTCTCTTGCTTTTGTGACGCCGCTAATTCTCTATCAATATCTTCGGCATCCTTCCGAAGACGGTTCCACTCGTTTTGATTAGTTGCCAAGACGTGAGCTTCGATCTTCGTGAATGCTTCCTTTTGCATCGTCGCAAAGCTAGTAAAAACATTGTTGTGTTTCTTTATAGTTATATCTACGGCCGCCTCTATTGAGGAATACTCTGTGAGCCAGTCGTCAAGATTAAAAGTTGCAAGCACATCCGAGACCATAACCTCTTCCGTAGGTTTACCAATCCTTGATTCTAAGCCTTTAAGCAATTCTCCTACGCATACACCAAGTCGCTTGAGAGCATCTTCCATAGACGCCCGGTCTTTAACGAAAGATTGACGTGCGTCTACGGTAATCTCTGACTCTTTAGGGATGGAACGATAAAGATCTCGCAAGTATTGTTGGTGCTCTTGTCCGCGCTTCAAGGCGTCATTCAGAGACCTTACGGCTTCGGTCCATGACTTGCCAAATATGAGCCTAAGCTGTGCTTTGCGGTCTTCCGAAAAAGGATTTCCGCAGAGAAGACAGTCTGATATCCTGTGTTCCTCGTGATAGTGGAATCCTTCTTCCGCCCATCTAAGGGCATCGGCATATGCTTCAAATTCTTTCAGGGCAATGCCGGAAATGCTTTGCGTTAGGAGTGTTTGAGCATTTTTGAACCAATTAGCTAGATCTTCTGGGAGGCAAGCGGAGAAAGTAATTATGGGCAAAGGTTCGCGTTGAGCAATCAGCCCTTGGTGTATCTTGAGTTTATCTTCGGATAGTTTTTTTTCTATGCCGAAAGATGTCTTAGAATAATGAGTCTGAATTTTCCGTGCGTCGTAAGATTGTGTATAGTGGCTTGAAGAGACTAATTCGCGGATATTACGGGCAATTCGAGTTTTAAAGTCTGAAAAGGCTCTATCGGCTTTAGTCTTTTCCTTCATCTTAGCCTTAGTGCTCTGGTTTATTGTCGATAACTTTAGCGTTAAATCGACATGCTCTCTATGAACATCGACCTTCTTTTCGCTTAGATAGGCAATTCCCTTGGTACTGCTGGCATCCCATTCGAAATTTCTCAATACAAAATCCGTATTAAAAACTAAGAGATTATTGCCGAATGGATTTGAAATAGGATCTTGTGTAATGACTGTTCCGTTTGAAGACTCGATTTTGAAGGTTGTTTCTTTTGGGAGTCGTTCTTCAAGATTTCCCCGCTGTATGGATGAAAGTACCCTTGATAGGGTAGTTTTTCCCGAGCCATTGAGCCCATATATCAAGGTGTGGCGAGCCAATTGTAAATTATTTGATGCGCAAAAGTCTCTCCACACTCCCGCTTGTTTAAGCTCTGAAATCTTCTGAATAATCATCTTCTATATACCTCTTCAGAATTTGATGGACTGTTACATCAAATTTACTTTATATGAATAGGGATTGGTAAAGGATAGTAAGAACCAGGAGCAAATGAAATGACTAAGCTGTCGATCGAATTACAGTGCATCAGTCTACTGCACAAGACCGATACACGGTCTATAGCAGCAGAGTGCAATGTACCTTGGCAAGTAATATTGCAGAAAGGGTAATTTTTAGGGATGGCGGAGAGGGCGGGATTCGAACCCGCGGTAGCGCTTTCGCACTACGACGGTTTAGCAAACCGCTGCTTTCGACCACTCAGCCACCTCTCCGGATTTAACTCACCTGATTTCAGTGAGTTGTGGTCAGCAGTCAATCTATTATACTGCAACCGTGATTCGCTGCTCAATGATTCGCCAGTTTTCTCGTCTTTTTCCAGAAATCTCTCTTGTGGACTCTCATTCGAAGACAAAACTGAGCGATGCTTCCACTGCAACGCTTCCGCATCTGTAGTGATTTCATCCTGTGATCTTGAGGCGTGACTTCCGGTTCTGACGCGAGGCAGCGAAATCATTCCACAGTTTTTCCAGGACCTCAGCTGAAAGTTCTCCTCCCGTCAGCAGGAAAGAGGTATGCTGAGATAAATGCAATTCAATTGCATTTATGTGTTTCGCCATGCATGCCCAATTTCAACGATGAGATATCCACATGCAGAATCTGCTCCGCAGTAAAGAAGACCTAAGATCGGTCTATTCCAGCGCTCCCAAAGCGATTGAAGAAAAAGCGCTTTCCCGGCTGGAGGCGCACTCCCGCCGCTTTATCGAACTCTCCCCATTCTTCTGTATCGGTTCCACCGGGCCGGACGGACTGGGCGATGTTTCTCCACGTGGAGGTGAACCCGGATTTGTTCATGTGTTATCCGATGAACAACTGGCATTTCCGGATCGGCCGGGCAACAACCGTCTGGATACCCTGACCAACATTACGCATGCACCGGGCATCGGGATGCTGTTCTTTATCCCCGGTGTGGAGGAGATGCTGCGGATCAATGGCGTTGCTTCCATCTCCACCGAAAAGTCCCTGCTGGATGCTTTTATTTATGAGGGCAGACTTCCGCGTTCTGTCATTCAGGTGGACGTCCGGGAAGTTTATCTGCACTGCACGAAAGCATTGAAGCGATCCAGCCTGTGGAATCCAGCCAGTTGGCCTTCGCGCACCACGCTCCCTTCATTCGGAAAGATGATCAAGGATCAGTACAAGACCATGATTCCGGCAAAGGTGCTGGATCTGATGCTGGCACGAGATGCAAAGAAGAACCTCTATTAGTAAATGAAGATCACCGCACAGAAGACGAAGATCACCGTGAAGACGGCACGGCAATGTGATGCTGTTGGCAGAAAGCGGAAAGATCCGGCGGTAACGGGGCGGAAAATCGCAGAGGTCCGCTCTCCAGCGCAAATTCCACGGACTCACAGTGGAGCGCCTGCCGGGAAAGCGGCAGCATCTCCGCCACCCGACCCGAATACCCCTGTGTGATGAAGTCCACAAACAGCGATTCGTCCGGTCCGTAAATCTTGTCGCCCACCAGAGGATGTCCCAGCCATGCGGCATGGACACGGATCTGGTGCAGCCGTCCGGTGGAAGGACGCACACGCACCAGCGTGAAATGCTCGCCTGTCGAAACCGGTTCGAAGCGGGTGTGGGCAGTGCTGCCATCGGCGCGAACTCCCTGCTTCAGCCATACCAGTGATCCCTCGCATTTCCCTAATGGCTGATCCACATCGATGGATTCTTTCAGCCGACCTTCGACAATGGCCAGATAGGTCTTGGTCACCTGCCGGAACTGGACGGCCCGTTGCAGTTCCACCCCGCGTTCCCGTGTTTTCGCTGCCAGCCAGACTCCGCTGGTTTCCCGGTCGAGACGAAAAGGCATGTGGATGGTCTCCACACCAAAGTATTCGCGAGCGGCCCCGATCAGGCTGGACCAGGGTCCGTGTTTTGAGGGGTGGCAGACCACCGCTCCCGGCTTGTTCAGCACGGCCAGGTCCGGGGAATCTTCCATGATCCAGGCTGAAAACTCTTCCGGGGAAATGTTCCAGCCCCATTCGGTTGCGGGCATCCATTCCCAGTATGGCTGGCGGAATCGGGATTGAGTGGGTTAGAGATCAGGCAGGAGAAAAGTCGGGGAATTTCCTGCCGGCATGACGGCATTCCGGCTCAGGTTCCGGGTGATCGTCATGTTAGACTCAAATGTGCCGACGAAGATTCTGGGCGTCATACCTGCCCGTTTCGCATCCACACGATTTCCTGGAAAAGCCCTCGCTACACTTGACGGAAAACCGATTCTGCAGCATGTGTATGAGCGGTGTGCCCAGGCTAAGTATCTGACAAATGTTGTAGTTGCCACGGATGATGACCGCATTGCGGACGCCGCCCGCAGCTTTGGTGCGCCTGTACGGATGACGCGCAGCGATCATGCTTCGGGGTCAGACCGGGTGGCGGAAGTTGCTTCTGCTGAAGATTGTTCGCTGATTGTGAACATCCAGGGCGATGAGCCGCTGATCGATCCACTGGCAATTGATACAGCAGTCCTCACACTGGTGGAGAACGAAAAAGTTCCGATGGGGACGCTGAAGAAGCGGATCGAGGATCCGGAAGAGATTTCCAATCCCAATGTGGTGAAAGTGGTGTGTGCGCGGAACGGGGATGCCATTTATTTTTCCCGTTCCCCCATTCCGTATCACCGCAGCGAAACGGAAGTGTATTTCAAGCATGTCGGCCTCTATGTGTACCGCCGGGATTTCCTGCTGGAGTATTCCGATCTGCCTGTGGGTCCGCTGGAGCAGGCCGAAAAGCTGGAGCAGCTGCGTGCGCTGGAGAACGGATATCGGATCAGGGTTGCGGAAACGGAGTATGAGTCGTTGGGAGTCGATACGCCGGAAGATCTGGAGAGAGTTTCAAAATTAATGGGAGCAGTCAGGGGTAATGGCTAAATTTATTTTCGTCACCGGTGGGGTGGTGTCGAGTCTGGGGAAGGGAATTGCAGCTGCATCCATCGGCTGTCTGCTGGAAAGCCGTGGATTGCGGGTCTGCATGCAGAAGTTCGACCCTTATCTGAATGTGGATCCGGGCACGATGAGTCCGTTCCAGCATGGAGAAGTCTTCGTCACGGATGACGGCGCGGAAACAGATCTGGATCTGGGGCACTATGAGCGCTTTACGCACTCCGTGCTGAGCCAGGCGAACAATCTCACCAGCGGCCGCATCTATGAATCGATCATTACCCGTGAGCGTCGTGGCGATTATCTGGGCAAAACCGTTCAGGTGATTCCGCATGTGACGGATGAGATCAAAGCTGCACTGCGCAAGGTCACGGCTGATTGCGATGTTGTGATTGCGGAGATAGGTGGTACGGTCGGCGATATTGAAAGTCTTCCTTTCATTGAGGCCATCCGGCAGATGCGTCATGAAGTAGGCCGGGACAATGCGATCTTTGTTCACGTCACGCTGGTGCCGTGGATCGCCGCGGCACAGGAGCTGAAAACCAAGCCGACCCAGCATTCCGTCCGCGAACTGCGTGCGCTGGGTATCCAGCCGGACATCCTGATGTGCCGCAGTGAGCGTCCGCTGTCAGACGATCTGAAAGGCAAGATCGCACTCTTCTGCGACGTTGAGGCGCAGAACGTCATCACGGCTCAGGATGCAGACAGTGTCTATGAGATTCCGCTGATCTTTGCGGATCAGGGCGTAGATGAGCGTGTGGTGTCGTTGCTGAAGCTGGAAGCCGGAGAACGGAATCTGGCGGAATGGGCAGCGATGGTGGATCGGCTGAAGAGTCCGAAAGATGTGGTGGAGATCGGACTGGTAGGGAAGTATGTCGAGTATGAGGATTCCTACAAGAGTCTGAAGGAAGCCCTGCTGCATGGTTCGCTTGCCCACAACCTGAAGTGCAACATCACCTGGATTGAAGCAGAGACGCTGGAGTGGCCGAAGTGTCGGGAAGATCTGGAACGGTTTGATGGCATTCTGGTTCCCGGTGGATTTGGCAAGCGCGGCATTGAAGGAATGCTGAATGCCATCCGGTATGCGCGTGAATCGAAGACACCTTACTTTGGCATCTGTCTGGGAATGCAGTCGATGGTGATTGAATTCGCCAGAAACGTGGCCGGACTGGAAGGTGCGGATTCTGCAGAGTTTGATCCGGCGGCTCCATATCGTGTCATCTACAAATTGCGTGAACTGAAGGGCGTGGATGAACTCGGGGGCACAATGCGCCTGGGTGCCTATGACTGTCAGCTCGCAGAAGGCAGTTTTGCCCGTGAGGCATATGGCAAGGAACAGATCAGTGAACGGCATCGCCATCGTTATGAGTTCAATCGTGAGTATGAACAGGTGCTCACGGATAAGGGTCTGAAAATCACAGGCCAGACGCCGGAAGGAACATACGTCGAGATCTGTGAAGTGGAAGATCATCCCTGGTATCTGGGATGCCAGTTCCATCCGGAACTGAAGTCGAAGCCGCTGGAGCCGCATCCTCTGTTTACGGCATTTATCGGTGCTTCCTATCAGAACCGGCACCAGCGGCTCACCAAAGAGACACAGCCTCTTTTCTCCAATGCGAATTGAACGGAATGGACCACTGGCGCTGATTGCCGGACCCTGTGTCATCGAAAGTGAAGAGCATGTGCTTTTCATGGCAGAGTCGATCCGCAAGATTGCCGGAGATTTTATCTTTAAGGCTTCTTTCGACAAGGCAAACCGATCCAGTGTCAATTCCTACCGGGGACCGGGCCTGAAAGAAGGGCTGCGGATTCTGGCAAAAGTGAAGGCGATGGGGATTTCCGTTCTCACTGATATCCATGAGCCTGCACAGGCTGCTCCGGTGGCTGAAGTCTGCGACTTCCTGCAGATCCCTGCATTTCTGTGCCGTCAGACGGATCTGCTGGTGGAAGCAGGAAAAACAGGCAAGGCCATCAATATCAAAAAAGGGCAATTTGTGTCGCCTCACGATATTGCCCATGCTGCGGAAAAAGTGGCTTCCACGGGAAATGATCAGATCATCCTCACGGAGCGCGGCACTTCATTCGGCTACAACAATCTGGTGGTGGATATGCGCGGACTGAAGATCATGCGTGATCTCGGCTACCCGGTTGTGTTCGATGCTACGCACAGCGTCCAGTTGCCGGGTGCGGCCGGAACCGGTTCCGGTGGCCAGCCCCAGTTCATTCCGGTGCTGGCATCCGCAGCTGCCGGAGCGGGCATTGATGGTCTGTTTGTAGAAGTGCATGATCAGCCCGAGAAAGCTCTGTCGGATGGAACGAATGCGCTGAAGCTGGATCGTCTGGCTGGGTTGCTGGACCGGGTAAAAGCTTTGCACGCCATTGCTGCGGATCACGTCATACAGTAGAAGAAGATCTATGCCTAAATTAAGTCTCCGTCGTGATCGGCGAGGTGGATTCTCGCTGGTGGAATTGCTGATCGTGATTGCGATCATTCTGATCATCGCAGCGATTGCTGTTCCCAAGCTGAACCGAACCCGCATGCAGGCACAGGAGATGGCAGCCATCCGTCATATTGTGGCCATCCATCAAGCGGAAACACAGTATTATTCCACCTATGGAAAATTTGCGACGAACCTGACTCAACTAGGCCCCGCTACCGGAGCTCCTGGTCCGGAAGCATCAGATCTGATTCCGGCTGACCTGGCAAGTGGCACAAAGGGTGGCTATAAATTTATGCTTGCAGAGTCTCCCACGGGATACACCATTAATGCCGACCCTGAAGCATTCAATTCAACGGGGACACGAACATTCTTCAGCGATCAGACGCTGGTGATCCGGCAGAACTTCGGCCAGGAACAGGCGACGGTCGAGAGTCCTGAAATCAAATAATCTCAGAAGCTGAACCCGATTTCGAAACGGGGAGTGATCCAGCGATCCCGTGAGGGCCGAAGCTGGAGAGTCCCCAGGTCATCACCATCGGTGGTGACCCGGACCATCCGCACTGATCCCCCCATATAAAAATTCGGAGAAGAAAAGGGTGTGAACCGAAATCCGGCCAGGCCGTAGTATCCAGTTCCGCTGCGTGATGCGCAATAAGGACAGGCCAGACGGATATACGGGCTGGGCTGGCTGATTGCCTCATAGTATCGGGCATACACTCCGCCTCCACCGGCAAAGAACTGCATGCGCTCTCCTGCTAAGGGAAGTACCACCCGACCACCAAATGGAATAAATGTCTGGTAGTCCCGGATGCGCCGGTATCCGAACCAGCCGGAATCCACATACTCATTCACGCGAGCCGCCTGGAAGATGGTATCCAGTCCGATATCCGCCTGGAAGTTTTTCAGAAAGCGATATCCGTATTCCACTCCGAGAGAGAAACTCGGCTGAAATGCCTGCTTCAGTTCCCCGCTGGGAATTCCTGCTCCCAATCCCAGGTTGATGTTGTGACGAGGATAATCATTCTGCGCCCACATCGACAGGGTGGTGGAGCATGCCAGGAAAAACAGCCCGAACTGTTTCATATGAAGTCGGACGCGATCAGCGAAGGTTTTGTTTCGAGAGAGTGAACTGCTTTTACTTTCTGACTGCGATTTACTCCTGTAACCGGATATTGAACGAATATTCCAGATAATCCCCTTCATCTGATACGAGTGTCAGAATATGACGCCCAGGGTCAAGTTCTTTGGAAAGAAGCATGACATGCACCTTGCCTTCAGATAGTTGGTGTTCAGGAACTTTCATCGTGAACCGGGCGGTTCCTGCTCCTGTTGCCAGGCTGATGTGTTTTGCTTTCCAGTTTTCATCCGGGATGGGAATAGTCAGGATGAGATGCGAAGATGACTCAGGTAACAGTATTTCCGTATCTTCCTTGCTGTTCAAAGTTGCGACATCTACGAATTCGGCTGGGGTGGAGCGTACTTTTTTGCCCACCACTTTTTTGGCATTCTGTTCAAAAACAGAGATCCACCGAATTTCTTCTGCACACTCCTGACAGGTGAAAAAATGTTCCTCAAAAATTTCAATTTCAGCAGGAGTCATCTGCTTGAGCGCATAGCGCTCAGCGGCTCGCGTGCGGACTGCTTCAATATGGTCCATCAGGAAAACGCCTTCCGGGCTGCTTCGGAGGTTGCAGCCCTTTTGAGATATTCCGCCCTGAATCTTGATTTAGCACGATGCAGTAATACGCGCAGGTAGTTGGCATCAACATTTAACAAGCGGCAGATTTCATCCTTGGGAAGTTCTTCCAGAAAAAGCATGCGTAATAAAGATCTGTCTTTTGCCGGAAGTGCTTCCAGGATGTTATCGATGAGTTCCCGCATCTCTTCACCAATGAGCGGGGCATCGAGATCAACACTCTCATCTACGGGATCGGGAGCGTCTTCAGCCATCTGAAAATGGCGTGTTTCGGAGCGGAGCTGCTCCAGTAAAACGTTATTGCAAACAGCGTGAACAAAGGCACCCAGACGTTCCGGGTGATCTACGCCTTTTATCCGGACAATCTTCAGTACACGAAGCATCGTTTCCTGCCGGATGTCTTCGATCAGTTGTGGGCTGCGGATGCGATAGCGAAGCTTCAGGAAGAGCAATTCGCCGAAATAGCGAGTGAAATGTGTTTCGGTTTCAGAATCGGCAGCTCGAAGCTTGCTGACATATTCCGCGTCAAAAGAGACGAACGTCACACTTCCGCCCTGTCCATTTTAAGGAATTCCTGAATATGGGGATGATCGCAGTTTTCCAGTTCTGAAACCGGACCAAAATAGATGACTCCCCCGCCATGGAGGAAAACTACCCGGTCTGCAACTTTTCTCATCAAGGCGAGATCATGGGTAACGACAACACTGGTCAGATGTAGCTGACTTTTCAACCGGAGCATCAGGTCTCCCATATGACCAGACATAATGGGATCCACCATGGTTGTCGGTTCGTCGTAGAGAATGCACTCTGGTTGCGCCGCCAGCGCCCTGGCTACAGCCACCGCCCGTCGATGCCCGGTGGAAAGATCATTCGGGGCGGCATCTGCATACTCAGTCAGCCCCACCATTTCCAGTAATCCATCCACTACATCCATTTTATTTTCTGCGTTGTAGTCGTCACGGGTCTCTAGTGAGAAGAGAATGTTCTCAGCCACTGTTAAAGAATCGAAGAGGGCTCCATTCTGGAAAACCATGGTGACTTTTTTCCGGATTCGACGGAGCTCCGCCTCCTCCATGTGAGTGATATCTTCAAATGCGGAAAAAATCTGGCCTTCATCTGGCTTCAGGAATCCCATGATGTGGGAAAGTGTCACAGATTTACCGACACCGCTGGCGCCGATGATCGCAACCGTTTCTCCCGGTAAAACCTGAAAATTAACGTCGACTAAAATGGGCCGATCAAACGTCTTATATACGTGACGGAATTCGATATAGGCGGAAGATTTGGTTTCGGTGCTCATGAATGGGAGGATTCGTCGTTCTTCCTGACGGCAACTATCCATTCCTCCGGAGTATTTGTATTCGGAACTGTATCCCAGTGAACTTCTTCTATATCAACATTCTGGAGTGCGGCGAGCACTCTGTTTCGGCCACTGTCGAGGCAATCCCGGACATTTTGCAGCAGATTCCTGTCCCAGATCGCACAGAGAGGATGCAGTCTGTCATCGGGTGTTCGGGGAATGACGCAGTCCGCCCGGCGGGCAATCATGAGTTTTTGCAGCAGGTCAGCGCTCAGTTCCGGCATATCACAAGCGACAAAAAGATTTCGATCCGTTTCAGAATGCATCAATCCTGCCTCGATTCCGGCAAGAGGACCACTTTCTTTCCGACGGTCCGGAATCACCACTCTTCCCAGGTGACGGTACCGATCAGGATCTCCCACAATTATCGCCGAACCGGCAATTGTTTCAACAACCTCTGCGATGGATTGAATGAGGGGGCGTCCCTGAAAAAGCATCAGTGCCTTGTCTTGCCCCATGCGGCGACTGACTCCCCCTGCCAGAATAAATCCAGCAATCGGGCCATGCTGAGCCGTCGGCATATGTAAGGAATCATATCAGATCTTAGGTATAATCCATTGAAGAAGAACAATTTTCAGGTTAAGCTTATCTCAAGAAATTCGATGAGGGTCTTGTGGCTGACAATGGTGGCTGGTGCGCAACTTCTTGGTGCCGAGACTACGTCTGCCTTCAAATCGACTGTACGTGCGGATGAAAAAACAGGACGGCTGATCCGTTCCATTCAGGTTCGTCCGCAGAAAAATGTTGTTTCAGTCGCCCGGCCGGAAGTCCGCAAGCTGATTGCCCAGAAAGCAGAGAAGCATGAAGTGGATCCGCTTCTGGTGGAGTCTGTTGTTCAGGTGGAAAGCAATTACAATGCCTCCGCCGTTTCACATAAAGGGGCAGTTGGTTTAATGCAACTGATCCCGGCAACCGCGCGTCGTTTCGGAGTGAGTAATCCGTACGATGCCGAGCAGAATCTTGAGGGGGGCATCAAGTACCTCAAGTACCTGCAAGAGCTGTACAAGGATGATCGCCTGGCGCTGGCGGCTTATAACGCCGGAGAAGGTGCGGTCGCTAAGTACGGAACCATACCTCCTTATGCTGAGACTCAGAACTACGTTTATCAGGTTTCACGGCGTTACCAGAAAGCTCGTGATGATTCCGCCAACCAGCAATCTGTGGTTGCTGCTCCGGAACCAAAGATCCAGGAGTTCATTGACGCGGAAGGACGCATTCACTTCAGGATGCCGTAAACCATGAATATCGCACGCATACTGATAGGCCTTGCTGTGGTCAGTATTGGTGCATATGCACAGTCCAACACCATTAAATCGGTCCGCACCTGGTCACAGAATGACGTAACCCGCGCCATCCTGGAGTTTTCTGAGGATGTGGAGTTCACTCATCAGCGGATTGCGAATCCCGGACGTGTATTTCTGGATTTTCCTGCAACAGCGATCAATCTGGAAAACGCACCCGGAAAGAAATATTCCACCATTTCCGTTCAGGACACTCTGATCCAGAATATCCGTGTAGCTGAATCTCAGCCGGGAGCAGTGAGAGTTGTTTTTGATCTGACGAATGGAAAAGCAGACTATACCGTCACGGAGCTGGCGAATCCATATCGTGTGGTTGTTGAATTCCGGTCAAAAGGCGGAACAAGTCCGGCATTAGTTGCCGGGAAAGCGGCTCCTGCAAAGAAGCCTTCCGCTCCACCCCCACCCCGGATTACTGTTGAAGAGATGCGGAAGGCTGCCGAAAAAGCAGCTGCCACGGGGAAGATTCCACAACCTCCGGTTTCCCGGCCTGCACAGGTTTCTACGAAAACATCAACTCCCGGAACGTCTTCTGCAAACTCTGCAAAGCAGTCGGATACAGCATCATTACCATCTGCGATCCCGGAACCTCTGGAAGAAACTGAATCTGGCGAGAAAAGTGTCGTCGCGAGTGTCGCGCGTCCTGCCAGTCTGAGTTCCCGGTCCATGACGCGGGCGCTTGGCCTGAAGCTGAACAAGATTGTGCTGGATCCCGGCCATGGTGGACATGATTACGGAACCAGTTCACGAGCCGGGTTGCATGAAAAGGATCTTGTTCTGGATATAGCGAAGAGGCTTGGTGCGTTGCTGGAAGATGGGATGGGCTCAGAAGTCGCCTATACCCGCACAGACGATACATACATTCCTCTGGAGCAGAGAACTGCCTTTGCCAACCAGCAGCGTGCTGATCTGTTTATCTCTATCCATGCAAACTCATCTCCTTCAAAAGTAGTAGCGGGACCAGAGACCTTCTTCCTGAATTTCACATCCTCACGGGATGCGACAGATGTGGCAGCTCGTGAAAACGCCTCATCCGGAAAGACGATCTTTGAGCTTCAGGATCTGGTGAAGAAAATTACCTTGAATGAAAAGCTGACGGAATCCCGCGAATTTGCCGCAAAGGTTCAGGCATCGCTCAGGGAGGTCTCAGGCAAAGGAAAAGATCGCGGAGTAAAGCGCGCACCGTTCGTGGTGCTGATTGGTGCATCCATGCCGTCCATCCTGACTGAAGTTGGATTTCTTTCGAATGTGCAGGAAGCTGCACAGTTAAGCAAGCCCGCATATCGACAAAAAGTCGCCGAGGCCCTCTATGAGGGCATCTCAAAGTATGCCCAGACTTTGAGTCACTTTCAGATGGCCACCCGTGAGGATAAGAAATCAGGGAGTGAGGCTCGATAGCTGAAGAGATACCGGACTTGCCGGTTCTTCTTCCTGATGCGGGTGTGCAATGACACGATTTCTGCCTGCGCGCTTGGCCGCATAAAGGGCTTCATCTGCAATGGCGATCAGATGCTCCAGTGTAGTTGGAATGCCGGGTGAAAAAGCTGTGGCTCCAAAACTGGCACTGACTGGCAGTTCCACCTGATTGCCTCCCACCGATATCGTGATAGGTTCCTGACAGATCGCAACACGAAGCCGTTCTGCCTGTTGTGCACAGGTCAGCAGGTCACAATTGGGAAGGACGAGCAGGAATTCTTCCCCACCATACCTTCCCAGTGCATCATATGGACGCACTGAATTATGGGTTCGCCTGGCCACTTCCTTCAGAACAACATCTCCGGCAGCGTGCCCATGGGTGTCATTGATGGATTTGAATTTATCAATATCAAACAACACAATGCCCATCTGTACAGTTTCGCGGCCTGCACGATTAAATTCCTTCCGTGCCAGTTCCATAATCCTGGAGCGATTGAAGATGCCTGTTAATTCATCGTAGGTGGCTTGTCGAAACAGCTTTTGCTGTGCGGTCAGAAGTGCTTCATGCAGTTTCAGGATACGCTTTCCCGCTTCCAGCCGGACTTCAAGTTCCTGGCGGTCAAATGGCTTGGTGATGTAATCATCTGCTCCAGCCCGCATGCCTGTAATCAGATCATCTTTTTGTGTCTTGGCCGTCAGGAGAAGGATGTATGTGTATGGTTCTTTCCCGATCTGACGAACTTGTGTACAGACTTCAGGGCCAGTCTTTACTGGCATTACCCAATCCAGAATGGCGAGTGAAGGCGCATTTTCCTGTTCCAGAATGCTGAGGGCTTCTGCACCATCACAAGCGACAGTTACTTCGTAACCCCACTTCCGTAATGTCGCTTCCAGGACACGACGGGAGACTACATCATCATCCGCAATCAGAATTTTTTGCATATATTGTGGACGTGAATTTAGATAAATTTTTCCGAATTATGGATAAATTTCATCATTTTTATTTTATCGACAAATATAAGAAATAATCCCTCAGTTTATCGAAAGAATAATGCGACTGCTCTTTTGGGGTTCACGTTAACACTTTTAAAGCACGGGGGAAATAATTATTTAATTCGAAAATATGATTTGATGACGAAGGTGGCAAAGCACTTTCTTCGTATCGGAATTGTCTTCCTGGGAATCACTATCTCTCTGGGAAATGATTTCACCGGATCAGCCTCTTGCCAACCCTGTCATCCTCAACAGTTTTCCAGTCAATCCAAGTCCGCTCATGCCCATGCGCTTCGACCAATACTTGATAGCAGTTTGCCGGAACTGCTGATTGGACAACCCATTCAGGAACGGTCAGGTATTCGATTCGACTATCAGTTGGCACCAGCAGGACTGGACGTCCGCATCAGTCAGGGAAAAAGAACGCTGACGGCTCTCCTGCAATGGGTGTTCGGATCGGGAGTCCAGGCATTCACTCCTGTTGGCATTCATGCGGGAACCTACTTCGAACATCGGGTGTCGTTCTATACCAGCGTGGGACATCCGGGCAGGACACTGGGACATCCCGGGAAACCCTCATCATCCCTGAGTTCTGCCTTGGGACAGCCCCAAAAGCCTGAAACGATTCAGCGTTGTTTCAGTTGCCATTCTACGGGCCTCAAACCTGATCTGGATTTCTCCTCAATGACTCCTGGCGTTCATTGTGAACGCTGTCATGGTGCGGGCGGAGAGCATGTCCGAAATCGGCAAAAAGGTAAGGATACCTCTTTGCTTTCAGGGGAGACCACCAAGCTGAAAGGGCTGAGTGCATTTGAATCGATTGCAGTATGCGGTGAGTGCCATCGGATGCCCGTAGTTTTTTCTCCAACTCCAGAGAAAGATGATCCACTCTCCATCCGGTTCCAGCCCATTGGTCTGATGTCCAGTCAGTGTTATCTCAAAGGAAAAGAGATCTCCTGTGTGAGTTGCCATGATCCGCACGAGAGTTTTGCCGAAACAAAGCGAGATTATTCCTCGAAGTGTCTGAATTGTCACCCTTCTTCCCAAAACAAAGTAAAAACAGTTATTTGTGGGCGGAGTACGCAGCAAAACTGCATTCCTTGCCACATGCAAAAAAGATCAGATGCAGAGTTTTTGACGTTTACAGATCACCGAATCAGAATCCCGGAATAAAAATTAATTATCAGGATATAGTCTAAAAATCAGAGGCTTTACTGATATGATTCACCCTCATGGAGAGAACAACCATGAGGATACTGGTATTCGCTTTTGTTAGCGCTGTATCGTTGTTTGGGCAGGGAAATACCGGCGCAATTCTTGGGACGGTAACAGACTCTTCTGGCGGTATAGTCGCCGGAGCAAGAGTTGTCGTGACAAATACAGGAACAGGGGTCCAGTCCAATGCTACAACCGACGGGCTGGGTGGTTATACATTCAATTTTCTTCAGCCGGGAAGCTATACGGTTGAAACAGAATTATCAGGTTTTAAGAAGTTTGTTCGGCAGAACATTACTCTTGAAATTGCACGCCAACTTCGAATCGATGTAGTACTTGAAGCTGGGGCCGTCACTGAGACAATCAGTGTGGCAGCAGAAACTCCGCTACTGGAAACAGAAACTGGTCAACTCAGTACGACGATTGAAAATGAACAGGTAACTCGACTTCCTAATATCAGTCGAAACCCACAGAACTTTCGTCTGCTTTCCCCCGGTATCATGCAAAACAGAGGTGGTGACGTCATCACACAGGGCGGGATGGTACGTCGCGACCCCTACTACATTGATGGCGCTCATAGCAGCAACCATGTGTGGTCCGGAACTCCGGTCAATCCGAACCCTGATGTCGTGCAGGAATTCAAAGTTCTGACCAATAGCTTTTCAGCTGAATTTGGGGAAACCAGTGGTGCCGTCATGCAGGCGACCACCAAATCTGGAACCAATCAGCTTCATGGATCTCTTTTTAATTTTTTGCGGAATGACAAGCTGGACGCTGGCAATTATTATTCCGGTGTTGCTCCAATCATTCGTCGGAATCAGTTTGGTGGAACAGTCGGTGGTCCGATCATTCGCAACAAAACATTCTTCTTCTTTGCTGCTCAATTTACCCGACAAAGAGGAACACAGTTTTTCAACAACCTTGCACTCCCTCTTCCTGCTTTTAAACAGGGAGACTTTTCAGCTTTATTGACGAATCAGGTTGCAGGTACAGATGCGCTGGGTCGGCAGATCATGAGGGGCCAGATTTTTGATCCTGCTACTGCACGAACTGTGAATGGTCAGGTAGTCCGTGATCCATTCGTTGGAAATGTGATTCCCTCAAGTCGGTTCAGTCCAGCAGCCCGGATAATTCAGAGTATGTACCCGGATCCGCAAACAAATGCAATTACTGCAAACTTCAGTAGCCAGGGTGCGATCAGTGATAACAACTCTGAATATGACTCGAAGGTCGATCATAATTTTTCAGATAAAGACAAGTTGATGGCTCGTTTCTCTTTGAGAAACACAGACAGTATCCCTGCTCAGCCATTTGGAAATGATGTTTCAGGTGGAGGTGGTGCACTTTACACGAAGAACCGTGCTTATCAGGCAGTTGTGAATCACGTACACATCTTTGGACCGCGCCTGACAAATGATCTTCATTTAGGTTGGTTTCAGACTTATCCACACAGACCCATTCCAGGTTTTGGAAAAGTCAGTACAAACAGTCTGGGTATTATGGGGCTCCCTAATGGAGCAGAAACTTTGGGTACTCCTGATTTCCAGTGGACGAACTTTGCTCGTTTAGGCGCCACTTCAGACATCCTGATGTATGAGTTGCAAAACAGCCAATCTCTGGTGAATGTCACGTCTTTTATTACTGGACGTCACAGCATTCGTTTTGGTGGTGAGGCTCGAAGGATTCGTACAGATAATCTTCAACCGAATCCTGGAAATACATTGTGGCGTTTCCAGCCGATTTTCACCAATCAACCAAATATCGGAAATACCGGGTCTGATTATGCAAGCTTTTTGCTGGGTATGCCCGCTCAGATGGGTTATCGAATCTATCCTGGATTCTTCCAGCCCAGAAGTTCTGTCTATGCAATCTTTGTACAGGATGACATCCGCGTTAATCGGAAACTTACAGTCAACCTTGGCCTTCGATGGGATGCTCCTTTGTACTATCACGAAGCTCAAAACAGAAGTGGTGTGTTCAGTCTGGATCAAGGTAAGTACCTGCAGTACGGGCAGAACGGATTCCGGCGTACACCCTGGAATAACGACTGGAACAACTTTGGTCCGCGATTTGGTTTTGCCTATAACCCTGTAGACAAGACTGTCATTCGTGGTGGATATGGAATGTTCTATATCGGAACCATGAGCAGCGGCGCTAATGGATATATGCAACCCGACCCGATTTTTGCGGATGCGGATGTTGGCAGATACAACACAAATGATCAGATCAATCCCCGTACTTCACTGGATCTGATTCCGTATTCTCCTTCTGATAAGACGGGAAGTAATGCCAATCAGGTGTCAATTTTCCCAGACAGTAATCCGATGTCTTATATGCAGCAGTGGAATCTGAGTATCCAGAGAGAGTTCGGTGGGACGATGTTGGAGATCGGATATACAGGGAGCAAGGGGACTCGCCTTCAGTTCGATAACTATAATCTGAACGCCATTCCGGTCGATCGGGCACCAGAAGCCCGAGGTCGATTTATTGCGCCATTCGTTCCCTATCCACAATTCCCTCAAGGGGTAAATGTGGTGAGCTGGAATGGATCATCCAATTACAATTCAATGCAGGTGAAAGCGGAACGCCGTTTTGCTTCGGGGATCGGTTTCCTTGCAGCTTTCACATGGCAGAAGCAGATCACTGTAGGAGAACAGGGGTATCGAGATCCACTTGGAAACAGGAATCTGGATCGAGGAATTTCTCCGAACAATTCTCCCTATCGATTTACCGTCGCATACAACTACGAACTTCCTTTCGGTCGTGGTCGTCGATGGATGAGCACAAACACTTTCTCTGATGTAATTTTGGGCGGATGGGGATTTAGTGGAATTACAACATTCCAGGGCGGTTTCCCGTTGACTCCCAGCATGCCTGCAAACAGCTGTGTATGCGGAAACAATGGGAATCGTGCCAATGTTTCCGGAAATCCGAACCTGGATGGTTCAGAACGGACTACTGAACAGTGGTTTAATACAGCTGCATTTTCTGCTCCTGCTCAATACACCATTGGCAATGCAGGCCGAAGTATTGTCTGGGGTCCGGGAATGGCGAACTGGGATATGCAGTTTGGGAAGCAATTCATGATCCCCAAGCTGGGTGAAACCTCAAATCTCCAGTTCCGGGCGGAGATGTACAACATCTTCAATACTCCATACTTTGATAATCCGAATACAGTTGTGGGCTCAGCAAACTTTGGAAGAATTACGAATGTCAGTAATAGTCCACGGCAGATTCAGCTTGCTCTGAAGTTTGTCTTTTAAAGACAAATCAGTTCACTTTGGTAGCGGGGAGGGCAGTGATGCTCTCCCCTTTTCATTTAGCGGATAAACTGATCGACGTAATCTGCGCCAAGGCCACATTCGATATAGTGCTTGCGGCACATATCGATTTTGGAAAACACATCTTCGAACCCAGTGTGATTTCCGTTCTCATCCACGTAGTACATACATCCCTGGATCTGGAAATAGGTGATCATCTCCTCAACATCGGGAGGAACAATCAGCGTGTGTGTTTCACCGGGCGGTTCAAAAACAAAGTCCCCTTCATTGGCGACCCAGTCATGTTCCAGATAATGCCAGCTTCCCTTGATGACATATCCGGTAACGGGGGCAGGATGTCGATGACGGCTGAGAATTCCTGCCCTGCGCACCCGCAGCAGATTACACCATGATCCAGCTGTCCGGTTCAGCAGCAACGGCCGGAACCAGACATTTGGAGCCTGTGGAACCCACACGCGTTCATCATCTGGCAAGACCTTCACAACGACATCCGGGATTGCGAGCGGATGAGTTTCCAAAGCTGAAATAGCCATGCCTTCTTTCATACAACGAAAATTGCAGGCATGGCTACTATTCCTCAGAAGTAGAATTTGGCACCAAGCTGGATGATGCGGGTTGCGATGCCCTGTACGCCACCCCCAACCGCTCCAAAGGTACGGGATTGCCGATTTCGATCTACTGCGCCGGGTTCCGGGTTGTAGTGCCGGAAGAGGTTGAAAAATTCAGAACGCAGTTCCAGTCGGGTTCGTTCTCCAAACCGGAAAGACTTGTTCACAGAGAAGTCTGTATTGAAGAGACCGGGCAATCGAATTGCGCCTGTTCTGGGTGATGTTCCAAATGCTCCCCACTGGGCAAGAGCAAAGGCATCGGTGTTGAACCAGCGTTGCCATGTGCGTTCATCACCCGCGAGATTTGCCTTCTGGCCTGGCACAACATCGGCACGTGAGCCCTGTCCGGTTCCCGTTGTGTCGCGACCGTCATTGATGCCTCCGGGGAAACCACTCTGCGCAGTGATGATGGTTGAGATCTGCCATCCCCCAGTCATCTGCCGTGTAAAAGCATTTCTCTGAAATGTCGGCAATTCATACATGATCGTCTGTACGAAGCGGTGCGAAACATCAAACCCGGCGAGGGAGTGTTCGTTTTTCAGATTGTAGTAATCCTGCGGAGAGCCGATAAAGGAGCCATTGCCGATCAGTCCACCCTGATCGTGCGGACCAGAAAGAGCCTTGGACCATGTATAGGCAGTAAGAATGGTGAGTCCCCTGGACATGCGCCGTTCCAGCTTTGTCTGAAAACCATGGTAATTGGAATTTCCAATCGACTTTACCGCTGAAACAGCACGCTGGAATAGCTGGTTGGGCCGTCGCGCATTGATACTTGGTAAGCCCGGAGTCCGGGGGTCCACAAGTTCTATGGGGCGGTTCAGGGCCAATGCTCCAGGGTCGAATGCAATGGAAAGCCGGGTTCCCTTGGAGCCCACATAGCCGACATCCCACAGGAAGTTTCCGGGTAGCTTTTTCTGGATGGCAAAGTTCCATTGCTGGATATAGGCATCGCGCATGTTTGGATCAATGCTGGTTGCATTGTCAAAAGTAGGGTAGGGTTGTTGCACTGAAACAAAGGGGCTGCTGAATAATACATCGGGTCTTCCACCTTGAGTGCCGTTTACCATCGATCCTGCTGTTGCCTGGGCTCCTTCCACCATCGTGGCGTTGGCGTTTGGATGTTCCTGCTGATAGTAGATGCCGTAACCGGCACGAATGACTGTTTCACTCATCCAGCTGGGGCGCCAGGCAATGCCAAACCTGGGACCAAAATTATTCTTGTCCGGAGCCAGCAGACTTCGCCCGTAAGGTGAATTTTCCGGTCGGATATAGTCAGTCAAAGCAAAGCCGTTCTGTCCGATGTTGATGATCTTGTCGTCATATTGCTGCCAGCGCGGGAAGTAGTCATAGCGAAGACCAAGTGTCACTGTCAGGTTCTGGGTTACTCTCCACTCATCATTGAGGTAGTAAGCCTGCCACAGTGAGTTCATGTCGATTACGGTGGGAACGGGGTTAATAGTAGCGCTTGTTAAATATCCCAAAAGAAAGTCAGCCATTCCACTGCCTGTATAAATCCCATCGAACCGATAAAGGCCACGAGGATCGCGTGCCTGTTCTTTCGTATAGTTGCGACGATCTATTTCCACACCGAACTTCAGGAGATGCCTGCCTTTTTGCCAGGACATTCCGTTGGTGATCTGCCAGACCTCATAACCGCGATCTCTTGGTCCTATCTGCTGCTGAAGGTCGAAAACACTGAATCCACCCTCTGAGCCATTGATCTGGACTCGTGGTGGTCCGAAATCTTTGGAACGGGTCGAGGTCAGTGGAATTCCCAACTTGCCGGCAATATCGTATGCAGCATTATTCGTTGTCCCGAATCGCTCATACTCATTCATCCGATTCCACCCCACCCGCAGTTGATTGACCATCATCGGACTGAGGGTCTTTGTATAGGAAGTGGCGACATTTTGAGTACGGGCAAGATTGTTCCGTTCATCATTTCCCCAGTAAGGTGTTCCGTTTTCCAGTGTGTCGTTGAATACATAACGAACACTCACGACATCCCGGGTTGAAAAATTGTGATCTACACGGGCAGTGTAGTTATCCTGTGTGGATACTGGACTCTGCGGTGTATTTACGTAATTAAAAACACCATTTTGTGTATTGGGCAAAGGCGTGTTTTGCAGAATCACCTGTGCCTGTGGACTCAATGCAGATTGCGGAATGACGTTGTTGACGATGCCCACGCCGTTAACATCCGTCAGATTGATGGGATTTCCGTTCTGTGCATTGACCAGACCGCGTAAATCTCCATTTCGTTGAGCTTCTGTCGGAACAATCCTGAATGAGGCTACTGCTCCCGCTGCCTGTCTGCCACTCTCCCAATTGAAGAAGAAAAAGGTCTTGTCTTTGCCGTTGTAGAGCTTCGGAATACGGATAGGGCCACCGATATTTCCACCGAACTGATTGCGATTCAGCCTGGGCGGTTTAATATCCGCTCCGCCGATGGCATTGTAGGCAGATGTCAGGGCGTCATTCCTGTTGAACTCCCACAGTGTTCCATGAAATTGATTGCCGCCACTTTTTGTGACCAGACTGATCTGACCACCTGGAGCTGCTCCGTTTTCAGCAGAATAGCTGCTTGTTTCCACTTTAAATTCGGCAATCGAATCAATGGATGGAGCAAACGCATAGGTAAATGCATCTCCGTCCATCGATTCAACACCGTCAATGAAGTAACGGTTGCCTGTATCGCGAATTCCATTGGCAGACATCCCGGTGGAACCGAATGGCGAATCACCCTGTCCAATGGAGCCACGGCCTCGACGCACAGTAATGGATCCTGGTGTTCCGGGTTGCACCCCTGGAATCAGCTGTGCCAGTTGCACAAAATTACGTCCATTGAGTGGAAGATCCACAATTTTCTGGGCGTCCAGTACACTTCCCACCGTTGCATTCTCAGTTTGTAATGATGCTGTTGCTGCCTGAACTTCCACTGTCTGGGTGGTATCGCCCACCTCTAGTTGTACATCTACCCGCAGGGTTTGTCCCACCTGGAGCAGGGCATTGTCGACTGTCTTCTGACGAAAGCCCTTGGCCGCCGAACCGATCCGGTAAGTCCCGGCGGTGAGAAAAGGCACAGTGTAGTTGCCGTTATCATCAGTCTGCGTCTGGCGGGCTGCATTTGTGCTGACGTTGGTTATCGTAACTTCAGCTTTTGGAACAACCGAGCCTGAAGCATCAGTGATTGTTCCCACAATACTGCCGGCGATCTGCTGTGCCTCAACTGGAATCAGCATCAAACTGGTCAGCAGGAAAACTACTCTCAACAAAAACATGACGGATACCTTTCTGGTTCGGAAAAAATCGGACACACTGCACCCATGTTGCAAGCGTTTTCGACAGTATTCTTTTGAAAGAGGCAACGGCACAAGTCAATCGGTTGTATAATACCGTTTTCAACCAAAGAAACCTATTATTTTCAATAAGTTTGAGGGACGTTACGACATGGATACGCTGGAGCTGACCCCGCCGAAAAATGAGTGTTGGGCTCAAGTGAATCGTGTCCTTCAAAGTGCTGAGCTGGGTGGTTCTGAAATTCTTCGAGGTCTGCTTTCTCATCTTGCGCAGATTTCTATCGAGGAGCCTGGCCGTCACCTGAAAGAGTATGAAATCGGGGTGGATGCTTTAGGCCGTGGATCAAATTTCGATCCCAGGATTGATTCAGGTGTACGAGTTCATTCTGCTCGTCTGAGGACCAAGTTATCCGAGTATTATCACGGCCCGGGAGCAAGCGATCCAATTGAGATTATTCTCCCCAAGGGAACGTACCTGCTTACCTATCGCTACCGGGGCACCTTCCCGGATGTATCCTCGCCCACATCTGTTTCCTTTTCAGAAGTTGAGCCCAGGCTCGCATCTCCTTCGAAATCATGGCTCACATGGATTCTGGGGGGATTGTTGATTATTGCTGCTACCTCTGCATTTTGGAAATGGCAGGACAGACCTGCATCGGTGACGCCTTCTCTTTCAAAATTCTGGGCTGCATTTGATTCTCGCCCTCAGGAAACATTGCTCATTTTTTCGAATCCACGATTTGTCGGAAGCGTATCTTCGGGTTCCGAGTCAGGACTTCGATACGCAGCACCCGGTTCATCTGTGTCTTCTGAGAAGATGAACGACCGTTATACCGGTATTGGTGAAGCAATGGCGCTGCATGAGTTGACCCGATTATTTGATCGGCTGGATTACTCTTTCCGGGCAAAGAGAAGTTCTCTGGTTGTCTGGGATGAGGCACGCAGTCGCAATCTGATCTTTATTGGTGGTCCGAATGTGAATGATTCTCTGACCGAATTACCTAAGCTTCGGGAATTTCGATTTAAATCCATTGATGATGAACCCGCAACAGGACGAGGTGGCATCATTAATATCCATCCCGGTTTGGGCGAAGACCAGATATATCTCAATTCTGGACCTCCTTATGGGATGGACTATGCAGTCATTGGACTTGTGCCCAGCATGTCCCCCGATCGCCGTGCACTGATTCTGGCAGGACGCACAACATTCGGAACTCAGGGGGCCACGGAATTTCTCATGCATGAGGAAAACATCTCAACTCTCCTCAAGCAGTTAGGAGTATCTGCTGCTTCATCGGCGGATGTCCCATTTTTTGAAGCCCTGCTCCGCGTGAAGATTAGCGGGGGTGTTCCGGTTCAACCTGAACTTGTTCTCATCAAACTGAGAGATTAGACACGGCTAAGGGTATGGGCTGATTATATACCTTGACATTCTACATATAAAGATATTCAATCTATGTAGAGAGGCTTGGTATATGGCAAAGAAGTCTGATCTCCTTCAGGGAACGCTGGATTTGCTGGTGCTGAAAACACTGGCGCAAGGTCCATTGCATGGATATGGCATCGCACAAAAGATCATGATTACGTCCCGGCAGGTGCTGGATGTGCAACAGGGTTCGTTATATCCCGCATTGCATCGTCTGGAACGCAAGGAGCTGGTTTCCAGTGAATGGCGTGAAGGAGAAAATGGCCGGATGGCCAAGGTCTACGCTCTGACTCCGGAAGGAAAGCGACAGCTGAAGACGGAGCTTGAAGAGTGGGCTCGCTATACAAGTGCGATCGGTTGGGTGCTGGAGGGATAACGTCATGAGATGGCCCTGGCAAAAAGAAGAGACTGATCTCGATCGAGAGTTGCGATACCACCTGGAAACACTGGCGGATGAGTTAGAGAAGCAGGGAATGTCTCGTGCTGACGCAATGAAGCGGGCACGGCGCGAGTTCGGTGGCGTGGAAAGTGTTCGTGATCAGTGCCGCGATGAGAGTCGCTGGAACTGGTTGCTGATGACCTGGCAGGATGTCCGGTTCGGCTGGCGGATGATGAAAAAAACTCCGGCTGTCACTCTTGCTGCCATCGGGACGCTTGCACTGGGAATTGGTGCGACGACGGCTGTTCTTTCACTCGCAAATTCGATGTTGTGGAAGCCTATGGGCGTTCCTGAGCCGGAGCAGATAACAGAAATTCAATGGGAGGCCAAAGAGTGGCCGGAAGGAATCGTATGGACAACTTCCGGAGGATTTTATCAAGACAACGGATTGAGAATCGCTGATTGTTTCAGTATGGATGGCTACAGGGTGATGAGAGAACGCGCAGCATCGAAAGCAGAAATAGCGGCGCATGTCTTTAGTCGGGAAGTCAGTATCGGGTATCAAGGAAATGTTGCCATTGCCCATGCGCGAGGTGTCACTGGAAATTTCTTTTCTGTCCTTGGATTACATCCTTTTGCGGGCAGGCTGCTGACCGATCAGGATGAAGCCGAAACAAATGCTCTCTCTGTGGTGGTTTCCTATGGGTTCTGGAAAAATCAACTGCAAGGCGACTGGAATTCCATTGGGAAAACGATCACGATCAATAACTTTTCCTATGTGATCATTGGAGTTCTGCCTGAAAAGTTCACCGGGATTTCTGTCGGTGACAGGACAGATTTATATACAACCATTGAACAGAGCCCGGGATTTCTTTCGCCTGAAGGCTGGTATAAAAAGGCAAGATTTGAGCCTTTGTCCTGGTGGCTACAGATCATCGCTCGCAAACAACCTGGAGTGACAAATGAATCACTGTATTCAGTACTTGAACCTGCATTTGCTGCGAGTTGGGCAACTTCCCCCAAATCAGTGGAAGCAACCCCGCGTTTACGTGTTCTGAGTGCTGCTCAAGGACTGGGTGTAATCAGAAGAGCATGGGGAAATCCTGTCTGGATGCTGCTGGGATTGGTGTTTACAGTTCTTGTCATTTCCTGTGCGAATATCGCCAATCTTCTTCTGGCGCGAGCAGTGGAGAGAGAGAAAGAAGCTGCATTGCGAGTCTCTCTGGGTTGCAGTGCAGGACGCCTGATGCGCCAGTTTTTTACCGAAAGCCTTCTGTTGGCTGTGATAGGCGGAACGCTGAGTATCGTGGTTGCAATGAGTCTGGGGCGATTGATGCAATCTTTATTGCCGACAGGATTGGGTGGAATGCGGCTGGATCTGGCACTCGATCCTTATTCCCTGGCGGCAGCTGGTACTGTAACACTGCTAACTGCACTTCTGTTTGGGCTGTATCCAGCCTGGAAAGCAACACGGATCAATGCATCTCCTGCATTGAAAGAAGGAAGTGGCAGCGCAAATACGATGAGTCGTTCCCGCCTGACTCCTGCAAGGATGCTGGTATTGGTTCAGGTATCTTTAGGGGTTCTTCTGGTGACTGCAGCCGTTCTGTTTACGGGACGGCTGAACGAAATGATGACACGCGAGACGGGCTTTGACCGGAAAAATGCCATTCTGTTCAACATTCGACCTGGTGAGACGGGGTACGATGCCGAACGGCTCCCCCAGCTTTATGTGGATGTGGAGAATCGCTTAAAGAGCGTTCCTGGGGTGGAATCAGTTGGTCTCTCGGTGACCCGTCCCATGATGGGAAGCGGCTCTTATGGTCCGGTGAAGGGGACAGGACAGGAAAAAAATGTTCAGTCAGCAATTCATCAGGCGAATGCTGACTTCATTCAGGCCCTGGGGATTCCTTTGCTGATGGGCCGAATGTGGACTCCGCAGGAATCCCACTCCGGAGCAAAACTGGCCGTGGTGGATGAAACGATTACAAAAACTCTGGGGGGGAATACTCCTCTGGGGATGCAGGTTCAGATCCGCGATGACAAGTATGAGGTGATCGGTGTCATCAGGGATGCTCGTTATGCAGATATGGAGCAATCCACTCCTGTTGCTTATATTCCATTTGGATATCAGCAAATGACTGCTTCTGTTTTACTGCGCACCAGTGCGCCACCCATGTCGATCTTCCCGGCAATCCAAAAAGCCATGCAGGAAATTGATCGTGATCTGCCGCTGATCAATGTCCTCACCATGGAAGAGCAGATCGCCCGGACATTGCAGCGAGAGCGACTGTTCGCCTGGCTGTGTGGAAGTTTCGGTGTTCTTGCCCTAGTGCTGTGCGTGGTTGGTTTATATGGCCTGATGTCACATTCCACTGCACGACGCACCAGTGAGATTGGCATTCGGATGGCGTTAGGGGCATCCCAGGCAACTGTTCTGCGACAGGTGTTGCGGGAGGGGCTGTCACTGGCTTTTGCCGGACTGGCCATTGGTACACCGATCGCATTATATGCCGCTCACCTTGCCTCAGAACAGCGGATTATTCCGACTGGTCCTGTTCCCTACGGGACGCTGATTGTGGCGATCGGGGTCATTGCGCTGTCTGCACTGGTGGCTGTCCTTGCCCCCGCGGTCCGGGCATCTTCTGTTGATCCCATGCAGGCTCTTCGCCGGGGATAGTAATGAGTATCAACAACTGAGATAGCCGCCATCCACGGCCAGCACAGAGCCCGTAATGAACTTTGCAGCATCAGAACTGAGGAAGAGAACGGCGCTAGCCACTTCCTCAGGATCTCCCCATCGATTCATGGGGGTCCGTGACAGGATCTTTGCCGATGATCCTTCATTCTGCTGCAAAGCATCGGTGAGCGGAGTGCGGATCCAGCCCGGCGCCACAGCATTCACGCGAATGCATTCCTGCGCCCAGGCGACCGCAAGGGATTTCGTCAGCTGCACGATGCCACCCTTGCTGGCACTGTAAGCCGGAACCCTGGGGCCTCCAAAAGTAGACAACACCGATGCGATGTTGACGATGCTGCCCTGTGATTTCGCAAGAAGAGGTTTTGCGAGTGAACACACGCGCATGGTTCCTGTGAGATTCACATCCAGGACCCGTTCAAAAGTGTCGAGTTCAAACTCCTGATCGCGAACAATCATCCCCGCGCAGTTCACCACAATATCCAGCCCCTCGATTCGGGAGAAAAGCTGCTTCAGGGCGGAGGGATCAGTGATGTCACAATGGATAGTTTCCACACTTGGAATCTCCGGAGCGCCAGGAAGTCCAGCGACAATAACCTTACATCCGGCTGCTGCAAACCCCTCTGCGGTTGCCCGTCCAATGCCTGTGGTTCCACCGGAAATAAGGGCTGTCCTGCCCCTGAAGTCCCATTGAATATTCTTGCTCTGAAGTGCCAAGTGTACAGAATTACACATCAGAGAAGGAAGAGTTTCAGGAATGCACGATATGATGGGCATAGGAGGCTGGATGCCAGCAGACAGCAAGTTCTTGGGGAGCGCGCCGACCCCGCACAATGTATTGGTGCCGATGGTTGTCGAACAAAGCTCACGCGGAGAGCGTGCCTTCGATATCTATTCGCGCCTGTTGAAGGAAAATATCATTTTTCTGGGGACACCAATTGATGACCAGGTGGCAAATCTGATCATCGCCCAGATGCTTTTCCTTGCCGCAGAAGATCCGGAGCGGGATATCTCCCTCTACATCAATTCACCCGGTGGATCGATCACCGCCGGTCTTGCAATTCTCGATACCATGCGGCTTGTGGAGCCGGATATCGTGACCTATTGTGTAGGTCAGGCTGCATCCATGGGTGCAGTGCTTCTTGCTGCAGGAACCAAAGGAAAGCGTTATACACTTCCTCATTCCAGAATCCTGATTCACCAGCCGTCGATGAGTGGTCTGGCCGGGCAGGCAACGGATATCGATATCTATGCCAAAGAGATCCTGAGAATGCGTGAAATCCTCAACGGGATTCTTGCGGATGCCACAGGTCAGCCGGTGGACCGCATTGCACGCGATGTGGAACGTGATTACATCATGGAAGCTCAGCAGGCAGTGGACTACGGAATCGTAGATCGAGTGATTGCGTCGCGAGACAGCGCCAAGTAATAAGCAGTTTCACTGCAAATCAAAAGGCCGCTGAAAAGCGGCCTTTCTGATTTAGAAAACTGTTTTCTGAATTACTTTCCGTCCAGAATGAATGTGGGTACCAGCCCGGAGACGGACGAAAATCCACCGCTGGAAGTCAGATAAGAAGAACAGCCATGGACCTTCCCCAGAAAGACATGAGGCTGTACATCGATGTTCATCTCACGAATTTCCATCTTGCCCCAGTTATACACGGGGAAGAGTGCAGGGGTTTCTTCCACTCGTTCCTGAACCACGTATGACTCACGGGATGCCGACTTCAGTGCTTTTTCCCATCCGCTGTCATCCATTTCCCAACCACGAACTGTGGGCGTTTCCGGAGATTCATCGTTCGGTTTCAGAATCAGTTTTTCCCTGTTTTTGAGGATGAACTCAGGAAGATCCACAACATCCTTGTTATAGGTGGTTTTCGTGGGAGCGACCACGCGGGTCCAGGGGATGTAGTCCTTGATGGCTTTCTTTTCAGCTGCCGGGAAATCAGCAGTGACTGTCTTATCCGTCAGCAGATCAAATATGGCTTTCTTGCGAGCCATTTCTGATCGGAAACTATTGACCACGCAGACTTTTCCTTCGCGATATGCCCGCACCAGAGGATGCGAGAGATCGTACCGGATCAGAAACTCCTGAAGTGGTGTCCGACGATAAACCAGATCGATCGTAAACTCGCCACTTCTGAGAACACCATTCCTGTATTCCAGAGCATCGGGGGTGACAATTTCGGTTGCATATCCCAGTTTGCGGAACTGTTCAGCCAGCAAGCTGAATTCTGCGGATTCTGCATTCTGGAACGGCTGCTTGAATTCAACAATCGCAATATTGGGAATTTTGGTGCCCCCAAATTGCTTGTAAGCCTTCAGGAGGGCCTGAAGGAAATACTTGCTGCCTCCGATTTTTGAAAGCTTGGTCTTTTTCCGGAACTCCTTGACGGGAGCAGCATCATAGAAAAGATCCCCAAGCAGTTCACTATATGCAACTCCAGAAGGGCTCTCTGCGTTATACTCCACAAACTGCAAGCTTCCGTTATGGATATGGGTATCCAGAAGGGATGTCACCGCCATAAAGGAATAGCCCGGATTGATCTGGGCCAGCATCTTCTCGGCGGGCAGCAATCCCATCCGGTTCTGCAATCCAGGGTCAGAGAGCGTCATCTTTTTGATGCGATCGATCGCGGAGTGCAGGAACTCTGAGGCTTGAACCAGGTTGTCAAACTGTTTTCGAGTCAAAAAATGTGGTCGGAGGAATGGGGAAACTGGACGGCCGGAAACAACCAGACCCTGAGCGGACATTTTTTCATGTAGTGATTCGGCCCACGCTAAATCACGATACTGCTCTGATTCGAGGAGCTGATGGTACCGGGTGATGGCGTCACCCAACTGCCGAATACTCATGGGAATAACTGTTTTTAGTATGGCATATGTAATGTAATAAAGAAACTAATCTGTCATAAGATTTGAGGTATAAGTATATATTTATCAAATATTTGCAGTTTATAAATTGATATCCGGGGAGCTTGTGCAGGTGCCGTTTCAAGCAACAGATTTCCAAATCTGGAAGGAAATTATCGAGTTCGAGCGGCTTACAGAAATTACCCGAGATGCAACTTCTGATTCAGGATTGTTATCAAAAATCAGGACTAAATAACGGGAAAGTTGCTTCTATCGGAAATGTTGTTCGTCAGAGTATTGTGAAGATAATACGGGAATTCACTCAGGTGGGGAACCGGCAGAGAGGGAGCAACAAGTTTGGGAGATTGGATTGGCGGGCTGATTCAGGAATCTCTGGATCAGTACAGGATGGCATGGCAGTTGATGGCTGCCGCAAAGGGAGGGATTGTTGAAGAGGATGAGTATTTTTCCTATGCCATTGCTCACACCTCTTATCCCATGTTCAACGTGGCTTTCTTCAAGCGACCTCCGCAGTCAAATGAGGAACTTCTGCATTTCAGCCGGCTTACTCAGGAAAAATTTCTGAATGCAGGAGTGCGGGGAACATTCACTCTCCCCTCATCCTGGCTTCCCCGTGAGGGAATGGACGCTCTGGAATCAGCAGGTTTTGTTATTGATGTCAAAACCATGGGAATGAGAACAGCGCATTTGAACGATCCGCTGCGGCGGGCTCCCGTGATCCGCCCGATTGAAGGCGATGAAGCGTCTTCAATCATGGCGGCGGTCAATGCAGAAGCATATGGGTTTCCGGGAATGCATGACGAGATTGCAATGCAGTCCTTCTGGACTGACCCGGTACGAGCCTATGTAATTGAGGAGACTGGACAACCTGCGGCTGTGGGAGCCGTGGTCACTCAAAACGGAATTGCCTACATGATGTGGTTTGCTACCTGTTCACCGTTCCGTGGAAAAGGGTATGCTCAGGCAATTCTGCATCGTGCATGGGCGGATGCGAAGGAGCAAGACGGAGCAAAGTTAACTGTTCTCCATGCCACTTCCATGGGAAGGCCTGTCTATCACAAGCTGGGTTATACCGCGATTGCCGAGTTTCCCTGCTTTATTTCTGTGGATTCCGTAGCCACATAAGCCAGAGCGGAAATAGCCAGGAAAATATGCAGAATCTCGCTGTTGCCCAGATTGTGCTCAAACACCCCACTGATGAGAGTTCCAATCAGAACGGCGATTCCGGTATGCAGCAGAAATCGCCGTTCCGGTTCGGGACGTGGACGTAGTGACCGGGTCCAGTCCCATGTCATTTTCCCGAAGATCCAGAGGATAAAGATCAGGGCAGGAATTCCGCGTTCGGCGGCATACTGCAAGTAGATGTTATGGAGATGGCCGTACCAGCCTGTAGGGATCGGCCTTGGAATGTCCGGGGGAATGTAGCTGTCAAACTCGGGTGCTACCTTTTCGGGTCCAACTCCAAAGACAGGATTGGCTTTGATCATTTCCAGACCCGTTCTCCAGGTGACATAGCGATGCTCATTGGAATCCACGTCACCATCCGGCTTCACGATCGAAACAATCCGTTTCTGTACAAAATCCGGAGATGCCAGAAAGATTCCCATGCCCAGAATGGGTAATGCCAGCAACCATTTTGGGCGCCAGGCAAAGATCAGATAAGCAGCACATGCACCAGCAGCCAGCCAGATATTACGGGTCTGGTTCAGGATAATCGCTGCTCCGCTCATGATCAGGAATGCCGCACTTTCCCATCGTTCACGGATAGTCTGGCGTGCAAAAAACAGCAGTGCTATGGCAATGATCAGGACAACCAGCATCTCGCCGGAAAACGTCATCCAGTGGCTCATGAAGCCGGTTGTGCGTCGAGGAGTGTAATACAGGTAGAAAGGCTCTTGCGCTTCCACGGCTTCCCGTGTGCGTTGCCAGAACTGGACAAAGCTCCATCCGGCCGATACGGATCCGACTCCGCAGAAGACGAGCAAAATCGTCCTGGCTTGCGGAATCGTGCGGACAGCGCTATAGATCAGGAAGAGAAGGGCAAAGACAAAGAATTTTTTGATTTGTGGATTCCATGACCAGAGCCCTTCCGCATGAATCTTCGAAATGACGGTCCAGGAAAAAAATGCGAGAAGGGGCCATCCGATGGGGGGAAATCGCCAAAGATCCCTGCGGAACAGCAGAACTGCAAGCCCCAGACCAAGCAAAATCTGGGCAATTGCGATCGAAAATAGGATCGCAACCGTAGATCCACCAGCGAGCCAGAGGATTAACCGGGTTGAAACACTCTCGTTAACCGATGTTCGCAATCAGTCAGTATGACAGATAGAGGTTAATATCCTGCAATGCAGATCTATCTTCTCCGCCACGCCATCGCTGAAGAACAGCGCCCCGGACATCCCGACCGTTCCCGCGGTCTGGTTCCTGAAGGGAAGAAAAAACTTAAGGAAGTGCTGCGGATGGCTCGTCAGTCAGATGTGGCTGTTTCCCTGATTTTTGCCAGCCCTTATCGGCGTGCGCGGGAAACCGCAGACATCGTTGCAGATCTTCTGGCCAATGAAGCGGAACTGCTCGAAACCTCTACCTTGCAGCCGGATGGGAACACAGTGGATGTCTGGCAGGAAATTCGTGCTCATCGCGACATGGATTCCATTATGCTGGTCAGCCATGAGCCATTGTTGAGTGAACTCGCGGCTTTCCTGCTGAATTCCCCTTCATTCCGGGTGGATTTCAAAAAAGCGGGTCTGATGAGGATCGATATTGAATCCTTTGGACCCCAGCCCCATGGCGTGTTGCGCTGGATGGTTACTTCCCGTTTGGCGGGCGGAGGCTGAGGGCCAGTTCGATCGCTTCTTCGCGGGTCTGAATTTTTCCTTCCAGCTGAGCATCTTCTACTGCATTCAGGACATCTTTAAATCCCGGACCGGACTGCCATCCCAGTTCAATCAGATCTGACCCTGTCAACAGACGCTGTGGGCGAATCTCGTTCGGCGGCAGCGTTGCATACCGTTCTTTTGCGAACTGGTAATTGTCCAGCTTGTTGTGGCTGGATGAACAATCCACGCGATGCAGTTCCAGATGCTCTTCGAAAGAAGGAAGCCGGAAGAATCGCTTCAGTGTGGACTGTTTCATCCGCTGGATATCGGCAAAGCGCATATGATTGGCAATCAGAGATAGGATCTGGTCCCGATCTTCATTCGAGAAGCGGTAGCGGTTGAGAATTTCCCGGGCAATGGTGACACCTGCCTCTACATGCCCGTTGAAACGAATCCGGTCCAGTTTATGGAAAGTACCAGGCTTGCCTACGTCGTGCAGCAGCACTCCCCAGGAAAGAGTGGAAGTCGGGTTCTGCAGCAGGTCCAGCATGATGAGGACATGTGTCCAGACATCCCCTTCGGGATGATATTCCGGGGGCTGCTCCACCCCCTGAAATGCCTTCACTTCAGGAAGGACTTCCTGCAATAGTTGGGATTCATCCAGCAACTCCATCGCACGACGGGGCGAGCCTTCAGTGAGCATCCGTGTCAGTTCCTCCCGAATCCGCTCCGCTGCAATGAAGTGGATTTGGGGAGCGAGTTTTCGGATGGCTTCCAGCGTTTCAGGATCAATCGAAAACCCCATCCTTGCCGCAAAGCGGACAGCCCGCAACATTCTGAGATGATCTTCTTCAAAACGCTGGAGAGGATGTCCAATAGCCCGAATGATTCCGGCTTCCAGATCCCGCCTGCCGCCGACAAAATCGAGGATCTCTCCACTAGCCGGGTCCAGAAACATTCCGTTGATGGTGAAATCCCGCCGGGAGGCATCCCTGGCAGGATCTGTCTCGAAGTGGACATCTTCCGGGTGCCTGCCATCCCGGTAGGTCCCGTCACTACGGTAGGTGGCCACTTCCACTCCATCGACGATGACGACTCCGAAATGAGCACCCACCTGCTTCGCATATGGGAAAAGCTTCAGAATCTGATCCGGACGGGCGCTGGTTGCAATGTCGTAATCCTTGACCGGGAGATGCAGCAGCGAATCACGAACGCAGCCGCCCACAAGATAGGCGGTGTGGCCTGACTGGCGAAGTGTGTCAATGATCCGCCTCATATTTTCTATCTCTCTTTCAGCGTAAAATAATCAGTCGTGAGCAAACCCCAGCCTGGGGATGTTTCTGCCGGATCATCTTCGGGCTCTACTACGCGCATTGTCGTTGCGACAACTGTTGCACTCAGTTTTATCTCTTTCTGGCGGGGCGCTGCGATTGTCCTCAGCGACCTGGCTTCCTCTTCTTTTTATGCAGGTGGAATTGCCGAACAGGCAATCGGTCAATCCGCTCCCTGGTTCATCCTGGCCGTCATGTTTTTCAGCTTTGCAGTCCGTTCTGTCTACCTGGAAAGCTGCAGCATGTTTGTCCGGGGTGGAGTCTATGTTGTGGTGCGGGACTCCATGGGACCTACCATGGCAAAGATCTCCGTCTCTGCTCTTGTGGTGGATTTTGTCCTCACAGGCCCAATCAGTTCCGTTTCGGCCGGGCAGTATCTCGGACGTCTGCTGAATGAGATCTTTGAGCTTCTCCATCAGCCATATCATGTAGAACCGAACACCTTTGCCATGTTCTTCGGGCTTGTCGTTACCGGCTACTTCTGGCGATCTAACATCCGTGGAATCCATGAATCATCGGGCAAGGCTCTGCGGGTGATGCAGATCATGACAGTGATGGTGGTGATGCTCATCTTATGGTCCCTTCTGACGCTGATCGTCAAAGGAACGTGGGAGCTACCTCCAGCTCCGGTCATGGAAAATATCCAGTTTTCCGATGATGCGCTTGGCTGGCTGAAAGGAACCGTGTGGCCGACGATTCCCGCTGCAGCCATCATGGTCTGTTTTGGGCACTCGTTGCTGGCCATGAGTGGTTACGAAACACTGGCGCAGGTTTACCGCGAGATTGCCTACCCCAAGCTGAAGAATCTGAAGATTACCGCTAACATCGTGTGCGTCTACGCGGTCATCTCCACCGGGCTGATTACACTGCTGGCCTCCATGGTGATCCCGGACGCGCAGCGCAGCCTGTACTACGACAATCTCATCGGTGGTCTTTCCATGCATCTGGTTGGACCTCAGTTGATGAAGCTGGTCTTCCATATCTTTGTCGTGGTGGTGGGTGTCCTGATTCTGTCAAGTGCTGTGAACACATCCATGATCGGGGGTAATGGAGTCCTGAATCGCGTGGCGGAAGACGGAGTGTTGCTGAACTACTTCCGGAAACCCCATCAGAAGTTCGGAACCACTTTCCGCATCATCAACATGATTGCCGTGCTTCAACTGGCGACCATTCTGTTTTCACATGGCGATGTGTACCTGCTGGGAGAAGCGTATGCATTCGGTGTCATCTGGAGCTTTTCTATCAAGGCCCTCGGAGTGCTGGCTCTCCGTTTTCAACGGTCCGACCAGGAATACAAGTTCCCACTCAACCTGCGAATTGGGAAAACCGAGCTGCCGATCGGCCTGGGGCTGGTCACGATCTTCCTGTTTCTCATTGCCATTACGAATCTTCTTTCCAAGAAAATCGCCACTGTTTATGGGGTGGGTTTTACCATCGTGCTGTTTATTCTGTTTAAGGTTTCAGAACATATCAACCAGCAGAAAAAAGAAGGAAAGTCCGGGCTGGAGGAGTTCAATCTTGAGCATGCACCACAGGTGGATTCAGAAACCATTGAGGCAAGGCCTGGGTCTATTCTGGTGGCGATCCGTGGTTACCGGCAGATGGATCATCTGAAGAAAACTCTGCAGAAAGCGAATCTTCGGAGAAACGATATTGTCGTCATGACTGTTCGTCCTATTTCTGCCGGAGCGGGTGAATATCAGCTGACGGATGACCAGCTTTTTTCAGACTATGAAAAAGAACTGTTTTCTCATGTAGTGGAACTGGCGGAAAAAGAGGGCAAAACAGTCGAGCTTCTGGTTGTTCCCGGAATTGATCCATTCGATGCTATGGTGCAGACGGCACAGAAACTTCGGGTATCCAGGCTGGTCACGGGTGTCTCTCTAAAGATGGCTTCGGATGAACTGGCACGACGAATCGGACAGGCATGGCAGAAACTTCCAGAACCAAGACATCCCTTTTCTCTGGAAATCATCAGTCCGGACCGTCCATCAAAATTCGTCAACCTGGGCCCCCACCCTCCGCGCCTGTGGCCGGAAGATATTGATCGTCTTCATGAAATCTGGCTGAATCTGACCGAGAAGTTCGGGTTTGGAGCAAAGCTCCATCATCGGGATGTTGTGGGAGTTGCCTTGCAACGGCTGGAAAGGGATCTTGCTGGAACCGATCGGGATGAGGTGTTACAGGCGATTCGAAAAGAGATGAAGAAGCCCTAGACTTATTCTTCATCCTCCTGATGATCTTCTGAAGCTTCGGCTTCTGCTGCCGCTTTGAGCTCAGCTGCTTTTTTCAGCTCTTTCTTTGTAGGTGGAGCAATCCCGTTCAAGAATTCATGATCGTGATAGCAGCTTCTACAGCGGACTTTAGCTGGTTGTTCATCAATCAGCGCAACGATGGCGTGGTTTGTCATCCGCTTACATTTGATGCAGTGGTCATCAACGTCGTCGCCAAGTCGAAGTCTGTTCCAGGACATGAGGTCTTAGCAGCAAGGATATCATTGCGTGTATGGCAGATGAACGCAGAACAGTGTGGTGGATCAGCGGGATCCTGACTGCAGTTCTTGTGGCAGGAGCGGGAATCTATCTCTATCAGCAGCGAAAAGCTACTGTTGCCATCGCAGAAAAACCAGTGGCTCCTCCTGCACCCGTGGAAATCAGTATTTCTATTTCAGGCTCTGTGCGGGCCAGGAATCTCGTTATGGTTGCTGCACCCGTAGAAGGAATACTGGAGAGTGCCGATGTTCTTGTGGGGCAGGAGGTTTTCACCGGACAATTTCTGGGAAGAATTCAGAACTTGGAGCTGGATCAGAAAAAAGAGATAGCTGGTTCCGAACTTGACCGTATTCAGAACCGGCTGAATAATCTGGAGTCACAACTCATCTCAGAAAGACTGGAAGCTTCCCGAGCGGATGCAGAAGCCAGTAGTGTGAAATCCCGGTTTGGGCAGGCCGAGAAAAACTTTCAGCGTCAGGAAATGTTGCTTCGTGAAGGTGCCACTCCCCGTCTGACCTATGAAAAGGCCGAAAGTGAGTATAAAGCATTACGGATCGAAAATGATGCCCTGACTGCGATGTCGCGTCAGGCTTCCGGGAAAGTGCAGATCACGATGCAGAATCTGGAAGAGGCACGTCGTCAACTGGCAGAAAAGAATGAGGATCTGGATGATGTTGATCAGCAGGTATTATCGACAGAAATCCATTCCCCGGTGGATGGAATCCTGATTGCACAACGGGCTGCTTCCGGAGACCCGGTGACATTTGAAATGAAGGATCTTTTCCAGGTAGCGGTGAATCCTTCTGAACTGCAAGCTGTGATTGAGGTAAATGAAGAACAGGCGGCTCGGATTCAGGTGGGCCAGCCTGCACAGGTTCTTCTGACAGAAGCCGGGGGACAGCCGCTGGAAGGTCTGGTTTCTGCTGTTCAGCCGCAGCAGGTAGTGATTGACTTTTCCGCTCCTCTGCCAATTCTTCGTCCCGGATTGACAGTACAGGTCCATATCGATTTCTAGTAATAGACAGTACTAAACCACTAAATCTTCTTTCCTGAATTTCACCAAAGTCGGGTATGATGATCCCTGCGCTAAATTGAATAATTAACAGAGATCGCATGAATCTCCCGCCCAAGGATTTTAGAAAATGATCTTCCCTTCCACTCCAGAAATGGTTCTTCTGCTCAGCATCGTGGCATTTCTTTGCTGGGGAGTCTGGATTGCAACTTTTAAACGTACGCTGCCCGCCTGGCGGTTTGAGCTCTATTCTTTTGACTTTGCAATAGGACTTGCTCTTGCTGCTGTTATCGCCGCATACACATTCGGCACTATTGGCGATGAGCTGAGTTTTACGGATAACCTGATGATTGCCCGCAAGCGCTATCTGGCTTTTGCTCTGGTCGCTGGTGCCGTCTTCAATTTGGCCAATATGCTCCTGCTGGCGGCGGTCTCGATCGCTGGCGCTTCCGTAGCCTTTCCGATTGTGACGGGACTGGCTTTGATCGTGACTTCACTGGCAACAGGAATCCATTCGGATTTATCCACTGCGTTGTTCTGGGCGGGGATTGGCCTTGTTCTTGTTTCAGTAGCGATGGCTATCCTGGCTTATCGCAGTGTGGTGGTAGCGCGGAATGCGCAGGCGGAGCCTGTAATGGAAACTACTTCTCTGAAACAACCTAAAAAAGGGAAGAAACTGACAGCAACTAAAGGAATTATTGTCAGCATAGTCAGTGGAGTTCTGATGGGAGGATTTATTCCGCTCATTCAGAAGGCGTATTCTTCTTCTACTGATTTTGCACTGGGTCCGTATGCCATCTCGTTCCTGTTTGGAATCGGTGTATTCCTGACTACGATCATCTACAACCTCTATTTCATCAATCTTCCTGTATATGGTGAGGCGACTGAATTGAGTGCGTTGATTCGTGGATCATTCGGAACTCACCTGACAGGTGTTGTGGGTGGAATCATCTGGGGAATCGGGTTGATTGCATTTGCTGTTTCCTATATGGCTCCTGTGGCAACACCCTCTTCCCAGCTCACGACTGTAGTTCTGGGATTTGGTGGTGCCGTGATTGCAGCACTGATCGGTCTGTTTGTCTGTAAGGAACAGAAGGATGCCAGTTCATCACTTCCTGGTCTGCTTTCCATCGTGAGTCTTGCTGCTGGATTGCTGCTTGTCCGATTTGCGGTGATCTAAATCTGCTCGAATTTGTTTTTGATGTAAGCAAGTGTAGCGACCGGGTCTGATAAAGATCCTTGGGCGGTGGTGGCTGATCCGCCGCCCTTCACTGCAATCTCTTTCATGATCGATCCTGCGTGCAGGCCACTGTCAGATGAAAAGGCCAGTAGCGCACTGTTTCCGGAAATCACAACAAATGCTGCTTTGCTGCCCTGGATGAACGCCTGTGCTTCCTGACGGGTGGAATCTGTAATCTCTGCCAGTTCCAGAATCACTGTTCTCATCCCGTTTGATGCAGGTACAGTCTCCTGGTACCGTTGCTGTCCACGGAAACCAGCCAGTTCCGTCGCAAGCTTTTTTCGCTCTTTGTCCGCTTCTGCGAGACGCGTCTGAACTATTGAGGCCTGCGTTCTGGCTTCACTCAGTTCTGATCGAATTGAACGGATGGCGCGCAATCCACAGACAAATTCCAGACGGGTAGCCTGCCGGATTTTTTCTGTCCTTTTAAGAAAGATGGAGCCGATTTCGCCTGTTGCGCGGACATGCGTGCCTCCACAGGCACTACGATCCAGATCCTGAATGGTGACGATCCGCAGGATGCCCGATCGTTCAGAAGCTTTCCGGAGCCCCTGAGCCGTACTGCCCTCTTCAAAACTGACCGTGAGGAAAATGTTCTGGCAGACGGCTTCATTCGCCAGCAGTTCAGCATCACGAAGAATCGCCGGATCGATGGACGGTGTGTCCAGGTCCAGAGTTGAGCTGGTTTCTCCCAGATGCACACTCACTGTTTCGAGGCCAAAGTTCTCTGCAAAGATGGCTGAGAGCAGATGCTGCCCACTGTGTTGCTGCATGTGGTCAAATCGGCGTTGCCAGTCGATCTTTCCTTCAACTGTTCCGGTGACGGGAGTGGCCCCTGTGTTTTGTTCCAGCAGATGAGCAATTCTTTCGCCTTCATCAATCACATCCAGCACTTTCATTCCGGCCAGTGTTCCATGATCCAACAACTGGCCGCCGGATGTCGGATAAAACGCGGTGCGGTTCAGATAGATCTTCTGCCCGTTATCCTCGACGGCGAGGACCTCTGCCGTAAAGTGTGAAAGATAGGAATCGTTGTAGTAAAGACGCTCTGTTACACCCACTTCAGGGCACCTTTTCGATAGACCCAGATATATCCCAGAAAGAGAATTGCCAGGAATACACCCGCTTCGGCCACCCCAAACCAGCCCAGTTTTTGATAACGGACTGCCCACGGGAAAAGAAAAATTGTCTCCACATCAAAGATGACAAATAAGATCGCAATGATATAGAAGCGAATGGAATATCGTCCGCGTGGTGTCTCCTCCGGTTCGATACCACATTCGTAAGCTTCGTATTTTGTGCTGTTTGGCTTGAATGGCCGAATCAGACGGGCAGCCAGCAGAGTGACCACCGGAAATAGAATCGCCACAAAGAGAAACAGGAAAATAGGAAGGTAACCCTCAGGCATTTGTTTTTAGAATATCAAGCCGGAATCCATTTCCAGAGTGAGATAATCCAAAAGAAAGCATGTGGGGTTCAGTGCGTGAACAGATCGAGACGGTCTTCCGGGAAGATCCAGCGGCGAAAAGCAGACTGGAGATCCTGACCTGCTACCCAGGCGTACATGCCATACTTCTTCATCGACTGGCCCACAAACTCTATCGCTGGAATTTCCCTCTGATAGCTCGTCTGATCTCGCAATTCAGCCGGATCCTCACCGGAATTGAGATTCACCCCGGGGCAAAAATCGGTCGCCGGTTTTTTATCGATCATGGCATGGGTGTGGTGATCGGAGAAACTGCTGAGATCGGGGATGATGTACTGGTATATCAAGGCGTCACTCTGGGCGGTACGGGTAAAGACAAAGGGAAGCGCCACCCCACTCTCGGAAACAAGGTTGTGGTGGGAACCGGAGCAAAAGTTCTGGGTGCTATCACAATTGGAGATAACGTCAAGATCGGTGCCGGATCGGTTGTCGTGAAGAGCGCTCCTGAGGGCTCAACCGTGGTTGGAATCCCAGGAAAGATTGTCCGTTTCTGGGGAGAACAGCCTGCCGAACATGATCTGGAACATGGTCGTCTGCCTGATCCTGAATGGCAGGAACTGGAAGAACTGAAGACCCGCATTGTCGAGCTGGAAAGAATTCTTTCAGAAATCAAGACAACAACACGATAAATTATTGAATGAATGCTAGCCGCTGCTGTGGTGGTAATTTCATTCTGGATTGAGCCCTGCACGCAGCCCCGGGAAATGGGATGTCAGGAAAACGACCATGAACTGGTCGTCTGGGCTCTGGACGCATGGTCCCGTGCCTCACGCGGATCATTGCAATTCCATCCTGAATTAGAGAAAGATAGAGCGCAGTTCCGTTTTCATTGGGCAGGAAATAAAGGCGGGCTCTATGGAGAAGCTGTTCCGTTTGATGTGAACGGCGTCCATCATGCAGAAATATTCCTGCGGCCTTCCGTCACCCGGACTTCTGATCCTCTTCTGCGAGATGTCATTGTCTATCTCACCTCCCTGCATGAATCGGGTCATGCTCTGAAGCTGGGGCATACTCGCCAGTTTGACGACATCATGTACAACTTCCAGCATGGTGGTGACCTCGAAGAGTATTTCAATCGTTATCGTCGAAAGATCAGAGACCGCAAAGAAATTCACATGCTGGGAGGATATTCTCCGGCAGATGTGCGCAGGCTTCGCTACTCCATCGCAAACTGGTAGGCGTTCCGACGAATCTGTTCCATCTCTTCCTCAGTGAATCCGAATGTTGTTTGAGCCAGCTGATACTCCTGCCGGAGTGTGGTCCCAAAGATTGCAGGATCGTCTGTGTTCAGAACAATAGGTATACCTGCATCAAACAGTCTCCGGACCGGATGTTCTTCCAGTGAGCGGACAGCTCCTGTGGCCAGATTGGAGGAAATCGAAATTTCCAGTGGAATCTGTTCGTCCCGCAGTTTTCGGCACAGATCCGGATCATCAATCGCACGGATACCATGACCGATTCGGCGGGCTCCATGGGAGACGGCATCCCAGACACTCTGAGCGGAAGAAATTTCCCCTGCGTGTGGGATAAATCGTTCCGGTACCCGTGAAATTGCTTCCCTGAATGTGGAAAGTGGCTGGGCCGTTTCATCTCCTCCAATGCCGAACGCGGCTCCATAGTGTTGTGCGAGTTCCGCTACTTCAATGGCGATCAGCGGATCATGCTGACGGATCGCATCGAAGATCAGCGGCCAGGTGCCCAGCTCTTTGCGGACGGCTTCAATAATGGCCGGAACATTCCGGCGAAAGAAAATCATGGCACCTACCGAGAGATTGATCTCTGCATAGTCCACATTCTGTTGTTTCAGCTGGTTTTTCAGTGATCTTGCAGCAATGGCATAGTGATCCGGAGTCTGTAGCAGTTTCAGAACCCGGATGTAGGACTGAAGAAATCCGTCGAAATTCTCAAACTGATAGAAAAAAAGTGCATTCTCAGTGGAAAGTGTCGGATCGATTGCCAGCAGGGTTTCCGGCTGGATAGACCCTTCCAGATGAAGATGCAGTTCAGCAAATGGCCTCATACGTGTACCTCTATAATTACGAAAGTGCTGGACCACGACATAGCGGGCATTATTGGTGGATATCACCCCGATCCGTTTCGGGTACTGGGACCACATCAGATTGATTCCGGATGGGAGATCCGTGCTTTCCTCCCCGGTGCCGTCGCCGTTGACCTGATCATCGGTGATGCGTCACACACGATGGCCGTCATTCATGAAGATGGACTATTTGTTTGGGAACTGAAAGAGCATCCCGGATCATATCAATACCGCATTCAATGGCCAGACGGCATTGTGCAGGAACGGGATGATCCCTATCGTTTTCCGTTGCTGTTGAGTGAGTATGACCTGTATCTGTTTGCGGAAGGTACAAACGATCAGGCTTATCAGTCGCTGGGTGCACATCCTGTGACGGTTGAGGGTGTTGCTGGAACACGCTTTGCCGTATGGGCTCCCAATGCCGAAGCTGTCTTTGTCTGCACCAGCCTGAACCACTGGAATCAGCGCGCTCATCCGATGCGGATGCGGAACGGAGTCTGGGAACTGTTCATTCCAGGGGTTGAAGCAGGAACTCTCTATAAATACTTCATCCGATCAAAGCTGAATGGGTATCAGGTATTGAAGTCTGACCCATTTGCCTTTGCGACAGAGCAGCCTCCGCTGAATGCTTCCGTGGTGCAGGGGCTGACGGAATATTCATGGAATGACAGTGAATGGATGCAGTTCAGGGAGCAGACCAACTGGCTGAAGAACCCTGTGTCCATCTATGAAGTCAATCTTGAATCCTGGCGCTATGGCGAGAATGGCCGGCCGCTGACTTACGACGAACTGGCTGATCAGTTGGTGTCGTATGTGAGCGAAATGAATTTTACTCACATCGAGCTGATGCCGGTGACAGAGTATCCGTTCTCCGGCTCCTGGGGTTATCAGGTAACCGGATATTTTGCGCCAACGTCCCGTTTCGGCGATCCGGATGGATTCAAGCGATTTGTGGACCGCTGTCATCAGGCGGGGATTGGCGTCATCCTGGACTGGGTTCCCGGACACTTCCCCAAAGATGAACACGGGCTGGCTGTCTTTGATGGAACGCATCTGTATGAACATTCCGACCCTCGTGTGGGTGAACACAAGGAGTGGGGAACTTATACCTTCAATTACGGAAGGAGTGAAATCCGGAGCTTTCTGCTTTCCAGCGTGATGTTCTGGCTGCGGGAATATCATCTGGATGGTATTCGCGTGGATGCTGTGGCTTCCATGCTGTATCTCGATTACCAGAGGAAAGATGGAGAGTGGATCCCTAATGAGTATGGTGGACGGGAGAATTTGGCAGCGATTGATTTTCTGCGGAAGATGAATGAGCGGACTCATACCATTCCGGGAACCATCACGATCGCTGAGGAATCGACCTCATTTCCGCTGGTTTCGCAACCAACATATGTAGGTGGCCTGGGGTTCACCATGAAATGGAACATGGGCTGGATGCACGATATGTTCCATTACTTCAAGCTGGATCCCATTTACCGGAAGTTCAATCAGACGGATGTTACCTTCTCGCTTGTCTACGCTTTTTCCGAGAACTTCGTCCTGCCTGTTTCTCATGATGAAGTGGTCCATCTGAAGGGATCTCTTCTGGGAAAGATGCCTGGGGATGAATGGCAGAAGTTTGCAAATGTTCGTGCCTTCCTGGGGTATATGTGGTCTCACCCTGGCAAGAAGTTGCTGTTCATGGGGCAGGAGATTGGCCAGTATGAAGAGTGGGATGAGAAGCGTCAGGTTCGCTGGGAACTGCTGCAATGGGACTACCATCGCAATCTGCAGAATCTGGTGCGGCGACTCAATCAGGTACTGAAGGAAGAAGCCGCATTTCATGAAGTGGACCATGAGTGGCAAGGCTTTGAATGGATCGATTGCAGTGATATCGATTCATCGGTCATCAGCTTTGTCCGAAGAGGTTCCCGGTCTGAGGATGAGATTGTCGTCGTATGTAACTTTACGCCAAACCCCAGAGATGAGTATCGGATTGGTGTGCCACGTTCTGGTACCTATCGGGAAATTCTGAATACGGACTGGAGTGAATTCGGGGGATCAGGGATTTCTGCAGTTGTGGAAGGCACGGTGAATGCGGAGCAGATTTACTCCCATGGTCGGGAACACTCGATTGCTCTCAGGCTACCCCCCCTTGGAGTGGTTTTCCTGAAGATGCAGCCCTGAAAAACCAGTAATGCCCGGAGACAGGACAGTTGAACTGACTATCCTGTCAATCCTGGGAATCAAAAACTATTCTTCAGTAATCGTGACGCTGTTCAGTGCATCGCCCTGCTGAGTGGCGTTCACTACATCCTGACCGGATTTCACTTTGCCAAATACGGTATGTTTTCCATTCAGCCAGTCCGTAACGATATGGGTGATGAAGAACTGACTTCCATTGGTGTTGGGTCCGGCATTGGCCATAGAGAGGCTGCCCACTTCGTGCTTCACTGCATCCGGATTCCGGCATTCATCTTCAAACTGATAGCCTGGGCCGCCACGACCTGTTGCTGTGGGGTCTCCGCCCTGGATCATAAAATCTGCAATCACCCGGTGAAAGACAGTTCCGTCATAAAAGCCTTCTTTGGCCAGGAAGACAAAGTTATTGACTGTTTTCGGAGCTTGTTTAGGGAACAGTTCGACGACGATTTTCCCTTTGGTGACATCAAAAGTGGCGGTATACTTTTTTTCCACGTCAATCGATTGAGGTGGTGGCGCTGGATATTGTTTAGCCATAGTCTCCAGTGTAGTGGTTTCATGGCTAACCTATAGGTATGCGGATCTTGCTCACACTCCTGATCGGGTTCAGTCTTCTGGCACAGGATCGATATGACGGGCCGGTGCCGCAAAAACGTGATGCCATCTTCCTGCGGCATGCCGATAAGCTGGTGGAGCTGGATCAGGGAACTGCGCAGCAGACAGATCGCAAGAATGAAACGATGTATACGGTTGCCGGCGCATCTGCACAGGCAAAGACTCCGATGGCGGAACCAATCTTTCTGATTGATGCGGAGAATCTGAATCCGGAAAGATTATCTCTTTACAAAATGGAAACGGGGAAATCAGGTGGCAGGGAACTCATGATCCCCAACCAGCCCAAAAAGAATTCACCCCGCCCCATACGGATGAATGCAGACCGACTGGAGCGGAGTCTCTGGAAGGTGGAAGTTCAGGAGTTCCTGGAGAACGGTGAATACTGTATTTCTCCCGACGGTGAAAACAAGGTTTTTTGCTTCGGAGTGTATTAAGCTCCTCCTGCTGTGAGTGTGTTTTTTCAGGACGCTTGCTACACTCTCATTTATGTTCCAGGGCATTGAACACACCGCCATTGCGGCCGCGAATCCTGAAAAGCTTGCACAATGGTATGTCGATCATCTTGAGTTCGTGATTAATTTCACCTATGCGGGGAATTATTTTGTCCGCGCAAAGAATGGTTCAATGCTGGAAATCATTCCAAGTGATGGTGGCGATCGTCCTGTCAATGAGATGAAGACTTCCGGAATTCGCCATCTGGCAATCATTCCGGATAATTTTGATGAAGCCTATCAGCATCTGCAGGGAAAAGGCGTGAAGTTTATCGGTGAACCTTTTGTGAATCAGGGGAACCGGCTCGTCTTTTTTGAAGATGGTGAAGGAAATATCTGTCACCTGATCTATCGGGAGCAGCCGCTTCCCTAACGGAGTTTCGGCTGTAACGTCTTCCCCTTCAATGTTCAGGCGGACTTTCAAAGCATTCCAGTACCCGGAATTCCGTTTGATGTGGATTGGTGCCTGTGTCTCCTCTATTGGGACATGGATGCAATCCACAGCGCAGAGCTGGCTTGTGCTGGAAATTTCCGGCAGTGCCCGCATGTTGGGTCTGGATGCCTTTCTGGGGCAGATCCCAATTTTCATGTTCTCTCTGGTGGGGGGAGTTATTGCCGATCGTTATGACCGGCGGATTCTCCTCATCGGGTCACAAATTGCCCAGATGTTATGTGCGTTTGTTCTGGCTGCGTTGTTTGTTGCCCAGCAAGTTGAAATCTGGCATATCCTGACACTCTCATTCCTTGTCGGAATGGCTCAGGCTTTTGGCGGACCTGCCTATCAGGCCCTTGTCCCTTCTCTGGTTGATCGAAAAGATCTACCAAATGCTATTGCCCTGAACTCCATCCAATTCAATATTGCCCGTGTGATTGGACCTGTTCTTGCAGGATTTGCACTACAGAAACTTGGTGCCTCATGGTGCTTCACCCTGAATGGCATCTCATATGTTGCAGTGATTATTACTCTGGTTCTGGTGCGCCCCCGATTTACCCCATCAAATACCGGAGGAACGATTGTTGAGGGCATCAAGCAAGGGTTCAGATTCATTCACCAACAGGGTGCGATGAGTTCCCTGATTACACTTGCATTTGCCATGACTGCGCTGAGTATTCCTTTAGTTGTATTTCTACCTGTAGTGGCAAAAGAAGTTCTGCATGGAGATGCGGCAACATTTTCCACTTTGCTCGCCTTGTCGGGAGCCGGATCGGTTGTTGGTGCGCTGGTGTTTGCTGCAACCAGCCAGCGTCCAAATAAAGGTCGGGCGGCTCTGGTCACACTGATTGCTTTTGGTGCCATCATTACCTGTTTCTCTTTCTCCACCGTGTTCTGGCTGACTGCTGTCTGTGTCTTCCTGGCGGGTGGTGCTCTGATGGTGGTATTTGCACTGATCAACTCACTGGTGCAGTTGATTACGCCCGATGAAATGAGAGGACGAGTGATGAGTGTTTACAACGTTGCTTTCCGTGGCGGAATGCCCATGGGATCACTTGCTACCGGACAGTTGATTCCCATTTTCAGTGCTCCTTTGGTGTTGGGAATGAATGGGCTGCTCCTTGCAGGAATCGGCCTTTGGTACCTGCTTGTGCACCGTAGGGTTGCAAACCTTTAAACTGAAAAGAGCAGGATGCGCGCACTCGTTGTTTTTTATTCCACGTTACTGCTCTCTGCTTCCCCTGAGTTGGAGAAGGCCAGAGATCGTCAGGACCGGTCTGCAATCCAGAAGATGCTGCCCGCATTGACCACTGCTGCCCAGCGGGAATCTTCGAATGCACAGGCTCAGTACAATCTGGCGATTGCCCAGTCTTACCTGGCAGAGGTGGCTTTTGAACTTCGGGATAAAGCTACAGCAGCATCTGCGGCAGAAAGTGGAATCCAGGCTGCCCAGCGGGCGGTCCAGTTGGATGAAAAAAATGCAGAATATCATCGTGTTCTGGGAGCTCTCTGTGGTCAGATCATCCCTGCCAATGTGATTGCCGGGATTCGTTATGGAAAGTGTGCACTGGAGTCTGTCAATCGTGCAATCGAGTTAAATCCAAAGCTGGCGATTGCCTACCTGAGTCGCGGTGTTGGGAATTACTATCTGCCATCTCAGTTTGGAGGTGGAGTGGACAAAGCAATTGCGGATATCCAGAAGGCCATTCAACTGAATCCAAAGCTGGCAGAAGCGCAGATGTGGTTGGGGATTGCTCTGCGGAAAGCCAATCGAAATCCCGAAGCCCGTGCTGCCCTGATCCGTGCAATTGAACTGAATCCCAACCGTATCTGGGCAAAGCAACAGCTTGAAAAGACTCCCGCTCAGTGAACCCGCGTCAATCAGGAATTGCGGCAGCAATCGCTGCCATGACACTCTTCAGCTTCTTCGTTTATCCCAACCATACCTATCTGCAATCTGATACACAGATCTATGCGCCAGTTCTGGAGTGGCTGGAAAACCCCGCCTTGTATTCTGCCGATCAGATTCCCCATGGGGCGCATGTCTCTCTGACTATCTATGACGAGATGGCACGGTTGTTACGTCCGGTGACGGGCAGTTTTGAAGGTGCGCTGCAGACTCAGCAACTGGTGTATCGCTTTTGTGGCACGTTGGGTATCTTCCTGATCGCGACTTCAGCCGGGCTGGCGACGATTCCTGCTTTGCTGGTGGCTGGTCTGTCATCTCTGGGAGCGGCGATTGCAGGCCCGGCAGTGCTGACCGTGGAGTATGAACCAGTTCCCCGTGGATTTTCGATCGGGCTGACCTTCCTTTCGCTGGGACTTGTTCTGCATCATCGCTATTGGCTGGCGGGCTCTGTGGCAGCACTGGCGTTTCTCTATCATGCTCCTGCAGTTTGGCCCTGGTATCTCGTGATTCTGCTGCTCTGGAGGAGACGTGAGTTTTTCATCCCGCTGGGAGTTGCCATTCTCATTCTCCTGTCCGTTGCGCTGCCTCAATCCGGTATTGCTGAGAGCCAGAAATTGTTTCCCATCCTGACACCAGAACATCGTGCGATCCAGGAAGTACGTGCCAGCTATGTCTGGGTTTCCGCCTGGTTTGCACTGCACTGGAAGTTTTATCTGGCGGTGCTGGCCATTCTGTTTGCAGCAATGACGCGTCTGAAAGCTGTCCTTCCCCGTAAATTTTGGCTGACGATTCTTCTTCTGACAGGAATTGGCTATCTCACCATGCCAGTATCCTGGCTTCTTCTGGAAAAAATGAACTGGGCTCTGTTGCCGCAACTCCAGCCAATGCGGGCACTCCTGTTTCCTGTGCAGTTTGCCATCATTCTTTCAGCGATTGCGGCTTTCTCTATTAAGCATCTTCCTGTTCGATTGTTGTGGCTTTCAATTGTTCTGGTATTCCCCTTTCTGCATGGAGGACAGGCTCCACCCAAACTGGAGACTGCTGAGTTGAAGCAACTCAGCCAGTGGGCACGAACTGATACTGATCAGAATGCTGTCTTCCTGTTTCCTGATGCTGGTCGGACATTACAGCCGGGGATCTTCCGGGCGCGCGCATTGCGATCTGTTTATACGGACTGGAAATCTGGTGGACAGGTGAACTACTTCCCGAACTACGCCCGGGAATGGTGGAAGCGGTGGAATGAATCGATTCTTATTCCCTTTACTGCCGAACGAGTTCCTGTACTGGCTGGTATGGGAATCGACTATCTTGTACTGACAAAATCGACTTTGCCGGATAACCCGGTTTGGTCTAACTCAATATATTCCGTCTATAAAATTCGAAAGGAAAAAGGTGACTGATCATGGTAACTCTTCAAGGTATTGAAGCAGCAGTAAAGAGGATTAGCACCTCAATTCCACAATCTCCGGTTGTTCATTCAAAGTACCTGTCAGCTCAGACAGGGAATGAAATCTACCTCAAGCTGGATAACCTGCAGATGACAGGTTCCTTCAAAGAACGGGGAGCATTGAATCGAATTCTGACCCTGACCGAAGAAGAGCGGAACCGGGGAGTGATCGCTGCTTCTGCAGGCAATCATGGACAAGCAGTTGCCTATCACGCGACACAGAGAAAAATTTCGGCGCAGATCTGGATGCCCGAACATACTCCACTGGTAAAACTGGCTGCAACCCGTGCCTATGGTGCTGATGTGGTTCTATTCGGAAAGAATTACGACGAAGCTTATGAGGCAGCTCTTCAGCAGAGCATCGAACAAAACGCAACTTTTCTCCACGCATTTGATGACGATGAAGTCATTGCCGGGCAGGGCACAATCGGAATAGAAATTCTGCAGCAGATTCCTGATGTGGATGTAATCGTAACATCAGTTGGAGGTGGTGGGCTGATTGCGGGTGTTGGATGTGCGGTAAAAGAAACACGTCCCAAAGTCCATGTTGTCGGTGTGCAGACAGCAAAACTTCCTTCCATGAAAGCTGCACTGGATGCCCAGAAGCCAGTCAATCTTGCGGCTCAATCCACTCTTGCGGATGGCATCGCAGTTCGCAGAGCCGGAGAACATACTCTTCCTGCTGTACAGCAATATGTCGATCAGATCGTCACGGTGGAAGAAGATGAAATCGCAACGGCGATTCTTGTACTGCTGGAACAGGAAAAGCTATTGGCTGAAGGAGCAGGAGCGGCTGCTCTTGCTGCTGTGCTGAAGAGGAAGACCGGACACCACCGGAAGAAAATTGCTGTGGTGATCTCTGGCGGAAATCTTGATGTCAATCTGTTGGCGCGGATCATCGAACAGGGGATGGTAAGGGATGGGCGGCGTCTGCGTGTTCGGGTCCGTCTGTCAGATTATCCGGGTGCTCTCGAAAATCTGACTCGTGTGATTGCGCAGGCCAAGGCAAATATCGTCGAAACGCATCACAATCGCGCTCATTACGGTGTGAGCCTCAGCGAAACAGCCATTGATATCACGATGGAAACCCGCGGGCGGGAACATGCCGATGAGCTGGTCACCGCCCTGCGGAGTGCGAATTTCGAATTCGCCGTTGTCGAATAAACTACGAAGCTGTCTTCCAGGCCGGGCCTGTCGGAAATTCGTATTCGTCGAGTGACTCTGGTTTCATCTCGATGCTGTAGCCCGGAAGAGCGGGTGGCATGTATCGACCATTCTTCATGCGGACTGGATCGATGAAGTGTTCATGCAGATGATCTACGAACTCCAGCAGCCTGTTTTCGAGTGATGCGCTGACGCAGACGTAGTCAAAGATGGAAAGATGCTGGACGTATTCGCACAGTCCCACTCCACCGGCATGGGGACAAACCGGAACTCCAAATTTCTTCGCCATCAGCAGGACAGACAGAATCTCATTCACTCCACCAAGACGGCAACTGTCGATCTGGCAGAAACTGATCGCCTTCGCCTGAAGTAATTGTTTGAATATGACACGATTCTGACAGTGCTCGCCTGTAGCTACCCCAATGGGAGCGACTGCTTTTGCAATAGCCGCATGCCCCAGAACATCATCGGGGCTTGTGGGCTCTTCAATCCACCATGGATTGAACTGCGCCAGCTTTGCCATGTTCTCAATGGCTTCACCCACATCCCATCGCTGATTGGCATCCATCATCAGCTTACGGTCGCCAATCTCTTCGCGAATGATCCGGCTGCGACGAATGTCATCTTCAATATCCGCACCCACCTTGATCTTGAAGTGTGTCCAGCCTTCAGCCAGGGAATCGCGGCAGATCTGCCGCAACTGATCGTCACTGTATCCCAGCCATCCTGCGGAGGTTGTATATGCCGGAAATCCAACCTGTTCCATTTCAGCAATTCGTTCCTGGCGGGTGGACTCATTCTTGCGAAGAATTTCCAGAGCTTCTTCCGGTGTCAGCGCATCGGTGATGTAACGGAAGTCGATGCAGCGGACAATCTCCTCTGACGTCATATCGCACAGCAGCTTCCATACTGGCTTCTTTTCAGATTTTGCCCATAGATCCCAGACAGCATTAACCACTGCCGCTGTAGCCAGGTGGATCACCCCTTTTTCCGGTCCTACCCAGCGCAATTGACTGTCGCCAGTAATATGGCTCCAGAAATTACCCATGTTGCGGGTAAATGAATCCAGGGTCTGTCCCACAAGCAAGGGTCTCAATGCCTCAATGGCTGCGACACACAGTTCATTTCCCCGGCCAATGGTGAATGTCAGGCCATGCCCTTCCAGCGCAGGGTCAGAAGTTTTCAGAACAACATATGCCGCGGAATAATCCGGGTCTTTATTCATTGCATCTGAACCAATCTTCTCCCGGGAGGTTGGAAAGCGAATGTCGCGAGCTACAAGGTCAGTGATCGTAATAGCCATAAAGGTAAAGTATGGCTGATTCCTTAATGCCAATGGGAGTAATCAGGTTTTAGGTGTGGCTACAAAATTGAATGATGTGCAAACGAGATCTTCGACTGGATAGTCTGAGAATTTCTGAGCAATCTTGAGTTTTTCAAAAGCTTCCTGGCACCCGGCCCGGGCACTTCTTTGCTCCTGGGTGATGATCAATCCATTCTTTTCGGAGATTTGATAGAAGTCTCGTGGCCGCAGACGATTCTGATAGAGCAGATCAGTTGTCCATCGTTTCCATTCGGAATCAGAGTATTGCAGGTAATTAATCTGTGTAATTCCCCGATCAAAATATGCGTAATGATCTCCACAATTCACAGCGTGAACTGCCATTCCATCTGATTTCAGGATGCGTTGTGATTCTTGAAAAATGAGATCAATTGATGAATGAGGAATGTGTTCCATTACTGAGTTTGAAAAGATGAAGTCGATACTGTGATCCGGTAATCCCGTCTGTGCCGCATCAGCAGGTGCATGATAGTGAATGCCTGCTGCCTGGAATAACTCAGAAGTTGTTTTGGTTTCACAAAGCAAATCCAACTTTGACTGGAGTTTGTGGATCGGTACCTGTGTCCATTCTGCAAGAGACTCAAGATGGTTAGTCAATAGTGGAATCGCCTGGCGAATCAGCTTTCCATTCAGATGAGATGTTTTGTCATAGGTATGAATTGATCGAACACCACTGAGTGAAAGCAGGACAGGGATTAATGGCATCCAGCCTGTGCCTATCTCCAATGCATTGATATCAGCGTCCTCCTTATTGAAATAGGATTGAAGATGCCCGGCAAAAAATTTGTAATCCCGAATTTTCCTAGTCAGATAATCATCAAAATTCTTCAGATCACCGAAGAGGATTTGAAGGGAGTCATTGATGGAGTTTCCTCCTGGTATCTGACTCAAGACACCTTGTAAGGCAAATTTAATTTTCCAGTGCTTTCTCATGGGCGGTATGAATTAGAGTAAATACTACAGAGGATCCTGATTATTTTCAAGATAATTTAATTAGTACCAGTCGTACTAAAATCAATACAAAAAAGAAAGGTATTGTGTGATTTATTGGTTTCACTTAAAATCCTGAGCCTTAGTACTAACTACCCCAATCGAATACAACCAAATCTGGGACTATTTGTCCGGCGACGACTTCAGTCGATTGCTCAATTTCATCAAGTAAGAGTTGTCAGCCCACTCCCTTTCTTTGATTACTCACATCCTCAAAGAAAATTCTTCAATCATTGGAATCACTCGCAAATCTGGACGGATGAGACAATCACAGTGTGGAATCCACTCTGGTGGTACCCTCCACTGGGAACCCCCATCAATTCATGGACTCTTTATCAACGAATCCTTCAACAGATTAGTAGATGGCATCAACAGCAGCCATTTGATCTGATTGATGCACACTTTGGATTTCCAGAAGGGATTGCTGCAGCGATGCTGGCAAGAAAGCTGAATATTCCTTTTGTGATCACCCAGCGAGGCCATGAACCCTTAGTTGCCGAACGAAAGACAGGAAACGCCGCACTAAGATGGGCGCTAAAGTCTGCTTCCCATGTCATTTCCGTGTCCGATGAACTGACGGAATTTGCAATTACGATGGGTGTTTCTCCTGATCAAACAACCACAGTCACCAATGGAGTGAATGCCAACATATTCAGGCAGTACCCAAAAAGTGAAACCAGAAATAAAGTCGGAATTTCTCCAGAAGCATTCATGATTCTCTCTGTGGGTTATCTTGTACCCCGAAAAGGACATCTTCGGGTGATTCAGGCATTGAACAGGGTCATCCACCAGAATCCTGAAAAAGAGATTCAACTGGTGATTGTCGGCGGAGAATCCACTCACGGGGGATATACGGCTACTTTACGCAGAACAGTAAAAAAGCTGGGTCTGGAAAAGAATGTGCAGTTTCTGGCACCGCTTCCGGAAACTGAGATTGCCAAATTGATGAGTGATGGAGATGTGCTTTGTCTGGCCAGTGACTGGGAGGGGTGTCCCAATGTAGTAGTGGAAGCTTTGGCCTGTGGAACCCCGGTGGTTGCTTCTCATGTGGGACAGATCCCCACTCTGATTCAGGAGGGAGTCAATGGGTATACGTTCGCTCCTGCCAGCCTTGATGAGTTCACAGAAAAGCTGAGTTTGACTATTGCTCAGGTATGGGATCGAGACGAAATTGCTCGAAGGGGGCAATTTCGAACATGGGATATTGTTGCAAAAGAAGTTGGTCACGTTTTCCAGAAAGTCGTAGCCAATAATTTCTAAGCGGCTTTCTGATCACCTACTTCAGGCTCATGAATCTTCACCTGCAAGGAGTAGTTGGCAACATAACGAACCAGTCTTTGGGTGACAGGAGAAGAGCATCGGCGGAGTTTCTGATAATGATTCCATGTCTGGGGGCTGATCGGGTTTCTGAGAGTCCGTAAGAAAAAACTTTCACGAATTCCGGAGACCAATCCTCTGAACCAACTCGAAAAAGCTCGTGATTTAATGGAGAGTACCCCCATCGCGACGAGACGTGGCGTCAGAAAAGCAGGAATAGCTTTCCCTGGTAAATTCCTGGAAGCAAGAAGAATCAAGCTGCGCGTATGGTGAAAATACAGACGCTGTGGAGATCTTCCTGTTTCAGATCTGCGATGAACAACCCGCACAGCTGGCGTATACCGAATCTCTTTTCCTGCTTCCAACAGCCTGAATGTCAGTTCCGGTCCTTCCATGCCGAAATGAAGAGCAGCCCAGTAGGCATCAATACGGGAAAACACACTTCGACGGAAAGCTGATGCACCTTCTGCAAACCACGACGTAACAAATTCAGTACGAGCAGCTGTATCAAATGGTCTGGGATGTCCCCAATCATTTTTGCTCTGGGTGTAGTGTATGGGATGCAGGATGCTGAATGTCAGACATGCAGTGTCTGGATTCCGTCTGAATTCCTGTGCAAGTTTGCGTAGTGTATCTGTATCTGCCAGAGCCACATCATCGTCCAGAGTAACAATCAGATCACCCTTTGCTTGCCGAATGCCAATGGTTCGCGCGGCAACACCAATATTTTGAGGCAGGGGAATCAGTTTTACTACCGGATAAAGCTCCTCGATTGAAGTGAGGAGCTTTGTGTCAGACCCGTTATCAACCACCAGAATCTCAAGTGGCGGATAATCCTGTGCCAGGACAGAATCAATGACCCAATGAAGATCCTGAAGACGGTTGTGGCTAAGAATACATACACTGATGGACTTCATAAGAACACACTGGCTCAGCCATTATAGAGTGAGTATGCTTGAAGAAAAATGCTAAAAAGTACTGTTTCAACAGGTGGAAAATAGTACTTTTCAAGTTCTGCAGCAGAATCAACAGGATCAAATTAATAAATCTGAGATTCACCAACCGGCCGAGTTTTCCATCGGCGATGAATCCAGAGCCACTGATCCGGATATTCTCGAATAACACCTTCCAGCAGAGTATGTAGCTGCTGAGCATCGATTGTGAGATCTCCTGTCATTTCGACAATTGGATAAAACTTCAGGACATACTTCTGAAGATCTTCACACCATAATGCAAACCCCGGAATGACTGCTGCCCCAGTCCGGTGGGCCAGTTTCACAAAACCTGAATTGGCTGAAGCCTTTCGCCCAAAAAAATCGATAAAAACACCATCATCCAGACCAGTATTCTGATCGATCAGGATGCCAACAGCTTCATTGGCAGAGAGTGCTTTCAGGATGCCCCGCAGGAGATCTTTCTTGCCGATAATCCTGTTGCCGGATGCTGCCCGGCGTTCTTCGACAAAACGATCGAGATAAGGATTATCCAGAGGCCGCACAACGACATTCATTGGCTCTGTCATCAATGCATGGGCATAAGCACTGAGTTCCCAGTTCCCCAGATGAGCTGTGGCAAACAGAACTCCTTTACCCCGGCGTTTTGCTTCTTCGAAATGCTCGAAGCCTTCATAGTCGATCCAGTTCCGGACATTGGACTGGTCAATGGCTGGCAGGTGAGCGAATCCATACATCAGGCGAGCGATGGAATCATAAACTCCGTCGGTAATGGAGAGCGGCAGTCCAGCTAGTTGCAGGTTTGTTGTTGCAATTCGTCTCAGGCGAGGAACGGCTCGATCCAGCAGCCGTGCATACATACGAGCCAGCGAAAATGGAGCAACTCTGACGCTTGCCAGGACTGTTCGCGCCAGTGCGTATTCAATCGCTCTACGCAATCCACCCGCCACCAAGGACGAGATCATCCTGATAGAACACAGCAGCTTGTCCGGGGGTGACGGCTCGCTGTGGCTCATCAAATGTTACTTCTGCCTGATTGTTTTCCAGCGCTCGTACAGTAGCCATTGCGGGAGTATGCCGATTCCGGATCCTGACAGAAGCACGAACAGACTCATTGGGTTCCGCAATGGAGATCCAGTTCACATCGCGCGTGACAAAAGTGGCGCGCTTGAGCTGATCATTGTTCCCGACAATCACCTGCTGGGTGGCTGGATTGGTCTGGATCACATACAAAGGTTCGCCAATGGCAACCCCCAGGCCCTTTCGCTGTCCAACCGTGTAGTGATGGGTGCCTGAATGCTTTCCTAGTATCTTGCCGTCTGCCGTGACGATTTCACCAGACGTCTGCTCGCGTGACATTCCCTGCTCGGTGAAGTAGGCATCAATGAAAGCTGCATAATCACCATTCGGGACAAAGCAGATCTCCTGACTGTCAGGTTTCTCTGCAGTGGGGATTCCGAGATCTGTCGCCAGTGCGCGGACCTCAGGCTTCACCATTCCTCCCAGTGGAAACATTGCACGAGCAAGTTGCGGCTGCGTGAGTCCCCAAAGAAAGTATGTCTGGTCTTTGCCAGCGTCGCGTGATCTAGCCATCTGCCATCGGCCACGCTCTTCATCGAACCAGATGCGGCAGTAGTGACCGGTCGCGATTTTCTCAGCACCCACGGCATCGGCCATTTCGAGGAACTGATCAAACTTGATGAAGTTATTGCAAAGCGTGCATGGGATCGGCGTGTCGCCTTGGAGATAAGAATCCACAAATGGTTTCACCACCTGCTGCTCAAAACGCTCCTCAAAATTCACCACGTAATACGGAATTTCCAGACGATTGGCAACGGTGCGTGCATCATAGACATCATCCAGAGAACAGCAGCGTCCGCCGCTGTCACCTTCTGCTGTCAGTTCCGGCAATCTCCGCTGATTCCAGAGTTGCATCGTTAGCCCCACAACAGTGTGACCATCACGTTTTAATAATCCTGCAACAACAGAGGAATCCACTCCTCCGGACATGGCAACGGCAATGGGCTTTTCAGACATACGACGGAGACAACTTTCTCAGCCGGGCAGCACACTGCACGACTGCTTCAATCAGACGATCCACTTCTTCAATTGTGTTGGAACTTCCCAGAGAGAACCGGAGGCTGGATCGGGCATCTTCCCGGTTCAGTCCGATGGCGGTCAGAACATGAGATGGCTCGACCGAACCCGAAGAACAGGCCGCTCCACTGGATATAGAAAATCCCTTGAGATCCAGTGCGATGACCATAGCTTCACCTTCAATTCCAGAAAAACGGATATTGGAAGTATTTGCAGCCCGTGGCGATCCCTCACCATTGACAAAAGAATCAGGTACGCGATCCAGAATTCCAGTTTCCAGCCTGTCTCTCAATCCCTGGACAACAGACTGATCATTCTGCAGGATGCTGCAGGCAGTGCCAAACCCGATGGCACCCACAACATTTTCCGTCCCGGGACGACGATCCCGTTCATGGTGTCCACCGAAAGTGATGCGATGCAGCGGAGTTCCTTTGCGGGATATGAGAACCCCTACCCCCTTGGGTCCATAAATCTTGTGGGCGGAGAAACTCATTAGTTGTGCCTGGGGTAAGGGAATCCGACCCAGCGCTTGTACGCAATCAGAGTGAACAGGAATTCCAAACTCCTCTAATTCATTCACAGGCTGGATGGTTCCCAGTTCATTATTCACCGACATAATGCTGATCAGATCCGTTTCCGGGCGAATGGCCTGGCGGACATCTTCAGGGTCAATCACTCCGCTGGATGAGACCGGAATATAGGTTACAGAAGTTCCGCGATGTTCCAGTTCCTCACAAACATTCAGTACCGCTGGATGTTCAATCGTGCTGGTAATGATGTGGCGTGGCTTCAGCCCAAACAGCGCCAGATTATTCGCTTCTGTTCCCCCGCTGGTAAAAATCACTTCTTCCGGCTTTGCACTCACTGCTGCAGCAATCTGTCGACGGGCTGTTTCCAGCTTCTGCCGGGCAAGCTGTCCATCCTGATGAATGCTGGATGCATTGCCAAAGACTTCCCCCAAGGCATCGGTCATCTGCCGCAGCACTTCCGGAGCTACGGGCGTTGTTGCGTTATGGTCAAAATAGGCACGCCCCACATCTATTAGTATGACGCGACCCATCATTACTCTGACAACCGACTTCGGACTTGCCGACCATTTTGTGGGTGCCATGAAGGGCGTCATCCTGGGAATCTGTCCGGATGCCCAGATTGTCGATATCTCTCATATTGTCCCTGCACATTCCATTGCAGAAGGAGCATTCCTGATTGCAGAAGCTTCGCTTTGGTATCCGGGGCCGACGGTGCATGTTGTGGTGGTGGACCCCGGCGTGGGTTCAGCCCGGCGTCCGATTCTGATGGAAGCTGGCGGACAGTTTTTTATCGGACCGGATAATGGGATTTTTTCTCTGGTGCATGCACGCCATCCGGAGAATTCGGTGTGGGAAATCAGCAATCCGGAATGGATGCTCTCGCATGTATCCCGTACCTTCCATGGGCGGGATCTTTTTGCGCCGGCGGCGGCTCATTTGGCTGCAGGAGCGTCTCCAGATCAGGCTGGGCCTCGGATCTTTGATGCGTTGCAACTGGCCGTTGCAGAACCCAAAAAACTGGATGCCCATTCCTGGGATGGCGCTGTCATCCGGGTGGATCATTTCGGTAACATGATTACGAATTTTCACTTGCCTGAGTTTGAGAAGATCCGCACCAGTGCTTTTGAGGTACATATCGGAAATGAGAAGATTCACCGGTTAGCGCTCCATTATGCGGAGTGCCCCCCCGGTCAGCTGTTCGTCATTGAAGGAAGTTCAGGCTATCTGGAAATCTGCATCAACCAGACGAGTGCGGCCTTGCAGTTGGGGATCGGTACAGGAACTCCGGTGAAACTTCTTCTGCATTAGGGATCATCTTTTCTCCGTCTGAATTTACAAATGATTCAGGCTCTGCAAAACGGGATCAGGTATATGCTGAGCCATGGCAATTATCCTGCGGGCTCCTGATGAGAGCCAGGTCGCCAGTGCATCATCAATTGAAGTCCTGATGGGCGAACCAGCCCAGCGTCTGATCATCTGCTCCGGTATTGCGATTCCCAACTTCTGGACGAATCATGATGAGGAGCCATCTTCCACTGAAGTCATCGTCAAGCTGGGGATTCATGTTGCGCAGCTTGAACGTGCCACCAGCCACACCGGGCTGGCAGCAATTGAGAATGATGAAACCAACTTTAACTTTGCCGTGACTCAGGGTACGGTTAGTGTGGATGAAAGCGGGGAACTCCAGCTCAGTGTTGGGCTGGTCATTCTGGGAGAAGAGACGCTGATCCGAAGGTTTGGATATCAGGTTGTAGCCCATGTCCGAAAAGTATCTGCACGTATCTCCGGAACAATTGCTGTTCCTCGGGACATTCTCGATCTAGCAACACTTCCTGCTCATGAGATAGCTCCACTGTTTCATGTCACCGCCAACCGGATTGAGTTGATTCCCGCAGCACCGGGCCAGATGTTCAGTTCTGAAAAAATAATCCCGGTTGTGACAGGGATGACCGGGCAGGTCCGTCCCGGACCGCATCACTGTTTTGTGGACTACTGGATTGATTCCTGTCCCTTCAATCTTCCACTTCGGGTTCTTGTGAATCTCCAGGGCAGGTTGAGGCAAGGCGATGTCGGGGTGGGGCAGGTAGCTGGACCGAATCCTGTTACTCTGACCACCGCCCAGCCGGATGCCAGTGGTGTGGATTTTTCAGTGGGCCGGTTCCAGGTGGTGCGCTGATGGCTCAGTTGGTGAAGCATAAAGAAGTCATCAAGGCGAGTTATATTCGCACTCCTGCTGCAGGGCCTGAACCCGCCAACACGCTGATCTATCTACGATGTCCGGTTGCAGGAGTAGATGTATTTGGAACTTCACCGGAGTATCGGGCATTTGATATCCATTTCAAAACAGATTTCCGGATTGATGGCTATCTGCAGGCACAGCATGAATGGTATGAAGCCAGTACGCAGGTGTCCGCAACGGCCATGTTTCGCAAGCTGAACACCACAACCGATCTGGAGATTCAGCTCAGTGTGGAATCGGTGGAGCCATTTCTGGATACTGATGGTTCCATTGGTTTTGTTGTGCGGCAGAGTAGTGCAGTGGATGATGAAGCCATCCTGTTTGGAGGCGGAGAAGTAGTGGTTGAGGCAACTGTCTCTGCCTACATTCTCTGCTACGAACCTCGCCCCGAACTTCCCCCTTCCGGTACACAAAGGACGAAGTGGTACAGAGAACGTCTGGCAGTTGGCGAGAGAATCCTTCCCCGGATCAAAAAGGCAATTTCACCGTCCCGCAAAAAGTCCGGGTTGGACAACAGGTGTTGAGCGACAAACGCTAGTTCAGCTCTGAAGGGGAAAGAATACCTCGGGCATTAGCGAATTCAAAGATCTCCATGAACTTTCGGGTCACTACCTGCCCATTCGGATTTGTCGCGAAGTTTACTGGCAGAAATACGGCTGTGCCTTCCCGCCGCGAAACAATGTTGCTGGCCACCAGCGCCCGCATCATCCACACAGCAGAGCGGACATCCGGGCACTCCACTCCCAGCCAGTTGAGGTAGGAATGGTGGGATGCAAGCAGTCCGGTTTCCTGCTGAACGGCTCCTGCCATCTGTTGCGAAAGGAGTTGCTGATTTTCCACCTGAAAACCGGAATCATCGGGACGTGCTGGCTCCTGCAAAGGAAACTCCCGTGACATCTCCTCAAACAGACGGCCGATCTCCTGCTGTTGGGCAGACCACATATGATCGATCCAGTAGTGCGAGGTCTTGGCAATGGATGTGATGACGTTCTTGATCTCCTTTTCCAGGCGATATGTGGGGCCAGCAGGAAGCTGCAGAACCTTTCCTTTCGCGCGTGCGGAGACATTTTCCATCAGGATGGCGCGCATGAGCCAGCCTGACATCCCTTCATCACTGCACTCTACATCCACCCATCCCGCATCATCGGAGTAACGCGCAGGCAATACTGTCGCCAGACGAATGCCACGACAGATCTCCTCCGTCACCCGTTGATACTGTTCCGGGTGTTGCTGAATTTCTGCTGCAGATCCCGGCTCAAGAAGCGTTCCTTTATGAGGCGGTCCTCCGGCCATGGCGAGATCACAGAAGCTGCCCCAGATCTCATCCCACGCCACCTTCCCGTCACTGCTGAACTTGAGTCCGGCTGAGCCCATGGATACCGGCTGCACGTTTTCATAACGATCCTTGTATGCTTCCGGAAGAATAGCCTTGAGTCGGCTCTCCAGTAAGGTGTATGCGGTCTGTTCTTCCGGTGAGGTCATCACTTTTAGCTTAGTGGGGAAAGATATCTGGGCTGTTATGTAACGAATTTATCTGTTGCAAATTTCTCGTCAGATGATGAGGCTGCTGTTTCAGATTTGCCCATCCAGTAACAAAGCAGGGGTGCCGGGATTCTCATGATTTTTGTAGATAAATCCTCAGAGACAGGAAGCCGCCCAAAATCATTCAGCGACTTCGTTACAACATATCCGCGATCCAGCTGCTTTTCTCTACATAATTCGAATAATCCTTTCAAGTCCTGCTGGCGAGTTTGTCCTACCCGATACTTTACTTCGAAGGGGATTAAGGACTCTTCCAGTTCGGCAATCAAATCAACTTCATGATTTTTCTTGCCCTTCCAGTACGAGAACCTCACCTGTTGAGAATAATAACGGGCGAACAAGTGTTTAAAAACTGCGGTTTCCGTTGCGATTCCCAGTGCAGTCGGATCTTCCAGGACAGATTTTCCTTTGAGTAGTACAGCCGGTGCAATGGCAGCATCGGCAAGATAAATCTTGTAGCGACCTCTCAGAATTTCCTTCCCATAACCATAGGGGGGAAGGCGATAGATAAGATGAGTGTTTTCTAAGAGTTCAATAAAGTTCTGTGCTGTGGGCCGTTTTACTTCAAGATTCTGACAAAGAGCAGGCATATCGAGCAGGCCCCCGTCATGCATACACAGATAGAGGAAAGTCTGTTCAAGTTCAAGAATGCGGCGGACTCCAAACAGAGCTGTCATATCCCGCTTCAAAACTTTATCGATGATGTCTTCCCGCAATAATCGCTGTGCTTGTGTGATGCTTTCCACCTGTGCTGTTTGCGGGAACCCACCACGAACCAGGTATTCATGGAAATGTCCGACATAAGGCTTTGCAATCTCCTGAATATTCAACAGCTGGCCGGGAGATTGATGAAAGAGATCAGACAGACTGTTCACAGCTGGCAACTGCGGAAGATTCAAGTTTTTGATCTGCAGGTATTCATAAAAAGACAAAGTAGTCAGTCGGATTGCATGCCAGCGACCCACCCCCGATTCCTGTTCGGATTCCAGTAAGGGCATGGCAGAGCCAGTGAAGATAATTCTCCGTGAACGATTAAAATCAACCTGATGTTTAACCCAGGTTCCCCAGTCCCGGATGAATTGAGCTTCATCGAGGAATAAATACTCAGGCCCATCTGCACGGGGTTCGCGCTGACGCCAGGCTTCAAGAACTGCATCAATTCCTGCAAGTTTGAAGAGGGGATGATCGAAGGTGGCGTAGAGAATATTTGCTGGTGGTACTCCATCTTTCAACAAAGCGGAAATTGACTGTAGCAACAGAGTCGTTTTTCCTACCTGCCTTGCCCCAGATAGCAGGATTGCGCGGGGAGCAGGTGGTTGGGTGATCCATCTTTGTAATTCCTGCCATGCGGAGCGGCGCCATGGCGCCAGATCAGCGACCGTTTCCCCGCGCCACCATGGGTTGAACTGACCAAGTACCGTAGAAAGTTCTGTAAGCGGAATTTTCATAAAATATAACTAAATTTACTATTTAGTGTATGTATACTTTAACAAATTATGAAAAATAGTGTATTTCTGGCGTTTAGGGATGCTTTAATACTCGTGACGCCCACGGAATAAAGTACTTCCAGTTCGGTCCATCTGTATGACCGCCATCATGCTGCCGCCAGGCGAGAACGCCTTCCAGCAGTCCGGTATTGACCGGAGGCATCTTCACGACACGGTAGTCTGTCGTGATTCCCAGATCTTTCGCTCCGAGTAATCGATAAGCGGTTCCGGCGGCGACGGTGGCCATGAAGCTCCCCTGCTGATCCAGCCACAGCGCATCTCCCTTTTCCGGGATGCCATAACTGATGAAAACCGGACGCGGAGCGCACAGTGCGATCAACTGATGGGAGTCCACCGGAAGGTCTCCTGCGTTCATTGAGCCGAAGCTGGCTTCTGCTGCTCCGTACTTCAGGAAGTTGCCCGCCATCCAGTGATATTCATTCGGAGCGGTCAGATTTTCCACCATCTCCCCGAAGTTGCGACGGTGGGGCTTGGCTCCCCCTTCTCCGGATGAACCGACCAGAACCACGGCAAATCGTGTATCGAAAGCCATGGTCCCCAGAGCCGCCTTACCGTATCGGGAGACACCTTCAATGCCGACTCTTTTTGCATCGACAGTACGATCTGTTTCCAGATAATCGAGGCCACGGGAGGCACCCCATGCCCAGGCACGCAGCGATCCCCAGTCTTCCGGTTTGCGCGGCTTTCCGCGATTTGTCAGTCCAATAATGCCTTTTGTGAGTCCGGCACCATTATCTGCCTGAACACTGGCAGGAGTCAGAATGGAGTAGCCCCAGCCTGCTGCAATGAGCTGAGTGGTGGCTGGTGGATCAGGTCCGGCCTGAGCAGCAAAGCGGGCATACCCTTCCGGTACCGGATCGGAAGGAAATGCAGCCCGTCCGAACATCATCATGAGAGGAACGGGCTTTGTCGCCTCGGCGGGAGTGACCACTACCATCTGGATCTCAACCTGAATGTCAGGATGTGAACTGTTGTCCACTGTTCCTTTCAGTTCGCGTGCCAGGACTTCTCTGTCGCCTGCGCGATCCCGGCTTTCCCGCACAACTTTCCAGGTCACTTTGGGAACTCCGGCCGGGATACGTCCCAACACTTCCCGCTCAAAGTCTTCGATAATTTCAGGCCTGCGTTGCTTCCACCACATTTCTGGCGTTGTCACAGGCTTCCCGTTCCGAAGTTCGAGGATTTCCGGATAGTCCGGGTAAGGATTGGCAGTTGCTTCGTCGTAGTTGGCCGGATTGGGAGCATTGGGCCTGCCGCTGGGGCCGGGACGGAGTACACGGATGCCAAGCTGCTGCATCATGTTGCGATGGTCATCCTCTGTTGTCCATTGCGTCGTGCCTGCGGGTGTTGACGTCTGTGCGACGACAAGTGGCATCAGCACGACAAGGCAGGAAAACATGCGCTGGATTGCAAGCATCGGAATATTCTTTTTGATCAGAGGGGAACTGGCTCTAAAATTTCAGCTGCTTTGTGAAGTCCGCCAGATAACGACGCCACACCAGCCATGTATGAGCCCCATCAGTTTCCAGCCATGTGTGAGCGATCTTCTTTTCCTTGAGCCATGCCACAAACTTCCGGTTAGGTTCAATCAGGAAATCATCGGAACCACAGGCGATCCACAGCAGTTTCAGCCGTTCGTTATCTTTCTCGCTGAGCTTGGAATAGACTTCATTGGGATCATTGGAACCACCACCCGCACTGAAGGCTCCTACCCAGGCGAACTGGTCGAGGTTATTCAGACCCACCAGCAGCGCTTCCCCGCCACCCATGGAAAGCCCGGTAATGGCTCGCTTCTCGCGTTTCTTTTCGATGCCATAATTTTTTTCTGCCAGTGGCAATACTTCGGTCAGCAAAGCTTCCCCAAACTTTGTGGCATTCATACGCCAGATGTTCTGATCGCGTGGAATCCCGGTACGTAGTGTATCGATGGAGACTCCATAGCCCAGTGGCATGACGACGATCATTGGTTTGATCTCACCCTTTGCCAGCAGATTGTCCAGAATCAGATTGGCCTTGCCAACTGAAGTCCAGCCATCAGCGTAGTCACTAAAGCCATGCAGAAGGACCAGGAGCGGATACTTCTTCTTCGCATCGTAATTCGGGGGAGTGTACACAAAGAAGTCCCGCTTGTCCCCGGCGATTTTCGACTCATAGAAGTGATGATGAACTGCGCCATGCGGAACTTCTGTCTGCTCCCATGGTTCGGACGGAGTGCCGGGCACCAGCACCGCACTGTTCACGGAAAGAGCATTCGTCTTGATCTTTCCATTGGAAGGATCCACAAAGCCGACTCCATCAATATTGAATGTGTATCCATAGAGGTCTGGTCGGAGCGCTTCGGTCGTGACGGACCAGACTCCTTCTTCATCCCGGGTCATGGCTCGGCGGCCATTGCCTTCCAGATTCAGTTCTACTTTCTGTGCATGAGGAGCACGCACGCGGAACGTTACCTGACGATTCTGCACCTCAGGTGAAAGTAAAGGTTTCGGGCCCTGCTGCTGGGCCGACAGGGAAATGCTCAACACAAATGAGAGCAACAGGAAAGTTAGACGCATGGTGACTCCTCCGGGGATTCTATCCCGAAGAAGATATTTTTTTGAGAGAAAAATAAGGTTCTGAAAAATACTTTACATGTAAAGCATTGGTCCGTAAATTAGATATGTGGGGTTACAGCAGGAGATTAAACAAACCCGTACCTTCGGCTCTCCTCAGGAAGAAGCAATTCTCTCGATCCTGAAAACTGCCGATGTTCTGCGACGCAGAATCATTCGGGTGCTGGAGCCCACAGGGTTAAGCCAGGAACAGTACAACGTCTTGCGAATTCTGCGTGGGGCAGGAGAGACCGGGTTGCCCACGCTGGAAGTAGCTTCGCGCATGATTGAGCAGACGCCGGCCATTACACGGTTGATGGACAAGCTGGAAGTAAAGAAGTTTGTTCGACGGGTGCGCTGTAAAGAAGACCGTCGGCAGGTACTCTGCTATATCACTCCCTCGGCTCTTGAGTTAATCAATTTGCTGGATCATCCCATCCGGGAAGCCGGCAGGAAATCATTTCCGCTTCAGTCCGGGGAGATCAGTCAATTACTGGACAGTCTCTCCAAGATTCGTGAATCCCAAGATGAAGAACTTCCATCTACATCCCAGAAAAAATCATGAAAAAAATATTCGCCTTTTTCTTGCTCGCATCTGCCGCTTTTGCGGAGACCTATTCCATTGACAGCGCACATTCGGCTGCCAATTTTGCTGTACGCCACATGATGGTGGCCAATATCCGCGGACAGATGGGGAAGGTCACGGGAACTATTCAATACGATCCAAAGAATCTTCCAGCCAGTAATGTTTCGGCAACCATTGATCTGAACGGAATCAATACCAGTGAACCCAAGCGGGATGCTCATCTGAAGAGTGCAGATTTCTTCAATGTAGAAAAATACCCCACGATCACTTTTGAAAGTACAAAGTGGTGGAAGGAAAAGGGCAAGAATAAAGTGAGTGGGCAACTGACGATTCATGGTGTGACGAAACCAGTTGTATTGGATGTTGAAATCAGTCCCGTCCTCAAGACAGAGCAGGGCGCACGTATCGGTGCTCAGGCAACCACAAAGCTGAGCCGGAAAGATTTCGGAATTACCTGGAATCAGACGTTGGATGCGGGTGGAGTGGCGATCGGTGATGAAGTGCAGGTGATCATCGATCTGGAGGCCACAACCAAATAGAATATTCAGAGCATGAACAGATGTGCCCTGAAGTATTTTCCTCTCTTTTTTCTGTCCGCTGTGACCTTGTTTGCAGCGGACTTCCCACATGCAGAGATTTCAAACGGTGTCGTTACTGCCAAATTTTATCTGCCTGATCCTGAGAAGGGTTACTACCGGGGCACCCGGTTTGACTGGTCCGGACAGATTTACAGCCTGAAAGCGGGTGGCAATGAGTATTTCGGACAGTGGTTCCCAAAGTATGATCCAAAGCTGCATGACGCAATCATGGGTCCGGTGGAAGAGTTCAAGACAAATGATGCCGGATTGGGATATCACGAAGCAAAAGCGGGAGAAACCTTCATTCGCATTGGTGTGGGAACTGTTCGCAGGCCGGATGATGAACCTTACAAAGCATTTAAAACCTACGATATTGTCGACTCCGGAAAATGGACGGTGAACTATAGCAAGGACTGGATTGAGTTCACGCATGAACTGGATGGGAAGAATGGATATGCGTATCGGTATACAAAAAAAGTCCGGCTGACCAAAGGTGAGTATCCGGGAATGGTGATCGAGCATAACCTGCAGAACACCGGTTCAAAGAAAATTGAAACAAACCAGTACAACCACAACTTCTTTGTGATGAACCAGGAGCCGACTGGTCCTGCAACACGAGTCATCTTTCCGTTTGAGCTGAAAGCAGTAAAGCCTTTCCCCAATGATTTTGCGGTCGCCAAGGGGAAGGAGATTCACTATAACAAAGAACTGGAAATGAAAGAGAGCACGTATGCAGAGTTTGAAGGGTTCGGCAGAAGTGCAGCGGATTTTGATATCCGGATGGAGAATTCAAAGGCCGGTACTGGTGTCCGGATTCGTGGCGATCAGCCAATTTACAAAATGGTTTACTGGGCAATCCGTACAACATTTTGCCCGGAACCCTATATTGATCTTTCTGTAGAGCCGGGGCAATCTACTAGTTGGAAATATACCTACGATTTTTATCAGGTCAAAAAGTGATCTGAGGGTTTCTTTTGCCAGAACTACCTGAAGTTGAAACTGTATGCCGCCGGATCAGGCCCCTCCTGATCGGGCGGAAGATTCTCTCTGCTCATATCGAAAAATCGCAACTCACAAAGCCAATTGCTCCAGAGGAGTTTGCAGGTTTACTGGCAGGATGCCAGATCAAAGAAGTGTCCCGGCGGGCTAAGAATGTTCTGATTCATTTCGAAGATGGAGACATTCTGCGGATTCACTTCAATATGACAGGTAATCTGCATATCACTGAGCCAGGGACAAGGCCCAAATATACCCGTGCGTGGTTTCATCTGGATGATGATCAGGATCTGGTTTATGTGGATCCAAGGATTCTGGGTCGGATGTGGATTTACGATGATGTGCTGTTCAGCAAATTTGACCGATCACTGGGAATAGAGCCACTTTCTTCGGACTTCACGGCTGCCTGGCTGAAGAAGAGAGTGGCGAAAATTAGTAAACCGTCAAAACTGTTTCTGCTGGATCAAACTTATGTAGTGGGGCTGGGAAATATCTGGGCTGCAGAGGCTCTCTTTGCGGCACGAATTCATCCCGAAGCCCCCATTAACTCACTGAGTCCACGCAAGATTACTGCACTTCATCAAGCCATCGTTTCTGTTCTGGGGGCTGCGGTAAAATCAGCATACTGGGCTTATACAGCTCCAGGCGAAACAGCAGAGAGCGAAGGCTTTGATGTTGCTGTTTATCACCGTGAAGGAAAGCCCTGTGTGCGATGCGGGAAGGAGATCCGGCGGATCACACAGGAAGGCAGATCCACCTATTTCTGTGCTTATTGCCAACGTTAATCTATGACTTCTACTGTTGCTCATCCTGCAGCATCACGCGCGAGGGAATTTCGCGATCAGTTTCCAAAACGAGTCCACATTGTGGATGGAGCCATGGGAACAATGCTGTATACAAAAGGTGTTTTCATCAATCGCTGCTTTGATGAGCTCAATCTCTCTTCGCCCTCAGTGGTCAAAGAGATTCATCAGGAATATGTGAAATCCGGTGCTGAAATCCTGGAGACCAATACATTTGGGGCCAACCGCACAAGGTTATCTGCATTCGGACAGGTACATAATCTTGTTGCCATCAACCAGGCCGGAGTAAAGATTGCTCGGGAAGCTGCCGGAGAAAAAGCTTACGTTGCCGGTGCAATTGGACCATTGGGGATTCGCATTGAACCGCTCGGTCCTACTTCACTGAAGGAAGCTTATGACATCTTCCATGAACAGGCTTTGGCTCTGGTGGAAGCTGGAGCAGATCTTTTGATTCTGGAAACATTCTGGAATCTGGATGAGATTCGGCAGGCGATTCTGGCTGCACGTGATGCAGCAGGCACAGAGATGGTGATCATCGCACACGTCACAGTGAATGATGATGGCACTATGGGCGGAACTCCTGTTGAAGTATTTACGGGAGTGCTCAATGAGCTACCTGTCGATGCAGTTGGCCTGAACTGTTCCACTGGTCCAAAGCCAATGCTCGAGACCATTGAGCAGATGGCACGCTATACGGCAAAACCGTTGAGCGCCATGCCCAATGCAGGCTTGCCTGTGGTTGTCGAAGGCCGTCATATGTATATGAGTTCGCCAGAGTATCTGGCACAGTATGCACGGCGATTTCTGCAGGCAGGAGTCAGGATCATTGGTGGATGCTGTGGAACTACTCCACAACATATTAAAGAAATTCGCAGTGAAGTCCGGTCGCTTCAACCTTCAGTCAGAGAGCTGAAAGTTGAAATGCATGATCCGGCAGTCGCCGGAAAAACACTGGCAAAGGTGCCGGTGACTGAAAAAAGTGGGCTGGGTAAGAAGTTAGCGGAAGGAAAGTTCGTTGCTTTTGTGGAGATCCTGCCCCCTCGTGGTGTGGACCCCATCAAGGAAGTGGAAGGTGCCATTCTGTGCCGGGATGCCGGGATCGATTGCATTAATGTGCCCGATGGGCCTCGTGCTTCTGCGCGCCTAGCTGCCCAGATTACCTGCAAGGAAATTCAGGAAAAAGCGGGTATTGAAGCTGTTCTCCACTTCTGTTGCCGGGACCGAAACATTCTGGGGATTCAATCCGAATTGCTGGGTGCCCATGTTCTGGGCGTTCGAAATCTGATCTGTATTACTGGAGATCCTCCTCGGATGGGAACGTATCCGGATGCGACAGCCGTATTTGATGTGGATGCCATTGGACTGGTCAATATTGCAAATAACCTGAATCAGGGTCTGGATATCGGTGGCAACCCAATTGGTTCACAGACGTCCCTGTTGATTGGAGTGGGAGCTAATCCCGGTGCAATCAATCTGGATGAAGAGCATCGACGCTTTGAGTGGAAAGTGGAAGCCGGTGCTGAATATGTTGTCACGCAGCCGGTATTCGATCTGCAACAGCTGGAAGCTTTCATGAAGCGGATTGAAAAGTTCAGAGTCCCTGTCATTGCGGGGATCTGGCCGCTGACCAGTTACCGGAATGCTGAGTTTATGGTGAATGAACTTCGAGTTCCGGTTCCGGAACATTACATGGAAAGAATGCGTCGGGCTGATACGGCGGAGAAGGCCAGAGCTGAAGGTGTAGCCATCGCCCAGGAGATGGTGGAGCAGGTGCGGCCACTCGTTCAGGGGGTCCAGTTGAGTGCTCCGTTTGGCCGGTATGCTATGGCGGTTGAAGTCGCCCAGGCAATCGGGCCCCGCTAAACCTCCAGAAATCTACGATAATCAAATATTGCACTGTGCCCACAGATCTTATTGAAATTAATCAGGATCAACCGTTAGCTTCGGCGATTGATCGAGCAGCAGACATGATACGGAAGGGGTTTGTTGTTGCCATTCCCACCGACGCACTCTATGTGCTGGTTGCTGATCCTTATAATCTTGCTGCAGTTGGGCGTGTTTTTATGGCGAAAGGACGGGAATCCCAGCGTTCATTGCCATTATTGGTCAGTGATCTTTTGATGGCGGAAGATCTCGTCCAGGAGATGACCGCCCGATTCAATCTTCTTGCCCGTTTGTTCTGGCCCGGTCCTTTGACGATCATCAGTGGTGCTTCTCCCCGAATTCCTCTGAAAGTGACAGGACATACCGGACGCCTGGCATTGCGGCAAACGAAGTCGGTCGTCGCCAATAAGCTGCTGGAAGTTTTAAATCAGCCATTGATTGCCACTTCCGCAAATATGTCTGGCCTCCCCACCTGCAGAACAGGCATCGAGGTATTTGGCAGTATGGATGGAAGGGTCAATCTGGTACTGGATGGTGGGGTTTGCTCAGGACAAGGTGCCACCACGATCGATATTACCGAACCTTACTGGCAGGTGATCAAAGAAGGCGCGATTTCAGAACGGGAACTCGCTCAGGTTCTTCAGGCAGAAAATTCCTAGATTTCTTTTTCATGCACCAGCCTCTTTCCTGCTTGTAAATACAAGTACGGCAATGGTATCTTCCCCATAATAAATTTGTTTATTACAAATTTGTTATGAGATCGAAGGGGTGAGGAATACGTGCTGACGGTTGAGGAAATTCAAAAAAAATTATTTAGCTTCAAAAAGGACGTTCAGCAAATCCAGAAAATCTATGATCGCTATGGTGTGATCCCGCCTGAACGCTTGAGTGAGGCGATCGACCGGTTTCAGCGGCTTAGAACAGAGATTGAATCTGAGTATCTGCAAATGAAGGAAAAAAGCAATGCTGGACAACTCAGCGATGAAGAAGGGCTGCATTACTGGCCTGCCATTCGCAGTGCCTATCACACCTGCGTGAATGTCACGATTGGTACCCGCACAGAACAACTGCAATCTGTGCTGTTTGATATTCAGTCTGCCATTGAGTTCTTCTATCCCAAAACAGATTAGCTGAATTTAAGTTTTTAATCGGGTCTTTTCTGTCAGTAGTTTCATATATAATCAGCTCACCTAGGGAGTGTTTGTCTCGTATGAACATACTGACGCGATCTGCGTTGATCTTTGTCTGCTCCAGTCTCTTGAGTTTTGCTCAAACGACATCTTCATTAACTGGCACAACGTCTGATGCCTCAGGCGGTTTAGTGTCTGGTGTCAAAGTAACCATAGTCAATCAGGAAACACAGCTGACACGTGAGTCAGTTTCTACTGAAGCGGGTGCCTTCAATCTTGCACCATTGCCTCCGGGACCTTATGTGGTTCGGGTGGAAAAAGAAGGTTTTCGTCCAATTCGGCAGGAGGTTCGGCTTGAAGTCAATCAGGCAGCCCGTCTTGATTTCAAACTGGAATTGGGAAGTGTAACTGAAACCGTAGAAGTTTCGGCTGCAACACCTCTCCTTGAATCAGAATCTTCCTCTATCGGGCAGGTGATCGAAAACAAGCAGATCACTGAACTGCCTCTCAATGGACGAAACTTTGTGCAGCTTGCCACACTGGGACCGGGTGTTTCCGGTGCGGGATTTGGTGCAGCGGGCACAATCATGAGCGGTTCGCGTCCGGATGATTCACGTCCGTCCAGCGAACTTTTCTCGAATGGAAACCGAGAAGGTTCAAATAACTTCCTGATTGATGGCATTGATAACAATGATCGTCTGACGATTTCGATTGTTCTGCGGCCTTCTGTTGAAGCTGTACGGGAATTCAAAATTCAGACGAATATGTTTTCTGCCGACCAGGGACGCAGCGCCGGGGCAACTATCAATGTAATCTCCAAGTCAGGATCCAATGAGTTCCATGGGTCTGCTTATAATTTCCTTCGCAACAAGGCACTGGATGCAAAGGACTACTTTGCATCTTCCACACAGCAGAAGCCCCCATTTACACAGAATCAGTTTGGTGGAAGCCTTGGCGGCCCGATTCGAAGAAATAAGATATTCTTCTTTGGAAACTATGAAGGATATCGCCGGCGAAGAACTGATCCTAGTGTGAATACGGTTCCCACCATGGATATGAGAACAGGTGATTTCTCAGCGATTCGGGATGTATTTGATCCTTTCAGTGTTCGTCGCGACCCCAACACCGCCAGTGGTTATATTCGTGATCCATTTCCTGGAAGAATTATTCCTACGAATCGTTTTGATTCCATTACCAGCAGACTCATTCAGGCATATCCAGCACCGATGACTAGTGGGCTGGCCAATAACCATACCAGTTACCTCCGAAATGGGCTGGACTGGAATCAGGGAGACGGTCGAATCGATCTGAATGCAACGGATAAGGATTTTATTTTTGGTCGATTCTCCCGGCAGGATACGCTGAGTTCCCGGCCTTCCACTTTCCCGGATGCCATCATTCCTGGTTTTTCCGCAAACCCAATTGGGTTGGGAAGTGAAGCCAGTTTCGCGGGAACATCAGATCTGCGAGCTTACCATTCTGTCGTTGGGTGGACTCGCTCATTCAGCCCGACGTGGGTGATGGAAGCAAAGATGGGATTCCAGCGCTTCAACCTCCAGTTCATTGCAGAGAGTGCATCACCCGGTGCTCAATTGGGTGAAAAGCTGGGTGTCCGAAATTCCAATCAGGGACCACAGGCTGAAGGTCTTCCCATTGTTTCGCCCAATAACTATCAGGGAATCGGGCAGACACGCAGTCTTCCGATTCAGAGAATTCAAAATACATTCAATCCCACAGTTGCATTTACCAATATTCATGGACGGCATACGCTGAAGTTTGGTGCTGACTGGCGCCGTCGGCAGATTACCGAATTCCAGACCAACCAGGGTAATGGCCGATTCAACTTCTCCCGGGATTTCACAACTGATCCCAACAATACAGCAGCCACAGGCGACACGATGGCCAGTTTCCTATTGGGTACTGCTTCGGGCATCGCTCAGGATTTTGTTCTTGCATGGGTCGGAATGCGGGCGTGGGAACATGGCTACTATTTTCAGGATGACTGGCGGGTAACGGATCGCCTGACCCTGAATCTGGGGTTCCGCTATGAATATTCCTCTCCGGTTCATGAACTCTCGAACCGCCTGTCTAATTTCAATGTCACAACGGGCAGGATCATGATTGCGGGATACAACACGGATCAGTATGCAGGCATTCGTCCAAATAAAGATAACTGGTCACCTCGTGTGGGATTTGCTTATCGGGCAGGTAACAGTACAGTGTTTCGTGGTGGAGCTGGAATCTTCTATTCCGTGCAGGGTACTGGTGGAGCCGCATTACGGCTCTTCCGCCAGCTGCCATATGGGCCTCTGAATTCAGTCAACGTGGATCAGTTCTCCAATAATCCACGTCGGATGCAAGATGGATTGGATCCAATTCCGCAATTGGATTTTGAGAGTGTCACTGGACCCAATCCGGCAGGATCCTTCATCGCGATTCCCGGAGATTTCAAAAATGCTCGTGTGATGCAGTTTAACTTCCAGGTTCAGCATGAAGTGAATTCCATCGGTACCGTATTCAAGGCAGGTTATGTTGGCAATCTGGGGCGTCGCCTGGATGCAACCTATGACTATAACCAGCCCGATCCAGGACCAGGATCTTTGATTTCCCGCCGGCCTCTTCGTGATCTGAATCCGAATGCACAAGCTGTGACATATGCAGCTACGGATGGTCGTTCCAGCTATCACTCACTGCAGATGACTGCAGAAAAGCGGTTTGTGGCAGGACTCAGTTTTCTGGCTGCCTACACGTACTCTCATTCCATCGATAACGTACCCAATCAGTTTGGAGGTGCTTCCAATGGACCTCTGCCGCAGGATATCCGCTATCGGAATAATGACTTTGGAAGTTCCGGCTTTGATATCCGGCATCGTGTCACAACTTCTGTGAACTATGAGCTCCCCGTAGGAAAAGGAAAAAGGCTGGATTTCCACAATGCGATCGGGAACGGTGTGCTGGGTGGGTGGCAGACCAATCTCATTTTCACCAAACAGACCGGGCTTCCTTTTACTCCCGTATTGGCAACTTCAGTTTCCAATGCTGGAGGAAGTCGTCCCGATCGGTTAAAGACCGGAACGGTTGACAATCCGAATCGTGCCTACTGGTTTGATGCATCGTTGAACACTCCCGGCGCTGCATGGGCAACTCCGGCACTCTATACATATGGAAACGCTGGACGGAATATCCTGTATGGTCCGGGTAGAACAAATTTTGATTTCTCTATGTTCAAGACCTTCGATATCAAGGACAGGATGAATCTGCAGTTCCGAAGTGAGTTCTACAACATTTTCAATACTCCACAGTTCGGATTGCCAAATTCAACCATTGGAGCTCCCGGTGCGGGGACCATCACTAGTCTGGCGGGAAACAATCGTCAGATCCAGATGGCACTTCGCTTCTCTTTCTGACATCTGGTTTCTTCTCAACGATTGCATCCTCTGAACGGCCACTGAAAAGTGGCCGTTTTTTAATGTTCATTCATCTGGCCGGAAAATTGATTTTCATGTTACGATTCTAATTGCAATTAACTTGCAATAAAGATTTCTTGCTGAAGTTTTCTGGATTACGGATCGCATTGAATCAATAGTCATTGACTCTATAAGTTCTATTAAATTATTAACTTAGGCTGGGTTCTCCGGTCTGTTGGGATACGTGTGTCTCCATCTGGAAGAATTTCTTTTATGTAAGTAATTTGCTTTTAAGGAGAAAGAATGTTCAGGTTTTTGGAAATGCAACGTCTGCTATTTGCCATGATGGTGCTCTCTGCATGCACAGTATGGGGACAACAGTCTGAATTAACGGGTATTGTTCAGGATTCCAGTGGTGGGTCTATTGGACGGGCTTCATTGTCGGCTCAGAATGTAGCGACCAATGTTGTGAGAAGTACCACCACAAATGAGTCAGGTGCATATACAATTGCAAATCTCCCTCCGGGTGTCTATACCCTGACGGTGGAAGCTTCCGGGTTTGAGAAAAATATCATTGAGAACCTGAGACTGGAAGTAAGCGCAAAGGTAGCTCGCAACATCACTCTGACGGTGGGGAATTCCAGCCAGGCGGTGACGGTTAGTGGCAGCAGCATCAATGTGAATACGATTGATGCCAGCGTCAGTACCGTGGTGGATCGTCAGTTTGTGGAGAACATTCCTCTCAATGGACGTACATTTCAGTCCCTGCTTACTATGGTTCCAGGAACGGCAATTGTGCCCACAGGAGCCTACGCTCATGATTCCGGATACATCACAGTAAACGGACAGAGGACAGAATCCAATTATTTTATGGTGGATGGTGTCAGTGCAAATACCGGAACTACACCATATAGAAGTGTTGGCGGCGGAATGGGTTTTTCTGGTTCAGGACCTGGAAACACTGCACTGGGCACGACACAAAGTCTGGTCTCCATTGATGCACTTCAGGAATTCCGTGCAATCACCTCAACCTATTCTGCGGAATATGGACGCACTCCCGGTGGGCAGTTTTCTTTCACCACTCGCGGCGGAACCAATGAGCTCCATGGTTCTCTATTCAACTACTTCCGCAATGACAAGCTGGACGCAACAAACTGGTTCAATAATGCGAACAGACTGACAAAACCAGCAATGCGGCAAAACAATTTTGGCGGTACCCTTGGTGGTCCTTTGCAGATTCCAGGGGTGTACAACGGAAAAGACCGGACATTTTTCTTCTTTTCATATGAAGGATTAAGACTGCGGACTCCACAAACAACTGTCAATCGCACTGTTCCTTCTCTCGAATTGAGACAAAGCGCCCATCCTGGGCTTCACGGATTCCTGAATTCTTTTCCACTTCCCAACGGAGCTGACTGGGGGAATGGGCTGGCACTTTATGCAGGCAGTTTCTCAAATCCCGGTGAACTGAATTCAAGCAGCATCCGGATGGATCATAGTTTCAGTGATGCTTTTAAGGTTTTTGGGCGTTTTAGCTATGCGCCATCTGTGAGTGGATCTCGTGGGACAACTCGCGTGTCACAAATCACAAATGCAGTAGGAAATACGACCACGGCCACTTTTGGATCAACCAATATTCTTTCACCCCGGCTTAGCAATGAAGCCCGGTTCAACTACACCAGAAATCTCAGAGCACTTTCCTATGTCCTGGATGACTATGATGGATCAACTCCATGGGATCTTTCTGCCATTCCTGGATTAGGCAGTACTGGCTGGCTTTGGTCTGGTTATATCTATGGTGGTGGCGATGTTCGTACAACGATGACACCACAAGATATTAATCAGGAGCAGTTCAATGTCACCAATAGTATGACTGCCTCTCTTGGCCGTCATAATCTCAAATTTGGTGTGGATTATCGAAGGCTGGGTACCCCGCTGATTTTGCCTGAATTCCAGATCACTCTTTACATCCAGACAGAAGAACAGATTCGAAATAACAACAGTAATATTCAGGTCAGCCGTTACACCGGCCCATTCCGTCCTGTCTACCAGAATTTCTCCGCCTTTATTCAGGACGAGTGGAAGGTGACAAATCGATTAAATCTTTCATTGGGCGTCCGGTGGGATGTGAACCCGGCACCAAAAGACTCGTATGGTAGCGATCCATATACGGTTGATCAGATCTCCAATCTTGCAACTACAAGGCTGGCTCCTCGCGGAACTGCTCTTTGGGCGACTCAATGGGCTAATTTTGCACCGCGAGCTGGATTTGCCTATCGTCTGCGAGAGACTCCAGGCTGGGAAACCATTGTTCGAGGTGGCTTTGGAATCTTCTATGACATGGGGAACAACCAGGGATCTGTCGGATATGGTGGTGTCGGGTTATCTACCAGCACTTATTTCAATGGAGGACAGTTCCCATTGACTCGTGCTCAATTGGACACAGTGCCTCAACCCACGATTGATACTCCTTATGCAGCCGGTGTCTATGGTGGTGTGTCTGCATTTGACCCCAGCTTGAAACTGCCATATTCTCCCCAATGGAATTTCTCCATTGAACAAAAACTCGGTGATTTACAAAGCTTTACGGCCAGCTATGTCGGTTCTGCTGGCAGAAGGCTTCTGGTTAACCAGTCCTTCAGACCTGCATTGTTGGGGAATCCCAACTTTTCCACTACAGGTTCCCTGAACATTACACGAAACAGGGCGACATCGGATTACAACGCGCTTCAGTTGCAGTTCCAGCGACGTCTTTCCAGAGGATTCCAGTCCCAGTTTTCCTATACCTGGTCTCATGCAATTGATGAATCTTCAACCAACTTTGCAATCACAGCTTTGCTGAGAGGCAATGCGGATTTTGATATTCGTCACAATTTCCAGGCTGCCTTGACCTATGACATACCGGGCAATTATTCCAATCGTTTTCTGTCTGCTGTGCTGAAGCAGTGGGCCGTGGATTCCAGAATTTCTGCTCGCACCGGGCTTCCTATCAACGTATCCAATACAACCGGATTTGATATGGCGAATGGTCTGAGCCTGGATTACCAGCCAAATCTGGTTTACGGACAGCCTCTCTACATCTACGGAGATAATTTCCCTGGTGGTCGCAGGATCAATCGCAATGCATTCGAAACAACTCCGGCTGGTGTTCAGGGAAATCTTGGACGGAATGTGATTCGCAGTTTCGGAGCATTCCAGGCCGATGTTGCAGTTCGGCGGGAATTCAGCTTTGGGGATCGTTGGAATCTTCAATTCCGTGCTGAAGCCTTCAATCTGACCAACCGGCCCAATTTTGGAAGCATTAACAGCAGTCTGACTTCTAATGCAGCCATCTTCGGCTTGGCGACCAACACACTAAATGGGCAATTGAGTGGTTTAAACAGCCTCTATCAGATGGGTGGTCCGCGCTCAATGCAGTTGGCATTGAAACTCCGATTCTAAATTCCGTAGAATTCTGGATTGGGAAGGGGGAGCCGGAATGGCTTCCCCTCTCTTTTTGTGTCTCTGGTACTGAAAAATTAAATGTTTAAACGCTAGCTGTCTGGGGTAATAGTCTGTGCGAAGTTTGGCAGATTAAATGCTATGTTCGGGAAAGGTGCTTAATATTCGTCATCTCATACTTTTTTGTGTCCTGTCTGGCGCAGTTCTGGGGCAGGGAGTTCAGAGCAATCCACCCGTTGATGGGGCAGAACGCTTTAAATGGTTCGCAAAGTCTACGGCAGGCCCTACCAGCCTTTTGGCGGCTGGGCCGATCAGTTCCGGTTGGGGAACACTTTTCAATAATCCAAAGGAATATGGTCCTCATTGGGAAGGTTTTGGGAAGCGTTATGGGATGCGTCTCACAGGTGTGGCTACCAGCAATGCGATGGAAGCCGGACTGGGTAGCTTATGGGGAGAAGATCCCCGTTATTTTCGCTCTGAAGGGAAAGACTTCAAAGGTCGCGTGGGGCATATTGTGAAGTCTACTTTCCTGTCTTATGACAGTCAGGGAAATTCACGACCTGCGTATGCCCGATATATGGCAATTTCAGGCAGTAATTTTCTTTCAAATACCTGGCGAGTGGAAAGTGAATCCCACGCGTCTGATGCACTGATGCGCACAATGAGCGGATTTCTCGGGCGAATGGCGGGAAATGCATTCATGGAATTCTGGCCTGACGTGAAGCAGCGTGTCTTTAAGAAAAAACCATAATTATCAATAACTTGTCGGAGGGAATTGGCGTAGACGAGGCTGCGTGTTAGTCTAAATAAAGCAGTTTCCTCCCTGACATTACCGACCCGGTAGCTCAGTTGGTAGAGCATCGCACTTTTAATGCGGTGGTCGCGGGTTCGAGCCCCGCCCGGGTCACCATTTCTGTTCCTCTTCAACTCATCAGAAGCTATCTCCAGACCATTAGAGATCAACTCAAATCCTCGAATGAAAGGTTTCGTTCTCTGGATTTTATGATGGAAATCATCATGAGCTATGGTCAAACGTTGTTATTTACAAATTCCCTCTTTTCTTCTGCAATGTAGGTGGTTTTTCAGCGCATAAGATAGCTGACCGAGTACACTCATCTTTTATGCACAGAGCCGTTGCCCCTCGCCTGAGTCTGATGATGTTCCTCAACTATGTTGTCTGGGGATCGTGGTATGTCACCATCGGGACTTATCTGACGCAGACGCTGAATTTTTCAGGAACACAGGCAGGCGCAGTATTTGGAACGGCGGCACTCTCGTGCATGGTGTCTCCTTTTTTTGTGGGATTGATTGCAGACCGCTACTTTGCCGCAGAGCGAGTGATGTGTGCGCTGCATCTGATTGGTGCAGTTCTCCTTTATCTGGTATCCACGGCGACCTCATTCACGACGGTATATGTGCTGATGCTGGTCTATAATCTCTGCTTTTTCCCAACTCTCGCGCTAACTAATTCACTTACTCTTCGCAATGTCAGTAATCCAGCTTCTGACTTCCCTCGGATTCGACTATTCGCGACTCTTGGCCATATTGTCGTCAATGTGGTGATCGGGTCGATGGGCATGGAACGATCTTCCACTCCATTTTTGATTGCTGCTGTGGCGTCAGTTGCCATGGCATTGTATTGCCTGACACTTCCGCATACTCCGCCTATCAGAAGTGAGGAAAAGCCATCCTGGAAAACTGCAATCGGGCTGGATGCACTGGTCATGATGAAGGACCGGTCCTTCGCGGTATTTGTCATTGCATCGGTTCTGGCCTGTATTCCGCTGGCATTTTATTTCTCTTTTACCAATGCGTACCTGAATGAGGTCGGGGTCACCAATGCAGCCAGTAAGATGACACTGGGGCAAGTGGCTGAAGTGGCGATGATGCTGATGATGCCATTCTTCTTTCGCAGGTTTACATTGAAGACCATCCTGTTGCTGGGGCTTGGCGCATGGTCACTTCGGTATGCGATGTTCGCATTCGGCAATGCAGGTGATCTGATGTGGCTCTTCTACGGTGCAATCCTGCTGCACGGCATCTGCTACGACTTTTTCTTCATGTCCGGTCAGTTGTATACCGACCAGCAGGCTCCGCAACATCTGCGCGGAACTGCTCAGGGGTTTGTGATGTTACTGACTTATGGATTGGGGATGTTCCTTGGGTCAATGCTCTCAGGCTGGACTGTGGATTTCTTCACGACAGAAGAAGGCCGTAACTGGCAATCCTTCTGGCTTTCCTCTGCTGCAGGTTCCTTTGTGATTCTGATTCTGCTTGGAATATTCTTCCAGTCCAAGGAGAAGATCCGTACAACGCAGCCAGACGCAGAGGCGGATACCGCAGTTGCATAATGAGATTGTTCAGGTTCCGGTTGTGAAACTAGAGAACCTCAACTTCAGCCAGGCAGATTAATCCGTCCGGAAGCAATGCACGAATTTCCTGGATTGCTTTCCGGATGGAATCAGCATCATCAACAACAAAAATTGTGACGGGGCGCTCATCTGCCACGCCGAACAGTCTTTTGCGATGAACTTCCCCGTGTTTGCCAAATCCCATAATGCCAGTGGTCACAGTGGCGCCCGCGATCTCCATTCTGGCAAGTCTTCTTACGATTGCTTCGTACAAAGGAATTTCGCCGGACATTTTGTGTTCGTCCAGAATGATGGTGAGAGCCAGATGTTTCATGCGTCCTTCTTTCCAGGTTTTTCTGCAAATACTGCATAGAGACAGGGAAGGGCAACCAGTGTGAGTAGTAACGTAGAGATCAGCCCTCCAACAACAACAGTAGCCAGAGGTCGCTGTACATCACTTCCGATTCCGGTTGCTCGGGCAGCCGGAACCATACCCAGCAATGCAACCAGAACCATCAGCAGGACAGGCCGCAGTTGTGAAAGAGAGCCCTGAACAATTGCGGCCGATGGTTCAATATCCGGGTCGATTCTTCTGCGCCGATTGATCTCTGCCACCACCAGGACACCGCTCATTACAGCCACACCAAACAGACTGATGAAGCCGACTGCCGCAGACACACTCAGATTGATGTTCCGAATCCAGAGAAAGAGAATGCCACCAACCAGAGCAAAAGGAACATTCATCATGACAATTCCTGCATAAGTTGCATTGCCGAACATGAAGAACAGGAGAACGAAAATAATAGCAATCGTAATCGGCATAATGATCTTCAATCGTTTTGCTGCACGCGAAAGGTTTTCAAACTGCCCACCCCAGTTCACTGAATAACCGTCAGGCAGTTTGATCTGTTGACGGAAATGTTTCTGTGCCTCTTCGACAAAGCTGCCCTGATCGCGACCTCGGATATTCGTCCGGACTGTGATCTGTCGCTTGTTGTCCCGGCGAGCAATGATGGATGCACCATTGACTACTTTAATTTCTGCAAGCTGAGAGAGCGGAATGTTGGATCCGGTTCCGGACGGGACAAGGATTCGCCCAATGGCTGAAATATCGCTACGAGCCTCAGGCACATATCGAACGGTGATGTCGAATCGACGCTCTCCTTCAAAAATGTATCCCGCCGAGTCTCCACCGATAGCCAGTTCGATCACATCCTGGACGGTATGGATATTAATCCCGTAGCGGGCAATCTCATTCCGGTTCACCAGAATTCGCAGCTGTGCCTGATCAGCTTCCTGTTCAATGGCACTATCCGCGGCACCCGGAATTTTACGGATCATTTCCAGAACCTGCTGTGCGCTGGTGCGGAGCTTTGCAAGATCTGGCCCGGAGATAATCACAGCCAAGTCTGCAGAAGATCCCGTAACGGATTCTGTCACCGTATCGATGATGGGCTGAGTAAAGCTGAAAACAGCGCCTGGAATCTCATGATCCAGCTGTTTGGAAAGGTGATTAATGAGACTGGCCTTGGTCATCCCGTCAGGCCACGTGTTGTATGGTTGAAGTCCGACAAATAGCTCGATCCGGTTTGGTCCGTAAGGGTCAGTTCCTGAATCATTTCTCCCTGACTGGGAACTGACATTGGTAACCTCGGGAAACGAGCGAATGATCTTTCTGGCTTCAGTAGCAATCTCCGATGACTTTTCAATAGAAGTTCCAGGAGGCAGAACCATGCGGATCCAGATCACTCCTTCATCCAGAACGGGCAGAAACTCTACTCCTAATGAAGCAGAGAGTGCGAATGCTCCTGCCACTATGGCAGAGGAGGCGGACAGAATAATCTTCGGCCTGCGAATACTAAACCGCAGAACTTTTTCATAACGCTTCTGAAGGATGCGGAAGAGTGGATTCTCCCAGGACTTAGCTCCATTTCTGAACAGATATGTCGCAAGGACGGGGACGATCGTAAGCGCCAGCAACAGTGAGCCAAGCAGTGCATAGCTGACAGTGAAAGCCATTGGAGTAAACAGCTTTCTCTCCACCCGTTCCAGAGTGAAGAGTGGAATATAGGCGCTAATGATAATCATCAGGGAGAAGAAGATGGGCCGCTCAACTTCCAGAGCAGCACTCCGGATTGAATCAAGAATCGTATTTTCTGTTCCCTGATCTTCATGAATACGGTGCAGAATGTGTTCCACCATCACCAGCGATGCATCGACGATAATTCCGAAGTCAATGGCTCCGAGAGAAAGCAAATTGGCAGGGATCCCGGAAAAATGCATACAGGTGAAGGCGAATAAAAGAGAGAGTGGAATCGTGATGGCCGTAAGCAATGCTGCTCTTGCACTACCTAGCAGAAACATCAGAACAACCAGGACAATCGTCAGACCCTCCAGCAGCGTATGGGTTACTGTTTCCAGCGTATTGTTGACCAGATCAATACGATCATAGAAAGGACTGATCCGAACCCCTTGGGGAAGCTCTTCCTGATTGAGTTCATTGATTACTTTCTGGACTTCGCTCAATACGTCAGAAGGATTTTCTCCCCGGCGCATGAGAACAATTCCTTCTACTCCCCCGACGTTATCGTTCAAGGCAAATATGCCTGTCTGAGGTGCACTGCCCAGAACCACTTTGCCGATGTCTTTCACGAGAATTGGAATGCCACGAACAGCCGTAATGATGACGTTCTCAATGTCGAAAATGGATTCGACTCGTCCCACTCCACGGATCACCATTGATTGCTGGCCGTTATCGAGAAGCGCTCCTCCGGCATTCTCATTATTTTTGGCGACAGCGTCCTTGACATCATCAATTGTGAGCGAATACTTGGAGAGCGCCAGTGGATCCACCTGAATCTGGTATTGCTTCACCAGGCCACCAAAAGGGGTGACATCAGCGATACCTGGAACCTGAAGAATCCGGGGAGTGATCACCCAGTCCTGAATTTCCCGCAACTGGCGTGCATCAAATCCATCTCCTGTCAGTTCATATCGATAAAGCTCACCGATGGGGGTGGAGAGTGGCCCCAGAGATGGATTGACTCCATCAGGAAGTTCAGCATCGTCCAGTTTTTCCAGGACAACCTGCCGTGCAAAGTAATCATTTGTTCCGAATGAAAATGTCAGCTCAACTACTGAGAGTCCAAAGATTGTACGTGAACGGCGGGCAATGACATTTGGAACAGAGTTCAGAGCCCTTTCTAGGGGAATAGTGACGAGTTGTTCGACTTCTTCAGCCGCACGGCCCGGATAAGTCGTGATGACGACAACCTGTGTGTCGGAAATATCCGGATATGCTTCGACTTTTAATTGCAGGAAAGACCAGTAGCCTAAACCGATCAGAGTCAATGCCAGCAGAATGGTAATGAATCTCTGATTCAGTGCATAACGGAGCAGTTGGGCGATCATTCGATATCTTTTCTAGTGGTCTTTCAGTAGCATGACTCCATCAGAGACCACTCGGTCTCCTGGATTGAGTCCTTTAATAATTGCTATCTGGTTCCCCACCCGTTCACCTAATGTGACAGGCACCTTTTGAAATACACCTGTGCCGGACTCCTTCCACACCGTGTTCTTACCTTCACCTTCGATTACTGCGGAAATAGGAATTGTTGGTTGGGGCTCCATGGCACCTGTTAGTCGAATCCGACCAAACATCTGTGGTCGCAGCCGGCCATCACGGTTGAGCATTTCCACGCGCACCTTGATCGTTCGGGTCTGCGGGTCAACCAGATCAGCAATCTGTTTGACACGGCCAGTAAAGAATTCACTAGGGTATGCTGCCAGTTCAATACGAACAGGTTCATTACCGCGCACCAGTCGGATGGAACTTTCTGGTACATCCGCTGTAATCCAGACGCTGGAAAGATCCGCGATCGTCAAAACGGACTGGCTGACATCATTGCGATATTCACCGGGAACGATATTCATTTCAAGAATTTTTCCTGATATTGGTGCGCGAATCGACATGTACTGTCCAAACTTTCCGGGCTCTACTCCCAGGATCAATAATTTGCGGCGGGTTTGTTCCACGGACGCATGAGCCTGTTCCAGTGCTGCTTTTTCCTGTGTGAGGATTACATCTGCATTGATGACTTCTTTATGAGCAACGGCATCATGCGCGTAAAGATCCCGGATACGTTCCAGGTCAGCCTGGGCCTTACTAACCGCTGACTTTGCCTGTGTCTCTCCGGCCATTGCCTGAAGATGGGAGGAAAGAGCAATATCAACATCCGGACTTTCTACTGTCAGAAGTGGAACCCCTTTTTGCACAAAATCACCAATGAGGACTGAGACAGTAATGATTCTTCCTGGAACAGGAAGGGAGACGTGTGTGAGCCGGTTTACGTTCGCTTCCACTGTCGCTGGTGCGGATACTTCTTCTGTGGGTACATCTGCGATTGTGGCGGCTGTGACCGCTATGTGCTTCAGTTTGGGAGAGTCCGCAGGAATTCTGACATAACCATCCCCAGCATGATCCTGATTGACTTCAGGTTTTGAAGAGGTGGGCGTGGCCTTTTGATGACTTCCACAGCCGATAGAAAACAGGGAAATCAGCAACACAATTACTGAACCCGTATGGAATCTCATTTCGCTTGTTGTCCTGTAACAGAATCCAGCAGAAACAGGCTTCGTGCGAAGTCTGCCCGCGCTTGATTGTAGCTTTGCATTGTATCGTTGAATGCTCTTTGCGCATCCAGAAGCTCTACAAGGGAAGCCTCTCCCCGGCGATAAGAATATTCTGTAATCCGTCGAACATCTTTGGCCTGATTGACCATATTGGTTTCAATATTCTGTAGTAGATTCCGGTTTGTCAGGTATCCCTGATACGCAGAGCGGACTTCTGCATCTACAGAATTCTGTATTGCCTTCAGTCGGGCAATTAGCTGATCAGATTCACGCTGAGCTCTCAGGATCTCTCCCTGGTTTCGATTAAAGACAGGAAGCGGTGCGGAGAAAAAGACGCTGACTGTATTTCCTGTTCCCGGATTGACTCGCTGATAGGAATATTGAGCACCAACGGAATAGTCCACTTTCCCCTGGGCAATTTGTAAGCGGATATCTGCTTGGGACCGAGCCTGTGAAGCCTGAATTTCCTGAATATCCGGTCGATTGCTCTGTGCGAGGCTTTGTAGTTGGGTGACATCATATGTTGTTGTGTCTCTTCTGATGTCCCCTTCAATATCGAAGTCAGGTTGTCCCGCCGGCCTTCCGAGTAGTTGCTGCAGTCTGATTTTTGCCTGATTGAGTTGCATTTCGTTTTGTTGAACTGCATTCTGAAATTGCAGGGCTGCTACCTGGATACGTGTCAGTTCAACCCGGGCCAGATCCCCTGCATTGACTCTTGCAGTATTAACATCCACGATTCCCTGAAATGCCTTCAGGTTATCCTGTGCCAGAACCAGACTTTCCTTTGCCAATTGAATATCCACAAACGAGCTTTGAACAGCAAAGATAATCCCACGAATTGTGTCCTGGACGCCGAGTTCTGATACTTCACGATCCTGCCGTGCCAGTTCAATACGGCGATTTCTTTTTCCGCCTCGTTCCAGGATGAAATCTACCCGGCTGTTCCATTCTGTAGGGCCTACTCCATCGTGATAATTGAAGCCTGTTCCCGGAATCGGAATGTAGTTGTATCCCAGGCTGGCTACAGGATTTGGACGCAGCCTGGCTGTGATCATGCGTGTTTCCGCAAGAGAGAGATTATATCTTTCGGCCAGAAGATCCAGATTATGGTTCAGGGCTTCCTGAATCGCCTGTTCAAGATTGACTGTCCCCGGAAGGGGAGGAGTCTGGGGCGGTCCGGCCGAAAGTCCAAGACTGAAGAGGACGACTAGTAGCAAACGGGCCATAGTTGAGATTATGACGAAAGTCTTGATCTCAACCCTAGTCTGATCAACAGAAGGATTCTGGACTACTCCCTTGATTCGGGATAGACGATCAGAAAAGGCATTAGGCTGCTTCCTGAATTTGTGTGTCATTCCTCCTGCATTTTCGCTATAGATGGAATGCCTCTGTTTCGTCATTCTTTCAGTTGAGGGCAAAATGGAAGTTGTTGCAGAAATTTCAATGCTGGAAAACCTTCACCATAAGACAGTACGTAAATTACTGATTCTGGGTTTTTCTCTGGTCATTCTTTTTTTGCTGATTGGGAGCATGGTGGCATTTCATAGTGCCAATGAGATTCAACTGGATTCCAAAGATCTGCTCTCGACCCTTCAGGAGATGGCACTGAAAAATTCAGAAGCGGAAGAAGCTATCCGCCTTGAAGTGGACATAGAAGAGAGAACTCAGGAAATTCAATATGCGACTGCACTCTCTGGCGTATGTCTGATTTTGGCGATTGCGTGTGCAATGATTACAGTTCGTCTGATCGGACGATCGATCCAGAAAATCGAAGAGCAATCAAATGAACTCGCGCATGTCTCGTGGCAGATGTTGCAGGGGCAGGAGGCATCTGCCAGACGCTTTTCTCATGAGTTACATGATGAGCTGGGGCAGGGTTTGGCAGTTCTGAAGGCAAATCTTCGATCAATCAATCCCGCAAATCTCGAAGCCAAAAGAGCGGATTGTGTGGAGATTGTGGATCAGGCAATCAGCAATGTTCGTGAAATCTCACAGCTTCTTCGTCCAGTCATTCTCGATGACTTTGGTCTAGATGCCAGCCTTCGCTGGTTGTGTGAACGGTTTGGAGAAAGAACGGGAATGAAAGTTTCTTTTCGCTCAAACTTTGAGGGTCGGTTGAGGGATGAAACGGAGACACATCTGTTTCGGATCGCACAGGAGGCTTTAACCAATATTGCTCGTCATTCGGAAGCGAAAGACGTGATTGTCCAGCTTTTGCAGGAAAAAGACCGTATTGTGCTTTCAGTGGAAGATGATGGAAAAGGGTTCCGTCAGGGAAAGCGTGCAGGAACTGGATTGATTGGAATGAAAGCAAGAGCGCAGCAGATCGGCGGAGAGTTGCTGATTGAACGAGTTCGCCCTCAAGGATTTGCTATTCAGGTATCAGCTCCGGCAATACAGGCAGAAAGTGACGATGCAGAAAAAGACAAGAATTCTCCTGGCTGATGATCATGCCCTGGTACGGCAGGGGTTCCGCATGATTCTGGCAAGTGAAGATGATTTTGAGGTAATTGGTGAGGCCACAAATGGAAGAGATGCTGTTGAGCTCTGTTCCACGTTGAAGCCTGATGTGGTGGTGATGGATGTCACCATGCCGGAACTGAACGGGATTGAGTCCACCCGCCGGATCATTGAATTTCTGCCACGCACTCGGATTCTCGCCCTCAGCATGCATAAGGATTCGGTCTATGTCCGGGAGATCCTGCGCGCAGGTGCCAGCGGATATCTGTTGAAGGACGCCATGGAGTCTGATCTGATTGCGGCAGTCCGGGCCGTTGCACGAGGGGATGGATATCTCAGTCCGGGTGTAAGCGAGTCTGTTTTAACCGACTATCGCAAGCATGTGTCAGATCCTGTGGATCTGCTGTCCAGTCGTGAACGGGAAGTTCTTCAAATGATTGCTGAAGGGAAAACAAACAAGGAAATTGCTGGTCTGCTGAATCTCAGCGTTTACACGATTGATGCCCATCGGGGAAAGATCATGGAGAAACTGAACCTTCATTCCACGGGCGAACTGGTCCGCTTTGCCGTGCGTAAAGGATTGATTGACTGACATTCCACTCTGCCGCCTGTAAAAAGAAATGGCGCTCCCCAAGTGAATCGGGAACGCCATAATGAACTTGCTGTCCAAAGATCAGAAGTTGTAGGTGACAGACAGCCAGAAACGGCGGGGTTCCTGGAGAATGTTGTAGTGGTTGGCATACATGGTTGCCCCATTTGCAATATATGGTGAGTACCCAAGGAAGTCTGTTCCCAGTAAATTGTAAATTGTTCCACTCACAGCGATCTGCTTGCTGATCTGATATCCCGCCCCAAGGTGCATCAGCCCGTATCCTTTATAAGGGCCCATGGCAGCAGTTGCTGCTTCTTGGGTTACACCACTTCCACGAGTTCTGCTACTACGAGCTTCAATGCGAAGCCATGTATTCAGCTTTTGCGTTGCAGCATAGCGAATTGTGGAGTTATACATATGCTTGGGGGTATTTACTAATGGCTGGCCGATTTCAACGCCACTACGTTGTTCACTTTTGGTGAATGTGTAGTTGTTCATTACTTCCCACTTGCGCAGGAAGCGATAGCGCATGCTGGCTTCCACGCCGCGTGTGATCGCTTCATCCACATTGATGCTCTGGCCAAAAAAATCCAGATTTGGCCAGTATCCAAAATCGACACAGCCAGGACTGTTGGGAGCACCGACGAAGCTGCAGTTCGGGAGGCCGGGGCCTGCTGCGATCTTGTTCTGGAATTCATTATTGAAAAGAGTCGTGCTGAAACTCAATCCACTCAGCAGAAGGGTGGCACTGACTTCAGTGCTGGTGCTGGTTTCCGGTTTCAGGCCGGGACTGCCGATCAGCGGGCGTGTTCCCTGTGCTCCGAAGCCGACAATGCCATTGGCGAGCTGATTCAACTGAGGAGTACGGAATCCGCGGCTCACACCACCTTTAACAGAAAGAATCTGAAAAGGACGATAAACCACATATCCACGGGGACTGATGTTGCTGCCAAATGTATTGTGGTGATCGTAACGAATGCCTCCGGTGAAGGTAAGCTGACGCAAAGCGCGCCATTCGTCTTCTGCAAACAGAGCACCCTGCTTGTGATTATAAGGATTAGGGGCAACGGCATCGATCATGTGAGCATTCCACCACTGGCCACCAACGGAGAGCATATGACGAGTGGTGATGGGAGCGACAAACTTGGAATCCAGAATAGTATTGGTTGCTTCCAGTGTGCGAGGATCACCGGGCGTACGTCCGGGAGTGCCGGGAGGAATTGTGCGGCCCAGTGTGTCTGTCGTATTCCGGGTCAGGCTTGTATCGAGAATTCCATAACGGTAGCGTCCCTGATGCGAAAGCAGTAACTGGTTGCGCCGAAACTTCATGTAATCCGCATAACCACCCTGAAGTCCCACTGTTCCCAACTGTCGGTCCTTGTTGTTGTAGTTCTGGGTCATGTTGTCATAGTCAACATAGAAGTCATTCTGTTTGTTGGCCACGATGGAAACACGGCCACCCAGGTTGAAAATGTCTGAATTGGTGGGGCTCATGCCGAAGCTGGTAATGGGGACCAGTTCGCCATTTACGTTTTCATACTTCAGTGCTGCTGGTTCACGGCGGAAAGCACTTCCTCGCAATGCCAGTCCAATACGGTCTGACCAGACAGGACCTGTCAGATAGAACGTTCCTTGTCCGGTATCACCATAGCTGCGATTTTGTTGAAGAGTTCCATTGACATTGATGGATCCGGACCATTTCTCACTCACTTTCCGGGTAATGATGTTGACGACACCACCCATGGCATCCGAACCATAAAGGGTGGACATAGGACCGCGGACCACTTCGATTCTTTCGATGGCTGCAACCGGTGGCATGAAGCTGGTGGCGGTTTCACCAAAGCCATTGGGGGTGACACTACCGGCCGAATTCTGGCGCTTTCCGTCGATCAGAAAGAGGGTGTATTCGCTGGGCATTCCGCGCATGCTGATGGTCATACCACCTGTTTTTCCGACATTCTGCCCGACGTCCACACCTTCAACGTCAATCAGGGCCTGTGCCAGATCTTGCACACGTTTGGTTTGAAGCTCTTCCCGTGTCAGTACGGATACACTGGCTGGTGCATCGACAACGAGCTGTTCAAATCCACCGGCAGTTACGGTGACCGCTTCAGCAGCGTTGGCTAGTGATAGTCGAATATCCTCATTGGTCAGGGTTTGGGCGGATGAAACAGTCACTAGCTTGATATTGCGGTCAAAACCATTTTTGTTGATGTGCAGGTTGTACGATCCGGGTTGTACGTCAAAAGAGTAATAACCATCACTATCGGTAGTTGTTTCATGCGAAACAGCGCCGCATTCTAGGGTGACGGTTGCCCCCTGTACTGCTCCTGCTGATGGGTCAAGAATTCTTCCAGTGATTTTGGCGGATTCACCAGAAACAACTCCCGAACATGCCGGAACAGTTTGACCTTTCAACTGCAATGGGGCTGCGAAGATTGCTGCCAAACCAAGAGCGATACACAAGATGTGCTTCCTGCCCACTTCACTGTGAGAGGGCAGAGCATCAGAAATACATTCATTCACTACGATTCTCCTCGTTGATGGCTGAAGAAGAACTTCAGCCTGACGACTTCAGGCAGGGACGCGTTCCAGGCATGTACAAGTACACCGCTAACCTGCTAGTTGAGAATCACTTTCATGTTAAAGGGTGGATCGACACTTCGATTACTTTTGTGTGAAGTGTCATGGCTGCAATATCCCCTTTTAGATTGTTTTATTTGAGTAGATGATTTGGGGCGGAATTTGCAAGCTGTAGTTTCACCTGATCTCCCAGATGAAAATGATTATCTTTTTATAATGTATTCTGTTCCTGGAATTATGTCAATTTAATGTTAAAAACAATTAAATAAACAACTTAAAGAGGAGTTTGGTCGACTTTCATTGAAATGATTTAGGGATACTAGCTTGCAATGCTGCCTGAGCGCTGTTCTGAAAGCAATCAGCATAAAAGGGAGGTAATTGCCAGTTATCATAGAGGGAATATCTGAATGCAGGACCTGCAGTATGCTCTCCGCACACTCAGGCAGAATCCGGGATTCTTCCTGACAGCAGTCCTGGCGGTTGGGCTGGGGATTGGTGCGAACACGGCGATGTTCAGCATCGTTGATGGTGTTCTTCTGAAGCCACTCCCTTATGACGATGCTGCACGTCTGGTCAACATTCATGAGCTTTTCCCGAAGCGCGCCGCTCAAGGATCAACAGATGAAATTCCCATTCCTCCGGCTGATTTCTTTGATTTCCATGCAGGGCAGGAGTTTTTTGAAAAACTGGGTGCCTATCGAAATAACCCAGTCAGCCTTGGCAAAGCTGGTTCTGATCCGGAACGCCACTTTGCTGTTGCAGTCACGGCAGATTACTTCGATGTTTTACGTATCCAGCCAATAATGGGACGGCTGTTTACTGCAGCGGAAATGGAATATGGAAATGGCTCTGTTGTCCTTTTGAGCCATGGCCTATGGGTAGAGCGGTTTGGAGCTGATCCAGCGATTCTTGATCAAAAGATCAATCTGAATGGCCATCCCTATGATGTCATCGGAGTATTGCCACCTGGGTTCAGCCATCCAGCAAAAGCCAGATTATGGATTCCGGCTACATTTTCATCAGAAGAGAGCGTCCGCCGACATACTCATACCCTCTACGGAATTGGCCGACTCAAAGACAACACCACACGAGAGCAGGCGGAAGCACAACTCCAGGTCATCCTGAATCGCATCGGAGAAGAGCATCCGGAAATAGCCAGGGATAAACGCATTCTGGTGACATCCATGGCGGAGGATCTGACAGGTAAAGTTCGTCCAGCACTAATTGCTTTGTTGGGTGCTGTTGGGTTTGTTCTTGCAATTGCCTGTGCCAATGTCGCTAATCTTTTGCTGGCACGGGGAGCTATCCGCAAGCAGGAGCTGGCTGTCCGCGCTGCACTTGGTGCGGCACGGGGACGGCTGATTTTTCAGATGCTGACGGAAAGTATGCTGTTGAGTGCCGCCGGGGGAGTTTTTGGACTAATCCTTGCTTATGCAGCATTTTTCGCATTGAAGCTGCTGGCCCCGGAAAACCTGCCCAGACTGGAACAGGTAGCGATCGATGGGCGGGCATTAGTTTTTACAACCGCTGCCGTTCTGATTACCGGATTTCTGTTTGGTCTGATTCCTGCACTCAAACTCTCTCGTGTAGATCTGAACCAGACTCTGAAGGAACGAGGTAGAGGTGTTTCATCCGGTGGACGCTTGAGAGGTGCCCTTGTAGTTGCGCAGGTGGCATCTGCTGTCATTCTTTTAACCGGTGCTGGCCTACTCACCCGTAGCCTTTATGCGTTGATGCAGGTAGATGCCGGATTCAATTCATCGAATCTGATCACTATGCGTGTAACTCCTCTTCCCACAAAATATGCTGAGAATGTGCCTGCTCAGATTCGTTTGGGACGGGACATTCTGGAGAATGTAAAGGCATTACCTGGTATCTCTGCAGCCGGATTTACAACAGATCTTCCTTTGCAGGGTAATCCCCGATTCATGATGCACTTTGAAGGGTTTCCTCCTGTCACTGCTGCGAACGCTCCGTTTTCCGACTTTTTTACGGTATCGCCAGAGTACTTCCAGACCATGGGAGTACGGCTGGTGAAAGGACGTTTCTTTACCAATGCCGATGATGACCGGGCTCCACTGGTTTGTATCGTGAATGAGCAGCTTGTCCGTACCTACTTTCCGGGGCAGGATGCGATTGGGCGCAGGCTGGAGATCGGCATGACAAATCCACCGACATGGAGAACAATTGTCGGCGTCATTGCGGATATTCGCAATGTGGATCTGGAAAAGCCTGCTCCCGTGCAGCTCTATGGTCCCTATTTTCAGCAACCAGGAGTGATGCCGAACTTCGCACCCTCTCTCAGTATCGTGGCGCGCACTTCAAATGCTCCCGCGCAGATGGCCGAATCGGTACGTCGTGCGATTCTCTCTGCCGATAATGCTCAGCCTGTCTATGCGGTCCAGACCATGGATGAAATAGTGTCCTCGAAGTTAGCTCAACGAAAGTTCAGTCTGATTCTCATGGGAGTATTCGCTGCTTTGGCTTTGACGCTGGCTGTCATCGGGTTAGGTGGAGTCGTGTCCTATATGGTGACTCAGCGCACACAGGAGATCGGAATTCGGGTTGCCATGGGCGCAAGCATGATGGATGTCATCTGGATGGTGGAAAGCCATGCTCTCAAGCTTGTGGCTATCGGAGTTGGCATCGGTATTTGTGGTTCCTTGCTGGTTTCACGAGCGCTGGGAGCCATTTTGTTTCATGTCAGCCCATATGACCCGATGACACTAATCGGCGTTGTTCTCACTCTGATCATCATTGCCGGACTTTCCGGTTACCTTCCGGCAAGACGTGCTGCACGCATCGACCCTGTGATTGCTCTTCGGCAGGAGTAGCAGCATTGGATAGATCAGAATAAAAGAATGCGCCAAATTCTTCTCTGTCTGATGATTGCCGGTTTTTGTCTGGCGCAGGAGTCCGGTTATGAGTTTGAAAGCTCAGTCCGTCAGGGATATGTTCTGGATCTGGCAACGAATGTAGAAGCCGTGACAGATGCTCGTTTCCTGGGTAAAAAGATTCCTCTTTATCCGCAAGGTTCCCGGAAAGAAGGATTGATGCCAGTGCCTGTCACTCAGAAGATCGGGCGTTTCCCTTTGGAGTTTCTCGACGAAAAGGACACCGTGGTGCATCGTGCACTGGTCCGGGTTGTGGATGGAAAGTACCTGCAACAGAATATACGGACGACAAAGCGGATGCGGTCGACAACCACTTCCACAGACGAACGAAAGAAGATGGCGGATTTCCGTGCCTATCTTTCACCTGTACGTTTATGGGCCAGACCGATCCGAAACCCTGTGCCTGAATGCACGACATCCCCATTTGGCGTAAAGCGATTGCATGACGGAAAGTTCACCGGAAACTTTCACGGAGGGCTGGACTTCAATTCCCCTACAGGGCGGATTGTCCGGGCAGTGGCTGATGGGGAAGTAAAGGTAGCTGCCATGTTTACCCGGCAGGGAGGAACTGTTGGGCTCGATCATGGACAGGGGTTGCAGACAACTTATATCCATTTGTCGAAGGTAATTGCGACGGAGGGATCAACAGTAAAAAAGGGCGATGTTATTGGGCATGTGGGATCTACTGGATTTTCAACCGGGCCGCACCTTCATTTCAGTGTGAATGTTCATGGGGTGCCCGTCCATCCTCTGCAATGGTTGGCTCCAGTCAAAGCCTGTCGATGAGATTTTCCTTTATTAAACCGATGTAATCAAAAGTAATTTCACGAAGAATTTGATCACAAAAGGCTTTCATTTTTTTTAAAATCCTCTTACAATTTCGCCATAAGGGGAGTCTATGAGGGAAATTTTCAAGACAACAGTCTTTTTGTCCCTGTGCGCGTTTTCAGCTCAGTTTGCTGCCGCACAAACCATTACCGGATCATTTACCGGAACACTTACAGATCAATCTGGTGCTGTCATTCCGAATGTAAAAGTCGTTGCCACCAATAGCGGCACGAATGTGGAATACAGTTCTACTACCAATAACTCAGGGGCTTATAACCTGTTGTTTCTGCCAATCGGCCAGTATAATCTGACGGCGGAAGCATCCGGATTCAAGAAGTCGCAATTAGGGCCATTCCGTCTGGAAGTCAATCAGACGGCTCGTGTCGACATCAAGATGGAAGTTGGAGACGCTACACAGTCCGTCAGTGTGGATGCCGCAGCTCCCATTTTGCAGACAGAATCGACCCAGACCGGCGATTCGCTTACTGCACAGCAGCTCACCTCGCTCCCATTGAATGGGCGAAATTTCGCTGCACTGACATTGATGATGCCCGGTGCCATTTCGCCGAACCCCAAGGGGTTGAGTACATCATCCCGGTTTCAGGCTCGTCCGTATGTCAATGGCAATCGTGAACAGACCAACAACTTCATGCTGGATGGTGTGGATGTTAACGATTCCATGGATAACCGGATTGGATATCAGCCAAACGTAGATGCGCTGGAAGAAGTGAAAGTCCTCACCGGAAACATGGGTGCTGACTATGGAAACTCGGGCGCATCCTCTGTCATGATGACCATCAAAAGTGGAACCAATGAACTGCACGGTAGTGTCTTTGAATTTCTGAGAAACAACAAGCTGGATGCAAATGGTTTCTTCCGGAACCGTGTTCCACGCACTGCTGAAAGAACTGCTTTCAAAAGAAATATCTTTGGTGGAACCTTTGGAGGACCGATCAAGAAAAATAAAGCATTTTTCTTTGTCGATTATGAAGGCACTCTTCAAAGATCCAGTGGTCCGGACAATGCCAGTGTGGCTCCACTTGCCTGGAGAAACGGAGATTTGAGTGGAATTGGGCAAGTGGTAAGGGACCCCATGAACAATAATCAACCCTTCCCCAATAATCGAATTCCGGCAGGAAGAATTACCAACCCTGTAGCTCAAAAACTTTTTTCAGATACCAGTCTGTACCCCCTGCCCAATCAGCCAGGAACGGGCCCTCTGGGTATCACTCAGAATTACGGAGGAAGCACGGCCGACACACTCAATAACCATCAGGCCGATGCAAAGGTTGATCTGCGGCCTTCAGATTCAGACAGCATTTCGGGACGGTGGTCTATCAGTCGATATGAGTCTTATGGAAGTCTTCGTCCACTGGCCGTACAAATGCCCGGAACACAGGAAGGCCCCACCATGTCAGGGGTTCTCAACTGGACCAAAACCATCTCCCCGACAATCGTGAATGAAGCTCGTGTGGCATATTCCCGGATTGGAATTCATGATGGCGTGCGGGACTGGAGCGGATTACTCGGGGCCAATGGGAATCAGGCATTTGGAATTGCGGGCGGGCAGCCAATTGAAGGGTTGAGTTCTGTGGGGCTCGGTTCAGGGCTCACTGGTATTGGAACTGCAGCAACCATCGGCTCTACTGTAGATAACAAGTTCATCTACTACGACAACCTGACCATTCAGAAAGGAAAACATCTGCTCAAGATGGGCGGACAGTTTATCCGCACTCAGCAGAACCGCTATTATGCCGGAAACAATGGAGCACTTGGAACATTCAGCTATAACGGAACGTTCACTGGCGTGGAATATGCAGATTTTCTGACAGACTCTCTCTATTCCAAAGGTCGTGGCTCTGTAACCGGAAAGTGGGGACATCGCTCCTGGCGCTCTGCACTGTTCTTCCAGGATGATATCCGTGTTTCTTCTAATTTCACTCTCAATCTTGGTCTCAGGTGGGAGTACATGCAGCCTATCTATGAGGTGGCTGATCGACAGGTCAATGTGAATCCGGCGACTGGTGAACTTCTGTATGCCGGGCAGAACGGCAATAGCCGTGCCCTATATAACGGCTACTGGAAGCAGTTTATGCCCCGTGTAGGATTTGCCTGGACCATGGGAAGCAATACTGTGCTGCGGGCTGGTTATGCTTACATCAGCTTTATGGAAGGCACTGGAGCAAATCTCCGGTTACCCTTAAATCCACCGTTCTTTATTGAGTCCAATCTTCAGTTTGATCAGGGAACACCAGGAACTATCACCACAGGCTTCAACGATGTAGTGACACAGAATATTACTCTTGACAGCCCTCGGCCTCCCGGAGTGATCGGAACATCTCTGCAGGGACGGGCATGGGATCTTAACCTGAGACCCCAGACCACTCAGCAGCTGAATATCACTCTTGAGCATCGTCTGGATAACTATACTTCTGTTTCTGCCGGCTTCGTCGCGCAGCGCGGACGGCATCTGGTGGCACCGCATGAAGCCAATCAGCCTTTACCGGGCAATGGTCCTTATAACACCTGGACTCCTCTGGATACACGGCGTCCGTTGTATAACGTTCTGCCCAATCTTGGAAATATTGCTCTGACAGAAGCTTCAGCAACCATGGACTATAACTCTTTGCAAACTTCACTGCGGCGGCGTTTCTCAGAGGGGCTGGAAATGCAAGTCAGCTACACTCTCAGCAAAACTCTGACGGATAACCTTGGTTATTACGGCAGTGGCTTCACCGCTGGTGAAGGCGCCTACTGGCAGAATGCCTATGATCGTCGGGGAAATCGTGGTCCGGCTTTCTTTGATGCCCGGCATAACCTGACCGTTGGCGGTCTTTACGAACTGCCATTTGGTGTGGGCCGGAAGCATACCTTCTCAAACAAGGGTGCTGACCTGATCCTGGGTGGATGGGGAATCAATTACTTTGCGAACTACCATACAGGATTCCCGATCACTATCCAGACAGGAGTCAACAATACAGGGCAGGGAACTCGTGGTGGATTCCGTCCCAATCGTTATCGGGATATGAACTCCAAGATCCGTACTGTGGATGACTGGTTTGGGCTCTTCCCCGATCCGAATAACCGGGTCAGTCCATTCTGTACAACACCCGGCGTGGATGATGGAAAGTGCGCTTATGGACAGGCGGCTGACGGGCAATTTGGAAACGGGGGTATTGGTACGGAACGGATGCCAGGATACTTCAGTCTGGATACTTCTGTTGGAAAGCGTTTCAATATTGCGGAACGCCGCTACTTTGAATTCCGCGCAGAAGCGTTTAACGTCCTGAACACTGTCAGTTGGGCTGCCCCAGGTCGGAGCATCAATAACATTGCAACTTTTGGTGCAATTACCGATCAGGTCCAGTCGCCACGAAACATTCAGTTTGCCCTGAAGTTTGTCTTCTAGGCCAACTGGAATTTCAATCCTCTTGCGAGCAGCTCTTCCCTGAGCTGCTCGTAGTTTTTGAACTGGACTGCATCAATCCCTTCTTCCCGTGCGGCAGCTGCATACGGCTCGATATCATCCGTGTAAAAACACTCCTGTGGTTCACAGTGTGCCTGTTTGATTGCTTCCTGATAGATCAGCGGAGATGGTTTCATCGCACCCACTTCATGACTCAGGACGAAATGATCGAAGTGTCGCAGTTCCGGGTAATTCTTGCGAATGAAATCGAAGTGGAGCTGGTTGGTATTGGACAGAAGCAACAGGCGGTATCCATTTTCTTTCAGTGCCTGGAACAGCGTATCCGGGATCAGGGTTCGCCGTTCAAAAATAGAACTCCAGATTTCACCAAATTCTTCAATAGAAGCTTGAAATCCAAGATGATGGGTGATCTCTTCCACGAAGGCCGCAGTAGATATCTGTCCGGATTCATAACGGATAAACAGATCAGTCTGCTTTAACTGTTCCGGGATTTTTCGAATATCCAGCCCATACTGTTTTGAAAGCGTCTGGTATGCAGTCTCAAAACTGAAGGGGACAATGACTTTCCCGAGGTCGAAGATCACCGTTTTGATCATGAACCTCTATTGTCGGTGGAAAAAACCGGAGTAGTGGGGCACCCTCTCATAGCGGAGGAAAGGATGAGGCGCGAGCCACTACTCCGGAGCTTGTACGGGGCGGATAAATCTAAAGGAGCTTTCCCTGTGTGCGGAACTCGTAATGCTGAATTTCAAGGGCAGCCTTTCCATCTTCGGCACGAACGACGCGGCCACGGGCAACCAGTTTGAGCGGGGTAGTGTTATTGAGTTGCGCTGGCCAGGCAACTGAAACTTCAAGCTGTCGGCCGGCCTGAAGATCTTCGTCTGTACTGAATAAAATACCGGAGCTGGACATGTTGACGGTTTGACCAATTCCCGCCAGATCAGCGGTGCGGCGGCTGAGCACTTTGTATCTGACATCTCGCTGAATGGGGAACCGATCAGCTCCTCTACGTTCTGACATTCTTACCTCCAAAGGATCCAAATTCTTTTATTTGAATTCTTCGTTTATTTTTTTACTATCTTTTTCTACGATAAAGGGCGCATTTCTAATTCACATGAGAAAATTCTGTTTATCGAACTAGTACGGTGGTACCGAATAGTTTTATCTTCCATCAATCAGAACTTTTCGCAAACTCAATAAATAGAATAATGTCTTATCGAGCTTTCGTCTCCCCTGAAGTATCATTTTTCAAGGCTTTTTTTCTGGAGCGGAGTGTCGTGAGGCGCTCTCCAATTTTCTGTTCCAGCCCTCTGTTCAGGGGTTCATAGAAAATTCGATCAGCCAGAGAGGGAGGAAGGCATTCCATTGCGGTAATCGCCTCCGGCTGGTTGTGGGCATGCTCATATCCGTCACCGTATCCCCACTGTTTCATCCATTTGGTGGAAGCATTTCTTAAATGGAAGGGAACTGGTTCGGCAACAGTAGTCCGGATTACCTGCCGGACATCATTCAGTGCCCGGTATCCCGCATCTGATTTTGCAGCGACAGCCAGATAGATGGCACATTGAGCCAGCGCCTGATCTCCTTCCGGAACTCCCAGAAAGTGTGCCGTCTGCTGGCACGCGATGGCCTGTTCCACAGCACGCGGATCGGCAAGACCGATATCTTCCACTGCCATCCGGACCAGCCTGCGTGCGATATACATGCGGTCCTCGCCAGCTTCCAGCATGCGGCCCAGCCAGTAAAGGGCGCCGTCCGGATCAGAGGATCGCACGCTCTTGTGCAATGCAGAGATCAGATTGTAATGCTCTTCACCTGACTTGTCATAGAGCAGGACTTTTTTCTGCAGCAGATCTTCGAGTGCAGTGGCTGGAATTGTGCCATCCACTGCACTCGAAGCAGCCAATTCCAGCAGATTGTATGCCGTACGTCCGTCACCATTGGCATGAATGGCAATCTGTTCGATCAGTTCCGGTTCGGCAGCGATTTCCAGTTGTTTGAGTCCCCGTTCCAGAAGAATGGTGATCTCCTCGGGAGTCAGTGGACGAAGGGCGTAGACTCTGGCCCGTGAGAGAAGAGCAGAAATCACTTCAAATGAGGGATTCTCCGTTGTAGCCCCGATCAGGATGACATCACCGCGCTCCACGTAGGGCAGAAAAGCATCCTGCTGCGCCTTGTTGAAGCGATGGATCTCATCGATGAACATGACAGTCCTGCGTCCGATGCGCCGGTTTTGTTCAGCCGATGCCATCACTTCCTTGATCTCTTTGATGCTGGAAAGCACGGCGCTGAAGGGCATGAAGTCCGCCTGAATAGAGCGAGCGAGCAGGTTGGCCAGTGTTGTTTTGCCCACTCCGGGAGGACCCCAGAGAATCAGGGAACGCAGTTCTCCCCGGTCAATCTGGGCGCGTAACGGTTTTCCGGGCCCCAGGATATGTTCCTGTCCAACATAATCTGCCAGTGTGTGAGGACGCAGGCGCTCAGCCAGAGGAGCTGCTTTGGGATCTTCAAATAAACTCACGCTGCCTCGCTATTTCGTAAAGAACCAGGGAGGCGGAGATTCCGGCATTCAGAGATTCCACATGATGTGTGGGAATCCGGACCGGGGTGGCCAGCGATTCCAGATCGGGGCGGATCCCGTGGGCTTCACTGCCGATGATGATGGCGCAGGGGCCGCTCCAGTCCACATGATGGATGGGAGCACCACGATGCGGATCAGCCGCATAAAGAGGAACCGGAATTTTCAGGTCACCTGCAACATGCGGGACGCGGAAGATGGATCCGGCGGAGGCACGCAGAACTTTGGAATTCCATGGGCTAACCGTTCCTTTGCGGAACACCACTCCCGTGGCTCCGAAGGCTTCTGCTGAACGGAGAATAGTGCCTGCATTTCCAGGGTCCTGCACGCCATCCAGAATGACAGTTAGCGCAGGTGCCCGGAACAGTTCCGGTTCTGACCAGAGTGGGGGGCGGACAAGGGCAATGACCTTCGGGCTGGTCTGTGTGGTGGCAATCTCCGCAAGTAATGAATCCGGGACTTCCACCCACTGATCGATTCCTTCCACGGGTCTGGATGCAAGGATCTGATCAATTTCCAGTCCACTGCGCATTGCCTCTTCGAGAAGATGATGGCCTTCAATGGCACACAGTCCATCTTCTGTCAGTGACCCGTGGTCCAATGCTTTACGGACCTTTCGGATCAATGGGTTGCGAACACTGGATACGGAGGATGAATGAGAGGACAGCATGAGAACCGACTTCCTTCAAGGTAACATCGGAAGTGCTTCGCTAAAATCAGAGTAACCCCCGACAACGGTATGCGACGACTTTTTATTTTCAGCCTCTTACTGGCTTTGCTTGCTGCTGGTCTCGCACTTGTCTGGGTGGCGGTGGAGATTGCCTACCAGGCCAATATCGATGAGGCAAGGAATGCCGATGTCATTCTGGTGCTGGGAGCGGCAGAGTACATGGGCAGGCCTTCCCCTGTGCTGAAGGCCCGGCTGGATCATGCACTGGATCTCTATGAAAAGGAACTGGCTCCTCTGATTCTGGTCACTGGTGGTTTCGGAGTTGGATCACGATTTACCGAGGCAGAAGCAGCCCGCGATTATCTGGTCCAGAAGAGGGTGCCCTCAGAAGACATCATCCTTGAAATGGAAGGCACGTCCACTTTTCAGTCCATTGCTGCCGCTGCGGAAATCTTTGACCGGCTGGATTTTGACTCCTGCATCGTCGTGAGTGATGGCTATCACGTTTTTCGCGCAAAAAAGATGCTGGAAGCCCGTGGAATCCGGGCTTATGGATCTCCCCGGCAACCGCTCACGGAAGATACCTGGCGCGATATCAAACTGTATTTTCGGCAGTCAGCCGGTTACTGGGTCTGGTATCTCAATCTGGCGCGCTAACCATCTGAGTTCAGAAGATACCGGTCGAACTCCCGATCAGACTACCTGATTGTGGTCATTCTTAAAAATTCAGCGAGCGAATTAATTTGTTTGACATACATAATACTGCTATGCATAATTCTGTCAGGGTCTGTTTGTGTCCTTCAGGAAAACAGAGCAATGGGAGGATAAGTGATAAAACGAATGATTCCCCGATGGCTGGTGGTAGTAATCCTGCCTTTTGGGCTTGTGTTGCTGGTGATGCTGCTCTGGGTTTTCATGAGTCTCACCGCGTCACCGCTGTATTCCACACCGGAAAGCATGCCGACTGTAATGACTGGTGCGGTGTCTCCTGAATGGTCAGGGATGGTAGACAAGAGTCGGCAGGTAGTACGCACCAGGGTTGCCGAACAGAATCTACCGGGTGTTTCAGTCGCTGTTGGGATTGGGGATTCCCTGATCTGGGCGGAGGGGTTCGGATTTGCAGATATCAGGATCAGTGAGCCGGTGACTCCCAGACATCGATTTCGAATTGGGACGACTTCATCAGTGTTGACTTCTGCTGCTGCGGGTTTATTGATGGAGAACGGGAAACTGAATCCTGATGAAGAAATCCAGAGATATGTGCCGCAGTTTCCACAAAAGCAGTGGCCCGTATCCTTGCGGCAGGTGATGGGGCATACTGCAGGAATCATCGGGGAAGACCGCAACACGGAGCCGTTGTTTTCCCGTGGTTGTGACGAAACGGGCAACGCCATTCAGTTCTTTGCTAACCAGCCACTTCTCTTCCAGCCAGGGACAAAGTATCAAGAGTCAGCAAATGATTGGGTGCTGGTGAGTGCAGCCATCGAAGCTGCCTCGGGGCAACCCTTTCTTGCGTTCATGAATGAACAGATCTTCAAACCTCTGGGCATGCAGGATACGGTTGCTGATCCGGGGCCCGACCAGGCGCTGATTGCCGGCGAGGATTTTCCCGGATTTATCCTGATCCGGGAGTTGATCCACGATCCTGACGCCACGCGGAATTCCGAAGCGAGTCTGCGGAAGAAGCCAGTTCCGGGACAGGTGCAGTCATACTCCGCACGGTTTCGGTCAGATCCGAAATATGGAGTCCATCTGATGCGTCTACGGTATCTCTCCTGCTATGCCGGGGCTGGTGTATTTACCTCCACTCCCTCTGATCTGGTGCGGTTCGGAATGGCAATCCAGAACGGAAAGCTGTTGCATCCTGCTGTGGTCAGTCTGCTTCAGTCCTCACAAAAACTTCCCTCTGGTGAGGAAACCGGATACGGTCTTGGCTGGTATAACCGGACCCTCGCTCTTGCGGGAAAACAGACTCGTGCCATCGGCAACGATGGAAGTTTCATGGGTGGAATGGTGACATCTCTTCTGCTGTTGCCGGACTCTGGAGTTGTCATTGCTGTCATGTCAAATACTCCATTTGCGGATACGGCTTCGATCAGTCTGAAAATTGCAGAGTCCTTTGCTGCGCAGAAGAAATGACCGGATATTGGTAAAGATAATGGTCCCCTCTATTAGGAGGGGATTACTCTTCAGCCAGTCTTCTCTTGTACTCTTCTTTTGCAAAGTCGTATGCACGATGGAAGTCATCCCGCTCTTCCGGACGAACCTGATTTACTTTCTGCCGGCGACACTGGTCCACGGCATTCAGGCACCATTCGATGCTCTTCTTTTCGCGGACGGGCTTGTCGGCGACTGTGACCCAGATGGGATTGGTGTGAGAGCTGGGCAGAATGCGTAAAGCAACCCACGCGCTTCGTTCGATCCTTGTCTGGAAATTGATGTCCTGAATCTTTCCGTCCGCAGTAATTTCTTTGCGGGCGACAGCTTCTCCATTTACTACCAGTTCCACCGGGACACGCCGGGAGTCTCCCATACGGGCCCGTTCGATGTGCCAGTACGGTTTATCCGCAGCTTTTCGGGTACGGATATCATCCAGAGGCGTCTCGCCCAGGTACGCCGCAACCTGAGCCGTCACATTGATGGTTCCAGTCCGCGCTAGTGCAATATCTTTTCCGGTTCCCATCTCGACATCATTAATTTTGAAATCGAGGATATGGCTTTTGCCATCGGAGACATAGTTGCGGCCTTCCTTCAGCCCCTGCACCCAGTCGTCATAATTGAGTTCTTTCTGGCGAACATAGCTGCGGCCCAGTCCAACACGCTCATCATAGATACACGGGAAATCGGTTTCTCCGCTGATGCGTGTTCGATAGCCAGCATTCAATGTGTGATACCAGATGTTGAGTTCCCACGGATAGGGAGTATCAACAGCAGAAAGCAGATCCACCAGACCGTGAGTTACCCCCACAATGTATTCGTTGGCTCCGATGCCATTAAAGGGTGGCATCTCGTAACTGAGTAGCTTGTCTTCCTTGATTTCCAGCCCCCAGCCTGAATGCGTGTAGCCGATGATAGATCCCTGGCTTCTGCCCCATTGCAGGACAGGAATTCCCCAACTGGGCCAGTCTTCGATCCGTTTCTTTCCCGGATAGTCCATCTCTTTCACCTGCAAGAGCAGGATGTTGCGGCCTGAAATAATTTGCCCACAGGTGTGAAATAACTCTCCCCAGAAACCGCGTTTCCTTTGGCGTAACACTTTTAAGGTGTAATCTTGCAGACTGCGTGCGTCGTTGTCCAGTTCGCTCCTGAGTTATTCCAGAGCCTCCAGTAAAATCGATCCTCTAAAGTAGCGTTTACCGAGTGGATGTCATCCGCATACTCGCCACTGGGAGCCGAGGCAGGCATCGCAATCTCAATGTCAGTGGCCACTCCATTTTTAAATAGGGTGGCAGTCATAGCTCCGCTCCCGCCGACAGTCGTTACAGAATTAACCCAGCAATTTGATACAGTCCCTGCTACTGGTGGAGGTGTAGCAACCTGATTCACCGCACTACCGCTGGCATTAACCCGATATCCGTTGAATGGTATGTACATGGCGGTATTTGAACCACTGATTGCTCCTGAACCCTGACCAACAACCAGAACCGGACCGCCTCCCCCGCTGCTCCCGTTGACCGACTGGCATCCTGTGGCATCTCCAGTCTTGGTCACTCCTCGTGGTGCCTGTCCGGACGGGCAGACATCAGGGTCCGCCGCCAACTCCGTCACCTTTGCCGCTGTACCACCGACATCCAGCTTGTCATCCAGTGCGCTCTGCAACCCATTCACCGCTGCAATCGCCAGCTTCCCGCCGCCAACCGCATCCTCATGGTCATGGTTGGCATTCACGAAGGATGAGATGGCGGGATCTGTTAACGTCTTGTTCGAAAGCGTCTGGGTATCGGTCGATCCGACTACAGCGCCAGAAGGGAATGCCGGAAGGCTACTGTTGTCCACTTTGTCATCCAGAGCAGAGGTTAATCCGTTGATGTCCTCAATCTCATGCTCATGGCTGGACGGCGGAAAGCTCTCGGGCTTGTCAGTAATTACTCCCCACGCGTGATTATGTGTCGACGGTGGAAAAGTAGAAGGCTTGCTGAGAATATCGCCCCAGTTCACCGGACCGCCCTCTCCACCGCCACAGCCCGGACAAGTGAGGATGCCCGTCAGTGGATCGAACTCAATGCCACCCTGTGCCGTGATTGATCCGCGCACCGCTTCCTCGAAGTCGCTGATGTCTTCGGCCAGATGGTCATGTTCAGTTGGCGGAAACAGCAGCGGCTTGTCCGCAATTTCGTCCCAATCATGGGTATGGCTCGATGGCGGGAATGTCGCCGGTTTGTCAGTAATCGCTTCCCACGCATGGCTATGGGCCGAAGGCGGGAAAGTCGCCGGAATATTCAGCAGCTTCGCCCACGTCAGGCTGGCGATCCACGCCGGATCTGCGTAGGAGCCAGACAATAAAGGATAGAAGCTGGAATAATCCCCTGCCACACTGACCACAGTTCCCATCCGCCCGTTGAATGTATTCACACCTGATCCCACCCCGCCTGGACACGGCTCAACGGTATAGCCAGACGCACTCCGCATGACGCACTCGCCGGTAGATCCAATTGGCAGAATCTGCGTTAAGGCGAACGTAGTTGGTGGACGAATCGATTCGGTGGTTCGAATTGCGGCCACCTTCACCGGATCTTCACTGGTCGGCACGCTCCACGTTTGAAGAGGACCGCCACCGCCAGCCATCCATGAGTAACGGACGGTGTATGTAAATGCCGGAGTGGCCGTATCTGACGGCTCCAGCTCCACGCTGAGGACACCATTGCGAACGGGAACGACCAGTCCGGCAGTATTCTCCGGCACTTCCTTACCGTTGGCAGCAGTGAAAGTCGGCCATGTAATCACCACGGAACCATTCGCAAGTGTTCCGTTCGGAAGATATAAAACATCCTGAACGCGTGTGCCTGCGCCCAGCGTGAATGCAATCAGCAGTAAAGCAATTAGAAGTCTCATTGAACCCATCTCCTTTACGTCTGGATGGAATAGCGAGACTCCTCCGGTAGCGGTAGCCCTCGGGCATAAAGACACAAGTGGTCGTATGCCCACATCTTCATCACAGGGACCAATGTGCGCTGACCACGTAGGAAGTCTTTCTCCCACGGCCAGCCACCATTGAAGATCCCCATCAAATAACCAACATCTTCACGCGGCCAGTTCAGTTCCTTGAAGGGATAAGCGGCGCATCGTGAAACCTTTTCGAGATTCCTCTCGATCCCCGCGAACTGGAATCCCTCCACCAGAAATGAATCCAGTCCAGATCCAGCTTTCTGTTTCCACTCATCCGGCAGGTTAATGTAGTGCAGCAGTGGATGAGTATCTGGATAGTTGACATCCAGCGGCCATAGGATTTCGAACTGGGCGGATGGATAAGAAGCCAGCACGGACCCACTGATCGTTGCGACATGATCCCGGAGCGTCTCGCGCAGGAAGTCCGCATCGACATAGCCATTGACACTTGGATCGTCGAAGCTATCGGTAAACACTTCCATCGGTCGACCGTGTGCCAGCAGGAACTGCGCCTTCGTGTGATCGTCGTAAAAGGCCATGCCTGATGGATTCTTAAAGAACCACCACAACACCTCACCGAACTGGAGCTTGATCGGCAATCCCGCCGCTTGCATCAGCGCAGCAGCTTCCCTGTATGCCTTTGTGATGTATGCACGGAATTCCGGAGCGAAAGCGCAGTGAGCAGAGGCTTTATTTGAGAAGCCAGTGGCCGTGAGAACAGGTTCTCCATCCGGGTATCGCTGAATCCAGACATGACCAGGTGCATCAGGAGGCAGCACCAGTTCCTGTGAGTAAGCGACCACACAGGACATTGAATTCGCCGCCAGCTCCTTAAAGTAATCCCGATGCCAGTCGCTTGCAGCGCGGTTCATTGCAGTCCCGGCATCATCAATCACCCATTCGCTCAATTCACCGCCCAGCAGGCTACTCCAGCCGGAATCGGACGCAGTGCCCCCGGATGAAGACACTGACATAGTGAATGGCACGCCAAAATTTGGAGCCGCAGAATGCACCTTCACGGTAAGTGTTGAGCCTGCTGCCGTGGCCCAGAGACCGACATAATTTTCATTGATGAAGTATGCGAAGTGAGCAGCTATCGTCTGTGAAGTATCGGTGTCGAAACAGTATTTTCCTAGCGGAATAGACGATGGTCCAAACGTCAATGAGATTGAATCGGCCTCTGACCATGTTCCGCCAAACGTAACAGTTAACTGCGGCAGAGTGCCGCCTTTACGCTTCCTCTGATTCCACCAGAAGACGGAAACATAGTGGTCGATGGGCGCAACAAAGCCCAGCTTTTTAATTGCCCACACCAGCCTTTGTGGTGAGAGCTTGTAAGTGTGATCCGTGCCATAGTCACAGGCGACCCCGACGTCAGGACGCGTGACGGCAGCATCCGGAACATCGCTCAGTACCGCGCATTCCAGAAAATCGTAATAGAAATAGAAGCCCTGACTGTTCGGATTCTTTGTTCCCGTCAGGCGAATAACCACTTCGTGCTGACCAGCAGAAACCCCACTGAAAAGCTTGCGGCGAACCTGCCGTGCATTACCCTGGCTTTCGAGACTGGACGCGCCCCACGCCCAACAGTCGATATACACAGGCGATCCACCATCCAGCCGCGCTTCAATAATTCCGGTGTCGTAATCGAGCCGGGTACCAACATAGATATCGTGGGTCTGTCCGCAGTGAGTTTCGATGGTGACAGTGGCATCCGTGGCCGCTGCCCTGACTGCTCGGCCACCTGACCAGAAGTTCTCTGGAGCAGGCTCCCAGTAGCCCACATACTTCGCCCAGCGATCATCCTCTTCCAGCCGCACGGAATGTGGACCTGCCACACGCAGCTTCCGCTTGCCAAGTGAATCCGTCACCGTCCAGTTCGTGAAAACTGCCGTCCACTCCTCCGGTATATACGTCATTTGATAAGGCAGCTTTGGTGCGAACGTCATCCACATCTTGCTGATATCAGAGAAGCCGCTAAGAGGGATGGTCACGCGCCATGTTGCGTCTGCATTGCCCCCAGCAAAGACTCCAACATCCGGAGTGAAATAGAGCGATGCTGTACGGCTGGTGGCATACATGCGGATCATGTTGCCGTCCCAGCCTGAGCGATCAGCACCGATCTGGATAGTAAGTCCGAAAACAGCAACGGTCAAACCGATTAAGGAATAGTCTGCGTCATTGATCTGCTGCGCAATCTTGTTGACGACGGTGGTTGCGGTGACTCTCCAGAGCGTGGCACTACCGCCCCATGTCGAAGTCACAAGAAATGATGTGCCATCAGATCCTTTCCGCACCAGTCGTACTGTATGAGCGGCTGAGCCGATCATCACATCGACATTCGGATCTCCGGTAACCTCAGCCACCATCGCATTGGCGACGTCGCCGCTACCTTCACCCGGCCCTTCGGTGTGTGAGTACCTCACACCGTCCACAACGATCTCATGCGTATACCCTTCGCCCTGTGCAAAAAATGGATACTCCGCTTCGAATGAACCCGGCACTGTGTAATCGAAGGCAAGATTTTCATACCACAGGGAAACCCGGTCAAACGGCTGAATCCCCGCATCCACCAGAGTGAATTCCGTCCATGCGAAGGTGAGGCTGCCACCGATGAACGTTGCCGAATCGACCAGCCGGATCTGTGAGAGCGCTCCATTTTGTCGACGAATGTTGAGATATGGCCAGTCGATGGTGGCAAACTTGGGAGAATCAATTGGCTGTAGGTTGGTGTACTTCAGATCGAATTGAAGTGTGATTCCACCGAAGTCACCATCCGGGAGGTAGCTGAATCGCGGATGGCCATAGAAGTCGTCATTATCGAAGAGCACCAGCACGGCAAAGTCTGCCATGTCCCGGAAGACTCCAGAGACGGTGAATCCGGAGTCTGAAGCGGAGTGCAGAGCTGCCGCAGCTCCGAAGTCATTGAAGCCTTGCAGGTGCATCGTTCGATGCGGCTGCAGCTTGAAAATTTCGTCCATTACATCACCACGCGAACGATTAAACGTTCACCCGGAAAAGTGGACCCAACCTGTGTGATGTCGATAGTAATCGCAGTGTCGGCTGGCAGGGATTCAAAGTTCAGGTCACCCGCTTCCACTACGTTTGACAGCGTATCTCCCGCTTCAATCGTCAACGTTGTGAAGGTGGAACCATTCACTTTCAGCGCCACTTCGATATTTGCACCCAGAGGAGAATTCGTTACCTGAGCGTAGATAGTGAACCAGCTGGATGCTTCACGCAGGGTAGTGTCGGCCACTGCATTAGATTCGATACCCAGCACTCCATCCACGACCAGCTCAATCTGTCGGCCAGTGAGCGTGCGCATCCGTCCACCAGCAATGGCAGACGAAAGATTCCTGATGACGGTATTCGAGTTGCCATGATAGTTCGTCACATAGCAATCAGAGGCTACGATGCCCTTGGATGGAAATGGCTCAAGCGGCCCCCACGACCCGATATTTCCATCGACAAAAAAGAACTCAGGAAACGAGAAGATGAACGTCTTGTAGTTCAGCTTCCAGATCTTCGCGCCACCGTCGTGGGCTGTCGCAGTAGATTCCAGGCGGCCGCGTTGTGCGGCAGCATTATTGCCGGTGATATTCACCAGACGCACGATTTCGCCATCAATCAGGGCATAGTCTCCATTGCTGAAGAAACTGAGATCTTCACCATTGAGTGATCCTACAGCGTCATTGATGCCGCTGGAAAGTTCAGTCGCTGGAGGATCCAATTCGTCGACAAACCAGACTCCAAAAGTTGCAGCGCTGATGGTGGTCACATTGACCAGTTCGAGAAAGCCCAGCCCTGAGAATTCAACATGGCCAGCATGTACCCCAAGCCCCCATACTGGATCTGGCGGAACGTCAGCATCCAGATCTGCCAGCGCATAAAGATACGCCATACGGAAAGGACTCTTCTCTTCACTTGATTCATGGCCGTTCACATCCACCGTGAAGATCTGCTGGAGGACAACCTTCCTCTGCATCACATCCAGCGATGTGCGAATCGTCATCTGTGAAGACGGAACTTCCTGATCGAGAACGGTTGATTCGGAAATACTCGTCCACGAATCATCTTCAACAATGAACGTTGCGCCCGTTGGAATCACGTCCCACGGTCGATCTACCACCAGCGTTTTCCCGTCGTTGATTACATCGGAGATTCGCCGGATCTGGCCGCGCCCTGGGCCACTCATGATGCGAACCAGATTGCCGTTATCCTCTGCCGCCGTCAGTCCTTCCCGCGCATACTTATTCGACCAGCCAACATCTGTGATGCTCGATTCATCGGCAGCAGTGGCAGTGGCGCAGATAATGAGGACGTCGCCCGGTTCCACTCCAGCCGCTGCGGGATCGGTGGCAAGAGTGAATACACCCTCGGCCTTGTCGTAGTCGGTTACCGCGAAGTTCCATGGTGCGGCACTGCCATCCGTACGATCACTCAGTATCGAAACGATCCGGCCATCCCAGTCGTCGATATCGTCCGCCACATCGCTGCAAGTGATGGACGTGGAATCCACAGCAGTAACAACAGCTCCAATGATGCCAGCATGGTTGACATGCTTTGTTTTCGCGCGCAGCCGATGCACACGAGATCCGGGAGCACCCCATGAGGATCGACCAAACGCTGCCGTCAGCTCGATAGTTTCATCCAGCGTGCTCACCGCCTGAACTGACATGACTTCCGTATCTTCGCCACCAATCACAACGGATCGATCCCATGTACCCGCTGGCCACACGATGCCACCCAGAGTGATCTTGTTGGTATCTGTGGCTCCCGGAATGTCCACGGCCAGCATATTCGATGGTGGCGAAAGACGCCCGTCTGCCTGCTGTGCATGCAGGCGCAGAAAGTAGCGTGTGCCGCCCTTGATCGACCCATCAGTTGTCGCAAACTGAATCGATGTCATCACAGGTGGAGCGATCTCCAAAAAGTGATTCACCGGCGTCTCGCCGATGGCCGTCAACGTCAGCACGTTGTCGTTTCCCTCAAATGTCTGGCGCTGACTGAACGTTTTATCACCTTCGCTATAGAGGGGGTCACCGCTCAATGGCGCTTCAGCGTTCGGATGCCAGATCTCCGGATTCGGTGAAGTCCGAACACCGGACTTGAACACAGCAGGAACTCGCGCAGTCGCTCGTGGAGCCAGATCATCATACACACCAAGGTCGTAAGCCTGGCACAGGATAGTCACTTCATCGTCCGGTTCGAAGCTCACCTGAATCACCCGAAATGGAGCTGCACTCAACCCACATTCGACGGCAGAAACGGCAACGACATCTCCGATCTCCAGCACAGTTGCTTTGATATCGCATTTGAATGAAGCGAACTGCCCGAGGTCCCGGCACTTTGCAAGCTTCCACTGACCGATGCGCCAAGCTTGAAAATAGCTATCAATGGCCGATCCATCAAAGTCTTCGTTGTTGACCTTGTGAATCTCTTCCTGATGGTCGTAGTCGTTGATCTCCGCAACCTGCTCTTCAAAACCAGCAGCAGAATCGATGTACTTTACAGAGATTCTGTTCGTCGATTGCTGTTTACTTTCAAGGGGAAACTCAACCGAGCCCACAATGTTTTCATCATCGAAAACCATATGGATCAGGTGCACTACAGCATCTTCGGAATGGCTGTATTCCGTACCGTTTGTCAGTGTGATCGTTCCAGCGCCAACCGAGAGGATCTTCCCTACTTCAGCATTGAGAGTAAGTGCACCGATCAGGACCAGATTCCCAGAAGTAAAGCCTGTGCTGCTCTCCACGTTGAGCGTAGCGAAGCCGGAGGAATGATCTGCGGAAAGCTTGGTATTCGGAACTGGCTTTTCACTGCGGATCTGGATTTTTCCATGCTGCCCATAGGTGATATAGCCACGGAAAGATGCAAGGCACTTCCGGTAAAGAATATCAATCGCTTTCCCTTGTCGGCCAATAGCCAGATTGCAGGTAAATCGTCGCACTGGCACCAAATCTGGCACCAGCGTATCGTCGTTAATTCCCGGCTGGTACACCTGATAAGGTCCGTCGAATCCAGCGTTCTCTGCGTCGCCATCAGTGACACATGTCGAGCGGAATCGCTGATAGTCGAGTCCCAAGCGCACATCCCGCAGTGCATCCGGTACAAAGATCATCTGATCTCCCGTTGGATTCTGGATGATCTCGTCGCAGTATGCTGCTGTTTGCGCTGTAACGACATCATCAATCTCAGATTGCGGAATTCCCATTCCGCCCTGAGCCAATGGCTTAACCAATAAAGCTCGCGTATTGAGCGCGGCATTATCTGACCACTTATATTCGGTGAAGTTGCCGCTGAGGTCGAAGTGATGCACCAGCCAACCCAGCACGACTGCAGTTACCGTGGGTGCTGGGTCGACCTCCGTTACCTCTGACGGAATCGTGATGCCCAGATAGGCAAGATAACCATAAGGATAGGAATGCGGGAAACGATGATCGATCTCCTGTGATCCGACTCCTCCACGATTACCTTGATGTGGGCTCCAGTCGGCGACTGCAATCTGGTTCGCCCTGACAAAGCGGTACCCATGAACAGGTCCGACGCTCATGGCGGCCAGAATTTTTGTACGCTCACCTTCATCCGCATGCTGAATCACTAATCCTTCAATCTGCGCGCGACCGAGGATGATGGGAATCCCCACGCCATAAGGCGTATCATCCACTGAATTAAAAGCTGCCTGGACTGTCTTTGTTTTTTTGCGAGGGAAGATGCCCAGAAACCTTTTGGTCTCAGTCTGCTGATACTGGAACGTCCCGGAATGTGGGATAAATCGGAAGCCTCCAAAGTTGGCTGTGTTACTGTACGCGGAACACGCTGCCCAACTCTTTGAGCACTCCGTTTCTTCTCCTTCATATCCACACTCCTCCCCCTTGAATCTGAATGGGCAGAGCAAGCTGAAGGTCCGTGCGGGAATTTCGTGCTGGATCGACCCAAGTAACTCGAACGCTTCGATGACCACCGATTTTTCATTGATTTTGTTCGGACGTTCCATCCGACCATTAAAGAGGACAATGCTGTCATTCGATACATTGCGGTCGATCTTCCGGATGACAATTTTGCGGCCTTCAATCCGTGATCCCAGAATCATCTGAGCCATCTCCAGATCGACGTTCGAGAGCGTCACCGACACACGGTCGAACTCAGGACCATCAATGCGGTCGATGGTAGACCGCGATTCAACGTATGGAAGATAATGATGTCCGCCCCATGTAATATCCACTTCGGCAAAGTAGTAAATTCCTTCGTCAAGGTAGATCTCATAAAGGTCCAGCGGCGCATTCTCTGAAGCATTGAGCGCAGCCAGCAATGGAGCGGACGGTGTAATCATTTGGGCTTAGACCGTGGCCCCGACTTTCTCGGCAATAGCGTTGAGGATCTTCCGCTGCTCACGCAGCTCCGTTGCTACATCATTGATCTCGTCGAGAGTGCTGGTTTCATCGCGCACAATGGCGAAGCCTCCAGATTGAAGCTGGGTGATCCGCTCATCTAACTGCAATGCGCGAACGGGATAGGCAGTGTGGACTGACCCTTTTAAAGATGCTTCAAGGATCGTCAGCTGATCGAATTTCAATCCGGAACCATCGTGAATGATCTGCGAAACTCGCGGAAAGTAGTAAACGGGTGCTCCGTTCACTTTGTAGGCTTCAATCTTTTTCGGGTCCGTGACGATCCAATATGGTGCTTCGTTTGGCCTTTTTACGACCTCGATTCCATCAATCGCCAGTTCGTTTAAATCAATTCTCATTCGGTTACCACCTTTAGTGAAATGCTGCCGGAGTAGCAGTTGTAGCCAGTCAGTTGGAAGTTCGGACGGTCGTTATAGCGGACGAGGTGAACACTTCCGCGCTCAGGATGCGTCCAGTAAAAGGAAGTCGTGCGCCCTTTCTGAGCGATGTAATGGTTTACGATGGCCATGCGCTCAGTGTTGGTAATCGGCATTGAGCGACCAAACGGGAGAATGAACTCCTCCGTTTGACCTGGCCCTTTATAACGGCGTTGCTCAGATCCGTCACGATGGCGGGAAATCAGCACATCCGGTTCGCCGAAGACCTCTTCAATCGGATACTCCGGTCGTGGACTTGACGGGAAATCAGCCATGTACATCCTCCCACTCGAAGCCGTGCGTGACGCAGAATTCGATCACCTTCCCGGATAGAAAAGGAAGGAAGAAGAGAACGACATACGTCCACCACTTGCGACTCACCAGTCGAACTACTCCACACTTGCCATCAGCGTCATAGGTAAAGACCTCTTTGCCAATTTCCAATGGAATTGCCTGTGCTGTGCGCTCTTCGAATTTCATTAGTAAGCCATCTGTTCCAGTGCTACTCGCGTCTGCTGGTTGTTGCGACGCATGCTTTGTGATGTCTGCTCAGCCACCAGACCCGGCGCGAGGCGGATCAAAACTTCCTGCCGAGGCGATGGTTGCTGTTGCCCTTGTGAGCCTTCCCTGCCGCTGGAGATCACGACACGTTCACCGGAGACAGGACGCGCTGCACCCTCTTGGAAAGTAGCGCTGGCTCCAGCATTATTCGTTCCGGCCATCACAGACGAAGCGCCTTGAAGGACGCCACCTGCCGCCGCCAGCACTGCACCGATTGCCATCGCTGCTACGCCAGCCGCAACACTTGCACCCATCAGCCGCCCGATAAGTGTGTTGGCAAGGATGATTTCCGCAAGCCCTGTCTGCATCAGCAGAACGCCGATTTTCACCAACATCTGGCCGATCATTCCAAGGAAAGCAGCCAGTAGTTTCTTCCCTGAGTTTTCCTGTCCGGAAACGATATCCGCCCAGAAGGATGCCCATGCCTGCCCCGCCTGCGCTCCGAAGTCCGCCACGCTGCTCTTCATTGCGCCGATGATCTGGTGGAACGGAGTCATGTCGAGCTTATTCAGCTCCAGTAATCGCTCGTGTAGCTCAGCGAGAGGAACCAGCCATTCGTTATTCCCCTGCCGCATCATCTGCTCTCGTAAACGACGGGACACTTCGTCCATGGTTCGCAGTGAATCTTCTCGCGCCTCACGCTGCATTCGCTGATAGGAATCGTCCGGAGGCCCGAGGCGTTGCTGCACATCCTTCTCATTCCGCTGCAGCCGTTGTTGCTGGACGGATCGTTCGAAGTCGTCGAGTCGCTTCCAAAGCTCCATCTCCTTCTCTGCGTACTCTTCGTTGATCTTCATCCGCTCACGCTGGAAGGATTCGATTGCGGCCCTGCGCAGCTTATCCCGCATCTCCCGCTGTTGTTCTGCCTGAAACTCGCTGAGATCCAGTTCGCGGATGCGGCGCATATCGTCTCTGAACTTCTGACGAGCTGCTGCTGATGGATCCAGTCCACGGCTGTTCATCTGCTGCAATAGATCCCGGTAAGCTTTGACCTGGTCATTCAGCTTCTTCTGGGAGACAGCAGCCTGTTCAGCAGTGCCACCTTGGTTTTGGATTCCGGCAGTGCCTCGCACGATCTCGCCAGTGAGCCTCGACATCTCTGCTGCCAGATTCCGAGATCCCTGCGAAAGCTTGGATAACCCTTCAGATCCACTTCCCAGATTTCTCCATGCATTAACCATGTCTTTTCCAAACGCATTGGCTAATAGCTGCAGTCGATCTGTTTCAAATTGCAGGTAGTCCCGCAGTGGCTGGAAGGCTTTGCCAATGGCCCCCGGAATCATCGCCAACATGGTGACGATTGCTTCGATAATGGCATTCAGTCCAAGGCCGAAAGTCATCATCAGCATCAGTACTCCATTCACAATGCTCCTGATTAACGCCCACACTGTTTCCAGCGGGAACACGATGGCGCTAAGGACATCAAATATTTGAGCAGCACCCGTGAGAGTAGAAACAAAGAAGCGGTTTGTGGCCAGTGCAATTTCGTCGATCTGCTCTTGTGATTTCGGTAATTGGGAAAGCGAATCAATCATCCGCTGTACGACTGCCTGAAAGACTCCGCTTCGCAGGACCCCTTCACCCATTGCCATTGCCCATCCTCGAAAGGATTGATTCACCTTCTGAACTACATCGTTGAGGGTCAAGAATTGTGTGGGAAGCTGTGCTGCTGCGGCGCTCGTCTCAGTGAGCAGCTCGTTATAGAACGCCTGCATACGGGTAGCTGATGCCACTTGTGTCCTGGACTCGCCCATCGCCTGCGCCATATTGCTGACAGCATCGCGAACGTTCAGGTGGACACCAATCGCCTGAAAGCCGCTGGCATTGCCTTTAATCACTGCATCAGTGAGAGCCTTCTGCGCTGCCACACCGTCTGATCCTGCGCTTTTCGCCAGCTTCGAAACGTTATCCACCAACTGTACATACTGATCGTTTGTGATCTTGACGTTTGATTGCAGCAGCCGATTGGCGTTGCTCAGCAGAGCCTTCGAACTGATCGCTGCATCAGCTGAGGAGCGCATCCGGCTGAAGAGATCCGCCTGACGGCCAGTGGTGGCAATCAGGCTTTCATATGCGACTTTTAGCTCAGTTACTTCAGAAGCTTCGTTGACAATATCGAGCGTGGCATCCATCAACGCTCTGCCCAGATGGAGTAAGCCACCAGCCACTGCCAGCGACATGGCTCCAGCCGCAAAGCTGATTGCCCGGAACTGGCTCTGCGAATTAGCGGATGCCAGGCGCATTCTCGCTTCCCACTGGTTAATTGCGCTAGTCGTTCGGTCGAAGGCACTGGATATCCCCAGCGACATGGCATTGCTGGCAGATCCCATGGACGAGAGATCCCGTTGCAACAGGTTCTTGGTGTGTTCGATGCCTTTACTGATCCCGTCGACGAATCGCGAGGCTAACGTTGCTTCAATTACATTTGCCATTTATTTACGTCTTGTATTCTTTCGCTTGCGCCTCTGCCTTTTTGATTTCAAAGTGCGCATCGATTGCAACCAACGCCTCCCAGTCGATATATTCGAGTTCGCCCGGTTGAAATCCCACTTGCCTCCATGACCAGACCCGCACCAGATTTTCTGCCCAGCACTGAAAGTCGGGGGAAAAACGTTCTTCCAGCTGACGGACCTTGCAAATTTCGCAACGACCATCTTCCAGAACCTCCCCACACTCCAGGGCTGGGCAGGCATCACATTCACGCTCTCTCTCCGCAAGGCCACAATCGAGATACTCGCGGAGGAGAGCAATCAGTTTCCCTCTTCGTCCGGAGCAGCCTGATGCTGATCCTCGAAGTACATGGCTGCTGATGCTTTCCAGTTCAGCGGAATCAGATCGCGCCAATTTTCGATGTTGTCTCCCAGTGAACTGGTCAGATGTCGCTTGTCATCCTCAGTGAGCACAAGGTCTTTGGTGATTTCGAGTACGTCACCGGCTGCATTCTGAACCTGCGCATTCTCGACATCCACAAGGATCTGGTCGATGAACTCACTCCGGGCTTCATAGATGCGCGACTGCATCTTGTTTCGCTTCTGAACGAAGCGGGAAGACAGAAAAGAGGAAAGCTCTTTTGCCGTTGGACGCCGACAGATGAGGTTGACAGTTTCTCCACCTACTTCGATGGGGATCTTGATTGAACTGATAATTAAAGCCATTTGTTTTTCTCCTCTCAAATTTGCCGGTCTCTCCCGGCTGTCACGCTCGAACCATCTGGCCGCGTTTGCCTTCTTTGGGGTATGTCGTTAACTCTTCTTTGCTGCTTTGGCGACGCGTTTTCGGGGTGCTTGCTTTGGAACCGCAGGTTGTGACACCGGAGTTGGTTGCGGTTGTGGAGCAAGTGCCTTTTCTGGTGCTGGTGGCCACTTCCAGCGATTCACTCCTTCGCCCTGCTGAATGCCATCCATCTTCATGGGATAGACAGCTCCGAACACAACGAGGTCCACTGATTCATCTGCATTCACTTTTTGGATGATTGCTGGACTCAATGTGACGACCTCACCAAGGTGGCGGTAGATGACAATTCTTCCGATTGTTGGTTTCATGTTTTCTCCTCCTTTAGCTGGTCGCGAGATAGTTCTCAGGGTGTTTGTTAATCAGGTTGATGACGAGCGCTCCGTGAGTTTCGTCGGCAAGCACTGCATACTTCGCATTGACCTTCAGAATTCCTTCGTTCAGCCCCTTCTTTGCCTCTCGATAGGCCACGCGGGGAAAGATCAGCTCGATGGTGTAACGGTGGGTGGAGTCTGCAATGCCCCCAACGATGGGAATAGCAAGTGCATACTCTGTGCCGGCAATTAGAGCTGTGCGGTCTGAGCGATCCTCGATCTCAACGTTCGCTTCGAGCGTGATTTCATAGCGCTCTCCCCGGCGAAGTGATCCGACGTGTCCAGACCCGTCACCAACGTGATAGACGCCTTTACCGTTGTTCTTGTACTCAACGGCAAAGTCGATCACGCGTGCAGATATCGACGTTCCGCCAGTTACTGCTGAACCGTCGAAAGATCCGCCGCGTGTGAAGTTCGCTTCGCTATAAGCGAGATAGCTCTCTGCCAGCCTGGACGGGCGAGAGATAGCGTTCGAAGCTTCGGACCCGGCACCCAGTAACGTAGCCTCAAACTCACAGAACTGGTTCCGTGCTCCGGTCAGCTTCCAGCCTGAGCAGGAGATTCCCCGATAAAGAAACTGTGCATCACCGTCGTTTTCCACCATCGTGCGGGTGGGTAACTCCACTACAGACTTGTCGACTTCCAGCTTGTGTCTGTAAGCATCGGTTTCACCGAACTGAGTGGTTGTGCATTTCCCCATGGCGATTGCAGCGAAGATGCCGAACAGATGAGGAGTAGCTTTCCCTTTATGTGCACCGTTGAGCTTCCAGTTCAATAACCGTTTCTGGGTGGGAAACAGTTCTCCTGTTACTTCTGACTCATTCGTGAAGTAATTCTCTGGTTCCGGTTCCACCGGCTCACCCTCGAAGTACATTAATGTGTCCACCGCTTGTGGTGTGGCGAGATCCGTCTGTACCAGAGTGGAGAATGCTCTCCACCCGGAAATAATCGATTTAGGCATTCAACACTCCTGTTTCAAAAAGTTTCTTTTCAATTGAGCGACGGCGAATTAGGCCCTTCATAATCTCGTCGCCGCTGTAAATCCATCGTGGAAATTCGTTTGCAGCACCTGTATAGTCTGCTGCGTTTAATTTGCGGAGCAGAGTCGAGCTGATGAACTGGGTCTCGCCAACACTAAACACAAAGCAACAGAGGGCATCGAACTGGTTCTGATTTAGCGGTACATTCACCCTTCGATTGACGATTGAACTCGCCTCTGCGAGATCCAGCCTTAACAATTCCGCGCCTTTCTCCCGAGTAATCCGCATATTCTTCTTTGCCGTTCTTGTGTGTCCCCAGCCAATCGACCAGATGTCGTGAAGGATCTCTTTTTTATTGACCTGATAGGCAACAGCACGGAAGCTTTCCTCGGCCATGATGGTTCTCATGCCCAGTGAGCTGACTTGCATCTTCATAGCTCCACCACCTGAGTCACTGAGGCCGTGATATTGCCGACACCGAAGTGATGCGGATGATCCTCTGCGATTACGACGCTGGAAACGACATCGCCCATCACAAGCGTGTTCAAGCCAAGTCCATCGGTTTTCCGCGCCCGGTTCACGATCTTCTCGATGATGGCCATCAGTTCCAGCAATTGCCTACGCGCTTCCACTTTCTGCTGGTGCTTTACGATGACGATCACTGTCAATGGGATCTGATATCGGATTTCGCCCGTTGTGAATGGAGTGCTGTTTGTCGGCTCCAGCTCACAGGTAATATTGATGGCCGGAAGCTCTTCCGGACGGAAGCCGCTGGTGATCTTCTCGCCGGTGAAAAGACATTCACGCACGGTACGCTCGAACGTCTTCACCATATTGAGCTGGGGTGAACTCTTGAGCAGCTCCAGCATTGAGATTTCGATACTGGCGTAGTCCACCGTCACTGCTTTGGCTCCTTCACGCGGCGGCTGATTGTCTTCACTACCGTGTTCAGAGTGCCGGTCACTGTGACGTATGCGATGCGCAATCGCGGATTATTTGTGGATTCGAAGACAGCCAGCCGTTGTGCTTCCACCAGAATGTGAAACGCCTTCAGGACGCGTGCCTCAAACGGTGTATCCCGGTAGGAGATGACATCTATTGCTGCTGAGGTTGCAACCGTGAGCGGCTCGGTCCATCGACGGAAAGCCGCTGCATCGTCTGCTGAAATGTCGCCAGTAGAAGCAAGAAGGTCAACCGCCTTAAGCTGCTCTTCTGCTGCGCTTTCAACAGCGGCAAGGCTAAATACAAGTGAGGTAGTTACGGCTTTCTCGTCGCATCCGACGAGGGAGAGTGAAGCGAGAATGATGGCGAGAATTTTCATTTTGTAACGGCCTCTTTCTTGAGTTCCTGATCGATGATTTCGAGGTACTTCGGAGTGAAATCGGCAGCGCCCTTCGCAAACATTCGCTGCGGTTTGACACCCTGAATTAAGACACGTCGTCGGAATATGGGGCGGCCTGTCTTCTCGTCAAAGGCTCCCCAGTTCAAAGCCTTTTTGTTTTTGACAATTACAAGAATTGGGCGACGCTTCGGCCCGAAGACGCCTGTACCCTCTTCAATGAAGCGTGCATATGGAAGCGGAGATCCGACCTTGCCCTCAAGGTGCGTAGGTGACACTTCCCGCACTTCGCCTGTTAAAGACCGAACCAGCGTGGATGTCTTCTTCGGCGTGTGCCTTTGAATTGCCGCTAACAGTGCGAACGTCCCGCGACGGATGGCTCTCGGAGGAACTGATGCGATCTTCTTGCCCTGGGCACGAAGCATCATCATTACTTCGGCGAGAAACTTGTTCGCATCCTTAAACTGAATCTGGATCTGGGTATCGCTCATACGATGGCCACCTTCTGTGGCATATGTCGAATGACTGCCCGACGCGCTTCCGGGCACAGTGGCAGTTGTGCAAACGACGTCTGCACCCCCATCGTGTTATTCCCTTCGTTCACTACGCCCTGTTTATTGATCGTGTTTAGCAGGAACGAAACTTGTGAAATCGCGGCAACATTGAGCCACGAAGGAACTTTCGAATACCCGGCTGAGTAAGTAACGACGATGTTGGCGCGACCGCTGGGGAAAGTCCGTCCGGCGCTTGTGCGCAGGCGTGGATGATACTCACCCTCTTCACTTGAATCAAAAGCAATGATGTCGTCGAGCGGTTGACTCAGCTCCTGTACATCAATCGATTCGCCATCAATCGCCAATGCCAGGACATCGAGAATCGGAAATCTTTTCAGCCTAAGAATGGTGCTGCCATCGCCGTCATAAGTTTCTGTGTGTAACTCAAGATCGAAGGTAAACTTCGTTTCTCCGATGAGTTGAGCTGAGGCGTGACGAATTGCCTCGGTATATTTGATGTCATCTACTGTTTCCTGTGGAGAAACACCCATGGCCTGCTTGACCTGGCTGATCGAACACAGTGGGAAGACTTCATCCACTGGTGGCCATGCGCCAATGAACAGAGGCACTTGATTGGACTCGGCTTCCGCAGGGTTCTGTACGGAAACCTGAACGATTCCCGCTTCCCCCTGTAAAACATCCGGAACAATAGATCGGATCTCTTCGGAATCAATCACTGTTGGCGCTGAATCCGTGCTGGTGTGTACGGAGGAGGTATACACTACGACCGCACCACTCAGGAAGCCGGTGCCCGCCAGCTTGATCTCCTGCGTGGGAGTGGTCGTATTCGGAGTCAGCGCCGCCAGTGTCGACATGAGTTAGGCTTTCACCTTTGCGTTTTCGTAGATCGCAATGGCATCGCCATTCTCGATCTGACAATCGGCTCTCATGGTGAGCACATAGTCCGTGCAGCGCTTGCGGGGCTGACGGAAAGGCTCGATGCGGATCTCACGGTGAATACCGAAGATCAGGTTGCGGAGATCCGTCAAAATAACGGCGGTTCCATCCGTGTGATTGGTTGGTGGCTCACCGGGCTTTGTGTAAGCCATGTCGGTTTTGAGTAGCGGTACCTGAATATTCTTCAGGCCTCGCAGTGGAACATCAGCAATACCGGTGATTGCCATCCATGCTTCGCTGTATCCCTTGGATGCAAGCTCTTCGTTGTAATCCAGATACAGGTCCGGATGAAGAAGCCACGCAAGGTTGCGAGGGTCCTGCCGATACTTTGTCGGGAGTGATTTCAGCAGCTTGGTTGCCTTGCTGCCATTTACTCCCGGCCAGTATTGGTCGGTATCATCCAGAGCATCAGTGACATGGGCGCCACCAGCCTTCGCCAACTTTAACCAGCCATTCCAACGATCCAGAATCCCAGTGTCGGAAACTGCTGTATCGCCGTGGACTGCCGCCTGTTCGATTTCGTTCGCGGCAGATCGGGCGATCATTCCCAGTAGATGTTGCAGGAATGCTTCACCTTCGATGTTGTCTTCCAGCGTGTCGTCGCCGACTGAAACAATTGCGATGACTTCTTTTGCCGTGAGCTGTACCTGTGTGGGATCGGTGACACTCACGGTATCGCCCGGATCGACACCCGGCGTTGCCTTCTTCAGGACTTTGCCACCAAGATTGATCTTGTCGAGGTTGTACGTCAGGTGCGGCATGGTGACCGTACGGACCTGTTTCAGCAGCACAGACTGGTCGACGATGTAGTCGATGAAGTGCTGTGCTTCTTCCATTCCGAGACCGTAAGTCCAGCCACCGGATGTAATGGTGGCTTTGGTCAATCGCTGCCCAGGAGAAAGTGTGCCTCTCGCAATCGATTGCTCTTCGAGGAATTTCTCGAACTTTGCAAACTTCTTCTGTGTCGGCACGCGACCTCCCTCTTGTGGTTGAGTTCCTCTCAACGTCTGGCTGCCTGTTGACTGTTTTTCGATAGCCGCCAGACGGCTGTCGAACTTCTCAACAGCACTGGTGATTGGGTTCAGTGCGGCTTTTAAGGCTTTGGTCACCAGCTTTTCGGTTTCCTCTTCCTGTTCTTCGCCGTCCGTTGTGTTCTTTTTTTTCTCTTCCTCTTCCTCGTCAGTCGACAAAGCTACTGATGAATCAGCGCCATCCGTCTCACGAGTAACTGATGTCGAGGTTGTGGTGTAAGTGCTTTCGTTTTCGATGGTGCGTGTGCCTTTCAGGACACCCACTACCGCATCTGTGATTGCCCCCACCAGATTCTTTTTCAGCGGGGTTTCGGTTGCTGTTTGTTTTGCCATTGCTCCCTCTTTCTTTGCGGATCGATACACCCGCGTCGTTGCTTCTGGATTGGCCGGGCCGACATCATCGCCCCGGATAATTGAAAATTCATCAAGCTGCAGATTCGTCAGTCTCGCCATTGCTTTCCTCTTCGTATGTGGCCCAGCCGCCAATGCTGAAGCCTGAGATCTCGCCATTTCGAGCTGCTTCCCGCAGATCGTCGTCGAGAAGCTTTACTCCGACCCACCATGCTGCGCGTCCGCCCAACAGATGAATCGTGGATTCCACCAGCACAGCGTTTGCCGGTGAATCGTGATTAACCTTGATCGTTGCTTCCGAAGCGTAGTAACTCTCCATGAACTGATAGACCGCGTTGATCAGTTCATCCTGAGGAACTACGTCACCATGGAAGTCGATAATGTCGGCTACTGACGCGTATCCCCAGAGGATTCCGAGTTCGTCAGATTTCCGAACTACCCGGATATTTGCTTTTACTGCTCGTTTCGCCTCAGCGGTTGCCATATAGTCCCTTCGCTGCTCGCACAGAAACCCGTTTATAAACGTTTCCAAGCGCACGGATGGTGGAATCGGACGTTCTGCGGTTCATTCGCCCCTCCAGACGTTTCTGGGATCAATATCAAAATCTTCGTCAACAACCGGAGAAAGCCAGCAGTGGCAGTTCACCAGCTCCGCTGCCGGGAGGGATTCATCCAGCGGGTGATCAGCCGGACTTCCACCCACGTTGAACTTCTGATCGATGTCAATAATCACACCGTGCAGCTTCAGGTGAGAATCGCGGGTGTTATTGCCGGTGGCATTCCACTGTTTCCGCCCCACACTGTTCTTCCGGTAGGTCTCAACCTGCGCCTGCTCCGCCACAATCCCGGTCTCGGTCAAAGCAAATCGCTTAGCTTCCCAGTCGGTCTTGTAGGCGAGATCTTTTTTCAGGGCTGTGATGAACGCCTTGTCGTAAGGATTCGCTCCAAGGTCGTAGAAATTTTCAATAATCGTCGAATAGACTTGGTCAACGTGGTTGCGAGTGGAATTCACAACAGCAGATCGACGATTCAGCAGAAAGTCCCGGATGCGTTCGTTCTTCAGTTCGAACTGTGGATTTGCAACACCCAGCTGTTTGGTGCCGAATTTTGCCGCATCCTCGAACGTGTCGACATACTCTTTGTTGACGATGTTTGTAGCCGTCTCTGAAACGTCGTTAAAGATTCCGTACTTCGCAATGATGTCATCCAGCAGCTTGCGGTCGTTGTCTGTCATCGCCTTCGCCACTTTGCCGATGTTCGTGTGCTGAGCGATGGTGTCCCACCCGTCCTCTTCATCCAGCGCGTTGAAGATCAGCTGGTTCTGCTGCCGCCAGTATGCGGAGATGCGATCCCGTAGCGCCTTTGCTGTGCGCGTTCGGTTGTACCGACGTGCACGCCTGACCTTGCGGACGCCAGCCGCCAGCCGGGAGTATGTCGACACCAGATCTTTAATAGAGAGCGGAATCATTGAGCGCCGCCGAAACCTCCGGTTGCATTCATAGCTGCCACCACGCGGTCTATATTCTTGCCAGTTGCTCCGGCCACACGGTGAAAGTCGGGAATGGACTCACTCAGAATTTCGAGTGCCATCTGTTTCTTTTTTCGTCCGGCCTTGCGCGTGCCTTTGAACACTTTCTCAACCGTCAGAACAAGTTCGGGCAATACAGAAATCACCCGCACAGCCAACAAGAATTCATTCATTTCGCTACCGCCTTTTCAATTGAGTTCTGGAGGCTGCCGAACGCATCCTCGAAACCGGCCAGATCAGACATGGATGGTTGCCGCATCGGCTCATCGCCGCCCTCAAGTGGCTCCCGATCCGGATAGACATCCTGCCGCCATTCGTTCGCAGTGATGACTCCACTGCGATACTCCGCCTCATACATCCGGGTGCTCTGCTCTTCGTCGTCGATGTCGTATGGTTCGAACTCGAAGGACAAGGCAGGTTCGCCGAAGCCAATCTGGATGATCTTGTTCAATCGATCCGTGATGGCCTCGCGGCCCGGATCAACCACCGTCTCTTTATAGACACGCTCCTGGGATTGGCCACGGCCATCGCCCAAGCTGCCAGCAGTGTGGATGCCGATCTTATTCGGCTGCATCTGATGCGCGTGAAGAATTTCGTCCCGGCAATCCTGACGTAGCAGTCGGAATGATCCTTCCTTGGTGTTGTCCGACGTCAGCTTTTCAAAGCGGATCTTTTGCCCATCCGGCGTATCCATGATGAGCGTCTTATGGTTCTTCCCCTTGAGGTGCGAGCGGAAGTATTCCTTCAGTACCTCAACAGTCGCCTCACTGGCTTCGCCTTCGACGATCACCGCATAGTCAGGGATCGCGTTATTGGCAAAGAAGTTCAGGTTGAACTCCGCAATCAGAGCGCGAACGGTAATCGCATTCCACGCTGGCATGATTGGTGGGAGGCCGTAGAAGCTCGACCACGGCGAGTACTGCGACCAGTGAATCACTGGATGAGTCAATTCATCCTTCAGCGGATCATTAAGAGTGAGATCACTATACTTTTTTAAATCAATCGCAAAGTCACGGAAGTGAGCGTACTTCCCGTTTTTCTGCTGAACGTAGCCCAGTTCATCCAGGCGGATCCACATCTCTGTGGCGGGAACATGCACCAGCTCCACTGGTTCCCCTTTTTTATCCGGCACTACTTCCAAATAGCCGTTTCCCAGTGCCTCGTAGTCCGTCCAGACGCAACCCATCCCTTGTGCAAAGGTGCGCTTGCCGAATGCATTACGGAAAAAGTCGGTAATCCGATCCTTCTTCGCCTGACTGCCCTCACCATTGATCGACCACTTGCGACCAATGACATCAAGAACCTTTGTCCGCAAAGAGACCTTGTGATAGGTGTCGACTGTGGCCGCGTATGCAAAGAGTGCAAAGTTGACAGGTCTCCGTGCGCAATCCACGCCACCAATGGGAGTTCCATACTCATCCTTGAGAACCTGAGACTCGCCCCCCGCAGTCGCTTTCTCGACTACTGCATGATGCTTTGCAACTTCCATCGGTAAGCTGGCCAGCACTGGCGAGATCATCCTGTGCACATCGCCGCCTGTATCAATAACGAAAGCCTGAACTGGTTTTTTTAGCTCAGCCACGCGCGGACTCCTTTTGCGGTTTTTCCGCGTAGTAGGGACATACAGCGCTCGATGCAATCGGGACCGTCATCATGCGCATTGGCAGAAACGCCGAGCTGCTCAAACTGCTCGATACACTTCTCTACATCGGGTGACCAGAAGGAAGATCCGGCAGCAGGGAAATAGATCAGTCCCTGCTCTGCCAGTGGAGCCAGTCGCCCGAGCCTGCGGATCTTGTCAGTGCTGATGTCCTCGACCTTGGAGATCGGAAGTTGCAGGTTGCGCTTTCGCGATTCTTCTTCCACCGTTTCCTTCAGCGCCTGCTGATAGGCGATGGTTTCAATACCGAACTTGCGGATCTTTGGGAACTCCAAACACAGGCCGATGATCAGCTCCACCTGCTGCAGCATCTTCAGCCGCTTCATGCGGAGCTTCAACAGGTAGTAGCGGCCTTCGTGAACGCCCATCACACCGGCAGCGGTTTCGTCGTTCTTCTGTTTGAGCCCAATCGCCGGATCGATTGCTCCGGCCTCGATCATCTTCAGCCCGGCAACATCGTCGTCGGTGAACCGTTTGAACCAATCACGCCGGAAGATCTGATCTTCTTCGTTGGCTGGTTCGTTCATGAACTCCGTTCCGAAGTCCCGCGATCCCAGTTCCAACTTCTTTTTCTCCAGCGCTTCAAGTGGCCATACAGCTGGCCAGAGCGGTTTCCCGTCATCCTGAATCGCTCTCCAAATCCGAACCATCCAGATATCGTCACGCTTCAGCAGCTTGCTCAATAACGAATCATGGTGCAGGATCGTGCCGATCACGAAGATGGCAGCGGCCTTTCCAAGGTTCATGACAACGCGGCGAAACCATCGATACTGTTTCTCCCGTTGCTCTTTCGATTCGCATGACTCATCGTCCTCAATGTCGTCGCAGATGATCAGATCCGGGCGATATTGCTTGTGGCGCATGCCGCGCATGCTCTGGCCACGTCCACGCCCAACGATCTTGATATCCGTCGACGTGACGAACTCATCCTCTGCCCACTTGCGGCCACCCATAAGATCGCCGAAGTCTTCCCGGATGCGCTCATTCGATTCCAGCTCCTGACGGATGTCATCCACATTGGCTCTCGCAATGCCCTGGCTTTCCCGGATTAGCACCACAAAGTGCCGCTTCTGGTGACAGATCTGTTGAATGACCTTCGCGAAGGAAACGTTGGTGGACTTCGCATGCTCACGCGGTGCGGCTGCGGCTACCCGACTCTGCGTGTCAATCAGCTCAGAGAGTTCACTGTGGAACTTCGCATCCTGTGATGTGAAGTAGTCGGCCAGATAGTAGTGCTTGAACCAGTCGAAATCGACTGCGCCACGCGCCAGTCGCTGCTCCTTGGTAAGCATCTCGCCTGGTCGTTTACTGCCGACAAGGCGCTGCGCACGTTCACCCAGAATGGCTGCTGTCGTTTTTCGAGAGATGGATTTACGCGCCATGGGCCTCCGCGACGCGTGTCACAACCGTTCCTACTTTTTCCGCATTTGCCGCCAGCGCTTTGCCAACACCGGGAATCTCCCGTAGCTCTGTCAGTAGCTTTTCGACAATTTCACCGGTGTGCTCAGCAGAGATTCGAATCGGATCTCGTGTGGCCAGAAACTTCACACTGATATCAGTGATGTGCTTGGAAACGGCATTGAGCGCATAAATCATTTGAGGGTCGACGGTGGGCGCTTCTTTCATTGCCTTCAGGAGCGCCTGCCGCTGCAGCTCCAGATCCGTCACAAGGACGCGTGGAGTATCGGCCAGTAGATCCTCGAATTCACGAGCTTTCGCGTCTGCTGCTGCCCTTCGATATTTCCAGTCGTGCTTTTTCTCCCATTCGTCCCATGTCGAAGCAGCAAAGCCCGGATAGACTTCCCGGATCTTTGGCAAGGCCCGGTCGCGCGACCAGCCGCGCAGGAAGAAGTTGAAGACGAACTCTTGTGCCTTTGCGTCGTATGCCACGGCTTTTAACTCCGCAACAATGCAATAGCTGTGTCTGCTCTGGCGAGGATAAGCTGACGACGCAACCGCCAGATCTTAAAAAGGAATAGTAGTCTTCTCACGAGCGCCCTCCCTGAGAAGTCTGTCGATGGTGGCTTGCTGCAGCTGCTCGATCTTGTCGTAGAGCCGCTTGTTCTCCCGATAAAGATGCGTTGCCGCCCCGACGATTGCCACCAACATGACTATCAGGATGGCCACCGCTACGCCGTGCGATTGTGTGAGCTGATCGATCTCTGAAATGGGAATCATGGTGAATCACTTTCGATCCTCCGTAATCGCCACCGCATCAGAGTCTTCCATCAACTTCCGGTGAGAGTGCATAAGATCAGCCATCTGTTTATCGAAGGCGGTCGACTTCACTTGTGATTTATGGCGGACGAGGAGACCCACAAAGTGCTGGCCAGCTTCGAGCAAGAGGTCATCACGCTCCGTACGTTCGTCTGGGGATTTCGCTAGGATTTCATCGTCGAGAAATTCGCGGATGAGATTCCGCAGCTCTCGCACGCGGTCCACTTGCGTACTCATTCCACTACCTCGGATAGATTTGTCTTCACTCGAAGCTTTTCTGAACGTGCCAGCTCCATCACTAACCGATGAACGGAATGATGATCGGAGGAATGTCAGGCATCGCTCTTCCTTTCTCCCGGTGAGCAGACACACGTATCCCGTATGGCTGAGCAGCGAGTTTTGAAATTGATCTGCTAAGGGCTGGGGATGGTTGCCCATCCCCACTGAATCGGAGGAGACTGCACTTGTCTCTTACCAGACCATGCAGCGATTATGGGGATTAAAGGAGAAAGTGTCTAAGCGGATCGAACGGTCTAATTGAGTTAAGCGACTATTAATATTTATGCTTAAATGGTTTCGCTAAATGAGTACAGAACCTTCAGACTATGAGCCCTATGAGCCGGAGGAGCGAGAGCCAGACGATTGGCCAGATTATGATTATGAGCCGGACAATGAACCAGAAGGCGACTATGAACCTGACGAAGACCTTGATTGGAATGACAATGATGCCTTGGTTTTACAGCAGGAAGAATTTTATAGAGAAGCAGTTTCTAACTTCACTCGAGAAAGACTATGTTCATATTATATAAATAATCCCGATGTTGCTGCCCCAGCAATGAACTCCCTGAAATATGCTGAGACTCTACTCCAAGTTCATCCTAGAGCAGCTCTTGTTTTTGCTGTCACGGCAATAGAACTCACATTGAAATCTGTATTATTGCGGCCAATTATTTCTGGGCTGGTTCATACTGAAGCACTTGCAGCATTGATTACCGAACTAAGCACAACACAAACAGGTATTGAACGTTTCGAAAAATTGCTAAAGGTAATCCTTCAAAGATATGGCAACTGTGACTTAAATAATTTTAAAAGAACACCTAAGTCAAAAACGTTATGGCAAGAGATTGCTGAAGTTCAAAAGGAAAGAAATAAAGTAGTTCATCGGGGGGAGTTGGTTGAAGAATCCACTGCGAAAGTTGCTGTAGCTGTGGCAGGAACTTTGTTGACGAAAATTTATCCGAGTGTTTTAAGTGAACTAGGGATAGATTCGAGCATTAAAAAACCTGTATAACATAGCGTCATTAATTTGTTCGGAAAATTGTAGTCCGTTCTGAGTACCACTTAATGAATTCTTCTTCGGCGATCTGCCAGTGACCGTTGTCATGCCACTTGAAGGCTCCGGGCATTTTGCCTTCATCGCACCATCGCCGCATTGTCGAAACAGATACACCTGCGCGTCGCGCTGCCGTGAACACGGTGATCGACGGTCCAATGGACTGAAAGCGCAAACGTAACTGAATCGATTCAGACAGACTTTTCTTCCTTCTTTTTTAAAGCACTGTTTTCAGCGAAAATTTCATAACGATCTGCTTCAAAATCCTGCCCCCACTCCTTCAGGATTTCAGACACCCTGGTGAGAGTTGTGTCAGGACAGGGAACTTTCGTGTCAGTCTTTCTGATTAACTCCGATACCACATCCGAGCTCCTTCAAAGCGGGGGTCTTTCTCTTCAAAGAGAGACTGGATAATCCCGATCAGCACTCCAAGCAAACTCAGACCCAAAAAAACTAATTCAAACCAGATCATCTGCTACCTCTCTTTTCTAATAGATATTCCCTTCTTCTTGACTGCCACGATTGCCGGGTAATTCTTCTGAATTTCAAGCAGCTTTCTACTGATGCCCCCTTGGACAGGTACTCCGCCTGGTCCAGCGTGAGGCGCCGCAGGTAATCCGGATCCGCGCCGATGAAGAACTCACCTTCATTGCAGTAAATGCGCATGTTGCCGAGCGTGCCTCGCTTCTGACGATTTAACAAGCTTTTGGCGATTTTCACAATGCGATACCAGTCCTTCATTTGTGTAACCCATCTCTGCGATTCATCGACTTTAGAGGCCAGAACACTTTATTGAAATCAGACAGTGTGTCTATGTGCGTTGATCCGATCTGTCGCTGGACAAAGCGTGCAAGGGTATCATCGTCCCATCCTCGCAGTGCTGCTGCTTCCTTAAGCATCTGAATTTCCCGAGCCTTCACCAGATGCTGCAATTTTGCCCGATGATGTTTCCGCCCATGTTTAGCCTGGGCATCGTTCCTGCCTTTTGCCTGATTTCCCCGAATGCCATCGAGCAATCGAAGTGATTCAATTTTCGTGAGATCTTTCAGTGAAGTTTTTCCGAACTGGATACCGATGAGATCGTGCAGCATCTCATTGCTGACATGATGCTCGCGAGCGGCTCCAAAGATCGTGCGGAGGTATAAATTGCTCATCTTGCCAGCTCTCTTTCAGCCAGTTGAATCAATGTTGTGGCAGCGTCTTCCAGCACGGTGTGCAGGCGTGACCGGGCTTGCAGGAATCTTTTATCTGCCAGTTGCTGTTCTTCTTGACTAACTGCGCGAACCATCAGATCTGCTGCTTCCAGCGTCTCGCTCAGGCTGCGCTTCATCAATGTCACTTCGTGTGTCGTTATCATGGTTTTCTCCTAAATTCAGTTGCCCCAGAAATTCAACAAGTGACCGTCGATCATCGATCACTTTCAACCGTCGCCACATCGCGAGGATCTGATTGCGGAATGTGCGTGCCGCCGTCAGTTGATCCTCCGCGTCCACAATGACGAAGTACCCAACGGGTTCTTCACGTCGCGCACCGATGCGGATACGGTGCGTGACCACAAGCTGTTCAACCACAGACTTGATATGTCGTTCACTAAAATTGGTCAGTTCACGAAGCCGGGCGAGGGAGATCGGATTCGCCCGGCCTTTGTGCTTCCAGATCAACCCAGCGATAAGGAGTTCATCTGGTGAGGCTTGCGCACGCGATAATGCGAATGGACCCGGATCACGCTGTTCAAACAGTGGACCGGCCACCGTTTGCGATCCGTAGAATTCATCCTGCATATGACGTGCGCGTGACATTTAAAGCTCCGATTGCACTTTGTCTTTGAAGGTCTCGATGAAGAACTCATCCACCTGTTTGAGCTTCAGGCCGACGTCTGCCAGCTTCGTACTCTGCGAACTGAGATTTAATGCCCTCTTTGTTGGGCTTCACCGTCTCAGTGAGGACGGCGGATAGAATGGGTTTACCAGTGAATCGACCCTTTAGGGTTTCGATCACCTTCTCCCACTTCCAGCCTTTGAGCAACATCAGCTTCGGCTTCCCTTTGCGGAATCCGATGCGGCCAAAGTTCAGATCTCTGGACCTTTTTCCACTCTCTTCCAGCGTCTTGCGGTTGGCTTTGTAAAAAGCTTCCACATCGTCTGCAAGGGCCTTCCGCTTCTTCAGCTCATTGCTGGTGGCATTCGTAAAGCGGGTCTCAGCCTCCAGCTGCTCAGTGGTTTTGAGAGTGTCGGCCTTACTCACCAGCAGATCGATCAGAGCGATCTTGCGGAGTGCTTCGTCACACTCGGTTAGATTTTTTACCATGCTCTTCGATCTCCTTTCTCCACTCCTCTTTGTTCTTTTCGTGGCCGGTCTCCGAAGCACGATTGACGTTCTCGCGGAAGTACTTTTCTCGATCCTTGCTGAGTAAGTAATTACGTCGGAATTCCCTGAGAGCGTGTGCTCTCGCGAAGCTGTAAATGGCAATCGCATCGAGTGAGTTTGGTGATCGCCAGGCGCAGAGAATCAGGCACCCGACGAGAATAAAGATCATCAGCAGAATTACGTTCATGCAGCCCTCCTCGTCGATCCGGGAAGTTGGTCGACGATTTCTTTGGTGATTCGTTCGCCTCGCTGCGCACCGCTGTTGTACAGCTGGCACATGGCGCGGATGCAAAAGGCGTTGATGATGAGAGGTTGCCCGAGCGCTGGACGACGTGGAGCGCGAAAGCGGTCAAGGAAAGCTTCAAGGCCAGCGGCATCGAAGAGCTTGTCGATGGACGTTCCTGCACGCTTCAGCTTGAAGTCCAGATACTCTTTCACGGGTACTGGAGGAACGGAACAGATCCGAATTCTGTTGCCGATTTCAGGGAACAGCGCCAGCTTTTCCTTGAGGATGGGAAGGCCCACCAGAATGATGGTGAGTAATCTGTATCGCCCGATCTTCTCTTCAAAGAATGTCTTCAACTGGCGCAAAACCGATGAACTGCAAAAGTGGGCATCATCGATGTAAAGAACAGCTTTTTTGTCGATGCCGGATGCCCGTATACTCCGCAGGGCAGCCGAGAGCATACGTCCGCGATCCTCAGCACTCGCTGGAATTTTGATATCGCTGCCGAGTAATCCATTCAGCAATGCCCGGCAAAGATGCTCTGGGGAGAGCTTCTCTTTCTGTTTCAGCGAAGGCTTACAGATCACGACATCTTCGCGTTCTGAATACTCGCCTTCGATGCCATCCCAGATGGTTGTTTTGCCAGCGCCGCTTTCCGCGCACACAGCGATAAAGCCACGCTGGTCTATGGCCTCTCGCAGGGCCAGGGTGACGTCGACATAGCCCTTATGGCGGTAGACGTCTTCCTCACTCTCGACATCGTTCAGGAATGGATTGAGCTTCAATCCGAACAGTGCAAGAACATTTCTATCGATTTGCATCAGATCAATTTCCTCTCTGGAAAGACACCGGTATTCAATCTGCTTGGTGAGTAATCCTGGGTGTATTGGTAAACGTGATCCAGCAGCGTATTTGGGGCGATAGCCTTGTTCAGGAAATTCAATGCGATCTTTAATGCCAAGATCGCGGAGTGCTTTCACCCAGACTGCTTCGACTTCATTTTTTTTTCGCTTGGATGGATACTGGCCGTAGTTAGCCAAGTTGCTAATAGACGGGGCGGCCATCTTCGTCACTCGTGCGAAGTATTGATAACTTTTCCCCGTTTGAATAATTGCTTCTTTGAGCCTCATATTGCTCTCCCAAAATTCAGTACCTTTGCGGTAAGCCCTTTTTCAAATGCTTCAATGGCGGTTTCGATTTGTTCCTCTGTCACCTCCTCTGGCCATGCAGCGAAGTAGTCACGCTCTGGCTGTGTAAAGTCCCGTTGAATCGCCTCACGAACCTTGAGGCGGGCGTCTGCCCGGCGGATCGTCGCGGCAGTTGCTGGTGTGATTTCGACCTCTTCAATGCGAGGCTTCAGGGCCGTGGCTTTGATCTGTTCCAGATCTCGACCGCGTGCAATAATTTCACCCGGTGCGAATCCATTGACCACCTGCTGCGCTACCTCGACAGCAGTCTGTTTGTTGCTCTTTTTGTGGCTCTTGAATTCCTGGCCGATGATGGGAGAGTCTGTGCGGAATCCCGCATCATCCACCTGTATCGGTTCAACGAAAAATCGTTCTGCATCGACCTCGTCACACTTACGGACTTGCAGGCGTGGATAGTCGAAGACGCTAAAGATCAGTTCAACCTGCTTCTGATAGCGCATCTGATCCGGCAGGCGATAGATCTGACCTTTGTAAGAGATCGTGAGATCCCCGGATACTCGACGCCGCTCCGGCTCGCTCAACGCAATCGCCTTGTATGCGCTGAGATCGCAGGTCAGCTTGCGGAGCTGGGACTGATCATTACTATTGATCTTCTGTAGCCACAGCGCTCTTCGGCTTCGTCCGTGGCGCGTATGCACACGCTCTGCATTGATGAGCGCTGCGCGATGCAGAGCTTCATCGTTCAGCTCTTCCACCGAGTGGAACGGATCAATCCTGAAGCTCGATTCAAAGTGCCGCTCCCAGAGCCACATGGTGGACTCCACGCTGCCCTTGGCGCGTGCGCCATGTGCGACGATGAGCTGGACTCCCAGCCGCTCCACTACCTGCTGTGTGACGTTGGCTTTCGAAAAGGATCCACGGTCGACCATGAGGATTTGTGGAACACCAGCGAATGGATACTTGTCATTGATGGGAGTTCCATCATTCAGAGCTTTATCCGCCATCGCGTGATAGAGGCCTTCGAGGAAGATTGGAGTGGACTCACCGCGCCCCATGAAGTAGCGAACGAAGATCGCTCCGCTGTAGTGGTCAATCACCACAAAGCGAATGATGCGGAGTTCATTGATCGCGAGATCCTTGCCCTTATAGGCAACCTCGTCGAAGTGGAGTTTGTTGTTTTTGACTTTCCAGTTTCGAGCGAGAGAGAAGTCGATCTGCCAAACGTGATTCGGACCGAGGCTGCGCAATTGTGTATGCGCTTCAGCGTCCGCATAATTTGTCTGATTCACGCCCTGAGCACGCTTCCAAGATCGATAGGTATCCACTGTCATCACGTCTGGCCGCAGCTTGGAGTTCGCGACTGCAATCTCCATGGCCACTTCGTCTGGCATGATCAATCCCTTGTCCTGGGTATAGCTGGACCACTGGATTGCCCACACCGCACGAAGCTCCTCTGAGGTCACTTCACCGCTACGCACTTCCGGATCTCCTGTCCGCACGCGATCCCGGATTCCGATGGAGTGGAGATACCGGGACAGCGTGGACGGCGAGAGATCGAAGGCCGCACAAAGCTCCCGACGCATGTCTGATGCGTCGCGCCCACGCAGATGCCGAAGCAGCTGCGCGGACTCGTGGAAACCCTGTGGAAGTGCGACGCTCATGCTGTCTACTTCTTGGCCTTCTTCTGCGCTTCAAATTCAGCCATGACGTCGCGGCTCTCTTCGCGGAATTCTTCAGCGAAGCGCATGTCTTCTTCTTCGACTCCGGCGTTGTAGCCAGTGCCAAATGCCTCGCGGATCTGATAGACCACTTCGATCAGTTCAGATGCGATCAGATTGGCGAGGCCGAGCAGGCGACCTCTGTTATCCGGGGAGAGATCCCGCACCTTCAGATTCCGCAGCTTGCCGAGGAGCATCGACCGCTCTTCCGCTACGCGCAGGATCTGTTCATGGTCGGGGTCGTCTGGAACGTAACGTGGGCGCTTGAGCTGCTCCAGCTCTTCCCGCGTGCGCTCCACTGCCTTCTTCGCACCGTCCCGATCCTTGCGGGTTTTCTTCAGCTCTTCTTCGGTGTGCGATTGCTTATCACGGAGTTCCTGCAGCTTCTGTTGTTCCGCCTGAAAGAGTGCCTGTATCTGGGAGGCGTTCTGTTTGGTCAACGCCACCCGTTCACCGCTGATGATGACGAAACCTTCCTCCACCGTAGGTGCGATGGCGCGATATGCCTCGCTGGTGATTCTGGCGACGTCACGCACCTGAAAGAATCCTCTGCCGAACTCTTCAAGATTGGAGATCATCCGATCAGCCGTCTTATAGGAGAATGGCGCTCCCGTCTTTTCGATGGCCTTTTCCCATGTCAGACCGAGCTTTTTATAGGCTCCGGTCTCCTTCATCTGACGGAGGTTTTCTGCCCACATCAGATTCGTCATAGTGGCGAGAGTGTTTAGCGCTTCCTGACGTCCAATCTGCAGAAAGAACTTGTCGCGATCTGTTGTTTGTAGCGGGTCGACTTCGACCGCTTCCAGGACATTTGTCCGATGAACTGTTGGTAAGTTACTCATTTATATAGCCTCCATTTCGGACATTTGTCCGATTCAGAATCTGAGGTCCGTGGACACGGCCAGCATTTTCTGGCCGAGGACGTACCTCGGATAGCCCTTGTCATTGACTTGTTCCAGCCAGCCCTGATCGCTCAGCCGCCGCAGGTAGCGGTGTGCCTGAACGCGGTTCCATCCGGGTGTTTTTGCGAGAGCCGCGCCGGTCATCACACCTACGCGGCGAGTGGTCTCGACCACATACAGTCCTTTGTCGAGATCGAGCATTAAAAGAGGTCTCCCTGTTCGAAATCCGCGACTGCGCGCTTCATCGCCTCGACGTCACACTGGTGTTTGTGGAGAGTGTTGACCAGCTCTCTTTTCATGGAGATATCGCCGGTGGACCAGAATTTTAAGAACTGCGAGAATGCCTCGTTAAAATTGCGCTGAATTTCGTTAACGGTATTGGCGTCTTTCTTTTTCAATGCCCGGACGCGTGGAGCAGAAGCGGTCACGCGTCCCGTCCTGCGATTGATGTGATCGAGGACTTGATAGTCGCCTGTGGCCTGCATCAGCGGCAGGAGGAGATCCAGCGGGAACCGACAGCCGCTTTCTCCTTCAAGGCAGGATCGATAGAGGTAATTTGCGGTGATCCCGCACTCATCTGCTATCTGTTCAACGGATTTTTTCGATCCGTGAATGGTGAGGTACAGCGAGGTTTTTAAATCGCGCATGCGACGCCTTTCAAAACTTCGTTGGAGATTTTCGTGGAGTTCCGTGAGGGGAATCCGGCAAACTGAAAGAGCTTCATGCCGCAGTCTTTTCCTCCAGATATTGAGCAGGAATCTCGAAGTCCTGGATTAACCGCTGCCTGAGAGAAGGTGCCCTGCGTCGCCCACGAATGATGTCGTTTAAATACTGAACAGTGATGCCGAGGTCGCGTGCGATCTGACGCTGGGACAATCCCCTGCGCATCAGATGTACTTTCAGCTCGGTATGTTTTTGTTCTTCAGACAGGTCAGCAGAGCATTTTTGGTACTCTGCTGACATATCCGCTGATATGTTCAGCACGTAAATGATTTTACGTCACGTAAGTTACGTAATGCAACAACAAAATGAACTCTTTTCCTTCTTTGTGTGAATCCATCTCGATGATCCGAACTCGCCACGGTAAAAATATGGCTGAATTCGGAAAGATGGTTGGCGTCACATCAGCAACAATTTCAAGGTGGGAATCCGGTCAGATCGTGCCAACCGGGGCCGCATTACGAATACTGCTGGGTCTTGCGGAAGGACTGGAAAAGAAGCCGTTACTGGACGCACTCGGTGCAGCCGCAGCTGATCCACAGGAGATCGCGGGAGAGTTAGCACAGGGTAGGTTTTCGGGAAAGCCGGGTCTTAAGGCTTTCGCTAAAGTGGCACAGGAAATTTTGGAGAGGGAGGAAGATGTTCCACCCTATCTTTCTGATCTCCTGAAGGACTGGTTGCGGCTGTCTGGTTCCGCCAATGCACACCCAGAAGATAAATTCCTGCAAATTGCGAGAGATTTTCTCTCATCGGCATCCACTGATGAACTACATGAGGTTCAATCCCTGATGGTGACGACGAGATCAAGCGTAAAGCAGAAAAGAAAGCTTGCCGATGTTGGTTAGATCCAATGCAACCTCAACTGGTAGTATCCCTGATCGAGGGGCGATTCAAGCAACATCCGCCTGCCGATATCCTCCAGTCTGAACTGGATTATGCCATCAGCATCCGAAACCGGATTGCTGCACTCACTGAAAAGGTAGAGCTTTTTGAAGCTGACCTTCTCGCTCGCCGTCGAGCCGGAGCGAGAGTGGAACCGGGTCCGCATATTGCAAATCTGAAGAGAGAAATTCGCGGTCGACGGTGTACAGAAAAGCTGGTGATTAAATGACCATTCGTCGCGATTGGAATCCCGGCATCGCTGCTGCACTGAGTATCTTTTTGCCTGGCGTTGGCCAGATGTACAAAGGGTATGTTTTGTCCGGCTTCTTCTGGTTTTTCCTGATTGTGATCGGCTATATTTGCTTCATTGTGCCGGGTGTGTTGCTGCACTTCTGTTGTGTGGTTTCTGCGGCTGTTGGCCGGTCGAAAGATGAAGTTGCCGAGGGGAAAAAGATGCTGTCATGATTTGGTGCTACCTAAAAAGCTATTGGAATAAAATTTTCTGTCCATACATATTCTGCGGTGCTGTTAATTGGGAGGCCCTATCAGCGATAGGAACACTCTTGGCTGTAATTGTTTCACTCGTGTTGGCATTTAGAAAGCCACCGAAACCGAAATTGACTTTACGTTTAGATGAACGCAAACCCTCTAGTAATCAGATGTCTAATGACCATACGTACGAATTAATTGTTGAGAATTTGAATCGTTCATCAGTTGCTACTGGTGTGGATGTCGCTGTCATTTCGATCAAAATACAAGAATCACCAGACTCTCAACCGAGAGAAGATGAAGACCACTATATTCTTAAATGGGCCAATGAAAACGTCGATAACAGCGCTTTTAGGAGGATTGGCAGGGTCGAACGCTGTAAGTTTTTTAGCTTTTCTTTCTATAATGTTTTGAAAATCGTAGCGCTATATCCCCCTTCTCCTGTACAAGGAACAAACTTTGTTATAAAAGTTCAGGCTCGATCCGATGAAACAGAATCTCCGATCTACGTCGCCACTATTGGATGGGATGGGGTATTTGACGTTGACTGGACAAAAATGCGCGATCATGTGTCTGTGAAATTTGAAAAAGAAACCTAGCAACACGCTGGTGAAAACCAGATCCGTTCTCTCTTCCGATTTGCAGGATTCTTTGACAGACTCCCTGTCGATTGCCACGCTAAACACTCCCACCCTTTCGGCATTAGATGTTCTCCCTCATAGCCACATAACGCGATTCTGAGCGTCTGGATACTCTCATGTTCGATTGCCCACTCGCGCACTCTGGTGGATAAAGACTTGTCCTTATTTCCATAGTTCACGCTGACATTTGCATAGGGTGGATCAAGCAGGATTGCCGCTGTTTTTGGCTTGCGATCCTTGAGTCCGATCTCGATGGGAGTCAGTACCCGCTGCCAGTCGCCTGAACAGATCCGGACTTTCTGCAGACGGTCTTTGAGATACTCCAGCCATGCAAGGCCTGTTTGCTTGTCACGTCGAATCAGCCCCAGGGCTTCGCGTGATGGCTTCTGGTTGTATCGGTTCTTCATCCATGCCTCTCCGAATGAGCAGCAGATACCGTATACCCACCATCCGGCAAGGCGTGCATCGAACCAGTCTGTATTCATGATGAGCTTCGTCCGAAGATCGTCGGCCTGGTCTTGCAGTGCCGTGTGTCGCGCCTTCATTTCGATCTCATTCAGCGGATGCAGCGCTTCATTCAAAACCTGAATTGGCTTCGCTTTGACTGCTCTCCAGAAGTTTGTGACGAAGCAGTTTGAGTCATTCACTGTTTCGTGACGGGAAACAGAAGGTCGAGCCAACAGCACGGCCAGCGATCCTGCGAACGGTTCGATATAGATATCCGGATCGCCGAAGCGCTTCCAGATTTCAGATGCGATGCGGGACTTGCCGCCGTGGTAGGGGAAGGGAGCTTTCAGTTGTTCCATCTCGGTGTGCGACGTGATGCAGCTCGTCGGAGGTTTCGTAATCATTTGTCTGACAATTAAAAGACATGCTTTCAGCTCTATTCCAAGAACAGTTAGCTAAATGTTTTGCTACTCTCATTTGAGACTCAAAGTGTCAATACCATCTGTTTTTCAGTAGTTTGAGAAATTGACCAACTGAGAATGTAGTTGATTCAACAAAGCTTTGGAGAAGAGATGCCCGCCAAATCTATCAAACTCGATTTTCTCGAACTTGATCTGGAGAATCCACGCATCATAGTAGCCACAGATCAGCGTGATGCTATGCAGAAAATCATCAATGAACAGAAAGTAAAGTTGATTAATTTAGCAGAAAGTATATCCATAAGAGGGTTCAGTCCAATAGATCGGTGTCTAGTCACACAGTCTCCTATTCGGAAAGGACGTTTTATAGTGCTTGAAGGCAATCGCCGCATTCTGGCTGCAAAACTATTGACAAATCCTTCGCTGATGAACGATCTGGATATGCCAGAGTCTCACAAAAAGCGTTTAGAGAAAGCCAGCCTTTCCCTAAACATCAGTCAGATTAACCCTGTAGATTGCTTTGTGGTTCAGGATAGATCTGAAAGCAAGGAATGGATCAAACGGCGCCATAATGGGGAAGATGATGGGCGTGGGATTGTTAGCTGGTCTGCAATAGCTGTTGCGAGATTTAATGGCCGCGATGCCGCATTACAGGCCCTTGATTTTGTAATAGCACATGCCGAACTCACGGAAGAGCAAGGGAATCTGCTTGCTGGAAAATTTCCCCTCACAACACTAGATCGTCTTCTATCAACACCGGATGTCCGTCGAGCTATTGGGTTTGAGCTAACCATGAACAAATTGCAAACGGAATTGCCTGCAAGTGAAGCCCTCAAACCACTGAGACGCATTGTTTTAGATCTGGCACAAAAAAAGAAAACCGTTACTCATCTAAAGTCCCGTGATCAGATGGTGGACTATATAACAAAGGAACTGAGTCCTGTCGACAGACCTGACTTTGCCCAAAAGACCGGTAAACTTTTATCAATTGAGAACTTTTCTGAGGAAGATTTTGAAATTGATAAAACACTGAAGACGAAGAAGTCTTCAACTCCCCGCTTGGCTGCTCGTGTAAGCATTGTGCCCAAATCCTGTAAATTAAACATTCAAAATGCCAAAATTGAAAAAATATACAATGAGTTAAAAATTCTTCAACTCTCAAAACACGTTCATGCAATTAGTGTCTTACTGCGTGTTTTTCTTGAAATGTCTGTAGATGACTACATGGAAAAAACTGGTATCAGCCTTACCGTCAAAAAAAATGGGCACACTATCGATAAAAAATTAGCAATGAAAGTAGAAGAAGTAGTGAATGACCTGGCAAATAAGGGCAATAATAAAAAGGATTTTAGAGGCGTGACAGCCAGCTTTCGCGACAATAATCATCCATTTTCAATTGACACTCTTCATGCCTATATCCATAATCGATTCTTCACACCTACTGAGCAAAACCTTGTGACTGGTTGGGATAATTCTCAGCGTTTTTTTGAGACTATTTGGCGATGAGTGAACCTTCGCAGCATCAATCCCGGCGCCGCCTTATCCATTTCACCCCCCTTCGCTATCCAGGCGGCAAAGCTAAATTGGCCACATTTATCAAACGATTAATGGTTGAAAATCGGTTGCTTGATGGCGAATATGTTGAACCGTATGCTGGTGGAGCTGCAATTGCTCTTGAATTGCTTTTTCACGAATATGTATCCTGCATTCATATCAATGACATAAGCCGTCCAATTTATGCATTTTGGAAATGCGTCCTTCGACATACCGAGAAGCTTTGCCAGCTCATCATTGACACCCCCTTATCTGTTGACTCTTGGGATAAGCAGAAACAGATATTTCAACATTCATCACTCCATGATGATATTGAACTTGGCTTCGCCACATTTTTCCTAAATAGAACAAATCGCTCTGGAATTCTTAACGGTGGCATTATCGGTGGACGTAATCAAAATGGCCCTTGGAAAATTGATGCGCGTTTTAACGCTAAGGAACTTGTCTTCCGCATTGAATCTATTGCCAAAATGAGCAATCGAATTCAACTCACCCGTCAAGATGCATTGAAATTCTTAAGGAAGGGTAGTACACGCTGGCCACAAAAGACCCTTATTTATCTGGACCCTCCTTACTATGTAAAGGGGAGAGATCTGTATTATGACTTCTATCAGCAAAAAGACCATGAACAGGTGGCAGAATTCATCAAGCAAACTAGCCTTCAGAAATGGATTGTTTCTTATGACAATGTCCAGCCAATAAGAAATCTCTACCTAGAAAGCAAATATGTTGTCTATAGCATTGGATACAGTGCTCATTCGGCTTCTCGAGGTTCAGAAGTGATGTTTTTTAGCGATTGTTTACAGGTTCCGCCGTTGGTTGGCCCACTTCATCAAATACCTCTTGATCTGTTACCTATCGCGTAACAGTAGCAATAGATCCAGATGTATTTATACTAAATTTCGCCCGATTTTTTTATCTGAGTAGCCTGTTTTATTTCACACATTGGTCACAGTTATCCCATCCCCCTACAGCAGGAGATGCCCGGTGTGGCTGGACGGGTGCCCAGAGACTTCAATGTCATAACGGATCTTATGATCTTTGGTGGACTGATCATTATCTCTGCCTTCGAAAAATGTTTTCTGGAAATACCATCCTGGTCCCCATGTCAGGACGCTTCCGATTTTGAGATCTTCCCCACGGACGTGTCGCATCATGTCTTTGGGATACACACCTTCAGAGGGGCGCTCATAGTGAGAGCAGCCGGAAGCATGGATGTGGTGATCGCCGGAGATCCAGCGGGTCCGTCCCGCTCCCCGCTCTGAAGGATCAATCCAGCGTTCCAGCTTGAAGTCCACTTCCTGTGGCTTCTCACCGATGGTGACTGTCTTCTTTTGCGTGATGTATTCCGGGCCACGGGAATACTCAAAAGAGTATTGACCTGCGGGCAAAAGGATTGTCTCTCCGTCCTCCCGGTAAACCTGTGTCTGGAAAAAGAAATCACCGCCGAGCCGCTTCGCCGGGGAGGGGTAGACACGGCCCAGTTTGTCGCGCACTTCAAAGGAAGCCATCTGGGGTTTTCCGTCATGGTCTTTGACGCGTAGCGTCACCTGTGTAGAAGGTTGAGCTTCAAAGAGAATATCGACTTCACTGCGGAATCCCAGATCCTGCGACCCATGCCCAACATCGAAAAGAAGCTTTCCTTCACGCTTGCCTGCATCACGGGAAAAAATCTGGATGATGCGGTATTCCAGTGCGAGGCCGCTGAGATGAACTTTCATCGGCTGCTTGTCGAACATGCGCAGGTCCATCCACTTTCGACGGACAAGATCTTTATGAGTATTTGCCAGTTGCCCGGCATTCGGAGACTGGACACCCAGAACAGACGTAATTCCTGCTTCGTTGTGAACTTTCACCAGAAAGGATCGCCAGCCGTTCTGAATCAGGGCAGCTTTTGCGGGACCTTGTGCCACCTTGACCCGGCTTTCGGGATTGATCTCTACTCCAACCAGACAATAAGGATCGAGAATCTTCTGGATCTCGTCGATGCTTTTTGCCTGCCGCAATTGGTCGCGAAGAGCATTGTTGGGTTCACCCAAAATTTCCAGACTCTGCGCTAGACGTCCGGCCTGGGCTGCAAGGGGCTGAAGTTCAACATTGCCGACAAAAGGAAGTGATTCAGCGAACACTGAAAGAGAAAGGACAAGCAGAACGGGAATGCGCACGGCGGGTACCTCACTAGGAATGACAGACTCCGCCGGAACGGAGCCTGTCTGAATTATTTTTACTGGCCAATAATATCGAAAGTTGTGGTGCCGGGTACGCGTACCTTTTCATAGGCCGCACTCCAGACCTTGTGATATGGATTGCTTGTGTAGGTTTTCAGCGCTGCTTCATTCTCCATTTCCATGCAGACGCCATGCTTTCTCTGCACGCGGGAAACTTCTCCCTGAGTTTTCGCATCACCGGCCATCAGTTTTTTCCGGGCTTCACTATCGATATTGAAAAGATTGAGTGGTGCCCGCAGTTTGCCGTGCCAGACTTTGCTGATCACTGAAATTTTTGAGGGGAGTGCATCAGTAGCTTCCGCAAATGCTTTCCATTCCGCGTCGGAAGCGGAATCAATTACCGTAAAGGCAAAGCAGTGCATCAGCTTTTTTTCGCCAGCATGCAGTGCTGCTGAGGAAAGAGAAAGAGCAAGAAACAGGAAAAGGTTTTTCTTCCAGGACATGAGCCTCAATATAACGGGCTCTGTGAAATTACACTAGCGCTTGTTTGCAGAAAGATTAAATCTTCCCAAATAAACCGGATTGACCACCAATGGCTTGTCTTCGGAAACCTGCCGTCCGGGATAAGGAGTTTTCGGTCCAAAAACAGGAAATCCGAAAGTATCCCCCGTCTGGAGGTCGATAAATACTTTCCCCTGCACTGTTCCCCCACCATCCACAGGAATTACGGTCGTCCCCGGCTCCACGAAATAACGGGAGTCCCCCGTAGATTGAGCAAATCCGGTTGCCGGAGAAACAATTGTGGTAATTTCACGGATACCCACGACGGCAAGTGCAGAAAGTGCCAGAATTTTCCAGAAATGTTCGCGCATATGTGAAATATGACGGAAAAATATCCGGAAAGTGCAGGATTTATTGGAAACGCACCCGTCCCCACTTTTCCGGCACATGCATATTGACTACGCCCTGAGGTGACCAGACCCAGTTATCTTCTTTGGTTCCAGGAACCTTGCGATATTTTCCTTCGTGAATTTCATGCTGCCACTGGACCCGTGAGAAGTTGACTCTCCATTCGTCGCTTGGGTGTGGGGGTGCCGGTTTATGCGCATACTCGCCCAGAGCTTCCCACGGAAATGCCAGTTCCACTGTCCACTTGCGATCCGTATCAGAAGGATCATTCAACGTTCCATCGATATGCACAGCAGTGAGAAGCCCCTTGATGTCCCATTCATTCCGGGCCTTTCCTCCGAAGCGATAAGGCTTGTCAAGAAACAGATCCCAGCCGGTATTCAGCGCATTGATCTCGAACTCGTAGTATTCCAGAGTGTCGCCGTTCGGATCGATGAAGACTTCAAAATCGTTATCGTGAAAGATGACGGAATCCCGCTTTGTCAGGGTTGCCCAGATATGGGGTTCTTCGAGTTCTGCTGTCACATAGAAGTACTTTTCATCCCAGAGCATTTTGACGCGGGTACGGAATCTGGGCCGCGGCTTGGCATCCCCTTCAATATCGATGAAATCGTCTGTCCAGGGAGCAGCTTCCCATGCTTTGTCATCGATCTTTCCATCAATCCGGATGGGACTGGTTGCGCGGTTGCACTGGTAAATCTTTGGCTCGATCGCAAACAGGGATGAGGTGAACAACAGGAATACCAGCAGTTTCATGTATTCAGTATGAGGAAACCCGGAGGGGAAGCAAGAAAATTTGCAGAGGGATGAGGCCATTTTGTTTTGAATGAACAGGAAGTCAGATATGGCTGAATTCTGTTTTCAGTAAATAAACCGGCTCTTTCCATCATAAAAGTGAGTATGTTGAAGGAGACACGGGTTGGTGAAAGGAAATGCAAATGGACAAGAAATCGCTGTGGAATCAGATCAGTCAACGGGTTTCGCTCAGTCGCCGCGACCTTTTTCTTCGAAGTGGAGCTGTGGCAGCTGTGGGAGGGTTGTCCAATACCCGCGTCGCCGGTGCGGCCCAGGCTTCCTCTGGGAAGGGAATCTACCAGTCGATCGGTGTGAACCCAGTTTTGAACGCCAGGGGAACATTCACCATCATTACGGGTTCTCAGACCCTTCCTGTCGTCAAGAAGGCCATGGAAGAAGCATCCCGCAGCTACGTCCATATGGATGAGCTGATGGAGGGTGTCAGTAAGCGGCTCGCAGAGGTGACAAAAGCGGAATGGGGAATCGTGACCAATGGTTGTTGTGCGGCCATCACTCATTTCACTGCTGCCTGTATTGCGGGTTCCAATCCGGAAAGGATGCAGCGCCTTCCCGATCTCACCGGACTGAAGAACGAAGTCATTATTCCTGCCTATTCCCGGAATGTTTATGACCATGCGGTCCGCATGCTGGGGACAAAGATCATTGAAGTGGAAACCTTCGCGCAACTGGAAAGCGCTTTCAATGAGCGAACAGCTATGGTCTACATTCTGGCCGGTCCGGGAGACGATGGTCCGCTGGGAACCAGGGCTGTTTCAGAAGTAGCAAAGAAGCATAAGGTGCCTGTATTCGTCGATGCTGCGGCGGAAATCCTGACCATCCCCAATGTCCATCTGGAAAGAGGAGCTGATGCGGTCGCCTACAGCGGAGGCAAGTGCATCCGTGGACCACAGGCGGCAGGGTTATTGTTGGGCAATAAGGCTCTGCTTCAGGCAGCCTGGCTGAACAGTGCTCCACATCATGCGTTTGGCCGCTCTCTGAAAGTCGGCAAGGAAGAGATCATGGGCATGCTGGCTGCAGTAGAAGAGTGGCCGCGACGCAATCATGATGATGAATGGAAGCAGTGGGAGAACTGGCTCCATCAGATTGCAGACCGCGTGAAGAGTATATCCGGAATAAACAGTGAAATTCGGAATCCTAATGGGCTGTCGAATAGGACTCCCAGCCTGGTGATCCGTTGGGACGGCTCAAAACTGGGCATTACGGGTCAGGAAGTGGCGAAAACGCTTCTGGATACGGAACCGCGTATCGTTGTGGCCGGTGGGCAGGGCAGTCGTCCCGACAACATGCAGAGTTCTGTTGCAATTACGCCGTACATGATGATGCCGGGTGATGCAAAGATCGTTGCCGACCGATTACATGCGGTCCTTGCCAGTCCTCCGAAGTTTGAAGATCCCACGATCAGTGGCCCTCCCACTCCTGTTCATGGGCAGTGGACAGTACATCTGGTCTTTGACTATGGAGAAATCACCCATCACATCTTCCTGGAGCAGGCTGGCGCAAACCTGACTGGAACACATACCGGGGAATATGTCTCCGGCGATCTCGCAGGTATGGTGGCTGGCAATGATATCCGCTTTCGCAGTTCACAGAAAATTGAAGGGACACGTCTGACCTGGGATTTTCAAGGGAAACTTGATGGGGAGAAAATTTCCGGAACGGTGGTGATGGGGGAGTATGGGACAGCCCGATGGACTGCGCAACGTAAAGAATACAGGACGCCGGGTGGGGTGGTTCGACCGGTAAAGTCAGTCCTTTAATCTAAAGAACACATACCATTTTCTCATTTTTTTGTCAGTGGATTCTGTTAAGAAACCTTATCAAAAAAATCAATGGAAACGTTTGCATAATATAGAGTTGCGGGGGTAACCTCGCAGCAAACGAGGTCATCACTCCATATAATGCGGAGTGCCGCTATACTTGTGTCTCAGATTAACTATTCTTCACTTCTCGGGCGGTCTTCAATGATTCGCTCCTTCGCTTTTGGTTTTATTCTGATGCTTTTGCTGGGTGTTTCCGGCTGTCAGCAAAAAGATGGAACTGAAACAAAGAAAGACGCTACTCCCTCCAAAGCGGGAGCAAAAGGAAAAAAGGGGATGGGCGGAGGAGGGCCAGTACCGGTCATCGTCGCCAATGCAACCCGAAGAGATGTTCCGCTGGAAGTGGAAGTGATTGGAAATGTTGAGGCATCCTCTGTTGTTGTCATCAAGCCACAGGTGAGTGGTGAACTGGTCCGCGTTCTCTTCCAGGAAGGTGATTTTGTACGGAAGGGCGACCCTCTGTTTGAAGTCGATCGTCGGACGCTGGAAGCACAGCTGCAGCAGGCGCAGGCAAATCTCTCCCGCAGTGAAGCCCAGGCTCGCCTTTCCGAAGCGAATCTTGGACGTAGCAAAGCGCAGGCCGGATATCTGCAGGAGCAGGCAAAGCGTTACACCCAGTTGATGAATGAAGGTGTCATCTCCAAGGAACAGAATGATCAGGCTCTCTCTGAAGCAAAAGCTCAGGATGAGATGGTACTTGCTGATCAGGCAGGAATTGAGAGCGCCAAAGCAGATATCGCTGCCAACAGGGCTTTAATTGAAAGCCTGAAAGTTCAGCTCAGCTTCACATATATTAAGTCCCCCATCTCGGGTCGAACAGGAACTCTACTCGTCCGTCAGGGCAATATCGTCTCTGCCAACACCACTGAACTGGTCCAGATCAACCAGATGGAACCTGTTTTTGTCTCGTTTGCTGTTCCTGAAGCTCAACTGAAAGGTGTGGTCACCAGTTTTGGAAGAGCAAAGATTCCGGTATTTGCCATTCCTCAGGATGGCGGGGAAACCAAGCAGGGAACTCTGACATTCTTTGAAAATACGGTGGATGTATCCACGGGCACAATCCGCATGAAGGGCACTTTTCTGAATCCTGACCGTAAGTTGTGGCCCGGAGAGTTTGTCCGTGTCCGCGTCCGTCTGGGATCTAACGCAAATGCAATTGTTGTTCCCAATCAGGCGATCCAGACTAGTCAGGATGGGCAGTTTGTCTATGTCGTGAAGGCAGACAAGACTGTGGAATCCCGCCCCGTTACTGTCTCTTCCCGTTCTGGTGAGGATATTGTGATTTCCACAGGATTGAATGCTGGAGAAGTTGTCGTTACAGAAGGACAGCTTCGGCTGATTCCCGGCATGCAGGTTCAGGTGCGGAATGAAAAGCCTGCAGAGCAGAAGGGATCGGGAGTACAGAAGAAAAAGAGCGGATCGAACTCATGAATTTTTCCGAGATTTTCATTCGCCGTCCGGTAGCTACCATCCTCATGATGGTGGGTATTGCCATGTTTGGAACACTGGCATATATCGCACTGCCGGTGAGTGATCTTCCGGACGTAGATTTCCCGACACTGACTGTCTCAGCCGGGCTTCCCGGCGCTGACCCGAACACGATGTCCTCTTCGGTTGCTACACCACTGGAGCGGCAATTTACAACGATTGCCGGTGTGGATTCCATGACATCGTCGAACTCGCAGGGCCAGACATCCATCACGATGCAGTTCGATCTGGGCCGGGAGATTGATGGTGCTGCTGTTGATGTACAGACAGCAATCAGTGCTGCCATGCCATTGCTGCCGCCTGGAATGACCTCTCCTCCCTCTTTCCGGAAGGTGAATCCGTCTGGCGCTCCAATCATGATGTTTGCGCTGACGTCGAATACCTTGCCGCTATGGCAGATCAATGAGTACGCAGACCGAACGCTGGCGCAAAGACTGTCCATGGTGTCAGGCGTCGCGCAGGTGCAGGTGTTCGGATCACAGAAGTATGCCGTTCGTGTCCAGGTGGATCCCGAAAAAATGGCAGCCCGCCAGATTGGCATTAATGAAGTCGCCAATTCACTCAGGAACTGGAACTCCAATATGCCCACCGGCACGTTGTGGGGAGATCATCAGACATTCAATGTTCGGATGAATAACCAGTTGCCCAATGCGGATGACTATAAATCTTTGGTTGTCACATGGAAGAATGGCGTTCCTGTCCGGCTGGAAGATATTGCAGTTGTCCGGGATGGTGGGGAGAACGAACGATCACTTGCCTGGCTTTACACAAAGGAAGGACAGCAGAAAGCCGTCAATCTGTTTGTGATGCGTCAGCCCGGCAGCAATGTGATTGAGGTGAATAACGCCATCAAGGCAATTCTGCCAGAGCTGGAAGCGCAGATGCCTCCTGCCATGAAGCTGCATCTTCGAGGTGATCGCTCAAAGAATATTCGTGAGTCATTTGAGGATGTAGAAGTCACTCTGATTCTGACGATGGCACTGGTCATCATGGTGATCTTTCTGTTCCTCCGTCGTGCATCCGCAACGATTGTTCCCAGTCTGGCATTGCCCTTCTCTCTGGTGGGTACTTTTGCCGTCATGTATATGTTGGGTTATTCCCTGAATAACCTCTCCATGATGGCCATCATCTTGTGTGTCGGCTTTGTGGTGGATGATGCCATTGTCATGCTGGAAAATATTGTCCGGCATATGGAGCAGGGAAAGAGTGCGATGGAAGCGGCTCTGATTGGGTCTCGCGAGATCTGGTTCACTATCGTATCCATGACAATTTCTTTGGCGGCAGTATTTATCCCCATTCTCTTCATGGGGGGGATTCTGGGCCGTCTGTTCCGCGAATTTGCTGTCACCATTTGTGTGGCAATTCTGATCTCCGGCTTTGTGTCCGTTACTCTCACTCCCATGTTGTGCAGCCGGATTCTGAAGCCGCATGTGGAAGAGAGTCAGAACTGGTTATCTCGCATGCTGGAAAAAGGAATGAATGCGCTGACCTGGATGTATGAGGTGTCACTTGCCTGGGTGCTGCATCATCGCTCCGTAATGGTCATCATCTTTTTCGGTGTGCTGGGTGCAACGGTATGGCTCTATAATCTGGTTCCCAAAGGATTCATTCCGGATACCGACAATGATCAGATCATGGTCAATACGGAAGCGGCACAAGGAACGTCGTTTGACCAGATGGTGCAATACCAGTTGGAGATTGCCGAAATCCTGAATCAGGACCCGGATATTGAAAGCCTGATGCCCAATGCGGGGAGTAGTGGTTTTGGAGCCGGGAATACCGGCAGAGTCTGGGTTCAGCTCAAGCCGCGTCGTGATAGAAAAGCAACGGCCCAGGAGATCATGAACCGGATTCGCCCACAGGTCTCCTCGATTCCCGGCCTGCGTGTGTTCATGAGTCTTCCTGCTGCAATCAGAGTGGGCGGACGAGGCTCCCGCAGTTCATTTGAACTGACGCTGCAAAGTCCCGATACGGATCAGTTGTATGCTGAAGCTCCAAAACTGGAACGTGCAATTGCAAAGCTTCCGATTGTGCAGGATGTCAACAGTGATACGCAGATGCGTGCTCCGCGAGTCAGTATTGAAATTGATCGGGACAGAGCAGCCACCTATGGATTGAATACGGAAGCTATTCAGCAGTCTATCTATGACGGTTACGGGGAACGCTGGGCGACTACCATCTACTCGTCAACCAATCAGTACAAGGTTCTTCTGGAAGTTGCAGAGAAATACCAGACATTTGCGGACATGATGTCCAAGCTATATCTGAAGTCGCCGGATGGGCGTCTGGTTCCTCTGGATGCGGTCACCACTCGTGTGGAAGATGTAGGTCCGCAAACGATCAATCATACCGGGCAGCTGCCTTCAGTGACCGTATCATTCAATCTCAAGCAGGGTGTGGCGTTAAGCGAAGCGGTGGATCAGGTAAATGAACTGGCACGCCAGACACTACCCGCTTCCATTAATATCAGCTTTACAGGAACGGCCAAGGTTTTTCAGGACTCCCTCCAAAACCTGACATGGCTGATGATTGTTGCCATTCTGGTGGTTTATATTGTGCTGGGTGTTCTGTATGAAAGCTTCATTCATCCGATCACCATTCTTTCCGGACTTCCTTCTGCTGCATTTGGTGCTCTGCTGACGCTTCTGATCTTTGGTATGGATCTGAATATCTACGCTTTCGTCGGGTTGATTCTGTTGATCGGGCTGGTGAAGAAAAACGCCATCATGCAGATCGACTTTGCTCTGGAAGCACAGCGGAAGCATGGGATTTCCCCTGCAGATGCAATTCATCAGGGCTGTCTTGCCCGTTTCCGGCCCATCATGATGACTACCATGGCAGCTTTCTTTGGTGCACTTCCCATTGCAATTGGCTATGGAGCAGGTGGTGATGCCCGAAGACCTCTGGGGCTCGCCATCATGGGCGGACTTCTATTTTCACAGGCAATTACTCTTTATCTCACTCCCGTGGTCTATACGTATCTTGACAGTTTGTCTCATCGCTTTGCGAAACGTCGCAAGCGTGTTGCTTCCCCAGTGCCAGCCGCTCCGGCGGAGGTTGGTGGATGAATTTTTCGTCGACTTTTATTTTTCGTCCGATTGCTACGACACTTTTAATGCTGGCAATCGGTATGTTTGGTGTCATTGCATACCAGAAACTGCCCGTCAGTGATCTGCCGAATGTGGACTTACCCACATTGCTGGTAACAGCAAACCTGCCTGGAGCCAGTCCGGATACGATGGCGTCTTCTGTCGCCACCCCGCTCGAAAATCAGTTTGCCGCGATTGCCGGTATTGCTTCCATGACCTCCGTGAACACTCTGGGATCCACCCAGATCACACTGGAGTTCGAACTGGACCGCAATCTGGATGGTGCGGCAGTGGATGTTCAGGCAGCGATCACACAGGCATCGCGATTTTTGCCTCCGGGAATGCCCACTCCGCCAACCTTCACAAAGGTAAATCCTGCGGACCAGCCGATTCTGTATCTTGCGCTGACTTCCAACGGATTGCCGCTCTACACTCTGAACGAATATGCCGAGACACGTGTATCACAACGCATTTCACAGGTGACGGGTGTCGCGCAGGTGCAGATTCTGGGTGCGCAGCGTTATGCCGTCCATGTCCAGATGGACCCATATGCAATGAGTTCTCGCCAGATCGGTATTAATGAAGTTGAGTCCGCACTGCAGAACTGGAACGTCAATCTGCCGACAGGTACCATCAATGGCCCGCAACGTTCATTTACCTTGCAGGCCAGTGGACAGCTGATGAATGCGGACCAGTACAAGCCCATCATCATCAGCTATAGGGCCGGTTCTCCGGTGCGACTGGAAGAACTCGGCAAGATTGTCGATGGTGTGGAAGATGAGAGGACGGCATCATGGTTCTGCCGGGAATCTGGTTGTGACCGCGCAATTGTGCTGGGAATCCAGCGTCAGCCCGGAACCAATACGATGCAGGTGGCAGACAGTGTTAAAAACCTGCTGCCCACATTTCAGGCGGAACTGCCGCCTTCTGTGAAGATGGAGATCTTCTATGATCGTTCAGACACGATCCGGGAGTCTTACCACGATGTCCAGTTCACAATGATCCTCACACTGTTCCTGATTGTGGCGGTCATTTTCTTCTTCCTGCGAAACTTTACGGCCACTTTCATTCCCAGTCTGGCCCTGCCGTTCTCCATCATCGGTACTTTTGCGGTGATGTATCTGTGTGACTACTCGCTCGACAACCTGTCCATGATGGCGCTGATTCTGGCCATTGGATTTGTGGTGGATGATGCCATTGTCATGCTGGAAAATATCGTCCGTCATATGGAGATGGGCAAGCCTCCGATGCAGGCTGCACTGGATGGATCGAAGGAAATTGGCTTCACGATTGTGTCAATGACACTCTCGCTGGCAGCAGTGTTTATCCCCATTCTGTTTATGGGTGGTGTGCTGGGCAGATTGTTCAATGAATTTGCGGTCACCATCTGCGCTGCCATTCTGATTTCCGGTGTGGTGTCGGTAACATTGACTCCAATGTTGTGCAGCCGGTTTCTCACGGTGCATCACGGTGGAAACCAGTCATGGTTTTATCGTGTTACGGAGCGTTTCTTTGATCGGATGCTTGCGGTCTATGACAAGACCCTGCTGTTTACATTGCGTCACCGGTTTGCCACTGCGGTGTTTTCCGTGGTGATTCTGGCAGGCACAGCATGGCTGTTTATGGTTGTTCCGAAGGGGTTCATTCCCGATCAGGATACTGACCAGTTGCTGATTAACACTGAGTCTGCTGAAGGAACTTCCTACACGCAGATGGCGATCTATCAGCAGCAGATTGCAGATATCGTCCGTAAAGATCCTGACGTGGATTCACTGGTTTCCAGCATTGGCGGAACTACTTCCACCACAATGGGCGGAACCAATATCGGTCAACTGGTTGTCCATCTGAAACCTCGCGAGCATCGTGATGTTCTTGTGGGGGACATTATTGAACGTCTGCGTCCTCAACTGGAAGATGTGCCGGGGATGCGCAGTTATCCCCAGATTCCGCCAGTGGTTAAGATCGGTGGACTGGTATCGAAGAGTCTCTATCAGTACACACTCTATTCCCCCGATCAGGACCAGATGTATGCCGCAGCAGTGGATCTTCGGAAGGCGCTGGAACAGCAGCCATCACTGATCGATGTTGCCAGTGACATGCAGATTAATACTCCACAGGTCATGGTGAATGTGGATCGTGACAAGGCGGCGGCACTCGGCCTGAATGTCCAGCAGATTGAAAGTGCTCTTTACAATGCATACGGACCAAGTTGGGCGTCCACGATCTTCTCACCCATCAGCGAATATAAAGTGCTGCTGGAACTGTTGCCGGAGTATCAGAAAGATCCAAAGTTCCTTTCCATGCTCTACTTCAAGAGCGGAACCGGGAATTTGATTCCTCTGGACTCGCTGGCAAAAATCACTGAAGATTCCGGAGCATTGTCGATCAGTCATTATGGGCAGCTGCCAGCTGTGACTCTTTCCTTCAACATCCGTCCAGGGTATGCATTAGGCGAAGCCCTGGAGGATGCTCAGAATGCCGTCGATTCTACTATTCCGATGGATGTCAGCTCCACTTTCCAGGGTGCAGCACAGGCATTCCATGGCTCATTGGGTAACCTCTGGGTACTGCTGGCCATTGCAATTGCGGTTGTCTACATCGTGCTGGGAATTCTCTACGAGAGTTTCATCCATCCCATCACGATTCTTTCCGGTCTGCCCTCCGCAGGATTTGGTGCACTGCTGACACTGTATCTGTTCGATATGGATCTCAGTATCTATGCATTTGTCGGATTGATTATGCTGATCGGTATCGTGAAGAAGAACGCCATCATGCAGATTGACTTTGCTCTGGATGCTGAGCGTCAGGGGATGGCTCCCCATGAAGCTATTTATCAGGGATGTCTGGTGAGATTCCGTCCTATCATGATGACGACAGCAGCTGCACTGTTGGGTGCGGTGCCGATTGCAATCGGGTATGGAGCAGGTGGAGAAGCTCGTCAGCCGCTGGGTCTTGTGGTTGTGGGAGGCTTGCTCTTCTCCCAGTTGGTAACACTTTATCTGACTCCGGTTTTCTATACCTATCTGGCTGAGTTACAGAACATCCGGAAAAAGAAACAGCAGAAGCAACAACCTCTTCAGGAAGCCATTGCTTCTGCTGAGTAATCACTACTTTTTGCGTTGTGGACGGGGAGCAGGTGCGAAACTGTCCCAACGCGAATCACCCTGGCGATCATAATCCTTCGGTAATTTGTCCCAGCGTTCCCTGGTAATACCGTTGAGATCGTAAACAACCTTCCCGTTCAATAATGTGAGCTCACAACGAAGACGCTCGGTGCTGTCCATACGTGCGCTGTTCATATCGACGACACCAAACTTTCCTTTTTCCAGTCGAAGAACTGCAATATCCGCGGTGGCTCCCACAGAGAGATGTCCCAGATCTTCCCGTTTGATCTCTTTTGCAGGGTTCCATGTGGATTTCACAATGACGTCATCCATAGACATTCCCATGGCCAAGAACTTGTCCATGATATTGAGCATGTCCTTCATACCTGCATTCATGCTGCTGGTGTGTAGATCGGTGGAGATAGAATCAGGAGCAAAACCTGCCTTCATCAAAGGTACGGCGACTCGCCAGACAAAGCTTCCACCACCATGACCGACATCAAAGATGATTCCACGCTTGCGTCCTTCCAGCATAGCTTTGCTGGGCCCACCTGTTTCATCCTGTTCTACACGGAGTCCTGAATACATGTGGGTATAGATATCGCCGGGACGCAGATACTTTGTGAGTAGTTCAAGCAGAGGGCGTTCAATCCGGCGGGTTCCAAAATCCACCATGACCGGGATATTTGCTTCGGTTCCTGCCTTAACTGCCTGTTCATAGGGCTTCCACTCCGGTCCTGCGAAATGTGCGGTCTTCACTCCAATAATCAGGCCTTTATGCTTCAGTGCCATGGCTGCTGTGGGCTTTGCATCCATGTCGTCGAGGTTCTGCTCGTAGTTTCCACCTCTCATTCCATGTCCGACGATGTTGATGAAGGACAGTACACGGGTTTTGGAACGATCAATGACCCTATCTTTGAAGTCTTCAAAGTTCCTCCAACCGGCCCCCCCGGCATCAGCAACAGTGGTGATGCCATTCCTGAATGTGAATCCGTCAGGGTAGACGCTGTTGTCTCCGGCATAGGAGCCGCGTTCACCTGTTCCTGTGTAGACATGAGCATGAATGTCAATCAGTCCAGGAGTGACATAAAGCCCTGTTGCATCGACAACTTTCAATGCCTGGTTGGCTGGGATATTTGCAGAGACAGCCGCAATTTTTCCATCCTTGATTGCGATATCACGAATTGCGCTGATCTTGTTCTTGCCATCAATGACGTGCCCGTTCTTCAGAAGCAGGTCATACTGGACCTGTCCCCATAAAGTGACACTTCCCAGAAGAATAGTGAAAATTCGAATGGAGGTATGCACTCTAGGATCATAGGATAGATATTTCATGACAACAACTAACGGACAGAATCAGGCAGCAGGCGGGAAGATTGCGTTGGTGACCGGGGCGGGCAGTGGAATTGGGCGTGCCGTAGCCCTCACGCTACATGGTTCAGGATATAGCGTTGTCCTGGTAGGACGACGGGAAGCTGAGCTGGAAAAGACGGCTATCGCAGCCAGTTCATCGGGAGAAAGAGTACTGGTTGCGCCCACGGATGTCAGCCAGCCTGATGCCGTAAGGGCATTATTTGATCGTGTAGTCCAGCAGTTTGCACGCGTGGATGTCCTGTTCAATAACGCAGGCATAAGTGCCCCTTCGGTCTCTTTTGATGAACTGACGGATGACCAGTGGAATGCTGTTGTTTCTGTCAATCTGAATGGTGCATTCTTTTGTGCGCGCGAAGCTTACCGGGTGATGCGACATCAGAACCCACAGGGCGGGCGGATCATTAATAATGGCTCAATTTCTGCCGTCACGCCCCGGCCGAACTCCGCGCCTTATACAGCCACCAAGCATGCAATCACCGGACTGACAAAATCGATTTCATTGGATGGACGGAAGTATGACATCGCTTGCAGTCAGATCGATATCGGCAATGCTGCGACAGAGATGACTGCGCGCATGACTGGTGGGGCCTTGCAAGCAAACGGAACCACTGCTGTCGAGCCCAGAATGAATGTCCAGCATGTGGCCGACGCTGTGCTGTATATGGCCAGTCTTCCGCTGGATGCAAATGTTCAGTTTATGACTGTGATGGCGACGAAAATGCCTTTTGTTGGAAGGGGATAAAGCGACTGGAGCGGGTGACGGGAATCGAACCCGTGTGGGTAGCTTGGAAGGCTACTGCCCGACCACTAGGCCACACCCGCGCTGCGGTTTTCAGTGTAGCAGGCTAGCGGCCCGCTCGTCGAATTCTATAGTCTTCAACCTGCGGCATCTTGATCACACGGCACATTTCAAAGAGTCGGCTGCGCGCACGCATGCCGATTCTTTCGCCTAAAGTGATACGCGTGCTGGGGTTCTGCATGGCATTTCCACGTTCCACTACAGTGGTTCCGGCATCGGCATCCGCAAGATTTGTCGTAACGATAGTGGGCTTTTGATGATTACAGCGCCATGTGATGATGGATGTCACCGTATCTTCTACCCAGTCCGTCACGCGATGGGCGCCCAGGTCATCCAGTAACAGGATTTCCGTATCGAGTACGGCACGATAGGCTTCACGGTCACTGGCTCCAGAAGTTGGGTTATAGCTGGAACGGATGCGATCCAGCAGGTTCTGATAGTCGAAAAAAATTCCTTCGAATCCTTTTGTAATGAGGGAGCGAAGAACAGCAATGGCAAGATGTGTTTTTCCTACGCCAGGGTCGCCAATAAAGAGCAGTCCGGGCTGTTTTGTGCCAGGAAATTCACGGGTGTATCCGCGAACATCCACCATCGCTTTTGCCATCGCTGTCTGAGCTACCGGATTGCCCGTCGGAAGCAGGAAATTTTCGAATGAGGCCTTCTCATAAAGAGGAGGAATCTGTGCAGAGGCAAGAATCCCTTCAATGCGTGAGATTGCACGGCACTCACAGCGCTCCACTCCGGAAAGGCCATCTTTTTGATGGACTACCCACCCGGTTCCCCTGCATTTTTCACAAACTGCTTCCGCTGTTGCCATCTCTTCTCCTATTGTCTCGCTCCTGTCCAGGAATCGGAAGAGGTCAGGGGATGATCAGTGTCTGAGTGGTGCCGGAAATACGAAGTCGTGCCGGTGTCGGATCCGGGATCCTGTTCTGAATGATAGTGATCATGAGCCTCTTTGCCCCATCCGGATCAACCGTGGTAGATGTCCCGGCCATGGCTGCCGATCCATTTTCCAGTACACGTGATTCATCCCCGTCCAGCGCCAGCACATAAAGAAGTCCATCCTGTTCGATATGGATTGTGACTTTTGTGTCATCCACTGTGGTGGTGAATGCCTGTGCAGAGCGGCCAGCCCGTTGTGCCGAAAATGTCTGGATGCGAGCTGAAGATGGCGCAGCATCGGCTTCAGTCCGGGAATTTTCTGCTATGGTGTCGGAGGTATTGGACGGGGCTTCCTGGGGTTCAGTATCTTTGGCTGCTTCCTGCGAAGGCGGAGCCTGACTTCGCATCGCTATCTCAGGCTGTACAGTGGAGGCTGCTTCCGGGGTACTCTTTCCGTCGGGGCTAACAGTACCAACGGCAGCAGGACGGGACTGAGTGACCGATACACGAGCAGAAGGCTGGTTGCGCCAGGCGATAAAAGTGCCCAGCAGGGCAGACGCCAGTGTACCTCCCAGTGCCAGCTGCCATGGACGAAACCATGCCACAACGGGTTTTGCTTTTGGCTGAAGTTCTGCCAGAAGTTCCTGCTGGAAATGAGGGTCAGCGAAGACTTCCCGGAGATGTTCCTCTTCCGCTAATGCTTCGAATCTTTCCGGGTTTTGTAATGCTTCCTGAAAGAGTAGATTTCGATCAGCCTCAGAGATGATTCCACCGGAGTATTCTGAAAGAAGACGGTCAAACTCTTCCTGGTTCATATCTCTCTCCCGGCTGCCGACCATCTGCCTCCTACCAGTTCCAGCAGGGATTTGCGGCAGCGCAAGTCCCAGGTATAAACAGTATTCAGAGAAGAAGCCTTCAATTCCCGCTGAATTTCAGGGAAAGTATATCCTTCCAGCTTGAGCCTTAGAATCTGTCGACAGCGCTCTCCCATCTTCGGGAGTGCATCTTTGATTTGTCCCATCAACTGCTTTCGAATCAGGAGTGTATCGGGATCTACTGCTCCATTTGGAAGCTGAATTTCATCCATTGGAACTGGTTCATTTTCCCCTCTTGACTTCATTTTTCTGAAATAGGCACTGATTTTAAAGCGTGCAATCTGCAATGCCACGGGTACAAGGTCGCTGGCTTCAGTAAGATGGGAGTAGCGGTTATGGAGCACCAGCATTGTCTCCTGGGCAATATCTTCTGCCGTATCCCGTCCTGTACGTGATGCCGTAAAAGAGAGAACCCTTTCACGGATGAGGGAGAGAAGCGATGTTTCCACCATGGAACTGTTCACGGAACTAACAACCTAATGGTACATTCGCTACAGGTTGGCGGTTCGGAAAAGGATTCTACGATGAGCTCAGTCGGGACAAAAGATTCACTTAGGAAACGCGGGGTTCGCCTGACCCGGCAGCGCCAGATTCTTCTGGATCTGATCGACAAGTCAGGAGAGCATCTGGATGCGGAAAGCCTCTTTCAGCGAGCCAAGGAAATTGATCCGAAGCTGAACCGGGTAACTGTCTATCGTACTCTGAAGATGCTGAAGGAAAGTGGCCTGGTGGATGAGCTGGATCTCATGCACTTTGGTGGTGACCAGCACTATTATGAAACCCGCCTAAAGCAGGAACATGCGCATGTCATCTGTCTGCGGTGTGGCCGTGTGGAAGAGTTCTTCGGTGAACCCATCCAGAAGATCCGTCGCCAGGTGGAAGAGACATTTGGATTTCAGATCCTGATTTCACGTACGGAAATTGGTGGATACTGTGCACACTGCCAGGCCCTTCGTGCACAGGAAGTGAAAGAAATTACCAAACCCTCCGCTAAGGATGAGTAGAGAAGAATAGTGTCTTCGCTGGTGGTGCATTCACCCGATGGTGAGAGAAGCTTTGTCCACATAGACAAGCTTCCATTTACCATGGGGAGGCATCCCGGCAGTTCCCTGATTCTTCCGGACTACCGCATCTCCCGCACACACGCCAGGATCTTCCAAAAAGAAAATACAGTCTGGATTGAGGACCAGGGGAGCAGCCATGGGCTCTTTCTCAATGGGACAAGAATTACAGCGCATCCTCTGCGATCCGGGGATCTGATCACATTTGGTCCCTCTGTCACTTATCAGGTGCAATACGTTGGGGCTCCTGATTCCGGTGTTCCCGATCTGTTTGCCAGATTACGGGAAGTTCTGGAAACAGCTCAAACATTTGAAAGATCATCTTCTCCACAGATTGTTTTTGGATCACTCATTGATACGGCCCTGAGAATTATCGGGGCAGAGCGAGGATTCCTGTTCCAGCATGCGGAATCAGGGCTGAGAATGCTTGCTGCACGCGATGATCAGGGGGAGCCTCTTTCAGAATCCAGCCTTCGTGTTCCCATCCGTCTGATTGAGGATGCCCTGACATCCCGCCGGGATGCCTTCGCCATGAATTTTGAGGGTGATGACAGCTTTGATCCGGGTCAGACCGTGATGATGCTGGAACTGCGTAGCTCCGTGTTTGTTCCTCTCCCGCGTGCGCGTGGATTACTTTATTTTGATTCCCGCGCAGAGCGGGCAAACCTGGCGATGGGAAATCGTGAACTGCTGGAGACGCTGGCGCTTGAGGCATCTGCAGTCATTGAAAATATCCGGTCTCTGGAGGAAGAGAGACAGCGCAAGCGGCTGGAAGATGAGATGAACTTTGCGCGTGAGATCCAGCAGAGCCTGCTTCCCTCAGAACTGCCTCAACAGGGCTGGATTCGTGCTGCGGGCACCAGTGAGCCGTCCCGTGCAGTGGGGGGCGATTACTATGACATCTTCCCCTTGGGTGAAGATCGCTTCGGGATTGTCATGGCGGATGTATCCGGCAAAGGCGTCAGTGCTGCATTGCTGGCTTCTGTACTACAGGGCGCCATCCTGATGGGAGCAGATGAGATTCTGTTGCTGTTCCGCAATCTCAATCGATTCCTGCTCGAAAGAACAGGGGGCGGGAAATACGCCACCATGTTCTACGGTGTCCTGCATCGTGATGGAAAACTGGTTTATGCCAACGCAGGGCAATGCCCCCCATTACTTGTTCGACACGACGGATCGGCAAAGGCACTGGAAGCCACCGGTGTTCCAATCGGGCTTCTGGAAGATGCAGAGCACACGATAGCAGAACATCAGATGCAGCCAGGCGACAAGCTGGTGCTGTTCAGTGACGGATTCGCGGAAAGCCTTCCGGAAGACTCCGTTAGCAGCTTTGCTCATCTCGACGCAAGGGGAATCCAGGGTGAACTGCTGAAGCGCTGTCCACCCGATGCACCGGAAGATGACCAGACTCTGCTGGTGGTTGAATTTACGCCAGATTGAAGCTCTGCCCGCGTGCTGGAATCACTACGTCCAGCTTGTACTTATCCGTAATCGCTTTCTGCAGTGCTTCCTGCTGCTTGTGTTCCCCGTGAACAAGGAAAACTTTCCGAAGACCCGGCGCCAGTGGTTCAATCCATTCCAGCAGTTCCCGCTGGTCCGCATGCCCGGAGAGTTCATTGATCACCTGGACATCGGCTCGCAGATCATAAATGTCTCCGAAGATCGAAACCTGAGATTGCTTTTCCACCAGCTTGCGCCCAAGAGTATTTTCTGCTTGGAAACCCGTAATGAGAACCGTGTTCCGTGGATCCCAGATGGAGTTCTTCAGATGATGCAGAATTCTTCCTGCCTCACACATGCCGGATGCGGAGATCACCATGAAGGGGACATGGAGTTCGTTCAGTGCCTTGGATTCATTCACGTCCCGGATATAGGTCAGTCGACTAAAGCCGAATGGATCTTTCCCCTGGCGCAGGAAGAACTGTGTTTCTTCATCAAATAGATAGATGTGCCGACGGAAGGCTTCGGTGACATTCACAGCAAGGGGTGAATCCACAAAAATAGGGATCGAGGGAATTCGTTTTTCGAGAATCAGCTCATGTAATAGCAGAACCAGCTGTTGCGTTCTGCCGACAGCGAATGACGGAGCAATGATCTTTCCGCCACGCGCCGCTGTGTTGGTGATGACTGTGGCCAGCTTCTCTTTGACATTCCCCGGGTCCTGATGGAATCTGTCGCCATAGGTGCTTTCGAGAATCAGATAATCCACAGGAGGAAGAAACTCGGGATCACGGATGATGGGAAGCCCTTTGCGTCCGACATCTCCGGAATAGCCGAGCTTTGTCTTTCCATCGTTCACCACGACAGAGTAGGATCCCAGCATATGACCCGCTTCGCGTGCTTCCACCATCACACCGGGAACTACCTCCTCAGGGCAACAGCGCAGAATCGACTTGAACAGCGGTAAGGTCTTTTCCGCATCTTCGACGGTATAGAGCGGTTGGACGACTTCATCATCCGGTAATTCCGGCAGAACTCTTCTTCGGCGCTGGGATCGCCGGGTCATATACTCCGCGTCCTTTTCCTGGATGAAGGCTGAATCGCGCAACATCGCATCACACAGGTCCGCCGTGGCTGGAGAAGTGTAGATAGGGCCGCTATATCCATTTCGCACCAGATTGGGGAGATTGCCTGAATGATCAATGTGCGCATGGGAAAGAACTACGGCATCGACACTCAGAGGATCCACCGGGATTTTTCGGTTCAGTTCAAGAGACTCTTTTCGTTTTCCCTGGAACATGCCGCAATCCAGAAGAATTTTTTTTCCGTTTGTCTGCACTTCGTGCATTGACCCTGTGACGGTCTGTGCCGCACCCCAAAAAGTTAGTTTCAAGTCGAGTCCTTCCGGGGTCCATGAAAACAAACCCCAAATAGAAATTATGTACTGTTCGGGGGAATCTCTGGATTGAGGGCTAAAATCGAAGGGGTGAAGTACTGTCTGCTTCTTCTCCTGCTGTCGAGTGCTTTTTCTGCCGAAAAAAAGCCTGTTACCCTGGAAACTGTTGCGAATCACACTCCATCTGCAACAATCCAGCCTATATGGTCTCCTGACGGGAAAAGCTTTCTTTATCAGCAAGGCGGGAAAATATTTCTGTTTGAATCTTCTGCGCGGAAATCACGGGAGATCATCGAACTTTTACGACTGGAATCTTCGGCACAGAAACCACCCGCATCAAAGCTGTTTGACTGGCAGAACCGAAGAGTCACTGAAAATGTTCTCCAGTGGATGCCCGACGGACGTCATGCCATTGTTGTAGCCCATGCAGACATCTTCCGCCTGGATACCCGTAGCAAGAAGTGGGAGCAGATCACGTCCACGCCGGTGGCGGAAAGAGATGTCAAACTTTCCCCGGATGGAAAGAAAATATCGTATCGGATCGAACATGACCTGTATGCGCTGGATCTTGCGACAAAGAAACAGATCCGTCTGACTCATGACGGAAATCAAAACATCCTGAACGGTGAACTGGACTGGGTGTATCCGGAGGAACTGGATCTGGGAACTGCCTACTGGTGGTCCCCTGATTCCAGTAGTCTCGCTTATCTCCAGTTCGATACCACACGGCTCACCACATATCCTCATGCAGATCTGAATGAAGTACTCGCATATGCGGAGCCACAGAAATATCCCCGTGCTGGTACAGAAAACTCCGAGGTCCGATTGGGGATTGTGAAAGCTGATGGTGGAGAGACCCGGTGGATGGATCTTGGAGATACCCGCAATTATCTTCTGGCCCGGATTGACTGGGTTCCAGACACCCGTTCTATCTTTGTGCAGCGGATGACCCGTATTCAGGATCGGCTGGACCTGATCTCAGTGGAAAGCAATACAGGGAAATCGCAGGTATTGCTGACGGAAAAAGATCCTCATTGGGTCAACATCGGCGATCATCTGCGCTTTCTGCCATCTTCCAGTCAGTTCGTCTGGGCGAGTGAACGCTCCGGGTTCCGGCATCTTTATCTCTATGGCATGGATGGGACCATGCTCCGGCAGCTCACACAGGGAGATTGGGAAGTTTCCGACGTCCATGGAGTGAGTTCCGTTAACGGTAACGTATTCTATACGTCCACACAGACCAGTCCGTTGGAGAGGCAACTGTACCGGGTTGATCTGGCTGGCGGTACACCGCAGTTGCTCTCCTCAGGTTCCGGCACTCATCTGATCTCGATGAATGGGCAGGCTGATCTTTATCTGGATACTCACTCCAGCCTGTCGGAATCGCCTGCGGCCAATGTGCGTCGTGTGGACGGCTCGGTGGTCGCAAATCTTGTTTCCCGGGATCAGAAAGCAGCGGAGGAGCATTCCTTTCAGCCTGTCGAGATCGTGAAGGTTCCTTCGGGTGATGGAGATACTCTGTATGCGCGTCTGATCAAGCCCGTTGGATTTCAGGAAGGGAAGAAGTATCCGGCAGTCGTGATGGTTTATGGTGGACCGCATGTTCAGTTTGTGAAGAACTCCTGGATGGGCCTCAATTGGGAACAGGCACTCGCTAATCAGGGATTCGTCATCTGGGCTCTGGATAATCGTGGGTCGATTGGGCGTGGGCATGCCTGGGAATCAAAGATTCATCGACGGTTTGGAAACTGGGAGCTGAAAGATCAACGAACTGGCGTAGAGTATCTGACCAAACTGGGATTTGTCGATCCGGCTCGCATCGGTATGTACGGGTGGAGTTATGGAGGCTACATGACGCTCTATTCGCTGATGAACGCGCCGGATCTGTTCGCGGCAGGTATTTCAGGAGCGCCTGTTGTGCGCTGGAATCTCTATGACACCATCTATACGGAACGTTACCTGGGATTACCGCAGGAGAATGAAGCCGGTTACCGGGAAGGTTCTGCGATTGAGTATGTCAGGAATCTGAAAGCTCCACTGCTACTGATCCACAACTATGGGGATGACAATGTGTTGTTCCAGAACTTCTTTCAGATGGCGGATGCCTTGCAGAAGCACAACAAGCAGTTTGAAATGATGCTCTATCCACAAAAGGCGCACGGGGTGACTGGCCCCGCGCGCCTTCATCTGAATCAATTGATGACTGACTTCTTTATCCGGCATTTGCGGCCGGGGAATTAGTTCCCGCCGCGTCCGCCCCCACCGCCACCGGGGGCACGGCCACCACCACCGGGAGCCGCTGCTGGTGCTGAACCACCACCGGATGGAGCGGCCACAGGTGCCCCTGCGCTGATGCCTCCACCACCGGAGTTCATGCTGACAGACGGTGTCCGCATCGGAGTCACGCTATATCCCACATTGGAATCATAGCGGGGTGACCAGGAACCCGCTCCAGCCACACCACCGGAGCCAAATCCTCCGTAATAGTAAGCAGGCTGATAAAGCCGCATCACTGCACCGGGAGAATAGTATGTCCATCCGAAGGGGCTGCTCCAGTGTGAACGGCCCGGGATGTACGTGAACATGTTGAAGTAAGGATTCCAGGTCCAGCCATAGGGACTGGATGCGCCGCGGAATGCTGACACATCGTAAGTGCTGTTTTCATCGACACTTTTGGCTGCGGAAATATTGGCTACAGCGACATAGCCAGAACGGCGCTTCGCCCAGCGGTACAGCGCGTCTGTGTCATCTTTATCGAATTTCGAAACGGAGACGGAAGCGGCTTGATTCATGGCCAGTTCACGGCCACCTTTGATCTTTTCTTCCGGAGAATCATCTGATTTCCGGAAGGTCGCTTCACCCTGCCACACACGAACCCGCAGGCCAGGGACAGTATCAATGCTGTAGAGTCCGTCTTTTTCGGGAACAAAGGATGATCCCTGATAGAGGATTGTTGTCAGGTTGTCCTTCTCCCGCTCAGCGAGTTCCAGCACGAGAGATCCTGCCAGAAGCTGAATGCGGACATCGGTTAGTTCGGCATTCACCAGCTTGATCTGGGAATGTTCGCCCACACGAAGAAATGATCCGGGACCCAGCAGAACTTCAGCGCGACCTTCAGCGGTGGCCAGAGTTTCGCCAGCCTTTATTGTGGTGAAAAGAGATGCTTTTCGCTCCACTGCCTTGCCCGCTACCAGAACATCACCTTCTGAGTAATGAACCAGACCTGCCTTGGCGGATACAACGCTTTGTGCAAAGGATGTTCCTGCAAATGCTGCAAGCAGGACTACTGCTGGAATGATGCGCATATTCTGCCTCCTCAACGAATACTCTAACTCTTTTTGATGGACGCGTCGGAAACCGTTTCCGTTTCAATAACGGTGGTCAATAACGGTCCTGGAGAATCTCACGGGCGCAGTTGTGCCCGGGGGCTCCCATCACCCCGCCACCCGGATGTGTCCCGGAACCACAAAGATACAGATTGCGAATGGGCGTCCGGTAGTTGGCCCATCCGGCCAGTGGGCGCATCACGAACATCTGATCGAGACTCATTTCTCCATGGAAGATATTTCCTCCCGTCAGGCCGAATCGACGTTCCATGTCCAATGGTGTCAATATCATACGGTCATCCACAGATTCTTTGAAGCCCGGGCAGTATTCTTCAATCAGGTCGAAAATTCTGTCACCAAAAGGCTCGCGCAGATCATCCCAGTGCTGGCCATCGGCCAAAGTGTAGGGAGCATACTGGACGAAAATTCCCATGATATGTTTCCCGTCCGGAGCAAGCGATGGATCGTACATGGTGGGAATAGTCAGTTCCAGCAATGGAGATTTTGACGGATATCCGTATTTTGCGTCGTCCCAAGCCCGTTCCACGTATTCGATAGACGGGCAGATATGCATGGTTGCCCCGTGATGCGGACCCGGCGCTCCGGGAAAACAGGAAAACTCCGGCAGACGGTTCAGGGCAACATTGATCTTTGCGGAAGTTCCTTCACACCGGAATCTGCGGATCTGATCCAGAAACTCATCCGGCAGAAATTCAGGTTCAACCAGATTCAGAAAGGTCAGTTTCGGGTCGAGGTTGCTGACCACGAGATTGCCATGGATCTCTTCTCCGGAATCGAGAACTACTCCACATGCCCGGTGACTATCCATCAGAATTTTGGTGACGGCTGCCTCTGTGCGGATGATGGCTCCTGCATTTCTGGCGGATGCGGCAATGGATTCTGCTACTGCACCCATCCCGCCCCGCACAAACCCCCAGAGCCCACGTTTTCCGCCAACACCTCCCATACAGTGATGGAGAAGGATATATGCCGTTCCGGGGGATCGAGGGCCACCATTGGCACCAATCACTCCATCGGTGGCCAGTGTGACTTTTACCTCAGGAGATTCAAACCAGTCATCCAGGAAATCGGTAGCACTTTGGGTAAAGATTTTGACCAGTCCAACAATTTCACGGGAAGGGAGTCCCAGCAGTTTTCCGCCAATGCGGATGTAATCAATCAGATCTCCGATGCCGGAGGGAGGAAAGTCTGGTGGAGTGGTGAGCAGCAGGGATTCTACTGCTGCTGCCAATCGTTCCAGATGGGCTTCAAAGTGGGGGAAAACTTCAGCGTCCCGACGGGAGAATTTCGCAATCTCTGACAGGGTCTGCTGCTCATCCTGCCACATGAACAGGTGGCGCCCATCGGGGAAAGCAGAGAAGAATGAGGGATCTTTCGCGTCTACCTGATAACCATAGCGGGGGAGATCAAGATCCTGAATCACCTTTTCCTGCAGCAGCGAAGAAAGATAGGCTGCGGTCGAAACGCGATAACCCGGCCAGATCTCTTCGGTGACGGAACATCCTCCTACCAGTTCACGACGCTCCAGGACACACACGGAACGGCCTTCCCGTGCCAGGTAGGCTGCAGTAACCAGGCCATTGTGGCCACCTCCGATGATTACCGCATCGTATTTTTTGTGCATGAAGATGTCAGTCTATTCCTGTTGAGACAGCCAGGCTGTAAGCCGGGGATCAAGAAAATGATCCACCCGGACATCCACCTGGTCCAGATTGACCTTTCCCGTATCGACTCCCACTACTCGCATTCCTGCTGCTCGTGCGGCGGCGACACCGGTTGGGGAATCTTCAAAAACAATACAGTCTTTCGGTTCTACTTTCAGAAGCTCTGCCGCTCTGAGATAGACATCGGGATTTGGCTTGGGCCGCTCCACCTCATCTCCACTGACGACCAGACGGAAATTTTCTACCAGTCCGGATCGTTTCAGGGTGTAGTCGATATTCAGTTTCTCTGCATTTGACCCGACCGCTTTAGGTAAGGGGTTGGCCCGAATAAATTCCACTACACCGGGAACAAGATACTGGTCAAACACCGGATCGATCATTTCACGAAACAATGCCTCTTTTTCTGCTCCGTGATCGATATCAGGGCTCGGTCCCCAGAACTGGTGGACCAACTCATCGTTATGCTTGCCGATCATCTGCTGCCACAGATTCTCGATGGAAATTCCATGGCGCTCCAGATAAGATTCCCAGGCTTTCATGTGCATGGGCATGGAATCAATAATGACGCCGTCCAGATCAAACAGAAATGCTTTCATTCCTTCTTCCATCTTGGCAGACCACTTCAGGTAGCCACGATATAATCAGGAGAAAGTGGACATTTATGAAGAGGTAGTGCGGCTTCGACGACTGGGTCAGAAGTGTGCCCTCGCCACAATTGTCCAGGTCAATGGTTCAATACCAAGTTATCCCAGCGCCAAGATGCTCATTCGGGAAGATGGATCGATTGGCGGAACAATCGGTGGCGGTTGTGTGGAAGCTGAAGTCTGGAATGCAGCTCGTGAAGTGATGGAGACGGAAAAACCGCGTACGCTGACATTCAATCTGGGACATGATGCTGCCTATGACAATGGCCTGATCTGTGGAGGGCAGTTGAACATCTTTGTGGAACCTGTGATTCCTCAGCCGCGGCTGTTTCTGTTCGGGGCGGGACATATCTCAAAGAGCATCTGTACCGTGGCGAATATGTCCGGATTTGCGGTAACGGTGATTGATGACAGAGAATCTTATGCCAATGCTGAGCGTTTTCCGGAAGCAGTGCAGACCCATGCTGACGATTACGAGAAAACCTTTGATCTGCTGGATGTCAATGAGAGCGTTTACATTGTCATCGTGACGCGCGGGCATCGTGATGACATGCGTGTGTTGCGATGGGCCATTGACCAGCCTGCCCGCTATATCGCAATGGTAGGAAGTCGCCGAAAAGTTCTGGGTGTAACGCGGGAGTTCGAGAAAGAAGGCGTGAGCCGTGAAAATTTCGAACGCATTCATGCCCCGATGGGACTGGAAATCGGGGCTGTCACACCCGAAGAGATTGCCGTGAGTGTGGTGGCTGAGATGATCGCCTGCCGTCGTCATCCCGAGGGAAAGTGGCGGTCGCTTTCGAAGACCATCTTTATGGATGATTCCGTGACTCCTGCTTCCTGACGTGAGTCTTCCTGGTGCAATCATCCTCGCGGGAGGAGAGTCCCGCCGCATGGGAAAACCCAAAGCCCTGCTTACCCTGAAAAACGGAGAGACATTTGTGGCTCGTCTGGTGCGTGTTCTCTCTTCAGTAGCCAGTCCTGTTGTGGTGGTAACCGGGGCTGTTTCCAAAATTGAAGTGTCGGGTGCAATTGTGGTGCACAATGATCGATGGCCGCTCGGGCAACTGACATCACTGCAAGCTGGATTCAATGCTCTTCCGGTATCTGCTCCAGCTGCTTTTTTCTGTCCGGTGGATTGTCCCTTGTACCGACCGGATACAGTAGAGAAACTCTGGAATACTTATCAGCGCACGCAGGCTCTCTTCGTCATTCCTCGGATGGGAAACAAGCGCGGACATCCGGTGCTGGCTTCCCGGTTAATGATGGAAAAAATTCTGGCACTTCCTGAAACCGGACAGACAAGAGATGTTGTTCATCAGCATGTGGACGATACTGAATATGTTGATGTCGACGATCCCGGAATCTTTGCGGATATCGATACTCCACAGGATTACGATTCTCTGAGGAATCTTTCATGAAAAAAGTTTTTGGGCTGCTGGCTGTTCTGGCAGGCCTGGTCTGGGCGGGAACACATTACTTTGAGGCTGAACGTCTGCGTGATCCAATCCGTGCATCACTGGAACAGGCTCTCAATCGCAAAGTGGATGTGAACGGTCCTATCGACTATAAATGGCTGACGGGCCCTGGATTCCAGGTTTCCGGTGTCGTGATTCATGAAGATCCGCGTCTGGGGCTGGAGCCCGTTGCCTATGTCACTTCGCTGGAAGCGACTCCGGTTTGGCTGGACCTGGTGCGTGGAAAGATTCGTTTTTCCACTCTGCAACTTGTCCAGCCCAGTCTGAATCTGATGCGTACGGATGAAGGTGAACTAAATATCCAGCCCTTTCTGGAGGGTCTGTTTTCCGCACGTGACTCAGGGTCTACGCTGCCTGAAATCCGCGTAAGAGGCGGCCGGGTGAACTTCAAGCAAGGCACGCGGAAATCGATCTTCTATCTCACATCCACCGACCTCAACCTGTGGCCCACCAAGAGCAACGGATTCAATATCAAGATCTCGACTGCTGCTGCACGATCGGATCGCCAGCCCACAGGATATGGAAGTTTCAGCGGGCAGGGTCGGTTGACATTTCTTCCGGATGGTGAACCGGAACTGGATCTGACGCTGGATCTGGATCGCAGTGCGCTTTCCGATGTCATCATCCTGATGGAGGGGCGGCGCGTGGATCTGGGGGGACGGATCTCCTCTCGTACTCGCATCGCAGGTCCATTATCCAATCTTGAAATTGATGGACGGGTCGATCTGGAAGGTTTCCAGCGCTGGAATCTTCCCGGTTTCAATCCTGGGGCACTGACCTTTTTTTATCGGGGTGTCGCAAACCTCGAAGACCAGAGTATTGATCTCCGAACAATTCAGGATGACCGAACCTCACTTCCACTGACGATCCGGTTTCGGTCTTCGCGATATTTCTCGAAGCCACGCTGGGGCATTCTTGCTGCTGCGGAAGAAATGCCGCTGACGATTCTCATGGATGCCGCAAGGGTAACAGGCTATCCATTTCCGGATGATCTGGCTGGACTGGATTCCGCAGCCGGAGCCATTGGTATTTCCAGTAAGTATCCTGATCCTCGCGGCGGATTTCTGTTGCGGTTTGAGGATGGCACAAAGCTTACGGGAACGATGTGGCCTCCCGCTCTTCGCAAGATCCAGTAACTAATTTTCAGATCGCAACATAAGTTAATAAAAACGCTGTACCTGTTTTTCAGGAACCCTCCGTCACACAGTCATTCAAGTTAAAACAGCCTGACGGGTAATCGCGAGTGCTCCGGATATGCTGTTTAATCCAGTCTCGGAGTAGCGAATACTTATGTGGTTGAAGATGGCCGCCGTAAGTGCGGTTGTAATACAGGCGATGTGTGCCCAGACGTGGGAGATTGCTCCTTATGCCAGTTATTTGAGATTAAGTTCAAAACCTCTGGGCTCTCTGAATGCTGTGCCATTGGCAGAGGATACGAAAGTCAAAGGACTGCAGCCAGGATATGGTTTGCGCATAACTGCAAACACCGATGGTTATTATGGTCTGGAACTTGGATACTCCCGCAGTAAGGGGACTTTCAGTTCCAGCATCATTCCCATCGATACAGAAGAAGACGATCCCGCTGCCGTTGTTCATTCATCAGGGATTAGTCTTCAGCAGGCGTCGCTGAATGGCATCTGTTATTTCATGCCCAATGGAGAAAGAATTCGTCCTTATGTTACGGGTGGTGCCCAGTTTCTCTTCTGGTCCAATCCGCAGATTGCCGATGGAGTGATCGGCAAGTCCAATCACATTGGGGTGAACTACGGAGGAGGGGTGAAAATTCAGCTGCTGAAAAATCTGAATATGCGTCTGGAAGTGAGGGGAATCACCAGTGGATCTCCTTACAAGCTGTCCTTTCCGGATGGAGAAAATGATATGCCCCGCAGTGCAGGACTGTTTACACAACTCGAAAGCAGTATCGGATTCGGATTTACTTTCTGACTTCTGTAAGACCTCCATGTTTCGAGGAAATGGCCATACGGATGTTCTAGTATGGCCCTGGATAATTCCCGGAAATTGGACGCGTCATCTCCGGTGGATGCGGATCTGCTGAAACCAGAGTATTCATTGTGCGGAGTGGAAGATCCTCTGCCTCTCTGCTGAATGTCACCTGCTGATTGCAGTAATCCATTTTGATCCAGTCTCCGTGCCGAATCTGGTCGGTGATGATCAGACTGGACAGCGGCTGGACAATCAGCGTTTCGATGGTTCTTTTCAGGTGGCGTGCGCCATACCGGGCGTCTGTTCCTTGCTGTAACAGATGGGATTTGAGATCTGGAGTCGCCGTAAAGATGAACGGACAGGCGCTTGTTGCGTTCAGGATTCTTTCCTGAATCTGCTGTAATTCCAGCTCAAGAACTTTCTGGAGATGTTCCGAAGAAAGCTGCTGGAAAACCACGACCTTGTCGAGCCGGTTCATGAACTCCGGAGTGAATCGCTTCCGTGCTGCATTGAGTCCCGTTTTTTCCAGCTTTTGAGATTCTGCATTGTCCTTCTGCTGGACAGAAGAGAGGAATCCCAGGCGTTGATGCGTCATGCTTTCCATTTCACGGGCACCCAGATTGGATGTCATGAAAATTAGTGTCTGGGAAAAATCCACGCGGCGGTTGTCGCCCAGTGTCAGCGATGCTTTGTCCAGGATGCCCAGCAGCAGATTCCAGAGTGCGTCAGATGCTTTCTCGATTTCATCAAAAAGAATAAAGGAGAGCTTGCACTGATCGGTGTGGTGCTGTTGCAGCGCTTCCTGTGAGAAGAGTGGATGTGTCTCCCGATGGCCCAGATAGCCGGGCGGGGAACCGATCAGTTTTGCAATTTCATGGCTGTGCTGGAACTCCGCACAGTCTACGCGAATCAGGGCACGCGGATTATGAACCAGCACTTCTGCAACCGCCTCGACAATCCTGGTCTTGCCTGACCCGGTAGGGCCCAGAAACAGAAGATTCCCCACGGGTCTGCCCGGCGCATTCAGCCCCGCAAGGTACATCTGATACATATTGACAATCTGATGGATTGCCTCATCCTGGCCGGCGATGAGTTGCTTCAATCCCTTTTCCAGTTTCTCTGTGTGGCCACCGGTCTGATTCGGGTCAAGAGTAGTGCTGCGCTTGAGGATTTTTCGAAGCAGCCGGACATCATCCTGATTCGGAATCAGTGCGATACTGTCCGCCTCCGGTCTGGAATGATTCTCGCCCTGCTGCTCTGTTGATTCTGTTCGCCACAGAAGTGTTTTCAACCGATGGTCACCTGCGGTTGCCCGCCAGTCGCATAAGCGACTATCCTTTCTTTGGTCTGGATGGCCGAAGTTCTACCAGCGACATCAAAGTGCGCTCGGGCATTTTCAGAACTGCCATCACTGCTGCTGCAACATCATCCGGTGCGATCTTCCAGCTGCCATCACTGCCTGCCGACCGGGGACTAAATTCCGTATCGACACTTCCCGGCGCAATAAGACTTACGCGGATATTTTCCTGTCGATGGTCCAGCATCATCGCATCGGAAAATCCGTTTAGTCCAAACTTTGAGGCATTATAGGCTCCTCCTCCCGCCATCGGATTTTTTCCTGCCAGGCTGGAAATGTTGACGATCTGGCCGTGCCCCTGTTTCCTGAAATAAGGAATCACCGCCCGGCTGAAGTGAAATGCTCCGGTGAGATTTGTTCCAATCACCTGATCCCACTCTTCCGGAGACAGATCCCCGACGGGTTTGAAAATCCCGATTCCTGCGTTATTCACAAGGATGTCCACAGAACTGAATTTCATTGTCACTTCACGGACAAACTGATCCACACTCTCTGCACTTCTTACATCGGCAACCTGGCCCATGACTTTATCCCTGGCATTCAACTGCTCCAGGGCCTGGCTGACGGAATCTGTGGATCGGGCGCAGAATGCTACATTTGCTCCTTCTTCCAGAAGCATCTGCGTGACGGAGAGTCCGATTCCCCGTCCGCCTCCGGTAACGATCGCTGTTTTTCCTGCAAAGAATTTGCTCATGATCTGATCCTAAGCTGTCTGGAGTCTTGAACCTACTGTGCAGTGACCATGTAGAATGAAGAGGTTCGATGAACGAGCTTTTAGAGAATCTCTCGCCTTCCAGCGAAGAATGGATGTTGGCCTCGCAAATCGATCCTGAGCGGCTCCCTCGACATATCGCAATCATCATGGACGGCAATGGCCGTTGGGCACAGAAGAGACTGATGCCGCGGGTTGCAGGTCATCGGGCGGGAGTGAAGGCAGTTCGGGAGGTGACGGAGTCCTGTGCCCGCATGGGAATTGAGGCTCTGACTCTCTATGCCTTTTCCATGGAGAACTGGAAGCGTCCCCGTGCTGAGGTCGATACTTTGTGGAAGCTGCTGAGCCAGTATCTTCATCAGGAATTCAAAACGCTCATGGACAATCATGTCCAGTTGCATGCCTTTGGTCGGCTGGAAGCATTGCCGGATGCCGTCCGGAAAACACTGGATAAAACCATCAGCGATACGGCTGGCAATCAAGGTTTACATCTGAACCTTGCAATCAATTACGGGGGCCGGGCTGAACTGGTGGATGCCGTGAATTCCATTCTGGAAAAGGCACGCGCCAGTGGAACGGAAAAGCTGCAAGTCACGGAACAGGATCTTTCCGATAGCCTCTATACAGCCGGACTGCCTGATCCGGATCTGTTGATCCGGACTTCCGGGGAGATGCGGATTTCCAACTTTCTGCTCTGGCAGATTGCCTATGCAGAACTGCATGTTACGGACACTCTGTGGCCGGACTTTCGGTGCGGGGACCTGCTGAAAGCCATCCATGATTACCAGAAAAGAGATCGTCGATTTGGTGGGCTCAGCCCGAACGGAGCGGTAAAAGAAACAGCGTCAAAACTGGAAGTGGTCGTCCCCGTTCGATGAGTCGCATCCTGACAGCAGCTGCGCTGATTCCAGCGGTCATTGGAGCTATTTTCTTTGCTCCTTACCCTGTCTTCTGGGGTGTCATTATCCTGCTGGCAGTCCTCTGTTATCGCGAATACACCCATCTGGTGAAGGCCCATGGACTGGAAACTTTCGCGATTGCCGGTTATGCAGCAGGCCTTCTGTATCTGGCAGAGATTCAGCGCTACTCTTTCTCATTGCCTGTTCTGATCGTGATTGCAGGAATGATTCTTACCTTGCGTGTCGCGGATCTGCGGAACGCCATGGCCACTGCTGGTGCATTTGCTCTGGGTGTCTTCTACATTTTTGGAGCATGGTCATCTGCTTTGCAGTTGAGGCAGGCCAGTGCTCACTGGATGTTTTTTGCTGTCGCCCTGAACTGGGCTGGTGATGTTTCTGCATATTACGTCGGACGTGCAATCGGGAAGCATAAACTGGCTCCCCAGGTGAGTCCGAATAAAAGCTGGGAAGGCGCAATTGCTTCCGTTCTGGCGAGTGTGATTTTCGGTGTACTGTATCTGGGCTGGGCACTACCCGATGTTCCCGTATGGCAAAGAATTGTGCTGGCGATTGCAGGGAACGCAGCGGGACAGTGTGGTGATCTTGCCGAATCCGCATTTAAGCGGGGCGCCGGAGTAAAGGACTCCGGGAACATGCTTCCCGGACATGGCGGCTGGCTGGATCGTCTGGATTCAAGCCTGTTTTCGATGCCTGTAGTGGCTGCTTTGCGCGTTCTGCTTCCCTGATTTCTCACTCCTGATTTCCCTTGAATGCTCTGCTCTCTTTCTGACTTGACGCACCCACTGTGCGACATCATGTCGCATTTATTTATTGCATTGCCCTTTCCTATGATGAGTTTTAATTCCAGCTACAGGATTCATTCCATGAATGCGTTCGGACATCAGGGAGAGTTCATTGTTTTTTCTGGTTATTCTTTTTCGACGGGATATGTGTGGAGAGTTCTCAGCTTTCTCTTGTTTCTCAGTGGAGTTCTGGCTCAGTCGGGTACAGTCGGGATTTCCGGCAAAGTAATGGATGGTGCAGGGCAACCGATTCCCGATTCCGTCATTGAAGTGAAGCATGTCTTATCGGCCAGTGCCTATTCTGTCCGTACCGGTGTGAATGGAAATTTTGTATTGGATTCCCTGGTTGCAGGGGAATATCAGCTGAAGATTCTTCAGAGTGGATTTGCGCCCCATGTTCAGACTGTTCAGGTGCCTGTAAATGATCTGGAGATTCGGCTGGTTCCTGAAGCCCTTCGTCAGTCTGTCACCGTATCTGCAGGAAGCGGATATATCCAGACAACAGCCAGCGCTGGCACACGCATCCCTGCTTCTCTGATGGATGTTCCGCAGAGCATCCAGGTTGTGGCGCGCAACATCATTGACCAGCGACTTGATTTTCAGCTGGCTGACACGGCCCGAACCGTCAGTGGTGTTTCAAGAACGAATACTGGATCTGGCTACTTGGGGAATGAGTTTTCAATCCGGGGATTTACTCTCAACACAGCGAACAGTTATTTGCGGGATGGAATGAAGTTTGGAATTTACAGCTTTTCCGATCTGGCTTCTGTTGAGGAAGTAGAAGTGCTGAAAGGTCCGGCCTCTGTTCTGTATGGAGCGTCAGAGCCTGGAGGCGTAATTAATCTGGTTACCAAAAAACCTTTGGAAGACCAGGTCATTTCCCTGCAATTTACTGGTGGAAACGGAGACTTTCGTCGTCCTGAGTTTGATGCTTCCGGTCCATTGCTGAAAAACAGAACTTTACTCTACAGGGTAAGCGGATCTTATCAACAGGACTTCCGGTTTCGTGATTATGGAAAAGGAAGCCACTATTTCCTGTCTCCGTCCATCACATGGCGACCCGTCGACAAGATGATCCTGAATGTCTCAGGAGAATACCTGAACGGACAGGCAACATCGGATTTCGGAATTCCAGTATTGGGATCTCGTCCTGCTCCGGTTCCCGTCAGCCGGTTTTATGGAGAATCATTCAATATCGCCCAGGCATGGCCACGCTTCCTGACTTATTCCTTCCACTACAATTTTTCCTCACGATGGTCGATTGATAACCGTTATTCCTACTGGTCAGCCGGAAGTAACTATTTTGAGGCTTATCCTACGGGTGTTTCCGCAGATGGACGCACCGTGAGCCGGTTGCTGGATTCTTATCGGTTTCCGGAAAAATCCAAGTACTCACAGACAGAAATAGTGGGTGCTTTTAATACAGGCCCCATCCAGCATACGATTCTTCTTGGTTTTGAAGCAGGCTGGAGAAGCGGAGGGACCTTTGGACAGATAGCCAACGCACCCTCTGTGGATTCACTGAATCCGGTAACAGGGCTGGTGACAAGAGAAGATGCATTCCGGATTCTTGCCAATCCACTTTCTCCTGGATATGCAGATAACCATTCAGTCAACAGTGTCCGGAATCAGAGTGGCTATATCCAGGATCTGATGACACTGGGAAAACGCTGGAAAGCTCTGGTCGGTGGACGCTTCGAGAATTATCCGCAGGAATCCCGAAACTACCTCACCCATACCTACTTTCAGAATGCGGATCTGGCATCCAGTCCCCGTGCAGGACTTGTTTTTCAGCCATCCCAGACTACCTCAATCTATTTCAGTTATGTGCGATCTTTCATGCCCGCCAGCCCCAGTAGCAGAAATATTTTGGGAATTCCATTCAAGCCTCAACATGGTGTGCAGTATGAGTCCGGTGTGAAATATACTTCCCGGAATCGAAGAACCTCTGCCACACTGGCTGCCTTCTGGATCACCAAGGACAATGTTATTACACCTGATCCCTTGAACCCGCTATTTAATGTCCAGTCCGGGGAACAGAGAAGCAAGGGATTTGATTTTGATTTCATGAAGCAGATTGCAGATGGCTGGAATGTCTGGTTCGCATATGGTTTTGCCCAGGCCCAGGTGACCAGTGATAACTCGGTTCCGGTCGGTAATATGCTTTTGAATGCTCCTCGTCATACAGGAAATATCTGGTCTGTATATGAGATACCTCGCGGACGATTGAGAGGACTAGGGTTTGGGGGTGGTATTTATTCAAGCTCGTTCAAGTACGGAACACTCCAGAATAATTATCTGGTTCCCGGTTATGCTCGTGTGGATACATCCACTTTCTATACAATCCGGGGAGATAAGGTTGACTGGAAACTTTCTCTCAACCTGAAAAATGCACTGGATCGGTCTTACTATGAAGCCGGAAGAGGTGCTTTTGTTCGCCCCGGTCTGCCGTTTGCTGTGTACTCATCCGTCAAAATGACCTGGCATTAGACGGGTGGCAAATTAGTGGATGACTTTCTTCTTTCTGCTCATGAAATCCATGAACAGGTATTCGCCTAAAGTATAGGGCGTGGTGAAATATGCCTTGCCCTTGCAAAGCTCTGTTACTTTCTGCACAAAGCTTCTCAATCCGTAGTCACTGGCCAACATGAAGGTGTTGATCAGAATGTTCTGACGCTTGCATCGGTTTACTTCCTCCAGAGTCTTGGAAACAACCAGTGGGTCCAGTCCAAATGCATTTTTGTAGATCCGCCCATCTTCCAGCGTCAGCGCTGAAGGTTTTCCATCCGTGATCATGATGATCTGCTTCATGTCTTTCTTTTCTGCCTTCAGGATGCGTTGCGCCAGAATCAGACCATCACGCGTGTTGGTGTAATACGGTCCAACCTGGACGCGCGCCAGTTCAGAGATGCGAACCTCTTCTGCTGAATCGTGAAACAGCAGGCAACGCAGGGAGTCTCCAGGAAACTGTGTGCGGATGAGGTGTGCCAGAGCCAGTGCGACTTTCTTTGCAGGGGTGAAGCGGTCTTCTCCGTAAAGAATCATGGAATGAGAACAGTCCAGCATCAATACCGTGGCACACGATGACTGATACTCACTCTGGTGCACATGAAGATCTGAGTATTCAAGATTCAAAGGAACCTTGATGCCCTCTCTTCGCATTGCAGAGAAGAGGGTTGCCGGAACATCCAGATTGAGAGTATCTCCGAACTGATAGGGACGTGAAACTCCTGAAGTTTCCACGCCAGTGGCAAGATCCCGTGTGTCATGCCGTCCAAAGCTCGCGCGCCCCATGGACGCCATCAGATCACGAAGAGTCTGATATCCCAGAAAATCCAGAGACTGGTCCGTGACTTCAAATCGAGCTTCTGTATTTGAACCTGTACCCGCATTCCCATCCTGCGGCTCAGTAATATTCAGAAAACCATCATCCATCAGTTTACGGACAAGACGTTCCAGCAGATCCTGGAGTTCGTCCTCTGGCATAGCTTCCAGTTGATCCAGCAATTCTTCCCGTTGATCTTCTGGAAACAGTTCACCGGTGCGAAGAATTTCCTCAATGGCTCTTTTCAGATCTTCGACGGAATTTTCATCGGAACCGGGGAAACCGGAAAATCGGGATTCAAATCCGGATCGCAGAAAGAAATCCGATAAGGCGTTCATCAAGTCCTGGGAATCGATCCCAAGATCTTGCGGTGTATATCGACCGTAACGGATGGATCTCATCCGGATCTCCTAATTGAACTGCCGCCTCTGTCGACGGTTGCGACGTTCTACTCCATCATCATCCGGGTCCAGCATGGGTTCCGGTTCACGTGGCTTTGGCGCATCCGCAATGAAAGCAAGTTCTTCATTACGGGAAATCCGGTTATGCGCATGAAGACCTTCCAGGATGAACTCTGATGCTGAGACGCGAAGGGATTCTGTATCCGTGTCATCAACCCCCAGTTTGAGGGAGAGTTCTTGAAGCCCTTGGATTGTATGAAGCGTTTGCATCAGTTCCCGAGCAGAGACGTTTTCACCCAGCCGGATCGAGCCGCCCAGTTCAAACCACTGCACAACCTGCATGGTATTTGTATCCGCAAAATACTGATCGAATACTTTTCCAACAGCAGCTCGGATCAGTTCACGTGCGATTGCTTCTCCGCCACGAAGCTCCCCTTCATACTCCAGTTCAAGCTTTCCGGTAATGGCCGGAAGGGCGGCATAGATGTCTGCAATGCGAGGAACAGCTGTATCTTCGTGATTGAGAAAAGCTCTTCTTTCTGCGCTGGAAACAACATTTTCAAGCGCCGAGATCGGCAGTCGTTGTGAGACACCGGAGCGTCTGTCGATTCGTTTGTCGTTTCGGGCTGCGAAGGCGAGATGTTCAATGCACTCCTGAATAAACCGGGGAATGAGAATGGAGTTTGAGCCTTCCCGATTCGTCCATGCCTCTTGGGAAGTAATCTCCATTCCATGCTGCACTGTGAGCGGATAATGTGTCCGGATCTCACTACCGATGCGATCCTTGAGCGGAGTGACAATCTTACCCCGCGCCGTGTAGTCCTCCGGATTCGCCGTGAACACCAGCAGAACATCTAGCGGAAGCCGCACGGGATATCCCTTGATCTGAATATCCCCCTCCTGCATGATGTTGAACAAACCCACCTGAATTTTTCCAGCAAGATCCGGAAGTTCATTGATGGCAAAGATTCCACGATTGGCACGAGGCAGTAATCCGTAATGAATAGTCAGCTCGTCGGAGATTTCTTTCCCCTGCCGAGCTGCCTTGATGGGGTCAATATCCCCGATCATATCCGCAATGGTGACGTCAGGCGTAGCCAGTTTTTCGACATAGCGTTCTTCTGCGGAAAGCCAGCGGATGGGTGTGTGGTCACCATTTTCCTCAATTGTTTTTTGTCCAAAAGCGGAGATGGGGGCCAGCGGATGATCTCTTACTTCTGAGCCGGCTATGTAGGGAACCCATGGATCCAGCAACGTGGTCAGCATCCGGACCAGCTTTGTTTTCGCCTGCCCCCGCAGGCCTAGCAGGATGAAATGATGACGGGACAGAATGGCATTCACAACCTGTGGAATGACTGTGTCCTCATATCCGGTCACACCGGGGAACAGTGTCTCGCCCGATTGCAACTTCCGGATGAGATTGCTTCTTAATTCATCTTTGACGGACTGGTGAAGGGTGAGCGCTTCTCCGAATGGACTCTGGCGGAGTGTGCCCAGTGTCTGCGGTAAATCCTGAGGTTGTCTCTGCATCGCGAACCTGACTCCCGGAGCCCCAATTGTATCAGGGGAAGATTTTCGGCTGAGTGATCAAAATCAATGCTTGCCTGTGTCCGTTCTTTTTGATATTCAGACTGAACGCTCATGACTTATGATCTTCCCGATCTGGAGTTCCAGCGGTTTTGGAGACGGTTACAGAGAATAGGACTCAATGCTTATGAGGCTCGCAGTTATCTGGTGCTCATTGGCCATCCTCGTTTCAAGGCACTGGAACTGGCAGCAAGGGCAAATGTTCCCCGCCAGAAAATATATGAAGTGCTGGATAGCCTGGTAGAAAAAGGTTTTGCGCAGGTGATCCAGGAAAAGACGAAACTCTTTTCCGCTATTGAGCCAGAACTGGCGATTCAGGCTTATTTCGAAAGGAAGGCGAATCATCTCAAACAGGAACTGATGGACCAGAATCGTCTGGGCACAGTCCTGGTGAAAGAACTGCGGGATGTCCATCATGAAAGCCAGGACACTATATCGGGTGCTCTGGATTATCTGCGGATCATCAATGATCCGGGACTATCCGTGACCTACTATCGCTCCATGCTGACACAGGCGGATCAGGAGTATCTGGAGTTTTCCAGACCCCCTTATGCGACTGATCTGATGGATGAGGAACTGGTGAGGCAGGCGATAGCCCGTGGAGTTAATTGCCGGGTTCTGGTGGAAACAAATTCTTTCAATCTGAATTATCAGGTCCGGCTGGACGGCTATCGTTCATTGGGGGTAGAGGTCCGCTGTGCAGAATCGCTGCCGTTGAAGCTGGCATTGTTTGACGGGAAACAAGGTTTGACTGCTCTGCTCGATCCTGTGGTCACACGCACTACCTGGACATCTATCATCTTTGAACATGCTGGATTTGCCTCTGCGATGAAAGGTCTCTTTGAGAATCATTGGGAGCAAGCAACGCCTCTCTAACCCGGATGTCATTGAATCGATAAACTGAGTGCAATGCGTTTTGGTTTATTGCTTCTGATCTCCTCATTTGCCTTTGCCCAGTCGCCATTGTCGACAGTCACCGGACTGGCGAAAGATCCCAGCGATGCACCTGTAGCGAATGCTGAGGTGCGCCTGATCAATGAGGCAACCGGTGTCCATCGGGAAATGTTCACAAATGAAACGGGTGCCTATTCTTTTGGAAGTCTTCCTCCGGGATCTTACCGGATTGAAGCAAAAGCATCTGGCTTTCGAGAGCTGAAGACGGAGACGATTCAAGCTGCTGCCTTCCAGACAATTCGCCAGGACCTGCGCTTTGAACTGGCCTCTGCCTCATCAGATGTCACGGTGGTTGCTGCGGCCAGCGATGTGATCCAGATGGAAACACCTTCCATTGCGACATCGCTCTCTTCACGACAGGTTCTGGAGCTGCCAACAAACCTTCGCAGTGTGTATAACAACTCCGGCGATTCAGGATTGCTGGCACAGATCATGCCGTTGACCACTCCCGGGGTCCAGCAAGTCGGGGCAGGAGCCGCCTGGATCACTCCCGGAGCCGGTGCCAACAGCGTCAAGGTCAAGGTAGATGGCATTGAAACAAACTTTGGAAACTTTGGAACGGCAGATCCGGTATCGCAGCCGTCCATGGAATCAGTGGCGGAATTTACTTCGAATATTCTCACCAATCGTGCTGAGTTTGGAGGCATGGGCGCCATCACCACCGTGACGAAGTCCGGTGCGAACCAGTATCACGGAGGCATCTTCTGGTATGCCCGAAACAGTGCTCTGGATGCACGGAATACTTTTGTGCAGTCGATGCCGTTTCAGAATATCCATAACTTTGGTGGAAATCTGAGTGGAGCACTCAAGCCGAACAAGACATTCTTCTTTGCCAATGTGGATCTCATCAAAGGATCACGAGCCTATCTCTTTTCACCCAACGTACCTACGCTGGATATGCGGCAGGGGCAATTTTCCACGCCGATTCGCAATCCCTATACGGGCGAAAACTTTTCGGGAAATCGAATTCCCACGGCTCTGTTGAGTCAGCAGGCTTTAAAAGCTCAGGATCAGTTCTTTCCTCTTCCCAACTTCGGCAGTGCAGACCTGACGGCTGCAAACTACCGTGCTTCATTCAACGGACCGGAGACGCATCACATCTATGAGATTCGTCTGGATCAGAACTGGTCTGAACGGCACTCCACTTTTGGTCGCTATCAGTACAAAAATTCTGATTTCCAGATTCCGGGATCCAGAACTCTGTTGCCACCACAATCTGTGGGAACCTCATCCAACTGGAGAACTGTGAACTTCTTCACGCTGGGCGATGTTTATAACTTTTCTCCTTCTGTCGTGAATGAATTTCGCGCAGGCGTGGTGGTGCTGGCCTCCAAATCCACTGCGGATATCCAGGGACAAACAGCGCTGGACCGGATCGGGATTACTGGCTTGCCGGATCGCACGGGCATCAATGGCATGCCGATCTTCAGCATTCCCGGCTTGAGCCCCTCCGGACAGTCTTTGCTGAACCCGGTCAATGATGGGCACTGGCAGGTGTCAGACAATCTGACGTGGGTAAAGGGACGTCATGTCATCAAAGGTGGATTTGAATTGGTGCACTGGTTTGTCAATCGTTACCTGACCACTTCTGCAGGATTATTCGGACAATATAACTTCACGACGCGCTATACCGGCAATGCTTATGCTGATTTCCTGATGGGTCTGCCGACGACGGTGACCCGGCTCGATCCGTTCCCCACTCAACGCAATCGCTGGACCGATGTCAGCTTTTATGTTCAAGACGACTGGAAGGTTACTTCCCGCCTGACTCTGAGTTATGGCATTCGTTATGAATACAACCAGCCAGTGACTGCTCGTGAGTCGAATATTTACTCGTTCAATCCTGCAACCGGAGCGATTATTATTCCCAGTGAAGTTTCCAGAAAGCTGGTCAGTCCGGTATTCCCTTCGAACATTCCGATTGAGACTGCTGTATCTACGGGGTTGCCACAAGGACTGCGGCGCGGAGATAAAAACAACTGGGCTCCACGTTTTGGATTTTCTTACCAGCGGGATCCGAAAACTGTCATCCGTGGTGGATGGGGAATCTACTATGCGCATTATTCCGGTGCAGTTGCTGCATCCCTCGCCAGTGGACCTTATTCGCTTTCGTCCACTGCGACCAATCCCACAGGGGCTCCTGCCTTTACGTTAAACAATCCATTTTCAGGATCTGCGGTTCCCGGTACCGTCAATCTCAACGGCATCTCCGGCGATCTGGTCAACTCCTATTCCATGCAGTATTCCATGAGTGTGGAAAGGGAAGTCATGAAGGATCTGGGCATCCGTGTCAGTTACATCGGAAGTGGCGCCCGCAAGCTGCCATATCAGCGAAATCTCAACCAGCCCGTTGCTTCCACCACACCATTTACTCCTGCAAGTCGGCCTTATCCCATTTACAACAACATCAATTATGCGGAAAACGGAGCAAATACCTCTTACAACGGACTTCAGGTGCAGGCTTACAAGCGCTTCTCCAAAGGGTTGATGGTTTCATCCGCATGGACATGGGCCAAGCAGCTGGGTGAAGTGGATGATACGGGGAATGCTGAGCTTAATACCGTGATTGAAGATGCCTATGATCGTCGCCGGGATCGCGGCAATATGTATGCCGTACCTCGTCATCAGTGGATGAACCAGATTCTCTATGACCTGCCGGGAAGGGGACTCGTACTAGGTGGATGGCAGTTGAATGCACTGCTGAACTTCCAGTCAGGAAATTACCTGAATCCGGTGTTTGCCAGTGGGGATCCATCCAATACCAATACGATTGGCGGACGCCCGGATGTGGTTCGGACGGTAACGTATGCAGAAACCCAGGATGCCTGGTTTGATCGGGGTGCATTTGTGGCTCCTCCGGCTGGGGCAGGACGTTTCGGGAATGCAGGCCGCAATACTGTCGTGGGTCCGGGATATGCCATCTTCAACCTGGGTGTGATGAAGAATACGCGGATCGAAAAGCTGGGGAACATTCAGTTAGGAGCAAGTTTCCAGAACGTATTGAATCACGTCAATCTGGGGCAGCCGAATATGACCATCGACAATGCGAACGGAGGAAGAATCACTTCAACACATATCTTTCCCCCTGCATCCAGCGCAAGAACAGGAATGCTAAGCCTGCGCTGGATGTTCTGAGGACTTACTTCAGAAAGTAATACCGATCAGAAATTCACCCTGATTGTCATTTCCTCTGATGGAGGAAGCTCTGAAGTGGGAGTAACGGAACTCCGGAGTGATCTTTACAGCCAGTGCATTGATCCGGATTCCAGCTCCCACTACTCCACCTTTTTGCCAGTCCCCGTCAAATGCAGAAATTCTGCGGAACGTAGGACCTGCTCCAATAAACGGACGAACAACAGGGATTGGCAGTTCAACCCGGGCCATGATCGGAAAATCCCAGACTCTGGCTGTGGATTGAGGTGTAGTTTCTGTGGGTGAAACTCCTAATAAGCTTGGGCCATCGGGTAAATTGACATTTCGTGTGCCGACATTTACCTGCTTGTATAAAGCATCTGCCACGATCCGGATTGGAATAATGGGTGGTTTGAACTCCACCGTGGGGCCGACGGTGAATTTGTCGAATGCATTGGGTCCCCACATTCCACCGCCACGTACACCCGCACTGAACATCTGGGCAAAGGTCGTTCCCCCAATCATGGATGTGACCAGCACCACTCTACATATACATGCCGCCATTGACATTTAACACAGCTCCCGTGATGTAATTTGCGTCATCGCTCGCCAGAAATTTCACGGCTGCGGCGATGTCTTCAGGCTTGCCAAATCTCTTGAGAGGAATCGACGCCTTCATCTTTTCTTGCAATTCCGGTGCCAGTACCGCTGTCATATCCGTCTCGATGAAGCCCGGAGTGACACAGTTCACCGTGATATTGCGCGATGCCAGTTCTTGCGCCAGAGATTTCGTTAATCCGATCAAGCCTGCTTTGGCTGAGACGTAGTTGGCCTGTCCTGGGTTTCCAGTTTGTCCGACAATGCTGGCAATATTGACGATCCGGCCCCAGCGTTCTTTCATCATTCCCTGCATCACCTGCTGGATACAAAAGAAAGCTCCACTGAGATTGGTATTGAGAACAGCATCCCAGTCATCGCGCTTCATGCGCATGGCCAGGCCGTCTTTGGTGATCCCGGCATTGTTCACCAGCACGGTGATGGGGCCACCTGCTTCTTCTGCTGCACGGCTGATTGCATCCTTGATGGAATCCTGGGAACTAAGGTCCATCTCCACAAATGAGGACTCACCGCCCTGTGCCTGAATCTCCTGCGAAACCTGTTCCAGCTGGTCCCGATTTCTGGCTGCGAGAATGACGTGATTCCCTGCCTGTGCCAGTGCAAATGCACAGGCTTTACCGATGCCACGACTGGCTCCCGTGATTAAAGCGATCCGATTACTCATCTCGTTCGATAATAGAAGGTTCTGGCATGGCTTATCAGGATCTCAGAGAGTTTATTCGTGCACTGGACAAGGCTGGCGAGCTGAAAAAGATCTCTTTTGAAGTGGACCCCTATCTGGAAGTCACTGAATTTGCGGATCGAAGTGTGAAACGCGGAGGTCCGGCGCTTCTCTTTGAGAAGCCAAAGGGATCAAAGGTTCCATTGCTCATCAACGCCTTTGCGTCGGATGAGCGGATGAAGATTGCTCTTCAGGTGGACAGCCTGGATCACATCGCCGGAAGAATTTCCGACTACCTGCAGATGCGTGTTCCAGAGGGGATCGTCAGCAAGTTGAAGATGCTCCCGATGCTGGCTGAAGTCGGCGCATTCTTCCCGAAGATCGTGAAGGACGGCCCATGTAAGGAAGTAATCCGGAAGCAAGGGGATTTTTCCCTGGATGAATTTCCTGTGCTGCACTGCTGGCCGGATGATGGGGGACGATTCATTACGCTTCCCATGGTGTTTTCCAAAAATCCGGTAACGGGCAAGCGGAACTGCGGCATGTATCGCATGCAGGTCTACGATGGCCAGACAACCGGCATGCACTGGCAGACACACAAGCAGGGGGCGGAGCACTATCGCCGTCTTCTTGCCGAAGGAAAACAGACGCGGATGCCGGTGGCGGTGGCGATTGGAGCTGATCCAGCCACGATGTACTCTGCCATTCTTCCTTTGCCGCCGGATATCGACGAAATGATGATCGCCGGATTCCTGCGTTCAAAGCCGGTGGAAATGGTGAAGTGCGAGACTTCCGATATTGAAGTTCCCGCGGAATCAGAGATTGTTCTGGAAGGCTATGTGACACTGGGCGAACTGCGGACGGAAGGTCCATTCGGCGATCACACCGGATATTACTCGCTGGAAGATGAGTACCCGGTCTTCCATATTGAATGCGTGACGCACCGGAAGAACCCTATCTATGCCACAACCATCGTGGGTCCTCCTCCCATGGAGGATTACTTCATGGGCAAAGCGATTGAGCGAATTTTCCTGCCTCTCCTGAAGATGCAGATCCCGGAAGTGGTCAGTATGGCCATGCCTGCTGAAGGTGTGTTCCATAACCTGATGCTGGTGTCGATCCGCAAAAGCTATCCCGGACACGCCCGAAAAGTCATGCATGCCATCTGGGGCCTGGGGCAGGCCATGTTCACCAAATGCATTGTGGTGGTGGATGAGGATGTGGATGTGAACAATTACTCAGAGGTAGCCTGGAAGGCTTTCAATAATATCGACCCCGAGCGGGATATCGAATTTGTTCATGGTCCCATCGATTCGCTGGATCACGCCAGCCGGTTGCCGAATTATGGTTCGAAGATGGGAATCGACGCCACAAAGAAGTGGAAAACAGAAGGATTTACCCGTCCCTGGCCGGATGTCCTCAAAATGTCGCCGGAAATTATCAGTCGTGTCGATGACTTGTGGAAGAAAGCTGGCCTGAAATAGTACAATGACAGAAGCGCGGTGCCCTTAGCTCAGTTGGTAGAGCGCCGGATTGTGATTCCGGATGTCGCGGGTTCAAGCCCCGTAGGGCACCCCAAATAGATCGATATATTTTTCAATGACTTAGTGGCTGTGTGCGCTGGATGTACCAAGGCGTGTACCATGCTTGTGATAGGCTACTCCGTATGCAGCGCCCATTGGAACTCTATCGACGTCACCTCACTTCCTGTATTCATAAAAGTAAAGGTGTTAATTTCACCCGCTGCAACTGTCCAATTTGGGTGGACGGAGAACTTTCTGGCAAACGTTTCCGGAAATCCATTAAAACCAAGGACTGGGGTATAGCCCTCCGCAGAGTCGAGCAACTGGAAAGAAGTCCCGAAACAGCAACAATTGCCCCTACTATCAGTGCAGCACTCAAGCTTTATATTGCTGATTTGAGTGCTCGTGGGACCGCGCAAACTACAACTTCCAAATATGCCCGAACAATTAACGCATACATTGCCCAATTGCCAAAAAATAGCCAACTTACGGATATCAGCATTGAAGGACTGACTCGATGGAGAGCTGGACGTAAGGTAGCCCCTTCCACTGCAAGAACAGAGATCGAAAACATCCGATTTTTCCTCAACTGGTGCAAGAAAAGAAAATGGATTGATGAAAACCCTGCCTCCGAATTGGAAAAACCCACTGAAGAAGGAATTTCTACCCTCCCATTTGAGGCTCAAGAAGTTTCTGCTCTTCTTTCTGCGATAGATAAAATCGACAATAATAACAAGTTGGAAGTTGATTTCGCCAAACGAAGAGCTCGTGCTTTGGTGCTTGTCCTGCTCTATTCTGGCCTTCGTATTTCGGATGTTGTGGTTCTCTCCAGGAAGAGACTTGACCGGAAAACTCAGTATCTCTTTTTGCGCATGGAGAAGACAGGGGTTCAGGTTCGTGTAAAGCTCCCTGAAGTGGTAATTGCTGCCTTGGATCGATTGCCAGTTATTCACCCGGAATACTATTTTTGGGATGGGGAATCCGACCCAAAAACAAGAAAAGGTGCCTTGCGAAGAGCGCTCCGGATGTTGGGAACATTGGCAGGAATCGACAACGTTCATCCTCACCGCTTTAGAGATACTTTTGCCTGTAGACTCCTTGAAACGGGAGCCGAACTCAGAACCGTACAGAAGCTGCTTGGACACTCCTCGATCAAGACTACGGAAAAACATTATGCTCTTTTCGTTGCTTCTCATCAAAGACTCCTAGACTCTGCGACTGCGGCGCTCGACTTCGTGGAAGAACCCCTTACTTACCCTCTCTTGGTAGACACGAATCGCAACAGAACCAGGAATTCGAAGAGTAATGCGTCCTGATCGAACTTTCCCACCTTTTGAAACTTGCTTTAAAACCCCCTCTTCATCCAAGAAGAGATTTCGGACGTACTTTTCGCTGTACCCCCACAATGCTGCAAGTTGCTGAGGCGTGTAATGAATTTCGAATGCATTATTCACTAAACTTGTCATTCCTTCTCTTCCTCCATTTCTTCTTGCTTATGATTTCTGTATTCATTTGTTTCTGAAACTTGTTGACTTAGTGTGTCCGAAGACCACTCTCAGCCATGCTGGCTTTGGCTTTCTTCCTCACATAAGTTGGGTCCGCACTTGGGATTTAATTCAGTGAAAATCAAGAATTCGTCAAATTCTAAAATTCAATTTCACGGATTTCTTCACACGTGACCACGCGCGGTCTGGGGGAACGAGGTTCCAGAGATCCGATATCCCCCTCCTCCTACCGATGAAGATGACTGTTTATTTAACTAGGTAGAGATGATTTCTAAAGGTAAATTTGGCCACTTTAGGAGATGATCTGTGCATCAGAAGAAAATTATCATTTACCTATATGGGATATGGTCATTCCCAAGACAGCTCCACATCATCAGCTTGGCTGAGGCAATCTGTCCTTACCCTTGCCCATTCCTCATGGAGAAGAAATAGAGAAGCCCTGCTTGGTAGGCAATTGCTCTTTCCTGTGACGATGTTGATGCTTCATGCATCCTCCCTGACCATCAATCTGAACCAAAACTCTGCACAGGGCGTATAGATTATCATTGAGCCCCCATCGGGACTGGACAATCCCAGATCCATCTGGAATAAGTCTGATTCGATCTCACTTGTGTTTCGTCTAATAGACTGAATAATTCCAGTCCTGCGAAGTTCATATCACTTAAACAGAAAGGGCCAGGCATGTTTCGAAATGCCCTTTCCATGCCTTCCTGTAACGTGACAGAATAAAAGAATTAATAACAGCGTTTCCGGCTTGACAGTTCGATTCGCTCATTCTAAGACCGGCCGAAAAGTCCAGACACCAATTGGAGCATCATTCACCGGGAAGCGCCCTCCCGTATCCAGCCCTCTATTTGTAGTGGCAGATTGCTGAATGGGTAGTCTGTCTGGAACAACTCTGCGAGATCCGTAGATCAATTTGATTGCAGACTTACCACTCCATATGGCATACCTTTTTTTCACCAGCTTTGAGGCACGAGCCAACGAAGTAAACTTAGATCCACTTACCGATGGATTTAGAATCCTGATGTCCATTTTTGAATTTTGAGTACGGGGCTAAAAAGCTATGGTCGTCTGAGACGAAGCCGGGGATTGCGGCCCGGGAAGGAGAGTAACTACGTCATCAGGAAACCATACTGAATGAATGTTGTCAATGAGACATTTCTCAGAGATATTGTTTTATTGGATGAGTAGGGGATTCTTCAGTACAGCTCAATTTATACGCATTCATGGTGGTGTTATTTCGGAGTCACTAAATAAACTTCTACTCGAAATTATATTTGGGCAGCGATGCGAAAGCGCATTGCCTAGCCTAGGGTACGCTCCACAACCCAGCGGCGTGGAAGCAAGCCGAAACCTTCTTGGCGGTAGACAGCTGCACCATTGCCCAGGGAATGTCCTGTTGGTTGACTGCTTAGGCGGCGGTCGGTCTCTATGTGGCCTTGGTCTACCCACACCAGTTCGACATTCTCTCCGGTTATTTACTACATTTAATCGGCGCGCTGCAAATATTGCAGAATAATTTTCCATATCTCTGAATGCCTCCATGGGAAGCGTATATCCATGGATATGATTTTTGCTGAGTATCAGTCGGGGTTTATGCTTGGGTTAATTATGAGAAGAGTGCTCTACAAGAAAACACTAGTGGTAAAAAGCATCGGATAAAAAAGTGCCATTCATAGACCTAAATCGCCGTTTTCATGAATGGAAGAACACTGAGCGTCCTGATCCTGAGATCTTGCGTGAGTGGGGACTGGATGAAGACGGAATCAGTTGGGAAGAATTAGTCACGAAGCGGCGCGTTGTAATCCTTGCCGAAGCGGGCAGTGGAAAGAGTACCGAGTTTGCGGAGCGAGCCCGGACAATGGCTCTTTCCAAGTCTTATGTCTTTCACGCGACGGTGGAAGACGTGGGACGCGACGGACTCGACGATGCCTTGTCCGTGGAGGCGCGAAGCAAACTGGCCACCTGGAGGAAAGGAGTCGAGGAGGCATGGTTCTTCATCGATTCAGTTGATGAAGCAAAGGTCGCGGGCGTCAAGTTCGATCGGGTCGTACGAAAGCTGGCCGAAGGCATTCACAGCGCTGAGGAGCGATGTTACATTTTCTTGTCCGGCCGGGCGACAGACTGGGAGCCGCGAAGGGACATTGAAGCACTGAAGAAATGGCTACCAGTCTCTTCCGTGGTCTCGAAACCGGAACCAACCCCAGAAGAAGAGCTTCTGAGAATCGTCCGAAGTGAGCGCAAACCGAAGGAGGACGCGCCGGCAAACGAGGAGCCTTTCATTGCAATCATGGCGCAACTCGATCGCGACAGGGTTCGCCTGTTCGCTGAAGCCGTAGGAATCCCACACGTCGAAGAATTTCTCAAGGCTATCGACGACGCGGATCTCTGGCACTTCGCCCGGAGACCACTCGATCTCGACTGGCTTGTGAGGTTCTGGCAGGCCGAAGGTCGATTGGGAACCCTGCTGGAGATGGTGGAGCGCAGCATTGCCGAGAGGCTCCGGGAACCGAACCCGGACCGGACCCGATCGGCTGATCTAAATGGCGTCATGGCGCTGCATGCCGTCGAAAGGATTGGTGCGGCGATGGTATTCGGGCGACAAGCCACGATCGCGATCCCGGATCGTGATCCGGCCCTTGCTTCAGACTCATCACTCGACTTGGCCGACATTCTGCCCGACTGGTCTGGAGACGATCGCATCCATCTGCTGACCAGGCCCATCTTCGATCCGGCTACGCTCGGACGTGTCCGATTTCACAACGACAATGACAGCAATGTGCGAAGTTTTCTCGCCGCCCGCTGGCTGGTACGGCTGCGAGGGGCAAACCTCTCGACTGCGAATCTCTTCCGATTGTTATTCGCCAATTCCTACGGTCTTGAAGTAATCAGGCCATCCCTGAACGAGACGGCGGCGTGGCTTTGCCTATGGGACAAGGACGTTGTAAACGAAGTGGTCAGACGCGGTCCAGGGCTCCTGCTGAGCGCCGGTGATCCTGCAAGCCTCTCGGTCGGCGTGCGAAGTGCGGCACTTGCCGCACTGCTACAGGAGGCAACCAATGAAGATCAGGAATGGCCCTGGTGGGACAACGATAAACTTCGCCGATTTGCCCAATCGGATTTAGTTGACACGGTCCAATCGCTATGGCCGCAATATCGAACCCATACAGAAGCGGCTCAGTTGTTGATGCGATTAGTTTGGCTGGGGGCGTTAAAGGAGTGTGGTCCGCTGGCCCGCGAAGTCGCCTTTGACAGTGCGGCCGATCCGCTCTTGCGAGTATTTGCAGGGAAAGCGTTTCTGGCGATAGCGGACCCATCAACACTGGCTGACTACGCCGCGCTAACAATGGCGAATCCGGTCACACTGCCGGTGAGGATGGTGCGTGACGCCATCATTGAGCTCTTCCCTGTGTTGATCTCCATCCCGGATGTACTGTGTGTCCTTTCCGAGTTGGATATAGAAGATGACCGGGACGGTATGGACTTTGCGCAAGATGGCGTAGCATTGGCCAGGAAACTGGAATCTGCAGCCGACTTGGAATCGTTCCTCGTTGGGTTGCTCGGGCGCTTGAATACCGGGCTTGGCGACCACTCGCATCATCCGCCCACGAAGCGGGAAGAAGCATTGTTTCCTGCAATGGCAGAGTCAGCGCTTCGACTGCTGAGGATAGTCCATCCTCAAGAAGCCCCGGCTGCTGCGATCGACGCCATACTGCGCGTCAGCAACCGGAGGGAGCACGGCTCCAGCGTGCGTCAGACCGCAAACGACGCGCTGACCGAACTACATCGAACAACGGAACGTAGAAGGCAAGCATTTTGGCAGGTGGTCACCACCCTTAGGACGGTCTCGCTGAGGCAAGCGGTTGATCAGCTTTGGCACGTTGAGTTCTGGGGGTATCCGGTGGGTCTCAAAATCGAAGATGTAGATTGGTTGCTTGCGGACGGACTCGCCAGGGGAGGTGTGGATTGCCGCTTGGCTGTTAATGCCGCGCTGGTCATCTATCAATCTCACGGACAGCCTCCGTCCCTTCTCGCGAAGATTACGAAGGCTATCGAGTCCGACACCATTGCGCGGGAGGCTTTTCAGAAATGGAACACACCGCGCATACCTTCTGAAACGGAAATGGAGTCGGAGCGGGAACTTCAAGCGATTCAGGCCCAGAACAAGGCGGCGTTGGACAAACGTGATCAGTCCTGGGTTGATTTCATCCGGGAGATCCGGTCTGATTCGGACCGCCTTGCGAAGCTGCGATTCCCGGCTCCCCTTGATAAACGATCCGAATTGATGGGCCTGTGGCAACTGCTGCACGGCGCCGGAAGCCAGTCCCGTTACGCTGTCGATTCGGTTGCGCCTTTGGAGCGGGTCGCGGGTCCCGAAGTGGCAATGGCGGTTGCGGATGGTCTCATCGCACATTGGCGAGAGTGCGAGCCACTAGTGCGAAGCCGGCGCGAACCGCAAGAACGTAATTCAGTACGGTGGATCGATCTGATGGGGCTCACTGGTATCACGCTGGAAGCAACTCAAGACCCTCTGTGGGCAGCCAAGTTGTCGGCCGATGAGGCTCGGCGGGCGACGGAATTTGCAACGTTGGAAATCAATGGTTTTCCACGATGGCTTTCCGATCTGGTGACGTCACATCCGGCTGAAGTCAGGGCCGTTCTCCATCATGAGATCAGGGACGAACTGACGCGTGAAGGCGTAACCTTCTTTGAGACGCTCCATGCGGTCACATACTCGAATGACGGCCTGGCGGCGCTTTGGGCCCCCGCGCTACTGCGAGACCTGGAGGCGGGATTGTCGGTGCCTCAAGGCGCTGTTTCCCTGGTGCTCCGGATTCTCGTCAATGGTCTCGCAGAATTCGAAAGAGAACGGTTCGAGAAGCTTGGTATTTCAAGATTTGAGCAGGAGACGGAGGTTGCGCTGGCCGTCCAACACCTGGCAGCAGTCTTCAGCGTTAACCCGGTAACCGCAACCGCCATACTTGTTCAGAATGCCAGTGGCCTGGACGAAGAAGCCCAAACGAAGCTAATTGATCTATTTCTGACCGCTTGTTTCGGTGATTCGATGTCGGGGAGTGGCTTCAAGGCGGTCACTGCGCCACCCGCCGAGATCATCGAGGAGTTGATGCTGCTCAGCTTCAAGACGCACAAACAAGTCGTTGCAAGAAGACGGCCTGCCGGGGTCGTATATCGGACCAACGATAGCGACTACGCAGACGAAGCTCGCAGCGCAATCTTCACCCGCTTTGTGAAGACGTCGGGTTCAGCCACTTATCATGCGCTTCGTCGCCTTCAGCAGGATTCAACCTTTCCCGTGGCACCAATGCGGTTACGCGCACTCGCGGAGCAGCGCGCCGTTGAGGACTCGGAAAGCGCCCCCTGGCCCCCTGGTGAGGCTTATGCATTTGAGCAGTCAGCAGAAACTTTGCCACACACGGGCAAGGATCTACGCGCAGTGCTCATAGGCCGAATCGAGGATATGCAGCATGAGCTTCGGCATGACGACTTTTCGCAGGGGCAGACGCTAAAAAGCCTCACCCCTGAAAGAGAAGTCCAGAAGTGGGTGGCGGACAGATTGAGGCTCAAGCAGGGGCGATCCTACTCCGTTGAGCGTGAACCACATGTAGTTGATGAGAAAGAACCGGACGTGAGGATTAGGGCCAAGGCAACAGACGCTAACGTCTCTATGGAGATCAAGGTTGCGGAGTCGTGGACGCTGGCAGAATTGGACACCGCCTTGGCGGCCCAGCTTTGCGGCCGGTACTTGCAGTCCGATCAAGGACGCAACGGCGTTCTTCTCCTCGTCCACCAAAAGCCGCGCCCAGTAGGTTGGGAGGACAAGGCGAACGGAATCTATCTCACGTTTGCCGAGGTTGTCACCCGATTGCGAACGAGGGCGCTGGAGATCAGCGGTGAAAGCCACAATGCTCCGCAACCCGAAATCGCGGTGCTTGATGTTTCGGACTGCTAACCATCTTGGCGTCGCCGGGCAATTCAGAACTGTGGGTTGTGTTCGCTAGCGAGAGTTGCTGAGCGTCAAGCCTGAGGAGAGGTTTGTCTTGACGCCTCTTTCCGAAACGTGTTGCCTGGCAAGGAGGCGCGCGCCTGGTCTTGGCGCGACTTAGGTCCAGAGCCGAGCCACAACGTCAACTAGGAGATCAAAGGTCCCAATCGGAGCGCGAGGAAACACAATGAAGTTGAAATGTTGAGGGTGAGCCATCATGTTCCGAAAGCGCGGCAGTTCTTCGACCAAAACGGTGGACGCCTTCGGTCGGTAGTGGTTCTTTTGGGATTCGCTCAGTCCGCTCCAGCAGCCCAAAATGTCGCCCCAGGTCTGTGGTTCCGAAGTCAACAAACCCTCTTTCATGGCACGGTCGGGGAAAATTCTTAGCAGGAATCGGTTTTCGAAGCTCGCCACAATCTCGGGAACATGAATAGGGATATCTTCCGGTAACAGTCCCTCGCGGAAGGCCCAACTCAGGAGAGCCTTAAAACTGTAGTCGAAGTCTTTCATGTCCGAGAAACGCCATCGTTCTCTCCGATAGTCCTGAAGCTCAGCAACCGGGATCTGGCGCGTCTCTTCCGTGCCGTCTGGTGTCTTCCGAGCAATAGTGATTGGATCAGGGCGCTTCTCCGCAAACTTCATCTTCAGCGCCATCTCGATACACGAAACCGCCCAAAACATCGAAATCGCGTGAAATTCGTAAACGAAGTAACCGTGAATCGCGAGGTCCCGTGCAGCCATGATTCTTTCGCGGAGTTTGGCGGGCGTGGATAGAGGAATGCGTGCCTCGATCGTCAGATAGGGTGCCTGCAACCGCTCAATGGTTAACCCGGAGTATCGGAGGATTCGTTCATCGGGACGCGTAAGATCCTCAAGTCCGCGCTCATGGCCAGTCAATTCCACGAATGGAAACGTCACGTCCATCACCAAATTTTCCTCCTTGGTGCTCAGCACAACCGATTTGCTGCTTTGGCGAAGCTGTCGAGATCACGGCCGCTCTTCGGGATCTCCCAACTCCGCTTCCAGGGCCTCGATAGTGGGAAGGCTTCCTTCGAGTTGCTCCGGCAGGCGTTCGAGATGGTGAAACTCCGAGATTCCGAGTGGCTTCGTCATATCCCGAAGCGCGTATTCGGCGACGACCTGGTTCTTCGATTTGCACAGGATCAGCCCAATGGTCGGTTGGTCGGCCTCTTGGCGAAGGAGGTCGTCGATGGCCGAGAGGTAGAAATTCATCTGGCCGGTGTAGGCTGGCTTGAAGGGACCCATCTTCAAGTCGATCACGACGAAGCAGCGGAGACGTAGGTGGTAAAAGAGAAGGTCTATCCGGAAGTCTTCGCCGCCCACTTCGATTGGGTATTGGCTGCCAACAAAAGGCGAATCCGATGCCGAGTTCCATGAGAAACTTTCGGATGTGTTCGAGGAGGCCGGCTTCGAGATCCTTCTCGCGCGCTTCTGCGGCGAGCGTCAGAAAATCGAAATTGTAAGGATCTTTCGTGATCTGTTGTGCCAGATCGGACTGCAATGGCGGCAGAGTGCTGGCGAAATTCGTGATGGCCTTTCCCTGGCGCTGGTACAGGCCGCTCTCGATCTGTATCACGAGGACGTTCCGGCTCCAACCATTTTGAATGGCCTGCTCGATGTACCAGATTCGTTCGGAGGGCGCTTTCACCTTGTCGAGCAGCACACAGTTGTGGAACCAGGGCAATTTTGCAGCAAGCTGCTGCAAAATTGACTCATCCGGCCAAGCCTCCGCGAAAGCCTTCATATAGCCCAAGTTACGCGGAGAGAGCCCTTTCATCTCCGGGAACTCTCGTCGGAGGTCTTTAGCTAGGCGCTCGATGACTTTCGTTCCCTACCCGTCTTCCCGTTGCCGAGTCAGGATCTCTTTGCCAATACCCCAGTAGAGGTTCACCAATTCCTGATTGACAGCTATAGACGCCCGAACCTGGGCGGTGCGAATTCTTGTGGTCAGGAGCGTGAGAAGATCCCCGTAGCCCTCGAGGTTGGAAATGAGATCGGCCATGCCTCTTTTGTCGTACCAGATTGTGGGGCGTCTAGTGGTCATCGGTCCGAAGACAGGACTTCCCAACCCCAGCTGTTCCGCCATTTTTGCTTCGAGCGAAAGCAGACTCCCCGGTTTATTGGAATCATTATGCCGGTTCTAAAGCGGGCCACTAGAAGGGGTGGACGCAGTCTTCAACCGGGATACCGAATAGAGTCTTCTTCCGTGCCTCCCGATCCAACTTCTTTTTGACATCATCGTACTGCGCATTCAGAAACGTCAGGCGATCGGGATTGGCCGAGCCGAGTTGGAGCCTTTCCGGCCACGTGAAAAATCTCCCATCTCCACAAAGCAATGCCATTTGTAACGCGCCCCAGCTTAAGTCAGCGTCGGTGGACTCAAGATACTGACCGAACCAATAGCGTGCGAACTGATTGTTCAGCAAATGACGCCTCAGATGCGGAACCCTATCCTCAAGCCAAGTTCCCTTCACTTCGGCATCGATAACCAGAAGGTCAAATCGGTCGGGCGTAATGTTCGAAAAGCTTGCTAGGGTTAATCCCTTCGCTCGAACATAAATGCGTGAGTCACGAAGGAGTTCCGCAAGGATGGCATTGAACCACGCATGCGTCTTGTGTCGCTCGGCGAGCTGTGCCACACGGGAAAGCGAAGCATCATTGTTAGCTTCTATCAGGACCTGCCTGCGCGCACGGTCCGTCGCAGCGTTATCTGGTGCGCTGAATGCCATTCTTGCGGTGTCGATACGTTGTAGTCCTGCACCGTCGCTTCGCAAGACGCTCCAAAGGGTCAGCCCCACCTCTGGAGAATGTTCCAAGAGGCTCTGGCAAAGGGGCGCTAGGAGCGTTGCCGTTCGTGCGCGAATGCGTTCCCCGGCGAGACCTTTGGCAGAACCTTCTTTTGCCCACTTTTCGACGAGATTCGGACAAACGCGGCAGATCTGATCGATAGCATCGAAATTGAATGGCCTGGAAAACCACGCGAACGCGCCCGATCCCCACGCGGCCAGCAATGCGGCGGCTTCCTCCTTCTGTGTTGCTTGAAGCCGACGATTCATCTCCTCAAGATCTTGCGATTGCGCAAGTCGGGCGAACTGCTCAGTGATGCTTCGAGCAGATTCCGGCTCACGGAGATCATTCTCAATCTCAACGATCGGTGGAACGGGTAGGCGAGATGTGACGTCCACTTTCACCGGCGGAACCGACCTAATTTCAGATTCATCATCAGCGGATATAATCCGAGACCACGCTAGATCCATTGTTTCCGCAAATAGTCCTACCTCCTCCGGTTTGTAGCCGCGTTCGCCCAGTGCGAAACTGGCCGGTCCCGGGTCTAGACGAGAGAGTAGTTCAGAAAACGGAAGGTCTGTTGAGTAGCGGACCAGAACGTTGATTGCCCATACGTCTTCGAATCCGCCGTCGCCCGGCCCCCGTAAGTCCCCAAGTACCCGGCAGAGTTCTTGACCCAATTCGCGGTCTTGGCTCCGGTACGAAAAGCACAAGACTGATCCACGAACGCCACGGTTTTGCGAGCGCGCTAGCTGTATCAGGTGTGCCCTGTTATCCGTACTCAGCGGACACTCCGAGAAACTAAGCAGCCAGAGGGATCGGATAATCTTGGCATGATCTTCTGATGTGTGAACAGCCTTCAGCAACTGTTCCACCTGCTTCTTCGAAAGCGGCTTAAACCAGTCTTGCAAGCGCAGTAGGTCCTCAGCATCTGCAGGTCGCTCCAAGAGTAAGTCGGCTAGTTCAGCCTCAGAGAGGTGGGGTGCGAGTGCCAGAAATATAAACGATTCTGCCACCGTCTTCACTTCTGACTTACCGTCGGCACGGCGATACTTGCCGTTAGCATGTAGTTGCCGAAGGGTCTTCAACAACGCCGCCACTTCTTCTGCCGAAAACACTAGCGAGAACTTCGGGCACGATATTGCCAGAGGGTAGATCGTTTGGAACTCCCTAGTCGGGGCCGTTCGAACGGCGGCCCGAACAATATCCGCCAAACGCACGGGCGCTCGCGACGCCAACACAGGTAGGACGCTATCGAAAAAGTATCGCTCCTCCGTTGGGTTCACACTGGCCCAGTATTCGGTCGGCTTCGCAGACAGAACTCCAACGGCCCGATCGACCAGCGACTCTGACACGCGAAATGTCGGGTCGAAAAGCCGATGAGACAGCCGCTGAATGATGTAAATCGGCGACACATCAGTGCGCTCCATGCATGGAGCGCAGTCTTCTTCAGCCCATCCAAATGCCCCTTTGCATGGGTCAGCAGCGTGTTCCTGCTTCAACCGCAGCCATGACGCGTCCGGCCGCTCGGGATACTCCTCTCGGAGGGGCTGAGCGTCGGGTGAGTCCAGGTGCCGCAATAGGATCTGGGCAGCCGACATTGCGATACGATTGTCGACCTCAAGCAGCGCTCGCACCTTTTCAAGTAGGAGATCTTCGACCGGTTCGTCTGCCAGACGAATGACCCAATCGACGACCTTCCCGTCGATGGGGGTGCGCATCACAGCACCCGCGAGCGCCCATGTCACGAAGGCCTCAATGAACGGCCTTCGAGCCCCCGCGGAGATTATCTTCAGGGCCAGCCGTGGCAGCCCTAGGGCACCGTCATCCTCAAAGACCGCCAGCTTGTACCCACAGATTCCGAGTGCACCTGGCGTGAGGGTCTGGCCAACTCTCGCTTCGATTTCAACCCTTCTGTTTTCATCAGATCGAAGGTGCGGGTGACGAGTCGGGTGAACAACTCCCATCCACCGAGATACAGCGCCAACAAGGTGCACCTGCAACCGCGGCTCGTCACGATATTGGCTGTACGTGTCAGCCAGAAAATCTTGAGCGCCACCAAAATGGTGAGGATTCGCCCAAAGCTCGTCCGTTACCGCTAGAAAGGCGGTGGGCGCGCCCAGGACATAGCCAATCAATGCCTCGTACGTAGCAGCATCCCAGTTCCGAGTAGTGAGCCAGTAGTGAACTAGCTCCCGTCTTGCCTCCTCCGGGTACGACAAATCAGCCACCGAGTGGTAAAGCGCCGACGCTGCAATGCTCACTTTTAGGTCCATCTCGCGATGCGGTTCGAACCAGCCTACAAGCTTTTCCGCTGGTGCCACATCTTCGCTCCCTAGGCAACAGGCGTCACGCAGTTCCTCGGCAAGGAGCATTCCGAGTCCAAAAATGAGGTGCGGGCGGCTTACTTGGAACGCGCCTGGGAACCCAGCCTTTGGCGTCAGTATCCCTCCGTCAACAATCTCCTGGTGAATTTTGCCTTCAGGGTCGTCTTCGGGCACCAAGCTTCGGACTTCCGTGAGCCTCACTTCCGGACGCGTCAGGTAGCGGGTGGCGGCATTTCTGACGATTTCCATGAATGCAGTTTCTGAAAGCTGGCCCCTTTTCTTCTCCGCGCGATGTTTCGCGTCTAACCACAGTAATCGTTCGACAGTGAAGTCTTGGTCGCGCTTCAATTCCTCGAAGTGGTCGCAAACAAGAGCAAAGTACCGCGGCTTGCGAATTAGATCTTCCAACTCAAGGGGTATCATTCGGAGGTCAAAGCTACGGTGCCCAAGGGCTTCAATAAGTTCAGAGTCGTCAAAACCATCGACTCGAATCTCTTGGAAACCGAAGACTCCGGAACGTGCACATCGCGGTCGCCAGTGGCCTTCCCTGTCGGTAGCCAGAATTGCCACGCTACTCCGCCATTCGCTTCTATCTAGCGTGCGAAGGAACGACGGCCAATCGACGTGAGGACGTTCGTTCAGTCCATCCGCAACAACGAGAATTCGCGGTGCCGTTGAAGTTGAATCGGACAGCCAGCGCGTAAGTCGCCGCTGCCAATGTTGGTCATCTAGCATTCCGGTCCACTTGGTCAGGACGCGAGCAAGTAGGCTATCGATAGTCGTCCCTTCAGGAATGCTCTCCGCATATGACGAGAACGGAATGATGAGCACGTTTGTGTGGTGTTCGATTAGCCTCGCGATCCATTCCATCGTTGCCCACGTTTTCCCGGTGCCCTCTTCACCCAAGATTGCGGCACGCTTGCATTTACTCTCGTCGTTCCACCAACCATCGAGACGCCGAAAAAGGCCGCCCCTTACAACTGTCCGCACATCGATTGCCCGGCAGGCACTATCCTGCGCAAAAAAGGCGTTGGCGTCACCTCTATCACTCAGCACACGCAAAAACTGGGAGCTTACTCTCCGGCACGCATCAGCGAGGCCCAATTGAGTAGATCCCAATTTCCGAATAACTTGAGATAGTGTTTCTTCATACCCATCCTGTTTCTCAACTTCAGCCAACGCTAGGTCGAGATCCTGCCGCAAACTATTCGTATCGTTCCTGGCAATCCAGTCCGTTACCGCGTTAGAGTATGCAGAAAGAAGCACCACAAGCCTGGAGAGCCCCGCGTTCCCGCCGTCAACGAGGACGGTCTCTATTCCATACCTCGTGGCCTGCGCTTCCAATTCAGTGGCATGCTGGTCGGCAATCGGACATGATGCGACGAGTACCCAAAGATCCAGCAGGGGGTCGCTTTCGGTCGCCTGCGCTATCTCCGCGGTAAGTTCACGAAGATCTAGAGATGCTTTTCTATAGTGCTTGGCTTCAACCTTAATTCGATTCCCAAATCCAGTCTCCGATCGGGCATCTTGCCCAGCTTGATGTCCCGATCCTGATAGTCGAAAGCGTTGACCTGTCGCCGCTTCGAGAAGACTAACGACCAGCCCTTCGAATCCGCCAGTACCCGTGTTGGGTAGTGCGGCCAAGAAATTATTGATAGTATCCAACCAAGTCATTGCATGAATAGCCCTAGACGTAATTTATTCCAAGCGTATGGCTGGGTTGAGCCGTGGAAGCAAGTTCTTGGGCATCGCTCACCGAATAGGAGTAACAGATTCTCAATTCGTAGTCGCAATAATATAGCGACGTTCTGTTGGGCATAATACAAAATTTATCGCTGAAGTAATGTCCGGCTCCTCACCCCATAGTTGAATTCAAGACAGGGTATCATGCCAAGTTCAGTAGTGGATTTTATCTGTTAATAGTGAGGAAAACGAGCAAGTATTTAGTTAACATTTGTAAATAATTTAATATTTTCAAATAAACATTGACAGTTCGTTTTTTATCCTCAATACTCAATACCCAGCGCGAAATATTTACAAATCGGCGCAAATTTTTAAGGAGTTCGCCCGCTCTATTAGCTGTAAATATAATTAGCGCCAATAGATAATTCCATCTATAAGTAAAAAATCGATATTTTATAGCGTATGAAGATAAGCCTTGGGCTTATAAGGTGATTTTTTTGTATAAATTCAAAAAAAGTAAACATGTATCGTTCTTATTGGAACAAATGTCGGCTGTGTTTCTGGTTGGAGTCTTGGGTCAGGTATTATTTGCCCAAGAATCAGTGAAAGAATATATCCGGCTTGGAACCAAGGTTGTCGTAATAGAAAGCTCTATTCCAACTACACCTCCAGTAAGTGTAAGTGCTTCACCAACAACATTACAGATGCGACAACAAGTGACAATTAATGCAAATCAAAGCGTTAACTGGACCAAAACTGGTGGTGGGACACTTTCCACAGCGGGGCCGTCAACTTCGACTATATTTACTGCACCACAAGGA
>JBBCIQ010000001.1:0-402147 GCA_037190045.1 Bryobacteraceae bacterium | reverse complement strand
GTAATTAGCCGTTGCAGGGCTAGCAGGGAGGAACGGGCAGCTCGAGAGCTCTCACAGATCCAGTGGTTCCCAGGAAGCTCAGGGCCAGAATTGCGATGGTCAGAAGTTTCTTTTTCATGACGGTTTGTTTTCCTTTTCTTTTCTAAACTTGCGTTCCCCGTGGGAACTGATGCCAATGTAACGGGGTATCAGGAAAGATTAAGATGGTAGGAGATAGATTTTCGCTTAGTGGAACTTTTTACCCAATTCGGGCCGGGGAGTTTTCACTAAACTGGCTTTATTTTGAACAAACTGTTGTAAAATTCTTGGCAGCTGCACCGTTAGGATAACGATGGATCTCGTGCAATCGAACGATATCTGGGATCGAACCGCTTCCAGTGATCTTTGGATTCGCACACTTGTGCAAATTCCCTCGTTGTTCGGGAGACTGGCCTACTTGTCCTCTTTAAGAGATGTAAACACTGACCAGTACCAACATCATGGACTTTCCTCTATCTTCGGAGAAGAGCAAACTCACCGAGCATTAAGAGACAGCCACGAAAAAACGTTCGGAGAATGGCTCAGCTACAATCTGGAGCATCAAAAAGCTGATTTGGATCTTTATCTTTCCAGTCTGGATACACCCCGTAAAACACTTCTCCAAACCTGGCTTCGGCTGGCACCCTATAAAAACTTCATTCCATCCACAGCCATGACACCTGAAAGGGGACATTATCTATTGAAGCTGGAAATGTTGCTTCAGTTGCTCAGGAACGAACTTTCCGCCGGTCAAGCTGCATCGCGACACCGGTAATCTGTCCAACAACTTCTGCCTGATTAGAAGAAAACACCTTAGGGGGAGTAGTGGATGCGGGGTGACATTGCAAAATTAGCCCACCACCATCCATCGGAGTGACCCATCCGATAGACCAGCCTTCTCTGTGTTCCAAAAAATAGACTGGCCTTTCAAATTCGTTCTGCCATCCGGTTGTCACAATTTTCCTTTTCGACTCATCCACCAACACCAGGGAACCAGGCGTCAATAAAGGGTACATGGACCAGTCATCAGCCCCAATAAAGGCATAGCGATGATTTTTCAGATCCAGACCCTCAAGCAACATCAGAGGAAGCTTTCCCCACTTCTGAATCAGCCTGCTTAAATAAGTTGTTTTTCGGAGATCCATCCCCGGATCAAGAGCAAGAGGCATCTGGATCTCCCCATGTCCATTGGCCGGAGTAAAGGAGATGACATGGGTTTTCTGAATATCAATGGAGGCAGCATCAGAGGCAAGAGAACCTACACTGATTCCGTACCATTCCAGAACTTCAATAATATCCAGACGATATATTGCACAAAGGGAATAAAGCCGATAGAGTGAAGGGACAGTTCCTTTGTTTTCAATGTCAGCGAGGCGGCTTAAAGCAATAGAGAACTCATCGTTCTTGTGACGATCGGCGATTCGTTGGCTGAAATCTTCGACGTCCCGGTAGCGAAGGTTTAATCGCTCACGAGCACGTTTTAGTTTCTGTCCAGGATCCTCCATGATATGATTCAGTCCCGGTGGCGGCCTCAGTCTTACTGGTGTCGAAAAGGATTGAAAACACAGCCCTCGTTCCGAATCCGAATTATAGCGGCAGGAAATCCGGGACTGCAAGCAATGATACCTTCATTTTGTTCTGAAATCAGAACAGGATTTCGGGGAGGAGGGAAATTTGAGAATCGTCGTCGGAATTTCTGGGGCTAGCGGATCAATTTACGGATTTCGACTCCTCGAAAAACTCCATCTCAACCCCTCGGTGGAAACTCATCTAATCCTCACCAGAAGTGCTGAACGTACAGCCTGGCTGGAAATGGAAAAAAAATCTGCTGATTTTAAAAGACTTTCTCACTTTTCTTATCCTATTGATGATATTGGATGCCGTTTAGCCAGCGGATCATTCCAGGCGGATGCCATGATCATCGCCCCCTGTTCGATTCACAGTATGTCTGCTATTGCCCATGGCATTACGTCAAACCTGTTGATTCGGGCAGCGGATGTCACGCTGAAGGAACGACGTCCCCTGATTTTAATGGTTCGGGAGATGCCCTTCCATCTTGGGCACCTCAGAACAATGACAGCTCTGGCCGAAATGGGAGCAGTAATAGCACCTCCGGTCCCGGGGTTCTACCATAAACCGGAATCCGTGATGGATCTGGTGGATCATTGTGTAGATCGAGTGATGGATCTGCTTCATATACCAAGCCCGGATGCCCGCCGATGGGATCCGGAAAAGGGCTCTCGCCCAGGAGATCTGAAATGAAAAAAAAAGAAATCATTGCTTTTCAGGGAGAACCCGGTGCTTTCAGCCATCAGGCTGCGCAAAAATTCCTGGGAGAAAACATCTCAGTGCTTCCCTGCGAACGCTTTGAACAACTTTTCCATGCGGTGATTGAAGGTAAAGCCACCGGAGCAGCGCTGCCGATTGAAAACACGCTGCATGGATCGGTTCATGAGAACTACGATCACTTGCTGAACTTTGACCTGGTCATCACCGGAGAGTTTCATCTGCGAATTGTCCACAATCTGATTGCAGCCCCCGGTGTGAAGTTCTCTCAGATCCGTAAGGTCTATTCCCATCCTGTTGCGCTCAATCAGTGCCTGAAGTTTCTTGCTGCAAACCCTCAGATTCAGAAACAGACCTTCTACGACACTGCAGGCAGCGTCAAGATGATCATGGAAACACAGCCGGATGATGCGGCTGCAATTGCCTCCAGCGTCGCAGCAGAAACGTATGGCGGGAGAATTCTGAAAAAGTCGATTGAGGATGACCGGGAAAACTATACCCGTTTCTTCCTGTTGCGGAAGTCCGATTTCCGACAGAGAAAGATTGAAGGCGAAGCCAAGACTTCCGTTGCTTTCACCACAAAAAATTCACCAGGAGCACTTTTCCGCGCATTGGGAGCGCTGGCTCTGCGGGACATCAGTGTGGCAAAAATCGAATCCCGCCCCATGCGAGGCCGTCCATGGGAGTATCTGTTTTATCTGGATTTCTATGGGAATACCGATGAGCCCCGTGTGAAAAACGCGTTGGGACACCTCGGCGAACTTGCGGATTTTCTACGGGTTCTGGGCTGCTATCCAGCAGCCCGACCCACAAAAAGTTAAATCAGGCTGTTGAGAAGTTTAACGGCAGCAGCTACATCCGTGCGCCAGACTTCAGGAACTGTCCCTTCACGCTCAATATTGATCTGCCCGTCATAGCCGATCTCCTTGAGCTTGGCCACAAAAGCAGGAATTCCAACGGAACCTGATCCCAGTGGTTTTTCTGTTCCCAATGCACCAGCGACGTCCTTCGGTGGCCAATCTCCGTCTTTAGCGTGGGCGGAGATCACATGCTTGCCCAAAACTCCCAGGGCTTCGATGGGATCACCCGTTCCATAAAGGATCATGTTGGCCGGATCAAAATTGATTCCAAGATTTTCCCGTTCGACATCCTTAAAGAACTCCAGCAGAGTTTCTGCGGGCTCCTGTCCGGTTTCGAGCGTAAAAGACTGGCCATGCTTCGCTGCATGATCACAGATTCTGCGCACCAGATCCCGCACTGCTATATAGGTTGAGTTGGATTTGTCGTGCGGAACAAAACCGATATGGCAGGCAATGGATTTGACACCAAGTTCAGCCGCAAAGTCACTCAGTTCCAGAGTCCGCTTCTCGCGCTCAGCACGCGTGGATTCCGGGATAAAACCCACTGTTTTCTCGACAGTCGGAATATCGGCGTAGTTTTCCCCGACATATGCCGCAAAAACGGTGGACAGATGAAAATTTTCTGCTGCCAGCGCAGCTTTCCATTCGGAAGCCTTGCCGGTCAGATCATATTCGCCCGCAACCCCGAGCTGTCCACAATCTACTCCAAGGGCTTTTACACCCTTGACTACAGAAGCTGCATCAGGTGCAGCCCAGAACATTACTCCCACTTTAAGCATTACGAGCTTCCTCCATCTTTTTGGCCCAGTACACAGCACGGGCGGATTCTTCCGGACGGCAGAGTTCCGGCTCACGACCAGTCAATGCACACTCTGCAAAATATTCAATCTGTGCGCGGTATCCATCCACTTCTTCCTGAGGAGTGAGTGGCAGCGGTTCTGCGTCCAGCCCATAGAATACCGGATCACCATCCTTAAAGCTGTAATCCCATGTCCCATTGGAGGCAACAATCGTGTATTCCATGGAAAATGGATACTGTCCGGGGTGCCAGCCACCAGAGATACTCACCTCGAAACCGTCGTACTGGAACTGAGCATCAATCAGATCGATCCCGCCCCCCAGATCTTCATAACCTGAGGCACGAACACTCTTCGGCTCACCGTAAAGGTGGATCATTATATCAACATCGTGGATCAGCAGGTCAAAAACACCACCACCGGACTTCTTTTTGTCTTTCAGCCAGCCGCCCCAACCCGGTGCGGCGCAGCGGCGACGAAAGCGTCCGGCCAGAAGTTGTCCGGGCTGCAACAAAGAATAGGTAGGGAAAAACCGTAATACCTGGGCGCACATCAGCAGACGATCTGCTTTTTTCGCTTCGGCGATCAGCGTCTGACACTCTGCCTCATCCAGAGCCATGGGTTTTTCAATCAGGACATGCTTTCCGGATCGCAAAGCAGCTGTCGCCGCCGGAGCATGCAGATAAGTTGGCAGACAGAGATCCACGGCATCGATCTCCTTATCAGCCAGTGCTTCCTCCAGCCGCCGGTACTTTTTGATCCCGGACAGATCAATTTCACTGGAAGTGGTATCCAGGTTCCCGCCCACATCCGAGAAATCACCGTTCAACTTTTTCTCGTCTGAAGAGATTACAGCAGCAACCCGAACCTTTGAGGAATTTGTGAGGGCTTTCAGGTGTGTCACACCCATAAAACCGAGTCCTGAGATGGCAATATTCAGTTGAGACATTGAAGTGATAGCGTATCATCCGGAGATTCTGAATCAGAAATCCATCGGAATCCGGGGCAGGTCTGCTAAATTCATCTTTCAATGGTGGAATTTTCAATCGGTCTGGATCTGGGAGGGACCAACCTCCGTGCCGCAGCAATCAGTCGCGAGGGTGAAATCCTGGAGAGTATCTCCGGACGCACAAACCTGAGCGAGGGTCGAGACGCTGTGATTGATGACATGGTGGAATCCATCAATTCCCTGCGTAATTCCCAATCCGGAAGATTTGCAGGTGCTGGAATCGGGGTTCCTGGCTTCATTGAACTGGACCGCGGCTATATTCTGGGTTCCAATAACCTCCCTGCCCTGGAGCAGTTTCCCCTGCGGGATGAGATTGAGAATCGACTGGGAGCTCCGGTCATCCTCGAAAATGATGCCAATGCTGCCGCGCTGGGCGAAAAATGGATCGGCGCTGGACGGGATGTCAACCATCTTGTCCTACTGACTCTCGGAACAGGAATTGGTGGAGGAATCATCCATCACGGACGGGTCCTGCATGGGGCACTCGGAATGGCAGGAGAGCTGGGGCATATTACAGTGGTCCCAAATGGTCTTCCCTGCGGTTGCGGGAATACAGGATGCGTAGAAAAACATGCCTCCGCATCCGCAATTGCTGCCATGGGCCGCCTGCATGGTCTGGGCGAGAACATCACCTCTAAAGGCGTGTATGAGTTGGCCAAACAAGGTCATGAACGGGCGTTGATGATCTTTGAGCATATGGGACGATCTCTGGGGATCGCTCTTTCTGATCTCATCAACATCTTTAACTTCCCTCTCTATCTTCTGAGTGGAGGTCCATTGCCAGCCTGGGAGTTCTTTGCCCCTTATATGCTGGAAGAGGTTCGCAAGAGATCCTTCACTTACCGGAACTCAAAAACGGTCATTACCAAAGCAGAGTTGGGAGATCTGGCAGGACTGTATGGTGCAGCGTATCTGCCCTTCCTGACACAAAATCTGAAAAACAAATGAACTACTGGCTGGGAATCGATGTCGGCACCGGGGGCACCCGTGCCCTGCTGGTCAATGAAAAGGGCCAGGTCACAGATGGGTACACTGCTGCCCATGCGGACATGCAGATGGAACAGCCGCTCTGGGCAGAACAGGACCCGGATGACTGGTGGCGCGCCGCACAGGAAGCCATCCAGGGAGTCCTGAAACAGACCGGCATTTCAGGCGAACAGATCCAGGGAATCGGTTTCTCGGGCCAGATGCATGGGGTCACCATGCTGGATGCTCAACAAAAAGTAGTTCGTCCCGCACTCATCTGGTGCGACCAGCGAAGCCAGCCTCAGGTAGATGACATCACCAGGAAGGCAGGCCGGGAAAACATCCTTCGCTGGACCGCCAACCCGGTCCTCACTGGATTCACGCTTCCCAAGTTTCTCTGGGTACGGGATCATCAGCCAGATTTATTTCATCGGGTGCGTCATCTGATGCTTCCCAAGGACTACATTCGTTTCAAATTGTCAGGCAATCTGGCAGCAGATGTGTCTGATGCCTCCGGCACTTCTCTATTTGATGTCGTCAACCGCAGATGGTCTCTGGAGATGTGTGAAGCATCCGGGATCGATCCAGCAATTCTTCCTCCTGTATTTGAGTCCTCAGAAGTCTGCGGAAAAGTTTCTGAAGAGGCTGCTCGTCTGACTGGATTGAAGGCTGACACACCCGTGGTCGCCGGGGCCGGCGACCAGGCAGCATCCGCAGTGGGAAATGGCATCGTGGAGGCTGGAATTGTCTCCTGCACATTGGGGACTTCCGGTGTGGTCTTCGCACACATGGAAAATGTGGCTTATGATCCGGCTGGACGAGTTCATACCTTCTGTCATGCTGTACCCGGAAAATGGCATGTCATGGGAGTGACGCAGGGAGCAGGTCTGAGCTTGCAATGGTTCCGCAACCAGCTGGCAGCAAACATCGGCTATGACGCTCTGATGGAAGAAGCATCCACCGCTCAGCCGGGTTCTGATGGACTCATCTGGCTTCCCTATCTGATGGGAGAGCGGACACCCATTCTGGATGCATTGGCACGCGGAGGATGGATCGGCCTGACTGCAAGGCATCGCCGGGCAGACCTGATCCGTTCGCTGATTGAAGGCGTCAGTTATTCCCAGAAAGACTGCCTCGACATCATTGAAGAACTCGGTGTGAATGTAACCACTGTCCGCGCTTCCGGAGGCGGAGCAAAATCTCCCTTCTGGCGCCAGATTCTGGCAGATGTTTTCGGCAAACGAGTGACCACACTTGATACGCAGGAAGGCTCCGCATACGGCGCAGCTTTACTCGGCATGGTCGGTACCGGAGCATTTCGAAGTGTGAAGGAAGCCTGCAACACAGCAATCAAAGAAACTTCTGTTTTTGAGCCTTCCCCCAGTCAGATCATTTACGCAAAAGGGCACGCACAGTACAAAGCCGTGTATCCTGCGCTCAGGGACATCTTTCATGCAAATGCAACGTCGTGACTTTATCGCTACCTCTGCCGCCGCAGTGGCATCCGCCTCACTTTCTCCCCGTGATCAGGCAATTGCTGCATCCGCCGCGAAACTGACGCCCTGGCTCATTGAGCAACGACGTGACTTCCATATGTATCCCGAGCTGATGTATCAGGAAGTCCGGACTGCAAAGGTAGTCGCGGATCGGTTACGGAAACTGGGTCTCGAAGACATCAAAACAGGGATCGCCAAAACCGGTGTCACCGCACTGATCAAGGGAGGCAAACCCGGCCCTGTTGTGGCACTTCGAGCCGACATGGATGCATTGCCGATTGACGAATCGAAGTTCGACAAACCCTACAAGTCCAAGAATCCCGGAGTGAAGCACGCGTGTGGGCATGATTCACATACAACGATGCTGTTAGGAGTTGCGGAGATTCTCCAGTCTATGCGTGCCGAAATTCCGGGAACGGTGAAGTTCATTTTCCAGCCTGCGGAAGAGGGTGGACGTGGTGCACAGAAGATGATTGACGAAGGTGCCCTGGAAAATCCGCGTCCTTCCGCTATCTTCGGACAGCATGTCTGGCCGGATGCACCTACCGGGCATCTTCATTTCACTCCCGGTGCATTTCTGGCATCTGGCGATTTCTTCACCATCACCATCAAGGGGAAGAGTGCCCATGGTGCGCGACCGGAAGAAGGCATCGACACGGTATTCATTGCCAGCCAGTGTGTTTCCGCATTGCAGGCCATCCGCAGCCGACGCATTGCAACAGCAGACCATATGGTGCTGACCATCGGATCGATCAATGGAGGCACGGCAGCAAACATCATCGCGGACACGGTGGAACTGAAGGGAACACTGCGCACGCTCAACGGCAAGGTCCGGGATCAGGCCGTGACTCTGATGCACCAGACACTGGATGGTGTCACAAAAGGGCTGGGTGGTTCCTATGATATGGATATCCAGACCATCGGCACTGTGACCTATAACGAACCCAAGCTGGTGGAGCAGACAGTTCCCACTTTCCGCCGCATTCTGGGTGAGAAGAATGTCACGCAGATCGGTTCACAGATGGTAGCCGAGGACTTCTCTTTCTATCAGCAGGTCATCCCCGGATTTTTCTATTTCGTGGGAATTCGCAATGAAGCAAAGGGGACCATTTATCCTGTGCATACTCCCGAGTTCGATATTGATGAGGATGTGATGCCGCTGGGAGTGAAGGTAATGGCTTCTGCTGCGCTGGACTATCTGGCGAATCCGCTGCGGTAGCAGGTCGGAAATTAGGGAGACATTGAAGCCCAAGGGTGCAGTGTCTCCCTTGCTACCCCGTAATCAACGTGGCGAAACCTTCGGCCACTGAATCTCAATTCCCTGCCTCATGATCTTTGCCTGAAAATCCTTCCTTAACTTCTCGTTATTACGAATTGCACGCGGAGGTTGCTTGAGATGCAGTGCATGAGCAGCCAGTTCTCCAGCCGATTCACCGATGTTCCATTCCACCGGATGCAGACGATAGCAGCCATTGGTAATGTGCGTGACACCGATGTTTTTAGATGCAGCCAGCAGATTGTTCACACGCCGGGGGATCAGTGATCCCATCGGGATCTGAAATGGCAGTGAACTGACATCGATATAGTTATCTCCTCCACTTGAAGGATGCAGGTCAATGCGGTAACTTCCCACACCTACAGAATCCGGAAAATCTTCCGCTGTCGTGATGGGTGCACGTGCCTTTGTGGCTACATGCTGTTCCAGCACCGTGAATTCAGCCTTGATCCGGCGGGACTCGCGGATATAGGGATACTTTGCCAGGCCATCGGAAGTGCCTGTCTGATCCGGGCGAATGCGAAGTCCCTTCCAGCCCTGGTCGGTCTGCATCCAGTACAGAAGGGAGAGTGACAGATTCCTTCCCCGCTTCAGATGTCGTGCTGCTTCATCCTCACTGACACCATGAAGATTCCCCAGCCAGTAGTCATTCTGAGGCCAGTTGATGAGAGAGATATCTGCCCCCTGATTATTTTCATAGTGAGCTTTTGTGCGGATTCTGCGATAAAGCCACAGATTCATGGGGCCGGGCTGGCTGCTGGTTTCCGTCGGGTCAAACTTGACCGAGCGCGTTTCGAGAGTAATCGGGTGAGACATTTCCCAACTCAGCAGCTTATTGGGCCAGTTTTTTGGTTTCAGAGAGGGCATGTAGTCCCGCCAGAACTCATATTCATCCGGCTTATCGATGGTGTGATCTTCTCCTTCGTGATAGCTGACCGCAAAACACACGGTAAATGCCTGGATATTATCCGGCTGTGCCTGGTCCGGTCCAGAAGGCTCACCCGTTTCCTTCTTCGATTCAAATCCCGTCACAAACTCTGTCTTCGTAAGAGGCAGCAGGTCGCCCTGCTCTGTTGCGTCAATGAAATAAGGGGCGCCGACCGTCCGGCTCACTCCTGATTCAAGGTCTTTCAGACGCACAGATCGGATTGCATCACCCTGGACATCCGCCACCTCCGGTCGATGCTTCAGCATCAGGATCAGCTGTCCGCTGGATATCCACGGAGCCAGCAACTGCTCAATCACAGCCAATGAAACAGGAGGTTCATGCGTCAGCGCAGAAACACTGCCACCACCCGGATTGAACACACTACGCTGCCGGATTTCAGCCTTCAGTGGATGGTTCCGGCGATAGTAGTCGCGAACGGCATTCCGGTAATCACGATAGAGACGGGTCCCTCCAAAATTTTCGATCCAGGGATGCTCATCGGGAGGAACTGCCTGTGAAGTCAACTGCCCGCCGACCCAGTCTGTTTCCTCGGTCAGGATAACTTTTGCCCCATTTCGCAGGGCTCCCAGCGCTGCTGCGCATCCGCCGGTACCCGCCCCGATGATGGCAATATCTGCCGTCAGGTCACGGGCTGCTAACGCCACATGGGGGAAAACCATTGCCAGCGAAGCAAATGTTCGACGTGAGATCATCACACGGATAAACTATCACTGTTCTTTTTTCATTGTGATGGGCTGTATTGTTACAGGTTTATCGAGCTGAAAGATTCAGAAGATGTAGTACGAAACGGGCAGGACAAAAGATCACCCCACAGGATTCACCACTTATAATCAGAGTCAGTCCCAGCCAATGCCATCTTCTTACATCGAATCCAATCAGCAGCGCATGCTTGATGAGCTTCTGGATTTCCTGCGCATCCCCTCGATCAGCACGCTTCCGGAACATAAGGATGACGTCACCCGTGCTGCACAGTTTGTGGCAGATGCTCTGCGCCGCGCCGGGATGGAAAACATTGAACTGATCCCTACATCCGGGCATCCACTGGTTTATGCGGACTGGCTGCATACTCCCGGCAAGCCAACAGTTCTTTGTTACGGGCACTATGATGTTCAGCCGCCGGATCCACTAGAACTCTGGAAGACTCCGCCGTTTGAGCCCACCATCCGCGATGGCAATATCTATGCACGTGGATCTGCCGACGACAAGGGTCAGATGTACATGCACATCAAGGCTGTGGAAGCACTAATGGCGGTTCATGGCGGAAAACTTCCCGTTAATGTGAAATTCCTGATTGAAGGGGAAGAGGAGATCGGCGGGAAATCCATCTCTGCATTTGTCCCTGCAAATCCTGAAAAGCTAAAAGCTGATGTCGCACTGGTATCCGACACAGCTCTATACGCAGACGGAATCCCCACTCTCTGTATCGGTCTGCGTGGGCTGGTCTATCTGGAAATTGAAGCGCATGGTCCGGCACGCGACCTCCATTCCGGACTCTATGGTGGTGCTGCTCCGAATGCAGTGTTTGGCTTGGTGGAACTTCTCGCAAAGATGAAAGATGCAGAAGGACGAATCCAGATTCCGGGTATTTATGATGACGTTTCCGAGCCATCCAGTGAAGAGCTGGAAAGCTGGGATAAGCTGCCGTTCAATGAAGCCACGTTTCTGAGCGAGGAAGTCGGCTCCACTTCCCTGACGGGAGAAGCTGACCGGACAATACTGGAACGCATCTGGTCACGTCCCACACTGGAGGTACATGGGATTGCAGGTGGCTTCACAGCTGCTGGAGCCAAGACTGTGATTCCCGCGACAGCAACAGCTAAAGTCAGCCTGCGAATGGTTCCCAATCAAGACCCGGAAAAGATCGTGGATGCGGTAAAAGAATTTGTCGCCCGCCAGACGCCCGCCGGAATTCGCACAGAAGTCCGCGTTCTCAGTCATGGCCCCGGCCTGCTGGTGAACCCTGATCATCCGGCAATCCGTGTTGCAGCAGCAGCATTCAGTGAATCGCTGGGAAGACCAACCGTATTGACACGCTCCGGCGGCTCCATTCCCATCGTGGGAGAGTTCGCCGAATATCTGGGGATTCCCACTGTTCTGATGGGCTTTGGCCTGCCGGATGATGGACTCCATTCCCCCAATGAAAAATACCGCCTGTCGAACTACTTCACAGGCATCCAGACGATAGCGAAATTCCTTGAACAGTACGGACAATAAACCTCCGGACTCTCCGGCTGTCTCCAAAGAGGGACCAGTTTCTCAGTCCACCAGCGTTGCCCGTTCAGCAGGCATCGTCTCTTTTGCTGTCCTGTTGAGTCGCATCACTGGACTGGTACGGGAAATGGTCATGGCACGTCTGTTCGGCGCCAGCATGCAGAACGATGCGTTCATTCTGGCCTTTCGGATTCCCAACCTGACTCGTGATCTTTTTGCAGAGGGTGCGCTTTCCAGTGCATTTATCCCAAAGTTTACGGAGTATCTGACCACACGAAGCCGGGAAGAAGCAGCGCGCCTGGCAAATCTGGTAGCTTCCGCACTGATTCTGATTGTAGGCTCCTTCTGTGCCATCGGCATTCTCATCAGTCCATACCTGGTGGATCTGCTGGCACCGGGCTTTCATGAGGTCCCCGGCAAGTATGAACTGGCCGTCACACTGACGCGCATCATGTTTCCATTTCTGCTGCTGGTGGCTCTTGCCGCACAGGCAATGGGCATTTTGAATGCCTGCAACCAGTTTGCGATTCCCGCGCTCTCTTCAACATTCTTCAATCTGGGCTCAGTCGCCATCGGACTGGGCCTCGGCATTCTTGCAGGGCCTTATCTGGAAATCTCGCGGATTGAGGGAATGGCCTGGGGGGTACTGTGCGGGGGTGGTTTACAGCTATTTATCCAGATCCCTTCACTGCATAAACAAGGTATCCGCTTCATCCCAAAGTTCGACTGGAGCGATCCAGGACTGCGCGCCATTCTTGCGCTGATGGGCCCGGCCATTCTGGGGAATGCAGCAGTCCAGATCAATGTCATGGTCAACACAGCCTTTGCGGCAGAGGTCTATGATCCTGTTCGTGGATTTAATGGTCCTGTCAGCTGGCTGGCCTACTCTTTCCGGTTTATGCAGCTTCCCCTGGGATTGTTCGGAGTTGCCATTGCATCCGCGACGCTACCTGCAATTTCCCGTAGCGCCGCCATCGGAAACATGGAAGATTTCCGCAAGACTCTCGCCCGCTCACTGGGAATGGTTTTTCTTCTGACAATTCCTTCCAGCGTTGGACTGGCCATTCTGGGCCCCTCTATGATCGGAGCAATTTATCAATATGCAAATGGTCCATTTGATGCCTATGACACGCACCAGACAGCAATCGCTCTTTCCGGATTTGCCGTCGGTCTGGCGGGCTATGCCGCGATCAAGGTGCTGACTCCGGCTTTCTATGCCCTGAAGGATTCGCGTACTCCCATGATCATCAGTCTGGTCAATATTGCAGTCAATTACATCACGGCATCCTTGCTATTGAAGTACACCGGCCTGAGACACAGCGGACTGGCTCTCACCACTTCTGCTGTCGCCATATTTGGCTTTATTTCTCTTTTCTGGATTCTCCGGAACCGCCTGGGAGGAATGGAAGGACGTGCTCTGCTCTCCAGCATTGTGAAAATATCCATAGCTGCCCTGACTATGGGGGGGGCCATCTGGCTCACCAGCCATGCTGTTTATCACTACTGGGGTGACGGAAAGATGGCAAGGATCGCTGATCTTCTGATCTCGATCCCCATAGGGTTTCTGGTCTTCGCTGGTATCTGCCGTCTCCTCAAAGTTAATGAGCTGAATCTTGCAATCAATGCGATAGCAAGACCACTTGGGCGCTTTCTCCCATCGAAGCGTGCTACGATCAGCTAGCAATGATTGAGGACGTTGAACAGGCTTTACGATTACAGGAAATCGATAAACGGATTTCCCGTTTGAATGCTGAGATCATCGCACTCCCCAAACATATCGCTGAGATCGAAAAGCAACTGGAATCCCATAACCGGAAACTGACAGCAGATCAGGCGATCCTGGCCGCGAACCAGAAGGAACGCAAACAGCGTGATCTGGATATCGCCACTCACCAGCAGAAGATTTCCAAACTGAAAGACCAGATGCTGCAGGCAAAGAACAATGAGCAGTATCGCGCCTTCCAGCATGAAATCGAGTTTTGTGAAGCAGAGATCGGCAAAGCCGAAGATCGTATTCTTGAGCTGATGTCAGAAGCCGAATCACTGGAAGTCAATGTGAAGGCCGCTGAAGTTTCTCTGGGTGAAGAGAAGAAACTGGTCGAGAAGGAAAAGGCAGAAGCCCGGCAGAAGACAGACGCAGACCAGAAGCTGATGGCAGAAGAGACGGAAAAACGAACTGCGATTTTCTCGACCTTCACTCCGCAGTTGCAGGCAATCATCACTCGCCTGAAGAAGAAGCACGTCAACGGAATCTTTGTCGCTGATGCAACAGAAGGAGCATGCTCCGGTTGCAAGATGCAGTTACGGCCTCAGCACTTCCAGACCCTGAAAACATCACCGACAATGGTCGTCTGCGAAAGTTGTGGTCGCATTCTGCGCTATGCTCCACCCACAGATCAGCAGGCGATGTATGAGGGTGGCAAAAGAGTCGCTCTGAGCTAATCTTCTTCCTTAGCCCACTGTCGCAGCAGATAAAGAGAAACCAGAATCAGCCCCAGGGTTAACCCTGCCCACAGACCAGCCACACCCCAGTTCAGGACAAAGCAAAGATACGCTCCCACGGGGAGACCGATCATCCAGTGCCCCACCATATTTGCTTTGAAGGCTGAATGTGTATCACCCCGTCCTCTGAGTGCGCCTGTCGATACCACCTGGATTCCATCGAATAGCTGGAACATGGCAGCCCAGTACAGAAGCGGAATCCCGAACTCAATCACAGCGTGGTCCGGAGTGTAGATCCGGAGAATCTCTGGAGCCATAAAATAGATGATGATTCCCATTGCGCCCATGAATGTCATCCCAGTCAGGATGGCAGTCCATCCAGCCAGGCGGGATGCGGCAACATCATTCTTCCCTAATGCTTGCCCCACACGGACTGCTGCGGCAGAAGAGATACCCAACGGCACCATGAACGACATTGCAGCATAGTTCAGAGCAATCTCATGAGCAGCCAGCGCAACCGGAGGAAATCGCGCAGCTAACGCCGTGACTGCTCCAAACACAGCTACTTCCAAAAAGATATGCCCGGCCGCTGGAATTCCCAATTGAAACAGAAGACGGATGCGATCCCAGTCCGGACGTTCAAGATAGAGGACCTTCCGCGTAATCACTACGACCAGAAAAACAGCCATATAGGCACGGGATAATACTGTCGCGATAGCCGCGCCTGTCACTCCCAGCGCTGGAGCTCCCAGATTTCCTTCAATCAGCAGCCAGTTGAAGAAAACCTGATTGATGTTTGCTGTCACAAGGGCGATCATGACAGGGCGAACAATTCCCATGGATTGCAGATATCGGCGGCAGGCAGCATAGAGAATCACCGGAAATACGCTCAGAGCCACCCATCCGGTAAACGGCTTAGCCAGGGCAGCCACTCCCGGATCCATTCCCCACCAGTCCATCGTGGGAACCAGCAGTTCCATGGCAAGAAACACAATCGGGCCCACAATAGTGCCCACCCACAGTGCCTGCCGCAGGGAATGATCACAGTCCTCACGATTCCCTGCCCCAAACGACTGGGCTACCAGAGTATCCAGCCCCAGCATGACTCCCAAACCGATCAGTCCAATGCAGTTGAACACCATGTTGCCGATGGCAACGGCTCCAATCGCTTCCGGCCCCATACGTCCCACCATCACAATGTCGATGACACCCATAAACATCCAGCCCAGTTCGGCAATTACTACCGGAATAGCCAATTTCAGAAGATGAGGAAACTCGGAACGCACTCGCAGGAGAAATGAAGACATGCAGGGATCACTTCCATTTTAGATTGTGATAGGATTTCGACCGTCTACATCCTATTCAAAGACCGAGGTATGAATCGATGAGAGTCTACGACGGTAAAGATGTACGCAACGTGGCCATTGCAGGTCATGGTCATTCCGGGAAAACCCAGCTCACAGCAGCCATGCTTTATACCGCTGGAGTCACCGACCGCCTCACAAAAGTGGATGAAGGGAATACCCTCACTGATTTTGATGAGGAGGAAATAGATCGAAAGATCACTATTAATACAGCAATCGCTGCAGTGGAATGGAACAACACCAAAATTAATTTTCTGGACACTCCCGGCTTCAATATTTTCATGAACGATACACATGGCGCTCTGCATGTAGCAGACGGTGCTCTGATCGTTGTCGATGCGGTATCAGGAGTGGAAGTCCAGACAGAGAAGGTCTGGAACTTCGCAGAAGAATTTCATGAAGGCCATGCGGTTGTCATCAACAAGCTGGATCGTGAGAACGCCAGCTTTGAGCGGACTGTCGAATCGCTCCATGAAGCCTTCGGAAAAATCTGTGTCCCCATCCATCTGCCCATCGGAGAGGAAAAGGATTTCAGAGGGATCATTGATCTGATTTCCATGAAGGCTTACCTCTATACGCCCGGAGGCGACGGCAAAGGAAAAGAAACGGAGATTCCAGCTCATCTGAAAGATGCTGCCAAAGCAGCGCATGATGTCCTGGTGGAAGCAGTGGCATCCGGCAAGGATGAGCTGATGGAAGAGTTCTTTGAAGATGGGACTCTTCCTGAAGAGCATGTTATTGCCGGACTGCATGAAGAACTGGCTGCCGACACAATCGTCCCCATTCTGTGTGCGTCCGGAATAGAAAACATTGGTACAGACCGCCTGCTCGATTTCTGTGTCCGGTTTATGCCCTCAGCAATTGAGAGGAACAGCCATGTTCTGCAATCTGAAGATGGAGACATGGAGAGACCCATTGGCAATCAGGAACCTGTTGCTGCTTTTGTCTTCAAGACATCTGTCGATCCGTTTCAGGGGCGCCTGAGCTTTTTCAAGGTTCTCTCTGGTGTTGTGAAAAGCGATGCTCACCTGCTCTCCTCACGCAGCAATACAGATGAGCGGCTTTCACATATCGGAATTTCAGTAGGAAAATCAATTCACACAGTCAATGAGATTCACGCCGGAGATATCGGAGTTGTCCCCAAACTCAAGGACACTCTCACAACTGACACATTAGCCGAGAAAGGTTCTCGCGTTTCTTTGTGTCCGCTAAAACTGGATGAGCCTTCTATTGCATATGCCATTGAGGCAAAATCCCGCAATGATGAGGATCGCATGGCAACTGCTATTCACAAGGTTCTGGAAGAAGACCCCAGTCTTCGTTTTTATCGGGATCCACAGACCAATGAATTTCTGTTGGCGGGTGCGGGACAGCAACATATCGAGATAGTGGTCAGTCGTCTGCGGCGCAAGTATGGAGTGGATGTAAAACTCCATGCTCCCAAAGTTCCTTATCGGGAAACCATTCGCGGAACTGCTGATGTGCAGGGAAGACATAAGAAACAGACTGGAGGACATGGGCAGTTTGGAGATGTTCGTGTCCGGATTGAACCATTACCTCGCGGGGCTAATTTCGAATTTGAGAATGCCGTATTCGGTGGTTCCGTTCCCAAAAATTTCATTCCCGCAGTGGAGAAAGGATTTGTGGAGGCAGCTGCGAATGGTTATCTTGCCGGATACCCGATGGTGGACTTCAAGGTTGTTCTCTATGATGGCAGCTACCATGATGTCGACAGTTCCGAGATGTCCTTCAAGATGGCAGCACGTAAAGCCTTTAAAGCAGCAATGAGCATGGCTAAACCGGCGTTACTGGAACCCATCATGAATGTGGAAATTCATACACCAGTGGAGTATGCAGGAGATCTGATGGGCGATCTGAACAGCCGTCGGGGGCGCATTTCCGGAATGGATATTAAGGGTAATACGCAGATCATCCGGGCGCAGGTTCCTATGGCGGAGATGCTGACTTATCAGAGTGACCTGACATCCATCACTCAAGGACGAGCTTCCTTCGCCATGGAGTTCGATCACTACGACTACGTCCCACAGCTTCAAACAGACAAAATTGTCGCTGCCAGCGCAGGAAGAGTAATGAATTCCGAGGATGATTAAAAGGATTAGTTAAAGAAACAACTCTGAATCTAAGAACTGCCATAGAGAGACATGATTACCATACGGTGATCATGTCTCTCTGTGGCAACCTGTATATGGTGAATGAGACTCCGCTTTATCTGAAAATCATAGAAATTGCTGTCACCTGGATTCTTCTGGGTGTGTTTTTGTGGGGAATCAGCTGGCTCTATCAGTACATCTCGCGAAGGCTTGAAGAATGGCGCCGTAATCTCAGGGATCAGAAAGATTCTCCGAATATTGCGCTTAAGGTGATCACCGCCACAAAAGCGAAAATTGCGCTCACGATTCTCTATCGGCTATCCATTCTGATCTCGCTGATCATTCTCATTCCAGCCATCCTCAGTTTTTCGTTGAGCTTGTTTCCTGCAACGGCACATCTTTCAGAGCGGATGATTCACTGGTTCCGTGAACCGGCAATCGCCATCCTGCATGGATTTCTGGATTATCTCCCCAATCTTGGCTTCCTGATTGTCTGGTGTATCTTTATCTTCTTTTTGATTCGCCTGCTGAATGTCTTCTCCCGGTGGGTAGACAGCGGGTTGATTGTTCTTCCAGGTTTTCACCCGGAATGGGCAGAGCCCACATCCCGGATTCTTTCGTTTCTGATCATTGCCTTCGCCCTGGTTGTCGCTTTTCCTTATATGCCTGGTGGAGGATCACCGGCATTTCAGGGAGTATCCATCTTTATTGGTGTTCTGGTTTCCATCGGATCGGGCTCTGCCATTGGAAACATCATTTCCGGAATTATCCTGACCTATACCCGTGCTTTCCGGATGGGAGATCGTGTTCGTATCGGTGATCACATGGGCGATGTCATTGAAAAATCTGCTTTCGTCACTCGGATACGCACCATCAAAAATGAAGATATTGTGATTCCGAATTCCACCGTGATGTCTTCCCATATCGTCAATTACATGGAAGGAAAGCATCAGGGTGGATTAATCCTTAACACCATTGTGACCATGGGATATGACATTCCCTGGCCCAAAGTTCATGAGGTCCTGATTCAGGCCGCGCTCAGAACAGAAGGAATTCTGGCCCAACCTGCCCCCTTTGTCTTCCAGACTGCTCTGCATGACTTCAATGTGGCGTATCAGATCAATGCCTATACACATCTTCCCGGTCAGATGGCACGAATCTATTCAGACCTTTACCGCAACATTCTCGACTTGTGTCATCAAAATGGAATCGACCCCAAGTCGCCCACTTTCCATGTAATTCAGGAAAATCATTCTCCTTCTCCGTATCCATTCCCGTCATCTCCTGATATCCACAGGTAAGGGGATAATGTGAAGGGACTATGAGCATCACGGATTTACTTGGATTTGCCGCTGGGGTGGGCTTCCTGGCTGGACTTCGGCTGTATGCTCTGGTCTTTGTGTTGGGAATCCTGATCCGCTTCGGGATGCTTTCGTTAACAGATCAGTTCCAGCATCTGCTGGTGCTGGGATCTCTTCCTGTTCTGATTGTTTCAGCACTCATGGCGATCGCGGAGTTCATCTCCGATAAACTTCCATGGTTTGATTCGATCTGGGATTCAGTCCATACCTTTATTCGTCCTATTGGAGCCGCGATTCTTGCCTGGACTGCAATCAGTGAAATTGAGCCGTCCCTGAAAGTAATCCTGGTGCTGATCACTGGTGGAGTAGCCCTCACCAGCCACGCAGCAAAAGCCGCAACCAGGGCGGCAGCAAATCATTCCCCGGAGCCAGTATCGAACATGGTTCTCTCTGTTGCTGAAGACATGTTCCTCCCGTTGGGGCTTTGGCTGACTGTTCACTACCCTGTGATTGTTCTGTGCCTGGTGATCGCATTTCTGGTTGCATTCTTCTGGATCATCCGCAAAATCATCCGCTTCCTCCGCACACGCCTGAAACTGGCCTAAACAGCTGAATCGAACGGGTCAACCGAGAAAGTCGCTGTGCTAATCTAGGCCTTCAACCCCATGTCAAGCACGCGTGAAAAATCCCAAATCATGTCGGCATCGGAAATAGACAGGACACTGGTCCGTTTATCTCACGAAATCCTTGAAAAATCCGATGATCTGAACAGTCTGGCATTCATTGGAATCCGTAGGCGGGGTGTCCCTCTGGCGGAACGGCTCTCCCAAAAGATTGAAGGAATCGAAAATTATAAAGTTCCGGTAGGGATTCTTGATATTCAACTCTATCGTGACGATCTCACCACTCTTGGTGCTGCTCCGGTCCTGAATGCTACTGACATCCCTTTTGATGTCACGGGCAAGGACGTCATCCTGATGGATGATGTTCTCTATACCGGACGAACCATCCGTGCAGCTCTCGATGCACTGTTTGACCAGGGACGTCCCAATCGCGTCCAGCTTCTATGTCTGATTGATCGTGGACATCGTGAAATCCCGATTGCTGCTCAGTTTGTGGGCAGGACTGTTCAGACAACCAAAAGGGAAATCGTCGAAGTGAAATTCAAAGAGATCGACGAAGCAGAAAAAGTCCTGATCGTTGAAAAGGTGGACTAATGCCGGGCAGCCTTCTTGGAATCGAAGATCTTTCCCGCCCGGAAATTGAGTCCTTGCTGGATCGCGCCAAAGAGTTTCAGTCCCTTCATAAGACGGAGTCAAGAAGACTGGATCTTTTCAATGGCCGTATCATTGTCAATCTGTTCTTTGAAGCTTCTACGCGAACACGCATCAGCTTTGAAATCGCAGCGAAACGCCTGGGAGCAGACGCTGTCTCCATCTCATCCAGCGGTTCCAGTGTATCCAAGGGGGAATCCCTTGTTGACACGCTGAATACGCTGGCAGCCATGCATCCGGATGCCATTGTGATGCGCCATGCAGCTTCCGGAGCTCCACACTTTCTGGCACGCCATCTGAATATTCCCATCGTGAATGCTGGTGATGGGACGCATGAACATCCCACCCAGGCATTACTGGATGCAAGAACAATCCTGGATCAGCGTCCGTCGCTGGAAGGATTGCGGGTGGCAATTATTGGCGATATTGCTCATTCCCGAGTGGCACGATCCAATATTCATCTGCTTTCGAAATTCGGAGCGTCCATTGTGCTCTGCGGACCGGCCTCCCTTCTTCCGCAGGAGATGACGCATCTTGCCCAAGGTGTTGAGTTATCCCACAACATCAGTGAGGCAATCAAGGACGCTGACGTCATCATGATGTTGCGTGTACAACTGGAACGCATCCATGAACCAAAGTTCCCTTCCGGTGAATATTTTGGATTCTATGGGCTGCGGCTGGATCACCTGAGCCTGGCCAGGCCGGATGTAATCGTAATGCATCCAGGGCCGATGAATCGTGGGCAGGAGATCGCTTCTGAAGTGGCGGACTCCCAGAGATCCGTGATTCTGAATCAGGTGGAAAATGGAGTGGCTGTGCGAATGGCCGTACTGGAAAAGGTGCTGAGTTAATGGCAAAGTTGCTCATCAAAAACGGCCGTGTGATTGATCCGGCATCCGGCACAGACCGGATTGCAGATGTTCTCCTGGCTGGAGAGATTGTCCGCAAGATTGACGATAATATCCTGGCCCCGGAAGCGGAGGTGTTCGATGCAACCGGACTGATCGTGGCGCCTGGGTTCATCGACATGCATGTTCATCTGCGTGAGCCAGGGTTTGTACACGCAGAAACAATCGAAACAGGTGCCAGGGCAGCAGCAGCAGGAGGATTCACCACCATCTGCTGTATGCCGAACACATCTCCGGTCAACGATTCCGCACACGTCACCAGCTACATCATTGAACGGGCACGGAATGCTGCAGTCGTGAATGTGTTCCCCATTGGAGCCATCACCAAGGGAAGTCAGGGAGAAGAGCTGGCAGCCATCGGCGGCATGAAGAAAGCCGGAATTGTCGCAATCTCCGATGATGGCCGCCCTGTCATGAATGCCCGTGTCATGCGCCGTGCCATGGAAACAGCGAAGAGCTTTGATCTTCCTGTCATCCAGCACTGTGAGGATCTCAATCTGAGTGCAGGTGGAGACATGCATGAGGGAGTGGTGTCCACCCGGCTGGGCTTGCGTGGAATCCCTTCCTGCTCAGAGGATGTCATGGTGGCCCGTGATCTGTTGCTGGCAGAGGTAACGGGCGTGCGGTATCACGTTGCGCATCTCTCCACAAAAAATGCGGTAGCCATGGTGGCAGAAGCCAAGAAGCGCGGACTTCCTGTTTCCTGTGAAGTGACGCAACATCACTTCACGCTCTGCGATCAGGAGATGCTGCCTTATGACAGCTCCTTCAAGATGAAGCCGCCGATCCGCTGCAATCACGATGTAGAAGCCTGTATTGAAGGGATCGCCTCTGGTGTAGTCGATGCGCTGGCAACTGATCATGCACCTCACGCAGGAAGTGAGAAAATGCAGGAGTTTGAACGCTGTCCATTCGGCATCATTGGTCTGGAAACAGCAGTTGGGCTAACATTTGACCGGCTGGTGAATCCGGGAATCATCTCTCTTAACCGGATGATTGAACTCTATACAACGGGTCCGGCACGCATTCTCAATCTGAACCGGGGAACACTTCAGCCTGGGTCGCCTGCGGATGTGACAATTCTCGATCCCTCCGCAGAATGGACTTACGATCTGAACAAGTCAGCATCCAAGAGCCGCAATTCTCCATTTCATGGATGGCAGTTCACCGGAGCTGCAGTAGCAACTATCGTCAGTGGCACTGTAGTCTGGAACCGCGAGACTGCACTTTAACTCATAGCGCTGTAATCTAGGGAGATGCGTCCCGTCATAGTTCAAGACGATGATGACTTCTCCCGTCCTCCTCCGCCACCCCCGTCTTCTGGCGCTCATCGCCGTGGTGGACTCGGGCTCATCATCATCATCATTTTTGCCCTTCTTCTGGGAGGGCGTAGCATTGCCAGTTTCTTCATTGAACTTCAATGGTGGAGAGAGCTTGGTCAGGTAGACACATGGCTTTCGATGCTGAGCTACAGCATCATTCCGGTGGCTGTTTCGATCCCGGTGATCTTTGCCATCCTCTGGATCAGTCACCTTCGCGGAGTGAAGCACGGCGGGGGAAACCTTCGTTTCTATCCTGCATACCGCAGGATTTCCACTGCGATTCTGTTGGGTGCCTCTATCCTGCTTTCTCTGTCTCTGGTGGATTCATGGTCCATCATGCGCTTCATTGGTGCAGCAGGTTCTTCTACAGAAGACGTATGGAGAGACCCGGTCTTCAACCTGTCCCTCAATTTCTATTTCTTCAATCTTCCGGTGTACCGGATGTTACTGGCTGCCATTATCGGCATCGTGATTGTCTCCATGCTGGTCTACTGGATTGCTGCCCGTGGATGGGCACTCCGGGAACGATTCCAGGAACTGCGCCATGGTGGTCAGGATATTGACATCCGTGAACTTCGCCTGCATGAATTGCTGGAATACAGAATGATCCGGATCGCAGCAGCGATTGGTCTGGTCACACTGGCCGTCCGCACCTATCTGGATCGCTATGACTTCCTGATGCAGGAGCATGGCTTCATGACCGGGATGGATTATGTGGCCCAGAATATTGCACTGCCACTGATCTGGCTCTCCATTGCTGCCATTCTTTGCAGCGCTGCGCTGGTTCTTCTGCGCAAAGGACAGTGGGCCATGCTGCTGGTGGCAGCTTCGATCTTTGTTCCGACGCTGGCCTCCCGGTTGGTGAACTGGCTGCATGTGCGTCCCAACGAAATCTCCATCCAGCGCCCCTATATTGAACGCCATATTGCAGGAACTCGCGCTGCTTTCGGACTGGACAAAAGAACCAAGGAAGTCGATTTTGCAGCAAAGATTGATGGTGGCTTTGATCCTCAGCAACACAGGGCAATCCTCGACAATGTTCGCCTGTGGGACTGGAAAGCTTTCCATGATGCCACTACACAGATCCAGGCACTACGTCCTTACTACGCTTTCGCCAATGCAGACGTAGACCGTTATATGATTCCGGATGCTAATGGCACGCCTCGCATCCGTCAGGTGTTGCTTACCCCCCGCGAACTGGATGTTCGCCAGTTGCCTGAAGCACGCACCAGTTGGGTGAACCCTCACTTTATCTATACACACGGTTATGGTGCCGTCATGGCTGAAGCCAACCGCATCACCAGTGATGGGCTGCCGCACCTGTTCATTCAGAACGCTCCGCCAGAGATTCGGACTCCTGGGCTCAAGCTGACCCGTCCGGAAATCTATTACGGTGAAGTTGTTCATGAGCCTGTTTTTGTACGGACAGAACAGGCGGAATTCAACTATCCGTCTGGTACGGAAAATGTTTCTTCGCACTATGAAGGAACCGGCGGGTTCCCTGTCTCCTCTTTCCTGACCCGTTTCGCCGCAGTGTTGCGCGAAGGAGACTGGAATATTCTGCTGACTTCTTATCTGAAGGAAAACAGCCGCATGATGATCCGGCGGAACGTCAATGAGCGATTGCGTTCCATCTCTCCCTTTATCTCGTGGGATCGTGATCCTTATCTGGTCGTGACAGATGAAGGACGCCTTGTCTGGATCATTGATGGCTATACTTCATCAGCCAGTCATCCTTTCTCAAGAAGGGTACGGACGGATCAGTTCGGGACCATCAACTACATCAGGAATGCGGTCAAAGCCACCATTGATGCTTACGATGGAACGGTCAACATCTATACATTCCAGACAGATGATCCCATCATTCAGGTCTATAACAAGCTGTTCCCCCATCTCTTCAAGGCATCGTCAGAGATGCCTGCGGATCTGCGGCAGCATGCACGGTATCCGGAGACCATCTTCCGTGTCCAGGCGGAAATGTACCGCACGTATCATATGCGGGATCCTGAAGCCTTCTACAACAAGGAAGATATGTGGGATATCGCGAAGAATACATCCAGCAGCGGAGAAACACCCACAGCGGAACCTACCTATCTGGTGGCTTCCCTGCCCGACTCGGATGAGCCGGAGTTTCTGCTGATGGTTCCGTTCACTCCACGCAACAAGGACAATCTGATTGGCCTGATGGTGGCTCGTTGTGATGGAGACAAGATGGGAGAGATCTACTTCCTGCAACTTTCGAAGCAGGAACTGGTTTTCGGTCCGATGCAGATCAAGGCGAGAATCAATCAGGATCAGACCATTGCCAAGGATCTGACACTCTGGAATCAGCAGGGCACGAAGGTCATCCGTGGACAGATGCAGGTATTGCCGCTCGACAAGACATTCCTTTATGTCGAGCCTATTTATCTGCAGGCTGCCCAGGCTCCGATGCCTCAGCTGCGGAAAGTCGCTCTGGCGACAGGTTCCAGAATCGCCTATGCCGATACATACGAAGAGGCCCTTGCACAGCTGACGGGAGTGAGTTCCTCGCCGTCTACACAAGAGCCTTCTTCCCGTGTAAGCGATTCTTCGGGTGCTTCGGGTCCGACTGCCCCCGTCTCCCAGCCTGTTTCAGACCGTCGTCTGAACGATGTCCGAAACCATCTGCGTCGTTACCGGGAACTGATGTCCCAGGGTAAGTTTGCAGAAGCTGGACGGGAGCTGGAAGCAATCGACTCGCTGATTAAGTAGTTGCCCGAATTGCCTGCGCTGCGGATACAAGATTCGTCAGCGCAGGCTTTACTTCTTCCCACCGACGCGTCTTCAATCCACAATCAGGATTTGCCCACAGCCTTTCTTTTGGAATCACTTCCAGAGCTTTCAGCAGCAGAGCTTTCATCTCCTCTGCGGAAGGTATCCGCGGTGAGTGGATATCATATACACCCGGTCCAATCTCGTTCTGATATTGATTCTGGATAAATGCCTCCAGAAGTTCCATCTGGGAACGAGCGCTCTCCATGGAAATCACATCTGCATCCATGGCCGCAATTGAGGGAACAATCTCATTGAACTCGGCATAGCACATGTGGGTATGAATCTGGGTAGCGTTCTGCACACCCGCACTGGAAAGACGGAATGCATCCACAGCCCAGCGCAGATACTCTTCCTTGTCTGCCTTTCGCAAGGGAAGACCTTCCCGCAGTGCAGGTTCGTCGATCTGGATTACTTTGCAGCCTGCTGCTTCCAGATCCAGCGTCTCATCGCGAATTGCCAGTCCGATTTCAAAACAGGTATCCCGGCGTGGCTGGTCATTGCGGACAAAGGACCACTGAAGAATCGTCACCGGGCCCGTCAGCATACCCTTGACTGGCTTGCTGGAAAGGGACTGTGAATACTTCCACCAGTCCACCGTCATCGGTGCACGACGTTCCACATCGCCGTAAATGATGGGGGGCTTCACACAGCGGGAACCATAGCTCTGGACCCAGCCATTGCTGGTAAACGCAAACCCGGAGAGCAGTTCACCGAAATACTCCACCATGTCATTCCGTTCTGCTTCTCCATGAACAAGAACATCGATGCCCAGGTCTTCCTGCTGTTTGATTGCATTCGCAATCTCCTGCCGAATGTAGCCGTCATATTCCTGTGCTGTGATCTCACCCTTGCGCATCCGTGCGCGCTGCACGCGCAGTTCAGGAGTCTGTGGGAAGGAACCGATTGTGGTTGTGGGAATAGCAGGAAGTCCCAGCGCAGAGTGCTGTTCCTGCTGACGGGCTACATAATCAGACTGACGGCGAAGATCATCTTCCCGCACCGCATTCACACGCTTGCGGACAGCAGGATTCGAAACCAGTGGGGAATTCTTTCTCTTGTTGAGAGATTCCTGATTTGCTGTCAGCTCTGATTGAACCGCTGCACGTCCTTCATTGATTGCCCGTTTAACCAGAACAATCTCATCCAGCTTCTGGCGTGCAAATGCCAGCCAGTCTTTCACTTCAGGATTCAGCTTTGTTTCACCTGAGAGATCTACGGGAGAGTGCATCAGGGAACAGGAAGAAGCAATGATGACCCGATCAGAGGACAGCTTGGATACCGCTTTCTCTGCAAGAGTCACTGCATGGTTCAGATCGGCCTTCCAGATATTCCGGCCATCGATCAATCCCAGGGAGAGTGTCAGTTCTTCCGGGGCTCCTGCCAGAGCAGCGTCCAGTTGTTCTTCTCCACGGACCAGATCCAGATGAAGAACAGAGACCGGAAGATTCAGTGCTGTTTCCAGATTTTCACCCAGCGGTCCAAAATAAGTGGCGAGGAAAATCTTCAGGTTGGTAGCTTTGGACAGACGATCAAGTGCCTGCTTCAAAGCATCACGCTGGGCTGCATCCAGATCCAGAGCCAGCACCGGCTCATCAATCTGCACCCATTCCGCCCCCGCTGATTCAAATGCCTTCAGAAGCTCTTCATAGGCAGGCAGAAGTCTCTCGACAATAGCGAGGGGAGTTACACCCTCCGTGCGCACCTTGCCCAGCAGTGCAAAAGTAAGAGGTCCTATGATGACCGGGCGTGCATTGAATCCCTGCCCGGCAGCTTCCTGATAGATATCCAGATGTGCCCAGCGCTTGACTGAATAAGCAGGACGGTCATCAAACTCAGGAACCAGATAGTGATAATTGGTATCGAACCATTTGGTCATCTCCAGTGCCTGGGTCGCGCCTCCACGAGCCATCGTGAAGTAAAGATCCAGATCGTCGGTGAGTCCGACCTTCTGATACCGTTCCGGCACCACATCCAGAGCCCAGGCCAGATCCAGCATCTGGTCATAAAAGGAAAAATCACCGGAAGGAACCTGATCCAGTCCGGCATCCTTTTGCAGGCTCCAGTTCTGCTGGCGGATCTTCTGTGCTTCGGCCAGCAGTTCCTCACGTGAGGACTTACCTGCCCAATATGATTCTGTGATTTTTTTCAGTTCGCGATTCGGCCCGATGCGGGGGAACCCCAGGGAAATTGCTTTTGCCATTGATTGACTCCTCTCGAGATTGCTGAGAGCCGGAGTACAGAAAAATGGCACGGCGGAACGAGCGCCCACGCGGACGGCTATTGTTTCTCGTCGATGCCCTGCCCAAGTCCCTTCCTCCGAGGACACTCAGACTCCGTTTCAGTCTCTGGAAACGGACCCAACGGCAGGTCTTCGGACTCACAGGCATCTTCCATTTTCCTACCGGCCGTCGCTTCCCGGCTATTCGCCAGTGCTTGATGACAGCTTTCGTTCCTGCTTACCGCTGCGGGGCAGTCCCGGATTCACACCGGGTTCCCTTTTCACTTCCGGATGGTAGGCCGGAAGACCGCTGGTAGCTGGTAGGATACCATATCCATCCATATTCCCCCGGCCTCTCCATTAAGCCCGGCAGGGTCCCTCTTTGGGATCAACAGGTTGCAACTTGACCACAATTAGTTGTTGACTCCATCCGAAAGACCGCACTATATTGGGTAGTCTTCTGGTGTTTCCGAGAGCGACTGCAGAGAGGGAAAGCAGTAAAAAAGCAGTAAAGTTGTGCTGAATTTCCCCGCAGCGAAAGAGAACAGGGAAAGCGTTTTCCCCAGGTTCAGAAGTATGGAAATGATGCTGTTTCAGGCAGGTCTCCGTATCCCGAATTTCAGGAATCTGCCGGAAGTTGCATCTTAATTAAATAACAATAGCGAGTCTGCGAGGGGTGGACTGGTACTGGTTTCATGCAGGGTTTCGGCCTGCCTGTTAGTGCTGCCCCATCGAAGACCGAGGAGAGAGAAAAGTGGCAGCAAGTTCGAGCAATGTTTTAACCCCTGATTTAATCCCTGGAGTCCATGCCGAAGTTCCGCCGAGCAGCATGCGCGTGCGGAAACGCAACGGTTCGTTTGAACCCGTTGTGGTTGACAAAATTATTCGTGCAATTGAACGCTCTGCGGTGGGTCTGACTCATGTGGATCCCATGCGCGTTGCCATCAAGACGATTGGTGGCCTCTACGATGGCTCTTCTACCAAAGAGCTGGATTCCCTGTCTATTCAGACCGCTTCTTCCCTGATTGCCGAAGAACCGGAATACTCGCGCCTTGCTGCCCGCCTGCTGACACGCTATATCGAAAAGGAAGTTCAGAACCAGAACATCTTTTCATTCTCCCAGTCTACGGAGGCCGGACACCGCCACGGTCTGATCTCCGACAGTGCGGCAGAATTCATTCGCGTGAATGCGCGCAAGCTGAACAATGCCGTCGATGATCTTTTCTCGGATCGTTTTGAATTCTTTGGCCTGCGAACGGTTTATGATCGCTATCTCCTCCGCGATCCACACAGCCGCGATGTTCTGGAGACACCACAGTATTTCTTTCTCCGTGTTGCCTGTGGACTTTCTCAGAATGTTCATGAAGCCATCGACTTCTATCAGCTGATCGCCTCACTGGACTATCTGCCCAGCTCACCTACCCTCTTTAACTCCGGCACATCGCATCCCCAGATGTCCTCATGCTATCTGTTGGACTCTCCGGCCGATCATCTGGCGTCGATCTACGATCGCTATAAGGATGTTGCGCTTCTTTCCAAGTTCGCCGGTGGCATCGGACTGGCATATCACCGGATTCGTTCCCGTGGCTCCCTGATCCAGAGCACCAATGGCCGTTCCAACGGAATCGTCCCCTGGTTGAAGACACTGGACTCTTCCGTCGCAGCAGTCAATCAGGGTGGCAAAAGAAAAGGTGCAGCTTGTGTCTATCTGGAAAACTGGCATGCAGATATCGAAGAGTTTCTGGAGTTGCGCGATAACACTGGCGATGAAGGGCGTCGCACCTACAACCTGAACCTGGCTCATTGGGTATCTGATCTCTTCATGGAACGGGTGGAAAAGGGTGAGCAGTGGTCGCTCTTTGATCCAGCAAAGGTTCCGCATTTCCCAGACGTTTATGGCGCTGAGTTCCGCAAAGCTTACGAACAGGCAGAGAAAGATGAACTTTATGATCGCCAGATCCCTGCCCGTGATCTGTATGCCCGTATGATGCGGACTCTTGCGGAAACGGGTAATGGCTGGATGACCTTTAAGGATGCCTGCAATCTGAAATCAAATCAGACAGGCCGACCGGATAACGTCATTCATCTGTCGAATCTTTGCACCGAAATCACAGAAGTCACATCGGCGAAAGAAACAGCAGTCTGCAATCTGGGCTCAATTAATCTGGCCCGCTATGTGGCGGGTGGAAAGTTTGACTTTGAAAAGCTTGCCAATACTGTACAGCGCGCAGTTCCCTTCCTGGACCGTGTCATCGATATCAATTTCTATCCCACTGGCGATGCCGGTGTCTCCAATGCAAGGTGGAGACCTGTGGGGCTGGGCCTGATGGGATTACAGGATGTATTCTTCCAACTCAAAATTACTTTTGATTCAGATGAAGCCCGTGAACTCTCTACCCGTATTCAGGAAGAGATCTATTACAACGCTCTCGCTGCCTCAGCTGATCTGTCAGAACAGTTCGGAGCGCATCCTTCCTTCCCGGAAACTCGTGCTGCCCGCGGAGAACTGCAGTTTGATTTCTGGGGTGTGACACCTCCGGATCAACAGCGGTGGAATCAGTTGAAAGAACGCATTAAAAAAGTTGGCCTGCGCAACTCACTCATGATTGCGATTGCTCCCACTGCAACTATTGCATCCATTGCTGGCTGCTATGAATGCATCGAGCCACCTGTCTCGAATCTCTTCAAACGAGAAACTCTTTCTGGCGACTTCATTCAGGTGAATAAATATCTGGTCGCGGACCTGAAAGAACGTGGTCTCTGGAATGAAGATGTTCGGACCCAACTGAAGTTGGGCGAGGGGTCTATCCAGGGCATTAAGGCAATCCCTGAAAATCTGCGACAGCTTTATCGCACTGTGTGGGAAATCCCGATGCGTGCACTGGTCGATATGGCAGCAGATCGTGGTGCCTATATTGACCAGAGCCAATCGCTCAATCTGTTCATGGAAAGCCCCAATATCGGCAAGCTGTCCTCCATGTATATGTATGCCTGGAAGAAAGGGATCAAGACAACTTACTATCTCCGGTCCCGCCCTGCTTCGAAGATCTCGAAGACCACTGTTCCAGTAACGACAGCATCTTCCAAGGCAGCTGTTGCCTGCTCCCTGGAAAATCCGGAATCATGCGAGTCGTGCCAGTAAAGAGTAGAGGGTAAAAAGAAATGATTTTAGATCCAGGTTTTGATTTAACACTGCGTCCGATGAAGTACCCTGCCTTCTACGAAATGTTCAAGACAGGTATCAAGAATACATGGACCGTGGAGGAAGTTGATTTCTCCACGGACGTGACTGATCTTCGCTCCAAGATGAAGCCCGCTGAACAACATTTGATCAAGCGGCTGGTGGCTTTTTTTGCCACAGGGGACAGCATTGTCGGGAACAATCTGGTACTCAATCTTTATAAGCACATCAATGCACCAGAAGCACGGATGTATCTCTCCCGGCAGCTTTATGAGGAAGCACTCCATGTGCAGTTCTACCTGACTCTGCTGGACACCTACATTACAGATCCAATTGAGCGGGCTGAAGCTTTCGCAGCAGTTGAGAATATTCCATCGATCGAAAAGAAAGCCAAGTTCTGCTTTAAATGGATTGATTCCATTAATGAGTTGAATGAAATTCGCACGGATGAGCAGATGAAGTCCTTCCTGCTGAATCTTGTCTGCTTCGCCACCTGTATCGAAGGGCTATTCTTCTTTGGCGCTTTTGCCTATGTGTACTATTTGCGCTCAAGGGGTCTGCTGCAGGGATTGGCAACGGGTACCAGCTGGGTCTTCCGCGATGAAAGTGCTCATATTGACTTCGCTCTGGAAGTGGTCGCTACTGTTCGACAGGAACGACCTGACCTGTTTGATCAGGACTTCAATGATCGTATTGTGGAGATGATCAGAGAAGCCGTGGACTGCGAGCTCACCTTTGCCGAAGACACTCTCAGCATGGGGGTAACGGGAATGTCCATTACGAACATGCGAGAGTATCTGCAGTACGTAGGAGATCGCAGATTGCAGGCTCTCCATATTGAACCGGTCTTTGGATCTAAAAATCCATTCGACTTCATGGAACTCCAGGACATTCAGGAACTGACCAACTTTTTTGAACGCAGAGTATCCGCATATCAGGTTGGCGTTACCGGTGAAGTCGCCTTCTCTGAAGACTTCTAAAGACACTTTCATCCTGATAGTGAAAAATCCAGCGGGACAGTTACAAAACTTCCCGCTATTTAACACTTATTTACTCAGTATCGAAGCCGTCCCCATATACTTATTGAGCTAAGTACTTTCAACTTACAAGTACTCTTGACTTAATAAAAGAGAACTACATAACATACTCACCTGATGCCTTCCTCTCCGCCTTTTCACAGGAAGTGGATAGCTCAACCCCAACACAATGAAAAAATTCTTCTTATATCTCGCCGCAGGACTATGTCCCCTGCTCTCCTTCAGCCAGGAATTCCCTTCGCAAACTGAAGCAACTATTGAAGAACAGCACTTCCTGTCCCCCGGAAATGATACGGAGGCATTGAGCCCTTCCTTTTTGTTATTACGGAATCGAAATTATCTGGCACTTGGGGATTCACTGCCATTTGGATTCAACCCGCTGATCAATCCGCCATCTCTGAATAAATACGTAGGCTACCCGCAGCTGGTTTCGCTCGCCATGCTTGGAAAATTAACAAATGCTTCCTGTCCTGGTGAAACAAGTACCAGTTTCATTTACGGAACAGATGCACTTCAGGGATTTACCTGTGGGGCCTCACCTGTTGCAGTGGTTTATGGACCTCATGGACCAACTCAGGTCCCGATGCCATTGCATACCTCCTATCAAGGAGCACAATCTCAATTGGAGTTTGCCGTCAATTATCTGAGAAATAATCCTGCCCCAAAACTGATCACTATCAGCATTGGAGGAAATGATCTGGCTCCCTTGCTGACGTGTGTGGCAGATTGCGAAGCTCTGGCCCAGTCAATTCTGGGAACTCTGCAGGCGAACCTGATCAACATTTATTCCACGATTCGCAGCACGGGATACAGAGGACCGATCATTGCAACCAATTACTATGCGTTTGATTTCAAAAATCCCCAGATGATTGCAGTCTTTAGCGCTCTGAATGGGCTAATCAAGGCAGTCACCACCTCTCCTTTGGTGGATGGAGAAGTAGCTGACGTCTATAAGGCATTTGAAGCAGCAAGTGGCCGATCGGGAGATCCATGCAAGGCGGGGTTATTGCACAAGATCCCAAAGACCAATACCTGCGATACACATCCCAGCCTGCTGGGTCACACATTGATCGCAGCTACAATCGCCTATCAGGCACTCATTAACTAAAATCTGACCTGATATCTGGCGATAGCTAAAAACTGCTTAAGGATTCGTCCGGGACGAGGAGGGCTGCCTCCATCCCGGGCGTTCATTTTTTTTCTGAGGTTGTGGGACATTTATTCCAGTACGGCGCCCCATCGGCGATGTAGTCTGAAAATTTAGTTCCTCATCCTCAAAGATCAGTTCACGGTCCAACACCATTTCAACAGTTGTTCCCTTAGTGAGAACTGCATCAGGCCCCCGAGTAGCCAGGATTCCAATCATGGCAGCAGTTGCTCCGGCTGCTGCTCCTATTCCTGCACCCATCCCAGGTCTTCCAGCTGCTGCCGCTCCTGAAATAGCACCAACAATTGTTCCCGCCATAGCTGCATCACCAATGCTGCGCATGTCACCAGACTTGTTGCCATCTCCTTCAATCTTTCCCTCATCGCGATCGAGCTTGCCCGGATTGGTTCCATCCACATTCGACATACGAGAGCGAAAGTCGCGCATGACCCCATTCGGCAGAATCAGTGAATCAAACCTCACAAACAGCTCAGCTTTTCCCTTGATACGCCCCGCTCTTTTTACACTGGTGACCGTTCCAGCCACACTTGACCCTACAGGAATGGTGATCTGCCCATTCACAATGATGGGGAAGATTGTTTCCAGATAGACGCGATCACCTTCAATGGCATTTTTCGTACTGATGGAATTCAGCAGGCTTAAAGGGATTTTTGTCCCTGGAGTTACGCGTACAGGTGTAGCTGAGGACTCAATCTCTGCATGTTGCGGTGTTTGTTCAGGGACTGGCGATTCCGCCTGGGCGAACAATAGGGCAAAAAAAGTGGCAGTAAGAAACATCTGGACTCCCTATATCAGGGTGACACAAGTACAATGGAAAGTTGCGGGCCCGTAGCTCATCTGGATAGAGCACCGACCTTCTAAGTCGGGGGTAGCAGGTTCGAGTCCTGCCGGGCCTACCATTCCAGGCATTTCCTTCTTTGAGTTTTCCTTCCCTTTAACCAACACTATATTCTTCTGTTTGATTCACAGTCGCTGTAATTCATTCACTTTTACTCTATTGAATTTTGATCTTTAGAATTAATCTTTGAAGAACTTCTTTAAAGTGTGGCTTTACGATGCCATGTAATACTAGTAGTCCTATAACTTAATCTGGAGAACCTCGTTGAATTCATTCAAATCCGCCTGTTTGGTGATAGTTGCATTCACGCTTGCGAAAGGGCTTGTTACCGCTCAATGTGTCGATCCAGCTGGTTACACTCCGCTGGAAGCCTGTCTGGCTGACAACAATTCAGCACTCATCGGCCCGGATGGAAAACCAGGCTGCCACCATGTAGTTGTTGATAAATCCTATAGCAAATTAGGTCAGATCACGATCAGTGCCGGTGGGGAGTTAATCGTTACGGATAAAACATTGACCCTCGAAACAGAGGGCATTCATGTTTCCGGTCTTTTGCAGATTGGATGTTCCCGACAACCGATTGGTACGACAAATTCGGAGAATAAGGTCACAGTCATTTTTACCGGCAATCGCTGCGCAACGCCATCGCCCGCGCAGTGTACTGATCCGCATCATGGGGAAGTCGATAAGGGAATTGAAGTGAGACAAGGTGGAGAACTTCGGCTGTACGGCGCTAAAGGTACAGGAGAAACCGGCGAAAGCTGGACGTATCTTGCCGCCCCAGCCGGTCCTCCCGACAGATATGGAGTGACTAAGGGTGTCGGTGCACCTGTCAGTTCAGATGGAGACCGCGTCATCCATGTAAAAGACAATGTGGCGGATGGAAGAAACATCCATCGATGGCTTCCAGGCGACTGGATTGTGATTGGAACAACCAGCTACAGTCCGTTTGAATCCGAATTTGTCCAGATCAAGAGTATCGACACGGAAGGCAGTGGCAGCATAATCACGCTGGAGCAGCCTCTGGTTCACTATCATTTCGGAGGGCATGATCCAGGGCGTCCTTCAGCAGAGAACTATAAAGCAGGCCCGGACAAGAATTATGGAATTGATGAACGTGCAGAGGTCGGACTGATCAGTCGCAATATCAAATTCACCTCAACTTCCTCCAATGCAAACAGTATTCACTGGGGAGGAGAAATCCGGATACTCCAGGGCTTTGAAGAAGCAACAATTGAAGGAGTAGAACTCGAAAAGTTCGGCAAAGATCAGCTAGGCAGTTATCCCATCCACTTCCATATGGCAGATGAAGACGGACGCCAGGCTAAAGGACATTCTCACATCAGGTCCAACAGCATCCATCACAGCTACAACAAGTGCATCACTATCCACGATACTTCCGGGATCACGGTTGAAGATACTGTTTGTGCACGCATTGTGGGCCATATCTTCTATCAGGAGATGGGTACCGAGAAGAAGATTTCCTATCGAAGCAATCTGGGACTTGGCGCGATGAGCAACAATTTTGGAATTACCAGTCCGGAGGCACAACGTGAATTCTGGCAGGGAGACAATCTGGCAACGGCCATCGGATATGACGGATTCAATATCCCGAATACCGATAACCAGTTCGGACCTGTGCATGGAGGATGTGCCAGACCTCTTGAATCCGGTGGACTGGATATCTTCGACAAAACTCCGGACCAGATCGCCCAGAAAAAGACGTGCAGCGATATCGATCCAAGAGCCGTCTATTTCGAACCATCCAGCGGATTCTGGATTACCAATCCTGACACCGTGCTGGTGAACAACTCCATTGGAGGATGTCAGGGGGTAGGTCGTGGCTATTGGTATCTTCCAACAAACGAAAACAAGTTCAACAGAGTCGGATTTTTCAGGAACAATCGTGTTCACTCCTGCTACTCAGGCCTCTATGCAGAACCTGAATATCATGTGATCTCCCAGCAGCTGTTCCCGCATGACAACGATCAGCAAACAGGAAAGGATGTTTTCGCAACTTTTGATGGACTGACAGCCACCCGTAATAGAGACCGTGGAATCTGGATGCGCCCCAACTGGTTTGTCGTGACCAATGCACGCCTGGCCATGAATCGCAGCAATGCCTCCCTTCTGACAGCTGGGGGAACAGAAGGTACAGCGCCAGGAAATTGGGCACTACTCAAAGGTGCTGTGATGGCCGGAATTTCCATGAACAACGTGGATCGGTTTGGACCTTGTCCTTACCCCAATCATGCTGGTCCCTCTACCGGAGAAATTAGCGGAATCAATGTCGGATGCGCAGACCGCACTCCGGCTGCCCGGGATGAAGTGGGAAAAGGATATCCCACACCGAAATGGAATTTTTCCGGCTTCATGATCTATGACGGACCCGCACGAATTTTCGACAACCGGTTCGTCAACTTCAATGACAATATCAATGCATTCCTGACCGCAGAAGATCAGGCCTATCTTGGCTGGTACTCCGTCACTCATCCTTTTCCCGATACAAATATTCCATTTGCATATGAGGGAGATGCTGCACTGGGATGGTTTCAGTCCAATCAGAGCAGTTATCCCCCAGCTCAAGCAGTAGAAAAATTGATCTTTGAGAACACAAACTTTCGTCATCAGATCTACACATCACAGGTAAATCTTGGCCCCTTTAATGATGGAGACAAGAACACAGTGGTTGTTGATCGTGATGGTTCACTGACCGGCTTCAAAGTAGTGGATGCCCAGGGAAATCCGGTGCCGGATACTTTTCCAATCTCACTCAACAATCTGCCCTTCCTTGCCGCCAGCAAAGCAGACGGCACACCGTTATCAGTCAACGAATGTCAGTCCACCGGATTACAGGACACTATTTATGAAGGCCGTCCGACATCACTCATCACCCCGGGGTATATCGCCACACTACAATTCTCGGCCCTGCATCCGGCATCGCCCTGCAAATTGAACTGTGCTCCAACAGATAATGCATGTCTGGCTAATCCTCCCATGGAACGTAACTGTCATGAGATAACCTTCACTAAAGACTCGAAGGACTACAACGAACATCAATCCATGAAACTGCATGGAAGAAACTTTCTGGGGGTTTATGAACCCAAGGTCACTTCCGGATACGGATATACCTTGCAATCAGATATGGGCATACCAAAGTTCATTACCGCTGGCCTGACTGATGCACATACAAATGATCTCCAGACCAATCCTTTTCACAACAGAGTGGGAATCTGCTATCGCACGAAAAACGGACAGACCCCCAAAGCTGAATCCGTCAAGGTTATGCGTGGATACAAATCCTATGGGCAGCCGAGCGGAAATCCGGAAACACTCCGCAAATACTGGAATTTCCTCGCTAATTGCGATGGTCTGGACGATGCCAACCCCAAAAATGTCAATGGAGGATGTCCTGCTGACGGGTTCATTTATCCAGAAAACAAAACTTTCAAAAAGGCACCACTGACTCCCGTCAACAGCATTGATGAACTTCAGCCCACGGCAGACACATATTTTTACGATGCGACTTCTGGCATGCTTTATTTTTATGTGATGCAGAATGTTCCGAATGCTCATGGCCCATCTCCGCTAGGAAGCTGCGATACTTCTGATCCTGCCAATGTATGTCCACAGCATACGAAGGAGTCCTACTATGCCTGTCCGGCAGAGGGCTGCTACCTCTGGACTGTTTCCATTGACGATCCGAATTATCAACCGGGACCTTCTGCCTGTGAACCTTACCCACAATATGCACAGAATCCCCCAGCCAATCAGAACCAGTTAGCGATTCTGGAAACTGGCCAATCGGTCTATGGAATTCCATCCATCGGCAATCCACAGATTCAACCGAAAAGTGGTGAAGTTTTCCATCACAATAAACCATCCGTGGCTCCTGCATGCCAGTCTGGTGACTCCCGTCCTGCACCACCCAACCCAACATGGCCAGTTGTTCCGCAGGATTCCCGATTCGCAACCCTGACTGCAGTCGGAAACTCTGCCGTGACGTTGAATGTCATACCGGAAAGTGGAGGGTCTACTCCGTCCAGCCAGAAGGTAGATGAACGAACCACCCGCATTCTGAATCTCACCATCGGGAGGATCTACAAGTTCACAGCAACTACACCAACCGGGACGTCCTGTACATCTCATTTCCGGGTTTCCGGAAGTTCGTCCAGCCCCAGCTTCACTGCTGATGATGACAGACCCAATGGTTGTCATCTGCCACAATCAGGAAGTCAGTTTATGGGCTTTAATCTGTAGATCATAGTCAGATTTCGGGTCCAGATACTCACAGGCATCTGGACCCGATTCTTCCCTTCCCCATGCGATTCGCGTTCGTTCCCAGCCAAAGCTAAACTAGTGGATTGAAGCGCTTTCTGTCTCGCCAGAGTCCTGATCCCCAACGTATCCTTGTGATCGAAAGTGGTTCACGCTCTATTCTCGAAAACTGGCTTCGCAGACTCACCCCTCATTACGGGAAAGCTCGTATCGATATCCTGACCTGCTATGAGGGTCTTTCCCTGGATTACATCCCCCAAGGTGAAAGCGGATCTCAGTATTCAACAAGTAAATACACAAATTCCGGATCACGAAATGGACTGGTGAATGAACTGAAAAGCAACCAGTACGACATGGTTGGAATCATTTGCTCTGATGAATCGATCATGACACGCTGGAAATGGTTCCTGATCTGGAAGATTCCGGCAAAGGTTTTCATCATCAATGAGAACAGTGACTGGTTCTGGTTTGACCGTGGAAGTATTGGCATTCTACGCAGCATGGCCTTCAGCCGGACGGGAATGTCCGGTAGTGGAGTCCTTCGTCAGCCACTGAAACTCATTCTGTTCCCGCTCACTCTTACTTATCTAGCTGCATATGCAACATTCATGCACATTCGTCGAAAGGTTTTTTCATGAAAGCAATTGTTGTTCACGAAACGGGCGGCCCCGAAAATCTGAAGCTGCAGGAAGTGGAAACTCCTCAACCAGGCCCTGGTCAGGCTCTGGTCCGCCTTCATTCAAGCGGTGTCAATTTTATTGATATCTATTTCCGCAAAGGACTCTACACTGCACCGGAACGTCCGATGCTCATGGGAATGGAAGCAGCAGGTGTGGTGGAAGCAGTAGGACCGGATGTCACCACCTGTCAGCCAGGAGATCGGGTTGCATACTGTATGGAACGTGGTTCTTATGCCCAGTATGCTGTTGTTCCCGCCTGGAAACTTCTTCCTTTACCCGAAGAAGTAGATTTCGTTACCGGATCGCAGCTGATATTGCAGGGACTCACGGCTCATTATCTGACACGCTCCACCTATTCTCTGAACTCCGGAGACACTTGCCTTGTGCATGCAGCAGGAGGAGGCACGGGAACCCTGATTGTCCAGATTGCAAAGATCATGGGCGCACGCGTGATTGGAACCGTATCCAACCAGCAGAAAGCACAGCGAGCTAAAGAAGCCGGTTGCGATCACATCATCAACTACAAGCGGGAGAATTTCGTCGAGATCACTCGTCAACTGACGGAATCGCGCGGAGTGGATGTCGTCTATGACGGTGTCGGGCAGTCAACCTTCCTGGACGGACTGGATGTCCTGCGCCCACGCGGAACCATGGCGTTGTTTGGACAGGCCTCCGGACCCGTCGAAAAATTTGATCCGCAGCTCCTGAACCAGAAAGGTTCGTTGTTTCTGACCCGGCCCAGCCTGGGACACTATGCAGCAACTCGTGAAGAGCTGGCGGGTCGCGCCGAAGAACTGTTCCGCTGGGTAGCTTCCGGCAAACTCAAGACCTTTGGAGACCGCAGCTACCCGCTGGAGAATGCAGCTGAAGCTCAGGCGGATCTGGAAGAGCGCAGATCACTGGGTAAGCTTACTCTGGATATTCCATAAACTCTGGCAGAATCAGTCTCCTTGAATGACTCGGGGTTTATCTTTAGGTGATATTCCATCCGGATCATTAGCGACTGCGCCAGCAGGTGCAGGAATTGGTCCCTTTAGAATCGGATCGTTGGTTTCCTTCATCCAGCGATCCATTCTTCCTCTCATCTCTTCCAGAACAGCCTTGTATTGTGGATCTGAAACGCGATTGAACCGTTCCTGGCGATCATAAGTCAGGTCATAAAGCTGCTCTTCGGCAACAGGACGTTTCGCCCAGCCTGCTTCCAGCCACTCATCCTTGCTGAGCCCATCGTCACAGTTCGGAAGCACAGGCAGAGTACGACCTCCAAATCGCCGGACATAGTTATATTTCTTCGTGCGGACGGAACGCTTGGGTTCATAAGCGGCATGGTAGTTCACTTCAGCCTGAACCTGTTCATTGATCTCTTCTTTCTCGCCACGGATCAATGGCAGTAATGACTGTCCCTGCAACCACGCTGGATGCTTCACCCCGGCTAGATCACAGATTGTTGGATACAGATCCATGTGAGACACCAGTGCATCACTTGTTTTTCCCCCGGAAAATCCACCGGGGCCACGCATAATCAGGAACACTCCTGTGCCATGGTGGGTCAGATTACATTTCATATCGGGGAATGCAAGCCCATGATCTGTGGTGGCAATGACGAGCGTATTCTCTGCCAGTCCGGCTGCACTCAGAGCATTCAGGACCTGGCCCACTCCTTCATCCAGAATTCGCGCACCTGCCAGAAAGGCTGCCATGTCCTTTCGTGTTCTTGCCGTATCCGGGACAGTGACAGGAGGCTGCGCATAGCGGGGATCTTCTTTAGGGCCGGGAGCTGGAAACTCACGATGTGTCTCAAAAAAACCAACGTCCAGAAAGAAAGGCTCTTTGGGAGCATTCTTCAGGAATTTTACCGCTGCCGGAGCAACCACTTCCACCTTGTTTCCCTTGATGTCACCGATCTCGTCATAGCCGACATCCCGAGGATTCTTTGCCACATGCTGGACACCGAATAGTGCAGATCGATAACCCTGTGGCCGTAATGTGTGAATGATATGTTCCTGAATGTTGTTCAACGAAAATCCCCGATGCGCAAGCCCCAGCATTCCGTTGCTATGCGGACAGTGTCCGGTGAGTAATGCGGAACGACTGGGTGAGCATGTGGGTGCAGCATCGAACGCCTGCCGGAACAGAATTCCTTCTGTCGCCAGCTTCTGATAGTTCGGGGTGGGGACATTGAACCCCAAAGGCTGGATATACCTTCCCGTATCATGCGAATGAATATAGAGGATATTCGGAGGACGTCCGTTATTCCGGGCTTGTGCTGCGTGTGCCATCCGAGTGGCAACCGTGCTGGCGACTGTACCCGTCAGCAAATGACGACGATTGAGAAGTGAACCTTGATCCATACCGAATTTCATCCTTCGTATCAGTGTCGCGCATCGTTCATCTCTCTTCCGTCACAATGGAAGCTCAGCCATGCGACTGATTCTTTTCCTGATCTCCACGTTGCCTCTCATCGCAGCCACTCATCGAATTGATTCTGCTGTCGGACTTCCTGCCTGGATTGATATCGATACAACAGAAAACTTCAATCCGGATACAGTGCGTGTATCGCTGAATGGCCGGAATGCCCATGCAAAAGTGGACTGGCAACATCCCAAAGCACGCATCTCCTGGATCTCCCTCGGACCCGGAACTTACTCCGTCACGAATGACGGCAAAACCCGGGAAACCGAACCGGCAATGGTCGGGACCGGGGATCGTATTACTTATGGACGTGCAGGAGTACGTGGAAAGCTGGGGGTCGGGCTCTATTCTCATCCCGGAGCGATCGATATTGATGGCGATGGAAATCTGGACCTGATCGTCAATTGCCCCGATCGTCCCTACAACGGAATTTATTATTTCCGGAACATCGGCACCAGTGAGAAGCCGCTCTTTGATCGCGCCATCTGGTGGGGTCCGGCAAAGAAAGATCCTGTGGTTGCAGACTTCAACGGTGATGGAAAACTGGATCTGGTTTACAGTGGCGGCTACTTCAGTGACATCCGCACGAACAAATTGTCCAGGCCAGTAAAGATTGATCTGCCCCGCAAGTATTGGGTGGGTCGTGATGATCTCTGGTATCCGGTGGACTGGGACGGAGATGGAAAGATCGACATTCTCAATGGGGTCAGCGACTGGCGGGATTACGGATGGGATGACGCGTATAACGAAAAAGGAGAGTGGACCCGTGGCCCTCTTCATGGCTATGTCTACTTCTGGAAAAACGAAGGAAGCAATCAGCAGCCGAAGTTCGTGACTCCCGTTAAGCTTCCCATCGATCAGTATGGAACGCCTGCTCCTAATCCAATTGACTGGGATGGAGACGGCAAGTTGGATCTGGTTCTCTCCAACTTCGTTGACCAGGTCTTCCTGCTGAAGAATGGAGCCACCAAACCGGAACCATTCCCCTTCCGCATGGATCTCTGCATGATCCAGCCTCGTGCCGTCCGCTGGCTGAAAGATGGCCCACCCTCATTACTGGTGGGTGAGGAAGGCGGACATATTGCGCTGGTCCACTCTGACAACAAGCCGGTGTACCTGGAACAGATAGATCCTTACGTCAAGAGTGGATCACTCTCCCGCCCGGTTGCATTCGACTGGAATGGAGACGGCAAGCTGGACCTGATCGTCGGAAACTCTGCCGGATACATACATTACTTTGAGAACACCGGAACAAAGGAACAACCTGCATTTACGGATCGGGGCAATCTGACCGCCGATGGAAAAGTAATCCGCCGCATAGCAGGCGATAACGGTTCAGTACAAGGTCCGGCCGAGGAGAAGTGGGGCTACACCAATCCCTCAGTAGCCGACTGGGATCTGGATGGAAAGCCGGACATTCTGGTGAATGACATCTGGGGAGATATCGTCTGGTATCGCAACATCGGCACTCGCGAAAAGCCGGAACTGGCAGCCGCGCAGGACGTGGAAGTGGAGTGGCAGGATAAGCCACCCAAACCATGGTGGGTATGGTGGGACCCCAAACCCAAACAGTTGCTGACGCAGTGGCGCACGACACCAAAAGTAGTGGACTGGGATGGTGATGGACTTCCCGATCTTGTCATGCTGGACTGGCGTGGATACCTGGCTCTCTATCGCCGCACACGGTGTGGGGACAAACTCTGCCTTCTGCCCCCGGAACGCATCTTCCAGGAAACCGGAGGCCGTTTCCTTCGGCTTGCGAATGGAAATGCGGGCAGCAGCGGACGTCGCAAGATCGAAATCGTGGACTGGAATGGCGATGGAAAGCTGGATCTGGTAACCGATTCAAACGAAGGCCCCATCTGGTATGAAAATACCGGCACTCGCGAAAAGCCTGTGATGGAACTGCGTGGCACCATCATCAAAGCCACATTGGCTGGACACAACCCGACTCCCAATGTCGCTGACTGGAATGGCGACGGAAAGCTGGACGTGATCGTGGGAGCTGAGGATGGCCTGCTCTATTACTTCGAGCGAAGCTACATCGAAAAGCTTAATCAGACTTCCGCAAAAAAGTAATTCTGCTACTTCAGTTGTGGGATAGCGGTAAACGCGTTATCCCACACGATGCGACGGAAAGCGATGGGACTTTCACAGAGGTTCCACAGTTCATTCAGAGACTCCCTGCCCACACACATCTTTTGACGCCATCCTCCGCCTGCTCCGTCATGACAAGGACAGTCGCTACCCCAGATCAACTTTTTCCCATGTCGCGCAAGAAACCCGCGGGTGAAGTCACGATCCCGACGCAGTGAATTCAACCCTGATCCTGCGGACAGATCTCCATAGAGGTTCGGATAATCAGCCAGCAGTCTGTCCGTCAGGCCTCCGGGAGTCACCTTGCCAATGGGATAAAGATCGGCCTGGTCCCCACTCTTTGAAATGTTGGACCACCAGGTCTGTGCATGACCGATGAAGATGACATCCGGATATTTCTTCAGAATCTTTTCGAAACTCTCGATTCCGGTGTTGTATTTCTGGTGCTCAAAGTGAACCAGCACCGGAACACGAAACTCACGTGCCAGATCAAACACACGGCTCATTTCCGCAGAATCCACCGGAACCTCAAACTTTTGTTCCCCGATCCCAATGGCACCCTTCTTGAGATCCGCTTCCATCACACGGATAGCATCCGGTTCTGCCGCATCCGCAGTCGTGAATCTTCGATAGTGTCCCGGCTCTGTTGCTTCGAGAGCAGAGCATTCCGTATTCCCTCCACAGGGGACACCTTTGATCATCCAGCCAGCACCGGGCAGCAGCAGTGTGCGCACAACACTCAGATTGCGGGAGTGTGTCAGCAACTGCTCATCGGTGCGGTGGTAATATCCCTGATGCTGATGCAGATCAAAGAGCGGTTCAGTCCATGCATTTGCCATTGTGTCTCTCCCCTACAATCTATTTAAGGAGACATTCTCGTGGATCGACGTACATTTCTTGCCGTTTCCGGCACTGCTGCCACCATTGCAACTTCCATGACTGCCGACGCACAAAAAAACCAATCTAATCCTTTTTTCCAGAAATGGACGACTCCTTACGAACTTCCTCCGTTTGCTCAGATTAAACCAGAACACTTCATGCCTGCTTATGAGGAAGGAATGAAGCAGGAACTGGCGGACATCAATGCCATTGCCAGCAACAGTGAGGCTCCGGATTTTCGCAACACCATCGAAGCCATGGAGAAAGCAGGACCACTGCTGGATCGAGTGGACAGTGTATTTTCCAACCTGGCAATTTCCGACACCAATGACCAGTTGCAGAAGATCGAGCGGGACATGGCGCCCCTTCTCTCCAAGCACGCCAGCGCCATCAGCCAGAATGAAGCTCTGTTCAAGAGAATCGATACGATCTACCAGAAGCGGGAATCGCTGGGATTGAATCCTGAACAGTCCCGACTGGTGGAACGCTACTATAAACGCTTTGTGCGTTCCGGTGCAAAGCTTCCCCCCGAACAGAAGAAGCGGCTGGCACAGATCGACGAGAAGCTTGCTGAGCTAACGACAAAGTTCAGCCAGAATCTGCTGGCCGATACCGCTGCATTCGAACTGGTGTTAGACAAGAAGGAAGATCTGGCTGGATTGCCGGAATCCTTCCAGGCATCCGCGGCAGAGGCAGCAAAACAGAACGGCAAGCCCGGTAAATGGGTCATCACGCTGCAACGCAGCAGCGTGGAACCATTCCTTCAGTTGAGTTCAAGGCGGGATCTTCGAGAGAAAGCCTTCAAGGCATGGGCCGCAAGAGGCGACAACGAAAATCAGTACGACAATAAGCCCGTTATCCGTGAGATCATCCTTCTGCGGATCGAAAAAGCAAAGCTATTAAACTTCCCCACTTTTGCTCACTATGCCATTGATGATGCGATGGCCAAGACACCCGATGCCGCAAAGAGTCTGATGGAATCAGTCTGGAAGCCAGCAGTGGCCACTGCAAAGCGTGAAGCGGATGAGCTGCAGGCCGCCATGAAAGCAGACGGTCAGCAGGGACAACTGGAGCCGTGGGACTGGCGCTACTATTCTGAAAAAGTCAGGCTCGCGAAATACGATCTGGATGAAGAGCAGATCAAGCAATACTTCCCGCTGGATCGCATGATTGAAGCATCTTTCTGGGTGGCAACCCGCCTCTTTGGTGTCACCTTCAGTGAGCGGAAAGATCTTCCCAAGTATCATGCCGATGTTCGCAGCTGGGAAGTGAAGAATGCAGAAGGAAAGGTCATCGGAATCTTCTACGGAGATTACTTTGCCCGTCCCTCCAAACAGAGTGGCGCATGGATGAGCAGCTTCCGCCGCCAGCAGGAACTGGTCAGTGCAATTCCGGTTGTCATAAACAACCTCAACTTCAACAAGCCACCCGCTGGTCAGCAATCATTACTGACCTACAAGGACGCTGAAACTCTCTTTCACGAGTTTGGCCACGGACTTCACGGATTGTTGTCGAGAGTTGTGTATCCCACCTTCTCCGGCACAAATGTTCCGCGTGATTTTGTCGAGCTTCCGTCTCAGATCTATGAACACTGGCTGGGACAGAAAGAAGTCCTCGAAAAGTTTGCCCGTCATTACAAGACAGGTGAGCCGATTCCTGCTTCCCTTCTCGACAAGATCAAGAAGGCGGAGAACTTCAACCAGGGATTTGAAACGGTGGAGTTCCTTGCCTCCGGCCTTGTCGATATGGAATGGCATCTCCTCGATAAGCCCGTCACCATCGACGTACGGGAAATGGAACAGAACTGGCTCAGGAAGATTGGCATGCCGCGCGAAATCATCATGCGGCATCGCTCCACACACTTCGCCCACATTTTTGCCAACTCCTATGCAGCCGGATACTACAGCTATCTGTGGTCTGAAGTGCTGGACACCGATGGGTTCGAAGCATTCAAGGATGCAGGCGATCCCTTTGATCCAGCCATCGCTAAGCGGCTGTATCAGTTCATCTATTCTGCGGGCGGGACAAAAGACCCCATGGAACTGTATGAGTCATTCCGTGGTCGCAAGCCAGACAGCGAAGCCTTGATGCGGCACCGGGGATTTGCTCCGCCAAAAAATTAACCCGATACACTGGCAAGGTTGTTTTTTACCTATTGAGATTTATGTGGAAATCAGCCTTGCTGCATATAGCCGCGTTGGTGCTCGGAGGAATGACCGGGTTCATGATGATAGGAGGAGGCTATTTCGGTAGCACAGCATTCATCGTATCGGCTCTTATCGGTCGGTTAATTTGTGCCTGGTTTCTTGGTCTTTGTTCGGGTATCTTGAGTACCCGCGAAGAAAATTTTAGCCGATGGCTCCGCTTCTTCCTCCTGGAACTGGGATCACTCTTCATGATCTGGGTTGCGATAGTCAACATTTCTGCCAATGGCACACCTGGGTTTAAGGTTCTTTTATGGCTTGCTCCCTTAATCGTGGACTTTCTGGTGTATTATTTTGCTCACCGATCTGTTGCTAAAGCTTGAATCTGCACACGACGCCAACATCGTCGCAGTACCACATCACGCCCTGCCAGATGGTCATTCCATGCGGCTGCGGATCTGAATCCGCCAGTCGAATGGTTTCCACAATCTTTCCGGTATCCGGATCATGCTTAGCAAAAGCATTGAGGTTGGAATCCGCACACCACAGCCACTTCCCTTCCCAGCCCAGTCCGTGCGGACGATTTCCGGCAGTGGGGAAACGACGCTGGACTGTCCATGTTTCCGGATCAATCTGATAGATCATCCGTGACGGAGGAACAGCAACCCATAGCTTGTCGTCTTTCCATTCCAACCCGTGCGCACCTGTCCCCGGATTCCGTACACCTGTGAACTGCGAAGGGATTTCCGGTTTAGGTGCTTCCGGTTTCTTCGCTGCCGATGGTGAAGGATGAACAGGAGGGAGAGGGCTTTTCCGAGCAGCAGGATCTCCTGCCATGCGATAGATCACTCCTGCTCCCGGAGTGAAATGTTCTGACAGAGTTTTTCCGGTCTTTGGATCAGCACGAATCAGCAGCCGGTCATAAGTGGATGCCAGCCAGAGAGACTGTCCATCATGGGAGATACCGCTAGGACGATCAGACCCGGTCTGAATTTCACGCAGGACTTTTCCGTCCCGGTAGTCCACAAGATGAGCCTTGTTGTTGCTCTGGTCGATGATCCAGAGACCCTCTGCCGTTGCCTGCAAACCGTTTGGATGCGGACCCGGTGAATTGAATACTGTTTCAACCTTGGGCGTTCGCTTCTGTGGTGCAGCCTGCAGTGCAACGGCAGTTACCGCGGAGGAAAAGAAATATCTGCGATTCATGTCACATGGGCCTGTGATTCCATCACACAGGGTTACCGCAGATCATATATCACGCAGCCGAAAAAGCAATCGCCCTATTTGTGGTTCAACTCCAGGATTCGAGGAAACAGAATGTTGTTCTCCAGATGCACATGCTGATGTGTATCCTTCTCCAGCGCTTCCAGACCTGCATACAATGCCTTAAATGTAGTGCAGGCGCTGGCAGGAGGTGTGAAGTTGTTTGTCAACCTGCGCATCTCTGCAAAGGCAGCACCCGCAGAATCATGATCCTGCTCCATCATATGAACCGGACTTTCAAAGTTCGGCCGACCGACCTTCGGTGGTAGATTTTCTCCGCTCACACGCTCAATGGAAGGAAAGAGGACCAGTTCTTCTTTCTGCATATGGAGTTCAAATTCCAGCCGGAGCCGTGCGAACACTTCAGCTAAAGGACGCAGCACGTCTCCATGAGTCCTTCCATGGACACGCAATACCGTCTCCATCCGTTGGTCCAGCATCGGAAGCTCTCGCCGCACATAGACGTGATGTGTATTTACAATATGCCTGGTGAGCTCAGGCAGGGGAGTGGACATCCAGTTCTTCTGCCTGCTTCGGGAAGAAGATGTCTCTTCAATCTCCTTCATCAGGACTTCCGGCTGAATTCCCTTTTCTGTGCATGCCTCATCAAACGGTCGCTGCCCGCCACAGCAGTAATCAATGCCATGCCGCTCCAGCACACTGACAGCAAGTGGAGAAAGCACTGCAACATCACGAACAGATGGACTGATGGTTGTATTCATACCGGATCTCCTTCTCTCTTTCAACGTACGCCGTTTAGAAAAGTTCCGATATGACTGAAGTCACACCCTTTCGGGACGCCTCATGACACACTGGCAATGGGGCAGTGTCAGTGAGGCAAAGTAAAAGATGATCAATGCAGCAATATTCCAGTCTCTTGATTTCTTCCGTGACCTTGCTCCGGAACAGATCAGCCATCTTTCACGGATGACCGCCGCAAAGTCCTATGCTTCCGGGGAAACAATCTTTTCAGAGGGAGAATCCTGCGAAGGCTTCTGGATCCTGCTGGAAGGCGCCGCAAAAGTCGTGAAAACAACACGTCAGGGGCGACAAGTGGTACTGGCAACGCAAACCGGGATTTCGACCGTCGCCGAAGTTCCCGTATTCGATGGTGGTTCTTACCCCGCCAGCCTGGTAGCGATCCAGCCCGTCAAGGCCTTGCTTATTCTTCGCAAGGATTTTCTGGATCTCTGCCACAGCAATCCCCAACTGATGCTGCGATGCCTCAAAATGTTTGGACGCCGGTTGCGGCATCTTGTTCATCTGGTGGAAGAGATTACCTTCGGCAGCATCCGGCAGAGACTGGCATCTGAACTGATTGCCAGAGCGGATCTTGCAGGCGATGTCACTTTCCAGTTGAATGAAACACAGGAAGAACTCGCCTCTCATCTGGGAACAGTGCGGGAAGTCGTCTCCCGCAACCTCAGCCGTTTCCAGTCAGAAGGTCTGATCCGGATGGACAGGCGATCCGTTGAAATTCTGGATCGTACGGGTCTCGAAACCGAGTCTCTTACGGAGTTCTGAAAGAGTAGCTCTTCTTTATAGCTTCTTCTTCAGGAAATCCCGCAGCACAATTGCATGATTGTGTTCTGTATCCCGCGCTGCGTAGAGTAGTGTGACCTTCTTCTTCCGGGCAGCTTTTGCCACCGGTTCCCAAGCTTCAGGATGTCCCTTCAGTTCATCCTGGTATCTTTCCCTGAACTCCTCCCATCGCGAAGTCTGGTGGGAAAACCACTTTCGTAACTCTGAACTGGGAGCAATGTCCTTCCTCCACTCATCCATCACTAATTCGTCCTTACGGATTCCACGCGGCCAAAGGCGATCGACAAGAATCCGGACACCATCACTCTCCTCTGGATTTTCATAAACTCTCTTGGCCTGAAGCATCAGAATTTCCTCCTGTCTCACCTGATTAATATAAGATTTACTTCTTTTATGACTTATGCTAATCTAGAAAAATTTCAGCGATTATCTATTTTTATTTGTGTTGTTTGCAGCCATAAAACCTATTCCCCGACAACCGTATCCTTGGAAAACAAGACTTTCTTATGGTGAAATAAGAAATCCTGATTTTCCGACTGATCCTCGTGGATTAGTCTAGGTCTCCCCGTAAAGAGAAAAATCATCAATGTCCAATACCCTCACTGAAACATCACCCCATACTGAAACAAAAAATCCGTACGAACTGGCAATGCAGAATTTCGAGAAAGCAGCAAATGTTCTCGATCTCGCTCAGGACGTCCGCAACATGATCAAAGCCCCGGAGCGTGTTCTTGCTGTTACCATTCCGGTGCGCATGGACAATGGCCACATCGAATGCTTTGAAGGCTACCGTGTGCAGCATAATACTTCCCGTGGTCCGGCAAAAGGCGGCATCCGCTTCCATCCCGGCGTCACCATGGATGAAGTGAAGGCTCTTTCCACCTGGATGACCTGGAAGTGCGCTGTGGTTGATGTGCCTTTCGGCGGGGGAAAGGGTGGCGTTACCTGCAACCCCAAGGCGATGTCTCAGGGAGAGATTGAGCGTCTCACCCGTCGTTACACCAATGCAATTCTTCCCATCATCGGTCCCGGTCGCGATATTCCTGCTCCGGACGTCTACACCAATGCACAGACCATGGCCTGGATCATGGATACCTACAGTATGACGCGTGGTTATCTGGTTCCCGGCGTCGTCACCGGAAAGCCCATCAATCTGGGCGGATCGCTCGGCCGTAATGAAGCAACTGGTCGTGGTGTATTCCACACCATTGAAAGTGCATGCCAGCATCTGAAGCTTTCCCTCAAGGGTGCAACTGCTGTAATTCAGGGATTTGGCAATGCCGGTTCCGTGACAGCTCATCTGCTGGATGGAGCCCAGGCAAACATCATTGCAGTTAATGATTCCCGCGGCTGCATCTACAACAAGGAAGGCCTGCACATTCCCAAGCTGATGCTGCACAAGGAAAAGACAGGCAGCGTGAAAGGCTTCCCCGGATCTGAAGAGATTACTCCAGAAGAGTTGCTGGCACTCGAATGCGACATTCTGGTTCCCTCCGCACTGGAAAACGTACTGGATGGCTCAAATGCCGGAAAAGTTCGCGCAAAGATCGTGGCAGAAGCAGCCAATGGCCCTCTCACTCCGGAAGCAGATGCCATCCTCGATGCAAACGATGTCTTTGTTATCCCAGACATTCTTTGCAATGCGGGCGGTGTGACAGTGTCCTACTTCGAGTGGGTCCAGAATGAACAGCACCTGCGCTGGGACCTGGCCGAAGTGAATGGTCGTCTGGAAAGAGTCATGCGCAAGTCCTTCGCAGAAGTGCTGGAAATCCACACTGAACGCGATATCAACATGCGTACCGCAGCAAATGTGCTGGCCATCAACCGTGTGGTGGAAGCATCCAATCTGCGTGGTCTCTATCCCTGATCTTTGTTTCAGCAGACAAGGATTTCAGCAGATAATGAAGTTGAAGCAGGTCCTTCGGGACCTGCTTTTTTGTTTCTCACAAGAACCGGGACTTTGATCCATTTGTCCGCCATCCTGGGTTGAAAACCCTTTGAGGTGCATACAGGTCGATTGCTTTATGCTGCCTCTGACCGGAGAAGCCCCACCCATCGCCTAAGATAGGGAGAGACGCAAGCGGTACTACTGAAAGACATCAGGAAAAAGAATCCATGTGCGACCAGAATCACTTTGAAGACGACCTGCTGGAATATGAAAAGCGCGGACTGATCACCCGCAAACACTTCGGCTCCGTGCTTGGAGCGGCAGGCATATCCTTTATGCTTCCCCGTGCTGCCAATGCCGTGGCTGTCACCGAATCTGACGTCACCATCACGACACCGGACGGCACTGCTGATGCCTATTTCGTGCATCCAGCCAGTGGAACCGCACCTGGAGTACTGATCTGGCCGGACATCTTTGGACTGCGTCCCTCATTCCGGCAGATAGGCCGACGACTGGCGGAATCCGGTTACTCCGTGCTGGTGGTGAATCAGTTCTATCGCGAAAAGAAGGCTCCCACTGCAGAAGCAGGAACAGCAACCCCCATCGACCAGTTACGTCCTCTGGCCCAGAAGCTGAACCCGCAAACTCATGAGACTGATGCGAAGGCATTCATCGCCTGGCTGGATCAGCAGAAATCAGTAGCAAAGAACAAGAAGATCGGCACACAGGGCTATTGCATGGGTGGACCTATCGCCTTCCGCACCGCAGCAACGGTGCCCAATCGTGTGGGAGCGGTAGCTTCTTTCCATGGTGGTGGACTGGTAACGGATCAACCCAATAGTCCACATCTACAGGCAGCAAAGACAAAAGCGAGTTTTCTGGTAGCCATCGCCGAAAACGATGATGCCCGCTCACCGAATGACAAGAATGTCCTGAAGGAGACGTTCGAAAAGGCACACATCCACGCAGAGATCGAGGTGTATCAGGCCGCACACGGCTGGTGCCCACCAGACTCCCGCGTCCACAATGAGCCACTGGCAGAGAAGGCGTGGGGAAGGTTGCTGGATCTGTATAAGAAGGCGCTGGCGTAAAACAGCCGGATTGAATCTTTCCGAATCGAAAGAAAATCATCTTAAAAGCAGATTCTTCCCGGGTCTGCTTTTTATGGAATACTGACGCGATTCGCGTTACTTCACGAAAGGCCGCTTCTTTTTATGAAAGAAGTTTGTCTTGGGGAATTTAAACTCGCTGAGGAGAGCTCATCAAACTATCTAATCTCTCCCTATCCAATCTCTCGCGAATTTTTATTGTTGCAAGCTCCATTGCTACCTCCTCAATGGAACATCGCGGCACACCCAATGCAATGTATTGAGGTACAACTCCAGTCTGAAGAACATGAACCTCAAACTCATTGACATACCAATGAGTGATTCTTTCTACTTCAAATGAAATTAGATTTCCTTCGCAAAACAATGCATCCATTACATTTTTGCGGGTAAGTGAAAGGAACGATTCTGCCAGATCTATGCGCATCAGATTTCTCTTCCATGGTTTTCTGGCTAAAATCTGACGTCAGTAAACAGACGCCACTTTGAGGAAGATCTATTCCTGCGCTTAAATTTCACTAAAAGCTATGGAACAGCAAGAAATCTTAATGATCTCTTGTATAGGCGGTATCTAAACTCTACTCTCCTACTTTTAAGAAATCAACTTTTATATATATTTTTATCTAACTTAATTCATCATTTTTTTGATAGTAAGATAAACATTATGAAACAAACTACTGAATCATAATCGGCCTTCACACTGCTTTTCAGATCAATATTCAGCACACGTGGAACGAAGTTGCAATATTTTCTACGAACAATAGCTACGCTGAAGGCCCGCCTCTTTCAATAATTTCTATAAATCCTACTTCTTCTTGTACCCCTGCCACACATACTCCAGAGCCAGAGGCAGAGTCTGAGACTTTACTCCACGATCGCAGTGACCTGAATTCTTTGTGAATACGAACTGATACGGATATCCTTTATCCGCCAGCACATGGGCCATACGTTCATTGGCCAGCACCCAGTCATGATAGGCGTCACGCGTGATCAGGTTATCCCGGTCACTGATCTGCAGCCAGGTACGGAGAGGCTTTTTCGGACTGTTAGGAATGATGGTTTCGTGGAAGTCCCAGGCACCGTGTGGTGTTTCCGGATTGTATGGCCATTGCTGATACACAAACGTACCAGACAGGCTGATGACTCTCTGATAAAGATCATTGCGATACCAGGCCATGGCAAAAGCTGCCGAGGCACCGGAGCTGCATCCCATGGTTGCCCGTCCTTGTGGATCTTTGGTGAGTTTGACGTTGTAGCTCTTTTCCACCAGTGGCAATACTTCACTTTCCACAAACTCCGCATAGAGACCGGACATAGTGTCATATTCCAGTCCACGCTGACTGCCCTGGGCATCGCCGCTTCCGTTGCCGATGGAGATAGCAATCATCACCGGGACTCTCTTTTCCGCGATGAGGTTATCGAGAGCAACAAACAGGGATTTATCCGGACCATCCGCGCCCACTATGAAAGGAGCTTCCGTCCCCGGCACATACTGCTGTGGAACATAGACTGCCACCTTCCGTGTATAAGGAGCCGGGAAGCTGTTGACAATCAGCTTTGATGGATCATTGGGATCAGGACGGCCAAAGGTTCCCTTCTCCCGCGCAATGCCGGGGTAAATCTTGCTGTCCTTTGATTCCATGGTGAACTCATACACCTTGCCCTGCGGCACGCCTTCTTTCACCGTCATCTCTGGTGCAGGGGAATATGTGGGTCCGACGATGAAGTTCCCATTTTCTTTGGGCGAGGGGAGTTGTCCATCGGGCAGTTCCTTTGCCTTAACGTATCCAGGTGTGTGGGGATCACGCGTAGGAGAAGGTCGCTTGACCGGATGTACTTCCTTCGCGGGTGCTGCCGGAGCTTGTGCCAGAACCGGAACAGCGCCGGCAAGCAGGAACATCAGGAGAGTGCTGGAAATGAGTCGCATCTTGAAAAACCTTCAATGATGCTATCGCAACATGAATCCAGTGAAGAGAATTTTTTACTTATACCCGTTCCAGTTTGATGGGATAGGTGGCCCCGGAATCGAACTGCGCCACATAAATACTGTCCTCCTGATCCACAATCAGATCGTGCGGATGCAGAAAGATGGCTTCGGTGTGCCGCATCGGACGGAGTTTTCCGGCATCGTCATACTCCGGTGCGGACCCGGCAATATTTGAAATCACCCGCAGCTGATCATCCAGTACAGAGAGGAATCCCCGGCTCTGGCGATCCTTTGGCCAGTTATCTGCCAGATGAGCGACGTAATACTTCCCTTTGTGCTCGCGGATCTGGCGCGGGTTTCCGCCGGGCAAGTCCACCTGCTGTAACCTGTCTCCGTCCATCGAAAGACGCAGCAGATACTGCTGGTCGCTCATCGCGATGAGAAGGGTGGGCACTTTCTTTTGCATATCGATCATGCCGCCATGCGGACCCCAGTGGACAATGCCACCTTCTGCTCCGCCCAGGGTATGACGAAGCTTGCCTGCAACATCATAATGGAGGATGTAATCCCTTCCATACCCATCCAGCACAAAGAAGGATCCATCCGGATGATGCAGTGTCCAGGATGGCTTGTAGTCTGCTTCCTTCTGATATTTGCCCGATGCTTCCGGCCATCTCCATTCCTGCAGTAATGTGCCATCCAGTGTGGTCTTCACTACCTTGTGTGTCTGCAAGTCGGTAATGAAGAGGACTTCCCGATTCCCTTCTCTGATGATGGAAAGTCCATGGGCACCGGGAAAAGATGTTCCCCATTTGGAGACCAGTTTGCCTTGCCTGTCATAGATGATGACGTTGTTGGCAACGTGGTCCGTCAGCAGAATAATGTGACCTTCAGCATCCTGCACAATGCCGTGGCAGTTTTTTACGGGTGTCTTGTCATCGAGAACACCCCAGTTGGGCACCACACGATACCGATGATCGCCCTGCCCTAGCACCTGACTCTGGGCACCTGCCATTCTGGCAGCAACAAGGGAGGAAATACAGGCACGACGTGTCAGCATCTTCTTGTTTATACACCACCGACAGAATAAGTCCGTATCATCCCCTCTTCACTTTTTTCGAAGAAGAAGGAATAGACTTTGAAGACATGTCGATCCGCCACGTTGCCAGCATCCTTACCACTCTCTGCATGACAGCCTTAACAGCTGCGCAACCAGGAATTGAACAATCCCGGGCAACGTTTACTCTGGCCGGGGACTGGAAAGTCCACATCTCTGTTCCGGGCAACACTACACAGACAGTGGATGTTCGTCCTGCTTCTATCGTGACGGTTACCGCTGAGTCTTATCGAAATCTTCCGCTGTTCAACCCCAAAGCCAGTGGATGGACCAAAGGTGCGCAGTTAAATGGAGTGAAGGCACAGGAGACTACCAGTCGTGGATTGATCGTGCCGGACAGCTTTGTCCTGCGGAACGGGCAGCAATCAGACTCCCTGACATTCATTCATGGAACAGATTATGAGATCGATACGGATTGGGGTACATTCGGCAGACTCGCAGGAGGCAGCATCCGGGAAAATCAGGAAGTCTTTGCCAGCTACCGTCATGAACAGTTGCGGCTGGATGCGGTGATTATGCAAGCCAACGGAAAAATCATCGTGCGGGAAGGCGCGCCTCGCGCGGCCGCTCCGGAGATTCCGCAGATCAGAACGGGTGAACGGCATCTGGGTAACATTTACCTCTCGGCAGGAACACACAAGCTGACCGAAGATCATCTCTACCCGATCCTGGAAACAAAATTCCCATCTCAGCCGCACTTACCGAATGCAGTTATCAAGCGCCTGAAAAAGGATCTCATGGAAGGGAAAACCATTCGCATCCTTGCCTGGGGAGATAGCGTGACGGATGCATCTTATCTCCCTGACAGGAATACGCAGCGCTGGCAGGAACAATTTGTTTCCCGTCTGCGCAAAAGGTTTCCCAAAGCCACCATTGAACTGATGACGGAAGCCTGGGGAGGTCGCAATACCAGCAGCTATCTTGCCGAGCCTCCGGGCAGCCTGCACAACTATCAGGAGAAGGTACTTGCCACAAAGCCGGATGTCATTATCTCTGAGTTCGTCAACGATGCGGGACTGACTCCGGAACAGGTGCAGGAACGCTATGAAAAACTGCTGCGAGATTTTCAGAAGATCGGCGCTGAATGGATCATTCTGACTCCACACTATGTTCGTCCTGACTGGATGGGACTCACACGGGAGCGTGAGATCGATGACGACCCACGACCTTATGTAAAAGGACTCCGCCAGTTTGCGGCAAGTCATGATGTCGCTCTTGCCGATGCTTCCCTGCTGTACGGAAGACTCTGGCGGCAGGGGATTCCATACAATACGCTGATGCTCAACGCCATCAATCATCCGAATGCGCTGGGGATGAGTCTCTTTGCGGAAGCATTGATGGGGCTTTTTGAATAAATCACTTCCCGGTTTCATCTGATTTTCATCCACCACCATGAATCCATTCCGATACACTGATGGCATGAATATCAGCCGACGTGCTGCTCTTGGCATGACCATCGCCCCGCTGCTGGCTGCTGCGCCGTCAAAAGGTGTTTCCGGCAAGGCAGCTGTTGTCCCGAAAGGATTGTGGCCAGTAATGCTCACTCCTTTCAAACAGGATCAATCCATTGACTGGAATGCTCTGGATGCACTGACGGACTGGTATATCGAAAGTGGTTCTGATGGACTCTTTGCCTGCTGTCAGTCGAGCGAAGTATGGAGTCTCACAGAAGATGAACGGATTCAGGTAACTGCCCGCGTTGTCAAACGCGCTGGAAAAATTCCGGTCGTGACCGGCGGACTCCCTGGCTACGAGGTCAAGAACGTTGGACCATTCGTCCAGCGGATCATCGATACCGGAGCAAAGGCAGCAGTTCTCACCACCAGTCAGGTAACGGAAAAGAGTGATCCGGATACCTTGTGGCGTGATCGTGTCGAGACCATCCTCAGTGCAACCGGCAATTTCCCATTCGGCCTCTATGAAGCTCCTAGCCCTTACAAACGGCTGCTGAGTGAAGAGATGATGCACTGGGCAGGGAAAACAGGTCGCTTCGTTTTCCATAAAGACACGTCCTGCGACATTGTGGCGATTGAAGCCAAATGCAAGGCAGTGAAAGGAACTCCATTCCGTTTCTATAACGCCAATGTGGAAACACTAGTGGATGGCATCCATAAAGGTGCCGATGGCTTTAGCGGGATTGCTGCAAACGCCTGGCCCAAAGTGGTTGCTTATGCAACCCATAAGGCTCATCAGCTGAGCAAGGACGGGCGGGAACAAACATTCCTTTCCAGTAGCGAAAAGATCCTGAGCAAGAAGTATCCCCTTTCCGCAAAAGTACTGGCAAACATGGCCGGGGTTCCCATCGTGCCAGTCTGTCGCCGTAACATTGCACCCGTCACAGAAGATCACATGCAGACTTTGCGCGAAATCCGCAAATCAGCAGATAATTTTCTGGGCTAACTGATTATCAGCCGGGGATGTCTGCAGACATCCCTGCCTCTTCCCCTGTGACTTCCGTCACTGCACATCTTACCTCGCCATACTATCTATAAAAGTGGACATCCGTCCTAAAGTAAAAGAGATGGGCTTGCTTCATACATTCGTGTTCGCTTCGCTGATGCTGGCTCATGATCCGCTTCCACTGGAAGAAAATATTCCACTGGATCATCCGGCAATCCGCTATGAAGAAGCAGCTCCCGACAACGCAGTCTCCCGGCTCATAAATGATTGGAATAAAGGGAAACGTCTGCTGAAATGGCAACCAGATGGTTTCAGCTATCTGATTTCTCTGTTGAAGGAACTGAATGTTCCTGTTGATTCTCAGACACTGGTTTTTTCCCGCACCAGTTTGCAGGCAACTCTGATTTCACCCTGGAATCCACGGGCAATCTTCTTTAATGACGATGTGTCTATTGGCTGGATTCCTGATGCTCCACGCATTGAGATTACGGCTATCGATCCGAAACTCGGCCCGGTGTTCTATACGCTGGATACACACAAACAGGACAAACAGCGGATTCTGCGGCAGGACAGCTGCCTCTCCTGTCATCAGGGAGCCGCGACTTCCGGAGTCCCCGGCTTGTTCATCAGTTCCGTATTTCCGAATGGCATGGGGATTCCTTCACGCCGTGGTTCCGTTCTGACCGATTACCGGACTCCATTTGCGGAACGGTGGGGTGGATGGTACATCCATGCGAAGAAAGGACAGCAATCTGATCGGTCCAATGCATTTGCGCTGAACCCTTCGGCGCCGGATCAGCTCAACCAGCCTGCCAATGGAATGGGAATACAGAACCAGACGGAACTTCCACTGCGTATCGAAAAGAAGATGCTGGTGAGTCCGATGAGTGACATTGTTGCGCTGATGACTCTGGAACACCAGACCTCCGCAACCAATCTGCTGACACGACTCCACTGGGAATCCAGGATGGGCAACAATACCGAGGCGCGCGTCAAAGATCTGGTGGATGTGTTCTTCTTTCTGGGTGAAGCTCCCATCACCGAACCCGTTGAAGGTGTTTCCACCTTTACGCAGACATTTCCGAAGAGAGGCCCACACGATGCAAAAGGTCGCTCACTACGGGACTTTGATCTGCAGACCCGCATCTTCCGTTATCCGCTGAGCTACATGATCTACAGCGCGCAGTTTGATGCACTTCCATCCAGGGAAAAGGCAGCAGTAGCAGATCGCATCATTCAGGTGCTTCAGTCTGAGGAAGATCCGGCTCACTATCCTCATTTGAAAAAGGATATTCGCATTGCGATTCTGGAAATCCTGCGCGAAACGAAGCCAGACCTGTTTTCCCAGGCGAAATGAGACTTTAGTCAATCGCTGCTGCGGTAGCCAGTGAGACAAAAGCATTCTTCTCTTCGCTGCCACCTTCACGATGAATCAGAAAGATTCCCAGCATGTCCCGCTTTCGATCTACAAAGAAATAAGTCCCATAACGTCCACCATGGCCAAAAGTTCCCAAGGATAAAGGACCTGCATCTGCATTCCGCACCACGGTCCAGCCTAGCCCAGCACCCAACCCCGGGGCGCTGGCTTTCAGATCTCCGGTATGGACAGTAGTCATCACTTCCACAGAAGCAGGAGAGAGAATCCGCACGCCCTTATACTCTCCGCCACTCAGCATCATCTGGCACAGGATGAACAGATCACTGGCCGTGGAATAGAGTCCCCCTTCCGGCAAAGGATACTTCGCGTTCTCCCGAAACTTCATTGCGCCTTCGCCCAGAGGATCGGAAGTGTATTTCAATGTCTTCCCTTCCCGCAGAATGTAAGCCGTCGGCATACGATGAAATTTTTCTTTGGGTGGGAACGTATGCGTATCTTTCATACCCAGCGGTTTGAAAATGCGCTGTTCCAGAAACATTTCATAGGGAGTTCCTGAAACCACTTCGATCACGCGTGCCAGCGCAGCGATTCCGGTATTGCTGTACATCCATCGCGTGCCCGGATCAAAGGCAAGAGGCTGTTGTGAGATGACCAGAATCACTTCATTGAGTGTCTTGTGCAAGGCACCATGCAGTTCACCGATCCCGGCTGGAGGATTTAACGGAAGCCCCGATGTGTGTGTCATCAGATCGCGTATCGTGATGACTCTTGATGGGCGGCGTAGCATCTTCCGGTCTTTATCGCCATAATCCACTACCCACATCCCACGAAATTCTGGCAGATACTTTTCCACAGGATCGTTGATGGCGATTTTTCCTTCCTCGACAAGGATCATTGCGCCAATCGCGACGATGGGTTTGGTCATGGAATGAAGCTGAAAAATAGCATCCGTCTTCATGGGCTGACGGGTCTCCATGTCTGTATAACCCGTACTGTCCAGCGCAGCCACAACGCCATGACGGGCGACCAGAGTTACCGCACCGGCAATTGTTCCCTGATCGACATAGGACTTCATGCGGACCGGAATCTGTGCAATCTTCTGTGCATCCAGATGTGTCTTCCCCTGATCACGGACAACGGAGATTTCCTCACCAAAGAGTGTCGCGCCAAGAATAATGGGGATCAGGAAAAGTTTCAGCATCCGAGCCATTGTATAAGGTGTGAAACTCTCCATGAAGAAAAATTACAACAGGCTTTCACTCGGCTGCGTGCGAACTGTCATAAATCGCTTCCTCCAGAATCCAGTGCTCAGATTATGCCAGTGATTTCAAAAATAACAGAGATCCTTCTCTGACGAAGTAAACTTCTCATGCATCATTTCTGAATCAAAAAGACTACAGTAAGAATCAATACGCAAAAGGAGTTATTTCGTGAAGACACGTGCCGATCAGATTATTCCTTTGCCTGAGAATGTCATCGATATGTCAGTCGTCCACAGATCATGGAATGGAGTCCGTCTGGATGTCATCTCTGCGCACTGTTCAGGACGAGTCGCTCATCATTTGTGTTATGAAACGCAGACACGGGTAGGTGCATTGCTGGAGGAAGTCGGAAGCCCCTGTGAACCTCGTTTTCGTGAAAACGAAAAATGCAAAGTCCCCTATTCTCCAAAACATATGTACTTCGCACCTGCCGGTCTTGAGATATGGGGATATAGCGAGGATATGAAGTTTATCCGTGATGCAATGATCACTTTCCATCTCGGATCAGTGACAGAACATCTGGAACACAACATCCGGCAGGGAGATGTGACGATTCCACGCCTACGTTTCGCAGATGACTCTTTATGGACCCTGATCAAGCTTTTATCAGATGCCGTCCACGATGACGATCCTTCATCTCAGCTATATGGTGACGGTCTCACATCAGCAATCGTCGCTCGCCTGATTGCAAACCCCACAACGAAACTGAAGGCCTCTGCCGGCCTTGCCCCATGGCAATTGCGGAGAGTTCTGGACTATCTGCATGAACATCTTCCGGCACGGATTGAACTTGCAATACTGGCAAAACTGACTGGACTATCACAGTCACATTTCTCACAAGCATTCCGCGTATCCACAGGGATGGCTCCTTACCGTTGGCAGATTGATGCCCGCATCCGGCATGCACAGCAACTGCTTTTGACGACGAGTGCAACACTCGAACAGGTAGCTGAAACAACAGGTTTTGCCGATGCCGTTCATCTGGGTCGCACATTCCGTCGCCATATAGGGGTAACTCCCATCGCGTGGCGCAGAGATCGACTCAGCTAACTTTTCGTAGGATCAGACAGCCATCGAAGAATTGATCAGTGTAATCAGGCACGATCAGGACTACGATACATCCAGTGCAACCTGATCAACCCCAAAAATCATCTGCTGATATTAACGAAACCGGAGTTCCTGCCATGGATGATTTTGACAGGATTCTTCGGAAGAATCTTATTCGCGTGTTCGGTGAACGGGTTCCTGAAAAGCGTCGTCAAGCAATCGCTGAGATCTATGCAAAAGATGCAGTTTTGTATGAACCGCAGGGAGAAGCACATGGCCATGTTGCCATCGACAATGCAGTACAGGAATTGCTGGACACCCTACCTGTGAATTTCGTGTTTACTTCCAACGGCACCGGATCCGGGCACCATGGCGTGGGTCGCCTGCGTTGGTTGTGCGGTCCAGCCAATGGACCCGTTGCAGTGACAGGGACGGATATCGCACAGGTCTCTGGGGGCCTCATTCAGGCTCTTCACGTTATTCTTGATTCCCCCGGCTCTTGATAAACCGGAACCAAATAATCATCACAAAAAGGAAATTTTATGCCCGTAAAAACCGGTCTGGAAGCATTGCTTCGCCCCGAGGACAGCATTCTTGTCCTGATTGATCATCAGCCTTATCAATTCGCAAATCTGCACAGCCATGAACCGGCAGTGATCGTGAATAATGTGATTGGCCTGGCCAAGACGGCAAAGGCATTTAATGTCCCCACTATTCTGACCACTGTGGTGGAAGAACGCGGAGGGTACATTCTTCAGGGACTTCAGGATGTGTTTCCTGAACAAAAGCCGATCAATCGAACTTTCATCAATACCTGGGAAGACCCCAACGTAGTGGATGTCATCAAAAAGACGGGACGCAAGCAATTAATCCTTGCTGCCTTATGGACGGAAGTATGTCTGGCAATGCCAGCGATGCAGGCGTTAGCCGAAGGGTATGACGTATTCATTGTGACCGATGCGTGCGGAGGTGTTTCAGCAGAGGCCCATGATATGGCCATTCGCCGCATGGTCAATGCCGGTGTCGTGCCCATCACATGGTTTGCCCTGATTGGTGAATGGCAGCGGGACTGGGCACGTGAGGAAACTGCCGGAGCCGTTGGCAAAGTACTGATGGAACATGGCGGTGGATCTGGAGTTGCTCTTGCCTGGGAGTTCCAGCTGCTGGCAGGCAGAGGTGGGAGCGGAGTCTAGACAATGTCCCATCCACTCCGTATCGGCTATACCCTGTCACTGACTGGACCACTGGCGGGAAATGCCCGTTCCGCCCGTCTTGCTCATAAAATCTGGCAGGAAAATATCAACCGTTCCGGAGGACTGCTTGGCCGGCCTGTGGATCTGATCTGCATCGACGATCAGGCAGATGCATCTCTCGTAGAGAAAATCTACGAGAGATTATTGGATGAAGACCATATAGATCTGATTGCCGGAGGCTATGGAACAAATTCACTTCGTCCGGCAATGGAACTAGTGAAACAACGTCGTCTGTTTTTCGTTGGACTACTCGGACTGGGTGTGAATCAGGAGTTGGGCTATGACGGATATTTTTCAATGGTCCCCACTGGTCCTGATCCCAATTCAGCATTGACCGAAGGATTCTTTTCCGTCGGTGCGCAACAATCGCCACGGCCAACGACAGTTGCCCTGATATCTGCAGATGCGGAATTCTCCCGAAATCCCATTCTTGGTGCAAAAGAGAATGCAAAACGATATGGGTTTACGGTGGTTCATGAACAAACTTATCCGTTAACCACAACAAACTTCCAGCCGGTTATTGAGCAGGCAGCATCTTCAGGGTGTGACCTGCTCTTTCTTTGCTCCTATCTTGCAGACTCGGTTGGCCTGATTCGGGCACTGCGCGAAAGTACATTTCAACCGAAGATGGTGGGCGCTTCCATGATTGGACCTCAAAACTCTGACGTTCGGATGGAACTAGGTCCACTCCTCAATGGAGTCATTAATTATGAGTACTGGGTTCCAGTGCAGGCTCTTCGCACAACAGCAACCGATTCGTTTCTTGAGACCTATCAATCCCGCGCGGCCAGTGAAGGTGCAGACCTGATGGGCCATTACATCGCTCTTTTTGCATATGCACAGATGGAAGTAATTGCTCAGGCAGTCCAGGCAACGAACAGTCTTCAGAATGATCTCCTGATTGACTATTCCCGGAACGCCCAGTTCGATACAGTAGCTGGAAAAGTATCATTCGGACCGAATGGAGAATGGCAGAAACCAAGGGTTCTGCAGGTACAGTTTCAGGATATAGAAGGAAATGGAGTGGAACAATTTCTTCAAGAAACCCGGCAGGTGATCCTCGCACCGGAAGACATGCAATCCGGCTCTATCCGATATCCCTATTCAATGGCTTTTTAAATTGCATGAAAAAACTGAAACGGGTTACCAGGAGATAACTCCTGAATCAATAGGAGAAATACCAGGTCAAGGAAGAGAATGGAAAGAGCTTCAGTGCGCCCTGATCACTTATATAGTTATAGGCCCGCAATTTGAAGGATTCATCGAAATCATTCTGGCCTAGAGTAATTGCTGGGGTATTGACCACCAGCTTTGGCATCACACCTGGTAAAGGCTTGACTATGCGAAATAACCAGTCTCCATTGGTTTGAAAGATCTCCAGTTGATGGTGATCATTGATATTCGTAGCAAATTTGGAATTCATTTAGTTTTTATTTTTTATGTATTTTTCAAAGAATTCCAATCACAAGCAAATCTTAAAATTTTGATATCGCAAAGATCACAAATTCTGAAAAATTCTCAGTAGTTACTTTTTTGTGTGTTGATCGGGTTAGCTCTCCAACCTATCCCGGTATTTTCGGATACTACTGGCTTGAAATGTTTTCGTTTTTGGGCTGAAGCTTCTTTTGCTGTTTTTCGATCAGATTGAATCTGATCCATTTCCAGCTCAGTCAGTACCAGATTGCAACTTTTCTTTATATCAGCGCGCCGGGTGAGAAGTTCAAGACAAAGTAATGGAAGCTCCTGAATACCTATTCCGTATGCTCGAATCAGTGTGAAATCAGCAAAAACTGAAACAGCCGTTTTTACGTTATTTTCATCGATATCTTCGAACTGAAAACTCCTTCCTCCTGTTACCTGGGAAAATCCCTTCAAAATAAATCGATGGTTTGGAACCTTAACAATCATATTTTCTCTTTCGGGAATAAACAGCCGGTGGCTATTTCAACCACACAAGTTAATGTTTGGACGGGAGAAGGAAAGTTATTCAGGATTTAAAAAAAAGCCTGAAGAATAAGAAGAAGTCCTTCGGGTCTTTCTCTGAAGGACTTCTTCCTGATGTTTTAAAAGAGAGGATTAATAACGATTGGACCGATTTCCACTGTAGCTCTGTTGCCTGTTGGAGTTTCCAAAATCGCGCTGTTCACGAGGACGAGCTTCATTCACATTCAGAGATCTTCCGCCAAAGTCACAATTATTCAGTTCACTGATCGCATGATCTGCTTCTGAATTGACGCTCATCTCTACAAATCCAAAGCCTTTTGCGCGACCAGTGTCGCGATCTGTAATAATGCTCACCCGCTCAACGGTTCCGTATTCTTCAAACAGAGTCCGGACAGAATGCTCAGTGGCTTCAAAGTTTAAATTTCCAACGAAGATATTCTTCATTTTATTTCTTTCTTGGGTTGTACAACAGGAATGAGAAGGCAGGATGAACGAGGGGGCCAATCAGGACCAGACGTGGAAGATGCCAAGAGTTTTAGAAAGACCGACAAATACTTCAGTTACTCTAGCACGTTGGTTTGATGATTGGAATCATTTTCTTGCGCGAGGGATTGATCATCGTTGTCCTCAGGGTTGTCCTCAGGTAAAGAGTCAGCAGTAACTTCTTGCTTTCGATCCATTCTCTTGGCAAACTTTTCCTGCTGTTTTTCTTTGCGTTGTTGTTCTTTTTGACGCTTCATGAAACTTGTGTTTCCTCTTTTAGCCATTCATCTCCTTTAGAGCTTTATTTAGAGCCTTACTGTTTATTTTCTCATGATCCGCAATTGAATCCAGCATATCGGCAATTGTTTGATCTGCTGAAGACTTCAGGGTTGAATGAAGGAAGAAAGTCAGATTCTCAGGAATCGGATTCGGTCCATTTCAAAGAGTGGAATGGCTGTCGTTCATAAATATGGCTCGATTCCAAATATCCCATCGCAAAGAAATAAGCATATTTTTGATATAGAATTTCGCTTTCTTCAAAACCCAGTTCAAGATAATTTGAATGCTGGTCTTGCCCCTTCAAAACACATCTCCAGGGACCAAAATTCCCATATTCCTGCTCAAGAATGAGAGTAAACCTATTACCTAAATCAGCATTTAACTTTCTGCTTCTCATTTAGTCTTCTCTTGAAGTGTATTTCATCCATATATCTATTGAAAAACTTAATGGGAAAATTTTTCACCAGAGATATTCATGCACAAGATATAGAGAGTCATACTTTCAACATTAATTTTCTTGGTTATGGCTATGTTGAATATCAGGACAGCCTACCTTGATTAACTCTACGAATACATCTTTTGCAAAAAGCTGCGCTGGAGAGGAGAGATGATGCATTTGATTCAAGGCTTCCGGTTGTACCATTTGCAATGACATCTGGATCAGGGAGATCGTCAAGATAGAATTTAAAAGTATTTGCAAACATTGGCATCAATTCTTCATCGGAATAATTAAAAATGAGGCTATAAATACTCTTTGCAGATATTTCACAGCTCTGACAATAGCTGGATGCTATTTACTAAACTCCTCCCTTTGAGTTGGCACAACATATCTCAATTTACGCGTCTACGAAAAGGGAAGTTAGAGGGATACATCTTTTGATACAAAGGCTAAAAACCGCATGGAATGGTGGGCGCGCAGGGACTCGAACCCCGGACCTCCTGCGTGTGAAGCAGGCGCTCTAACCAGCTGAGCTACGCGCCCGTACAGGGCGTGAGTCTTCAGTATACCCTGAGAAATGATCGTTTCTCATGCCCGTAGAATCTTTAATTGAACAGGCCCTCAAAGCCGAGCAGGAGAATCAGCTGGACCTGGCGATTGATCTTCTGGAACAGGCTCTGATTCTCACCCACGATGACGCACGGATTCCCAAGCACCTTGCACGTCTCTCTCTTCGCATCAATGAAATCCGGGCATTTTCCAACTGGTGTCATGAGGCGCTCCGTATTGATGACACCGATCCGGAACCACATCTGATGCTGGCCAACCATCTCTCTGAACGAGGTCGCAAAAGAGAAGCAGAAGAAGAGTACCGGATGGCCGAACATGCGAGACTGAAACGCATGCAAAAGAAACTGCGGATCGGCGTTCTGGGAGCGTCAAAATTCGCCCTGAACAAGTCCGTCCCCGCCATGCAGCGCAGTGAACTGACAGAAGTTGTGGCAGTTGCCTCAAGGGATCTGGCAAAAGCTCAGGCATTCGCTCAACAGCTGAACATCCCCACCGCATATGGATCTTATGAAGAGTTGCTTGCTGATCCAAATATCGATGCGATCTACAATCCGCTGCCCAACCACATGCATGTCGAATGGTCCATCCGCAGTGCCGATGCAGGCAAGCATGTGCTTTGCGAAAAGCCCCTTGCTCTGACCGCAGCCGAAATCCAGCCGCTGATTGAAGCGCGGGATCGCAACAAGGTACAGATCGCAGAAGCGTTCATGGTGCGCGTCCATCCCCAATGGGTCCGCGCGAAGGAGATTGTCGATTCCGAAGAGATCGGCGACCTGCGTTCCATCCAGGTGGCCTTCAGTTACTTCAATGCTGATCCCCAGAACATCCGCAACAAGCCAGACATCGGCGGAGGAGCAATCTATGACATCGGCTGCTATGCGGTTTTTGTTTCCCGCTCCATCTTTGGCAGCGAACCCCGTAAAGTCATCGGACTGGTGGAAAAAGATCCTGCTCTGCTGACGGATCGCCTCTCTTCAGCCATTCTGGATTTCAAAAATGGACAGGCAGTATTTACCTGTTCCACACAGCTTGTGCCTTACCAGCGCGTCCAGATTCTGGGGACAAAAGGCCGCATTGATGTAGAAATTCCCTTTAATGCTCCGCCGGACCAGAAGACACGGATCTTTGTCGATATCGGGGGAGCCCTGGACGGATCAGGAATCCGTACCGAGACTTTTGAAGCTGTCGATCAGTACACGTTACAGGGAGATGCTTTCGCAAAAGCAGTAGCGGGAAAAGGCGAGGTCCCGGTTTCTTTAGAGGAGTCCGTCGAGAATCTTCACGTTCTCGAGGCGATCTTCCGTTCCGTATCCTGGGGTCGCTGGGAAGTGCCCGGCGATATCCCCGCCAATGCGGAGTGAGACCACTTCGCCTGAAATCCAGACTGCCGGTGCTTCCACTTCCACAGTACCGGCAGCAACTTCTGACAATTTCGCATAGATACGACGTTCTGTCGGTGTAGATGCCCGTTCAATAAATGCTACTGGTTGATTACCCGCGCGACCTGAAGCAATCAGTGCCGATGCAATCTCGCGACGAGAACGGACGCCCATCAGAATGATCAAAGTATCGATGTGTGCATAAGCGGACCAGTCCTGCAGCACACCATCCTTGCCATGTCCGGTGGCAATAGCAAAACTTCTGGCCACTCCACGATAGGTCAGCGGAATTCCGGCAAGGATCGGTGCGGCCAGTGATGAACTGATGCCGGGCACCACTTCCACAGAAACACCTGCTGCGGCCAGTTCGGCGATCTCTTCTCCTCCACGAGCAAATACCATTGGATCGCCGGCCTTCAAGCGGACCACCTTTTCATACTGACTGGAGTATTCCATGAGCAGGGCAGAAATCCGGCGCTGCATCTCACACTGCTGGCCTTCATCCTTGCCGACATCTATGAGAATCGCCTGTGGGTTGATACACATCAGCACTTCTGCTGAGATGAGGCGATCATAGAGCACCACATCTGCCGTCTGCAGAATCCGATGAGCTTTGACTGTCAGCAGTTCGGGATCTCCCGGACCACCACCCACAAGATAAACCACGGAAACTCCTTACTTCGTTGCTACCGGCTCAATGTGGATTCCACATTCCAGCTTTTTGCCGCCCCAGCGTCCAGCTCGCAGGTTGTCTGCTGAGGTGATGGCGGTACAGGGCTCACATCCAATGGACGTATAACCCTTGTCATAGAGTTCCAGATGAGGAATCTCATTGATGGTCAGATAGGCCCAGACTTCCTTCCAGGTCCAGTCATATAAGGGAGCAATCTTTTCCAGCGTCTTCCCGGACACCAGACGATGCGTTCCAAACGCCTCCAGACCAGCGCGGGTGGGAGACTGTTCACGACGCAATCCAGTGAACCAGACTTCATAGTCTTCGAGAGACCGGAAGAGAGGTTCCACTTTTCGAATGCCACAGCACTGATCGGGCCTTTCCTGATACAGCTTGCCAAACTGGGCTTCCTGCTCAGCCAGCGGCATCTTTGGCATGAGATTGATCAGATTGAGATTCCACTCTTTTGCCAGCCGGTCACGATACGCGTACGTCTCAGCAAAGTGGTATCCGGTTTCGAGAAAAAGCACAGGAATATCTGGTCGCTCTTTCCGAAGAAAGTCCAGAACCACAACATCTTCCGCCTGAAAGCTGCAAGTGAAACATGCGTTCTCACTTCGAGTGAGCGCTTCACGAATTACTGGAACTGGATCAATCATATTCCGCCTCCCTGCGAGAACTCTTCCAGCGCATCAGCAGCTTTGCGCAACTGACGCGCTACCTTCAGCAGAATCGATTCCGTCTGGCGCTCACCAGCCTTGTCGATCATTCCTGCTGCCACAGTATTGTGCGTTACCCGGTCGATCAGCACAAACGCACCAGTCAAACGGTTTTCACGATACGTATCAAAGTAGATGGGACGGGTTGTTTCCAGCTCCACCTGCCCGATTCCGTTCATGGGGAGTGTTCCCCGCAGTAAAGTAGCAGGAACGGTCTGCGATGTATGCTTCAGGAAATATTCACGCCCTGCCTGAATTCCTCCGGGAAGCAAAGCAACGGCCTGAGCACGAATCTTGCGGGACGCCAGCGGAAGGACATCGCCAGCCAGCATTCCTCCCCGGCTGAGGTCGATTTCCCGGTCCAGCACGATGGTGACGGACATCGGTGATACAGCCTCATCCAGATCTCCGTCAAAGGTCACAATCCGGGACACCTTCGCTGTTCTCTGGGAAGGTAATGCGGTGATTTCTTCTCCCACCCGGATTCTTCCGGCTGCGATCTGCCCTGCATATCCACGGAAATTCGAATCAGGGCGAATCACCATCTGTACCGGAAACCGTAAAGGCTCATTCATCCGATGTTCGACAGGTAGTTCTTCCAGCAGTTCCAGTAGGCTGGGGCCTGTATACCACTTGATATTTTCCGAACGGGTCGCGACATTATCACCCATCAGGGCGGAAACCGGAACATGATAGGCACCGGGGAAAGCATCACGTACTCGATCAAACGCCGCCTGGTCCCAGTTCACCAGATCCATCTTGTTGACGGCGACAACTACATTCGGAATTCCCAGCAGACGTGCGATATTCGCATGCCGATGGGACTGCTCTGTCGGACCATGACGTACGTCCACCAGGACCACTGCGGCATCACAGGTGGATGCTCCGGTAGCCATGTTTCGGGTGTATTCCTCATGGCCGGGTGTATCGGCAATGATGAACTTCCGGCGCGGAGTGGCAAAGTAGCGATAGGCAACGTCAATCGTGATGCCCTGCTCACGTTCTGCCTTCAGGCCATCTGTCAGCAGAGAAAAGTCCACATGGCCTTCACCCGCACGGTTCACCTTGGAAGCCTTGACTGCTTCAATCTGATCTTCAAACGCACCACCGGCGTCGAACAGCAGACGTCCGATCAGAGTGGATTTTCCATCGTCCACAGAACCAGCAGTTGAGAACCGGAGAAGATCCTTCTCGTCATCCTGCTTTTGAAAGCTGGACAGACGGGCACTGCGAGCTTCCTTCGAACTGACAGTATCCATAGAAACAGGATGGGCGGCCATTAAAAATATCCCTCGCGCTTCTTCAACTCCATGGAGCCTTCCTGGTCATGGTCAATCACACGATTTTCCCGTTCAGAACGACGGAACTCTTTCAGTTCATCGATGATCTTGGGAATCGTATCTGCTTCACTACGGATGGCACCGGAACAGGGCGTACATCCCAATGATCTCATCCGGCACATGATGGTCTGGGGCGTTTCCCCCGGAAGCAGCTTCACGTTCGCTTCCAGCGGAATCAGAGAGTTACCTCGTACTGCCACCGGACGCGGTTTTGCGAAGTATAGAGGAACAATCGGAATCTGGTCTTCATGAATGTACTGCCAGACATCGAATTCAGTCCAGTTGGAAAGAGGAAATACCCGGACACTCTCACCCTGATTGATCATCCCGTTATAGAGATTCCACAACTCCGGTCTTTGATTCTTCGGGTCCCACTGTCCATGCGGATCACGCAAGGAAAAGACACGCTCCTTGGCACGGGATTTTTCTTCGTCCCGCCTTGCCCCACCCAGGGCAGCATCAAATCCGTAGCTCTTCAATCCTTCTACCAATGCACGGGTGCGAAGAAGATTACAGCATTTGGAAGTACCCAGATCATAGGGGTTTGCACCATCAGCTACAGCCTTCTCGTTGGTGTAAACCAGCAGATCAGCCCCGATTTCTTTTGCATAAGAATCCCGAAACTCGATCATTTCCGGATACTCATAAGTGGTATCAATATGGATCAGCGGAAACGGTATCTTCCCTGGATAGAATGCTTTCTGCGCTAAGCGCAAAAGAACACTTGAATCTTTTCCGATGGAATACAACAGACACGGCTTCTGGAATTCGGCTGCTACTTCCCGGATAATGTGAATCGATTCCGCTTCCAGGGCACGGAGGTGAGACAAACTCATTTCTAATTCCCTTATTGTCCATAGGGATTAGAAAATTGTCAATTTGGATTCAGAAATAAAGGGGTTGCACGAAAATTACCCCTGTGGAAAGGTATCTACCAGGCGGGTTTAAGAATAGAAAATTCGAAGTCAGAAGGCTTCAATCCACGAGACTGAAGCTGAGCAGCGCATTCTGCAGGCGTAAACCCCGTGGCGGCAATTAGCCGAAGTGGCAAAGTCTCCGGAGAGTAGATCTCCAGAGCGATCCACTGCCCTGCCCATTGCTCCCGCTCCTGAATCGTCAGAGAGTCCGGAGATCGTCCGATTGCACTTTCGATGGATAACGCCACTATTCGAATTTTCGCAATTCCTGGACGAGTGCGTCGAGTCCCTTGCGCCGATAAATTTCCGAGAGTCGCTGCTCTTCGGGAGAAACCTGAATGACCTTGTGTCGGGAAGGAATCCAGACGGAGCCATCCCCATACTCAACGGAAGCGATGTAGGCAGACAGTGATGAAGCAGGCGTGGGGAAGCGCAGGGTGACCGCCTGATCCACTTTCTGGACCTTTCCCGGTGCCAGCATCACAGGTGCCGGAAGAGAGCCACTGAAGCCACCCAGAGCGTTCCATCCCAGTTCCACAAACCGGATATCCTGCCGGGAACGGTTCCTCAGTTCAAACCGGGGAGAAAGAACATTCTTCTGGTCTGCACGATCTGCGGATCCATTCAGAATCTCAATCGGAGCTTCCGGGAAGTCGAGCGCAGCAAACTGAATACTTTCCACATCTTTCACGCTGGAAACTCGCCCGCGCACAACCTGGACATTCATCCGGGGCAATTCAGACTGGCGGTTGAGAGAAGCAATCATCTCACGACGTAGCCCATCCTGTCCGGACCGGGATAAGGCTTCGATAAAGTGCTTTCTGTCCCGACGGGCTTCCAGCTCCCATGCCAGCATGGAGCGGCGGGAGTTCAGCTTGTTCGGACCATAGAAGTTCAGTGTGTCGAAAAGAATGCCATCAATCGTGACCAGAACCGGAGTTCGTGTCCCGGAGGCAGGACGCAGCAGCCGCAAATCCACGCGCACCGGAAATGTTTCTCCGGGCCGGACATCCAGACTGGGGATGGTCACCGAAGCCTTCCCCCCTGCTGTCAGTTCAGCCGCCGTCACCAGAAGGGTGATGGCGCGGATGCGCTCCGTAGAGTTATTCCGCAGAGATAAGGAGGCATGGATATCCAGCGAAACCGCAGAGCCTCGCATCATGGACCCACTGGCGCCCTGATCCACACCCACAGCAGACACAGGAGAATCTGCCGGGAACTCTACCTTCAGCTGTCCCCAGGCATTCGTCTGCCCCAGAAGAACGGTAGCCGTGATGAACAGAAGACTAGTCCAGCGATACATGAGTGATCGTCACCTGTCCTGTTTCCATATCCACGTATTGAGCCCGTGCTCCGGCCACATCCACGGAGTACGTCACGTGGTCCGTGCGTGGATTCAAGAGGGTAAATCCCTGGGCTCCGTGTTTGAGTTCCACTCCGGCAGGAGTCGCCTCAACTACTCGCGAATCGGCAGTCACTGAAGTAAATGGTCGGGGGATAAACCGGGGAACACTCAGATACCAGCCCACCAGCACCACTGTCGCCAGCGAGGCGAAGGCGATGGTCGCCCGCCAGCCTACAGGTTCCGAGGATACCCGGGGAGGAGTGACACATTCTGCCGCCTCAAGTCCTACATGAATATTTGCCCGCATCTCACGGGAAAGCTGATTCCAATTCAAACCCAGCGGTAGATCATCAGCGGCCCAGGCGAACTCTTTCCGGGTCCTCTGGAATTCTTCGAGAGCCAGTCTGCAGATCTGACATTTGCGGATATGGTGCCGGGCTTTCCAGCGGGAAAATCCCGTCAGATCCTCACCGGCAAGGAGTGCCAATGTTTCATCACTGAGATGTCCGATCATTGATTCCCCCTTTTGAGCAGATAGTTCCGAAATTTCACACGGGCATTTGCGATATGCGATCTGACGGTTGCCTTGGAACAGTTCAGGCGGGCAGCAACCTCTTCCGCGGGGAGATCTTCCACATCCCGCAGCAGCAGGGCAGCCCGTTCCCGGGGTGTCAGGGTTTCCAGTCCCTGGTCCAGGAATGCTTTCTTTTCTGCTCGCAGGATTCGTTCTTCCGGGCTGATGTATTCCCGGTCCACTAACGGATCAATAACTTCATCAATGGCTGAAAATGCCACCCGGCCATGTCGCCGCAGAAAATCGATAGCTGTATTTGTCGCGATCCGGCTCAGCCAGTGAGCCGATTTTTCAAGGTCTTTCAGCTGATCCTTACGTTGAAGAGCCTTAATGAAGGTTTCCTGCGTCAGATCCTGAGCATCGGATACATTACCGACCATCCGATAGATGAGCAGAAAGATGCGACGCATGTTCTGCTGCACAAAGCGGTCCTGTGCTTCGCGGATTTCCGGAGCCGGAGTAGTTTCCTGCATCAGTACAACAGTCGCCGTTCGCATGGAGGCCTTCTGCAATCTCTGACGATCCTCCGGCGACGAACGTGCAAGCTATTCTTGATTGTAAGAGACTGGCAGTCAGCACGGGGCTCAGGTCTCTAAGGTGACAAACGCCGGTAATTTTTACCTCATCTGCTAATACAGACAGATGGGAAAAGGATGGGACACAAATTCCGTCCTGACAGAGAGAAAGAACAAAGAATGAAACTAGCGGACAGAATCTCACGTCTGGATGTCGAGACAGCTTTTGAAGTCCTGGTGAAGGCTCGTGAAGTAGAGGCAACCGGAAAAACAGTGGTGCATTGCGAAATTGGACAACCTGACTTTCCCACCCCGGCTCACATCATCGAAGCCGGAAAGAAAGCTCTCGACGAGGGGTGGACCAGCTATGGCCCCACGCAGGGTGATCCCCAGCTGCGGGAGGCCATTGCCGATCATATTTCCTCCACACGGTACATTCCTCTGACAGGAGCGAATGTCTGTGTCGTTCCCGGCGGCAAGCCCGTCATGTTTTACGCATTGCTGTCATTGGTCAATCCCGGCGATGAGGTAATTTACCCGAATCCCGGCTTCCCCATCTACGAGTCCATGATCAAGTTCTGTGAGGCCAAACCTGTCCCCATCCCTCTTCTCGAAGAACGTCAGTTTTCCTTTGACCTGAATGTATTCCGGGACAGCCTGACAGACCGGACCAAAATGGTGATCCTCAATTCGCCCCAGAACCCCACCGGAGGAGTCATCCCGGAAGCGGATCTGGTGGCTATCGCGGAACTGATCCGGGATCGCGACATCATTGTGCTGTCCGATGAGATCTATTCGCGCATGTATTACGGAGCTGCTCCTGTATCCATCGCCTCCCTTCCCGGCATGGCAGAAAAAACCATCATTCTGGATGGCTTCTCCAAAATCTATGCCATGACGGGATGGCGCCTGGGTTATGCAGTGGCACCGACATGGATCATTGAGGCAATGAACAAGCTGATGGTGAACTCCAACTCATGTACAGCCAGTTTCACCCAGCGTGCAGGATTGGCAGCGCTGACCGGCCCGCAGGATGAGCCGGAACGCATGGTGACCGAGTTTAGAAAGCGACGTGATGTATTTATTGCCGGATTGAACTCGATTCCCGGATTCCGCTGTCCTGTGCCGGAAGGCGCCTTCTATGCTTTCCCCAAGATCACAGGGACGGGCAGAAGTTCCAAACAACTGGCAGATGAATTGCTTTATGAAGCAGGTGTCGCATGTCTCAGCGGAACTTCTTTTGGAGCATATGGCGAAGGCTATCTTCGATTCAGCTATGCCAACTCACTCGAAAACCTTACGGAAGCAGTACGTCGCATGAAAGAATTTCTCACCAGATGATGCGCATTGCTGCAGGGTTGATCCTTTTCTGCTCTGTAGCAATGAGCCAGAACATAAACAAAGGGTTCGATCATTTTTATAATTTCGAATTCGATCAGGCGATCACTGAATTCAGGGGTGCCGTCAAAGCTTCTCCCAAAGAAGCGGAACGTCACAATTATCTTGCTCGGGCGCTTCTTTACCGGGAAATGCTGAAGTCCGGGATGCTGGAAAGTCAGTTGGCCACAGGAGCCAACCCGGTGCGTCGCAGCAAACTGGAAGTTCCTCCCAATGTTGAGGAAGAATTTACCGCTGCCCTGCAGACAGCCATGGAGCTTTCCCAGGCGAGGATCGACCAGGACCCCAAGGATACCCGTGCTGTGTACGCCCTCTGTATCTCCTATGGCCTGCGAGGTAACTGGAATTTCCTTGTCCGCAAGGCTTACTTCGACGCTCTCAAAGACCTGACATCTTCCCGCAAGCTGGGCAACCAGGCATTGGAACTGGACCCCACCTTTGTCGATGCCAAGCTCATTCAGGGGGTACACGATTACGTCGTGGGGTCATTACCTCGCTATATGAGGATGCTGGGCTTTCTCGGTGGGGTTCGTGGCGATCGTGAAGGTGGACTTAAAAGAATCGAGGAAGTAGCGGCAAGCGGTCGCATGAATGAGGTCGATGCCAAAATGCTGTTGGGGATGATCTACCGGCGGGAGAAGAGACCGGAAGCTGCGATTCCTCTTGTCCAGCAGCTGATCCGCAAGTTTCCGCGCAACTACATCTTTCATCTGGAACTGGCACAGATGTGGGCTGACGCAGGGGATGGGGTCAAGGCACTGGCAGCTGTGGATTCCATGGAGAACCTCCTCAAAAAGGGAATCAATAGTAATGGTGCGCTGGTTCAGGAAAAAGTGGATTATGCTCGCGGCAATATCCAGTTCTGGTATCGGGAGTATGACAAGGCTCTGGTCAATCTCCACCGGGCCGCAGACCATCCCGGCAGAATGGATCTGCATACGGAAGCCATGGCGTGGCTTCGCATCGGGCAACTGCATGATGTCAACCGGCGTCGGGACAAGGCGCTACAGGCTTATCAGCGGATTGAGCAGATTGCCCCTGATTCTGATGTCGACAAGGAAGCCCAGAAGTATCGAAAGCGACCTTTCGTGCGGACGGATTAGGACGCCTGACTATACGCTCTCAATCGATTTGCTGCATCCAGCGCAGCAATCTTGTATCCCTCAGCAAGAGTGGGGTAGTTAAAGACAGCATCAATGAAGTAATCGATGGTTCCCTTGAAGGCCATCACCGCTTGTCCAATATGCACAAGTTCTGAGGCACTGAATCCGATGATGTGGATACCCAGCACTTCACGGGTTTCCGCATGGACACAAAGCTTCAGCATTCCAGTTGTATCTCCGACAATCTGTCCACGGGCAATCTCACGGAAGCGAGCCTTGCCAATCTCATAGGGAACACCGGCCTCTGTCAGTTCCTCTTCTGTACGTCCGCACATGGAGATTTCGGGGATGGCGTAAATTCCATAGGGGAATAATTCGGGGAAGCTGTGCGCCTCAAGTCCAAAGGCATGGCTGGCAGCAAGCCTGCCCTGCTCCATGGATGTGGAAGCAAGACTCGGGAAACCAATCACGTCTCCCACTGCATAGATGTGAGGAATTTCTGTCTGGTAAGACTGATTGACCTTGAGACGTCCCCGATTGTCTGCCTGGAGACCTGCTGCTTCCAGATTCAGACGCGAAGTGTTGCCGGTCCTGCCAATGGAGTAGAGCGCCTTTTCCGCAGCAATTGTTTTCCCCGATGCCAGTCGAAGGCGGACATGGCCATCAGCATTTTCTTCCAGTTCATTTACAGCCGAGACTTCCTCACCCAGGCGCAACGTGACTCTTTTTTCTCGCAGATGATAGATCAGACCATCTACGATCTCTTCATCGACAAAGGGAAGAAGGCGGGAATGCTTGTCCACCAGCGTGACACGGATTCCCAACGCAGCAAAGATACTGGTGTATTCAAGACCGATGACACCACCGCCAACGACAATCAGAGTACGCGGAAGCCTGTCCAATGACAGAACATCGTCACTGGTAAAAATATCCTTGCCATCGAATGGAATATCCGGGCTCTGCGTTGCATGCGTCCCTACAGCGATGACAATATTTTTTGCTGTTACTACACGGGTACCACGCCCATCAGCAGATTCAAGGCTGACCGTATGAGAATCACTGAATGATGCTGTCGCTCCGATGAGCTCCACTCCATTACGTCCCATTTGATCCCGCAACACATCGATTTCATGACGAATAACATGATCCGTTCGGTTGAAGAGATCTTCAATCGTGATGTTCTGTTTGACTGTGAAGCTTTGCCCGTAAAAGGATTTCTCATGGTAGCCGGACAGCTCCAGAACAGCTTCCCGCAAGGTCTTGGAGGGAATTGTGCCCAGATTGACACTGACACCTCCCACAGCTGCCTTCTTCTCTACAATGGCTACTTTCTTATTCATTTTTGCGGCCTGGAGTGCTGCGCGATGTCCGCCAGGTCCCGAACCGATCACAAGAAGGTCATAGTCAAATTCAGACATTAAGATTATTTTAACGTTGGGTGCTATCCTGCCATGTCATGGAGCCAAACAATCGCCGTCAGTTCCTTATCGGCATGGCCGCATCTCCTTTGATTCTTTCCGGCGCTTCCCGGACATGGTCAGAGGTAGATCGCATGCTGGAAAGCGGAAATATCAAAGGCAGGCTCTCCACGAATGAGATCCCTACCCCTGCCCTTCTTCTGGACCTTGACCAGTTCGAAGCCAACGCCGCAAAGATGTCGAGCCATGCGAAGTCACGTGGCCGCGCGCTGCGTCCTCATGCCAAGACACACAAATCGGCAGATATCGCAAAATATCTGATCGCGAAAGGTGCAGTTGGAGCCTGTGCTGCAAAGATCAGTGAAGCAGAAGCACTGGCAAATGAAGGAGTCACCGGATTTCTGATTACAGGTGCGATGGCTGGAAAATGGCGCGTAGAACGTGCAGTCGCTTTTGCACTCAAACGTCCCGAAACCATCTATATCGTGGACAACGCGCAAAATGCGAAAGATCTGAATGATGCAGCGCTGGCAGGAAAAGTCAGGCTGAACATCGCGATTGATCTTCTGGTGGGACGCCGCAACGGAATCCAGCCTGGAGCTCCGGCTGTCTCGCTGGCAGAAATTGTCACCCAGCTCCCGGGATTGAAACTTGCCGGACTCCAGGCGTATTCCGGGCATTCCTCCCACGTCAAGGGATTTGAGGAACGGAAAAAAATGTCCCGCGAGATGATGGGCATGGCAGTTGACACACGTCACATGCTGGAACAGAAAGGGATTCCCTGCCCCTGGCTCTCCGGAGGATCAACCGGAACCTACAACATCGACAGTGAAATCGAAGGAGTGACGGAACTCCAACCCGGCAGCTACCTCTTCATGGATCAGGGATACAACTCCATTGGAGGTGCGGATGGCAATGAACGTTACTCGGACTTCAGTAATTCACTGACCGTTGTCACCAGTGTCTATTCCAGGCCTTCCGACGACACGGCAATTGTCGATGGTGGACTCAAGACTTTCTCTACGGATTCCGGTGGTGTTCCCCAAAGCATCTCGCATCCAGGCACCACATACGCATGGGGCGGTGATGAGCATGGACGTCTGGACATCTCCAAATCAGAGAAGCCCGTCAACCTGGGGGATCGTGTCGAGTTTCTGGTTCCTCATTGCGACCCCACAGTGAACCTGCATAACCGGATCATCTGTCACCGCAAAGGACAAGTGGAAACCGTGTGGAAGGTATCTGCACGAGGTATGCTTGCCTGAGCAGCAACTACAGAACCATTCAGAAGAAACTACTGAGCACTGAGTGAAACTTCTGAAGAAAATCAGATGGTCTCGTGTTCTGCGTGTGGTGGTGCTCACACTGGGTATCTTCTACGGGTGGGTCATTTTTTCCCTCTTTCTTCTGAAATGGATCGACCCACCCACAACAGCCGTCCAGATTCAGCGCAGGGTGGAGTCATGGACCAGCAAGGGATCATATACGAAGAGGCAGAAGTTTATCCCCCTCGAAAAAATCTCCGTTCAGATCCAACGTGCAGTGATTGCTGCTGAGGATGGTCGTTTCTACCAGCACAACGGGTTTGACTGGAAGCAGATCCGCACGGTTGCTGTTCAGGCAATGGACGAGGATGACAACAGACGGATCCGTGGCGCTTCCACCATCACACAACAACTGGTCAAGAACCTGTTTCTCACTCTGCATGGTTCTGTATTCCGTAAAGCGATTGAAGCGACCATTGTTCCCCTGGCCGAACTGATTCTGGGAAAGCAGCGAATTCTGGAACTCTATCTTAATGTCATCGAGTGGGGTCCCGGAATCTATGGAGCAGAAGCAGCCTCTCAATATCACTACAAAATGTCCGCAACTCGCATCAACAGAGAGCAAGCATCACGGCTTGCCGCAATCGTGCCCTCACCACTGCGACGAAAAATCACCAACGTGAATCGATACAGTGGCATCATCCTCAAACGGATGAGTCAGCACGGATGGTGAACCTTCTATACTTCAGTTGATGACCCGTCGCGAATTAGGCGTCGTACTCGCAGGAACAGCTTTTGCAGCCCAGGCAGCTCCACGAAAGTGGCGTCTTGGAATCAATACATACTGTCTTCGCTTTCAACGCTGGAATGATCGCCAACTGATCAACTACTGCACAGAACAGAAACTGGATGCGATCTTTCTTCAGGATTCACTTGATCCCGGTGTGATGGATCCAAAGCATTGGGCCAATGTACGTTCCTGGGCTCGGGAATCCCAACTTCATCTCGAGACCGGCGGTGGGGTTATTCTTCCAAAGACAGAGGACGCCTACGCAGCAACGGTAGCAACATTACGAAAGAACATCGAGCGGGCAGCAGCGATGGGATCTCCCATCGTGCGCGGACTTCTGGCAGGTGACCGGTATACGATGCCGCCCGGCCCTGTGGAGAAGCACATGGAAACCACCATCAAGGTTCTCAAAGAAGTTCGCAGCCAGGTGCTGGATGCCGGAGTCAAAATCGCGATTGAGAATCACAAGGAACTGCAGGCATGGGAAACACGGGAAGTCATCGAAAACGCAGGCAAAGATTTTGTTGGCTCTTATCTGGACACCGGCAACCCTGTCTTTGTGGCAGAAGATCCCATGACCACAGTGGAAGAACTGGGCCCACTGGCTGTGACATTTCATCTGCGGGATTCAGTGGTATATGAACAAAAGGATGGAATCGCTGTGCAGTGGGTACCGCTGGGTGAGGGAACAGTGGACTTCAAGGCAATCGTTCACCGTGCTGCGGAACTGATTCCTGAGAGTACTTATATCTACTGCAAGCCCATCACAGCGCGTCCACCCGTAGTTCTAAAAGTTTATTCCGGGGAATGGACAAAGTGGTTCCCCCGCGGACGGGCAAAGGATCTCAGTCGGTTCATCGAGTTGGCAAAGAGAGGCGAACCCTACAATGCTCCGCATCTGACAGCGGATGTTGCGCAATTTCGGGAGAAGTATATGGAAGCACTCAAGACCCAGCAGATGGATCACATGCAGCGGAGTCTTGAGTATTGCCGGAAAGAACTAAAGCTCGGAACTAGGCTCTGAGCTGGTTGCGGATGGGCAGTTCCCGGATACGTTTGCCTGTCGCTGCAAAGATGGCATTGCAGATAGCAGGAACCACCGGAGGAACACCCGGCTCACCCACACCGGCAGGCAGTTCATTGCTCTGCACGATATGGACGTGAGTTTCAATGGGAGCTTCCTTCATTCGGGCGACACGATAGTTATGGAAGTTTGACTGAGTGATCCGGCCATTGCGTGCCGTGATTTCACCCAGCATAGCCACACTAGCACCGAAAACAGCGGCTCCTTCAAACTGTGAACGCACGCGATCCGGGTTGATCACTGTTCCCACATCCACTGCAAGGTCCACACGGGGAATCCGGATCTCTCCACGATCATTCACCTGTACATCCACTACAGCCGCCACATAACTGACGAAGCTGCGATGAGCAGCGATGCCCAATGCACGACCTTTTTCCGGCTTGCGTTTTGCCCATCCGGATTTTTCTGCGGCCAGTTCCACCACATTTCGTAATCGGCCTGTATCTACCGGGAAATCTTTCAGGGTCTGGTTATTGTTCCAGACCTTGAGACCTTCCGCGTCAAAATCGATTTTGCGGGCAGGACCAATCAGCTCAAGTAGATATTCCACACGATCACGATTTGCAGCCGCAGCCAGCTCATCCACAAAAGAGTGGATGGCAAACGCATGATAGATGTTCGCGACAGCACGCATCCAGCCGATACGAACCGGGTGCTTTGCCGGGCCGTTCTCTGCCCGATGGTTGGGTAACACAAAAGGAACATCAGTCCATCCCATGCCCATTTCAAAGAACTGCCCGTACTCTGTATTGGCATCGTTCATGGAACCGATAGAGGGGAAAACACTGCGCTGCAGCCAGGCTTCCGGTTTGCCTTTTTCATCGATAGCTGCCTTCATATGCATTCCGGCAACTGCATGGTAGTAGTCGAACTGGATATCCTCTTCGCGGCTCCAGATGACCTTCACCGGCTTGCCTCCCAACTTCTTCGAGAGAAGTGCTGCTTCCACTACATAATCCGGCTTGGACTTCCGGCCGAAACCGCCACCCAGCAGTGTGACATGACAGATGACATCAGTTTTGGGAATCCCCATCGCTTCGGCTACTGCGTCCTGCACAGCTTGAGGATTCTGCGTGGCGGCCCATGCGGTGACCTTGCCATTTTTAAATTCCGCTACAGCAGCAGGTGGTTCCATTGGCGCATGCGAATGAAATGGAACATAGTAATCTGCTTCCAGGACGTTGGAGGCTTTTGAGAAGACTGCATCTACATCACCAACATTCCGCACTACCTTCTGGGGCTTACGGGCTGTTTCCAGCAGATACTTCTTATAGGCTTCCGACTCGAATGATGCATTCGGGCCTTCTTCCCAGTCCACTTTGAGAGCCTTGCGGCCCTGCATTGCTGCCCAGGTATGATCGGCAATCACGGCAACACCACCCAGTGGCTTGAACTTGTAGGGAGGAACAAGACCATCCAGCACCACAACATCGCGGACACCTGCTACCTTGCGCGCTTCCTTGTCGTCAAAGCCTTTCAGTTTCCCGCCATAGACAGGAGATCGCTGAATGGATGCATAAACCATTCCCGGAACCTTGACGTCATAACCGAAGGTTCCCTTGCCGACGCAAAGATCATCCCGATCAATTGTCGGCATCTCCTTGCCGATGTATCGAAACTCTGCCGGTGTCTTGAACTTCAGTTCACTCTTTTGGGGAACAGGGAGCTTTGAGGCAGCTGCCACCAGATCGCCATACTTTGCCTTCTTTGAAGACTTTGTATGTGTCACCACATTCAGGGATGCCTTGCACTCTGAGGCCGGGACTTTCCACTTTTCTGCGGCTGCTCTTTCCAACATCAGGCGGGCAGTGGCACCCGCTTCCCGCATGGCCGTATAAAAATCACGAATCGAACAGGAACCATCCGTATTCTGGGAACCATACTTCTCATCTCCCAGTGCCTGCTGGATCTTGACGGACTTCCAGTCTGCATCCAGCTCATCAGCGACGACAACCGGCAATACACTACGGATGCCCGTCCCCATCTCGGAACGGTGGGTAATGATCGTAATCAACCCGGAGCGATCGAGGCCGAGATACACGCTCGGCTCCCATTGAGCACCAGTGGACGCAAAGGCGGAAGAAGGAAGAGCCTGCGCACCAAGAACCAGAGCTCCTGCTGAGAACACACCCTCCATGAAATCACGACGGGAAACCAGTCTGACGTTACTCATGACTTCACCCCGGCAGCAATTTTGATGGCCTGTCGGATACGCTGATAGGTACCGCAACGGCAAATATTCCCTTCCATGCCACGCTCAATATCATCATCTGTGGGCTTTGGCTTTTCATTTAACAGAGAGACAGCCTGCATGATCTGTCCACTCTGGCAATAACCACATTGCGGGACGTTTGCCTGCATCCATGCTTTCTGCACAGGATGATCACCTTTAACGGTAAGCCCTTCGATCGTGGTGATTTTCTTTCCGGCAGCAGCGCTCAGAGGAGTCTGGCAACTGCGCACTGCTTTGCCATCCAGATGAACAGTACACGCACCACAAAGGCCCATCCCACATCCATATTTTGTTCCGGTCAGGTCCAGAATGTCCCGGACATACCAGAGCAAGGGCATTTCAGGATCGCCTTCAAATCGTCTTACCGCACCGTTTACAGTTAGCTCAATCATGGTCCTACCTCACTGATACGATATCGGAACTTTCACGAGATCGCACAAAGAAATCCCTGTATTTTCAATGCTATGAGATAGAAAAATATGACTATTCAGCTCGTGTTGCAGTTGAGTGGCAACGCGGAATTCAGACCTGTAACTGATCGAGGTACTGCTCCAGTGCAAGGCGAACCAGTTGACTGCGGGTGCGAACTTCCGCCTTGGCAAACAACTGCTGGAGTGAAGCTTTCACGGCACTTTCCGATATCTGCAATTGAGATGCAATTTCTTTATTCGAAAGTCCTTCCAATAAACATCGCAGAATCTGCTTGTCCCTTTCTGTCAGGCGCAAAACTCCATTAGACTCGTCATCTGTCGCCGACTGAACAAGGTTCTGCAGATACTCCTGCTGGATCAGAATTCTTCCCGCTGCCACTTCTGTGATGCATCGATGCAGATCTTCCGGTGCATGATGTTTGTGAAAAATTCCGGAAACCCCTTCCCGGATCAACGTGAGTGCATCATGATCGGGAAGACCGGCTGTCACCAGCAGAGTTTTCCCACGGAATCCTTTACCCCGAAGCTGCTGCAGGAGATGAACGGCTGTCTGTTCTCCCAGATCGTAGTCAAGAACCAGAACATCAGGTTGACTGGCGGGCACCAGTTCCAGGGCTTCCACAATGGTTCCTGTTGCACCGATCACTTCCAAAGTTTCATCAGCAGCCAGCAGCCGGATGAGCCCTTCCCGGAACAACGCATGGTCATCCACAATGAAGAGCCGAATGGGAAATCTGTTTTTCAGCTCACTGTTCGGCAATCTCTGAAAGTCTCCTGATCTTCAGTACCACTCTAAATGTACATCCTGGTATTTGATTACTGAACTCCAGGTCCCCCCCAAAGTTTCTGGCCAGTGCACGGGAAATATAAAGACCGAGCCCTGACCCACCAGACTCAGAACGGAACGGCTGGAAAAGCAGTTCAGGTGTCTTGACACCATTTCCTGAGTCTGAAAATTCAATCATGGCATCCTCTCCCTGACGACTGACCCGGATTGTTAATTGCCGGACCGCACTTTCACCCACTGCCCGCAGAGAGTTCTGAGAAAGATTCAGAAATATCTGTAGAAGCGCATGAGCTTCTCCATAGACTTCCGGCAGTTCTTCAGGAAGTTCCCAGATCACCTCACCGTCCGTTTCTTTCCAGTCCGGTTCAATAATGATGCGAAGATTATCCAGCACTGAATCCAGATGCGTGAACTTCTGTGGTTCTGCACCTCTCGCATTTAACTCAAATGAAGCAAGCCGGGAGAGTCCGGATACCAGCTGGTTCAATGCCTGATAATCAGCATCACTAGCAATATCAGCTCTTCTTCCCAGATTGGATGTCACTACAGCCACAGCAGAGCAGAGATTTCTGATCTCATGTGAAACAGTGCCTGCGAGAAGACGGTTGTAGTCCAGAACATGGCGGAAGTTTTCCATCTCCCGATCCCGCACTTCTTCCGAAACATCCACCACAATCGCTGCCAGATGACGATTGTTCCCCTCTCCATAGGAAGAGAACCATGTTGCAATGGGAAACATTGTGCCATCCAGTCGCTTTGCCCAGGTCCATGCAGACGCCCGTAAATGACGCCCAAGCTGGATTGCATTGGCCAGCGCCGACACATGAGTACTGATTGGTTTTCCAATTAATTGACTGACGGAGTGAATCCCGAATATTTCTCCCGCTGCCCGATTAGCAGCAATCACATTTCCAAAACTGTTTAACGTAATGATTGCGGCAGGACTGCTGTCCGCCAGCAGTCTGAGCTGCTCTTCCGCACGCCTTCTGAGTTCCTGCTCTATTTTCAGGTTGGCATAGTGAGACATCACCACACGGCGATTCCGGCTCATCTCCACTACCAGAAGGCCAATACCTCCATAAGCAATGACAGCCATTGAAAATCGCAGAAAAACGTCCAAAGGTTCACTTTCAGGAGTGAATAAGCCACGAAGATAGGCGCAGATGATTGCAACTGTAAAAACTTGCCACCTGTTTAAAGCCAGTGCAGCTATCGCCACAGGGAACGCATAAAAAATCCCCAGTGAATATTCAAGATTGAGGCCCCATTCGAGGGCAACCAGAATGGAGATCAGAACTACCGATGTCAGTAAGGCGAAGGGAAGCCGAAGAATACCTTCCGGTATCCGCACTCCCAGAATGGACAGCCTCATCGGCATATATGGTTCTTTTCAGCAATCTCCTTTCATTTCAACTTAACAACCTATCTTGTTTAAGACGAAATAAACACAGGATTTATCCCGTACATCTTTCGTTCTCCCCCAAAAATCAATCGATCACCAAAAGATAGGTTGTACCTTTCCAGAATGATTTCTGATCGATATCTGGTTTCAAAAATTAAGATTTCGTAATTTTAAATCAGAAACTTCATTTTATGATTGTCAGCGATCATTTACCTTTAAAAAGAATCTGGCCAGCAGTTTCCAGAAAGTTGTTCTATCTGCTGCTGTTCGATCTGTCCATCAGCCTGCTGTACACCTTTGGCGGGATGAAATTTCTGGCAATTTCCGCATTTCCACTTGCGCCCCTTGTTGGAGCACTCAGTATTTTTCTCGCATTCCGCACGCAATCCGCTTATGGACGATGGTGGGAAGCCCGAATCCTTTGGGGAGGACTGGTCAACTATTCCAGAACCATTACGAGACAGGCGCTCACACTCATTGATGGAACAGCAGAAGGACTTGGGTCCCCTGCGGATCCCCGCCATCAGATTGTACGGTTACAGATTGCTTTTGTTCGCGCATTTCGTTGTCACCTCCGCCGTCAGAATCCATTCCCGGAGTTGGAAAGCATTCTGGATGAAGATTGCATTCGACGTCTGCGTCAACATTCAAATGTCCCGACAGGCATTCTTTTGGAGTCCGGAAATGTTGTTCGCAAAGCACAGGAAGATGGACGACTGGATTCCTATCGTTGGGTGGCTATCGATAATTCCATTACGGAGCTCACCAATATTTTTGGAAGCTGCGAACGGATCAAGAACACACCTTTGCCCCGTCAGTATGACTATCTTCCCAGGATCTTTGTCAGTGCGATCTGCATCCTGCTTCCCTTCAGCCTGGTAGAAGGGCTGGAACTGCTGACACCTGTAGCTTCAACACTGATCAGCTTTATTCTTTTGGCTCTCGATACGGTTGGCCGTGAAATCGAATCTCCATTCGAAAACACTGTTCACGACACACCAATGACGAGCCTTTCCCGATCCATTGAAATCAACCTGCGGCAACAACTGGGAGACCGGCGGTCTCTCCGTGAAGTTCATCCGGTTGAAGGCTTTATTTACTAGTCACTCATAAAAGGAGAAAACATGCAAAACCAATATCCAACACGACTGCTGTTCCCCACCAGCTTTTCCGATGCCTGCTTTAAGACGATTCCAGCACTGTCTGAGTGGATGGATGACCCAAACATGCACCTCACAATTTTGCATGTTTATGACCCGAAAAAGAAAAAGCGCGCCCAGGTGGAAAACCAGCTGTATTCGTTCTTTGCAGAAGCGGATCAGTATGGCCGCTGTGAAAGAATTCTGGTCAGTGGGCCCGCAGAAGAATCGATCACACAGCACTGCAAACAGGTTCCTTATGACCTTGTGTTTGTCCCGGCATCTGAACCGACAGGGTTTCCCCGTATCGGCCACAAGTCCCTGAGGGTCACACTACTCCAGAACGGAATTTCCCCACTGTGGACCAGTGAAGACCAATTGAACGGGAACTCACTTCGCCGCCGCCCCACCAGTGTTGCTTATGTCATGTCCAACGAAGAGAACTGGCAGGACCAGCTCACCGCTGCGGCATACACGGCATCACGATGGAATGTCCCATTCCATCTCATCTATCTTTTTCCGCCTCCGAATGTGGGTGATGGAACGCTTGCTGCCGATATCTTTGTCCAGGACCCGGATGGTCCTTTAGTCGAGTTGCAGCATCTGGGCACCAAACTTCCCGTGCCAGTTCGTGTCAGAACATCCACAGGAAACGATCGGGTGGAACTTCCACGACTTCTCCGGGAATGCAGTGCGGACCTGATCTTTATGGGCAGCAATCTGTCTGTCTCGCGTGGTCTGTTCGGAACAACTGTCAATCCGATTATGAAATCAATCCCAGGTCAGTTTATCTGTTTCCCTAAAGGATATGGCAAACTGCAAAACCAGGAATACATCCGCATGGTCGACCAATGGGAACCTCTACGCAGTAACTGATTCAGTAACTATTTCTGAAAGCCCGGTCCTCGCAGAACCTTACCGGGCTTTTTCTCTGTATGGCGTTCCTGATCAAGGACTACTTCCCCATTCACCAGCACATAGGGAATTCCAACCGGATACTGATGCGGCTTTTCATAAGTAGCCCGATCTGCAACTGTATTGGCATCAAAGATTGCAATATCTGCCCAGTATCCTTCTTTGAGCAGCCCACGATCTTTGATGCTGATCTTCTCCGCATTCATGGAAGTCATCTTACGAACAGCATCTTCCAGTGAAATTGCCTTCTGTTCCCTGACATACCGACCCAGAACACGAGGGAAAGTTCCATACCAGCGCGGATGCGGGCTGAGTCTTGCCTGGGGACCATCAGCAGCAATGGCAGCACCGTCAGAGCCAATGGATGTATAGGGCTGTTTCATGGCATAGATCATGTCGGCTTCGGAATGGTGGAAAAATACAGTACCAACACTGCCGTTCTCTTCTGTCAGCACATCCAGAAACACTTCTACTGGGTCTCCACCACGAGCTTTGATCAGATCACTCATCCGCTTTCCGATGAATGGTTTATTCTTCTCTGTCTTGAAGTTGACCAGAAGCATTCCTTCCCAACCACCGCCGGTGGCCAGGTAATGGTTATACCAGCCGGGAAGTCCGTTCAGAATGTCTTTTTTGATGCGGGCACGAGTTTCCGGATTCTTGATCCGTTCCAGCATCTTCTGGTTTCCTCCATCATGTGCCCATGGGGGAATAATGGCGCGAAGATTGTTCTGCCCAGCAGTATATGGATAAACATTGGCACGGATATCTGCACCACCAGCGCGGGCTTTGTCGATCATGGAGATGACTTCCTTCATCTGTCCCCAGAATTTCTGATCTGCAACTTTCAGGTGAATGATATCTACCCGGACATCAGCTCCTTTGCCGACGGCGATTGCCTCATCCACAGACCGGAACACTCCAGCACCTTCATCCCGAATATGAGTGGAATAGATACCACCGTACTGTTTCACCACTTTTGCAAGCTCAATCAACTGATCAGTGGTCATCAGGCTGGATGGAGGCATTAAAAGAGAAGTAGACAGCCCCATTGCACCTGCCCTCATGGCATCAGCTACTTCTTTCTTCATCCCTTCCATATCTGCCTTGGATGCCGATTCCAGCTGATAGCCTTTGACATGAGTCCAGATCTGCGTCTGCCCTACATAAGAACAGACATTCGGGGAAACGCCCTTCTTTTCGACGAAGTCAAAGTACTCACCCAGGGTGGCCCACTCTCTCAATCCAGGCTTGATGGGACCAGCTGAGTTTCCTTCTCCCAGCACCATTGTGGTGACACCCTGTCGGATCATGCTTTCACAACGAGGATCATCCACCAGAGTGTCATCGGAATGATTATGCATATCGATGAAACCCGGAGAAACAATCAGTCCTTTTGCATCGATTTTTCTGCTGGCAGAAGCGCTTTTCAGATCCCCAATTGCTGCGATTTTTCCATCCTTCACCCCAACGTCTGCCTGGCGACGAGGTGAGCCGGAACCATCCACAACTGTTCCATTGACGATCAACAGATCATAAGTGGTTTGCGCAAAGAGAGAACAAGCCAGCAAGGATAGAAAAATACTTCGCTTCAACATGATTTAAAGGGTGATCGTAACACCTTCAGCGAATGAAGAAAGCCTTTTTGTCGATATCCGGATCAACGGCAACATCAAAAAATCCGATCATCATCTCTTCCCAACTCTGTTCTCCCCAGACCACTTCCGCTTCAGGATCAGGGTTTCGAACATTAGAGGCAGAATTGTCGAAGTATCCAGTCCATCTCAGACGAGTTCCCTTGGGAATCAAACGAGACTTCTCCAGAACATAAGATAGTTGCCAGTTGAAATCAAAGTTTTTGACATGAAGCAGAGTTTCCACATTGCCACCTGGCCGCACAATTTCGAACTCAAATGCTTTTCCGCGAAGATGCATATGAGGAAAGAGACTCACGAGAAGAGCATCATTTGGCAACGTCCCGGAGACGGAAGCAGAATAATTTCTCTCTCTTGGCGGGATTCGCAGATCATCCTTTCCCATTTGCAGTGTAATCAGTCTTTTTGATGGTTTTCCTGTAAAGGTGATCGCCACTTGCGTCCGGTCTGCCGTGTCTTCTTTGGGAAGTGACGTGTAATGAAACTGGAGCACGAGATCCGCGCCCACAGGAATTTTACGAGCCATGCCATTTGGTAGCTGATACACATTGGCACCGGGAGTATAGATGGCAAGGATATCTTCACGTGTGTCACGACTCCTGATACGGGCATTTGCATCTCCTGCTGGCGGCGCATACATGACACCCACAGGTATATCTCGCAACCATGAGGAACCTGCTTCACGAACATACAGAACAGCGTGGTGCACAATCCGTGCATCGCTGGGTCGAATCTGGATGCCACTCACCCATTGGTCCTGCTTAGCTTTCCAGGGGAAAATCAGATACTGGTAATCAATTTCTGATTTGGCAGGAACAGGAAACTGCTGCGGCATTTCCAGAACCAAATCAGGTTGGATGCGCCACTCTGAGGACCACTTGATAGCAGGCGGAGCATCCTGAATTTTTCCTGCAGGTGAGCCTGCCTCCACCCATCGGGAGATGATTTTTATATCTTTTTCAGAGAGTGTTGGGTCGTTGGAAAACTTACCGGTTTGAGGATCGGCAAACCATGGAGGCATCCGCTTCAGCATGACCGACTCGCGGATTGCCTTTGCCCACGGACGAACCTGCTTGTACGTCATCAGTTCCATGGGCCCGATTTCGCCCTTGCGGTGACAGGACTGACAGCTTTTTTGAAAGACGGGGAGAACATCCCGATAGAAGGTCGGAGTTTCAGCAAGAACGGGACTGCACAACAAAATTAGCAGGGTGAGAACACGGACGCTCAAATCACTTCCAGCATAGGATGCTTTCACTGGAGGGGTCATCTACAAAAGAAAAGGCATAGCCGAACCAGCCATGCCTTTCTCTACAACTTTTATGAAACAGGAACTATGCTTTACGACGGCGGTTGTAAAGAGCAATTCCGGCCAGACCTGCACCAATGAGTGCCATGGATGCGGGTTCCGGAGTTTCGGTGCTGGGACCGGCTTCAACCTGAACAAGCAGAGTCTGCTTCGCATCTTTGGACAATTCACCATTTAATGAAGGTCCACTGATTACTGCCCACTTTCCAAAGCCATAATTTGCACTGGCCGCTGAATTCAGGAAACCAAGAGCCTGAGTGTAGTATGTGTTACCACCACTTGTCAGAGTGCTTGTTGTGCTGGTCAGATCCCAGATAGCATGCTGGACATCTTTCATCACCGTGCTGTTTCCAAGGTTTGAAAACATAAAGGTGTCGAGAAGCCATGCGGCCGCCTGATACCGTTGCAGGGTCGTATAGTCCTCTCCATCTTTCCAGGTTGTGTTATTTCCTTTACGAACCTTGTCTCCATCCCACGCTTCAAAAGCAACAACATTTGCATTGAATGAATCAGGAACATTCACAAAGTTCTCATCATCAATACACCAGACCAGGGCATTTGCATTGCCATCAACTGTTGCATTGAAACCACCACCATTGGTCGCGGCATTATGAGCTTTGGAATGAATCACAATTGCCTTATCATCGCCAACTGCCGAAAAGGGAAGTGGAGCTGCAGACACTGCCATGCTCAAAGCTGCGCCAAGAGCAAGGACATGAGATAAACGCATTTATTTTCCTCCAGAATTTTATGCAGCTGAAATGTCTTTAATAAAATTCGGACACAAAGCTGCTTTATTCAGCCTATGGACTGGAGGAAGAACAGGAAAGAACCAGTAGTACTAATTTACGTCAAGTAATATACCAGTACCCCAATAGGGTACTATTTATCGATACCGACCTAATAGTGAATTCCAGCGGACGATGAGTAGATCCAGAAACATCTTCAGGCTATCTGATAGAAAATTAAGCTTTGTCCCGTCTACATGATTCCACTTAACTGGAACTTCAACTATCTGATAACCAAGATGTTGCGCGATAAATAAGGCTTCCACATCAAAACCAAACCCGTCAATTCTCTGGCGGCTGAACACATCTGTTGCGGCCTTCTGACTGAACAGTTTGAATCCACACTGTGTATCCCAGAAAGGAAGTCCTACAAAAACTCGCATCAGAAGATTGAAGAGCCGACCTGCATTTTCCCGAAACCAGGACTGATGCGTTCCGATGAGACTACGATCCAGTGCTCTTGATCCAATGGCCACAGTGGCTTGGGTTTCTTTGACTGAATTCAGGAGTTTTTCTACTTCTTCAATGGGCGCAGAGAGATCCGCATCCGTAAAGAGAACCCATTCTCCCGTTGATGCCAGCATCCCATGACGGATTGAATACCCTTTCCCTCGATTACCCGGATTTCGTAGAACTCGAATGTATGGCTTGTCAGCAGCAAACTGTTCCGCCACCTTTGCCGTGTCATCCGATGAGCCATCGTCTATCACCAGAATTTCTACAGAAGATTGAAAAGAAGTAGTGGCAAGATACGCAGTAATCCGCATCAGAGTCTGCGGTAAACGGTTCTGTTCATTGAAAGCAGGGATAACAATCGAGAGAAAGGCCAATCGTCAATTATAATAGGGGTTCCCGAGGTTATCTAAATTTGTCACTAGAGCAGAGTCTGCTCGATCAGCGAGTCACAAGGATCCGCGAGATTGAGCAACTTGGTTTCCGTCCTTACGGACACCGATTCGATTTCACACATACACTGGACCAGATTGTCGAACAGTTTTCACCTCGTACAGGTGAAGAACTGGAAGCCAGCAAGGTTCCCGTCAAAGTCTGCGGCCGTATTCTGACCCTTCGCCGGATGGGAAAAGCCAGTTTCGCCACCATTCTGCAAACTGGAGCAAAACTTCAGCTTTATCTGAAGAAAGATGCCCTGAGCGAACAGGATTACGCGCTTTCCCAGAATCTGGATCTGGGCGACATCATTGGTTGTGATGGATATCTCTTCCGCACCCGCACCGGCGAACTCAGCGTTCACGTAGAAAAGCTCTATTTCCTTTCCAAGATCCTGCTCACCATGCCGGAGAAGTTCCATGGACTGGAAGACATTGAAGTCCGATACCGGCAGCGATACCTGGACCTGATCGCCAATCCGGAAGTCCGGAATGTATTCACCACACGGGCAAAAATCATCGGATCTCTCCGGCGGCAACTGGAAGCTCGTAACTTCATTGAAGTGGAAACACCCATGATGCAGTCTCTCTATGGAGGAGCTGCAGCAAGGCCTTTTGTCACGCACCATAACACTCTGGATATTGATCTGTACCTCCGGATCGCCCCGGAACTTTATCTGAAGAGACTGGTGGTGGGTGGTCTTGACCGGGTATATGAGATCAACCGGAACTTCCGGAATGAAGGCATTTCCTTCAAGCACAATCCAGAGTTCACCATGCTGGAGTTCTACCAGGCATATGCGGATTATCACGACCTGATGGACTTCACCGCTGAACTGCTGAAGAATGTCGCCATTGATGCTTTGGGCACCACGAAGTTCACCTTTGATGGACACGAACTGGACTTCGCCAATATCCAGAGAATGACCATGCAGGAAGCAGTTCGCGAGTATGCCCCTGCCGGTACCGACTGGCAGATCGCTGGACATGAACTGGTTGAAAAGTTTGAACGTTTCGTGGAACCCAATCTGATTCAGCCGACGATCATTTATGATCATCCGGTGGAAATCTCCCCACTTGCCATGCGAAAAGCGGACGATCCTCGTTTTACCGACCGTTTCGAAATGGTAGTGGCTGGAATGGAACTGGCGAACGCATTTACTGAACTGAATGACCCTCAGGAACAACTGCGGCGCTTCGATGCCCAGCTGGATCTTCGCGCCAAAGGTGACGAAGAAGCCCACCAGATGGATGAGGACTATATCCGGGCACTCAGCTATGGGATGCCTCCTGCAGCAGGGGAAGGCATTGGCGTCGACCGCCTCACCATGTTGCTTACTGACTCAAAATCAATCCGTGACGTGATTCTCTTCCCGCTTCTTCGTCCGGAAAGTGAAATCGGTCTGGCAGAGAAACTACGCTCCCTCTCGTGAGCTCACTGCAAACTTTCGAACTCTTTGTTGCCCGCCGCTACCTGCTGGCAAAACGCCGACAAGCAATTGTCTCTGTCGTAACTGTAATTTCAGTTCTCGGCGTTGCGGCAGGTGTGATGGCACTCATTGTTGCCCTTGCCATCAATAATGGATTTCGCCAGACATTGCAGAGCCTGCTTCTCGGAGCCACCGCTCACGTCAGTATCCAGGAAAAAAACCCGGATATGGGAATTACCAACTGGCGGGAACTGGCTCCTCAACTCAGCCAGATTCCGGGAGTTACGGAAGTTTCACCAGCACTGTATGGAAATGTCTTCTTCTCAGGACCAATTCAGGGAACAGGCGGAATCCTTAAAGGAACCACGAATCCACCTTCAAATCCCGGTGATGGCGTGGTTATGGGTTTCCGGCTGGCTCGGGAAACGGGAATGATGAAAGACAGCAAAATCACGATCATCAATCCCATGGGTGAGATGACTCCGTTTGGCCCTCGCCCCAGTTATCAGTCTGCACGCGTGGCAGATACTTTTGAAACAGGCTTTTACGATCTGGACCACGGTTTTGCTTACACGTCCCTGGATTGTGCCCAGAAAATTCTGGGAACAGGCGACACGGTCAATGTGATCGAGCTGAAGCTTGCAAATATCGATCAGGCCCAGCAGATCGCGAATGAAGCGGAAAAGGTTGTGGGCTCAAAACTGGCAGCGACCACCTGGATGGAACAGAACCGCGCCCTGCTCAGCGCACTGACGACAGAACGGACTGTGACTGTCATTACCATTGGTCTGATTGAACTGATCGCCGCTCTGAATATCCTGATCACTCTCACAATGATGGTGATGGAAAAGAACCGTGATATCGCCATTCTGGTTTCCATGGGAGCAACTGCAAAACAGATTCGTCGCATCTTTGTTGTCCAAGGTGGCTTGATCGGCATTGTCGGCACAATACTGGGTCTGATTCTGGGATACACCATCTGCTACTTCGCAGGCACGGGTCAATGGATCCAGCTGGACGAACAGGTCTATCCGCTCGGTTATGTTCCGTTCGAACCAAGATGGATTGATGGCGTGTGGGTTTCCGCTGCATCCATTCTCATCAGCCTTCTGGCGACTCTCTATCCGGCACGAAGTGCATCATCTGTCGCTCCTGCTGAAGCTCTGAGGTACGAATAACTCTCCATGTGCGGAATTGCAGGTTTTACTCATCTTCATGGACAGCGCTCTCCGGAAAAAATTCTGGCAGCCACTGTTTCCCTGAAACATCGTGGACCGGATCAACATGGCACATGGGAATCGGATCACGTCTCTCTGGGCGCTGTTCGACTCAAAGTGCGCGATCTGCACGGTGGAGACCAGCCGATTCTTTCAGATGATGGGCAAACGGTCATCGTCTTCAATGGCGAGATCTACAATCACCTTGAACTTCGCGCAGAACTTGAATCACTGGGGCATCACTTCAAGACACATTGCGATACAGAGACTGTTCTGCATGCTTTCCTCCAGTGGGACACCCAATGCTTCAAAAAACTCAGGGGGATGTTTGCCATCGCTCTCTGGCAGGAGCACCGCCAGCGTCTTGTACTGGCGCGAGATCGAGTGGGGATCAAGCCTCTCTACATCTCCCAGCGCAATGATGACAATCTTTATTTTGGGTCAGAACTGAAAGCGATTCTCTCTCACCCGGAGATCCCTCGCAAACTGGACGAGGCAGGGCTCAGCTATTACCTGTCACTCAATTATGTGCCTTCCACCTATACCCTGATCGAAGGCATTACCAAGCTGCCTCCGGGGAAATTTCTGGAGTGGCGCAGTGGTGAAGTAACCATTGAACCCTACTGGAATCTGCGGCCCTGGGCCACACGGACATTCAACCTGGAATCCGCAAAAGAGGAACTGGATTTTCTGTTGACGGATTCTGTCCGGGAACATCTTGTCTCTGACGTCCCACTGGGCGTCTGGGCATCTGGCGGACTGGATTCATCCACTCTGGTTCATTACGCATCACAAGCTTTTTCCGGACGTCTCAAAACATTCTCTGTCTCATTCTCCGGAAAGAAGTTCGATGAGAGCAGTTATTTCCGCACTGTTGCAGAGCATTATGGAACCGACCATTATGAGTTCGATCTCAATGAACAGCAGGATGTCCTTTCGGCAGTAGAGCAGATTCCACAGTACTCCGATGAACCCAGCGCCGATGCTGGCGCAGTTCCGGTATGGTTTCTCTCCAAGATGTGCCGTGAACAGGTAACCGTTGTTCTTTCCGGCGAAGGAGCAGACGAGCTATTCGGCGGATATGCCACCTATCAGGCCAATGTCTATGCGAAACAGGCACGGCAATATCCCGCCTGGCTAAGAAAAACAGCTCTGGGGGCAGCTTCTCTGTGGCCTGCGTCTGATAACAAGATCGGCTTTGACTATAAGCTGCGTCGATTTCTTGCCGGGTCATTGCTGGACCCCTATGCAGCGCATTTCTTCTGGAACGGAACATTCAGCGACCAGCAGCGGAAACGTCTGTATCTGCGCGATGGAAACCGTTCCATGCGAGATCTTGCACGCTGGCTGCCCACAGAGTTCTCTGCAACCGGAGAACTAAACCAGTGGCTCTGGCTGGACCAGTCCTACTATCTCCCGGATGACATTCTCAATAAATGTGACCGGATGTCGATGGCTCACTCTCTGGAAGCCCGTCCGGCGTTTCTGGATCATCGGATTGTGGAGTTTGCCAATGCCCTTCCCGAGGAGTTCAAAATCCGGAATGGTTCCCTGAAGTTTATCCTGAGAGACCTGATGCGGGATAAACTTCCTCAATCCGTCATCACCCGAAGAAAAGAAGGTTTCGACATTCCGGCACATCACTGGTTCCGGACCATCCTGAAACCAATGCTTCTCGATACGGTCAATGAAAGTTCAGTGAAAGCCACTGGCCTGTTTGAATGGAAAGAAGTTAAAAAAACAATCGATGCTCATCTGTCCCGCCGGGCCAATAACGGCTATCACCTCTGGGGAATGCTGATGCTCTTTCAATGGATGAAACGATGGAACGTAAGCACCAACTGATTGTCCTGCTGGTGGCAGTCCTGATCTATCTGGGCTGTATCATTTCCCCGCCCAACCTGATGGACGATGTGGATGCGGTACAGGCGCAGATCGGCCGCAATATGCTGGAGTCCGGCGACTGGGTTACGGCCCGGCTGAACGGCATTGCGTACCTCGAAAAGTCTCCCCTCATCTACTGGATGATGGCCGTCTTCTATGCCATCTTCGGAGTGCACGACTGGGTTGCACGACTGCCTCTGGCTCTCTCCACCATTGCGCTCTGCTGGGTGACTGCCCGATTTTCAGCCTGGGCATTTGGATCGCGTGCCGGACTTTATTCCGGACTGACCCTTTCCACCTGTATCGGACTGTGGCTGTTTACCCGTATCCAGATCCCGGATGCGATTCTCACCCTCACCATCTGCATCACGATGTGGGCGTTCCTGCGGGCACTGGATGGAGAGCGGAAATGGGCAGCGATTGGTGCCGCCTGTATCGGCATCGGATTACTGCTGAAAGGGCTCATTGCAGCGGTTTTTCCGCTGGCTGCTATGTTTCTCTTTCTTGCCATTACCGGCGAATGGCGGCAATGGCGCAGACTGCATATCCCCAGTGGAATTGCCATCATCCTGCTGATAGCTGCCCCCTGGCATATTGCAGCCACACTGGCGAATCCACCGTATTTCGACTGGACCTGGAGATCAGCGTCTGGTGAGTATCATGGCTTCTTCTGGTTCTACTTTCTGAATGAGCATGTCTTCCGTTTCCTGAACATGCGTTACCCGCGTGACTACAACACAGTTCCGCGCGTGCTCTTCTGGGCTTTTCATCTGCTCTGGTTCTTCCCCTGGTCAGCAGCGCTGGCGGGAATCCGGATTCCCGCAGAAACAAGAGCCCGTCGCGTTACAGTGCTGGCACTTTGCTGGCTTGGATTCATTCTGGTGTTCTTCACGTTTTCCACCACGCAGGAGTATTACTCCATGCCCGCATATCCAGCTTTTGCTCTGCTGATCGGTGCAGCACTGGCAGCGGGGAAGCGTTGGGGACTTCGCATTGCTGGAGGAATCTTCTTTCTGGCAGCCTTGGCGATCGCATTCATCCTCTCACAGGTCTGGAATACTCCTGCCCCAGGCGATATTTCACAGGCACTCACTCACAATCCGGATGCCTATACGTTGTCTCTGGGGCATATGGGTGATCTGACCCTGCAAAGTTTTGCCTACCTGAAATTACCGCTGGTCATTGCTCTGGTAGCAGCCATTGTCGGTTCTGTCGCTTTATTCAGGCGTCCAGTAATGATGGTAACTATCGCCATGATCCTGTTTCTCCATGCTGCTCGCCTGGCTCTTGTCGTATTCGACCCCTACCTGGGATCCCGCGATCTGGCGAAGGCTTATCAGAATGCGCCGCCCGGTGAACTCATCGTAGATAACCAGTATTATGCGTTTTCGAGTGTATTTTTCTATACAGATGTAAAAAGAGCACTTCTTCTGAATGGTCGCGTAACCAATTTAGAATACGGGAGTTACGCTCCCGGAGCCGAGCAGGTATTCATAAAAAATGAAGATTTGTTAAGAATTTGGAACGATTCGAAGCGATATTATGTCCTCATAGAGAAGCCGTCGCTAGAACGGCTGGAAGGTTTGGTGGGCCGCCCCGCACTCAAGCTCGTTGCGGAAAGCGGCGGTAAGTATCTGTTTACAAACCATGAATGAGAGTTCCCTCCTCGGCATGGTCCTCAATAGCCGCTATCGTATTGAGAAGGAGCTGGGAAGAGGCGGATTTGGCGCCGTTTTTCTTGCAATTGATCAGCAGCTAAAGGATCGTCCGGTTGTCATTAAAGTCCTGCTGGACCAGGGTGCCGCTGACGGCTGGTTCAGGCGGAAATTTTCCCAGGAGATTGAAGCGCTGACACGCGTCGATCACCCGGGCATCGTTTCTGTGATCGACACTGGAGAACTGCCTGAACGGCAACCCTTTATGGTGCAGCAGTTTGTGGAAGGCATCACCCTCAGGGAAGCGATTCCGCTGGGTGGCATGGACCTGAAAAGAGCCGCCCGTATTATTCGTAAATTAGGTCAAGCCCTTTCAGCGGCCCACCAAAAGGGCATCATACACCGGGATCTAAAACCTGACAATATCATTCTGCGCCGCCATGCGGACGGTTCCGAACATCCTGTCATCATCGACTTTGGAATTTCGAGTGTGGTTGATTTTCCCGAAGAAGAATTACCGGAGAAGACCAAAATCACAGGGACCTTTACATATATGGCCCCGGAACAGTTTGATGGAAAACCATCTCCGGCCAGTGATATTTATGCACTGGGAATCCTGTCATTCGAATTACTGGCAGGTGCTCCACCATCATCCGGGAAGCCACTCTTTGAACTGATGCTGATGCAGAAAGAGGGAAACTGGCCCAGAATCAGTGAGATGCGCCCTTCGGTCCCGGAAGCAGCACAGGCGCTTATCCTTCGTGCGCTCAGCCGGAAACCGGAAGATCGTTATTCCAGTGCCAGCCAGTTTGGCGAGGAGTTTTCTCGAAACCTTGTCAGTTCTATGATCGAGACGGGGGAAATTCCTCCGCAGGAACTGGTTACCAGCAAGCAGCCTTCTTATCAATGGGTATGGCTAACCGCAGCCGGAATTGTCGTGATCGCACTACTTGCAGTTGCCGCATCCGTGAAGTCACCTCCACCTCCACCTCGGTCAAAGATCGAAAACACAGCACCACCCACTGTTTCTCTCCCTTTACCAGAACAGATTTATAACTACTGGATCACGGGCCAGAAGAGTACCGGCGAAAAGTTTGATCATCCTCACGAACAGACTTATCAGGCGGGTGACCGGATTTCAATTGAAGTGGAATTCAGCCAGAGCGGTTATTTCTACGCGATCAGTCAGGCCTCAGAGCTGTTCAATGGGCTTCCGGTCTATTCCAGCCTTTATCCAACGGCACGTACAAAGACACTGCTGCCCCGGGTAGACAAAGGGATGAAGCTTCGCCTGCCTGAGGGAAGACGTATCACTTTCCAGAAGAATCAGACGATGGAATATGTATGGCTGATTTTTTCCCAGGTATCACTGCCAGCAATGGAGAACATCGAACCAGGAATGGTTCAGGATTCCACCATTTCCAGGAAGATCTTTGACTTCCTGAAGCCAATGCGTGACCGGGATCCGATGACGGAAATAGATCCTACGCTGAACCGTACACTAGTCCGCAGCACGGACAGCGTTGTTGTTCAGCGTATTGATATTACGAATATAAGGTGAAGGGTTCCGGAAGCCGGAACTAGTTGCTGGCCTTGGCGGCTTTCCGCTTTTCCTGCTCTTCTTTCAACTGCTGAGATTTCGCAAACTTCTTCTGGAAGCGATCAACGCGCCCTTCAGTATCTACGAGCTTCTGGCGGCCGGTGAAAAAAGGATGGCAGCTTGAGCAGATTTCCACTCGAAGGTCACCTTTGTGGGTAGAACGGGTTTTAAATGAGGACCCGCAAGCGCAATTGACTGATACTTCTTCGTATGCGGGATGAATTCCTGCCTGCATGATCTTCAGAATAACATACAGCAAAAGCAAAACCCCGTATCCTTTTCAGGAAACGGGGCTTTGTTGTTTCTTTCGGATTGTTTCTACGCGTGAGACAACTGGTCCAGCGACCTGGAGTCTCGTCACTGCCGCGAAACGACCGCGCGGAAAATCTGCCCGGCTTAGTAGCCAGTCACCTCACGCATGGAATGTTGACTGCCAGAACTCATATTGATTACTGGATCACCTCCTTTCTCAGTGATGACCAAATCGTAAATCCGTCTTTCCCTCAAGTCAAGAGGTTTTTGGAAATGTACCCACATCTATTGTGGTGTTCATATATTGGCCACTGGATATTGGCCATTACTTGAATTTTTTTCACATAATACAAGAACTGGAGTTAAAAAGACGCCGGGCGTTACAATACCGGAGTGCAGCCTGAACACGGGATCAGCCAGAGTTCAACTGGAATTACTGCGCTGGTACGACGTGGTCTGGCCGGGCTGTTCCTTTCCGGACTGATTTTCACTTTTCTCGGAGCGATCCTGCCTGCCTGGGGATATCACCTTTCCTCTGATTACAGTCTGGTAGGAACATTTTTCCTGGCGATGAATGCCGGTTTCATCGTGGCTACCTGGCTGAGCCGCACGGTCATCACCAAACTGGGAATTCGGGGAACCTTGATCCTTTCCACTACTCTGGCTTCAGTAGGATTTCTGGGACTGATTTTCGCCATACCTCCGGCTCCTCCGGCATGGTGCCACGCGATCCTTCCTGTTCTTGGATTTGCAGCGGGATTACTGAATATTGCCGTATTTGAGCTGATTGCTCCGGCTTATACAAGATCTCCGGACACCACACTCAGTCTGGGAGGAATTGTTTTCCTGTGCGGGTCCATCGTGGCAACAGTCACTACGGCAGGAGCCATTGATGGATACTCCCGCTGGATTCCACTCGCGCTATTTTCTCTGGTCTGCCTGGGATTCACATTTTGGTTTGGGCGACACGCAGGATTAAGTCTCCCGGCTCCGGTCCCTGTGTGCCAGACATCAGCAAAAGAGTTTAGAAGACCTGCTGCTGTTCTCATGACTCTGGTTTTCTTCTTCCAGTTCTGGAATGAATGGGCTATTGCCGGATGGCTACCGCTGTTCCTCATCCAGCGGTTAGGGATCAGTCCATGGGCTGCACTGGCGTTTCTTACCTTATACTGGCTAACCCTTCTGGTTGGACGAGCGATCATTCTGACCGCACTGCCCCGATCCCGATCTTTCCGTGTGCTGCTCATTAGTACTGTGTCTGCTCTGTTCGGATGCATGATCCTTGCACTGACTAACAATAAACCCGGAGCTACGGCGGCACTTCTGCTCATGGGTGGAGGATATGCCGCCATCTATCCTCTTTTGCTGGAAACCGCAGGAAAACGTTTTCGTGCTCATCACCCCGGTCAATTCAATGGAATCCTCGCACTGGGACTCATCGGGGGTTTGCTTTCTCCCTGGCTGGTAGGATCGATCAGTCACTGGGGAGGCATGGGGCTGGCAATGATGATTCCGCTGTTTGGGACCATCATGGTTTTCCTGCTGCTGATTTCTTTACGGATTGAGGCGAAACTGAATCCAGTGGAATGAAATTTTCTGTACTGATTCTTCTCCTGACCAGCCTTCCCTGCTTTGCCCAGGATCTGACGGCAAAGTTTCAGAGCATGATTGATCAGGATGCACAGGCTTCGCGTGCATTCTGGGGAATCCGGGTTGTTTCCCTAAATACAGGGGCAGAGCTTGTCTCCCTCAATGCAGATCGTTACTTTGTGCCCGCCTCCAACACCAAGCTCTATTCCACAGCGCTGGCACTCTTGCGACTGGGCGCTGATTATCGCTTCCGTACTTCCATTACCAGTGTGCAACCTCCTGTGAACGGAGTTCTGGAAGGAGACCTGAGCATCGTCGGTGGCGGAGATCCTTCCATGTCCTGGAGGACATACCCCTATCAAAAAGGACCGAACTCGCAGGACCCGTTGCAGGCTATCGAATTGCTTGCCGATGAGATTGCACAACAGGGCATTCAGCGTATCGAAGGGGACATCATCGGAGATGATACGAGATGGCCCTGGGCACCCTATCCGGAAGGATGGGCGGGTGATGATGCCATGTGGGAGTATGGTGCTCCCGTCAGTGCGCTGACCCTGAATGACAATGCCATCCGCATTACAGCCCGGCCAACATCGGCAGGCCTTCCCGCGCAACTCACGTTGACTCCCTCGCTGGAATACTACTGGATTGATAACCGTATCCAGACACAGAGTGGAGCACGAAAGATAGAAGTCACACGCGCACCCGGAAGACGGCAATTACAACTGGAGGGACAGATGCCTCCACGCAGTTCCGCCCGTGTGATTACTTTGGCTGTGGATGATCCCGCTCTGTTTACAGCTACTGCACTATATGAAGCCTTGTCACGCAGGGGAGTCCTCATTACAGGGAAGCCGGCTACCCGTCATCGTCTTCCCAACCAGCCGTACTCTGATCCACCCCCGGTCGTGGAACTGGCCTATCGAAATTCCCGACCACTTGCAGAAATCCTGGAAGTAATCAATAAGACCAGCCAGAATCTGCATGCGGAAATGATCCTGCGGGAAGTTGGTTTCTTTTCCAACAGAGAAGGAACAACGGAATCCGGCCTCAAGGAACTGCAACGAATGCTGGATGAAGCAAAAGTCCCTCAGGATGGTTATGATCTGCGGGATGGTTCTGGCTTGTCGAGACTGACGCTGACAACTCCATCGACAACAACCCAGCTACTCGCCCATATTTTTCAGACTTCCTATCAGGAGGCATGGCTGAATATGATGCCGGTTGGTGGAGAAGATGGAACACTCGAATTTCGCTTCCGCATTCCGGGACGCGGTAACCGGGTTTCCCCGGATGCTTCCCGCATCCGCGCCAAGACTGGTTCACTCTCCCACGTCAATACTCTGTCTGGCTATATGGATTCCAGGACACATGGTCCGCTGGCATTTTCCATCATGGTGAATAATTACAATGGTCCGGCTTCCGGTATCCGTGCTCTGATTGATAAAATCTGTTTAGAGATCGTTCAATAATCCGAGGACAAGAACATGCCAATTTACGAATACTCCTGCGAAGACTGCGAAACAAAATTCGAGAAGCTGGTTCGAAGAGCCTCAGATGAAGTAAACTGCCCGTCCTGCGAGAGTCCGAACATTGCACAGCAGTGGTCTACTTTTTCCGCAAGAGCAAACGGAACCAGCAGAGATGCTGCACCAATGGGCGGGGGCTGTCCGGCAGGAATGTGCGGAACACCCGGCATGTGCGGTCGCAACTGATATCCAGATCAGCCACTCTTTTTCTGAATTTTCTCTTGATTTCCACGGAAATTCAGACATAAAAGTACTTTTTGGAATTTAAGTCTGATCCGGCTTATGAGTTAGACTGCGGGAGTACCGTAGCGCTGGTGCAGGAAAAGTCATATCCAGATGAAGATCCGCCCTGCAGCGATATCCGAACAGTCCTCATTTCGTCAGGGGACCATTACCGCTGTACGGGGAAGCGTCATTGATGCAGAGTTCCCCCAACAAATTCCAGCCCTTCATTCCGTCCTGCGTGCGGGAACGGACATCACGATTGAAGTTCTGACTCATCTTTCGCCCACTACTGTACGAGGGGTGGCATTAACTCACACACAAGGTCTCAGCAGGGGATCCGTCATTGAAGATACGGGCGCAACTCTGCGCGCACCTGTAGGAGATCACGTCCTTGGTCGCGTTCTGAATGTGCTGGGTGAACCACTGGATGGAAAGGAATCTCTGAACGATGGAGAATGGCGATCCATTCATCAGCCATCCCCTCCTCTGACCCGACGATCCACGACAACAGAAGTCTTTGCAACCGGAATCAAGGCAATTGATGTTCTGTCCCCTCTCGAAAGAGGCGGCAAAGCCGGTTTGTTTGGGGGAGCAGGTGTCGGCAAGACAGTTGTGGTTACCGAGCTGATCCGCAATGTGATCGGAGAACATGGAGGCATCAGTCTCTTCTGCGGAATTGGAGAACGATCACGGGAAGGCGAAGAACTTGTCCGCGAAATGGCGGAAGCCGGAGTTCTCGACAAGACCGTAATGCTGTTCGGGCAGATGAATGAACCTCCGGGAGCCCGTTTCAGAATCGGCCATACAGCCATGACCATCGCGGAATATTTTCGCGATGATTCCCGAAAAGATGTCCTGCTCCTGATCGACAATATCTTTCGATTTATTCAGGCTGGTTCGGAGATCTCCGGGTTGCTGGGACGGTTGCCCTCACGACTGGGATACCAGCCTTCACTGGGCACTGAGCTTTCTGAATTACAGGAACGGATCTGCAATACAGACGCAGGTGCCATCACTTCCGTGCAGGCTGTCTATGTTCCGGCTGATGATTTCACTGACCCTTCAGCGGTCCACACCTTCGGACACTTCTCTGCATCGATTGTTCTTTCCCGCAAGAGAGCCAGTGAAGGACTCTATCCAGCAGTCGATCCTCTAAAATCAGGCTCCAAAATGCTGGTTCCGCCTATCGTGGGAGATTGGCATTATCAAGTCGCTCAACAGATCCGCTCAACATTGGCTCAATATGAAGATCTGAAAGACATCATTGCCATGCTGGGCATGGAAGAACTGTCGCGCGAAGATCAGAAAGTTGTTTCCCGCGCACGACGCCTGGAACGATTCATGACTCAACCCTTTTTCGTCACCGAGCAGTTTACAGGGATGACAGGCAAAATGGTGAGAACTGATGATGCATTGCGCGGATGTGAAAGAATTCTGAACGACGAATTTGCAGATTATCCAGAGCAGGCACTCTACATGATCGGTGACATTGAGGAAGCGGAAGCCAAGGCACAGGGGATGCAAACCCGATGAGGCTTCGTATTCTGGCTCCCGTATCTGTTGTGATGGATGAAGAGGTTTACAAAGTCTCTGGCGAAGCATCCAATGGATCATTCACCCTGCTGCCTCGCCATATTGATTTCGTCACAACGTTAGTTCCGGGTATTCTTCTCTATGAAAAATCAGATGGGCAGGAGATACCCGTCGCTATTTCAGGAGCCACTCTGGTGAAGTGCGGACATGAAGTCCGCGTATCTGCAAGAAACGCTGTCGCTGGATCTGATCTTTCACAACTACGAAAAACTATCGAGCAGGAACTGGAAGCAGAATCGGAACATGATGCCAGCCTGAAATCTACGTCGGCACAACTGGAGATTGAATTGGCAAGACGATTTATGGAGCTGGGTCGTCATGGCTGATGAACCAGTACGCCGTCCGGATACACCGGAAGAAGATCAGGAAATCACTCGCGAAGTCGAACTGAAAGCAATCCGGAAACTTCGTGCCAGAAGCGAGAAAGATCCTGGAATCTGGCTTTCCCTCAGCACTTTCGGGCTGGTCGGCTGGTCGGTTGCTCTGCCCACCCTTGCTGCAACGGCATTGGGAGTTTGGCTGGATCGACGCTGGCCGCTCGGGCGTGTCAGCTGGACACTGACACTCATGGTCGCAGGAGTGGTCCTGGGGTGTCTGAATGCCTGGACAGCCGTCAACAAGGAAAACAGGAGGAAATAGGATGCTGCATATACCGATTTCTCAACTGGGCCTCGCTTGTCTGGCAGGAGTGTTTATTGGTGCCGTAAATTTCGGTGGTCTCTGGCTGACGGTACAACGCTTGCCTGCCTCCAGGAATGCAGCTTTACTTGCCTTTCTTAGCTGGATCCTTCGACTGGCATTTACACTTGGTGGTTTCTATCTGGTGATGCGTGGAGAATGGTCCCTGATGCTTTCCTGTCTTGTCGGATTCTCTCTCAGCCGTTTTCTGTTGTCCCGTTATCTTCGCTCTTCAACAGGAGAGGAGGCTCGTGCAGTCAGCAGGAATTAGTCCGGACGATATCGTCTACTGGCGCTGGGAATTCTTTACTCTCAATGCCACCATCGTCTACACATGGGTGGTGATGGCTCTGCTGGTGTTCCTTTCCTGGATCATTACCAGAAACATGAGTAGTGAACCGGAAATTTCCAGATCACAGAACATGCTGGAAGTGCTGGTGGCCGGAATCAAAGATCAGATTGAAGAGATTGCACGCAGAGATGCAAAGCCTTTTTTGCCATTCATTGGGACGCTGTTTCTCTTTATCGCATTCTCCAATCTGCTCTCCATCGTGCCCAGGTATCAGGCACCTACAGGCTCATTGTCAACAACTGCGGCACTGGCACTCTGTGTCATGGTTGCAATCATCTGGTATGGGATTGCTTCTCATGGGCTGACAGGATATCTTCGCCAATTTCTCCGGCCATCTCCACTGATGCTGCCTTTCAATATTCTGGGCGAGTTTTCCCGGACACTCGCTCTGGCTGTACGACTTTTTGGGAATGTGATGAGTGGGAGCAAGATCGGAATGATTCTGCTGGCCGTCACTCCTTTATTTTTTCCGGTTCTGATGGATGGACTGGGCCTGCTCACTGGAATGATTCAGGCATATATTTTTGCAGTGCTTGCAACGGTATATATCGCTTCCGCCATTCATGGGAATTCGCCGGATAAAAACTAAAGATTGGAATGAAAATATGGATAACGTATCGCTGATTGGAATAGTATCGATGGCCAGTGCCAGCATCTGCATTGCAATTGGTGCAACTGGCGCAGCACTGGCGGAAGGACGAGCTGTCGCACAGGCTCTCAGTTCCATTGCCCAGCAACCTGATGAGAGTGGCACTCTGACCCGTACTCTCTTCGTGGGTCTTGCCATGATTGAGTCCTCTGCAATTTACTGCTTTGTGGTCGCCATGATTCTGATCTTTGCCAATCCTTTCTGGAACCACATCCTGACTGTTGGCAAAGGATAAACATCGTGCTGATTGACTGGGTAACAGTTGGCGCACAGATCATCAACTTTCTGATCCTGGTGTATCTGCTGAAGCGCTTCCTCTATGGACGCGTTCTTCAGGTGATGGATGAGCGCCAGAAAAAACTCACAGCAGAATTCTCCGCAGCAAAGACAGCGCAAACAGAAGCGGAGGAAGAGCGTCATGAATTCAAAAAGAAGAATGATGAGCTCACCAAACAGCGGGAAGAACTACTAAACCAGATCCAGCAAGAAGCAGAGAAGGAAAAACAGATACTCCTGAAAGATGCCCGCACCGAAGTAGAAGAACAGCGCACGCGCTGGGCAGCCTCACTGCAGCAGGAGAAGAAAGAGTTCATTACCCAGCTGCGAAATCGTACAACACGAGAGATCATTCAGATTTCAGGGAAGGCTCTGCAAAGCCTGGGGAACCTTTCTCTGGAACAGGCTGTTGCTGATGTCTTTGTTCAGCGAATTGAGTTCATCAGAGAAGAGGTCTGGGATACTCTGCGATCTTCAGTCCGGATAGAAGACGGGAATGAGGAAGAACATGCCTTCACCATACAAAGCTCTTTTGAACAACCCGCAGATCAGCAGGAGAAAATCCGCACTCTGTTGCAACAGAAGATTGGTCGTGAGATCCCGATACACTTTGAAGTTCTTCCCAAATCTTCCTGGGGAATTGAACTCCGCATCGGAGGAAACAGAATCGCATGGACATTGGATGACTACCTGGAAGAGTTACAGGAGAAGGTCACTTCTGAATTTGATCACGATATCCGGTGGATCTCCACATGAAGAATTTCGACTTGAATGCAGAGGCTCTTTGCAATGACATATTCGGAACACTGGATCGTGCACAAGAACAAACCAGCGAGGAATTGCCACTACGCGAGTATGGCCAGACCACTTACGTAGGGCATGGGATCGCACAGGTAGAAGGTCTTCCGCATGTCCAGTCAGAAGAAATTCTTCGCTTTCCTGGTGACCGTCTGGGCATGGCATTCAATCTCGACCCTCATGAGGTTGGTGTAGTCCTCCTGGATTCCAGCCATGGAATCTCCGCCGGGGATGAAGTTCAGCGTACAGGCAGAGTGCTGGATGTTCCTGTCGGCAATGCGTTGCTGGGGCGTGTCGTCGATGCCATTGGAAGACCACTGGATGGCGCAGGTCCTGTTCGCACCACACAGAGGCTTCCTATCGAGCGTCCGGCGCCTCCGATTCTGGACCGCGCAGCCATCACTCAACCCCTCGAAACCAGACTCAAAGTAGTTGATGCCATGATTCCCATTGGCCGTGGGCAACGCGAACTGATCGTCGGTGATCGCCAGATCGGCAAGACTGCCATTGCCGTGGATACCATCCTGAACCAGAAGGGCAAGGATGTCATTTGCATCTACTGTGCGATCGGACAGCGCAGTTCTTCTGTGTCTCAGATCATTGCGGATTTCCGGCAACGCGGAGCCATGGAATACACCATTGTGGTGGCAGCAGCAGGCGACGATCCTCCTGGACTTCAGTTCGCCGCACCCTATGCCGCCATGTCCATGGCAGAACATTTCATGAGTGAAGGCCGAGATGTGCTGGTGGTGTTTGATGACCTCACACATCATGCGCGTGCATATCGTGAGATGTCCCTGCTGATGAGAAGACCTCCCGGCCGTGAAGGATTTCCCGGTGATATTTTCTATATTCACTCCCGTCTGCTGGAACGTTCCACACATCTGAGGGAAGATCTGGGAGGCGGCTCCATTACTGCACTGCCTATTGTCGAGACGGAAGAACAGAATATGTCAGCATATATTCCGACCAATCTGATTTCCATTACTGATGGCCAGATCTATCTTTCTCCGGACCTCTTTCAGAAAGGGATTCTGCCGGCAGTGGAAGTCGGACGTTCTGTTTCACGGGTAGGTGGAAAAACCCAGCTTCCTGCATATCGTGCAGTGGCAGGAGACTTACGACTGGCCTATTCCCAATTCGTCGAACTCGAAGCATTCTCGCGTTTTGGCACCCGTTTGGATGAAGCTACTCGCAAATCAATTGAACACGGTCGTCGCGTGCGTGAAATCCTGCAGCAGTCTCAGTATGAGCCGCTCTCATCGCCAGAGCAGATTGCATCACTGCTGGCAGTCAGCAATGGACTGGTAGAAGGAATTCCCCTTCCCTCCATCCGCAAAGTGGAACAGATTGTCCGTCGCACCATGACGCAGGATCTTCCTGTACTGTGTCATGAGATTGAATCCGGGAAAAAACTCAAGCCGGAAGATCGCCAGACGATGATCGATACTTTCCGCAAGGCGATCGACCGGGAATTACATGGAAACGGTTGAAGAACTCCAACGCAAGCTGGGAACAGCAGAGGACCTTCAATCTGTCGTAAAGACGATGAAGGCACTGGCAGCTGTGAGTATCCGTCAGTTTGAGCAGTCTGTACATGCTCTCAGTGAATACAGCATGACAATCGAACTGGGTTTACGCGCTGTGCTGCAAATGCACAAGGGGGCAGAGTCACTCATCCGAAAAGCACCCCGCAAGAAGTTCGGAATCGTCCTCTTTGGATCAGATCAGGGAATGTGTGGTCAGTTAAATGATCAGACAGCGGCATACGCTTTCTCTGCGCTGGATGAAATGGAAGTTCCCCGTGATCAGCGCTGCTTCATCGCTGTAGGATTACGGGCGGCAACCCAGATTGAACTGGCAGGGGAAACTCTCGAAAAAGTATTGGCTGTTCCCTCTTCTGCACAAGGAATCCGAAGATCCGTGCTGGACCTTCAGCGAAGGCTCATGGCGTGGCAGGAGCAGGAAGAGATGAACCATATACTACTGATACATAGCCGCCCCCTGTCTGGAGCATCCTTTCAACCTGTTATGGTTCCTCTTCTGCCCCTGGATGCAGAGTGGTTACAACGCATCCAGAAACAGCCCTGGCCCACAAAACAACTTCCGCTGGCCACAATGGATCACGATGAATTGTTTTCCAGCCTGGTTCGGGAATATCTCTTTGTTTCGATCTACCGCGCTTTTGCAGAATCCCTGGCCAGTGAAAATGCCAGTCGCCTCGCGTCGATGCAGGCGGCAGAAAAAACAATTGCCGAACGTCTCAAGGAATTGACCAGTCTCTATCATCAGCAGCGACAAATGACGATTACATCAGAGCTGCTGGATATCGTAGCTGGCTTTGAAGCACTCACCACCCGCAAGCAGTAAAATCACTTCTGGTAAGGATTCACCTTCACATCGCTGCGAATCTCCCGATAGATCCGTCCTCGCATATTTCCCAGCCACGGATCGTCATAACGGCGGTTCAGATCAATAGTTGTCAATGCAATCGTGCCGTCCGTTTCTGAACGAATCAGTTCCTTGCCAGACGGATCGATCACAGCGGATGGATAGTCATATCCGGAAGACGCCACAAAGACGTGATTTTCGATGGCTCTTGCACGGGTGAGCGTTTCATTCCCGCCCCAAATGGGCATCAGGATCAATTCAGCACCGCGCAATGCAAGAGCACGTGCCGGATCTGCATACTGGGAATCCCAGCAGATCATCATCCCGACTTTGCCAAAGTCTGTTTCAAAGACAGGAAATTCATTCCCCGGAGTAATGCCAGCTTCCAGCTCTTCACGCGGCAGATAGACTTTGCGGTACTTTCCTCGAAACTTCCCGGACCGGTCAATCAGCACGGAGGTGTTATAGACAACGGTTCCATCCTTTTCATATACACCCGCCACCACCCATGCTCCATGTTGCCGGGCCAGCTTTTCCAGCTTTGTGACGATATTTCCGGATAATGGCTCAGCAACATCTATATATGTCTTCCGGGTTCCTACAACGGAGACACCTTCCGGTAGCAGAATTACATCTACCTTTTCTTTCAGCTGATCATTGACGGTGCGGATAAAAACATCCACCGGCTCTTCTGTATTGCGAGGACGTAGCCGGACACTTGCGATCCTGACATTGCGAGGACTGGGAGTTTCTATGCGGGTTAAAGAAATATCTCGAAATCGAAGATCTCCCCTGGCGGCATTCTGAAGAAACAACTGTACCTTAGCCCCTGTTGCATCCTTCGGTGCTGGAAAATCCATGGTCACGGAATGCCACTGATCCTTTTCCTCAACTTTCCAGGAGTACTCAGGACGGCCTGTCCGCTCTCCATTCTGATTCACCCAATCCACACGTACTGGAGCTTGCAGGAGATCATTTTCCAGTCCGGACGACTGATAGCTGGCTTTTAGCCGATACCACTTTCCGGGCTCAATCCCCTGATAGAAGCGTTCCCACCCTCCGAACACCGCAGCATTTCCTGCTGCTTCCAGACGAATCTCTCCACCAGAGTTAGTGGAACCTTTAGGAGCGATTTCCGGACGAGGAGCCCAGATCTTCCAGTTTCCAGCCGGTTGAACCTCGTCGGCAGCGGATAGAGAAAGGCTTCCAGCCAGAGCAATCGGAATCAGTAAAAAAAAGGTCCGGAACACGAGTTTTCTCCTTTCCATCCACGTTATCTGAATTCAATTGCGAAGGGAGTGTTTATTTGACTTTACAGTTTCGTCAATAATACGATCACTGAATGTTAAGGAATTGTTAAGAAGAATTCCGAGCTTCTAAAAACATTCATTAACTAAAAATAACCAACTTAAGGGGTTGATTTGAAAAAGGTTAGTAGGCGATTTCCGCGCATTGAAACGTCGTTAATACTCGCATTATTACTATTTATTTCAGGGTTGCCTGCGTTTTCGCAGTCCTTCACTGCAACACTTCAAGGTATAGTCACTGATTCCACCGGAGCAGTGCTTCCAGGGGCAAAAGCAGTTGTCGAGAATGAAGCAACCAATGTCCGTCAGGAAACGGTAACGAACGAAAACGGTCGTTACTTCTTTGGCACTCTCCCTCCCGGCGTGTATCGACTGTCTGTCGAAACCGCAGGCTTTTCCCGTTTTGTCCGGAGTGGAATGACACTCCAGGTTCAGCAACAGGCAACTGCTGATGTCACTCTTTCACCAGGTGATATCACAACCAGCGTCGAAGTGAGTGGTGAAGCGCCCCGTCTCGATTCCGTGAGTGCAACTCTGGGTCGTGTCGTGGAAAACTCCTCAGTTCTGGCCATGCCTCTCGGAACCAGAAACACTCTGGATCTGGCAACATTGACACCGGGTGTATCCGGAAGCACAGGTTTCACCGGAACCAACTTCGCATCCAACGGAAGCCGCAACTCCCAGTCAGATGTCCTGATTGATGGTGTGACGGTTACCGTTCAGGAACAGAATGGCGGCGTGACCGATGCCAAGTTCCGTCCTTCTGTGGAAGCTGTTCAGGAAATGAAAGTCATGACTAACAGCTTCAGTGCCGAGTACGGAAATACCGGTGGAACTGTTGTCACCATGGTGACCCGGTCCGGAACCAACCAGTTCCACGGAAGTGCTTTTGAATTTCTGCGGAACAGTGCTCTGAATGCCAATAACTTCTTTGCCAACCGTTCCGGCCGCGAACTTGTTCCTTTTCGTCGAAATCAGTTTGGTGGAGCCATTGGCGGACCGGTACTGATTCCGAAAGTCTATAACGGAAAAGACAGAACATTCTTCTTTTTCCACTATGAAGCCACCCGTCAGTCCTCACAGGTAACTGTGCTGGATACTGTTCCGACAGAACTGCAGAAGCAGGGGAACTTCAGTGACACACGTGACCAGAATGGAAACCTGATCCGTATTTTTGACCCTAACTCTTATGGACAAGCTGGATCAAATCTGCGGACTCCATTTGCCAACAACATCATTCCACAATCACGGATTGATCCCGTTGCCCGCTATGCCATGCAGTTCTATCCCACTGCAAATCTGCCTGGCAACCAGCACACACGGATCAATAACTTCTTCAACTCCGGTGCTCGCGTTGCCAATGAATACCAGACAACCATGAAGGTAGATCACAACTTCACTGAATTGCAGAGAATCTCAGTCCGCTACAGCCAGTACCGGAACACATCTAACTCCCCCAATCTGTGGGGTAACTGGATGAGTCCTTATGATGACGGATATGTCAGCCCCGGAGATGTGACCCGGAATGGTTCAGTGGACTACACCTATACAATCAGCCCCACCACCATTCTCAACCTGCGTTGGGGTGTGGCACGTCAGTTTGGTGTCCGCAAGCCTTTCTGCGAAGCCTGTCCTGAATTCAATATCAATGACTTTGGCTTCAACGGACCGATGAATACCCAGATTCCGCCAAACTTCCAGCCGGAAGGATTTGCATCGCTGGGAACCCGTCCCTGGGCTCGCGTCAATCGTGGTGAAGATGTAAACCACTTTGTGGCAAACCTGACCAAGATCGCCGGTAACCACACCATTAAGTTTGGTGGTGACGGACGTATCTATCGCCTGAACTATGCACAGCCCGGATGGAACTCTGTCAGTTTCAACTTTGGCCGTCTGACCACTTCAGAGAATCCCTTTCAGGGAAATGCCCTTCAGGGGAATGGACTGGCCTCCATGCTTCTGGGCTGGGGAACCGGTGGATCACAGAGCGTAGGCGCTTACTCATCCTATGCCAGCTCATCCTATGGATTCTTCTTCCAGGATGACTGGAGAGTTTCCAGCAGGCTGACACTTAATCTGGGTATCCGTTATGAACTGGATGTCCCCCGAACAGAACGGTACAACCGTGTCAGCTGGGTTGATCCCAATGCAGTATCTCCTGTCAGTGCTCCTGGGTATGAAAATCTGCGAGCCGGACTGGTTTTTGCAGATCCCAATAACCGCGCACCTTATGATCTGGAAAAGAAGAACTTTGCTCCTCGTTTCGGATTTGCTTACACTCTGACTCCCAAGACAGTGATCCGTGGTGGTTACGGAATCTATTTCGGGATCAGTGCCGCACAGAATCGTTCTCCATTGGGGCAAGGATTTACCGATTCCACACCCTGGAACGCATCTATGGATGGCGGCATGACGCAGTATGCGGCTCTGAACACTCCGTTCCCGGATGGAATCAGCACACCGCCCGGCAGTAGCCTGGGGCTGGCATCATTCATTGGCCGCGGAATCAGTGGTCCAATTCGTGACTGGGGAAAGAAGCCCTACTACCAGCAGATCAGCTTCTCCATCCAGCGTGAATTGCCAGCTAACTCGGTCATTGAACTTTCTTACTTCGGAAACCTGGGTCGTCGGATGTATTTCGGCAACAATGGAGCTCTGAACCGGATCGATCCTTCATACCTCTCCTATGGAGCGTCATTGAATGATCTGGTGGCAAATCCATTCTATGGAATCATCAACGATCCACTATCACCATTAAGCAAGCCGGAAGTCTCCCAGATCCAGTTACTCCGTCCGTATCCGCAGTTCACAGGAGTTTCCGGAGTCACCGGCCCCCCCACCGCGAACTCGTCCTATCATGCAATGCAGGTTCACTATACCAAGAGGTTCTCTCATGGGTTCTCTGCATCTGCGCACTATACCTTCTCCAAGATGCTGGACTTCAACTCTGTTTCCGGCAGCGTGGGTTGGTTGGGATATGACACAGGTGGATTGCAGTCTTACAGCAACCTTCGGCTGGAACGTGCAGTTTCTGTCTACGATCGTCGCCATCGCATGGTTGTCGATTTTGCTTATGAGCTGCCTTTCGGCCGCAGTAAATCCTTCGGTAGTGGTATGCCAAAGTGGCTGGATTATGCAGTAGGTGGATGGCAGGCCAATGGAATCCTGACCTTCCAGGGTGGTTCTCCCCTGGTTCCCGGTCTGCAGGGTGGCGTCCTGGCTGATGCAACCCAGCGACCGAATTTGATCGGAGATCCCCGGACCTCCGGTTCAGTGAAGGACCGTCTGGACAACTATGTTGACCCGGCAGCATTTTCACGCCCGACACCATACACCTGGGGAACAGCACCTCGTACCCTGGGCTCACTTCGTACCCCGATGATGAAGAACATTGATGCATCACTGTTCAAGAATCTTTATTTCACTGGGGATAATCGCATCTACCTGCAGTTGCGCGGAGAAGCCTTCAATCTGACGAATACACCGATCTTTGCCGGTCCAAATATGTCATACGGATCACAGAGCTTTGGTGTGATCAGTTCACAGGCAAATGGTCCTCGCCAGATGCAGATCGCATTGAAACTTTACTTCTAACAAAGAGGAAAAGTTCAGAAATCAACCGCGCTGATCCCACCGGATGAGCGCGGTTTTTCTTTCTGGAAACCCGGATTCCCAGGGTAGAACGAGTCGGAAATCACTGATATACTCAGGCCGCGGTTACTCATCGGAATTCAATGTAATGCGGAAAAATATCAGCAGACGGACAATCCTGCGCGGTGCCGGTGTTTCCCTGGCACTGCCGTGGCTGGAAAGCATTGCCAGCGGCTCGACGGTAAAAGCTGGTGAGCGTTTAAGTGAGCCACCGCTGCGCATGGGATTCATGTTCATGCCCAATGGTGTACGTCCCAATCACTGGACTCCGCCCGGTGATGGCGAGGATTATGAGATTACTCCGCATCTGAAGCCACTAGAGCCATTCAAGTCCGATTTTCTTTTGCTGGAAAATCTTTGGAACCAGAATTCCATTGGACGCAATGGACATTGGCCTAAAGTACCGATCTGGCTCTCTGGCGGTTACGTACAACGTACAACGGCCGATGATCTCGACACGGGAAGTGTTTCTGTTGACCAGTTCGCAGCCCAGAAGATTGGAACAGCCACTCCGCTTCCCAGCATTGAGCTGGGACTGGATGCTCCACGCAACGGAATCGATGTGGCCGGTGGCGGCTTTGCCCGCATGTACGGATCTTTCATCTCCTGGCGAGATCGTCATACACCTGTTCCCAAAGAAATCATTCCGCAACTGGCCTTTGATCGGCTGTTCCGCAATAACCGCACTCCGGTTGTTTCCAGTGTGAATGCCAATGATCCCTCACTGCTGAATGCACTACAGCGCGATGACAAGAGCGTGCTGGATGTGTTGATGGACAGTGCAAAATCTCTCAAACGGAACGGCAATTCATCGGACCGCATCCGGCTGGATGAATACTTTGAATCTGTCCGCAATGTGGAACAGCGCCTGGAAGCAACCATGCGGCCACAGAAGAGATGGATCAATCAGGGCAAATTTCCGCTGGAGCGACCAGCACCGGGAATTCCCAAAGATCATACTGAACACCTTCGCCTGATGATGGACATCCTCCTTCTGGCTTTCTGGTCTGATTCCACACGCATCGGAACCCTGATGCTGGGAGATGCGCAATCAAATTATGATTACTCCTTCCTGCCGGGAGTAAAGGGTGGATTCCATTCGCATTCTCATCACGGCAATGATCCGGCCACCATTGAACAGTACGGAAAGATCATCCAGTGGCACATGGATCAAATGGCTTATTTCTTCGGGCGGATGAAGAGTCTGGATGAGGGAGGCACTTCGCTTCTGGACAATTCAATGATCATGTTTGGTGGTTCCCTGAAAGATGGAAATACACATGCTGTCGAGGATCTTCCGATCCTGCTGGCTGGCCGCGCAAAAGGGACTCTGAAAACAGGCCGTCGTCTACGAGCACCGGAACACACCCCCATATGCAACCTATACCTTGAAATGCTCAACAGAATGGGCATCCAGGAAAAATCTTTTGGCGACAGCACTGGCCCATTACAAGGTCTGGCATAGAACGGCATCAGCATGATTTATCTCTGGCCTCATCCGGCATCACGATTTATTGGTGCTATCGTGCTCACTGCTGTATCAGCCGGGTTGTCTTTCGCTGAACCCGCAGTGAAAGATGCAGAAAAATTTTCAAAAGACATCCGTCCTGTTCTTGCACAGAACTGCGGAACCTGTCACAACCCAGCCAAGAAGCATGACGCAGCGCCATTTCTGAAAGCGACTTCCCTGGATGAGATGCAGAAAGATCGTGGACTGTGGCGGAATGTCTCCACCCAGCTGCGGAATCGGACGATGCCTCCCCGTGATTCAAAGCTGTCAGAAGATGATCGACTGAATGTGGCGGCGTGGATCGATCAACGCCTGCGACTCACTGCCTGCAGTGGAGAAGACTTTGCTGGCTCTGCAGTGACCCGACGACTGAACCGTCGGGAATACCGGAATACTATTCGTGATCTTCTGGGCGTTGATATGGAAGTGACCGCGATCCTCCCGGCAGACGGAACGGGTGGAGCCGGATTCGACACTAATGGTGAAACTCTCTACATTCCACCTGTCCTGATGGAGCGTTATCTGGAGACTGCTCAGCAGATCCTGGACAGGGTAATTACCACGCCACTTATCTCGAAAACATTTCAACCTGGAGAGTTCACCCAAACAGGTCATGGGGAGTCCACATTTACTCTTCCCGTATATCTGGAAGACACCTATGAGATTCGCGTCACGTTTCACGTCAATGGAGCAGATGAAGCCGTCAGATTCAAACTGAAGGTGGACGGTGCGGAAGTGGGCGACATCAATGTCATTCCACGACGTATCATTGCCAGCAAGCCCGTCAGTGGCCCGATCAATGCAAGGCTTCAGGTAAATCTGGGTAGAGGAACACATTCCCTTTCTGTAATTGCCAATGAAGCCGTCGGCAAAATTGAGCGTATTCTGGTGCAGCAGAATCAGGTTCCACCTTCACCTGAAAAACGCGCTACTCACTATCAGCTTTTTGGTATGGAACCGGATGAACAGCCGGTTCATCCTGATCGCACAGCAAGATTATTACTGGAAAAGTTTGTGAATCATGCCTTCCGCCGCCCGGTGGACACCGCAGAGATCGAACCTTTCTTTGCCATGTACAAGCGTTCCGCACAGCGTGGCGATCCTTATGAAGAAAGCATCAAGCTGGCATTGAAGACAGTGCTGGTTCATCCGGAGTTTCTTTTCCGGGTAGAAAGGAAATATGCCGATCCGGGTATTTACTCCCTCAACCAATATGAACTGGCAACCCGGCTTTCCTATTTCCTGTGGTCCACCATGCCGGATATCGAACTGCTTCAACTGGCAAGGGAAAACAGGTTAAATGATTCACAAATTTTGAAGGCTCAGGTGGAACGGATGCTGGATGATCCTCGTTCCCGGGCTTTTACCCAGAGCTTCATCGGACAGTGGCTGGGAACTCAGGATGTGGGAGGTCGTGTAGTTCCTCTGCTGACAGAGCTGCAATCCTACTACACACCCGAGACGGCAGCCGATCTTCGGACACAGCCGATTCTTTTGCTGGAACGCATTCTGGGAGAGAATCGCAATCTTCTGGAACTGCTCACCGCTGACTATACGCATCTGACGCAAAGGCTGGCAAAGTTCTACCAGGTGGAAGACCAGTTCCCGGACCTGAACAACACGAGATTCACCCTGGTACAGTGGCCGAATAACCGCCGTGCAGGAATTCTTGGCTTGGGAAGCGTTCTGGCGCTGACATCTCGCTATAAGGAAACCAGCCCTGTGCTGCGGGGAGCTTGGGCACTGGAAACACTGCTGGGGACTCCAGTTCCTCCTCCACCTCCGGACGTTCCCCAACTGGATGAGATTCCGGAGCATGGCCGCAAGCTGACCATGCGGGAAAAACTGAGTCAGCATCGCGACAATCCCACCTGCGCTGCCTGTCATCGCCTGATGGACCCTATTGGCTTTGGCATGGAGAATTTCGACTGGATGGGACGATGGCGCGATACGGAAGAAGATGGTCGCCCGGTGGACGCAAGTGGAGAGCTACCTTCCGGTGAGAAATTTAACGGAGCGGTAGAGCTTCGGAATGTCCTTCTTTCGAAGCAGGATGATTTCATCACCAATCTGACGGGCCGCGTGATGGGGTATGCCCTGGGTCGCAGCCTGCAGGATGGAGATGACTGCACGGTGCAGAAAATTGTCCAGACACTGAAAGGCAATGGCTATGAGGCACGTTCCCTGATCACAGAGATTGTGCTGAGCACTCCTTTCCGGAATACGCAGGGCGGGGGTGTGCACCATGCGGAGCCACTCACATCCCGCAAGTCACTGGATATTTCCGGCCTGAATGCACTCAAACAGGATAATGCCAGTCACAATAACGAAGTGAAGTTGAAAAAGCAGGAAACAAAGAAATAATTTCAGCCGACAAGAGGATGCAGGACGTGACCTCCAACATCAGTCAGCCGGAAGTCACGCCCCTGAAATTTATAAGTCAGTTTGGTATGGTCCAATCCCAGCATGTGCAGAACAGTGGCCTGCACATCGAAGACTTCGATCTTCTTTTCAGCCGGAGAGAATCCAAACTCATCCGTTGCACCATGAACGCTTCCCCCCTGAAGACCACCACCCGCCATCAGGATGGAATACGCATCAATGTGATGGTTACGGCCCACCTGGCCTTTCTCACGCACTTCACCCATGGGAGTGCGACCAAACTCTCCACCCCAGATCACCAAAGTGCGATCCAGCAATCCACGTTGTTTCAGATCCCTTAACAGAGCAGCTGTAGGACGATCCACTTCACGAGTCACTTCTTCGAGTGGCTTTGTCAGATCCTGATGATGGTCCCAGTCTGTGTGGTACAGCTGTACAAACCGGACACCCCGTTCCACCAACCTGCGAGCCAGCAAACAGTTGTTCGCATAGGACGCTTTACCGGGCTCTGCACCGTACATCTCCAGAGTCTTTTTGTCTTCCTGGGCAAAGTCGATCAGTTCAGGTCCACTGGTCTGCATGCGATAAGCCATCTCATAGGCATCAATCCGGGTGCTGATTTCAGCATCTCCGGTTGTCTGCTGCGTCATGCGGTTGAGATCTCGAATAACATCCAGGGTCTGTCGCTGTTCCGTTTCATCCACTCCGTGTGGATTTGAGAGATCCAGAATCGGATCGCCAACAGAACGAAACGGCACCCCCTGTTGCGATGTCGGAAGAAAACCGCTGGACCACAGGGCTGCACCACTGCGCGGACCACGCGGTCCGGATTGCAGGACAACAAATCCGGGCAGATCTTTTGACTCACTGCCGATTCCATACGTGATCCATGCCCCCATGGATGGCCGACCGGGACGTACGGATCCTGTATTGGTGAACAGCTTGGCCGGACCATGATTGAAGTTCTCCGTGCAGACTCCGTGCAGGACAGTCCACTCATCTGCCACCGACCCCATTTCGGGAAGAAGATCAGAAAACCAGAGACCACTCTTTCCATGACGTGCAAATTTTCTGCGCGAACCCAGCAGCTTGGGAGTGTCCTTTGAAAACGTATCCATGAAGGCAAAGCGCTTGCCTTTGAGATAAGAGTCCGGCGTGGGCTGGGAATCCCGCTTGATTAGTTCGGGCTTGTATTCAAACAGGTCCAGTTGGCTGGGACCACCTGCCATGAAGAGATAAATGACACGATCAATACGAGACGGAAAATGAGTCTTTTGCGCAGAGGCAGAGGATGCCAGCATGGAAGCCAGTGCCACCTTGCCCACACCCACTCCGCAGTCACGAAATAGCTGACGCCGGGTCCTGTATTGCAGCAATCGTTCATTTATATTGTTCATGACTATGGCCTCGTCAGAAATTCATCCATGTTCAGCAGGACACGAGAAATAGAAGTCCAGATACGCTTTTCCTCTGATCCTGAATCGCGTCGGGTAGCGATAAACCGCATCATCCGGTCCATCTCCTTTTCATCCGGATCACGACTCAGTGCCAGTCGCCAACCCAGCCGCAGACGATCCGCGTCACTCTCCTGACCGCTCATGATCTTCTGCCCCAGTACTTCTGCGAATTCAAACGATGACTCATCATTCAATGAAATCAGGGCCTGCAAAGGGGTATTCGATCGGACACGCCGCGTACAGCTGACCGTACCTTCCGGTGCATCAAACACCAGCAGTGCAGGATGTCCAGCGGAACGCTGGAAGAACGTATAGAGTCCACGGCGATACCGATCCTCACCTTTCGAAAGTGCCCATTCCCGCTTTACCTGAGTTACGTTATTCGCACCGGCCGGGATAGGTGGATAGACACTGGCACCCCCGGTTTTTCGACTGAGAAGTCCGCTGACTGTCAACGATGAGTCACGAAGAATTTCTGCGTCCAGACGGAGCCTGTTCTGACGCGCTAACAGATGATTTCCGGGGTCTGCTGCGGCAGCATCCAACCTTGCATCAGATGCCTGACGATACGTTGCCGACGTCACGATCAACTTGTGCAATTTCTTCTGACTCCAACCCTTTTCAACAAACTCCACTGCCAGCCAGTCAAGGAGTTCAGGATGAGTCGCTTTCTCTCCCTGTGTGCCGAAATCATTTTCGGTTGCCACAATTCCCTGCCCGAAAAAGTGCTGCCACATCCGGTTTACAGTCACCCGGGCGGTCAAAGGATTTCTTCCATCCACCAGCCACTTTGCGAAATCCAGCCGGTTCGGTGCGGATGAAGTTTGCAAGGGAGGCAGCACCGACAGAACTCCGGGCGTCACCGGAATCCCCTTACGGGTGAAATCTCCCCCCAGATGGATATAGCTTTCCCGTTGCTGTGGAAGCTCCTTCATAATCATCGTGCGGATCAGGGAAGGGCGATTCCGCCGATGTTCATTCAGTTTTTCGCGAAGCTCTTTCAGTTGTGCGTCGCTTTCGCCATCCCCACTGACCATATCCTCGCGCTTCCGGATATCTTCCTCAATCTTGTAGACCTGTTTTTCCCAAACATCGAAAGTGGACTTTTCCTCGTCCGTTCCCAGTACAAGGAATGGCTTGTTAAAGAGCTTCCGATCGGCTTCCTTATCCACTTCATCAATGTTGTTGAAGAAGGCAAACAGCTGATAGAACTCTTTCTGGCTGATCGGATCAAACTTGTGGTCATGGCAACGGGCACATCCCACAGTCAGCCCCAGAAATGCCTGTCCTGTGGTCTCTACCCGATCGGCAACAGCCTCTACACGATACTGCTCAAAATCGATTCCGCCTTCATAGTTGGAAGGAGTATTGCGATGGAAACCAGTAGCGATCAGCTGATCCGTCGTGGGATTCGGGAGAAGATCTCCTGCCAATTGCTCAATCACAAACTGGTCATAAGGCATGTCCCTGTTCAGGGCCTGAATCACCCAGTCGCGATACTTCCAGATATCGCGTGGAGCATCAATGGTGTATCCATCGGTATCGGCATAGCGGGCAATATCCAGCCAGTGACGAGCCCATCTTTCCCCGTAGTGAGGCGATGCCAGCAAACGGTCCACCACTTTTTCATAGGCATCCGGACTCTGGTCCTTGAGGAAAGCCGCTGTTTCTTCCGCGGTGGGAGGAAGTCCGGTCAGATCCAGATGAACGCGCCTCAACTGTATCCGTAGATCGGCTGCTGCCGAAGGGGACAGCTTCTCTTTTTCGAGACGGGCCAGGATAAAGGAGTCAACAGGATTTCGAATCCAGTCTTTTTTCTGTACCGGAGGAAGATCTGCTTTTCGGGGAGGCTGGAATGCCCAATAAGTGCTGGACGAAGTTTTTGCACTGGCCAGATTGGCAGGCATGGGGACACCCATGGACACCCATTTTTCGAGAACAGCAATCTCTTCATCCTTGAGCTTCCTGCCCGGAGGCATCTTCAGGTCCCCATGATGCCGGACTGCGTTCAGCAACACGCTGGAAGAAAGATCCTGCGCATCAAAGGAAGAACCACGGTTTCCACCCTTGAGGATCGATTCACGGTTCTGAAGGGAGAGTCCGCTGGATGCATTCTTATCCGAATGACAGGCAACACAATTCGTTCTTAAAACCTTCTGGACGGACTGCTCATAGAACTGCACACCGGCATCCTGCGCAGAGACAATGAATGCAATGAATCCTGCGGAAAACCGAAGAAGTGGCCAGCGAATAAAAACCGGAGCGGGCATGAAGTGTCTGACATCATATCCCTCTCAGAAATCGAATGCACTCCTTGCACTTCAATGAGAGGGTTGTTGCTTATATACTTATTCCATCGAAATAATAAAGATTGACCAGAACCTGATGCCCACTACCCGCAGACAATTTGTTTCCGCCTCAATTGCGGCACCCTTCGTCCATGCCAGACCAGCCAGTGACAGACCCCCGAATATCCTCTACATCATTGCCGATGATCATGCCGGGTATGTCATGGGATCTCAGGGAAATAAGCTGGCGCATACTCCCAACCTTGATCGACTGGCCGCTGAGGGTGTCCGGTTTGCGAATCATTTCTGTAACTCACCGGTCTGCACTCCATCACGGCAAAGCATCCTGACAGGTCAACTTCCGCATAGTGCCGGTGTCACCACGTTATCCACCCCACTGGATGAATCGAAGCCGACATTTTCAAAACATCTCAAGGCTCGTGGATACCAGACAGCTGTTTACGGCAAGATGCACTTCAATCGTCCGGGAACGCCGGGGATGCATGGCTTTGATGTTGCCCAAACTGAGGACATCGTCAATCGGGATTGGTTGCAGGAAGTAGGTCCGCCCAATCCACCCCAGGATATCCGGGTGAAACCGCGATGGCAGCCGTTCCGGGATCCGGCCAACATATGGCTGAATGCGGAAGCGCTTCCCTTCCCTCGACGGACAGAGGAGATGAAAAGTTCATGGCTTGTCCGGAAAGCATGCCAGCATCTGGAGAAACATAAAAACGACCCTTTTGCCATGTGGGTCAGCTTTCAGGAACCCCATTCTCCCTTCGACTTTCCGCTGGAGTATCGAAACAGGTTCGATCCGAAGAAATTCCCTGTTCATCCTTTGGGAGCGGAAGATGAAGCGCAGATTCCTGTGATCTTCCGCAGCCTCACCAACGCAGAGCGACAGGGGATTGCGGCAGCATACTATACATCCGTCAACTTCCTCGATTACAGCGTGGGTCGCGTTCTGCAGAAACTGCGCGATCTCAAGCTGGACGAGAACACCATCGTGGTCTACATGGCAGACCATGGCTATAGCCTGGGTCAGCATGGCCGATTCGAAAAGCACTGTATGTTTGATCCGGCACTGCATGTTCCTCTGATCTTCCGCGCACCGGGAAGAATCAAGCCGGGAGTTGTTCGGGATCTCACAGAGTCAGTCGATGTGGCACCCACGATTCTGGATCTGGTGGGTGCTGAACCGCTGGCAAAGGCGCATGGACAGAGCCTGCGTCCTTATCTGGAAGGAGGAAAGCCGTCTCAACCCCGGAGATCCATCTTCAGTGAGTATCTGGAAAATGAAGAAGCCTGCATCCGGACCAATGAATGGAAGTTTGCGCTGGGATCGGGCAGACGATTCCGGACAGATGGATACTCCAATGAAGAGCAGATTCGCTGGGCTCTTTCCCGAAGGCTTTATAGCGATCTTCCACGGGAAGAGCGTAAAAAATTACTCACGCAGATGACTCCGCCTTCGCGCACAATTCGGCTGTTCAATCTGAAAAATGATCCCGGCGAATTGCAGAATGTGGCATCGAAGCATCCGGAAGTTGTGAAACAACTGAGTCTGTCACTTCTGGAACGTTTTAGAAGTACACATCCTGAAGCGCAAAGTGAGCCAGAGAAGGCGGATACCCTCGAAAAGATCGAATACTATCTGCCGCCACGGGATGCTGCATAAAAGATGGAATGGAGAGAACTAAGCATTCTTCTTATACTGAGGTTTGCTTATGTTCCGTCCTCTCTGTTTTATCCTTCCAATTTTTGTTTTCATCCTTGCGCTGGGTAATCAGTCAGCTACCGCTCAGACTGACTGGCCAGTCTATGGTCTGAATCAGGGAGCTACCCGGTTTTCCCCTCTCAAACAAATAAACACAGGAAATATCGAACGGCTCAATCGGGCCTGGACATTCCACACGGGCAAGCCCGCGTCTGAAGCGGTTCCTCTGGTCATCAATGGCGTCATGTATGTGGCAGCTGCCAATGGTGTCTTCGCGCTGGAACCGGAGACAGGAAAACAGTTGTGGCACTTTGAAGCAACTCAGGTTGCCATGCGTGGACATGCCTACTGGCCTGGTGAGAAGAAGATGAATCCCCGCATCTTTGTCGGAACAAAAGAAGGTCTGGTCGCCATTGATGCGACAACCGGAAAGCTGGCTGCCGGATTCGGGAAAGAAGGAATCGTGGACTTCACACAGGACGTGTTGGGCGATATGCCGAAGGCTCGTGTCACACTCCAGAGTCCCCCCACTATCTACAAAAACATCGTCATCACCGGAAGCAACAATGGCGAGGGCCAGCCAACTCATGGAGCATATGGAGACATCCGTGGCTGGGATGCACAGACTGGAAAACTCTTGTGGACATTCCATACCGTGCCGCGTCCCGGCGAGTATGGCTATGACACCTGGCCAAAAGATGCATGGAAGAACAGGTCTGGAAATAACATGTGGGGATTCATGACCCTGGATGAAAAACGAGGAATCGTCTACGTTCCACTTGGATCTCCCACTACCGATTTTTATGGGGCGGATCGCCACGGTGATGGTCTGTATGGAAATAGCCTTGTCGCACTGGATGCAGCAACTGGAAAACGGATCTGGCATCAGCAACTGGTGAAACACGATCTCTGGGATTTTGATCTGGCAGCTCCGCCTTCATTGTTCGACCTGAAGAAAGATGGGAAAGCAGTACCAGCCGTTGCGATGGCAACAAAGATGGGACTGCTGTTTCTCTTCAATCGGGTAACAGGAGAACCTCTGTTTGGAATTAAGGATCTGCCTGTTCCGGCCAGTTCCATTCCGGGTGAAAAAGCTTCTCCCACACAGCCCTTCCCGGTTAAACCTCCTCCTTTTACCAAAATGGATATTCAGAAAGAAGATATTTATGATCTGAGCCCAGAACATGCTGCTTTCTGTAAAGATCTCTTTGAAAAAAATGAAATGAAGATGAGCCCGATGTACACTCCGCTTCCTCTTCATACCAATATCCTGATGTTCCCCAGCACATTGGGAGGTGCAAACTGGGGTGGTGTCTCTATTGACCCGACGCTAGGTTATGTATTCACCAATGTCAGTCATGTCGCGCAATGGGGACATATGGTGAAGAAGAAAGATCCTGAAACAGGAGAAGAAACTTATAGCCGAGCATCCTCGTATGGACAATATGCCCGCTTCTGGAATCGTGAATCCCGAATTCCATGTTCTAAACCTCCTTTTGGAGAACTGATCGCTGTAAATGCAGCCACTGGTGAGATCGCCTGGCGATCTCCGCTGGGCATCGTCCCTGAACTGGAAGCACAAGGCATTCGCAATACCGGAGCCCTGAACATGGGAGGCAGCGTAGCCACAGCTGGAGGATTGCTCTTCATCGCAGCAACGAACGACAGTCGTATCCGTGCATTTGAATCAAAGACTGGAAAGCTGTTGTGGGAACAGCCCATTGATGCCAATGGACATTCGTCACCCATCACCTATATGGGCAAGGATGGCAGACAGTATGTGGCAATCATGGCTCAGAACGGTGGCGGCTTCTTTGGAGGAAAAACTTCCGATGCGCTGGTTACCTTTGCACTGGGGGATCAGCCAGCACCACCACCGCCCACGATTTCTTCAACAAAGCCCACATCACCTTCACCTGCCAAACCTTCCGTCAAAGCGACCAGCACTTTAATCGATGGCACAGGGAAAGACATTACACTCCGTGCGTGTGGCAGCACCTGCCATCAGCCAGAGACTTTTACAGGTCTTCGCATGGATCGACAGTCCTGGGAAGCCATGGTCCAGAACATGATTGCCCGTGGCGCCGCAGTCAAAAAAGATGAGATCCAGATCATCGTGGATTACCTGACCTCACATTATGGGAAATAGGAATCGTCCACTGACACGAAGAACAGTACTGGCAATCAGTGCAGGGGGCTTCTCCTTCACTTCATCTTCCGCACAGGAAAAGCCACATCTCCGCGTGGGCGGAAACTATTCCCGGCAGTTTGAAGACTGGCTGACCCGGCAAGCAGAGGGTTACTGGAATCAGCGGGAGAAAGAGATCGCCGGGCTGGACGCGGCCGGGATTCAGAAACGCCAGGAGTTTGTCCGCAAAACCATGCTGGATCTCATCGGAGGACTCCCGGAACAGAAAACTCCACTGAATCCCAAAGTCACCGGTGGATTTACTCGCGAAAATTATCGCGTCGAAAACATCATCTTTGAAAGCCAGCCGGGATTTCATGTCACCGGAAATCTCTATATTCCAATTACGGGCCATGGTCCTTATCCAGCAGTGCTAGGTGTTGCCGGACATTCGACAAATGGCAAAGCATCCTCCACTTATCAATCCGCATTCATTGAACTGGCGAAGCGAGGCTTCGTCGTCTTCGCCATTGATCCTCCGGGCCAGGGAGAGCGGCTGGAGTACTTTGTCAGTTCCATTGATCGTTCTGTAGTAGGGGTTGGCGTTCCGGAACACAACATGGCAGGACTGCAATGCCTGCTGACCGGACACACATTTGCTCGGTATGAGATCTGGGATGGAATCCGTGCCTTTGATTATTTACTGACCAGGCCGGAAGTAGATCCCAACCGGCTCGCAGTAGCTGGAAATTCAGGAGGGGGAACACAGGCCGCATACCTTGGCGTATTCGAGCCTCGACTGGCAGCAGTTGTCTCTTCCTGTTACATGACACGATGGCGGGAACTTTGGTCTGGTCCGGGACCTCAGGATGCTGAACAGATCTTTCCTCGTTTCATCGAAAAGGGTCTGGACTTCAGCGACTTCATGCTGGCTGATCCGACGCGTCCATTCCTGATGACGACAGCCATCCAGGACTTTTTCCCGATTGACGGTGCCCGTCTCACCTTCCGGCAGAGTCAGCGTTTATTTGATCTCCTGGGTGGGGGAGAAAAAGCTGGCTACTTTGAGTACGACGATACTCATGGCTGGTCTCGCCCACGGCGGGAAGCTGCCTATCGCTGGTTGGGGAAATGGCTGCAACAGTCAGAGACTGACGGGAAAGAGAGCATTTTTCAAACCGAGGAAGAGAGCCTTCTTTATGCCACGGAAACAGGTCAACTCAGCACATCCATTAGCTCAGAGACTGTCCGGTCTCTGAACCAGAAGTATCTTTCACAACGGACACCAACTCGGAAGGCTCTGACCACTGATCTGATTCAGCAAGCGATTGGATTGAAGCAGCTCCCGGAAAAACCAGAGTCACTGCTGTTCCGCAGAGAAATTCACAATTCACATTGGATAGAAAAGACTGAATTGTTCACAGAAGACCGGGTAAAAATCCCCGCAACACTTCTGGTTCCCGGTCGCCTGGAAGAGACCGCAAAAGCAGTCCTGTTTACAACTTCATTTGATAAATCAGCCGATCCAGACATTCAGGAACTCGTAGAAGCAGGTCATATTGTTCTGGTGGTTGATCCGCGCGGAATCGGCGAAAGTTATCAGATGCCGGACCGCTCCGGTTATACACAGGCTTACCAGTTGAGTGCCCGGGCCATGTTGCTGGGCCGCAATCTCGTGGAAATACAGACAGCAGACCTGCTGGCGGCTTCCCGTTTTCTGCTGGCTCGTCCGGAATGCAAAAATCGCCCTCTGACCCTCTACGCCAAAGGTGAAACCGCCCCAGCTGCGCTCTTTGCCGCGTCGCTCACTGATTCCATCCATGAACTGATTCTGGAACGGTCAATCCTCAGTTATCGATCGGTTGTGGATGCAGATATTCACTATCACCTTGAACGGACTGTGATCCCTGGTATCCTTCACTCTCTGGATCTCCCGGATGTGATGAAGGCTCTGAAACAGAAGTTAATACTGGTTTCTCCTGTTCACCCGAACGGGACACCACTTTTATCGAGTGAAGCTCGTCGTGTCCTGAAGAATTATGAAATTACATTCACAAATGTAACTCGCGGTGAAGGATGGAGATTAAAATCCACACTTAAGAATTTGTTTTTCTAATACAGAATTGTCTAACTGACTGTTTTCGATGTAACTGATGAAAAATGTCAGTACTAGTGGTTTCAATTTTGATTTCACCTACTATGCTTGCAAGCACTCCTGCCCTATAGTGAGTCATCCATCTCCCCGTATCAATTGACCATTCCACATAAAAAGGGGAGACAGATGAAGGAGGAGTGAGCATGCGATTCGTATGTTCGATGACAACTTTTTTGCTTACCGCCAGTATTCTTTCTGCCGGAAGCTTTACAAATGGAAACTTTGAAACGGGTGATCTGACGGGCTGGACACAAGGATCGGGAGGATGGTTCGGAGGACCTGTCCCCAACCCAACTGATTATTTACCTGGAGGAGCAAATTATAACTCTGCCTACGATGCATCAGGTGTAGTTACAGCCGGACTTGATCCAAATACAGATAACAACCTGAATCGTGTCTATTCCGGAAAGTATTCTGCAAGAGTCAACGACGATAATAATAACTATAGTGTTTCTCTGATCAGTCAGACCGTTTCTAACTACACGGACACCAACATATATTTCGCGTGGGCAGCAGTTCTGGAAGAATCTCATGGAATCACTGATTCAACGAACTTCATCCTGAAACTGACAAACGACACTTTGGGCACCACGCTGTATGAGGTAACTTATAACTCTGCAAATGCACCAGCCGGATTATTTACCCGTTCATCAACAGGGTGGTACTACACAGACTGGCAGGTACAGAATCTGGATGTATCCCAGTATGCCGGAGATACATTCACACTCAGCCTGCTTGGTTCTGATTGTCCTTACATTGGACATGCAGGTTATGTCTACCTGGATGGATTTGGAGCAGCGCCCCCTCCTCCGGGAGGAGACGTTCCGGAACCTGCAACAGTAGGCATGATGGCAGCTGGAATGGGAATCCTGGTATATTTCCGTCGCAGAAGAAAAGTCTGATTGTCAGGGGATTGCTGGGCTGGAGTAGGACCGGCCATCCCCTGCTCCAATAAGTATCCACGTCAAACTTTCTGAAACAATTCAATCCCGGCCTTCATCTCCTGAGGAGCTACATAAAAATAGTGCATGAGGTTTCGATGAAAGTTACCCTTTACGGCGCATCCGGTATGATCGGCAGCCGAATTCTGCAAGAACTTCTCGCCCGTGGCCATGAGGTCAAGACAGTTGTCCGGGATACCTCTAAGATCAATAAACCAGGAGTAGAGGTAATAGCCAGTGACATTCTGCGTCCGGATCAGGTAACAGAGTTGGCAAAAGGTTCGGATGCCGTCATTAGTGCATATGGACCACCCTTTTCCGCTCCTGAAAAACTGTCGGAAGCAACCAGATCCCTGATCAGCGGATTGAAGAAAGCTTCCATTCAGCGGCTGATTGTTGTCGGCGGAGCCGGAAGCCTTGAAGTTGCTCCCGGTATCCAACTGCTGGACACTCCCGATTTCCCTGAGTCATGGAAACCTGTTGCATGTGCGCATCGGGATGCACTGGAAATTCTGCAATCCTCAGATCTCAACTGGACTTCTTTCAGCCCAGCCGCATTGATTCAGCCGGGTGAAAGAACCGGCAAATATCGTCTGGGAGAGAATCAGCTAATTGTCGACAGTTCCGGAGAAAGCGAGATCTCGACGGAAGATTATGCCATTGCACTAGTGGACGAACTGGAGCGACCTTCCCATCTGAAACAACGATTCACCATTGGGTACTGAGATTCTGAAGAGTGGGATCATAGCCTTGTGAGGGGCATGTGAGAATCGACAAGTGGCTATGGGCTGCCCGTTTCTTTAAGACGCGGGCACTGGCCATCAAGGCATGCGAACTGAGCCGGGTTACATCCAACGGGCAATTGACGAAACCATCACGGGAGGTCCGGGAAGGAGATCTTCTCCGGATCAAAAATGATGGTGGAGAGTTTGAAGTGAAGGTGCTCGCCCTGAGTGAAATGCGCGGACCTGCATCAGTGGCACAAACCTTGTATTCCGAAACAGAAGAAAGCCGGAATGCACGGATCAAGGCAGCGGAAGAGCGCCGCCTGATGCCTCATTTTGAAGCACAGCGGGAAGGCAAGCCATCCAAACGGGATCGACGGGAACTGAATCGTTTTCGGGGAAGAATTTAAGCGAATTTGAAGGTATTCTGGTGGACGGCATGGGAATCGAACCCACGACCCCCACGTTGCGAACGTGGTGCTCTCCCAACTGAGCTAGCCGCCCCAAAAAGACATTTTAAGTCTAGCAAATTTACACTCTTCAGCTGCTCTGTTCCAGGCGCAAAAGAATCACGGTGATGTTGTCCGGGCCACCTGCTTTTCGTGCAGCCGCCACCAGTTCCTGACATCTTTGTTTCAGATTCAGGCGTGAATCCTGCAGGATCTCTGAAATTCTCTTTTCTTCCACCACTCCATGCAATCCGTCACTGGAAAGAAGAAGCTGCATCCGAGGTTTTAGCTTGACGGAGTATTGGTTGATCCGCAGAGAATCACCCACACCAATCGCCATAGTCAGCACATGACGCATGGGATGAGCACTCAGGGCATCACTATCCAGCCCCAGCCGACGCCCTACTTCATTGATCCAGGTCTGGTCATCCGTAATCGCTGTCAACTGCTCCCCGTCCTGTACATAGGCCCGGCTGTCACCCACACTTGCAATGCAGAATGAATGTCCTGAAGATTGATCCGCCTGTTCCTGAGCTTCCAGCACAGCCACGATAGTCGTGCCCATTCCTTCCAACTCAGCTTTACGGGAGGATTCCTGCAGCACCACACGGTTCGCCTCATGAATCGCATCCAGCAGTAATCCCTGATCCCTGGCAGGGTTTTGTCCGATGTACTTTTGCACAGCATCAGTTGCCAGACGGGAAGCTTCCTCGCCTGCCTGAGCTCCACCCATTCCATCTGCCACGATATACAGCCCCTGATCCGGTGCGATCAAAAAACAATCTTCATTGTTTGTTCGCACACAACCCTGATCTGTCAGCCCGAACGCTTCAAGCATGAGAATTTTCGATTATAACTTTCCTTTGGCTATAACCTTCCGGCTTCCTGAATGGAAATGGCAATCAAGGCCAGTGTCAGGCCGATAATGATGATGACAGCGGCCCATGCCACAAAGTTGTATGTCCGGGAATTAACCCACTCCTTCATCAGCCGGGTCTTGTTCACCAGCAGGATCTGGAAGATCAGGATAAAGGGCAAAAGTATGCCATTCAGTACCTGACTCAGCAGGATCATCCGGATCAGCGGGAAGTCCGGAATCAGAACTACGCCTGCACCCACCACAATCAGGAACGTGAACAATCCATAAAAGATCGGTGCATCCCGGAAGCTGTGATTGACTCCTGATTCAAATCCAAGTCCTTCGCAAACAGTGTAGGAAGTGGAAAGAGGCAGGATACAGGCAGCGAAGATAGACGCATTGAATAACCCTGCGGCAAAAAGCAGAAATGCATATTCACCAAAAGGCTTCAGCCCCTCTGCTGCATCAGCAGCGTCCACAATATCGCGAGGCTGAACCGCACCAATTGCACCGGCACATGCGACGATGATGAAGAAAGCAATCACGGCCATGACAATACAGCCGATGATGACTTCAATCCGCGATTTCTTATACTCCCTTGCAGTAATCCCTTTCTCAACTACTGCCGCCTGCAGATAGAACTGCATCCAGGGTGCAACCGATGTACCGACCATGCCAATCAGCATGGTGAGATATCCAGGATTGAACATCAGCACCGGGCGAACGCTGTTGATGGCGGCTTCCTTCCAGTCCGGCTTCACCAGCACGCCGGAGATGATGTAGGACACATAGAGCGCAGTCGCAAAGAGGAAAACCTTTTCGATGCGTGCATAGCTTCCCTTCACTACCAGCAGCCAGACTGCCAGTGCACTGATGGGAACAGAGATATAGCGACTGATTCCAAACAGTTCCAGTGAACTGGCAACTCCGGCAAAATTTGCCATGACGTTCGTGAGGTTGGCTCCCACCAGTGCTAGCATCATGGCAAATGTGGTGCGAAGTCCAAATTCTTCGCGGATGAGGTCAGAAAGACCTTTACCCGTAACTGCGCCAGCTCTGCTGCACATCTCCTGGGCAACGATCAGCAGCAGTGTGATGGGAAGCAAAGTCCACAGAGGAAGATATCCATACTTCGCCCCTGCCTGGGAATAGGTATAGATCCCACCTGCATCGTTATCGACCACCGCAGTAATGAACCCCGGCCCGATGACGGAAAAGAATACGGCAATGTGATAGCGAAGACGACGGATGGCTGTCATTTATTCCTCAGGAGGGAGATGATGTCGTCTGCCGTAATCACTCCCACCAGTTCACCCGTGTCATTCACCACAGGCAGGCAGAGCAGATTGTATTTATCAAAAATTTCAACGATTCGCGCTCGCTTCTCTGTCACTTTCACGGATACCGGCTGCTCCACCGCGAGTGACTGAAGAGAGACGTCCGGCCCTTGTAGTAATAATCTGGCCACAGGAACAACTGCTGCCAGTTTCTGATCTGCATTGATGAGAAAGATCGTACTGAGGGTTTCGAGCAGATACTCCTCACTCCGTGCTGCTTCCTGCAGATCATGTACTGTCGCATTTTCGGGAAGAGCAATATATTCCGTATTCATCAGGCCACCGGCGGTATCGTGCCGAAATTCCAGCAGCTCTTCAATATCTTCCTTGGGTTCCCCTTCCAACTCGGCCAGAATCTCTCCTGCTGTTTCGGTTTCCAATTCCTTCAGCAGATCTGCCGCTTCATCCGGAGACATCTCTTCCACGATCTCGGCAGCCTTGCCCGTCTCCAGCGATTCCAGGATGCTTGCCTGCACATCCGGCTCAATTTCTGAAAGTGTCTCTGCGGCTACCTCACTGTCCAGATCAGAGAAGATTGCTTCCCGATCATCCGGCCCCAGTTCTTCAACGATATCTGCCAGGTCTGCCGGGTGCATCTCTTCCAGTAATCTTGTGGAGATGTTCAGACGCAGACGGCGCATCGGATCGGGCTCAAGGATATTGCATTTGGCCCAGTCGATGGAGTTGGGCGAAATCGGATCCTGCAATTTGCGGATCCATCGCGGAGGAAGAATTCCCTGTACCAGCCGACGAAAGATACTGCGGATTCCAATATCGATATCTTCGACTCTCAGGATCTGGTTGGTTCCCTGATTCTGAATGCTGAATGTCAGATCGGTGACACGGACCACTTTGCGTCCCTTGGCATCGATGATCTGCTGGTCCAGCAGATCGCGCACCACTCGCAGAACATACTCGTCAGAGTGAAAAGGAGTCAGGTTTTCGGCAGAAAGATGGATTCCATCGAGAGAGATCGACTTCACCTGGTCATGACGGATGGAGAGCCATGCCCAGCCGCCCCCAATCAGAAAGCGGTCAACACGGGCCGGATCAATCAACGGAACAATGGCGGCATCCTTGACCCGTCCAATTCTGCGACCTCTCAGGTCATAGACTTTGAGTCCGATCAGTTCCGTGAGAAAGAGAATATCCGTCATGGGTTGCCAGCCCGGTCCCGGCAATGAGACTGATAACCACTATGCAGGATGCAGATATCGAAGATCAACATACTCCCGGCCGGAGAACGTTAGCATAGAGACAGTGCCAATTCCCTGGGCGGCTTTCCCTGCATTTCTTGTCGAACTCATCCTGTTTCTTTCGCTGGCCACTCCCTATCCTTCCCGTATCCCTTCTTCCTGGATGCCGGGACTGATTTTCATGAGTGGGCTCATCTCCTATCTGCTTCTTCCGGATACTTCAGGACAGTTGCTTCCGTTGATGGCACTGATCATGATTCCCGCTTTCTGGTTTGTCGTGTTTCCGCGGCGCCTGGATCTGGACCTGATCTTTGTCGTGCTAATCGCTGCAGTCTGGCTTTCCAGTATTTTTCCCGAAATCTATGGCAACAAGCAGTTCGCCATTCTGGGCAAAGCCATGTGGATGCGGAGCGGCATTCTGGCCATCCTGTTGATTGCGCGGGAAAGAGGAGTCGGCTTCGGCTTCTGGCCGACACGGGAAGAATGGAAAACAGGTGGCTTATATTTCCTGTATTTTCTTCCGGCCGGGCTGGCCGTGGCCTATGGAATGAATTACCTGAAGGCCCCTGAGTTCAGGCTGCTGCAAGGACTGGGCATGTTTGCCGGGACTCTCTGGTTTGTTGCATTGGGAGAAGAGTTCTTCTTCCGAGGACTCATCCAGCGATGGATCGGACTGCCCATTGCCTCACTGCTCTATGGACTCTCTCATCTGGGCTTTCGAAATTTTCCTAACTGGAAACACGTCGCCCTGACCGTCGTTCTGGGTGTCTTCTGTGGACTGGCTTTTCGACGTGCGCAATCCGTACGCGCAGCAATGGTGACGCATGCACTGGCCAATGGAATCTGGGTGGGAGTGTTTGGAAAATTCTAGCTGATGATTTCCACCCGGTAGTTTTCAATCACCGGGTTGGCCAGAACATCCTGCGCAATTTTTTCCACTTCAGCTCTGACAGCCGCTTCATCAGTGGCATCGGCGATCTGGATCTCAAAAAACTTTCCTTGCCGCACATCCCGGACGGAGGCATGCCCCAGTGTTCCCAGTGCAGCGCGGATGGTCTGCCCCTGTGCATCAAGAACGGTAGGTTTCAATGAGACGTAGACGCGAGCTTTCATTGCTAATGTCATCATCTCATATCAATCCGTCCTTCATTCCCCACCCGGGTCGCGTTAAGATCGATAATTGGCCGTTAAAGTCTGTATTCTTGCTTCCAGCAGCTCCGGGAACTGTACTTTCATCAGTACGGGCAAGACACGCATTCTGATCGACGCAGGACTCAGCCGCAGAGAAACATTCGCCCGCCTGGAAGCCATTGGGGAAGATCCGCAACAACTGGACGCCATTCTGGTGAGCCATGAGCATAGTGACCACATTTGTGGACTTCCTGTGCTGGCAAAAAAACCAAACGACAAGCAGCGAGCCAATGGCTGGAAGCAGGTCCCGGTATATATGACTCACCTGACCGCTCCCCAGATCGACTGGGGCACGTGTCAGCCGGAGCTGGAAACATTCCAGGCCGGTGCTGTTTTTACGATTGGCGACATCGGAATTTCCACGTTTACGATCCCGCATGATGCAGTGGATCCCATTGGGTTTTGCGTACGTGCAGCAGGTCGCACCATCGGAATTGCAACCGATCTTGGGTATGTGACCGATTCCATCCGCTGGCACCTGCGCTCCACTGATTTTCTGTTACTGGAATCAAACCATGACATTGAAATGCTGAAGGTGGGGCCGTATCCCTGGTCCGTCAAGCAGCGTGTCATGGGCAGGATGGGTCACCTTTCAAATGAAGTGGCCGGGCAGTTCATCCGGCAGGATCTTTGTGAAGAGACGCAGACTCTGGTACTGGGGCATCTCAGTGAGCACAACAACTACCCCGATCTTGTCCGGCTGGTGGCATCACAAGCGCTGGAGCGCCGCAACCTGAAGACAAAACTGGTGGTCGCTGAGCCAAAAAAATCCAGCGATATTTTCGAGTTGTAAGGTTTTTAAAGTTTTTATGATTTCGCGTTACACACGGCCGGAAATCGGCCACATCTGGAGTGAAGAGAACAAGTATCAGCAGTGGCTGGCAGTGGAACTGGCAGCATCCGAAACACTGGCTGAAATCGGGCAGGTGCCGTCTGAAGCAGCCCAGGCCCTCCGCAAGCATGCAGCAGTCCATGTAGACCGCATCAATGAAATTGAACGGACCGTCCGCCACGACGTCATCGCATTCACCACTTGCGTTGCAGAATCAATGGCTACTGCCGGGGATGCTGAATCTTCCCGCTGGTTCCACTATGGAATGACCTCCAATGATGTGGTCGATACAGCGCAGGCATTGCAGATTGTTCAGGCATCTAAGCTTATTGAGGCCGCGCTCGAACGGGTGCTGGTCATTCTCAAGCGTCGTGCATTTGAGTTCAAAAATACAAACTGCATCGGACGTACGCATGGCATCCATGCTGAGCCTTATACATTCGGCCTGAAGATCGCTCTCTGGTATGACGAACTGGCACGCAACACACAGCGCTTTGTTACGGCCGCTGATGAGATCCGGGTGGGCAAGATTTCAGGTGCCGTCGGAATCTTCGGGCACATTTCACCGGAAGCTGAAAAGAAGATCTGTGAACGGCTGGGATTACGTCCTGCTCCGATTGCGAGCCAGGTGATCTCCAGAGACCTGCACGCCAACTACATCTCTGCTCTTGCTCTGATTGCAGCTACCTGCGAAAAGATCGCCATGGAAGTCCGGCATCTGCAACGGACAGAAGTGCGGGAAGCAGAAGAACCCTTTGCCGCGGGTCAAAAAGGCTCTTCCGCTATGCCACACAAGCGGAATCCTGTCACTTGTGAACAGATCTGCGGACTGGCCCGGGTGGTTCGTTCCAATGTTCAGGCAGCATTTGAAAATATTTCGCTCTGGCATGAGCGCGACATCTCCCATTCCTCCGTGGAACGAGTGATCCTGCCGGATTCCACCATTCTTGTCGATTACCTGCTAGCAAAGACGGAGTGGCTGGTGAATGGCATGGTCGTATCTGCCGAACAGATGCAAAAGAATCTGGATCTGACAAAAGGCTTGGTATTTTCCGGACAATTACTGCTGGATTTAGCTTCGGCAGGCATGCTGCGGGAAGATGCCTACAGGATCGTTCAGGCCCATGCGATGAAGTGCTGGGCAGAAGGCGGTGACTTCCGGGCGACTGTTAGCGCAGACCCTGAAATCTCTAAACTCCTGAATCCAGAGCAATTAGATCACGCATTCTCGATTGAGCGTCAGCTCACGCATGTGGATCATATCTTTGGCCGCGTTTTTGGTTCGTCAGAAGCCGGGAAGAATTAACCCGTGAAAATAGAAAAAAATTCAGGGTTAATTTCTGAAAACCTTCTTTATACTGAAGGCGGCCATGACTGAAAACTTAACCGATCCCCGGCAGCAGATGTCTCTGGCCCGAGTTCTCCTCGTAGATGATGAACCCACCGCCCGGCTGACTCTGCAAACGGTTCTCGAGGCCAGTGGATACGCTGTAGATACAGCAAGTTCCGCCGAAGAAGCGATCAACAAGCTGGAAGGGCAGGAGTATGAGCTGGTCCTCACAGACCGACATCTGGAATCGCCGGAATCAGGTCTCAAGGTTCTGGCCCATGCTCGCGTGGTCGATTACAGACCGGCCACGGCATTGATCACCAATTCTCTGCGGGATACGTCAGAGTCTTCAGATGATCCTGTACTGGTGGAACCGGAAAATCTGCCGGAACTCCTCGATCAGGTGGCAGATCTGATCAGCTACCGCGCCCAGCGAAAAGTAGAGCGGGCACTTCTTCACGCCAGCTGAACAGCATTCGCAACAGCATCTTCCAGTTCCGGCAGGGCTCCTGCAAAGAAGTGATCCTCTGCCGGAATGGTAATCAGCCGCTTGGGGCCGGGAACCGTTTCGATCAATGACTGCAACGTGTCCAGCGGTCCGAATTCATCATTGGTGGACTGGATGAATACCTTTGGGCGTGTGCAGCCTTCCTGCCAGGTTTTTTCTTCGTAAATGGTGGGATATCCCACCAGAATCAGCTGCTGTGCATCCGGAAGCTGTGTCCCCAGACGAAGAGTGACACGGGAACCAAAACTGAACCCGGCAATGGAATACGGCAGTGTCGGATAGTGATTCAGCAACCACGAAAGACATGCGCGGGCATCTTCTGTCTCTCCGATACCATTGGCATATTCGCCTTCACTGAGATTTACTCCGCGATAATTGAAGCGCAAAACCACAGCGCCCGCTCTTCTCAGTCCACGGGCAATCCGGTAAACCACTTTGTTATGCATGGTGCCCCCATGCTGTGGATGCGGATGACAGACCAGCGCTGCAAACAGAGGATCCCGGTCTTCCGGTTCTTCCAGTAAAGCTTCCAGTTTTCCGGCTGGTCCGGAAACGAACAGGGATTCAATTTTACGAGCCATGAGATCCGGATCTAGTTACTGCGATAGTTGGTAATCTGAAGTTCCACACCAAAGTCGTGCCCGCGCACCAGAGCAATCACTTCCTGGAGAGTATCGCGGTCCTTGCCGGAGACTCTCACCAGATCCGCATTGATGGATGCCTGAACTTTCTTCTTGGAATCCTTGATCAGTTTGACGATCTCTTTTGCTTTCTCCGTGGGAATGCCCTGCTGCAACTTCACATCCTGACGAACAGACATATGGGAAGCGGGCTGAACGGTCTGGTATTCCAGATTCTTTACGGGAACACCACGCTTAATCAGTTTGCTTTGCAGGATCTCAATCACGGCACGCAGCTTGAACTCGTCGGCACTGGAAAGTGTCAGCTTCAGTTCCTTCTCATTTAGCTGGATATCTGATTTGGAATCCTTCAGATCATACCGGGTGATGATTTCCTTCATCGCCTGCTGAATCGCATTGACGACTTCAGGCATTTCAATCTTGGAGACGATATCGAAACTGTTATCAGCCATTTTCCTAGTCCTTCAGAGAAGCCATGACCTTCTCTGTCAGTTCATTAATCATTGCAGGCATTGCAGCATCCAGCGCCAGCGTGACCGCAGCTCTGACTTTCTCGCGGTCAATGCCCGACTCTTTCGCTGGGGATTTTGCCGCACGTTCCCGCCGTGCATATTCCAGCAAAGGGCGGGCGGCTTCGAGCAAGGATGTCAGCTCAAAGGGCTTTCGAAGAGTGGCATCCGCCCCTACACGACGTGCACGCTCTTCATCCAGAGTGGCTGTCGCCGCAGCGGTCAGAATGACTCTGGTCGGGGAAAACCGTGGATCTGACCGGACAAACTGGCAGAATTCATAGCCATTTTTTTTTGCCAGACCGACATCCACCAGCACCAGATCGGGATCCACATCAGACAGACGCAGGGCAGCCGTATCTCCGTCGGTCACGGTCACTACTTCAAACCCCTCTCCACGCAGGATGCTTTCACCCATCCGCTGTGCGTGTGGGCTCTCATCCGCAAGCAGGATGCGGCTCACTTCTTGGACTTTCCCTTTTTGCTCTTCTGTTGCTTCTGGGGAACAGGCTGCCTGTTGGAGGGCAGAGGTTCCTGAGCAGTAGCAGCAGGGGGAGTCACAGCCGGAGCAGCTTCAGGTTGGGCAGTTCCTTCACCCGATGCAGCTGGCGGCGCCTGTTGCGGTTGATTCTGCCGTGCATCCGGTTTTGTATCCAGATCAGATCCGGCACCAACGGTGGATACCGTCACATCAGTTACGCCTGCTCCACCTGCACCTGCAGGCACAGGAACGCTGACTGGAATTGTTGGCCGCATGGAGACCATGGAGGGAGCACCCATTTTGGCAGCGGTGCTGGTATCCGGTCCACGGCGCATGAAGCCGGTGGAGGACTGCATGAATCCTCGATTGGTTTTGTTATCCAGTTCATACTGCATCCGGGCTACTGCTACGGGGTCTGATTCCGGAACCGGAAGTTCCATCTCATTGAGGATGCTCTTTGCCTGTTCAGCACGAGGAGATAACGGGTAATCCTTCACGATTTTCGAATAGGCTGCACCAGCCTTATCCCGAAATCTTGCGCCCATCTTTGTATAGGCATCGCCCAACTGCCAAAGAGCCTCATCGCCATTGCTGTACAACGGAAAATGATCGACCATGGCCTGCAGACGATTGGCTGAGGCAGGATAGCTACCTTTGTTGTAGTAAAAATAGCCGACACGATATTCACTTTCCGCCAGTACTTCCTGAATGTTCCGCAATAGCTGCTGAACGCGGGGTGCAAATTTGGAATTGGGGAACTGTACAAGCACCTGACGGCACTCATCTTCGGCACGCATTGCATGGACATTGTCACGATCTGCCTTTTCCATCTGGCGATAGTGGATCATACAGACTTTTTCCTGCGATTCCGCCGCTTCTTCCATAGTGGGATAGAACAGGATGAAGTCCTTGTATTCCGCTTCTGCCTGCGCCAGACCATGAGATCCGCCTTCGCGGAACCAGCTGTCAGCAATGGCCAGCTTTGCCTTGGCCAGATATTCACTGGTGTCGTATGTATTGATCAGCGTATTCAGTGTGATCCGGGCCACGCCGTAGCGGCCGCGTTCAATATCATTGATCGCCTGATCGAAGAGAACCTTGTCCGGTTGCTCCGTATCCTGAGTGATCGGATTCTCATACTTCTTGCGGCGACAGCCACTGCTCACCACAATCGCCAGACATAACAGAAACACTACAGCCGTTCTAAACATACGCTGTCCCCTATTGTATCCATCAAACACGAACAGCGGACCCTTGCCGGGCCAGGCTGCTTAAATGCCGAACTGCTTCTGCAGGATCAGGCGTTCCGAAAACAGAGGTGCCAGCAACCAGCCAGTCCACACCTGCCTCGACCACTTCAGTGATATTCTGCTCTCCAATTCCCCCATCGATTTCAATGGAGAAATCATATCCACGTTCCCGACGGAGTGCTGCCAGGTGACGTACTTTATTCAAAACGCGAGGAATGAATGGCTGACCGCCAAACCCCGGGTTCACTGACATCACCAGTACAAAATCTGCAATCTCCAGAACATCTTCAATACTGGAAACGGGAGTCGCGGGATTCAGCACAATCCCTGCCTTTGCTCCATGATGTCGGATCATGTTCAATGTCCGGTCCAGATGACGACAAGCTTCCTGATGGACGGAAACCTGATCTGCACCTGCCTCTATAAATACAGGCGCAAAAGTATCCGCATCTTCAATCATTAAATGTACGTCCAGGATGGATTTTGTGATTTTGCGAATGGATTTCACGACAGGAGGTCCCATTGTGAGATTGGGCACAAAATGACCATCCATGATGTCCACATGGAGCATGGTGGCACCACCGGCTTCAACTTTGGCGATTTCTTCGCCGAGTCGGGTGAAATCAGCGGCAAGGAGTGATGGAAGAATTTCTGGCAAGATCACTTTGATTCTATGACGGCGGCAAAGAAGCCGTCACCTGGGTCGATTCCCGGCCAGCGGCGAATCGTGTCCACCAGTCCTGGAAGGCCTTCCACCACCACCTCATTTTCCTCAGGCTCCAGAGAGCAGGTGGAGTAGACCAGTCGGCCTCCGGGTGCCAGATGATTGAGTGCTTCCCGGACAATCGCCTTTTGCCGTTTCTGTTGGCGAAGAAAATCGGAAGGACGGACGCGCCATTTGATCTCCGGATTGCGGGCGAGTGTCCCGGTTCCCGAACAAGGAGCATCCACCAGAATGCGATCAAATTTTTTCCCAAAGGGTAGCGGCTGAGTCGCATCCAGCTGGATGCGTTCTCCGGGCACATTCTGCAGCCGGGGAAAACTTCGGTCACACGCCACGATCAGCGAAGGAGACAAAGCCAGCGCCATACGGGTCTTGTTTCCGGGAGCAGCACAGAGATCCAGAAACGTATGGCCTTCCCGAATATCCAGCAAGGGGATGATCGATTGCGACCCCACATCCATTCCGGATGGGGGCACCGTCAGGGCATGCGTCGCGACCGCTTCCGCTTTCTCTCCCCATCGATCCAGCAACCATTGCGGCATGGACCATTCCGCAGACCTGTCTGCCCACGCGATGGACTGTCCTTTATCCTTGCGGAGAACAGCATTCACCAAACCCGCCGCAGAGCGTTTCCCTGCCCGTTTGACCAGTTCCACACTTTCCGCTACTGCAGCGTGCGGAGGAATTCGCTCGAGAAACCGCAACTGATAGAAACCTAATCGAAGAGCCAGCAAGACAGGCTCATCCAGTTTTGCCGGGTCCAGCCCGCCAAAGGCGCGGATCAACTCATCCAGCTGAAGCTGGCGTCGCAAAGAGCCCAGAACCAGTTCATAGGCAAGGCCGGCATCACGGGATTCAAGAGAAGTAGTCAGGTCCAGCAGGGCTTCATCGGAATGAGCACCTTCTGCAACTCGCCGCAGGACTTCAAATGCAACACGACGGGCAGGAGAAAGAGAGGGCATCTTCTTCCAGACTACCGTTGCCCGATATCAATTACGAAATCCCGGTTACATCTTTGCAAACCTGCCGAATGGTCTCCACTACCAGATCCGGTTGGTCAAGATGCACCCAGTGCCGACCTTCCGTTGCCACAATGTGTTCGCCATGAGAAGAAAGAGCAGCCCACTGCTCATGTTCTTTGCGTTGTTCTGCTGTCAGGTGAGCACCGGAAATCACTTTCAGGGGAATAGCTCCCAGCGACTGAAACCGTGTTCCGTCTTCACAACTCTGTTCCAGAGATTCCAGATACCGTCTCATGGTGACGAAACTCAAGGGGCGGGACCAGTGCTGGCGAATGAAGGGCCAGGTTTCGGGTGGCAGTTTTTCGATCTCTCCGAGAAGCTGTTTTGTGGCTGGAGAGAGCTTCTGCTTTCTTCGTGACATCACGGAGATCCCCAGCTTGACCAGCCCCAGCCGGGCTGCCCGCGCCATCCAGGTGGCTACACGGATTCCATGTGCCTGTCGCGCACGGGAAGTTTCAGTAGCAGGGAACCATTCATGCAGAAGAATGGGATCGACCAGCACCAATCCCTTGACCCGCTCCGGATGCATCTCGGCAAACAGACGCACGATCAGAGATCCGAAAGAGTGGCCCACGAGGATTGCCGGTTCGGGCGGATCCAGCTCTCTGGCGCATTGACGAGCCGTGCGCGGTTCGGAAGCTGCAGGCGAGTAACCGAATCCGGCTCGGTCATAGAGAAAAACACGGGAAAATTCAGCGATGCGGGGAGCAATTCCCATCCAGTTGAGATGAGTGGCCGCGATCCCCGATTCGAAGACGACCAACGGCCCCTGATCTCCCAGCTGTTTCGAGTAAAGCGTCAACTTTGTGCAGGACTTGCTTTGATCGTGCTCATGGCAGTGGCGATCACGGAACTGACGTCCGCCAGATTGGCAGGAACAACCAGAGTGTTTCCGGCTTTCGCAATCTGACCGAACTGTTCGATGTATTGCTCTGCCACGCGCAACTGAACCGCTTCCATGCCACCGGGAGTGTTGATGGTGGCTGCCACGCGGGCAATTCCTTCTGCAGTTGCATTGGCGACGGCCAGAATTGCGGAAGCCTGACCTTCAGCTTCATTGATCTGCTGTTGCTTTCTGGCCTCAGATGCTTTGATGACCTGCTGTTTTTCACCTTCCGCACGATTCACGGCAGAATCTCGCAGACCTTCTGAATTAAGGATCGCAGCCCTCTTTTCCCGTTCTGCCCGCATCTGTTTTTCCATGGCATTGAGAACATCTGCCGGAGGCGTGATGTCCTTGATCTCATAGCGCAGGACTTTCAACCCCCAGGCTTCTGTTGCCTTATCCAGTTCGTTGACCAGCGCAGCGTTGATGTGAGTGCGTTCTTCAAAGGTACGATCCAGCTCAATCTTGCCGACTTCACTTCTCAGCGCAGTCTGTGCAAGAAAGGTAACTGCTGCCTGATAATTTTCGATTCCGTAGCTGGCCTTTTCCGGAGAAAGGACTTTGACAAAGAGAACACCATCAATGGTCACCTGCACGTTATCGCGTGTGATACATACCTGCGCAGGCATATTCACCGCCTGTTCTTTCAACAGATGTTTGTAGCGGACCACATCAATGAACGGAACCAGAATATGGAAGCCGGGCTCCAGAATCTGGGAGAAGCGTCCCAGCCGTTCAACCACATAAGCATTCTGTTGCGGCACAACGACCGCAGTCTTGGCCAGTGTCACAATCACCAGCAAAGTGAAGATAAAGATAATGAACATTCCGGCGGTCATCATTCGCTCCTGATCCACAGCATAAGTCCGTCTACACGCTCGACACGGCATCTCTGCAATGGGCTTAAAGTTGTTGGTCCTGTATTTGTGGCGCTCCAGGGTGTCCCCCGCAGCTCGGCTTTACCTACCGCACCGGCAGGAATCTCTTCCAGTACAGTTGCCATTTCTCCTACCAGCGTATCGATGGGCGTGCTGGGTAAATTACGATCCAGCCAGTCCCGGATGGGTTTCCGGAAAAATGCCAGAGCAATCAGGGAAACGGCCACGAAGATGACTCCCTGCAGAACAGGACCGGAAGAAGGAGACAGCCACGCATAAGTCCCGGCAAAGACGGCTCCGATCGTAAAGAAAATCCAGAAGATCGACCCGGGTGTTAACAGTTCAATGGCTGCAAACACAATCGCGATCACCATCCATACCCACCAGACCATCTCCAAAGCTGGCTTCCTCCTGATTTGAGATCTGCAGTGCTGCTTCTCTATTGTGCCCCAAGCGCTTATGCTATAGGTTCAGGAAAATATGGCACGCAGTGTAAACAAAGTCATTCTTATCGGCAATCTGGGAAAAGATGCTGAAACCCGGTTCACTCCACAAGGCGTTTCCGTCACTTCATTTTCGGTGGCAACCACACGCCGCTGGAAGGATCAGCAGACAGGCGACTGGAAGGATGAAACCAACTGGACCAATGTCGTTCTGTGGCGCCAGGAAAATGTAGCCAACTATCTCACCAAGGGAAAACAGGTTTATGTCGAAGGACGCCTGCAAACCCGCAGCTATGACGACAAAGACGGCAACAAACGTTATGTCACCGAAGTAGTAGCGGATGAAGTGATTCTGCTGGGTGGTCGTGGTGAGGGTGGAGAAGATTTCTCTGGTGGTATGCAGTCCGCACCCAGGAATGCGGGAAATCGTCCACGCCAGAATCAGGGTGCTCCGATGGGCAATGATTTCGATCCCGGCATCACCGACGACGACGTACCGTTTTAAACCTCAAAAGAAAATACTGAGTAGAGTAAGTCCTCGAAGGTTAACTTGCTCTACTCCCCTAGTTCCCCAGCACTTTTTCAATAAAGAGATCTATTTCCCTTTCACGAACATCAATTGGAATCTGATGCCCATAATCAGGGTAGACAATCGCTCTCGCTTCTCCACCCCGAGATACGATCTCTTTAGCTAAACGTATTGCCTGATCAGGATCAGTTCGATCATCCTTTTCCCCGTTCATAATCAGAACTGATGTTTTAATTCCTTGCACCGAATAAAGAATGGATCGTTCCCGTAGTGCTTTTTCTGTTCCTTCTGTTTCACTCATCATAACGTTGACAAGTTGATTGGCCTGCAATGATTTAGGATTGGCAGCGAATTCAGACAGATCGTAGAACCCTGAAATCATGACAATCCCTGCAAGCTTTAATTCTCCGGAAGAAGCGATCAGACCAGCTACCAAAGCTCCTCTACTGATCCCTACAAGGACAATTCTGTCTGAGAGAATATAACCCTCAACTCATAGTTTTGAAATAACACTCAAAACCCCACGCTGAGTGAATGGACCGCAAAAATCCCTCGGCCCTGAAGAATTGCCGAATCCAGGCTGAGAAACCGCTACGGCTAAATAGCCACGGTTAGCAAACTTATCCAGCACACCCCAATCAATAAAATCTCTCCCCCCAGCCGAGGGATGAGACTGATATCCATGAAGAAATATTATGGTGGGCCAGGAACCATTGCGCTTTGGCCTGGATGGCTTTTTGAAAAAAGCTTCCACTATTTTCGAAGAGTCATCCGGATGAGGGACGATCAGTGTTTCTGCCTGAAGCATCTGGTGTGATCCAGTAAATAGATTCAGTACGAAGACCAATAGTCCGCTTTTCAACCAAAGTTTCACCTTTACGTCCTCTCCTACCCCAGAATTGCCAGTGCACCCTCCAGCTCACTTAGCGTGTGAGTATCTCCCGTCCGGTGGCAGGCAGCAATCCCTTCCTGATAGATGGCGCGGGCATCATCCACCCGGCCCAGCGTTTCCAGCGCACGACCTCCATGGAAGTAGGCAGCAACATAGTTGGGATCATTTTCAATCAGAGCCCGGAATTCGGTCACCGCTTCTTCTGCACGACTCAGATTCAGAAATTCCATTGCCAGTCCGTAGCGGACAAAGCTGCTTTTCGGGTCCTGCTCCAGCATGGAGCGAAGAAGATCAAGACGAGCACTCATACGCTTCCCATGGTAATCTGCGCGATGTGGCGTGTCCGTTTTTCGAACCCAGAAAAAAATCATCCCGTGCAACAGCATTCCGTCTTCCGCTAGGTACGTTCTGGGAAGGTGTGTGCCATTCACAATCCGGCGATGTCTGGGAACCGGATGAAGACACACAGCTCGACTGCTGCAATTATGGCTATGCGCATGGGCGCTGCCCGCAGTTTCCTGCTGATGCGGAGGCCGATGCCGTGCGATTTGTTCACCGAAACGGCGAAACCCTGTTTATTCTGGAAAAAGAGCATATTCCGCTGCGCTATGGTCCGGTCAGCGGGATAGAGCCCCACAGTATTCTGGATAAACAGACGCGAGCATGGCAATCGACTTAACTCCCCGCCCGGTGCGGAACTCAATTTCAGAACTTTCAGAACTGGCACTTCCGAACGATGCCAATACATTCGGCAACCTGATTGGAGGCCGTGTGATGCATCTGGTGGATGTGGCATGTGCCATCGCTGCCGGACGTCATTCCGGGCTTCCCTGTGTCACTGCTTCCGTAGACCACATGACCTTCCTGCATCCGGTACACATCGGGCAGTTGGTGACGCTGCGTTCCAGCGTCAACCGGGCATTCAACTCTTCGATGGAAGTGGGAGTCAAGGTCTGGGTGGAGAATCTGGAAACTCGCGAGATTGTTCACACCTCATCGGCATACCTGACCTTTGTCGCCGTGGATGCGGAAGGGAAGCCTGTGCGGGTTCCTCCTGTGATTCCGGAGACACCGGATGAGATCCGTCGTTATGAGGAAGCGGGTGAGCGGAGAAAGCACCGTCTGCAGCAGCGCGACGCTCACCGCAACAGTACCCCAAACAAACAGGAGCCCTGATCGGGCTCCCGCTTTTTTCAACTGAAATTTCTTCAGGCCTTGTACATGTACTTGATGTTGTCCTTGAACAACAGCAGGTTGGGTTCATTGTCCCGGTTAAACTTCAGGCTGGCCTTGTCGTACCACTCGATTACACCTTCCAGCTTTTCACCATCTTTCAACACAATTACCATGGGTGTCTTGGATTGCATCTGCTTGATGTAATAGAAGTTTTCCGCATTCGTCTGATCCGGTGGGATCTGTTTTTTCTGAACGGGGGGACGGGCGGTACTGGATGTTTTCCGCAATGTTTTACGATTTGCAGGCTCCATACGGAACTCCTTGAATGGTGAAAAATAAATCCGAATGCGGTCGCAACCGCGTTTCACCTATGATACCGGACAAACCCATCCCGGTTCTCTTTTCAATTGTTAAGGTAATTCCTGAAGTTTCAGGATAAAGGCATCCAGCGCCAGACTTTTTTGTATGTTGCGGCGGACAAGCCGGGCCAGCTCATTCGCCTGCCGGAAGGCTTCCTGAATCCAGTCAAAGCTGATGTGGCGCGAAAGGACAGCAAGATCAGCCTGGATATCCGTATTTCTCTTTGCGGGTAATCCGTTGGATACCAGCAGCAGATCTTCCAGAAGCTGAGCCAGAACCACCAGATATTCATCCAGCTTTTCAGTTTTGCTGGCCCCAAGGGATTCAGAATATTTCACCCAGCCACTGAACGGAACTGTCCGGGCAGCAACCTTCAGGAGCGCCAGCATCGCGTTTCGACGGCGATCATATTGTTCCAGGTCTATGGATGTGGCGATTCCCGGGCTTCCAGCCGCCAGCGCCAGCCGACGCTCTTTCTGGGAGATCTCTGGTCTGGACAGCAGGAATGACTGCATCTCCTCCGCGGATAGAGGAGACAAGCGAACCGGAACAGACCGGGAGCGGATGGTCACCAGAAGATCGTAGGAATTCTCCGTGGTCATGAAGATGAGCAGATGATCCGGCGGCTCTTCCAGTGTTTTCAGGAGAGAATTTGCGGCCTGCTCATTGGCTCGATCAATGCGGTCGATGAGAAAAATCCGTCGATCACCCTTGAGCGGTTTGTATTGTGCCTGCTCCCGCAGCATCCGCATCTGCGGAATGGAGAGCTGGCGCAGAGGACCTTCAGGGGCGAAAGTCAGGAAATCCGGGTGAGAGGAGAAAAAGAGCGGTTCTTCATTCCTTTTTTCTGAAGTCCACTTTTCCCGCTCAGTGATCAGATCGCGATTCTCTTCCAGAGAAAGATCATCTTTCTCGATTTTTTCCGGACTTCCCAGCAGTTCTGCTGCAAATCGACGAACCAGTGTTGATTTTCCGACTCCAACAGGTCCGTCCAGAAGAATGGTCTGGGGAATTTTACGGGACTCCAGCATCCCTTCGAGGACCGCAACAGCTTCCGGGTTCCCGTAGAAATTCTTAAACACGATCCTTCACCACCTGCCAGATCTGATCTTCCACCTGCTCAAGTAGCTGCCCACCCTCAATCCGGTGAATCCGCTGTGGATTCCTTTCAGCCAGTTTCAGAAACTTTTCCCGAACAGCCTGACGGAAGGAATCCGGCTCCATTTCGAGGCGGTCCGGCACACCCCGTCGGGATGCACTGGTCTCCACATCAATATCGAGAAAGAGAGTGATGTCCGGCTGGACCGTCCCACAGGCGATCTGATGGAGCTGCAACACCACTTCCTCACCCAATCCACGCGCTGCCCCCTGATAGGCGATTGTCGAGTCCGTAAAGCGGTCACAGAGAACAATCGCTCCCCGGCCCAATGCCGGACGAATCATCTCATCCACATTCTGGGCACGGGCTGAGAAATAAAGAAGAAGTTCCGCAGTGGGAGAAAGAGCTGCATTCTCAGGATCCAGAAGGATCATCCGAATTTTGCGGGAGATCTCCGTTCCCCCAGGCTCGACCGTTTCGACAACTTCCCTGCCTGTTTCGCGCAGACGAGCAGCCAGTTGCTTGATCTGCGTGGTTTTCCCGGCACCATCGATTCCTTCGAAGGTGATGAAGATCCCTTTATTTGTCATACACAAAATGGAAGACAGCTTTCAGATCTTCCCACACCTCACGCCGTAACTCTTTCGATTGGTTCCGCAACAGATAGGAAGGGTGATAGGTCACCATCACCGGAACATCCTGCCACTTGTGCCACTTTCCCCGAGCCTTTGTAATGCCTTCCTTCATGTTCAGAAGAGCTTTGGATGCGGTGGCACCCAGGGTCACAATGGCCTTCGGCTGAATGACAGAAAGCTGCCGGGAAAGGAACTGTCCACAGATCTCCATCTCATCCGGCTGTGGCGCACGATTATCGGGAGGGCGGCACTTTACGACATTGCAGATATAGACATCGTCCCGTTTAATGGGGATTCCTTCCTTCTCTGTAGTGTTGTTGATCATCTGTGTCAGCAGTTGTCCGGCACGCCCCACAAAGGGAAGCCCCTGCTCATCTTCATCGGCACCCGGTCCTTCGCCGACAAAAACCAGAGGCGATTTCTCATTCCCTGAACCAAATACGAGATTGGTCCGGCCTTCACACAAACGGCACCGTCGGCAATCTTCACCGATATCCTGACGGATCTGCAGCATGGAATCCCCAGCCGGATGGAGAGGCGGCAATTCGAATGATGGCTTCGGCGTTCCAACTGGAGAACCTTCAGGAACGACCGCCACAATTTCTTGTGGCTTTTGAACGGACACCGGGGGAGCGATTTCCCTGGGAAGAGATGGCACTTCCGGAGCAGGCTGAAAGACGGCTGGGTTCACCGTCGTCGGCGAAATAATTTCTGATTCTTGGGGAAGAACAGCGGGTGCTGCCGGAATGGCCGGGCTCGTGATGGTGTCAATCACCGATGCTTTTTCGACCAATGGTTTTTCTGCAGGAGAAGGCACCGCTGTCACTGGACGGCGATAGATCTCTTCAATTCCCAGATCGCGATAAAAGGCGAGCTTTTGGCGTAGTTCTTCTGCGGTCATCCTGCTGCGTAGAGGGCGAGGCGCAACTTCAGCGACTCATCCAGTATTCTGTCGGCGATATCCCGCTTCAGTGCTGCTGGTACTTCCACGGTCTCCCCGGTCTTCTTCACCAGTGTGACTTGATTCCGGTCTGATTCAAACCCGGTCCCGGACTGGTTGACCAGATTCGCCACAATCATGTCGCACTCTTTGGTCCTGAGCTTCCTGCGGGCTTCCTCGATCAGATTCTCTGTTTCTGCGGCAAAACCAATCAGCAGACGATCTCCCTTTTTACGGCCCAGCTCCGCCAGGATATCCGGAGTGGGATCAAGATCCAGTGACAGCCGGGTGGCTGTCTTCTTCACCTTCTGGGTGGGAACATTTGCCACATGGTAGTCTGCTACTGCCGCAGCCTTGATGATAATGGTGGCTTCTTCAAGATAATCGAAGATGCGGTCCCGCATCTCCTGTGCAGTACGGATTCCGATCAGTTCCACACCGGCCGGAGGTGGGATAGATACAGGACCAGAGACAAGAATTACATGGGCCCCGCGAGCCTGTGCTGCTTCCGCCAGAGCGTATCCCATCTTTCCACTGGAACGGTTGGTGATATACCGCACCGGATCAATCGGCTCCTGCGTGGGACCAGCGGAGATGACGATCACTTCGCCATTCAGATCCTGTCGTCGAAGTCCGGGTTTCCCAGTGTGAACGCTCATCACCTGTTCCACGACAACAGAAGGTTCAGCCAGTCTTCCGGGTCCGGTGGTTCCGCAGGCAAGGAGCCCTTCTGCAGGCTCAATCACGATGTGGCCCCTACTTTTCAGACGTGCCATATTCTCCTGCGTCGCTGGATGAGCCCACATATTTGAGTTCATGGCAGGAGCCAGTATCACGGGTCCGGTAAAGGCCAGGTAGGTTGTGGTCAGAAAATCATCCGCCAGACCGTGTGCAAGTTTTGCAATGAGATCAGCAGTAGCAGGAGCAATCAGCAGGATGTCAGCATCCTGAGCAACAGCAATATGCTCTACAGAACTGGAAAGAGTGGATTCCGGGGAAGAATCAGGAAAAAGATCCGTCAGGACTTTGTTTCCGGTCAGTGCTGCGAAAGTGAGTGGGCGGATAAACTCCTGAGCCGCCCGTGTCATGACAACCTGTACAGTCAGTCCTCGCTCCATGAGACCACGAGCGATCTCGGCGGCTTTATATGCGGCAATTCCACCGCTCACACCGAGGACAATTTTCATGAATCAGTTATTCAGCAGGGGCAGCGGGCTGTTCGCGCTGTGGATCATCGTACTGCACCAGTCCGCGACGCACCTCTTCCATAGAAGCAATGGTCGGCTTCTTGGAAGTGGTCGGGAGAAAGCTGCGAGCACCGTTTTGCAGCTGGCGAGCGCGCTTGGCAGCCACAATGATGAAACGATATGTACTCACTTCCGGATCATCCGGAATGGTGTTAAAAGCGTTCGGGCGAATTGTATCTGACATTTCTTACCTCTTTTACCGGGCCTTCTTTTCTTCGAAAGTCGCCAGAATGGGCCTGATGCGGTCTTCCATTCTCAGGCGGCTGGATCGCTGAGCAACGACAATCGACATCAGCGTATTTACTGACGCCTCTACTTCATCGTTGATCAGAACGTAATCGTAAGCCCCGTAGTTTTCAATTTCCTTCGCGGCTTCCTGAAGACGACGTCGAATCACTTCTTCTGCATCTTCTGAACGCGCTCTGAGCCGCTGCTCCAGAATATCCCGCGATGGGGCCAGAATAAAAATGGAAACAGCGTCTGGAATCCGCTCCTTTAATTGTCTCGCACCCTGAACGTCAATGTCGAGGAGCAGATCGTGGCCGGCAGCCTTCGCTTTTTCCAGAACTGAGATATGTGTTCCGTAGTAATTTCCGAACACATCAGCCCATTCCAGAAATTCATCCTTTGCCAGACGGCTTTCAAACTCTTCCCGACTGATGAAGTGATAACTCTCTCCATCCTTTTCCGCTCCGCGGGGCTTGCGGGTGGTGTAGGAGATGGAGAAGTCCAATCGTTTATCCACCGAAAGGACCCGGTTTACCAGAGTGGACTTACCGGAACCAGAGGGGGCAGAAACAATAAAGACGCTCGTCATGGGGAATTAAAAATTATTCCACGTTCAGGGACTGTTCCCGAATTTTTTCGATTTCCGCTTTGATTGCCAGAGCAATTTCACTGATACGAATTCCAGGTTCGCCCGCGTTAGCAGTCTTTGAAAGCATCGTATTTGTCTCCCGATTCAGTTCCTGGAGCAGAAAATCCAATTTCTTACCGACTTCGCCACCACGCTCCAGCAGTTCTCCCAACTGCACCGTGTGAATATTGAGGCGGGATATCTCTTCTGCAATATCAGAGCGATCCACCAGAATGGCCACTTCCTGAGCCAGACGCTGGGGCTCCACCTTCACAACAACCTCAGCCAGTCGCTCTTCCAGACGCTTCTTCAACGCATTCACTGCGTCAGCACGCAATGGTTCCAGTTGAGCAGCGTGCCCAGAGATTCTCTGCTGTCGCGCCTTCATGTCCGTGACCAGTTCTCCACCTTCCCGGACGCGAAACTCATTCAGGACCTCACATGCTTCCGTCATCCCCTCAGTCAGTTCTTTTTCGAGCGCCTCACCCGGTTCAGGCGGAGGAGCTTCTACCAGCATGCCAGGCAAACGAAGAGCCACATTCAGGTCAGGCAGTGTATTGATGGATAGTTCCGAGGCAGCTTCACGGTAGGCAGTCAGATATGAATCCATCAGATCCCGGTTGAAGCTGGTTTTGCCAGAACGGGTTCGCTCCACATTTATACGCAACTCCACATGCCCACGCAGAAGATTTTTCTTCAGAACGGACCGGAATGCTGCTTCATAGGGATCCAGCAATGAAGGAAGGTTGAAATGCAGATCCAGCCCACGGTGATTTACGGCACGCAGGGAGAAGATGACATCACCCAGTGATGTCGATTTGCGGACACGGGCATACCCGGTCATGGACCGGATGGGAAGAGAAGGGTTGGGAAGCTGACTCAAGAATGTGTCTCCAGAAACTGCAGGTCATGCAGCCGTTGATAAACTCCGCCTCCGGAAACAAGTTCTCCATGGGTCCCGATTTCTGCAATCTTGCCTGAATCGAGAACAACAATCTTGTCGGCACGGCGGATAGTGGACAATCGATGTGCTATCACAAATACGGTGCGGCCTGTCATGAGATTCTGCAAGGCTGTCTGAACCAGCATCTCTGACTCTGTATCGAGATGGGAAGTAGCTTCATCCAGAATCAGGATCGGTGCGTTTCTTAGCAAGGCACGCGCAATTGCAATCCGCTGGCGCTGTCCGCCGGAGAGGCGCATGCCGCGCTCTCCGATCACTGTATCGAAGCCATCCGGCATCTTCTCAATGAACTCCAACGCCAGAGCGGATTGGGCTGCTGCTTTCACCTGTTCAATGGTGGCGTTCTTCTGTCCATACCGGATGTTGTTGGCCACGGTATCGTTAAACAGAAACGTCTCCTGCGCGACGATTCCGATCTGGTCACGCAGAGACTTCAGCGTATAGTCCCGAATCTCTTCGCCATCCACCAGAATCCGGCCATCTGTTACTTCACGGAAACGAGGCACCAGATTGGCAAGTGTCGTCTTGCCTGCTCCGCTGGGTCCCACGAGTGCCACAACTTCACCTGCCCGGACTGCCAAACTGACATCTTTCAACGTGTCCTGATCATTGCCTCCATAGCGGAAATTCACATGATCAAACACAATGGAGTTCTGGAACTGCTTCAGAACAGTGGCATTGGGACGGTCGCCAATCTCATGCTTCTGGTCCAGGTACTCAAATACCTTTTCTGACGCTCCGGATGCCTGCTGGAAAATATTATGGATTCCCGTCAGTCTCTTCACCGGCTCATACAGCATCAGGAGGGCGATCACAAAGCTGGTAAATTCGCCCGCAGTCATTACCTCTGCCTTAATCTGATCTCGCGCATAGGCAAGCAATCCCACAATGGTCAGGGCACCAAAAAATTCGATCATGGGCGATGCCAGCGCCTGCTGGGCAACATAACGAAGCGTGGATGAGCGTAGGCTCTTTGCAGATGACCGGAATTTATCTGATTCGATCTTCTCTGCATTGAAGGCTTTCACCACCTGATGTCCCGCCAGAGCTTCCTGCAACACCTCATTCAGTTCTGCAGCATGATCCTGTGCACGTCGTGTCGTGCGGCGCAATCGTTTGCCGATACGAATGGTCGGAATCAGAACAAAGGGGAGTACCGTCAGGCTGATCAGCGCCAGCTTCCAGTCCTGCTGAAAAATCACCAGCAACAGGAAGATGGCAGAAAAACTCTGCCGTAACCAGTCCGCCAGAATGTGTGAACTCGCCACCTGAATCTTCTCAATGTCGTTCATGATGGAGGACATCAGGCGTCCAGTAGCATTGAGTTCGAAAAAGCGGGAGTCCTGTCCCAGCACATGGTCAAATACCTGCTGCCGCAGATTCATCACAGCACCGGTACCCACGTAATTGATGAGGTAGTTGGCGATATAGTCGGCAATTCCCTTGATCAGGAAGACTGCCAGAATTCCAATTGCAACCATGGTCCAGACATTGCTGATGCTGGATGGAAGAAAGCGGTCAAGCGAGACCGTAAAGTCCAGAACAGGGATCGTATAAAGATCAACAGAGGCTTCCGGTGATTTGGGATTCAGTACCCGGTCAAAGATAGGCCGGATCAGAGCAGCCAACGCACCTTGCATGGCTCCCACAATCGCCATCAGTACGACCGAGAGCAGCAGAGCAGGCCAGAAGGGTCGGCTATAGCGAAGTAATCGCCTCATGCCTGAACTCCCAGACGGTCTACTGCTGCCAATACTTCATCCGGTTGAATCAGGGAAAGGTCATGGCTTTTGATTACCTGAGCTTCCGTTCGCCAGGGAGCCCACACGACTTCATCTGAAGGACCAAACAGAACCACACTGGGAATTCCGAAGGCAGCAGCCATATGGGCAGGACCACTGTCATTTCCGATAAACAAAGATGCTCCCGACAAAATCGATTTCGTTTCCTCTAATGATGGTCGCTCACAACGCCACTTCGAATACGGGGAGAAATCGTCGGAGGAAGTTCCGATGATGACGGGCTTCAGTGGAAGAGAATCGAGAAGGGTGGCAAATCCATTCCATTGTTTGTCCGCAGAAGAAGCAAAGGGATGAATGACCGCGTAAGGTGTGTCGATTTCTGCTGCCCGGGCAAACAGTCGAGCGCGGGGAATCTCACTCATTGGAGCGCCCAGATAAAAAACTGCTGATGCTACATGCTCCGCTGTATGGACCTTGCGATCTACACCCAGAATCTCCTGTGCGCGGGGAATCCGGATGTTATACATGCCTGCTGCACGATAGTGGGCAAATCCGGCTCGCTGAGGAGCCAGTGAAGCACCAGTCAGAGCAATACTGCGACTTCCTCCGTGAAGATTCAGGGTAAGGTCCGGATGAAACCGGAAGATTTGATGGATGGAAGGGGACAATATCTGATCAATATCCGGATTTCCTTCATAGATCGCACGGAACCTGTCTTCCACTACTAATGCGATCTTAAGGTCCGGACGCCAGTTTTTCAGTAGATGAATTGCTGGTGTCGTCAGCACACAGTCTCCGAGAGACCGCAGCCGCAGAATGGCGACTTTAGCTTTCGAGGGTAGCTTCGTCAATCAGCATCACCGGGATGTCATCCCTGATCGGATAGACCAGACTGCACTGCAAACATTTCAACCCGCTGGAATCGTTGCGAAGCTCCAGATTGCCCTTACATTTCGGGCAAACCAAAATATCGAGTAACTCCTTGCTGATGGCCATCGTCGTTGACAGTGTAACAAGGTTGGCGAATCATGAAAAATCTGTTAGCATCGGGAAAAATGGTGAGAACTATCATCAACACGAAAGGCTGCGCCGTTCAGGGCCACCGTTCGTTCTCCTAGCGCATGTATCCACCCCGGAATTTTAACCGCGGACCACGTGTTCGAATCAGAGAAAATGTAAACGAGGCGATTCGGTTTCCAGAAGTACGTGCCATTTTTCCCGATGGCAGTGTGGATGTCCTTCCCACTTCTGAAGCAATTCGCCGGGCGAAGGAACTGGGACTGGATCTGATTGTCGTCTCTCCCACAGCCGTTCCCCCCGTGGCCAAAGCCATGGATTACGGCCAGTGGCAGTATGAGAACAAGAAGAAACAGAACGAAGCCAAGAAAAAGCAGCATGTCATCCAGGTAAAAGAGGTGAAGTTTCGCCCGAACACCGATGATCATGACTACAACTTCAAGAAGAACCATGCCATCCGTTTTCTGAAGGATGGCAATCGGGTGAAAGCGGTTGTGCAGTTTCGTGGACGTGAAATCGCCCACGTGGACTTAGGCCGCAAGCTTCTGCTTCGCTTTTCACAGGATCTCAAGGATATCGGTCAGGCGGAAGGCCAGCCCAAGCTTGAGGGCCGTAATGCTCACGTCATTATCAGCCCGCTCAAAGTTGCTGCTCCTCCCAAGGAAAAAAAGCCTGCTGATTCTCCCACCCCGGAACAATAAAATTTTTTCCATTCTCAGCGCACGATCACAAACTTTCGTGCGCTGAATCACTCTTTTTTTCTTTGAGTTAAACTCCACGATTCTCGAGTTTTCCACCCGCACTCCTCCATCGTATGTCCGGAGTTCAGTCTTCCTGAACCCGGGTTATCTTCATGAATGAATCCTTTCAACAAACCGTAGAGGTTCAGGTCTATGAGTCTGAACTGAAGAGACGCGAAGCCCTACAGGAACAGATCACAGCCATCCTGATCCGCATTGATTCCACACCTGAAGTGACTTCTACCTATCAGAAACTGGAAGCAGTTCAGAGCCGGTTGTCCGGCTTAAAAAAAACACAATCCGCGTTAATGAAGACGACTGGGGATCTTTACAGACACCTGGCATGCCTGAATGAAGAAGCTGAGGCGGCAGTGGCAGAAGGTGCAGAAGTTTCCGTTTATTCCTTCCGGATCATGCAGTCTGAGGCTGAATACCGGCTGGCCACCAGGACTCATCAAAGGCTGACAGAAATGATGATTCCAGAAGAGGAAATCCAGGAGTTGCTCCGGACGGCCAGCCATCTTGCAGCGAGGGCTAAGGCCACTCGGGAAGAAGCTGTCACTCGTATTGAACAGACCGCAAAGCTGATGGCACAAGCAGCAGAGTTTGAAGGCCATATCAGTTTTGATCCTGTCAATACTCTTTCCGGTGCACTGATTGCGCAGGCGGAACAGATGGAACAACAGGTGGATCAGTATCGGCGATGGGCAACAGAAAAGAAAGAGAAGTATCAGCAAATTCAGCGTGAGCTGCAATCAATCAAATTATTGAGAGGCTAAAGATGGAACATCGGGAAAAGATTAAAGAACTCCTATCCGGTATGGGCGCAGAAGAACAAAAAATTCTTCAGGAAGAACTCCGGGCAAACATGCTGGCAAGTCGCCCAGGAGTTTCCCTGGAAGAGATTACTTCGACAAATCTGAATGATCCCGAGTTCTCTCGCCGGGTGCGGAACGAGATCCGTTCCGCACTTCGGGGCGAGATTTAGGGAGCTATTGTTTTATGCCCACTTATAGCCACTCTTTGAGAGTGGAAGAGTGCGCACTCTTTCTCCTATAGCTGTAAAGATGGCATTGCAGACCGCAGGAAGAATTGGCGGCAAGGGAGGTTCGCCCAAGCCTGTCGGAGAGTTATTGCTGCGGAGGAAATGGGTCTCAATGACAGGAGGGGCCTGTTTCATCCGCACCACAGGATGCTGATGGTAGTTTGACTGCACTGCACTGCCCGCCTTGAATGTGATTTCCTGCCCCATCAGTTCACTCAGACCATCAATGACAGATCCTTCTACCTGATTGGCAGCACCACTGGGATTAATGATCTGGCTGCCAATATCTCCAGCCACCCAGACCTTCTCCACTCGTACTTCCTTCTTTTCACTGACATGCACCTGAGCAACTTCCGCAAAATGGCCCATGTGACTGTAGTGAAATGCGACTCCCATCGCTGTGCGAGAAGGAAGCCTCACTTTTCCCCAACCAGATTTTTCAGCCACCAGTTGCAGAACTGCCTTCATCCGCCCTGCATCGTATTTTTCTCTGCCCGTCCCGACAGGTGATCCATCACCAAGAAGCGCCTGACGGAATTCCACTGGATCTTTTCCTGCCGCATGCGCCAGTTCATCAATAAACGACTGAATGACCCAAGCGAGTGAATTACTTCTGGGGGCTCGCAATGCACCTGTAGGAACACCGAGAGGCATCAGCGTAATCCCCAAAGAGAAATTGGGGACAAACTGTGCAGGGAATTCACCTGGAGAAATATTAGCGGAAGCAGCGAAGTTCTTCCCTTCCCCAAAGCTGACAAAGTGATTCTTCCAGGCAACCAGTTTCCCGGAATCATCGACAGCCCCCTGAAGGTGTTGATACCCGCCAGGACGATAGAAATCGTGCTGCATGTCGTCTTCCCGTGTCCAGAGAAGCTTTACCGGAGCACCATTGACTTCTTTGGCAATCATTCCGGCTTCCACAACATAATCATTGCTGAGACGGCGTCCGAATCCACCACCAATCTGTAAAAGATGCAGGGTGATGTTTTCCGGACTGATACCAGATTCCTGGGAAATCATCTGCAGACCACGCCCCGGCGTCTGACTGGGGGCCCATATCTCCAGTTTTCCATCCGTGAACTGGGCGGTGCAGTTTTCCGGTTCTAGCTGGGCGTGCGAGATGAAGGGATATGTATACTTCGCATCGACCACTTTGCTGGACGATTTCAGAACAGCATCAACATCCCCATCATCTCGCAGGGAGAAGGCTGGAGCCTGCTGAAACAGACCTTCAGCCTGGGTATTGAAGCTTTCTGTGCTTTGTGCAGCTGTCGGTCCTTCTTCCCATTGAACTTTCAGCTTTTTTCGTGCAGATTGCGCAGCCCACCAGGTGGTGGCAACAATCGCCACTCCACTGTCATAGCCTTTTCCACCGGAAAGAATAAATGCATGCTTCACACCTGGAAGCTTCTTTATTTCATCCAGATTGGCACTGACTGCTTTTCCACCATATACGGGACACTTCTCATAGACAGCCGAAAGCATTCCGGGCAGAACAAAATCAATTCCATAAAGTGGCTTTCCTACCGTAATGGAAGGAACATCCACTCCCATAATTGCCTTGCCAATCAGCCGATAATCTTTAGGATCCTTGAGCGGAACTGTTTTGAGATCAGGGGGAGTAAGAGTCGCCGCTTTCTTCGAAAGCTCTCCATAGGAAAGAGTCTTCTTTGTCGGCTCATGGATAACCTTACTGAATTCTGCGCGGCATTCGGAAACCGGGACAGCCCACGTCGCGGCTGCAGCAGCAAGCAACATCTGCTTTCCTGCTGCGCCGGCCTGCCTCAATACATTCCAGTCCGACGGGGTAGACATGCTTCCGCCAGCAGCTTGCCGACCGTATAATTTCTCATTCAGGTCTGCTTGCTGGATCTTGATGTCTTTCCAGTCAGCATCCAGTTCTTCCGCCACCTGCATGGCCTGAGCAGTCTTGATGCCCTGCCCGCCTTCCGGATTTTTGCTGATGATGGTGATCTGCCCATCCGGATGAATGCGGATGTAAGCATTAGGAGAAAATTCAGATGCATCAGCAGCAGAAGCAGCATTGACTCCCAGCAGCAATCCGCCACCGGCCAGAGAGGAAACTTTCAGAAAGAAGCGGCGATTCATTGTCTGTATCATGATGTCGCTCCTAGTCCTTCAAAGATGCACTCTGTGTAGGGGAAGCGGATGTTCCGATACCCTGTTTGGCAGCCGCATGGATTGCTTCCCGGATACGGATATAAGTTCCACAACGACAGAGATTCCCGTCCATTGCAGTATCGATATCAGCGTCGGTGGGATTAGGCTTTTTCTTCAATAATGCAGCAGCAGACATGATCTGGCCAGCCTGGCAGTATCCGCACTGAGGGACATCCAGTTTTTGCCACATGACCTGCAAGGGGTGATTGCCATCGGGGGACAAGCCTTCGATGGTCGTAATCTCCTTTCCTGCAACGGCCGACACCGGCATGACACAGGAACGGGTTGGAGCACCATTAATATGCACAGTGCAGGCGCCGCACTGGCCTGCACCGCATCCGAATTTTGTTCCGCGAAGATCGATCAGTTCACGCAACACCCACAGCAGAGGCATGTCCGAAGGCGCATCTACTTTGTGAGATTTTCCATTGACCTTGAGAGAGATGGGCATGATTTCTCTACTTTAAGCAATAATGTCGTGGATGACTTCACCCTCGACATCCGTCAGACGGAAATCCCGACCACTATAACGGTAGGTCAGTTTCTTGTGGTCAATCCCCATCAGATGAAGAATTGTGGCGTGGATATCGTGAACATGAGTGGGTTTTTCGATAGCCTTGAATCCAAAATCATCCGTCGCGCCATAAATTGTTCCACCCTTAATGGCTCCACCAGCCAGCCACATCGTGAAGCCAAATGGATTATGGTCGCGTCCACGTTTGGTTCCACCACCTGCCCCACCAACTTCCCTCACTGGTGTACGACCAAATTCCGATCCACAGACAACCAGAGTGTCATCCCAGAGACCACGCTGTTTCAGATCCTTGATCACTGCGGCGAATGGTTGATCCGAATTCTTCGCGTTTACTTTGTGAGCCATGATGTCGCCATGAGCATCCCATGGATCACCCTTGGCGTAATACACCTGGGTCATGCGAACACCCTTTTCCGCCAGGCGAACTGCCATCAGACAACCACGAGCGGTACTTCCCTGACCATACATTTTGAGCGTGGCCTCTGACTCTTTCCGAATATCGAAGACTTCAGGAGCCTCTGTCTGCATTCGATATGCCACTTCCATCGACTTGATTACTGATTCAACCTGAGGATCCTCACCATCACGAGCCTTTTTCAGATCTTCGATTTTGCGAAGAAGCTCAAGTTCCCGGCGTTGCTCAGCCAGCTCAAATTTGGGATTGCTTACATAGCTGACCAGTTTTTTGGGGTCAAAGTTTTTTTCGATAGTGACTTTTTTGTCTTTCTCATCCTTCTTGGCCGCAAGCGCTGCCTGCTCTTCAGGAGAGGCATCCACTTTATCGGAAATATAGGTGCCCTGATTGATTCCCGGCAGGAATCCATTACTCCAGAGCGGTGGTCCAACCGTGGTGGGAACATCCGGACAAAGGACAACAAACCCAGGCAGATTCTGGTTCTCAGAACCTAATCCATAAGTGAGCCATGCACCAATTGAAGGACGGCCAGCCTGATTCGCGCCCGTGTTCATCATCAGACAAGACGGTTCATGATTAGGAATTTCCGTGTAAACAGAACGAACCCAGGCAATATCATCCACAACTTCACTCAGATGCGGCCACAACTCACTGACATCCATTCCGCTCTGTCCATACTTCTTGAACGTGAAAGGAGATTTCATCAATGCTCCAGTACGTCGTTCGGTTTTGATCCCTCCGCCCGGAAGAGGCTGCCCATCAAACTTTTCCAATGCTGGTTTGGGATCAAAGCTGTCGATTGTAGATAGCCCCCCATTCATAAAGAGGAAAATCACTCTCTTTACTTTTTGCGGATGATCCAGCTGAGCAGCACCCATCGTGCCATCAGGACGCACGATGCCACCTGCACGCGCCAGCGTTTGCTGGAGCGTACTGGCAAACGCCATCATTCCAAATCCGTTTCCCACCCGGCGTAATGCTTCTCTTCGAGTCAGTGGTTTTGATGATTTGTGTGAAAACATTTTTTGGCTCCTCTACCTAGTTAATGAACACGAACTCGCTCGAACTCAGCAGCACTTTTGCATAACGCCCCCATGCTGTGGGTTCATACTTAACTGCTGGCTCTCTTGGGCCACCCGGGCCACGAGGACCAGGCATTACTCCGCCCATCATTCCCATGCCCATCATTTCCATTGGCTCCATTGGCATTGCTTCGGCTTCAGCCTTCGCTGCCGCAACGGGCTTGGCTTCTGCAGCTTCAGGTTTAGCGTTCAGGCTGGATACCTGCACAGGCGGAGCATCCTCCTTCTTCATCTCGGACGGTTTTTCGGGACGTCTGGCTGGTGGAGAGTTTTTCTTTGACTCTGCCGCCTTCTTCCGTTCCTCGTATTCCAGCAGAGGTTCTGTTTTCAGATATTCCAGACCGAGTTTGATTTCGTTTTCCGTGGCATCACGACCATAAACAATCCTGTACATCTTACGGATTCGCTCACGGTTGTTTGCTTCTTTGGAAACTCTCTTCGCCAGTGCTTCCGCTTCAATCTGCATGAAATCGCTATTCATGAGGAAGAGCCGTTGCAGTGGAACAGTAGTGACGAATCTCTTTTCTGCACTGATGTTGGGACTCGGGAAATCGTAAAGCTGAAGATATTGATCCAGCTTGTAACGACTCACTTTGCCGTAAATAGTTCGACGTTTGAAGGATGGCTTCAGATCTTCTGAAGGTCCACCCACAGATTTGTCGAGTTCAGCAGCCACATCCATAATGGAATCGCGCAACTGCTCTGCGTCCATCCTGCGCTGGTTTGCCTTCCAGTACAGCCGGTTTCCTGAATCCTTTGCAAAGGCTGCCTCGTTATTTTCTGTTGAGAGCTGATAGACAGAACTCAACATGATTTCGCGATGCAGTTTCTTTACAGAACGGCCATTCTTCATAAACCAGGAAGAGAGATACTCCAGAAGTTCAGGGTTAGAAGGGCGCTCTCCCATGATGCCGAAGTTACTTGGCGTGTCCACCAGACCGGTATCAAAATGACCTTTCCAGATCCGATTGACAATTACACGCGTACTGATAGGTTGACTGATAATTGCTTCAGCAAGTTCAAGGCGTCCACTTCCCTTTTCGAAAGGCTTGGGTTTACCAGGTTCCAATACAGTCAGGAAGTGACGTGGCTCTTCCGGTCCCAGATTGAATGGATCCCCACGGAAATTAATGGGCAGATTGACTGGATTATCTGCATCCTTGACTCCATGAACATAGGGATAGTAAGGCTCCAGCTTTTTGCGGGCAGCATCAATGTCTTTTTTAATTGATGCAATCTGAGCCTGGGACTCTGAACCAGAACGTGCTTCAAGCCCCCAGCCACGGAAAGCCAGAACCCCCGGCTTGCCACCCCGACCACCCATCATTAATGCCGGATCATCGCTATCCGTCAGCATGCGCTGGAAGATCTCTGTCCAGAAATTATTCTCCTCTTCTGAAGTTGTTTTCAGCTGAAGATCACAACCAGGGCAGAAGTCTTCATTGGTCACAAAATTACTGGGCTTGTTTGTGCGTTTCTTCTTTTTAGTACCCTCCATTGCTTTTGCTGCAATGACCTTGTTCTCTTCAGCCAGGTCATTCCGATGCAACATGGCAGCAAGAACCTGGTTCTGGAAGTCCATCGCCTGCTTCTTTGCCTGCTGAGCGTTGCCACCCTTCTTCATCATTTCCTGCCAGGCATTTTTGTTCTTGTATCGCTCGGTAGGCTTTTCCATGTACTCAATCCAGCGATCCAACAACTCATAGTCCAGTTTGCGGGCTTCAACAACAGCGGATTTCTCTTTCTTCTGTGGCCCCGTAACTTCCCAGACACCTTCCAGATAGTTTGCAGTTTCAAAAGCCAGAGACTGTGAAAGCTGATTCCCCAGATTGGTCTGGATCTCACCCATGACCTTCTGTTTCTGATCGATTTCGTTCTCGATCTTCTGGAATTCCTTCTGTACTGACTTTGGAACCTGAGGATATTCCTCATAGGTTGTATTGGCGAAGATTCCTGACAGGGCATAGTAGTCCTTGGTAGGAATGGGGTCATATTTATGATCGTGGCAACGAGCGCAGGCTACAGTCAGCCCAAGGAAACCACGTGTAATGACATCCACACGATCATTCCGTTCATCAGCACGGGTCACTTCAGCCGAGCCATTGTCGTAATACCAGGGGCCAAGCCCCAGGAAGCCAGTAGCTGGAAGTGTCTTGTAACGAACTTTGGAATCCATCAGATCACCAGCCAGCTGCGCTTTGATGAACTGATCATAAGGAAGATCATCATTGAATGACTTAATTACCCAATCCCGATACATATAGGCGTTGGGATAGGGATTGAATCCACGACGCATAGGGTCCAGACTGCGGTAGTCATCCTCACCATAGCGGGCAACATCCAGCCACATTCTTCCCCAGCGTTCCCCATAGTGTGGAGATGCCAGCAGCCGGTCCACTACTTTGGCGAATGCATCGGGAGAGTTATCTTTTTCAAAAGCCTGGATTTCTTCAAAAGTAGGAGGAAGACCGGTGAGGTCCAGCGTTGCACGACGAATCAGGTCTTTCTTCTTCGCCAGAGGAACAGGCTTGATTCCTTCTGATTCCAGCTTGCTCAGGATGAACCGATCAATCTCTGTCTTAGCCCATTTCGTATCTTTTACAGCTGGAGCAGCTGGCTCTTTCAAGGGTAAGAATGACCAGAACTTGCGAAGCTCCGGAAGAATGACAAACTCTCCATCCTTTCCTTTGGCAGAGGTTGTATCGGCAGTCGCCTGGGGCCATTTTGCACCGGCCTTGACCCATGCTTCAAGATCTGCAATCTCATTAGCCTTGAGCTTATTGCCCATGGGCATCTTCAGAGACGGATCAGTATGATGGATTGCCTTGATGAACAGACTGTTCTCCGGATCTCCGGGAACAATGGACGCACCTCGTTTCCCGCCTTTCAGGAGAGCTTCCCCACTATCCACTCGCAAGCCTCCCATGGCCGTATTCGTATGACAGCCATAGCAGTTGTTTGCGAGGATTGGACGGATTTTCAGTTCGAAAAAGTCAGCGGAGGTAGCATCAGAACCCGCTTGTGCGAATACTGTGTGACTCCCCACAAGTCCCAGCGAGAGGCAAACCCACGATCGAAATATTCTGCCCATCAGCATATAAATCATTCCCTGATAATGTTTTGTAGAAAATTGCCTGAAGACACAACATCTTTGTGTGGCATCAGGATAAAAATGTTCGGGGAAGGACAAGGACCCTATGGGCTACAGAGCCCTACTGCAACAAGGAAGGAACTACATTTTCAGTGTACCCAACAGTCCGATCGGAAGAAACAGTCTGTTTGATAATTTGCGTTAAGAAGATATTTTCTATTCGGCTAGAGTAGCCAATACTCGTTTCGAATCAATTTTCAGAAGTGACTGCCCATTGTTCCCGGACAGCCAGAGCGCACCTGAACCTACTTTCAGGAAATCACTATCTGTGCCGTAAAACTGTTGGGCTACTTCATCTGTATCCGGAACAATACGGGATACGGGAAATCCGGGTGCACTCACCCAGACATATCCCTCACCAAAAGCGATACTTCCTTTTGCATTTTGGATATTCAGATCAATTGTTTTCAGTACTTTATTATCTTTCGGATTGATTCTGGCTACTTTCCCCTCAGCCTGGCAGAGAACCCATATAGAGCCTTCCCCGAAAGTGAGCGATCCCGGCTGAGAAGCCACCTCAATCTGGTTTTCAACGATATTTTTCTTTGGGTCAATGCGAATGACCTTGCTCTGTTTGGGACACGTCACCCACAGTGAATTATCTCCAGAGGCAATCGAATTGCAGCCTTCGGGTAGCCTTATTTCACCGATGACCGTATTATCATCAGGATCGATTCTCAATAAAGAAGTTTTCTGATCCGCCAATAACCAGACGCTGTCGGCAGTGGAAATAAGAGAATCCGATGCTCCACTCACTCCCGTGGAAATCGTTGCTTTCACCTCACCTGATTTCTGGTCAATCCGTGTAAGCTCGTGTTTTTCACAATTTGGCACCCACAGGCTGCCAAATGCCCGAATAATCCCTCCACAAGGTTTTTCAATTGAAATTGTCTTTGACCCTTTTTCATTTTTTTTGAGATCAATTGAGACAATTTGATTCGCTTCGGGAACAGTAATAAAAACCTGGTCAGCAAAGACAGCACCACCAGGTTTCCCACCAATAGAAATGTCTGCTTCCGGTTTCAGATTTGCAAAAGGAATCTGGACCCCCGGAGTTGTAACGCCTGCTTTTACCGATTGGCGGTTAGTTGTCTTTTCTGCCCCCCACCCTGAACTACAAATGAGCGTAAATAACAGGAAGTAAGGAATGACTTTCATGATTCTTAGAAATCTCCTGGACTCTCCAACGAAAAATTCCCGGAGACTTTCGTCTCCGGGATAAGGCAAGTGGAACTAGAAGGTATATCGGAGTGCGAACTGCATCACCCGAGCTGGCATGACTTCTGAGAACTGTCCGAAAGTGGAAGGATTCTGAAGACTCAGACTCAGACCACTCGTGGTGAAGTTCACATTATTGAATGCATTGAACGCTTCCGCCCTAAGCTGCAGACGATGACCCTCAAACGGCAAAGTGAAAAACTTGCTGAGTGAGAGATCAAAATTTGTCATTCCAGGTCCACGAATAATGGATCGTGTGCCTGCGGTACCTGGATACTGCCCCATAAAGGCTGCAGCTGCGGTATTGGTTTCACGAAACAGACTGGGATTGCCGGCCTGGTTGTAGCCAACACCGTTATCCGGCATTGACTGTCCGGGGCGAAGCATACCAAGAGCAGCACTCAGGTAGTTCGTGGGATAGATACCACCATTTGTGATATTCAGAGGCATTCCACTGCGTAAGCGCCACAACCCGGAAACCTGCCATCCACCAATCACATGGTCAGCAACCGTTGGGAGATTACGAAGGAAGTACTTTCCTTTACCAAAGGGAAGTTCTACAACACCATTTGCGGTAATGTTGTGCCGTGCATCAAAGCTGGATAAAGCCCATCCGGCATTCGGATTGAAAGTGTCCTGGATGACACCGCCACCTGCTCCAGAAGCGGATTCAGCGGTGGAAGCAAGATCCATCGATCTGGACAGAGTGTAGTTGAAGTCAAAGCCCCATCCACTGGCAACTGCTCGGCGAAGAACAAACTGCGCTCCGTGGAAGGCGCTTCTTCCAGCATTGGTCCAGGCACGGTTTCCGGCATTCTGCAGAGCAAAGAATGTATTGCAACCATATACCGAAATACAGGAACCATTTGCTCGGCGTTCACGATCCATGTCATTCAAAGCATCCAGATCGCTTCCACCGTATCGGTTATAGATGGTGTGGAAGTAGTTCTGTGTGGCTGAACCTGGAACATAAAGATTGGCTGCACCTCCGAACACATTCTCAAAGAAGTCTATTTTTGGAATCTGTCCAATGGGTGTTTTGTTCTCGAAGTGGTCTCTCAACATTCCAGATGCCTGAGCCCAGGTCTGACCCGACTTCGGATCCTTAAACTGTGTCAGCGGCTGGAAAACATCCACTTTCACGAGAGACTTGCGAGCAAGACGCCCAATATAGCCAACTTCGATCGTCATCTGTTTGGACAGAGGACGTGCATAGGTCAGGTTGAGCAAGTAGGAGTATGGAGCCCGAAGATCGGGATATACACCAGTGAATCCACCAAACCCACCAATAATCGCAGGCGGGGTAAATGGATACGATGCCGCCGGAGCTGCTGGCAAATTCGGCAAAACTCCTTCTGCATACCGATGAGCAGTTGTGAAGTTTGTATTCTGAGGCTGTGTCACTGAACTGGCTAGACCCGGAGAGCCCGACTGATCAAAGTTCACAACCATGTCACTTCCATATCTGTCATAGACCATGGCCGCTCCTGCACGAATAACACTGCCCTTTCCGAACAGGCGGCCCCAGAACCCATCAGATACAGGAGCATAGGCAAGATTGAATCGCGGTGCCCAGTTGTTATTGTCCCGCCGATACCAGCCAGGACCATTGTTCACTGGACCACCCAGGTCATAAGTCAGCATTGCATTTGGCATTGCATATCCCGGAATTCCTGCCATGGAAGCACCGATTCTTTCTGCCATGTAGACATCAAGTCCGGTTTGAGGAACAACCTGTACACCATTCTTTTCATAAGGAACACCATAGCTGCCATAACGAATGCCATAGGTCAGCGTCAGGTCTGTCCGGACCTTCCATGTGTCCTGAATGTAGAACTCATACTCCTTGGTAGCAAAGCTACGGGAGATGGACTGACCAAAGGGAATGGCATTTCCATCCACACCAAAGTTGTAGGTTGCACTATAGGAGTTGATGAGTCCGTAAAGGACACCCAATGCCTGCTGTGTGGGCTGAACTTCTGAAAGAGCGAGTCCAGGATTTCCGGAACGCTGCTTGATGTAAGCGTTTACGTTATCTGAAATATCAGATCCCAGGCCCTGCAAAGTGTTCCGGCCAAAGCTGTAACTGGGATAAGAGGTTGCATAGGATGAGCGATCATTCTGGATGACTCGAATATTCACACCCATCTGCACCTGATGTTTTTCCTTCATCCAGGTCAGATCATTCACAAAATTTGTGGTCGGAATGAAGCGGGAAAAGGCTCTTGCTGATGCCCCAAAGTTCTGAAGGCTACTCAATGGTGCAAATGTCAGAGATGCTCCGGGGGTACCGGACTGTGCGATACCCAGACGGGTATATCCAAAGCTGAAAACATTGACCAATGTTGGAGAAAGAACAGCAGTGTAGCGGGCAGCCAATCCCTTGGAGTTATCCAGATTCTTGGCAGCTGCATCCTGACCAGGAAATTGTGCCAGCACCTCATCACGAGAGTTATCCGCCAGAGTGCCACGCAACATCAGTGTGTGCCTTGCCATCTGATCCAGATTGAAATCCAGCTTGGCAACATAAGCACGATCATTTCTGGTCAAAGGAGCATTAAAGCGATAAGTAGCAAAATTAAGTCCTCGATCCGAACCTGTCTGTGGATCATTTGCTGTAGGGTACTGGCCCAGGAAATTCTGCATAGCAGAGCTGTAGCCGAGAGCTTTCGGATCCACACCCAGAACTTCCTGACGAGAGAGCTGTCCAATTGTTCCATCATTCTGACGGAACTGAACGATACCCTGCTTCAGCAGTTCGCTGGGAACATCTCTGGACTGGACACGGGCAGAGCGATCCTTACGATCCTCCCAGTTCACGAAAAAGAATGCCCGGTCTTTAATAATTCGACCGCCCAACGAAGCGCCATATTGATTCCGGATCAAGTTTTCCCGTGGAATCCCGGAACGGTTTGCGAACCATTCGTTGGCAGCGGTCACTTTATTCCTGTGAAATTCATAAACTGAACCATGAAACTGATTCGATCCACTTTTTGTCACCAGTGATACCTGCCCACCAGCAGAACGGCCCTGATCTGCCCCCTGCCCTGCAATCGTCACACGAAATTCCTGAACGGAATCCAGCGGTACAGGCAATGCAGCATTCATCCCTTGAGACGAGGTACTTGTCATACCAGCTGATTGCTGGTCATTAACGTCCACACCGTCCAGAGTGACGTTATTCTGGTCACGCTTGGCTCCAAGTACTTCACCGGTTTCTGTCACACCGGGTTGAAGACTTAGCAACTCGACGACGTTTCTTGTCTGAAGCGGAAGCTCCCGAACCTGTGTCTGCGTAAATGCGTTTCCAATGGTCGCGTTTTGTGTATTGACGGTTGCAATGGTTTCTTCTACATTCACTGTCTGTGTTGAGGCTTCTCCCACTTCCAGAGTGATATTTAAAGAAGCCGGAACATCAACCTGAAGTACAATCTGGCGAAGAATATTTCCAAAGCCTGGCTTCTGGACTTCAAATGTATAAGTTCCCGGAGGCACCTGAGGGAATCCATAAGCGCCCTGGGATGTTGAGATAACTTTACGACTGGCAGCAGTATCAAGATTGGTGATCGTGATAACAGCATCCGGAATTACGCCTCCCTGCGCATCCGTGAGTACTCCCTGAAGTGAACTGGATTGCGCCATAAGGGGAAGAAGCGCAAAGAACGTGAGAACAACAGTCTTTAACAATTTAAGTGGATCTCCCTTTCGCGCGCGAGACAGCGCGCTGATTTAGTGCGATCCTGCGTGGGATTTCATTTCTAAACCAACATGGGGTTTATGGCTTACCTACGTTTATCTGCCTGCTTTGCAGAGGTTGTCTTCACAGACGGGGAAGAAGAGGTGTTAAGCCAAGAATATGGTTCGGAAAATAGAACTGTCAACCAAGTAATACTTATCCCCCTCCGAAGAATTTTCTATCGTTCAGAATTGGACAATTCGCTAAAATTAGATTTCCTTTCCGCAACGTTTGCGAACTCCCATGTAGCCTCAGAGGCCCTGTGTACTGGCCGATCCACCCTGGAGGATTCGCATCTTCATGTCAGTCATGTTCTGGCCAGTCGTCATCTTTATGGCGATCACACTGGCAATTGGTTTGTACACATACACCCAAGTTCGTGGTTCCAGTAAAAGATATACAGTCTGCGGAAAATCAATGCCTTTCATTGTTGTGGGCACTGCATTAGCCGCTCAGGCAATTGACGGAAACGCAACTCTCGGCAATACTTCGCTCACTTTTTCAAATGGTTTCTGGGCTGGTGCTGCCATCCCATTAGGTCTTGCAATCAGCCTTTTTGTGGTGGGTCGTTTTCTTGCAGCACCCTTAAATGGCATGGATCTGTTGACCTTGCCGGAGTATTTTTATCGCCGTTATGGAAAAGCAGCAGAATTACTGACTTCGATTCTGACCGTAATCTGCTTTACCGTAATTGTGGCTGGAAATCTCTCAGCTGTTGCATGGATTCTGTCCGTCGTGAGTGGATGGAATTATTTAACTTCGCTGATCATTGCTACAACAATCATTCTTCTGTACACAATGGCAGGTGGTCTTTACGCAGCTATCTGGACTGATTTCTTCCAGATACACATAGCCTTCATCGGCTTTGTGGGAGCCGCAATTTATCTTCTGTGCACTCGGGACTGGAGTTCTTTTACCGCTGCCGTTCCAACCCAGACATGGGATACAGCGCAGATCCTGACTCTGAAGGGAGGAGGACTGGCCAACTGGGCGGGCCTGATCTCTCTTGCCTTTGGAAATGCCATGGCTCTGGATTTCATGGAAAGAGTCTTTTCTGCAAAAAGTCCCGGTACTGCCAGAAATGGTTGTTACTACGCAGGAACATGGACGCTGATCATTGGAGGTTGTGCTTCTCTGATTGGTCTTGCTGCTCTGTCCACACTGGGCCCCGTGGATGATCCACGGATGGTTCTCCCTCTGTTTGCCAGTGAACATCTCCCCTTCTGGCTGGGAGTGATGGTTTTTCTGGGAGTGACTGGAGCATCCATGTCGACTGCCAATGGAGCCATGCTGGTCATCGCAGTGGTGGGTGCACGCAATATTTTCCAGCGATGGAGCAATCGGAGCGTCAAGGATTCCACTATGTTGTTTCTCTCCCGGGTTCTGGCAATTCCAACAGCAGCTGCTGCTGCATTGATTGCTTATGTTCGACCAGAGCCAGGAGTTTTGCTGATTGTCGCTTTTGACATTGTTTTTGCGGGATGTGTTGTTCCGCTTTTTATGGGTGTTTATTGGAAACGGGCGACTCAAGCTGGTGCCATTACAGGAATAGCTACCGGCACCATCGCCCGCATGATCTGTTACTTCGTCGTTCCAGAGGAATGGGCAGGCCTTGATACTCTCCTGCCTCCTGTATTCAGTGCAGTTACCTTTTTCGCCGTCAGCCTGTTGACCGAAAACAGTACCGAAGAACGAACCGAGGAACTATTATGCGATACGCTCTAATTCTTTTTTCCTTTGCCTTGCTGGGGCAGGATGCACCTGCTCCGCCTCCGGCCAAGCCAGTAGCAGGCGCAAAGCGCCCACCACGTCCCCCGAAGCCGGGAGTGAAAGAAGTACAGAAGTCCATGGAACTCATCAAGCCGTACGCGGTTTTTCCGGTTGAGGGTGTACCTGACTGGACCATTGCTTCAGGAGACGCCGTCTGGGTATCCAGTAAGCCCAAGAATGCAATTTCGAAACTGGATATCAAGACCAATACTGTGACAGCTACTGTCACAGTGGGAGATAAGCCATGCAGCGGAATCGCATATGGGTTTGGCAGCCTCTGGGTGCCGAACTGTGGAGACAACACTGTTTCCCGTGTGGATGAAAAACTCGAAAAAGTAGTTGCCACAATCCCTGCTGGTCCTGCTCACAGCGAAGGCGGAATCGCCTGTTCTGATGATGCTGTCTGGTTTGCTACAGGCGCAGAGGGCACAAAAGTGGTCAAGGTTGACCCCAAAACCAACAAGATCATTGCAGAAGTTGAAGTACCTGAAGGTTCCTATACTGTGGACTTCGGTGAAGGAGCAGTCTGGGTTACCAGCACCAAGACAAGCGTCGTTTCCAGAATTGATCCAAAGACCAATAAACTTACGGATTCCATTCCTGTGGGACCTCAGCCACGTTTCCTGACAGTGGGTGAAGGGTTTGTCTGGACACTGAACCAGGGTGATGGAACCGTATCCAAGGTCGATCCGAAACAGAAGAAAACTGTAGCCAACATCGAAGTTGGAATTCCCGGTGGTGGTGGAGAAATCTCTGCTGCTGGTGGATCAGTCTGGGTCACCGTATTCCAGATTCCAATTTCCCGTATTGATCCAAAGGCTGAAAAAGTGACTCACCAGTATGCGGGTCCAGGCGGCGATGCAATTCTCTTCGCACATGGGTCGGTATGGCTTTCCAATCTGCGCGAGCAGAATATATGGCGCATTGATCCAGCCACGATTTTGAAATAGCAGTTTTCCTGGCAGCTGCGGGTCTTTCCGCAGTTGCCAACTTGATTCGAGTTCAACTATGACACAAACAATTCTCTGGGAAGAAACCCTGACCGGTGGGCAAACATGGTCAGTGATTTTGAAGCGAGGGATGGCAATCCGCCTGACTGACCTTCAGGGAGGAGCAAACGTCAGCTGCCTTTTCTACAACACACACCATCCGGAAGAACGCTACAACATGCCGGATACTCTCAAGGCACAGCATATTGCTCGTCTGACCAGAGGAAATGTTCTCTACTCCGACATGGGGCATATCCTCTGCTCAGTTACAGAGGACACAGTGGGCTGGCATGATCCCATTGGCGGGACGCTGACCAAAGAACATATCCGAAAGAAATTCGGTGAAAAGAGCTATCAGGCCTACAGAAATGAGTGGACACAGGGAGTGAAGGAATCCCTGATTCTTGAACTGGCCAAACATTCCCTGAGTCCTCGTGATCTCACCCCTACCCTGAATCTCTTCAGCAAGGTGCAGGTGGATCTGTCAGGAGCAATGAATTATGTTCCCGGAAATTCCGCACCGGGAGATTACGTTGAGTTACGAGCCGAAATGGATGTTCTGGTGCTTCTATCGGCCAACCATCATCCGCTGGATCCCTCAACAGAGTATGCACCCAGACCCGTTCAGCTCACAGTGAAGCGGGTGGCTGCACCGGATGAGAAGGATATCTGCAGAATCTCCTGCCCGGAAAATGAACGGGGTTTCATTCTCACAGAAAGGTATTGCGCATGAGTTCCGAACAGAAATATACAATCCCAGCTGGCGAAGGATGGGTGGGAGTAATTCCGAAAGGATCCTCGCTGAAGATTGTCGACCTTGAAGGGAATCAGGCTGTCGATACTCTTTTCTATAACGCAGAGGATCATTCCGATCATTATTCCGCAGTTAACACCATTGCCAGTCAGGGAAACATCTACCTCACCACCGGCAGCAAGCTGGTCTCACTCAACGGAAATATCCTGATGACGATTACGGATGATACCTGCGGACGTCATGACACTCTGGGTGGGGCCTGTTCGCAGGAATCCAACATGGTGCGGTATGACATTGGCAAGCGGCACATGCACGCCTGTCGTCAGACATTTCTCAAGTATGGAATGCAGGCTGGGCTGGACAAGCGGGATATCGCCCACAACATCAATTTCTTCATGAATGTTCCTGTCACTCCAGAAGGCAAGCTCACCTTTGAGGACGGGATCAGTGAGGCAGGAAAATACGTCGAATTGAAAGCGGAGATTGACACACTGGTTCTGATTTCCAATTGCCCGCAGCTCAACAATCCATGCAATGCCTATAACCCGACGCCAGTGGAGCTGATTATTCGGGAGTCCATATAGTGTTCCGCAAAGTTCTGATCGCCAATCGTGGCGCCATCGCGTGCCGCATTATCCGGACACTGAAGCGAATGAACATCGCAACAGTTGCTGTCTATTCCGAGGCAGACCGGCATTCGCTCCATGTCAGGCAGGCAGATGAAGCAGTGGCACTGGAAGGAATTCGCGGATATCTGGACCCGGATGCTGTGCTGAAGGCAGCAAAAGATACAGGAGCAGAAGCGATCCATCCTGGCTATGGATTCCTCAGTGAGAATGCTGATTTCGCCCAGGCCTGTGAGAACGCCGGGATCGCATTCATCGGGCCTACACCGGATCAGATGCGCGTATTTGGCCTCAAACACAGCGCCAGAGCCATAGCGGAAGAGTCCAATGTACCGATGCTGCCCGGAACCGGATTAATTACTGCCGCGGAAGAAGCTTTCGGCCTTGGATTTCCCATCATGCTGAAGTCCACTGCCGGCGGTGGTGGAATCGGGATGCGTGTCTGCTATAGCGAAGAGGAAGCAACGGAAGCCTTCTTCGCGATTGAGCGGCTGGCTCGCACCAATTTCAAAGATGGTGGAATTTACGCTGAACGGTTTGTTCAGAAAGCGCGTCATATTGAAGTCCAGATCTTTGGAGATGGTAAAGGAAAGGTTGTCGCCCTGGGTGAACGCGATTGTTCAGCACAAAGACGCAATCAGAAAGTTATCGAAGAGACTCCCGCTCCAGGTATCAGTGAAGTAATACGTCAGTCCCTGTTTGATGCTGCCATCCACCTTTGTGAAAAGGTTCAGTATCGTAACGCAGGCACTGTTGAGTTCATTTATGACTCAGACCGGGAAGAGTTTTATTTCCTGGAAGTCAATACACGGCTGCAAGTGGAACATGGTGTCACTGAAGAAGTGACAGGCGTCGATCTGGTGGAGTGGATGGTACGCCTGGCAGCCGGAGAAGATCCGATTGTCCTCGTTCAATCACAAGGAGCTTCCGTCCAGGTACGGATCTATGCGGAGTCTCCGTTAAAAGATTTCCAGCCATCCTCAGGGCCACTCACGCATGTGGCACTTCCGCAAAGTGCAAGAGTTGAAACATGGGTAGAATCCGGCTCTGAAGTTTCTCCTTATTACGATCCAATGATCGCCAAGATCATTGTGACCGCTGATGACCGCACGAAGGCAATTGCAAAACTACAACAGGCTTTAACGAACACGCGAATTGCCGGCATCGAAACCAACACTGATTATCTACGCACAATCACAGAAGATTCCGTATTTCAGCAGGGCGGATTTCCTACTTCTTATCTGAAAGAGTTTGTTTACCAGACTCGTGCATTTGAAGTGATTGAACCTGGGACACAATCCACCGTTCAGGATTTCCCCGGCAGGCTTGGGTACTGGGCAATTGGAGTTCCTCCTTCTGGCCCGATGGACTGGCTGGCATTTACGCTTGCCAATCAGATTGTCGGCAATGATCCTTCCGCTGCAGCTCTGGAACTGACACTGATCGGCCCTTCCCTGAAGTTTCATCATGATGCCGTCATTGCATTGACTGGTGCAGATATGGGACTTCCCCGCTGGCAACCAATTGAGGTGAAGGCAGGCGAGACCATTCAACTGGGGCCGGTGAATGGCGCAGGCGCCAGAGCTTATCTGGCTGTCCGTGGTGGAATTGATGTCCCTGAATACCTTGGTTCAAAGTCCACCTTCATTCTCGGGAAGTTTGGCGGAGAAACGGGCCGCGTCCTGCGCACCGGAGACCTGCTTCGTTTTTCCGACCATGCACCATCTACCAGTCTGAAGCTGGAAAACACACCGGAATACAACAATCAGTGGTCGATTGGTGTGACCTATGGTCCGCATGGTGCTCCGGACTTCTTTACTGAACGCGATATCGAGATGTTCTTCTCGACAGACTGGCGTGTCCATTACAACTCGGATCGCACTGGTGTTCGACTCATTGGGCCCAAGCCGGAATGGGCCCGAAAAGATGGTGGAGAAGCCGGACTGCATCCATCCAACCTGCATGACAATGCGTATGCAATTGGAACTGTCGACTTCACCGGTGACATGCCTATTATTCTGGGCCCGGACGGTCCCAGTTGCGGTGGCTTTGTCTGCCCGGCCACGATTGTCCACGAAGAGCTTTGGAAGATAGGCCAGCTGAAAGCAGGGGACACCATTCGCTTCCGCCGGTTCAATGAAGAGCCTGCTGTCCTTCGAACAGCACCGGGAGTTGTCACCCGAGCCGATGGAGATCGCTATCTTCTGGTGGAATTCGGCGAGAACAAGCTGGATTTCGAGCTTTCCTTTAAAGCGCATTCCCTTCGATCCCAGTTGCAACATCAGGGAATTATCGATCTCACTCCGGGTATTCGATCTTTGCAGATTCACTACGATACAGCAAAGCTTTCCCGGAATGAGCTGTTCGAGATGATTGACGCTGCTCAGCAACACACCATTGAGACCGTAGATTCCCGAACAGTGCATCTACCTTTGTCCTGGGATGATCCTCAGACACGACTGGCGATAGAGAAATATATGCAGGGCGTCCGACCGGATGCACCGTGGTGCCCCTGGAACATTGAATTCATCCGCCGCATTAATGGTCTTGCTTCTGTGGATGATGTCTATCGCATCGTATTTGAATCCAGCTTCCTGACCCTTGCCTTGGGTGATGTCTATCTGGGGGCACCAGTAGCAACCCCTATAGATCCACGACACAGGCTGGTGACAACAAAATACAATCCTGCGCGTACCTGGACTCCGGAGAATGCAGTCGGTATCGGCGGCGCATATATGTGTGTCTATGGCATGGAAGGTCCGGGTGGGTATCAGTTTGTGGGACGAACCACACAGATGTGGAATGCCCATCAGATGCCCAAGCCATGGCTGCTGGATTTCTTCGACCAGATCCGTTTCTATCCCGTATCTGCTGACGAACTGCTGAAATTACGGGAAGCCTGTGCGCATGGGGAATGGACACCGAGGATTACTCCAGGCAAGTTCAGTTTGGCAGAACACCGAAAATTCCTCAGTTCCATTGAGGAAGAAAGTAATGCATTCCGTAAGGTACGGGAAGCAGCATTTCAGGAAGAACGTGATCGCTGGGGAGAGTACATCGCACCGGAACTGGACGATGCTCCGCCGCCAGCAGAAGATGAACTTCCTGAGGGATGCAGCGCCATTCGTTCCCCCATTACAGCCAATGTCTGGAGTATCCCAGTGGAACGGGGGCAAAGAGTTAACGCTGGCGAAAAACTCATGATCCTGGAGGCAATGAAAATGGAGGTGGCAATCACAGTGCCGCAATCCGGCGAAGTAATCGATCTTAAATGTATTCCCGGAGCAATGGTCCAGCCGGGTCAGATATTGGCGGTGATCCGATGAAGCCGCCTGTCTGGATCAGCAGAATTGCACCCCGTGTTGCAAAACCGGGTCCGCTTCAGGGTTTGACATTCGCAATCAAGGACAACATCGACTATGCGGGTGTGCCTACCACCGCAGGTTGTCCGGCGTATGCATATACGCCGAAAGAGTCCGCCGCAGTTGTGCATGATCTGGAGGAAGCAGGTGCTGTTGCCCTGGGGAAAACAAATCTCGACCAGTTTGCTACAGGACTGGTTGGGGTTCGTTCTCCCTATGGCGCCTGTTCCAGTGTCTTTGATCCAGCGTATATTTCCGGTGGTTCCAGTTCCGGCTCTGCGGTGGCTGTAGCAAAAGGAGAGGTTGATTTCTCACTGGGAACAGATACAGCCGGTTCCGGCCGTGTTCCTGCCGCATTCAATAACATCATCGGCCTGAAACCTTCACGAGGACTTCTGTCACTGAAAGGTGTTGTTCCCGCGTGCTTCACGCTGGATTGTGTATCGATCTTTGCCCGGGATCTCCTGACAGCACGTCGCGTGCTCGATTCGGTAACTGATCCTGCAGAAGAAGATCCACAACCTTGGGCAACGTCTCATTTTCTGTTTGGAATCCCCCGCGCATCCCAACTGGAGTTCTTCGGCGACAAAGAAGCTGAATTACTCTTCTGGGAATCGGTCAACCGACTGAAAAATGCGGGCGGGAAAGCCGTCGAGATTGATTACACTCCATTTCGGGAAGCTGCCCAGCTTCTTTATTCCGGCCCCTGGGTTGCTGAACGATATGCGGCAGTGGGAGAGTTTCTGGAATCACATCTGGATGATGTCCATCCCATCGTGAAGCAGATCATCATGGGTGGAAAAAACTACTCTGCTGCAGATGGTTTCCGCGGCATGTACCGTCTGGCTGAGCTGAAAGCTCAGGCGGAAAAGGAATGGGAAAAGATGCACCTGATGCTGCTCCCAACTACCGGCACCATCTATAAGATCAGTGAAGTGGAGCAGGATCCCATTCGGCTGAATACCAATCTTGGTTATTACACCAATTTCGTGAATCTGCTGGATCTGGCTGCACTCGCCATCCCTGCCGGATTTCGAAAAAGTGGTCTGCCTTTCGGAGTTACCTTAGTTGGACGCTCCCGATCTGACAGAGCCCTGATGACCATCGCCAATCGGCTGGACAATGTTCAGGTGGCAGTGGTGGGTGCTCACCTTTCCGGGCAGCCGCTCAACAAACAGCTGACGCAGCGGGGAGCGCGGCTGGTAAAGACCTGCAAAACATCTTCAGACTATCGACTATATGCTCTGGCAAATACAACTCCGCCCAAGCCAGGGTTGATCCGGGAAGACGGTTTTGAAGGACCTGGCATTGAAGTAGAAGTGTGGGAAGTACCAACCAGTGAATTTGGAAGCTTCGTCGCACTGATTCCTCCTCCACTGGGAATTGGCAGCCTGCATCTGGATGATGGTTCTATTGTGAAGGGATTTATCTGCGAACCATGCGGCGTGGATGATGCGACAGAGATTACTCACTTTGGAGGCTGGCGGCGCTTTCTCAGCGCCGCACTTGTGACACGCTGATCGGCTACGCCACTACATATGGTGAACGGTAGTGGCGTGACAGATACTTATTTGCTTCTTCATCCTTGAAGCGCATTTTTTCAGGATCGAATTCCAATTCCCTGCCCAATCGGTAGGAGATATTGCCCAGATGGCAATAGGCAGTGGAGATGGAAGTCTCCTCGATCTCTGCATGCAGCAATTTCGGATCGCGGGCACGAATCGCATCTGCAAAATTTGCGAAGTGATCCAGATCTTTGGGAGTCTCCACGTCTGGTTCATTGGTCTTGTTGCGGCCCAGACGTACAGAGAACTTTCCATCGCTCTCGATGTGAAGATGTCCTTTTGTGCCATAGAAATCCCAGGACATTGTTTCCTGCGTATAGAGTCCTCTTAGCTCACCAACAATAGATGCTCCATCATCGAACTGCCAGGTTACAGTCTGTGTGTTGGGTGTCTCTGCCTGATCCTTGTACCCAAAACGTCCCCCTGTTGAATACACCTTTGTGGGAAGTTTTCTCTTCATTCCCCAACGCAGGACATCAATCAAATGGATGCCATTATTCCCCAGTTCACCATTTCCGAAGTTCCAGAACCAGTGCCAGTTGTAGTGGACAAGATTTTCATGGAAAGGCTGTTCCTGAGCGGGTCCAAGCCAGAGATCCCAGTTCAGATTAGCTGGTGGTTGTTTGACAGGCTTGAATCCAATGGAGTCACGTCGTCCAGGAAAGATAAAGCGACCTTCATATATATCTCCGATATGCCCTGCATGGATCAGCTCCACTGCTTTGCGATAGCGTCCCCACCACCGCCGCTGTGTTCCTCCTGCTGCCACTCGATTCAGGCGTCGTGCAGTTTCTACCAGTTTTTGTCCTTCAAAAATGTTGTGGGAAACAGGTTTTTCAACGAATACATCCTTACCAGCCTGCATGGACCAGATTGCGGCCAGCGTATGCCAGTGATTGGGGGTTGCGATAGTAACGGCATCGATCTCTTTGTTCTCCAGCATGCGGCGGAGGTCAGATTCAATCGTCGGTCTCTTTCCCGTTTGCTTGAAGATCAGGGATGATGCTTCTTCTGCTCGTGCTCCATCCGGTTCCACCAGTGTGGCGATTTCCATGTTGGCAACTGGAAGAATTTCCTTGATATGTGCGGATCCACGGGAGCCAACTCCGATAATTGCAACACGGACACGATCATTTGCGGCGGCCCATCCGACGGAACTTGCTGCTGTTGCTGCGGAGAGAAAAAAATGACGACGATTCATAGAAAAAGGACCTCTCTGCCAATTTACAGTGTTTATCTATTCTCCGTAATCCCGATTGGAATATAGGAAATATAGACTAATTGAATTCATCTGGTTATCCTTGAAATAAGGCATCTCCGTCATAATCAGGATGTCCTCAGAAACAGATTCATGACACCTTCCACCCCACAAAAAAACATATCGTTAGGCCTGATTAGTAACACTCCCCTCATTCAGCTGGAAGGCTTTGACACCGGCGTCTCCACTATCTTTCTGAAACTGGAGACACAAAATCCCGGAGGATCCATCAAGGACCGCATGGCTGTTGCCATGATTGAAGCTGCAGAGAAATCCGGAGATCTAAAACCGGGCCAAACGCTTGTCGAAGCAACTGCCGGAAACACAGGAATCGGACTGGCCTTAGTTGCAGCAATCAAAGGATACAAGCTGATTCTGGTCATTCCGGACAAGATGTCTCCGGAGAAAATCGCTCATGCCCGAGCACTAGGTGCCGATATTCGCCTGACGCGCTCAGACGTGGGTCCAGACCATGATGACTACTATCAGAATCTGGCCGCCCGGATTACGAAAGAAACACCCAACGCGTATCACATCAACCAATTTGGAAATCCTGCGAATCCGCTTGCCCATGAGCAGACAACAGGACCTGAGATCTGGAACCAGATGGACCATAATCTGGATGCCGTTGTGTGCGGTGTAGGATCGGGTGGCACGCTAACTGGACTGAGCAACTATTTCAGCAGGGTGAATCCTGATCTTGAAATTGTTCTTGCCGATCCTGAAGGGTCCGCGCTGGCCGGGTATGTAGAGAATGGAAAACCGGGTCCACAGGGAAGCTACACCGTAGAAGGGATCGGAGGAAGCTGCGTCCCTGCTATTGCGGATTTTTCCCGCGTCAGGAAGGCCTACTCTATCTCTGATGCCGAGAGCTTTGAAACCGCCCGTGAACTGCTGCGCAAAACAGGAATTCTGGCCGGATCCTCATCCGGAACACTGCTGGCAGCTGCCTTGCGCTATGCGCGGGAACAAACCACACCGAAACGGATTGTCAGCCTGATCTGTGACACCGGAGCAAAATATCTGTCCAAGCTTTATAACGATTACTGGATGATCGATCAGGGATATCTGAAACGTGAAGTCCATCAGGATCTCCGGGATCTGATTACACGAAGGTATGCAGACGGAGGGGTCATTACTGTAGCACCTGAAGATCCGCTTTTGACCGCATTCCAGCGCATGAAGCTGGCAGATGTTTCCCAGGTGCCTGTCATTGAGAATGGCCGCTGCATAGGAATCCTGGATGAATCGGACGTTCTTCTTTCTGTCAGAGACGCAGAGTCAAAATTTCATGAACCCGTCCGCAACGCCATGACAAGCAGACTGGAGACACTCGAGTACGATGAAAGTCTCGACAAGTTGTACTCCATCCTCAATCGGGGATACGTCGCACTGATCGAGCAAAAAGGAAAGTTTCTGGGACTGATTACACGAGCAGACCTTCTGAGTTTCCTTCGGCGTCAACTTTAATTACATACAGACATGTCACAGAACAAAGACCTTCATCAGTTTGGAACCCGTGCCATTCATGCAGGGCAGGAACCTGACCCGGCTACAGGCGCCATCATGACTCCCATCTATGCCACGTCAACATACGTGCAGGAAAGTCCAGGAGTTCATAAAGGCTTTGAATATTCCCGCTCGCAGAATCCAACCCGGCTGGCCTACGAACAGTGCATCGCCAGTCTGGAAGGAGGAGCCAGAGGACTTGCTTTTGCTTCAGGACTAGCTGCCACATCCACATTGCTGGATCTGTTCGACACCGGAGATCACATTGTTGCAGGTGACGATCTGTATGGCGGAACAGTACGGTTGTTTGAGAAAGTTCGTCGCCGCTCTGCCGGGCTCGATTTCACCTTCGTCGATCTGAATGACTTTGAGTCACTGGAAAAGTCCATCCAGCCCAAAACAAAGATGATCTGGGTGGAAACACCATCCAATCCTCTTCTGAAGCTGGTAGACCTGAAGGCAATTGCAGAGTTCGCACGAAAGAAGGGAATCCTGGCAGTTGCGGATAATACCTTTGCCAGCCCGTTTATTCAGCGTCCACTGGAATCCGGCTTTGATGTCGTGATGCACTCCGCAACAAAGTATCTGAATGGTCACTCTGACATCGTGGGAGGCATTCTGGTTACGCGTGAGCCAGAACTGGGAGATCGACTGGCTTACCTGCAGAATGCGGTGGGAGCTGTAGCAGGTCCTTTCGATTCATTCCTTGCGTTGCGTGGTTTGAAAACGCTGCATCTCCGTATGGAAAGACATAGCGCCAATGCACTGGCTTTGGCACAGTGGCTGGAACAGCATCCAGTGGTGGAAAAGGTTTCCTATCCCGGTCTGCCTTCTCATCCGCAGCATGAGCTGGCACGCCAGCAGATGAATGGCTTCGGAGGAATGATCACCATCTTCCTGAAAGGTGGCCTGGAACCTGCCCGAAAGTTCCTGGAATCTGTGAAAGTATTCGCATTGGCGGAAAGCCTGGGTGGTGTCGAAAGTCTGATTGAACATCCGGCGATCATGACCCACGCTTCGATTCCACCAGAACGGAGAGAGGTTCTGGGAATTTCAGATGGACTGGTCAGGATCTCTGTCGGTGTCGAAGATATTGAAGACCTTCGTAATGATCTGGAACAAGCCCTCAACGCGGCCCAAAGCCAGTAAGCTGGCTATTTCTTCTCTTCAGGCTTTTTTGCCGGAGCAGTAAACGTTGAAGTATAGGATCGTGGCAGAGCTGGATCTGTCACGATCACAAAATCTCCCTGATTCATCATCTTTTCCCGGTCAAATTCAGGAAAAGATTTCTCTGAACTCATCGTGATCACTAATGACTTTGCATCAGGCCGGTAGCGGGTCAGATGCTCAACAATTCCCAGTCGATAAGCAGTATGGAAACTGCCATTCACGTGAAGAACTCGTTTTCCCGGATTTCGGGTCAGGAAGTTGGCAATAGAGTATGCCATCCCTGCATCCCACAAACTCTGCGCTTCAAGATTCCGAAGAAGAGCTTCCGGAGTCAGCTTGTTTGATCCACTGCGCGCCTCTTCCATCACCCGATTAAACTTTTCCTCATATGATGCGGATGCTTTCGCATAAGGAAGAGGAGGAAGAAACTGTTTTGCTTGCGGATCAAGTTCCTGCAGGGCACTTGCTCCAAGTCTGCTGACCCGGTTTACATACCTTCTTGGTGGATTGGCAGCGATGACCGGACTATTCTTCTCTTTCGCGAATTCAACCAACGGAGCGTAGTCTTTCTTGTAATTTCTCCATGCACGTCCACTGGAGAGAAGATGCTCTTCGCTGATGAGTCCCGCTAGGTATTCATCGACAACATACTGAATATCACTTTCAAACATCTCCAGTGACAGCGCCAGTCCGGGAGTCCAGGCCTGCTCCAGAATCTTTTTCTCCAGATCATGCGCCACTGCATCGTTGTGAGATTCACCCAGAAAAACAACCTGTGCTGACTTTGCAGCAGCAATCACATCATCCAGACTTGCAGCCTCCCCACTTCCCCGATAGACGCGGTAATGCTGATCTGCAATCACCGTGGATGCGTCTTTCGTTTCCTGTGCGAGACCGGAAATCATCCAGCAGCCAATGAGCAGCAATATGATCCACTTCTTCATCAGGTGAAGGCCTCCAAAACTAAAAGGAGCTGGCCATTCAACCAGCTCCTTTCAAGTTGTATTCCGTTTAGTATTCTGCCATGCCGAAGCGCCAACGCAGTCCGACCCTGTACATCCGTCCATAATCCGGGCGATCAAATGTTGGGGTAGCAAGTCCAAGCTTCTGATCACGGCTATTTCCAAAATTATCGATGGTGAAGTATGCCTGTGTTCCTTTGGGCAGGTTCTTCGAAACATAGAAATCCCAGATGCCGTATCCATTTGCGGAAGTTCCGGCAGCAGGATTCAACAGCCATTTACTGAAGAACATCCCACGAACGTTCATCCAGATTCCAAGTTTCTGATTGATATAGTCCGTTCGCACATAGCCCTGATGACGATGCCGCTGGGAAAGCCCCAGCCCAGTGCCACTGTCCTTGGCATCCAGATAAGCATAGGACCCAGTCACTCTCAGAGAACGAGTGATTGATTGAGCAACATCTACTTCGAACCCTTGTGTATAGATCCGCCCAAAGTTCTGATAAATGAACGTCTGACGGTTCAGCAGAGGATTGAATGATGTGGGAATTCCATACTGTTGCAAAAGAACCATCAGTTCATCTGTCGTCCGTGGGGTACCGATATTAATGGTGTCGATCATGCTGCGGATATCATTGCGGAACAAGCTGACACCAATCTTGAAATTCTGGCGACGGTAATCCACACCCGTGGAGAATGTACGGGATTTTTCCGGTTGTAAAGTTGGATTTCCGATTACCTGATAGAAACTTGCAGGGTTGGCAAAACGGAAATAGAGCTGTCCCAGATCAGGAGCACGGAAGCCCATGCCAAACGATCCACGAGCAGTCCAGCGGTCAGATAGCCGAACCACCATACCCGCCTTGGGAACAGCATAGGAACCAAAGAGGGAGTGCTGCGTGACACGTCCACCCAGATCCAGCGTACCGAATCGTCCGAGATGAAACTTGTCCTGCACCCAAACATCGTTGGATGTCACTTGTGTTCCGGCGTTATCACCTACCAGGCGATTGGCGCCACGATAGTTGTCCTGCACCCATTCATATCCACCCTGCAGGAAATTCCAGGAGGCCAGTTGGTGAGAGATGGTGCCATCCAGGCGCTTGTAACGCTCATTGAGATTGGCATATGCCGGTGGAGTGGGTCCTGTCAGCGCACTCAGTGTGGAATTCTCATCGTATCGGGCAGAGTATCCACGGAACTGCATCATGGTCTTTGCAGTGGGAACAAAATCTCCCGTCACCGCATAATTCTGGATGCTGTCATGGTAAAGACCTGATACTGGCCCGGTTTCACTGGCATTTCTTCCTATTTCGCGATTGTGATACGCATTCGCATTGAACCCCATCGTGAATCGTGGAGTGAACGCATAACGAGTCTTGAAGAAGAGATCATTGCGACGTGTATTTGGACCAACAGTGTAGGTACTGTTGGGCAGAAGCGAGTATTCGTTCTGACGATGGTGTTCCAGATCCAGGAACAATGTCAGATTTTTATAACGAGTTCCGATGTCTCCGCGGCCGTCAAAAATTCCCAATGTCCCACCGGAGAAATTCAGAGTTCCCTGCACTTTCTCTGTCGGTTCACGGGAGATCATGTTGATGACACCACCAATGGCATCTCCTCCAAACAGTGCGGAGGAAGCTCCCTTTACTACTTCCACTCGTTCCAGACGTCCGGTGGATTGACGGTTCAGATTGATATTCCCGCTCTTGATTCCACGGGCGCCGATAATCGGTAATCCATCCTGCAGAACCGCTACCTGACGCGCACTGATTCCGCGAATCTGTTCAGATCCGACAGCCCCGGATGATCCGCTGCGAGTGACCACTCCGGGAATTTCACTGAGGATATCCGTGATCCGTTCATAACCGGTGGTGATCATGTCCTGTCGTGTTGCGACATCCACTTTCACCGGTGATTCTTCCTGAAGTTCCACTACACGAGAACCAGAAGTAATGGTTACCTGCTGCTTCAGACTTCCGAGTTCCAGTTGAATTTTGACTGTCTCAGACTCGTCCCGCCATTCAATAAAGCGTGTTGCTTCATTGAAGCCTTCCGAGCGAACCTGAATCAAATATCGCCCTTTAAGCGGAAGTGACACATTGACAGAGCCATTTGCATCCGTATTCTTCTCCAGCGAAACATTTCCGAATGCTGCCTGCACCAGAATACGTGCCTGACTGACGGGTTTGTTTTCTGAATCGGTTACTTCAATTTTTAAGGATGAGGAACTCTGCGCAAATACAGAAAAAGAGAATACACTCCACCCCAGAACGAAGCCAGCAATAGACGTGGCTCGAATACATCTCATATACGGTCCTTCCTTGTGAACCGTGAGCGAGAATCTCTATGTAAGATAGAAAGGAGTCGTCAGCCCACCGGTTGTCGATGACAGGTCTCCACGACGCTTCGCCCAATAAAGTTAGTCGTGGAGACCTTCCTGCTTTTCAGTAATGGTATCCGGGAGAGAAAATCCTGTCAATAAAATTTTGCAACTAATTTGCATAAACAGAGAGACCAGCCATCAAACGAAAAAGCAATATCATTCATTAAATCAATACGTTAAAAACTGAACGTGCTTTTTCGAAGAAACAGAGGCAACAAAAGCACTTCAAGAAAGAAGATGATTCAAATGCCTGGCCACCAGTTTCGTGTTCTGCGGTGACACCATGTGCGCATGAACAGCTGGGATCTCGACGATAGTGACTGCTCCAACATAAGGAAGCCACATCTCCGGAGCAAGCGTTGTTCCCTGATGATCCAGGGCTGCATGAAAATGAATCAGGCGTCCGGAAAACCTCTGGTGATGATGACGTCGCACCAGACGGTTGTTCTGAATCACTACACGCACTACACCGGACAATGCATCATCGGAAAGGTTCGCCAGAGGATGGGAACTTTTCCGTAGTTCTGTCACCACGATTTCGCGTGTCAAAGGTTGAGGGATGTTTTCCGTATCCAGACCAGCAATGAACAGCAGCGCCTTCAAGGCTGTACTTTCATCGGGGTCTGGCTCATCCCGCCAGTAGTCACAGGGATAGGAATCCAGCATGGCCAGTGTCTGCACTGCGTGTCCTGACTGCTCCAGCCGCACAGCCATTGCCTGCGCAATGATTCCCCCTACGGACCATCCCATCAAGTGATAAGGTCCTTCCGGCTGCACCTTCAGGATCTGATCGACATAATCAGCAGCCATGATGTCCATGGTTTCCGGAAGGGGCTGATCCAGGTCCAGACCTCTGGCCTGAACACCATACACAGAGCGACGCGGACTCAACTCCCGAGCCAGTCCTGCATAACACCAGGAGATGCCACCCGCCGGATGAATCATGAAGACAGGAGGAAGACTGGAGCTCTCTGCCAGTAACAAGGGAATAATCACTCCCAACCCTTGCCGATCCATGTGAGAAAACTCATCCGACTGCTCAGACAACTGATCCAGATGAGCAGCAAACCGGGCAACAGTGGGGTGAGTAAAGAGCACTCCAATTCCCAACTCATGCCCAAAAACTTCGCGCGCGCGAATCATCAATCGCGCAGCAAGCAAGGAATGTCCCCCCAGAGAGAAGAAATCATCTTCTGCACTGATGGTGAAACTTTTCTCAAGACCCAAAGCTTCCGCAAACAGCCCGGCAACCTTTTTTTCGGTTTTGGTTTCCGGTGGCCTGCCCACCTGAATCGCTTCCAGTTCTGGCTTGGGAAGAGATTTGCGATCCAGCTTTCCGCTGCTGTTCAGAGGAAACTCATCCATCACAATGAATGCTGACGGGATCATGTAATCCGGCACCCGTGTACTGACATGACTTCTCAACTGCACAAGATCAGGAGGGCCTGCATTCTGATCCGGCACCAGATAGGCAACAATCCGCTGATCACCCGGGCGATCTTCCCGTGCAATAACAGCCACCCCTTCAAAGCTTCCGAAACTGAGTATGGCTGCTTCAATCTCACCCAGCTCCACCCGCAACCCACGAATCTTGATCTGGAAATCCGAGCGACCACTGTAGACAATCGCTCCGTCACGCCGATACCAGGCGACATCTCCGGTTTTATAGATTCGCCCGGCTCCAAATGGATTAGGAATAAACCGTTCTGCCGTAAGATCCGGACGCCCCAGATACTCCCGTGCCAGCTGCACCCCACCGATATAGAGGTCACCATTCACCGATGGAGGAACAGGCCGAAGGTATTCATCCAGAATATGCATGGATGTATTCCATACCGGGAAACCAATCGGCACGGGAGAGGATTCATCGATGCTGGATGCTGGCCAGTAGGTGACATCCACAGCAGCTTCTGTCGGCCCGTAAAGGTTGTGAAGCTCAGACTTCATAACCTGATGAAATCTGTCACGAATCGTAGCAGTCAGTTCTTCGCCACTGGCAAACACACGACGCATCCGCAATCCCTGGGAAGCCGGGTCCGCCAGAAAGATTCCAAGCATAGACGGAACAAAGTGAGTGGTGGTCACTTTCTCTTCACGGATGATGCGTGCCAGCCATGCTGGGTCTTTGTGTGCTTCCGGAGGGGCAATGACCAGTGAGCAACCCGTGAGAAACGGAAGGAAGAGTTCCCACACTGAGACATCAAAAGTGACAGGAGTTTTCTGCAGGATGCGATCATCTGGCTGGAAGTGGTAGAACGTCCGCATCCACTCCAGACGATTCACAATCGAATGATGCTCGATGACAACGCCCTTGGGCACTCCTGTAGATCCGGAAGTATAGATGATATATGCTGCGTCATCCGGCCCCGGCTCATCAGTGGGAGTGAGCGCCACCTCTTCCATGGAATGGAATGATTCATGATCCAGGACAATGAGAGATCTATCCTCAGGAAAACTTTGCTTCAGGGATTCAAACGTCAGAATACAGGCAGGCTGTGCAGAATCAAGAATCACCGAAATCCGATCGGCCGGATGATCCGGGTCGAGAGGAAGGTACGCAGCGCCCAGTCTTTGAATGGCAAATACAGAAATCAGAAGTTCAAAAGAGCGTGGAAGCGCAATCGCAACCACATCACCTTTTTTAACTCCGTCAGCCTTCAGCTTCTGTGCCAGCTTGCGACTTTCCTGTTCAAACTGCGCATACGTCAGGGACTTTCCATTGAACCGCAGCGCTTCAGCATCTGGAGAATTCCTCACCTGGCGCAACATCAGTTCGACCAGTGTGGTTCGCTCCACCGGATGTGCAGTCTGATTCACTTCGTACACCCAATGCTGATGTTCTGCAGGTGTGAGTGTGGAAACAATTTTCAGCGATGCAGACTGAATGGCTGCTTCCAGAAAATGTACAAACCGGTCTGCATGATCTTTTACGTCCTCGACCGAAAACAGTTCAGGATTGGCATCCAGTGAAAGATAGAGTTCATCGCCTTGAGCCCCTGCACGAAGATTGAACGTCAGATCATCCACCGCACCTGTCCCTTGAGTATGCATCTTCGTCTCAGTAATCCCAAGTCGAGGTGGCTCCTCAAACGGAAGAATATTGACCAGAGGACCATGAAGCCGTCGATGCTCACCCAGTAATCCCAGATCACGACGGAGTTGCTCACTACGATAGCGCCCATGGCGACGTGCACTTTTCAGCTTTTTGGCAGTAGTGATCAGGAAATCCTGTAACGACAATGATTCATCCACAGGAAACCGTACAGGCAACACATTCATGATCATGGATGGCACCTGCGCGGAAGCTGAGCCAAACCTGTTCATGGTGGGGATTCCCAGAATGGATTCGGTTCCTCCCGTATGACGCTTCAGATAGGCAGCACTCAGGGCAGTCAGGATATCGGGCCAGGTCAGAAAATGTTCACTGGCAAGTGATTGAAGCCGTTTTCCAAATTCACGGGAAAAACTGCGTTCCTCACGAATGAATGTATGAGACGTGTAGGCCAGTCCCTTACTCAGAAGCGGAATCTCCGGCTTGTCCGCAAATTCCTTCTGCCAGAACTCCTGATCTTTCTGTCGCTTTTCGGATTGCCTGTATTCCGCATCTTCCTGGAGCACAGAGTCGAATGATCCAAATGGAGAAGTCTGGTGAACGGCTCCGGTTACTGACGAAGTATAGAGATCACAGATTCTCCGGGTCAGCAGAGAAGTGCCATATCCATCAATCACCAGATGATGCACACGCTGATACCAGAAGAATTTTTCTTCTCCCACCTGATAAAGATGCTGGGCCGCCAGTGCATCACGAGTAGGATCAAGAGCAGTCATGGCATCCCGCTGCATCAAGGATTGCGCTTCATGCTCCGGATCATTCGTATGGCGAAGATCGGTGATTCTGAGTTGAGCAGTCAGTGCGGGATCGAAAACCAGCCGCGGCCCGTCCGGTAAATCTTCAACGCGAATGGAGAGCGCCTTCGCTTCCTGCATCACAGCATTGACGGCCTGTTCAAAAGCAGTAACATCCAGAACTCCCCAGATCTCCACATATTGCGATGTATTGAAGATGGGGTTTTCAGGATCAAATCTCTGTGCGTACCAAAGACCTTCCTGAGCTTCCGTTAAAGGAACCGGCTTCATCATTCCGGCAAAGAGGCGTCCGATGCCGCTGTGCCAGAGACAAGCTGCCACCAGTATTTCAGTTCAGGCTTTACTGCAAATGCGGCGAACTCAACATTCATCCCCATGTCACGCCAGCGTTGCAACAAGGACATTGCACGAATGGAATCCAGCCCCAGATCAATCAGGCTGTCGTTATCATCAATCTCTGATGGATCTTCATGCAGAATGGCTGCGATGTCCGCGCGCATGACTTCCAGCGTTAATGAAGGGGTTTCCTCTGAATTACGAGAACTCATCTTACTCCATCACCCTCAGGAAAGGGTCTCTATCAAGATATCTGTTGTGAGTGGGACAGCAAAATTTCCGGCTGCGTATGCAACGGACTGTTCATGCTGTTCCCGACTGAAACTGGCCATGGCATCCGATACCAAAAATGGCTGGATGTCTCGCATAAAGGCATCTGCGGCAGTCAGCAGACAGCCAATATGTGCATAGATGCCAGTAATGATTAACTGATCCCGCTTTCTCCGGTGCAACATCGGCTCCAGATTTGTCCGCTGGAATGCACTGTATCGCCACTTGGTCAGAACAATTTCCTCAGAATCAGGATGCAGTTCAGAAATAATCGACTGGTGCTCAGGATTGTCACTCATCCCTGGGCCCCAGATATCCGCTTGCAGACCTCGTTCGAGCAGGTTTTGCTTTCCAGGCTGGGCACTATAGATAACAGGTATATTTTTTGAGCGGCAGATTGCACGAATCCGAATGATGTTTTCAATGGCAGGCTGAATCGGAGGCTGCCCCTGTACAAATGGATTCACAAAGTACTGCTGCATGTCGTGAATCAGCAATGCGACTCGCGATGCTTCTACTTTCCATGGTGCTCTGGTGGAAGGAAGCTCTGCTCTTTCAGGAAGATCATAAGGGACAATCTGCGGTAATCCCATTTAGCTTGTCTGCTCCAGTTGTTTCCGAAGAACTGCCCTGAGCTGTTTTCGGCTGATTTTTCCCACTCCCGTTTCCGGGAATGCATCAATGAATACGATCTGGTCCGGCACTTTATAAGCGGCCAGTCCCCGGTTTCTGATCCAGGATTTCAAAGCAACACTCCTGGGCTTCTCTCCTTGCGGAATGATATAGGCACAGGTCCGCTCACCCAGATATTCATCCGGAACAGCAATCACACTGGCATCAAATACATTGGGGTGTGCCAGAAGATGGTCTTCCACTTCTTCCGGGGAAATCTTTTCTCCACCACGATTGATCTGATCCGTGGCTCTTCCCTGCACCACCAGATAACCTTCGGGTGTCTGCATTACGACATCTCCGGTCCGGTAGAATCCATCCGCGGTGAATGCACGAGCATTAGCTTCCGGCGCATTGTGATATCCACGGATGGTATACGGACCACGCGTGAGAAGATTTCCGCTTTGCCCCTGAGGCACGGGTTGGTCTTCATCATCGACAATCAAAATCTCATCGGCGGGACTGATGGGCCGTCCCTGAGTGTGGATTACAAGTTCGTCAGGATCATCCAGATGGGTATAATTCACCAGCCCTTCTGCCATTCCGAATACCTGTTGCAGCTTGCAACCGAATGCAGGCTGCACTCTTCGTGCAACTTCAGGAATGAGCTTGGCTCCCCCAACCTGCAAGACCTGGAGACTGGAGAGGTCATATGTAGTGTTTTCCACGGCCTGCAACCAGATCAACAACAGAGGTGGAACCATTCCTGTAATGGTGACTTTCTCTTTTTCAACTATAGGAAAGGCCACATCCGGAACGGGTGAAGGACTCAGCACCACCGTTCCTCCGGCATAGAAAGTTCCGAAAGTGCCAGGGGAACTCATGGGAAAGTTATGGGCAATGGGCAGGACACCGAGATAAATGCTTCTCTCGTCCTGACCGCAGATGACAGCGCTTTCCTTGAAGCTATAGATGTAATCATCATGTGTGCGCGGAATCAGCTTGGATAAGCCCGTGCTTCCACCGGACAGCTGCATGTGGAGAATGTCCGACGCAACGATTTCGGGGAACTGTATTGGTGAATCTTTTCCTGTTTCCACCACTTCATCCAGCGACAGGAAATCGCCCTTGTCTCCCACCACCACGATGTGACGCAGCGTGGAGCATTCAGACTGAACCTGGGCAGCGATTGTGCGGAAATCAAATCCCTCGTGAACATCCGGGATCACGTAGGCTACCGCCTCAGCTGCTTTCACAAAATGCAGAATCTCCGTTCGCCGATGAGCAGGAAGGGAGAATACGGGGATCGCTCCAATTCGAAAAAGTCCAAAGACGACGCTGAAGAACTCAGCAACATTGGGAAGCTGTACGATGACCCGCTCCCCTTTGCTGATCCCGAGTTTCAGAAAACCGGCCGCAGTCTCCAGCGATTGTTTATGCAGCTCAAGATAGCTCCATCGACGCTCTCCGCAGACAACAGCAGTGCGGTCCGGATGTTCAGCCACCCTTTCCTCGAAGAATCCGTGAAAAGTTTCTCCTGTCCAGTAGCCTTCTTTTCGGTATCGTGCAGCAAACTCTTCAGGCCATTTCTGCTCAGCCTGAATCACAAATTCACCCGTTGAATCTCTTGTGTTTTTTCCTGAAATCTCAAAGCATCCAACAGGGTACGAAATTTTGTCGCTGTCTCCTGGGATTCCAGCTCAGGATCTGATCCTGCGACGATTCCCGCCCCGGCATATAAACGCGTCTGGTGCTCAGAAACTTCTGCACATCGAATGGACACAAACCAGCGGCCATCTCCACTGCGGTTGCACCATCCAACCGCACCGGCAAAGAAGCCCCGATCAAATGGCTCCAGTTCATCAATGATTGCCTTTGCACGGTCACGCGGAGTGCCACAAACGGCAGGCGTTGGATAGAGAACTGCAGCCAGTTCCAGTGATGATACGGAACGATCTTTTAGTTCTCCCTGAATTTTTGTCCCTAGATGCCAGAGCGCATTGGTCGACACAAGAGAAGGCTTTTCAGGAATATCCAGCGTTTTGCAATAAGGGGATAAGCGGTCGGCAATCGATTGCACCACAGCAATATGCTCACGGAGGTCTTTTTCGGACTGAAGAAGTTTCTCCGCATTTCTCTGGTCTGTTTCCGGATCAGCAGATCGGGCTGCAGAACCAGCCAGCGGATGGGAGAAGATCAACCTACCCTTTTTCTCAATCAGCAGTTCCGGGCTGGCTCCCACCAGAACGCTTCGTTTTCCCGGAAGGGGAGAACAGAAGACGGTGGCATGGGGATCTTCTGACAGATTTTGCAGAACCGGAACGATATCGGGCCGTCGTTCAGTTCGAAATACAAGACTCCGTGCCAGAACCACTTTCTTAAGTTTCGGATCTTCGGAAAAGCAGGAGAGAACCCGCCGGACTCCTCCTGCATACTCCTGTCTGGATGGTTCCTGATGCATTGCATGCCAGGAGAACCGTTCATTCCGGGAAGCATCGGGTTGCAGATCGGCTACGTTCAATGCACTGACCCTGGCCGGCTCAAAAAGATGAGGAGATCGCTCCCTGTCAAAAGGCAGAACTCCCACAATCATGGATGAGCTACCTGAGACATGTTGAAACAGTTCGCCGATTTTTTGTGAATCCAGAGAATTACTGGACTCCAGCAGAAAATGCTTTCGGGTTCCTTGTGTAATCAGGCTTTCCTTCCCGGAAGACATCAGAAAGGTAGATCCAAATTCAAAAGAAGCAATGGCATGCGATGACGGAACTTCTTCAGATGAGGAGCGGCCTGACGTTGAATTTTGACCCGAATCACGCATGCAGTGTAGCTCCACCGTCTACGTAGATTTCCGCCATAGTGATGTGACTTGCACGATCAGAGAGCAAAAAGATTACCGCATCCGCCACTTCTTCAGGCTCCGCAATTTTTTTCAAAGGAATCCCTGTCCGGAATTTTTCCAGCGATCCCTGAATCACAGCGTGCGGGTTATTGCCTGAAAATGCGGTCTGCATCGGTGTGCGCGTCGAACCTGGAGCAACGATGTTGCAGCGGATTCCGTGTTCTGCCAGTTCGAGCCCCAGACATCGCGTAAACATGGTGGCAGCTGCTTTGGATGCTGCATAGGCCGCCATGCCATAACGAGGGATTCCTGCAGCATTCGAACTTACCGTGACAATGGACCCTTTTTTTTGCGGAATCATCTTATGGGCAACAGCACGGGAGATGTGAAATACTCCCTTCGTATTTACATCGAATACATGGTTCCAGTCTTCATCGCTGGTCTCAGTAATCAGGGTATTGCTGAGAACTCCTGCTACATTCACTGCGTATTCGATTTGCCCCAGTTCGCTGGATATCCTGTCGATCTGCTGGTTCACCTGAACAGGATCACGGACATCTATCACGAATGGTCGTACAGATGATGTTTGAAGGGAAAGTACAAAACTGGTGAGGTCGGACTCATCCTGATCGATCGCTGCTACACGAGCACCTTCGTCCAGCAGGTCCCGAACAACAGCTGCTCCGATTCCGCTGGCAGCTCCGGTAACAACAGCGACTTTTCCTTCAATCCCGCTATTCCGCATACACAAACCTGTATTTTTGTTTCCCTAAAATCGCTTATTGCTACTCACTTGCAATTATATCCAAAAGATGGTTTCAGCGCATTCGTTACACTGTTCTGAAGGATCTTTCTACAAAGCATGTCAAATGGAATTTCAGAGACCGCCGCATGGGACGGTTATCAGAGCCTGATTCGTGCAAGACTGATCACCCTGGGCATCCTGATTTCGGCGGTTGTCGGATCCCTTTGTCTGGATGTGATCACAGGTCCTTCAGACCTGAAGGCTTTTGAAGCAATCAGGGCAATTTTCTTTCCTTCTGCTGCCGAACAGGCCACACAGATCATCGTGTGGGAGGTCAGACTTCCCTACGCCATCATGGCGCTCCTGGTCGGTGCAGCTCTTTCTCTTGCCGGTGCAGAAATGCAGACTACGCTGAATAATCCTTTGGCAAGTCCTTTTACTCTGGGGATGTCTTCTGCGGCAATCTTCGGCGCCGCATTAGCCATTGTGCTGGACATCTCACTTCCGGGGGTCCATCCGGACTGGATCATCTCCGTCAATGCATTTGTCTTTGCCTTTGCGTCCGTTCTGCTACTTCAGGCTGTTGCACGATTTCAGGGAGCTGCCACGGAAACACTGGTTTTATTTGGTATTGCTCTTTTCTTTACCTTCAATGCTCTGGTTTCCATTACCCAATTCCTTGCGGGCGAACAGGCACTGCAGCAACTGGTCTTCTGGACCATGGGAAGTCTTTCCCGCTCATCCTGGGACAAAATCCAGCTACTGGGTCTTGTCATGCTCTGCATCGTTCCCTTTTCCATGGCTGCCTCATGGAAGCTGACTGCGATCCGGCTGGGGGAAGAGCGAGCATATAGCCTGGGAGTAGATGTAAAAAAACTGCGATTCGCTTCCCTGCTCCGCATCAGTATTCTGACAGCAACAGCGGTTGCATTTGTTGGCACCATCGCATTTGTCGGGCTTGTCGGTCCTCATATTGCCCGGCTTCTTGTCGGGGAAGATCACCGCTATTACCTGCCCGCCAGTGCACTGACCGGTGCTCTGGTTCTTTCTCTCTCCTCAGCTGCCAGTAAGGCAATTGTTCCCGGAGTGATTATTCCCATCGGTCTGGTCACGGCTCTGATTGGAGTTCCGTTTTTTGCCTCACTGATCTTCGCGAAGAAAGGCCGCTCCTGATGCAGACTCCGGCAACTACGGATTCACTTCATGTTTCCCGATACTCGGCAGGCTATTCCAACCGTACGGTTATTCAGAATCTGACGCTGGAACCCATTGAGCCGGGTCATGTCACTTCACTTGTCGGCCCTAATGGAGCAGGCAAGTCAACATTACTGCGATCCATTGCCGGACTTCTTCCAGCACAGGGTGAACTCCGGCTCGGGAATCAAAGTCTGATGGTTCCTTTGTCTGAACGCACCGAGTATGTTTCCTTCATGCCGCAGGCGCTTCCGCAACAGGTGGCATTGACCGTTCTCGAAGCTGTTATCAACGCACTGATGGTTTCTCCCAGTCCCGGTGGGAGACCAAGCATTCACAATGCCCACACAAGAGCGATGGCTGTTCTGGAGAAGGTTGGCATTTCCGGTATTGCACTTGAGAGGCTGGACAGGCTTTCTGGCGGGCAACGCCAACTGGCAAGTCTGGCCCAGGCAATTGTTCGCCAGCCACGATTGCTGCTTTTAGATGAACCCACCAGCGCACTGGATCTTCGGCATCAGGTACTGGTCATGAAACTGATCCATGACTTCGCAAAAGAAGGACGTATTGTTGTCGTGGTTCTTCATGACCTGAACCTGGCCGCCCGCTGGTCAGAAAATATTGTGGTTCTCAGCCGCGGAAACCTGCATATTGCAGGGCATCCGACAACAGCATTGACGCCCCAAGTTCTGGGTGATGTTTATCAGGTGCAGGCACGAGTTGAACCGTGCTCATTGGGACGTCCGCAAATTCTCATTGATGGTCCGATAGAGTAATCAATGAAAGCGGATCAATTAAAGTAGATCAATGCCCATGCCTGTTACGATTCCGGAAACTGAATCGAGAACAATTCCTTCTCTTTCCGGACATATGCAATATGAGCTGCTCATCAGCAAACCACTCAAGATGCAAACGGGCCAGAAATATCCCGCCATCTATCTTCTGGATGCAGATGCCTGTTTTGGTTCCATGGTGGAATCCATCCGGATGCGGTGCCATCGACCCGACGCCACTAATGTTATTCCTGCAATCGTAGTGGGCATCAGTCACCGATCCGCCGGAAGTCACATCAGGGAGAACCGTTCTTTCGATTTCACGATGAGCCCCTCTATGGATGAGCTTTCCGTGTCATCCAGCATGGGCGGTGGCGCAAAAGATTTTCTCTATTGGATGGAAACACGGCTCAAACCAGAGATAGAAAAAGATTTCCCGATCGATCCGGCTCAGCAGACACTTTTCGGACACTCTCTCGGTGCATACTTTGTCCTGTTGACGGCAATGAGTACTTCATCCACCTTCCGGAATTATATTTCCGTGAGTCCTTCCATCTGGTGGAATCCGCTGGTGCTCCATAAAAAAATGGAAGCCTTCCTTACGATGCATCCGGACAGGTATGATCATCTGAAAAAACTTCTGCTGTATACCGGTGAGTATGAAGAGTCTCTTGCGCCATGGCAGGAACTGAATGAAAAGAACCTGGATTCACTGCAAAGACGTAAAAGAAGAGCAATGATCGGGAACACGCAGGATCTGGTTCGTCATCTGAATGAGCATGCTTCACATATTTTCGATGTGAGCTATCAGCATGTACCGCACGAAGACCATGCTTCCCTGGTGAGTGTCGCCATCAATCGATCCCTCCGCACGGTACTATCTCCCTCTGTAACTGCCGATTGACACTGCAACTCGCTTGCAGCTAAACTTCACTTTCCAGTCATAATATTATTGATGGCCAAATCTCTTCTTTCGAGAGCCGTATCGGGAATTTTTCTTGCCACCCTGGCATTATCTTTTCCGTCAATCAGCTCCGCACAAAAAGTTACCGTTCAGGATCTCAAGGGGCGTACCGTCACACTGGCAAAACCTGCAAGCAGGATCCTGATTGATGATGGACGTTATCTGATTGCACTTTCCCTGATCCACCCGGACCCGGTCAGCATCATTGCCGCCTGGCCACGAGACATCAATCGCGTGGGCGCGCTGACATATCAGCGTTATCTCGAAAAATTCCCCAAGATTGCAGATATCCCTCAGGTAGCAAGTTCAGCGAGTACATTCTCATTGGAAAAAGTTCTGGCGGTGAAACCGGATGTCGCGGTGGTATCCCTGGGACCGGGCCCATCTGATGCTGACGTAAAGCGGTGCGAAGCAGCGGGAATTCCCGTCGTCTTTATCGATTTCTTTACTCATCCTTTTGAAAATCTGGAAAGAAGCCTGACTATTCTGGGGGAGATTTCCGGGCGACAGGCACAAACTAAAGCATTCATCGATTTCCGCAAGCAACATATGAATGCAATCACTCAGAAAGTAAAAACCGCTAAAGAGAACCCCAAAGTTTTCCTGGAAGTTCATGCGGGCATGTCCGGTGAATGCTGCAACGCCCCCGGTAAAGGAAATATTGGAGATTACATCAATGTTGTCGGCGGACATAATATCTCTGCCGATATTCTGCCCAGCACTTACGGGAAGGTCAACATCGAGTATGTAATTTCCCAGAACCCCAAGGTTTACATAGCGACTGGCGGTCCTCATCTGGAAAAAACAGGAGGACTGGTCGTTGGCCCTGGCTATACCCCTGACCGCTCCCGCGCTTCCTTGCAAAAAATTCTTCAACGTCCTGGGTTTGCATCTTTGTCAGCTGCAAAATCAGGAAACGTTCATGGGTTGTCCCATCAACTTCTCAACTCCCCACTGGATATTCTGGCGGTTGAGGCTCTTGCTAAATGGATCCATCCGGATCTCTTTCAAAATATTGACCCTGCCAAAACCATGGCAGAAATCAATGAACGTTTTCTGGCTGTTCCCATTGATGGAACGAATTGGATTAACCTGCGCTGATCTGCCTCAGTGCTCACAAATTTTCGCGTCTGACAGTTTTTCGAGGAGAGACATATGACTCACTTTATGGATCGCGTCTGGCACTATACCCGCCAGACACCAGTGGCCATTGCCCTGACCATTGGAATCGCCACCTCAGGGATGGCTACTGCAAAAGATTTTTCTATTCAGAAAACAGAAAAAATCGGAAAGGCTATCTACGAAGTTGTCACCAATGAAGCTGGTGATCTTGTATACATCACCTCCACTGCTCCGGTGGAACGAGGCGGGGAGGGAGCTCGTATTCTGGAACTGGACGGTAAAACGCTCGCAGTAAAGCGTGAAATTAATGTCGAGGAAGCTCCCGGTTACGGCATCAGCATCAACAACAAAACCAACACGCTCTATACTTCCAACCCGCGTTCTGGTGGCATCTCCGCAATTGATATCAAGACCGGAAAAATCAAGAAGGTGATTCTTGATCCGGCGAATCCAAAGTCACACTCCTTCAAAGTTCTGGTTGATGAAGACACAAATACAATTTATGTCTCCATTGCCAATCGTCCCAGCCAGCTCTGGATTGTTGATGGCAACACCAATGAAATCAAGAAAATCATCAATGATGTTGGCAATCTGGCAACAGGACTTTCTCTCGATAAGGCGAACAAGAAACTCTATATTTCTCATCGCGCCGGTAACGAAATTCTCGTATTTGATCTAAATTCACAGTCCATGACTGGAAAGTTCCCTTCAGGTGGTGAAGCTCCAATGCACCAGGCATTTGATCCGGCAACAGGACGCCTGTTTGTTGTCAATCTGACCACTGGCAATCTGGCCGTTCTGGACACAAAAGATAACGGAAAGATCATCAAGACCATTCCCACCGGAAAAGCTGCTTTAAGTGTTGCCTATGACCCAAAGAGCAAGTCTATTTACGTTGCAAACCGGATGGATGGAAATGTCGTGGTTGTGGATTCTGAAAGCTATGAAGTGGTTTCTACACTGAAGACTGGCACGCACCCCAACACAGTGGTGGTGAATTCCAAAACAGGTGTTGCGTATGTCACGAACAAAGCCAAAGCAAACCGGAATGGTCCTCCTGTTGAGGATCCTGAAGGTGACACAGTGTCGATTCTGGTTGCCAAATAAATTCTCTAATACCAATGTTCTTCAGGGTGTCCGTCATGGACACCCTTTTTATTTGTCTATTGATCTCTCCAGTTTTCGCTTAATAGAAGTACTCACAACATGGAAAAAGTCCTGCTCGCTTATGAGCAGGACTTTGAATTACAAACTTGAATCGCTTACTTTTTTGGAGTGACACGCAGGATCTCATCGCCTGCACTTTTGGTCACCCAGCTGGATTTGTTCACAACAAAAACATTGCCTTTGCCGTCTTCGTGAAGGTGATTCACGTTGTGACCGGCATCAAGATTAGCAACAATTGTGCCATTTCCATCTACCACTGTCAGAGTTCCTGATGTGCGGTTGGTGATGTACACCAGCTTTCCAACAGGCTCATAAGCAACATTCAGCGGGGAGCCACCCACAAGAACATCCTTCAATACTTTGCCGGTTTCTGTATCGACGATCACCAGATTGTCGCTACCCTGTGAAACAACGAATAGCTTTCCGGTTGTACCGTCATAGGCAATACCAATGGCTGAACGTACGCCAGCTGGGAGATCAATCACCTTCTCAACAGAGTCATTCTCAATATTGATAATGGCTGCCTCAGGATTCTGCATACTGGGAGTAAATAACTTTCCACTCTTGGAATCCAGTTCCAGACTGCCGGGAGTGAATTTCTGGAATCGCTGGTTTGATTTGAGATCAATATTCTTGATGAATTCCAGCTTATTGGTATCAAATACAGCAATAACAGGTGCTCCGGAAGCAGACACGTATGCTTTTCCACGCTTCGAATCCACTACCACATCCCGGCTATGAGCAACCAGTCCGCTGTCGAACTGCTTCACAAGAGACAAGTCAGACTGCTTGTAGACAGAAACTGTTGCATCACGAGTATTCGTCACCCACACAGTATCTTTTGCATCATCCACTGCTACGCCATAAACAGCGAATACACGGTCATCATTATGTCCGGGGACTTTTGCTGGGGTAACCTTCGCTTCAATTGCCAGGGTTTTCGGGTTCACCTTCAGCAAGTGGGCTTCCTTCACTGGGGGGCGACCAATTGAAGAAGTGACATACAACACATCATGTTTTGCACTGTAAGCCACCTGATAAAGACCTGGAACAAGAACTGCAGTTTTCACATCAAAGCGATCCGCTCCGGATTTCGGAATATTTGGTGATACTTTCAGATTGAAAACTGTTGCAGCAGCAGGGTTCGTCACATTCGCAATCAGCGGATATTGACCTGGAGTTGCACTGGCAGGAACTTTAATCGTGCCCTTGAATCCACCTTCTGCATCTGCTGTGTAAGGTGTGCTGTTCAATGAAGTAGTACCACTGAACAAGGTGATTTTCTGACCAGGCTTGAACCCACGCCCTGAAACATCTACATCACTTCCGGGCAAAACCAGTGGAGTGGACGCAAAAACCTGTCCTTTAAAACTGGGATCTGGAGTAGCAAAAGACTGGGCTGACACATGAACCACTGTGCCGACAATCAATGATGTAGCGAATATTGCCGAACGAAGCAGGGATGCGTAGGGGACCTGCTGAAAATTGAATGGAAGCTTCATACGATTCCTTATTCCTGTCGAGTAATTTCTTGCGGAGTCAGGCAAATCTAGCCAGTCCGACCATGAAAATGGAGAGCTGAATGGGATTGAAACAATCTTCCCCACAAAGCCACAGCAATATTATTGCAAATGATTTGCAATAAATAAAGAAGAAATCAGAAAACTCCCCGGAAAAGAAGATGATGAAAATCAATAAAAATGAGGCAAAGAAGTATTCCTCTGCCTCACTACCTTCTTACTCAGATTAATGCAAATATTTATTTGCAATTGATAGACAAAAAAATTACCCCTTTAATAGGGCCACACCCATTCACGGATCTCTTCCTTATCGATCCCCTCCTGATAGGCATAAGCCTTGTGCTCAATAATCTGGTCCTTGAGCCATTCCTTCACATGCGCTGATGTCTTTTGCAGTTTCGGCACACGATCCAGAACATCAATAGCAAGATTGAAGCGGTCAATCTGGTTCGCGATAGCCAGTTCAAGGGGAGTATTGATATTGCCTTCTTCCTTATATCCCCGAACATGGAGATTCGCATGATTTGTTCGTCGATAGGCAAGCTTGTGCACCAGCGCTGCATAGCTATGGAAGTTGAAGATGATTGGCTTGTCTTTCGTAAACAATGAATCAAAATCCCGATCAGACATCCCATGGGGATGCTCTGTTTCAGGCATCAAACGGAACAGATCCACCACATTGACAAACCGGATCTTCAGATCCGGGCACTTCTCCCGCAGAATTGCAGCTGCTGCCAGGGCTTCCATCGTCGCAATATCTCCTGCACAGGCAAGTACTGCATCTGGCTCTTCTCCCGCATCGGTACTTGCCCACTCCCAGATTCCGATTCCTTTTGTACAGTGCTTGACTGCTGCATCCATATCCAGATAATTCAGATGCGGCTGCTTATCGGCCACGATGACGTTGTAATAGTTGATCGATCGCAGACAGTGGTTGGCAACACTCAGCAGACAGTTGGCATCCGGTGGCAGATAGATACGCACAACATCCGGACTCTTGTTGGCAACCACATCCAGAAAACCGGGATCCTGATGAGTGAATCCATTGTGATCCTGCCTCCATACCAGTGATGTGATCAACAGATTGATGGATGGCACGGGTGAACGCCAGGAAACTTCGTTCTTTGCTTTCTCCAGCCATTTTGCATGCTGGTTAAACATGGAATCGATAACATGCACAAAGGATTCATAAGTGGAGAAAAATCCGTGACGTCCGGTGAGCGTGTATCCTTCCAGCCATCCGGCAAGCGTATGTTCGCTTAGCATCTCCATGACACGGCCATCCGGAGCAAGAGCCGAGCCATCCTCATCTTCCGGAAGATACCCAGCAATCCAGGTCTTCTTTGAAGCTGCATAGATGCCATCCAGCTTGTTGGAAGCTGTTTCATCTGGCCCAAAGACGCGGAAGCTGGTCATGTTGCGCTTCATGACATCTCTCAGGAATGTCGCAAGAACTGCAGTGGGAGAGACATAGTCTGCTGCTGGCTTTTTGACCTCCACCGCATAGTCCTGAAAGCGAGGCAGACTGAGAGGCTTCTTGAGCAGTCCGCCATTCGCATGAGGATTCGCACTGATTCTTCGTGTTCCTTCAGGAACCAGTTTCTTCAGTTCCGGAACCAGTTTGCCGGATTCATCAAACAGCTCCTCAGGCTTATAGCTTTTTAACCATTCATCGAGAGCCCGAAGACTTTCTTTATTTGTGGCAGGATCAGCAATCGGCACCTGATGGGAACGCCAGAAGTCTTCAACTTTATGGCCTTTCACTTCCTTTGGCCCTGTCCAGCCTTTCGGCGATCGCAGGACAATCATGGGCCAGCATGGTGGATCAAAATGTCCGGAGGTACGTGCCTGTTCCTGAATTGACCGAATCTCCTGAATACATTTCTCCAGAGTTTGCGCCATTTTCTGATGCATCTGTTCAGGATCGCTGCCTTCGACAAAATAGGGCTTGTATCCATATCCTTTGAAGAGATGCTCCAGCTGTTCATGAGGGATACGAGCCAGAATTGTGGGATTCGCAATCTTGTATCCATTCAGATGCAGAATAGGCAGGACAGCACCGTCATGAATGGGATTCAGAAATTTATTGGAATGCCATGCAGTCGCCAGTGGTCCTGTTTCTGCCTCGCCATCACCCACCACACAAGCCACAATCAGATCGGGGTTATCAAACGCTGCGCCAAAAGCGTGAGAAATACTGTAACCGAGTTCCCCGCCCTCATGAATCGACCCCGGCATTTCCGGAGTACAGTGACTTCCAATGCCACCTGGGAATGAGAACTGGCGGAACAGCTGCAGAAGCCCCTCTTCATCCTCACTGCATTCCGGATAGATTTCCGAATAATGTCCTTCCAGATAACAGTTGGCCAACGGACCAGGTGCTCCATGTCCTGGTCCGGACACATAGATGACATCCAGGTCATATTTGCGAATCAGACGATTCAGATGAAGCCAGATGAAAGCCTGTCCAGGTGAGGAACCCCAATGTCCCAGTAATCGACGCTTGATGTGTTCCGGCTTGAGAGGTTCACGCAAAAGTGGATTCTCACGCAGATAAATCATACCCACAGCCACGTAGTTACAGGCACGCCAGTATGCGTGCATCTTGCGAACTTCTTCAGGACTCAGTACAGATTGCTTTTCAGAACTCACAGTTGTCTCCGTTTTCTCTTGCTCATCTTTGGCTTCCAGGAAAGAAGCTGAATTATTCCGGACATTCGTCCCGGTTTCTGAATTGCAGAATCAGAGGGAAGGCATTCTGACCTTACAGTTTCATTCAGGATATCTTCACCTGACATCTGAAACCAGCAAAAGCCTAAGATGATGCCGGATCTCCCCTTTCCAACATGGCCTTCAGGGGTAACCTGTATAGTTGAGCGACTCAGCAGAAAGTATTGCGAATATGACAGGAGGGCATGACAACTTGATTGCAGAGGAAAAATTGCAGGGAATTTATTTCAGAGATATTTTTGAACAGCCGCGAGCGCTTCGTGACACGGTTGCATCCCTGGCTGTCCTGCCGGAAATCCATGTAATCAGGGAAAAGCTAAGGTCAGGCGAACTGGATCGCATCATTCTGACAGGCATGGGTGGTTCCTATCAGATTCTTCATCCGCTGCACATTCAACTCACTCAAAGTGGATTCAACTGCATCATGGTGGAGACTTCGGAACTGCTTTATTCACTTCCTCAACTCATTCATCCACGCAATGTCATCGTGACTGTCTCTCAATCAGGATCCAGTGCCGAAATCGTGAGACTGCTGGAGCACAAAGGACCTCTCTACATTGGTGTGACGAATACTCCTTCATCGCCATTATCCTTACATTCATCCATCACGCTGATGACTCAGGCTGGTGAAGAAGGTGGTGTAGCTTGCAAAACCGCTGTCTCTCTGTTGGCTGCTCTTTACTGGCTGGGAGAGCATTTCACTGATGGTGATCTGGATCAGGCTCGTAAATCGCTCGAGACGGCTGCACCCGCAGTGGAAAGTTATCTTGAGAATTGGCACGAGCATGTAGAGTCTCTGGTCAAAAGCCTGGCAGAGATACGTCATATTTTCCTGGCTGGCCGAGGGAGTTCCCTTGCCATCACAGGACTGGGAGCAATGGTTCAGAAGGAAGCGGCGCACTTCCATGCGGAAGGCATGAGTAGTGCTGCCCTGCGGCATGGACCTTTTGAAATGCTGGATGCCAGATCCTTCGTTGTAGTCTTTGAAGGAACAGAACAGGTAAAGGGTCTGAACAGCCGCCTGGTTGAAGATGTTCGACAGACAGGAGCAAAGGCATATCTTTGCGGACCAGGCACTCCGGAGGGTCCTTTTTCACTACCACCAGCGCATCCAGCCGTGACTCCAATTCTGGAACTACTACCTGCTCAGATGATTTCGCTCAGCCTGAGCTATCTGCAGGGACGTGAACCCGGAAAGTTTGAACGCATTACCAAGGTAACTACCGTCGAATAAAGAAGAAAAACGCATAATTAGTTCCTTCACCCCTGCCTGATCCAACTGCGGCCGCTCCCCAAAAGAAATGGTTGAAAACTTGATGTTGCAGTAAAACCGTCACTGTGTTGTAATTTGCGGAAAGGAAGGTAACTTAACTAACTTGATTTTCCCCATTCACCCCTTGTTCGGTCAACGCATGAACGCACCGGATATGCGGAGCATCAATGGGATTCAGTTGTTGAACCTCATCCTTTCTCACGGGCCTGTTTCCCGTGCTGAACTTTCCAAACTGAGTGGCCTCAGCAAACCCACAGTTTCTGAGCAGATTGGACGTCTGATCCGGCTGGGAGCCGTAATTGAAACAGGCCAGGGTGAATCCGGGGAATCCGGCGGCAAGCGCCCGACTATGCTGGCATTCAACTCTACAGAAGGAAATGTAGCTGGAATTGATATTGGAGCGGACCAGATCCGTCTTGCATTGACAGATCTGGAAGGAAGAATCCTCAAGAAAACAAGTATTCCCCTTTCTGAAAATAAAACGCCTTCACGGGTGCGACAACAGATCAAACAGGCTCTGGTGTCGATGTGTAAGGGAAGAGATAAAGAGTTAAGGGCAATCGGAATTGGTGTTCCTGGTCGCGTGGATTGCCAGACCGGAATTGTGCTGGAGCTGGGAAACGTTTTTGAATGGGAAAATGTTGACCTTCGTTCAGAGCTGGAAGAACACTTCGGATGTCCTGTTCGCGTCGACAACGATGTCAATGTCGCGCTTACCGCAGAACTCCATGGGGGAGCAGGCCAGGAAGCTACAACGGCAGTTCTGATCCAGGCAGGAACAGGTATCGGTTCTGCTGTCGCGATTGAGCGCAGAATTCATCATGGATCCCACTGGGCAGCCGGAGAAATCGGACATCTGGCTACAGATTCTCCTTCCCGGCAGGAAACATTTCGGGGACAGATGGAATCCATTCTCGGCGCAGACCAGATTGCCCGTCGTGTCCGGGCAGCTGCCCGGCGTTCTTCAGTCATTCGCCATTATTTAAAAGAATCATCGCCGGTTTCAGCACTGTTCGCTGCCGCACTTGAGCGGGATCCGGTAGCCGTCTCATTGACGAAACCCATCGAAAGCTATGCTGCTTTCGCTGTTGTCAATCTCGCACTTGCCTATGATCCGGATACCGTGTTGCTCTCCGGTGAAATTTTCAACCATGTTTTGCCAGCAATCGAGGGGCTGATGTCACGTACCGTCCCCTGGTCTCCGAAAGTGCGTCACGCCAGGTTCGGAGAAGAAGGTGTACTGACGGGAGCCATCAAAACTGCGCTCCCTGCTGCATACGAACAACTCACATTACAACTGGCTGCCGATGCCACGCCTGTCATAGCAGCCACTACCGGTCATTGAAAGAAAAGGAAATGTTTCAAATATCCAAAATCGTTAAATACACGATGTTTATGCTGCTATGCAGCTTGATCACACCTCTTGCAGAGGCACAAACCAGAGGAACCATCAGCGGATATATCCGTGATTCAACTGGCGCTTCTGTTCCCAACATGAAAGCTTCGTTGCTGGAACAGAATACCGGACTGAAGCGTGAGGCTACTTCGAATGATGAAGGTTTCTACCAGTTCCTGGGCCTCACGGCAGGAAAGTACACCCTGACCGTGGAAGGAAGCGGATTCAAAGGGTATGTCAGCAGTGACATGGTTCTGACCACAGACCAGAATCTTCGCGCTGATGTCGGACTGGAAGTGGGTAATGTCACAGAGCGGGTATCCGTTACGGATGCAGCCGTCAATGTGGACACCACTTCATCCACCCTTGCCGGTTCCATTGGCACACGCCAGTTAGTGGATCTTCCGCTATCCGGACGAAATGTAATCGCGTTTGCCGGACTTCTGCCCGGCGTCACACAGGTATCCGCATCATCAAATAGTGAAGTAACAAATGCACGTGGCGGTTCCACAATGACAGTCAACGGTGGACGCGCCAACCAGAGTTACTACACACTCAACGGCACATTCTTTGCCAACCCTTCCCGGAATACAGGACTGAATGTCCCTCCACCCGATGCTGTTCAGGAAGTTCGTGTCCAGACTTCAAACTTCTCTGCCGACAGTGGACGCAATAGCGGAGCAGTTGTGAGCGTGGTGACTCGTGCCGGTTCCAATGAGTTCCACGGGGCCCTGTGGGAGTTTCACCGCAACAGCGCCATGAATTCCCGCAATTTCTTTTTACCGAGAAAACCCTCTGAACGTCAGAACCAGTTCGGAGCAGCAGCCGGTGGCAAGATTATCCGGGACAAGCTGTTTGCCTTCGGTTCCTATGAAGGAATTCTGGATCGTCGTGCAGCAACGGAAGTCAACGGAATGCCTCCGACCGCAGCAGAAAGAGCTGGAGACTTTTCCGGAGTCTCTGAGCAACTGGTTGATCCGCTGAACAACAATGCTCCTTTTGCCGGAAACCGAATTCCCACCAACCGTTTCGACCCTGTTGCAGTGAATCTGTTGCAGTATCTCCCAACGGTACCTGCAGGTGGCCGCTTGTCCACAATCAGTCCGGCTCCCCGCAATGCTCATCTGGGAATGACTCGTGTGGACTGGAATATCTCAGACAAGCAGACCATCTTTGCTCATTATTATCTGAGTCAGAATGATGTGACGGAAGGTCAGCTGGCTTTTGGATCCAACATTCCCGGCTGGTCTGGACGTAGCCAGAATGTCCGCAACCAGAATGCAGGCATTAATCACACCTATATCTTCAGCCCCACTCTGATCAGCCAGATCACGCTGGGATATACGCGCTCGGTCTCAGGCGATCTACCTACCACCACGCGCAACAATGCAGAACTGGGGATTCTTGGCTTCCCGGACTATACCAACGGTGGTTCCATGCAGTTTCAGGTATCGGGCCGTTTCAACCTGAATTCAGGTGGGCCAGTGCGGTTTGTCTCCAATAACTATGACTTCAACCAGATGACCACATGGATCAAGGGTCGTCACACCATGAAGTTTGGCTTCCAGTATCTGGATCTCAGCTTTATGCAGTCCTATCTTGGACCGGGCAGTTTCTCTTTCAATGGAACGCGTACAGGAAATCCCATGGCGGATTTCCTCACTGGTTCCTATCGCAATCTGTCCTTTGGATATGGGGTCCGCAACAATGACTCCCTCGGCGGATACTATGGCGGATTCTTCCAGGATGATTTCAAGGTCACTCGTCGTCTGACCCTCAATCTGGGAATGCGCTATGAAGTGATGAAACCATGGGTAGATAAATTTGACCGGATCAACACAGTGGATACCACTCCCGGTGCTCAGTCGAAAGTGGTTCCGAATGCTCCTCCCAACCTGCTCTTCGTTGGAGATCTGCCACGCGGTCTGGTCAAGACGGACTACAACAACTTTGGCCCCCGTGTCGGACTGGCATGGGACGTTACTGGGGATGGCCGCACCGCTGTGCGCGCTGGCTATGGTGTTTTCTTTGAAATGAACAATGCCGATACAGTTGCACAGGAGAATCCTCCATTTGCAGGTTCCACCTCATTCCAGAATGGCCAGTTACAAACACCTGGTGCAGGCAGAGTATTGCCTCCGGTAGTTCCGAATCCCACAAATGAAGGGTTTATTTATCCGTTGAATAATTTCTTTACGGATCTCACCTTGCGTACCGCTTATATCCAACAGTGGAATGCGACACTGGAACGGCAATTACCCGGCGGATTCATTGTTCAGGGATCCTATGTAGGTAAGACAGGTCACAAACTGCCAGCCTTCCGGCCGTTCAATGCTGCAATCTTCAGGCCGGGAACCGATGCTGCCGGAAACCCTCTGTCCACGCTGGAAAATGCCGGAGAACGTGCTCCGTTCCATCCCGGCATCTATGGCACACAGATGATTGCGATGTCGGGTGCATTCAACCAGAGCTATCACGCCGGACAATTGCGCGTTGATAAGAGACTCTCCAGCAAGTTCTCCATTCTGGGATCTTATTCATTCGGAAAATCGATTGATAACAGTTCCACTATCAGTCTGGGTGGCTGCGTGGCCAATCCATATGATCTTCGTGCAGATCGTGGACGTGCACAGTTTGATGCCCGTCATGCTCTGGCTGTTTCCTGGTACTATACACCCATCGAAAAGAAGCGTGGATTCCTGGGTGCGCTGTTCTCCGGATGGAATGCATCCGGTGTTCACAGAATGCGGACAGGTTATCCGCTGACCTTCTATAACGGTGATGACGTGGCATTGGCTGTGGATATCTGTAACGGATCAGAACAGCACCCAAATCTGATTGCCAACCCATCCCGCAATCATTCCTCCCGTCAGGACATGATTACCCGGTTCTTCGACACAACAGCATTCCAGCGTCCGGAAACCGGCCATTATGGCTCGGCCGGAAGAGGAATCCTCACAGGCCCTGCATCTGTCAGTTCCGATTTTGCAGTGACCAAAAGCTTCACCGTATTCCGGGAAAGTAGACTGGAATTCCGTGGGGAACTGTTCAATGCCTTTAACCAGGTGAACTTCACGCGTGTCCGAACAACGATGACCGATGGCAACTTTGGTGCGATTGATCAGGCGGCTCCGGCACGTACTGCTCAGGTTGCACTGAAATACGTCTGGTAGAGAACAGGTACCCGGAAGCTGGATCAATCCAACTTCCGGGGTCTACTGATTGCATCTGGAGAGAAGAATGAGAACCTTGATCGTGCTGGCATTGATGGCCATGATTGCTCCGGCAAAGGATGGCTTTGTTTCCTTGATGCCAAAGAAACAGATTACAGAAAAGTGGACAGTGGAAGGCAAGGCACCTGCTGATGCCTGGTACATCACACAGGATGGTGGAATCGGCAGTACAGGAATTCCCAACGGATTTCTTCGCAGCAAGAAAAAATATAAAAACTATATTTTGCGTGCAGAATGGCGCTTTCAGGGCGGATATACTCCACGCCCGGAAGAAGACGGATGGCCCAATGCAGGCTTCTTTATCCATGCGCAGGAACTGGTAGATGAGTGGCCCCGATCTCTTGAAGTCCAGGGACATTTCGGCGAAGTGGGAAGCATGTTTGGCGTGAAAGGTGGAAAAATCACTGGCGCGAAACGGGGAGTAATCGTCAAAGAGAACAGGCCTTCATTCGGAGACTGGGATAAGTATGAAATCACCTCAATTGATGGAAAAGTAACTGTCAAATTGAATGGTGTAATTGTCAACGAAGGGACACAGGCATCACCGTCTGAAGGAAATATCTGCCTGCAGTCAGAAGGATGGCCAGTGTTCTATCGCAACGTAGAAATCAAAGAACTTCCCTGATGATCAGGACAGGGAGAGGATCGTCATCTATTTTTCGCGAGATTTTCCTGTCCTAAACATATTGTCCTGCTGCATATCCTGAAGACCAGGCCCACTGAAAATTGAATCCCCCCAGATGTCCGGTGACATCCACAACCTCACCAATGAAATACAATCCTGACTGTTTCCGGCATTCCATTGTTTTCGAAGACAACAGATTGGTATCCACTCCCCCCAGAGTGACCTCAGCCGTCCGGTAACCCTCGCTTCCTGCAGGACGTATCTTCCAGGCATTGACCCGATCGGAAAGCTTTCGAAGTACCTTGTCGGAACACTCTCCCACTCGTCCCTGAATTCCAGTTTCTTCGCAGATCGCCTGTGCCAGGCGGCGGGGCAGAATCGCCAGTAGTGGTGTCTGTACATCCTGTTTCCCTTGTGTATTTCTGGCATGCTTCAGCAAGGAACCCACATCATGTTCTCTGGCCAGGTTCACCGTGATCTCTTGTCCTGGCTGCCAGTATGAGGAAATCTGGAGAATCGAAGGCCCGCTCAGGCCGCGATGGGTGAATAACAGCCCTTCCGTAAAACCTGTCTTTCCACTGACAACCTCTGCATCCACTGAAAGTCCGCTCAGGGAACGGCAATGCTCCAGCACCGTATCGTCAAATGTCAGGGGAACCAGTGCCGGACGTGTGGGAATTACTCTCAACCCGAACTGCTTTGCGATCTCATAGCCGAAACTGGTTGCACCGATCTTTGGAATGGAAAGTCCTCCGGTCGCAATCACCAATGACTGGCAGGAATATTGAAGTGAGCTTCCCTTTTTCGAAGCAGTGACGTTATATGCTGTTCCATCGGAATCGACAGATGAAATCATAGTTTCTGATGAGATGGTTACACCTGCATCAGCACATTCAGAAAGCAGCATATCGATAATCTGCTGTGCGGAATCGTCACAAAAAAGTTGCCCCAATGTCTTTTCGTGATACCGGATACCATGTTTCCGGACGAGTGAAATGAAATCATGCTGTGTATAGCGACTCAGCGCAGAGCGACAGAAATGCGGATTCCGGGAAAGAAAATTCTCGGGGGATGCATAGAGATTGGTGAAATTACATCGGCCGCCACCGGAGATGCGAATCTTCTCCGCAATTTTCCCTGAATGATCCAGCACAATCACACGACGTCCACGCTTCCCTGCTTCGATTGCGCACATCAATCCCGCTGCACCTGCACCGATAATCACAACATCTATAGGAAGCATCATTTAATGAAATTTCTGGTGAACAATTCAGGCTTTTCCTGCATTTTTTATCATGCGGGAACAGGATTCAAACCGCAAAGAATTGGAAGACTCTTTTCTGATCATTCAGCTTGGACAGAACAAGATTCTTCGAATGCAGACACGGTATTCTTGTTTGAGCTGAAGCTTCATATCTCTTCAGTCATTCCCTGATGCAGTTCACTCATGGAAGTGCATCGTAAACAAGCTGGAAGAAATCAAACAGAATGAACAACCCGATTCGAATTGCCATCGCTGGCTACGGAAACCTCGGACGCGGTGTGGAACAAGCCATCAACAGAAATGCCGACATGCTGCTGGTCGGTATCTATAGCCGTCGCCCTCCCGGACAACTGACCCCTCTGAATGCGAATACTCCGGTATTCAGCATGGACGAACTGACGAGCCATACAGTCAGGATTGATGTCCTGATCCTGTGTGGAGGGTCTAAAGAAGATCTGCCACAGCAGGGACCGCAGCTGGCTGCATTATTCAACACAGTAGACAGCTTTGATACCCATGCAAAGATTCCGGAATATTTCGCTGCCGTCGATGCACCGGCACGGGCAAATCAGAAGACAGCACTGATTTCCACGGGATGGGATCCAGGAGTGTTTTCCATCAACCGTGTCTTCGGCGAGGCGCTTCTGCCAGACGGAGTAACTTATACGTTCTGGGGAGACGGCCTCAGCCAGGGACATTCAGATGCCATCCGGCGAGTTCCGGGCGTTGCGGCCGGAGTTCAGTACACACGACCCGTCAGGCAAGCAGTGGAAAGAGTACGCAGTGGCGAACGGCCGGTGCTTTCCACTCGCGAAAAACATACACGGGAGTGTTTTGTTGTTCTGGAAGAGGGAGCAGATGTCAGCGCGGTCACCAACGCCATCATCACCATGCCCAATTATTTCAGCGACTATGACACCACAGTGAACTTCATCTCCCACGAAGATCTGGCACGCGACCATCATGCAATGCCGCATGGTGGATTTGTCATTCGCAGTGGAAATACATCACCGGAATCAACACAGGTAATTGAATACTCCCTGAACCTGGGAAGCAATCCGGAATTCACAGCCAGTGTTCTGGTGGCCTATGCGCGCGCCGTGCATCGCCTGACTCTTTCCGGACAGCATGGGGCAAAAACTGTCTTTGATGTTCCTCCCGGACTGCTGTCGCCCAAAAGCGCAGAACAACTCCGGGCTGAGCTCCTGTAAAGTTTCTGTACAGGCCGGAGTGTTCAAGTTCCGGCCTGTTTCCTGATCCTCACAAAAAAACCATTTCCTTTAATTCACTGGATGAACGCTAGAATTGCTATTCATACGCATGCGTAATTTCCTGTTCCTGAGTGGGCTTGCCGCACTTCTGGCAGTCACTCGATGGCCGATTGCCCCAAAGTATCTGTTCTATTTTGATGCCGTGAATATGGCACTGGCCATTGAAGAATTTGCACCGGGCAAGCATCAGCCACAACCTCCGGGATATCCATTATTTGTCGCTCTTCTGAAAGTAATTCACGCTCTGGGATTCACCGTTGAAGACACCATGCTGGTGAGCGGCGTCGTCACAGGAAGTTTCACTGGATGGTTACTCTGGCGATTCTGCTCAGACTTGGGAAATGCACGCGCAGGCTGGATGGCCGCATGTATCTTTGTCTTCAGCCCGGTTTTCTGGTTTAATTCCATTACCAATCAAAGCCGGGGATTCAGTGCGGTTGCCAGTGCAGGAACGGCATGGCTCTGCTGGCGGGCATCCCGACAGGATTCTCACCCCGGATGGTTCATCGGTGCAATCTGCTTTCTGGCAACAATGATGGGATTTCGTCCTGTGGAATCTCTGATGCTGACCCCGCTGTTGTTGTGGGTTCTATGGGTCAGACGACCCGCCTGGAAAACACTGGGATGGAGTATCGCAGCAGGAGTGATTCCGGTACTGATCTGGGGGGGATGGCTGCTTTTCGCCACGGGTGGATTCACATCCTACATGAACCTGATGCAGCAGTATTCCGCGGAACAGAAGATCTTCGAAGCAAGCAATGCATGGCGAGCATTCTGGAAAGTCCTGGAATATGTCTTTGCCATCCACCTTGTCTGCATCCTGCCCTGGATATGGTCTCTGTTTTTTGCACGTCCGCAATTGAAGGGCATGGGAGTTTTCATTACGGTATGGGTTGTTCCCGGTCTTGTCTTCCAGCTATTAGGTCATGCTGCCGATCCCTGTCATCTACTGGCGACGATCACCGTCTTCTGCTGGATCGGAGGGATGACTTTTTCAGGGATTCGTGGATGGCAGGGGGCCGCAGCAACAGGAGTTGCCCTGTGCCTGGGAACAGCCTTGTTCTTTCATCCGTTACGTGGAGCAGCACGGGCAACCAGCTACGGTGTGGTCAAGCGCGTCAATGCTCTGGTCGTGGAGGCAATCGATACAGCACGAGAAGCGGCACAAACCGGACCAGTCACCATTGTCCTTCGTGATTCGGCTGTGACCTGGCGGCACCTGAGATATTACCTGCCAGAATCTCCGTTGTGGGTGGATACTCCTCCCAGGTGGAGCCCCAGCGAAACCAGCCTTCCACTCGATCAGACACCCGGACCATTTGTGCTGATTGACAGACACGGAACACGCGTGGTTCCTACCTTGCCAGTGGCTTCCCCTTAAAGCGTAATCCGATCAGGCGACCCAGCTCCCGGAATGTTCGCCACAATGGAGCTGGGCGAAAAAACTGCGAAGCTCCATGCAACCTCGGCTTGTGCGTCACGGGCAGTTCAACGGCACGAAGTCCCTGGCTTTCCAGCCCCCACACCAGTTCGGCACAGATAGTTCCGCTGGTGGATTTCAAATTGAGCTTCTCAATCGCACTGCGACGCATCAATCGGAAATCGCAGTCGATATCTTTCAGTTGAAGATGAAAAAGAATCCGCGAGACTTCCCGATAGACAATACCAATCACGATGCGATGCCAGGAGTCTGATCGCTTCCGCTTATACCCATTGACCCAGGGAGTTCCATCCTTTGCCAGAGGCAGCAGAAGAGCAAGCTCTGCAACATCATACTGGCCGTCTCCATCGGTATAGAACACATAATCTTTTGTGGATGCGGCAAACCCGCTCCGCAATGCTGCACCGTATCCCTGATTGCGGGGATGATGAATTACGCGTAACTGTGGGCCATATACTGTCTGCAATTGGGCGAGGACTTCCGCTGTGTGATCTGCACTGCCATCATTGATCACGATGACTTCAAAATCCTGCACATGTGTGCGAGCAACAGCGAAAGTAGATTCAATCAATGCGGGAAGAGACTGCGCGTCATTATAGGCCGGGAAAAATACACTGAGTGAAAAAGGAAAGATGAAAGTATCGGCCATAGGGTGTAAAGGCGAGACCTGTATGGCATGACTGCACAAGAAAATCCCACGCTGATGCTATTATCAGGACTCTCTCTGCTTCTGTGCAATCACCCAGAGAGATTGCCCCACTGGAAAACTTCTTCCCTGATTCAGCCAGGCTGCTTCTACCTTCAGGAACTGCTCGAACACCGTGTTCAGCAAAGGATGAATCGTCTGTAATCCGCTCTCAGGTTTCGCACCCATGAGTGGTTCCCAGATGCGGAACCGGGCAATGGCGGCAGGTAACAGGAGAGTATTTGCGTAGCTGCTTCTCAACAACCTGAATCCATGTGCAGAAAGCAGAGGATCTATTTTGGAGCGAGTGAACCGTTGACGCTCTCCAACAAATTCCGAATGTTGGCTCCGTAACCAGTCAAAAGCGGAAGTCCGAATCACCAGAATGCCCCCAGGAGCCAGAATACGACTGAATTCAGCAAATGCCTCTTTTTCCTGACCAGGGTGAAGATGGACAATCACGTCCAGTGCCAACAGAAGGTGAAAGTGATTCTGACCAAAAGGAAGATTCCGAATGTCCCCTTGCGCCAGCAGATTCAATCCGCGGGACCGGCCATACCGAAGCCCTTCTTCTTCCAGATCAAGAGAGACAAGTGAAGAATCCGGATAGCGATAGCGGAACTGTTCACTGATCCAGCCTGTTCCACAACCGACTTCACAGGCCGGATGTTCCTGAAATTGTGAGGAGACTGAATCGAGGAATTGCCAGAGCATCCGGTCCATTCCACGAAACCACCAGAAATTCCGTTCGGCCGCAGAGATATGTGCAAATTCAGCGGGATTGATCCCCCTGAAGCGATCTCCGGATTGCATTAGACCAGCTGTTCCTGATTAGGTTTCGCCAACTGCTCGAGATGAGTCAGCGTCTGACCACCGAAAAAGCTTAAAGATTGAGCAATCCCCTGCGACAGGGATGTTGTTGCACGCCATCCCAGAACAGATTCTGAAAGGCGGATATCAGTATAATAACTGCCGATGTCAATCAGTTGACGATCCGGGGGAAACGCACACAACACAGGGTGCGGAAGATCAGTCACCTGACTGATCTGGCGGGCGATTTCATGTACTGACCAGACTTCGGGATGTCCAATATTGAGACTGCGATTGACTCCAAGTGTCGCCACACCTGTTCTCAGGATTGCTTCTACGGCATCATCCACATAAAGAGGATCACGCTGCTGCTGACCATCACCGAAAACCCGGATCTGATGACCGGCAATTGCCTGACGCAGAAAAGTAGCCAGCACTCCCTGATGCGGAAGATGAAGCGCCATCCGCGGACCATACACATTCGTCAGATAAAGCACTGCCGTATCAAGCTGTTTAATCTTCCAGAGCAGAAGATGATACTGGGCAGCTGCAAGCTTATGGATGCCATTGAAATCCACCGGCATCAATGGATGGGCTTCATCCACCGGAAGATACCCGGGAACTCCGTAGACCTGACGCGTGGAAGTATAAACAATACGAGCAGCCGGATTGAACTTCACGCAGGAATCCAGAAAAGCAAGCTGGGAGGATACGTTCAGGGCAAGATCACGATCCGCATTCCAAATTGAGGAAAGATGAGCAATCTCTCCTGCCAGATTGAAAATAACTTTTGCCTCACGAATATATGGCTCCAGCGCTTCCTGATCCTTGATGTCGGCATGAATGCAGCAGACATCACCCTCAGCTCCAGCTATGTTTTGCAAAGCACCGCCACAACCTGGAACAAGAGAATCCACAATCACTACGGATGCGCCCAGGCGGCCAAGGGTCAGTGAAAGGTTGGAACCAATAAAGCCAAGCCCACCGGTGACCAAAACCTTCTTGCCTGAATAATAGTCCTGAAAATTTTGGTTTTTCATGGAGTAAAAGTGGAAATACCTTCCAGTACATAACCAGCCATCTCATCTGTGACATGAGGGCCGGCAGGCAGTGAGAGAATTTCACCTGCAGCTTTCGTAGCGATTTGGGGGACTTCAGCCCAGCTGGCATACGGAAGAAATCCAGGCTGTTCATGAAGTGGAACCGGATAATGAATTCCTGTCTGGATTCCCAATCCGGCAAGATGAGTTCGTAGACCATCACGATGCGGGCTACGTGCCACCACCAGGTGATGGACAGAATCTTCTGTAAAGTTGAGGAGCTTCAGATGGGGATTCTTGTCCAGTTCTCTTTGATAAAGATTTGCGATTTCCCGTCTTCTCCCATTCCCACTTTCCAGAAAAGGGAGAAAAGCACGAAGATAACAGGCCTGCATCTCATCCAGACGACTGTTCAAGGCTGGAGATTGGCAATACTGTGTTCCCATTCTTCCTCCATCTCGCAATAGACGAACTTTTCCCGCAACCTCTTCAGAACTGGTGATGACTGCTCCGCCATCTCCCAATGCACCAAGATTTTTCGTGGGATAGAAGCTATAGGCACAGTAGGGAGAGTAATCTGTGAGAGGATTTCCCTGATAGAAACTGCCGTGCGCCTGACAGGCATCCTGAATGAGAGTGATTTTCCGATCCCGGCATAACTCCGCAAGCGAATCGAGCTCACAAGGTTGACCATATAAATGAACAGCAATGACTGCTCGGGTCTGCTGCGTGATTGCTCTCAGAACAGATTCCGGAGTCAGTAACAGATTGTCCGGACTCACATCCGTGATCCGCAGGTGTGCACCGACCGCCAGAACAGCCTGAGCCGTAAAGAGGGAGGTCATGGACGGGACAATCACATGATCCCCTGATCCAATTCCTGCTGCTCTCAGACATAACTCCAAAGCAGCAGTGCCAGATCCCACCCCAACAGAAAATTTCGCCCCCAGTGTCCAGGCGAACTCCTTTTCAAACGCCTCAGTCTGTGGACCCAGAATATAGTAGCCGCTCTGATGCATCTGATCCAGATATTGCTGGATGTGAGAGCGTGCTCCTTCCATCATCGGGCGGAGATCCACCATAGGAACCTGAAGCATGGAAGCTATTGAAGATAAAGACATAATGTGCCATTACCCGGTTCAGCACATTGATGTAGTCTGCCGACAGTCAGTTGTGGTTTCATGGGGCGGAATTCCATCAATCAGCTATGCACAGCGCTTGTTTCTTCTGAATCTTACTATGCAATGAGGATAATTTAACAAATTTTTACATTCATTCCGTAACTGTTATTTAGTGCGATACGTCATTTGATGATTTTTTATAGAAAATAAATCAACTTCATTCAAAATTCAGTTTTTTCTGGACAATCTCCCATTCGAAAAGGCTGAATGGCCGATCGTTTGCCATCGAAGTCTCCTCAGTTATGAATTGATCGATAGTATTCTGGATCGAATGTCCCGGATTCTGATCAATGAGTGCAAGCAGGAAATATCATCCTTTAACCCGGTTTTGGGTAGATATGAAGATTTCGCAAAATCGTTTGGGCAAGAAGTACTGGATGTTCATCGCGGCGTATCTTCAGAAGTAGGCGGTGCGATAACAGTATTCGAGCAAGCACCCGAGGTGGAACTGGTACCTGGATACAGCGCACGAGCAATTACTTCAGGCGGCACCGTTGCTGATCCGGACTTTGCTCGAATCGTCAGTGAATTTCTGGATGCGGTACGTAAAGCTCGCAAAATCGATGGAATTTATTTTTCGTTACATGGAGCCATGGCAGCTCAGACTATCGATGATGTAGAAGGTTATCTGCTCCAGGAAACCAGGAAAATTGTAGGCGAACAAATCCCGATTGTTACTTCTTTGGACCTGCATGGAATATTAACAGATCGCATTCTGGAACATTCGAATGCTGTTGTTCTCTATCACACGTACCCTCATGTAGATTTTTTTGAAACAGGACAGCGTTCAGCCCGGCTTTTGCTCAAAATCATGAATGGTCAGGCAAAACCTGTCACGGCACGGGTAGCGATTCCCGCTCTGGTGCGGGGTTCGGAATTGAAAACTGAAACTGGAAAATGGGGAGCTTGTGTCCGCCGTGCAATTGCAGTGGAAAATGGTCCGCGTGGACTTTCCGGAGGAATGTTCATTGGCAATCCATTCACTGATGTTCCGGACCTCTGTTCGAACACATTGATTGTCACCGATAATGACGCTGAACTTGCCAAGCGTGAGGCTGTTGCGATCTCAAATGAATTCTGGGCAATACGGGAATACCTGCATCAGGATCTGATTCCCCTGGATGAGTCTGTACGTCTGGCATCTGAAGCTGACGGATATACGGTGCTTGTGGATGCGGCCGATGCCACCAGTTCTGGTGCATCGGGCGACAGCAATGCAATTTTGCGAGCACTGGTCGCTGCGAACTATCAACGGACTACACTGCTTCCACTGGTGGACAAACCAGCAGTCGATGCTGCCTTTGCAGCGGGAGTTGGCGCGACGATTCGAATTCCACTGGGTGGCAGTCTGGACTCACGGTTTATTCCACTGGAAATGACTTGTCAGGTCCGGATGCTGTTCGATGGACGTTTCCGGAATGAATCACACGGAAGCTTTTGGAATGGTGGTCCTTCAGCGCTTCTGGAAAGTAGCAACTATATGCTGACTGTGACCAGCAAGGCTGTAAGCCTGTATGACCGTTCACTCTTCTTTGCGATGGGACAGAATCCAGTAGATTTCGATACAGTCATTGTGAAATCACCACACTGTCAGTTCCATATGTTCGAAGGCCCATCCAATCTATATCTGAATGTGAATGCCCCGGGATCAACAAGTGCTGATGTACGGAGTCTTGGTCACACAAAGTGCCGACGCCCTATCTACCCGTTAGATGAAAACGTGACATTTACTCCGGTGGCCAAGATATTTCAACGATAATCAGAGGAATTATGAAAATTGCAGAGATCCGCGCGTTCGGACTGCGTGGTCGAACACCCGAAGGTGGCTGGTCAAACGAACTGAAACCTGAAGATTGCGTGCATACCGTTGTACGGGTGCGTACAGATGAAGGTTTAACAGGATGGGGAAGTGTCTTCACAAGTGAAGATCTTGTAAAAGCTTCGCTCAACGTATTGCGACCACTGTATGAAGATGAATGTGCTCTGGAACCGGAACGGGTAAGTGAGAAGCTGCATCAGAACACCTTTTGGCAGGGTCGTGGAGGTGCAATTACTCATACCATTAGTGGCATCGATATTGCGTTGTGGGACATTCTGGGAAAAGCTACCGGACAATCGGTGGGCCGATTACTGGGCGGACGATATCGCGAGCGAGTACGTCCTTATGCATCTCTGTTAATGCGTGAGCCAGAACAAATGGCCGACGAAATTCTTCCCGTCAAAGCAAAAGGGTTCCGGGCTTTCAAGATTGGATGGGGTCCGTTTGGCCGTCATAACGCACAGACAGATGAAGCCATTGTGAGAGCCGCACGTGAGGCAGCAGGTACGGACGCAATGCTCATGGTGGATGCGGGCGGCAGCGACGCATTCTGGCCGGGTAATTATAAATGGGCATTGAATACAGCAGAGATGCTGGCTGATTACAACGTAGCCTGGTTTGAAGAAGCACTTCACCCGGATGCTCTGGAAGATTTTGTCGCACTACGCCGCGCATCAAAAGTTCCCATCAGCGGAGGCGAAGTGTTGACTCGTCGTCAGGCTTTTGAGCCCTGGTTGCGCTCAGGTGCTTTTGATATTGTGCAGCCAGATGTAACAAAAGTCGGTGGCATCAGCGAAGAACGGCGCATCGCTCAGATGGCACGTGATTATGGCGTACGCTTCATTCCGCACGGATGGAATACAGCCTTAGGACTTGCCGCGGATTTACATCTCGCTGCAGCATTCTCTGATACCGACGTAGTGGAATATCTCACAGGTTCCCCGTTTATTGATGATCTGGCTGTCGGTGGATGGAGTCTGGACGCCGACGGGATGCTGGAAATTCCCTCGACTCCAGGTCTGGGAGTGGAAGTCAATCTGGATGCACTGGCGGAGTTCTCAGGTGTGAATCGAAACGAACTCGAATAACGATTGGATTGAGTCACTACTGGATAGTTGCGTTATTGTGGTTTGCTCTCGGCATTAACTATGTCGATCGACAGATGGTGTACTCCGTCTTCCCAGCCTTGCGAATTGATCTGCAATTCAGTGACGCACAGCTGGGCTTGATTGGCAGTATATTCTCCTGGATCTACTCCGCGTGCATGCCCGTCGCCGGATGGTTGGCAGATCGACTTCGACGCGACAGGATGATTGTGGTCAGCATGGCTCTATGGAGTCTGGCTACTGTCGGATGTGGATTCAGCGGATCAGTGATGGCGTTTCTGTTATGGCGTGGTGTGATGGGTGTAACAGAAGCGCTTTACTATCCTGCTGCTGTTGGACTTCTCGCCTCAATCCATGGAGATGGCACACGCTCACGTGCACTGGGCATTCATCAATCGGCACAACTGGCAGGCATTGTGGCCGGAGGCTGGTATGGCGGATGGATGGCAGACAACGTGAGCTGGCGGATGGGATTTCTGATCGCCGGAGCAGTGGGCATCACTTATTCATTCGTCTTGCTACGCGCTCTGCCTGCTTCACAATCAGATGTAGTTGCAACGAAGCTCACATGGGAAGATGCAAGAGGCTTGCTACATTCACGCGGATATCTGCTGTTGTGCACGGCGTTCTTCGCTTTCTGCGCAATGTTGTGGATATTCTACGCATGGTTCCCTTCGTTCCTTTACGAGCGTTATCAGCTATCCATGACAGAAAGCGGCCTGACGGCGACAATTTTTGTACAGGTGAGTTGTGCAATTGGTGTGTTGATCGGCAGCACACTGGCAGACAAGTTGTCCAGCAGATTTCCCATTGCAGCTCTCGGCATTTTACTCAGTGCTCCATTCGGATATCTGACATTTGCAGCAGAAACGCTGGAGATGGCCCGCATCTATTCAGTGGCATACGGATTCTTTTCAGGATTCATGGTGGCGAATGTATTCGCCGCCTGTTATGACGTCATTGATCGCAAAAACTTCGGCCTGGCTTCCGGAATTCTGAACATGGTGGGTGGAATCTCAGCAGCAATCATGATCTATCTGGCTGGGGTCTTGAAGGAATCAGTGGGTTTTGCCGGGTTACTGCAGTGGGTAGCGATTGCGTGTGTAGTTGCGTCCATTATGTTGTGGCGCTATCGGCCAGAGAATAACAGTCTGGTTACTGGACCAAAGATGAGTTCATAATGCTTGTCCAGTGAAAATAGAGGTCATATTGCTCTCACATATAGACTCAAGATTGTTAAAAATCCATTTCAATGAAGCACCCACTTCCATCGCGTTATCACTCGGCAGATTGGCATTGAGAGCATAAAAGCTTCGATGCAGTCACATTGATAATGCTGTTGGCAATACCGCTATACTGCTGGCATGCCCACGGCACAAGCTGGTATCTTCGCACTCGGTACCTCCTCACACGTTTATCTGGAATTCGATCTTCTCAATGAAGAGCGATGTAATGATTTCGCGACTGCCGTAGCTGCGATCCGCGAACCCAGAACAACAACAGGGGGAGTTAATTTCGTGATTGGTTTTCGCCCGGAGCTTTGGCAAAAAATGATGCCAGGACATGCGCCAGCGGGATTACAGGGATTCAATCAAGACATCGTGGGAATAGAAGATTTCATTATGCCGGCAACGCAACATGATGCCTTGGTATGGATGTCAGGCAGTGCCTATGACATGGTGTTTGACATGGCTCGAACAGTGATTCAGGAACTGTCCGGAAAAGCCATGCTAAAGGAAGAGACATCAGGCTGGTCATATCAGCATGACAAAGACTTAACGGGGTTTGTGGATGGATCAGAAAATCCTACGCTATTAGACGCGCCAACCTATGCGCTGCTACCAGACAGTGAAGTGGGGGCAGCTGGTTCCATACTGCTCCTCCAGAAATGGATTCACAAAACTGCGCAGTGGGAAGCATTGCCCAAGGAAAAGCAGGAGTTAGTAATGGGTCGGACAAAGGCGGAAAGCATTGAGTTGGAAGATAAGCCTGTGGATTCTCACGTTGCGCGAACAGACCAGGACAAGTTTGGACATATTTTTCGGCGTAATATGCCGTATGGAAATGTCGAAAGCCACGGTACAGTTTTTGTCGGATTGAGCGCAGAACAACATAGACTCAGTGAGATGCTCAAAAGTATGGCAGGTCTCCTGGATGGCACCCGTGATGCGCTAACACTCTACACAGAACCATTAACCGGGGCATACTATTTCATTCCCCCCGTGGAAGACCTCAGAATGTTGCGATAGATGATGGACCCTACTGCACCTGAACAGGTAAACAGAACACTTAAAAATTGATTGATTTAATTAAGATTATTTATGGCGGAGAGAGAGGGATTCGAACCCTCGATACGGTTTCCCGTATACACGCTTTCCAAGCGTGCGCCTTCAACCACTCGGCCATCTCTCCATCGGAGGGAAACTTCTAGTGTAGCAGCCAATCGCGAAACCTGAGATACCATTCCGGATTTTTTGGCGTTAATTTTTGATCCGCACACCATTCTTCGACGGGAACCCCAAGAACAGTCGCAAAACGCTCACGGACTTCTTCTTTTTGGCGCAGGCCAGCCAGACCCAGGTCCTGTTTCAGATTGCGCGGAACAGGACCTGCTTTTTCCTCGCACCAGTGTGCTCGTAAAGCTGGCAGGTATTCACGATTGAGCGTTCCAGGAGTAACTTCCGGAATCTTTGCTTCTACGATCCGGATCTCCATCGGATAGATGATCCAGCGTCCGTCAATCCACAACTGTGGTTCCACCTTGGCCCGCCCTACCGGAGCATCCGGCCCAATCCACAGATCCAGACGGAAAACCTCTGATGCCTTTCCCGCTGGGTAGGTGATGGTGATGGGATGATCGACGCGCTTCCCGTCACGAAAAAGAACAGCCCGGGCTGTCTTCTCCGGATTCTGTCCGATATAGAAGCCAAACTGCTTTTCTGAAGGTGCCGTCACTGTGACATGGAATGTGGTCCATCCATTACGCGGAAGAGCCGGGGAGAGAATCTCTCGCCCCGGCCCTCTTCGCACAAACTCTGAAGTGACACGAATCTCTGGCACAACACTCTGCGCCAGAAGAACCGTTGTCAGAACCGTCAGGATCACGACAGATCGAACTTCTCGTGATGAATCAGCGGATCAGAAAGCACCGCAACCGGACGCTTCAGGATGCCTTCAATCTCTTCCAGATAGGTATTCTGGGTGGACTTCAGGATCTTTGCGACCTCAGGATTGACCCGGAGGATGCACTCCTTTTCACCTTCCACTGCGGCAGCAATTTTCCGTGCTTCAGCCACGATGTCGCTGATCACCGTCTGCGAACTGCGAACATAACCTGCTCCATCGCAATAAGGACACGGCTGGCACAGTGTACGTTCCAGAGACTGCTTCACACGTTTACGGGTGACAGCCACCAGACCGAAGTCATTGAACTGGAGAATCTTGTAGGGAGCACGATCTGCCCGCATTGCTTCTTCCAGCGCCTGCATGACCTTCTGCCGGTTCTTGCGCTCATCCATATCGATGAAGTCGATCACGATGATGCCGCCCAGATCACGCAAACGGATCTGCCGGACAATCTCCTTGACCGCTTCCGTATTGGTCTTGACGATGGTGTCTTCCAGACGGTTGGACTTGCCGACAAACTTTCCGGTGTTGATATCGATGGCCACCAGAGCTTCCGTCTGGTTGATCACGATGTAGCCACCGGACTTCAGCCAGACCTTGGGACGAAGAGCCTTTTCCAGCTCCATCGACACATTGAAGGCATCGAAGATCGCAACTGGACGGGTGAACAGCTTGATCCGGGAGACCAGTGCCGGCTGCACCCGCTGCACAAACCGGAGGACACTCTCATAGACTTCTTCGGTATCACACCAGATGGCCTTGAAATCGTCGGAAAGCTGATCCCGCAGAGTCCGCTCAACGATATCCAGATCGTGATAAACCAGTGCCGGAGCCTTTTTCTTTTCTGCCTTGGCCCGGATATCCAGCCAGAGGTTATAGAGATAGCTGATATCAGCAGCGATATCGGCTTCAGACTTCCCTTCTCCTGCAGTGCGGATGATGAATCCACCTGCCATTCCAGCTTTGTGCGTCACCAGGATTTTCTTGAGCCGCTGGCGCTCTTCATCACTGGCAATCTTACGGGAAACACCAGTATGTTCCACCGTGGGCATGTAGACGCAATAACGACCGGGGAGTGCAATATGCGAAGTGATGCGTGCACCCTTCTGCCCCAGCGGTTCCTTTGCGATCTGCACCAGAATCTCCTGACCTTCCTTTAGAAGATCTGAGATGGAAGGTGCAGCAGGGCGTTCAATTCGCTCTGAACGCGGAGTCAACGGCAATTCATCGGAAGGAGAAGAAGTTTTTTCAGATTCAGCGGGGGCTGTTGATTCCTGTTCCTGCTTCCGTCCATTGGAACGATCCCCACCACGACCACGACGACGTCGACTCCGGCCCTGACGCTGCAGGAAGCGTCCGCCCGAAGACTCCCGAACCTGAGCAGAACCATTCTGTGATTCTTCTCCGTCTGCTTCTTTCTCTTCAGCTGAGTCGGTGACTTCTTCTGCATCGTCAGAGGCGGTCACTTCTACATCTTCAGATTCAGCAATTTCCTCTAACGAAACAACGTCCTCTGTTTCTTCGGTGATGGCTTCCATCTCTGTTTCCGAAGTGGCTTCTTCTTCAGTTTCAGCAGCATCTACCGGATCAATCGGCTCATCATCAGCTTCGATGAATGGAATATCTTCCGTATCTTCAACCTGACTGAGAACCTGTTCAGTAACATCCTCATCGTCATCATCGGCCACCAGGATTGCTGGTGCGTCATCTTCAGAGTCAGACTCTTCGACTTCTACCTCTGCTTCTGTCTCCAGTTCCTCTACCAGAACCGGATGATGAACAGGAGCGTCTGGTTCTTCAACAGTGGTCACCAGTTGAGGAGCATCCTCCGCTACTTCTGTGTCCACTTCTGTTCTGGCAATAGAGACAACTGGAGCAGTTGTTCTTTTATACTTTGCCAGGGATTCCCCAGGAAGAATGATCCGCTCAATTACTTCCTCTTCCTGAGCCTGAACCACCGGTTCATCCTGAGTTTCTTCTTCGGCTTCTGGAGCATCGTCGGCTGAGGCAAATTTGGAATCAGGAAATCTGGATCCACTACCACGGCGACGGCGGCGACGACGACCACGACGATCATCATCTCCCTTTCGATCCTCACGCTGGCCTTCTGCATCTGCAACAGCAGTCTCAGATGAATCTTCCACTGCCGCTTCTGCTTTTCCTGCCCGTACTTCAGGTTCTTTTTCTACCTGAGGCTTGGATTCCCTGGCTTCAATAGCCGGAGCAGAGTTTTTCTGTTGAGAGTCTCGACGGGAATTTCTCCCTCCTCGCCGATCTTCCTGTCCCTGAGATACATGCTCGATGTCATCGCCATGTTCCTCAAAGAAGTCGGAGACGTAAAGGAAGGTATCCCTTTCGAGTCCCAGATCCACAAATGCAGACTGCATGCCTGGCAGCACGCGAGTCACTCTTCCCTTATGGATCGATCCTGCTAGCGAGTATTCCGTACCACGTTGGAAATAAACCTCAACCAGCTGTCCATCTTCTAAAATCGCGACCTTTGTTTCGTGGCGGTCGCTGGAAACTACTAATTCTTTGCCCATCCGGCAAACTCCTCCGGGACGATCCAGCTGCTGATCGAGCAGCGTCGAAAGGATGGGTAGTCTTCTGTCGCAGAGACGTTATTTTCATCAAATGATTCGCCTCACTTCTCAACAATTCTGCAATATCCCAATCGTCTCGACCGGCCGGAGAGCCGTTTCAGCTCGCATCAGCCAGATCGTCCAATCTCAACCTAGTTAACAAAACGCCGGAGCCGGACACTTTGCACCAACCCCAGCATTATAAAAACAGAAAGCAAACTTGACCCGCCAGAACTCATGAGCGGCAATGGAATTCCTGTAACCGGCATACGCCCGATCACCATCCCGATATTGACCAGCAGGTGAAACACTAACAAAGCCGCCACACTCATGCAGATATAGAGACCCGCCCGGTCCGAAGCCATTTGCGCGTTCTGGACTATCTGCATCAGGAGGAGGAAATACAAACCAAGAGCTACAACAACGCCGACAAAACCATGCTCTTCAGCAAATGCGGCAAAAAGAAAATCAGTGTGAGGAACCGGGAGAAAACGAAGTTGTGTCTGTGTCCCTCGTGTTACACCACGTCCCCAAACACCACCCTGTCCTACAGCAATTTTTGACTGAATGACCTGATACCCATCTCCACGTGGATCACTTTCGGGATTCACAAAGGTAACGAGCCTGGCTCTTTGATAATCCTTGAGAATGAACCAACCGGCGGGAATCAGGATTGCTGCCACAACACCAATGACTACATAGTGTTGCCATCGAATTCCTGCAATAAAGATACTGCCTGCAAGAATCGGAATATACGTAAGAGAAGTTCCAAGATCTGGCTGCCTCATCACCATCACCATCGGGACAGCAACAAGCCCGGCGATTTTCAAAATTTCGCGGGCTTCCAATGGGTCGGATTTGATTTCGGTTAAATACCGGGCTACCAACAAGATCACAACTATTTTAGCGAATTCGGAGACCTGGAACGTTTGCCCGAAAATCACGATCCATCGGCGCGATCCAAAGACTGTTGTTCCGAAGATAAAAGTGACCAACAGAAGTGCAATGGAACCGATGTAAAGCACCGGAACCTTTCCCAGAAGTGAATGATAATCAACCTGAGCAAAAACAAACATCAGAACACAGCCAACACTCAGAAAAACGATCTGCTTCCACCAGGCATCACTCCAGATGGTTCCTAAAGTGGCCGAGTAAATCTGTAGTACCCCGAGTCCGCAGATCACTAGCGTGAGGATAATCAGCAGCCAGTCCAGATCCCGGAAAGAGCGGTAGGAGGCAGCCACTAAAAGGCTCCTCTTTCCATTCCGCCAAGTCTGGGCAGCAATTGCGCCAAGCTGGGAGCAGCAATTGGTTGATTTTTCCGGGCTTTCTTGTCGAAATAGGCCTTCAGAACGTCCCGTACAATCGGAGCCGTGGTGGACCCATGTTCACCCGCTTCATATAGAGCAGCCACCACGATTTCCGGATTCGTTCTTGGAGCAAACGCAAAGAACCATCCATTGTCCTTGATGTGACGGCCAGCGGCGCTCTTCAACAGAGTATTAGATGCCAGCTGAGCAGTTCCCGTTTTTCCACATACCTCTATTCCCGGAATACGGGCACGCGCACCGGTTCCCCCCTCAACGACTCCAAACATCCCGTTGACGACTTTCGAAACATTCTCCAGATTCAGATTTGCCTTGCGGGCTGGAGCAACCGGACTATCCTCTTTCACCATGTGTGGTTGTTGCCAGACACCGCCTGTCGCCAGTCCACCAACACCAGCAGCCAATTGCAGAGGAGTTACAGTTAATGCTCCCTGTCCAATCGTCACCGAGATGGTCTCTCCGGCAAACCACTTTTGTCGGAAGCTTCGCATTTTCCATTCTGGAGTGGGAACAAGTCCTGATGCCTCATGGGGAATATCAATGCCTGACTTTTTTCCGAATCCAGCCATACGGGAATATTCGGCAATCATGTCGATCCCCATGCGGTTTCCGTATGTATAGAAGAAGACGTCACATGATTGTGCAATCGCTCGCTGTAATCCTGTTCTTCCATGGACAGAGTGACATTTGAAATAGCGACCATAAAATGTCCCTCCTCCCGTACAATTCACACTGGCTTCATCATCAATGATGCCTTCTTCCAGTCCGCCCAGAGCTACAAATGGTTTGAAAGTGGATCCAGGAGCCAACTGAGCCTGCACTGCCCGGTTCAACAATGGATGTTCCGGATTATTGATGATTTCGCGCCAGATTTTTGTTGGAATGCGCCCAGCAAAAGCATTCGGATCATAAGCAGGGCGGCTGACCATTGCCAGAATCTCGCCATTGCGCGGATCCAGGGCCACAACTGCGCCACGCCGATTTTCCATTGCCAGTTCGGCAACAGCCTGGAGATCAAGATCAATGGTGAGCTGAAGTGGTTTTCCGGGAATCGCTTCTTTCATTTCCAGCGTTTCCCGCTCACGACCACGGTTATCCACCACTACCCGACGCTGGCCGTCTACGCCCATCAGGTGTTCGTTGTACTGCTTTTCGATCCCGTCCTTGCCGATAATATCCCCCTGCTTGTAGCTGAGATATTCCGGCTGATCCAGTTCGTTTTCACTAATTTCCCCAACATAGCCCACCACATGGGCAGCTAAACCATCGCGGGGATAAAGCCGTCGCTGTGTGTGTAACAGTTCCATTTCCGGAAACATGTCATGACCGCTGTGAGAATCGACAAAAGCAAGGTCAGCGGGAGTCAGTTCTTCCTTGATAATGATGGGCTCATAGCGTGGTCTCTTTTCATAACGTCTGAGCCGATCCACAAGATCTTCCATGTCCAGGTCCAGTCCCTCAGCAATATATTGGATGTGCTCGTCCTTGAGGTTTTCCCGGGAGAGAAGAAGAGAGAAAGTGGAGTGATTATCAACAATCACCCGGCCATCACGATCCAGAATCTTTCCGCGTGGTGCCAGAATTGGCTGGGATTTGATGCGGTTTCGCTCGGCAGCCTGTGCATAGTAGTCTTCCTTCAGAATCTGCAGATCCCAGAACCCGGAAAGCAGAAAGAGGAAAACCGCCAGAGCAATATATTGAAAAACTGAAATTTTAGCGACAAGCGGCTTAGTGTCATCCACATGGAGTGGCTTTTCGGTGAGATGATCCGGACGTCTGGAAGGAAACAGGTTCACTAAGCTTCCCTCAGTTTATAGCGGAAAGCGGCAGACCGGAATGGCATCTGCCGCTCTTTTCAGCACAGGACTCAGAATTCGAACTTCATCGCCAGTTGCAGACTGCGATTATCGGCAACTGTGGAGGTAATCCGCCCCATGGAGGGATTGCCCACGCTTGCGTTGGGGAATCCCAGATAGGGAGTATTGAACAGATTGTATGCCTCAAACCGGAACTGCAGATTCAGCCTGGAATCCGGACCGAACCGGTTGTTTTTAACAAACGAAGTATCGAAGTTGATATGGCCGGGAGAGTAGAGAATACCTCTTCCGACATTCCCGTATGTATTTGGTGCCGGAGCGACAAAGCAGGATGTATCGAACCACCGGTCAGCGGTTCGATTGTCCAAACGCCCATCACAGACACGGTCCGGCCAACTGGGCGCACCATCATTCACGCCTGAGGCAAGACCCACGTTAAAAGGACGTCCTGTGGTGAGCGTAGTGATGCCGCTAAACTGCCATCCTCCTATCACGGCATTGGCGAAACGATGGTGGGCATCATAACGGCGACCGTTTCCAAAGGGGAGATCCCAGACATAACTAACAACGGCACGGTGACGGACATCAAAACCAGAAGGTCCACGGTTACAGTCAAGACAGGTGACCGTTTGCGGTCCGCCTGTCTGCCCACCACCTGAACCAACAGACCCTGCATAGTCCAAGGATTTACCCCAGGTATATGCTGCCAATAACTGGACACCGCTGGAGTATCTCTTGCTGACTTTGGTCTGCAGGCTGTGATAAGAGGATCTACCGCGCCACTCAATATAGTTGATGTTGTTGACCTGGTTGATCGGTTGCAGCAACCGACGCTCAACCAGTCCCTGGTTCACATTGGTCTTCAGACCGACTTCATTCGGGTTGTAGGACTGAGCCAGATGCATCCCCGTAGATCCGGCATAATCCACTTCAAACATCAGTGAGTTCGTCAACTGGTGCTGAATATTTGCCGTCCATGTCTGCATGTAAGGGGTATGGTTGTCGAGCGAATGTCCGTTCAGGCGAGGAGCAGGACGGACAGCATTGAGCTCTTCTGTTGTCGTCGGCTTGACGGCAGTGGGAAGAGGGAATGGATTATCGATGGTTGGCACTGCTGCCATCGATAGTGGGAAATCAGATGACGCCAGAGACTGGGTGAAGAACAGTGGAACATTCAGACCAATCTGGCCATTTGCCGTCACCGGATCCGGGAAGTAAACCAGTCCATATCCACTGCGGAAGATGGTCTTGCCATTACCAAAAATATCCAGCGCAAGTCCGACGCGGGGACCGAAATTGGTCCACTTCGTCTTCTTGCCTGCAAAGTTATCTACACCGTTTTCTCCGGCATAGATCATTTTCAGACTGGCCAGATCAAAGTTGGGCAGCCGGTTCCGGACTTCCTGCTCAGGCCGGAATATTTCATGACGGACGCCGATATTCAATGTCAGGCGTCGATTCACTTTCCAGTCATCCTGGAAGTAAAAAGAGTTTTCCCATGTTTTCAGATAGAACGGTTCAAAAGTACCGGACCGGTTTCCGGTGACCATATATCCTGACAACAGAGTAGCCAGCCCATGACCCGTGTTCGCCGCATTTTGAGGATCTGCAGTAAAACTGCGAGTGAAGTTCATGTTGCCGCGAACCGCTTCATTGACGAAGGGAGTTGGCTGCCGGTAGACATAGTGCCAGCCAAACTTCAGAGTGTGAGATCCAACTGTCCAGTTCCAGGCACTGTCCAGCTGGTAATGCGTCTGCTTTGGATTCACAGGCAGGAATGCAGGTCCACCCGAGATACCCGTGATATCCGTAATATTGATGGTGGGAATACCGGAAGACTGACGGCTGAGATTGATGTTCCGGATACCCAGTGAGGTAGCTGCATCAATACCGATATCCTGCTGCGTAGTAATCGGGTTTGTACGGGCAAATCCGGCCCGGAACTCATGCAGGAGATTCGGCTTGAAGATATGTGTCCAGTTGGCGGCCGCACCTTGTGTGGTGAGGACGGTGTCCTGTAATCCAGCAACATATGGTCCAAGAGCAAACCGTGCTGAAGCTTGAGCCGGGGTGGGAAGACAGCAATTCGCCTGTCCCTGAGGTGCCGTCAGGTTGTAGTCCTGATAGGTATAGCGAAAGAACAGGTTGTCCTTTGAACTGATTACCTGGTCGATCCGTCCGGTATAGGTGGCATCTTTTACCATGCGGTTGGGAACAGAGATGTAGTTATCGTAAAGGCCGTTTGCCACACCAGTTGTATTCGGCAGTGGATAAATACTCGCCACATTCAGTCCCACAGGATTGATGGCAGAAGCAGGCATGATATTGCCGGCGTAGGGAGTGCGAATGGTCCGGCCATTTTCAATCCTTGTACTGAGGGGATCAAAAATCGCCAGTTGTCTTCCCTGCCGGTCGACCAGGTTGCTGAAATTTCCGGTTCGCGTCAACTCATCCGGAACTGTGTTCACAGTAGCAACACCACGGGCTTCCCTCATCCCTGCATAGTCAAAGAAGAAGAATGTTTTGTTCTTCCCGTTATAGAGTTTGGGAATCACTAGGGGTCCACCAATAGCACCACCATACTGATTCCGGCGGAATACAGGCTTTCGTTGTCCGGCTGGTGCATTCCACGCTCTGGCATCCAGTACATGATTCCGATGGAACTCGAACAGATTTCCATGAAACTCGTTGGAGCCGGACTGAGTGGAAATCGAAACCACACCTGCACCGCGTCCGAACTCAGCAGAGAAGATTCCGGTCAATGTCTTGAACTCACGGACGGACTCCACAGAGGGAGACACCAGAACAGTGTTGTAGGTGAACTCATTGTTATCGATTCCATCCACCAGCCAGGCATTGGTATTGGCACGGCTACCCAGAGCATTGAAATTAGAAGCTCCGCGAGGATTAAATGTGCTGGCACCCGATAGGTTTTCACCAGATTGTCCGGGAGTCACCCCGGGATTCAGATACACCAGTTGGGCAAAGTTTCGTCCATTGAGAGGAAGCTCACGGACAGCTCGGGTTTCAATCACTTCTCCCAGTTCTGCCGATTCAGATCGAACCAGTGCCGCTGAAGCAGTCACTTCAATCGATTCAGAAACATTTCCCACTTCCAGAATGAAATTCGCATTAGCCTTCTGATCTACCTGAAGAATTAAATTTGTCTGTGTGGAAGTTTTAAAACCTTCTTTTTCCACACGGATGGTATAAGTGCCGGGAATCAGGAATGGAGCATTAAAGTTGCCATTGTCATCAGTCCGGAAATTGCTAACTGTATTTTTAGAGACTTCTGTAATTCTTACAGCAGCATCAGCAATTGATGCGCCAGTGGAATCGGAAACGTGCCCCAGAATTGTTCCCGTAGTGACCTGAGCATAAGTCCCTACTATGCTCAAGGCAAATAAGGCCATCAGACGGATTGGCCTGATGAAATCAAAATAGTTCGCTGACATAGCCCCCCTCACAAAACATGGCACGGCTGGCTATTTTTCCTTGAATCACAATGGAATCATTGCCCCCAGCAACGTGCTGGGAGGCATTCTATGTCAGCTCCGCAACAAGAGCAATGGGTAAACTAAAAAACCTTAATCAGACGAGGGAAGTTTCTTCCTGCCGCAGCTTATCCAGCAGCATGAAAAGCGGCAAGGAAACAGCAGCGTTCAGAACACCCAGTACAAGATTCTGCTGGATATCGAAATTCATCTGCAATCCAAGCAGGGCTCGTGCAAGAACCCAATAGAAGAACTGGTGAAATAGGAAGAAGAAAAAACCCAGAATCAGTCGGATCGCCGGATTTTCCACATCAAAGCGCTGGCTGACGGATGCCGCAAAATATCCGACGAGCGTCTTTACAATGCCAAACATTCCCAAGGGTTGTGAGCTGAGAGAATCCTGGGCCAAGCCGATTGCCGAGCCAATCAAAATACCGTGAAGCTGATTTCGCCGCATCAGTGAAAAATAAACCGTGACCAGCAACGGAAGTTCGAGATATCCAAAATACTCGAAAAATCGCGGTAGATAGACCTGGAAGAGAATCGCAGCCAATGGAATCAATAGCAGTGCAGTCGGTCGAAACCGGGAGACACCCTTCTTTTTTCCAGTTCCCTCGATCAGGATATTTTCGCTGTATTCGCTCATTGTGCGGGTGGAGTTTGTGCAGGAGCGTCCGGCTGCTTCACTGGTGGCACCGGCGTTGGAGTTGCAGGCTTCGGCACCGTTATCTTATTGAAATTGGGGGAAGAAAATCCCTCTCCGAACTTGTAATTCTGGGAAGTCCCAATCTCTCTGTATTTTTCCTTGAGTCGATCCGCATCTGTCAGCAGATCACTCTTCACATCATCCGCACTTCTGGCCTCTGGCTGTCCTTCATGCGGAGGAGGAGGAAGCATTTTTACTTCCCCGGAAATATTCTCAGTTTCATTTGGAATCTGCTGGTGTACACCTTCCACCACAATGAGAACCTCATCCAGTCCACGCTGAAACCCAGCGGGAACAAGGTAGATTTCCTTGAATGTTTTTCCCGGACGCACTACGCTGACCTGTCCGACAGGAAGCCCTTTAGGGAAAACTCGATCATCCCCAGAGGTGTAGAACCACTCTCCCACTTCTACTTGTTGTTCAATCTGGATGTAATCCACGATACAGTCGCTGCGCCCTTGTCCTTTCAATGTCCCTGTAACTTTATTTTTCTGGGACAGCACTCCTGCGGCAAATGTTGGATCTGTGATCAGTTGCACCTGTGATGCGGTGGGATAGGAAGAAATCACTTTCCCGACAATTCCATCCGGAGTAAGCACTGCCATTCCGCGCATCACTCCACTGGAAGATCCTCGATCCACAAACACCACTCTGGAATTGGCTCCGGTGCTGTTTCCGATTACCCGCGCCGCCAGTGTCTTGGATGGAGACTGTTTTTGGAATGCCTGCAATGCCTGTGCACGATCAGCCGTGGATAACTCAGTTTTCAGATACTGGTTTTCCATTTTGAGCTTGCCCAGCTCTTCCTTCATCCGGCGATTCTCAGCCTGGACACCGGACAACACCACGTAATTCTGGATGACTCCGATGGTATTTGCCCGAAATCCTTCCAGAACCCGGGCCAGAGGAGTTACCGCCGTGACGGACCAGACACGGATCAGGCGTACATCCTGGTTTGTCCGGACCTGATAGGCAAGCAGGATCAATTGCGCCAGGATGATGACGACAAGAATCGAGAGATTTCGATACCGATAGAGCAAAATATCCGTCACCACTGCGACCTGGCCGCAGTCAGGAAACCCTCTATTCGATTGCGATACGTCGCAAAAGTTTGAACTCGGTTAACATTTTACCCGTTCCCAGTGCGACGCTGGCCAGGGGATCTTCAGCAATGGAGACTGGCAGACCGGTCTCTTCCCGAATTCGCTTATCCAGATTCTTGATCAGGGCACCGCCACCGGTCAGCACGATTCCACGGTCACTGATATCGGCGGAAAGCTCTGGCGGAGTCCGTTCGAGAGCCACCCGGATCGCATTCATGATGGTGGAAACACCTTCAGACAGGGCTTCCCGGATCTCTTTATCTTCAATGGTGATGGTGCGCGGAACGCCTTCAATCAAATTCCGGCCCTTGATCTCCATGGTCAGGGGTTTTTCCAGGGGATACGCGCTGCCGATTTCCATCTTGACCTGCTCCGCGGTACGCTCTCCGATCAGCAGGTTATATTTCCGTTTCAGGTATTGCATGATAGCGTCGTCCAGCTCATTGCCCGCAACACGGACAGAACGGGAATACACGATCCCGGAAAGGGAGATAACGGCAACGTCTGTGGTTCCCCCACCGATGTCCACCACCATGTTTCCGGATGGTTCCGTGATGGGGAGCCCTGCACCGATGGCTGCCACCATCGCCTGTTCCACCAGATGGACCTCACTGGCTTTAGCGCGATAGGCAGAATCGACCACTGCGCGTTTTTCCACCTGGGTAATTTCGCTGGGAACTCCGATGACAATACGCGGGTGGACCATCATCTTCCGGCCATGAGCCTTCTGGATGAAGTAGTTGAGCATCCGCTCCGTCACCTTGAAATCAGCAATGACGCCGTCTTTCATCGGACGAATAGCGACGATGTTCCCGGGTGTGCGCCCAAGCATCTCTTTCGCCTCACGGCCCACTGCTTCCACTTCGCCGGTTACTTTATTCAAAGCAACTATCGACGGTTCATTCACAACAATGCCCTTGCCCCGCGCAAATACAAGCGTATTTGCTGTCCCGAGGTCGATGGCCAGATCTGAAGAGAATAGACTAAAAAGAGACCGGAAATTCATTCACGTAAACACTTCTTGCGACGGGGCAGGTCTGAACACAATATCGTCGCATGGAGAAAGGTAAAACCAATCCAAGGCTAACATATGGACCGCCGAAAATTCATTGCCGCCGCACTTTCTTTTAAAGGCTGCCGAAAAGCACACCAGACCATTCCCAACAGCCTGACGATTGTGGCAAACCGGGAAGGAAAGGCCCTGGCCGTTGTGGACCTGAGAGCCTTTGCGGCAATCCGTCATATTCATCTGGATGGTTATCCATCTGTACTTTCTGTATTTCCGGAACAGAAAGTAATGGCACTTACCCCGGAAAACGGAATGATTCATCAAGTGGATATCGCAGGTCTAAAGGTGGAAAAAACCCGTCAACTGGTGCATGAGGCTACCACGATGGTGGCTGCGCCAGATAAGGCGGCACTCTATGTCCTTGCGGACCGATGGTTCATCCGCGTCAATCCCGTCACGCTTGCCACTGAATGGCAATTGGGGATTCCTGAGCCTGGCGCATCCTTTACCATCTCCCAGGATTCCTCCTATGCTGCCATCGTCAGCAACCAGGGACGTATCATGATGCTCGACCTCAACCAGCGCAGAATTGTCTGGCAGTGGCGAGTGACGGAAAGCGGAGGTCCGGTCCGATTCCTGAAAAATGGAAGCCTCCTTCTTGCCGGAGGAAAAGCGGAGCAGAAGCTGTCCATTCTGGACACTCTGACAGGAAAGCCCGTTGTGGAACTTCCCCTCTCAATCTCTCCGGAGCACTTCTGCTTCAAACAGGATGGCGGACAGCTATTTATTACTGGAAAAGGCAAAGATGCGGTTGTCGTGGTTTATCCCTACCAGACCCAGGTAGCAGGTACGATTCTGGCCGGAAGATTTCCCGGTGCCATGGCAGCCTCCAGCATCCCGGATATGCTTTTTGTGGCAAACCCTGAAACGGGAGAAGTAACTGTCATGGATATCCGCACACACAAGGTTCGGGCTGTTGTCCCCGTCGGTCAGGGACCCAACCGGATTGTAGTGACACCGGACAATAATTTTGCGCTGGTATTGAATCGGGAATCAGGGGATATTGCAGTGATCCGTGTGGATGCAATGGGAGGCCGACGCTCGAAGGCGGCCCCCCTGTTTACAATGATTCCGGTGGGGTCGGAACCCGTAGATGCAGTATTTGTGAACGTCTAGGGCAGAACGATGTGATCGATGCCTGGACGTACTCCATAGGTGGGAGGCAGAGTCTTCCAGTCCTTTGAGTCACGGGCATTCCAGTCCCAGACAATTCGTCCGTCTTTCAGTGTCATCTCGCAGAAGAAGCGCTGCTTTGCCTTGACGCCCCCCTTTTCAAAATCCGCTAGGCCAAACTCACCCTCCATCAGATTCCAGACGGCAATATCGGCATAGGCGCCCGGAGTCAGATGTCCCAGTTCCGGCTTCTTGATTTCCTGAGCTGGATTCCAGGTGGATTCCCGGATTACTTCCACCAGTGGCACACCAACAGCCAGCATCTTGGACATGGTAGTGGGCATGTCCATCATGACTCCATTCATGGAACCTGTGTGCTGGTCGGTTGAAATGGAATCCGGATAGAATTTTGCTTTTGCCGCAGCATCTGCATTGCGAAAGACAAAGCTGCCGCCACCATGGCCCACGTCGAACTTCACCCCACGCGCACGGGCTTTCACCAGAAACTCTGGCAACTTGCCGTTCTTGTCGCGATAAGGAACAGGACCCCGGAACATATGAGTGGCAATGTCGCCCGGCCGCAGCTTTTCAGTTACCAACTTCCAGAAAGGACGTTCGATATGGAAGTATCCAAAATCAACCATGATTGGGATATTCGCCAGATTTCCTGCTTCCAATGCACTATCCACGGAATCCCAGTCCGACCCCTGATAATGAGCAGTCTTGACACCCACCACAACATCCGGATGCTTCTTCGCGAGCGCTGCAATCTCTTTTGGATTGAAGTCACCCTGCTCCGCAAGATCCGTCATCATGCCCAGTCCAGCCACATTGATGAATGCGAAGACACGGGTCTGGGCTCGGTCAATGATCATGTGGCGGAAATTTTCAAAATTGCGCCAGCCTGAACTGCCAGCATCTGCCATCGCTGTTACGCCGGTACGGAAGCTGAAGTCATCCGGACGGATGCTGTAGTCTCCAGCCCAGACTTTGGGAATTCCTGTCGAGGCATATAAGTGGACGTGGATATCAATCAGGCCAGGAGTTACCACCATGCCTTTAACGTTGAGATTTTTCTTGCCGGAGAGATTATTGCCAATGGCAGCAATCTTTCCATCCTGGATAGCGATATCAGCGACACGATCCACATTATTTTTTGGATCAATGACGCGGCCACCCTGCAGGACGATATCGTATGAAGCCTGAGCGAGAAGAAGGAGAAGAAGCGGAGTCATGAGTTATTCAGTGATTCAGTAAGGTCATCCAGACATGAAAAGGCCCGCATCACCACCTGACGTCAAGTACAGGATAACGTGCGGGCCTTGAATTATCTATTCGTTAAAAGAGCACCTTCAGTCCAAATTGTGTCTGCCGCATATTGGAACTGAGTGTAGTGATATTTCCGAATACTGTAGACCCCGGAACAAAAGTACTGTTGGGATTTCCGAAATTCGGGTGATTAAAGATATTGAAGAACTCACCGCGGAACTGCACCTTCCAGCGCTCCCCGAAGTTGAAGTTCTTGAAGAATGACATATCGAAGTTCACAAAGCCCGGACCTCGCATGAAGTTCCTGGCTGAGTTACCAAATGTTCCCAATGCTGGAAAATCAAATGCATTGATGGAAACACATCCAGTCAGTTTTCCACTCCCACAATCCACAGTGACAGGGCCTACAATATTTGCCCTCTGCTGTCCCTGACCTGTGTTTGCCCGATCTGCTGAGATGTTCGCAGCAAATGGCAGACCGGACTGGATGGTCGATACGCCATTCGTCTGCCATCCACCCAGGACATGACGGACAAAGCCGTTGGATGCATTTTTCAGGAATGGAATCTCATACGTATAGCTGGCGACAAATCGATGAGGGATATCCCAGTTTGCACGACCATAATCCAGCCGCCAGTTATAGGGATCCATGACATTTGAACCGCCGTTGGAATCCGTACTGACATCCAGCGTTTTTGAGAAGGTATAGCTGGCCAGAATCGTCAGACCCGAGAAACCCTGCTGACGGAAGATGACGCTCCCCGCATTGTAGTTGGCAATCAGATCGTTCTGAATCATACGAATGGAACGGAACAATTGATTTGGCCGTCGATCATCCACAGACAATGGTCCGCCCGGATAAGGCGCAGGAGTATTGTTGTAAAAACTCCGATCCAGATGATACTGATGCGATCCGAGGTATTCAAATGCAATACCCGCTGTTCGCCAGAGTCCACGCTCGAGACTGAGGCTCCATTGGTTCATCGTTGCATTCGGCAGATACGGATTGATGTGGAACGCATTGACACGTGTTGGCGCTCCCGGAGTTACCGCAGGGAACGGATTGGCAAAGCTGACATATGGACTTTGAATCACATTGTTGGTGATTGTGTTCGTAAATGTCGAGATGGTGGCAAAAGGTGGATTTGTGGAAGCCAGCGTATAGGTATTCATCTGGTTCGGGTTGTAATAGATTCCAAATCCACCGCGAATCACAAAGCGGCTCGGAAGCCGGTATGCAAATCCAAATCGCGGCGCCCAGTTATTTCGGTCCGCCTGGTGGTAGGGTATTTTGCTGGGGACATCTGACGGAATGAACGCAGTCTGTTCCGGATTCAGGATGGTTCCGTTTCCTGTCGTGGATTGTGGAACTACAGGAAGTTCATAGCGCAATCCAAAAGTCAGGGTCAGGTTCCGGGAGGCCTGCCACTTGTCTTGGATGAAGAAGCCGTAGCGCCATTGCTGTGCGCCACCCGGATAAAGTTGTCCGGGGGTGGTGATGTTCTGTGGAATTCCCAGCAGAAAATCAGCTGCAGCGTTTCCAGTCATTGCTCCACTGAAACTGAACCCACCTCGAGGATTGTTATTGGCAGTACGGTTGGTGATTACCTTTCGACTGTCGAATCCCGCAGCAATCTGGTGGGAACCTTTTGTCCAGGAGAGGGTATTCGAGATCTGCCAGGTTTCATCCGTCTGGTACCAGTTACTGGATCCCATGTTGTCACCACCAATGGACATGAAGTTGGTAATGCCGATGGATGGGAGTCCGGGATTATCCGCACTGGTTGTGAAACCAGGAATTCCCAACTGAGTTCCTGCATCGGGTGAATACCGGGAACCAGCAGAGAAGAAATTCACCGAATCAATCGATGTATATTGCCGTCCAAACCGGAAATCATTGATGGCAGTGGGAGACAGAACAGCAGTGTATCCAGCTACCAGATTCCGGTCCGCAACTGGCTGAGTGTAGCCATTATAGGGATTGGCATTTCCGTTGAGAAGAGCGATGTCGCTCAGTGCATAACGGAAAAACAGCCGGTGATTCTCGCTGATGGAATGATCCAGGCGCCCGATAAATTGATCTGCGTCTTTCTTATTCTCAGCAAACGTGTCAAAGTTCTGAACAATCCCCGGTCGGATGGCTCGGGGCATGTATTGCAATGAATTCAGAGCCTGCGGAGAGAGCCTGTTCTGCGGAATAATATTTCCCGCAAACACATTCCCTGTCAGTGGATCCCGAATTGGTGTGGCCACAGCAGAGAAATCTCCTGTTCTCATCGGATCAGAGAGAACATTGTTCAGACTGCTGACCACGGGAGAATTATTGCGGAACCCTTCCCATCCGAACATGAAGAACGTCCGGTTCTTTCCGTTATAAATTTTGGGAATCCATAATGGCCCATTGAACTGGACACCATACTGATTCTGGCGGAAAGGAGATTTATTCCGCCCCTGTGGAAGAAAGAAGTCTTTCGCATCCAGCTTTTCATTCCGCAGGAATTCAAAGAGAGCTCCATGGAAATCATTGGAACCGCTCTTGGTCACAACGTTTACCTGTACACCAAGATAACCACCGTATTGTGCAGGGTAGGTTCCGGTCTGGATCTGGACTTCCTGCACCGCATCGACGCTGGGCCGATAGGTAGTGGTCATGATGAGGTTATTCATCATGCTGACACCGTCCAGAGACACACTGTTCTGGATCTCACGGACACCAGCACCAATGTATCCCTCACCACCCCCGGGAGTACTCGCACCACTTTTTCTTCCAGGAATCACGCCCGGAGTAATGGCTGCCAGTTGCAGGGGATTTCTTCCATTCAACGGAAGTTCTGCAGTTGACTTGGTACTGATCAACTCATTGACAGCCGCATCATCTGTCTTGATGGGAGGTACATCCGCCACCACTTCCATACTTTGAGTGACTTCGCCCACTGAAAGCGAAAAATCCGTACGGACGGTCTGATTTGCACTGATGGGAATGTTTCGTGTGATGACGGTACTGAACCCGTCTTTTCGGGAAGTGATCGCATAGCTGCCAGCTTTCACAAACTGGAATTCGTAATAACCGCTGGCATTTGTTGTTGTGTTGTAGGTTTCCTGCGTCCCTTCATTGAGAGCAGTAACGTTGACCCCAGAGACGGCTGCACCTGAGGTGTCGGTGATGGTACCGACCAGAGAAGTATTGCTAGCCAGTTGAGCGAACAGGGCTACCGTCAGAAACGGTACGGACATGGCTGCGCGAGCGAGAAGCTTCATACAACCTCCTGATATTGAACTAGTTAAGTTCAATAGTTAGTTCATGAAAAAAATCATACACCAATTAAACAGAGCCAAGAAATTGGCAAAAATAAAATTTGTTCCTTGATAACCCAGCAGACTTGGCGGCAAAGATAGGCAGGACAGACAAGGCTGCATAAGAAAAAACATAAAGCTAAACCGTTTTAATGGTTACATCCTAGCAAACAGACGATCAGGCAATGTTGAAGATTGTTGTCATTGCCGCCATCGCAGCAGTTTCAGCCCGTAATACATTCTTCCCCAGAGAGATCGGTTTCCATTCAGAAGCTATGGCTCGTTCTTTCTCAGTCCAGCCGCCCTCCGGACCAATAAGAATGGCAACAGATTCGATTTTCTGCCCCATCAGTTCCCGAGGGTGAATTCCGCCCTCTTCGTCACAAAAGAGCTTTACATCAGCCGTTGACTGGACTGCTTCTTCAAAGGGAATAACGTCTTCCAATTCAGGTAACACGACCCTGCGGGATTGCTGCCCAGCTTCCAGGATGATTTTTTTCCAGCGTTCGGACCGTTTGATTGCGGCCTGATCCAAACCTTTGTCTGTCCGCTCTGCTCTTACCGGAACAATGCGAGATACATTCAATTCCGTTACTTTTTCCAGCATCCATTCCCAATGGTCGAACTTGATCAGTGAAGCATATAAAGTAATGGCAACAGGTGGCCGTTCAAAATCCAGCTCTTCTTTCACAACAAAAGAGACAAGCCCTTTATGCGCTGTTTCCACTTCGGCCAGATAGAGTTGCTGATTATCTGACACGTGATAGAGTTGTCCCGGCTCCACTCTGAGCACACGTGTGAGATGCTTTGCATCCTCACCGTGAAGCTCTGCCTTACCACGATGGACTGAAGGAACAAAAAAGAGACGCCGGGCCATATACGATACTCATTTCATGATTGCTTATTTGCGTGGGACTATCCTGGAAAAAAATCCCGGGCAAACAATTCTGGATGTTCAGGGTGTGGGCTATGACGTTACCATCCCTGTTTCCACATTTTCTCATCTGGATCATCTCGGGGGTGAAGCACGCCTCTACATCCATACACACGTCAGGGAAGATGCGATTTCCCTGTTCGGTTTCCATACAAAAGAAGAAAAAAACGTCTTTGAACGGCTGATTGGTGTCAGCGGGATTGGGCCGAAACTGGCTGTGACTATTCTTTCCGGGCTGGCAACCAATGAACTGGTGTCGGCAATCCGAAACAGTGACCTGACCCGCCTCACGAAAATCCCTGGAGTGGGAAAAAAGACAGCAGAAAGAATGGTGGTGGAGCTGCGCGATAAACTGGATCTGCTGCCTGGCGCAGAACTCAAAAAGATCCCGGCTTCTCCTGAATTCTCTGGCATGGAAGCGGATGTTCTGTCCGCCCTGATCAATCTCGGTTCGAACAAAGCTTCCGCCGAAACAGCAGTTCTTCAATTGAAGTCTGGAGATGCACCGGCTGATTTTGAAACTTACTTCCGGCGGGCACTTGAGTTGGTACGTTAAGACATGAGAGAGCAAGGAATCGTTTCTGCGGCTGCCCTGGATGGGGAAAAACAGTTCGAAGCAAGTCTGCGTCCGCAGCGCCTTTCCGATTTCACCGGACAGTCCAAGCTGAAAGAGAATCTCTCCATCGCCATTGAGGCAGCCCGTATCCGTGGCGAGGCAATGGATCATGTTTTGCTTTATGGACCACCCGGACTGGGGAAAACCACACTCGCCCTTCTCATCTCGCAGGAACTGGAAGTCGCATTTGATCAAACTTCGGGGCCCATCCTTCAGAAGAAATTGGATCTGACAGGGATTCTCTCGAATGTCCGGACCAGGCAGGTATTCTTCATTGACGAGATTCACAGACTGCTTCCTGATGTGGAAGAGATGCTTTACTCTGCGCTGGAAGACTTCCGGATCGATATCCTTGTCGGAACCGGACCCGGTGCACGCACACACACCTTGCCCGTTCCCAAATTTACGGCGATTGGTGCCACCACGCGGCAGGGGCTGATCAGTGCTCCGCTCCGTGGCCGTTTTGGGTTGGTTCTCCGACTTGATCACTATGAAGTTTCCGATCTTGCCCGAATCGTCCAGCGGTCAGCATCCATTCTGGGTGTAGAGATTGATGCACCAGCCGCTGCAGAAGTAGCCCGCAGAAGCCGTGGGACACCGCGCATTGCCAACCGGCTGCTACGTCGTGTCCGGGATTATGCATTGGTTCGTGCAGACGGCACCGTGAATCACGAGATCGCAAAGACTGCGCTGGATCTGCTGGATGTGGATCGTTATGGATTGGATGAGATTGATCAGAAAATCATGCTGACCATCCTGGAAAAGTACAGTGGTGGCCCCGTGGGAATCAATACAATTGCTGCGTCCATTGACGAAGAGGCGGCTACGATCGAGGAAGTCTACGAGCCGTATCTGATCCAGCTTGGATTCATCGACAGAACGCCACGAGGTCGCATGGCCACGGAATATGCCTTTGAATACTTCGGAATCCGCCGCAATACCTCACAGCGCGGACTCTTTTGACCAGAAATTCTCCATCTCATGAGATCCTAGGAAATTGGAAGCAACTGAACAGAAAGTCAGCAAACATGCGCTGACAGTGATCTTTTTAACGGTATTTCTGGACCTTCTGGGCGTCGGGATTCTGATTCCGATCATTCCCTTTCTTGTCCGTCAGTTCCAGAACGATGCCTTCACGGTTGGTTTGCTGGCTCTTTCGTTTTCCGCAGCACAATTCGTGGCAAGTCCCTTTCTAGGCGCGTTAGGGGACAGATACGGTCGCCGCCCAGTCCTTTTGATTTCCATGTTTGGAACAGCGATTGGCTACTTTGTCTTTGGCTGGGCAACAGCTCTCTGGATTCTTTTTGCCGCACGTATTCTGGATGGTGTTACCGGCGGAAATATCGCAACTGCACAGGCATACATCGCCGATATCTCTTCCCCACAGGATCGGGCCAAAAACTTTGGCCTGATTGGAGCTGCATTCGGACTCGGTTTTATTATCGGCCCAGCCATGGGTGGTATTCTCAGCAAAATCAGCCTCTCTGCACCAGCTTATGCAGCAGGAATCCTGTCGCTCGTCACAGTTGTTGCCATGTATTTTTTCCTGCCGGAATCATTACCCAAAGAACGTCGAAGGAAAGAGCCAATTCAGTTAGGGGACTTAAATCCTGTTCGCCAGATTGCCCTTTCCGTGCGAAGGCCCACTCTTTCACTTGTGTTTCTGGCCTGGTTCCTGATGCATTTTGCGATGTCTGCCCTGCAAACAAATTTTGCCGTATTTTCTTTTGACCGCTTCCAGATGGGGCCGGATGCAAATGCAGCTATTTTTGCTGTGATTGGACTCGCCGGAGCGTTTACACAGGGATATCTGATCCGAAAGATCAGCAATCGATGGGAAGGAATTCAACTCATCACAGGTGGAGCGACTTTGGCGGTTATAGGGTTTCTGGGGATTGCCTGGACACCGGAAATCTGGGGACTTTATGTTGCATGTGTAGCAATCGCTCTTGGATTTGGAATTGCAAGCCCGTCTTTAACAGGAGTGTTATCAAGACTCGTTCCACCACAGGAACAGGGCAAGATTCTGGGAGTTTCTCAATCGCTAGCCAGTCTGGCCCGCGTCATTGGACCCGGATGGGCAGGGCTTCTTTATGACCATGTGGGAATGGGAGCCCCTTACTGGACAGGAGCCCTATGGTTTTTGGCGATGATTTTTGTGATTAATCGCACAACGAGCGAAGCATCCACGCCATCTTCTCATGCTGCTTCAGCCAGCCAGTGATTTCATCAGCATTTCCTGCATCATTGTATCGGGTGTCTGCTTCAGCCAGATCTTCCCGCATCTGGCGAATCAGGGATTCATGGTCTGCCAGCAGTTCCTGCAGCATTTCATGAGCATTGAGTTCGTCATGAGACTCTTTTAAGCGTGAAATTTTCAGAAACTCACCAAGGGTGGATACCGGACGTTCGCCCAGAGACCTGACACGTTCCGCTACTTGATCAATAATTCCATCCAACTCTTCATACTGTGTTTCAAAAAAAGCATGTAACTCTTGAAAATTTGGACCCGTTACATTCCAGTGGAAATTTCGGGTTTTCGTATACAGCACATATTCATCAGCAAGCAAAGCATTCAAAATGCCAACAACACCCTTGCGTTCGCTGTCCTTTAAGCCAATATCAGCTTTATTTTCTACACCTGTATGAGTGGACATAGTGATTGGATGTTAGCACTGAAAAAGAGATTCATATCCATATAGAATTTCGTATTTTATCGGCTGAAATTTCTCAGAAAAAACTTTACCCCTGACAGGGCACTCGATTCACCTTATGATCTTCATAGAGCATTGAAAGAAAAGACCGGACTCACAGATCAGATGACTCATTGCATCGAAATCTGCAATGCGTGTCACCAGATCTGTGTCGAAACATTGGATCACTGCAAAGAAGCAGGAGCAGGTACTCCTTCGTTGCTGGGCGCACTTCAAGGATGTGCAGATATCTGTAAAAGCACGGCGCAAATGATCCGATCAGGTTCCAGCTTCTTCTCTCTTTCCTGTGGAATCTGTGCTGAAGTCTGTCGGCACTGTTTAGCTGAATGCGAAGCTAGTCAATTCAACACTCCCCTGATCGAGCAATGTATGAAACTTTGTCTGGAATGTGCAGAGACCTGCGAGAAACTGCTTTTTGTCCATCAGGGTGGATTCTCAGCTGAATAGCAAACAATAAACACTATTTATATTGAATAATTTTCATTTTTCTATCCCCTTACTTTGGAGACTGGGTTGCTTTGTTTTCATCTGGAGGAAGAAGTTATGCCTGGCAAGAAGCATCTTCAAGGAGCAACGGCAAAAGAGCAACGCCAGTATGAACACATTAAAGAAAGTGCAGAAAAGAGTGGCCGTTATGGAAAAAGAGCCAAAGAGGTTGCTGCCAGAACGGTCATGAAACAGCATTCTGAGAAAAAGAACAAATAAATGCCTATTGAATGATGCAGGCATAGAGAGATTGATGAGATCTCTCTATGCTCAAGAAATCACGAAAGGTGGGCACGCACTTTTTCACTAAGTGCTTTTCCATCCACTCTTTTCCCTACAAGCTTTGATTGTGCTGCCTTCATTACGACTCCCATCTGTTTGATCGTGGCATCAGGATTCTCCTGAATAGCAGCAGCGATTGCAGCAGTAATATCTTCTTCTGTTGCAGGTTTTGGAAGATATGTCTCAAGGATTGCCATTTCTTTTTCTTCCTTGACTGCCAGTTCTTCCCGACCTGCATTCCGGAACATCTCAATGGAATCTTTGCGCTGTTTGACGAGAGAATTCAGAATCTGTTGCTCAGCAGCATCATCTGCATCCTTCATGTTGTCTGCCTTGTACTTTGTTAAAGAAGTTTTGATCATACGGACAACACCAAGTTTCAATTCATCCTTGGCTTTCATAGCTGCCACGAGGTCTGTTTGCAGTTGGGAGATCAGAGACATGCGTCTGTTATTCTAATAAAGACCCCCTGTTCCACGTCACAAGTCAAAAATGTACATTAAGAAACAGCGTCTCCTGACCCCTGGTCCGACTCCGCTACTGCCACAAGCTCTCCACGCAATGATGGGTTCTGATATCCATCATCGAACTGAAGATTTTCGTAAGCTCTATAAGCGTGTTATTGCAGGATTGAAAGATGTTCTGGGTACCCAGAACGATACCGTTGTCCTGGTTTCTTCCGGTTCAGGTGGTTTGGAAGCATCTGTCTCCAATTTTCTTTCTCCTGGTGACCATGTCCTGGTTCTTTCCGCCGGTAAGTTTGGGGAAAGATTTGTGGGTATTTCCAAAGCATGGGGTGTTCAGGCCACCGTTCTGGAAGCAGAATACGGTCAGGCTGTCAGCCCCACTGATGTCGAAAAGGCCCTGAAAGCAAACCCTGAAATCAAGGCTGTTCTGCTGCAGGCATCTGAAACCTCAACGGGTTCCGTTCACGACGTGAAAGCCATCGGAGAGCTGGTTAAAAATACAGGCGCTCTCTTAATTGTCGATGCCATTACTGGCTTGGGCACCATGCCTCTCGACATTGATGGCTGGGGGCTGGATATTGTCATTGGCGGTTCACAGAAGGCCTTCATGATTCCTCCCGGAATCGCATTCATGACGATCAGCGCGAAAGCCTGGAAAGCAAATGCCACAGCAAAGCTTCCCCGCTTCTACTTCGATCTAAAAAAGGAAGCAAAGATCGCAGCAGAAGGTGAATCCGCATGGACCCCATCAATTGCAATTCTGCTGGCACTGGATGAAGCCCTGAAATATATCCAGCAACTGGGGATGGATAATCTGGTTGCCAATGCAACACTGCTGGCAAAGGCCACGCGTGAAGCAGCCGCGGCTCTTGGACTAAAGTTATTCAGTGCTTATCCGGGAAATTCCGTGACTTCGATTCTTGCTCCGGAAGGAATGGACTCCGGCGTCATTGTGAAGGAGTTCCGAAACCGTTTTGGCTCCATCATTGCCAATGGACAGGGCAGCATGAAGGGGCAGATCTTCCGCATTGCTCATCTGGGATATTTCGATATCTCGGATGTCTTCACGATGATTGCGCAGCTGGAACTGATCCTCTCAGCAAATGGATATCCGGTTGAATTTGGAAAAGGCGTAGCCGCCGTTCAAAAAGTCTACGCAGAAGTAGCCATTCAAAAGTAAGCGAAAAGGTTTTCAGGAATTCACATGAAGGTTATTGTTGCTGAGCCGCTTTCTCCAGCGGCCATAGAATTGCTCCATGCCCAGAAGGGTTGGGATATTGTCATCACCGATCCAAAGGGGTATGCCGAACACCTGGCCGACGCAGATGCGCTGCTGGTTCGCAGTGCAGTCAAGGTCAACAAGTCTGTTCTCGAAAAAGCCCCCAAACTGAGAGTCATCGGCCGGGCCGGAATCGGCGTGGATAATGTAGATCTCCCTTCTGCCACCACTGCCGGTGTTCTGGTGATGAATACTCCCGGCGGAAATGCTGTGTCGGTCGCTGAACACACTCTGGGATTGATGTTGTCTCTTGCCCGTCAGATTCCGGCTGCCAGCGCTTCCACTACCAGCGGCAAGTGGGAGAAGAAAAAGTTCCAGGGAAATGAACTGCGTGGAAAAACCCTGGGAATTCTGGGGCTGGGAAGCATCGGACGTGAAGTAGTTTTACGTGCACGTCCATTTTCGATGCGCGTCATTGCTCATGATCCTTATGTGAATCCACAAACCGCATCAGATTTAGGCATTGAGCTGGTTTCACTTGATGAGTTGTATGCCCAGAGCGACTACATTACACTCCACGTTGCCCTGACACCGGATACCGACAGAATGATCAATGCCGAGGCAATCGGCAAGATGAAAAAGGGTGCCCGAATTATTAACTGCGCCCGTGGTGAACTGGTGGATCAGGATGCAGTTGCCGAAGGATTACATTCTGGCAAGCTGGGTGGGGCAGGTCTTGATGTCTTTACCCCTGAGCCACTTCCTGCAGATCACCCCCTGCTGGCACATCCAAACCTGGTAGCAACTCCTCATATTGGGGGTTCCACCGAAGAAGCACAGGAAATAGTTGGCGTCCGTATCGTCGAGCAGGTAGTGCAATATCTCCTGAATGGCATCGCCATCAACGCTGTTAACATGCCAGCGCTTTCTCCGGAACAGTATCGTGCACTTGGACCATACATTTCTCTGGCTGAAAAGCTGGGAGCATTTGCCATTGCCATCAGTTCCGGCAATCCGAAAGCAGCTCGCCTGACTTATTTCGGACGTATCGCAGAACTCAATACAACATTGCTGCGAAACGCCGGACTGGCTGGACTGCTGAACAAGTCTCTCTCTCACAAGGCAAACCTGGTCAATGCCCTTCAATTGGCAGCAGACCGAGGCCTCAGCGTGACAGAAGTGCATCAGAGCAAATCAGCTACCTATACCGATTCCATCCTGCTGGAACTGGAAACCAACGAAGGTACGGTATCCGTGGAAGGTGCAGTAGTTTTAGGTAATGCCCGCCTGATTCGCGTCAACGGCATCTACTGTGAAGCCAAGCTGGACGGACACCTTACGTTCTCCATCAGCCAGGATCTCCCCGGTGTGATTGGCCACATCGGTAATGTTCTGGGCAAGAACAAGGTCAACATCGCTAACTTCTCACTGGGTCGCGCAGAATTTCCTGAGAAATCCGGTGAACCATCAGCGGCAGTCAGTGTGGTGGAAACAGATATTCAGGTTCCGGAAGAAATTCTGGAAGAGTTGCTGAAAAACGATGCCATCAAGCTGGCACGTTCCATCGAACTGCAAAACTAGAGGAGTCATTTGGACAGACGGCTCACCCTTGGAGTTTTTGTTGTCGTACTCCTGAGCCGTCTGTGTCATTTCGGGGTTCTCTGGATCGAAGAAGCCTATCCTGCGGCAGCAGCCGTCAATATTCTGGCCGGACGCGTTCCCTACATCGATTTCTGGTTCGACAAACCACCCTTATTTCCCTATCTCTACACTTTGTGGCACAGCGAGACCACGCTATTGCTTCGTGCCGCTGGCGCAGGCTACGTAACCCTGTGCGCATGGCTGATGGCCCGGCTGGCAGGGAATCCTCTGGCCGGCCTGCTGCTGGCGTTTTTCCTGACATTTGACGTTGCCTCAGCAGCGCTGGTGCTGGGTCCCGATATGCTGACTCTGGCTCCCGTAATGGGAGCGCTCCTGCTGGTCAAAGATCGTCCTTATCTGGCAGGGTTTGTCCTTTCGCTGGGATTTCACGTCAACACCAAAGCGATTCTGTTTCTTCCCCTGCTCTGGTCCTGGAAAGCGGCAGCTGCCTTCGGAGTCTTTGCAGCGCCGGTATTTCTGTGGACAGGGTATCTGGAGCAGGTATGGCAATGGGGATCCCTTTATGCATCACAGACATTTATCCAGAATCCATGGCGGGATGGACTCCTGAAAACACTGGGATGGCTGGGATTTCATGCAACGCTGGTCATTGGAGCAATCCGGGGTAAGTGGAACTGGCAGATCGCATTCTGGATTGCAGCAGCCGCAGCCTGTATCTTTGCCGGATTCCGGTTCTTCCCCCGCTACTATTTCCATCTGCTACCGCCCCTCTGCCTGTTGGCATCACAGGGCTTGTTGCGCATGAATCGATGGAAATGGCTTCCTCTTGCAGTTCTTCTGCTGCCGATCTTGCGATTTGGCCCGCCCTATCTGAACCTGGCCATGCAGAAACCAATTGCGGATCTCGCCATGTACAGGGATAGCCAGATGGCAGCTGGTGTGATCAATGCCATGAAACAGCCAGGAAATACGATCTTCGTCTGGGGATACCGGCCAGATGTAGATGCACTCACCCAACTACCGGGCGGCACTCCTTTCCTGGAAAGCCAGCCTTTGACGGGAGTATTTGCGGACCGCCATCTCTTTTCCAGCCAGGTTTCCGCAGATGGAGCGGAGCGGAGAAAGCAGCTTTCTGCATCCCGCCCGACATTCGTTGTGGATGGTCTTGGGAAATACAATCCAGACCTTGCCCTTGCACAATATGAAGATCTGCAGCCCTGGCTTTCCGGATATCAGGAGATCGCCCGGACACGGGGATCAATTATCTATCGCCGCAAGACTGAAAACTGAGTCATGCTATTAGGCATGAATGCGTTGATTGCCGTTATGTCACTTCTTGCTGCTTCCTCCGTCCATGAGTTCAAAATGAACTCCATCGATGGAAAACCTGTTTCGCTCTCTGACTACAAGGGGAAAACAGTCCTGTTCGTGAATGTCGCTAGTAAATGCGGTTACACTCCGCAATACAAAGGTCTGGAATCTCTTTACCGGAAGTATAAAGATAAAGGATTTGTCATTGTGGGTGTACCAGCCAACAATTTTGGTGCGCAGGAACCCGGATCAGATGAGGACATCAAGACCTTCTGCTCGCGGAACTACGATGTCACCTTCCCGCTGCTCTCCAAAGTTTCCGTTAAGGGATCAGACATGACGCCCCTCTACAGCTACCTGACACAGACTGGTGGGGATGTGAAGTGGAACTTCACCAAGTTCCTGGTGGGAAAAGATGGCAAGGTCATCGAGCGATTTGAGTCCAAAGTGGAACCGGAATCGCCGGAACTGACTCACGCAATCGAAGCAGCTCTGAAGTAAACTCAGCGATTGGGACACATTTTTGTTACGGGCGGAGCCGGATATATCGGCTCCCATACCGTTCATTTCCTCCTTCGTGCGGGCCATCAGGTCACTGTCGCTGACAACCTGACCAAAGGATACCGGCACAATCTTCCTTCCGGCGTGCTGCAGGTTGTCGATCTCGCAGAAACCAAAAAGATACAGGACCTGCTTTATAACGTGGATGCCGTCATTCATTTTGCTGCGCTGATCGCAGTAGGCGAGTCCGCTGCCATTCCGGAAAAATACTTCACGAACAATGTCAGCGGAACTATTTCCCTCTTTCAGGCAATGGTGGATGCCAACGTCCGTAAAGTTGTTTTTTCCTCTACCGCCGCTGTCTACGGAAACCCGCAACAGATTCCCATTCCGGAGACTCTTCCAATCCAACCTGTCAATCCCTATGGAGAGACGAAGGCCATGGTGGAGAAAATCCTGGACTGGATGGATGAACATCGCGAACTGCGCAGTGTCCGTCTCCGCTACTTCAATGCCTGTGGAGCCGAACCCGGACTGGGGATCGGAGAAGAACATGATCCGGAGACGCATCTGATTCCTCTGATTTTCCGGGCCATTCATTCCGGCAAGCCTGTCACCGTTTTTGGCAGAGATTATCCGACACCCGATGGAACCTGTATTCGCGACTATGTCCATGTCACCGATCTGGCCCAGGCTCATCTGGCGGCCCTGAAGTGGCTGGATGAGGGAGGAACCACCCAGGCTTTCAATTGCGGCACCGGACGTGGATATTCCGTCCTTGAGGTGATTCAGGCAGTGGAAGAAGTGACGGGAAAAAAAGTACCCCACCAGTTCGGGGAACGCCGGGAAGGTGATCCACCGGAACTGGTCGCCGATTCCACCAAGCTGCAGAAAACTCTGGGATGGAAGCCCCGCTACACAGACCTGAAAGAGACAATCCGCACGGCATGGGAGTTTGAACTGAAGCGGATCAGTGCAAAGGCTCAATCCTGAGCGTCTTTTCCGCTTTCACGTTGCTGTACTGCATCGAGAGACTGGTCCCTGAAATATAGGCAGGCCACTGGTCTTTGAAGTGGCCTGAAAAAATGTGATCAGACTGACCCACCGTCAGATTATTCAGGGACTGATCCCATTCACTCAGATCGGCAATAAACCGCATGGATGGGCCAATCCTGTTGGTGGTCTGTTTCACTGTGGTGGACGAGCCACTCATTGGCGTAGCAGGGATCCGGAAGTACTTCCCTGCCCAGGGAAGCCTGGATAACACCGGATGGCCCAGATTCAGCTCCAGATACTTTCCCCATCTCCATTTCGTCACATCCTGCCCCTGCATTCGCTGCCCCTCTTCCAGCGCATCGGCGAAGGCCTGCCGGATGACCGCATTCCAGTCGGCAAACCAGTCAGCAGGACGAGTCCGCAGCAGGTTTTCAATGACAGTCGGGGACATCTGGTAGTTGTAGATGGCTCCGTTTTTCGGAGATGCTTTTTCTGCAACGGCCCTCCGCAGATGCTGGAACGTCAGTGTGGTCATCAGAGGTGCCGACTGCTTCTCCTCGACCAGTCCATTCCATTCCTTCAGGATGTTCACAGCAGGACCGGATGGAGGATTCGCCTTCACCACATGATCTGCAATCAGCTTCAGGAACTCTGAATAGATGTCGGTCTGGACAGAAAGCATATCCTCAGGCTTCCATTGTTCCTTTGCTTCCAGACGCGCCTTAATCTGGCGGAACCGGTACGGGGGTGCAAATTCGCCGCTGACCCGGGTTGTTGTATCCACCGGCCAGGGATTCTGATTGCCGGTAATGATCATTCCGGAAACAGGATTGAAGGCGGAAGGCAGTTCGTCAAAAGGAATATACCCCTGCCATTCAAACTGTCCGGAAGCCCCATCGAGAGGCACATCTCCATCAAAATTTCTTCGGATGGGGAGAAATCCGGTGGCCTGATAACCGATATTGCCATCGACATCGGCATAGACAAAATTTTGGCCCGGGCCGGCGAAACGACGCAGAGCATCCCGGAACTCTGTCCAGTTCTGTGCACGATTCAGGTCCACAAAAGGAAACTGAAAATCCCCGGATTGTGTGGCTGTCCATTTCAGGGCCAGAACTCTGCCCCTGTCGTTGATGGAAGCTCCACCGTGCCGTGTCACCCAGATCTGCAGAACTTCGGGGGAACTGTCTTTCACGAGAATCTGTTCCACTTCACGTCGGGCCTGTTCGATTTTTCCCTCAAAGAGATACTGCCCCGTCACCGGATTGATTTTTTCGACGTAGAGATCCTGAACATCGAATCCCAGATTAGTCACGCCCCACGCAATCCGCTGATTATGTCCCACTATGATGGCTGGAACTCCCGGAAGCGTAACACCAGCCACATCCAGTTCTCCGCCTTGCAGATGGATCTGATACCACGTCGATGGGAATGCAAACTCCAGATGGGGATCATTGGCCAGAATCGGCTTTCCGGATACGGTATGTTTCCCCGATACAGCCCAGGCGTTTGAGCCGGGTACTTCTTCCCGGCCGCTGCGAATGGGAAAGAGCATTTCCACTTTCTGGCGGTCTCCGCTTTCCAGCAGAATCGCTTTCTGCACTTCTTCTTTCCAGCTGGTGGTCAGGATGCGATGCATCTGCAGCGCAACGACGACAGAATCGGCCATACTCCAGGGCTTTGGCTGATATCCCATGAGCCGGAATTCAACCGGAAGATTTTTTCGGTGAGCCTCAATGTATTCATTCACTCCACGGGTATATGCCGCAATCCATTTCCGGTCAGCTTCGGGCATGGTGTTGATGTGATCTTCGGCAGCCCGCTTCAGCCGCAGCCTGCGGGATTCTTTATCTGATTCCACAGCGGCAGCTCCAATAACTTCCGCCAGTTCGCCTGAGGCAAGGCGCCGGATGGCATCCATCTGCCACAGGCGATCCTGAGCGGTCACGTATCCCTGGGTGAAGAGGGCATCTTCGATATTTGCTGCACGGACATGTGCTACACCCATTGAATCCCGTTCCACGGTGACAGGTGCAGACACCCCGGCCTGCAAGGTTCCAGTCACCTGAGGCATCGGCCTGCCCAGAAACCAGTAGACGGCAATCAGAACTGCCACAAGTACCAGAGCGGCAAGAGCGTTAATATAACGAAGAGCGCGGTTCACTCTCTTCATCGTATCTATGGACGACTCCCATTTTGGTTATCGCATTATTGCGCTCATCATCCTGACTCTGGTCAACGCCTTTTTTTCTGCTGCCGAAGTAGCTCTACTGACAGTTCGACCATCCCGCATGGAAGAACTCGCAAAGAAAGGGAATATCGGCGCCCAAGCTGCGGTCAGTCTTATTGGCAACATGGAGCGGATGATCTCTCTCGCTCAGGTGGGCATCACACTGGCCAGCCTGGGGATGGGATGGATGGGAGAAGAAGCACTCTTTCATGCCATGCTGGGCTGGTTTCAGCCTTACATGAATTCCGAAAATGAATTCATCTTCCGCCTGATCAGTTTCACCTGCTCTTTCCTGTTACTTACATTAGTACTGGTTGTGATTGGCGAAGTCGTTCCCAAAAATCTTGGCGTAGAAAAGGCAGAACGGGTAGCGATCCTGACATCGCCGGCCATGCTTATCTGCTACCGCATCCTGGAACCATTTGTTCTGGTAGTGGAACGATTGTCTGCTCTGGTTGCCAGAGTTTTTGGACTACAGGGCACCACTCACTCTGGTGGTCACTCCATTGAAGAGATCAAACATATTGTGACTTCAAGCGGGGTGAAAGGTGCACTGGCACCGTTTGAGGAGGCCGCTATCCGCCAGGTGCTGGATCTCCACGCTCTTGTCGCCCGGGAAGTGATGGTGCCCCGTTCAAATGTAATTTCTGTCCCCATTGATGCATCTCTGGATGATGTTCTGAAGATGATTTCCACCCATAACTATTCCCGTGTCCCTGTGTACAAAGATGATCCGGAAAACATTGTGGGAGTAATTCACTACCGCGACCTGCTGCGTGTCTGGAGGGAGCGGAGATCTGCCACTGAGCGGAGAAGGACTGCCCGTCCGTTCCATCTCAGTGACTGGCTGAGAAAACCACCTGTTGTCCCCGAAACAAAGCCGCTAAATGAGCTGATCGACGAATTCCGTGCCGGACATTCCCATCTGGCGCTGGTAGTAGACGAGTTTGGCACCATCAGTGGGGTGATCACTCTTGAAGATGTACTGGAAGAAATCTTCGGAGAAATCGACGACGAACATGATGCACGGCGTGATCCGCATCATCGGGAAGAACCGATTATCGAAGTGGATGGAACAATTCCCATTCGTGATCTTGAAACACAATACGGTATTGATCTGCCCTTTGAAGCAGGATTCGAAACACTGGCAGGCTTTCTTCTCTCCCGCTTTGGATTCATCCCACAGGGGGGAGAGCAACTGGCAGAAGGTGGAAGACGCTATACAGTCCAGGCCATGGATCGAAACCGGATTGCAATAGTCAAAATTGAACGCCTGGACGCTGTTTCCGGAAATTCATCCCAGGATGATCCTGGCAACCCATCTTCAGCGCAAGAACCATTCAAAGAGTAATTTCCCATCATCATCCGCCGATTTTGCCATCCGGCTTCGTCAACTTGACAGGGAAGCCCTGTTGAGTAGAATAAGCCATATTGCGTCTATGACTTCCGGGTGCCAGCACTCCCGCACGGAGCCACTATATCGTCAGGGTGGGGTGGATTATGTCAGATGCCTCGAGTGCAGTCATATTTTCGAGGCCGAAGATTTGGAAACTGTTAGTGTATTCGAGGATGAAGATGCAGATGGCTGATTCAACTGAGTTTTCAATCAGCACTTCCCGTCTTGTACCTCCCCAAAACTTAACAGGGAGAAGAATGTTATAAAGGCTAATAAACAGGTGAAGAGTGGGCTAAAGCCCACCCGTCAGGAATCAAAGACCGTGTCAAAGTTCCAGTCTCCCAAAACCACCGCCAAAACTACTCAGCAATCCGCTGCAGTTGAAGTGAACGATGTCACTCAGCAAACGGAACGCTTCAATAAAGCTATGGAATATTTCCATGCAAGAGAGCTGAAAAAGGCAAAGGACCTGTTTGAACAGGTGATTAAGGGCCCTAACAAAGGTCTTGTTTTCTCCGCTCAGACACATCTGCGGATGTGTGAACAAAGGCTGGAGAAGCAACAGGTCAAACTGGAAACGCCAGAAGATTATTACAACTATGGCATTGCTCTCACCAACCAGCGCCGTCTGGAGGATGCAGAAAAAAACCTCAGGCATGCGATAAAACTACAGGACACAGACTACCATCACTATGCCTTGGCAGTTGCACTGGCATTAGGTGGAAAGCCAGAAGAGGCTGCAGAACATCTGACAGTTGCTATTCAAAAAGACCCCAACAACCGACTGGCAATCCGGAATGACTCAGATCTGAGCGAGCACCTGTCTCATCCCGCAATCCAAGCAGTTTTGAGTCCGCAGAATTCCAGTGAATAGGTAGGTGATCGTCCGCGATCACGGTATGGATTCACCACTACGCATTGTTTCAATTGGGGGCGGCACCGGACTCTCTTCCCTGCTCCGGGGATTGAAGGAGTACTCGGCTCTTCGCCCCAAAGGGAAACTGCCTCGCATCGATATCACAGCAGTTGTGACAGTAACTGATGACGGGGGCAGTTCTGGACGCCTCAGACGAGAATTTGACGTTCTGCCGCCTGGCGATATCCGCAATTGCATGGTTGCTCTTTCAGAAGACGATGCATTAATCTCTGAGCTCTTTCAATACCGTTTTGATGCAGGGCGGGGACTGAAAGGTCATAGCTTTGGCAACCTCTTCCTGACAGCCCTCACAAACGTCACTGGTGATTTCCTGAAAGCAATTCAGGTCTCCTCCGAAGTTCTGGCAATTCTTGGCCGTATTTATCCATCCACCCCCAGCAATGTTGAACTCAGGGCAGTACTGGAAAATGGACAGGAGACCCGCGGGGAATCCTCGATCAGCCGATCCCGCCAGAGAATCAAACAAATTTATTTACATCCCGAAAAATGTAATCCTCTGGATGAAACACTTAAAGCCATTCGTGAAGCTGACCTGATTACTTATGGACCCGGATCACTGTATACCAGTGTCATCCCGAATCTTCTGGTAAAAGGCATCGCGAAAGAGATTCGTCGCTCCCAAGCCCTCAAAGCATATTTTTGTAACCTGATGTGGCAACCATGGGAAACCATGCAGTTTTCAGCAGCGGATCATATCGAAGCCATTATCCAGCACGGTGGAAAAAAACTGGTGAATTGCATCGTTGTAAACACACACCATATTGGCGGAGAACGAAGAAGACGCTATGCCGCTGAAAAGGTTTATCCCGTTGAAGTAGATTTATTGCGACTCAAGAAAATGAAAGTGGAAGTCATCGGCAGAAATCTACTGGCTAAAACAGAGAAAGTGCGACATAACTCTAAAGTTGCAGCTGCTATTGCTGTTGAACTTGCTCTCCGGTCCCGGCTGAAACAACAGGATAGAAAAGCTGCCCGGTAGAATAGATAAAGATGGAAGATCAAGCGCTCACAATCGTAATCCTCGCAGCGGGTCTGGGTACCCGGATGAAATCCAAAAAAGCCAAGGTACTTCATCGTGCTGGCGGAATTACACTGGTCGAAAATGTCGTTCAGTCTGCTCTAAAAATAGCGACTCCTGAAAATGTTTTTGTAGTGACCGGACACCAGGCAGATGAGGTGGAGGCAATACTCAAGCCTTATGGAGTAACATTCTTCCGTCAGTTGGAACAAAAGGGCACCGGACATGCCATGCTCATGGGAGAATCTATGCTGAGTGAGCGTAAAGGACGATTGATCGTTCTTTATGGAGACACTCCTCTATTGAGTGATGGAACACTGCAGGCTTTGCTGGAAAGGGATAAGGCAACCCGTTCCGCTGCTACAGTTATCACCACGATACTGGAAGATCCAACAGGCTATGGTCGCATTGTGATGGATGATTCACATCACATCATTGCGATTGTGGAACAGAAGGCAGCAACACTTGATCAGTACAAGATCAAAGAAATTAATTCCGGAATCTATTCATTTGATTCGGCACTTCTCTGGAAGTACATCCACACAATCAAGCCCAATAATCCAGCAAAAGAGTATTACCTTACCGATATGATTGAGATCCTCCGGCATGCAGGACACCATGCAGTGACGTTGCGAGTGGAAGATCCATCTGAGCTTCTGGGAATTAACTCTCGGGTAGAGTTAGCCGTAGCTGATAAAATTTTGCGCGATCGTAAATCAAAAGAACTGATGCTGGATGGAGTCACCATTGAATATCCGGAAACAGTTCAAATTGACCGACAGGTAAAGGTTGGACCAGACACTATCGTCGGTCCCTTAACACAGCTCCGTGGCAATACTGTCATAGGTGAAGACTGTTATATCGGAGCAGGATGCATCATTGAAGATTCCACCATCGAGGATGGTGTTGAAGTTCATCCTTATTCGATCATCAATAAATCTGTAGTGGAATCAGGGTCACACATTGGTCCCTTTGCACGGCTCCGTCAGGATAATCACATCGAGCAGGGTGTCCACATTGGAAATTTTGTGGAGTTGAAGAATACCCGAATGGGTGCCGGAGCAAAAGCGAGACATCTTTCTTATCTGGGCGATGCAACCATTGGTGAAAAGTCCAACATTGGTGCAGGAACGATCACTTGCAACTATGACGGAAAGAAGAAAGCACCAACCCGGATTGGAAGAGAGACCTTTGTTGGAAGTAATTCCACACTGGTAGCTCCTTTGACTCTGGGAGATGAGAGCTATGTCGGTGCAGGAAGTGTCGTGACAGAAGAAGTCCCGGCAGACGCGCTTGCGCTGGGTCGCGCCCGCCAGGTCAACAAAGAAGGTTACGCAAAAAAACTGCGCGAACAGGACTAGAACACCAGGACCGGGTGGTAAAGATTTGGAATCCGGAGTTCTCCAATTGCCACCAGCGTCCCGTCCGACCCCACTGCTTTCACATAACGGGCAGAACAGTTTGCAAAGGGAGAGATTCTGAAATCTCTCCCCTGACGAATCTGGGTAGTAGTGATCTCGTCGACATTCTGGCAGGGAAACTCAGGAAGAAGCTCTGCAGCTGGAAGAACAGCCTCTGAAAATCGATCTTCTTCGGCCAGCGCTTTGATCTCATCCATGGTCCGGGAATCTTCCAGCAGAAAGCCTCCTGATCTAGTTCGGACCAGATCAATCAGATGTGCGCCACATCCAGCCTTTTTCCCCAGATCATGCGCCAGAGAGCGGATATAGGTTCCAGCAGAACATTCCACATCCAGCTTAATTTCGGGCAGTTCAAAAGAAATCAAGTCCAATCGAGAGATAGTGATCTCCACTGGAGCCATCTCTATTTCAATATTCTTCCGTGCCAGCTTGTATGCCGGAACTCCGCCAATTTTTTTTGCGGAAACAGCAGGTGGCACTTGTTGGATTGTTCCTCGGAACTCATGCAGCCAGCCCTCAAGATTCTCTCTGGAAAAATCCGGCTCAACTTTTTCTGCTGTAGCCTCTCCATCAGCATCATACGTATTTGTCGGAAAACCGAAGAGAATTTTTGCCTGATATCTCTTGGTGGATTTCGTATAAAACTGCGCCAGTCTTGTGGCACGCCCCACAACTAAAGGAAGAACACCAGTGGCCATCGGGTCCAGTGTCCCCAGATGGCCAACCTTTTTTGTGCCTGCAAAACGGCGCATTTTGTTCACCGCATCGTGGGAAGTCCAGCCTTTGGGCTTATTTAAAACAACAACTCCGTCTTTTGTACAAACCATCAGCAGTTACAGTGTAACGGCCAGCTTCTTACAATGGTTGAGTGGAAGAAGAACTGAGTGGAAAAATTTATGATGGGCAGATTATGCGCAGGTTGTTCCGTTACCTTGCGCCATACAAAAAGGCTGTCCTTGCGTCCGTTCTGCTTCTACTAGCCAACTCAGTTGTTCAGGTAATTGGCCCGCTCCTGACGAAGACAGCGATCGACCGCTATCTTGTTCCCTCTGCTGAAACACCCGTCACACCGATTGATCGCTGGCTTCCGGCAGATCCCTGGATGGGACTGGCTGTACTTTCGGGAATTTACTTTACGGCTCTGTTTCTGGGAATGATTTTTGAGTTCACTCAGACGTTTCTGATGACATGGACAGGACAGAAAGCCATGTTCGGACTTCGCAAAGAAGTGTTCGGGCACCTGCAAAAGCTCGATATCAGTTTCTTTGACCGATCCCCAATTGGTCGGCTGGTCACCCGTGTCACTACAGACATTGATGTTCTGAATGAGCTCTTTTCCTCCGGACTGGTCACGATACTGGGCGATCTTCTGATGCTTACTTTCGTCATCGTAGCCATGTTCCAGCTCAGCCCTGGAATGACACTATTGCTACTGGCGATCCTTCCTGTTGTCTTGTGGGTCACCATCATTTTCCGGAAATCGGTTTCCATTAGCTATCAACAGACCCGTATTGCAATCGCAAAGATCAATTCCTACCTGCAGGAACACATTCATGGCATCGCGGTACTGCAACTTTTCAACCGGGAAGATAAGAGCATGGAGGAGTTCCGGCAGATCAATGCTGAGCATAAAGATGCGTTCAAAGACTCCATCTTTGCCTATGGATGGTTCTATCCTATCGTGGAATTTCTGAGTATGCTGGCCCTTGCCAGTCTGTTAGCGTATGGAGGATTCAAGGCAGAACAGGGAGAAGTCACACTGGGAATTGTTGTGGCCTTCTTCCAGTACGGGTTACGCTTTTTCCGGCCCATTCAGGATCTCAGCGAAAAGTACAATATCCTGCAATCCGCAATGGCTGCCAGCGAGAGAGTCCTCAAATTACTGGATACCAAGCCTTCCATTGTTTCTCCGCAGAATGAAAAAGACCTTCCCCCTCAGAAGTTGGGAATTGAGTTTGATCAGGTTTCCTTTGCCTATAAGCATGAGGAATGGGTTCTGAAAAATGTCAGCTTTCAGATTGCACCAGGAGAAACCGTTGCAGTCGTCGGCCATACAGGTGCTGGCAAGACAACTCTGATGAGCCTGCTCATGCGCTTCTATGACATCCAGAGCGGCTCAATTCGCATTGGGGGCATGGATATCCGGAATCTTCGACTGGAATCCCTCCGAAGCGTTTTTGGAGTTGTCCTGCAGGATCCTTATCTGTTTACTGGAACCCTGGCAGAAAATATTCGCCTCGGCTCTGAATCGATCCCAGAGGAGAAGATGAGATGGGCGGCCCGACAGGTAAACCTGCTCGATTACATCGAATCACTGCCTGAGCAGTTCAACCACCCGATCCGTGAACGGGGAGCCGGACTTTCTACTGGACAAAAGCAACTTGTCAGTTTTGCACGAGCACTGGTCCATGATCCACAGATCCTGATTCTGGATGAGGCCACATCCAGCGTCGATACCGAAACGGAAACGCGCATCCGAGCTGCACTGGACCATCTGGTGACCGGCAGAACATCGATTATCATTGCTCATCGACTTTCCACCATCCAACGAGCAGACAGAATTCTTGTCATGCACAAAGGTGAGTTACGTGAAATGGGAACTCATCAGGAACTGCTGGCAATGCGGGGAATCTACTATAAACTCTACGAATTGCAGTACAAAGAACAAGAAAAAAAAGAGGCACTCCCGAAGGAGCGCCTCTCATCTTTGGGTACAGCAGAATCAGCCTGAAATTAATGAGCTGGTGCAGGAGCAGGTGCCTCTCCGGCCGGAGCTGGCGTTGCGGCAGGAGCAGGGGCTCCCGGTACAGCAGGCGGCTTATTCAGTTCTGCAGGGCTGACCAATCCGGGTTCAGGGCCTTTCCAGTTTTTTGGAGTGGGGAGAACACGGCTGTTCACATCAATCAGACACAGGATCAGCAGAAACGACAGAAACAGCAGTGCTGACAGGAAGATAATGACGTTCACAGGCTTGTCATGACGCAAGTGCATGAAATACAGAGCCACAAGTGAAGCCTTGACGGTTGCAATCACCATTGCGACGATGATGCTCCATTCGCCAAAGTCATAATAGGCAGCTGCTACCGTGACAATAGTCAGAAACAGAAGCGCAATCAGGATTCCGAGATAACCTTTCCAGTCATTCGGAGTTGCGTGATTATACGGATGTTCAGATGCGTGATCGCTCATTCTTTTTCTTTCCTAACCAATCAGGTACAGCAATGGGAACAGATAGATCCAGATCAGATCGATCAGATGCCAGAACAGTCCAATGAGATCAACCGGAGTAAAGTATCCCGGACCAAACTCTCCGCGAATTGCACGGATCAACAGCCAGGTAATTCCAGCCATCCCCATCAGGACGTGGATTCCGTGGAGTCCGGTCATCATGAAGTAGAAGCTGAAGAAGATATACTCATTCGGTTCGCCCTGGGCATAGCTGAAGAACTTACCGGGAAGCAATCCATCATGAATCTTGTGACTGTATTCAAAGAACTTGACGACAAGGAATGTGGCAGCGCAGGCAAGAGTGATCACCAGATTGACGATCAAAGCTTTGCGCTTTCCCATCTGGGCAGCCCAAACGGCCATCACCATCGTGAAACTGGAGATCAGCAGAACAACGGTATTGACTGCACCCATGATCCGGTCAAGATGATGGTGAGCAGCCTGGAACGCTTCCGGAAATTTCGCCTGCTGCATGGCAAAGCCCACAAAGAGGCCGCCAAACATGAGAATTTCAGTCGCCAGAAAGAGCCACATGCCGAGTTTGGCGCTGTCAAACTGCTGCTCCATCTCGGTGAAGTGGTGCTGTAAATTCGGATCGTGGTGTCCGTGGCCATGATCGTGGCCGTGTCCATCCACTGTGATCGAGTGCGTAGACATTCTTAATTTCCCTTACGCGGTATGGTGTGGCTGCACAGGTGCCTTATAGTCATAAGGTCCATGTGACAGCACCGGAGTTTCTTCAAAATTGTGAGTAATTGGTGGTGACTGAGTATCCCACTCTAAAGTCCGACCACCCCATGGATTGCTGGGAGCATCCATAGGCTTCCGCAGCGACACAACCAGATTGATTGCGGCAATAAACAGACCCAGACCCAGAATCCAGCTTCCAAAAGTAGAGAAAGCATGCAACGGCTGGAACTGATCCAGATAGGTGTAATAGCGGCGGGGCATACCCTGTGACCCCATGAAGAACTGACTCATGAAAGTCACGTTAAATCCGATAAAGACGAGGGCACAGCTAATGGCTCCCCACTTTTCGTTGTACATCCGGCCAAACATCTTGGGCCACCAGTAATGCACTCCACCCAGGAATGCGATCACCGTTCCACCCATCATGACGTAGTGGAAATGAGCAACGATGAAGTAAGTATCATGCAGATGGATGTCCACTGAAAGAGCACCCAGGAATAGTCCAGTCAGACCACCGATAGAAAACAGCAGCAGGAAGCTGATGGCATACAACATCGGAGTGTTAAACGAGATTGACCCCTGATACATCGTGAGCACCCAGTTAAACACTTTGATACCGGATGGGATCGCAACCAGGAAGGTCAGGAACGAGAAGATCGCAGCTGCCAACTGGGATTGTCCGGAAGTGAACATATGATGTCCCCACACGACAAAGCTGATCAGCGCAATGGCAACAGAACTGAATGCAATGGCCCGATATCCGAAGATATGCTTCCGTGAAAATACGGGAATAATTTCGGAGATGATTGCCATCCCAGGCAGAATCATGATGTAGACAGCAGGATGGGAATAGAACCAGAAGAAGTGCTGGAACAGAACCGGATCGCCCCCCAGCCGCGCATCAAAGATACCGACCTGGAAGGCTCTTTCCATCACCAGCAACAACAGCGTGATGGCAAGAACAGGTGTAGCCAGGATCTGGATGATGGATGTTGCATAAATACTCCATGCAAACAGCGGCATCTCAAACCAGCCCATACCCGGAGCGCGCAACTTGTGAATGGTTGCGATAAAATTCAGCCCGGTAAAGATCGAGGAGAAACCAAGAACAAACGCAGAGAGCGTCATCAGAGTGACGGCACCATCAGTTGACGTCGAATAAGGAGTATAGAAGGTCCAGCCGGTATCAACTCCGCCCAACACCATTGAAGTAACGGCCATCAATGCGCCAACCACGTAAACGTAATAACTGGCAAGGTTGAGCCTGGGGAAAGCGACGTCTTTAGCCCCCAGCATCAGTGGCAATACAAAATTACCCAACGCAGCAGGAATTGCAGGAATGATGAACAAGAACACCATGATGGCTCCATGCAGCGTGAACACCTTGTTATAGGTATCCGCAGACATGAAGTCTTCACCCGGCGTTAAAAGTTCCAGCCGAAGAAGGAGTGCGAACAGACCACCCAACAAAAATGCGAACAGGACACTCCACAGGTACATCACGCCGATCCGTTTGTGATCGACAGTGACAAGCCAGCTCATGATGCCTTTCGGATCATTCAGGTAATCCGGTTTAGCCGGTCCCTGAGATTTAACAACAGGTAAAGTGAGTGTTGCCATAATGCGTCTCTCTTCCAGTATCCCTACTTCTGCGCTTTAATGAACTCGATAATGGCCAGGATTTCCCGGTCACGCAGCAATCCCTGATATGTCGGCATAATGCCTTCATATCCCTGAACAATCATTGCCTGAGGTTCCAGGATAGATTCGCGCAGGTAGTTCTCGTCCACTTTAAAGGAACGGCCATCAGTCATTTTGTGATCCGCCCCAAAAATTCCCTTCCAGCTGGGTCCCTGCCCGCGTGATCCATCCAGAGAGTGGCAGGTGATACAGCCACGAGTCTCATAGATCAGCTTGCCCAGTTCAGCCAGAGGCATTTTCCGCATTTCTTCGTCGCCATTTTCCAGGAAGTCTTCATACTTCTCCGGAGTATCGACATAAATTTTCGCGTTCATCTGAGAGTGTCCACGACCACAATATTCTGCACATTGCACGTCATACACGCCAGGTTCATCAGCCTGGAACCATTGTTCTGTATAGCGATTGGGCAGGACATCCATCTTGATCCGGAAACCAGGAATAAAGAAGCTGTGCAGTACATCCTTCGACTGCATGATCAGACGGACAGGCTTACCAACAGGAACATGAAGGCTCCCGATGGATCGCATCCCATCCGGATACTCAAACGTCCAGAGCCACTTCTCAGCAACGACATTGATTTCCATTGCATCGCCGGGAGGGACATTCGCAGTCATGTAGTCTTTAAATCCCCAGAAGAAGATCACCATACACAAAAGCAGAGGAACAATAGACCAGGTCAGTTCCATTCCCAGATGGTGAGTCAGGTTCCCTGTACGGTCATTAGGGCCCCTTCGGCGGTACTTGACAACGAAGGCGACGACCAGTCCCGTAATAATCAGAAAAAAGACAACACTCAGCCAGAAGACGAACATGTACAGATCATCAACATCTTTGGCGTGCGTTGTGCCCTGTGCGGGCAACATGAGGCTTCGAATCCAGTCCATCGTTTTACCAATTCACCATTTAGCGAACAATTCCATCCAACGGTTCCGTTGGCTTCGATTTATCTCTCTTCCAGAGGCGGTAAATAAACAACCCAATCAGCAGCATGGTCAGCACACCACCGATTTTCATCACATTCGTCGCAAAGACGACGTAACTCCCCGCCTTCGGATCGTAGTGGAAACACATCAACAAGACCTTTTCCACCGTCATCCCGATCTTTTCTTCTGACGCTTCTGCAAGCGCCAGTCTCAGGTCCCGAGGGTTGTACTTGATCCCGTAAAGATATCGGGAAACTTTCCCCTCCGGCGTCAGTACAATGATTGCGGATGCATGTGCATATTGCTTTCCACGCTCATCAAACTTGTACTTCCAGCCAACCTGATCTGCCAATTTCTTGACATTGCCGTTGTAGTCGGTAAAAAACCGCCACCCCGGTGCAGGCCGTTCATAACTTGTTAACGTCGTAGCCCGCTTTTGCACTGCCAGATTCCATGTTTCCGTAGGGTCAATGGAAATCGTTACAACGTCATACTCAGTGCCTGGCGTCCACGGAATCTCCCGTAATGCGGCAGTCTGTCCATTCAGCACCAGATTGCACAACATCGGACAGGTGTAATACACCAGGTTCAGGATCACAGGCTTCTTCTGATTAAAGTACTCAGAAAGCCGGTGCGGATATCCGTCCGTTCCCATGAACTCCAGATTCAGGTCGATGTGATCGCCAAGCTTCTCGTCAACACCGACTTCCTGAAGTTCAGATGGCAGTTCCGGATCGGCCGCGACCAGGCAGCCTGCGGTCAACACCACCAGCAACGCAAATTTACTTCTTCTGATCAACTCCTGCTCCAGCCGGAGCGGGCGACGGATTGCCAGCCCCACCAGCCGCCGCATCCACCGGCTCTGGAACCTTCACGGGAGCCGATTTCGCGGGATAAAACAACTTGCCTTCTTTTGCTTCAGCAGCAAAAAGATCAATTGCTCGATCAATAGGAAGCCGGACAGATCCTTTTTCCTGATCGATATAACGGTAATGGTTCAGCTGTTCAGCTTCTTTTGTCCGGACATCCTGCAACTCGGGAGACTCTTTCGCCAGAACAGCTTCATATTCGTTCTGGCTCCAGGTGGCCTGGAACAGGTAGTCGACGCTGAACACCACAATCACCAGAGTGATCACAATAATTGCTGCAGAACCAACAACCCAAGGCCCACTTGGATCGGAACGGTCAAAGCCTTCTTTCTGCAGTCGTTCCAGCTCTTCGGGATTCAGTGATCTAAGTACTTTTTCGTCCATTGTTTTCCCTTAGATATTGACGTGAGCCAACGACTGTTCCAGTCGGGCGTCACCCTCAGGAACCAGTGCGTGATTCTTCAGCCGGGTCCAGAAGACCAGTGCATATGTGCTCAGAACAGCAGCCCAGCAGACAAAGTCGAGCCAGTGCAGAACAACGCCTTCTTTGTTGAAGTTTGGCATCACCAGCCAGTAAAGATCGATGTAGCAGAAAACCAGCTGCCAGATGGCAACAAAGATCAGGACCTTGAAGTTCCGCTTGGCTGTCCGGGTAATCAGAACAAAGAACGGAATGATAAAGTGTCCAACCAGCAAGGCCAGGCTAACCCATTTCCAACTACCTACCTGACGATCCATGTAGAAGAACGTTTCTTCCGCGAGGTTCGCATACCAGATCAGCAGATACTGGGAGAAGGCAATGTAGGTCCAGAATACGGTCAGAGCAAACATCCACTTGCCGAGATCATGATAATGCTCAACGGTAATAGAGTTTGAAAGAATCCCGTTTTTCCGCAGCCACAGGCAGATCAGGACCATTGTTGCCATACAGCTCAATCCACCACCTGCGTAGAAGTAAATTCCGAAGATGGTTGAGAACCAGTGAGGGTTCAATGACATGATCCAATCAAACGATGCAAACGACACACTGAGGAATGCCACCAGAAGTCCGGGGGCGGACCAGCGTGAAGTGGAATCCATGTATGACAGTGAGTGAGTCTTGTCCTGACGTGTGGAGTTGGTATAAATCCGGATCGCCAGCACAGACCAGATTGCAAAGTAGATGAATGCGCGGACCATAAATCCGGTTTCATTCAGCCAGGCAGACTTTCCAAGAAGGATCTCGTCCTTTGCCACAACATCAGAGTGCGACCACTCATAAAGATGATGAACACCGAGCAGAACCGGCAGGAACAACAGTGCGCCTACGGGAATCGTCACCATAATGGTTTCGAAAATACGCCGCATCGTGACGCTCCATGCCGCTCCGGTGAGATACATCACCATAACGAAGAAAAGACATCCCAGAGGAATAATCGTGATCGCAGTAAAGCCAACCAAATAGGAAGAGAAGAACCGGTCATGATCCATGAAGTATCCGGCAACTGCTCCCAGCCATGAAATCAACATTGCAAAGAGGATGATGTTCCGGATCTTTGCCCAGAAAACCCCGTCAATGTGCCAGGATTCGCGAGTATGTTCGAAATGTGTATGTTCGCTCATTCCTGTCTCCTATCTCAGCTCCGAACGAAGAGTGGGGGGCACATCGGCCACTGTTCCGCGTGTAGAACGCTGCAGTGCCCGAACATAGGCGACCACGGCCCATCGATCCTGTTCTGTAATCTGGAACTTATAACCGTGCATGGTGCGACGGCCATCTGTCACTACGCTGTAAATCTCACCATCCGGCATTTCCTGAACCCGGTCTTCCATGAGATTGGTCGGGAGCCAAAGGACTTTCTTGGTAATAATTCCTTGTCCTTGCCCGGTACGGTCATGGCACGGAGCGCAATAAATATTGAACTGCTGCTGACCACGACGCAGGACATCGGGAGTAATCTCCACCGGATTTTTCCCAATCCATTGTCCGTTGCTCACGCCAGTGGTGAAAACAGTATCTTCCTTGAGATATCCCACGGCCACTGTACCTTCAACCGGAGTCCGGTTTGAGCGGTGATCAGAAAAGAACGGGCTAACAGATTGTGCCTTGTACTTCTCTTGACGATCCATATCGGGCCAGACCTCAATAGGAGGCCGCCGCTGCGGACCGGCACAGCCAGCCAGCACAAAAATCATCGCAACTAGAACTGTGACGCGAGACATCATTCTTCGATCATCTCCACCGCATCAGCATGCAGGTTCTGGAACAACCGGGTCGCTTCATGAGCATCAAATTTTGGATCAGTGTTCTCAATCACCAGAACAAACTGATCATCCGTAATCCGTGGGGAGTTTTTGAAATTGAAAACCGGGTGATAAAACCGGGGCAACTTATTCAGGCCGATCATTCCAAAAACAGTGGTAAAGGCTGAAAGCAAAACTGTCAGTTCAAAAGTAATCGGAATCGATGGTTCAAAAGCAAACAGAGGCTTGCCTCCGATCACCAGTGGATAAGGAACCAGTGCAGTCCATGCCGGAATTGAATTCGGGTCACCAGCACCAGTCCACCACTGTAGAAGTAGTGCCAGGGTTGTTCCGGTCAGACCGCCCACAATCACGAAATATCCAAGACGTGAAGGGGGAATGCCCAGGACATCATCAATGCCATGAATAGGGAATGGCGTGTAGGCTTCCACTTTGGAGAAACCCTGCTTCCGCACTTCCTTAGCTGCATGGAGAAGAGCTTCCGGCGAATTGAAAGCGGCAGCGACGCCGTGAATTTGTTGTTGTGACATCGTTCAGCGTCTCCTTAATTAATGATGAGCTCCATGCCCATGCTTTGCTACCTGATCTTCCTGAGCCAGGACGCCCTTGACTTCACTGATCGCGATCACCGGCAGGAACCGGATGAAGAGCAGGAACAGAGTCATAAAGAGCCCCATCGTACCGATGAAAGTGCAGATATCGACCATCGTCGGCTTAAAGTAGCCCCAGCTTCCCGGCAGATAATCGCGGTGAAGACTGGTAGCAATAATGACGAACCGCTCAAACCACATACCGATATTGATAAAGATGGAGGCGACGAACATGATCGGAACGCTCGTGCGACACTTCTTGAACCAGAAGATCTGCGGAACAAGAACGTTACAGGAGATCATCGACCAGTAAGCCCACCAGTAAGGTCCGAAAGCACGGTTGACGAAGGTAAAGAGTTCGTATGGGTTTCCTGAATACCAGGCAATGAAGAATTCTGTACCGTATGCGTAACCAACGATCATACCGGTGGCCAGAATGACCTTACACATGTTCTCCAGATGCTTGATCGTGATCAGGTGTTCCAGCTTCAGGGCCCAGCGGGCAACGGTCATCAGCGTGATCACCATTGCAAAACCGGAGAAGATCGCACCCGCAACGAAGTACGGCGGGAAGATCGTTGTGTGCCAACCCGGAAGGATCGAAACTGCGAAGTCGAAGCTGACGATGGTGTGCACAGAAAGCACCAGTGGAGTAGAAAGGCCAGCCAGAATCATGTAGGCCATTTCGTAATGGCGCCAGTGACGGGCAGCCCCGCGCCACCCCAGAGAAAAGATTCCGTAGATGTATGCCCGGACGCCTGATGCGCGATCACGCAGTGTCGCAAGGTCAGGAATCAGTCCGACATACCAGAACAACAGTGACACCGTACCGTAAGTGGAGACAGCAAAAACGTCCCATTCAAGAGGACTGCGGTAGTTCTGCCACATATTCAGGTCAGTGTTCGGAACAGGGAACAACCAGTAGATTGCACGCCAAGGACGGCCCGTATGAAACAACGGATACTGTGCAGCTGCAGCCACCGCAAACAGCGTCATCGCTTCAGCTGCACGATTGATGGAGGTACGCCATTTCTGACGGAACAGAAACAGAATGGCCGAAATCAGAGTACCGGCGTGACCGATACCGATCCACCACACAAAGTTAGTAATATCCCAGGCCCAACCAACGGGTGAGTTATTACCCCAGGTACCGATACCGAATGCCACCAGATAGGCCAGCATTCCGACCATCATCAACGCAATAGCTACCGACAGACTAAAGGCAATCCACCACTCGCGTGGAGTCTTGGTCTCTACAATCCGGCTTACGTCATCGGTTACGGACTTATATGTCGAATTCCCTTTAACGAGACGAGGCGTTACCTTGTCTACCATCTCTGGGTTAAGTGCAAAATCAGCCATGGTGTTCCACCAATTCCGGATTGGGATTCCGCAACTTGGCGAGGTATGTTGTGCGCGGACGCGTATTTACTTCAGCCAGCAGCGCATAGTTGCGTGGTTGTTTCTTTTCCTGCGAGACCCTGGATTCAGGATCATTGATATTGCCGAAAACGATGGCGTCAGCAGCACAAACCTGCTGACAGGCTGTCGTGATATCTCCATCTTTCAGGAGTTCTCCACGACGTCCTTCCACCTTTGCTTTGATCTTCGCTTCCTGAATTCGCTGGACGCAGTAGGTACATTTTTCCATCACACCGCGCATACGAACAGAAACATTCGGATTGGAGACCATCTTTTCGATGTCCACCATTTCCTTGTGATAGTTCAGGAAGTTGAAACGACGAACTTTATACGGACAGTTGTTTGCGCAATACCGGGTTCCAACGCAACGGTTATACGTCATGTCGTTGAGACCTTCCGGTGTATGCGTGGTAGCTGCAACCGGGCAAACTGATTCGCAAGGAGCTGCCTCACACTGCTGGCAGGACAACGGCTGAATCACAGCCTGCGGATCTTCTGCATCACCTGTGTAGTAGCGATCCAGACGGATCCAGTGCATGGAACGGCCATAGCTGACCTCTTCCTTGCCGATTACCGGAACATTGTTCTCACTCTGGCAGGCAATGATACAGGCGTTACAACCGATACAGGAGTTGAGATCAATGGTCATCCCCCATTGATTGCCCTCGGAATAATCAAACCAGCCATAGATGGAATCATCCGGGGCATGCACCATGTGCGGTGCAAAATCAGGATGATGCCGATACTCTTCTACCGTTGCCTCGCGGACAATCGGACGCGTTTTCGGTTCAATGGCATCCATCAGCTTGGGCTCGGTCATGGAGTGAAACTCCTGCGTCGTTACCAACTGATAAGTCTTACCCGTATTCGACACGTCGGAAGCAAACTGAATGGCGTCTCCGGAAACACGAATCTCAAACGCGTTGAATCCGGTTCCCTGCCCGACACGGCCAATCTGCTTCCGGCCAAATCCGGCTGCAATCGTAATTGAATCATCTGCCTGACCGGGCTGAACCATGGCTGCGATTTCCAGGCTCTGGCCACCTACGGTGATCTTCAGAATCTGTCCATCCACAACCTTCAGCTTGTCGGCAGTTGCTTTGGAAATCAGTGCTGCATTATCCCAGACCAACTTGGTCATGGGGTCCGGAGCTTCCTGCAACCAGGCGTTATTGGTATAACGACCGTCGTAGACAGACCAGCTCGGAACAAAGACAACTTCAACCTGGGTTGATTTTGCAGCAGCCGCAGGAAGCGCTACCCGCTTGGGGTCGGCACTTACCTTGACTTCAGCAAATGCGGTTCCGGCCAAAACTCCATCATGGAGAGCCTTACGGAAGCGGGCTTCCTGTTCAGCAGCAGGCCATTGGGAGGTCCAGTAATTCCGGACAATCTCGTAACCCTTCTGATCCTTATACCCGGCAATCTGCGCAGTCAACTCCAGAGCAGACCGACCATTATTCAGAGGCAGAATCAGAGGCTGCTGGATGGAAACGGTACCGTCCACGGACCGGGCATCGCCCCAGCTTTCAAGATAGGATGCCATTGGAAGATGCCAGGAGGAGAGAACTGCAGTCTCATCCTTCTCTGCACCCAGATGAACCACTGTTTTTGCGCGCTTGATAGCGTCGCTGAATTTCAGACTGACAGGAGCCGTGAAAACAGGATTGCTTCCCAGCACCACCAGCGTATCGACAGAACCTGCGTTCAACTCACCGACCAGATCCGCAAATGCTTTTGCTTCCGACGAGGCCAGGGGCTGAGTAAAAGTGACCGTTGTTCCAATGTTGCCCAGCGCCTGATTGATCATCAGCGCCAGCGCATGAACCCTGGCAGACTGACGAGGACCGGCAATCACCACAGACTTGCCTGCATTCTTCTTCAGATCCCGAACCAGTGCCATCAGGATCTTCTGCACTTTATCTGCAGAACCGAGAACATTCAGCTCAGAAAGAATACCCAGCTCACGAGCCAGTGCAGAAGCAAAGCTGTCAATATCGGAAGCCTTGCTGCGGATGCGATGATCCGCCATTGCACCAGTCACAGAGAACTGGCTTTCCACTACATAGAGCCGATTGATCTCATCTTCCGGCTTTGCAGAACGACGTTTTTTGGAAAATTTCTTGGTTGAGAGAGGTGAGCCGGAATCGATCCCCAGGAAATCTGCATCCAGGGAGAGCACCACATCAGCCTTGTCATAGTGATAGTGAGCCTGCAGAGGCTGACCAAAGACAAGGCGCGTTCCAGCAATGGCGTTCTCGTTCGAGAACGGCTCATATTCCACCCATTTTGCTTCCGGATACTTTGCCAGTAACGATTTGCGAACTTCTGACAGCGAAGGTGACACCACCGACTCACTGACAATCCGAAGCCCCGCACCACGTCCAAGGGAACCGGCCGTAAACTTCTGGGATGCAAACTGATCCCACTCTGCCCACGATGAAACCTGCCCGCCCTTGAGGACCTCGGCAGATCGATCCGGATCATAGATATTCAGAACAGATGCCTGGGCGTATCCATTCGAGGCTCCCAGCGACTGCGGATGGTTGCGATTGCCTTCAATCTTGGTGGGACGCCCGTCATGAGCCTCCACCGTCAGGCCAACAGCACTTCCACCCTGCGTGAAAACCGTATTGTAGTAGTAAGATTTGCCCGGGATCAGATCTTCTACACCTCGGGAGAGGGGAACAATCTTTCCTTCCGGACGACGACAGGCTGCAAGACCTGCAAGACCAAAAGATGCAGCCATCAACTTCAGGACGTTGCGGCGGCTGGCCCCATCGAGCAGCTCAGCTCCACCAGGAAACTCATTAACCATCCACTCACGGAAAGCGGGAGTTCCCGACAGTTCATTCAGGCTGCGCCAGTATTTGCGGCCCGTCAAAGCCTTTGTTTCGATCTGAACCAAACTCATCGATGACACCCCGAACAATTCACTGGTGGCGCAATTTTTTTCTGTGCAATGATTTCCCGCCCAATCTCGGCAGGATCGCGATCCGGCTGCCAGGCCAGATTGGTGACCAACTCTGCCGGACGAATGTTTGCGGCAGGGTTACGATGACATTCCAGACACCATCCCATCGAGAGAGGCTCAACCTGCTTGACCTCGATCATCTGATCCACTCGACCATGACACGAAATACAACTGACACCGGCAGTCACGTGTGCTGAGTGATTGAAGAATACGTAATCAGGAAGCTGGTGAATCTTCAGCCATTCGACTGGCTTGCCTGTCGCATAACTGTCGCGTACAGGTTGCAAGTATGGACTTTCCGGCTTCACCTGGGCATGGCAGTTCATACAGGTTTCGGTAGGCGGAATGGCCGCGAAGGCTGCTTTTTCTACCGTATTATGGCAGTATCGGCAATCCATTCCGAGGTCACCCGCGTGCAGCTTATGGCTATAGGGGACTGGTTGCTTAGGCTGATACCCTACATCAATCACCTTGGGATGAGAGAAGTAAGTGTACGCAGCTATGCCACTCAGAGCACCTACTGCAACGAACGCAGCCAGCGCACGTGCAATCAAGTCATGTTTCTTAGAGAAGATGGGCATCGCTTCGAAGCGTTAGGTGAGGAGTCAAAACACATCTCACCGACTTTTACATTTTCTACCATGACCGTACAATTTACGCAATAGGACTAATAATTCTTGTCAGACCGCAAAAAGAACGACACATCCCCTCCTCGCGTCACGTTCAATCCGATTGCAGCATTCGGCAATCTGAAGGTCCGCCCGAAGTTCATGGTTTTGCACAACTTGTTCTTTTTGGTGCTGGCTGCAAGTGTCTATTTCTCACTTATTCCCCGATTTGAAAGCCATGTTGCCAGCGCCAAAACCCGTGAGATTTCCTTACTCACCCGGCTTTTTCTGGAAAATCAGTCGCTCCAGTTCCCCGGCATTGAAATCTACAACTACCAGGAAGGCAGTTCATCCGACCTGAACCTGCCTCAGGAGGCTATCACATGGCTGGAACTGAGGCCAGGGCAAATTTATCGCGACAACGACCTCAACCGGATGTATCGCCTGATTCCGGAAACGGGCCGCTTCGCGAGCCTTGATGTTCCTACTCTTTTTTACGACTCAGTTGTTTATCGGGCAAAACTGACCATTTTTGTAGTCCTGGGACTTTTATATGCACTGGCCATCCTGATTCTGGAGCTCTGGATCATGCCGCGCTATGTCTATGGCCCCATTCAGAAATCTCTGGAGGCGGATGCCGCCATTCAGTTGGGGGACCGTCAAAAAGAACTGATTCCGGACAGCAGCATCTGGGGAGACGAGATAGGACGGATCATGCGATCCAGAAATGCCACGGTCACCCAACTCAGAAAGCATGAACAGGATCTGGAGAATACGCTCGTCGAACTGGAAGCAACCGCATCTGAACTCAAACTGAAAAATGAACAGCTGGAAGCAGCCCGGCAAAGCCTCATCGATCAGGACCGTCTGGCCAGCCTCGGGCTTTTGTCTGCTTCTGTGGCCCATGAGCTGAATACCCCGCTGGCGGTTCTTTCAGGCTCAATTGAAAAACTTCACGAGACAGCCGAGTCACCACTTGCACGGGAACGGCTGGAGAGAATGCTGCGGGTAGCTCGGAGACTGCGCACCATTAGCGAGAGCCTGCTGGACTTTGCCCGGGTTCGCCCCCCGGAAATGAAACAGGTGCAGGTTCGTGAAATTGTGGACGAAGCATGGAGCCTCCTGGCCATTGATGAAAAATCCTCACAGGTAGAGTTCATCAACCGAATCGAACCAACTGTAGTCATACAAGGCAATCCGGACAGACTGGTGCAGGTGTTCGTGAACCTGCTGCGGAATGCCCTGAACGCGGTACACTCGGATGGAAAGATTGAGGCAGTCTCCCGTTCCCAGACGGACGGAAGCAAGTGCTGGGTATTCACCGCCATTGAGGACAATGGACCGGGAATTCCAGCAGATGTTCTGCCGGAAATTTTTGAAGCCTTTGTCACAACACGGCTTGACTCTCGCGGAACTGGCCTGGGTCTGACGGTAGCCGAGGGGATCATTACCCAGCACGGAGGAGGAATTACAGCCTCCAATCGTCCTGGTGGTGGCGCAAGGCTGGAAGTAAAATTACCTGCAGCGAGCTGATGATGGCGACTCCAGAAAATACGCCCGAACTCGAATCCCTGGCAACATCTCTGATCGATATTGCTGTGCTCGATGACGATGCCGATTTCCGGAACTATCTGGAAGACCTTCTGCGTGATGAAGGGTTGTACAACGTCCGCACGTTTTCTCATCCAGAACCATTGTTCGATGCGGGTGAGACAAAACCGCCGGATATTGTCCTTCTGGACATGAAAGGCGGAGACTTTCGTGGGGATCGCGTCATGGAACAGCTGCTGACCCGCTGGCCGCAGATCTGCGTCATTGTCATTACCGGATATCCCTCGCTGGAAGATATGCGGGCGACATTCAAGCAAAGAGCCTTTGATTATCTGGCCAAGCCTTTTACCATCGCCCAGCTTCGCCAGACACTAGCCAATGCCGTTACAGCTTTCGGACTGGGTAAAACCCCACAGGATCGTCTCCGCGAAAAGCTGGGACACAAGATCAAGATGCTGCGCGTGGAACGGGACTGGTCTCTCAAGGACCTGGCCAACTCTGCACGCCTTTCTGTCTCCCAGATCAGTTCCATCGAGCGCGGAGCCAATCTGCCATCCATTGAAAGTCTGCTGGCCATATGCCGGGCATTTGAAAAACGTCCTTCTGAACTACTGGCATCCATCGATTTTTAATGAATCAAACTAAATGCGTTAAAGAAGAGTCTTCCATTCAGGGTTGAGGCGAGTGAAATTTTTATTCCTGTTACTGTTTTCTTTTATTTCAGTTCACGCAGAAATGATTCTGAACTATGGCGTGGAGTGGCGCCTGGTGCATGCGGGCAACATTCGCCTGAAGTGGGATCCGAAAGAAGGCTCCGCCGCTGGTGAGGCCACCCTGGATCTGGAAACACAGGGTGTAGTGGCAAGACTTTACAAAGTAGACAACCACTACCGCAGCACCATGCGGGACTCCCTGTGTGCAGTTTCCGCCGGACTTCATGTCCATGAAGGAAATCGCCGCCGGGAGACCAATATCAATTATGACCGGGAACGGAAGCATGCCTTCTTCCTGGAGCGTGATCTGCTGAAGAATGCGGTGATCCGCGAAGCCAGTGTCGAGATCCCACCCTGTGTCCACGACACCGTGGGCGGACTGCTCGCTTTGCGCAATCATAGAGTGGACCTTGGACAGAGCATTACCCTTCCCATCAGCGATGGCAAGAAATTTGCAAACGTCAAAATCACGGCACTGAATAAAGAGACTATCCGCACCCCAGCCGGATCATTTGAGACCGTCCGGCATGAAGTCTTCCTGATGAATAATGTCATCTATGGACGGCGTGGCCGGGTTTACGTGTGGATGACGGATGATGACCGCCGTTTACCGGTACAGATCCAGGTGCGGTTACCGATTCTGATCGGAACAATTACGCTGCAACTGACGAAAGAAGAAAAATGAAACACCTTGCACTTCTGGCGATGCTGATGACACCGCTGCTGGCACAGCAGCAACCACAGCCAAAGGCTTTATCTACCAAGGAGTACAGCGCACTCACGGAACGGGTGGTCCAGTTGATGGAATCCGTCTCCATCGTGATTCCCGATCTTCCACGAGCAGCTGCGCCGCTGGTGGATCGCATGAAAAATGCCCGCACAGAGATGACCTTCGGGGCCACTACACCCCAGGCTTACCGTTTCAATGAACAAGCCAAGAGATTCCTGACCATTGCGGACGCCATGCCACGGCCTTATCCCTTTCCGGAAGTCGGACTGAAGCAGTTTGGTGAATTACGGGAGGCGATCTCTCAGCTGGAACAGCATTTTGAAGGACTGTTGCAGCAACAGCAAGCAGCTCTCCGCCCTGCCGATCGTGATCAACTTGGCCGCTATGCAGAGCAGAACAGCCGTATCAATCCACCCATTGCCAGTGATCCGCGCGTGGTCTTCATGGGTGATTCCATCACCGATGGATGGCGCCTCAATGAGTATTTCCCCGGCAAGGACTATGTCAATCGTGGAATCAGTGGCCAGGTGACATCGCAGATGCTGGCCCGCATGAAAGCCGATGTGATCGACATTCGACCGCAGGCTATGGTCTTCCTGGGCGGCACCAATGACATCGCCCGCGGAACTCCGCTGAACATCATCCAGAACAACATCACCATGATCTGTGACCTTGCCGACAAAGCACGGATCAAAGTCATCCTGGCATCCGTATTGCCCGTGCATGACTACAACATGGGAATAAACCCGTCTTACCAGATGTCAAAGACCCGTCCGCCGGACACCATCCGCAATCTGAACAACTGGATTCGCACTTTTGCGGAAAACCGTCGCTACACCTTCCTCAACTATTACGATTCCATGCGTGATGGCGCAGGCCTTCTCCGCAAGGATCTTGCAGAAGATGGCTTGCATCCGAATGCCAATGGTTACCGGCTGATGGCTCCACTGGTGCAAAAAGCAATAGCCGACACGGTAACACCCGTCGGCCAGGCACTCAAAACACGGGAAGCTGCACCCAAGACTCGCGGACGTCGTCGCTAGTTTTTTCTCTCTTGTGCATCCACCTTGACCGATAGGTCTGGTGGGTGCACAACTCTCCTCGTCAGTCCCCCTCCCTCTTTGCTGGATTTCTTTTCCCTTCCATTTCCATTTCGAATCTCTAAAAATATTTCGATGTTCTCATCAACGATTCCGGGTCTGTCACCGTTCTATGCTGCAGAGGGATGATTCACACGGCCACCATCAGCGAGTTCCCGCACAGCGTGGACCACGCGTTTAACCGTGTATTTACAGAGCATCAGGCTCCGGTCTTGCGGACTGCATATCGCATGACGGGAAACTGGCCGGACGCAGAAGATATCGCACAGCAGGTCTTCATCCGGCTGCATCGAAACGGACTGGACTTTCCGAATCATGCTGCTCTGGCTTCCTGGCTTTACCGGGTAACAGTCAATCTCTGCATGGATCAGTTCCGGTCGAGCAGGGAGATGGTTTCTGTTCCCGAACTTCCGTCCCTGGCCCGGTCCTCAGAAAGTGAACTGATCCGGGAGCAGGAAAAAGCACAGTTGATGGCGGCTCTGGCACAGCTTGCTCCGCGGGAACGGGCTGCAATCGTTCTGCGGGAGATCGAGGGGCTATCCACGGCTGAAGTCGCAGAAATTCTGGGATCAACGCCCGGAACGGTACGGAGTCAGGGGGCCCATGCAATGGCTCATCTGCAGGCCATCCTGAGTGGGGAAAGAGGGTGAGATGAACGAAGAACGGATTCATGAATTATTTCGGGAGATGCGGGAAGAACCGATTCCGACAGCATCTGTACAAAGTGTCCAGCAGGCAGTGACAGAGCAGATCCGGCGTCCAGGATCTTCTGCCAGACGATGGGGATGGCCACTCGGGCTGGCTGCCGCCGCCAGCATCGTGGTTCTTGCGATTTTCTGGCAAGCATCACTTAAACCTGTTGAACCGCAACAGATCACAGCAGCCCCCACCATCTCCACACCGAAGCCACTCCCCGCGCTCCCACTGGAGATGGCACAAGTGAAAACTGATCCTCCGCGCGCTTCATCCCAGCCAGTGAAGCGGGTGGTCATCGCAAAACCTGTCATTCCACCAGCAGTGACAGAAAAGAAATCTGACGACAACATCCTGATCCGGGTGGAAACGGAAGATCCTGATGTCGTGATTCTGCTGGTAGGCGAATAACCAAAATTGAAAAGGAGTTCATGATGAGACTGATCCTGAGTGTATTGATTGCATTCACATTACTGGGGCAGGATAAAAAGGCGGAAGAAAAGCCAACCACGCCCATAAACATGGATCGCACCGGCTATGAAGCTGAGATCATCCACGTTAAGAGTTTAAGTGGAGATGCTTTTACCCGTTTATCCAACCTGCTGCGGCCATTTCAGGTGGAGTTTCAGGCGGATGAGAAGCTGCGGACAATCGTTGTCTATGGGCCGAAAGATACCGTAGCCCAGATGAAAAAAGTAGTGGAACAACTGGATCGACCCGGAAGCCTGGCCGCAGTCGGAAAAGATATTGAATTGAATCTCTCCTTCCTGTGGTGTTCTCCCCCATCTGACTCAAAAGCCTCGGATATACCAAAAGACCTGGCTTCCGTCGCCCGTCAACTGGAAAACACAATGGGATGCAAGGACGTGAAATTTATTGATACGATTCCTATCCGCATGAAGGAAGGTGATGAGTCCCGTACAAACAACAATGCACTACCTCTTCTCATGGAAAAGGGGTCACCCTCTGCTGCCACTCGTTTTTTCCCTGAAGCAATTATCCACACAGGAACATCTCGTTATGTTCGATTTCAAAGAGCAATGATTTCTCTCCACCTTCCGTTTGACCAGACTCCCTCTTCAATACACTTTCGAAATGTTGATCTGGAAACTTCCGGTGATTTCAAAGAAGGACAGAAGACTGTAATTGGAAAGCTTTCGGGCAAAGATACAAGCATCTTTGCCGTCATCGATCTGAAGATTCTCGACTAACTCTTCACCTTCTGATACGCCATGTCGAGTAACTCCACCACGTGATACACCTTCTGCTGCCGGCCGAAGAGATCCGCTCCTGCGCGAATCTGAAGCTGGCAGCCGGGGTTGGAAGTTGCCACTGCCTCTGCTCCCGTTGCATTCACGTTCTTCATCTTCGATTCCAGAATCTGCATCGACATCTCATTCTGGATGACGTTGTAAATGCCGGCACTGCCACAGCACACATCACTGGCTGCCATCTCTTTCAGCGTTAATCCGGGAATCGATTTCAGAATCTGACGAGGAGCGGACCGCACCTTCTGCCCGTGTGCAAGATGGCAGGAGTCCTGATAAGTCACGGTCATGGGGACTTCACCCATCTCCCGATTCAGTTCAATAGATGCCAGAAACTCATTGATGTCGCGCATAGTGGCCACCCACTTCCGGCTCTTCTCTTCATAAGCCGGGTCATGTTCCAGCAGTTCGTGATACTCCTTCAGCGTGGACCCGCAACCACCTGTATTGGTGATGATGGCGTCGTAGTTGCCATCCAGAATTGCATCGATATTATTGCGTGCCAGCTTGCGGGCATCATCACGGAATCCGGCATGAGCATGGAGAGCACCACAACAGTTCTGTTTTTCCGGAATGTGGACTTCACATCCGTTCTTCTGCAACACACGAACAGTAGCCTCATTCAGACGGGCAAAGGTGATGTTCTGCATGCAGCCGGCCAGGAACGCTACACGATGCTTCTTCTCCCCTTCAGCCGGAAAAACTTTACCGATGTTCGAATAGAAGTCGGGCCGTTCGGCAGCAGGGGCCAACCGTTCCGCTTTCCCCATCGCCCCCATCAGCTTGAGGATTCCTGATTCGCGCACCAGCTTCTGCAGTCCAGTGTTCTGATACGTCCACAGTCCCAACCCGGCGAGTTTCAACAGTGTCCGGGAGGGAAGCAGCTGCTTGAAGACAAACCACTGGATGAACCGTGTGGTCGTGGATCGGGGAGTCTTCGCCAGCAACTCTGTCCGTGCGGCCTCAATCAGTTTTCCGTACTGCACACCGGACGGACATGCAGTCTCGCAACCACGACAGGCCAGACACAGCCCCAGATGTTCCTGATAAGACTCGCTGGTGACAGGAGCACTTCCGGTGGCTACCTGCACCATCTGGTAGATACGGCCGCGTGGAGAATCCATTTCGACACGAAGTTCGCGGTATGTCGGACAGGAGTTCAGACACAGCCCGCAGTGGACACATTTGTCCAGATCCCGTTGAGTCGGCGCATCCGGATGACGGCTGACCACAGTGCCCGATGCCGATATTGCAGAATTCATCTCATTAGATTCGGCCATAGAGCCTCCCTTGATTCAGCAGTCCACTGGGGTCCAGCAGATGCTTGATCCGCTCCATGACGGAGAAACTGCTTCCCGGATTCGGCCAGGGATTTGCCAGTGATCCCTGTTCCCGATGGATATATGTCACACCGTTCCCGGCCCGTGCGACCAGCGCTCCTGTAGCGGATCCGGCAACCGGCTCCAGCTGATCCAGCGTATGGGTTCGCGTCTCCACTGATCCTTGCGGATGATCGGAAAGAAAAGAAGGAGTGAACTCCCGGACCTTCTCCCAGATGGCACAGGGAACCACTGTTCCCTCAGAAAACTCCTGGTGGTACCGGCGCAGAACTGCGGCATTCCCGGCAGTCTCCACCAGCAGACACCACTGATTGCCCAGGTCCAGCCGTTGCGCAGCTGCCGGATTCAGAAGATCCAGAGAAAGCGGCTGCAGCACACTGGTGAGGATCTGATCCCGTCGTTTAATGGCTTCAGCCAGTGACGAAAATTCGATGAGAAAGGTTCGTGTCTCCTGCGGTTTTGGAGTCAGCTTGAAATTCAGAGAAACCATCGCACCCAAAGTTCCCCAACTGCCAATCAGCAATTTGCCCATGTCGAGCCCAGCCACGTTCTTCACCACCATGCCCCCGGACTGGATCAGACGTCCTTCGGATGTTGCAAAGCTCATGCCGATCACCAGATCCCTTGCCGTGCCATAGAATCGCCGTCTGGGCCCACTGGAGTTTGCCGCCACCACGCCGCCAATTGTGGACTGGCCAGCATATGGGGGATCGAGTGGAATCATCATCTGGTGTTCACTGAGAAGACGAGTCAGTTCCGAATAAGGAAGGCCAGCCTCAACGGAAATGGTCAGATCCCGTGGTTCAAAAACCAGCACCTTATTCAGGGCTCGAGTGGAAATCGTAATATCCGCAGGTCCCGAAGGAGAGACATGATCCTTCGAGAAATTCCCACCCATTCGAATTTTCTGTTTTTGAGAAGTCGCAACAGCCAGAGCTGCTGCCATCTCCTCGGGCGAAGCAGGAGTCAGCACAAGTTCCCAGTTTACTCGGGCCGGTTCTGATTATTCAGAAAGGAGAAAGACAAAGAGTCGGCTGGGGCCATCCTCCGGCAACAGATAAAGGTTTCTGCCCCGGATCGCCATCCCTTCATGGGTGTAAATAATGCCGCGATCAGTAGTCCCCACTTCAATTCTTTTTTGCAGTTCCAGAGTTTCCGGATTCAGGAAATCAATGGCGCCGCCCTTTCCTTTCACCACACCGGAAGCAACCAGAACCCCATCTATATACTTCATGTCCTGATAACTGGTGGCATGAGGATTGTCCTTGCGCGCGCTTGTTTCCAGATCAATCAGGTGACGGGCATCCCAGTTGGCTCCGTAAACTTTGCCGTTGATGATAGCCACGGCTCCAATGTGGTCATCGACTTTGAGGGATCGCCCCAGTTGGAATGTTTCGGTATCCACTTCCTGCACGATAGCGGAGGAATTCCGCCGATACTCTGCAACCGGAATCCAGAGAGACCGGCCATCCTTCATCAGTCCACCGGGATGATACTGCTCTCCCAAAGTGAGTTCCAGCTTGCGCCGGAGCTTTCCACTCTTCAAATCGAACTCATGCAGCCATCCCCGTTTTTGCTTGCGATCGACGGACGTTACCCATAACCGCTCATCATCTACTTCAATTCCCTGCACATGATCCAGCTCAGCCTGCAGCGGAATCACCGCAACCGGATCAGGGAGAGAGGCCGCAAAAAGGAGCAGAAAAGGGAGCACACTCCATTAGATACAGAAATTTCTGTCAACACGACAACAAGCGGGAATCCAGCATGAATACAAATCATTTTCAATGCTTGTAATAAGATGTAGGCAGAAGTTGTGAAACAGAATTCCCGTCGTAATTTTATTGGACACTTCGCCACCGGTATGGCGACCGCACTCGCACCCTCTTCTGTTCTGGGCGCGAATGACAAGCTGCGTCTGGGCATCATCGGCCCCGGTGATCGGGGCATACAGATCGTCCGGGAGGCACTGAACTGCCCGAACACAGAGTTTGTCGGATTTGCGGATGTCTACACCCGTCGGTTGGAAGCTGCCAAGGCAGTGGCTCCACAGGCAAAGACTTATCTTGATTATCGATACCTGCTGGAAGACAAATCGATTGATGCCGTTCTGATTGCGACTCCTCAGCATCTTCACTGCGAACACTTTGTGGCAGCTCTTCAGGCTGGCAAGCATGTCTATCAGGAAAAGACGATGGCCTTCACTGTGGACCATGCAAAGAAGATGCGTGCTGCCTATCAGAATGCAAAAGACCGTGTCGTCCAGATCGGACACCAGAGCTGCTCATCCGGACTGATGACCGATGCGCAGCAAATGCTTTCTGGCCGGGATAACCGCATGGGAAAGATCACTGCAATCAATGCAGTGATGTATCGCAATACTCCTCATGGCAAACCACAGTGGTCACGTCCTGTTCAGCCGGACATGACACAGGAAAACATCATCTGGAAAAGCTTTCTGGGTGACGCTCCTGCTCATGACTTTGATCCGAACCGCTTCATCAACTGGCGTTTCTTCTGGGATTATTCTGGCGGAAATATTTATGAAAATATGTGCCATCAGGTTGCCTTCTGGTATCGTGCGCTGAATCTGCAGATCCCCAAAGCGGTAACCATGACCGGAGGTATCTATCTCTGGAAAGATGGCCGGGAAGTCCCGGACACCATGTCTGTCGCTATGGAACAGCCGGAAGATCTTCTCTTCAGCTGGATCTCCGGATTCGGGAATAATCAGCCGGGCGTGGGAGAAGAGGTGCTGGGAACCGATGGGACAATCTCAAAATCCCAGCAGATCCGCTACATTCCGCAGAAGGTCAATCGACCGCAGGGAATGGAAATGCTAGGCTCCACCAAGACAGCGCCCAATGCACATATGGCCAACTTCCTGAATGCCATCCGCACAGGTGTGGCCGTCAACTGTCCATTTGAAGTGGGCTTCCGCACATCCATTGCATCCCGCATGGCCGTCGAAAGCTATCGGCAGGGCCGCACCATCCAGTGGGACCCTGCTCGTGAGGAACTAGTTTAGCTCCTGATTTACTGCACAGCCATTGTGACGCGCTGGGTCCCGCTGGTGGAGACTCCATCGGCCTGTAATTCTACTTCTGCCGCGCCATGAATTCCTTCAGGGACTCGGGCATTGATCTGTACCAGCCCATTGATCAATCCCGGAGCACCACCGGCATATACAACTTCAGCGGGTTGACCACCAATCTGCAAAGTTACATTTGCTTTGACTCTTGGCAACGTGTCGTATGGAGTTGCATATCCTGAATCCTGATCAATGTCATAATTACCAAGCCCTGTAGCATAGAAAGAAACAATACTCCCCGGCAATGCTGGATTCACCGTGGAATTGACAGAAGCGTTCTGATTGAGGATGGCACCTTGGCCATCTTTGCCTCCATTCAGGACAAATAGTCCTGGGTTTGTAGGAGTTAAAGCAACATGTGAACTATATGGTATCCAAGCACCATGCCATTTTATAAATGCTTCGAAGTTACTACTCCAAGTACTTCGATCAAAATGAACCTGTACATTCATCTGGTTTGAATTTCCAAAAACCAGAGAAGTTTCTGCATAATAGAGTGACCCGTACTCCACAATTCCTAAAACCAGACCGGGATGGACTGGAGAGTTCATCCATCTTCCATAAGGATCTGAATATTGCCCATGCCCCTCTACTGGCCCCAGATTTTCTCCGAAAATCGTCATCAGTTGACCGGGTGAGATAGTATCTGGTTTCGCATAATTAGCACTATTCACCAGCGATGCTGCTTTTACTTTTGGACCTGGAATATAAGAACAGCTATCAGGATCGGAAATTTTCCAGAAGTTCAATCTGTTCTCAGAAAGAATGATTGATCCATCAGGACCAGTTCCAATGAATTCTCCTCTCCAGGTTGGGCCCAACAGAAACTGATTCAGGGATATCAGGCTCCATTCTCCATTTGAAATATTTCTCTTCAGAATCGGCCGCAGGATGGATTGTGGATTTACCGCGATTACATTTCCATCAACAAAAGCAATCTGTGGACCAGGCACCCCGTCCAGAAACGTAATTCGGTGTCCCATCCCAGAACTTGTGAGGTGATAATGAAAAGTCCCTGAGTTATTTGATCCCGCCACTCTACCATCTGGCAACCGGATCAGGTTTTGCAAGCGAATTCCGTTTGTTTGAAATACTTTTAATGCTTCTCCCTGCCGAATCACATAAACCCTTTGAGCTTGGGGGGATTGGCTTTTATCCAGAAAGTAGATTGTAGAATCAGCCGCAACCTGCATGAGATTTGTAGTTGCATTCTGCGGTGACGGTAGCGTTGCTATAGTCCCATTGGAAGTCTTCACGGCTTCAACCTTCTGTGATGTCACCTTGAACAAAGAAACTCCACCGTTCATTGCCACAGCAACGAGTAACTCATCGATTTCACTGACCGCAATCTGGACAACAGATGCCTTAACCATTAGCGGATTTTTCCCTTCGGGGTTTCCCGTCTCCGTTCCTCCTCCAAAAAATCGGCGCACCTGCTGATCCTTATCCACCAGATAAACCACAGACTGATCGACAATATAAAAACCGCCATCGGACCGAAATGCAGCCAACTCTGCTGGTAGATGAGTATTGGAAGCGGGACCTTCCTGAATTGGCACATCAAGGAGATCCCTTCCTGCGATTTTTTTGGAAGATCCTGATTCAGCAATCCGCATCTCAGATGTTGTCAAAATACGGGAAGAATTGATGCTATAGGGCAATATCTTATTGAGTCTTCTGGGAACAATGAGCTTGCCAGATGACAGAAGTGCATACTCGCCCCATGGTGTGGAGTTTGAATCCTGAGTCAGAATGTCCGAAGGCCATTGTGAGGAAATCGTATCTTCTCCACTCATAGAGATCTGATGTAATTCCAGTGTCCCTGACTTGACAAGGGATAAAAAGATTTCACCGTGATGATTCATTCCCAACCGGGAGTAATTAGTTGGCCCATATACGGTACGAATCCTCCCCTGTTGGTCAACCAGACGAATCCGTGTTCCCTGCCTTGCACTCTCAATGGCAAGTTGACCATCGGGAAGGAGAAAAACTGCACTGGGAGAAGGGACAAAAGCATCTGTTGCAGGACCATTGTCTCCTTCTTCATCATCTTGTATCCAAAAACCGGATTCACTGTACCTTCCGCCGAACCGTGTGGATCCCGCCACAGTAATCACTTGCCCATCAGTGGTCAGTTTTCGAACCCGATTGTTCCCCTCATCTGCAAAATAAAGATTTCCATCCCGGCCATAATGAAGGCCAATGGGATTATTCAGATGAACTGACAAGGCCGGTCCGGATTCGAAGTTGAAAGCAGGATTGCCGGTTCCGGCAATTGTGTGGATGATTCCATCTTTCCCGATACGGCGAATTGTATGTGAGCCACCGCTTAAATAAACAATTCCATCCGGAGTTACAGCAATGGAGTGTGCCCTGATACGAGCATGTGTAGCGGGTCCTCCATCTCCATCTGATCCATCCTGACCATTACCTGCTACTGTTTGAATCGTTCCATCCAAACCAATTTTCCGAATACGAATATGGAACTGATCGATGAAATAGATGTTGCCTTCAGCATCTTCAGTAATCGAAATGGGATTGAGGACTGCATCCAATGCCCGCTCACCTTCAACAAGTGTCTGCATTGGCTTGCCGATCGGTTCGATCCGGCATGATTGAGCATCAGTTATGGCAGCTATACAAAAAATCGAGAGAATCAGCAGTGGGCGGAGCATCCACAGATTATCTCTCGATTTTTAGCGATGATTTTTAGCTCTACTGCACAGCCATTGTGACGCGCTGGGTTCCGCTGGTGGAGACTCCATCGACCAGAAGTTCCACTTCCAGTTCAGGACCACTGATGCCATCCGGAACAAGCACATTGATCTGAGTCAGACCCGTCGTTAATCCCGGAGCACCACCCGCATAGTCCACATGCGCAGGTTGCCCACCAATGGTGACAGCGACGTTCGCCTTCACCCGTGGCAGCGGATATTGTGGGGATATGTTTCCAGCTTGCTGTTCCTGATCGTACCTTCCCATTCCTGTCGCAAAGAGTGCCACAAAGCTCCCCACTGGTGCCGGGTTGGCCGGAGAGTTTGCCGTCCCGTCCTGATTGAGGATGGCACCCTGACCATCCTTTTGCCCGCCGACCACAAATAGTCCGGGGTTAGCAGCTTTCAATGAAACAGAAGTAGGATACGGGATCATTACCCCGTTCCATGTGAGGTAAGCAGAGTATGTCCGGTCCGCATCCAGAACCTGAAAAGGTGCCTGGACATTCATCTGCGTCGAGTTCCCATAGATCAACGATGAATTGTAGGAATAAAGTGTCCCCTGATGAATAAATCCCAAAGCCAGTCCCGGGAAATGCTCCGGTGGGGGCATCCAGTTCACGAACTTATCCAGATACATGCCATGACCATCGGCTGGCCCCAGGTTCTCTCCAAAGAGACTGACAATCTGTCCCGGTGCAATGGTATCCGGGTTTGCGTAATTCGCGCTATTGATCAGATTTCCAGCTTTGACTACGGGACCAGCACTGAGTGAACAACCTGCCGGATTAGTGATCATCCAGAGGTTTGGCTTCATGTCTGAAAGAATGAGTGCTCCGTCTGGCCCTGCACCGACAAAGTCACCGATCCACGATGGTCCAGTGGAGAACTGAGACAGAGACAACTTTTCCCACGTTGTGCCACTGATATTGCGTTTCAACAGATCCAGGGAAGGCGTCTCCTTTTCCGGTGAAACATAGATCTGGTTTCCGCTGAAACTGAGCCTGGTATGTGGAATTCCATCCAGCAGGTGCATCCGCTCACCCATACCTGTGGGTGTGAGCTGATAATGAACAAAACCCGCAACACTGGATGCAATAATCTTTCCATCAGGCATGCGAACGGGGAACTTCAGACGCCATGCCTGATACTGATTTTTTTGTCCATTGGTACGAATAGTGTGAACGACTGTCTCTGTAATTCCACCGGACGACTGTAGAACATACAGGGTTCCATCCATTCCATATTCGATGAAATGATGATCCGGCACCTGAGGAATCTGGATGCGGACAACTTCTCCATTTTGTGCCCTGACCTGTCTCGCCTGATTCGCCGCCACCCGAAGAAAGGAAACATCAGGAGTTCCTGTAGCAACAATAAATTCATCCGTTCCCGTTACTGTGAGATCCAGAACTCTTGCCCGAAGATTGACGGGGTTTTTCCCTTCCGGATCTCCGGCATCAGTTCCACCGCCGAAGACGCGACGCACCTGCTGATTCCGGTCCACCAGATACACAGCATCATCCGTCAACAAATAGACGCCACCATCCGCACGGGTCACTATTTTTCTGGATGGAAGATATGTCGCGGAAGCCGGCCCTTCAATAACCGGGTCGAGTGTCAGCCTTTTCCCGGCAATACGCTGGGATGCTCCACCTGAACTTGCAATCCATAACCCTCCAGGAGTCAGCGTGGAATCAATTCCCTGCCCCTGGAAACCTACTCGGAAAGTTCGGGGCACAATCAGCCTGTCTCCGGAAAGAAAATAGAAATCCGTTCCCATGACGGATTCTGCATTTGAGGTCAACAGACTAACAGGCCAGGAACTTGTCGCTTCCATCTCGCCGTCCAGCGAAATACGATACAACTGGATGCCACTGTTCCCCTGCATTGCCATATAAAGTTCACCAGAAGAAGACATTCTGACATTCGTGAGATCGAAAGAACGGAAGATCAACCGGATTGTGCCATCCAGTTCGATAACTCGAATGCGATCACCAAAACGATAGTCATTGATCACCAGTCGCCCATCAGGCAGCTGGAAGACAGCTTGTGGTGATGGAACATATGCCATATTGGCAGGCCCGCCATCGCCCTCGTCTTCAGAAGGAATTACCCAGCCCTCCGGAGAAAGTGTCGTCCCACTTCGAATGGAGCCCGCGACCGTATGAACTGTTCCTTCCGGCGTGAGCTTACGGACTCGATTATTCCCCCGGTCTGCGAAATACAGATTGCCATCATGCCCATAGAACAACCCGGTTGGATCATTCAGATGAATCAGCGGACCGTTTCCATCTTCGTAATTGAAGGCAGCCACGCCGGTACCAGCAACAGTGATGATCCGGCCATCCTCGCCCACTTTACGGATGCGGTTCGTATCATCGGCTACATACAACACTCCCTCGGGAGAAACCGCAATCGATACCGGATTGATTCTTGCCTGACGGGCAGGACCACTATCACCGCTCCATCCACTCAGACCATTTCCCGCAACAGTATTTAATGTTCCATCCGGACTCAGTCGACGCACCCGGAGATTCGCCCGATCAATGAAATAGATATTTCCAGACTGATCTTCTGTAACCGATGTGGGATTGATTACCGCATTGAGTGCAGGTTCACCCTCTGCAAAAGTCTGAAGGATTTTCCCGATCGGCTGGATCTGGCAGGTTTGTGCCTGCCCCACCTGGAATAACAGCATCATTCCCACAAAAAGAATAAATCGGTACATGAACCAAACTTCCCGGCACTTCACATGCCACATCTACAAAATTTCAGAGTGAATATTTATAACAGAAGATGTTCAAATATTCAGCCAGATCAGTATTCAACCGATATATTCAGGATAAATTATCAGGACATTTTTCAGGGAATACCCTCTATTTTCTTTCTTTACAAAGAGTCATCTTTCCCGAGTACCGGGTCAAAAGGCGCCAGACTTACCATTCCCTGTTCCCATCCAGGCATCTCACTCGCTTATCCTGAATATGCTGCTTCTTTTTGAACGACTGGAAGAAATCAGACTTCACCAGAATTCAAAACGGAAGCACTCTTCTGGAACTGATTACAGCAATGAATATCGATATTGGAATCATCGGAGGCTCTGGCCTCTACTCAATGCCAGGCTTTGATGCCACCGAAGAAATCGAGATAGAAACTCCGTTTGGAAAACCGAGCGACAAGTTCATCGTCGGCAACCTTGCAGGCAAGCGTGTCGGTTTTCTTGCACGCCATGGTCGTGGACATCGCATTACCCCCACAGAACTGAACTTCCGGGCGAATATTTACGCCTTCAAGAAACTGGGCGCACGGTTTATTCTTTCTCTTTCTGCCGTTGGCTCATTGAAAGAAGAGCACGCTCCCGGTGAATTTGTGATTGTGGATCAGTTCTTTGACCGGACCAAAGGCCGCGTGTCCACCTTTTTCGGGGAGGGACTGGTGGCCCATGTCAGTTTTGCCCACCCTGTGAGCGATGAGCTTCGTGGCTTTGTTGCCAAAGCCTGTGAACTGGCCGGAGTCACTGCAAAAAATGGCGGCACTTATCTCTGCATGGAAGGTCCTGCATTTTCCACACTGGCAGAATCCAACCTCTATCGTTCTTGGGGTATGGATGTCATCGGCATGACCAATTTGCAGGAAGCAAAGCTCGCCCGGGAAGCTGAGATTGCATATACTACCGTAGCCATGGTCACGGATTACGATTGCTGGCATCCCGACCATGATGCCGTCACGGTAACAGATATTATTCGGGTGCTCACCCAGAACGCGGAGAATGCTGCAAGGGTTGTGAAGGAAGCTGTCGCACTGATTGATGTCAACGCTGAGTACAAGGCACACTCAGCCCTACGTCATGCACTGATCACAGACCCCAAGACAGTTCCTGCTGACACCCGGGAGAAGTTGGACATCATTGTTGGAAAGTATCTCCCTCGCGATTGAAGATCCGGTAGCTGCAACCAGTCTGTTCCGGAAAGTGGTTGAACCACTTTCCGACAGTTTTGAAAAACGGGCCGTCGACGAATATGCAGAGTTGTTCCGTCACGTGCCCGGTTGTGACTTCTGGCGATTTCAGCGGATTCGCCAACCGCGCCGCTGCATTGTGGATGCAGCTGATGTCGTTATTCTGTCCAGGATTACCCTTGGAGCGGACGTCGCAGTATCCAGCGTGATGCTGGACATGGCAAAAAAAAGGTTTCCGTTGGCCCGGATCTGGTTTGCGGGTCCACTGAAAAATTACGAGCTTTTTGCCGCAGACGAAAGAGTCCTGCACATTCCTGTGAATTATCCCCGGAGTGGATCTGTTCGGGAACGCATTGCCATCGCCGAAAACCTGCGGCTGCCAGAGCATGCTCTGGTTATTGATCCGGATTCACGTATCACGCAACTCGGACTGGTTCCTGTATGTCTGGAACGGGACTATTATTTCTTTGAATCACGTTGTTACGAGGAAGAAAGTACCGACCCCTTATCAGTCCTCACGGCCCGATGGTGCCGGGAAACCTTTGGAGTTGCTGACGCTAGGTCATTTATTGCTCCGATATCTGCATTGGACGGAGCAGACACCACGGTAAGCCTTGGAACAGGTGGAAACCCACTCAAGCATCTGGATGCCCGCTTTGAACGGAATCTACTGGAAGAACTCTCCAGCCACGGCAGTGTCCTGATTGACCGGGGAGCCGGGGGAGAGGAAGCAGATCGTGTCAATCTGGCAACTGAAGGATTACCGAACATCCAGTACTCCAATGGATCGTTTGCGAAGTTTGCGGGGGCAATCTCACGATCCTCCGCATATGTCGGGTATGACTCTTCCGGACAGCATATCGCCGCAGCGTGCGGAGTCCCGTTGACGGTTTATTTCACGGGCACCAGCAATGAAAAATTTCGTCAGCGGTGGAAACCCCACGGTCCGGGTAAAATCACGGTTCACAATTGTGTGAGCTGACGCGTTAAACTGATAAGTTGCGAAGCACTCGCAGTGAGGAGGTGACAATTAATGGCTGAAGTATTAATTCAGGATGGTGAAACTCTGGAATCCGCGCTCCGTCGTTTCAAGCGTAAGGTCCAGCAGGAAGACATCATTAAAGAAGTAAAACGTCACTCCTATTATCTGAAGCCCGGCGAAAAGAAGCGTACAAAGCAGGCTCTCGCCCGGAAACGGAATCGGAAAAAGAGAACAAAGGATGTCGAGTAAACTCGATATCTCTAAATAACAAAAAGGCGATCGAAAATTTCGGTCGCCTTTTTTCTTTTTCATCCATAATCGATACACAGTCCGCTCACTGAGGTATTGAGAATTTATGAAATGGCTTTTCTTTCTGGCATTCATCAGCCCTTGCATCTATGGCGATGTGAGCTATAACGTCATCACTAAATCTACCGGCACAGGAGAATCATCTTCCAGCCAGGCAAAGGTATCAATTCAAGGAAAAAAAATGGTTCAGGTCAGCGATGAAACGAAAGTCATCATTGATTCTTCAAAAAAAACAATTTCTGAACTAAACCTTACAGAGAAAACATACACCATTACAACTTTCGATCAGATAGATCAGTCCCTTGAGAAAGCAAGAGACAAACTTTTTGACATTGGTGGAACATCACTCCAGGAGAAGATGGAACAAATTCAGTGGTCATTTGAAATCAAAGATAATGGGAAAGAAAAGCTAATCGATGAGACTACATGCAAGGAGATTATTTTCACAGCAACAACGAAACTTTCTAGCTCACAGTCATTCACTCCCTTAATGGAACTAGGTTATGAGTTTTGTTTAAGTAATGCAGTAATAGGCATCAATGAAATAAATTCTTTCACAGACAAATACTCTGCAATAAATCCAGCTCAATCACTGGCCACGATGAATGTATTTCTGGGTAACCTTGATCAGGGATTGAAAATGCTCGAAAAAAAGCTGGCAGAAAAAGGGGGAGTGTCTTTACTCAACAAATTGAGTTTCAAGGTGATTATGCCAAATCAAAATCCAGATCAGCCATCTATGGAACTCGTCAAAATGGAAACCCTGACCGTTCAAAGTGACTTTTCAACAGCCGCAGTATCATCTTCCCTTTTCGAAATTCCGGCCGATTTTCGAAAAGTAGAGAGAGAAAAATAAAAGGGAATGGAAAGCCATTCCCTTTTTGCAAATATCTGAAATGAACTCTACTTCTTCGCTTTTCCAAACATTTCGTTTTGTACCTGCGTGAATCCGGCTGGAATCTCGAAGACAGAAGAATCGACGGATGCTGTCGAAAATTGTGTTTCCGTAATACGCATCTGCATCAGGACCCCATCCATTGCAACAGTCTGTGTAGAGCCAGAAGTGGCTGCTTGCTGACGGGCAGGTGCAGGAGGAGGTGGTGGAGGCGGATCATTCTGCTTTGCCTTTTTACGGCCCAGTCCGCCAAACCGACCTAATGCTCCGGCCGCAACATTGCCATACTTTCCCATGGAATCCCGAATCGCAACCTGTCCAGCTTCCGTACCGGAAGCCACCGTGGCATCCGCAGCTTCTCTCTTTAGTGCTTCATTCTGAGCAGCAGCGTGTTCTCTCTGGAGTCGTGCATTTTCTTCATCTATCTTCTTCAGAGCTTCTGTTGTATCCGGTACGTCAATGGATTTAGGCAGACCATCCGCATTGGCGCTCACGGTGGTGAGCTGCAGAACTGTAATTCCATCCAGTTCTTTTGCCTTGGATTGCATTTCAGCCAGCCCTTTTCCAAATCCGCCCATGCTGATCTTTTCAATACTGGATGGATCGATATTCATCTTTTCCGCCATTTTCAGATTGAAGGCCTTGATTTCATCGCTACCTGGAACAGAGCTGGTAATCCACAGAACATTATTCATCACGAAACTACCGCTCTTCCCAGAACTTTTGTCCGTTCCTGTCGCTTTCATCGACATGATCACTTCGCGGCAACTGAATCCATCAATCGTCTGGGCACGTCCCGTTGGCTTAATATCGAATTCCCATTTTCCGTCTGTCTGCCGAGCCTGATCCAACTGAGAACCAATCCCATTCAGCAGCTCTTTCATCTGTGTGAATGTAACTACACTATATTTTTTTTCTTTGTAGTCGATATGGGTAATGATTTCTTTTGCCAAGTCAGTAATTGTGGCACTCTCATCGGATTTCTGAATCATCTGATCACCTTTGACCGAGACCCTGGAGATCTGGGGTTCCAATGCCTTTTTTGCCTCTCCCATACCTGGAATCGGCATGCTCGCCATTTTCATGATGGTTCCACCAGTGACCTGGCTGGTGGAGTTATAACTGAAATCCGCAAAAGCGCTTACTGAAATCAGCGCACAAACCACAATCAATTTCATTGATTTAATCCTTATTTTTATCCTTACTTGCTGAAAGCAAGAGGTGGTGTCATCACCATTCGGCTCATATCAAAAGTGATTCTGAACCTTCAAACGTTTCGTTAAACGATGAAAAACCTATGGTTTCTCTGTCGCTGGCTGTTCTTCAAACTGTTCCTGTGGCAATTCATCCAGATCGGTATCAAACGTGATTACCGTATCTGTGCCAAATTTGCGATACATCCGGAACTCTACTTCATTTTTTACCAGAAGCTTGCCGCTTCTCATACGCATTTCAGAGCGCAGAGGGAGCAAAAAGTACTGGCCATTGATATTTTCGTAGTCATAATCCAGCCGTGTAGTGGCGGCTTGTAACGGGAAGGATGGGTTGATATCAATGGCTTCCATGGTGATTCGCATCACCTGCAAGGTATCTCGATCCACAAAGATCAGTCCCTGGTAACCAGGATTATCGGACATTGTGTTTTCGTAATAGAGACCCCATTTGGAATAGGCACGGGGAACTCGATAGGCAAAGACGTAGTTTCTTTTCTTCCGAAGAGTTGCCCAGCGAGCCCAACTAAACTGGGCATGAGATTCCTTCTCAAAAATCTGCCGCAACAGACTGCCGAACTCACCTGTCGAAGTAGCTCCCCCCAGCTTGTTGTAGTCAATGTCCTTATAGGTGTTGTTCACCATAATGACTTTCTTCTCTTCCTTGTTCTGGAAGTAACTCAACCGTGCTGTCACCGTATCAGAACGGTTCCAGAACTCCAGGCCGGTAGGATCGTAATAGCGGCGGGTTATCTGTGCGCAGATAAAATCCGGAAGCTTCTTGTCATATTCCATTGCATAGGCAGTGACCTTAGCGAGAATCTGATCCTGCTCTGCCTGACTGGGAGGAGGGATAGGAGGCGGGGCAGCCTTCTCCACCTTAATCTGCGGTTTTGGAGCTGCAGGAAGACTGGCACTGGCATCGCGTAAAGAACGGAGTGCATTAATTGTGCGAGCTCCCGCACCGAGCCCGATCATTTCTTCGACTGCCCGATCCTCCAGCTTCTCTGACAACTGAACTTTCTTCAGATAATTGGCGATCTTGCCATCATCGTGGTTGAGTTGAACTGAGGATTCGATAAAACCACGCAGTTGAGCGACCGTCATCTTCATCTGCGCGGAGACAGGGAGAGAGCAAACCAGCAGGAAAGCCAGAAGACACCGGATTCCATTCATACACTTCCAGTGTCTCCCAAAAACCAGTAAAGGTGACAGGAGGGTTATTCCTGCCACCCTCCACCTAAAGCGCTGTAGAGCTGAACAATTGCCACACGTTCATTCAGATGAGCCTGAGCTAGATCCAGTTCTGCATCAAACAGATCCGTTTCACTGGTCAACACTTCCAGATAACTGCTGACACCGCCCTTGTAACGGATATCAGAAAGTCGGGCAGCGTTTTGTGCAGCTTCGCGTAAGGCCTGCTGCCGTTCCCGGTATTCCCGATTCTTCTGATACGCAACTAGAGCGTCCGAAACATCACGGAATGCCCGTTGAATGGTCTGCGTATAGGTGAGCAACATCTCTTGCTGCTTTGCTTCCGTCAAGCGAACATTGGAACGGATGCGTCCCATATCAAAAATTGGTTGCGTCATTGAGGCACCAATGTTGTATACACGGGAATCAAACAGTCCTGTCAGTGAGTAAGCCTGAAATCCAGCAGCTCCAGTAAGTGAAATTTGTGGGAAATAAGCAGCTTTGGCTACTCCAATTTGAGCATTTGCTGCAACAAGTTCCAGTTCAGCTTGACGGATATCAGGTCGCCGTTCCAGCAATGATGAAGGAAGTCCGGCGGGGATGGCAGCCAGAAGAGGCTGCTCTGTGAGTTTCAACCCACGCGTCACTTCTCCAGGATTTTCCCCCAGAAGAATACTCAGCATGTTCTCCTGTTGCTGGATATCCCGTTCCAGTTCCGGAATCTTGCGGGCTGCAGTCTCCACCAACTTCTCCGCCTGATGAACATCCAACAGAGAAATCGATCCGCCCTTCTCCAGAGTCTGGTTCAGAGAAAGTAGCTCTTTCCGTGCTTCTAGGGTCCGGCGAGCGATCTCCATTTCAAGGTCCAGTTCCCGAAGTCTGTAATAGGATGTTGCAACATTCGCAACAATTGAACTGATGATCGCTTTGCGGCCCCATTCCGAAGCTGCCAGTTGAGCACGTGCAGCTTCTGTAGCACGTCGATAACGGCCCCAGAAATCCAGCTGCCAGGCTGCGGATAACCCGAGCTGGGACTGGTTCGATTCCCACCCCGGAAAGATTGGAAGACTGGGACTTTTTTGCCTTGCCGCACTGCCTGTACCATTTATGCCCGGAAACTGATCTGCTCTGACAATTCCTACCTGTGCCTGAGCCTGGACAACACGCGAAGCAGCGATCCGCACATCATAGTTCTTCTCCAGAGCCTGCCGGATCAGCTTCTTCAGTTCCTCATCCGGGAAGATAGATTCCCATTTAGTGTCGCCCAGAGATTCAGTCAGAGCGGGTTCAGCGGCTCCACGAAATGTTGCTGGCGCATTCACCACAGGTCGTTGATATTTAGGCCCCATGGTGCAGCCAGTCAAAACCAGTGCGAGAGCCGGTACTGCTAATTTGACTCTCATCGTCATACTGTCTCTCCTTGATCAGGTAGAAGGGAAACATCCTGAGCCTTCTTTTTCCCGAATTTTTCTGTGAATCTTTCTACAACATAGAAAGTGACCGGAATCAGGAAAATTGCAATCAACGTCGCAGCAAGCATTCCACCGATCACTACTGTTCCCAGATTCTGACGCGAGATGGCTCCAGACCCACTGGCACGCCATAGAGGAACGCAACCAAGAATGAAAGCAAACGAAGTCATGAGAATCGGACGCAGACGGAGCCGTGCTCCGGACAAGGCTGCGTCATAAATGGATTTCCCTTTTTCAAGTTCCAGCTTTGCGAATTCGACGATAAGAATCGCGTTCTTTGCTGAAAGACCAATCAACATCACCAGTCCAATTTGTGCATAGACGTTATTCTCAAAACCGCGAGCCCACAAAGCTGCATAGGCACCCAGCACAGCAATGGGAGTCACCAGCAGAACACTGAACGGTAACGTCCAGCTTTCATACTGTGCAGCAAGAATCAGGAAGACGAACAACAACGAAATTCCGAATACGGCTTCTGGTGGAATTCCTTCTGCTGCCCTCTTCTCCTGGAATGACATACCCATGTAGTCGAAGGCCATTTCACGAGGCATGGTTTCTGCAAACACTTCTTCCAGTGCCGCCATTGCCTGACCGGAACTATATCCTGGCGAAGCAGACCCGAAAACCTGTGCAGCACGGTATTCATTGAACCGGAATGTGAACTCCGCACCATGGCGTTTCTCCATAGTTGTCAACGTACTAAGCGGCACCATGGTTCCGGCGCTATTTGAAACAAAGAACTTCCCGACATCATCCGGACTGGTTCGATACTCACCCTCCGCTGCCACATACACCTGCCATTGACGTCCGAACCTGTTGAAGTAATTCACCAGATATCCGCCCATAAATGTCTGCATCGTGTTGTAGACATCTCCGATATTGACTCCCTGACGGGCCGCTTTTTCGCGATCCACATTGGCATACATCTGTGGAACGCTTGGCAGATAGGTAGTCGCCATTCCTGTCAGTTCAGGACGCTTCCCTGCTTCTGCCAGGAATTTGAAAACATTGGCGCTGAATGCATCAGGATCTCCACCGGAACGGTCTTCCAGAACAAACGTAAATCCACCTGATGCACCCACACCAGGAATCGCTGGTGGTGGAATCAGGAATGCAAACCCATCGGGAATACTGGAAATCGCACCCCAAAGATTCCCCTGAATCGCTTCATACTGTTCCTCAGCCGCAGTTCTTTCACTCCAGTCCTTCAGCATGACCCAGAAAATCGCGTTATAGGTTGTCTGAGTACCGCTGAGGAGATCAAACCCGACAACGGAGAAAACGCTGGCTATACCCGGAATCTTCTGAACGCGTTCTTCGATCTTTCGCGCTGCCGCATCAGTTCTTTCGAGAGATGCAGCATCGGGTAGACGCATCGCAACCAACAGATATCCCTGATCTTCATTCGGAAGGAATGAAGAAGGCAGTTTCTTTCCAATGCCTACACCAGCCACAGTTACCAGACCAAGGAACAGGAAACTGATGGCAGACTTCCGAATCATCATGCCGCTGAACGACACATATTTATCGGTTGCCCTGTCAAACTTCCGGTTAAACCAGCCAAAGAATTTAGCCAATGGCCCGGTACTCTTCTTCTTGGGCTTCAATAACAATGCGCAGAGAGCTGGACTCAGAGACAGTGCATTGAATGCAGAGAAGATTACCGAAATCGCAATGGTGACCGCAAACTGCTGATAAAGACGTCCCGTGATACCCGGAATAAAAGCAGTCGGAATAAACACGGCAGACAGGATCAGAGCAATGGCAATGACAGGTCCGGAAACTTCGCGCATCGCCTGCATGGATGCTTCCCTGGGAGATAGCCCACGCTCAATGTGATGTTCCACCGCTTCCACCACAACAATGGCATCGTCCACAACCAGACCAATCGCCAGGACAAGTCCGAAAAGTGAAAGAGTATTGATGGAGAAGCCAAGCAGCGGAAACACCATAAATGTTCCCACCAGGGAAACTGGTACGGCCAACAAAGGAATCAAAGTTGCCCGCCATCCCTGCAGGAACAGATACACCACAAGCACAACCAGAACCAAAGCTTCGAAAAGCGTTTTAGTGATCTCTTCCATACCCTGCGTCACAACCTTCGTTGTGTCCAGAGTCATATCCAGTTCCAGATCAGCTGGGAATCGTTCTCTTAGTTCATGCAGATGTTTTGTGACATTCTGTGCGGTCTGTACTGCGTTTGATCCAGGTAGCTGATAAATTGCCATACCGGAAGTGGCACGGCCATTAAAACGGCTAATCGTATCGTAGTTCTGTGCACCCAATTCCAACCGGGCAACATCTTTCAGTCGCAGGATAGAACCATCCGGATTTGCCCGGATGATGATATTTCCGAACTCTTCAGGTGATGTAAATCGACCCTGGGCCAGAACAGTGTAGGTAAACTCCTGTCCGGCAGGAGCAGGACGCCCACCCAGTTTGCCTGCCGGATTGACCCGGTTCTGAGTCTGGATCGCAGAAATAATATCAGGAACAGTAACACCCAGCTTCGCCAGTTGATCCGGCTTGATCCAGCAGCGCATTGCATACTGTCCACCACCAAATGTCTGAACACGAGCTACGCCAGGGACACGAGTCAGCTCATCAACCAGATTGATATATGCATAGTTCGAGAGAAAGACATCGTCATATGAGTTGTTCGGCGAATATAGTGACACGAACATCAACGGTGAAGACAATGACTTCTGGACAGTCAGCCCTGAAGTATTAACTTCAGCAGGCAATTGAGGCGCTGCCTGTGACGTTCGAAGCTGAGTCAAAACCTGATCGATATTTGGATCAGTTGTGATATCGAAGTTCACCGTGATCGACGCCATGCCGTTGTTGGCACTAGTCGAACTCATGTATTCCATGTTGTCGACACCACTGATCTGCTGTTCAAGTGGAGTGACAACGGACTGTTCCAGAGTTTTTGCGTCAGCGCCAGGATAGATCGCGTTGACCAGAATTTCTGGTGGAACAATGTCAGGAAACTGTGCAGTTGGCAGGCTAACCATGGAGACCAGCCCGACGATCACCATCAGAATGGAAATCACCATGGCCACAATGGGCCGACGGATAAAGAAATGTGCCATGGATTACTCTCCTGCTGCCTGCGTTGTCTGAGACTGGGCGGGCTTGGGAGAAACCGTGCTGCCATCCTGAGCCTTTGTGAGTCCTTCAACCAGAATCCGGTCTCCCGGCTTCAGGCCATCCTCCACCACCCATTCAGGACCCACTTCCATCCCGAGTTTGATATTGCGAACGGAGACTTTGTTGTCAGCCATCAACACAAAGACCTGATGCTGTCCTTGAAGATCAACTACTGCTCTTTGGGGAATCATGACAACTGATTTCTGAATGCTGGTCAGGGCTTTGACTCTGGCAAACTGTCCCGGTCTGAGGATATTGCCCGGATTCGGGAAAGCTCCGGCAATCCGAATGGTTCCTGTTTGGGCATCCACTTGTCGGTCAGCAAAAATCACACGTCCTTTTTTTGGATAGACACTGCCATCGCTCAGAATGAGTTCCAGAGGAACGGCTCTGGAGTCTCTCAGGAGATCACCGACAGCACCGGGCTTGATCTTGTCTGCAATGTTTAAATACTCCTGCTCGCTGATCGGGAAATATACTCTGGCAGGATTTACCTGTGAAACTGTTGTCAGAATACTGCCCGGGCTCACAAGATTACCGATCTGGATCTGGGTCACTCCTGCAATTCCATCAATCAGTGAGCGGACTTTTGTAAATTCCAGATTCAGTTCAGCTTGCGCAATTGATGCTTTGGCTGTTTTTACTGCTGCCTTTGCAGTATTCACTGCGGCCTTGCTGGCCTGATATCCTGCTTCCGCTGCTGCTTTTGCCTGGATCTCAGTATCCAGCTGGCTTTGGGGAATGGCTCGTGCCTCAACGAGTGGGGTATCGCGACGAACATCCAGTTCTGCTTTTCCCAATTGAGCTTGTGCCTGGATGACCTGACTCTCGGCCTGCAGAACCTGGCTCTCAGCTTGTGCCAGTTGTCCCTGTGTCTGCTCCAGTACTGCCTGAAAAGGTCGAGGATCAATTTCGAAAAGGACATCCCCTTTTCTGACATACGATCCTTCACGATAATTCTGCTTAATCAGATAACCATTTACCTGAGGTTGGATTTGAGCATTCAGTGACCCATCAATGGTGGCCACCCATTCACTATGTGTCGAGACATCGCGCGTACTCACCTCAATAAACTCCACTTCAGGAGGTGGCGGAGGGGGAGGAGCAGCCTGGTTTGTACAACCAGCCAGAAACAGGGTACTGACAGCGACCAGGAATAGAAAATAATTTCTGAGATTCATTTTTTTGAGTTAGATATTCAAGCTAAAACTAAACAAGATTTGAAGGTTTATTTCCACCAGCTAACTGGAGGAGAAATTGAATGACATCTTCATGACAGGAAGGTCCAGCAAGTCCGAACATCATTGCTGCGGACATACCCTCGCCTGCGAAACGAATGGCTGAAGCAACAGCCGGATCAAGACCATCTTCTTCTGTCCTTCTTTGCCATAGGATGCAGTCTGCGCGGAGAAGATTCATCACTTCCGGAATATTCCTGGCCTCTGAAAGCAAGGCATAAATTAAATCGGCAGATGGGCCATCATTATCCAGCATGGCCCGAAGATATGCTCTGGTGTAGGCACCCGGAGCGGTGGGATCCTGTTGAATAAAACTTTCAATTTTTTGCTGGAATCTTCCAGTCAAACGTTCCATCAACCCGGAAATCAACGCATTTTTATTTGGAAAATGATGAAGAACCCCACCCTTACTGATCGAAGCCGACTGAGCTACCAAGTCCAGAGTAAGCGTACCGAGACCTTTTTCTTCCGCAACTTTCTCAGCCGCATCGAGAATCATCTCACGAGTCTTCTCTGGATCCCGAGCCAGACGATGTGTAACCACTTATTCAACATACCGTCTGGACGGTTTCAAATCAAGAAGACCCTTACTTTTAGTTACATCTTTTGTGAATACTAGTACCAACTACCCTAGCTGTTTAATTCTTTATCATTCTAAATGGAGAGGTGAAATCTCTGACATACCTTTCCAACCAAAAGAAAGTAAAACACTTACAACTTATAATGAAAAAACTATTTATAATTGGAACCCTTGCTATGAGTTTGTTCATGGCAACGGCATCGGCAACACCGGTCTCACTGGAACTTCTTCTACTCGTTGATGTTTCTGGAAGTATTAGTAACAGCGAGTACAATCTGCAGAAAACTGGATATGTTGAGGCATTCAAGAATTCCAGCATTCAAAATCTGATTGCCGCCCAGGATGGTGGTATTGCCGTCGCTTATGCAGAGTGGTCTGGCGGTACACAACAGGCATTACTGGTGAACTGGTTTCATATCACTGATGCAGCAAGTGCAAATGCGTTTGCGGATCTGATTAATGAAACATCCCGCTTGTATAACGGGAATACAGCTCCTGGTTCAGCCATTAACTGGGGTGTGGATCTTTTCAATAATCAATTCACTGGCTCACGGAATGTGATTGATGTTTCCGGAGATGGAGAACAGAATACCGGAGCCAATACGAAAGCAGCGTCCGATGCAGCAGCAGCCGCAGGAATTACCATTAACGGGATCACAATCGGAGGCGGAGCATCATTACTGAACTGGTACACGAATAACGTCATCACTGCTGATGGTTTTGCAATCGGCGTAGACAACTTTGAAGATTTTGGTGATGCAGTGAAAACCAAGATCGGACGTGAAATCGTTGGTGGGGAAGTTCCCGAACCCGCTTCCATCGCACTGATTGGTGGTGGACTGGCTCTGGTTATCGCAATGCGTCGTCGCGCTGCTGCACGCAATAACTAACTTTTCCGTAGTATCGCTCCTTTAGAGAACCCAGGAACTAACGATCCTGGGTTTTCTTTTATCTCCAGACTTTTCAGTACTCCCAGCCCTCCGTTCAACAACCCATAAGTTCCTTACTGAAACGCATTCATCCTGACAAGTCTCGAAACATCAGACGGGACGAAAAGCAGCCACATAGAATCGTACCTTCTCTTCCGTGATTGATCATTCTCAATGGATGAAGAGTGTCCACAGGTATCGTAAATCCTGTTTCACTGGCTAATAACTTTTTCCCTATTGAATGGGTGCTGAGTGGTATATCCACTAGCAGTCAGATTAATCGTTGGAAGAATGTCTGTCCGTAAAGGATACTGCCTAGTCCAAATACCCGATCTCGAAATTCATCATTTGCGAGGCTGAGGTTTGAAACATAAAGTTGAAGATAAAACCTTGGAATGAAAAACTGGAAGGCCAAAAGAAAAAGCCCGGCTTTAGGCCGGGCTACTTTCGAATTAATCGGGCGACTTCCTACTCTCCCACGTAAACGCAGTACCATCGGGGCTGCAGGGCTTAACTTCCGTGTTCGGTATGGGAACGGGTGGGACCCCTGCGCTATGGCCACCCAAAGCTTTGATCAAACTGATCGCTTTGAATAACAAGCAATATGACGGGCAACTAGAAGAGAATCAACAAATTCTATGCTGATGATTAATTTTATGGTCAAGCCGAACGGGTTATTAGTAACGGTTAGCTCAACGTATTACTACGCTTACACATCCGTCCTATCAACGTGGTAGTCTTCCACGACCCTTCAGGGAAATCTCATCTTGTGGAAGGTTTCGCGCTTATATGCATTCAGCGCTTATCCTGACCGAATTTCGCTACCCAGCGGTGCTTCTGGAGAAACAACTGGATCACAAGAGATTCGTCCATCCCGGTCCTCTCGTACTAGGGACAGGCCCACTCAAATTTCCTACGCCCACCACAGATAGAGACCGAACTGTCTCGCGACGTTCTGAACCCAGCTCACGTACCGCTTTAATAGGCGAACAGCCTAACCCTTGGGAGCTTCTACACCCCCGGGATGCGATGAGCCGACATCGAGGTGCCAAACCGAAGCGTCGATATGAACTCTTGACTTCGATAAGCCTGTTATCCCCGGCGTACCTTTTATCCGTTGAGCGATGGCCCTTCCATACAGAACCACCGGATCACTTTGGCCTGCTTTCGCACCTGCTTGACTTGTAGGTCTCACAGTTAACCTGGTTTATGCCAATGCACTCGACCGCTGATTTCCAAACAGCGTGAACCAAGCTTCGCGCGCCTCCGTTACAATTTGGGAGGCGACCGCCCCAGTCAAACTACCCGCCTACCAATGTCCCTGCTCCGGATAACGGAGCGAGGTTAGATTCACAGAACGATCAGGGTGGTATCTCACCGTTGGCTCCCTCGAAACCAAAATTCCGAGTTCAAAGCCTCCCACCTATGCTGCGCAGATCGCCCCATAAACCACTGATAGGTTATAGTAAAGGTGCACGGGGTCTTTTCGTCTAGTGGCGGGCATCCGGCGTCTTCACCGGAACCACAAGTTCGCCGGGCGTCTTGTTAAGACAGTCCTCAGATCGTTACGCCATTCGTGCAGGTCGGAACTTACCCGACAAGGAATTTCGCTACCTTAGGACCGTTATAGTTACGGCCGCCGTTCACCGGGGCTTCAGTTCAAAGCTTCACCTTGCGGTTGACCTCTCCCTTTAACCTTCCGGCACCGGGCAGGCGTCAGCCCCTATACGTCGTTTTGTTGACTTAGCAGAGACCTGTGTTTTTGTTAAACAGTCGCCTGAGGCTATTCACTGCGACCCACTTGCGTGGGCACCCCTTCTCCCGAAGTTACGGGGCTAATGTGCCTAGTTCCTGAACAAAACATCACCCGAGCGCCTTAGAATACTCATCTCGTCCACCTGTGTCGGTTTGTGGTACGGCTTCCTTCAGCCCTTAGCGGCTTTTCCCGGCAGACGAACTGGCGGACTTACCTCTCCAGTTCTCCTCTCCACCCCTCTTTGTAACCATTGCGCAGAGGGATCTTGAGTCTGCGTCCCCGCATCGGTATCTCCTACGGAAGTCACGGAATATTAACCGTGTGTCCATCGGCTACGCCTCTCGGCCTCACCTTAGGTGCCGACTAACCCTGAGCGGATTAACCTTTCTCAGGAAACCTTAGACTTACGGCGACCAGGGTTCTCACCTGGTTTTTCGCTACTTATGCTGGCAGAGTCTCTTCCTTACGCTCCAGTACTCCTTACGGTATACCTTCGACGCAGTAAAGAACGCTCTCCTACCACTTGCCTTGCGGCAAATCCATAACTTCGGTATCGTGCTTCAGCCCCGTTGGATTGTCGGTGCCGAGCTGCTCGACCAGTGAGCTATTACGCTTTCTTTAAAGGATGGCTGCTTCTAAGCCAACCTCCTGGCTGTCTGAGCCTCTTGACTTCCTTTCCCACTAAGCACGAATTTAGGGACCTTAGTTGATGGTCTGGGCTCTTTCCCTTTTGACAATGAAACTTAGCTCCCACTGTCTGACTGCCGCGCTACACGTTTCCGGCATTCGCAGTTTGGTTGAATTCGGTAACCTGGGAAGGCCCCTAGTTCAATCAGCTCTCTACCACCGGAACGGACCACGCGACGCTAGCCCTAAAGCTATTTCGGAGAGAACGAGCTATCACGGAATTTGATTAGCCTTTCACCCCTACCCTCAGCTCATCCAAGCTGTTTTCAACCAACACTGGTTCGGACCTCCAGTCGTTGTTACACGACCTTCATCCTGGCCAAGGGTAGATCATCCCGCTTCGCGTCTAATCCCAGCGACTGAATGCCCTATTCAGACTCGCTTTCGCTTCGGCTCGCTTACGCTTAACCTTGCCACTGAGATTAACTAGCCAGCTCATTATTCAATAGGCACGAGGTCAGGCATGGCCTTGCGGCTCATAGCCCTTCCACTGCTTGTAGGCATGCGGTTTCAGGTACTATTTCACTCCCCTCGCAGGGGTTCTTTTCACCTTTCCCTCACGGTACTTGTTCACTATCGGTCGCCAACGAGTATTTAGCCTTACCGGATGGTCCCGGCAGATTCACGCAGGGTTTCTCGTGTCCCGCGCTACTTAGGAGCCACTGGAAAGAGGATTGCATTTTCGTTTACGGGGCTGTCACCCTCTATGGCCGGCCTTTCCAGACCGTTCAGCTAACACTTTCCTATCCTTCTTTTAACCACCTGAGCCTCGCGAATTACTTCACGAAACCAGGTGATTATTGTGGTCCTGCAACCCCGCCCTCTCCTTGCGGATCAGACGGTTTAGGCTGTTCCGAGTTCGCTCGCCACTACTATCGGAATCACTGTTGTTTTCTCTTCCTTCAGGTACTGAGATGGTTCACTTCCCTGAGTTTGCTTCATACGGCTATGAATTCACCGCATGATATCTGGTGTTCACACCAGACGGGTTCCCCCATTCGGAAATCCCCGGATCATAGAATGCTTGCTTCTTCCCGAGGCTTATCGCAGCTGGCCACGTCCTTCATCGCCTGTTGGCGCCAAGGCATCCACACGCATGCCCTTAGTAGCTTGACCATAAAATTAATCTTAAACACAGATAATTTGATGATTTCTCTTCTTTGTCGACAACTTGCGTCATCGACTCGCGCACAACTTATCCCTATTACTGCCATCTGCTAGACATGCGTCAGGCTTTGCAGGGAGGTTGTTAATTTATGCAACTTGTAGTTGCCCGTCATATTCACTTTTCAAAGAACAAAGATCAGTTTTAGCGATCTGTCCAGAAAACTGCTTCCAGCTTTCTCAACGCATCGCTCTGTTGCCACACTTTCCAGCAGTCTTCGAATCCAGCCACACAATATGGTGGGCCTGGGTAGACTCGAACTACCGACCTCACCCTTATCAGGGGTGCGCTCTAACCACCTGAGCTACAGGCCCGGTCGAAGACTGGTGGAGCTGACCGGGATCGAACCGGTGACCCCCTGCTTGCAAAGCAGGTGCTCTCCCAGCTGAGCTACAGCCCCTAAAGGGACAGCAACAAAACTAATCGAGGCCAGTTGGATGCCTGCCAGTCGCATAAAGCAAACCAGCAGCACTAAGAACATAAGTCTTAAAGTGGAGAACAAGACAGTGGACAGGAAAGACTGCTTTTTACTTGATATCCCTGTACATTATGGGATTCGTTTTCGAAAGCTCCTGTCGCTTTCTCTCTTAGAAAGGAGGTGATCCAGCCGCAGGTTCTCCTACGGCTACCTTGTTACGACTTCACCCCAATCATGAGTCATACCTTGGGCCATTTTAGGTGGACTTCTAGTACAACCCACTTTCGTGATGTGACGGGCGGTGTGTACAAGGCCCGGGAACGTATTCACGGCGTCATTCTGATACGCCATTACTAGCGATTCCAGCTTCATGCAGGCGAGTTGCAGCCTGCAATCCGAACTGAGAACGGTTTTTTGCGATTAGCTCCCCCTCGCGGGTTGGCAACGCATTGTACCGTCCATTGTAGCACGTGTGTAGCCCTGGACATAAAGGCCATGATGACTTGACATCATCCCCACCTTCCTCCAACTTATCGCTGGCGGTCTCCTGAGAGTTCCCAACTTAATGATGGCAACACAGGACAAGGGTTGCGCTCGTTGCGGGACTTAACCCAACATCTCACGACACGAGCTGACGACAGCCATGCAGCACCTCGACTGGACTTCCTTGCGGAATAACCATGTTTCCATGATCGTTGACCAGCCGTTCGAGCCCAGGTAAGGTTCTTCGCGTTGCGTCGAATTAAACCACATGCTCCACCGCTTGTGCGGGCCCCCGTCAATTCCTTTGAGTTTCAGCCTTGCGACCGTACTCCCCAGGCGGCATACTTAACACGTTAGCTCCGGCACTGACCAAGTGAATGGCCAACACCAAGTATGCATCGTTTAGGGCGTGGACTACCAGGGTATCTAATCCTGTTTGCTACCCACGCTTTCGTATCTCAGCGTCAGTTTCGGTCCAGAGAGCCGTCTACACCGCAGGTGTTCCTCCTGATATCTACGCATTTCACCGCTACACCAGGAATTCCGCTCTCCTCTCCCGCACTCAAGCCAGGCAGTCTTCGGCGCACCCTCCCAGTTAAGCCGGGAGATTTCACACCAAACTTACCCAACCGCCTACATACTCTTTACGCCCAGTAACTCCGAACAACGCTTGCTGCCTACGTATTACCGCGGCTGCTGGCACGTAGTTAGCCGCAGCTTCTTCTCCAGGTACCGTCATTATCGTTCCTGTCGAAAGGGCTTTACATCCCGAAGGACTTCATCACCCACGCGGCGTCGCTGCATCAGGGTTTCCCCCATTGTGCAAGATTCCCCACTGCTGCCTCCCGTAGGAGTCTGGCCCGTGTTTCAGTGCCAGTGTGGCCGTGTGCCCTCTCAGGCCGGCTATCGATCACTGCCTTGGTAGGCCATTACCCCACCAACAAGCTAATCGACCGCGGACTCCTCTCTCTGCGCATTTCTGCTTTCCTCTCTCGAGCTTATGCGGTATTAGCTTCAGTTTCCCGAAGTTATTCCCCACAAAGAGGTAGATAATCCACGTGTTACTCACCCGTGCGCCACTATACTCAGGATTGCTCCCTTTCTCGTGCGACTTGCATGTGTTAAGCGCGCCGCCAGCGTTGATTCTGAGCCGGGATCAAACTCTCGTTTGATCTTTTAAAGTATTTGGCATTGAATTTTACTGCTATCCAATTACCGGTCTGTCTTGCTTATAACTCTAAGACTTGACTCAATTAATGCTTGGCATCCAACCAGATTTTCAATGATCTGCCCGAAAGCTACCAGATACTATCCAAGTAACTATCGGAGGCCTCGAAACCTTCTCAGGCACAGCATCGGATTACATCCTGATGACCGAGTACCTGATTAAACTCGAGAATTTTAAGAACCACGGAGGTTTTAGCTTCCAAGCATTTTGCTCTTTCAAGCTTGCTTTGAGCTGTCCTTGAGTCTATCAGAGTTTTCACTCTTTAGCAACTGGCCTCGTTCTTTTCTTGCCAGCGCCGTGTGACTCACTTACTGCCGCTTTGTCAGAATAACAAGCCCCCCCTATCCCTGCAAGTCTTTTTTTCACTTTTTTGACAAACTTTCATCGAAAAATGATCAAGTTGTTGAAAATAAATGAAATATACTTTTAACTTTTTTGTCATCCAGACGTTTTATTTGTCGAATTTGCCTTGAAACATCATTTCCTGAGGTCCAAAAACGCTTTCCAGCCGGAGAGGTCCCATGGTGAATTCGAAGATTACCTCCCGATCCCCTTCACTAATGTTGTATTCCCGCGGAAAATAAAACATCAATACGCTTCTTTCCCTGGATTCCACCCTCCTGGCTTGAATTCTCACCTCTTCAGGGCGAACGGGATTCCTCCCCTTCACGCGCAACAGTGCTGTATCGACAAACGGATTGGCCTGTTCTTCATCCGCATCATGAGGACGAGGCTCAATGGGTAGCCCACTAATGGAGATCACATAATGATCCTGATGTTGCGCCAGCTCATCAGGGGGAAGGATTGCCCGAATCGGTGTAGCGCTTTCCCAGCGAATGGTTACTGTTTGTCCGTCCATCCCCTGCATCGGTGGTGGGGCTCCTGACCGCATTTCCCAGAGCACTCGACCGCTCCGGTTTCGAGCGAGTTTCTGGTTTACTTGCGCACGAGCGGTTTTCGCCCACGGTGATTGCTCCAAAAGCTGTTTTTTTTCGGATTCTGTCCAGTCCTGTGGTGGCTTTTCATTCCAGAATGGGGCAGCGGATAAAAAAAGGGAGAGAAGGGCAGAAGTCCACTTCATGCCAACAGGCTATCAGGAGTGGGAATGGGAAGAGGAGGGGTTTGTCGATGAAGCCACAGTCATGGAGAGTTTTCCATGCTGGACGCCTCTGGTAGCAATCAGAAGATCAGCAAGCATCTGCAAATCCATCGCCCTGCCCCGCACGATCAGAACTTCAAGGCAACTGTCATGGTTCAAATGAACATGCAGAACAGAAACAATCTGGTGATGATGTTGATGCTGGATCTCCATCAGACGTTCACTGAGTGTGCGGACATGATGATCGTAGATCAGGGTAATTGTCCCCACCACATCCGCATCCGGTGAAGCTGTTTCTTCCCGCACCAGATCATCACGAATGAGATCCCGAAAAGCCTCGCTTCGATTGGTGTAGCCCTTTTTCTGGATCAGTGCATCGAACTTCTCCAGCAGCTCTGAATCAATGGCAACGCCGATGCGGCTCAGTTGGGACATTGAGTTATACCGATGCACACTGAGCACAGGCCCCATACAGCAATACTTCATGGCCTGTTGTCCTGAACCCTTTAGGGAGCAGTTTTTTCAGATTCTCGACACAACCTTCCAGTTCGAACATCTTTCCGCAATCCCGGCAGTGAAAGTGATGGTGGTGTCCCTTTCCGGAAAGCTCGTATCGGGGAGGTTCACCGGGCAGTTCCACCGGCACCAGCCAGCCTTCTTCCGTCAGGCCTTTGATTGTGCGGTAAACAGTGGCGATCCCCAGCCCTTTCATCTGACGCTGGGCTTCTGTCAGCACTTCCTGGGCACCAAGCGGACGGTCGGCATGTTCCAGCACTTCCCGAATCACAGCACGTTGACGGGTATTTCGCACCATAACTTCCATTACACCTCTTTCTTCTTTGGAAACACTAGTGACAGCACTACAGAAATTACCAGCACCAGACAAATGACAGTCAACGACCAGCCAATTGATACATGAGGCAACCACTCACCGTTGAAGATCGTCATCTTGAGACCAACAAAAACCAGCACAGCAGAGAGTCCATACTTCAGCAGATAGAAAAGTTCCATTGCCCCGGCCAGCATAAAATACATTGCACGCAAGCCAAGAATGGCAAAGATATTCGATGTGAAGACCAGCAGCGGCTCTTTTGTCAGTGCAAACACAGCAGGCACACTATCAATAGCGAACACGATATCCGTCATTTCCAGGAAGAGCAGCGCAATCAGCAGTGGCGTCACATGCCATCGGCCCCCTTTCTTCAGAAAAAAATCCGGCCCTTTGATTTCCGTCGTCACTGGAACAAACCGCTTCAGAAGCTTGATGAAAGGATTCTTTTCCGGTTCGATCTTGTCATCTCCGCCCATCACCATCCGGATTCCGGTAATGATCAGCAACACTCCAAAAATCACCACTACCCAGTGAAATTGCATCAGCACTGAACCCAGGGCGATAAAAATTCCACGGAACACAAAGGCTCCGATAATGCCGTAAAACAGCACACGATGCTGATATTTTGGCGGAATGGCGAAGTAGTTAAAAACGACAATGAAAATAAAAATATTGTCGAAACTGAGTGCTCGCTCAACGACATAACCCGCCGCAAATTCCAGTGCCACCTGACGGGCAACATCTGGCGGGAATTTCATGGCAGCGTAGCCCCACAGACTCCAGTTGAAAAGCAGTGCGACAAGAGACCACACCACAGTCCAGATTGTGGCTTCCTTGATCGACACCGCATGAGGAGTTTTATTGAATACCCCAAGATCCAGCGCCAGCAGAAAGATGATTAATCCGGTAAAGGCAAGATATGCCCACCAATATTGGTCAAAGGGAAAAAGATAGGATTCCAAATCATCAATTTCGCATAAACTGAGCCATGGCTTTTCCTCTTCTCACCCTGATTTCAAAAGTGCAGGACTTTCAGAGAGCAGAACCCAAAAGTCAGGTGTGGATTGCTGCCCATAATCTCGACTCACAAGCGCATTTCGGCTGGGGAGAAAATGAAAAAGTTCGGACAGCTTCCACAATTAAATTACCCATTCTTTGTGCTCTCTATCAGGGAGTTCATGAGCAGAAATGGAAACTGGATGAGCGGATCACCTTACATGAAGCAGACAAAGCTTACGGGTCGGGAATTCTCCGTGAGTTCACTGCAGGAGTCAGCCCGTCCTTGCAGGATCTCGCCCATCTGATGATTGTGGTGAGCGACAACACCGCAACCAATCTGATTCTGGAACGAATCTCTGCTGCATACGTCAACCACTGCCTGGATCAATGGGGATTTCCAGCCACACGATCCATGCGGAAAGTTCTCTCCGATCCGGACAATCCAAAGATGGATCCCAAATACAGCAGGGCTGGGATGCTTCCGGAAAACCGCAGATATGGCCTTGGATCATCCACTTCAGCCGAGATGATTGCTCTGCTGGGAAAACTGGACAAAGGAGAAATTGTTTCGACTGATGTTTCTCGCGAGGTTCTGGATATCCTCGATCGACAGCACTACAAAGATGGGATTGGTCGTCGACTCGCCCTGAAAATGAAGGTCGTGTCCAAATCCGGTGGGCTGGATGCTCTACGATCCGATGTAGGAATTGTCTACTCACCCGGCGGGAAAATTGCGATCGCCATCACCGTGGATGGCATGTCCCAGGTGGACTACTCCACAGATAATGCCGGAAAACTGTTGATCGCCGAAATATCGGATTTACTGGTGGAAGGCCTCGCGAAGCCGACTTAATTTCGAGATCCCTTTTTTACCCGCCCGGAATTCGGATTCTCCATCAACACAGTGGCATCCACCACCTCAAAATCAGCCCCTCGTACTTTTTTCAGTGTCCGCAGTTGATCATTCTTCCATCCCGGATCAGGAGCTCCACTGACGTACCAGGGACCTCCGTTGTCTGCCAGCATCATGCCGTAGGTCTTCAGGGCCTGCAAAATGACCCGAGCCTGCGGAGGAAATCCCTCGATTGGATAGTCAGCCCGCAACCGGACGCGCATCCCCATCGGAGGAAGATCTTCATCCGACAATCTCGACGCAAAGTGCCGGGCAGGCCACACGAACTTGCGTTGTGTCCGGCGGGCGGTGAAACGCAGAGCATGGCGGATAACGCCGCTGGCAACTTCGTCATAGCGGGCAAGTCCGGGAAAAACAGGGAGCCCTGCCGCATCGGCTGACGTCCAGCCTGATGTACGAAGTTCATAGCCCTTCAGATTGAAAATGGCCCCGCTGGACGCTGCCCATTTCCCGTCACCTCCCCTTTCGGCCAGAAACAACTCATAGAGATGGCAGTCCGTCGGATCAATGGAAAGGACATGTCGATCCCCGCCCCCTTCAATGGGAGCATTTGCTGGAATCGCATACGGGTGGGTGTCGCTTTCAGGAGACTTCAATACAACTTTTTCTTTTTTCTGATGTCGGGCAGCAACAATATAGGGAATGCCGGGTAGCTTTCCCTTCCAGCTTCCGGAACCGAAATCAGGATGAAGGGGGGACTCCGCTCCAATCGATCCAATGTATTGGCGTGATTTGGGGTGAACCGGCAACTGGTCGATCCGGGCATTCCAGATGTGATCTTCGGGGAAAACAGGACAGGAACCTACCGTCGGACCTGCTGCAACAGAAGAGACAAGAAGAAGAACCGGACTGATCGCCAGCATGCCTCCACCTTAGCGGATTTAATGCATGGTCATGGCAATAATGATGGCTGCGCCCAGAATAACTGCACCGGCAAAGATCGCCTGTGAAACTTCCTGAACAGGAAGTGCCTTCCGGACAATCCGACACACCAACCCAAAGACCAGAAGGCCCCCGCCCGTAAAAATAATGGCACTCGCTAAAGATTCAAAATTCATCATCCAAACTCAAAAATTGCCGTCGAACAACAACTTTTCTCTTTTTGAATATTTTCGTTGACGGATCTCGGACCAAAATGGTACAAATTAAACAAGAAGCAACTGAGTTGCATCTATTAACCACCAGCAACGCGAAGCGGGCATGGGCATGATCGCACCGCGTTGCTGGCGGCCCAAAAATTACTGGCCTTTATTCTAGCGGTATCTGTCCGCACTGTCGATCAGTTTCATTTGTAAGTTCTCTGCTTTCCCTCATTTTCTGAACATTTTTACCGAACCCAACGTCTCCTCCTGTAAGGAGACTTCATCATGGCACTGCGTGATTTCGTGGAAGAAGTACAAGTTCTGGGCCGGGATCTGGTAGAGAAAGTCAAAGCCCTGATTCAGGAAGGAAACGTCCAGCGCATCATTATCCGTGACACTCAAGGGAACACATTTCTGGAAATCCCTGTCACCATCGCTGCTGTAGGGACTGTACTTGCTCCCGTTTTGGCCGCACTTGGAGCTCTATCTGCCTTGGTCGCGAAATTCACCATTGTGATTGAACGTCGTCCTTCCGGAAATGAGCAGGATCCACCACAATCCTGAGATCCGGGCATTAACATCTCTCAATCTGAGGTTCAAATCAGCCGCTTCAGCGCTGAAGAAGAGTCCCGGAGTTTTACAATGGAGTGAATGCCCGTTAACGAACCTGGCGACTATTACAGGATCGCCAAACTTCCCCAATACGTATTTGCAATCACAAATGAGATGAAGGCAAAGCTGCGCGCATCTGGCGCAGATGTCGTTGATTTTGGGATGGGGAATCCGGACGGAGCAACTCCCAAACCAATCGTCAGCAAGATGATTGAGGCTTTGCGGAATCCACGGAACCACCGCTACTCTGTTTCCAAGGGAATTCCCAATCTGCGGATCGAAATTGCCCGGCGCTATGAACGGAATTATGGCGTCATACTGGACCCTGACAAGGAAGTAATCGCCACCATCGGCGCCAAGGACGCGTTGGCCCATCTGATGTTTGCCGTTCTGGGACCGGGCGACAAGGTCGCAACTCCTGATCCGGCTTATCCGATTCACCAATGGGGGGTCATCATGGCAGAGGGTGAGACCTGCCTGTTGCCGATGCCGACCCCGGCTGAATTCCTGAACCGGCTGAAGGATCTCTTCAATACGTCATCGCCCAAGCCGAAGATGATTCTGGTGAACTTCCCGCATAACCCCACAACTCATTGTGTGGATCTGGAGTTTTTCAAGGAAATCATCGAAATCGCACGCAAGCACGGCACCATGGTGCTGCATGATTTTGCATATGCAGATCTCTGTTTTGATGGCTACAAAGCCCCCAGCATCCTTCAGGTGGAAGGAGCAAAAGAACACGCTGTCGAAATTTTCTCCATGACCAAGAGTTACAACATGGCGGGATGGCGCGTCGGGTTCTGTCTGGGGAACCCACGTATGATTGCGGCCCTGGCACGGATTAAAAGTTATCTGGACTATGGAATTTTCCAGCCCATCCAGATTGCCGCCATCATTGGTTTACGGGAATGTGAGGAAGAGACAAAGAAGATCTGCCAGCTCTATGAAAAAAGACGAGACGTATTGGTAGACGGGCTCAAGGCAGCAGGATGGAATGTGAATAAGCCTCAAGGATCCATGTTCCTGTGGGCAGAAATTCCGGAGCCGTTCCGCGCCATGAAGTCATTGGAGTTTTCCAAGCTATTACTGGAAAAAGCCTGTGTAGGTGTCGCTCCCGGAATCGGATTCGGCAAGGCTGGCGATGATCATGTCCGATTTGCCTTCATCGAAAATCATCACAGAACACGTCAGGCTGTCAGGAATATCAGGCAGGTTCTGAAACAGGGTCTATAATTCTGCCATGGCTGCTCATGCCCATCCACACTCGCCGCAGATCATTAGTCTGCAGCAACTGGACGGGAATGATATTGCTTCGTTGCTGGATGAAGAAGTCCGGATCTGGCAGCGGAGACTTCACTGGGATTTCGCCTCTTCAGCAAATCTGATCCAGCGCTATGTCAGCCTCAAGGCTTTGAATGGCTTTGCGGTATGGGCAGGAGATCATATCGCAGGCTACAGCTACTATGTACTGGAGGAGCACAAGGCGCTGCTGGGTGACTTGTTCCTGCTCGACACAATTGCCACGCCCAGTATGGAACAGCAGCTGCTTGAGGCCATGTTTCATGCGATCCATCAACATTCCCAAATCACCCGTGTCGAGTCGCAACTGATGATGCTGCGCTGGACACCAGATATGGCAAAGCTGTCCCAACAGTTTCCACATCTTTCCCCCCGCAGCTTTCTGCGTAATCTCATGTTTGCCGACATCTCAAAGATTTCCGTGGCTCCTCACCCCGGCATTCCTGCAAATGTGGAGATCTCTCCTTGGAACGAACTAGCCCGAGAAGAAGCAGCGTATCTGATCGCCGTCTCTTATCAGAACCACATCGACAGCAAAATCAATGATCAGTATCTGAATCTGCAAGGAACAAGAAAGTTCCTGAAGAACATCACGCTCTATCCCGGTTGTGGAGAATTCTCAGAAGGGTGCAGCTTCATTGCAAGGGATCGAACGACGGGCTCTCTGATTGGTCTCTGCATGGCCAGTGTGGTCGCACAGAATGTGGGGCATGTTACACAGCTTTGCGTTGCACCGTCCGCTCATGGTTTTGGAATCGGCCATGAACTGATGCGGCATTCTCTGCTCAGTCTTCTAGCAATGGGGTGTGATCAGGCCAGCCTGACAGTAACAGCAGAAAACCGGGGAGCCATTCGGCTTTATCAAAAATTTGGATTTGAGGTCATCCGAAATTTCTCTGCGCATGTCTGGCAGAAGAATCAATCATATAATTGACCGTATGAATCGGCGATCATTTGTCCGCTCTTCGCTGGCGGCTCCTGCACTGGCTAGTGCTCCTGTTTTAACAGCTGCAACAGCTGGAGATATTCCAAAACGTACATTCGGAAAGACCGGCGAAAAGCTGACAGTTATCGGGCAGGCCGGTGGCCGTTTCCCACTCTGTTCCTTTGAAGATGCGGTCGCCATCACACGACGGGCATATGACCTGGGCATCAATTACTTTGACAATGCCCATATTTACTGGAACGGACGATCCGAGGAAGTGTTTGGCGCAGCACTTTCTCCGTCCATGCGGAAGAACGTCTTCATTACGTCAAAGACAATGTCCCGATCTGCGAAACAGGCAACAGCAGATCTCGAACTTTCCATGAAGAGGCTGAAGACAGATCACATCGATCTGTGGCAGGTTCATGACATCCGCAACCAGAAAGAGATTGATGAAATCTTTGGACCCGGCGGCGCGATGGAAGCAATTGAAGCAGCGAAAAAGGCTGGCAAGGTTCGCTTTATTGGTTTCACCGGACACCACGATCCTGATGCTCACCTTGAAATGCTGAAGCGCTACAACAAGTGGGATACCATTCTCATCCCTCTGAATATGGCTGACCCTGGCTATATGAGTTTTGAGAAGAAGGTTCTTCCCGTAGCTGTTGAACGCGGCATGGGCATCCAGGGAATGAAGTCTACTGCAAATGCCAAGCTGCTGCAGAGCTTCTCGGTCAAGGATTGTCTGCAATACGTCCTGAGCCTTCCCATACATTGCCTTGCAGTTGGATGCACCACGCTGGGACAGATCGAAGATGATGTGCGCATCGTAAAAGGTCTCCAGCAGCTTTCTTCCGCACAGATGGATGATCTGCGCAAACGTGCTTCCCGTCTGACTGGTCCGGCTCTGGAAGACTGGAAAAAGAACACTCAGGTAGCCAGCGCACGCGTCTACAACGGCCGCTAAAGAGACTCAACCCTCATCGCTCCGATAGAATATCGGAGCGATGAAAATCACAAAGGTTGAGGCGATCTACCTTCGCCAGTCCGAAGTCAAGGAACAGTGTGACAGTGGGCAGGATGCCCTGCTGGTCCGTATTGAAACCGATGCAGGGATTACCGGCATCGGTGAAGTGGACTCTCATCCACTGGCAGCCAAAGGGGTAATCGAGGGGCCCTTCTCCCATACTGCCACCACTGGGCTGGCTCAAGTCCTTATCGGCGAAGATCCATTTGAAACAGAAAAGCTCTGGTACAAGATGTATCGGGCCAATATCTACAGTGGCCGTCGCGGAATTGCAATTCACGCAATGTCAGGCATCGACATGGCACTGTGGGATATAAAGGGCAAAGCTCTTCAGATGCCTGTATGGAAACTGCTGGGCGGTGGATTCCATGAGAAAATCCGCTGCTATGCAAGCAGCCTTTGGGGACCCACTCCAGACAAGACCCGCGATCTGGCTGCCCGCTATCAGGATCAGGGATTTACAGCAATCAAATTTGGCTGGGATCCCATGGGGCAGGATGAAAAGACGGATATTGCACTGGTACGGGAAGCCCGCCGGGGCATGGGCAAGGACTGTGATCTGCTCATTGATGCAGGGCTGGTCTGGGATGCCAAAACTGCCATTCAAAGATCGCAGGCTTTCGAAGAATTTCATCCATTCTGGCTGGAAGAACCGCTCCGCCCCGATGACTATGAAGGATACGCAAAGCTTTCTGCCTCCTCATCTCTCCGAATCGCTGCCGGAGAGGAAGAATCCAATCGGGCATCATTCATCGAACTGATGGATCGTGGGCAGATTGATGTCGTCCAGGTGGACCTCACCCGCTGTGGAGGCTTCACTGAAGCGATGAAAATCGCGTCTCTTGCATGGGACCGTGGACTTCCCGTAGCCAATCACGGCTTCACCACTTATGTAAACGTCACGGCAGCCCTTCACTGGCTGGCATCTGTTCCGAATGCATTGATCTGCGAGTTTGTGGCCGAAGAAGAAACCAATCTTCGCGAACAGATTACCAAACAGAAACTGCGCGCCGTGGATGGATACCTGCAGATTCCTCAGGAACCTGGACTGGGTATCGATCTGGATGAGGACGCAATCGCAAAGTATCGCGTAGCCTGATGTTACTTTCTCCGCCAGTTCAGATGCTGGCGGAGAAATTCGAATGTTCCCGCACCATGAATCTGGTGCTGACCGTTAAAGAATTCAATTGCCGTGCGATGACCCAGCCCTGCTTCGTCATAAGCACGGCGAACTTTTGCGTACTCATAGGCAACCCACTCATCAATCCCTACCGGGTCGCGATGGCCACGTTCCACCATAAAAGGTCGCGGTGAAATCAGAGCCGCCATCTCTGCATAGTTAAAAGTATTTGCAAGATTCCACTCCAGCATGTCGTACTCCTTCGTGAACATATAACTGAATGGTGCATCGATCGAAGTAATCTTCCAGATCCATTCATTGAAATCACCGGAACAGATGGAAAGAGCATAATCATCCAGCAGTGAAGGAACCCGCATGGCTGTCTTGCCTCCATAGCTCAATCCATAAAATCCTATCCGTGATGGGTCCACAAAAGAGAGTGTCTTCAGCCACTCCAGTGTCCGCTGATGTTGCGCGATGATGAAGCTGAACAGAGAAAGCTTAAGCGGTGTTGCTTTCCGCAGCAGTACTCGAAATGTCTCATCGCCGATGTATGGATTCTGCGGCGCATACACAATAAACCCTTCTTGTGCTAACCGGGCTGCATATTCCTGATAGACAGTTTTCTGCCGCTCATCTGCTGCTTTGACAAGAAACTGCGGACGTCCATCCAGCCCATGTTGCGTGACCACCACAGGACGCCGCTCTTCTGCTTTCAGATCTTTCGGTACCAGCAGAATTCCGTATGCATAAACCTCACCCAGCACAGGCAGATAAATTTCATACCCGGTATAGGAAGGCTCGTCATAGATGACACGAGTTTCTGCATGTAGTGCACCAGCCGGATCAGGCAGCTTTCCCAGCACTTCTTCCCACAGATACTGACGCAGAGCGGTCTGATCTTTGCCTTGTGCAAATTTCAGCCGTTCCCGATCTGATTGACGCACCAGACGTTGTGCATATTCCGTCATCTCTTCCACTGCATTCTGTTGATAGCGCGAAAGCTGCAAGGGATACCCCGGAAATGCCTGGCTTTCCCCAGCAGACTCTTCAAAAGAAAGTCGAACAGCGGAATTCCGCACTTTGGAAAATTCCCGTTCGACCGCATCACGCAAAGGTGCAACCAACTTTCCTGGTGCAGCACCTCGCCGATCATTTGTTGCCGTGGGAGCCCCATCCATTTCCGGATAGTCCGTTCCCTGAATGACGATCTTTTCTGCGCGGATCAGGCTGACGATCTCTGCATCTCCATGAGATCGAAGCTGTCCCCAGATGCTGCGATAGATGGGTTGTGACCATACCCGTTCACGTGGTTCAAAGGCTCCGGTAATGGTCACGCGAGAAAAACGGTCATCCAGAGCAGCCGCCATCATGGCGACTAATCCACCTTCACCCGTACCCCGCAGTTCAACCTTCTTCCCTTCCCCGAACCACTCCAGTGCAGCCAGCACTTTCTGCACTTCCACCCCAATGATGTGTTTTCCCACTGGAAAAAGCTGGCGATGCAACCACTCTCGATGCGGCTGATTGGTCATCTTTACTGCCGGATTACCAGACCAGGTATCTTTGCGGTCAATCAGAATGGGCACCAGCACTGCATATCCTTCTGCCGCCATTCTTCTCGCGATCAGTGAATCATCAGCGCCGGCATCCGTCAGTACGATGACGGATCCCTTCTTTGCTCGGGCCGGACGGAGAAGAACCCCTTCGGCAAACAGTCCGGGAACTACAGCCCATCTCACCCGGGAGGCATTGCCTTCCGACTCCCCGATTTTCACGGGCTTTGATGATAAAAGCTTCTCTTCCTGAATCCCCAGCATCGATTTCAGTTCATCCCGCGAAGGATTTCCCTTTTGTGTGGCTGATTTCTCCAGTTCGCGCATCAGGTAGTGATCAATGCCCGCCACCATCTCCATGGCCAGATCACCAGTTCTTTCCAGCGATATTGTTCCCGGAAGCGGTTGCGCCATCAGCGCTGTCACAGGAATGCAACTCAGAAGAAGTGCATATTGGAGTGCCATAGACGAAAATGATATCGGATGCCGAATTTGAATAAATTTCGAGTGGGTCTGGTCCAGACCACCTGTTCCACTGACCCTCAGGAAAATCTGGATAAAACGGTTGTTCTGATCCGGGAAGCTGCTGCCAAGGGAGCACAAATTGTCTGCCTACAGGAACTTTTCCGGTCCCAGTATTTCTGCCGGGAAGAGAATGCTGAGCTGTTCAATCTGGCGGAAACAATCCCGGGCCCTTCAACAGAGACGATTGGAAAAGTGGCGAAGGAAGCAAAAGTTTCGGTAGTCGCCAGCCTGTTTGAGAAAAGAGCTACTGGTCTCTATCACAATACAGCAGCAATCATCGGCAGCGATGGAGCACTCAAGGGCATCTACCGGAAGATGCATATCCCGGATGATCCCCTTTATTTCGAGAAGTTTTACTTCACTCCCGGTGACACAGGTTTCCTCAACTTCGACACTGAATTTGGACGCATTGGCGTTCTTGTCTGCTGGGATCAGTGGTATCCGGAAGGGGCACGACTGACCTCATTGCAGGGTGCAAACATCCTTTTCTACCCGACTGCCATTGGCTGGCATCCGCACGAGAAGGAACAGTATGGGGAAGCACAGCGCGATGCCTGGATTACTATCCAGCGCTCCCATGCCATCGCCAATGGAATCTATGTAGCAGCCGTCAACCGCATCGGCTTTGAAGGACCGACAGACAACGGCCTCGAATTCTGGGGATCCTCATTCGTCGCCGACCCTTTTGGACAGATCATCCAGCAGGCCAGCACGGACAAGGAAGAAGTCTTTGTCGTGGAATGTGACCCGGCTCGCATGGAAGAAGTACGCCGCAACTGGCCCTTCTATCGTGATCGTCGCATCGATGCCTATGGAGCAATTACCAACAGATGGCTCGCATAGAAAACGAAGCTCTGCGCATGCCCGCGGAGTGGGAACCGCATGCCGCAACATGGATCGCATGGCCGCATGAAAAGAGCGACTGGCCCGGCAAGTTCCAACCGATTCCCTGGGTTTATGGAGAAATCGCCCGTCATCTTTCGCGCGTAGAGAAGGTCCGCATTGTCGTCCGCGATGACGCAGTCCAGAAGACTGCAACAAAAGTCCTCCTGAAATCCGGCGTCAATCTCGATAATGTTGAATTCTTCCAGTGGCCCACAAACCGTAGTTGGCTTCGGGACACCGCGCCTATCTTTGTCAAAAATGATTCCGGCGAAGTCATCGCCACGGACTGGAAATTCAACGCATGGGCGAAGTACCCCAACTATCAGTTTGATGACAAGCTTCCTGGCTTGATTGCAAAGAAGATGAAGACACGTCGGATCTCCACTGGCATTGTTTTAGAAGGTGGAGGAATCGATGTCAATGGAAAGGGACTTCTTCTGGCAACAGAAGAATGGCTGCTTTCTGATGTCCAGGTCCGTAATCCCGGTTTCACTCGGGAAGATTATGAAGCGGCATTCCGGAAGTATCTGGGCACAACCGATGTGATCTGGCTGGGCAATGGAATCCCCGGCGATGATACGCATGGGCATGTCGATGATCTTGCCCGCTTCGTTTCAGAAGATACCGTGGTCTGTCTGGATCATGAAGACTGTGTCAAGCGCTTGAAAAAGGCAGGACTCAAAGTAGTGAAGCTGCCGCAGCCTGCTCCGGTCTGGTTTGAGGACCAGCACCTGCCAGCCAGCTATGCCAATTTCTACATTGCCAATGGGCTTGTTCTGGTTCCGACATTCAATGACCCGGCAGACCGCATAGCGCTGAATATTCTTACCAAGTGTTTCCCGCATCATGAAGTGACGGGAATCGCCTGCCGGGATCTGGTGCTGGGGCTGGGAACCTTACACTGCCTTTCCCAGCAGCAACCAGCCTAGTTCTTTTTCCCGATCGTCGTTTCAAACAGTTTGAGAATACGACGATACTCATCAGCCCAGCTGGTTGGCTGGATAAACGCGTGATCTTCCACCGGATATCCAGCCAGCTCCCAGTTTTCTTTCCGCAGTTCAATCAGCCGCTGAGCCAGCCGTACAGAATCCTGATAGTGAACATTGGTGTCGATCATGCCATGACAGATCAGCAATGATCCTTTCAAACCGTCTGCAAAATTGATCGGTGAGCTCTTCCGGTATGCTTCCTGATCTTTGTATGGAAGATTCAGAATGTTGGAGGTATACGGATGGTTGTAATGTGCCCAGTCCGTCACCGGACGCAAAGCAGCACCGGCTGCAAATACATCCGGCTGGGTGAACATGGCCATGAGCGTGATGAATCCGCCGTAGCTTCCTCCGTAGATTCCCACCCTTTTGGGATCCACACCATGCTCAGAGATAGCCCACTTTACGGCATCCACCTGATCATCCAGATCCTTGCCACCCATGTGACGATAGACAGCTGTCCGCCAGTCCCGCCCATAACCGGCGGAAGCACGAAAATCGATATCCAGCACCATGTAGCCCCGGTCACGCAGCAGATGATGGAACATATACTCGCGTGCATAATAAGACCACTTTTTATGCGCATTCTGCAGGTATCCTGCTCCGTGAACAAACACTACCAGCGGACCTCCGGCTCTGAAATTTTCCGGTTTGTAAATCCGTGCCGGAATCTTCACGCCATCGCGAGCTGGAATCTCAATCAAAGGTGGATCACTCCATGGATAACTGGCAAACTCGGGAGACGGAGACTGGGTGATTTTTCGACTACTGACCCAGAGTTCAGGAGGAGTATCCGCATAGCTATAGAGATCCGCAATCGCTTTTCCGTCAGGAGATACCACCGTTTCATGTCCACCTGGCTTCTGCGTCAGACGCTTGCGTGGACCTCCGGTCACACTCATGGAATACAGATGATCTTCCGCAGCCCCCGCTTCTGAGGTTGTCAGATAGAACGTCTTGCGATCATCTGAGATTTCTACGTTGCGGATCTCCCAGTTTCCGGATGTCAATTGTGTCGGTGAACCACCGTTATACGGCACGGTATAAAGATGAGCGAACCCGTCCTGCTCGGAAACATACCAAAGGGTCCCGTCATCCAGCAGCCCATATTTGCCGAAGTATTCATAGTTCATCCATGCATCATCATGGACATGAGCCAGTTCCCGGACTTTCGCCCCATCGGGTTCAAAAGCATAGAAACGAAGATCCTTATTGTCCGTGGATAATGCCCGGATGACAGCTTTGCTCCGATCCCGCGTGAACAGAGGCCTTTCCAGTTCATCCTTGAGAGCAACCCACTTCTGATCCCCTGTATTCCGATCCAAAACAGCAATCTTTGTGTACTCCTGATTGTCCCCGACCTTATCCCGAGCCGGAATATCTTCCGTATATGAGGATTCCGTCACATAGTTCGGAACGATAGTTTTTTTATTCTTTTCGCCCTCTTCCGCCAGAACAGCAATGACAAACTTTCCATCGCCAGACAATCTCAGGCTGGAAACAGTATGACGGGCAGGCAGAATCCAGGGCTTGCGTGGATTCTCTTCCTTGCGCTTTGCCTTATCCTCTTCCCGTTTCTTTGCCAGTTCTTCGATGGTTGTCAGGATGCGTCGTGACTCTTTCTTCAGATCTTCCTGACTGTCAGTCCCCTTCTCTTCTTCCGGAGGAGATCCGGCAGGACGGATATCCGTCAACTGCTCCAATGCTCCATCTGCCAATTCCAGGAGATACAGATTATCTCCACGCTGGAAAGTCACCTGTTTTGCACTGAAGAAATACGGACTGGATTCAACCTCTGTCGTCCGTGTGAGAGCTCTTCTCTTTTTCTGGTGATGATCGTAGAGGTAGATGTCTCCATCCTCGGCATAGACAGTCGCGGAAGAATCGGGAGCAAGATCGCCATACATTGGCGGAGCATTCTTTTTCTCTTCCTCCGATAGTTTGCGAACGCTTTTCCCGTCTTTACTGGCTTCCCAGGTTTCGAAATCACCCAGCAGTGGCGCATCAAACTTCTTCCATTCGAAATAGACCTTCTGCGAATCACGCGCCCAACGGACATTCTTCGGAGTCCAGCCGAACAGACCCTGCCCCTGCATGATCCAGTCCACTGTCAGCTCCCGTCGAACAGACTGTCCCGCTCCGGCAACCGCAAACAGACAAATGATGGTCAGAATGATTTTTTTCATGGATGTAACAGAACCTTTAACGTACCGCGTCGCTCCGCGTGCGCAAATGCAGACACGCCATCTCCGAGTGAGTATCTGGCTTCGATCATCTCTTCAGTATGCAAACGATCTGATTCCAATAACTTCAGCGCTGGCTCGAAGCGTCCACATCGGGAACCAATCAGAGAGATCTCATTTACGATGACGGGAGCCATGTTGACCGAAACTTTTTCATGGACTGTGGATTTGCAGATAACCTTGCCGCGTGGCTGCGTCATGGCAATCGCTTTTTCCAGCGCTGCAGCAGACCCGGTGGCATCGACAACAACCGGATATCGGGATACAGGCAGGTGATCATCATGGATCAACTCTCCAGTTACTCCTGCCTTCTCTGCAATTCTCAGCTTTTCTGAATGTCGCCCAAACTGGTGAACCCGTGCGCCATGGATGGCAAGTGTTTGTGCAATCAGCAAACCCAGCTTGCCATCTCCCAGCACTGCCACTTCAGCTCCTGAAGTGATTTCAACCTGTTCCAGAATTTCACAGGCAGCTGCCAGTGGTTCAACAAATACAGCCCGTTCGTCATACATAGAGTCAGGAACTTCCAGCAGATTCTCTTCCGGCAAGGTCAGATACTCGGCGAATGCACCAGGATGCCTCACAATCCCCAACACCGTGCGGTTCGGGCAATGGCGTCCCATCCCAAGCCGGCACCAGTCGCACTTTCGACAGGCAAGATTGATTTCACCCACCACCCGCTTCCCGATCCATGCTGGAGTGTCTGACTCAATCACCTCCCCAACAAACTCATGTCCGGGTCTGCCCTGAAAGTTGTAATAGCCTCGTTTCAGCTCCAGGTCGGTATTGCAGATCCCTCCCAGCCGGAATCGGATGAGAGCAAATCCGGAATCCCGTACAGGAAGTACAGACCGATGGGTCTTGACGATACCCTGTTCCAGTTCAATCGACACCATTCATTTCAGTCTAAAGCGGTGAACCGGATAGACTCGAAAGTGAGAGATGAGTCAATCGAAATCAACGGATGAGCATCGCACCATAGCTCATGCCAAAGGAGCGGTAAATGTCGCGCTCGTAACCGTCAGTGACAGCAGGACAGAAGAAACTGACGAGAACCGCAAGTATCTGGAAACGGAATTGGTCCAGGCCGGTCATCAACTGGTGGCGTATCGCCTCATCAAGGATGATCCGGCACAGGTTCTTTCCACTCTGGAGACACTGGTAGAAACGTCCGCCCAGGTTGTGATCTGGAATGGCGGGACTGGGATCTCGCCCCGCGACACCACCTACGATGTCCTGAGCCGGAAACTTGAAAAAAAGCTTCCGGGATTCGGAGAACTGTTCCGGATGCTGAGCTATGAACAGGTCGGCGCCGCTGCCATGCTTTCCCGCGCGGTGGCAGGGACGTATCAGGGAAAAGTGATCATCTCTATTCCCGGATCGCCCAATGCAGTCCAGACCGCCTGGACCAGGCTGATTGGTCCGGAGCTGGAACATCTGGCATGGGAGGTTGTCCGCCGTGGCTGATCTGCTGGCAGATGATGAGATCTATGCAGCCATCGGTGAGGATGGCTTCACACGACTGGTAGCGGCCTTTTACCAACAGGTTCCCGATGACGACATCCTGGGCCCCATGTATCCCAAACATGACATGCAGGGAGCAGAAGAACGGATGCGGGAATTTCTGATTTTCCGCTTTGGTGGGCCACCTCGCTACATCGAAAAACGGGGGCATCCCCGCCTCCGGATGCGTCATGCTCCGTTTCGTATTGATCAGGCAGCCCGCAATCGCTGGATGGAGATCATGAATCGTGCCCTGGATGAGACCAATCTGCCAGAGAATGTGACGCCTGTTCTGAGGAATTTCTTTGATGGGGTGGCGTCTTTTATGATTAATACCCCTTCATTGAGTGAGTAAATTCAGCAAACGAATTCAAAAGTAAAAAGGGTAGCGACTTTCGTCACTACCCTTTCATCAATCTACTACAACTACTGTTGTTAGGAGATTTTGTGTTCTTTGTATTCGACGTGCTTCCGCACGACCGGATCAAACTTTTTCTTGACCAGCTTTTCGCTCTTCACTGCCTTCGGATTCTTCGAAGTGGTGTAGAAATGGCCAGTACCTGCTGTAGAGACAAGCTTAATGAGAACGCGAGGCATTAGAGTTTCACGCCTTTCTTCCGGAGATCAGCAACAACGGCATCAGCCCCCCGCTTATCGATGGTCCTCAATGCCTTTGCGCTCAGACGCAGACGAACAAAACGGTTTTCGCTGGGAATCCAGATCCGCTTTTCCTGCAGGTTTGGTTCAAAGCGACGCTTTGTTTTATTGTTCGCGTGTGAAACGCGGTTGCCCGACATCGGGCGTTTTTCGGTAACGGGACAAACTTTCGCCATGGGACGACTCCTACTGGGATTGCGTAACCGCAAGGGCTCCCCTGAGGGACAGGACGCAAGTATTTATCTTAGCAAAGGAATGGGATAACGGCAAATTCTGCCGTTACACACTCACAACGGGGCATGGCGCCATCCGGATGACGGCATATGACTGGGTACGCAAACGCCCCAGAACACCTTCCGAAACTCCACGACCAATCACAGCCAGACTGGCACTTTCCGCTTCTGCCACTTCGCAAATTTGCTTGGATGGAACACCAAATGAAATCACAATGGATTCCACCTCAGTACCTGTTTTCACAAGCAACTCACGGATCTTCTGTTTCGCAGGCTCTGTATAGAGTTCAGCAATGGTGGGATCTTCCAGCCCGTCAGCACTCCCATTGATACCCTCAACCACATGGGTGACTACCAGCTTTGCACCGAATTTCCGGGCCACTCCTCCAGCCCAGGAAAGAACGGCCTCACTCTGCTTTCCGAGATCTACCGCAGCAATAATTGTGCGGATATCTACTTTCTCTGGTGCCTTTTCCAGGTGGACACCTGTCAGAACAGGGATTTTTGCATCATGCAGTACTTTGGAAGTCACAGAGCCCAGAATGAACCTGCGGAACTGACCGTAGCCATGGGTAGGCATGACAATCAGATCAGCCTGAGATTCCGTGGCAAACTTCACAATCTCTTCAGCCGGATCCCCATCCAGAACTGTGCGATTGACGGAATGTGATGCAAGCTTGTCCTTCAGGAAATCAGCAATCTGTTTCTTTGCTGCGATTTCCCGGCTTTCCAGGACTTCGCCCAGCGCCGGACCACTGATTTCCAGTGAAATCGTCTCATAGTGCAAAAACGGCAGCACATGAATCATCTCAATGGCGGGTTGATACTTCTCCGCAAATACATCCACATATTGGGCAGCACCTTCACTTCGTGCTGAAAAATCTACGGGGAACACAATCTTTTTGATGTCAGGCATGTGCGTTATTCCTCTTCCTTCAGATTAAGCCTTCTCAATGAAGACGGCTACCATCATTGAATCGTATGATGAGATTTCACTGGAAATTCATGAGTGTAATCATGCGCTTTGGTGCGCGAAGGGCAATTTTATGCGGATCACGATGGACAGCAGCCGATCCAGCCCTCGAAACAACCCTGAACGATGCTACCCGCCAGTGGCTTCAGGAAACTGGTGGCCCTCCTTTTGAGGATGCCGATCCTGATTTCACGACAGCCATGGTGATCGGAATTGCCCATGGCGGACGTATCCACAGGCATCTGCCCAGTGACAAGCCTGCCACCCGCAATGCCTACGTCAATGCCCGTCAGATGAATCTCTTCTGAGTTACTTCTTCAGGAGTGGACGAATAAACTTCATCACTGTCTTTGCCACAATCTCATTCCCCTTGGCATTCGGATGAATTCCATCACGCTGCATCAGATTGTTATTCAAGGCCACACCATCCAGGAAAAACGGAATCCGGGGAGACTTGTATTTATTGGCCGTCTGCACATAAATCTGTTCAAACTCTTTGATGTAATCCAGGCCGTAGTTCGGAGGCAGCGTCATGCCAGCGATGATGACCTTTGAACCGGAAGCAATCAATTGCCGTGTCATTTCATCCATATTGCTGCGCGTGGAAGCAAGTGGCACTCCCCGCAGTCCATCGTTGCCACCCAGTTCCAGAATGGTAATTGCTGGTTTCAGGCGGATGGCCGTCTGGATGCGGGATAGTCCACCAGACGTGGTATCTCCGCTGACTCCCAGATTCACCACGCGATATTTATATCCGGCACGGTCCAGCTCTTTCTGCAGAAAATCCGGATAGCTGAGTCTGGCACTGACCCCATATCCCGCTGAGAGGGAATCACCGAAACAGACAATCACTGGCCGCGTATCCTGGGATGCTACAGCCAGCACGCTCATCAGAAGAAAAAGAAGAATGGGCACCTAATGTCAGAATAGTAGACAGGGAGCCCCATGCCAGATTCCATCCTCTCCATCCGCGGGCTTACCCGCTCTATCAACTCCGGCACACACACGGTCGAAATTCTGAAGGGTCTGGATTTTGAGATTCCTCGCGGACAGTTTGTGGCGATTATGGGAGCTTCCGGAAGTGGGAAGAGTACGTTACTAGGTCTGCTTGCTGGACTGGATACACCCACCACAGGGGAGATCTTAATTGATGGCACAGACATCGCACGTATGGAAGAGGATCAGCTCGCTTTGTTGCGAGGCCAGAAAATCGGATTCGTCTTTCAGTCCTACCAGCTGATTCCCACACTCACAGCAGAAGAGAATGTCCTGCTGCCGACAGAACTGGCAGGCTCCGGCAACAACGATGCAATGCGGGCACGGGAACTGCTCAATCTCGTCGGATTGAGTGACCGCCTGGATCATTATCCGGTTCAACTCTCCGGCGGAGAACAGCAGCGTGTCGCTCTGGCCCGAGCATTCATTCTGAGGCCGCCATTGCTTCTTGCTGATGAACCTACCGGAAATCTGGATTCCCGGAATGGCCAGCACGTCCTGGAACTGCTCATCTCTCTGAATCGCCGGGAAGGTGCCACCCTCGTCCTGGTCACGCATGACCGTCAATTGGCCACCTATGCAGATCGAATCATCACACTGAGCGATGGCGTCATCGTATCTGACGAACTGCAGGAAGCTGCCTCCTTCCTGGAAACGCCACAAGAGCCACAGGACTTCCGCATCCCATGAGCGACCATTTCACCTGGCGGACGGCAGCCAAGATTGCCTGGCGTGAATCCAGATCATCCGCCGTCAAGTTTTCATTCGTCATCCTCGCAGTCGCTGTCGGGGTCGGATCACTCACAGGCGTCCGCGGTTTTTCGACGGCCTTCAATCACATGCTGCTGAAGGAAGCACGCACGCTGATGGCAGCCGATATTACTGCGCGCGTCTTCGTCATGCCTACGGAAAAGCAGCAGGCAGCTATCGACAACCTAAAGTCCATGGGAGTTCGGGAGACACAGATCACAGAAACACTGACGATGGCCAGTTCCCCGAAAAGCAATATCCCCATTCTGGTCTCGGTCAAGGCCGTTGATCCCCAGCTCTACCCTTTTTATGGGCAGCCAAAATTTGATCCCGCTCTTCCCATCCGTGAGGTTCTGACAGCAGACCAGGTGGCGATTCCTGCTGATGTCATGCTGCGCCTCAATGTGGAAGTCGGAGACACTTTGCGCATCGGAGGTCAGGACTTCCGGGTTGGTGCACAGCTCATCACGGAACCGGACCGCATGGCAGGAAGCCTGAATATTGGTCCGCGATTGATGATTTCACGCGAAGGACTGGAGCGAACCGGACTTCTCAGCGCAGGCAGCCGGGCAGCCCAGCGCTATCTGTTCCAGCTTGGCCCGGCTGCTCCTCAAGTCGATCTGGTCCGTCAAACGCTGACCGAAACATTTCCGGATGCGCAGATCATCGACTTCCGGGAAACCCATCCCATCGTGTCGCGAGGTCTCAACAGATCCACGATGTTCCTGAGTCTGGTCAGCCTGATCGCACTCATTATTGGTGCAGTTGGAGTAGCAACCGCCATGCACTCGCACCTACAGCAGAAACTGGACTCCATTGCCATCATGAAATGCCTGGGAGCCCGGTCCTTTCAGATCATTCGTATTTATCTGATCCAGACTTTGGGGCTGGGACTGGCAGGAGGACTTCTGGGAATCGCATTCGGCGCAGGAGTGCAGGCAATCTTCCCGGTTATGATCTCCCGCTACTTCAATGTTCCTCCTGCATTTGTATGGGATATTCCGTCGATTTTTCAGGGCCTGCTGGCGGGAGTCTTCAGTACGCTTTTATTCACCCTGCCTCCGCTGTTGTCTATCCGGGATATTCGACCCAATCTGATTTTGCGCCGCGCTATGTCCGATGCACGGCCCACCTGGCAGGAGAGACTGCGGAAAAGTCGGACAGCAGCACTCACAGCAGGATTGATCCTTGCAGGAATGGGTGGACTGGCAGCATGGCTGGCTGGTGGCAAACCGGAAGATGCCCTTCGGCTGGGTGGTTATTTCGTTGCGGGTATTGTGATCAGTCTGATTGCGCTTGCCATTGTCGCCTCTGTTCTTCTGCGGATAATCCGCATGATCCTGCGCAATAATGCATTCCGTTTTCCATCTGCCTTACGGCACGGAATGGCAAATCTCGACCGACCGGGAAATCAGGCCCGCACCATTCTGCTTTCGCTGGGGCTGGGAGTAATGTTTACTCTCACCATCTTTCTGGTCCAAAGATCCATGTTGCAGGAGATGGCCTCCAACGCACCTCCCGGCATGCCGAACGTGTTCCTGATCGATATCCAGCCGACACAGACAGACGAAGTGATCCAGCTGCTTCATCAGCAGAAGGGCATCGAAAAAGAAGCCGAACTGATTCCTTCGGTTGCTGCGCGCCCGATCACTGCAAACGGAACGCCGGTAGAAGACATCATTGGAGAAGGTCCCGGCCGTCGTTTCCGCCAGACACGAGGAGTCACCTGGTCCATCAAACCGCCTGAAAATCTGGAGATTCTGCAGGGGCGATGGTGGAGTGCCGAGGACAAAGGTCTGGTCTCCATCGCGGAAGAAGCATCCCGGTTGCTGAAGCTGGATGTCGGCTCATCCCTGGTATTCGAAGTGGCTGGTATTCAGTTTCCCGTGACGGTAGCAGCAATCCATCGGGCTGAGGCCGTGCGGGTTGGCTCCGCATCGGAATTCATCTTTACCCCGGAAGCTCTGAAGGATTTCCCTGTTATCTATTACGGCGCTCTCCGAGTACAGGCAAATGAGATTCCCTACCTCCAGAAAGCAATGTATGAAAAGTTTCCAGCCATCACCGTCATCAACGTTGCGGATGTGATCCAGACAATTCAGGAAGTAGTAGACCAGATTTCCCTTGTGGTTCGGTTTATTTCGGCATTTGCCATTCTTGCCGGCATTATTATTCTGGCTTCCAGCGTGGCCGGAACCCGTTTCCGACGGATTCGTGAAGTGGTAATTCTCAAAACCCTGGGCGGCACTCGTCAAAAAATCAGCCGGATCTTCTCTGCCGAATTCCTCATTCTGGGAGCCACTGCTGGCATCATGGGAAGCTTATTGGCTGTTGGATTTTCGAATGCTGTCCTGATCAGCTTCTTTGAAGGCCGTTGGCAAGTGGACTGGCTGGCCGTCCTGGTCTCCATTATGGGTACAGCACTTCTGGCAAATGTAGCGGGTTGGGCAGCCAGCACGCGGATTCTCAGCCAGAAGCCCCTGGAAATTCTTCGTTCCGAATAATCAGAACCGGGGAAGGTTTGCCAGCATAGCGTAAGTCTGTTTTCCACCGAGCAGTTCGACGGAATCGATGACTTTCCAGTCATGATCCAGCGCACCAATGTAGATGACATCCTTCCGGTCCGCACCCATCAGGATGACGTTTTTATCCGGGTACTTGAGCAGGCGGTACTGGATTTCTCCCGCAGAATCGCGCCAGCGATCTTCCTGCGGAGTTCCCAGCACACGCACCACCGCGTAGTAGTCATCCTTGGATGTCAGCCCCAGACTGGATTGCAGGATGGGTTTGATAGTGACGCCTTCACCACTGGAAAAATTGCGATAAACCCCAATGAAGATGGCAGTCACCGCAATACTCACAATCAGAGTGATTCCGATCAGCTTGCTGATACGGGATTCCGCACCGGATTCCAACCGGATGCCCACCACCGGAGCTGGCCTCAGCTCTTCAACCTCAGTGGACCGGGGATAACCATTCACAGCCCGCGGCATTTCAATCACGCGACGCACATGAGGAACCAGTACTCCGAGTTTGTATTCCAGCTCTTTGGTCAGTCCCCAGATCATAGTGGGTTCTTCAATTTTGGAAAGCTCTCCCAGATAGCGTCGTGGAACCCAGATCTCCTCGTTCGTCTTGGTGTTGAACACCATGACTTCAGACCAGGTTGCCTGCTTGTATCGCCATTCGTTATGGTCAATTCCCACGATCGCCGGATAGAACGAAAAGGGACGATGGCCCAGATGTTCAAACGGCGGTGGAATGGGAGGCTCTGACATAGCTCTGTTCGTATTAGAGCAAATCCAGCACAGTCAGAATCTCATGAAAATTTTCGCGTGTCGGACAAACAGGGTTTTTCATGTCTGGGGGATGGTCCCGCCCATCAAAAGCCTGAAAAAGTGACATCTTCGCAACCGCAAATTCCTCAACAGCTGAAAGCTCTCTCTGTGCCGCCTGCAGCAGTTCCCCTCTGTCGATGCGGACGTGCACAGCATGAAAATCTTTTCGCGTCGCAGAAACATCAAAGCGATACTCTGAATCTGCCTGGGACACGAAAAAATACTCATACACATATCCGGACTGTGCGCTGTAGGACTTCAGCCTTTTTTGTGCACCGGGTCCCCTTCTCTGCCACATATGTTCAGGATAAGATCGGCTCTATTGAAGCTGCTACTTTTACTTTTGAGTCTGTCTGCTTCAGGAGCAATGGCTCAGGAAACAGACCAGGAACAACAAACATCAGTGCTGATCTTTGACGGATCACCTGTCCGAGTTCCGTTCGCGTGTACAGAAAAGAATATTCAGTCGCTGAATGTTACCTGCACCGAGACAGAACCCTGCGCTGTCTTCCTGGAACTTTCCGGTGTGGATGCTGTCGGTAATCATCTTTTTGTTTTCGGAAATTTGCACTCAGGAGCCAGTACATTTTCCAGCGTTCTGCTGATCTCAGATGATAGAGGAAAAAGCTGGAAAGAAGCGCATCCCGGCATCCCCAATGGCGTTCTTGAAGATTTCCAGTTTGTCGATCTTTCTCATGGGTGGATTGCAGGTCAGATTCTGACACAACTTCCACGAGACCCATTCTTCCTGATCACGCAGGATGGCGGATCAACCTGGAAAAAGCGGGATCTTTTCGATGAAGGCAAAAGCGGTTTTATCGAGACATTTTTTTTCGACAGCAAGATGAATGGAATGCTCACGCTGGACCGTTCCCGTGGAGTGGAATCCGGTTCCCGGTATGAGCAATATGAGACACAAACCGGGGGCAGCACATGGGCACTTCGGGAAGTCTCACCCACTCCCATCCCCCTGAAAAAGAAGAAGGCTCCACTGACGGAACTTCGCCTTCGCGCTGATGCAGGTAGCGGAACTTATCGCATTGAACAGCTGGTATCCGGCAAATGGACACTCCTTTCCAGCTTTTTGATTGAGTTGCCGACCTGCCTGGTTAAGTTCGAACTTGCCGAACCCCCTGCAGAGCCAGAGCCTGAGGCTGCTCAAAAAGAAATCGTGATTCCTCGCTCTGTCCCATCCCTGAAGAAGAAAAAGTAGCAAGCTCAAAGAAGCATCTATCTGCCTGTAATCGCTATGATGAAGTTTCCCTTTGAATCAAGCACCTCAGACGATTCCTGAAATCTCCTCCGGCAAGTCATCCCAAGCGGGAGTGTGGCTGGTATTTACCTGTACGCTCATCGGAGCTGTCGCCCAGATCCTGATGAAGATGGGTGGGAACCATCTGGCCGGACATAGTGTGGGAGAAATCTTTGCAAATCCTGATCTGTTTCTGAAAAATCTCCCCCTGTTCAGCGGTTATTTTTTGTATGGGCTCAGTACGGTATTGCTGATCCTTGCTCTGCGCAAGGGAGAACTATCTGTTCTCTATCCAATCATCTCCCTCACTTATGTCTGGGTGCTGATGCTTTCCACTTTCGTTTTCAATGAATATCTGAACGTCTGGAAAATCTCCGGGGTTCTATTGATCATGCTGGGGGTGGGAGTATTGGGAAGAGATGGAAAAAAGCGATGAAGACGCCACTCTCTTCCATTGGGTTTGTTCTGGCAGCATCCTTCATTGGATCTTTCGGAGCAGCATTCCTCAAAGGCGGTGCGGAAAAGCTGGAACTGAATTTTGCTTCACTGATGACCAACTGGCGGATTATTACAGGAGTCGGGCTGTTCCTCTTCTCTTCAATTTTCTTTGTACTGGGGATCCGTGAAGGTGAGATCACCCTGCTGTATCCCATGGCAGCCCTGAGCTACCCATGGGCAATCCTCTGGTCCAGACTGTTTTTTGGCGAACCGATTACCCGCAACAAAATCATTGGTCTTGTGCTGATACTCAGCGGGATTGCACTGCTTGCTTTCGGCAACAGAGTCTGATTCCCAGGTCTAGTTGAATCTTCTGGCAGTTGTTGTTGCGACCACTGGTTCTTCCGGAGGCGGCGCAGGTTTCCGGATTCGTCCATCCAGTCTTCCTGCAATGACATTTTTCCGGATCGACTCATACTGTTTCGAACCAGGCACTCCTCCTTTTTCGACTACATCTGCTTCGGTCACTTCCTGGGCAGTAATCAGATACTTCTGAAGGAAGTTCTTCAGTCGATCCACAATCAGACGTTGTTGGGAACGACACAACAGGAACAGAATCTCGTCACCCGGTGTAACAGAAAGAAGTTCATAGATCTGGGAGGCTTTCTTGATCTTGGCTGAGGCCAGTGCCTTTTCGAGTTTTTTCGCTCGCACCGGCAACGTCTTCCAAAGATTCTGCTCGGCCTTGGTCAAGGCAGTAGCTTTCACCAGACCCGTAACATCTTTCGGGGTCAGCTTTTCCGTCAGGATATTCAGGAACAGACCCAGCGGATTCAGTTGCAGATCCATCCCATAGGGAACCAGTTGCATCGCCTTCTGCAGCTTCTGGAATCCTGCCGTATTGATTTTTGCGCCTGCCAGAGCAGGTGAGAAAAGAGTCAGCAGCTTTTCACGATCCCAGGCGGCAATCACTTCACCCGGGTTGGGCTCCGCTGCAACATGCAGCAACTCCTGGTGCAGGATGGCGGACGAAATATGCTTTTCCATCCCGGCTTCACGCGCATTTTCATACTGTCCCTGCGTTTTAGCCTCAATACTGAGCCCCAGACGAACCTGTAGCCGGATCATTCGAAGAATCCGCCCAGGCTCATCATAGAAAGCGTAATTGCTGATGGTGCGCAGTTCCCGGCTTTCAAGATCTCCCACTCCATTGGTGGGATCAATCAGGAGTCCTCTCGACCCTTTGCTCAGAGAGAGAGCAATGGCATTTACAGTGAAATCCCGACTCCGCAGATGATCGTAGATGGGAGCAGCCTTGATCTGAACCTTTCCGCCTGTTTTGGCATATGTCTCCTGCCGTGACATGGATACACTGGCAATGATCCCTTCAGAGAAGCGGAGTTCCGTAAGCTTCCTTGCCTCATCTGTAGAAACAGGTTTCGCTCCGGATTTTTCCAGGGCTTTCACCATGCGCAGCGGAGAACCTTCGACAAGAAAATCCAGATTCCGAACAGGAAAACCGCCAAACATATCCCGGACAGCGCCGCCCGCCAGAAAAATATTCAGTCCGGCCTCCTGCGCAGCAGAGACAATCTGTGACACAACCCGACTTTGCGGACCGGTCAGATGGCTCTCAAGCATGAACATGTAGTCGCTCATGAATCAGCTCTACTCCTTTTTCTGTTTTATGCACGAGGGTGATGTTTTTCCAGCATGTCCTTCAGGCGTGACTGTGTCACATGCGTATAAATCTGTGTGGTGGAAATATCGGCATGACCCAGCAATGTCTGAACTGTCCGGAGATCTGCTCCCCCTTCCAGCAGATGGGTCGCAAAGCTGTGCCGAAGTTTGTGAGGAGAGATTCCATGAAACATCCCGGCAAACTTTCCATGCAATTTCAATGCCTTGGAGAATCCCTGGCGAGTCATACCCGTGCCACGCGAGGTCACAAACAGATAAGCACTTGCTTTTCCCTGCAGGATTATCTGGCGGGCGTCTTCCAGATAGAGATTCAAGGCAGACAGTGCACTGGTCCCAACAGGTACCAACCGCTGCTTGTTTCCCTTGCCCGTAACCCGCAGAATCCCTTTATCCCGATCCAGTTCTGAGAGTTGAATTTGGCACAGTTCACTCACCCGAAGTCCGGAAGAATATACCAGTTCGATCATCGCCCGATCCCGTAGCCCTCGTGGGGATGCAGGGTCAGGGACTTCACAAAGTGAATCAATCTGCTTTCTGTTCAACACTTTAGGGAGAACCCGCCCCTGACGAGGAGAAGGGATCAACGAAGTGGGATCGGTAGGCATCTTCCCTTCCACCAGCAAAAAGCGATAAAAATTTCTGAGTGTTGTCAGATGGCGGGCCACAGAGCGCCCGGAAAGGCCTGAAGAATAAAGAAAATCCAGATATTCGCGCAGTTTTTCCGCTGATTTCGGAACCGGGGCAGAGTTACCGATCCAATCTTCAAAGCGTTGAAGATCCCGACCGTAGCTTTCCAGCGAATTCGCCGCCAGACCCTTCTCAATCCTGCAAAAATTCAAGAATGACCGGATGGAAGGCCCGACGGAGACGGGCGCGTTCATGGTGCCAATGATACAATAATCCCGGAACTGTTTGAAACAATTTCATTTAATTGCAGGATGATCATTGGCCGGCTCTACCAATAAGAAAGTGGTGGTGGTCCGATTTGATCGGGACCTCATTGCTGGTTATGTTTCGCCTGATACATACCGACAGCAGCAGGACATTGAGGTTCTGACACCCAGCGGCAGCATTCTCCAGATCCCTTATTCTGAAATAAAATCCGTCTGTTTTGTGAAGTCATGGGAAGGTTTTTCTTTTGAAAAGGAACGTCGGGAATTCACGTCCAGACCCAAAACAGAAGGGCTTTGGGTGCGATTTGATTTCCGGGATGGAGACAGCATGGAATCACTACTTTCCAATCGCCTGCAAGAAATTGAGGAGACAGGGTTTATTGGAACTCCACCAGATGCATCATCCAATACTCAGCGGATTTTTGTCCCCCGAGCAGGGCTGTCGAACTGCATGGTGTTGGGAGTAATCGGAGTAGCAAAGAAGCCGCAGCGGAAGAAAGTTTCCTCAACTGCTCAGCTCACAATGTTCAACCTGGATTAACGTACGTATCCGACTTTTACGGGTTCCAGTTCAACTTCCCCCAGATCCATCCAGACATCCCGTGTTGTACTGCGGACAAATGTCATGGAATCAAGCGTAAACGAACGTCTTCCCTGAAAAGCGCGCCATCTTCTGCGGGCGTGGTCCACACCTGCTTTCAGCGCTTCTCCGGTCAGCCCCTGAGCCAGCGTGATGTGTGGATGAAATTGATAGGGTTCCTGATAAGCCAGACTGCCGTGGGCAAGATGATCATGAAGCTGAATCAGTTCCTTTCTTCCACCCTGGATCGAAAGGTAAATGACTGAGGTTTCTTCAAAAACCTCTACGTCACCCAGATCGATTTCAATTGGAGGGAATTCCTGTGCTTCTCGCTGAATCCTCTTCCAGCCAGAATCTCCGCAGGGAATGACTCGCGGCGGCAGAACCGTCACATGAGCCCGGAGGTGGCAATCTGGTACAAGTTCTCTGCGGAGGCTGTTCAGGTAAGCGCCAAGCGGGTTGGGCAAATATGTAACAAGGGCGTATAGATCGATTATTGGAATCTCGTCTGAGCCCGGACTAGCGTCCATGCCTTCATTATATGCGCAGTTTTTCGAATTAAACTGCATGAGCGGCTGATTCAACCGAATCGGGTACCAGTGCGATGGTACCAGCCACCGGGTTCTTCACTTCTGGAAGAATCCAGCGTGCTTCTTCAAACCCTACATACTTGAAGATTCTCAGCTCACCTGACTCCAGTTCCAGAAGATCTCCCAACTGAAGTGAAGCGTCTGTGAGCCGAAGTTCCTGCCAGAGAGCATAGGCACTGGAAGACTCAAACTCTCCCGCTGGCTCATAATCCTTTGGCTTCACATTTGTCACTCCGCTCGAATGAGCAGCCCAGCGAAACTGCTGGCGGGGATTCTCCTTCATACGGTGCAGACGGTAGAGAGCCATCGGCTAAAACATAACACAGAGCAAATGTTTTTGGGGAGTTCCCCGTCTCCCATTCCTGCCGATTTACGATAAAGCGTGGCATGCCAACAGATCATTGAGCAACTGCTGCATTCCGGCTATCGGATGCCTCTGGTTCAGGGAAACTCAGCGAATCGGATTCACCTTGACTCGTTTCCCCTGACCGCTGATGAGATCGAAAAACTTCCGCTATCCATACAGGCAGGGGTACTCCTGTTCCTTGGACACTGGAACCAGGCGCACGACATCGCACAGGATCTTCATACACCCGAAGGCAGCTACTGGCATGCCATCATTCATCGCCAGGAGCCGGACGCCTGGAATTCCGGTTACTGGTTTCGGAAAGTGGGTGCACATCCTGTTTTCCTGGACCTTATCGAAACCGTTCATCACCGCAGCGATCAAACCTTCAAAGGAAGGACGAGCGAGTTCCTTCTTCATGGAAAATGGGATTCCATACGCTTCATCGAGTTCTGCGAAAAAGCAGCCCGCGTTCCCGGATCTTCCGAAGAAAAACTGGCCATCGAAATTCAGCATCTGGAATGGCAACTGCTGATGAACTATTGTTGTGAGGGAACACTCTGATGAAATCGAAAGCTGCCGTCCTCACCGCAATTCAATCTCCACTGGAGATCCAGGAATTTCCTGTGCAGACCGAACTCGCCCCCGGAGAAGCCCGTGTGCGAGTAGCGATGGCAGGGATCTGTGGTACTGATATCCATCTCTGGAAAGGTGAACTTCCGATCCCTCTCCCTAATATTCTGGGACATGAAACCGTGGGGGTAATCGAACAACTCGGTACCGGCCTGGACAAGGACTGGCGAGGTGAACGGTTGCGTATCGGGGATCGTGTCACCTGGGCCAGTTCCGTTGTCTGCGGAGAATGCTTTTACTGCCGCGTGAAAAAACAGCCGACACGGTGTCTTTCCCGGAAGGCTTACGGAATCTCTTACTGCACCAATGACGCTCCGCATCTGCGGGGAGGGTATGCGGAGCAGATTCTTCTGCGTGCAGGGACTGCAATCTTTCGACTGCCGGATGATCTTCCAACAGAAGCGGTCGTGGGGGCAGGCTGCGCACTCTCCACGGCAATCCATGGCATTGAACGCTCCCCGGTTTCCTGGGGCGATACGGTTGTGGTGCAGGGTTCCGGCCCAGTAGGACTGGCCGCACTGGCGGTGGCAAAACAGTCCGGCGCATTCCGGACCATCGTCATCGGAGGGCCGTCTCACCGCCTGCAGATCGCCAAATCCTTTGGCGCGGACATCGTCATCCCCTATGACCCCGAACAATCCGCTGAAGATCTGACACAGGAAGTCCTGGAATCCACTGGCCCCTACGGAGCAGATGTAGTGATTGAATGCGTGGGTATTCCGCAGGCAGTTTCTGAAGGTGTCAACTTTTGCCGGGACGGAGGTCGCTATCTTGTCCTGGGTCAATATGCCAATGCCGGTGAAATTCTGTTCAACCCGCATATCATTACCCGCAAGCAGCTCCAGTTGATTGGCAGCTGGGGATTTGAACCCCGCCATGTGGATCAGGCGCTCCGCCTTCTGGAACTTACACACTGGCAGGAGCAGTTTGCCGGCCAGATTACGCATCGTTTTCGGCTGGATCAGGTGAATCAGGCGATGAATACCGTACGAAACTGGCAAAGCGGGAAAGCGGTCCTGATACCCTAGGATAGTGTTCAAAAAGATTGCCGCCGCTCTGGTGGTCGGTGTAGTTGCCCTCAGTGGATGGCTTTATTTTCAGTCAAATAAAGCTCCGGAAGTTTCATTTGCCCAGGCCCGTCGCGGCCGGATTGAAAGCACGGTCGTCACCAATGGAAAAGTAGAACCGCTGGAATGGGCTGCTGCACGTTCAGAAGCAGCAGGGATCATCTCCAGAGTTCTGGTCAGCAAGGGACAATCTGTCCGTAAAGGACAGGCATTGGCCGTCATTGAAGCACGCGATGCGAGATCAGACCTGGCGCAGGCAGAGGCACGAATTGCAGAAGCACAGGCTGAGATCCAGACTCTGACGCAGGGTGGACGGACTTCCGACATTGCTGCACTGGATGCCGACCTCCACCGGACACAACTCGATCTGGAACAGGCAAAGCGGGATCTGGCATCACTTGAAAAGCTGCAACAGAAAAATGCGGCCACCCGCTATGAAGTCACCACCGCACAGGATCTGGTCAACCGCCTGAGCTCACAGATTTCGGCATTGAACAATCGTCGGTCCGCACTGGTCAGCAAGGCTGACCTCAGCGCAGCCCAGGCTCGCTTGCGGAATGCAGAGGCATCGGCAAACTATGCAAAGCAGCGCATCACACTTGCCACCATCACCGCACCCATCCAGGGCGAGATCTACCAGTTGGACGCCCGAGTGGGCGCTTATGTGAATCCCGGAGATCTGGTTGCCAGCATCGGCATCATCGACAAGGTCAAAGTGGTGGTTTATGTGGATGAGCCTGAGCTGGGGCGCGTCAAACCGGGCATGCCTGTCACGATTACCTGGGACGCGCTACCGGAACAGTCCTGGAAAGGCCTGATTGAAAAGTCTGCCACGCAGATTGTTCCACTGGGAACGCGTCAGGTGGGTGAAGTCACCGGAATCATCGAGAATCCCGGGGGCATCCTCATACCGGGGACCAACATCAATGTGTCCATTGAAAGCGAAGTCGCACAGAATGCGCTGACTATCCCGAAGGAATCCATTCGTCGTGAAGGATCACAATCCGGCGTTTATGTTCTTGAAGGAAATCTGGTTCGATGGAAACCGGTGAAAGTCGGAATCTCCAGCGTTACGTTGGCCCAGGTGCTGGAGGGGGTGAAGGAAAGTGACTTCGTCGCTCTGCCAACGGACCAGCCATTGAAGGATGGGGATACAGTGACCCCGAAGAAAACGGACTCTCCTTCAGGGCCAACTGTTCACTAACTCAAAAACCCTCAGCTAAAAACTACTCCACAACAGAGGCACCCACCATCGTCGTGAAGACTGAACGGGCAAAGGCTGCTTCTGTTCCGCCCTGATTCTGGATCAGGAAAACACCCACGACATCCTTGGTGGGGTCGATCCATCCATAGGTTCCATAAGCCCCGCCGTGTCCAAATGTTCCGATGGACAACAGGGAAAGAGTTCCGATGGGATCTTTCACCACTTCCCATGCGAGTCCGAATGCAGTTCCCTGTCCATGTCCGGCCTTGATATCTGCAGTATGAATCATGGATGCAGTTTCCACGGAAGCAGGAGAGAGAATGCGCTTGCCTTTATACGTTCCCTTGTTCAGCATCATCGAATAGAACGCCAGAAGATCCTGAGCAGTGGAGTAGAGGCTATAGGAAGGGCCAGTGAAGATGGCTCCCTTGCGATAGTTGGATGGATCGCCACCATAGAAGAGATTCTTTGCCAGCTGGATCTTTCCATCCTTCACTTCATGAACCAGTGCAATGCGGGAAATTTTGTCCGCCGGCGCAAAGATAAAGGAATCCTTCATCCCCAGAGGAGTGAATATACGATCGGCCAGAAACTTATCAAACGGCTGTCCGCTGACTACTTCAACGATCCGCCCCAGTGTATCGATCCCCATGTTGGAATACTGCCACTTTGTACCCGGCTCAAAATCCAGAGGAACTTTTCCGTAGATTTTCACCGCTTCCGCCAGAGGCAGATCCATCTTTGCGTAAAGATCCGCAATCTGAGTGGGAGGCTGAGTAGGCAATCCGGATGTATGGGTCAGCAGATCACGCAGGGTGATGGGGCGCGATCCGCCCGGCTGTCCTTTGAATTCAGGAATGTATTTGTCCACCCGTTCCAGGATGCCCAACTTCCCTTCTTCGGCCAGCATCAGGATGGCCACCGAAACCACAGGCTTGGTCATCGACATGATCTGGAAGATGGAATCCTTGGTCATCGGCTTTTTCGCAATTGCATCCTGATAGCCGACCGCCTCGTGATGAACTACTTCGCCATGTCTTGCAAACAGGGTCACTGCTCCGGCAATGACTCCCTGATCCACAAACTGCTGCATGCGAGGAGCAATTTTTTTGACTCTCTCTGTATCTGTTCCAATCTTGCCGGGGGTTGCTGGCGGAGCAGCAATCAACCCGAGACTAATCAATAGAAGCGTTAACGATGTTCGTAAAAGCATTTCTGATATCCTCTGCGGAAGCTCCAAATTTTTGCACCATCAGGGCACGGACAATTCCCGTTTTTCGTTCAGCCCACCCCTGTGTTCCAAAGGCTCCACCATGACCAAACCCCTCTTTGGGCGGATCAACAGCCCACGTCAATCCCCAGGATGGTGCATTGGGAATATCCGCTGTATAGTTCTGGATCATGATGTTCACCGTCTCACGCGAAACCAGGGGTGCACCACCTGTTCGCATCACCTCCAGAAATTTTGCATAATCCTCTGCGGTGGAATAGAGACCACCCTCAGGCATCGGATACTTCGATCCTTTTCTGTAAATCCTCGGACCCACAGGCTGAGACTGTCCTTCCTTCGACCACATATAGACCATGGCAACTCGTGGCTTTTTCTCTTCAGGAATATAGAAGTGCGTGTCGTTCATCTGCAGTGGACGAAAGATACGGTCTGCACAGAATTTTTCGTACGGAATTCCACTGACCACCTCCACAATGCGACCCAGCGTAGCGATGCCGGGGTTGGAATATTGCCATGCCTTTCGCGGCTCTGTCAGCGGAGGTTGTTGGGAGAAGAGCAGGACAGCCTGCTCCAGCGTCCAGTTGAATTTCCCATAAAGATCTTTGGTCGCGGGAGGCCCGTATTCAGGCATGCCCGACGTATGCGTCATCAGATCCCGGATGGTTTCCTTCCGACCTTCAAATTCCGGCAGATATTTCACAACCGGATCGAGAAAGCTCAGCTTCCCTTCTTCCGCCAAAATGGAGATGGCCACACCCGTCACGGGTTTGGTCATGGACATGATCTCGAAGATCGTGTCTGGTTTCATGGGAATTTTCTTTTCCCGGTCCTGCCAGCCGACAGCTCCCAGATGCAAGGGCTTGCCATCTTTTTGGACGAGTGTGACCACACCCGCTACAGAGCCTGAATCAACAAATTCCTGCATGCGGGGACGGATATCGCCCAGATCAACAGCAAGAAGAAAAAGGATCGCCGGAATCATATTTTGCGAAGAGTAACTTCTGCATTGTAGTCCGGCTCCCCGGAAGAAGGCTGATAAAACCTGTCGATCAAAACATTCGCTTCCGGCCAGTGAGCCTGGATGCTGCCTGGCCTCACATCATCACTCGCCATGACGTTTGCCTCCATAGTGCCAAGATCTGATCGAAGTTCAATACGATCCCCATCACGCAATCCCAGGCGCTGGACGTCGGCAGGAGCCATCATGACATCCTCTCTTGCAGCACCCGTAATGGCATCCCGGTTCTTGTAGATCATCGAATTGAACTGCGTTCCTCTGCGGGTGATGACAAAGAATCGATCCTTGTGGACAGGCCGTGCCACCGGCAGATCCAACGGCGAAAACTTGCCACGAAATCCCGGTGCATTACACAGCAGCGGACCGCCGTACTGGAAGGAATCCCCTTCTTTCTTCAGGTTGCTGATGCCCTTGTACATGGGCATGACGCGATCCATCTCCTGCCGGATCTCATCCGCTGTTTCAAACCCCAGATCCACTCCACAGGCCTTCCCCAGTTCGCAGAGGATTTTCCACTCTGCCCGTGCTTCCGCAATGCGGTGGCCGGGGATCTCCGGGGTGTAGCGAATGCGCCGTTCAGTGGAGGTTTGCGTACCACCACCTTCCTGCTCATAGCGTGTCTTGGCTGGAAGAAGAATCGTCATCTCTCCGGCATCCGCCAGCATGGAGGAGTTCAACAGGATATCCTGATGAACACGTAACGGGGATTGCTTTAACCGCTCTTCGATGTAATGCGGATCAGGCATTGTCTCCAGGAAGTTCCCGCCCACAACGTAGAAAACATCCAGGTCAGCATCCAGCATCTCTCCACAGTGCATGCCTTTCCAGGAGGGAACCTCAGCACCCCAGAGTTCCGAAAAATGCTGTGCATTCTCTTCATTCACGGGATACCCGCCGGGAAAAGTATCGGGCACAGATCCACATTCTGATCCACCCTGCACACCGGAATGTCCACGAATGGGGACCACTCCGCTATTGGGCTTGCCCATCATGCCTCGTGCCAGTGCCAGATTAACTACGCTTTTCACGTTCTCCACGCCCTGTGGATGCTGAGTCAGCCCCATCGACCAGATGAAGATGGCTGACTTCGCCTGTGCATACGTTTTCCCAAAGGACTCGATCTCACTGCGGGAAAGACCGGAGGATGCTTCGATTTCTTCCCAGTTCAGTGCTTCCACCTGTGCCTGGAGGGCATTCCATCCTTCGGTATGAGAATCAATGTAATTCTGATCGACTGCATTATTGGCAATCAGATATTTGAGAACACCGTGAGAGAATGCGATATCCCCACCCGGCTTGACCGGAATGAAATCATCCCGAAGCTTTGAACCAAATAGAGCACTGGCCGCCATGGAAGGAATCCAGTACCGTTCGAGTCCCGGCTCCCGATAAGGATTCACGACAACAATCCGGGCTCCGTTCTTCTTCGCCTGATAGAGATATTTGATAGCCACAGGCTGGTTGTTGGCGATATTCGTTCCCATCAGAACCAGCAGTTCTGAATTCAGCCAGTCTTTATTGGAAACGGTGGAAGCCCCAACGCCAAGAGTGTGTTTCAGAGCAACTGTCGAGGCAGCATGACAGAGACGAGCTGCATTATCGATGTTATTTGTCCGTAGCAGACGGGCCAGCTTGGCAGCAGCGTAGTAGCTCTCATTGGTGAGTCCACGCGATGTCGTAAAAAAAGCAATCCGGCGCGGGTCTGCTTTACAAATCCGGGATGCAATCAGCTCCAGGGCTTCATTCCAGGAGATCCGTTGAAAAGCGTTTTCTCCCGGCCTGCGCATCATGGGATAGGGAAGCCGTCCCAGTTTCCGCAGTGCGCGGCTATCCATTTTGCGAAGCTTTGCCACGTCCTGAAAACGATGGTCCGGGATAGCTGGCATCGTATTCAGTCTCAACATACGGAGCCGCGAAAGACAGAGATGGGGCCCTTCCATGGTGTCATCCCGAAGTCCGCGGGGACCCAGGGAACATCCGTCACAAACACCATGATTCAGGACTCGCCAGGCATACGGCAGGTTATCCTTGTTTTCCCAGAGAATATTCGCCATTTCCAGGTAGTGGTGTGGTTTCTGGTGGCCGAGGCCGAAGGGGCTCAATCCGGCAATGCGCATGACTGATAGGATACTCTTCGTGACCCGAAGAGAAAGTATTGGAGTTCTGACAGCAGCTTCACTGGCAGCCGCCACTAAAATTCCGGACGCAATTGTCCGCCGTACTGATGAAGCAATTGACCGATATCTGAAAATACAGGTAACCGATCCGAAGAACCGCTGGTATGGAGGAATTCCCGATGCCTATGGGCTACATGCACCCGGTTCGGCCGTCGGTCTGTGGGGAATTTTCACCGCTGGATACATCCATCCTGAATCCCGCCATTACAAAAACAAGGCGCTGATTGATGGCATCAAACTGGCAGCAGATTTCGTTCAGAAATCCCTGTCTCCTGAGGGGAATATTTATCTCCCCATCACCAATTTCAATTCCACCCCGGATACAGCATTTGCCGTCAGAGGATCAGCAGAAACAGTTCTGATTGCCCGTCAGGCAAAAGCTCAGGAGATCCTGAAGATCATAGAGCCTCTGGTGAAACGTATGGCTGATTCTCTGGTGACCGGTGGCATCCATACGCCGAACCATCGCTGGGTAGTCTGCGCGGCTCTCTCTCAGGCCAATGAACTCTGGCCCGATCAACGCTATCTTCGCCGCATCGATCAGTGGCTGGCAGAGGGAATCGATATGGATAGCGATGGACAGTGGAGCGAACGTTCCGCTGGGGGTTATAACGCCATCTGTAACAGCGCCTTCATCACCATGGCAGAAAAGCTGAAGCGGCCGGAACTGCTGGACCCTGTACTCCGCAATATGGAATCCATGCTTTACCTGCTGCATGCCAATGGAGAAGTGGAAACCGGATTCTCCCGTCGCCAGGATCTGAATATTCGTGTAACCATGGCACCGTACTGGTTCTCACTTCAATACCTGGCAGCCGTGAAGAATGACCGCCGATTTGGACAGCTGGCAAAAGAAACTTTCGAATCGACAGCTTCTCTCTCCACCTTGATTGCAAATCCCGCCATGAACCGGACGGATTATGCAGTAGAGCCGCTTCCCAGTAATTACCTGAAAGAGTTTTCGCACAACCATGTCGTACGTATCCGTAGAGGACTGACCTCCGCCACACTGGAAACTGAAGGACGCGATCGGTTCTTCTCCATTCGCCACGGCGATGCTGTGGTGCAGGCAGTCCGTTTCGCCACGGCATTCTTCGGCAAAGCCCAGTTTGTTCCACAGAAGCATTCCAAAGATGGAAATGCCTATGTGCTCACACAATATCTGGAAGGCCCTTACTATCAGCCCTTCACACCAACCCGGAAGATCAATGCGGATGAGTGGGATGAAACCCAGAAGCAACGCCCACGAACGGAAATCTGCAAACTGACGCAATCCGCAAAAATTCAGGAAATTCCAAATGGAATTCGTGTAGAGATCGGTGCAGAAGGTACGGACAATGTTCCCCTGACCATTGAACTGAATCTGCGAGAGGGAACCAAGGTAGAAGGAGCAACAGGAAATTTACTGACATCAGAAAAGGTAACCTTCTCCGGATCTTCTCAGAAACTGCATCTGAAAGGTGGAGGATCAGAACACACCTACACAGAAGTCCGGGGAGCACAACCCAATCTGCCCGGTCAATCTGTCTTCATTACCGGATATACCCCGTTTAAACGAGTGCTGGAATTTACCTGGGGCTGATCCAGTCAGAGCAGTTTTGAAATCGCTGCTTCCAGCGCAGAGATTTCAGTCTCGCCGATAAAGCTACGGACCTTCTTTCCGGTCCTGTCATACAAAAACAGGGCCGGAAGAGCACCAGACCATTTCTGGTCAATTGCATTGATAAACTTCTCGTCGTCTTTTGCCTGCTTGAGGTAAGCGGAACCAGTGACACCGGCTTTCGCCAGAAACTGGCTGGCCTGTGCAGCATCCTCCGGCTCATCCGCAGAGATCGAAATAAAAGAAAATCCTTTTGCCTGAAGTCTGGACTGAAGCTTCACCAGTAATGGCATCTCTTTCCTGCACGGTTCACACCATGTGGCCCAGAAGTTATACAAGGTGACTTTTCCTTTGTTCGCACTCGCCAGTTTCTGGTATCCAGCTTCATCCAGTGGAGTCAGTTTTACAGGAGCAGCAGCCTGAAGAGCCGTTACTCCTGCAAGAGTCAACAATACTTGGCGTCGATGCATTCAGGAAGCTTTCCTGGCCCGTTTGATTGTGCAACCAAATGCTTTTGTTTCCGCTTTGGGCACTTCCTTACCGGAAAGGACAGCATCCAGTGCATTCCTCAACCCTTTGTTAGAAATCCGGCTCTCGTTCCGGGAGTCGTCAATATAACCGCGATAGACAATCGTTCCAGTGGAATCGATGACATATGACTCTGGCGTTACCTGAGCACCAAACTGATCCGCGACCACGTTGTTTGCGTCCTTATAGACCGGAAATGTAAAGTTCATGGCTTTGGCATGATCGGCAACCGCTGCTGCTGGCTCTGACGCATTGGGATTGAGAAAAATGAAATTGACGCCCTTGCCTGAATAATCGGCATAAAGAGAATTCATCCGCTCGTTGTAGTCATTGGAAATGGGACACTGCACGGAAACAAAAGTGATTACCGTGACCTTGCCTTTCAGCTTCTGGAATGACGTGGGAGAACCCTGGAGATTCTGGACAGTGAAGTCAGAAACTTTACCGCCCAGCCTGAAATCCTGAGAAAAAATCGAAAGTCCGGTGAGAAGAATCACCGGCAAAATCCGCTTCATGAGAAACCTCCTGAATGGAATGATTATTGTTTGTCTTCGATTTTAAGGTTGAGGATGATCACTTTCCGGGAATCGTAAACACTGACGGCTTTGGCCGAACTCGATTTTCCCTTGTGATCTGCCTGCACCTCATATTCAACATCTTTGCGCAGATTTCCGAAATTGTATTTTCCGGAAGCTTTTGTAATGAAAGAGCGAATCTGAAGAGTCTTTACGTCCTTCAGTTTGACAACCGCGCCATCGACCGGATTATCTTCCTGATCTTTCACCACACCCTCAACCTGGCGGGCATTGGGATCTTCTTTTTCCTTCTTTCCTCCGAAAAATGGAGGATTCGGACTTGGCGGTTTTGATGGAACTTGAGCCAGCAGAACACTACTGGCAACAAGGGCGATCACGAATACATGAAGGGACTTGGTCACTTTTCTCTCTCCAGCAGGATTGAAATGTCCACCCGTTCATCCCCCTGGATCTCAACAGGTTTGGTTTCATTTCGAAACCCCGCTACTTTGACATTCACATTATAGCGGGCTGGTTTCGCTGGAACGCGAAAGGTGAACTCTCCCCGTGAATCAGTGCGGACTTTTTGTGGCTTCTTCGTCACCGCAGATTCCAGTAAAACTTCCACACGGGGGAAAGCAGAGCCTTCCGGACGGAATACAGTTCCTGCAATTAATGCATACTCGTCTGCTGCCATGGCACTCCATGACAGCAGCATGAAAAGGATTGTTCTAACGCCAATCTTCTTCGTCGTCAGAATCTTCGTCGTACTCCTCTTCCTCCTCCTCATCGTCGTCATCATCGTCATCATCGTCGAAATCATCATCGTCGTCGTCAGAATCAGCCGACTCGAGTTCGAGAGGGTTGACACCCGCTACCCGAACATTCGCGCCACACTCCGAACAAGTGAATTCATCACCTTCGTCGAGTTCATCTTCTTCAAATTCCAGCGGATCACCACATAGCGGGCATTCCATTCATTTCCTCCCTGGGTTTTGAGTGATCAAAACCCACCTGTGTTCGTTGTACAAGATGTCTCACCCTCATAGCAAACGGTAAAAACTGATCGCATTCTCTCCCTGCCGGACAATCCGATTTCTTTGCAGCAAACCGCATATTTCTCCGGGGTCAAAACGCACAGAATGCTGCACCATAACCATCCGTGGCAAGGTTACATTACCCTCTTGCTGACCCAGTGCCTGCATGGCGATCCCATACTCGCTTTGCTTGTCATACGGTGGATCCAGAAAGACAAGATCAGCAGCATGAGTGGATAATGCCTTCTGTACTTTTCCGGTGACGATTTCTGCACGTCTCCCCACCTTGAGAGCAGCCAGATTCTCGCGAAGAACATTGACGGCATTCCGGCTGTTTTCCACGAAGATGACCCTGCTGGCACCGCGTGAAAGCGCTTCAATCCCCACTGCTCCGGAACCTGCATATGCATCCAGAAAAATCGATCCTTCAATTTCTTCCTGAAGAATCGAAAACAGGGATTCGCGCAGACGATCAGGCGTCGGACGGGTTTCCATTCCTTCAGGTGTCTTCAGCTTTCTGCTACGAAACTCTCCGGCAATCACTCGCATCTCAACCCGCCTCCACCATGCCGTAACGGCGCTGCCAGTTTGCATTTACCCATGACACAGCCTGTTCATATTCCCGCACCAGAACAGGCTGCTCAATCATGCGTTGGGCTTCCTGGCGAGCCATTTCGAGGAATTCCTGGTCCCGCAGCAGATTGGCGAAGTGTAATCCCGGAACACCAGACTGTCGCGTACCGAAAAACTCACCCGGACCTCTCAGTTTCAGATCCATTTCTGCAATCTTGAAGCCATCTGTGGATTCCACCATCGTGCGGATTCTTTCACGGCCCACGTCACTCAGTTTTCCTGTTACCAGGATGCAGTAGCTCTGCTCACCACCCCGGCCGACACGGCCTCTCAACTGGTGCAACTGCGCAAGACCGAATCGTTCTGCCTGTTCGATCACCATCACGGTTGCATTGGGCACATCCACACCCACTTCAATCACCGTCGTCGCCACCAGCACCTGCAGCTCACCCGCCTTGAACTGTCGCATGATGGCTTCTTTTTCCTCTGCCGCCAGCTTGCCATGCAGCAATCCGATCTTCAGATCCGGAAATACGATTTTTGAAAGATGCTCATGCATCTTCGATGCTGCCTTCATCGACACTGTTTCTGACTCATCAATCAACGGGTAGACCACATACGCCTGACGTCCGCTGTCCACTTCTCTGCGGATAAAGCTGTAGACCTGTTCCACTTTCGCCTCAATCACATGCTTTGTCACGATGGGCTTTCGACCGGGAGGAAGTTCATCAATGACCGATGTATCCAGATCGCCATACATGGTCAGGGCAAGTGTCCGCGGAATGGGAGTGGCGGTCATTACCAGCACATCAGGAGTTACGCCCTTACGCACCATTTTGAGTCGCTGCATGACACCAAACCGATGCTGCTCATCGACAATGGCCAGGCCCAGATTGGCAAAATCGACATCTTCCTGAAGAATGGCGTGTGTTCCCACAACAAGCGAGACATAATTTCCAGCAATCAGCTTTTTGATCTGATTTTTTTCTCGCGCTGTCATCGACCCGGTCAGCATCGTCGATACATAATTCAGTCCCGAGAACAGATTGCGAAAGTAAAGGTAATGCTGGCTTGCCAGGATTTCCGTCGGAGCCAGTACTGCCACCTGATATCCGTTCTCCATGGCGATCATGGCTGCCTGTGCGGCAACCAGTGTCTTGCCGCTGCCGACATCTCCCTGCAGAAGCCGATGCATTGGATGCGGCTTCGACATATCCTGCGCAATTTCCCCTAGCGAACGCTTCTGCGCACCTGTGGGCTTAAACGGCAGCATCTCCTTGATGCGATTGCGCACCTTGTCATTCAGGTCGAACCGGATGCCGGTCACCAGTCGGGATGTAGCTCGACGCAACAGCAGCCCCATCTCCAACCAGAAAAATTCTTCAAAGATCAGCCGTTGCTGCGCAGGCGTGCGGAATGCATTCAGTAATCGAAGATCAGTATCCGCATCGGGGAAATGTAGCCCGCGTACGGCTTCCAGCCGTGAAGGAAATCCAAGACGTTCCGCAATCGATTGTGGCATGGGATCTTCCAGCTGCGTAATCGCATCCAGCACCCGCCGGGTGAGTGTACGGAAGAGCTTGGTATGGACTTTACCCACTGCTTCGTAGATGGGCACAATGCGTCCTGTATGCAGTGCTGCATCGCCATCTTCATCCGCATCTCCGGTAAGAATCTCATATTCGGGATGCATCATCCCCAGTTCTCTGGAATATGAGTCGAACTCAACCTTGCCAAAGAATGCCACACGCTGGCCGGGCTTGAAGACGCTTTCGAGATATCCGCTATGGAACCATTTACAGATCAGCACCGAACGCGAATCATCACTCAGTGTCACCTCAAAAAGCCCAAGACTTTTCCGGCGAAATCCCATCTGCCGGGCAGAACGGACTTCGCCAATGACGGTCGCCATCTCTCCGGGAGCCAGTTGCGCAATCGACTTCAGGTTTGATCGGTCCTCATATCGGAAAGGCGCATAAATCAGCAGATCTTCAACGGTATGAAGATTCTTTGCCTCCAGCAGAGCCGCCCTTGCCGGCCCCACGCCTTTCAGAAATTTCAACGGGGTAAAAAGATCCACTCAGAAATCAGCGTACAATGCGCCCATGCGCAGTCTTCTCTTCTTCAGTGTTTTTCTTGCAACTTCGGTTGCTGCCGACCTGCGTGTCGGGATCATCGGAACGGACACTTCTCACGCCACGGCCTTTACAAAAGTGCTGAATGATCCCTCCAATCCAGAGCATATTCCGGGGGCTCGCGTGGTTGTGGCCTACAAGGGAGGAAGTCCGGATCTGGAATCCAGCGCCAACCGTGTCGAAGGCTACGCAAAGGAGCTTCAGGAAAAATGGAAAGTCGAAATTGTCCCCGAGATCAAGGATATGTGTGGAAAAGTAGACGCCATCCTGTTGGAAAGCGTTGATGGACGTAAGCATCTGCCTCAGTTCACGGAAGCCGCAAAATGCGGCAAGCCGGTTTTCATCGATAAACCACTGGCCTCCACCTATGCCGATGCCAAAGCCATCGCAAAACTGGCGAAAGAGAAGAATATTCCCTGGTTCAGCACATCCAGCCTGCGTTATGCGGATTACGTAGTCGCATTGAAGAAGCCCGGCATTCAGGGAGTGATTTCCTGGGGACCCGGTCCTTTTGACAAGACACATCAGCTGGATCTTTCCTGGTATGCGATCCATCCCGTGGAAGTACTGTTCACCCTCCTTGGACCTGGCTGCGTGGAAGTCACCCGCATCTCTGGTGAAACGGAAGACACTATCACCTGCAAATGGAAAGATGGCCGACTGGGTACAGTACGGGCACTTCGTCCCTATGGGGACTTCGGAGCAGTGGCCTTTACGGCAAAGGATGTATTCCAAAGTGGCCCCAAGCCAAAGTTCAGCTACGCAGCCATGCTGAAAGAAGTCATCAGATTCTTCCAGACGAAAAACCCACCAGTGCCTGTGGATGAAACGCTGGAAATCTTCGCATTCATGGATGCAGCACAGCGATCCAAGGAAAGCGGCGGAAAACCTGTCCGCCTCCAGTAACGCTTTCCGTACCAACAAACGCGTGATCCCGTTAGACTAGAGAATTCATGGCTGATTTACTTAAAGGCAAAACGGCACTGGTCACCGGGATCGCAAACAAATGGAGCATCGCCTATGCGATTGCTTCCGCGTTCCGCAGGGAAGGTGCTGATCTGATTCTGACTTACCAGAATGAGCGGCTCCAGAAGTCCATCGAGGAAATCGGTAACGAACTGGGCGCCTCCGCGGTAGTTCCCTGCGATGTTTCCAGCGATGAATCGATTGCGGCCATGGTGGAACAGATCCAGGCGCCCCGCATTGATACTCTGGTGCACGCCATCGCATTTGCCGGAAAAGATGAGCTGAGCAAGCCTTTCCTCGAAACTTCACGGGAGGGTTTCAAACTCGCTCATGAAGTCAGTGCTTATTCTCTTGTTGCTCTGTCCAATGCAATCGCACCCAAAATGACGGATGGTGGTTCCATCATGACTCTCACTTATCTGGGGTCTGTACGCGTCATCCCCAACTACAACGTGATGGGTGTGGCGAAAGCTGCTCTTGAATCGTCCGTGCGCTATCTCGCCTACAACCTGGGTGAACAGAACATCCGCGTGAATGCGATCTCTGCCGGCGTCATCAAGACAGCATCCCTGCGAGGCATTAAAGACGGATCCAAGCTCCTTGATTCTGTAGCCGAGCTCTCTCCGCTCAAGCGTCCTACCGATCCTGCAGAAGTGGGCGACACAGCCGTATTCCTGGCAAGTGATCTGGGCCGTGGCGTCACCGGAAACACCGTTTATGTCGATTCCGGATTCCAGATCATGGGCTTGCAGAAACCCGAGTAGCACTTCTATGATGTAGAGCAAAAGGGCGTTACGCATCGCGCCCTTTTCCGTCAATAACTCAGAAACCCGAAATTCCGAACAGGAAAAAACATGATCAAAGTAGACGGCCTGACGAAGCGGTACGCGCGCATGGTCGCGGTGGACCATATTTCTTTTGAGATAGGAAAAGGACAGATTGTCGGATTCCTGGGCCCGAACGGAGCCGGAAAAACCACGACAATGAGGATCCTTACCTGCTATATGCCCGCCACGGAAGGTACGGCAGAGGTGGCAGGGTTTGATGTCCTGGAACAGCCCCTTGAAGTCAAGAAACGCATTGGATATCTGCCCGAAAATCCCCCACTCTATCCGGAAATGGAAGTTGGTGAATATCTGGAGTTCGTGGGACGACTTAAGGGAATCTCATCGAATGAGATTGCTCACCGCGTCAATGAAGTCTCAGAACGCTGCAATGTGGCCGATGTTTCAAAAAAGCTGATCCACAAACTCTCCAAGGGATACAAACAGCGCGTGGGGCTGGCACAGGCCATCATTCACAACCCGGATGTTTTGATTCTGGACGAGCCAACATCCGGTCTGGATCCCAAGCAGATCATGGAAACGCGGGATCTGATTAAATCTCTCGCGGGCGATCACACCATCATCCTGTCCACGCACATCATGCAGGAAGTGGAAGCAACCTGCGAGAAGGTGATGATCATTGCTAAAGGCAAGCTTGTTGCCTCGGATACGGTTTCCAATCTCACCCGTCAGCGTCAGGGGTCAGAAGCGATTTCCGTTGTCGTTGAATCCCGCAATGAAGATGTGCTTGATAACGCAGCTGTCCTGAGAAAGCTCGAACAGGTCTCTGGCGTCAGCCGTGTAGTGACTCGTGAGCCGAAGGAAGGCAAACTGACTTTCGAAGTGGAGAGTCTTTCCGGCAGAAACGTGCGTGGAGATCTTGCCCGCGCCGTTGTGGAATCCGGCTGGAATCTCACGGAACTCAAGGCCATCTCGGCCAATCTGGAAGATATCTTCCTGCAACTGACCAATGCAGGGTCGGAGGCAACCAAGCAATGAGCAATATTCTGATCATCTGTAAAAAAGAGCTGAAGAGTTACTTCTCTTCACCGATTGCCTATCTATTGCTGGCAATGTTTGCTGTGATTTTTGGCTTTTTCTTCTGGAATATTCTCGGCTATTTCGTCGTCATGGGCATGCGTCAGCAGATGACTGGACAAGCCATGCCCATGAATATCAATGAAATGATCATCCGGCCACTGCTGGCTAACATCAGTGTCATTGGCTTGTTCCTGCTGCCGCTGATCACCATGCGGCTGTTCGCGGAAGAAAAGCGGGCCGGAACCATTGAACTATTGATGACTTCCCCGGTAACCGATCTGGAAATTCTGCTGGGGAAATGGCTCTCCGCAGTCATCATGTACACCGCCCTGCTGCTGGTTTCAGGACTGAACTTTATTTTCCTGTTCGCTTACGGTCAGCCGGACTGGCGACCGCTGGCGGTGGGTATTCTGGGCCTGATCCTGCAAGGAGCAGGAATCCTGGCCATCGGAACATTTATTTCGACATTGACCAGGAACCAGATCATCGCCGGAGCAGCGACTTTTGGCGTCAGCCTGCTGCTGTGGGTGATGGAATGGGTCTCCGGCTATGAAACTGCTACCTGGGCAAAAGTTCTCGCCTATCTTTCGATCGTGAATCACTTCGAGAGCTTTTCCAAAGGTGTGCTGGATACCAAGGATGTGATCTATTACCTGTCCGTGATCTTCTTCGGTCTGTTCCTGACCGCCCGGTCACTCGACAGCCTGCGGTGGAGGGCATAGAACAATGGCTGCGAATCGACAGACAAAATACTCGGCCTACACCGGCGCTTATCTGCTGATCGTCATCGGCATTCTGGTTGCCGTGAACTTTCTGGCTAATCGTTATAACAAGTCAGCTGACCTGACTTCGAACAAGCGTTACAGCCTTTCCGAACAGACTGAAAAGATCGTCAAGGATCTCAAGCAGGACGCAAAGATCACTTACTTTGACGACACCACCGGATTTACTCGCGCAAAGGATCTGCTGGATCGTTACAGCAATCTTTCACCGAAACTGACCGTCGAATATATTGACCCGAACAAGAAGCCACAGATCGCCAAGGCAGCCGGAGTCAAGAATCTGGGCGTCACTTTTGTCGAAGCCAATGGCAAAAGAGAAGAAGCCAAGAGTGTCACCGAAGAAGAGATCACCGGAGCCCTCATCCGCACCGTGAAGGATGGGGAACGCAATGTCTGCTTTGTGCAGGGCGCCAATGAACACACCATCGAAGATCCGGGCAGCGGTGGATACTCACAGTTCAAAGAACTGCTGGAAAGCTCAAACTATAAAGTTCGGGAAATCACACTGGCTGGAGCAACGCCAGCATCTCAGAAAATCGCCATCGGGAATCCGGTAGCCACGCCGGAAGCCACATCTGTCGAAATCCCGAAGGATTGCACGGTTACGGTAGTTGCCGGGCCACGGTTTGATTACCCGCAACCAGTCGTGAATGCATTCAAAGCCTCGATTGAATCCGGAGGCCGCATCCTGTTCATGCTGGACCCGCCGCTGAAACTGGGTAATGATCCGATTGCAGACAACAACCTGCTCACCGCACAACTGACCGAATGGGGAATCACTCTGAAAAAGAATCTGGTGATCGATCTTTCCGGACTGGGGCAGATTTTCGGATTGAGCGAAGCCGTGCCACTGATCAATTCTTATGGCACACATCTGATCGTTCGTGACATGAAGCGAACGGCAGTCGCATTGCCGCTGGTCCGATCATTGGAGACAGAAGGCAAGGACAAGGTAACGGTGGACGAACTGTTCTCCACTTCTGACAACAGCATCGCCACTACCAATCTCTCGACTGCGGAAGTGCGTCCTGATGCCAGCAAGGATGAGAAGGGGCCACTTGCTGTTGCAGCAGCAGCTACCTACCAAAGTGAAACCGGGCAAGGACGCCTTGTCGTAACCGGAAGTTCAGGATGGGTCGCAAATAACATCCTTCGCTTCAATGGGAATCGTGATCTTGCCCTGAACATCATGAACTGGCTCTCTTCCGATGAAGATCTGATCTCCATCCGGCCCAAAGATCCGGAAGATCAGCGGCTGACCATGACCAGCGCACAGATGACCATGGTTCGCGCAGTCAGTCAGTTCATCATTCCGTTAATTGTGATTATTGCCGGAGTTCTGGTCTGGCTGAAACGACGTTAAGGCAGGACTGACAGTACTCATGCAGGGAAAAGGACTCATCATTGCAACAGCCCTGTTCGCCATTCTGGGAGCAGGGGTCTGGTATTCCAACAGGCAGGAAGCAGACAAGGCGGGAAACCCACCTGCTGACAGTTCACCTCGGTTGATTGATATTCAGGCAGACCAGTTCAGCCGGATTGAGATCATCAACCAGGTCACGGGGAAAGTCAGCCTGCAACACGAGGGAGATTCATGGAAGCTCACTGCTCCGCAGCAGCTTCCAGCTGACCCCGATGCGGTCTCTGCGCTTGCCACCACGCTGGCCACCTTTGGATCAGAAAAGCTGATTGAGGAAAAATCCGATGATCTGCTCGCTTTCGGACTGGCTCATCCACCGCTGATTGTCGAGGCAACAACAAAAGACAACAAGACATACAAGCTGCTGATTGGCGATGAAACCCCTACTGGTGGATCATTCTACGCAAAGCTGGATGGCGATCCACGGGTGTTTTCCACATATGCCTATAACCGGACATCCATCGACAAGTCCTGGCAGGATCTGCGGGATAAGAGACTGATCACTCTGGACGATCAGAAGATCAGCAAGATTGAGATTTCTGCCCGTGGACAATCTTTCGAACTGGGAAAAACCACAGCAGGAGACTGGCAGATTACTCGCCCCGGTCCCTACCGTGCCGATAATCTTCAGGCGGAAGAGATTCTTCGCAGACTGAAAGACGCCCGCATGGATACCGATGTTCCGGAACAGGAAGCAGCGCAATTCCCTGCCCGGTTTGCTCAGGGAACACTGGTGGCGAAGGCTGTGGTCACTGGCGCAGAAGGAACTCAACAGATTGAAGTCCGACGCAGCAAAGAAAACTACTATGCAAAGTCCTCAGCGGTAGACGGCGTGTATCAGGTGAGCCAGGATCTTGGAAACGGACTGGATAAATCTGCCGAGGATCTTCGCAACCGCAAACTGTTCGATTTTGGATTCAGTGAGCCCACCCGCCTGGAAATCAAGGATGGGGACCAGACAACCATCATCACCAAATCCGGTGACGACTGGCAGTGGGACAAGAAGAAGCTGGATGCTCCTTCTGTCCAGCAGATCGTGGACAAACTGCGGGATCTTAGCGCCATCAAGTTCATGACGACCGGCTTCACCACTTCATCACTGGAAGTGACGGTGATCAGCGATTCCGGCAAAAAAGCTGAAAAAATCGAAATCACCAGGCAAGGTTATTCCTGGATCGCACGAAGAGCGGGAGAATCTCAGCTGTATGAACTGGACGGCAAGGCAATCGAACAACTGCAGCAGTCCGTGGCAAGCTTAAAGGAAGCAGCCACATCTGCCAAAAAGTGAACGCACTCCTCACAGACTTTTACCAGCTCACCATGGCCGCCGGATATTTTATATCTGGCAAAGCCGAAGACAAGGCAACGTTTGAGCTGTTCGTCCGCAGATTGCCCATTGGACGCGAACATCTCATCACGGCAGGTCTGGCACAAGCAATTGAATACCTGGAGAACCTGAGATTCCGGCAAGAGGAAATCGACTGGCTCAGGTCCCTGCCACAGTTCAGCCACACACCTGCTGAGTTCTGGAACTTTCTTCACAACCTCCGTTTTACGGGTGACGTTTTCGCCCTGCCAGAAGGAACACCGGTCTATTCCAATGAACCTCTTCTTTCTATCCGGGCCCCGATTATCGAAGCCCAACTGGTAGAAACATTCCTGCTGGCCACCATTTCCTACCAGACCATGATCGCCACCAAGGCATCCCGTCTGGTGACGGCAGCAGCCGGACGGAATGTCGTTGAATTTGGTACGCGACGTGCACACTCCCCACAGGCAGGTGTTTATGCTGGGCGCGCGGCGTATATCGGAGGTTGCGCTGGCACCAGCAATACACTTGCCGGATATCAGTTTGGGATTCCTGTTGTGGGTACTGCCGCACATTCCTGGGTACTTTCGTTTGAAAAAGAGCGGGAGGCATTTGAGAAGATCCAGTCTTTGCTGGGCGAGTACTGCGTCCAGCTGGTCGATACATATGACACGCTGGACGGAATCCGGTTGGCAGCAGAAGTAGGACGACCACTCCGTGCCATTCGCCTGGATTCCGGCAATCTCCTCGAACTTTCCCGTGAAGCCCGCAAAATTCTGGACGGATTTGGGTTGACGGATGTCGAGATTATGGCCACAAATGATCTGGATGAGGGAAAAATTCGGGACCTTGTAGAGTCAGGAGCACCAATTGACGCGTTTGGAGTCGGCACCGCACTGGCTACCTCATCGGATTCCCCAGCTTTGGGGGCCGTCTACAAACTCGTAGAAATCGAAACCCGAAACGGCACTCGCTACCCGTATAAGCACAGTCCTGAAAAAGCGACACTCGCAGGAGCGAAGCAGGTGTTCCGTTATGAAGGATTTGACGTCATCGGTCGAGCCAATGAATGTAAGCCCGTACCCGGTGACTGCACTGCTCTGCTGCGTCCGGTGATGCTTGCCGGAAAGCTGCTGAAACCTGTTCCCTCTGCGAAGGAAGCCCGGTCGCTGGCTACTGAACTGGTTCCGGCTTCCCCGCAACAGATTGAACTCAGTGCCCGACTGAAGGAGCTTCAGCAATGAAACTGGCTTTTATCGATGTCGATACGCAACTGGATTTTCTTCTGCCCGGTGGCGCGCTCTATGTTCCGGGAGCCGAGAAAAAAATCCCTGCCATTGCACGCATGAATCGCTATGCAGCAGAAAATGGCATCCCCCTGATTTCCACAGTGGATGCCCATACAGAAGATGATCCGGAATTTACCCAATGGCTACATCACTGCATTAGCGGCACATTGGGACAACGAAAACCGGAAGCCACTCTGGTATCTCCCTCTGCTCAGATAATTGTCAGAAAACAATCCACTGTTTTTTACGATCACCCTGCACTACAGACTGCCATCCAGGAGGCTGGAGCTGACCGTTTTATCGTTTACGGGGTGGTCACTGAGATTTGTGTCAAAGATGTACTGCTGGGATTGCAGCGATCAGGTTATGCGGTGGAGTTTATTGCGGATGCTTCCCAGGAACTGGATTCTGAAGCTGCCGAAAAGATGCTGAAGGAGTTTCAGACAGCAGGCGGAGGAATCTCCACAACCTGGGCCTGACGCCACAACCGCTCCAGATCATAGAATTCACGCGACTTGGGCGACATCACATGCACCACCATGTTGCCGTAATCGAGCAATACCCAGTCACCCGTGTTGTATCCCTCTGAAGAGATCACTCTCTCACCCTGCACCTGAAGCTGCTTTTCCACTTCATCGGCAATTGCCTGATTCTGACGGGGATTGGTACCACTGCAGATGACAAAGAAATCGGTAAAAGACGTGACTCCGCGCAGATCCAGAACAACAATATTGTTTGCTTTTTTGGATTCGGCGGCTCGGACAGCTATGAGCCAGATGGGCTCATTTGTGCTTGACGGACGTGAAATAGGCTCTACCTGAGTGCTGATGCTCTCATCGTACTACAATAAAAATGAATGCGTCTATGGATTTCAGCGTCCAGCCTCCCGCTGGTGCTGTCAGCAGTTCTTTGCGCACAATCCCCGGAAACCACTCCCAGCATGAGCCAGATGGAAAAGGCACGGCTGGATGTGTCACGTCTGGAGGATCTGGTGCGCGAAGGAGCCATTGCCAAAAATCGACTTTCCGAGGCACAGACCCGGATTGAAGATGCACATGATGACGCAATCCTCAAGAAAACTCTTTTCGGATTTGTCTCTCTCCAGGACATCCAGCAGGATCAGATCGACGAGATGCTGGGTGCCGCCCGCCGTCGTGTGGCACGGCTGGAATCCCGCATTGATGCCATGCAGAAGCTGGTAGACGCAGGTGTCGTTGCCCGGTCGGAAATTGCCCAGGAACAGGAAGAAATGGCCATGCGGAAGCAGACGCTGGAACTGGCCGAACTTCGCGCAAAAACTTTCACGGATCTGATGGAGATGGTGCAGGCAGAACAGGAAGCAGAGGCCCGTGCAGCAGAAGCCCGGGAGCAGATGACTCCATTACCTGTTGTCGAACGATTTGATGGCAAAGGACGCTTCGACCTCACGATGCTCAAAGCCATCCAGCAGGCCTATGCCCGGAAATTTGAAAATGAACTTCCCATCTCTGCCCTTGGGATGACAGAAGTCCATCGCTCGATGGGCTTTGATCACAGGGATCGAGTGGATGTCGCCCTGAGCCCGGATTCTGCAGAGGGCAACTGGCTCAAGAAATTCCTCGAAATCAACCAGATTCCTTATTTCGCATTCCGCAGCTTTGTCCCCGGACAAGCCACTGCGCCTCATATTCACATCGGCCCCCCCAGCCTGCGACTGCCCCGCTTATCCCGCATCGAGACAGCAGAATCTGTGACCAACTGATTCTCCGTACTTCTTTCTATTCATCCTCGACGCATTCCCCTACGATTGAGCCATGGCACTGCAATTCACCACTTCTTATCTGGAAGATTCTCTTTCTCTGCTTCGTCATTACAAGACCATGGCAGAACGTGCACTGGAGCAGGTGCCGGACGCAAAGCTCTTCACGTCGCTGGATGAAGAGTCCAATTCCATCGCCATTATCATCAAGCATATGGCCGGGAATATGCATTCCCGCTGGACGGACTTTCTGACATCCGATGGAGAGAAACCGGACCGGAATCGTGACGGAGAATTCGAAGAGCCTCCGGCAAACAGGGAGCAGTTGCTGGTCATCTGGAATCAGGGATGGGATTGCGTATTTCAGTCACTGGAACCACTGGCTGAATCCGACCTATCCAAAACGGTTGTCATCCGGGGTGAAGCGCACTCAGTCATGCAAGCCCTCAATCGCCAGCTGGCCCACTATACCTCTCACATCGGACAGATTATCCTGCTCGCAAAACATTTCGCTCATCCCCACTGGCAGGCACTGACCATCCCCCGAAAACAGTCCGCTCAATTCAATCAGGCGGTAACAGAGAAGAAGTCCAGCCAGAGGTAATGCAGTGTATTTAGGGTCGCTTCCTGCGGATATCCATGATAGATTCGGGAATCAGAGGAAGAAACCATGGCACACTGCTCCAGACGTAATTTCTTAAAAACCGGTCTTGCGGCAAGCGCACTGACCGCAACCGGAACCCTGAGTTTTGCTGCGGGCAGCAAGGCAACAGACTGGGTTACTCTCGGCAAATCCGGCATCAAAGTCACCCGACTGGGATTCGGCACGGGCAGTGTTGGTGGTCGTGTCCAGCGTGAACTGGGACAGGAAGGGTTTACCCGTCTGGTTCGTCACGCCTATGACAGCGGAATCCGTTTCTTTGAGACAGCAGAATCCTACGGTGAAATGCACAGGATGTTGGGTGTGGCACTGAAAGGCATCCCTCGCGACAGCTATACGCTGCTTTCCAAAGTAACCACTCGCCCCGGCACCAATCCGGCCGAGAAATTCGACGAATTACGAAAGCTTGCGAATACCGATTACTTCGACATCATGCTGCTCCACTATCAACATGTCGCCTCATGGCCGACGGATACAGTGGCATGGCAGGATGGCATCCAGGAAGCACAACACAAGAAAATCATCCTGGGCAGGGGAGCATCTGTTCACGGACTACCCGCACTCCGCCAGGTGCCTGAAAACAAATTTCTACAATTAGCCATGATCCGCACCAATCATCAGGGAACCAAGATGGACGCGGAAGACTACGCAACGCGCGGACTGGGGAACGTCAAGGAAGTGGAAGGACACGTCCAGAAGGCCCATGGCAATCAGCTTGGAATTATCGGCATGAAGCTGATCGGCGAAGGTGCATTTACTAATCGCGATGACCGTAAGGCAGCCATGCGCTACGCCTTCCGCAATCATGGTGTGGATACAGTGAGTGTCGGCTATAAATCCCCGGCAGAGATCGACGAAGCCATTGAGAACCTGAATATCGCACTGGCGTAAATCAAAAGTTTCTTTTCATTCTCAGCCCTCAGAAGTCAGCACTTCCAGAGGGCTTTTCCATTGATCTACAACCCGGCTGTCTTTCAGGTTTTCTGACTCGGGTGATAAAATCCGCGTTTAGCCCATGCCTGCTTCTATTGCACATCGCCGTCCCGCTCAGCCCCGCGTTCTGATCCCGGCAGAGAAGATCCAGCAGAGGGTTCAGGAGATCGCACAACAGATCGACAAAGACTTCCCGGAAGGTCCGATTATTACCATCGGAATTCTGAAAGGCTCCTTCATCTTCATGTCAGATCTGGTGCGTGAAATCCCCAGGCATGCTCATTGCGAATTCGTCGGCTTTTCCAGCTATGGCAAGGAGAAGTCGAGTTCAGGAGAGGTGCGATTAACCAAGGAGCTGGACTGTTCCATTGAAGGGGAAAATGTCCTGATCATTGAAGACATCATTGATTCAGGCCGAACGCTGACTTACCTTCTGGAACTGTTCAGCCAGCGCAACCCACGGACCATCCGGATTGCTGCATTGCTGGATAAACCATCCCGCCGTGAAATGCCGGTGGAGGTCCACTATACATGCTTCCAGATCCCGGATGAATTTGTAGTGGGATATGGGCTGGACTATGCCGAAGACTATCGCAACCTGAAGGATATCTGTGTACTGGAGGCATAAATGAAAAGAAGAGAAGCCCTGATTGCAATCTCTGCAGTGGTGCCTGCAGTATCCATTGCAGCTGAATCGAAAACATTCACCGACAGGGAACGGGCTCAGACCGCAAGACTGGTGGATCTGATCATTCCTCATACAGAAACTCCGGGCGCCAGTGATGCAAAGGTTCACATTCTGATTGAAGACCGTGCCAGCAAGGATACAAAGTTTGCGGAGAACTGGAAGTCCCTGTTAAAGAAGCTTCCCGATGCTGAAGCCGTCGAAAAGGCTTACCAGGCAAAAGCAACTGAGTTCACCCTGCTGAAAGATACAACCATCGACTTCTATTACTCCACGAAAGAAGGTCTGGCTACAGAGCTTGGGTGGCACGGCAACACCTATCTGCCGGAATTCCGCGGGTGTGAGGAATAGCCATGCAAGCACCGAATATCCGGAAATCTGCTGAAGTTCATGAAGTCATCGTGGTAGGAAGCGGCGCTTCCGGCGGAATGGCTGCATGGAATCTGACAAAGCAGGGGATCAACGTCCTGATGCTGGATGCCGGTACGAAATTCCGGCGGTCGCAGTTCTGGTCTCATGCGAAGCCTTGGGAAACAAGGGAAAGACTTGCCAAAGGACAGCGTCCTCCCCAGTTCTACCTCGACATCAAAGAGCAGCCTTATCTGACAGACCCGCAGAATCCCTTTGAGTTGATCCGTGTCTGGGGACGCGGAGGCAAGACAAACGTCTGGGGACGCGTATCTCTTCGTTACTCTGACCTTGATTTTGAAGGACCCGCACGGGATGGATGGGAGATTCCCTGGCCCATTCGCTATAAGGATCTGGCTCCGTATTACGACAAAGTTGAGCAGGAGATTGGGGTCTGTGGAGGAGACGATGACCAGGATTCCCTGCCCGGCTCAAAGTATCATCTGCCTGCACCCGCACTCCGTTGCGGGGAAAAGATCATGCAGTCGGCAGCTGCCTCCATCGGCATCAAAATTGTCAATGGACGCCGTGCCGTTCTGACGGAGGCGCACAACGGTCGCCCGAAGTGTCACTTCTGCGGTGCATGCGGCAAGGGATGCGACATCAGTGCATTCTTTAACTCTTCGGATTACCTGATCGAGCCTGCCTTTAAAACAGGACGTCTCAATGTCATCGATAACGCAGTGGTGGCCCGTATTCTGGTTGATGATAAGGGGCTGGCCAACGGTGTGCAGTATTTTGACCGCCAGACAAAAGAAGAGCATCGCGTTTACGGCAAGCGCGTCATCATGGCGGCCAGCTGCATTGATTCCACACGCATTCTGCTGAACTCAAAATCCTCGCAGTATCCCAATGGAATCGGCAACTCCAGCGATACCATCGGCCGCTATCTGTGTGAGCAGGTTCGCTTTCACATGCACGCTTTTGCCCCTGAACTGATGGGAACAAAAGTCCACAATGATGATGGAATCGGCGGTGAGCATATCTACCTGCCCCGCTATAACCATCGGGGAAAGAAGCGCGACTATTTGCGTGGGTTTGGTGCGCAATTCTGGAATACCGGAGCACATCCGGGTCCCGGCTGGGCAAAGACACTTCCGGGCTATGGTGCTGATTTCAAGAAATCCGTGAAGAAGCGATTCCCCGCCCTGATGTCCATCCATCCTTATGGGGAAGTGCTCCCGCAGGCTTACAACCGTGTCACCGTGGATGGAACACCCAATGATCAGTATGGAGTCCCCATTGCCCGCATCTCTTACCGCATCAGTGATAACGAGCGGAAGATGATCCAGGAGATGTACGACATGGCTGAATCGATCTTCCACGCCGCAAAGGCGGAGATCATTCCGTTCAAGCGAGGATGGATCGACACGCTGGGTTCCGCCATCCATGAACATGGAACATGCCGCATGGGAGAAGATTCCAAACGGAGTCCTCTCAACCAGTACAACCAGATGCACGATGTAAAAAATGTCTTTGTGGTGGATGGTTCATCCTTCACCACTGCATCGGAAAAGAATCCGACACTGACCATTCTGGCGCTGGCATGGCGGGCAACAGACTACATGGCTGGCGAGATCAAACGCGGCAATCTTTAGTCTGTTTTTTTGCTGAATGAAGTCAGACGCCGGGCCGGATCATAGTGCGTCCCGTCCGCACGGACACGTACGAATGGATCGCGAAGCTCAGGAGAGACCAGCGGTCCATAACAGTGTGGTCTGCGGAACGCGTTTCCCCACGTCTCGCGCGCACGATAATCACGGATGCGATCCAGATCAAAACGGGCATAAAAGATCCCTTCACTTTCATCTGCCTCAACCAGGACCGTATCGCGAGACTGTCCATCCACATATGCCACAGGATCATAGGCCACAGATTGTCCCCAATGATTTCCGGCATAGTTCGCCATTGCCACTCCGACCATATTTTCTACGGCACGGGTGCGAAACTGTGCGAGTCGGTTGATCTCCAGATCACAGGCATTTGGAGTCAGGATGATCTCTGCGCCCTTCAGCATCAGAATGCGGGCACTTTCCGGGAACTCCCGGTCGTAGCAAATCATGGCCCCCACCTCGACCCCGCCGGCTGCAGTGTTGAGGGTTGCTACGTGGAAATCATCTCCCGGTGTCAATGCTGCCTCATCCGGACTCCAGTCACAGGTGTGCACTTTGGCATAGGTGAGAATCACATTGCCCCATCGGTCAATGATACTGACCGTATTCCGGGGTGCTGGCTCCCACTGTTCAAGATAGGTCAGGGCAATCGCCATCTCCAGTTCACTGGCCAGATTCCGGAAATGCAGAAAATACGGATTCGCTTGTGAGATGGCAAGATCTTTCCAGACAGCAGGTAGATCCACCTCATCCAAAGGGCGACTTTTCCACTGATCTTTTCCGCGCCAGAGTTCGATGGACTCATCCATCCGAATCCGTGGAGTATATCCGGCACTCCACATCTCGGGGAAAAGTGCCAGATCGGCTCCGCCTGCTTTTGCCCGGCGGCAGGCTGCCTCCCCGCGGACAAGGGTGACATCAGGATCATTCCCCGGAACATTCAGCTGAAGCAATGCCACCGTGAAGATCATGTGAGTGATTTTCTAACTGCGAACGGATCGAGCCATTTTGAAAAAGGATTCCACAATTGTATGCAGACTGCCGCCATTTAGTGCGCTGCGTTCCGGCTCGAAAAGAGTCACGACAAAGAACTTATGGTGCACCAGTTCAAGAGCACAGACTTCATTTGCTTCATTCCTGGCACAGATCCGCAAGGAAGCCCCAATGAACAGATTTTCCCATTCCGGATTCAACCCATAGTTACAATCAAAAATTTCGTTAGATTCTTCCCGCTGCATCAGAGTATAAAGGCGGACACCAGCCACATATCGCACCAGCATCTCCTGGTTTTCCCATGGAATCGGCAACCGGCTGATCAACTGAGGAAACGCCCCAGGTGTATTCTCCGCATGAGAGGCATGATCCATCCCCAGAACTGTACGGGCATATTCCAGCACGGCATGCTGAAATCCTGCAGCAGTTCCCAGAAAGGGCCGCCCTTCTTCGCGTGCATAACGAATCGCAGCAATGGCACCCGCTTCACTCACATAGGGACCACCCGGCGCACACCAGATCGCATTAAAACCTTGCAGTCTTTCCCTCGCCGCACCTTCAATCGTTGAAGTGGGGATCCAAACCGCCTCGATATCAGGAGCCAGTTCAAAAGACCGTTCTATCGCGTAGTGTGAGGTTAAGTCAGGGTTCCGGTCCCCAACCAGAGCAATCCGTACAGTGTCTACTGCCATGTCCTTCCATCTTATGGCAGTCTGGAACATTCATGCCTGATCTTGATTTATGGAAGTGGATACTGGTGGCTTTCTGCGCCTTTATGACTGGAATCGCCAAAACAGGAGTTCCCGGAGCCAACATTCTGTCCGTTCCGATTTTCGTGCTGGCTATCGGCGATGCGAGGCTGGCCACGGGCTGGCTTCTGCCCATCCTGATCACCGCGGATCTGTTTGGTGTCTGGTTCTACCGCAAACACAATGCCCGGAAAGCATTGCTGAACCTCGCGCCATGGGTAGCAGTGGGAATGGTGGTTGGCGCGTCTGTCCTGAGCTTCCCTGAATCCGTCATTCGTCCACTGGTGGGATCAATTATTCTCGCCATCCTCATTCTGTTTCTTCTCCGGAAACGCGGCATCGACCCCACTCCGGTCAGCGGGGTCTGGAGTTCGGGATTTTATGGAACTGCCGCCGGTTTCACGACAATGGTGGCCAATGCCGCCGGCCCCGTCATGAACGTCTATCTGCTGACCCGCAACCTTCCCCGGCAGGAGTTTGTGGCTACCGGAGCATGGTTCTTCTTCATCATTAACCTCTCCAAACTGCCTGTGTTTTTTGCCCAGGGGATGATTTCCCGAAGCTCCCTGCTGTTTGATCTCGCATTAGTTCCTTTTGTCGTGGCGGGAGCGCTGGTGGGTCGACGAATCCTGCTGATCCTGCCAGAGAACATCTTCATCGGCAGCGTGACAGTCCTGGCATTTGTCTCTACTCTGCTTTTATTTCTTCCCCGGTGAAACCATTTCTAAAACTCAATCATCCACAGGGCATGGACATCACTCGACAGGCAGAAGCGAAATGGGAAGGAACAGTCACCGAAGGCAAGGGGCATCTCAAGCTGGGTAGCGGTGTCTGGGAAGGCCCTTACAACTTCAAAATGCGTGCAGAAAGCGAACCGGGGACCAACCCTGAGGAGTTAATCGGTGCCGCACACGCAGGATGTTTCACGATGGCCCTTTCCGCGCAGTTGACGGAAGCCGGGTTCAAGGCGATCAAACTGGAAACAGTGGCAAAAGTTCACCTCTCCAAAGACGAAATCGGATTTGTTATCCCGTCTATCGAACTGGAAACCGAAGCAGAAGTCCCAGAGATCACGCGGGAGAAATTCGAGGAACTGGCCCAAGCGGCAAAGAAAAACTGCCCTGTTTCGCGTGCATTGGCAGGAACCAGCATCTCGTTGAAAGCGATCCTGATCTCCTGACAGAACCTGACTGCGCAACCTGGATTATCAGAGAAAAGCTAAAGTTTTTCAGGTGTCGACCGATGGTGTAGCAGCGACACATGAAGACTGAACTCTGGCGGCAGAAGCTTACCGGCGAAAGTCCTGCAATTGAATCCGTGCTCAGGACGGTTTCATTGGTGAGTTGTCGTCTCAGCACTGTTCTGATCACCGGAGAAACCGGCACTGGAAAAGAGATGGCGGCACGCGCCATTCACGAAGCAGGTCCCCGTTCAGGATCGCCATTTATTGCGGTCAACTGTGCAGCGATTCCGATTAGCCTGATGGAATCTGAACTATTCGGACATGTTCGTGGGGCTTTTACCGGAGCATTGAATCACCGAGTCGGTTATTTTGAGCAAGCCAGCCGCGGAACCATTTTTCTGGATGAAGTGGGAGAGCTTCCACTGGAACTACAGGGAAAACTGCTGCGTGTGCTGCAGGAACGGGAGTTTCAGCGGTTGGGCAGTTCTTCCGTTATCCGAACCGAGGCTCGTGTCATTGCGGCCACAAATATACGACTGGAAGAGAATGTCCGGGCAGGACGTTTCCGGGAAGATCTTTTCTACCGTCTGAATGTTTTACCGCTCCACATGCCTCCGCTGCGGGAACGTCGCCCGGACATCCCGTTACTGGTCCGCCATTTCATTCGAAAAATCTGTGGGCAGGAATCAATCCCGGAAAAAGGTATTACGGAAAATGCTCTCCATATGCTCATGTCGCTTGACTGGCCTGGAAATGTGCGTCAGCTGGAAAATACCGTGGAGATGGCAGTCATTCTGAGTGAGGATGAACCGATTCTTGACCGGAATCATTTTCTTCTGATGACCGGCAGTGATTGCCGGGATGAGACAACCGTCCAGCTTCCGGCATCCGGCCTCAATCTGGATCAGTACATCGGATCACTGGAACTCAGCCTGCTCCATCAGGCACTGGAGCGAGCGAAAGGCAACAAGACACTGGCAGCGGGGTTTCTGTGCATGAACCGCACAACCCTCTCAGCCCGTCTTAAATCCCTGAGCGCCACCGCTAGCGAGTAAGCGGATCTTCTTCCCATGGTGGGGTGGCATGGATCAGCCGACCAAGTTCCGGTTCCAGCTCATCCATTTTCAGCTTCATCTTCCAGGCCACATCCCGGTAACTGAAGTGACCCTTGACGCCACTCCGTAAGCGAGAGATATATTCTGCTTCTGCAAAATCCATCTTGAACAGGAATCGTCCACGGGCGCCAAAAGGCAGTAGATAGTGGGAAGCGGGTTCAGGCAGTTTGGACATGGTTGCAAAAACAGAGCTCATTGCTTCCATGTATGCTTGCGTCAGGCCAGCCTTCTCCACAACGGCAGGCGTTTCAAACCCAAGTCGACCATCGTATGCCTGACGATACTGCTGGCAGCGGCGATGGCGGTGCATGTCCCGATATGCCCCGATATCCATGACGATGTCATAGACATAGAGTCCACCCCGGAACCCCCGGATCAGATCGTCCTTGCGCGTACGGGATTTCAGAGCCACATCCATGACTTCTGCACGCTGTGCAGCTGACCAGCTTCGGGCCAGTTCATATAGTTCGCGATACGGCCGATCCGTCACCGGATACAGCAACGTTGCCACGATATCCGCGGGAACATCGGAAGGACGCAGCAGATCCATGTCGGTACAGTCCTGACCAGAAGCTGTCGGCAGATTCTGTTTCGCCCACAGGGCCAGATCTTTGCGAGAGTTCAGCAAATGCTCATCCGCATCGCAATACTTCGCCAGCGTGGGAGCAATGGGTTCCTGTGACGATTCATCCCATGCACAGGCAGGGGTTTCAGCGCAGGCCGCAGTCGCTTCCGCAGCCAGTTCCCGCAATTCAGCATACTCAGAGGTCTTCAGACGCCGGATCTGCCGTTCCAGGGTACGGATACTCGTCACCTGCCCGACATTGGTAGGGACGCCAAAGAACAGCAGATAGCGGGCGACATCAAATGCTCGTGCAGCAATGTTGCGCTGGTAGGCATCTTCTTTCATGCTTTCCGGACGAGGCAGTTCTCCGGTGAGATATTCCACCATCCGGGAATGAATTTCCCCGTAAGCATCCAGCAATTTCTGGCCTGCATGCTGATACGTGCCTATCGCCTCTCCCGATAACTCCGGAGGAGTGATGAATCCCAGCTTTGAAAAATCCTGATAGCGGGATGATTTGGCTTGGCCGTCCCACAGCTGCTCATCTTCTAGTTCCGTTGCCGCCAGTTCACTGACACCCTCAAAACAAACCGCCAGATGTCCCAGATCCGCAATGGATGCATGACCATACTGAAAGTAAAAGCTGTCCAGAAACTTCTCAGAATTGTGGGTGCGCACCCATTCCAGTGATTGCCGAATGGAATCCGCAGACCTGCTGTAACGAGCAAGTGCATATGCCGATTTCTCCGGTGGCATGGGCCCGATGGTCAGAACTCGAGAATGAGGCGTCAACTTGATAGGATAACGAAGCTTCTCGCCACTGGCATCCTCATAGCAGACGGAGCAACAACACGCCTTGTCAGAGTTCGGGGCGGGTTTGCTATCTTAGCGGATTCATGAAGATTGGAATCAAAAAGCTGCACCCTGATGCAGTTCTCCCCAGGTATGCACACGGCCCGGACGAAGATGCCGGAATGGATCTCCATGCGCTCTCGGCAGTCACGCTGGAACCGGGTGTAGCCCAACTTGTACCGACCGGGCTCAGTCTGGAAGTACCTCCCGGATACGAAGCACAGTTGCGTCCCAGAAGTGGTCTGGCTTTCAAGCACTCCATCACCCTGCCGAACGCTCCGGCCACAATTGACCCCGGCTATCGGGGAGAAGTGAAGGTTATCCTTCTCAATCTCGGTAAACAGGCATACGAAATCCAGCCGGGAGATCGCATCGCACAGATGGTAATTGCCCGCTATGAACGGATCGAGTGGGAAGAGCGCGACCTTGAAGATTCCATCCGTGGAGAAGGTGGATTTGGCTCATCCGGTCGATGAGCCGGATAACTTAGTCTTTGGACACTTCACCCGCCAGCTTGCTGGCCAGGGGTGACTGCTGTCCGGCGTATTTATTACCGGGCTTGCGACGGTAGGGCATCGTCGAGGGAGACGAAAGCTGCTCGAATGTCATGGAGCAGATCCGCATGCCCGGATACAGTGCTACTGGCATAATTCCCAGATTGGAGAGCTCCAGCGTTGCTTTTCCGCTCCAGCCCGGATCGAAAAGTCCGGCTGTGCCATGGACAATAACACCGATCCGGCCCAGACTGGACCGTCCTTCGAGTCTGCCCAGAACATCATCTGCCAGTTCCAGATTTTCGAGTGTAATGGCCAGCGCAAATTCACGAGGCTGCAGAATGAATGCCTCGCCATCCGGCACAATTACCGGACGCATCAGGCTCTGAATCTCAACCGGATTTCTCAGGTCGATATACGGATGCTTGGAATGCTCAAAGATGGAAAACTCATTCCCCAGGCGAAAATCCACGGAACAGCTCCCGAACTGCTCTTTTGGCAGTTCAGGAGTAAAGCGGATTTTCCCTTCGGAAATGTAGCGCTGAATATCGGCGTCTGAAAGAACCATGAAAAGGCCAGTTTACTACTGGCCTTCCTTCGATTTACGGATCTCTTCCACAATGATCGAGGTGAACTTCTCGACAAAGGGCTGTCCGTTCGTAAGAAGGTTCTCTTTTTTCATGTAGTCGAGTTCAACATCCGGAACCACACCCACATTTTCAATGAACTTTGAGGGAGGAATTCCTGGTGCTTCTGCTTCCGTATCCCGCACCAGTAGCGATTGCGTCTGGTATCCGGTGGCTTCAGAGAAAATTCCGGTTCTGGTGTTGAGGACAGAACCGCCCAGACCAGCAGTTCTCATTCCCACCAGCAACCCTCTTTTGGCATCCTGAATCACTGCCGGGAAGATATCCCCCGTAGACGCAGACAATTCATCCACCAGCACGATCAGTGGCTTTTCATAAGCAGCAACCTTTCCTTCCTCATCCGTAATGGGGTAGTTCTCCATGGTAGGAGCCCAGTCTCTTCCATAAAAAGGAACACAGAAGGGCATGGGGCCGGTCACGGCTCCATAATTTTTGGAGGCGTCCAGCAGATCGTTGAACAGGAACTGATAAGTATGAATGATCCAGTCCTCTGCGCCACGAGCTTTTGCCCTTTCAACAGTGGCATACATCGAATTGATGTTTTGCTGGGAGGGACGAAAATGCGCACGAATAAAATTGAATGGATACGGAATCAATCGTTGTGCATAGTCTAGGGAAAGGCACCCATAGCCACCCGTGTTACGGCTATCGTCAATCACCAGCCCGTCTGTAGCTTGCCTCATGAACTGAATCTCACGATCAAATACGTAAGACTCAAACTCCGGATCAGAGGGTGAAAAATGAGCAATGCGAATAAACCCGATTCTGTACCCATTGGACATATAGGTTCCGGAAAGGAAACTTTCCGTGATCCGTCTTGCCTGAAAACCGGCAGGAGGATTGAAGTAGGGGATCACTTGTCCCCAGCCGATTGCGGATTTTCTTTTTACTTCCTCACCCGCTTCGTTACGGATGGTGCGCTCCAGACTGTCTTTTTCCAGGGTGGAAATTGATGACCATTGCAATTCATAGGGAGTTCGGTTTTCATCTATTTTTTTCCCTGCAAAGGCCTGTTCATCTAAAGACGACTCCCCTTGCAGATTCTTCAGAGCGGAGATATTGAACTGAGGCCAGGGCGTGGGAGAGACATTTTCCAGAGGAAGTCCTGCTTTTTCCCATGTCAAGGTATACGCATTGAGTTCACCTGCACTATTCCGGATTACCACCTGTGTTGTATCCGGAAGATGAATCGCGCCAGGGTAGGATTGTTGACTGCGGTGTGTCAAGCCATCAGTTGCAATTCGCATTGTTCCCCGTGGGTTCCCAAATCCACGATATTTTGAGAGATTCCTGATCAACTCATCTACAGCTACTCCATCCATCGAAACAACTTCATCTCCGATCCGAATAGGAAAGGTTGCGGACGGGTATCGTATTCGGTCTACGGCTTCAACCAGGACCTTTCCGTCATAGAGATCCACCCACATTCCCAGATCTGCCCGGAAACTTGAATTGATGACATAACGAGCATGTCCGTCCTGAAATGTCGCGACATACTCCGAACAGATCTCAAAGAACTCTACATCTGTTTTTGCATTTCGAACGCGACTGACCCAACTCTGGATATCCAGTGCGTTCACCCCTAAAGACTGAATCTTCCAGTTGTAAGGAGCATAGGTGCGGGCATACAGCCCCACAAGGTTTTTGAATTCGTGTTCCCGTTGCTCGGTGGTCATCTGAGCGAGCGAAGGAAAGCCTGCAATAGCAATGCAGATTATGACAAGGAGCGGCCTGAGCATGAGGCTCAGTGTATATCGGATTTACTCTTCAGTTCGATGGGAAGAACTGGAAGGAAGTTCCATAATCCGGATATTGCGGAATTTGATTTTTGCTCCTTCCGATTCCAGACACAGGTAGCCTTTTCTCTTCGTGGACTCCCGGATGCCGTTCACAAACTTTCCGTTGACAGACAATTTGATGGTTCCATCCACCGCCACAACATCATAGACATTCCACTGTCCGCGGCCTTTTACACGGTTCTCAATGGCCTTGCTGCGTTCTCCGCGTGGATTATCCGCAATTGTTTTGACTCCACCCACTCCAAACAGCTCACCATGGACATACGCGATCGGCGGAGCGACTCCATTTTTGGTATTCAGGGTGACCCATTCCGGGTCCAGCATCTGAATTTCTACACCGTTCGGCAGTCTGGATTTCTCATCGGGAATCGCATCACTCCAGGCAAATACTCCCGAATTTCCACCTGCTTCCATGTGCATCCATTCGATATGGAGGATGAAGTTTTCGTATTCCTTATCGCTGCGCATCACTCCGATTGGATGCCCCGAACAAACCAGCATTCCGTCCTCAACACTCCATGTTCCCGGATCCGCATTTACGGGGATCCAGCCTGTAAGATCCTTACCGTTGAAAAGATCCCGGAACTGCGGAGTGACCTGAGCAGTCATCACACCAAAAGCGATGATTGCCAGACCCAGAATGCCAGCTGTTTTTCTCACTGTGCGGTTTTCCCTGTCAGCTTTCGCAGAAGAGCAGTTGATGCATCCGGAGCTTCAAACTCTGCAGCTTCCAGTGGATTCCGGCCAAAGCGATCCTTGATTGTCAGATCGGCACCATTATCAAAAAGATATTGGATGATATCTGTCGAACCAAAACGGACAGCAGAGTGCATGGGGGATCCGCCTCCGGTTCTTTTCTCGTTCACATCACATCCCTGCTCATGAACATATTTGACCGCTTCCAGTTTTTTACTGGCAGCTGCCAGCGACATGGCCCCCGATCCATCTGGAGCTTTTGCTTTAGGATTTGCACCCGCCTGAACAAGAGCCTTCATGATTTCGACATTCCCGGTCTGTGCTGCCAGAAGAAAAGGAGTCAGGCCACCCACTCGAAATGGACTGGGAGGCCCCTCCGGCACTTCCGTGCGTGAATGGACATTGGCATTACGAGACAGAAGATCTTTCACCAGCCCCGCCTTCTGTTGGCTGGTGGCGACATGCAGTGGAGTGAGCCCTTGCTTGTCCACAGAGTTGATATCAGTTCCCTGTTCGAGCAAGACACGTGCTGCGGCTTCATGCCCTCTGGTCAGGGCCAGAAGAAAAGCAGTATTCCCGTCTGGAGCTTTTACCTGGGGATCAGCCTTTGCCGCGAGAAGTACCTGGACAGTCTTTACATTTCCGGTTTGCCCAGCAAGGATCAGGGCGGTATATCCAGCTTTGGAGGCAGCTTTGACATCCGCGCCTTGTTCGATCAGGAAGCTGGTCATTTCCGGAGACCCTTCAGCCGCAGCCCACATGAGGGGAGTCTGCCCGAAGCGGGAGTCCGTTACATTGATCTGCGCCTGATGCTTTACCAACAGCTTTACCAGATCCACATTGCCGGAATTGATGGCAGCCATTAGTGGGGTATCTCCGGACCATCTTGTCGTGTTTGGATTGGCTTTGGCTTCCAGCAGCATCCCAGCAATTTCAACGTGCCCGTGCATACAGGCCAGGGATAGCGCAGTTTCCCCATTCTCATCCGTTGCATTCACATTTGCTTTTGCTTGCAGAAGATCCCGGACAATTTCAACATTCCCTCGACTCGCAGCGAAAGCAAGAGGAGTAGCTCCATCGGGCCGGGTTTCATTGACATCCGCACCACTCTGAATGAGTGCCTTGATCCTGGAGAGATCCTGATTCAGCGCAGCTTCCATTACACCGCCCTGACGAATAACCGAGGCAGAGGGATTCGCGAATGCCAGAGCACCGGCAAGGATACAGGCATTAAAGGCGGCGAGTTTCATACTTTTGGATGATATGATACCGGGAATGGCGGGTAAAGGCCGCCTCTGCAGAATGCCCCGTACGTTAATCTGTTTATCCCTGGCCACCACCTTCGCTTTTGCCCAAGCGCCGCCTCCTGCCGGACATCCGTCGACTGAACTGCAACGCACTGTAACCCGTTACTGTTTCGGGTGTCACAATAGCCAGCTCAAATCAGGCGATGTATCACTTGTGGGACTCAAGGCAACAGATATTCCCGGATCCGCTGAAACATGGGAACGGGTACTTCGAAAAATTCGTACCGGCGAAATGCCACCTGTAGGCGCTCCCCGCCCCAGCCCTGAACTGGCGCATAATGTGACGAACTATCTGGAAGGCGAACTCAACCGCAGTGCGAAAGAGCAGCCGGATCCGGGATCTCCGGTGATTCATCGACTGAATCGGGCGGAGTACACAAATGCGATCCGGGATCTTCTGGGTTATGAGATTGAGAATGTCTCTGCACTCCCTACCGATGATTCCGGATATGGATTCGATAATATCGGAGCCGTTCTTTCTGTTTCCCCTCTGCACATGGAAAAGTATCTGACCATGGCACGAAGAATCAGTTCTGCAGCGGTGGGAACCAGCATTCCGCGTCCTGCAATCGAGCGATATACAGCAGGCCATGAAGCAGTGACGGTCAATGGAGACGGCCTGCCTCTCAGCTACCGCACAGGAATGGAAATCCGGCGGAACTTCCCTGCTGATGCTGAGTACACGATTCTCGTCCGCATCAATGGAAATCCGGGCGCCAATCAGCCAGCTCCGCTGCTGGACGTTCGCGTCGATGGGCAACGGGTCAAACTGTTTGATGTAAAAATCAGCACGCTGGAAGAACAGCAGGATACCCGTAATTTTGAAGTCCGGCTTCCACTGAAGGCTGGCACGCACCATATTGTTGCTGGAATTCCTGGAGAGTACGCCAAACTCGAAGGTGGAATCCTGAATCCCCGTCAGCCCGTGGAGCAGCCGGTGTCCCGAACCATCAATCAGGTTTCTATTGGTTATGTGTTGATTGGTGGTCCATTCAACCCAACAGGGGTTTCGGATACCGAAAGCCGGAAAACAATCTTTAGTTGCCGCCCAACCTCACAGGGACAGGAAACAGCCTGTGCCCAAAAGATTGTCCAGGCGCTCGCACGTCGCGCATACCGTCGCCCGGTCACTCAGGCAGATACAGCTCCACTCATGAAGTTCTATGCAGAGGGAAGGAAAGAAGGAAAGAGCTTTGACAAAGGCATTGAAAATGCCATCCGTGCAATGCTGGTTTCTCCGAACTTCCTCTATCGGGTGGAACGGAGTCCCAAAGGCAGCAAACCCGGCTCGCTGCAACAGATCAGTGAACTGGAACTGGCGTCCCGCCTCTCTTTCTTTATCTGGAGCAGCATCCCGGATGAAGAACTGCTGAGAACAGCCGAACAAGGAAAACTCCGCGCCAATCTGGAACCCCAGGTTCGTCGGATGCTTGCTGATACCAGATCCAGTGCACTGGTGGAGAACTTCGCTGGCCAGTGGCTCCATCTTCGCAACATGAGAGACTGGCGGCCAGATCCGGACAAGTATCCTCTGTTTGACGATTCCCTGCGATCTTCCATGGAAAAAGAGACAGAACTCTTCTTCGAGAACATTCTCCGCAAGGATCGTAGTGTTCTGGAATTTCTGAACGCTGACTATACCTATTTAAATGATCGGCTTGCACGTCATTACGGAATTGATGGAGTCCAGGGTGGATTCTTCCGGAAAGTGCAACTGGAAGGGGATCGGGGCGGCATTCTGACCCATGGAAGCGTGCTGACCGTAACGTCCTACCCCACCCGCACGTCTCCTGTACTAAGAGGCAAATGGATTCTGGAGAACATTCTGGCAGCCCCTCCGCCGCCACCTCCTCCGGATGTCCCGAACCTTGAGGATAATGCCGAGATTTCGGCGAAGGACTTAAGAAAAGCTCTGGAACAGCATCGCTCCAACCCGGCCTGTGCATCATGCCACTCCATGCTGGACCCGCTGGGGTTCTCACTGGAAGCATATGACGCTATCGGAAAGTTCCGAAAGGGTGAGGAGATTGATACTTCCGGCCAGATGCCCGGCGGAAAAGAGTTCAGCGGTGCATCCGGGCTGAAAACAGTTTTAATGGAAAGAAAAGAGCATTTCGTTGAATGTATCAGTGAAAAGCTGTTAACGTATGCTCTGGGTCGAGGTCTGGAACATACAGACCTTCCTGTGGTTCGTGAAATCCGGCGGAAAACGACTGAAGGTGACTATCGTTTCTCCGCACTTACTCTTGCAGTTATAAATAGTGTTCCATTTCAGATGAGGAGAGTCCCCAACCAATGATCATCACCAGAAAAGCGCTTCCCCGTCGAGCATTTTTGCGTGGGGTGGGAACTGCCATGGCACTTCCGTTTCTGGACGCCATGTCGCCTGCATTAGCCAATACAGCAGCCCGTACCAGTGGAAAAGCTCCTACCCGGATGGCGTTTCTGTATGTCCCGAACGGCGTCATCATGCAGGACTGGACTCCGTCAGCTGATGGCGCAAACTTTGAATTCACTAAGACACTGAAATCACTGGAACCTTTCCGCGACAAGACACTGATCCTCTCCGGGCTGGACCATTACAACGGTCAGGCTCTTGGCGATGGCGCGGGAGATCATGCCCGAGCTGGTGCAACCTGGCTGACCGGGGTTCATCCGAAGAAGACACAGGGTGCCAATATTCAGGCTGGTGTGTCTGTCGATCAGGTGGCCGCCAAGGAACTTGGACATCATACGGTCCTTCCTTCACTGGAACTGGGCCTTGAAGACAACAGAATGGTGGGCAACTGTGATTCAGGTTACAGCTGTGCATACAGCAACACTGTTTCCTGGAGTTCCCCTCATCTTCCGCTGCCTCCCGAAAACAACCCACGTGCGGTGTTTGAGCGTCTTTTCGGAGATGGCGACAATTCCGACCCGGCTCTGCGGGCAAAGCTTGCCCGGCAGGATCGCAGTATTCTCGATTTTGTCCGTGCGGATGCAGCGCGTCTGGGAATGAATCTGGGCTCCAGCGACAAACGTAAGCTGAACGAGTATCTGGATTCAGTGCGTGAAGTTGAAACCCGCATTCAGAACATCGAGAAGAAAGCTCTCGAAGGTGGGATGCAGGCGACGATTGATCGCCCCGGCGGAATTCCTCCCACATTCGAAGAACACATCAATCTGATGTTCGATCTGATGACAGTCTCTTTCCAGACTGACATGACCCGCATCATCACCATGATGATTGGTCGTGAAGGTGGAAACCGCACCTATCGATCCATCGGTGTTCCCGATGCGCATCACGGTCTCTCTCATCACTTCAATGATCCGGCGAAGATTGACCGCCTGCAGAAAATCGATCAGCTGCATGTTGAGATGTTCGCCCAGTTCCTGAAGAAGATGCAGGCTACTCCAGATGCAGATGGAACGCTGCTGGATAATTCCATGATTCTCTATGGAAGCAGCATCAGCGATGGAAACCGTCACACGCATCTGGACCTGCCAGCTGTCCTGGCAGGTGGTGGAGCTGGAAAGATCCATGGCGGACGCCATATCCGGTACGCCAAAGGCACTCCGATGACCAATCTGTTCATGACCATGCTGGACAATGTCGGCGTCCAGCCCGAAAAAATCGGGGACAGCACTGGCAAGGTAGAACACCTCACCAATCTGTAAAGATCATCCTGTAGATACGAAAATCCCGGGCTGCATTCTCTGCACCCGGGATTTTTCTGTTTATTCTTCTTTTCTAAAACTCAACCTTGATGCCCAGCTGCAATACCCGGGCGGGCAATGCATCGCTGATCACACCAAAGTTAGCCGCACCAAGAGCACGACCCGGTTCCTGGAAGTTGGCACGATTCGTAAGATTGAATGCCTCTGCACGAAACTGGACATTACCCCAGTCTCCAATTTGAGTGTTCTTGAGCAAAGAAGCATCCAGAGTGAAAAGCCCCGGCCCGGTCAACAATGAACGGGATGAGTTTCCGAAAGTATATTGTCCGGGAGCCACCACCGCCGTTGTATCGAAATACCGGGAAGTGGAACGTTCATTGGCAGGAAGTGACGGGTCTCGCAAGACATTTACCCGCTGTGGACCACCGGAGAAGGAGTTGCTGGTATTGTTCTGAACGGTCAGGCCATAAGGACTTCCTGCCTGCGCTGTAATGATGGTTCCGATATTCCATCCGCCCACTGCCCGGCCCAGAAATCCTTCGGTCAGCCATTTACGTCCTTTGCCGATGGGAAGTTCATAGACGGAACTCGCCACAAACCGATGACGAACATCATTGCCGGATAACGCACGGTCTGCACCGCGATTATAGAAATCCTGATAGCCTGCCGGAACTGCTCCCACCTCAAAATCAGCAGCGGTATCGTCAATAAATTTTGACCAGGTATAGTTCCCGAGGAAATTGAGGCCATTCGAAAAACGCTTTTCCGCCTTCAGATTCAGACCGTGATAGCTGGAGTTACCCCACATCGGAGCCAACAGCGTGACGTTTCCGAACTGCGGGAACGGACGCCGCACCTGAGCATTGCCGGGTCCCAGCAGTTCAGGCCGAACCTGATTAATGTTCGTGTTTGGTGCGGGAAGACGATGCCCCACATTTCCCAGATACGCAGCTTCCAGAATCAGATTGCCGGCAAGTTCCTGCTGGATGCTGAAATTCCATTGCTGGGAATAGCCGAGCTTGCGATCCTGCCCGATAAAAACAGGAGCAAACCGGACAGGCTGTCCCACTGGAACAGCTCCATAACCGGAATCCAGAACAGGCCGTGCTGTAGAGGGGAACCCATCCTGAAGAAGAAACGGTGCCGTAATTCCGTTGTCAGGAGAGCTGTAGTTTCCGGACGTCTCATATCCTGCACTGGCTGTATTGGAACCGGGCACCGGAGGTCCAAAATAGATTCCATATCCACTGCGGATCAGGAAATTCCGGTTGGCCAGTGGCTTCCAGGCAAGTCCGATTCGTGGTGCAAAGTTTGTGTAATTTCCGTTGTACACCTGTCGACCCAAACCATCTTTTCCAGCAAATGTCACGATGCCCGGTGTGCCGGAAACCGGATTCAGAGCAGTGAGATTGAATGAGTTCTGGCGATCATTGGCATCCACACGGGGAGTATGTGCCTCCCAGCGAACCCCCAGATTCAGCGTGAAGTTTGTAGTGATCTTCCAGTCATCCTGGAAGAAGGCGCCATAGTAATTTGACCGACGATCAAGAATGTCAGTATCCATAATGGCTCCGCTCACGGGGAGCCCCAGCAGCAGGCTGGCAATCGCATTTCCACCCGTTGCCATACCTGGCACCGCCGTGCTCAACGCGTTGAAGCTCAGGCTTCCCGATGCCAGGCTGTTCAGATCATCCACGTTACGCCCACGCCGGAATTCACCCCCCAGCCGGAAGTTGTGACGACCGGCAAGGTGGCTGAATACATTTACGATGTGTGTATCGGAAATCGGCGTCTGGATTCGCTGTTGCGTTCCGTTCCCCAGATTTACATAGCCGGCGGCAATCACCTGTGGAAACGCCAGTTCGGAGACTCCCTTCAGTCCCAGACGCGAAGGCCAGTCGCCGCCAAGCCCCAGCGTATCGGAGCGGAAACGGCGTGGTTGAAAGTTGACGCGCACTTCATTGACAGAGCTGCTGCCAAAGTTCTTCACCCAGTTCGTGAGAAAGCTGTATGCCCGGCGGTCAGTGATCGTCGCATTCGGATCTGCAGCGGGCTGATCAAAGGTAGCCGTCGTGGAAGTGGGAAAATCGTGAATCACCATACGGAAGCTGACCCGGGATGAATCGTTCAGAATGTGATCAATCTTCGTGGTGGAGGTAGTGATATCCAGGTTGTTTACTGCATTCCGTCCGAAGTTATTCGCACCTGCAAGATTGGCTGCTACCCGATTGGCAGTCGGATAGTTCTGGATGATGTTTGCAGCAACTGTGTCGATCCGGTTTGTGGGGATCACATTCCCGGGAAATGCATCACGAACCAGCGCTCCTGTTACAGGGTCCTGCCGTGTGGTGGCAGGATCATAGATAGTTACCAGGCTTCCGTTTGTATTGAATGTCTGGGAGAAGTTTCCAGCACGTTGAAGGTCGGTGGGGACGGTTAATAGGCGGGTGAGTCCCTGGCGCTGCTTCTGCCATTCATTCGACGTGAAAAAGAATGTCCGGTTCTTGATAATCGGACCACCCAGGGCAAACCCAAAGATGTTGTACCGCAGCTTGGGCTTCTGGGCAGAAAAGAAATTCCGGGCATCCAGTGCATCATTCCGGAAATATTCATAGCCCACGCCATGCCACTGGTTGGTTCCGCTTTTCGTGGTGATATTCACAACACCACCCGCTGAGTTTCCAAACTCGGCAGAGTAGTTATTCTGCTGGATCCGAACTTCCTCAACCGATTCCACAGGAGGATTAAAGAGTGCCTGAGGAATCTCCAATGCCACGTTTGAGGCATTTGCTCCATCCAGCAGCCACTGCTGCTGATCTCCACGACTTCCGGCAATCGACACTCTGGGGCGAATGACGTCTCCTGAAATATAGACGGCATTTCCCATCAGCTTCAGAAGTTCACCGACACGCCGTCCATTCAATGGCATATCTCGAACCGTTTTATTTTCAATAAATTGGCCTACTGTCGCCGTTTCTGATTCCAGTAAAGGAGTTTCTGCAGTCACATCCACCGTGCTGGAAATCTGCCCAACAGTCAAAGCCACATCCAGTCGAATCACACGACCAGTTTCCAGGACCACTGTCTGGCGATAACGCTGAAATCCAGCGAGTTCTGCGGTGTAAATGTATTGTCCGGGAGGTAGAGGAACTAATGAAAAGTCTCCCGTTGTGTTTGTTTTGACACTTTGCCTGAATCCAGTCCCTTCATTCTGAACCGTCACCGTCACTTCACTGAGTCGCCCACCTCCAGGGTCTGAAACAACCCCGGTCAACCCTCCTGAAGATTGCGCCACTGCAGCAACAATCGTAAATAAAAATAGCCCAACCAATCTCGACATTATTGATCTAGTTTATATATTAGATATTCCATAGTCAATTTATCGTGTATTAGTCATAGTATGTGTACTTTCTTTTTATGAAAGGTCAATAAAATCAAAAAAGGGGCTCATAAGAGCCCCTTTAAGATATTTATTTATTATTTACAACAACTTAAAGCAGATTATCGTTTTTCGAAATCAGGCAAGGTAAAGCAAAAAGTAGAGCCACTGCCTTCTCCAACGCTCTCCAGCCATATTTTTCCGCCATGTTTTTCCACAATGCGCCGGCACGTCGCAAGACCAATTCCTGTTCCTGGCAACTCATGGCCGTGAAGGCGTCGGAAAGGAAGAAAGACTTCCTGCTGATACTTTTCATCTACGCCAATCCCGTTATCAATCACCTGGAATTGCCAGAACCCATCCGAAGCCTTGAACGCCTGAATTTTAATCTCAGGAGGTTCATCCGGTTTCCGGTATTTCACAGCATTGCCCACCAGGTTCTGAAAAACACGGATTATCTGTGTTGGATTCACCTTGACGGTGGGCAACTCAGAAATATATATTCGAGCACCGGAAGCTTCAATCTCTGGCCTGAGATCCTGGAGAGTTCCCTGAATCGCCTCGCTAAGCAACACAGTTTCAGCAGATCCTTCCTGGGAGGACTGAGCATAGTGGAGCAGATCCTGAATGATGGCGGCCATCCGGACGACTCCGGAATGGATGAAATCGAGGTATTCATCTGCCTTCTCATCCAGCCTGCCACGGTATTGACGACGGAGGAGAGTGGCAAAGCTGCTGATTGCTCGCAAGGGGGTCTGTAGATCATGGGTAGCCATATAGGAGAATCTTTGTAGCTCCTCATTATTAGCCTTCAGCGCTTCGTTTGCAGATTCCAACTGTCCGACAAGCCCCGTCAGAATCTGATTTGCCTGCACAAGATCCCTCTCCACCCGGCAGAGCCGCAGCAGTGAACGAAGAGTAGCCAGGAAGACTCGATCATCCACAGGTCGAAAGAGGAAGCTATCTGCGCCACTTTCCAGTGTGGCTACTTGCTGATCCACATGATCGCTGGCATCAATAATTTGCAGAATAGGAATGGAGGAAGTTTCGAGTTCCCCTTTCAATTGACGACAAAGAGCCAATCGCTGGGGTTCAGGAATATTCACATCCAGAACAATAAAATCCGGTGTGTCTGTTTCCAGGAATTTTAGAGCAGCTTCTGCTCCATGCACTCCTTTGACACGATAACCTGCCTTCTGCAGGAGGGCGGTGCGAGCAGTACAACGAGCAAGATCATCATCGACATTCAGCACTAATAGCGTAGTCACGGTTGGTCCCTCCGACTATTGCCTGAAGCTCTAAAACGATAAGGTCTCAAAAATATTCAAGTCAATAAATAAAAGTGTAAGTGGAACTTTTGCAGATTGCATCCCCCCTCACAGAGAATCTTTTTACACTAGGGGGAAATGCAAAGAAAGCAACTTGGCAATAGTGACCTCCAACTCACTCCACTCGGAGTCGGAGCCTGGGCAATCGGCGGAGGAGGATGGGCTTTTGCCTGGGGCCCACAAGATGATGCTGAATCAATCAAGGCAATCCGCGCTGCTCTGGATGCCGGGATCAACTGGATCGATACGGCAGCCGTATACGGACTTGGACACTCGGAAGAGATCGTGGCAAAAGCCCTGGAGGGTATCAGCAATCGTCCCTATGTATTTACCAAATGCGAGCGGCGATGGGACGATACCCGAACCATCTATAAATCGCTGAAGCGGGATTCTATTCGGGAAGAGTGTGAAAACAGTCTTCGTCGTCTGAAAATAGATGTTATTGATCTTTATCAGATCCATTGGCCAGAACCCGATGAAGACATCGAAGAAGGTTGGGAAACTATGGCAAAGCTGAAGGAAGAAGGAAAAGTCCGCTGGATCGGCGTCTCCAACTTCAATGTTGATCAGCTGAAGCGAGCGCAGAAAATTACCCCGATCACTTCCCTGCAGCCACCCTATTCTCTGATCTCACCTGAGATTGAAGAGACTATCCTGCCTTACTGTCAAGAGGAGAACATCGGAACGATTGTTTACTCTCCCATGAAGAGCGGCTTGCTCACTGGAAAAATGACACGGGAGCGGATTGAGGCAATGCCGGAAGATGATTTCCGACGCAGGACCCCTCATTTCCAGGAACCGAAGCTCACCCAGAATCTTGCTCTTGTGGAATTACTCAGAGAAATCGGCACCCGTCATGGACGTACTCCCGGCGAAGTCGCTATTGCATGGACCTTGCGCCATCCTGCCGTCACAGCGGCCATCGTAGGCTTGCGATCAGACAAGCAACTGGAAGGCGTCATCGGGGCAGCAGACTTTAGGCTGACTCCGGAAGAAATTGCAGAGATTGATGCGTTTAAAGCCCAGCAGGAATCCTGATTTACGAAATCAGGAAGTGGCAATGATACCTTTTCTCACTGCATAGAGAACAATCTCCGCCGTATTGTGCAGGCCGAGCTTCTGCATCAGCTTCAGTCGATGAGTTTCCACCGTTGACTGTCCAAGATTCAGAAGCCCGGCAACTTCTTTATTCGTCTTCCCTTCAGCCAGAAGTTGCAAAACTTCCTTTTCCCGGTCCGTCAGCACATCATAGGAATCTTCCATCCCACGCTGCTTCAGGTGGCGGACATAATCATTGAGAAGAATTTTACTGATGGCAGGACTAAAAAAAGATCTCCCCGCTCCCACTGCACGCACGGCTGGAAGCAGATCATCTTCCGTTGCATCCTTGAGCAGATAGGCACGTGCGCCGGCAGAGAGTGCCCTCACAACATAAGATTCATCTGCATACATGCTCAGGATGATGACTTTCAGATCAGGCCAGTTTTTGACTGCCTGATTTGTTGCCTCAATCCCATTGAGAAGAGGCATGGAAACATCCAGGATTGCAATGTCCGGGCGCAGACTATCACAGAGCTTGACTGCTTCACGACCATCAGAGGCTTCACCAACTACTTCCACCCCAGGTTCCGTTTCCAGCAGCGACTTCATCCCTCGTCGAACAATGCCATGATCGTCAGCCAGCAGGATACGCAATCGGTTCCTCCACTTTTTCCTCCTCAATCGGAAGCAGAACATGAAGAGTGGTTCCCCCAAATTCACCGGAGTGAATGTCGAGGTTTCCGTGAAGTTCCCGTACCCGTTCCTGAATCCCGATCAAACCCAATCCCTCTGTTTTTCGGGCTTCGTCCAGCCCCACACCATTATCGCGAACCCATAGATTGATCTGATGTTCATCCCCGTCAACTGTAATATCCACTTTGCTCGCTTCCGAATGCCGGGCGCAGTTTGTGAGTGCTTCCTGCACCACCCGATAGATACAGGTGCGATGCAGGTCAGGCAAAGTTTCCAGATTGCCATGCAATTCAACGTTTACAGGAATGTTGGATCGCCGGGAGAAGTCCCGTGCATGCCATTGCAACGCTGGTCCAAGCCCAAAATCATCCAGCATGGAGGGACGCAGTCCCATCGAAAGATCACGGACTGTGCTGACAATCGTATCGATCAGATGCTTGCATTCCTGCGTATGGTTTTCAAAATCTTCCTTCGACTCGCGCGCGCGTTCTGCCTGAGCCACCTCAAGACGAAGCGCTGTCAGCATCTGGCCCACCTGATCATGTAACTCACGGGAAAGATTCTTTCGCTCTTCTTCGTGGGCACGGACCAACTGTTGCGAAAGCCTTCGCATCTCTTCTTCCGCCTGTTCACTCTGCTTGTGCTGCTCCTCCACCCTTCGTTCCACGATCTGGAAACGAATTCCTGCAATCAGAGCAATACCCATCCCCAGCGACATGGTGAACCATAGCATCCGCCGGAAATAGCTGCGCAGTTCCTGTTCACGGACGTCAACAAGCGCCCGCTGCTGCTTCATATTGGCATCATTAAATGCCTCAATGTCCTTTGTGATACCCAATACTTCATCACGGGCAGGAAGAACACGCTTGATGAGGAAGACTGAGCTGAGAGAAAGCTTCTGCCTGGGTGTCCAGTCAAAAAGAGGGTCAAAGGCTTCCCAGTAATCGTCCAGACGGACCTGAAGACCTTCCAGCCGTTCCGATTCCTGAGGACCTACCAGGCTGCGCAGTTCGCCCAGCGTGCGATTCATCTCCTCACGCAGAGAGATCAAACGATCCCGGTACGCAGGTCCAGTTAAATGAGAATTATCAAGCAGGAAATCACGAACAAATACCCCGGAAAGGGAAAGATCGGAGCGCAGATGCTGGAGCTTGCTTTCTACACTCCGATGTTGAGCATGGATCCGGTCAACATCTTCATAGATTTGCCGGGCTTTTCGGCGAATGGCTTCGCTCGAAATCAAAATGAGGAGCAGCAGACAGCTTAATCCGCCAACAACTGCAGGCCAGCTCCTCAACCGCATGGGCGGCATTCCTTTTTAAGCAGTACGCTCCGCCAGAGTTGTTGCCGTCGACTTTTTTCCATTGCGCTGAATCCAGTTTGGCAAAAAAGTACGAACGGGCTGGGTCATGGGGATTGCACAATCCAGAAGTTCATTGGACAAGTCAGGAATTCGGGCATTCACCTGATCCCAACTGGCGAGCACAGATGCCTCTGCCTGCCCGTCACTTATGGCACAGGCGGCTTCTGTCAGGCTCCTGGAGAAACTCTCAATTGCCTGCGACTCATCATGGTAGTCGAAAGTCAGACCATTCATAAGGGCATCGGCTTCATACTGCTTCATCTTATGGGTGGCAAAGCGGCGATACAGGAAGTCCAGCGTCTGGACGTCAGTGCGAGCCAGCTTGGCTCCCTGACCTTCCATGCAGCGCAGCAATGCCTTTGTAATATCAATAGTCATCCGGCGAAGTCCCTTGGACGGATCGTTGTGAGAGACTTCCTGATGCTTGTGTTCGTAGTTATCTGCAATATCGGCCTGGCAAACACGGGAAGGACCGGAATGCTTGAAAGCTTCGGACAGGATTCCCACTTCCAGACCCCAGTCAGTCGGGAGCCGGACGCTTCCAGCCAGGGATGACTTCATGGCAAACTCACCCGCCAGCGGATAACGGAACTCTGACAGGAAAGAAAGGAATGACGAAGAAGGAGCCAGTTCACGCGCGGCCTGAAGCAACGGAGCCAGGAAGAGACGGGTGACGCGTCCGTGCAGACGGTCTGAAACCCGAGCGTAATACCCCTTGCAGAAATCAAAATCCATATTGGGATGTGCCAACGGATAGCAGAGCGATGCGGGCATTTCCCGGCTGTAGTTCACGATGTCGCAATCGTGCAGAGCAATAATGTCGGATTGGCCCTCCGCCAGCAGATACCCCATGGAAAGCCAGCAGGTACGGCCCTTGCCATCCACACGGGCAGGCATACCGTTTTCATCCAGCTTTTTGAAAATATCCTGAACTTTAGGGTCTTCAATCCACAGGATTGATACAGGAGAACGGAACCCTTCAAAGAATCGGGATGCTTCATTCACCTGTTCGCGGGTCGCACGACCAATGGCGACAACAATCCGGCTGAAGTAGTTTGCCGATTTGAGATCGTTACAAATCCGTTTCATCGCCGGGCGTTCGAATTCAGTGATCAGAGCGGGAAGAATCAACCCCATTCCCGTATGACGGGAGAATCTGGTTAACTCAGATTCCATGGTGTTCAGACGATTGCCACCGAGGCGGTGAAGGGTCGAAACAGTATTGGATTGATGAAAGTCGGCCATATTTTCTCCTCAGTCTTAGGCTAGCGACCGATGAGAGATAGCACCATCCAGTTAACAGGTGAAACCTGCGCCGGAAAATCCTGAATTTGGAATATGGCTCAGGGAAAACCTTAGACTCCACACAACATTAATATTTTCAATCAGTTACAGATCAGATTTCTACCTGTTCCCGAGAATCAATCCAGAACCAGCAGGCTGCGCCCAGCATATAAAGCCCTCCGGTGATGAAAAGTGGAGCACTCCAGTTATGAAAATCCTCCACAACATAAGCTAAAAGAATAGGGCTCAGAAATCCTCCAACCTGCCCCGCAGTATTCATAAAGGCGCTGACTACCCCGGCATGACTTCCTCCCACATCAACAGCAGCACCCCATGCTGCCCCAAGAACGAAGTTTGACCAGGCAGCGGCAATGGAGATCAGAATGATAGCCGTCACGGGGTGATCAAAAGAAGCCCCGACCAGCATGAACAGTGAGGCGAATACAAAAGATCCAATCCCGACTGCCGCACGTCCTGCCCGTACCCCAAAACGACGAGTCAGGCGATCGGTTGTAATGCCACCCAGAAAATCAGCAATCACACTGAACAAGAGAGGCAGCCCGGCATAGAAACCCACCGTCTCTTTTGAAAAACCCCGGGCCTGCACCAGATACGTCGGCAACCAGGTAATGTAGAAATAAAAGCCATAAGTCTGCGTGAAATACATGATGCAGAGTCCGAGAACGCTCCGGTTCTTCAGGATCTTCTGCCAGGGAATTCCCTTCAAGTCATGAGAAGCGGCAGGAGGCCGATCTGCTTCGATGTATTCACGCTCCGCTGCCGATACAGCCGGATGCTGGGATGGTTCATCGCGAAACCAGCGATACCAGGCGAAGGCCCAGATAAAACCAGTAAAGCCAAAAAGCACCAGCACGGATCGCCAGTGCATCCAGCCCATCAATGCGGTCACGATGAGTGGGGTCAGTCCTCCTGCCATGTGGGCACCCATGAAAAAGATTCCCTGGGCAGTGGCTCGCTCTGAAGCAGGAAACCATCGGGACAGCGTACGCGCGGAGTTAGGCCATGCCCCTGCCTCACCCGCTCCGAACAGGAATCGCACAACCAGCAGGTAAACGTAGTGGAACGATGTAGCAGTCAGAATGGTGAAAACCGACCACCAGGAGACGATACGGGTCAGAACTTTACGGGTTCCGATCCGGTCTCCCCATGCTCCGGTCGGGATTTCAAAAATTCCGTAGGCCAGCGTGAACGCACTGAACACATATCCCATCTGGGGTTTACTGAGCGACAGATCCTCCATGATGAATGGAGCCAGAATCGCGATACACACCCGATCCAGATAAGTCACCGCAGCCAGAGCGACACAGAAGGCCAGGACTTTGTAGCGAACACGCGTCATGGGTCCGGAAAGTACTGATGAGGGAGAGGGGGAAGAATTAGATGTATTCAAAACGGATCGCCGAGCGAGACTATGTTATCGCCAGAAGACCGGAGAAAACAAAATACTACGTGGGCCCGCACCGTCTTGACCCGAAAAAATTTCGAATGCTAGCCTTGAAATAAGCTGATTCGGGACGACCCGACTCCTTCCCCGTAGCGGGCTGAGCTTAACCAGGACGACCTGGAAACTCATTGCTACAGGAGTGATTCCGATTGCCTCAGCCTTCTTCTTTTTCAGCACAAGCTCCACCTTTCGCGCTGCCTGTCCTTGATATTTCTCCGCTTTTCAGCACGCAGATGGAAGATCGCCAGAAAGTTGCTGCCGAAATCGGCAAGGCGGCAAGAAATAATGGATTCTTCTATATTACCGGGCACGGAATCAGTACGGATCTTCGCAATGAACTGATCCATCAGGCAAAACAATTCTTTGATCTTCCTCTACACGAAAAGATGAATCTCTATATCGGAAATTCACGGAATCATCGTGGATATGTTCCACCTGGTGAAGAAGTGTTCGCAGCTGGCACAAAGGATCGCAAAGAGGCTTTTGATCTTGCCTCAGATTTGCCGGAGAACTCCCCTCAAGTTCAGGCGGCAACGCCAATGATGGGGCCTAATGTCTGGCCGGATCTGCCGGACTTTCCGGAAAAGATCAATCAGTATTATCAGGCTGCTATTCGGCTGGGAAACACACTGTTTCGCGGTTTCGCACTGGCCCTTGGGCTTCCGGAAAACTACTTCGAAGCCTTTGTGACGACCCCTCCCTCACAGCTGAGATTGATCCATTACCCCTGGAATCCGGATGCGGTGGATGAAGTTGGGATCGGCGCTCATACAGACTACGAATGCTTCACCATTCTCCTGTCCACATCTCCCGGCCTTGAAGTGATGGACGCTCATGGCCAGTGGATTGATGCTCCACCCGTCCCCGATGGGTTCGTGGTGAACATCGGGGACATGATGGAGATCTGGACTAACGGTGAGTTTGTGGCGACTTCCCATCGAGTCAGAAAGGTTCAGGAAGAACGCTACTCTTTTCCCCTTTTCTGTCTCTGTGACTATCACACGGTCGTGCAGCCGCTTCCACAGTTTGTCAGTGAAGACAGACCATCACGGTTTCAACCTGTGATTGCAGGAGATCACCTTTTCGCCCAAACAGCCCAGACCTTCACCTACCTCAAAAAGAAGCTGGATGACGGATCACTGACGTTACCGGATGGATCACACAAGCTCTCTTCGTTTGGACAGGAATCCCGTTATGGCGGAAAAGAGATGAGTAAGAAATGACACTGAGAGAGATTGCAGAACAATATCCACATTGTCCGGGAAAAAAGGTTCCTCCATGGGCATTGGGATGCTTTCGCCGTCAGTCCATCACTTACTACAACGGAGTGGTCGATCAAGAGACTGAAGTCTGGTGGCTGCAAAGTCATGGTCTCACTGCTGACCTTCGGATTAGACCAGGCCTCCCGGATCTGAAAGGAAAATCATACCCCTCAGACTGCACCGTTCAGGAACTCAACACACTCATTCAGGTTGAGGGAGGTCTTGCAGAAACCCGTTGGGATGGACATCTCATGTCCTGGGAAAACTGGACTGCATTTCAGCTTCACGATAAGTGGCCGGAAGCAGGCATGCTTCATCGCGTAGGGGATTGCCTGATCGAGTTTGCTCCCAGCGGAGCGTATGTCGAAGACTGGCGGCTTCAGCCTGGGTCGGATGGAATTTTGGTTGGCCTGGAACTCATTGAAGAATCCAACTGCGATACGGGAGAAATTCTGTATCGTGGAGGGGGCCTGATCATCTGCGGAAACCATGCAGCACTGATTCGGGGAAGAGCTGAGGATATTCCTCCTACCCTGCGTCTGGATGAGTTCCCGCTGGATCTTCTTCAGGTACCGGAAGTCCGCAATGCCATCTTTCAGTTTGAAACGAGCATTGCTTCCCGTTCTTCAGAGGTTGAGCCATACTTCATCCGGCATTCCACCCATCCGCAAAGGATCGGGGAGGTACTGCTGGCGGAAGATGGATTCGAGTATGAGATTCACTCCAATCAGATCAGGCAAATGTTTGTGGAGAACGGAATTCCCCGCAACAGAATCTTCCGGATCGATACGCTGGAAACAGATGTACAGATTTCTTTGGAGACGCCCGTAACTTCAGAGGGAGAAGAATGGTTCGGAAGAGAATCGTCACCATTAATGCCGGGACAACAAGCGATGAAAAACAACATGGAAAGAACTATGACTCATAATCTTTCGCCTGAACCCGAAATACACCTTTAATGCACTGAGGGTTTCTGACCGCAATCTGGATATGTGTCTTTTTCAGAAATCCGGAACCTGGATAAATGGCACTCCCCTCTGTAAACACACCTTTCACTGTATCTACAGCAGGAAAATTCTGGCCATCACGAATTGAGTGCAATCTTGTAATAACTGCGCAGTCCAGATTTCTCCTCAATCCATCCCCACTATTTACGGGAAGTGGAAGCCCGACTTCTTTTGTCACAGCCACCAGGCTTTCATAAGCAATTTTGATTGATTCCAGGCCATAAGAACTTGTGAGATCCAGGCAAAGACCCAGATCGATCACAGCACCAATCACGAAAGGGCTGGTAATACTGGAAGATGTTCGCTGAGATGCCTCTAAGGCAAACTCATAGCCACGCTTGGGATTGGATTCCCAGAAGTAAATACCCGGCCCCAGCCAGTCATAGTCATTGCTGCTTTGCCTAAAAGGGGCACCTGACAGAAGACTCTCTCCGACCTGCCGATCACAACCGTGATACCCGAGGATGAAAGAGGAAGCAAGACGGTGTAAGTTTGTTTATTTATAGTTTTTTGAGAGATTTCCGTTTTTTGTGTAAATACCCTCATCCACAAGAACTTTCCGTGCGGATGTGACAGACCGGGTTGCCCGCTTCGTAAAATCTTTGGCTGCTTTACGAAAATGTTCTACAGCTTCCCGTGAATTTAACTCAGTAAGGGAACCTGTACGTGCAGTGGACTTCATGCTGACAGTTTATCAGGCCTGATCAGTCAACAATCTTAAATATAAAGGGGATCAACACGGGAGGTAATCTGTATTTTGGGTGAGCGCAGAATGGAACAACACAAAGTTCAGGAAACTGAGAAAAATCTGAACTGGGGTGCCCTACGGGGCTTGAACCATGTACTGTCAATAACTTACGGGATTTATTCATCTACGTAAGCTTAATAAGCACCATAAAACGTCTTTAGGGTACGTGTGGGTACACAACTTTTTAGCAACAGCATTCATATGACCCACCAAGCCTGCCTTAACTTTTAACGATCAAGTACTACCAGGATTATAGAATTGGTATCTCACATGAAGGACTGTGTCCAATTGGTGAATTCTTGGCTCGGAGAAAACCCTCCAACAATTGACAACCCTCCGTGTAGTAATAGAAAAACTAGTGGACAAGGTCTGGTAGTAGCCCATCTCGGAGTAAAGCTGGAGTTCACCTAGATGCCATTAATCTTGAAATTAATATCCGGTGCAGCCGAAGACTGAGTGATTCCACCGACCTGGATTGATGAGTTTGTAATCCGGGTAAAGACACCAGATGAAAAGAGGCGGATCAATGATCGTCAGGTCCCGGAGCTACTAAAGGGGAAAACAGTTGAGCAGCTGCTGCAGGACGTACAGGAAAAGCATGACGTCTATGTATTCAGCTGGAAGCTTGACTAGGTGTATCGACAATCGAACCCCAGTCCCAGATTCCCAAAAGATCAGCAGAAGGTCAGGTCAGGAAGAAGCAATCAGGAAAAGCAGATGAAAAGAGGAACACCAGGACACCCGAAGATGATCCAGCTGGCAGACAAGCTGGATATCCCCCTTCCGTATGCAGTGGGCATCCTTGAGATGCTCTGGCACTTCACGGCACAGTATGCAAAGCACGGCAACATAGGGAAGTTCGGAAATCGCTCAATTGCCAATTCCCTGCACTGGCAGGGGGACCACAATGTGCTGATCGATGCACTAACCGAGTGTGGATGGCTGGACGTTCATGCCGAGCATCGACTAATCGTTCACGATTGGTTTGACCACTGCGAAGATTCCATTCATACCCAAATCGCTCGAGCTCATGAGTACTTTGCTGATGGTCAGGCTCCGCGTATCCGACACATGAACTCAGATGAACGTTGGGCGCTGATGAAAATCTATGAGGAAGCCTCGCCAGATACTATAAATCCTGTTGAGCCAGAAGTTCCACAGGCTAACTCAGAGAAAACAGAGACAGTTTTAGAGGATGTGGCACCGCCACAAGAAGAGTGTGGCGACGCCGCACCTATCCCTGTGGCTACGCTGCACATCGAAACGCGGAGCCTTAGCCATAGCCAGGCCATAGCCAAGCCATGCCTAGCCATGCCAGAGCCTTCGTCGTCGCCACCGGCAAAGCCGCACCACCGCCCGAAAAAATCCGACGACGACGAAAAAACCAAGATCGAAGTAACTCGAGCCCAGCTCGTAGCATGGCGCTACAGCCCAACGAGACTCAGTTCTCGTGGTCAGAAGTATAGGCCAAAGACGTTGAATTGTGGATTACGGAAGCCTTGGTTCCCAGGAAAGATCACTCCGACAAGCCACAAAGTATTTTTTCTACAGTCCAAGTACGAGCTTTGGCAAGGGCCGTAGGCTCACTGAGATCGCTCAGGCCATATTCTCCGGCAAACCATTGACTCTAAAAGATGAAGTCAGGAATTGGGCGATTATACGTGTCGATCTTCGTGGCATTTCCGACAAAAAAGATGGTCACCTGCCGGACTGGAAGTAGTGAAAACTGCTCACTGACCGACTATCCATGGGACTTCCATTCACAAGAAATCTTTTTTCGGACCCCACTTTCATCGGTCAAGAAGTAGCGATCCCGACTAACCCGGCGACCTCACGCTCCCAGTCTTGACGCTTCCCGTAACCGGAGATTAGCCCTACCTTACTTTTGGGAGTTCTGGCGCTCCATCCACTGGATAATAAATCTGGACCCAGCCCTCATACTCTGCTGGAATGACAACAGTGTCGCCATTCCTAACACCGCATCCAGCAAGGAGGGCAACGAACATCATTCCCGGAAATCCTCTCATGACTACTTCACTCGCACCCGGGTTGACCAAGAGTACAAAGGAGCTTTGGCGGAGTTGGAGGACGAAGCGTCGTGTGGCCCCGTACCTTCATCGTCGCGCCAGTCAGCAATGCACCGGGGCTGTTGGATGAAGTCCCTGCCGGAGTGTATTAAAGAAGCATTATGTTATTCCCCGTCGCCGGTTGTTGGGCGTACGCTTCCCACGCAGATAGACCACAACCATGTCGTTTATCCGCACGGAACTACCATCAGGTGAAACAGTCACCGTCATTGTTCCGCAGGTTGGTGGTGCACCTAGCACCGGGCGGATCGGACACACTCAACGAAAAGCTCACAATCGAGTTCCCGTTCGAGTCACGGAAGCTGCCCACGGTTGTTGAAACATCGGCCTGCGCCATGAAACACCCCAGATCATACAGATCCACTCTGACCCGCAATCGAAAGTATAGACTTACCAATAAGATGAGGGTGAATTCTGGATCGGTCTCCCTCGCAGCTTCCGCTCGGGGTTGCCTTACTTTACAGCCGCCAAAGGCGGCTTTCTACTGGTTTTGGGTTATACCCTGCTACCCGACAGTAATCTGCTGTGTGTACTGGGTTGTGAGCCTTCACCCCTCCGCTTGGCTCGATGCAGTTATAGGTAACGGTAATCTATTGATCCCAGGTGGTTACTGCGTATAACCTGAACACTCAGCGGCCAAGGCCTAATCTATATTTGAAAAATAGACCCAATGCTCAAGATTCCGAGCATTCTCCCATTCGTATTCAAAGGCGATGCCAATCCGACGGCCGGAAGAGAGATGCCCCGAAGGGATTAGTAGCCGGACGCTGCCTCCTGGAGGGAGCCATGATGTAGCTCCAACCGTGCATGCACTTCCGAGGGACAGCCGCTGGTAGGGTTGTTGGTTGATGGTCTGGGATCGTCCTTCAGACGACACAAGAAACCCTTCAACAGTGTAGCAAGGAGCAACTATGGTCCCTGGACGGATCGCTAATACTCCTTTGCCATTTCCGAGCGTCAAGGGCTGCACCTTTTCACCAATGTACAGAGATTCGGTCCGGATGCTAATAGCACCTTTGCTGTTGTTGTGTAAGCGAAGCCAAACTGCCGATTGCCCATCAGAATTCAAGTCTGTTTCGCTTGACTCAAGATAAGCAGATGGACGTGAGGAATCCAACAGAACCTCGTTGTCAGCCGAAAGCTTTTGTGCCAGAACGGGTAGTATCGCCAGCGTGGCTACCAGAATCAGACCTTGCATTTGACTCTTCACTATTAGAACAACTTCTTTCCTAGCGCTCCGGGCGTCACTTTATCGAGACCATTCGGATCAGAAAGAATACCGTTGATTCCGTTTGATCGAAGCGTATTGACTTCCGCTGACTTCCAGCCGGAGTTCCAGATTTCAAAATTGCCGCCTATAGATGCAGCACCCGCAGCATCACCTGCGCCTTCCAATCGCTTCAACCCTTGACCTGCATCTACAACAGCACATCAACGGCAGCTGCGCCATAGCTTCCTGACTTCACATTATCAACAAATGAAGCAACACCTATTCCAATATTTAAGACAGCCCATGCAGTCTCAATACTCTCACCAGTTCTATCTACGTATTTCAACGGATTATTACGTGAATATGTGTATAAATTCCAACTTTATGATTCTAGCGGAGATTAATCAGCAAAAGGTCGATCAGGAGAAGTAAATCTTCCTTGTAAGGTACTTAAATAACATATGCTAAACTAATTCAGCCCAGTTTTGGAATCGCGTTCTTTACCGGTGAACCAATCAATTCGTGACCTGTAGTTTGTCTTTGATGAATAGCCAGAAAATCGCACCCGTAACTCCACCAGCAAGAGCCAAAATAGCCGTGTTGTTTAGCATAGATTCCCAGTTAGAAGTGTCCCAGTATCCGATGCCACCTAAAACTAGTGCAGCCTCTCCAACCAGCGCAACCACCATACCGCCGATTGCAAATGCCCACCACGAACGCCAACGTCGTCTGCTTAGAAGAGTCAGAATTGGCAAGCCAATTATGAGAAAAAATGCGGCAGAGATAGCGCCGTACAAAAGGTAGAATGTTGTGAGATTGGCGGTGACCGGTGCATGCGGTTCACCACCGATGACGAGTCCGATCAAAAGGATTGTCGGGACCACTGCGAATGACAATACAATCCCGAGTACCGCAGCCTTCAGCAATCTTTGTGTCATTTGCACCCTACTGTCTCCTCGGAATTGGACCCGCTGGTTTCGTCAGGTAGCTCGGATCCTTTTCCTTCGCTTCAACCAAGCTCTTAACCTGTGGCTGGCCATTTGCGCCCGTGCCGTAGCTATAAACACCGAACGACGGGTAACCTGTGATCGAACTGTTACCGTAGTCCAACGAAACTTGTCCGTTAGGCGTAACGCTAAAATTCAGATTAGCCTTAATCGCACCGGCAGGTGCGCCAGGCATCCCAGCAAATCCGTTGATCGCGTTAAAGTTCACTTCGAAGTTGCGATTTCCCTGAGAGTCAGTCGTAACCCCGACAGGGATCATCTCGGTGTGCCCGTGAGCAGAAATACCCGGAATTATAGTTTCGCTTCGGGCCGTCGTCACAGTTGTATTGATTGCTCCAGCCTTCCCGGGGGCGATGGTGATGTCAACCCGAACTCGCTGGGTCTTGGAGGAGTCGGTCCCAGTGAAGGTTCGGTTGTCACCCTTTCCAATGCCACCAATAGTCTTCGAAGCGATAAAGGCTTCAATGCAAATACCCGTTTCGCCTTCTTTTAGATTCGCTGGCGTTGAGCACTTTCCGTTAAGGTCAACCAAACGAAGTGGGTTGTTGAGGGTGTATACATACCGATTCCACACCTGGGGGTTGCCGATATATCCATTCAATAGGCTCTGACGTTGATCCTCTGACTTGGCCTTTGGAATCTCTAAGTTGATCTCGTAGGGGTCAGCGCTGATGAACCTCCCCTGCGCCGCCGACATGTACCTTGCCCCAAAGTAATCCAGCCCCGTCTCGGCATCTCGTTCCTTGCCGGTGAACATTTGAGCCACTTTGCTATTCGTCTCAATACCTGTCCCCGGATAACAATTCGTCACTCCTCCTGCACACGATGCTGTGCTTCTTCCGCTCCGACTCTTCGGAATATACTCTCCAAATGGCAGGTAATCGTATCTCGCCTTCACGCCACTCTCATCATAGATTACTCTTGTGGATCCA